>CAWFHL010000007.1:0-80350 GCA_963815645.1 uncultured Actinomycetes bacterium | reverse complement strand
GTCCCCGGCTGCGTACCTCCTCGAGCACCGCGATCCCGGTCGAGAGCGCAAAGGCGATCTCCTGCACCGGCGTCGCGCCCGCCTCCTGCAGGTGGTAGCTGCAGATGTTGGTCGGGTTCCAGCTCGGCGCCTCGTTGACGGTGAAGGCGACCGTGTCGGCGATCAGCCGCATCGACGGGCCCGGCGGGAAGGCATAGGTCCCGCGCGAGAGGTATTCCTTGATGATGTCGTTCTGGGTCGTCCCCTTGAGCTGGGCGCGGTCCACGCCGTTCTCCTCGGCGACCGCGACGTAGAGCCCGAGCAGCCACGCCGCGGTGGCGTTGATCGTCATCGAGGTGTTCATCTCGTCCAGCGGGATGCCGTCGAGCAGGGTGTGCATGTCCGCCTTCTCCGCGATCGAGACGCCGACCTTGCCGACCTCGCCCCGGGCGAGCACGTGGTCGGGGTCATATCCGGTCTGGGTGGGCAGGTCGAAGGCGACCGAGAGCCCCGTCTGGCCCTTCGCCAGATTGCGCAGGTAGAGCTCGTTCGAGCGGCGCGCGTCGGAGTGCCCCGCGTACGTGCGCATCACCCACGGGCGGTCCGGCTCGGGGAGGCGGTGCTCGCTCATGTCCGAAATGATATTTGCGCCCCGCGCAGACCGTGCCCAGAGTGCCGGACGGGGCGAGAAATCACCGTTTCACCCAGTTGGCGCCGCATCTTTTCCGCTCGGCTGTGTTTAGGCTCCCTGTGCCGATCCGTGAGGGCCGGCCTTCGACCATGCGAAACCGGATCACATTCGCTCTGATCTGCGCCCTGGGGGCGTCTGCCGTGGTGGCCTCCTACGCCTTCGGCCAGGCGGCGATTGCGATCTACAGCAACAACATGGACAGCGGCCCGAAGCGCTCGCAGGTGGTGAAGCTCTCCGGGGCGAACTGTGATCGCGGCGGCGCCTCCACCGCCCTGCGGGTGGCGGTCGGCAAGCGCACCGACGAGTGCAACTACCGGACTCCGGTGATCGGCCGTGACCTCGAGGTGTTCGCGACGGCGCGCCTGCTCAGCGGCACCCCGAAGGCGCTGCGCAAGAGAATCTTCGTCGCCGCCAACCTGCGCTCCGGAGCAGGCAGCAGATACCAGCTCGCGGTCTACCCGCTGCGGCGCAAGTTCCAGATCCGCAAGGATTTCGGCAACGGGACCCGCAAGCTGCTGGTCGACCAGAACGGCGTGAAGCGGATCAGGCGCAAGATCAACCAGGCCAACAAGCTGCGCCTCCGCGCCTTCAACATCACCGCGGGACCCGACAAGGGCGGCTGCCGGATCATCGCCTTCATCAACGACCATCGGGTCGCGGCGCTCACTGATCCTCGCGGCGGTGTGTTCGAAGGCCGCTACTCCGGCTTCTCGGTCGGCTCGAAGAACAGCGCCTCTCGGGCGGTGGCCAGCTTCGATGACCTCGTCGTCCGGGTGCCCACCCCGTTCTAGATCCCGCCGCTGCGCGCCCGGAAGTCGGATAATCCGGATCATGTCGACGACGACCGTCGATCGCCCCCAAGTCGCCGGCCCCGGGTCGGGACTGGGCGGAAACTGGCTGGTGATCGTCCGCAACGACGACCACAACACCTTCGATCACGTCGCCCGCACCCTTGCGTCGGTGGTCCCGGGCGTCTCCCTCTCCCAGGGCCATGCCCTCGCCGACCAGATCCACAACACCGGCCGGGCAATGGTCTGGTCCGGGCCGCGCGAGCCGGCGGAGCACTACTGGGAGCAGCTGAAGGCAGCTGGGCTGACCATGGCTCCCCTCGAGCAGCACTAGCCCTCGCGAGACTTCAGCTTCTCAGGGCGGAGGAAACCTCACGCACGCCGCGGGCCAGGCTTCTCCGCGACCAGCAGAGTGTGCCAGGAGGGCAGCAGCGGCTTGTCGTAGAGGTCGATGATCGCGTCGCGCGCTGCCTCGATCTCGTCCGAGTACCAGTAGCGCTCGAAGTCCTCGCGACTCTCCCAGGTGCCCGACTGCCGGAAGGCGAGCGGGTCGTCGATCGACCGGGTAAGGGTCCAGCTCGAGGCGCCGAAGGCGGGCATGCGGGCCGCGGCCGGATGCCAGAGCTCATACCAGCGCTCGACCCGGAATGGGACGACGTGCCAGTCGATCACGCAGAGCTCGCCGGGCACGGCTAGGCACCCACCTCGGCCCGGATCGCCCCGGGGCCCTCCTCGTTCTGGCCTTCGTCGGGGTCGTTGGCGCCGACCAGGATCGAGATCTTTCCGAGGTGCTTGTTCTCGTGCAGCAGCTGGTGCGCTCCCGGGACGCCGTCGAACTCCATCGTCTGCCAGAGCACCGGCCGCACCTTGCCCTCGGCCATCAGCTGGTTGGCGCGCATGCACTCATAGGCGTTGGCGAAGTGCGAGCCGATGATCTGCTTCTGTCGCATCCACAGGTAGCGGACGTCGAAATCGAGCGTATAGCCGGAGGTGGCGCCGCAGATCACCACCTTCCCGAACGGCTTGACTACGAACACCGAGGTCGGGAAGGTCGCCTTGCCGACGTGTTCGAAGACGATGTCGGGAGCGTCGCCGAGGATCTCCTTGACCCGCTTGGCGAAGCCGCGGGATACCTTGAAGCGCTCCTTCTCCTCCTCCGGCGTCTCGTCGCCGCGGCGCATCATCCCCGCGAACTCGGAGCGATTGATGTAGCCGACCGCACCCAGCTGCTCGACCAGCCCGCCCTTCTCGTCTGAGGAGACCACGCCGACCGCGTTCGCTCCGGCTGCCTTGCAGAGCTGCGTCGCGAACACCCCGAGCCCGCCCGCGGCGCCCCAGATCAGGACGTTGTGGCCGGGCTGGACCTTGCACTGGTCGATCAGCATCCGGTAGGCCGTGAAGTAGGTCAGCCCGTAGGCGGAGGAGTCCGCCCAGGAGAGGTTCTGCGGCCGTGGCAGGAGCTGCTGGGCCTGGACCTTGGTGAACTGCGCAAAAGATCCCCAGGTGGTCTCGTAGCCCCAGATCTGCTGGCTGGGCGCGGCAAGCGGATCCAGCCCGTGGACCTCGACGTCCTCGTATGAAGCCTGGTTGCAGTGGATCACCACCTCGTCGCCCGGCTTCCACTTGGTCACCCCCTCGCCGACCTTCCAGACGATCCCCGAGGCGTCGGAGCCGCCGATGTGGTGGCCCCACTCCGGATGATCGCCGTAGTTGAAGACCGAGACAGGCCGGCCCAGCGCCGCCCAGACATTGTTGAAGTTGACGCCAGCCGCCATCACCCGGACGATCACCTCGAAGGCGCCTGGATCCGGGACCTCGATCTGCTCCAGCTTAAACGCGTCCTTCGGCTCTCCCTCGGTCTCGGGCCTGATCACCCAGGCCGCCATCGTCTCCGGCAGGGTTCCCGGCTCGACGTCGAGCTTCGGGACTTCGCTGATGTCTATGGCCAAGGGGTTTCCTCCGCGGGTTAGGGATCGAGCGGGGGCAATCCTAAAGCTTGTTTTGCCGGCGCGGTGTTAGCGCCGGCAGCCGCATGTCAGGCGGTGTGAAGCCGCCGCAATTGAGGAGAGGGATCGCCCGGGCAGGCGTGCGGGACCCCAACCGGCGTCAGATTCTCGTCCGGGGAGGCGACTACCTTCGTGAGTCCGGATGGAAGCCTCCAAGAGCCCGCATACAGACCCCCAGCGCCCGACCGTGAGGGCCCTCGACGACCGCCTCGTGGTCGAGCGCCTCGTGGTCGAGGACGAGCGCTCCGCCCGGTTGGTGCGCGAGAGGGTCGAGGCGGGGCAGTCCGCCGAGCAGACGGTCCGCGACGCGATCGAGATCGGGGCGCGGGTGCTCGAGCGTGAGGGTGTCGGGGCGGAGGTCGACTACGTCAAGGCCGAGTTCGGCAGGCACGCCGGCGAGCTGGCCGAGCGGCTGGTGAGATCGATTGAGACGGGCAATGGGCTGCTCGCCGAGGAGATCGCCAAGAGCTTTGGAGCCGACCGCCAGGGCACCGTTCAGCAGCAGATCAAGGAGATGCTCGACGGCTCAGCCGAGGCGCAGCGCGAATCGCTCGCCCGCCAGTTCTCAGCAAGCGACGGCTCGAACCCCCTGTTCGACTTCAAGGAGAGCGTCGTTCGCGCCCTGAAGGATGCCGACGCACGCCAGCAGAAGGAAGGCGTCGAGGCGCGCCGACGGATCGAGGCGCTGACCAGGGAAGTAGTCGAGCTGAAGGAGCGCGACGATGCCGATCGTCGCGTCGCCGACGCCGAGGAGGCCGGGACCCGCAAGGGACTCGACTTCGAGGAGCGTGTCGACGAGGCGATCCTGCGGATCGCGTCGGCGAGGGGCGATTCCGCCACCCACACCGGCGGTGAGCTCGCCGACGGCGGTGGCAAGAAGGGCGACACGGTGGTCGAGCTCGGCGCGGCGGAGGGGCCTTCCGCCGGGAGGATCGTGTTCGAGTCCAAGGACAAGGACGGTCTCTCCAAGAACGCTGCCTGGAAGGAGCTCGACGAAGGGATGGCGGCGCGAGCAGCGTCCTTCGGCGTGCTGGTAGTCGCCGGCGAGCAGAGGATCCCTGCCAGATGCGAGCAGCTCACCGAGTATCACGGCAACAAGCTGATCGTCGCGGTCGACCGCGACGAGCCGGACGGGCTCGCGCTCGAGGTCGCCTACAGGCTGGCCGCCGCTCGGGTGCTGATGGCCCGCGAGAGCGATCTGGAGGTCGATGCCGCGGCCGTCCGCGACGCCGCCCAGTCCGCGGTCGCAACCCTCCAGCAGGCGCAGCGCATCCGCTCGAACCTTACGGCGGTCAAGACCAGCTCCGACAAGGCCCGCGAGGGACTCGACGTCCTGGTCGAGGCGGTCAGGGCACAGCTCGAGCGGATCGAGTCGCTGGTCGAGGAGGCGCTCTCCTCCGACGGCTCCGGCTGACGCCGAGCAAATTGCGGCGGCTGCGCCGCCTGACATGCCTCTGCTGGCGCTAACACCGCGCCGGCCTAGCAGACTAGGGGAGCTGCAGAACGTTGTCCGACGAGGTCCGGTCGGGGCCGACGTGGAGCCGCCCGGCGACCGCTCCCGGGATGTCGGCGGCGCTGACCAGGTAGTCGCCGGTCGGTAGGTAGGCCTTGAAGCTGGCTGTGCCGTTGGCGACGACCAGCGGTGAGGTCGCCCGCCTCGGCCCCTGGATCTCAATGTGGCTGTCGAAGTTGGTCAGGTTGGCGATCGTCATCCAGACCAGCAGCGGAGTGTCCTGCTTGACGCCCTGCTGCAGGGCCTGGCGGCGGCGAGCGGGGGAGAGGATGCCGACGTTGACCGGAGAGAGGCTGACCTTCTTCGAGCTGATGCCCACGGTGATCTGGGCCGCCAAGGGCGGGCGCGGGTCGTTCGCATGCTCCTGGGCCCCGCACCCGGCGAGCAGAACCGCGATCACCGAAGCCCCGAGCAGGCAGGCGATCGCCGATTTGCCTCTCCCGAGCGCCATCCGGGTGAGAATCTAACCGAACGGAACGGATACGGCGCCAGGTCAGGCCGGGGCCGCGGCGGTCGTCGTTCTTCTTGGCCGGCGCGGTTAGCGCCAGCAGAGGCATGTCAGGCGGCGCAGCCGCCGCAAATCGTTCTTCTTGGCCGGCGCGGTTAGCGCCAGCAGAGGCATGTCAGGCGGCGCAGCCGCCGCAATAGTTCCTCAGCCGAACCAGACCGATCGCCGCTCGCCGAGCATCCGATCGAGTTCGAGCTGGATCCGAGCCCGGATGCTCTCGGCGATCGCCTGGATCTCGGCCGGGTCGTCGGCCGTCTCCGGAGGATGCTCGGACATGTCGATCGGCTCGAGGAAGCGGATCTTGAACTTCGCCGGCATGTACATCATTCCCGCGGCCAGCCCGAAATGGGGGAAGGCATGGTTGAGCGGGAAGTAGATCAGGCCGCTGAGCCGCTGCATCGTCCGCAGGTGGGCGAAGATCGGCATCGCCTCCTCGCCGCCGATCAGCGCGATCGGGACGATCGGCACCCGTGCCCTGATCGCGGTGCGCACGAATCCTCCCCGCCCGAAGCGGCGCAGCCGGTAGCGCTGCCAGAAGACCTTGCGGGTTCCCTTCTGCCCCTCCGGGAAGACGATCGCCAGGCGGCCCTCGTCGTAGAGGAGTCGCTGGGCGTTGTCGCGGTGGGCGGCCACCATTCCGAACTTGTTGGTCAGCATTCCGATCCCGGGATAGCCCTTGAACCAGTGCTCGCCGAGCATGTAGAGGGGCCGCGGGTGCGGGTGCTCGTTGCGGATTGCCTGCATCACCATCGGCGCGTCGGGTGGCAGGGCCCCTGAATGGTTCGAGACGAGCAGGGCGCCGCCCTCCGAGGGGATGTTCTCGATCCCCTCGCTCTCGACCCGGAACCAGTAGCGGTAGTAGAAGTTGAGGGCCGGCTCGAGCAGGGACACGACCCGCTCCGAGCGGCCCCAGTCATCGAGCGAGCGCTCCGCCTCGCTCGCCGGCAGAAGGGCGCGCAGGTCGGCGAGGTTGGCGCGATCGGGAACGGCCTCCGGCGGCGAGATGAGCTCGTCCTGGTTGGGGTCGTAGGGCACCTCGTATCCGTTTGCCTCCTCGGCGCCGGCTCCCGCCTCCGGGCCCCCGCCCATCCCGGGCCCCGGCTCTTCCGCCTCCAGAACCTGACCGCCGAGCAGCGGGCTGTCGGCGCCCAGCGGCTTGCCCCCAAGTCCGCGCCCCCGGCTGCTCACGCGCCCACCGCGAAGGGCAGCTCGACCACCTCGGCGTTTCCGCCGCCGGCGAGCTCCAGTGTGGCCCCGGGCTCAGCCTCGCGGCGCAGGATCGCCAGCCCGATCGGGCCGAGCGAGGGGGAGACGCAGGCACTGCCCACCTCACCTACCTCGCGCTCGCCCAGGCGCAGCCCGGCGCCGGGCGCTGGTCGGGGCGTCGAAGCGGAGGCCGCGCAGATGCCTGTTCGGCTTTCCCTTGTAATGGAGGCGGGCGACGGTCTCCTGGCCGATGTAGCAACCCTTGGTGAAGCTCACGGCCTCGGCGACTATCCCCGCCTCGGCTGGCATCGTTGCGGACGTCATCTCTGCTCCGAAGCGCGGCACCCCGGATTCGATCCGGGCGATCTCGGTCGCCGCCTCGCCGATCTCGCCCGCCCCGCGCTCGAGCAGCGCGGCGACCAGGGCGCCCCGCTCGGCGGGGGCGCAGGCGAGGTCGAGGCCGTCGCGGGTGGTGATCGCGAGACACTCGACCCCCGCGATCATCGCCCTCCGCGAATCGTGCTCCTCGCCGCCCGGCAGCGACGCAATCTCCCCGGATCGCGGCCCGATCAGCGACAGAAAGGTGCCCTCGGCAGTCTCGTCGACGACCTCGGCGTCACGGCCGATGTTGTAGGTCTGCAGGTGGCGGCGGGCGGGGTCGAGGCCGACAGCTTCTGTGTCGAGGAGGAACGCGTCAGCCGAGGTGCGCAGGATCCGCATGTCAGCCTGGATGTGGCCCTTGCGGTCCAGCAGCGCCGCGTAGCACCCCTTGCCGGGTTCCAATTCCTCCACCTCGTTCGTCACCTGCCCCTGCAGGTACTCGGCTGCTTCGGAGCCGCGAACGGCGAGCTTCCCACGGCCGGAGCGATCGAGCAGCCCGCATTCCTCGCGCAGCTGGCGGTACTGGGCGTCGAGCTCGATCGCGGCGGGTGCGCTCACCGAATCGATTCTACGCAAGGCAGGCAACGGTGATTTCCTGATTTAGATTTGTCAAACTTATTCTTATGGTGGTACAAAAGCAGCGAAGCAGCCATGCCCGTCCGGGCCGCGAGACCGCCAGCTCGGAGGCGATCGAGGACTACGCAAAGGCGATCTACGGCCTCAGCCGCCGTGGCGAGGGCCCGGTCGGCACGACCGAGCTGGCAGAGCGGCTCGGGGTCACCCCGGCGACCGCGACCGCGATGCTGAAGCGACTCGACGCCCGTGGCCTGGTCCGCTACCAGCCCTACCGCGGAGCGGCACTGACCGCCGCGGGCGAAAGGGTGGCGCTCGAGGTGATCCGCCACCACCGGCTGCTCGAGTCCTACCTCTCCGAGGCGCTGGGCATGCCCTGGGACCGGGTTCATCAGGAGGCCGAGGTCCTCGAGCACTACATCTCCGAGGACCTCGAGGCGCTGATCGCCGAGAAGCTCGGCGAGCCAAGCGTCGATCCTCACGGCGACCCGATCCCCGGGCCCGACTTGGCCCCGCTCGGTGACTCAAGCAACAGGGCGCTTGGCGATCTCGAGCCGGGCAGCAGCGCGACCTTTGCCCGCGTCTCCGACACGGATTCGGCGATGCTGCGCTACCTCTCCGAGCGGGGGATCACCCCAGGGGTCGAGATCGCGGTCACCGGCCGCCAGCCCTTCGACGGCCCGCTGCTGGTCGAGGTGGGCGGGGTCGAGCACGCGCTCGGCGCCGAGCTGGTCCGTCGGATCAGGGTCACGAAGGCCCGTCGATGAAGCCACCTCCGGTCGCCGAAGCTCCCCGGCCTCCAGAGCAGGCCCCGGCTCCCGAGAAGACTCTCGAGGACGTCCTGCCGGGCGAGGCCGCCGTCGCCGAGGCCGCCCGTCGTTCACTCGATGGTCATTCGCACGGCCTTCGGCGCCTCTGGCCCTTTCTTGGTCCAGCATTCATCGCCGCGGTCGCCTACATAGATCCCGGCAATTTCGCCACCAACATCGCCGGGGGCGCCAAGTTCGGTTATCTGCTGCTCTGGGTGATCCTCGCCGCCAACCTGATCGCGATGGTGGTCCAGACCCAGTCCGCGAAGCTGGGCATCGCGACCGGCAAGAACCTCGCGGAGCTCTGCCGCGAGTGCTTCTCCAGGCGGACCTCGATCGCCCTTTGGGTGCAGGCCGAGCTGGTCGCGATGGCGACCGATATCGCCGAGGTGGTCGGCGCCGCCCTGGGCCTCAACCTGCTGTTCGGGATACCGCTGTTCCCTGCCGGGGTGATCGCCGGCGCCGGCGCCTTCGGCATCCTCGCCCTTCAGCAGATGGGCTTCCGGCGCCTCGAGGCGGGGATCACCGCGCTGGTCGGGGTCGTGGTCACCTCGTTCGTGGTCGAGCTGTTCAACTCCAACCCGGATGGCGGTCAGGTTGCGCGCCATCTTGTGATCCCGGGTTTCGCCGGCACGGAGAGCATCCTGCTGGCCACCGGGATCATCGGCGCAACGGTGATGCCGCACGTGATCTACCTGCACTCGGCGCTGACCCAGCGGCGGATTGTCGGCCGCGACTCGGCCGAGAAGAGGCGCATCCTGCGCTTCGAGAAGATCGACGTGGTGATCGCGATGTCGCTCGCCGGCGTCGTCAACCTCTCGATGATGGTCGTCGCCGCCGGCCTCTTCCATGACAGCGGCCTCGCCGGGATCGACTCGATCGAGGGCGCCTACGACGGGCTTCGCTCGCTGGTCTCCAACCAAGCGGCGGCGATCTTCGGCATCGCCCTGCTGGCCTCGGGGTTCGCCTCATCCTCGGTCGGGACGATGGCCGGGCAGGTGGTGATGCAGGGCTTCATCCGGCGGCGGATCCCGATCTTCATGCGCCGCGCCGTAACCCTGGCGCCAGCGCTCCTGGTGCTGGCGATCGGCTTGCCCCCGACCGAAGCCCTGGTGGGCAGTCAGGTGGTCCTCTCCTTCGGCATCCCCTTTGCGCTGGTGCCATTGCTGGTGATCGCCCGCAAGCCGAAGGTGATGGGCGATCTAGCCAACCCCGGCTGGCTGACCGCCTTCGCCGGATCGCTGGCGGCGATGATCATCGCCCTCAACCTCTTCCTCTTGGAGCAGTTGTTCATCGGCTAGCCTTGCCGCGTGGCGCTGGCCGGCGACTTCCAGCAGGTTCTCGACTCCCTGCCCCCGGACTGGACCGACCTCGGGCTCGACCTGCGCATCGACGACGAGACCCGATACGTCGAGGCGGCAGTCGACCTCACCCAGATCAACGCCCATCCTTACTCTCGGGCCGACTGGCACTGGCGGATCATCGTCGCCAACAGCTTCGGCCACGCCGCAGCAGCCGAGACCGTGAAGGGCGTGCTCTCGAAGCTCGACCGCGACGGCATCACCGGTGTCCTACGCCTGCGCGAGGTGCGCGAGGGGCGCACCGAGGTCGAGCCGATGTGGGGGCGGCCGGAGAGTGTTCGCGAGGAGCTGCGCGAGCGCCGCTACCTCTGAGCGGGAATGGCCCGCGTGCTCGCAGTCGTCGCCGACCTGATGCTCGCCAGCCGGGTCGAGGGAAGCCTCACCGCCGCGGGTCACGCGGTCACCGTCGTGCCCTCCCTGCCGGCCGAGGCGGACGTCGATCTGCTCGTCTGCGACCTCGACGCCGTCGATGCGAACGCGGTCGTCGGCATGGGCATCCCCTCTCTGGGGTTCTACTCGCATCTCGACGTCGAGGCTCGCGAGCGAGCCGACGAGGCGGGAATCGACCTGGTCGTGCCGCGATCGCGGATGTCGCGGGAGCTTCCGCAACTGGCGGAGCGGCTGCTCGACGCTCAGGGTGACTGAGCCGGGAAGGTCGCAGAAACGTCGAGCGGGCGCTTGAGGATCCCATGGCGCTCCGCCCACGTCGCCCCGCGGGCGGTCCCGAGGTCCTCGATGTCGAGGATGGCGAAGTCGGCGCGGCCGGCCTCCAGCAGCTTCGGGGCCTCGCTCGAATCGCCGGGCTGCTGGACGTCGAGGTCGATCCCGGCGTCCCGGTAGAAGCCGCGCGCCCTGGCCGCGTAATTCCCGCTGTGGACGGCGTCCGGGGTGAAGTCGAGCACCAGGCTCGCGCCCTGAGACGCGCCCGGTTCAGCGCCGCCGCCGCCGCAGGAGGTGATGATCACCCCGGCGAGGACGGCCGCCAGCAGCGCGACGACCCGTCTTACTTCAGCCAGCAGGATAGCCTTGCGCCGGATGGCGGACCACCACCTGATCGAGGAGCTGCTCGCCTTCATCGAGATCCCCAAGGGCAGCCGCAACAAGTACGAGTACGACGAGGGGATCGGAGCCGTGATCCTCGACCGCTTCCTCTCCTCCTCGATGGTCTACCCGACCGATTACGGCTACCTGGTCGGGCATCGCGGCCGCGACAGCGACCCCTTGGACGCGCTCGTCTGCGTCTCGGAGCCGACCTTCCCCGGCTGTGTGATCCCGGTGAAGCCGGTCGCGGTCTTCAAGATGCGCGACGAGAAGGGCGAGGACGACAAGATCGTCTGCGTCCCGACCCACGATCCGGGCTGGAACACGGCCCGCACGCTCGACGACATCCCTGGACAGCTTCAGCGCGAGATCACCCACTTCTTCTCCGTCTACAAGCAGCTCGAGGGCAAGACGGTGCAGGTCGAAGGCTGGCGGCCCCTGGAGGAGGCGCTGGCGGTGATCGAGGACGGCAAGCGCTTGCAGAAGCAGCACGAGGTTGAAAGCGCCGGCTGAAGAGTTGGTCAGGTCCAGCACGCCGGCGCTCACCCGCCTGCTGGTCGGTCTCCTGCTCTTGCTGATCGGCTTCAGCGCCGCGTCGGCGACGGGAGCGCGGGCGCGGGTGCCGGTGATCGCCGCCGCCGGTGACATCGCCTGTGACCCCGGAGGGAGGTTCTACCGCCGGGGGATCGGAAACCGCTACCACTGCCGCCAGATGATGACCTCGAGCCTGATCCTTCAGGGCCGGTATCGTGCGGTGCTCGCCCTCGGCGACCTCCAGTACCCGAATGGGGCGCTTTCCAAGTTCCGGCAGTCCTATGGTCGGAGTTGGGGTCGTTTCAAGAAGAAGACGATCCCGGTCCCGGGCAACCACGAGTTCGAGACGCCCCACGCAAGCGGTTACTTCACCTACTTCAACGGGCGTGGGAACGTCACCGGCCGCGCCGGGCATCGGAGGCGGGGCTGGTACAGCCGCGAGCTGGGGCGCTGGCACCTGATCGTCCTCGACTCGAACTGCGCCAGGGTCCGCTGCGGGCCCCGGTCGCGCCAGGCGAGGTGGCTGCGCCGCGACCTCAATCGCCACCCGAACCGCTGCGTCCTCGCCGCATATCACCATCCCCGCTACTCCTCCGGATTCCACGAGGAGGACCAGGACGTCAGCACCTTCTGGCGCATCCTCCACCGGGGTGGGGCGGACGTGGTCCTCAACGGCCACGACCACGACTACGAGCGATTCGCGCCGCAGGGCGCGCGCCACCGCCTCGACCGCGCCCACGGCGTGGTCGAGTTCGTGGTCGGTACCGGCGGCCACTCCCTGTTTAAGCTGGGGCGGCCGGCGCCCAACTCCAGGGCCCGCCAGGACGAGCGCTTCGGATTCCTGAAGATGCGCCTCGGGCGCGGTCGCTACCGCTGGAACTACAAGCTCGCACCGGGCGGGCGGTCGTTCGACGCGGGCAGCCGGCACTGCACGCCGATCGGGCCGATGGTCCGCAAGCATCTGCGGGAAAAGAGGAAGCGGCAGCGGAAGCGCCGAAAGCACCGGCACCGCTCCCGGGACGCGTCCGTGGTCCTCCAGGGATAGACTGCCGCGCGCAAACCGACGAGGAGGTTTCTCCCAAGTGCCGGAACGAGGACTCGCTGCCTACATCGCCGAACTGATCGGCACTCTCCTGCTGGTCTTCTTCATCACCAGCGTCGTGGTGCTGTTCGTCGCGACCGGCAACCAGGCCCAGTTCGGGTCCGACTTCGCTGTGGTCGGGCTGGTCCACGGCTTCCTCCTCTTCGGGCTGATCATGATGTTCGGGATCGTCAGCGGGGGTCACTTCAACCCGGCGGTGACCCTGGCGGCGGCGGTGATCAGGCGCATCGACCCGCTCGATGCGCTCGTCTACATTCTCGCCCAGCTCTCGGGGGCCGTCCTCGGCGCCCTCCTCACCAAGTCCCTGCTGCTCGACGAGGGCCGCGCCACCCATTACGGCGCCGCCTCGGTCAGCTCCTTGCTCTCGGGCAACGTCGCAGGTGCTGCCGTCGAGGCGATCGGGACCTTCGTGCTGGTGCTGGTGATCCTGGCGGCGGTGTACTCGGAGAAGAGTGCAAAGGACTGGGCCCCGCTGGCGATCGGCACGACCCTGGGCTTCGCGGTAATGGTCGCCGGTCCGATGACCGGTGGCTCGCTCAACCCGGCGCGCTGGTTCGGTCCCGCCCTGGTCAGCAACTTCTGGGGCGGCACCTGGCCCTACCTGGTCGGCCCGATCGTCGGCTCGCTGCTCGCGGCACTGGTATTCCGCTTCGTGATCGAAGCGGGCGGTCCGGCGCCCACCGAGCCTCCGGAGAAGGTTAAGAGCGCCACCTAGGGGCCCCGGCCCCCCGGCCGCCCCGCCGGCTCATGTAGCTTCAAAGCGTGCGTAGGGTCACCTTCTCACGCAATTACACGCTGTCGCTGTCGCGGACCTGCCAGTGCTACTGCAAGTACTGCGCGTTCGCCACCCACCGAGCCCACATCCACCCGCCGGACGAGGTCGAGCGCCGGCTCGAGGAGGCGAGGCGACGCAATGCCAAGGAGCTCCTCGTGCTGACCGGCGAGCGGCCCGAGGTAAACCCGGAAGTCGCGGGTCGGCTGGTCGAGTGGGGCCATGCCGACTTCACCTCATATGTCGTCTGGGCCTGCGAGCGAGCACTCGAGCGCGGCATCCTGCCGCACACCAACCTCGGGGTCCTCTACCGCGAGGACCTCACCCGGCTGCGGGAGGTGACCGCCTCCCAAGGGCTGATGCTCGAGTCCAGCGCCGAGCGGTTGATGGAGACCGTCCACGCCGGCTCGCCGACCAAGCGCCCTGCGAGGAGGCTGGCGACGATCGAGGCGGCGGGGGAGCTGAGCATCCCCTTCACCAGCGGCATCCTCGTCGGGATCGGCGAGACCGAGGAGGAGCGGGTGGCCTCGCTGGAGGCGATCGCCGCCTCCCACGACCGCCACGGCCACATCCAGGAGGTGATCATCCAGAACTTCGTCCCGCACCCCCGCTACTACGGGGCCGAAGTAGCCGATATCGCCGATCAGGCAACCAGAGAGAGATGGAAGGACGGTGAACCCCATCCCGGCAGCCACCCCGGCACGCCCGGACGCGAAGCGGAGGACGTGCCGGGAAGTTATTCCGGAGCGGAGCAGCCGGCGGGCAGTTATTCCTGGCCCTCCTGGGCATCGGAGGTAACCCTCGAGGAGCTGAAGCGACTTATCGCCGAGTGCCGGCGGCTGATGCCGGAGGTGGGCATCCAGGTTCCTCCCAACCTCTCCGACTGGTGGGTCGAGCTGGTCGAGGCCGGGGCCACCGACCTCGGGGGTCTCTCCGCGAACGGGGACCACATCTCCCCCGGTCATGCCTTCCCGAGCCCCCACGAGCTGCGCAAGTCGCTCGCACCCGCCGGCTTCGCCCTGACCGAGCGGCTCTGCGTCTATCCGCAGTACATGGAAACCGAGTGGATGGAGCAGGGAGTCCTCGACGTGATCAAGCTGAAGTACTGGAGCTTCATCCCGCGGCGCGGATCGGGCCGGCGGCGGGAGAACGGGGTGGATCCCGGCCTCGCGCCGGCGGCGATTGCCAAGGGGCGCGACGGCGCCCCGCTCTCCGAGGACGAGCTGACCGCGCTGTTCGCCGAGGTCCGTCCCGAGGTGATCGAGGAGATGAGGCTGGCCGCCGATGATCTGCGCTCCGAGCTGGCTGGCGAGCGCGCCACCTTCGTCGTCAACCGCAATATCAACTTCACCAATGTCTGCGTTGTCGGCTGCGCCTTCTGCGGCTTCGGCCAGGGACGCCGCTCGCCCGATGCCTACCTGCTCGATGAGGAGAAATTCGCCGAACGGGTTCGCGAGGCGGTCGATTTCGGCGCAACCGAGATCTGCATGCAGGGCGGCATCCACCCCGACTACGACCTCGCGGACTACGGCCGCTGGCTGCGGCTCGCCAAGCAGGTGGCGCCCTCGATCCACCTCCATGCCTACTCGCCGATGGAGGTGCACTACATGTGCGAGCGCTCCGGCAAGTCGCCGCGGGCTGTGTTCGAGTACTTGGGTGAATGCGGCCTCGGCTCGACTCCCGGCACAGCGGCCGAGGTGCTCGACGACGGGGTGCGGCAGCGAATCTCGCCGAACAAGCTTCCGGTGGACCGCTGGGTCGAGATCATCGAGGCCTCCCACGCGAGCGGCCTTCGCTCCACCTCCACGGTGATGTTCGGCCACATCGAGGAGCCCCGCGAGCTGGCCCGGCACATGCGGGTCGTCCGGGCGCTCCAGGAGCGAACCGGCGGGATCACCGAGTTCGTCCCGCTCAGCTTTATCCCCTTCAACACGATGCTCGGCCGCACCCACGGGATCGAGGAGATCGGCGCGGCCGAGAACCTCAAGCACACCGCGGCGTTCCGCCTTGGCCTCGGCAAGACGATCGCCAACCTGCAGGCGAGCTGGGTAAAGATGGGGCTCGAGGCGGCCACCGAGTCGCTCCGTTGGGGCGTCAACGACCTCGGCGGCACCCTGATGGAGGAGAACATCTCGCGGATGGCCGGCTCCCATCACGGGGTCCGGCTGGAGCCGTCACAGCTGATCGCCGCCGCTCGCGCCGGCGGCCGCGTCCCGGCCCAGCGGACGACGCTCTACGAGATCGTCGAGACCTACTGAGCGCATGAGGGCGATGCTGCTCGAGCGCCAGGGCGAACCCTTGCGGGAGGCCGAGATCCCGGCGCCGCTGCCGGGGCCCGGCCAGGTGCGGCTCGCCGTCCGGGCCTGCGGAGTCTGCCGAACCGACCTCCACGTCCTCGACGGCGAGCTGACCGAGCCCAAGCTGCCCCTGGTCCTCGGGCACCAGATCGTCGGCGTGGTTGAGAGCGTCGGTGAGGGGGAGGCGCGGTTCGAGCCCGGCGAGCGGGTCGGCGTCCCCTGGCTCGGCTGGACCTGCGGTGAGTGCCGCTACTGCCTCAGCGCCCGCGAGAACCTCTGCGACAGGGCGCGGTTCACGGGCTATGACATCGATGGCGGATTCGCCGAGGCCGCGGTGGCCGACCAGCGCTTTTGCTTCCCGATCCCAGCCGGCTTCCCCGACGAGCAGGCCGCGCCGCTGCTCTGCGCGGGATTGATCGGCTACCGGGCGCTGAGCCTGGCCGGCGAGGGCCGGCGGCTCGGTCTCTACGGCTTCGGCGCCTCGGCCCACATCGTCTGCCAGGTCGCCGTCGCCCAGAACCGCCGGGTATTCGCCTTCACCCGGGACGGGGACGCCGAGGGACAGGCTCTCGCCCGTGAGCTCGGTGCCGAGTGGGCGGGAGCCGTCGGTGCGCCCGGTCATGAGCCGCTGGACGCCGCGATCATCTTCGCCCCCGCAGGAGAGCTTGTCCCCGAAGCCCTGCGGGCCAGCGCCAAGGGTGCGACGGTCGTCTGCGCCGGAATACACATGAGCGAGATCCCGGCAATTCCCTACGAGATCCTCTGGGGGGAGCGATCGGTGCGCTCGGTGGCAAACCTGACCCGCGCCGACGGAGTCGAGTTCATGCGCCTGGCTCCGAGGGTCCCGGTCCGCACCCGGGTCCGGGCGTACCCGCTCGCCGATGCCCAGAAAGCGCTCGAAGACCTGCGGGCAGGTAGGGTTCACGGGGCAGCGGTAGTGACGATTGAGGCGAGAGGGGAGTGGGATGGCTGACGTGACGGTTAAGGCGCTCGATGATTTCGAGACGATCTTCGGCGGAGGCATGCGACGGGTCCGCGCTGGCCTCGGCGTCTGCTCCTTCGGCCTGCAGGTGATCGAGTTGCCCCCCGACTTCAAGATGTACCCCGAGCACGACCACCTGCACGACGAGCAGGAGGAGGTCTATACGGCGCTCAGCGGCAGCGCCGTGCTGATGATCGGCGAGGAGTCATACGTGCTCGAGCCCGGGGTCTTCGCCCGGGTGGGGCCAGGTCAGAAGCGAAAGCTCGTCACCGGCGAGCAGGGCGCTCGCCTTCTCTGCCTGGGGGGCACGCCGGGCCAGGCCTACGAGCCGCCCGCCTGGACCGAGGAGGGCGGTGCCCTGCCGGCCCACAAGGAGAAGGTCCACCACTAGCGCCTAGCGGAAGAGGTCCTGGTCGCGGATCCGGCGCAGCGCGGCCGCCCCCGGCCCGTCGTCTGCAACCACGTGGTCGGCAAGGCCGCGGACGATCGCTGCGGGGATGCCGCTGTCCTTTTCCCTGACGAGATCGGCCGCCGCGGCGGCCTCGTCGGCGATTGCGATCGAGGTCGCCTGCAGGAGCCTGCCATGACGGTCGCGGCGGCCCTTCCAGTCATCGATCGGGCGCAGGCCCGCGCACCCGATCGCCACCTCGCATTGCCCGATCCGCCAGGCGCGGCCGAAGCTGTCGGAGACGATAACGGCGGGCGTGAGGCCGGATTCCGCGGCGAACTCGGCCCGGATCCGCCGCGCCGAAGCGTCGGCATCCTCAGGCAGCAGCGAAACCGCGTCCTTTTCTGGGAGGTTGGAGCTGTCCACGCCGGCGTTGGCGCAGACCCAGCCATGGTTGGTTTCGGTGATCAGGACACCGCGCTCGGCCCGGATCACCTCGGCGCTCTGTTCGAGGATCAGCTGGACCAGTGCGGGCTCCTTCCCCAGCACCGCGGCCAAGCGTCTCGCCTCGGCGCCGGGGATCACGCTCGACAGCCTGCGGACCCTTCCCTCGGCCTTGGAGACGACTTTCTGGGAGATCACGACGACGTCCCCCTCGTCGAGATCTGCCAGGGCGGCGATCTCGGCCCCTATCCGGGCTCCCTCGCGGATCTCGCCGAGCCCGCCGACGGGGAGGACCGAGAGCTCCCTTGGGTCGCTCAAATCCCCAGCGCTCCGGCTGTCCGCCTTGCCCGGCTCCGATCGGCCTCGATCTCGGTCGCCAGGGCGATGATGTCGGCCGGGGTGTCGAGGTCGAGGGCCAGCGAGGGGACGGCCTCGACAGCAAACGGGATCCCCGCGTCCCGGGCGGCCTCGACATGGCGCCCAAGGCTGCCCGGCCCGAATGCGGGGCTGATCGCATTCGGGGGCGAGAGCACCAGGGCATTGGTGCCGGTGCCGTGGCGATCGGGGACCACCGCGACGTAGGTCTCGGGGACCGCTGTCAGCAGGCTGTCGAGCTCGCGCGGGTCGAGCAGCGGGCAATCGCCGGGCAGAAGTACTGTGCGGGAGGCGCCTCCGGCCTGCGCCCGCGCGATCCCGAGCAGGGCGGCCTCCGAGTGGCCCTCGTCCGAAGGATCGGCGAGCACCTCGGCGCCGGCGGCCTCGGCGAGGGTGATCGCTGCAGGCTCGCCGCTGACGACGATCGTCCGCTCGACCAGGCGTGCGGCTGCGATCGCCTCGAGCACGTCCTCGAGCATCGCGGCGATCAACGGGCCCGCCTCTCCTCCTCGACGCCCGGCCGCAGTCGCTCCTTGGCAGACTCGAACCTCTTCACCGGAAGGATGGCCGTGGCGCTCAAGCCGGGTCCAGCCCCTGGCCGAAGTCGAGGACCTCCCGGGCGAGGCCCGCCCGTGCCTCCGGCCCGGTCATCAGAGTCGGCAGCGCCGTTGTCGGCACCTCCTGCGGCGCCGGGTCCGGGTCGCCCTCGTCGACCACCATCCCGTCGATCAGCCCCTCGTACAGAGTGGCGACCCCGGCGGCCGTGGAGGGGCGGCCGACCGCGGCCATGAACCTCTCGGTCGGGCCCTTCACGACCTCCCCGGCGACATAGGGGCTGACCGCGACAACCCGAGCGGGCGACCCGGCGATCGCCTCTGGGACTCCGGGGACGGCGAGGATCGGCCCGATGCTGATCACCGGGTTCGAGGGGCCGATCACGATCAGCTCGGCGCTCGCCAGGGCGTCGCTGACCTCGGGGGTCGGCTCGGCGTCGGCGATCCCGTCGAGCTCGACCGCTTCCACTTGGGGCTCCCCCCGGTCGAGCACGAGGTACTCCTGCAGGCCACGCCAGCCGCCGGCGGTCAGGACCTTGGTGCGCACCGGCTGCTCGCACATCGGCAGGACCCGGGCGGCCACCCCCAGTCCGCGGGAGATCTGCGCCTGGGCGTCGGTCAGGCGCCCGCCCTCGTCGACGAAGTGACGACGGTAAAGGCAGGCGGCGAGGTCGCGATCGGAGAGCCTGAACCAGTCGGGGGCGCCGAGCTGGGCCATTCGCTCGAAAGCGGAGAAGTCGTCGTCACGCAGTCCCCAGCCGCGCTCCTCGTCGATCTCGCCGCTCAGCCAGTAGGTGATCAAGTCGGGGTCGGGGGAAACGTGGACTCCGAGGATCTCGATGTCGTCACCGGTGTTGGCGATCACCGCCAGGTCACGTCCGAGCAGCGACCCGAAGCCGGCGGCGAGCTTGGCGCCTCCGGTGCCGCCCGCCAGCAGGGCGACCCTCACCGGCTCCGTCCGCGCCCGGATCGGGGGTTCGACTCGTTCAAGGCGGGCCAGTCTATGCTGCCCGCCGATGAGGCTCGGAGGACGGAAGGCCCTGGTTACCGGGGGCGCCAGTGGGATCGGGGCCGCCACCGCCGCGCGCCTCGCGGGGGAGGGCGCGGAGGTCTGGATCGGCGACATCGACCTTGGGGGAGCCGAGCGGGTGGCGGCGGAAATCTCCGGCCACGCGGTCGAGCTCGACGTGACCGACCTGGGCGCGGCCGAGGCGGCGGTCGGCGAGAGCGGGACCCTCGACATCCTTGTCAACAACGCCGGCATCGACGAGTTCGGCTTTTTCCCGCAGACGACCCCGGAACAGTGGGCGAGGGTGATCGCGGTCAATCTGAGTGGCGTCTTCAACTGCACCGCCGCGGCGCTGCCCGGCATGCAGCAGGCGGGCTACGGGCGCATCGTCAGCACCGCCTCGGAGGCCGGCCGGGTCGGATCGAAGGGTTCGGCTGTCTACTCCGCGGCGAAGGGCGGGGTGATCGCATTCATGAAGGTGATCGCCCGCGAGAACGGGCGCTACGGGGTCACCGCCAATTCGATCGCGCCCGGTCCGATCGAGACGCCGCTGCTGATGGGGGCAAAGGAGTTCGGGGAGATCGGCGAAAAGATCATCGAGAATATGCGCGGTCTGACCCAGATGCGGCGGCTCGGCAGCCCCGAGGAGGTGGCCGCCGCGATCGCCTTCCTCTCCTCCGATGATGCCTCTTCGTGACCGGCGAGACGCTCGGCGTCAGTGGCGGCCTCGGGATGGTGTAGGGCGGCGGCGATGCCACTGGAGCCGGGAATCGAGCGGACCGAGGCGTTCACCGTCTCCGATCGTCTCGTCACCGACGTCGGGGGGACAATCGGTGCCAGCGTCCTCTCCACCCCGGGGATGATCGCGATGATGGAGGCCTGCTCCTCGGTCCTCGCCTTCGAGAACCTCCCCGACGGCAAGGCGACCGTGGGCTTCGAGGTCTGCGTCAAGCACGTCGCCGCCGCACTCGAGGGCAGCGAGTGCACCGTCAGCTCCGAGCTGGGCGAGATCGCCGACCAGCGCAAGCTGCGCTTCGACGTCGAGGTCCGCGAGGGTGAGCGGACGATCGGAATCGGCACGCACGAGCGGCGCGTGATCGACGTGGGCGGCGTGAAGCGCGACTAAGGGCCATGGCCGCCCCGCGCTAAGGGCGAACCGACTCCGAACTGGAGCGCCGCTTTCTGCCCCTGGCCCGCGCCGCCGGCCTGCCGCCTCCCGTTACCGGCGCCCGACTCAACCGCTTCAGAGTTGACTTCTACTGGCCGTCTCTCGGCCTGGTGATCGAAACCGACGGCCTGCGCTACCACCGCACTCCTACCGAGCAATCTCGGGATCGCCTGAGAGATCAAGCTCACGCTCGAGCGGGGCTCACGACGCTCCGCTTCACCCATGTCCAGGTCGCGCACGGACCCGATCACGTTCGCAACACCCCGGCTGCGGTCGCGGCCCGCCTCCGGAAGTTGGGCCCCTAAGCTCCGAGCCGTGAGCGAAGAGCTTCCCTCAACGGTCAAGATCCGCGAGGTCGGGCCGCGGGACGGCTTCCAGAACGAGCCGGAGGTGATCCCGACCGTCGAGAAGGTGCGGCTGATCGACCTGCTCACCGCCTCCGGGGTGCGTCGGGTCGAGGTGACCTCGTTCGTCCGCCCCGAGGTCATTCCCCAGCTCTCCGACGCCGCCGAGGTCCTCGCGGGAATCGAACGCCGCGATGGGGTGTCGCTTTCGGTTCTGATCCCCAACGAGCGGGGCCTCGAGCGGGCGCTCGAGCTGCGACGGCGCTTCGATGAGATCAGCGTCTTCCTCTCGGCTTCGGAGACCCACAACCGCCGCAACGTCAACCGCACGATCGAGGAGTCGCTATCGGGTCTCCGCAGCGTCCTGGAGACGGCGCAGGAGGCGGAGCTGCGCTGTGAGGGCGTGATCGCGACTTCTTTCGGTTGCCCCTACGAGGGCCAGGTCCCGCCGGAGCGGGTCCTGGAGATCGCCGCCACCCTGGTCGAGGCGGGCTGCGAGGAGGTCGGTTTCGGCGACACGACGGGGATGGCGAATCCCCGCCAGGTTTGCTCCTTCTTCGCCGCGGCGCGTGTGCGCCTGCCCGGAGCCGAGCTCACCGCCCACTTCCACAACACCCGCGGCCAGGGCCTCGCCAACGTCCTCGCGGCGCTGGAGGAGGGAGTTGGGTCGTTCGAGTCGAGCTTCGGCGAGCTCGGCGGCTGCCCGGTGCCCCCGGGCTCGACCGGAAACGTCTCGACCGAGGACGTCGTCTCGATGCTGCATGAGATGGGGATCGAGACCGGGATCTCCCTGCCGGCGCTGATCGATGCTTCGCGGGCCGCGCAGGAGGTCCTCGGCCGGCCTCTCGGCGCCCACGTGCTGCGCGCCGGTCCGGTGGACTGGGGCGGGGAGGAGTAGGGTCAGGCGATGCGCAGCGATGCCTTCCGCGCCGCGGCCGAGGCGAAGGACTTCTCGGCGATCGAGGAGCTGTTCTCCCCCGAGGTCGTCTTCCGCAGCCCGGCCGTCTACAAGCCCTATGAGGGCCTCGACGCGCTCAGATTGCTGCTCGGCAACGTCGTCGAGGTGTTCGAGGACTTTCGCTACACCGACCAGGTCGAGTCCGGCGACTCGGCGGTGCTGGTCTTCGAGGCGCGGGTCGGCGACCGCCGGCTGCACGGCGTCGACGTCCTCCGTTTCGGTGAAGACGACCTGATCGCCGAGATGATGGTGATGGTCCGGCCGCTCAGCGGCCTGCAGGCCGTGGCCGAGGCGATGGCCGAGCGGCTCGGTGTCGCTCCTGGGTAGGCTCCGCGCTCGCTCGGATACCCGAACCAGGAGTCAAATAAGTGGAGATCGAGAAGGTTGGTGTCGTCGGCTGCGGCCTGATGGGCCATGGGATCGCCCAGATCTGCGCCCAGGCGGGCTGGGACGTCGTCGTCCGCGAGCTCTCCCAGGAGAAGCTGGACGCCGGGATCGGCAAGATCGAGAAGCAGCTTGCCCGCGCGGTCGAGAAGGGCAAGCTCGAGCAGTCCGAGGCCGAGGCGATCAGCTCGCGGATCACCGGCACCCTCGACTACGCCGACCTCGCCGACAGCGACCTGGTGATCGAGGCGATGACCGAGGACCTCGACGGGAAACTCGAGATGTGGCGCGACGTGGACGCGGTCGTCAAGGACGGCGCCTACCTCGCCTCCAACACGTCTTCGCTCTCGGTCGCCGACCAGGCCGCCGCCACCGGCAGGGCCGGAAGCTTCCTCGGCCTGCACTTCTTCAACCCGGCCCAGGTGATGCCCCTGCTCGAGGTGGTTCGCGCCGAGGAGACGTCCGAGGACGCCTACGACCTCGGCTTCATGCTCGGGGAGAAGCTCGGCAAGACCACTGTCGCCGCCGGCGACAACCGCGGCTTCATCGTCAATCGCCTGCTGGTTCCCTACCTGCTCGACGCGATCCGCGGGCTCGAGGAGGGAATCGGCTCGATCGAGGACATCGACACCGGGATGATGGCGGGGGCCAGCCATCCGATGGGGCCGCTCACCCTCTGTGATTTCGTCGGCCTCGACACCCTTGCCTCGATCGCCGAGGTCATGCTCGCCTCCTACGGCGAGCAGCGGTTCGCCCCACCGGCCACTCTGCAAAAGCTCGTCGACGCAGGTCATTTCGGCCGCAAGACGGGGCGGGGCTTCTACGATTACTCGGGCGAGAAGCCGGTTCCGGTCGACCCCGGGGCCTGATAACCCGACCCCCAGCGAGTACACGAAGGAGGAGAGAGTGGATCAAGAGAGCGTCGATCGCATTCGCAGCGCCACCTTCAACAGCTCCCGTCGCGGCTATGACACCGAGGAGGTCGACGCCTACCTCCATGACCTCGCCGAATGGCTCGAGGGCGGGGGCGCGGAGGTCGAGCCGTCCGAGGCCGTGAGGCGCGAGCTCGACAACGTCGGCCGCCATACCGCGGGCGTTCTCAGCGCCGCCGGCGAGGCGGCGGGCTCGATCCGCTCCGAGGCCGAGGCCGAGGCGGCGGAGACGGTCGAGCAGTCGCGAATCGAGGCGAACGCTACCCGTGTCGAGGCCGACGACTACGCGGAGAGGATCCGGACGGAGTCCGACGATTACGCGCAGGCCGAGCGTGGCAAGGCCGACGCCTACGCGCTGCGCATGCGCGAGGAAGCCGGTGAGCAGGCCGGAAAGATCATCGCCGACGGCCAGAGCAGGCGCGAGGCTCTCGAAGGGGTGATCGCCGATCTGGCCGAGCGCCGCGACCAGCTGCTCGACGAGCTCGAGGAGATTGCCGGCAGCATCGCCGGCACCGCCAGCCGCGCTCGCGGCGAGCCGCGGGGGGCGAGCGCTTCGAACGGTGCGTCCTTCAGCGAGGCCGAGACAACGGAAGCGGCGACGGCCGAGGCCGAGTGAGCGATATCCGGCCGGCGCTCGAGGCCGCTCTCTCCGGGGGCCCTGAGCGGCACCACTCGAAGCTGGCCGAGCAGGACAAGCTGGAGGCCCGCGAGCGGGTCGAGCGCCTGATCGACGCCGGGAGCTTCGCGGAGGAGGCGCTGCTCGCCAACTGGGAGAGCGACGGCCTCGGCGCCGACGGGGTGATCACCGGCACGGCGCTGATCGGCGGCCGCAAGGTGGCGCTGATGGCGAACGACCCGACCGTCAAGGCGGGCTCCTGGGGCCCGAAGACCGTCGAGAAGATCCTGCGGATCCAGGAGCGAGCGCTGAAGCTGGCGATCCCGATGATCTACCTGGTCGACTCGGCCGGCGCGAGGATCACCGATCAGGTGCAGATGTTCCCGGGCCGCCGCGGCGCCGGTCGGATCTTCTACAACCAGGTCCGCCTCTCCGGCCAGGTGCCCCAGGTCTGCCTGCTGTTCGGGCCGAGCGCCGCCGGTGGCGCCTACATCCCGGCCTTCTGCGACGTGGTGATCATGCGGGCGGGCAACGCCTCGATGTACCTCGGATCCCCGCGGATGGCCGAGATGGTGATCGGCGAGAGCGTCAGCCTCGAGGAGATGGGGGGCGCCAAGATGCACACCGGCGTCTCCGGCTGCGGCCACTTCCTCGCCGGCAGCGACGCCGAGGCGATCGACACCGCCCGTCGCTACCTCTCCTACATGCCGGCCAACTGGCGCGAGGAGCCGCCTTCTGCGCCTCCGGCCGAGCCCGCCTCGGCGGAGCCGATCGCCGAGATCATCCCCGAGGACGAGAATCAGCCGTTCGACATCTGCGAGCTGATCGAGCGGCTGGTCGACGAGGGCTCGCTGCTGCAGGTGCACGAGCGCTGGGCAAAGGAGCTGATCGTCGGCTACGCACGCCTCGACGGTCGCGCGATCGGGATCGTCGCCAACCAGCCCCGCCAGAAGGGCGGCGTGCTGTTCGTCGACTCCGCCGACAAGGGTGCGCGCTTCATCCAGACCTGCAACGCCTTCAACCTGCCGCTGCTCTTCCTCGCCGACGTCCCTGGGTTCATGATCGGCACCGCGGTCGAGCGCCAGGGAATCATCCGCCACGGGGCGAAGATGATCAGCGCGGTCTCCGAGGCGACCGTGCCGAAGATCTCGGTGATCGTCCGCAAGGCCTACGGCGCCGGCCTCTACGCGATGGCCGGCCCGGCCTTCGAGCCCGATTGCTGCATCGCCCTGCCCAGCGCCTCGATCGCCGTGATGGGCCCGCAGGCGGCGGTCAACGCGGTCTTCTTCAACCAGATCCAGGCGATCGAGGACCCGGGCGAGCGCCGAGCGCTTCGTCGAAGAGAAGCGCCGCGAGTACGCGGAGGACATCGACATCCTCCACCTGGCCTCGGAGCTGGTGGTCGACGCGGTGGTCGAGCCGGCGGAGCTCCGGGCCGAGCTGATCAGGCGTTTCGCCGCCGCCGAGAGCAAGGATCGTCGCTTCGCCAGGCGGCGAAATCCGGTCACCCCGGCCTGAGTCGGCTACCTTTGGTCAATGAGCAGGGCTCTCTCGAGAGCACCGATCGCGGCTGCGGCCGCCTGCGCAGCCGCCTTCGGCGCGGTGATGTTCCTCGTCTACGGGACGATCCGCGCCGCCGACCTCGACGCGAGGCTGTACGAGAATCTCGGCCGCCTCGCCACCCCGGCGAGGACGCCGGCTCTGCAGACGCTCGCGCACAGCGCCGATCTTCCGCCCCTGCTCGCCTTCCTCGCCGTGCTTGCCATATTCGCCTTTCGCTGGGATCGGCGCGCCCACCTGGTCGCTGGGCTCGGGGCGGTCGCCGGCGCCGCCGTGACCACCCAGCTGCTCAAGATCGTCCTCGCCCATCCGCGGGTGCAGCCGGTGGTGGGTCATGGCATCGGTCCGGTCTCCTTCCCGAGCGGGCACGCGACCGCAGCGATGTCGATGGCGGTTGCCCTCGTCCTCGTGGTCCCGCGGCGGCACCGATGGGCGGCGGTGATCCTCGGCGCCGCCTACGCGATCGCGATCTCGGTCACGGTGATCGTCCTCGGCTGGCATTACCCCAGCGACGTCCTCGCCGGGACGCTGGTCGCGACGGGATTCGGCTTCCTCGCTCTCGCCGCCCTGCGAGCGGGGGGCTATCAGGCGCCTGATCCGGGGATCGAGCCCCGGAGGCGCGAACCCTCCCCGGTGCTCGAGGTCTGCCTGGCCATCGCCGGCGCCGCGCTCAGCGTGGCGGTGATCTCGCGGGCCGGCGCACTGCTCGACTACGCTCGCTTCCACACCGGCGCGACCTTCGTCGCCTTCGGTCTAGCCGGCGTCTGCGCGACGCTGCTGACGGCGATCTCGGCAGCCGCCGAGGAGTAGGCGCAGAGCGCGTTGGCGAGATCCGTTGGGGTCTCGCTGCCGGGAGTATCGGAGCGGGTCCCGACGGCCGATCAATCCTGCAGCGCCCGCGACGGACGCCCGATATGTCCACAGCGATCGAACGACTGAAGAAAGGCTTCACCGACCGGCCGCCGGTGAGGCCGTCGGAGGACCTCGGCCTGGTCGCCGCCACCTACGGGGCGCTGTTTCTCGCCGGGGCCGTGGTCGGCGGGCTCTCCCTCTTCCTGCCCCACGGCCCGGGGCGCAACCTCCTCGCAGTGCTCTGCGTGATCGGCGCTGCGGCGCTCGCGGGGATCATCTGGGTCGGTCTGGCCGGCCGACTTCCCCGCTGGTTCCTGAAGACCAGCCCTGCGCTCTCCGGCGTGCTGGTCGCGACCTTCATCTATTTCACCGGCGGCGCATCGGCCGGGGCATACGCGATGTTCATGATCTGGATCGTCGCCACCTCTGCGTACTTCTTCTCCTTCACGATCTCGATCGTCTCGGTGCTGATCGCCTGCAGCGGGTACGGGATCGCCCTCTACGCAGGCGATGCGCCGTTGCCTGAGCTACACCTTGCCTTCGCGATCGCCGCGCTGATCGTCTCCGCGGTGGTGCTCACCCTGATGCGCCAGCGCCTCGACGTCGTGATCAGCCACCTCCACGACCTCTCGCGCACCGATTCCCTCACCGGGTTGCCGAACCGGCGAGAGTTCGACGAGCGCCTCGAGGAGGAGCTCGAGCGGGCGCGGCGCGCCGGGCGGCGCCCGATCGGGCTGGTGATGCTCGACCTTGACAGATTCAAGGCCGTCAACGACCGCTTCGGTCACCAGACGGGGGACGACTGCCTGGTGCGCTTCGGCCGCATCCTCGCCGCAGAGAGCCGCACCAGCGACCTGGCGGCGAGGATGGGAGGAGATGAGTTCGCGGTTCTGGTGCCCGAGGTCGAGGACCGGGTCGAAGCGGTCGATCTCGCGAACCGCATCGTCGGGCGTGTCCACGCCGAGTTCGCAGAGGAGGCCTTCGAATTGACGGTCAGCGCCGGTGTCTCCGCCTTCCCCGAGGACGCCGAGGGTGCCGATGGCCTGCTTAGCACAGCGGACGCCGCGCTCTATGAGGCGAAGCGGGAGGGGCGCGACCGCACCGTCTCCTTCGAGGACCTCAGCCGCCGCCTGAGCCTGCCTCCTGCCGGAGCCGCCCGGCAAGCGTCGTGAAGTAGTCGAGCGAGTCGGGGTTGGCGAGCGAGTCGCGGCTCGCCGCCCGCTCGGCCGGCGTCCCCATGAGGATTCGCTTCACCGGGACCTCGAGCACCTTGCCGCTCAGCGTGCGCGGCACCTCCTTTACCTCGAACACCTGGTCGGGGACATGGCGGGGGGAGCAGCGCTCCCGGATCCGGGTGGCGATCTCGCGCTCCAGGTCCGGATCGAGGTCGGCCCCCTCGCGGAGCACCACGAACAGGGGCATCCAGCCCTCGGTCCCCTTCCGTGGCAGGTCGACGACCAGGGCGTCGACGATCTCCGGCACCGCCTGCACCGCCCGGTAGATCTCGCTCGTCCCCATCCGTACCCCGGATCGGTTGATGGTCGAGTCCGAGCGGCCGTAGATGATCGCGGTGCCGCGGGAGGTGATCTCGATCCAGTCGCCGTGGCGCCAGATCCCGGGGTAGTGGTCGAAGTAGGCGGCGAGGTAGCGGCTCCCGTCCTCATCGCCCCAGAGGTAGACGGGCATCGAGGGCATCGGCTTGGTTACAACCAGCTCTCCCACCTCGCCGATCAACGGCCGGCCCTGCTCGTCCCAGGCCTCGACCGCGGCGCCGAGGGCCCGCGCCTGCAGCTCGCCCCGGTAGACCGGCAGGGTGGCGACGCCGCCGACGAAAGCGGTGCAGAGGTCGGTCCCCCCGCTGGTCGAGAACAGCCAGGTGTCCGGTCCGACGTGCTCGTAGATCCAGTCAAACCCCTCGGGCGAGAGTGGCGAGCCGGTGGAGCCGATCGCGCCGAGCCGGGAGAGATCGCGGCCCTCACCCGGCTCGAGGCCCTCCTTCATGCAGGCGGAGATGTAGGAGGCGCTGGTGCCGAAGCAGGTGACTCCGGCGTCCTCGGCGAGGTCCCAGAGGACGCCCATGTCGGGCTGTCCCGGATTGCCGTCGTAGAGCACGATCGCCGCCTCGGTCAGGAGCCCCGAGACGAGGAAGTTCCACATCATCCACCCGGTGGTCGTGAACCAGAAGAGGCGATCGCCGCGATGCAGGTCAGCGTGGAGGTGGAGCTTCTTCAGGTGCTCGAGGAGGATTCCGCCCTGGCTCTGGACGATCGCCTTCGGCAGTCCTGTCGTCCCGGAGGAGTACAGAACCCAGAGGGGGTCGGAGAAGGGCAGCCGCTCGAAGGAGAGCTCGGCGCCCGCGCCGGCGGCTAGCAGCTCCGTCCAGCTGTTCGCCTCCCGCAGTGCGGAGAGGTCCGGGTCAGGTGAGAGGTAAGGCAGGACGACCGTTCGCTCGAGGCTCGGGATCTCCGCCTGAAGGCCGGCGAGCAACTCGCTGCGGTCGAAGTCCTTGCCGCCGTAGCGGTAGCCGTCCACAGCGAGCAGCACCTTCGGCTCGATCTGGGCGAAGCGATCGACCACGCTGGAGGGGCCGAAATCGGGCGAGCAGGAGGACCAGACCGCTCCGATCGAGGCGCTGGCGAGGAAGCCGACGATCGCCTCGGGCAGATTCGGGAGGTAGGCGACCACCCGGTCCCCGGCCTCCACCCCGAGCGAGCGCAGCCCGGCGGCGGCCGCGGCGACCTGGGAGCGCAACTCCCCCCAGCTGAGCTCGCTCAGCAGGCGCAGCTCGGAGACGTGCAGTATTGCGGTCTCGGCTGGATCGCGGTTGCGGAAGGCGTGCTCGGCGTAGTTGACGCGGGTCCCCGGGAACCACTCGGTGCCGGGCATCTTCCGGGCGCCCAGCGCACCGGCGGGGGGGACGTCGGAGATCACCTCGAAGAAGTCCCAGATCGAGCCCCAGAAGGCCTCGAGCTCGGACACCGACCATTCCCAGAGCGAGCCGTAGTCGTCGAAGCGCAGTCCGCGCTCGGCGGCGAGCCAGCGCTGGTACTCGTTCATCCGGGAGTGCTCGACCATCTCGGCCGATGGCTCCCAGAGCAGTTCTCCCCGGCCGTCCTCCGCGTCGGCGTCCACGGTCGGCTTATACCCGATGGGCGGAGGGCGCGGGTTCGGACCGGGTCCCGTCGCCGTCTGCCGCGGCGCGCGCGACATCGAGGTCGATCGCCCGCACCAGCTCGAGCGTGAACTCCACCGAGCGGGCCAGCGCCCCTTCGTCGACCTTCTCCGGCGTGTCCCCGGGGGTGTGGTAGTAGGGAGGGCCTACGCCGTCCTCGGCTCCGACGATCGAGATCGCGCGAAAGCCGCGGACGACGGCCGGCAGCGCGTCGGTGTGGAAGGAGTGGCGGATCGGGCGGGCGGCGTGCCCGGCCTCACCATCCTCGCCCGTGGGCTGCGCCGCGGCGATCGACTCGCAGAGCTCGACCAGGCGGCGGTCCATCGCCCGGTTGACGATCGCCCCCTCGCTGCGCTGGTAGTGGACGTCCCCGTAGGAGACGGAGTCGAGGTTGACGAAGTAGGTCCGCTCGCGGTCGATCTCCGCCCGGTGCGCCCGCATGAAATAGGCCATGCCCTCGGCGTTGCACTCCTCGGCGCCGGGGAGGATCACCCAGACGTCGAGGTTGGCCGGTGGCTCCGCGTCGAGGCGCTCGGCCACCGAGAGCACGGCGGCCACCGCGGAGGCGTTGTCGCAGGCGCCCGGAACGACTTCGGAGAGGGCGATGTCGATCAGCAGCACGAGAGCGACCAGCATCAACGCGATCACCACCAGCTGCAGGATCGAGAGCCAGGCGCCGTCGAGTCCCGCCATCCTCAGGCCGGAGATCAGCAACAGGGGGACGACGCCGGCCCAGAAGATCAGGCGGATCGGCCCGAGCAGGACGCGCCAGCGCTCAGAGAGCCGCCTGGCCAGGCGGACCGAGCTCTCGCCGAAGACGAAGCCGCCCCTGGCCGCGTCGTAGTGGGCGCTGAGGACGAGGCGCGCCGGCGCACCTGGGCTGGAGCCGGCCGAGACGATGTTCTGGGAGGCGCGGCGGAAGAGCAGCCGCCGCAGCAGGTAGAGGCGGGTGCTCTGGTCGAGGTAGAGCGAGAGGGCCGCGAACAGCACCAGCGCGAAGCCGAGGGCGGGGTAGAGCAACGCCACCAGGCTGCCCGCGATCGCCAGGGAGACGTGCAGCCCGATCGCCAGCGAGTACTGGGGATGGACGTAGCTTGGCTCGATCTCGACTCGCCGGCCCATCCCCCTCAACCTCTCGGCGAGCCAGTTGGCGGCACGACGCTCGGCATCCGTACCCGGGCCCCTGCACTCGAAGGAGCAGAGCTGCTCGATCACCTCGAGGCGGTCAGCGGCATCCACGGGCGGATTATCGCCGGGGCGGCGGGCTATGGTCTTTGCTGTGCTGGCCGGAGTGGTGGAACGGTAGACACGCGGCCCTCAAAAGGCCGTGCTCGCAAGGGCGTGTGGGTTCGAATCCCACCTCCGGCATTGCCTCGATCCGTGTCGCCGATCGAGAGGGAGGCGGTCAGGCCGGCGCCGGCTCGCCGTCATCGAGCGGGGCCCCGGCACCGTAGTCCTCTCCGGAGCCGATCGGGCGCTCCTCCTCGACGTGCCACTCCTGGTTGAAGGCGATCATCGCGACCACCATCAGGGCGATCTGGAGCGGGATCAGAATCAAGACCAGGAGTCCGATCACAGGCACCGGGATCAGACCCCCGTCGAAGCCGACCTTGTCGCGGGAGAACCAGCTGTTGGCGCCGATGGCGCAGAAGATGACCAGCAGCACCGCCCAGGCGGCGGCGACGGGCAGCACGCCCCGCTGCCAGCGGGCGACCATGATCGCGAACAGGACGTAGAGGAGGACGTAGAAGATCAGGCAGATCACGCCCATCGCGGCTCCGCCCTGGAGCAGCGACCAGCCGGCGATCGTCGCGATCCCGGCGAGCGCCGCCGAGACCAGCAGGAGAAGGACGACCACGAACTTCGTCGTGACCGACTGAGGCTTCTCCCTGTTGGGCCGCCAGAGCTCGTAGCCCGGCCTTGCCTCTCCTACCGCCATAACGGCGATCATAGAATCTCCCCACGATGCGCGCAGGGATTCTTCGCAACACTGCGCGCAGATGCAGACGCGGGCGTGGCGGAATTGGAATACGCGCCAGGTTTAGGTCCTGGTGGGCTTCGGCCCGTGGGGGTTCGAGTCCCTCCGCCCGCATCATGGTTCCAAGCCCTGATCGCGCTGAAACAGCGCAGCCGACCCGGGTTCCCCTGGATAGCATGGGCCGCCGCTCCCCGGGGGAGTGAGTTAAGGGCTATGCGCACGGTCTCCAAAACCGTGAATCCGGGTTCGAATCCCGGCTCCCCCGCTGCTAACGAGCCGTAGCTCGTCCCACTCGGGGGTAAGGGCTGCGACCTATAATCTGCCCTCCGCGGGCGTGGTGTAACGGTTGCACAAGACCCTTCCAAGGTCTCAGTGCCGGTTCGAGTCCGGTCGCCCGCTCTCACTCAGAGGCTAGGACCCTCGGCTCAGGAGAAGCCGCAAAGCACCGCGCCGCCGAGCCGTGCGGCGTCGCTGGCAGTTGGCACAGACCATCTCGCACTTTGAGCCGGTTCCTTCTTTCTCGATTGCGCCTGCTCGACATAGCGCGCCTCTTGTTTGCCAGATAATGAGATCGGTGATAGGCGGAGCGACAGGGTCGGCACATGTTGTCTCGTTGATTTCGCGCCGTCCTCCGCCAAGCGAAATTTGTTACGGGCTTGAATTCGCCGCAGCCCCCAGACCTTCTAAGTGACGCGCTTTGGCACTCATCGCGAACATAGGTTCGCAAACGCCTCGGACGCAACCGCCGCTAGACTCGGGCATTCCTCGGGGCGTGGCGCAGTCTGGTAGCGCACTCGGCTGGGGGCCGAGCGGTCGCTGGTTCAAATCCAGTCGCCCCGATTACAGGAACCCCGCCTTGCTAAGCGTGGCTAAGCGTCAATCAAGCGAATAGCTCCGCATAGCCCCGCGCACGTTCGAAGTCAAATGGGTCCCAAGAGGGTCCCATGGAGAGGTCAAAATGGGTCCCACGGAACTATCCCCTGCGCGAAGCTGGCTGAAAGGGTCCCGTAGAGGGTCCCACAGATCGCTCTCAGGCATGATTTCAAACAGTCGCCCCTGACTGGTCAAGTCCTCCCCTTTAAACCACAACGCAACGAGGGTGTTAGCTGGGGAATTTGGGGTGCAGCAGTGTTTCAGGATCTGGCCGGGGTCGGGTTGCGGAGACTTCCCCGCTATGCAGCGTCCTACGGTGTCAAGAGGTGGTTGTGAGCCGGGCGGGCCGCCTCAAACGTCTGCTGTTCGTAGGCTTGGGGTGGATGGTGGAGCCGTCACCCAGCTTTATGAGCGAGCCGGCGCCGGCATGGCGCTCGAGCTGGGAGTTCGCATGAGCGCTACGGCGCAGGAGCCCTGTCGTGCCTGCGGCGCCGCGAATCCGGCCGGCTCTCACTTCTGCGGAGGATGTGGCGCCAGCCTCGCCCTGGAGGAGCTCTGCCCGGGATGCGGAGCTGAGAACCCGGCAGGGCAGTCGTTCTGCAACTCGTGCGGGGTGCGTCTCGACGGGGAACCTGCGGCGGACGAGCGCTCCCAGAACGCAACCCGGCCCGAGAAAGACGGGGAGCGAAAGCAGGTGACAGTCCTTTTCGCCGATGTCAAGGGCTCGATGGACCTGGCTGAGCGCGTCGATCCCGAGCAGTGGCAGCAGATAATGCAGCACTTCTTTTCGCTGCTCTCTGATGGCGTCCGTCGCTTCGAGGGTACGGTGGACAAGTTCACCGGCGACGGGATCATGGCGCTATTCGGTGCGCCGATTGCCCACGAGGACCACGCCGCCCGAGCCTGCTTCTCCGCCCTTCACATAGGCGAACTTGTCGCCGAGTACGCGGACGGAGCTGCGCCGCGGGAAGGGGCTCAACTTCTCGGTCAGGATCGGCATCAACTCAGGCGAAGTCGTGGCCGGAGCCATCGGCGAAGACCGCGCCCTGGAGTACACGGCGGTCGGGCATACGGTCGGGCTGGCACAGCGAATGGAAGCTCTCGCCGAGCCGGGAAAGGCTTACCTGACCGAGCACACCGGGCGGCTTGCCGAGGGATACCTCGAGCTCAAGGACCTGGGCAAGTTCGAGGTGAAGGGCGCAAGCCGCCCGATCGGCGTCTTCGAGTTGGTCGGTGTCGGACCTGCGCGCTCACGCCTCGACCTGTCTCGCGAACGGGGGCTGTCCCGTTTCGTTGGACGAGCCCAGGAGATGGACGCGCTGGAAGAGGCGTTCGAGCGAGCCAAGCAGGGGCGTGGCGCGGTGATTGGGATTGTTGCCGAGCCGGGTGTGGGCAAGAGCCGGATCTGCCACGAGTTCGCCGAGCGCTGCCGGGCCCGGGGGGTGGAGGTCTACGAGGCGCAGGCCCAGGCCCACGGCGAAGCGATCCCATTCATGCCGGTGCTCCAGATGCTCCGCGGCTATTTCGGGATCGAGGAGCGCGACTCCGAGCGTGTGGCCCGGGAAAAGATCGCCGGGCGGCTACTGCTCCTCGACCCGGAATTCTCCGACGATCTGCCGCTCATTTTCGACTTCCTCGCCGTTCCCGATCCCCAGCGCCCGTCGCCACAGGTGAGTGCCGAGGCGAGGCAGCGCCTGCTTCGGGGAGTGATCAGGCGCCTGTATCGGGCCCCCGGTCGAACTGATGTGGTGGTCAACCTGATTGAGGACCTGCACTGGATGGATGAGGGCAGCGAAGAGTTCCTGGCGGAGACGGTGTCGGCGATGGAGGGGACGCCGACGCTGGCGGTGCTGAACTTCCGGCCCGAATACCAGGCCGACTGGTACGACTCGCCGATCTACCGCCGCTTATCGCTGGCTCCGCTCGGGCTCGATTCGACCGAGGAATTGCTGGCCGACCTCGCCGGCAACGACCGGTCTTTGGATGGACTCGCCGAGCTGATCCACGAGCGCACCGGCGGCAACCCGTTCTTCATCGAGGAGGTCGTTCGCGAGCTGGTCGAGGCCGGGAACCTGGAGGGCGGGCGCGGCGCCTACCAACTCACACGGCCCATCGGCCAGACCAAGGTCCCCGCAACCGTGCAGGTGATCCTCGCTGCGCGAATCGACCGCCTGGCGGCCGCCAAGGCACTCCTCCAGGCGGCGGCGGTGATCGGCAACGAGGTCCCTGAGCCGGCCCTGCGCCGGGTCGCCGGCCTGGACGAGGATGCGCTCGCGGCGGGACTGAAGGAGCTGATCGCGGGCGGGTTCCTCTACGAGGCCGAGATCTACCCGGAGCGGTTGCTCGCCTTCAGCCACCCGCTCACCCGAGAAGTCGCTTACGGGTCCCAGCTAGGCGAGCGCCGTGCCGCCGCCCACGCCGCCACGGCCGGGGCGATGATCGAGCTCAACCCTGAGCGCCACGACGAGCTGGCCGCGCTGATCGCCCACCACCTCGAGGAGGGCGGCGAGCTTCTCGAGGCTGCGCGCTGGAACGCCCGCGCCGCCCATTGGGCGGGGTATTCTCATCCTCAGGACGCCCTCCGCCTCTGGACGAAGGTCTCCGAACTGGCCTCCGAGCTGCCCGAGGACGACGAGACCTCGGCGCTCGGCGTCACCTCACGGCTGCTCCAGCTCGACTACGCCTGGCGGCTAGGGATGGAGGAGTACCGCGTCGAGACATTGGCCGATGAGGCACGGGAGATCGCGACGCGGACCGGCGACCTGCGTTCGCTGGCGCTGCTGAAGCTCCTCGAGTCGGCACGTCCGGGCCTGGATGTGACCGCCGCCGAGTGGACCTCCGGCGCGGACGAGGGGATCGCTCTCGCCGATGAGTCTGGCGATGAGGCCCTGCGGGTGGCTATTCGCGCCGCGGGCTCGTACTCGTACATGACCTCTGGCGACTTCGACCACTGCGAAGAGCTTCTCGACGAGGCGCTGGAGCTTACGGGGGATGACCATGGCGCCGGGGCCGGAATCGTGATCGGCTGCCCCTATGCGTGGTGCCTGATGGCCAAGGGCATGATCCGGCGGGATCGCGGCGACTTCGACGCTGGACAGGAGCTGTTCGAGTCAGCGCTGACGATTGCGCACGAGCAGGGAGACCCGGAGACCGAGAGCTGGACGCGGGGGAACCTGGCCACCCTGATCGCCCTACGGGGAGAGCTGGACGCGGCCCTGGGATTGGCAAAGCGCAACTATGAGATCACCGAGCAACTCGGCGATGTCTTCTCAAGGCATTGGGCCCTGTTCAACCTGGGTGGCGTGCACCTCGAGCGCGACGATCCGGAACCGGCGCTCGACTGCCTCGAGCGCGCAGATCACCTTTACCGTGAGGCGATGGAAAAGGGGGGCGAGGCAGAGGGATTGCGGGAAGCCATGCTCGCCGAGGCTTTGCTCGGCGTCGGTAGGGTGCGGGAGGCCCTCGAGCGGGCCGAGCGAGGCGCCACGGTCCTCCGCGATCGCGCCCTGAATTTCGGGATGCCTCGCGCTCTGCGCACCCTGGCCCGTGCGCGCGACGCCGCCGGTGAGCCAGGCGCGCGGGAGCTGCTCGACGAGGCCGAGGAGGTCGCGTCCGCCAATCGCCAGGCCGTCGAGCTCGAGTTGATCCGCACTGCCCGCGATGCGGTGGCGGCGGGCCCCGGCTAGGTCGCGGGTTCGAAGGCGATCGACGACACGCTGACTGCCCTCGACTGGTTGCACGGGCACGCCAAGGAGCTGCGGCCTTACTACTGGCGGCGTAAAAGGGGGTTTCCCCGTTTACGGGACGCGTCACCACCTACGGCACTTCACGGGGCACTATCTCTACGTCACCAGAGGTCTCAGGGATTTTGAGGTCGCAGAACAATTGAGGCAAGATGACGGCGGCAGGCAAGTGCGCGAGCTATGCGGGCACGGGGACCACGGGGCACTAGAGGCGATTGATAGGGCTGTCGGGCGCAACGTTCATCCCCTGTGCGAAGTCAGCTAGTCGCCAAACGGGTCCCACAGTGGGTCCCACGGATGCGATCTCAGGCACGGTTTCAACCAGTCGCCCCGATTCTCAGGCTCGTGCCTGGCACGCTCGGATCAGGCACGCAGCGCCACGCACGACTCCGCACGACGCCGCAAGGACCTAAACACCTGGCAGACACCCCGGGTGTCTATGGCTTGGGTAGCAGGGCGCCACGATGGCGGTGGTGCCCTTCGATAGCCGGCGCCGACAACCTCGCAGCGGAGCAACGCCTCGGGGCTGGTGGATTGGCAGCAAGGCAAAGAGCCGCCGAAAGGTCAGATGGGCTAGCTGCTCGCAGCGGAAGGGAATGGGACGGCCAGCGGAACGGGTGAAGGCGTGAGCGAAGGCGCCAGGTCTTGGAGCTGTGGGGGAGCCGTCGAGGAGCGAGAGCTACTGCGAGGAAGATCATGCCGGGGCCTGCTGCCCGGCAGCACCGCGCTCAGGCTGGGCTCAGCCAGGGGAAGGGTGCGGCCCCAAGCCGCCGCCGACGTCACCCCCAGAATCGAGAACACGATGACCGCGACGATGGTTCCCGTCCCGATCACCCCACCGCGCAGATGAAGCGGTTGACCGAGTTCGCCGCCGACGTGCTCGAGCTTGCCGATCACCGGCCCGACCTCGAGCTGCGCGATCTGATCGACGCGCTGCACGCTGACCTGATGCACCTAACCGAGGAGGACTAGATGACCACTGACATGAACCCGATCGACAGCGACCGGCTCGAGCTGTTGGACTGGATCGCCGATCGGCTGCCGGAGATCAAGCTCGACCAGCACACGATCGAGTGGAGCGAGATGCCCGACGACGGCTCGCAAGCGCTAATGATCGACGGCGGTGAGATCGACGGCTACACCGGCTTCACGGTCGCCGGCCGCGGCGACGACCTCCACCTGGTTGGCCCGGCCGCGCCGCTGATCCCCGGTTACATCGGCTGCGTCGTGGTCCCGCCCGATGGCAGTCGCCACCTGGCCCGGGCCATGCCCGATCCGCTGGCAGAGTAGAAGCCCGGCGCGAGATACTGCGCAGGCGATGTCGCAGGAGAATGTTGAGACCGTGCGTGCGGTGCACGACGGCTGGGCTCGGGGCGACTTCAGGGTCGCCCAAGAGCTGTTCGCGCCGGATTTCTCCTGGGACCAGCCCGCCGAAGCGGTCGAGTCCGGTTCGCGCCGCGGTCCCGAGGTCCGCGACGCGCTACGCAACCTGTTCGACGTCTACGACGACTACCGCGTCGAGGCCAGCGAGTTCATCGACGGCGGCGACGAGGTTGTGGTCGTGGCTCGGAGCAAGGGCACGGCCAAGGCGAGCCGTATGGAACTGGATCAGCTGTTCGCGTTCGTCTGGACGGTCCAGGGCGGGCGGCTCGCCCGGCTCCGGGTCTTCACCGACCGTGAGCAGGCCCTCGAAGCCGCCGGGCTGTCGGAGTAGACGGTCCGTTTTCTTAGAGGCATGGCTCCGTTCACCGCGCCACTGCGCCCGCCAAAAACGCTGAGCCTTCTTTCACTCCGCTTTCACGCAACGCAGCAGGCGCGCGCGGCTGATTAGGCTGAGTGACTGCATGAACGCCGGCGACTTCAAAAGTGCGAGCCGTACCGTGTGGGAGGCGATGGCACCCGGATGGGACGAGCGCCACGCCTACATCGAGGAGGTCGCTCGGCCCGTGACCGAACGGATGCTCGAGCGGCTCGAACCGTCCGCCGGAGAGACGATCCTCGATCTGGCGGCCGGGACCGGAGTCGTAGGGTTCTCAGCGGCCGAGCTGGTTGGACCGAGCGGCCGGGTGATCGTCAGCGACTTCGCCAGGGCCATGGTCGAGGTTGCTCGCCGCCGCGCCCAGGAGCTCAGCCTCGAGAACGTCGAGTGCCGCACTCTCGACGCCGAGCATCTCGAGCTGCCGGACGACTCCGTCGACGGGGTGGTCTGCCGCTGGGGCTACATGCTGATGGCCGATCCGGGCGAGGCACTCCAAGAGACGCGCCGCGTGCTGCGAGCCGGCGGGCGGGTGGCGTGCGCGGTCTTCGCGGGACCGGAGCAGAACCCGTGGGCCGCTCTGGCGTCGCGTGTGCTTCACGAGCGCGGTCATACGCCGGCGCCGCAAGCTGGCGCTCCGGGAATCCTCGCGCTCGCCGATCGAGATCGCCTGCGCGACCTCTTCACCGCGGCGGGCTTTTCGGATCCCGCGATCGACGAGGTCAGCTTTGGCTTCCGATTCTCAGGAGTGGACGAATACTGGGAATTCCTCAACACCGCCGCTGGTGCAATCGCGATGGTTCTCGACGGCCTGGGCGAGGAGGAGCGGGGGCGGATTCGCGAGGAGATGGCCGAGCAGCTCAACACATTCGGCGGGCCCGGAGACCTCGAGCTGCCTGCCACCTCGCTCGTCGTCTCGACCTCCTAGTGCGATCGGCGACGCCGGGCTCCGGGGAGCCGGATCAACCGAACCGAGGCCCAATTCAGGCCGCAGCGGCGCTTAATGCGTGCTTGTGGAGCTTCAGGAGGTTGTTGGTGGCGGCAATCAGGCGCCATTCCGAGCGGACGGCCGCCCGGCCTCTTCGTTTGAAGCGCCCGATCCCCCGGATTGCCTTGATCTGGGCAAAGACCGGCTCCACCATCCACTGTCTTCGCGAGTAGAGGTTCGCGGCTTGCTCGGTGGCGAGGACCCGGCGCATGAAGTCATAGGGGCCACCGAGGCGAGTCTTGCGCGGCCCCTTTCTGCGGTCGGCATCGGCGGCAACGAGCGGGGTGATTCCTCGCTCGCGCAGCGAGTCGATGTGCTCGTTTGACCAGTAGCCGGCGTCGGCCAGCACCGTCCCGGGGCGCTCGGTGACCCCCGCCTCCGCGAGCTCTCGCTCCGCGGCGGAGACCATCGGGTCGAGCTGGGCGAAGTCGAGGCCGTCGGGCGCGATCTCGGCGGCGACGATGATCTGGTCCTCGGTGGTGACAGCCTGGGCGTTATAGCCCTGCAGGTAGCCGCGGTAGGCCTTCATGTTGCGCGAGTCGGGGTCGGTGAGGTTGATCTTGCCTTCGGGTTGGGCGGGCGGTGTGTGCGGGTTCGGGGGTCGGCCGAAGCGGCGTCCATCCTTCATCACGCCGCGGGCGCGGTAGGCCTCGTAGTCGCGGTTGGCACGGCGCTCTTCTCGCCAGTCCTCGACCAAGCGGTCGCGGCAGATCTCGAGTCGCTCTTTGCGGTCCTTGGGCACGGGCTCTTGCTTAGCGGCCCGCTCGGCATCGAGGCGCTCCTTGGCCTCCCGCAGCCAGGCGCGGCGGCCCTCACGGGTGGTCAGGTGCTCGGGCAGCTCATCGCCGCGGGCGGAGCCGTGGATCTCATCCTCGGCGGCGTCGATGCGGCCCGCTTCGGCGAGGATCTCGGACGCGATCTGCTCGTAGCTTCGGGTCGCGTGGTTTGACGCCGAGGCCTCGAACTTCGAGCCGTCGACCGCCAGCACCGCGACCTCGACCAGTCCGGCATTGGCGCAGAGCCCGAGCACCTGTCCGAATAGCTCGCCCAGGGCGCGCTCGTGGCGGACCCGGAAGCGGGCGATCGTGGCGTGATCGGGGATCTGGTTGGCGGCGATCACCCGGAAGGCGACGTCCTCGCGACAGCGGCGCTCGATGCCCCTCGAGCTTCGCTCGCCGACCGAGTAGGAGTAGGCGAGCAGGGTCAGCATCATCTTCGGATCGTGAGCTGCTCGGCCGTGGCCGTCGGCCCGGTAGGAGGCGTAGAAGGGCTCGATGTCGAGCTCCTCGATCGCCTCGATCACGAACCAGGCGAGGTGGTCCTCGGGGAGCCAATCGCGCAGGTCGGGGGCAAGCAGGAGCGGCTGGTCTCGGTCAGTTGTGAGGAAGTTCTGTGGCATGCCTGGATGCTCCAAAACAAGCCGGATGCCAAGGGGGTTTGTGCGACAGCCTCCATGGAAAGCGCTACTTCTCGTCCAAAGTGGCGCTTTCGGCGGTCCTCGACGCGACGGTGCGCTTGCCGGGGGAATGACCGCAAAGTAGTGTTCCCAGTGCGGATGTCACTTCGACCTGTTTGCCTGGTCTTGATTGCGACCGCGGCGTTGCTGCTCGCGCCCTCCGTGGCCTCGGCCGCCTGGACGGTGCCGCCCACGCCGAACGCCCCTGGCGCGACCGGAACCAGACTCAACGCCGTCGACTGCTCGTCGGCGAATTCGTGCATGGCCGTCGGCTCCGCCGAGGTCTTCATGGGTGCCCTGGGGGGCCCCGGCACGGTGACGTATTCGACGGTGGCCGAGCGCTGGGACGGCACGAGCTGGCAGATCGTGCCGACCCCGGACCCGTTCACGGCGACGCCCATCTCGCTGAATGGCGTCTCCTGTCCGCGGCCGAACGTCTGCTTCGCGGTCGGCAGCTCGGGCTACCCGACCTCGGCGCCCCTGATCGAGCGGTGGAACGGGACGAGCTGGTCGCATCAGCAGAGCCCGGACGTCGGAAACGGCGGCCTCTCGGCCGTCTCCTGCTCCGGGCTCCTGGCCTGCACCGCGATCGGAGGATCCGACGCCACCGGCACGCTCGCGGAGCGCTGGGACGGCACCTGGCATGTCCAGTCCATCCCGGACGCCCCGGTTTCCCCGCCCGGCGGGCTCGCCGATGTCTCGTGTCCCTTGAAGCGGACCTGCACCACCGTAGGTCAGTCGAACGGTCCGACCAACCCCGTGCCGCTGGTCGAGCGCTGGTTCGGGCGCGTTAACTCGTGGGGCCTGCAGTCCGCACCCGAGCCCGAGGGCGCCTTCGGCGCTGAGTTCAAGGGCGTCTCCTGTCCGAGCGGACCCGTGTGCTTCGCCGTCGGAGACTCTTTTGCCAACCTGAGGCCGGATTTCACGGCGGATATCACGACCCTGGCCGAGCGCCGCGTCGGCTCGAATTGGTCGGTCATGCCCACCCCGAACCCGGGGCCGTCGTCGAGCGGGCATCCACTCGCCAACCTTTTTGACGTCAGCTGTCCGGGACCGTGCGGGCTTGTCACGCCGTGGGCGATGGTTATGATCTCGACCGGTGAGATTGTGATCGCCGAGCGCTTCGACGGAGCGCGCTGGCAGCTCGAGTCGATCCCGTACCCCTACAGCGGGCTCCCCGCATCTGGCTGGCGTCTCCTGTCCAAGCCGGCTCTTCTGCATGACCGTCGGCAGCGTCTTCGGCGCCGTGCAATTCGCCGGAACGGTGGCCGCGAAGTGGACGCCGTGAACCGGCCTTTCGCGTTTCGCGAGCTCTTCCGCGCCGAGCATCCGCAAGCCAACAACACCGCTTTCCATGAAAAGCGGCACTTTCTCGAGGGACCACGGGATTCAGACTGAGCGAATCTCACCTGACCGAGCAGAACGAAACTCAGAACATCTCAGAGCACCTGAGAACGCATGCGAGAACCAATGAGCGCCCAGTAGGGCCTGGTTGGGAGATCTCATAACCCGAAGGTCGCGGGTTCGGATGCTGCTCCGATTCGATTCTCGATTCGAGCGTCACCGTCCCGTGGCCGCCTCAATAGAGGGCGCAAGTTAGGGGCGAACGCGCATGGACATCCACCAAATCCGCCGAAACGGGGCAGGTCCAACCCGGGGCAGACGGCGCAGCTGGGATCGGCATCAGCAGGGCGACCCCAACCGCGGGCATCCCAGAAAGCGAAATCGTTTCACCTTCGTCCCACTTTCTTGTAGAGGTTCCATACGGCATCACCGAAATAGGTGCCAAAACTGTATGGTGAGGGCCAAGCTGGCCCGTACGACATGACGCTATTCAGGTAGCGACCATCGGACGCCCGCCAGATCCACCCTCCGCCGCTGCTGCCTTTGGTGAGGTCGCAGGCGATCTCGGTCGGGTTCGGCCCCGGGTGGCGGTTCCACTTCGGGCCCCAGGAGGGGGACTCGCAGGTCCACAGGTTCCTACCGCTGAATGGTCGGGCACTCGGATAACCGTAGGCGTACCAGTAGTGCGACGGGCGGATGTTGGCTGCCAATCCGACTGACCCGACCGCCCGCGCCACACGCTGGTGCTTCCGGTTGCGGTGCAGGGTTAGTGCGCCGACGTCGTAATTGGAGTTGCCCGGCCGGGAATTGACCCACTGAGGCAGGACCCAGGCGTTTTCGTACGCGAAGACGCCGAACGGGTGGCGGCCGCTGTTGAAGGCCGGAATGAAGACGAACTTGTCGAACCAGTGCCCGTTCGGTCCCGAATCCCGTAGGCAGTGGGCGGCGGTGAAGACAACGCTCTTGTTCGGCGCCCCGACTACCGTCGCCGAACAGAACCAGTTAAAGCGCTTACCCTGGGCGAACAGCTTGCCGTTGATTCTGTAGGGACGCCGCCACGGATGGCGGATCATGTACCGGTACCAAGTGCGGCGCTGCAACGAGTTACCGAATGGACCGCCCGGAGGCTTCTTGACTGTGACCGAGGGCGGTGAGGAACCGGCCACGCGATGCGGTGGTCCGGTCAGCTCCGACGGCTTCCTCCACGATCTCTCTCAACCGCCGGATTGCCGGAGCGATCTGCGCGAATCGGACGAGCCGATCGCATCCGCTCGGGTGTCCAGAAGGACTGCGTCTGTACGCGTGAATCCTCGTTTTTGAATCTCCAGGGCGACCCACCCGCCTCGGCGCGTGTCGAGGCCGGGAATGCCAAGACTAGGCTGGCCAGGCAAGCCAGTGAGAAGAAACAGGCCAGCCGTCCACACTCGGCAGGCGAGACCCCCCTCTCTGTTTGGATGTCGACCACTGGAGTCCTAGGCCCAGCAATAACGCCGGCTTGTCCCCGCTACGTAGGTTGCCTTCGAATTCCAAGTGGCGCGGCCCACCTTGTATCGCTCTCGCGTACGGTAGTAGGCGTTGGGCAGGTTGGACCAATACGGGCCCAGTTGCGACCCACGTAGCTCCGCCTTCCACTCACGAAGCCGAAGTAATGCCCAAGATCCCCGGAGCCCAGGACGAGGGGGAAGGGCATCAGCCACCCCAGCGATCTATCGAGGTAATACCGACCGTATATGCTCGAAACGCCGAAGTACCAGCGGGAGTAGCCGAAATACCGCCATCTTGAACCAGTCCATTGGTCGAGCTTTACCTTGAACCACACTTTTTGCAGAGTGGTGCCTCGCTGGCCCCAGATCAATGGCCAGTTAGCGCGAAGGGAGTGCCCGCTCGGGTAGCAAACGAATCCATACGATATGGAGGCGCCCGCCGGGCTCGGGAGTGCGAAAACCGTAGCGATGCAGATCGCAAACAAGGCTAGAGTCCGGGCGCACCGACCGCGACGCCGCCTCGATGACCCTACGCTGTCGAGTGCCGCGGGAGGTACCGTGTTGACCATCCCGTGTCGAGCGGATGTGGACCTTCGAGCTGTGCTCGGCATCTGGTGACCCCCCGGGATTGGGCTAAACGGGGGCCGAGCAAATGGCAAGGACAGAACTGGCCCTAAGTCAGGCCGTTCAGCGCCCGTCTAACTTCTTTGGGGCTCCGGAATGATCCACCCAGCGCCACCACCCCTCCTCGCTAAGCAAGGCGAGCATAGGGCATAGAAGGTAGCGGTGCTCCCAATATTGGAAGTTTGAGTCATAGATCGGATTGCCGCAGGTCTGACGCCCAGAGGCCCAGGACCGGGCCTGAAGTCACGGGGAGTGGCATCCGGCTCCCCAATCATCCTCAGACCATGGATAAGCAAACCTCGACGCCCATCGCCCAACCTCATCCAGCAAACGCACGCGCACCAACTACACCGAGGAGGAGATCGAGCGCGGGCTTGTAGCCACAGCCCTAGCCAGCGGCAACACCCGGATGGCGGCTGAGGTCCTGGCCGGCGAGGGGCTCCCGATCCCACGTTCTACGTTGCAGAGCTGGGTGAACAGGATCCACCCCCAGCGCTACGAGGAGGTCAGGGCGCGGGAGCTTCCCCGCCTGCGCGAGTTCCTGGCCGAGAAGCACACCGCTGCCGCCGAGCGCTACCTCCGCCTCGAGCAGCAGGTGGCGGAGCGGATCGAGGAGACGCTAGAGGAGATCCCAGCCCGCGACCTCCCGGGTGCCAGCCGCAACCTCGCCGTCTCCGGTGCGGTGCACATTGACAAGTCCCAACTCCTACGGGATCAGCCAATGAGCGTCGTCCAGCACCGATCGGTCGAGGAGATAGTGCGGAGCTGAGGGCTCATGGCGTTGAGATCATCGACGGGTTCTCGGAGGAGGTTGAGGTCGAGCAGCTTGCGGAGGGTTCTTAGCGGCTTGGGCGGGAGCCTCGGTCACGATCCCCGCGCCGCTGCCAACTCCGCCTCATAGCTCGCCGACTTCAACACCGCGGCAACCGTCGCCGGCCACCAGCGCTTGCCGCTCCGCACGGTCGGCACCCCATCGTCGTTGAGTCGGACGGCTATTTCCTGCAGCGTTGATCCTTGCTCGCGCTCACCCCGACTCGATCCCGCCCATCGATCAGGGCCCCTCGGGTGTCTGGCGCTTGCCGTCCCATCTCGCCTTGTTCCGTTCCTTCGCTGGACCTGGTGCGTGGCGCGCGGACCCGCTCCCCGATGATGTCCCCGCTCCATACTGCGCGAAGGTGGCGAGGACGCCGGCCATCATCTTGCCCTGCCGGAGTGGTGGTGTCCGCGGCTCCGTCGAGGGCGACGAGCTGCCCAGCCCTGCTCGACTGAGGGTCCTCCATCAGCGAGGCGAAGTTAAGGAGGGAGCGGGAGAGTCGGTCCATCTTCGCGGCCACCAGGCACCTCCGCCTCGCCGGCCTCTGGAGCTTGATCGAGCGCAGAACTGGATGCCTGGACGGTTGAGGTTCTTGAGCGGAATAGCCCGCGTCCTCGATCACCTCCAGGAGTACCCAGCCCCGGCGCTCGCACTCGGCGGCGATGGCTTCGCGTTGGGCCTCAAAGCCCGATGCCAGCTCCCCGACCCTGCTCCTCGGTGGGAGACGCGGACGTAACCTAGTACCTGCATGGGAGCTTCTACCTCCCTGTGCCATGGCCCCGGCGGCACCACCCGCGCGGGGCCGATTAGTGGGCTTTGGAGCATAGCGCCATCAAGGTTTGCAGCCAAACGTTTACGCCAGGCACAAAGCCCCGGGCTCTCAGTCGTGTGACGTTTCCCCGTCATTGGCGAGCCGCGAGGCCCGCTCAGTGGTCACCTGCTCGCCCCCCACCCCTATGTCTTCATGCCTACCGTCACCACCCGTTACTCATCGTCAATCGAGCTCGAGCGTGCAAGGAGAGGGTGAGGCGGAAGGGGAAGCCGACATGCGAAGCCCGGCCGGCATGCCCAGGGGGAGGGGGGAGCCCCCACCCCCGGCTGGGAGCCATTACGCATACGCATCAGGCCCAGTTGTGCCGATAGAAACGCTCAGGAGCGCTAGCCCCTCAGCCGGCGACGCGAGCCTTGGAGGCTCGCGCTCTTTGGCTCCGTATTTCGCATTCCCAAGCGGTTCGACTGCCGGCCTTGTCTAGTCGAAGGAACAGAGAAGGAACAAACAGCCGCGTGAGTGTTCAGGCCGACCGGAAGCTCGGCCCTCTGTTGCCACCGCCCTCAGGGGGAGAGGGGAGGGGCCGGCAGACGGCGCGTCCTCTTCCACATACAGGCACGCCTCAGGGATTCAGCCGCCAAACGCCCCTGGAGCCCCCAGGCGCTGCTAAGCGTTTGCAGCGCCTGGGATCCACGGCGAGATTCAATACGACCGAACGGGACTGACAATCCGCACGCGTCCCCGTTTCATCGTCAGAGGTCAAACCCAACCTTGATCAGATGATCGTCGGTGTCGATACTCCCTACCCATGACAGAGGCAATAGCCCTGCCCGCCTTAACCCTGCGATCTCGATCCGGACGGTTGGTAACCGACGACCGCCTGGTCAACCGCGCAAGCAAGGGGGACGAGCAGGCATTCGCGGTGATCTACGAGCGCTACCACCAGGACCTATTCCGCTATTGCCAGGCGATGCTCGGGAATCCGTCGGATGCCCAGGATGCCCTTCAGAACACGATGGTCAAAGCGCTGCAGGCACTTCCTGGCGAGAAGAGGGAAATCAAGCTCAAGCCGTGGCTTTATCGGATCGCCCACAACGAAGCGATCAACCTGATGAGGAGGAGACATCCGGGTGCGGACATCGATTCCGCTTCTACGGCGGCAATCGATGCTGGCCCCTACGAGAGCGCAGAGACCAAGGAGCGGCTCCACCAATTGGCCAACGACCTCGGAGAGTTACCCGAGCGTCAGCGCAGCGCACTCGTCCTGCGCGAGCTCTCTGGATTGAGATTCGAGGAGATCGGCGCCACCCTCGGCGCCACGCCTGCGGTAATCCGGCAGACGATCTACGAAGCGCGGACCAGCCTTCAGCGGATGAAGGTCGGGCGTGAGATGGGTTGCGAAACCGTCAAACAGGCGCTATCTGACGGCGATGGCCGAGTTCTGCGGCGCCGCGACATCAGAGCTCATCTCGGGGCCTGCGAGAGCTGCGCGGAATTCAGGGCCGACATTGCGGCCCGACAACGAGACCTAGCCGCTCTCAGCCCATTGCCGGCGGCGGCGTCCGCGGGGCTGTTGCACGGAGTCCTCGCCGGCAGCCACGGCTGCTTGGGAGCCGGCCTCGCGGGCAACGTTGGCGGGGGCGCCGCCAAGACGCTGGCGGCCTCGACAATTCTGAAATCGGCCGCAGCAGTGGTTGCCGTGACCGCAGTTGGAGTCACCGCCGCCAACAGGGGCGGTCTGGTGCATCTCGGCTCGACTGGTCAAAGCAACAACCCCGGCAATTCGCCGGCGCACTCGATCCCGGTGCCTTCTGCCATCACCGAGGGTTCCGGTCCAAGTCAAAGTTCGGCAGCATTCGGACAACAATCAGCGAAACAAGTTCGCAGACCGCAGGCAGGCCACACCCCAAGGGAAGATTGCGGCAGGGAGGTCGGCAAGGGCAGATTCGACCCCGGAGGCGGCGAGAAACGCAGCTGGAGGCTCGACCGAGACGGCGACAAATCCGAGCTCGCACGGTTCCCACGCCTCACCTCCGGCCGCCGCGTCTCATGGACAGGAGACTGCCGCCGCCCATAAGCCTGTGCTTCCCGCAGCAGCCCTGAATCATCCAACACCCGCCCATCACCCTGGATCAGCTTCCCCGTCGCCCAATTCGGCTTCACACGCCAAACCTCACCCCGTGCACCCGAGTTCTCCGGCCGCATCGCACGGCGCCAACGCCGGCGGGACCCACGGCAAAGCGGGCAACGGCCACTGAAATCTCATTGTTGGCCCTGACAACGCGGGCGGGCCGGCGTTGCAGGTGTCGAGGAACGACCTCGAAAGGGCGAACCCGCTGCGAAGTGGGGGCGCAAAACCAGGGGCCTTCGACTGTGTGAGCGAAGGTAGCCCAGTTTCCAAGGAGGCAACATGAACCGCACTGTGAAGCTCGCACTCATCACAGGCGCTCTCGCGCTGAGTGCATCGCCCGCGCTCTCTCTTGCAAAGCCCGCGGGCCACGGCCATAGCCCAGGCGCCAGCCTGCCGGCCAAAGCAAAGGCCTATGGCAAGTACTGCCAGAACGAGAGCAAGAAGCATGTCGACGGTCGAGAAGGGAACGCCCTTCAGCCAATGCGTTACCGCGATGGCCAAGCTCGCCAACGGCGCGGCCGACAATCCCCGCAAGGCCTGCCAGAACGAGAGCAAGAAGCATGTCGACGGTCGAGAAGGGAACGCCCTTCAGCCAATGCGTCTCGGCTGGGGCGAAGCTGCTCCACGCCGTCGATAACGCCGCGTGATCGCCGGGCTCGATCGTGTCCCATTGACATGATCATGCCCCGCTTTTTGGTTCAGGTCTATTGCAGCCCCGACGCAGTAGCCGCCGTGGTTGGGTCTGGACTGAATTCAGGCTCCCCGGTGTCGCGGGATGGCTTCGGACCCAGCTTGTCCGTGGTCGTACCCTTCTTCTTGAGCGGGGAGACCAAGGAGGCAGTGAAGAGCAGGGTCGATGATGCTCTATCCCCGGTTGGCGTTGTCTACTCGGTAGATGAACCCCGCTATGACATTGCCGACAGCGATATCGACGATTCGATGAAACGCCTCACTGACGAAGATCTGGGCGCCTGCATCAAAACGACACAGGCCTACATCGAGCCACGAAGAGCGCATCCGGACGCCAGCATCGAGGCGGACGAGTACCAGCTCGCCAAGCTCGAGCATCTCCGGGATTGGCGACGCTATTCCGAGATCTAGCAGCTTCGACTGGTTTGGTAACGACGCGCTATGCAGTAACGTCCTTCATTCATCTTCAGGGGCAGGAGAGCAATCAAGCGACTGATGATTCCCATCGCGATCGCGATCACCCTCGCGCTGTCGGGGACCGCCTTAGCCGCGTTCTACTCGGGTCCCTTCAAGCCGCAGGTCAACAACGACGGCGTGGAGATCAAATCGAAGCTGCGACATGGCCACCCTCGTAAGGTCACCGAAGTCGAATTCCACAACGTGCCAACAGGAACCCCCTGCAACGGCTCCAACGTCTTTTTCCACCCGATGAAGGTCAACAACCGCCTCAAGTTTTTCGGCAGCGGCCACCCGGGGAAGGCAGGCAACGCTGACTGGCCGCCGACGCCGAACCTGATCGTGACGATCAAGGGCCGGTTCGCGAATCACAACAAGAAGATCGTCGGCACCCTTCGCCTCCGGGGTACGGGCGGCTGCAGCGGTGACACCGGACGCCTGAGCTTTGTCGTCCCGCGGATCAAATAGCGGTTAGCGAGAGCTCCAACTGAGCGATCCTCCAGTCGATCTGAACCCTGCCCTCGGCCCCACCGTAGTCCGATTGCGTCGCCGATAAGCGGCGGTGCTCTACTCCGAGAGGACGGTGCTCGATGCGCAGAATCATCGCTACCGCTCTCGTCTCCGCGGCCGTCGTCGGCTTTGCCGCAGCCGGCGCGGTGGCGGCTCCCAACCCAAGCGGCACCGGTCAGCCAGATGCCTCATGCGGCTCTGCGGGGGCAACCAGCCAACCGAATGGATTCGCGACGGGAGGGTTCGCGAATGCCGAGGCCCATTACGCGGGCAGCCCCGGAACACCCTCGGCGGCCCACGGCAATCAGCATGCGGTGTCGCAGTACGACGTCGCCTGTTACCAGGTGACCGCCAACCACCCCGGCAGCTGAGCGTCGGCGATCGGCCGGGTCACGCCGGGGCCCGGCCGATCGTGGTTTCTCGCGGCACTTGGCAATCCCAGCTGGGCGTGGGCCCTGGTGGCGAGACTGATCGGAGCGATACTTCGCAGGCGATGTCGCAGGAGAACGTGGAGATCGTTCGCAGCCTCTATCGAGCGATGGCAGGCCGAGATCTCGAGGGAGTCAAGGAGATGACTGACCCCGACCTGGAATGGATCTCCGACCCCAGGTGGGGCGCGGCCCAGTTAGAGGCCGAGAGACGGCTGATCGACCAGCCGCCCCCGGTTCCTCGCGCAGTCCCCGTCCATCAGCGGCCAGCCCTCGGTTGAGAGGGAGACGTGGGTCCCTTTTGGAGGGCGCGGCGCACCAAGAGGTAGCCACCGTTGTTGGCCAGGCGAGGAGGGCGGTGCTCAGCTACAGACGATGTTCGTGCACTGGCGCGGGTCGCCGTTGTGGCGGGCAATGTTGCCGCCACCGTCGTTCACGCCAGGCACCGCCTCGATGCCGAGGTCGCCATTTCGGTTCGCCCTGTTGCCCGTGAGCGTCGCGGAGCGGCTGGAGATGTCGAAGCCGTCGTCTCCAGACCCCGTAGAGACGTTTCGCTTCAGGAGGCTGTGATGGTCCTTCTTGTCGACAACGAACCCGTCAACGAGGCTGTTGTGGACCCGGTTTCGGCGGACAACGTTGTGTGCGCCGCCGAATCGATCCTTGATTCCGAGGCGGATGCCCACCCGGGCATGGGCGACGAGGTTGCTGGCGACGAAGTTGCCGCCTCCATGCTGGATCCAGATCCCGAAACGACCCCCGAGGACGCGATTTCGGTCACGGCACTTCGGCTGCCGGGGCCGAGGTTAATGCCGCCGCCATTTCGTAGGAGTCGGTTGTGGCTTATCTGAAAGTCCTTGCCTCCCTCCATGAGGATCGCTTCCCTGCTGTTTCGCGAGAAAACGTTTCCCTTGACCAGGTTGTGGGCTGAATCCTCGGTGAAGATGCCGTGGGCGTTATGTCGGAAGGTGCAGTTAAGGACCCGGATGTGACGCGATGTGAAGAAGCCCAGCCCGACCCCCTCGTGGCGGTCGAGGGAGTTGCTTCCGGAGCAGCCCCGTATCAGGCTTCGAGATGAGTTGAAGAGCTGGATGCCGACGGACTCGTTGGCCGATGCGGAAATGTCGAGCAGGCGGGTGTGGTGTACCTCCCCGAAGTTGACGCCACCCGCGAATTGCCGCACCGAGCCGTGCTTCACCGTGACCCCGTCGTAACCGAAGTTGACCACCCCTACGTCACAGAAATCCGCCTTCGGATCGCATCCGGCGGCCGGGCTCCCGTCACCGTCGATCGTGTGCCCGTTCAAGTTGAGCGTGATCCCGTTGGCGCCGATCAGTAGGCCGTTGTTGGGGCAATCGACGAGGTTGTGGTGGAGGGTCGTGTCGGTGGTGATCGTGTCGCCGCACTTCACGCTGGCGGCGTGCGCTGAGCCGCCACCGAGGGCGATGACGACGGCCACGGCCAGGGCTAGGATCAGCCCCCGGAGGGTCACCACGCGATGACTGGAGCGCAGGCAAGACTCGCTGACATCCATTCCTCCCTTGCGTGATCGGCTTCCGAGCGACCGTACACCCGGTGCCTGCTGGGCGCAAGCCGGGAGTTGAGGGATCCAAGCCGAAGGCGACCGCGTCCTGGCACGCCCCCAGAGCTTGCGGCCAGCGGCCGGTTATCCCCCGGGTGGAATACTGCGCAGGCGATGTCCCAGGAGAACATGGAGATCGTGCGGCGGTGGGTGGAAGCCGTGATCGATAGCGAGGACTCCAACGCCCTCGGCGATCTGTCCTTCTTAGACGAGCAGATCGCCTACGACGACAACATCCTCCCCGACCACGTCGGCGAGACCTACCACGGGCACGATGGGTTCCGCAAGGCGTGGGCTCGGGCGATCAAACCGCGGGAGGATCTCGAAGGCGACCTGGTCTGGATACGGGATGCGGGAGATGAGGTCGTGAGCTGCCATTGGGCGCGGATGCGGGGCAAGCAGAGTGGCATAGAGGCTGAGCTCGAGGGCTGCGAGGCGAGCTGAGGTGGAGCGGACGCCGAAGTGTGGGGTCGGCACGCCCAGGGGGAGAGGGGGCCCCACGCCCTGCTTGGGAGCTTTCACTTCGATGTGCCTCGGCAGCGGCACCCGCCAGAACAAACGCCCGACCCGCCGGTTACCCATTCTGGCCAAATGGGCACAGCGCCAGTGGGAATCCTTCCCAAGCGCCCCTGATAGCGTCCAGCCTGGGCATAGAGAGAGATCGTCGGTGTCGCCGCCGGCTAGGGTCGGGGAAGGAGTCCCGCTTTGTCTCAGTCGACCAGCACGTTCCGTCGTCATCGTCCGCGTTGGCTTGTTTCGTTGGGGGCCGCGCTCGCGGTGTTGGCACTCGCGGCCCCGGGCGCATCTGAGGCAGCGCCACCAGGGCACGAGGTCACCGTGATGACACGGAACCTCTACCTCGGCGCCGACCTTGGCCCGGCGATCAATGCCTCAGGCGCCTCTCAGTTCATTGAGGCGAACGGCCAGATCCTCAGGGACGTGGACACCAACAACTTCCCCGTCCGAGCGAGGGGCCTGGCGCAGGAGATCCTCAGCAAGAGCCCCGACGTCGTTGGCCTGCAGGAGGTCTCCCTCTGGCGCGACGGACCGGTGGACTTCAACGCGCCCCTCACCGGTAACTACACCGCCTCGCACGTGACCTACGACTACCTGCAGCTCCTCCTCGACCAGCTCAACAAGAACAAGGAGCGCTACCGCGTGGCGATCACCGAGCCGGAGTTCATCTTCGAGGCCCCGGCTGACTACGACGGCAACCCGTCCACCGGAACCCTCGGGGCGGACAAGAACGGCCGCCTGACGATGCGCGACGTGATCCTCGAGCGGGTCAACGCCGGCGTGAAGGTCGAGCACGTCGATGCCGGGCACTTCCAGACGCTCTACTCGCCCGTTGTCGCCGGCCTCGTCACCGTGCACGTCCTGCGCGGTTGGACCGACGCCGACGTCAAGGTCCGCGGCACCCACACCTTCCGGCTGATCAACACTCACCTGGAGGCCTTCGGCGACCCGACGATCCGCGAGGCGCAGGCCAAGGAGCTGGTAGCGCCGGGTGGCCCCGCCACCGGGGACGAGCCGGTGGTCCTGATCGGCGACCTGAACTCCGACGACGACACCGTTTCAGGCGGCGACGGCCTCGCCTATGAGGCGCTGCAGAACGCGGGCTTCTTCGAGGGAGCACGGCTGATCCCCTGGGCTGCTGCCTTAACACCAGCATCATCACCGACAAGCTCGGAAGCATCAGCGATTTCGACCACCAGGTCGATCACGTGCTTACCAACGCGCCGAGCGAAGTCGCGCTGGTCACCTCGTCGGTGACCGGTCGACAGCCGGTGAACGGCTACTGGGACTCCGACCACGCAGGGCTGGTCAGCACCCTGGTTTTCGATCACTAACCCTCGTATTCATGCCGGGCGGTTAAGCCTTGCACTCGTTGGTGCAGCTGGCCGCTCGGCCCTCGGCCTAATTCGAGGCGAGGGGGGGAGCGGAAGCCGAAGTGCGAGCCTGATCCGGCACCCAGGGGGGAGGGGGGACCCCCACACCGGGCTGCGAGCCACTACATAGATAAGCCTGTCAGTGGCGTCCAGCAAACAAAACGCCCGACCTTCGGCTCCACCCTCAGCGATACTGCGCAGGCGATGTCGCAGGAGAACGTCGAGGCGACGAAACGGGCTGTTGCGGCTCTCAACCGGGGGGACTATGGAGGCGTTGAGGAGCTCTACGCGACAGATGCCGTGGTCCAGGATCTGCAGAACGCTCCTGATCAGCCGGTCACAGCCGGGGGCGGTAAGGCGATTCGACAGAGCCTGAAGCTGTGGGCCGCAGCCTTCGACGAGTTACGCGTTGATATCGAGGAATACATCGACGGCCCGAACACCGTGATCTGCGAGGCGCATTGGCAGGGGCAGGGCAAGACGAGCGGCATCTCGATCGATGTCCACCAGTTCGACCTCTACGAGTTCCGCGACGGAAGGGTTGTCCGTGCGGTCCTCGGCTTCAGATCCAAAAACGAGGCCCTCAAAGCCGCAGGGCTGTCGGAGTAGGCGATGTCGGAGGAGAACGTGGAGATCATCCGGGCACTGATCGACGCAGGCAATCGGGGGGATTGGGACGCCTGTTTTAAGGACGCGGCGCCAGGCTTCGTGTGGGACAACTCCCGTGCGATCGGCACCGATAACCGGGCCGTCCTCAGGTCCGCCGCGCAGGCGCGTGACTTCTTCCGGGGGTTGGTCGAGATCTGGGAGTCCCTCCGAGTCGAAATCGACGAGACGATTCTCATCGGTGATCACGTCGTAGTGCCGCACACGACCCACATCCGCGGGCGAGACGGGATCGAGGCGCAGGCGCGAACCACCTGGCTCTTCACGTTCCGCAACGGCAAGATCGAGCGTGTCTGCCTTTACCAGGGTAAGGACGAAGCCCTCGAAGCCGCCGGGCTGTCGGAGTAGGCGATGTCACGGCCAACCCCCGCTCGCAGCGGCAGCACCACGGCCCCATCATTACTACCCACATTCGACGACCGATTATGGGCGCGGCGGCTCTTGCCTCGTGTAGCTGAGCGCGATAGGCCCGCCCTCGGCCCGTATGCCCGCTCGCCGTAGCTCTGTCTTCGTGTGCTGGACCTCTGGCCGTAGCGCAGGCGGACGAGCCGGCGCTAGTGTCGGCGCCAGCGGAACGAGCTGGCGATTCGTCCGGGTCTGTTCTTGGCGCAGAGCTTCTGACTCCTGTTGCAGAACCATCTCGCTGGAGTCGAATCGCCGTGCAGACCATGTTCAACGCCCAAACGCGCACGGGGGCACGTCACATGCGAGCGGTCATAGATCGTCCTGCCGGACGGACCGGTGCAGGCAGCCCACGCCGGCTCGGGGCCAAGCGGCGACGGGGCGGAGTTTCCAACAAAGGCCCCACCAATGGTCATGGCCGCCGCAATGGCCGTCACGGTCACGAATCGAGTAGACAGGCTCGCCATTTTCTAGATGCGCCTAGGGCCTATCGGGGGGCCCCCACGGCCCCCCTCAGGCCTCCCAGCTCTACTTCGGTGGCGGCGGAACCGGGCAGGTCGCCGGTGGTCCGTCCGCCCCGACCACCACGAGGTCGCCGGTTCCGGTGATGTGGAAATCGACCGCGCCTGCTTGACCGTTTTCGCTGCCGATCTTCTTCACGGTCGGCTCAGCGCCGTTGGCCTCGGTGTACTTCACCTTGGTCCCGCTCGGGAAGACCCCGAAGACGTTGCCGTCGGTGTCCTGCAGGATCACCGGCGTAGCGCCGTTGTCTCCGACCTCATAGAAGCCGTCGTCGTTGATCCCGCCCTTAGGACCTGGCAGCGTGGTCGATCCCGCCGGTGGCACGGTCTGCCCATGGGGGTTCACGGTCTCCGTGCAGAACGCGACGTGAGCCTGGGCCGGCGCGGCCAAGATCAGCGCGGCTCCGAGCGAGGCCAACGCCCCGACGATTGCAATCCGTCGCATAGGGCTCCTCCTGGGGTGAGGTGTGGGGCTCCCAGGAAATCCCTTCAGCGAACCGCCCCTCCTCGCTGAATGCAGCGAACCTACCCGCCGGCCTCCGGCCTAAACCTCCGCGGCTACGCCCACGATCTCCATGTAGAGGGATCCTCGTCCTGCGCCGAGGTCCGAACACAGGTGGAGTCCATTTAGCTGTTCGCTATGCGGCAGGAGTTCCCCTTGGTCTGGCGCGAGATACTGCGCAGGCGATGTCGCAAGAGAACGTGGAGATTGTGCGCCGCGGACTTACGAGCCTGCTCGTTGAGGGCGTTGTGCTCTGGGACACCGTAGCGGCGGATTTGACAATCCAGGATCACGATATCCCTGAGGCGGGCGAATATTTCGGCCACCAGGGCTTTGGCCGCTGGCTCGATGAGGACTGGGGAACCGCTTGGTCGGATTGGAGCCTCGAGCCGGAGGAATTCATCGATGCGGGCAACACGGTCGTCGTCATTGCCCACCTGACCGCGACGGGACGCGGCAGCGGTCTCGAGGTCAAGCGCCAGGATGGTCTCGTCTACGAATTGCGCGACGGCAAGATCACCCGCCTCGACTACTACAACAGCAAGGAACAAGCCCTCGAAGCCGCCGGGCTTAAGGAGTAGGCGATGTCGCAGGAGAACGTCGAGATCGTGCGGCGGCTCTACTCGCTCGCGCCCGAGGCAGCCGGGGTTCTGCGGGGCGACTACGACGAGTTCTGGCTCGACAACTTCGACCCCGACTTCGAGCTCGTGCCGCCCTCGGCTTATCCTGATCCCGAGTCCTCCTATCGGGGCCAGGAAGGGATCCGCCGTTGGTACCGGCAGATCGAGGAGGTCTGGGACGACTGGAGCTTCGAGGCCGAGCGGTTCTTCGATGCAGGAACGCAAGTTGTGGTCTTCGTCCGTGTGTCGGCGGCCGCCAAGCAAAGCGGTGCGGCGCCTGCAATCTCGGCCGCCCACGTCGTGACAATCCGTAATGATCGGATCGCGCGGATGGATGTCTTCCTCGACCGCGTCGAAGCCCTCGAAGCCGCCGGGCTCTCGGAGTAGGGATGTCGCAGGAGAACGTGGAGCTGCTCCGGCGTGCCTGTGAGCACGCCGCTAAGACAGGAGAGCTTCCGCGCGATTTATGCCACCCCGACCTCGTCTGGGACACGACCACGTTTGGAGGCTTCAACGCAGAGCGGTGCATCGGGGTTGATGAAGCCAACCGATGGCTCGCCCGGTGGATTGGGCCGTTCATCGATTGGTCGATCGAAGTGGAGGAGGCCATCGAAGCCGGGGATAAGGTGGTCGCTGTCTCCCGCCAACGCGGGACTCCTGGGCATGGCGGCCCTCAGGTGGAGTTGCGCCTAGCACAGGTCTGGACATTTCGAGATGGCCTGATAGCGCGAATGAAGATGTATCCCGACCGAGCCGAAGCCCTGGAGGCCGCCGGGTTGTCGGAGTAGCGACGCCCTCCGTTCTGGTGTTTGATCCCGTAGAGACCCGCAGACGCTCTCGCGGCGGTCTTGAAAACGCGCCGCAGGGGGTTGCTCCCCAACCCCGACGGGGGATACTGGGACTTGATTCCGCCGTATCCTTCAACCATGAGGGGGAACGGATGACGAACAGGCCACGTCGACGGAACAGCTGGATGAAGAGCCAATCGGACAGCTTCGATCCGATCAAACAGGTTGGCGTCGGCGTTGCGATTGGATTCCCACTCCTGGTCATCGGCGTGCTGTTCTTAGCCATCCTGACCGTATCCGTGGTCGGAGCGACGACCGCGTTATGGCTGCTCGCCATCGCTTTGGTGCTTGGCGGCCTCGCGGCTGCCCTCTCGGGCCGAATCCTCTGAAGTCGCGGGCGGCATGGTCCCGCCCCTTCGCTTCGCCAATCGGTCCCGTGGCGGCGGTCTTAGAAGCGAAGCGGCGAGGTTCCTCCCCCACCCCGGCGCGAGATACTGCGCAGGCGATGTCGCAGGAGAACGTGGAGACAGCGCGTCGGGTATTTGACAACTTCAACCGGCGCGACAAGGCGGCGTGGCTGGCCGACACTGACCCGGAGACTGAGGTGATTCCGCCGAAGGAGTGGCCCGAGAACGCGCCGATCCGTGGAGCCGAAGCCTGTTGGAACTTCTACGTTGAGAACACCAAGGCGTTCGAAGAGGGCTACTTCGAGCTGCCCGAACTGATCGACGCCGGGGACGACAAGGTCGTGGCGAACCATCGACGGGAGATGCGGGGCAAGGCAAGTGGAGCGAGCATCATCTACGACTTTTGGATCGTGATCACGTTCCGAGATGGGAGAGGGGCGCGTGCTGAATGGTTCTCCACCCGAGCGGAAGCCCTCAACGCCGCCGGGCTGTCGGAGTAGGCGATGTGCAGGAGAACGTTGGAGCTAGTACGTCCCTGCTATGCCATTGGCGGAATCGGGTTGGAAGATCGCCGCGGCGCTGGGGCGCTTGCAGGCCTGGCAGGCGATGATTGATCGGCTATGGCGGTACAGCCCTGCCCCATCCGAATGAATGGCCTGTGATCGGGGGGATCACCGGGGTGGCGATACTGCGAGAGGAGCGGGCCATCCCGGCCGCTCCATCTCGGTCCTAATTCAGACTGCTACCTAACCCAGAGCCTTCAGCGCCTTGGCGCTGTCGCCCTCGAACTCGCCTCGCATCACCTTGCCGTCGCGGAACTCCATCAGGTGCAGGAAGGGGGCCTCAAAGCTGCCTCCCTTGCCGGTGCCGCGCTGCGTCCGGTGACGATCACCCTGTCGCCAGCCTCGATGAACTTGGACGGCTCGACGCTGAAACTCGACCAGTAGTTCGGAATCTGAGCGAAGTTCTCCATGATGGCATCGCGGCCGCGCGTCACGCCGCCGAGCGGCAGTTCATCCGAGGTCTGCCACTCGGCGTCCTCGGCGAATCCCGCCTTCAATGTCTCGAGATCGCCGCTACTGAACGCACGATGGCGTCCTTTGCTGCATCCGCGTTTCCCATCTACGCCTCCGTTGCATCGGGGTTGCCGTGCTGCCGAGCTTATGACCTCGCTTGCGCAGGCGCAAGGTCATAACCGGGCGGCTCCATTGGGCGGACTGGCTGATTGCCCTGGCTTGATCGGCGGAAGCTCGATCGAATCCCTTCGGACCGAGTTGGGGGAGCCGTGGGACCGAAATGGGACCGAGGGTCCCGAGTGCGAGACAAGCGACAGCGGGTGGTGGATCTGGCGGTGCCGACCTCAGCGCCTGCTGGCCGCGACCCGAGGCCAGCCTGGCAGCCGCGTCCTTCGCCGGGGGTCTGATCCCCTCCCGTCCTCTCCTCGTTGGCGAGGCCTCCCCGAGGGGCGATACTGCGCAGGCGTTGTCGGAGGAGAACGTGGAGATTGTTGAACGGGCCGTTGCCGCCGTGAACGAGCGGGACATCGACGCCTATCTCGCCTGCGTCACCGAGGACATTGAGATTTCGACGCCCATTGCCGATTTCGGAGGCGTGTACGAGGGACCTGATGGCATTCGCCGTTTCTTCGCCGACCCGGCCGACAAGCCCCACTTCCGAATCAGCATTGTTCGTTTGGAGCTGATCGGCGCTGAGCGGGTCTTGGCGTATACGAGCGTCACGGCCCGCGGGCGATCGAGTGACATCGACATCGGAATGGCAGGCGCGAACATCTATGACTTCGCCAACGGGAGGATCAAGCGCGTCCGAATCTTTCTGGACCAGGGAGGAGGCCCTCGAAGCCGCCGGGCTGTCGGAGTAGGCGATGTCGGAGGAGAACGTGGAGAGGATGCGCAGCTCGCTGGTGAACTTTGATCGCCGCGACAAGCTCGCCTGGATCGCTTCTCGTGATCCAGGCTTCGAAGTTCTCACCGACAACGCATTCCCGGAGGGCGGTGGTGCGATTCGCGGCCGCGAAGCCGCCTGGAACTTCTATGTCGAGGCCAATTTCTATGTCGAGGCCAATGAGCCCTTTGAATCCGCCGAATATTCGAACGCCGAAGTCGTCGATGCTGGGAACGGCAAGGTCTTGGTTCACCATCGAAATCACTTGCGCGGAAAGGCAAGTGGCGTTGAGGTCGTTCTGGAGTGCTGGGTCGTGGCAACGTTCCGTGACGGCTTGGTCATTCGCGACCAGTGGTTCGCAGACCGCACCGCAGCCCTCGAAGCCGCCGGGCTGTCGGAGTAGGACAGCGACGACGTTCTGCACTTGACGTAATACCTCCTCAGCTAAGGCACGGCCAGAGCGCGATACTCCGCAGGCGATGTCGCAGGAGAACGTGCAGGTGTTCCGAGTCGCCTTCGAGGCGTGGAACGCGGGGGACATGGATGCCTTTCGTGAGTTTTGCGACCCCGACATCATCATGCGGCCCCCCGAGGGTTGGCCGGAGCCCGGGCCTTTCCATGGCCGGGGAGGCGGTCATGCGCGAGTGGCACCAGCTCCGCGAGACCTGGGATTCCGATGCCGTGGAACCGATCAGCGACTTCATCGAGGCCGCCGACCGAGTTCTCGTGAGGCAGGTCTGGCGTGGCGTAGGCCAAGGGCCTCAGGCGAACATCGAGGTGACGAACGTCATCACGCTGCGCGACGGCAAGATCATCTACCAGGAATTCTTCTGGGATCACGCCGACGCCCTCGAAGCCGCCGGGCTGTCGGAGTAGGCCAAGCTGACAGCCTTCTGCCTTTGACGTAACACCTCCTCAGCTAGGTCACGGCCAGAGCGCGATACTGCACGGGCGATGTCGCAGGAAAACGTGGAGTTGTGCGCCGGGGTTTCGAGGCATACAACCGTGGTGACGTCGACGGGATGATGGCGGACTGGGCGCCCGGCGCCGTGGTGGACTGGTCCAACTCTCGCGGGCTCGATGCGCGTGTCTTTCGGGGGCACAACGCGGTCCGGGTGTTTATGCGCCGTCTCCTCGGGTCGTTCGAGAAGGCTCGGATGGAACTCGCCGATGATCCCGAAGAGATCGAAGACAGGCTCGTGATCGCGGAGAACGTCGCATATCTTGAGGGGCGAGACGGCATCGAAGTTCAGGCTCGCAGCACCTTTTTGATCAGGATTCGGGACGGTGAGCAAACCTCACTCACCCTCTACCAGACGAAGCGGGAAGCCCTCGAAGCCGCCGGGCTTCAGGAGTAGGCGGCCGCTCTTAGGCCCCCATGGGGTGGGGGGAAGGGGGCAAGCGGCTGGCCCTCGGCATGTCCCATCTCTTAACTATCCCGCAACCCCCCAACAAACTCGCCTCGGTCCTGCCTGTCGGGAGAGCTAGGTGACCCGCCTGACGGCGCCGCGATTGCTGCCCGACGGCCACCAGGCGCTGCTCGTAGATGGCGGTGGGATCGACGGCGGCGAGGGCGCCCTCTTTGCCAACTGCGACGACGACGTGCACGTGGACGGGATGCTGGCCCCGATCGTCGACGGCATCGGCTGCGTCGTGAGCCGGCCGGACGGCAGCCGCCACCTCGCGCGGGGCGATAGGCTTCGCCCGTACCAAAGGCCACCACAAGCGGGAGGTACGGCATGCGGAAGAAGCTCGCTGTTGCCGTCTGTGTAACTGCCATCTCGGCTCTGAGTGCAAGCTCTGCGCTCGCTGGCGAAATAACAGGTCCTCCGGGCGGCGGTGGGAAGCCCACCGCGATCCGCGACCACGCACATTCGCTCTGCGCATTCTCTGGTCTGAACGACTTCAACCAGGGCCAAACGGACACCATCACCCAGAACTGGGGGCAGGACGTCCGCCTCGGGATCGCCGGGCAGGAAGGGCCGCCACCTGGCATCGGGTGCAACCCGACCCGCGCCGGCTGACCACCCGGAGCGCATCACCTCTTCTCATTGACGCTGGCCCCCGGCCCTGCGGGGGCCAGCTCAATGGGTTGTGCCGTCGGGCCGGGGGTCCGCAAGTTTTGGCGCGGCCCTCCCGGTCACTGCGCCAATGCGCCCGCCAAACCCATGCTCCGGCAAGCGAGATACTGCGCGGGCGATGTCGCATGAGAACGTGGAGATCGTGCGTCGGTCATTCGAGGTCCCCAATGGCCCGGATCAGCGAGACGGTCCGGAGGCCGTCTTCGAGTTCCTCGATCCCGGAATCGTGTGGGAGGTGCGCTCGGACCTTCCGGACGCCAAGACTTACGTCGGATACGAAGGGATCCGGGGACTGTTCCTGGCGTTCCGGGAAGTCCTCGACGAAACGTGGTACCGACCCCTGGAGTTCATCGACGCGGGAGATCGGGTCATCGTGCCGCTTCGCTGGGGTGGACGAGGCAAAGCGAGCGGGGTTGAAGTGGTCGAACCTGAGGAAGCCTGGGTATTCACACTGCGCAACGGCAAGATCGTCCACGTGAAGGAGTACGCGACCAAGATGCTGCCCTCAAAGCGGCCGGGCTCTCGGAGTAGGCGATGTCGCAGGAAAACGTGGAGATCGTCACCGCCCTCTACCAGGGCGCAGAGGCGATGAACAAGGAGCAACTGCTGGCTACGCTGCCGGACCTGATCCGCCAGGTGTGCGATCCGGAGATCGAGTGGATCGAGGACCCGAAGCGGGCCGACTCCCGCATCTATCGCGGACACGATGGGGTTCTCGCGTCCTTTGAGAGATGGCTCGAGGGGTTCGATGAATACGGAACAAAGCTGGAGAGGATCGTGGACTGCGGCGACCGCGTATTTGTCGCCAGTCGAGAGGAAGGCAAGGGCGCGATCAGCGGCGCAACCGTAGACGTGGCGACCTATCAGGTGATCACCTTCCAGGAGGGGAAGGTGCTTCACTACCAAGAGTTCTCTGAGGAGGCGGAAGCCCTCGAAGCCGCCGGGCTTCAGGAGTAGCGCCTAAGCCGCCGCACTACCCGCCTCCCCCAGCAGCGCCCAACCCTCGCTAGACACGGCAACGTGTGTCGGCTGCCGCGCCCAGTTCGTCGGGGTCGGGACAATTACGAGGAAGGTGCCGATGAGCGTCAGGACTACAAAGACCCTGAGGCTGGTCCTGTTCGCCGCGCTGGCCGTGACGGCGACTGCGTTTGTGGCTCGCCGCCTCTCCGACTCGCCACCTCCGGCGGGCGAGCCGTCAACGGGCGCCGCGGGCCAATACAAGTGCCCCTCCGCGCTCGGCGGCACCTACCCGCCGAGGAGCGCCTACCAGGACGAGTTCTACGGCTACGTGGACGCCAACGTGTATCCGCTCGGTCCGTGGGATCCGGGCGGGGCGGGCGGGGTCGCCTGCCGGGCCGCCCTCAGCGGCGCCGGCACGTTTCGCACCAACCTCGCCTGGGCCACGATTCAACCGGCCCCCGGCGGCGATTATGAGTGGGGCGCCTACGACGAGATGGTCTCCCAGCTCGCCCGAGCCGCAATCCGGATTCAACCGGTCCTTATCGCACCGCCGGCCTGGGCACACGCCAACTCCGAGTCACCCGGGTACTCGCTGCACCTCCCTGACCAGTTCATGCCCGTTTCGAGCCCCCACCTCGCCGCGTGGGACGACTACGTCCGGGAGGTGGTCGGTCGCTACGGCGTGGGCGGCACCTTCTGGTCCGATCACCCCGAGCTTCCGGAGCTGCCGATGCGCGAATGGGAGGTCGGCAACGAGCCAAACCTGGCCGCCAACAACCCTGGCTACGTCAGCGCGGATCGAAACCGCGGGATCCAGCCGGGCAGCTACGCGGAGCTACTGATTCACACCGCGGCCGTCCTCCGCTCGGCGCCCGGCTTCTCCCCCACAAGCCGGGTCCTCTTCGCCGGGCTCTTCAGCGGCCGCAATGACATCGGCGATGGGTGCCGCGATCCGGGAGTCGCCGCCAGCGGCCCGTGCGTGCGCTCGGCCTCCCAGTTCATTCGGGACGCCTACGCGGGTGGCAGGCTCGACTACCCTGGGTCGGGCGGGCGTACACTGGCTGCTTTCTTCGACGGCGCCTCCCTGCATCCGTACTCCGGCGGGGCTCCCGCATTCGCGGCGACCGGTGAACGGTGTCGGCCCTATGACTCCAGCACCGCCCAGCCCTCCTCGCAGTGCGCGGTGACGGTGTTTCGCGCCACCCTCGAGGAGTTCGATGATCTGGCCCCGAAGGGCATCTGGATCACCGAGGTCGGCTGGCAGACCGGCCTTGCCATCTACCGGGGGGAGATCGGTTACGTTTACCGGACTCCGGCGGGTCAGGCAGAGCGACTGACCCAGTTCTTCGACTGGGTGAAGGCAAACAGGGGCCCGGCGCGGCAGAACATCGCGCGGTTGACCTGGTTCTCCTACCACGACTACACCGACCCTTTCCTTTTCGAGGATTCCTCGGGGAACCCCACCTGGGATAACCACTCGGGCGTCTCCGCCAGCCCGAGCGGCCCCGGGGACGGAGCGCCCAAGTGCTCGTGGACCCGGTTTCTCGACGAGGTCTTGGACCGTAACCCCGAGTGCTGACGATTGGTTCATCTTCGCCGCGCAGCAGGTCCTCAGGCTCGCGCCTGCGCCCGTCGAAAATCGCTCGCCTTCGAGGAACTGAGGGTGACCCTCGAGAAAATCACCCGACGCCGGGGACCAAGTCGTCGTGGTCGCACATCATCAGGGGCGCGGCCGAAAAAGCGGGGTCGAGGTCGATGCATCTTCTACGAGGTCTATACCGTGCGCGAGGGCAAGGTCTCGCGTGTGGATGAGTTCAACGAGATGGGCCGAAGCCCTCGAAGCCGCCGGGCTTCAGGAGTAGGCGATGCCAGGAAGCTTTGCCCCGCCAGCAGCCCAGGGTAGGGTGGGCAACAAGCGAACAGGGGTTCATCGATGGGCAAGCTTCGCCCGCATCTGAGCTACGCCAACGTGATGGCGACCCTCGCCGTCTTCATCGCGCTCGGAGGCGGTGCTACGCGGCTTTTCACCTGCCCCGGAACAGCGTCCGGTCGGAGAACATCGTCAACGGAGAGGTAAAGGAGAGCGACCTTGCCAAGAAGGCGGTCACGAGCTCGAAGCTGGACCTGCCGAAGATAGATTTCAGCGGCGCGAACACTGATGCGAATGACAACCTCCCCCACACACCGTGATCAAGCTCGACGGCCTCACTCTCGGGCTCAGCTGCGCCGGCAATGAGGAGATCCTCTTCGCGTCCTCAACGGCTCGCGGAGTGATCCGTGGCGGCTACACAACCGGTGAGGCGGGCAAGACCGCCGACACCACGATCCTCGCGCAGGCCCCGCTCTCAAGAACCCCAACGCTGCTCGCCGAATCCATTTCATTGGGCGTGGCGAGGGAGCAGTTCGATGGTGTCTTTACGTTCCGCAACGCACGCCGGGTGATCACGATCCCGCTTGACGGTGTCATCAGTCCGAGCGGCAGCTCATGCACCCTCTCCGGGACGGCGGTCCCGGCGCCGAACTGAGGCCATCCCTCACCGCATCACCTCGGTGCGGCATTTCGGGCAGGCGCGGGTGACCTTAGGAGTCTCGCTCGGGGCCCCCCTTGGCGGCCAAGGGTTGTTCCCTCGCAGACTTGCTTCGGCCAATAATCCGTCGGCCGCAGGTTCGTGTCCTGCAGGGCCCATGGTGAAATGGCTCTGGCGAGCCAAAACGGGTGGTGGCTGTCGGTGGGCGGCAGCCGTCATGGAGGCGAAGGTGGGAAGAAGGTGGGAACACCACGGTCCTGACCGAGTAGGCACTTGACGGCCGCCTTGGGGCGTGGAACGATCCTAGGGTCACCTGGGCAAGCCCGACGAGGAGGTTCCGCGGTGGCTGACTCGAAGGATCGACGGGAAGGCGCCCGCCGCACACCGCCAGCGGGGATCACGCGCCGCCAGCTCGTTCACTCCGGCGCCGGCGCCGGGGCCGGACTACTGATGTGGCGCTTCGTCGGCGGGCGGGCTTGGGCATTGCCCGCCGCGACCGGCGTCCTCGACCCGACCTCGATCCCGAAGTACCAGGCGCCGCTCGTGATCCCGCCCCCGATGCCGGGCAGCGGCAGGCCCCCCGGGGGAAAGGGGGGAGTCGACTTCTACCGGATCGCCGTGCGCGAGTTCCGCCAGCAGATCCTGCCGGCGAGCATGGGGCTGAAGCCGACCAGGGTCTGGGGCTATGGCTCGGTCGATCAACCCGCCACCTTCAACTACCCGGCGTTCACGATCGAGGCGACCTACGGCACCCCGGTGCGGGTCAAGTGGATCAACGACCTGGTGAAGCCGAACGGCGAGTTCCGGCCGCACCTGCTGCCGATCGACCAGACGCTTCACTGGGCGAACCCGCCCGGCGGCGCTCGTCATCGCGACCAGCACGGCAGCGATCACGCCCCCTACCGGGGGCCGGTCCCGATCGTGACCCACCTTCACGGCGGCCACACCAGCGAGGAGAGCGACGGCTACCCCGAGGCCTGGTACCTACCCGATGCGCGCAACATCCCGGCGGGCTACGCGAGGACGGGCTCCCTCTATCGGAGGTACCGGGCCCAGGCCCAGCACGCCCAAGGCCAGGCATGGACGCCCGGCAGCGCCGTCTTTCAGTACGACAACGAGACGCGCGCGCGCACCGAGTGGTTCCACGACCACGCCCTCGGGATCACCCGCGCCAACGTCTATGCGGGCCCGGCGGGCTTCTACCTGCTGCGGGGCGGTCCCGGCGACGCGGTCGTCGGAACCCTGCCCGGTCCGGCGCCCGGCCACGGCGACCCGCCCTATTTCGAGATCCCGATCGTGATCCAGGACCGCTCCTTCACCACCGCGGGCGAGCTCTTCTACCCCGACAACCGCGCCTTCTTCGAGGGACTCGATCGCTCCCAGCTGCGGATCCCGTTCATGCCCGACCCGGCCTGCGGTGGCCCGAGCGACGTCGCCCCGATCTGGAACCCGGAGTTCTTCGGCGACTCGATCGTCGTCAACGGCGCCACCTGGCCATATCTGGAGGTGCAGAGGCGGCGCTACCGGTTCCGGTTCCTGAACGGCTGCAACGCGCGGTTCCTGATCCTGCGGATGGGAAGCGATCTGCCGTTCTGGCAGATCGGCAACGACGGCGGCTTCCTGCCCACCCCGGTGGAGGTCGAGGAGCTGCTGCTCGGCCCGGCCGAGCGCGCCGACGTGATCGTCGACTTCACGAACGTCCCCGCGGGAAGCGAGATCATTCTCAAGAACCTCGCCCCCGACGAGCCGTTCGGGGGCGGGACCCCGGGCGAGGACTTCGACCAGGCCGACCCCGAGACGACCGGACAGGTGATGCTCTTTCGCGTCATCAGCGCGACCGCGCCCGACCCCAGCACGCCGCCGGAGCAAGCTCGGCCTGCCGGCGCTGGCGCCGCTCGGCGCCGCGACCAACACCCGCCAGGTCTCGCTCAACGAGCAGGAGTCGGCAACGGTTCGGGTCAGCACCAAGAACGGCAACATCGTCCTCGACTGCGCGAACGGGGAGCCGTTCGGTCCGGTCGAAGCGGATCTCGGGACGGTCAACCCGAACGGCACCGGCAACCTGCTCGGCTGGGACGAGCCGATCACCGAGAACCCGGCGGTGGGAGCGGTCGAAGTGTGGGAGATCTACAACTTCACCGCCGACGCGCACCCGATCCACATTCACGAGATCACCTTCGAGGTGGTGAACCGCCAGCCGATCGGCGACGGCGCACCGCAGCCGCCCGACAGCGGCGAGCGGGGCCACAAGGACACGGTCATCGCCTACCCGGGCGAGATCACCCGGGTGAAGGCGCTGTTCGACCGAGCGGGCCTCTTCGTCTGGCATTGCCACATCCTCGAGCATGAAGACAACGAGATGATGCGGCCCTACCGGGTCGGCCCGTAAGGCCGCTGGAATTCGCCTGATCCTCCCAGGCCGGTGACATAACCATCTGACCCGTCGATCAAGGCGCCGAGCCCGCGGGCGATCTGCCGCCGGGGATCGAGGAGGTGGAGGCGGCGGCCCCCATTCGGGGCAGCTCGGCGGATTGGCGAGCCGTTCTCGCGCGGACGGGTTCCGGGACCTATTGCTCGAACTCCCCGCAGCAAGGTGTTGGGTGCGGCGCGTGCAGGGGCCGCCCGGTGAATGCTCCAATTTCCAGCTCAAGTGAGGGCTCCTGGGTGCGTCCCGGGCGATGCTGGCGTTCCTGACGCTCAGCCTCGCCCAAATCGAGCCGAGGAGAGCCCTGAGGTCGCGAACGCATATTCGCATGGGAGGATCCTGGCGTCGCACTCGCCTAGCGGGTGATTGGACCCGCTGGCCCGAGGTTGCCGGCGTCCTCGAAGAGGGTGCCGACAATCTTGCTGAGGTTGCGCGGCACCCCGAGCGCCCATGCCTGCGCCGAGACCCGCTCGACCTCGCCGAGGGACGTCGGACCAAATTGATCGGCGAAGCGTCGGGCCGCCTGCGCACCTGCGACGGGGCAGGAATCCGACCGGGGCCTGGGAAGAGCCGTGAAGTTGCGTCGGCAGGCAATCCACTGGGCGACCCGGCATCCCTGGCTGATCGCCTACCTGGGCCTCGCGGCCCGGGAACGGTGGCGGCGACGCACGCAACGCGCGGCGAGCCCCGAGCCGGGGGGTAGAGGGAGGGTCGAGATTGACGTCCCGTCGACGAAACGCCGCGCGCTACCCTAGCGCCGGGGATTGGAAGGGTCACCGGCGCGGTTAGGCGAACGTAGTCCCGCGACTCCTTGCGGCGCAAGCAGGACGGTCCGACTTCGGCACCCGGCTTGCTAACGGATTGCTAAGGAACGCATCGAAACAGGGCGATATTCGGCGTCACCACGGCCCCCCAGAATCGCGCCCATTCGGCTTTCTGTCGCCATATCCCGGCACAGGCCGTAATTCGCCGACATAGGCGCCACGGACGTATTACACTCTAGTCAGGCGTGCCTGCGAATCGCGTTTGGCTCTTGGAGCCAAGACCGATCGCCGGAAACCGCTGGAGAGGCCTTGGCCTTCAACCTGCTTGATCGAGGTCGTCCAGCAGTCGTCCCACCCGCTCTTCAATCTCGTCGCGGATGGCCCTCACATCATCGGGCGGCAGGCCAGCCGGATCGCGCAGGTCCCAGTCGAGATAACGCTTGCCGGGAATGTATGGGCACTCGTCGCGGCATCCCATGGTCACGACAACATCTGCCCACTCGGCATCCGCTCGATCCAAACCTCGAGGAACCCTCTCGGAGAGGTCGAACCCGAGCTCAATCATCGCATCCACGACCTCGGGGTGGACCCGGTCAGCGGGCGTGGTACCCGCAGAGCGGGCTTGATGGTGTCCGGCGGCAGCGCGCGAGAAGAGAGCCTCGCTGATCTGCGAGCGACCGGCGTTCTGGCGGCAAACGAAGAGGACGTTGGCCATCAGGTTTCCTCCGGCTTGGCTCGACCGTGTTCGCCCCGAACCAGCTGGTAAGCGAACGCACCGATAGCGCCCGCCGCTGATCGGACCCACGAGGTACACCCAGAAGTCGGTCCACGTTCCGCTGGCAAGGGCCGGCCCGAGGCTACGCGCCGGATTCATCGAAGCCCCGGTCACCGGGCCCCAAAGATTGCATCGAGACCTACCGTGCCGCCAATCGCGATCAGCCGCCGCGGCCCCAACGGCGCGGGTGTCGGTGGCGACGGCCATGATCACGAACATGAGGAAGGCGGTAAGCAGCGCCTCGTAGAGCACGGCGCTGCCGACGCCGATGCTGGGCACTGTCGCGCCGAGGTTGGCAGGCTGGTCCGGCCAGACGCCAACGCAGCCGGCGTGATCGCCCCGACGCATTGGGCGCCGACATAGGCGAAGGCCTCGCGAGCCGGGAAGTGGCGGGTGAGCGAGAAGGCGATCGTCACCGCGGGATTGATGTGGGCACCAGAGAGATGGCCGGTCGCGTAGACCATGACCATGATCACCAGGCCGAAGGCAACGGCGATCCCGACCGTGCCGAGCGTTCGCCGTGATAGCTGGCGTTGGCGACCACAGCACCGCAGCCGGCAAAGACCAAGGCAAAGGCGGCCAGGCCCTCGGCAGCGGTGCGGCGGGCAAGGTTGGGACGCGGCATCACAGGAGCGAGCGTATAACTTGACAATCTGTCTATTCAATAGATATCTGTATATAGATGGCTGTCGATCTGGAGATCTCTCCGAAGAACAAGCGACCCGCCGGCGAGCCGTGCTGCGAGCCGGTCGTCTACCCGGGCGTAGCCCGGCATGCATGCCGAGATCATGGCCCGGGTCGCCATGGCGCTCAGCCTCCCGCTCCGCCTTCAACTGTGCCTACTGCGGAAACACGCCGGCAAGGTCTGCGTCTGCGAGCTGGTGCCGCTGTTCGACCTCTCCCAGCCGACCGTCTCGCATCACCTCAAGGTTCTTCGAGATGCGGGGATCGTTGACTCCGAGCGGCGCCGCCTCTGGTCCTGCTACTACGTCAATCCCGAGGCGCTGAAGGAGATTTCGGCGTGGCTGACTAGAGGCAGGGAGTTGTTGCTCGTCGGCTGCACAGGAGTCCTGCTGTGAGCTGGAGGCCAAGTCCGAGTGCTGCCGGAGCGGGCATTCCTCGAGCGAGATCTTTACCGGGCCTGTGCGGGCAGATTGAGAATCCGTCGTTTCCCCGGGCGGGCACAGGGTAGGTAGAGGCGATGCCCGCGGGCATTGCCATCCTGATGATCGTCGTAGGGGTGATCTTGCGCTATGCGACCAACTTCAGCTTGGACATCAGCCTGGTCACCGTGGGCCTTGCCTTGATCGTCGCCGGGGTCGTCGGCCTGGCATTCAACCTCCTGCAGGAGATCGTCTGGTCGCGAGCCACCAGGCACCGAGAGCCGGGGTGGCGGCGAGGATGATCGAGCTGATCATCGAGGGCAAGGGCCTCGCCCCGGCGCTGCGGGAGATGGAGCGCTCGCCCTACATCGAGGTTCTGGGCCCCCACATCTCGAACCGGCGCTCGGAGGCGCGCGTCACGGGAATCCGCATCGCGGTCCACAGCGCGGCGGAGGCGTCGAGTGTCGTACGGCACTACCTGCCGGAGGGCGCCCGCGTGAAGCCCTGCCTGAAGGACTCGTGATCTCGTTCGGTCGGTGGGGCGCGCACGGCGATGATCGAGCTGATCGTCGAGGGCAAGAGCCTCGAGCCGGCGCTGCGCGCGATGGACCGCTCGCCCGCGATCAGGGTGATCGGACCCGACATCTGGACGCCGAATCCCGGCTCGGAGGTCATCAGCCCGCGCGTGGCGGTGGAGGTGAGAGCCGAGAGCGCCGCCGAGGCCTCGACCCTGGTCAGGCGCTATCTGCCCGATGACTGCAAGGTTCGGCCGGCGCTTGCCTAGCCACCCACCTGCGACAGCCGCCGGATATCCTCGACCTCCGCCTGGATGAACTCGCTGAGCCAGAGATCGGGGCTGTTGCCCGAGTAGCCGTTCGGGCCGAAGCTGGCGCAGCGGCCCTCGAGGTCGAAGCTGAGCTCGTCGAGGGCTCGGTGGGGCGGATAGGCCGCCGCCAGCATGTTGAGCCGCCCGTCGCTGTCCGGGAGACGTAGGATGTAGGCGGCCAGCCTGTCCAGGGCCTCCGAGCTCTCGGCGAAGGCCTGGCCGGGACAGTCGGGATCCTGGGCCTGCGCATGATTCCAGGCGGCGATCTCACTGATCTTCCGATAGAGCCATGCTTTGAGCGTCGATGCCGTGACCATGCGGCCCCCCAGATCGGCTTCCCTGAGCAGGAACTCGCCGACCCTACGCCCTCCGCGGCGCCGGGCAGGCTTGCGATTTCGCAATTTGCGCGGACTAGATCCGCCCGATCCCTACGGCCTCGAGGGCCGCGGAGCGATCCACGAAGTCCTCCTGGCGGATCACCATCCCCCGCCTGAACGTGAACAGCTGATAGACCGGGAGGCTGACGGCGACACCGCTCCCCGACCCGTGCCCGCTCTGCCGGGTCGTGACCAGGGCCTTTTCGCCGAAGTCGAGGATTTCCTCGGGGTCCCAGCGGATGTCCTCGAATGCATCCAGCCAGCGTCGCCAGAACTCGAGGTAGCCCTGATGGCCGCGATAGACGGAGTCGAAGTCGGGCGGCAACAGGTCGGCGCTGGGGTGGTATTCGTAATCCGCTGGATCGTTGCCGGTGAGGATGAGCTCGAAATCGCGGCGGTTGGCCGCCGCGTATGCCCGGACTATTGCGCGGGCGAGCAACCCCTGACGTAACCGCGATCGTGGCGGGAGCCGCAGGACCGCGTCGCTGAAGCGCTGGGAGAGGGCGGGCGCGAGAAGGCGCAGGCGCTCGTCGGCCGTGCGCCGGCTCGACGGCTCCCCAGGGGATCGCAGGGCGATCCGCACCCCGCGCAACGTCATCTCACTCTCTGCAGGCATCTTCCTGTCCGGGCCAGTATCCCGCCACCCGAGATGGGGGGCGAATGCAGGATGCCTCGCACCCGGCCCGGTTCCGCAGACCCGGCGGGCAATTCTTGGCAAGCTGTCTCGCCCCAGTGCGCGAATACCGACTCCACATCAGCATCCCGGGCCTGGAGTTGGAGATGCCCGAAGAGTGGGAGTCGTTGATGCGCTTCCTCGAGCAGCGCCACGCGGACCTCGCGCCCCGGGTCACCTGGGACGCCGCTCACCTCGCGGTGTCAGCCTCTCGCTGGACACCGACAGCGAGGCCCGGGCGGTCCGGCTCGGTATCGACGCGGTCAGCGACGCCCTCCACCAGACGGGCCTGGGGGGCTTCTACCCCCAGGGCGTGGACATCGAGCAGCTCAACGACTTCATCCCGGCCGGGCCCTAGGCCCGGCCTCGGAATCTCCCCTGCGCGCGCCGGCGTTTATCGGTGCGTGGAGCTTGCCGTGGGATTTCCAGATCGCCGATTCACGCGATGGCGCGGCCGGTTCAGGGCCCGCGCGCGGCGCTCGCTGGTGGTGGCGGCGGTCGTCATTAGCCCGTTTCGCTCCTGCTGGCGGCAGCCAGCGCCCAGGCGCGGGTTCCCAGGGGACCCGCCGTCTACAGGGTCGAGGTCAGCGGGACGACCTACGCCTTCAACGGGATCGCTGGCGGGTACCTCCCGGTCGAGAACTTCCGCCGGCGCGGGCGGCTGTTCGTCGATCCGCATCCCCGGGGCGGGCGCAGGAGACGCTCGATCGGGCTCTTCGCCGGGCACCCCGCGGTGGTCTCGAAGGCGGGCCTGCTGCAGTTCGCCACCAACACCCGCGCCTTTCGCCACACCCAGTACGTCCACCCGGCCCGCGCGGCGCTCGACTTCGCCCCGACCCGGGTCCGGGGCAACAGGTCGGTGTCGACCGTGAGGCGAAGCATCGCCCACGCGCTGACCGTCGGAGCTGTTCGATTGGCACACATCGGTGCTCGGCGCTCCCATCCAGATCCTCACCGGACGGATGCGGCTGCGCTTCCGCGGCGTCGGGCCGGCGGGTGCGGGGCCGCATCGACTCGCCGGCAACCCTCGATCGAGCCGGGCAACACGTTTCCGGTCTATGCCTATGCGGCGCTGATCTCGGCGCGTCGGATGCGCTAGAGCGGACAGCCGGCGAACGCCGCCCTACCAGGGGACCCGGGTGCAGCGTCCGCGGCCGCGGCCCTGTCCTCGAGCCTGGTCGGGCGTCAGGTAGCCGACCGACCCGGAGCCCCCGGGTTGGGCGCCGCGTAGGCGAAGCCGTTGGGGTTCTCCAGCTCGGCCTTGGCCAGGCAATTGCGGTAGTGGAGCTCGCCGCCGATCCAGGCGAGCGCTGCGATCGCGGCGATCACGGCTATCGCGATCGCGATCGTCGCCCGCCAGTCGACGAATGCGTCGGCCGCCCGCGAGGTGGTGATCGCATCGGCGGTGCCCGACATGGTTGTGCCGATCCGCAGGGGCACGGTGGCCAGCGTAATGCGGCCCACCGGCGGCGCTGAGGCACACGGACGAGTGGACGAAACCGTCCAGACGGCGGACGCGATCCGTCCACTCGACGGGCCTGGCGGCCGCTACCGTGGGCGTCATCGAGGCAGCACCCGAACAGGCGCCGGGCTTTCGCATCGGGCCCGAGGCATCCGCGGTCGTCGGCGAACACGCCGATGGTCCGGCTGGGTCGGCTCGCCGCGGGGCTCGGCGCCGAGGTCTGCGTCAAGCTCGAGTACTTCAACCCCGGCGGCTCGGTCAAGGACCGGATCGGGGTGGCGATGATCGACGCCGCCGAGCGCGACGGCCTGCTGCGCCGCGGCGGCTCGGTGATCGTCGAGCCGACCAGCGGCAACACCGGGATCGCCCTGGCGATGGTCTGCGCCGCTCGCGGCTACGAGCTGATCCTGACCATGCCGGAGGGGATGAGCCGCGAGCGCGGCAAGCTGCTGCGCGCCTACGGCGCCGAGGTGCGCGAGACCCCGTCGATGGGCGGGATGACCGAGGCGGTCGAGCTGGCGATGGCAGATCAGCGAGCAGCGCAAGGCATTCGTCCCGCAGCAGTTCTCCAACCCCGCCAACCCGGAGATCCACCGGCAGACGACGGCGGAGGAGATCTGGCGCGACTGCGAGGGGGAGCTGGGCGCCTTCGTCGCCGGGGTCGGGACCGGCGGCACGATCACCGGGGTCGGGCGGATGCTGCGACGAGCGCTCCCCGGACACCCGGGTGGTCGCGGTCGAGCCGGCGACCTCGGCGGTGCTCTCCGGCGGCCGGGCGGGCCCGCACAAGATCCAGGGCATCGGCGCCGGGTTCGTCCCCGAGGTCCTCGACCGCTCGGTGATCGACGAGACGATCGCGGTCACCGACGAGGACGCGCTGGAGACCGCGCGCCTGGCCGGGATCAGCGAGGGGATCCTCTCCGGGATCTCCGCCGGCGCCAACATCAAGGCGGCCCTCGAGGTCGCGGCGCGGCCCGAGATGGAGGGGAGGCGGGTGGTGACGATCGTCTGCGACTCCGGGGAGCGCTACATGTCCCTGCCATTCTTTGCCCCCTGAGCATGCTTGGGCCTGGGCACACTCAGCAGGGTGATCGGGGAGATCCGCTCCGACGTCGCCGCCGCGCGGGACCGCGATCCCGCGGCCCGCGGCGCCTCCTCGGTCGAGATCCTCGCCGGCTGGGCCGGCGTGCAGGCGATCCTCGCCCACCGCATCGCCCACGTCCTGCACCAGGCAAGCGTCCCCCTGGCGCCGATGGCGATCGCCTATATGAGCCGCTCCGTCACCGGGGTCGAGATCCACCCCGGGGCGCGGATCGGCGGCGACTTCTTCATCGACCACGGCTCCGGCGTGGTGATCGGCGAGACCGCGGAGGTCGGCGAGCGGGTCACCCTCTACCAGGGCGTGACGCTGGGCGGCACCGGCTTTCAGCGGGGCAAGCGGCATCCGACCCTCGCCGACAACGTCACGATCGGCTCCGGCGCCAAGCTGCTCGGCCCGATCAAGGTCGGCGAGGGGGCCAAGGTCGGCGCCAACACGGTCGTCGTCGAGGACGTCCCGCCGGCCTCCACGGTGGTCGGCAACCCGGGCCATCCGGTGCGGGTCGAGGGCCGCCCGGTCGAGGGTCCCGACGCCGACTGGATCCACCTCCCCGACCCCGTCGCCGAGGCGATCAAGGCGCTCTCCGAGCAGATCGCCGGGCTCGAGCGGCGCCTGGCCGAGGTCGAGGGCGGCGAGCAGCCGGACCCCTCGGTCCGCGAGCTGCGGCCGAAGCGCGGGCGCTCCTCCGCCGGCGGCTAGGAGCCCTGCCTCAGCCGCCGGGGGCGGGGATATCCTGGGCTGGGTGAGAGCGATCACCGAGCCCGACGCCGCCGAGGAGCCCGTCGAGGCCGGCGGGGCGCCGACGGCGGCGGGCGCGGACCGGGTCGAGCGCCTGCTCGCCGAGCTCAACGGGCCCCAGCGCGAGGCGGTCGAGCACGGCGAGGGACCGCTGCTGGTCCTCGCAGGCGCCGGCTCGGGCAAGACCCGGGTGCTGACCCACCGGATCGCCTACCTGCTCGCCACCGGCCGGGCCCGCCCCGGGGAGATCCTCGCGATCACCTTCACCAACAAGGCGGCGACGCGAGATGCGCGAGCGGGTCGAGGGCCTGGTCGGGCGGGCGGTGCGCGCGATGTGGGTGACGACCTTCCACTCCGCCTGCGCGAGGATGCTGCGCGCCGATGCCGAGCGGCTCGGCTACTCGCGCGCCTTCACGATCTACGACGAGGCCGACTCGCTGCGGATGATCAAGCGCTGCATGGCCGAGCTCGAGATCGACCCGAAGCGCTTCCCGCCGCGGGCGATCCGCGCGCAGGTCTCGGGCGCCAAGAACCGGCTGGTCGGACGCGGCGAGCTTCGCCGAGGCCCAGGGCTCGGTGTTCGAGGAGACCGCGGCCGAGGTCTACGCGCTCTACGAGAAGCGGATGCTGGAGGCCAACGCGATGGACTTCGACGACCTGCTGGTCCGCACCGTAAACGTGCTCGAGCTGTTCGAGGCCGCCCGCGAGCGCTGGCGCGGAGCCTTCCGCCACGTCCTCGTCGACGAGTACCAGGACACCAACCACGCCCAGTACCGGCTGCTGCAGCTGCTCGCGGGCTCGAGCAGCGGAACCTGATGGTCGTCGGCGACGACTTCCAGTCGATCTACAGCTTCCGGGCCGCCGACATCCGCAACATCCTCGACTTCGAGAGCGACTTCCCCGCCGCCGAGGTGGTCAAGCTCGAGCAGAACTACCGCTCGACCCAGACGATCCTCGGCGCCGCCAACGCGCTGATCGAGCGCAACCGCTCCAACCGGCCGAAGACGCTCTGGACCGAGATCGAGGGAGGCGAGCCGGTGCAGCTCGCCGAGCTGGGCGACGAGCACGAGGAGGCGCGCTGGGTGGCCGGCGAGATCGAGCGGCTGGAGAGCGAGGAGGGGGTGCGGCGCGACGACGTCGCGGTCTTCTACCGCACCAACGCGATGAGCCGGGTGCTCGAGGACACTCTGGTTCGCTTCGAGCTTCCCTACCAGGTGATCGGCGGCACCAAGTTCTACGAGCGGGCCGAGATCAAGGACGCGATCGCCTACCTGAGCCTGCTCGCCAACCCCTCTGACGCGATCTCCTTCGCCGCGCATCGTCAACTCGCCGCGGCGCGGAATCGGCAGCCACCAGCCAGGCGCGGCTCGCCTCGCACGCGAACACCACCGGCCTGCCGATCTGGGAGGTGGCCGCGGAGCCCGACCGGGTGCCGGGTCTCGGTGCCGCAGCGGTCAAGGCCGTGAGCCGGTTCCACGAGACGATCGAGGGGCTGCGGCAGCGCGCCGGCGGCCCGGTGGCGACGCTGCTCGAGGCGACCCTTCGCGAGACCGGCTACCTCGAGGCGCTGGAGGCCGAGCGCACGATCGAGGCGGAGGGCCGGGTCGAGAACCTCGGCGAGCTGATCGGGGTCGCCGCCGAGTTCGACGCCAACCGCGAGCTCGAGGGCGCCGGCGAGGTCAGCGCCGCTGGAGGAGTTCCTCCAGCAGATCTCCCTCTACACCGACCAGGACGCATCCGCGCCGAGGAGTCGCTGATCACCCTGATGACCCTCCACAACGCCAAGGGGCTCGAGTACGACACCGTCTTCATCGTCGGCTGCGAGGAGGGCGTCTTCCCCCACATGCGGGCGCTGGAGGAGGGGGGAGAGGAGGAGGAGCGCCGCCTCTGCTACGTCGGCCTCACCCGGGCCCGGCGCCGCCTCTACATGACCTGGGCGCGGGAGCGCCGCATCTTCGGCGGCCGGCCCGAGCGCAACATCCCCTCCCGCTTCATCGACGAGCTTCCGGCGGAGCTGACCGAGCGCCACTCGAGCGCCCCCGGCGCCGGCGTCACCGGCTGGAGCCGGGGGAGCGTGCCGGGGCCGCGGCCCCGGCGCAGCCGGGCCCGGCGCTCGAGCTCGAGACCGGCGACGACGTCGTCCACGCCAGCTTCGGCGAGGGAGTGGTCACCGCGGTCGAGCCCGGCGGGGTGATCGTCGTCCGCTTCGCCGGCGACGGCTCCGAGCGCAAGCTGATGGCCGACTACGCGCCGATCCGCAGGCGCTGATGGCGGCCCGGGTGATCGACGGCAAGGCGGTCGCGGCCGAGGTCCGCGAGCGGGTGCGGCCGCGAGGTCGCCTCCTTCGCCGAGGCCAGCGGCCGCACCCCGGCCCTGGCGACGGTGCTGGTCGGCGAGGACCCGGCGTCCCAGATCTACGTCGCCAACAAGCACCGGGCATGCGAGGAGGCGGGGATGCGCTCGCTCCACCACGAGCTGCCGGGCCGAGATCGCCGAGGCCGAGCTGATCGACCTGGTCGCGGCGGCTGGGAGCGGACGAGGACGTCGACGGGATCCTCGTCCAGCTGCCGCTGCCCGAGCAGATCGACCCGGCCGCGGTCGTCGCCGCGATCGACCCGGGCAAGGACGTCGACGGCCTCACCCCGACCAGCGCCGGCCTGCTGGCGAGCGGCGCCCCGGGCCTCGTCCCCTGCACGCCCGCGGGCGTGATCGAGCTGCTCGATCACGCCGGGGTCGAGCTGGAGGGGGCCGAGGCCGTCGTCGTCGGCCGCTCGAGCCTGGTCGGCCGCCCCCTGGCGCAGCCTGCTGCTCGGCCGCAACGCGACCGTGACCACCTGCCACTCCCGCACCCGCGACCTCGACGGCACCTGCGCCCGCGCCGACGTCCTGGTCGCCGCGGTCGGCGTGCCCGGAGCTGATCGGCGCCGCCGGCGGTCAAGCCCGGCGCCGTCGTGATCGACGTCGGCATGAACCGCACCGAGGAGGGGCTGAAGGGGGACGTCGACTTCGACGCGCGTGCAGCGGCGTCGCCGGCGCTCTGACGCCGGTCCCGGGCGGGGTCGGCCCGATGACGATCGCGATGCTGATGGTCAACACCCTGAAGGCGGCGACAGCGGCGCGCGGCCGGCGCCTGAAGCGCTCCGAAACCGCTCTCGCAGCGCGGCCTGGACGGACGATCGGGAGGCGGCTTTTCCGCCGTCGGAGCGGTGTACCCTGGCGCCACACCCCCAGCCCCAAGGAGGAGTGTCAGATGGACCTAGATCGGCTTGGAACGGGCGAGAAGATCGCCGCCGTTTCGGGAATCCTGCTCTTCATCTTCATGTTCTTGGAGTGGTTCAGCGTTTCCGGTGTCGGGCGGAGGCTTCTCCAGCGGCAGCCTGGGCGGCGAGCAACGCCTGGGACGCCCTCGACTGGATCCCGATCTTCCTGCTGATCACGATCGTCGTGGCGATCGGCCACGCGCTGATCGAGGCGAGCGACACCGACCTCAATGCGCCGCTGCACGGCAGCACCGCCACCACCGTGCTCGGGGCGATCAGCGTCCTGCTGATCCTCTACCGGATCATCGACACTCCCGGAGGCGCTCCCTTCGTCGACGGCTCGGTGGACGTCTCCCCGATCGATCGGCATCTTCCTCTCGCTGATCGCCGCGGGGGGCATCGCCTACGGCGGCTACCGCGGCATGCAGGAGGCCGACGTCACCTTCGCCGACGCAGCCGACCAGTTCTCGGGCAGCGGCGGCGACGGCGCGGCGGCCAGGCCGCGGCCCTCCGCCGCCCCCTCCGCCTCCGCCGCCACCCCCGCCGGCAGCGCCGCTCCGAGACGCCTCCGCGCCCCACCGCCTCCGACCGGCGGGGCCCGAGTAGGGGCGGATCGACGGCGCCCGGGCCCGCCGTGGGCCCGGGCGCGGCACAGGGCGCGATACGTGAGCGTCGGCCGGATCCGCACGGGGGAGATTGTCGCCGGGTCTGGGCGGGCTCGTCCTGCTGGTCTCGCTGCTTCTGCCCTGGTTCGAGCCCGGCGCGCAGCGGCTTCGACTCGCTGGCGCGTGGCCGACCTCTTCGTCGCCGCGGCGGCGCTGGCGGCGATCGCACTGCCGCTGCTCTCGGCCGGCGCAGGAGAAGACCGACGTTCCGGTGGTGGCGGCGACGGTGACCGTGATCGCCTCGACGATCGCGATCGCGATCGTCGTCTTCCGCTTGCTCGACTCCGATCGGCGGTGGGCGGGAGTCCGGCCTCTACCTGGCCCTGGCGGCGTCGCTGGATCGCCTTCGCGGGCTCGCTGTCGGCGATGGACGACGAAGGCGGCCTGAGGCAGCCCCGGCGGCCGCCCGGACGGCTGAGCTGGCGACGGGGCCGGGCGCGCGGTCCAGCCGAGTCGCCACGGCCGCGGCCACCCGCTTGGAGAAGGCGATCACGGTCATCATCGGGTTGACGCCGACCGAGGTCGGGAAGAGGCTGGCGTCGGCGACGTGCAGGCCCTCGACGCCGTGGACGCGGCCGTCGGCGTCGCAGACTCCCTCGCCAGGGTCGGCGGCGATCCGCGCCGTCCCCATCGGGTGGAATGCCTCCAGGCGCAGCTCGGCGGGCCGGAAGCGGCCCGCCTCGAAGGCGGCGCAGATCGCCGGGCCGCAGCACGGCGGCGCGGCCGATGTTCGGATAGACCTCGCGTCGCCCCGGCGGCGAAGTGGACCTCCGCCGCCCGGGCGATGCCGAAGATCAGCCTCTCGGCGTCCTCGCTGCTCAGCGCGTAGGTCGTCCTCAGCGAGCCGTCGCCGGCGAGCCCGACCCGGCCGCTGGAGCGGTCGGAGAGGTGGACGCCGATCGAGCCGATCCTGGGCGAAGCCGAGCATCGCCCGCTGGTGCTCGCGCCCGGTGCCCGGCAGCCAGGCGCCGCCGAAGGGCAGCGGGGTGAAGGTCGCCTCGAGCAGGATCGACTGGGGCTCCCACTGATCGATGTAGTAGCTCTGCATCACGCCTTCCCAGCCGCGCACCTCCTCCGGGTAGGAGGCGCCGACCCAGCAGGCGGGATGGATGTGGAGGTTTCGGCCGACCTGGGGCCCGCCGAGCCCGGAGCGCAGCAGCAGCTCCGGGGTCCCCAGGGCCGCCGGCGGCCGCCACCACCGCGCGCGCCCGCACCGTGTAGCGGCGCCGCGAGCCGTTGCCCTCGCCCGGCGCCCCCGCCAGGCACTCGACGCCGGTGGCGCGCCCCTCCTCGATCGCGACCCGGGTGACCTCGACGTTCGGCCCGCAGCCGCGCCCCGGCCGCGACCGCCCGCGGCAGATAGGAGACGTGCATCCCGCGCTTGGCGTCGATCGCGCAGCCGAACGGGCAGGAGCTGCACTGCACGCAGCTGCCGGCGTTGCGCGAGATCGGCGCCCCGCTGGCGCCGATCGCGGCGGCGCCCTCCATCGCCAGCTGGCCGTTTCGGCCCATCCGCTCGGGGTCGAGCGGCGTTACCCGCAGGAACTCCTCCGCCTCGGAGTACTCGGCGGTCGAGGCTGCGCGGCCCACTCGACCCCGAACTCGCGCCGCCAGCGCTCGAGCACCGGATCGGGGGCGCGGAAGCAGGTCCCCGAGTTGATCACCGTGGTACCGCCGACCGCCCGCCCGACCGGGATCGGCACCGGCGGGCGCCCCTCGGCGACGGTCAGGCCCGCCTCGCGGTAGAGGCTGGCGATCGCCTCGAGCGGGTCGGCGGGATAGGTGTCGCGGTCGTAGTGGCCGCCGGCCTCGAGCACGACCACCTCGAGCCCGGCCTCGGCCAGGCTCGCGGCCGCCGCGGCCCCGCCGGCTCCCGAGCCGACGATCACGACGTCGCACTCCTCGCCCCCCGCCGGGGCGGAGGTCTGCCCGAGGGGCGGCGCCGGGGCCGGGAACGCGCCGTCGGCGAGGGCGCAGCGGATCGAGTAGCCGACC
>CAWFHL010000006.1:0-35377 GCA_963815645.1 uncultured Actinomycetes bacterium | reverse complement strand
AAGGCCGGTCCCGGTTTCGATCTGGCGATCGCGGTGGCGCTGCTGGCCGCATCCGGACAGATCCGCTGGGATGGGCTGGTGGACCATCTCGGTCGCCGGCGAGCTCGCCCTCGACGGCTCCGTCCGCCCGGTTCCGGGCGCCCTCGCGATGGCTGAGGCAGCCGCCCGGCGCGGCGACGCCGCCATCGTCCTGCCGGCGGGAAACGGCCCCGAGGCCGCGCTGGCCCGGGGCCGTCCGTGTGATGCCGGTCGAGAGCCTCGCCCAATTCCGGCCCCTCGCGGCCGGCGAGTGGGAGCCACCGGCGCCGGCGGCGATCGAGCTCTCTCTATCCCGGCCAACGGTGACGGCCCAGACCTGGGCGACCTCAGGGGCCAGGCGCACCTGGGCTACGCGCTCGAGGTCGCAGCGGCCGGGGGTCACAGCCTGCTGATGATCGGGCCGCCTGGGGCGGGGAAGTCGATCGCCGCCCGCCGGCTCCCTTCGATCATGCCGCCGCTCGACGGCCGAGGAGCGCTGCAGTCGCCTGGGTCTCAGCGCCGGCGGACTCCCCGAGATCCGCTCGTAGCCCGGCGCTTTTCGGGCACCGCATCACACGGTCTCGGGCGCCGGCCTGATCGGGGGTGGCTCCGCCCCGAGCCCGGTGAGGCGACCCTGGCCCACGGCGGCGTCCTTTTCCTCGACGAGCTCGGCGAATTCGCGCGACGCGCTCGAGGCTCTTCGGGAGCCGCTCGAGGCGGGCCCGTCGCATCGCGCGCTCGCAGCCGCCGCGCTCCCCGGCCGGTTCATGCTGGTCGCCGCGGCCAACCCCTGTCCCTGCGGCCGCCGGGGCGGACGACGAGCGCTGCAGCTGCGCGCCCCATGACGGTCCGGCGCTACAAGGGACGCCTCAGCGGCCCACTCGTGGACCGCATCGACATGGTCGCCTGGGTCGCCTAGCCGGACCCGGCCGAGATAGGGGGCGGCGAGGGGGAGTGCTCGCCGGGGTCCGCCGCGCGCGTGGCGGCGCCCGGGCGGCAGCTCGCCCGCCTCGGCCGGGACGTGCAACGCGATGATGACGCCGTCGGACGCGCAGCAACGCCGAATCTCCGCGAGCCCGCGGCCGGGGCTGTTTGCCGCGCACGAGTCGCAGCGGCCTCAGCGTGCGCGCCCACGACCGCGTCCTCCGGCTGGCGCGCACGATCGCCGATCTCGAGGGACGCGAGGCGATCGAGGCCGCAGCGACGGCGGGGCGGTGGCCTACCCGGCGAGAGGAGCCCGAGCGCAACCGCACCTGTGAGCCCGTCCGGCCTGTCTGCGGAGGGCCTGGCTGCTGCTCGCGCTGGTTCCCTACGTCGAGCGGATGGCGCGCTCGGCTCCCGGTTCGCGCACCGCGGAGTTGCTCGCCCTCTCCGAGGCTGACCTCTGGCCGCCGTCTCCGCGCAATGCGCAGGGCGCCGCCGGCGATCGCTCAGCGCGCGAGGCAGAGATGCGGGCCGAGGGTGAAGCCTCCGGCGCTGGGCGACCTGCCGGCACGAGCCCGGTTTCCCGGAGCCGCCGATCGAGCCAGGCCGACGCGTCGCGATCGTCTGATCTGCTCGGCGACCCCGGCCGCACTGGGCGGCTCGAGGCGGAGCGGCGCGGTGACGCTCGTCGGCTCGCGCCGCGCAGCGCCTACGGCCTCGAGGTGGCTCGGCCCTGGGTGTGAGCTCGCCGCGGCGGGCCTCGCGGTGATGAGCGGCATGGCGCTACGGCATCGATGCTCGGCCCACGGGGCGCGCTGAGGCAGCGGCCTGACCGTCGCCGTGCTGGCAGCGGCGCCGAACGTCGCCTATCCCGCGGCGCACCGTGCGCTCCATCGCCGGATCTGCGAGCCGAGGGCTGGTGGTGTCCGAGCTCGCCGCCCGGCACGCGCCCTGGCGATGGAGCTTCCCGGCTCGCAACCGGATCATGGCCGGGCTGGGCGGGATGACGATCGTGGTCGAGGCCGCGGACGCGCTCGGGCTCGCTGATCACCGCGGAGTTCGCCGCCGTGACCGCGGGCGCGATGTCGGCGCGGTCCCCGGCCCGGTGACCTCGCGCGCCTCGGCCGGTGCCAACGAGCTGCTGGCGCGCGGCGCCTGCCTGGTGCGCGCCGCCCAGGACGTGCTCGACGCGATCCTCGGGCCCGGGGCAGGTCGTCCGGGGCGGACGGGCGCGTCGCTGGACCCGCGGCTGGCGACCGTGCTCGAGGCCCTCGAGCGGGCGACGGCACGCCGGATTCGCTGGCCCGGAGCTCGGTGTCATCGCGGGCTCCGTTCCGCTGCGCCTCGCCCGGCTGGAGCTGCTCGGGCTACGTCGACTGCTCGCCGCTCGGCGAGTACACCCGCACCGCGCTGATCGCCTCCGGGGGAGCCGACCGCCTAACCTGGCGACGGTGATCTCCAGCGGAGATGTAACAGGCGGCCCGGGCGCGTCCCGGCGGTGCTCTCGATCGCCGGATCGGATTCCGGCGGTGGCGCCGGCATCCAGGCGGATCTGAAGGCATTCGCGCGCTGCGGCGTCCACGGGATGACCGCGATCACCGCTCTCACGGCGCAGAACACCCTCGCGGTGAGCGCGGTCGAGCAGATCCCGCCGACGATGATCGTCGAGCAGGTCCGAGCGGTCGCGACCGACATCGGGGTCGACGCCGTGAAGATCGGGATGCTCGGCGACCGCGGAGACGTCGCGGCGGTGGTGGAAGCGCTCACGCTGCTCGGCGTCCGCGCCGGTCGTGCTCGATCCGGTCATGGTCGCCGAGAGCGGGGCGGTCCTGCTCGACGACGAGGCCCGCGCTGCGCTGGTCGCGGAGCTGTTGCCGCACGCCACAGTCGCCACCCCCAACATCCTCGAAGCCCGCGCTCTGAGCGGAGCCGGCGAGGATGCCGACCAGGAGCGGCTGGCGCGCGAGGTGCATGCGCTCGGCCCAGACGCCGTCGTCGTCACCGGCGGTCACGGCAGCGGCGAGATGGCCGATCTCTTCTTCGACGGCTCCGAAGTCCTGAGCATCCCGGTGACCGAGTTCTCCGGGCGGCGCCGCGCACGGCTCGGGCTGCACCCATTCCTCGGCTCTCGCCGCCTTTCTCGCCCGGGGTGAGACCCCGGCCGAAGCGGCGCGCGGAGCGGCCGCGGTGGCCTCCGAGGCAGTGGGGCGGGGACTGCGCTCGATCGGCGCCGGGCCGGGGCCCGTCGACGCGCTCGGCCTGAGCCGGTCGGCAATAATGGACCAATGAGATTCGTCCGCATGAAGCCCGGCCACGGCGACGTCCTCCTGGCCGAGGGCGACATCGAGCTGGCGGAGGACGAGGAGCGCCTGATCGCCGAGTTTCGACACCAGCTCGACGAGGGGATGTGGGCGGCGGTCCCGACCAGTGACCGCGCCGGCCGTCACGAGGCGGCGATGGTCAAGAGCTTCGAGGAGATACCCCGGGACGCCGAGCGGGTGATCTTCTTTCCACGCGCCGCCGGCGGCTCAAGGCCGGCGCGGTGTTAGCGCCGGCAGAGGCGTGTCAGGCGGCGAAGCCGCCGCAATTAATTCCGTGCAGTTGATTGCCATGGCGATATTCGTCGTCCTCGCCTGCCTCGGGGCGGTCGCCTTCACGCCGGACCTTCGCGGAGCACTGCGCCGGCGTCGCTCGCGGATCGCAAGGTCGCGCCCCCGCCAGGCTGCCTATGACCCGGGGCGGGAGCGCCGCGCCGAGGTCAAGGCGCGCCGCCTGCTGCGCTCGGTGATCGGGGAAGAGGCGTTTGCGATGTACTCCGAGCTCGGATTCATCCGGGTTGACGGAGGCCACCGCGGATATGGGTACCTGCTCTATCCGCACCGCTCGATCATCGCTTTTGACGAGCGCAGCGGCGCGCTCCTCAACGAGTACTGCGTCGGCTTCCCCGACTCCAGTGATCCAGGGTCCGGGACGCGTCTGCCCGACTCCGACGACGTCCTGGCGAAGTGGATGGCCCTTCGGGGCGACGAGCGCCGGCTGATCGCCGACGCCAACATGCACCTGCCGGGGCGCCACGTCGATCCGGGTCAGGTGCGGCGTGACCTGCGGCGCCTGCGCGCCTGGGAGGGCCGGCGGCGGCGAGTCGCCCAATAGGCTGGGAAAGATGAGCGAGAGCGCCACCCCAGCCACCGGCCTGCCCCGTCCGCGCTCGGCGACGGTGTTCGACGGGCCCGACCGCGCGCACTCCCGCGCGTACATGAAGGGCGTCGGCTTCGATGACGAGGCGCTCAGCCGGCCGACGATCGGCCTCGCCAACACCTGGGCCGAGGCCAACTCCTGCAACTTTCACCTGCGCGGCCTCGCCGAGCACGTCAAGCGCGGCGTCCGCGCCGCCGGCGGCACCCCGATGGAGTTCAACACGGTCGCGATCTCCGACGGGATCACCATGGGCACCCAAGGGATGAAGGCCTCGTTGGTCAGCCGCGAGGTGATCGCCGACTCGATCGAGTTGATGGCGCGCGGCTACCAGTTCGATGCAATCGTCGCCCTCTGTGCCTGCGACAAGACGATTCCCGGGTGTGCGATGGCGCTGGCCCGGCTCGACATTCCCTCGGTGGTCCTCTACGGCGGCTCGATCGCCCCGGGCCACTGGCACGGCCGCGACGTCACCATTCTCGACATCTTCGAGGCGATGGGCGCTCACAACGCGGGCGACATCAGCGACGAGGAGCTGAAAGAGCTGGAGGCGGTCGCCAGCCCCGGCGCTGGCGCCTGCGGGGGACAGTTCACCGCCAACACGATGGCCTGCGCCTTCGAGGCCCTCGGCGTCAGCGCGGGCGGCTCGGCGATGGTCCCGGCCGAGGACGACGAGAAGGGCACGGTTGCCGAGAAGATCGGCGAGCTGGTGATCAGGGTGCTGACCGAGGACATCCGGCCCAGCAAGGTGATCACCCGTGACTCGCTCGAGAACGCTGTCGCCTGCGTCTGCGCCTCGGGTGGCTCGACCAACGCCGTCCTGCACCTGATCGCCCTTGCCCGCGAGCTCGAGATCGAGTTGACGATGGACGACTTCGAGCGCATATCCCGGGCAACGCCGCTTTATGCCGACCTCAAGCCCGGGGGCCGGTTTGTAGCCACTGACCTCTACGCCGCCGGTGGCGTGCCGGTGATCCTCAAACGTCTCGCAGGCAGGGGCATCCTGCACGAGGACGCGCTGACAGTCACCGGCCGCACGATCGGCGAGGAGGCTGAGGATGCCACCGAGGCCCCCGGCCAGGAGGTCGTCCGTCCGCTCGAGGATCCGCTCAAGCCCGAGGGAGGCCTCTCAATCCTCAGCGGCAACCTCGCACCCGAAGGGGCAGTGGTGAAGGTCGCCGGCACCGAGCGCCGCCGCCAGACCGGCCCGGCCCGGGTCTTCGAGTCGGAGGAGGAGTGCTTCCGGGCGGTCAAGGCCCAGCGGATCAACGAGGGCGACATCGTCGTCATCCGCAACGAGGGGCCGGCCGGCGGCCCCGGCATGCGGGAGATGCTCCAGGTGACCGCCGCCATCGTCGGCGAGGGACTCGGTGAGAGCGTTGCGATGGTCACCGACGGTCGCTTCTCCGGTGCGACCCGCGGCCTGATGATCGGCCACGTCGCGCCCGAGGCAGCCAGGGGCGGGCCGATCGCCGCGATCCACGAGGGGGACGAGATCACCGTTGATATCGACTCCCGCAGCCTGGCGATTGCCCTCAGCGACGAGGAGATCGCCGAACGGGTCGCTGCCTATGAATCGCCGCCCTCGCCCTTCGGGCCGGGGGTGATGGCCAAGTACGCGGCCACCGTCTCCAGTGCCTCGGAGGGCGCAGTCACGGGCTGAGCTTCCACGGGGGATCCAGCCGGTTGACTCCGGCGCTGAACAGATAGACGGCGTGGCCGTCGGGGTCGCGGGCGATCGCCTCGCGCCAGAGGTAGGGCATGTCGGTCGGCTCCTGCTCGAACTCGATCCCACGCCCCTTCAGCGCCGCGACGCTCGCGTCGACGTCCTCGCACTCGAAGTGGACACTGAAACCCTCGGCGTGCACCTCCCGGCCACGGGACTCGAGCGAGAGGGTGGTTTCCCCGCTGGGCGCCACGAACCGGGCATAGCCCTCGTCGGCGACGATCTGGCGCAGCCCGAGGAGCCGGAAGAAGGCGACCGCTCGGTCGAGGTCGGAGACCCCCAGGGTGAGGTGGTTGAGCCTCAAGCTTCGCGCTCTCAACTCTCCAGGAACTCGTCCAGCACCCGGTTGAAGCGGGAGGGGCGCTCCAGTTGAGGAAGGTGGCCGGTGCGCTCGAATATCTCCAGCCGGGATTGGGGGATGCGGCGGTGATAGCTGAGAGCGGCCTGAACAGGGACGATGCGGTCGTTGAAGCCCCAGAGCACCAGGGTGGGGATCTCGATATCGCCCGCCCGGTCGCGAAGGTCGTAACCAATCAACTCGCGGAGTGCGCCGGTGAAGCCCGGGCTGCGCAGGGCCGGCTCGACCTGCTCGTAGAGAAGCTCGGGGCTGAGCCGGTTCGGATGCCGGAAGATTCCCCGGAAGGCGAGGAAACGCGCCCGGGGCCGCACCAGCCCGGCCCGGTTGAAGCGGCCGATCACCGGCCCGCTCATCTGCGCCAATCTTCCGAGCAGCGCTGCCGGCTCGCTGCGGGCCTGCGCCCGGGTCATCCCGGCGGCGGAGATCAGGGCCAGCCGCTCGAAGCGCTGGGGCTGCTGGATCACCGCCTCGGTCGAGACGAATCCTCCCATCGAGTTGCCGACCACCCCCGCGCAGCGCTCGATCCCGAGCTTCTCGCAGAAGTCGTGCAGAAGCCGGCCGTAGGCGGGGATGTCGATCTTCCAGGCCGGCATCGGGCTGTCGCCGAAGCCGGGCAGATCGAGGGCGATCGCCCGGTAGGTTCGGCCGAAATGGGGCAGGTTCTCGAGCCAGTTCTGCCAGCACCCGGATAGCCCGTGGACGAAGAGCAGCGGCTCCCCATTGCCGACCTCGACGTAGTTGACCGAGGAGCCGGGCAGCTCGACCCGGCGCAAATGCTGGCGCCAGTCAACCCGCCGCCACTCCGGGTCGGAGTTCCCGTAGTCCCCGGCGGGCCGGTCGGGCGGTCCCGTCAGGGTGGTGGCCTCACGCATAGCCCATCCGCTCGAGAATCGGGATCTCACGGATCTGCGGCGGCTGAAGGTGGTCCCAGAGGATCCCGCGGGGGCGCTCGTGGGTGCGCTCGACCTCGATCACGGCGCGCGGGGTGGCGATCACGTCGACCGGAAGGTCGTGCGCGGTCGCCTGCAGGTGCTCGCGGACGATCTGGATCGGGTGGACGGTGGTCGCGACCGTGGTGTGGTCGTCGATTTTGCCGGCATCGATCAGGATCCCGTACTCGAGATCGGAGAAGCCACCGCCCTTGCCGACCCGGGCACCGCTGAGGTTGACGGCGACGGCCCCGCAGAGAACCAGGTCGACCTCGGGCATCTCGTCCAGGGCGACCACGCGGCCGTGGCGGAGGGCGCCCTTGATCGTCGCCGCCTCCTTGATCGCGGCCTTGGAGAGCCGCTTCGGGTCGAGCACCCGGAAGGGATGCTGGTCGCGCAGGCGCGGCACCGCCATGATCAGCGTCTTGCCGTCTTCGAGGGCAGCCCGGCGGGCGTGGGTCTGGGGGGAGTCCGGATTTGCCTTGACCACGCGCGCCCTCTTCCAGAGCCGGTGGGCCGCCAGCTTCTGCGCCGCGAGCTTGGCGCCGGCGAAGTTCGGAATCCGGCCCTCCGCGCCCGGAAAGCGGGAGACGCCCTCACGCTGCATTGCCTTCCAGACCTCCTTGCGAACCTGCTCCTTTGAGCGCATCGCCCAAACATATCCGCCGCGCCCGCGCCGATTGCCCCTGCCAGAATGCGCCCATGGCGGAGCGCACCCCACTGGCAGAGTTGACGGAGCGCCGCGGCGAGCCTCCCGCTCTGCCCGCGATCGAGGACCGTTCGCTGCTGCCAGCGATCGAGCCCGACCGCAGGATCGATGACTGGGGTCGCTCGGAGCGGATCGAAACCGCCTTCGACCGCTCCGTGGTCGAGTTCTTCTACCGCTACTGGTTCCGGGTCGAGGTCGAGGGGATCGAGAACGTCCCCGCCGAGGGGGGCGCCCTGCTTGTCTCCAATCATTCCGGAGCGCTGCCCCCCGACGCGGCGATGATCGGGCGGGCGATCCGCGAAGAGCACTCCTCTCCCCGGCCTCTCAACATCACCATCGAGCACTTCTTCAAGGGCTATCCCTTTTTCTCGATGCTCGCCCCGAAGATCGGCTGCGTCGCCGCACACCCGGCCAACGTCCACCGCCTCCTGCACGACGAGCGCAGCCTGGTGCTGGTCTTCCCCGAAGGCCGCAAGGGGACCGAGAAGGTGTTCAGCGAGCGCTATCGGCTGCGGCGCTTCGGCCGGGGCGGCTTCGTCGCTGCGGCGATGCGGGCAGGCGCGAAGCTGGTCCCGGTCTGCGTGATCGGCGCCGAGGAGGCTGCGCCGATCTTCGCCCAGGTGGGGCTGATGAAGAAGCTCACTGGGCTGCTCTACTTTCCGCTCACCCCGACCTTCCCCTGGTTTGGGCCGGCCGGGATGGTCGGCTACCTGCCGGCGAAAATCCGGATCCGCTTCCTGGAGCCGATCGAGACAGCCGAGCTCGGTGCGGAACCGGACACCGACCGGGCCCTGGTGCAGACGGTCGCCCAGGAGGTCCGGGCGCGTATTCAGGAGAACCTCCACGAGATGCTCGGCACCCGCAAATCGGTCTGGTTCGGATGACTCTTCACACCGCTCCCGCCCGCAGGGTGCTGATCACCGGCCTGGCCAGCTACTGGGGGGGCAGGTTGGCCGAGGCCCTCGAGTCGTTCCCCGAAGTCGAGGCGATCATCGGGGTCGATCCGGCCGAGCCGACCAGGGAGCTGCACCGAACCGAGTACGTCAAGGTCGGCACCCAGCACTCGTTGATCGAACGAATCGTCAAGGCCGCCGGGGTCGACACTGTGATCGACACCCGTCTGGTCGTCAACTCCGGCGCCACCACCCGGGCCCGCGCGCACGAGAACAACGTGATCGGGACCCTCAACATCCTGGCCGCCTGCACGGGCCAGGACTCGCCGGTCCGGCGCCTGGTGTTCAAGAGCTCCGGGCACTGGTACGGGTGCGAGCAGGACGACCCGGCCTTCTTCACCGAGGAGATGGGGCGGAAGCACCCGCCGAAGACCGCGATCGAGCGGGACATCGTCGAAGCCGAGGCGGCGGTCGCCGAATTCGCCGAGAAGCGACCGGAGACGACGGTGACCATCCTGCGCTGCGCCAACGTCCTCGGGCCCGACATCGACACGCCGCACACCCGCGTCTTCGCCCTGCCGATGGTGCCGATGATCCTCGGCTTCGACCCCCGCTACCAGTTCGTCCACTCCGGTGACGTCGTCCATGCTCTCGAGCACGCTGCCTTCAACGAGCTTCCCGGAGCCTTCAACGTCGCCGCCGACGGCGTGCTGGCGCTTTCCGAGGTGATCGGCCTGCTCGGCAAGCGGCCGCTGCCGATCCTCCCACCCTGGGGGACCGGCCTGCTCGCCGCCCCGCTGCGCCAGCTCGGGGTCCGCATTCCCGACGAGATGCTCGCCCAGATGCGGTTCGGCCGGGGCCTCGACAACCGCCGCTTCAAGGCGACCCGGTTCAAGTACACCTACACCTCGCGAGAGGCGGTGCTGAAGCTCGGCGAGCACCAGCGCCTCAGCCCGGTCCTCGCTGGGGTCAAGGAGCCCTTCCGCTATGAGCGCGAGGTCGAGGAGTTTCTGCGCTGGAGCCCGCACGTCCACCGTGAGGGTTCCCCGAAAGAGGTCGGCAAGGAGGACGCGGCGATGTTCGACCCGTCGCCGCCGGTCGAAGGCGGCTGAGCCCGCACGCCCGCTTGCACCCCCGGGCGCCGGCAGGGACCGCGCAGCGCATGCCTAAACTCTTCGAGGAGTTTGGCCGAGAAGCACTCCAGCTAGGCAACCGCGCACATGGGACGCAAGGCACAGATCGGGATCATCATCGCGGTCCTCCTCCTGGTCGGAGGGGCCGTGGGCGCCTACGCCTACGACAACTCGCGCAAGAGCGTGGTGGCGACGGGGGTCGAGGTCGGCGGCGTCGACATCGGTGGGCTGAACCGCGCTGAGGCTACGGCGCTCCTCCACCGGCGCCTGGTCGAGCCGCTCAGCAAGCCGCTCACGGTCAGCTTCGACGGCGAGACCTACACCCTCCCCGGCTCCAAGCTAAAGATCCACGCCAACATCAACGGCATGGTCGACGGGGCGCTGAACGCCAGTCGTGACGGGGGGCTGCCCGGCCGCCTCGTCCGCTACGTCACCGGCGGCTCGGTCGACAAGCAGATCCAGCCTGAGGTGACCTACTCGCAGCCGGCGATCAGCCGGTTCGTGCGCAGGGTCGCCGTGAAGATCGACCGCGACCCCCAGGACGCGTCGGTCAGCGCCAGCGGCGACTCACTCAACGTCGTCCCGGGGCAGCCCGGGCGCAAGGTGCGCGACGTCGCCCTTACCGCGGAGTTGAACCAGGCGGCGACCGGGGCCAGCGGCGGGCGTACGATCACGGCCGTCGTCCACTCGACCAAGCCGCAGGTGAGCACAGACGAGGTTGCCTCCAAGTACCCGGCCTTCATAACCCTCGACCGCGCCAACTACACCCTGCGCTTTTGGCGCAATCTGAAGCTGGCGAAGACCTACACTGTCGCCGTCGGCCAGCAGGGCCTGGAGACACCTGCCGGGCTTTACCACATCCAGGACAAGCAGGTGAACCCCTCCTGGCACGTGCCGGATTCCGCCTGGGCGGGCAGCATTGCCGGGCAGGTGATCCCGCCGGGGCCGGAGGACCCGATCAAGGCCCGCTGGATGGGGATATTCGACGGCGCCGGTATCCACGGCACCGATGAGACCTGGTCCCTGGGCACGGCTGCCTCCCACGGGTGCGTGCGGATGTCGATCCCCGACGTGATCGACCTCTACGACCGGGTCAGCGTCGGGACGCCGATCTATATCGGCTGAGATTTCTCGCCTCTCGGGCTGCCGGTCGCTTTGCAGCGAAGAGGACGTTTGTTCGATTGGGAGAATCCCACAGGGTGAGCTGGGTTGAGGCACTCATGGACTATGACCGCGATCTTCTCGCCCGGGGGGCGGCGGAGCGGACCAGGAACGCCTACGGCGTTGACCTGGGCCAGCTCTCCGCCTGGTGCCGGGAGCGGGAGTTGGAGCCTGAGGGCGTCCGCCACCGCGACGTGCGCCGCTACGCCGCCGGACTTTCCTCGGGCGGGGCGACCGCCGCGACGGTCGCCCGCAAGCTGGCGGCGATCAGGGGTCTCTACGACTTCCTGGTCCGCACCGAGCGGGTGCCCGCCAACCCTGCGGATCTGGTCAGCAGTCCGAAACGCGACGGCAAGCTGCCCAAGGTGCTCTCCTCCGAGCAGGTGGCCGGGCTGCTGGAGCGGATACCGGGCTCGAAACCGCTCGAGCTGCGCGATCGGGCAATGCTGGAATTGGCCTACTCATGCGGGCTGCGCTGCGAGGAGATCATCAATCTCGACACCGCCGCGATCGATTTCGAGTCCGAGCAGCTGAGGGTTCGCGGCAAGGGGTCGAAGGACCGGATCCTCCCGGTTGGCGAGCCGGCCCAGCGAGCCCTGGAGCGCTACCTCGCTCGGGGCCGGGGAGCTCTGCGGGCGGACCGGCGCGAGCCGGCGCTGTTCCTCTCCAAGACTGGCCGGCGGCTCTCCGCCTCGGACGTTTCCCGGCGACTCTCCCTTTGGGTGAGGGAGGCGGCGCTCGAGGCGGGCGTCTCGCCTCATGCGTTGCGACATTCGTTCGCAACCCATCTGCTGGAGGGAGGCGCCGATCTGCGCTCGATCCAGGAGCTGCTCGGCCATGCATCCATATCGACCACGCAGATCTACACTCGGGTCGACGCGACTCGGTTGCGCGATCAGTATGCGGGGAGCCATCCAAGGGCCTGAGCGTGCAGTTGCGCGTGAATGAGCCGACCAGACATAGAATCGAGTAGGGGATATGGAAACCGGGGTCAAAGAGGTCGAGCTGCGCGAACTGTGGCGTCGCTACAAGGATGACGGCGACGCGGGAGCCCGCGAGCGGTTGGTGGTCGCCTATTCGCCAATGGTCAAGTTCGTAGCCGGCCGTCTGGGCGCCGGCCTGCCCTCCCACGTCGAGGACGCCGACCTGATCTCCTACGGCCTGATGGGTTTGATCGGGGCGATCGAGCGCTTCGAGCCGGAGCGGGGGATCAAGTTCGAGACCTTCGCGATGACCAGGATCCGGGGCGCGATCATCGACGAGCTCCGCTCCCTCGACTGGGTTCCCCGATCGGTGCGTGCCCGCGCCAGGGAGATAGAGACCGCGCAGGCGAAGCTTGAGCACGAGTTGCAGCGGGCTCCGAGCGAGGCCGAGCTGGCGGAGAAGCTGGGATGCAGCGAGGAGCAGCTGCAGAGCTCGCTGCTCGAGATCGCCAATTCGTCGGTCTACGCGCTGGACGAGCTCTGGGCGATCTCCGACTCCTCCGGCGACCAGGTCTCGCTGCTCGACACGATCCCTGACTCCGAGGCCGCCGATCCGCAGCAGGCGCTCGACTCCGGCGAGGTCAAGGAGCGGCTGACCGAGGCGATCAGCACCCTGCCCGAGCGCGAGCAAGTAGTGATCGCGCTCTACTACTACGAGAACCTAACCCTGCGGGAGATCGGCGACGTCCTAGACGTCACCGAATCACGGGTCTCGCAGCTCCACACCAAAGCGGTGATGCGGTTGAAGACCCAGATGCTCGAGCGCGACTGAGCGCTCGCCGGCTGTCCCCGGACGCCCATCCCTCCTCGCATATAGTCCGCCGGGAGAGGCAAACGAGGAGAGGAGCACCGCCGATGCCGCACAAGGCCGCCGACCGGATTCGCAACGTGGCGTTGATCGGTCACAGGGGCAGCGGCAAGACGAGCCTTCACGAGGCGCTGCTGTTCGAGGCTGGGGCCGTCAACCGGCTGGGCACGGTTGGTGACGGGTCGACCACCTCCGACTACGAGCCCGACGAGCACGAGCGGGAGATGTCGATCGGCGCCTCGGTCGCCTCCTTCGACCACGACGGCCGGAAGATCAACCTGATCGACACCCCGGGTGAGCCCAGCTTCGTCGCCGACGCCGCCGCCGCGTTGCATGTCGCCGACGCCGCCGTTGTCGTGGTCAACGGTGTAATGGGGGTCGAGGTCCACACCGAGCGCATCTGGGAGAGAGCCGAACGCGAGGGCCTCGCGCGGCTGGTCTTCGTCAACATGCTCGATCGCGAACGGGCCGACTTCTTTCGTTCCCTCGACTCGCTCAAGGACGCCTTCGGGGCGCATGTGGTCGCGACCGAGATCCCGATCGGGTCCGAGCACGAGGTCAGCGGAGTGATCGACCTAATCGACATGAAGGCCTTCGTCGCCTCGGGGACCGGTCGCGGCGCGGCCGACGAGCAGGAGATACCTGACGAGCTGCGCGACCAGGCCGAGGAGTATCGCGAGAAGCTGATGGACGAGGTCGCGGAGAACTCCGACGAGCTGATGGAGCGCTACCTCGAGGGCGAGGAGATCGATCACGACGAGATCGTCAGGGTGCTGAAGCAGGGGGTGACCGAGGGCAGGATCTTCCCAGCCGCCTGCGGGGTGGCGACCAAGAACCTGGGAACGAGCCGCCTGCTGGAGGCGCTGGTCGAGGACCTGCCCTCGCCGGCGATGCGCGGCCCGGTGATCGCCTTCGACGGCGAGGGCGAGGAGATCGAGATCGAGCCCGACGAGGACGGCCCGTTGGTCGCCTACGTCTTCAAGACGGTCGCCGACCCCTACACGGGGCGGATCAACCTGTTCCGGGTCTATCGCGGCACGATGCGCTCCGACTCTCACGTCCTTAATGTCTCGAAGCGCGAAAAGGAGCGCGTCGGCCAGCTCGGCGAGCCGCTCGGCAAGGAGCTCAATCCGGCGGCGGAGCTCGGAGCCGGCGACATCGGTGCGGTGGCGAAGCTGAAGGAGACCAGCGCCGGAGACGTGATCTGCGAGAAGCAGGCGGACCTCTCCTTCACGTCGCTCGATCTGCCGGCGCCGGTGATGGCATTCGCCTACGAGGCGAAGTCGAAGGGGGACGAGGAGAAGGCGGCTGCCGCCGTCCGGCGGCTGACCGAGGAGGACCCGACCCTCGACGTACATCGTGACCCGCAGACCGGGGAGCAGATCATCGCCGGCCTCACCCAGGTCCACGTTGAGGTGATCGTCGAGCGGATGAAGCGCCGCTTCGGTGCCGAGATCGTGCTGCACCCGCCCCGAGTGCCCTACCACGAGTCAATTCGCAAGCCCGCCAAGGCGCATGCCCGCTACAAGAAGCAGACGGGTGGCCGCGGCCAGTTCGCCGACTGCCACATCGAGATAACCCCGGCCGAGGGGGGGACGGGGCTGGAGTTCGTCAATGCGATCAAGGGCGGGGTGATCCCCGGCGGGTTCATCCCGGCGGTCGAGAAGGGGGTGAGCGAGGCGATGGAGCACGGGACCGTCGCCGGCTATCCGGTCAAGGACGTCCAGGTCCGCCTCTACGACGGCCAGCACCACTCCGTCGACTCCTCGGAGATGGCCTTCAAGATCGCCGGTTCGATGGCCTTCAAGCAGGCGATGGCGGAAGCCGGCCCTGTGCTGCTCGAACCGATCGTCAAGCTCACCGTCGCTTGTCCCGAGGACGTGGTCGGCGACGTGATCGGCGATCTCAACTCGCGTCGCGGACGCCCCCTGGGGATGGAGCCGAAGGGCTCGGTGACCGAGGTGAAGGCGGAGGTTCCGATGGCGGAGGTGCTCGACTACGCCCCCGACCTACGCTCGATCAGCGGAGGCAGGGCCGACTTCACGATGGAGTTCGAGCGCTACGAGGAGATCCCCGCGCACCTGACCGCGAAGGTCGTCGCCGAGGGGCGGGAGGGGGCTGAGGTCAGGGCCTGAAAGGCCGCCGACGGCGCCGCGGTCGCCGCCAGCGCCGCTGCTACCTTCCGGCAGGTGACCCTGGCTGAGAACTGCGCGGTCTGTGGGCGCTCGATCCTCTCCGGTGAGCGCACTCGCAGCTACATCTCACCGGACGGTGAGCGCCGCGCCGTCTGTGACCTCTGCCGCCCCCGCGCCGAGCAGCTCGGTTGGATCTGGGAAGAGCTCGCCGAGGAGGTCGCGGCCGAGCCTCCGAGGCGGCGCCGCGGTGGCCTCGGGGCACTCTTCCGGGGGCGCTCCGAGGCGCGCCGGCCCCGGGGCGAGCCGAGTCAGGAATCCCCCGCCGAGGACGATCAGTCCGAGGAGGCGCCCGAGCCACCGCGCAGCCCCGACCCGGCCGCTCCGGGTGCCGGGGTCGGAAAGCCAGAGCCGGTCGCCGAGACGCCTGGAACGCGCCTGGAGAGGGCGGCGGCCCATTTCAACGCCAGCCCCGAGTCGCGCACGGTCGCCGGGCTGATCCGCTCTCTGGGGTCGCCATGGGTTTCGGTGGGGGCCGCCGCCGGCTCGCCCAGCGAGGTGCGGATCACGGTCGCCTGGGAGCTCTCCTGGTATCAGTGGGGGGTGGACCTCCGAGACGAGGGACGCCCCGTCCACGCGATCGACAAGGGCCACGAGATCGGGGAGCTCGACAACTCGGCGCGTCAGTGGAACGCGGTCGCCGACGATGGCGGCCAGATCCAGGTCAGCTCGGTCGCCGCACAGGGCCGGGCGAGCGCCTAGATGGTTGATTCCGAATTGACGTGCACGCGGGGGCAGCGCAGGCCAAGCTGGTCGCCACACACGGACGAAGCAGGTAGCAGCGCTACCTGCGAGGTCGTGGGTGGTGATCCAGCGCCGGTCTGCGCTGTCAGCCGTGGGTGCGGCAATAAGGAATCGAGCATCTAGTGGGCGCCCGGCTGGTCGTCAACGTCGATGGCGGCGCCCGAGGCAACCCGGGACCGGCCGCAGTCGCAGCGGTGATCCGGGACGCAGACGGCAACCTGCTGGAGCGGCGGGGTGAGCTGATCGGCGAGGCCACGAACAACGTCGCCGAGTATCGGGCGATGCTGCTGGGGATCTCCCGGGCGGCCGATCTTGGAGCGACCCATGTGGAGCTGATCGGCGACTCCGAGCTGGTGGTCCGGCAGCTGAACGGCGAGTACAAGGTCAAGTCCGGGCCCCTGCGCGAGCTGCACGCCGAAGTGGACAAAGCGCTGCGCCGGTTGGACGGCTGGTCGATCCGTCACGTCAAGCGCGAGCAGAATGAGGACGCCGACCTGCTGGTCAACGAGACCCTCGACGGCGGCTGAGGACCGAGGCCCCTCGCGCCGACGGGCGGGAAACGACGAAATGGTGGACGAAAAACACCCATGGACGGGCGGCGCGGGGTGAGATGGGTATTGAGAGCCTCGCCGACGCCAGAAAGAGACTCGATCACCTCATGCGCGGCCGGCGCTGAACGGCGTGCTCGTCGAGCGAGCACCGACCCGCCCCGGTCCAGACGAGCAGGACCATCCCGGCCAGCAGCAGCGGCGCCAGGGTGAGGCTGGGGACGACCTCGCCCTCACCGATCCCCGATACGACGATCGCCCCGACCATGTTCCCCGCCATTGCGAGGGCGACGAGGCGGGTGTCAAGGCCGAGGAGGAGAAGGACTCCGCCGATCGCCTCCAGAGCGCCGATCAGGTAGACGAAGGCGTCCGCAGCCGGAAGCCCATAGGCCTGGAACGAGGCGACCTCGCTGGCGTGGTTGGCGAACTTGCCGATCCCGAAGACGACGAAGATGGCGCCGGCCAGGAAACGCACCGGCGGTGCCCAGCGGGCGGCGCCGCCGCCCCGCGGTCTGAGGATCTCGGTCCAGGCGCCCATCCTCAAACGGTCCCCGTGCGCTCGGGTCCGTTACCGAAGGCTGTGGGGCACCTGCTTGACTTCGCCGATGGAGTCATATCCCCCAAGCCCGATCGACGCCGGCGTGCAGATTGGCCACGTTCACCTCAAGGTCTCCGACGTCGATCGCGCCCTCGACTTCTATGTCGGCATCCTCGGCTTCGAGCTGCAACAGCGCTGGGGCCCCGACGCCGCCTTCATCTCGGCCGGCGGATACCACCATCACATCGGGCTCAACGCCTGGCAGTCGAAGGGTGGTCCGCCGCCGCCCCAGGGGACCACCGGACTGTTCCATACAGCTATCCTCTATCCGACCCGCCGCGACCTCGCCGACGCCCTGCGGCGCCTCAACGAGGCAGGCATCCCGTTGACCGGCGCCTCCGACCACGGGGTCAGCCAGGCCCTCTACCTCGACGATCCGGACGACAACGGGGTCGAGCTCTACTGGGATCGCCCGCGGGAGGAGTGGCCGCGCGGCGAGGGCGGCAAAGGGGTGGAGATGTTCACCGGCCCCCTCGACCTGCACGACCTGCTGGCCGAGCTCGAGCGTTAGTCCCAGCGGGGTTGCTCCGGCCACCTAAGCCGAGGGCCTGCAGGGAGCGCCGCTCGCGGTTCCTCCCCAACGCAGCTAGAATCGCCCTGAAGCGCGGCTGTAGCTCAGATGGCTAGAGCGTCTGCTTGCCATGCAGAAGGTCGTGGGTTCGAATCCCATCAGCCGCTTCCCATCGCAGAGCCAAAGCCCGGCATTGGCCGCCTTCCGCCGTGGCCCAGTAGTGACCCAAACACTTGATCAGTCGTGTTCTAGCGTCAGCGATGCTGGCGAGGTTGCGCTCTTTGTACTTGCCAGGGCCGCCCCACCTGTGAGCGCGAAGAGCGCGGCCCCACCAGCAGTCAGAATCTTGGCCTGACCGGAGAAGTTGCCCTTGCGCATCCCGATCGCACACGCCATCAAGTCCGCGGTGTCGATCAGCACTCCGAGGGCAAGGACGCGTTTCTGCGTTTCGCCCGAACTCGCAGCCGTCGCCAACGCCAGACCACATTCCCTGGCTCCAAACAGCCTGGTGACGACAGGCTCGCTGTCCGGATCCAAGCCGAACACCCGCGCGGCTAGGGGTGGAGAGGCCCAGGAAAGTAGGCCCACGGCCATCCGCGTTGCCGCGAAGGCTGAGATCAGCGTCGGCATTGTGGTCGAACACTATTCCGCCGTCCCCGATCGGGCGTCTTTGGTTGGAAATACCCGCAGCCGCCGCAGCTTGCCGTCCTCCAGCGTCCACAGGTGCGCTTCGCGTCGCTCGACGCTCACGCCGCTCATCCTCCCCCGTGCCCACGTATGCATGATCGCGATCATTGGTCTCCCGCGTCGATCCACTCGTCCACCTCCCCGCCATTGGACGTCATCACGCCCAGCCAGTCACGCCAGAACGCACGGACGCCGTCGAGACCTCGGTAGGTGCGGCCGGGGAAGGACGACTCGATCTCGACCTCTGGGTCGTAGAAGCTCAAGGCCGTTTCGTTGTCGTGGCGCTCGGATGCCTCAAACGCCTGACGTACCACGTTGACGTTCTCCTGCGACATCGCCTGAGCAGTATCTCGCCTCGGGGGTGAGGGCGGCGGAGGCGGCGTCGGGCCCGCTGATCGTCGCTCGCGCCTGAAAGGGGTTGCGCCGGCCGCAGGCGGCGATCTAGACTTGGCCCCGTAGCCAAAATTCGAAGGAGCAGGGATGGGGGCACCCCGGAAACGCAGGAGGCCGACGGCCTGGACGGCGATCGCGACGCTGGGCGGCGCCTCTGCCATCTGCCTGATCGCGATCACGGGCACGGCAACGCCCAAAGGGCAGGTCGCCAAGAGCCCGGTGCTGATCTCCGGCGGCAACCGCAGCGCCCACGTGCGGATCTACGTCCGGAGGAACTACATGGAGGCAACCGGAGGCACCGTCACAGGTTGCGATCAGGCGAACCGGGCAGGGTGCTGGCTCGGCGCGGTCAGCCGCGTCTTTGTTCGGATGGGGCCCTACAACGACAAGGTCGAGGTCAAGGATCCGCTTCCGGTCCCGCTCACCGTCCACCTCGGAAACGGCTCGGATAAATTCATCGGCAACGCCGAACGCGACACCTGCTATCCGCAAGGCGCACGGCGCAATCGCTGCTACGGAGGAGGAGGAAACGATATCTGCATTACCGGACCGCGCAATAGCGATTGCGTCGGCGACGGCGGCGATGACTACGCCAGGTTCAGTACCGGCAGCGATGGATGCTGGGGCGATTACTCCCCTAAACCCGACGATCCCCGCCAGGGACCTCCGGGCAACGACGTCTGCGTCATGGGCCCGGGCAAGGACGGCGCCCATGGTGGCCCTGGCAACGACCGCCTCTTCGGCGGACCGGACCCCGACCAGCTCTACGGTCAGGCTGGGCGCGACTACTGCAACGGCGGCCCGGGACGCGGGAAGTCCCACTCCTGCGAGCTGGGCCCCGGGCACTGAGGGCAAGGGCAAGGATGCAGGAACGCCACTCGTCACGCGCCAAGCGTCACAAGCTCCGCACTACTCGGACGTACACCTGCGACATCGCCTACTCCGACAGCCCGGCGGCTTCGAGGGCTTCGGCCTTCGTGGTGAACGCTCGCATGCGGGCGACCTTCCCTGTCCTCAACTCATGGCCCCAGACGGCTTGGGCGTCGAGCGGAGCCCCGCTGCCCTTGCCTTGCCCGCACATCGCGATCACCGCCACGACAACGTCGTCGCCCCCATCGATGAACTCGACCGGCTCCTGGACGGGCCTCGACAGCGTTATTCAGCCTAGGTGTGTAGCATTCATCGAGAGTGGTCTGAGGGCCCACCTGCTTGGACGCCTCCGCATTCGCGAGTTCGGGTCCGCCGGTTCCCTCCCAGACACCCCCAGCCCCTCCTGAATAGGACGACTGCAGTCTGACCGGCTGCGCTCCGGACTTAGGGCCCGAAAGGGCCCAGGAAGGTGGCATGGTGGATCTTCTCTTTTGCCCCTCGTGCGGGTATACGCCAAGAGGTGGCTCAGCGCCGCGGATGGTAATGCTGTCGCGTAAGCGAAGCGGTGAGATCGGTGATGCGATCGTCAGGGATCTCGGCACCTACTTCGACCTCACGCCCCGGGGCTCCTCGGTCGAGATCTCAGTCGACCCCCGAGCGCCGGGGCCCCCGACCCTGCGAGTGGCAGCGATCATGGACGGAATCGATCGCCGCTGGGAGGAGCACTTCCACCTCCCGATTCCGCTCCTGCAGGAGTGGTCACCCCAGACCGTGGAAGGGAATCTCTAAATGTGGAGCGCGGTGGAAGGACACGACCTTCACCCCGATGACGCCGCGGACATGCGTGAACCCCATCACGACGGGGGCGGCACGCTGCGCCAGGACATATCGAACGCGATCGTCGGCCACTACAAGGAGCACCTTGGCAAAGGGCCGGTCCGCTGTCGCACCTATCTGGAGCCCCACCTGGTCGTCGTTATTTTGGGCGGGGGCTATACGGCGGGCGAGCAGACGTTGTTCGAGGCTGGCAGGTGGTACGAGGTCCGCAGCACCCGCCAGATCTGGCAGGACAGCATGCAGGAGCGCTTCGTCACCTCAATCGAGGGGCTGACCGGGCGCAAGGTGGCGGCTTTCATGAGTGCCAACCGCCAGGACCCCGACTTCGCGGTGGAGATGTTCGTGCTCGAACCTCAGACCGAGGTAGGGCGGGGAATTACCTAGCGCTCGATCCCGACTCGTGGCTTGAACTACCAAGTGAACGGAGGCACAAAGATGGCAGCAGCACCGCAGGGCTGGTTGAAAAGCAGAGCAAGGGGAAATGCCGAATGAAAGGGTTAGGGACAGTCGACCGGCCGTTTGAGCGGGGGTCGCGGAATGAAGGAGGCAGCGGGGTCTCTAATTCGGGAGGGCCCGGAGACAGCTGGCTTGTCTCAGACGCGTTGTCTCGGGCCAAAGAGGGCGACATGGAGGCGCTCCACTTCCTCTACGTCAGCTACGCACCCGACGTCCTCAGCTACGTCAGGAGCATCGTCAAGGACCATCAAGAGGCCGAGGACGTCACCCAGGACGTCTTCATCAAGCTGATGACCGTGATCAAGAAGTACGAGCCACGAGGCGACGTGCCTTTCGCCGCCTGGATCCTGCGGGTCTCCCGCAACGCGGCCCTCGACAGGATGCGGGCTCGCCGCGCGATCCCCACCGAGGAGGTGCGGGTCCGCGACTCCGGCCAGGGCCAGCTCAGCTCCGAGCGGGTCAACGACCTAAACCAGGCGCTGGATGAGCTGCCCGAGGGGCAGCGCGAGGTGCTGGTCCTGCGCCACATCGTCGGCCTCTCGCCGATCGAGATCGCCGACGCGCTCGGCAAGACCGAGAGCTCGGTGCACGGCCTCCACCACCGCGGTCGCCGCACCCTGCAATCGGCCCTGGTCGAGCTGGGCGCTGCCCCGGTGGTCTTCCCCGCGGCCTGAGCGGCCGGGTTCAGTCGTCGAGGACGCTGCGGCCGATCTGGCCTGTCTCGAGGTGGGCGGCAAAGTAGAGCGCCGCGTGCTCAGCGAGGCGCTCGGCTGAGACGCCCTGGCGATCGGCCTCGCGCTCCAGCGCCTCCCAGGGGGCGTCGTCGATCGTGATCTGCACCTGTACCCCCTCCCCCTCGATCAGCTCGCGCCGGAAGCGCGGGTACGCCCAGCCGGGCGCGTAGGTGTCCGTCTCGGTCAGGTAGTAGCGGATCGCCAGCGCCAGCGCCGGCCCGATAGCGCTTGACTCCGAGTTGCTCTCTCCCCGAAGCGCTCTGAGGCTGATCTCGCCGAGGATGACATTGACGATCCGCGGCACAGGCTTTCTACTCGCGCTCTCCACCTTCGGTCCCCAGGGGGTTGGGGAGCCCACAGTACTTCGCGCCGCGGCCGTCAGGCCTCCCTGCCGGGGATAAGCCGAAATGCGGAGCAGGTCGGCACCCCCCGGGGGAGGGGGGAGGGTGCGATGGGCGGCTGGCCGTATTACTCATATAGGGCCTCGCCCAGAAATCTGAGCCAAAACGCGCCACCGGGGCGCAGGGTGCGGGAGAACAGCCGATGACGCATAGGCGCAGGGATCTCGATCGCCTGAGCGACAGCCGGCGAACCACGCCACGGACCGAGCCCTCTACGGCCCGTGCTGCCCGGCGTGGACGACCTTCAGGATCGGCTGGAGCTTGAACTTGGAGATCGCCTGGGCGTTGGTGATCCCGAGCTTGTGGGCGATCTGGCTGACGGATATCAGCTGCAGCAGGACCGCGTTTCGGAGCCTCGTCGTCGGCGGCAGGTAGGGGTCTTTCAGGTGCTCGAACAGTCTTGCCGTCGACTCGTCGTAGTTCAGCGGGTCGGGGAGGTGGACGCCGGGGAGGATGCTCTTCAGGACCGTGCGGGCGACGCTCGGGGCCTCGGAGGTACAGCAGCCGCCGTAGTTGCTCCACACGTCCTTCTTTGTGTCCACCGGGCTGCCGGGGAAGAGGCCCAGGCCGTCGGGGGCGATGATCACGTTCTCCGCCGAGCCCGGGTGCCGTGAGTTAAGAAACATCATCGTCTCCTCGTTGGAGCGCCGGGCGAGTTCGGTGTCGAGATAGGCGAGCTTCGGATGCACGGCCAAGACCTCGTTCATCACCACCGCAGTCTCGAAGTTGAGGAACGCCTCGCTGCCGCCGTTTGACGGGATCGTGGAGTGCTGGATCTCCTGGCCGAGCGCGGCGACCATGTAGGCGAAGGGCTCGTTGCGGTAGCGATCGTTGACCGTGATCGTTCGCTCTTGCGTCGTGAAGTTCTGGGTCGTCTCGGCGATGTCGGTCGTGCGAATCGTCTGTGCAGACTGGATCCCTGTGAATCTGCCGCTGGTCAGGAAGTAGTCAATGGTCGGCTGGAACGTGGTTCCCCGCATCGCCGCAAAGGCGGCGCGAATCGTCGGATCTGGGATCAGCGACTTGGCCTTAGGGGAGTTGAATGTCGCGAGCGCCTTGTCGATCTCGGATTGGTTAGAGCCGAAGCGCTCCTTGAGGAAGGAGGTGAGCTGGCTCTTGACCTGGGAGGCAGTTGGCTCGGGCCCCGGCGCGGGAGCCATCGGCGAGCCGCTCGGGTAGAGCCCAGAGTTGAGGAGCGGAAACCCGTTGATCAACACCTGTGACCCGAACAGGTCCACGTCCGCCGGCTTTTGCTGCGGCAGCGCCAGCACCTTCTCGGCCTGCTCGTCGAGCCCGCCGCTTGAGGAGGGACAGCTGACCTTGGCGACATAGACCGGGTTGTGGTTTCGGATCACCAGATGGCCGTGGGCCCGCTTCTTTTGCCAGACGACCTTGCACTCGGCCGAGCGCACCCTGATGCACCTCCTGACCTTGACGTGGACGACGCGGCCGTGGCGTCGGACCAGGTGGCCGTGCCTCACCTTCTTCTCGCGGAAGGTCTGACAGCTTCTGATCGTCCTGGGCCGGCGCGAGCGCGTTCGGGCGAGCTGGGAGGCGTGGGCCGTCGCGGCTCCGCCCGAGGGCAGGAGCAAAGCGGCGGTCAGTCCGACCAGGATGCCGCCGGTGACCAAGCCCGCCGTGCGGGAAGCCACAGACGGCCTTCGGGCACGACGAGGCGGGCGTCTGGGTGAACGGTCCTTGACCCTGCTCTGGCGTAGATTCACTGCCACTTCCCGTTGCGGGTCCGAAGCGAGGACGGACGATCGCCTCCGACTCCGCAGGCTAGGCGCTCTTCAGTGCCTGTCAATACCCTGACCACGATCCTGTCCGAATCCTGACTTTGCAACCGCCGCCGGGTAGTTGGGGGCCGGGCCACGGTCAGGGAGATCGCTCTCGGCTGTGGGGGAGGGGAGGGGAGGGGAGCCCCACGCCCGGCAGGGAGCCATTACTTGGATATTTAGCCCGTCAGCGGCAACTCCCCCGACAAACGCGCCTTAGGCCTTGCCCGTCAGTGGCGTCCAGCAAACAAAACGCCCGTCCCTCGGCCCAACCTCAGCGATACTGCGCAGGCGATGTCGCAGGAGAACGTGGAGCTGATGCTTGCTTCGTATCACGCCTTCAACCGGCGCAACTGGGACGCCTTTGGTGCTGTGGTTGACGATGAAGTTCAGGTGGAGTCGCGGCTGATCGCGATGGAGGGCGCCTACCAGGGGCAGGAGGGACTGCGGCGCTGGTGGGACAACTTTCTCGGTGCCTTTCCCGACTACTCGGTCGAGATCGAGGAACTGCATGACCTCGGAGACGTGACGCTCGGACATATCCGCGGTTGGGGACATGGCGCTGAGAGCGCCACGCCGATCGTAGATCCGTTTTGGCATCCCGTTAGGTGGCGGGACGGAAAGTGCGTCTGGTGGCGAAACTGTTCGACCGAGACCGAGGCCCTCGAAGCCGCCGGGCTTGAGGAGTAGGCGATGTCGCAGGAGAACGTGGAGATCGTACGGCGAGGCTTCGAGGATTTCGCTCGGACCGGGGATTTCGACCCCGAACTTTTCGATCCCGATGCCGAGTTCGACAACTCGAATGCGATGCTCGACGCAGCCATCTACCACGGCCCCGAGGGTCTGCGCGAGTACTTGTCGCTGCTGCGGGAGATGTGGAAGCAAGTGCGATTCGAACCGCAGGAATACATCCCCGTAGGCGAGGACCAAGTTCTCCTCCCGGTACCGATGATCACCGTCGGCAGGGATGAGGTCGAGACGGTCGCCCGCTCGCAAACATCTTCACGATGCATAAGGGCAAGGTCACCCGTATAAAGACGTTCCAGAGCAAATCTGATGCCCTCGAAGCCGCAGGGCTCTCGGAGTAGTTTCGAACGCCCCACTTGTGACCTCTCCGCTCCCGTGAGAGGATCGCCGTCGTCTCGTCCATAAGGCAGGGGAAAGGGGGTCTTTCCCATGTTATCCGGCGCCAAATCCGGCATAATCCTCGCCGCAATCACCAGCTCGCGACCAAGTACATGGCCCAGCCCGCCTGCGAGCAGGTCGTCTGCGAACGCGTGCCCCACCGGAAGATCGAGAACTGCACCCCGCTATCGCCACGGTTTCAGAAGTCGTTCGCAGACGCGACGGTGCGGGACGTCGCAATCAATGGCCACCGAGCGGCTGCCAAGTTCTCGAACGGCGCGGTGATCGAGCTCGGCGGCGGGAGCGAGAACCAGTCATTCCCCGGCCCCGCTTGGCTGATCGACGGGATTGGCGGCACCGCGGGCCGCGGGTTCTTCGACCCGACTGGCTGATCGTGAAGATTGGGGGGTACGTCGGCGTGGAGTGACTCCCAACCGAAGGTTGGCACTCGCGACAAGTGCCCTCGAGGCCGCCGGGCTGCGGGAGTAGGCGGTGTCGCAGGAGAACGTTGAGCGGATGCGTGAGGGAGCCGAGGGGGATGTCGGGCTGCTTCACGCGAGGGGACTGGGGGATGTTCGGCCGGGGAGGCTAAGGGCTAGAGGGGGTTCTACATCGGCTCGACTGCCGTGACAATGTAGTCATCCGGGGGCAGAGCGTCCCTAACGTGACCCTCGGCTGCCATCGCGGTGTCGGCCTCAACCACCGCCTCGATATGACGTGCTGGGTTGCCCGATCCGGCACCCTCGATAAACCGGCTGGATGCTGGGCCCCACGTCTGCGAAATTTCGGCGTGCCGCCCTAGGGCTTCACTTGCCTGTTTCAGGTCTGGTCCCTCGATATTGACCCTGAAAAGCGGCACTACACGGATTCTAAACCCGAAACGCCCTGAGGCCCATCTCTTGCGAGACCGCTTTGGTTGGTTTCCAATCTTCATGGGAGAGAGATCTGTGAAGGCTCCCGGGCAGCGTAGAGTTGACTAACTCGGCAGGGGGAAGGTCACCAAGGGACTCGTGCAGGCGCTCTGAGTTGATCCAGCCCAGGTACACGACCACGGCCAGCTCGAGGCCCGAGCGAGTCGGCCAGCTGCGATCGGCGATCAGCTCGGTCTTAAACGAGTCGACCAGTGACTGCGCCAGCGCGTTGTCATAGGAGTCTCCGACTGCGCGAGAAGGCGTCGATCACGAAGGCAGGAAAGAGCAGGCCCTGCGATGAACCCAGCTAGTCAGATCGGCGACCCAGAGCCGGTTCGGCGCAGTTGGACAGGGGGGGTTCTGCCATGCGGCGGTTCTGGGTTGGTGTGGAATCAATGCCTCGGGTCAGAGCCGACCACGGGTCCTCGCGATTGCCCGCTCCCGTTGAAGTTGATCGAGGCGCTCAAGCGGTGCTCGAAGGAATGCGTGCTTATCGAGGCGCTCTAGGAACGCAACGATCCAGTCGTGGTGCTCGGTGTCCTCTCTGAGCATTCGCTGGAGCTGCGCGCGGAGTAAGTCGATCCGGTTGGGGGCAACGGAGGGGTCGAGATGCTCCATCTGCCGGGCGAGTTGGTCCATCAGGCCCCGGAACGCTGGATGCGCAGTGATCGCTTCCTCGTCCACGGTGCGAAAGCTGGCAAGTGGGGCGGACATAGCGTCTATCCCGAGGTACTGCGCGGGCGATGTCGCAGGAGAACGTGGAGATCATGCGGCGGTTGGTCGACTCCACCGAACGCGAGGACCTCCCGACGGCCTTGGGCTGCCTCGACCCCGAATTGGAGTGGATCCCGCTGCGAGCAGCGACCGAAGGTGCCTACCGAGGCCATGAGGGATACGAGAGGTTCGTCGCGGACACCAACGAGAACTTCGAAATCTTTGAGTTGCCCTTGGAGTTCAGCGACCTCGGTGACCGGGGTGCTCGCCTGGGGAAGCATCCATGTGCGCGGGAGCGGCAGCGGCGTCGAGTTCGACGTTCTCGTTGGAGGGATCGCTGATTTCCGCGGCGGGCGGATTATTCGCTGGCAGGACTTCGGCTCGAAGGAGAAGGCCCTCGAAGCCGCCGGGCTTGAGGAGTAGGCGATGTCGCAGGAGAACGTGGAGCATGCAGAGCGTGGCGTCGTCGCCATCAACGAGACATACCGGACCGGCGATATGGGTCCCTGGCGGCGAGATGTCGAGGAGGTGTTTGACCCTGACGTCGTGCTTGAAGCGGAGGGCCATGCGTTCACTGAGGGTGAGTGGCGCGGTCGCGAGGGTGCCGCCGGCTTCGTTGCCAACCAGATGGAGGTCCTTGAGGGCATGTGGCTACGCGCCGACGAGTCCGCATCGACGTCGATGCGGACTGCTTCATGTTGCGATCACATTCGGTGGGCGGACACGGCACACCGGCGTCCCGGTCGAGTTGCATCCAGCTCACGTTTCAGCTTCTGGTTCTCCTTCGACATCCCCTACTCCGACAGCCCAGCGGCTTTGAGGGCGATCTCACGAGCGCTGTGAGCCTCGTTATCCGCTTTGTGCCCCAGTCGATGACGGTCGAGCAGTACGACGAAGTCCGCCGCCGACTTGAAGAGGCGGGCTACTGGCCCCCGTACGGCATGGACTACCACGTCTGCTTTGGCGCTGGCGACAAGATGCGAGTCAGCGAGATCTGGGACTCTTCGACCCTCCGTTAGAGGACTGCCGCTGCCGCCCCTCCGCGTTCCGCTCGCTTCCTAGAAAGTCGGCGCCTGCGAAGCCGTTTGCGGCGCTGTCGCCGCTAACGAGTTCGGTCACCGATCTGCGATTGGTGACGGTCGCTGATAGCGCGACCCAGTAGCGTCGGCCCCGGGCAAACCGACGAATTGGAGGTGAGGCATGGAGTTCGATCCCGATGCATATCGCGAGCGGAGCCTCGCCATCTGGGGAGAGATGGCACCGGTTTGGAAGGATCGGAACGAGTGGATGATCAGCCACACCGGCCTGGTCAACGAGTGGATCGTTGAGCGGGTCGATCCGCAGCCCGAGAATACCGTCCTCGAGATCGCGGCCGGTCCGGGCGACCTGGGCTTCCGAGTCGCGGATCAGGTCGGCGACTTGGGTCGGGTGATATCCACGGACTTCGCGCCCGAGATGGTCGACGTCGCCCGCCGTTTGGGTGAGGCGCGGGGACTCGGAAACGTCGAGTACAGGGTGCTGGACGCCGAGCGGATGGACCTCGAGGACGACAGCGTGGACGCTGTGGTCTGCCGGTGGGGCTACATGCTCATGGCCGACCCGGCGATCGCCCTCAGGGAAACTGGTCGGGTGCTGCGCGAGGGCGGCCTTCTGGCCTTCGCCGTTTGGGCGCCGCCAGACCGCAACCCCTGGGCAGCCGTTCCGGCCATGACGCTGGTCCAGCAGGGTCGCATGCCTCCGCCCGAGCCCGGAGGGCCAGGGATGTTCGCGATGGGGGATCCGGGCCGGATCCGCGAGCTGGTGAGGGGTGCGGGCTTTGAGGAGCCCGTGTTGGAGGAGATTGCATTTGACTTTCGCTACGCGGACTCTGACGATCTCTGGGACTCACTCGTCCGTCTAGCCGGCCCGGTCGCGGCAGCGATCGACGAACTTTTGGATGAGGAGCGACAGGCAACCCGGGCGGCGATCATTGAGAACATGGCGCCCTATCGCAACGAGGATGGCTCCTACGCGGCGCCCGCCGTGAGTTGGGGGGTGCTGGCCCGCTGATCGATCTTGTGTGGGGATCTGGCTACGGTCGGGAGCGGAGCCTTGCAGGGTTGAGCAGCGACTGAGTTTGGTGCGCCTGGAACCTAGTTCCTGCCTCCGAACCGTTCTCCAATGGAGCGTCCGACTCCCAGGAGTTGGCGGGTTTCTGTCAATCCTGCCCCGTGACCGCACGGAGCTGTCTCGAGTGTGGCGCTCAGGCCATTCGCTACCACCCGGTGATCGAACATCCTCGTTGACATCGGCCCATGCGGTGGCAATGCTCAGACCCTCGGAGCAATTCAGCCCCGATGCCAGAACCTGCCGGAAGGTGTAGGGGTGGTTATTGGACTTCGACACCCCATTGATGCCGCCGCATCTCTCTCCGTTGATTGAGTTCCCGTCCGCCGAAGGCGGGGATGGCGCCGTCGTCGTCTCGGTCTGGTGGAGTAGGCGATCTCGCAGCAGAACGCGGCTCGGGTTCGGGGTGGCTTGCCTCGACGCCGCCCGATGCGGCGATCTCTAGGCCGCCCTCAGCTACTGCTCCGAGATCCCGATGGCTTCCATAGCTTCCTCCCGGTTTCGGAAGGCCTGCTCTCGCACGACTCGCTCGCCCTTGAAGGTGAATATGAAGGCGAACTGATCATCCACGGCGATCTGGCTGACGGGACCGGCCCCCACGGCTTGCGCGACAGCCACCACCTTGTCCCCGGCGTCGATCAGTTCCACCGGGACGACGTCGTATCCGGCCAGGGTCTTCTGGTTCTCCTCGTAGATCAGCCGGATCGCCTCATTGCCATGGTGTGTGCCGAGGAGGAGGGTCTCGAACACGACATCGGGGTCGTAGACCTCGACCAGGGCGTCGATGTCGCCGCGGTTGTGGGCGTCGAATCCCGCCTTGAACCTCTCGATGTTCTCCTGCGACATCGCCTACTCCGAGAGCCCGGCAGCTTCCAGAACCTGAGCCCGAGAGAAGAACATGTCCATTCTTGTGGCAAGGCCGTCTTCGGAGGTATGCAGGTAGAAGACCTCCTGCGCGACGTCCATCTCCCTCGCCTTCATCCGGTGGCAGGTTACCGAGATCACCCGGTCTTCATCGACCTCGATCACTCTCGCTCCACTCGAACTCCTCCCATTGGGCCAGTTCTCCAGCATCTCGATCACTCCTCGGTGACCGTGGTAGCTCTTCGCGCCGGGGACCTCGGGTGGCTGCACTAGCCCGATCTCGGGATGAGTGCGGTTGAGGATCAACTGGTTGTCGCCCCGTTCCCAGGCCGCGTACGTTTCCCGCACGGCTTCGACGTTCTCCTTCGACATCGCCTGCCCGGTATCTCCCAGGAGCGACAACGCCCCCTGTGCCCGCAGAGATGGTCGCCGGTTTCCCGCAAGCGGAGCAGGTTCAGGGGCGTTTGTTCCGCAGGCAGGGTCATGGGGCAGGAATGATCGAACTCATCGTCGAGGGCAAGGCCTTGGAGCCTGCGCTGCGGGAAATGGAGCGCTCTCCCGACATCAGGATCATCGGACCGCACATCTCAGCCCGATATCCGGGCGCCGGGGTCGAAGGGATGCGGATCGCGGTCGCGGTGAGGGCGGAAAGTGCCGGGGAGGCCCGTGACCTGGTCCGGCGCTACCTGCCCGAGGGCTGCAGCGTGCGGGCGTCGCTGGGCTAGACCTCAACGACGACGGCATACAGGGCCAGGCCCATCACCGCAGCCAGGAGGGCGGCCAGCCAGGAAAGACCGCCTCGATTCCTCCGGGATAGGGTTGCGGCGACGCCCAGGGCGATCAAGGTGATGGTCCCGATCGACCAGGGGATCGCAAATCCAAGCGTTTTGGCGGCGCGGCGCCGTAGTCCTCGACGTGCCCGTTCAGCGCCCAGCCGAGCCAGCCGATCAGCGAGGCAAGGACGGCTGCGCAGAGCGCCAGAATGGACGGAGCCAGCCATGCTCAGCAAATCGGCTCTCGGCCGCGTTTGCCTTAGGCGGGCCATCGATGAGGGCCTTGATTGCGCTCGCCGGCAGAGGTGTCGGCTTCCGAGCGCCCGGCGTGCGGATCCCGGCCTCCCGGATAGGATCGTCGCCGATGCTTGGCGGGGGTTCAGTTAGCGGTGCTGGCGGGGGCGCCGCGAGCGGTCGAGCAGCACCTGCAGCTTGTGGTCGGCGATCGCCACCGCGTCGGGCTTGCCGTCGGAGTTGAGGTCGGCGACGCGGATCGGCGCCTTGCTGAACGAATCGGTTCTGGCAAGAGGCACGATCTTCGGGGAGCCGAGCTTGTCGGCGCCGTTTCCGCGCTGCACGAAGGCCGCCGCGGTTGCCTTGCTGCCGTCGTAGATCCACCGGTTTCCGATCAGGTCACGCTTGCCGTCACGGTCGAAGTCGCCTACCGCGACGCTGAATATGCCGGCGGCCGACTTTGAGGTCTTCGCCTTTTGGTTGGGGACCCCCCTGGAGGTGCCGGGAAGGATGCTGACCCGGCCGAAGCGCGAATGCCCGGGCACGGCGCCGGTGGCGGAAGCGGTGGTGATTATGTCGGGGTGGCCGTCGGAGCCAAGGTCGCCGGTCGCGATGTCGGTGATCTCAGTATCCGCCGGCAGGGGCCCGAAATCGCGCGTCGACACTGCCCAGTGCCCGGAATCGACCCCGAAGACGACGAGTCCCTTGGCGCCGCCCCTGGCGATCACCTCCTCGAGGCCGCCGCCGTTGATGTCGTCAGAGATGATCGGGGCGGCGACGCTCGGCCACTTGCCGCCTTGGACGGGAAGGCAGTCGAGCGTGGCCCAGTCATAGCTTGCGCAGAGCTCGTTGTAATACTGGCGGATGTAGTACGGGGGAGGACCGAGGATCGAGCCTGATCGCGGCTGGATCAACACCGGCGGCCCGGACTTCCGCATTCGCGCCAGGGTGTAGTTCTGAGCCTCTCCGTTGATCCAGAACGTACCAGGGTTGAGGCCGCCGCTGGGCACGATCGGGCCGAGGGCACCGTTGCCTTTGCCCCGGAGACGCCCGATGTACTTTAGGTCGCCGGCGTTCGTTTCACAGAGGACGGTGGCGTCGAGCTTCCCGTCCTGCTTCAGGTTGGTCCCGTTGCTGGTCACGTCGCCGAGCTCCACCTGGTAGGTGGGGCATCCGGTCGGATAGAGCTTCGCCGGGCCGAAGGTCCCGTTACCCCGGTTGAGGCGGACCGAGACGGACCCCTCGTAGAGCGCGGAGACCAGATCGGGCCCCTTCCTGGCGTCAAGGTTGCCGACGGCGACGCTCGAGGGGGTGCCGCCGACCGGGATCGTATGTTTCGCAAAGCTGATCGCGGCCCCAGCGCCGCTGGCCGGCAAGAGCCAGAAGGCGAGAGCGAGTATCGACCCCCCGAGTCGACGCATCCAGAGGCAACTATGGCAGATCAGGCGAGGCGAGGCAGACGCTCGGGTTCGGCCACCTCGTAGCCGACTCGCGGCAGGACGGCGCGAACCCTGCGCCCGGCCTCCGTCTTGCTGTCGGCGTCGACGAAGACCGGATAGGCGACCGAAGCTCTTCCGGTGTTGGCAGCCCTGGGTAGGGGCGGCCCCGCCATCAATTCACTGCGGCTCAAGGCGTCGATCGCGCCCTCAAAGCATCTGACTGGAACCATGAACCTTGCCATCGAAATTCTCCTACCCGGCTTCTCGACGACTCAGCCGGGACCTTTACCCGATTCGTCCCTTTCTGGTACTCGAGCGGGCCGGCGATTAGGCGGGAGAGGAATAGACGCGTAGCTCCTGACCGCTCGTCCCGAGCACCGCGGCAACCTGGGCGCGTGCCATCGCCTCGCTCTGCGCCGCGACCCGGACGATCGTCGTCAGACGAACTTTCTGGCGGCGCGGCTCATCGGCATCTTCGGCGCGGGTCACTGGCATTCCCGCGGCCTCGAGCCGAGCCGACTTGAGCTCGTCCAGGTCGTCCCGGATCCAAACGTCGAACTTGTTCATGGTTGCCGTCTACCCTGCGCCGCGGCCTCCATTCATCCGCGACCTGAATTTCGAACTAAAGCCGCCCCAGGTTTCGACGCCGGGTGGGGGCGGGTACCCGCCCCCAGGTCCGCCGAGCAGCCCCGTTTCCACTTTGACCTTCTGTGATTACTGCGGCGTAGGGATCCGCATCGATCCCGTGAGCATCGAGGCGGGAGCGTGGCCGAGCCCGGGGCACGTCGGCACGGAGGTGTTCCACATCTGGAGTGTCGAGCAGCTGGCCACCGCGGACGATCGAACCCTGCGCTCGATCAGCGGGGGCGGGCCGAAGACGATCGAGCGGATCCCCACCACACTGGCCACTGGCGCGGGCCGGGCTCTCACTCGGTTAATCGTCCCTCGGCGGGGCTGCTCCGCCGAGTGTCCCCGGCCCCACCAGCCGCCGTGACCCCAGTCGTTCTTGAACTGCACCACCTGCTGGAAGGTCGGTCGGTTGGTGGTCGGGAAGGTGTTCGGCAGAATGCCCGGCACGAAGCCCGTCCTCGAGGCCGTCTTCAGCCATTTGGTCGGATCCGGCCCGAACTGCGCCGCCAGCCCCTCGTCGGCCTGGTGGATCGCCGCCCACAGCGACGCGCGGCACGCCGAGAGCGAGCCGTTGCCGCAATAGCTGAGGTTGAAGCGCCCCCGGACCCGCTCTCCGAGCAGCGTGCGGAGATCCTTGTCGACGTAGGACTCACCGGAGAGGCCGCCGAGCCCGCGGACGTCGTTGAGGTCGCCCAGCAGGCTGCCGCTGAACACCGGCGACATCACCCCGTCGGCGATCGGGCGCCAGGCGGCATCCATGATCGCCGGGCCCGGCTCGTCGTAGAGGCCATCGCCGTCGGCGTCGAGGCGCGGCGCGTCGCGGTTGACCCAGTCGTCGAGGATGTCGACGACCTGCTGGTCACGGGCGCTTGGCGCCGGCCCGCCGTGCAGCACCTTGCTGACCACGGGCCAGACCGGTGAGCGGACGTCCTCGGTGGCGGCGCGGTTCATGATCCCGACGTTGTCGGTCACCTTCGGGCGCCGGGGCCACTTGTCGAACAGCTCGACCCGGTGGACCGAGCCGTAGGGCTCGTCGTCGCCGTGCATGAACCCGGGCGCGGACTGGTTGTTCCAGTTGAGCAGCAGCCCGCCGGGTCCAAAGACGTCGTGCGGGTGCTCGTCCTCGCTCAGGTATCCGTGCCACTCGTAGTCGCCGTTGCCGAGGGTCGGCAGCCGCCGGTCGAGATGGCGAGCCCGCTTCGGCAGGAAACCAGAGCTGAAGTAGGCCGTCGCCCGGCGCGAGACGTAGGCCCAGTTGAAGGTGAAGCCGAACTCGTTTGCGGTGCCCCAGAAACGCCGCGGCGTGGTCGCCTCACCAGTCGGTCATGTCCCTCAGCGCGGCCAGGTTGAGGGCGTCGCGACCGAAGGTCGAGCGGCGCCGCGAGAGCGCGTAGGGCTTGCCGTTGACCGTCGCGGTGGCGAACACGTTGCCGTGGATCGAGGTGTTGTAGATCATCGGGGTGCCATTTAAGGTGCCAGCGTTGGTGACCTGGTAGGGAAGGCACTGACCCTTGAACAGGTAGTGGTCAGAGGCTCGCGTCGGAGTCGATCCGTCCGGCTCGCAGAGCTTCTCGGCGTAGACGTCGCGGACGTCGTGGCCCGGCCGAGGTGAGGCTCCAGGCGTAGTTCTGTGTGCGCCCGATCAGGAGGTACATGGAGAGACCCGGGCACCCCGACGCCCTGGGCGTTGATGCCGGGTCCGTGCAGGTCCTCCTGCTGGACGATCTCGGGGTAGTAGTAGCCGAGCTGCGGCCCCATCACCGCCTGGGAGTCGCCGGAAGCCGATCGCCACGGCGCGGTGACCAGGAAGTTGGAAGCCTGGCGGCGAGGTGGTGCCGCCTCCGCCTGGGCGGGCGGCACGGTCGGGTCGATGCTCTGCACCGAGCCGGGGTCGATGACGACCGATCCCTTGACAGAGCCGCCCGTGAAGACCGGGTAGTTGAAGCGCCGGTTGATCGTCGTCGGCGCCTCCGGATCATCGGCGAGCATCGCGTCGTCCCAGGCCTTGTAGCCCCTGACTCGGGCCGAGTTGCTGCTGCAGCTTCGCCAGCAGGTCGGCGTTGGCGGCCTCGCCGCCGCCCCCGGCGCCGAAGATCGAGCCGATGAAGGCGGTCACGGCGAGCACGTCGTTGACCGTCGCCGGCGGCTGGCCCAAATTGTTGGCGGTGTTGAAGGCGTTGATGCCGTCGGCGTAGGCCTGCGCATCGGCGAGTGATCTGGCGCCCCTTGTCACCGTAGGTATCGACGAGGAGCTTCTGCTGGCGGGTGACCAGCGCCTCGGTGGAGGCGCTCGGCACGAACGTCTGCCCGCTGGTCACCAGGCTGAAGGCGTCGAGGTTGGGGATGTCGGCGACCGCGGCCCGCGCCGGCCCGCGCCCGAGCACCAGCAGCAGGGAGCGATCGCGGGCGGTCGCCCAGCCGGCGCCGAAGTCGACGTCGGCGCGGGTCTGGCCGTAGATGTGGGGGATCCCGTAGGAGTCGTAGATCAGGCGAAGCCCGGCCGCCCGGTGTGCCTCCTCGTGGGTCTGCCCGATCGGCTGGAAGTCCTCCGGCAGGAAGAGCCGGTTGATGTCATCGCTGGTGACGTTGTCGCGCAGCGGCGTCAGGCCGGAGTAGAGCGGCAGCTGGTCGGTGGAGTTCGTCGTGAACGGCATGCCCCCGTAATTGCCGGGCGGCAGGATGTAGCGGGCGACGTCCTGGTTGGGGTCGTGCCCACCCCCCCAATGTGCTGCGGCGGCCGCCGGCATGGCGGCGACGACGATGGCCGATGCGACGAGCGACGAAAGCCAGCGCTTCACAGTTCTCCCTTCCCTTGCTGCCAAGAACGCCTGCCGAACAGTCTTTCACATCACCGCGAGCCCGCAACCGCGAGCCCGCGCGACACGCTCGAGCTCGCTGTCGGAGGCGCGAACTCGACCGTTGCTTCCCAAGCCGGCGAGCTAGAGTAGAAGGCCGATGGACGACCAGCAGGTGCTGAACCGGATCGACGAGCTCG
>CAWFHL010000005.1:0-21278 GCA_963815645.1 uncultured Actinomycetes bacterium | reverse complement strand
CGCATAGGAATGCGAAAAGTGGCTCCCTCCGGGGGCCGCTTCGGGTCATGGGCAACGCATGGGGCGACGTCCACCGCCACTTATTCGCACACGCCGATCAGCGGCTGCGGGACGATCGGGACGAGAGGTGGCGCCAAAGCATCAGGGATGCGGTAGGTGGGCGGCGGCGACGGTTCGGTCTCCTGGGTCGACCGTGTTAGCCTGCCGAGACACTTCGACGGGGAGGAGCCAATGAAGGCACGAGCGCTAGCCGCCGCCCTCGGACTGGTCACGACGTTCCTGCTGATCGGTGCCGGCGCAGCCAGCGGCCAGCTGGACGGGGAGCAAGGGCCGGCGATCAGACTCGATCGGGTTTGCGACAGTCCTGATCGCTCTGGGATCGCGGCGACAGGCAGCGGCTTTGCCCCGGACGCGACATTATTCGCCGGGTTGCAGATCATTCAGAACGGTTCGCTGGTCTTCTTTGTCGACGGCGAACTGATCCGTGCGTCTGCCGATGGCACGATCGAACTGTCGAGCGACTGGGAAGGACCAGCGACCTACGTCGTATCGATCTATGACGGTAGCGGCCTGTTCGTCACCGAATCCCTGGATGTCGACTGCAGCAAGCCGACGGCCATACGTGATTGCATCAAGGGCGGGTGGCGCGCCTTCGGTTTCAAGAACATTTTGCAATGCGTGGCCTCAGTGATGTCGCGGGCGCGGCCCTGCAAGGGCTGGCACAAGGCGATCAGCGGCCACCCACCAACGGTTCGTGGCGTCGCGTTCGGCCACGCCTGGGTCCCTGCGCTCCGGGGCTAGGAGAAAGCCGAAGGACTGAGCGCGTTCGGCCAAGCTTGCCAGTCCCGGCTGGAGGCGATCGGGGCGATGGCTGATTCGCGGGACCGCTTGCTCGGCGATGCGGCGCAGGCTGCGGGCCGCGGTCGAGGCGTTGGGGGTCGATTGGCCGAAGGGGATCGCGTTCCACATGTTCCGGCGGACCGCGGCGACGCTCCTGCACCATCACGGCAAGAGCGGCCGCCAGCTCAGCGACTGGCTCGGCCACCGCGACCCGGCGTTCACGATCCGCACCTACGCGGTCGAGGCTGACGAGGGGCTCGGGGACGCGACGTTCCTCGACGAGCTGATCCCGGTCGATGGGGCAACGGTGGGGCAACGGAGCACCCGCGAGCAGCCGCAAACGAATGCGGGCGAGATTGGAGATTCACGCCTAGAACGCGACCAACCGGAGACAGCCGCAACCCCGGAGACGTACTCTTAATCTCAAGGTTGAAGGTTCGAGTCCTTCACGGCCCATCTCACCCCTGAGGCTCCCACCACGCCTCCTCGAGGTCCACTCGCTCTCCCCGGAAGGGGACGCCCTCCGCTTCCAGCAGGGCGCGCTGGCGTGCTCCCTTGGCCAGTGACCCATTGGCCCGTACGACTCGGTGCCAGGGCACCCCAGGGTCGTTGCAGGCGGAGAGCACCGTTCCGGAGTAGCGAGGAGCCCCGGGAGAGAGATCGCCGTAGGTGGTCACCCGGCCAGAGGGGATCGAGCGGGCCCGGGCGAGCACCCGCTGCGCGTTTGCCCTGGCACGGTCGGTGGCGCTGGCCGCCATCGCTGGATCTTGCCGCACGCCACCCCAAGGCGACCGACCGCGCCCGCCAACGGCGGTGGGGAGGACCCCGATCCCCAGCGCGCAGGGCGCCATTTCACCCGGATCGTGCGATGAAACACGGGCCACGATAGGTTTCGATCCGTTCGGCGACAAGAAATCCTCCCAGCGGAAGGAATGGCGGAATGCCCTTGATGAGACGACGCCCACTTCTCCGTGCGGCCATGGTCGGCGGCGCGGGCTACGCGGCGGGCAAGCACATGCAGCGCAAGTCCGAGCACGAAGCCGAGCAGGACGCCCAGATTCAGGCCACGCAGGAGCAGCAGGCGCCGGCACAGCAAACGGCCGCGCCACAGCAGGCAGCTCCTCCTGCCCAGGAGATGAGCGAGACCGACCGGATAGACGCTCTGACGAAGCTCAAGGATCTTCTCGATTCGGGTGTGCTCACGCAGGAGCAGTTCGACGCGGAGAAGTCAAAGCTTCTCCCGGGATCCTGAGGTAACGACGATGAATGAAGACGGGAACGGAATGGGCCCGGTCCAGCTGCTCGTGGTCGGCTTCCACGAGGGCAAATTCTCAGGCGAGATCCTCGAGGAGCTGCGGCGGCTGCGCGAGGCAGACATCGTCCGCCTCGTCGATCTCCTGTTCGTGACCAAGGACGAGGACGGAAACCTCTCGGCAATCGAGCACAGCGACCTCTCCCAGGACGAGGCGATGGCGTTCGGTGCGATTGCGGGAGCGTTGCTCGGCCTGGGTGCGGCCGGCGAGGAGGGAGCCGAGGCGGGCGCGCTCGCCGGAGCCGATGCGATGGAGGACGGGGCCGCCTTCAGCGAGGCCGACGCCTGGTACCTCGCCGATGCGATTCCCCCAGGCGACTCCGCCGGCATCGCGCTGATCGAGCATCGCTGGGCGATTCCGCTGCGCGACGCGATCCTCCGAGCAGGCGGGATACCCCTCGCCGACGAGTGGGTCCACCCCACGGACCTGATCGCGGCGGGCGCGATGGCCGCCGAGGGCTGAGCCCGGCATCGGCTAATCACCCGTTCCGGGTGGTGATCGGCTCCGGGCCGGGACCTATATTGCTGCGCGACGCTGGTTTCAAGCCAGTCCACTAGCCGCGGAATAGCGGCGAATCGACACAAGGAGGCGGTATGCGAGGTGCAGGCCGAGTCGTGTTCGCAGCGATCATGCTGCTGATCATCGGCACTCTCAACATCATCTACGGGATCGGCGCTCTTGACGGGGCCAACTACTACGCAAACGGCACCAGGTACATACTCACCAATCTCAACACCCTGGGTTGGGTGCTGATCATCCTTGGGATGGTCCAGCTGACCGGGGGTTTCTCCCTGATTGCCGGCAACGCCTACGGCCGTGTGATCGGGATTATCGGCGGCAGCATCGGGGCGATTGGCGCCCTGCTGTCCATAGACGGCCACAATCCCTGGTGGTCGCTGGGGGTCTTCTTCCTCTGCTGCTGGGTCGTCTGGGGGATCATCGTCTACGGCGCCGAAGAGGAGGCAGCGCCGAGGGTCTGAGGCAGGACGGCGGGAGCCTGGCGGTCCGGCCAGGCTCCCGGGCTGACGAGCCCTCAGTAACCGGTCCCCGTCTTCACCTGCTTGCGCTCGGAGGGGTGAGCCCCGCCCTTCTCGTCGAGCGTCCTCAGTGCCTGCTGGATATCCCCGGCGAGACGGGTTACCTGTCCCCGGCTGAAGTTCTCCTTGACCAGGGCGCGCAGGATCTTCACGTCCTGGGCGTTCGGGGGAAGCGTGTATGCCGGGACCATCCAGCCGCGCTCGGCCGACAGCTGCCAGGCGATGTCGAACTCGTCATAGGGCCGCTGCTCGGCCAGCTTGAAGGCGACCAGGGGTAGCTGCTCCTCATCCTCTCCGATCAGCTCGAAGGCTCCCGTCCCCTTCAAGTCGTCGGCGAGCGCCTTCGCGTTCTCCTCCATCACCCGCATGACGTAGGTGTAGCCGGGCCGGCCGAGACGCACGAAGTTGTAGTACTGGGCGAGGACCATCGAGGCGCCGGTTGAGAAGTTCAGCGTGAATGTGGCATCGGTCTTGCCGAGATAGTTCTCGTAGAAGACAAGGTCCTCGGCGAGGTCTGACTCCTCGCGGAAGATCAGCCAGCCGATCCCCGGATAGACCAGGCCGAACTTGTGGCCCGAGGCGTTGATTGAGCGCACCTGCTCCAGGCGGAAGTCCCACTCGGAGTCGGGATAGAGGAAGGGCCAGACGAAGCCCCCGCTGGCGCCATCTATGTGGAGGGGGACGTCGAGGTCCTTCTCCTTCTTCAGGGTCACGAGCATCTTGTTGATGCCGACGATGTCGTCGGCGTGACCCGTGAAGGTGGTGCCGAGCACGGCGGCCACGCCGATCGTGTTCTCGTCCACGTGGGGCTCGACGTCCTCGGGTCCGATCGTGTACTTGCCTTCGGCCAGCGGGACGATCCGCGGCTCGACGTCGAAGTAGCGGCAGAACTTCTCCCAGACGACGTGCACGTCTCCGCCGAAGACCAGGTTCGGGGCATCGGTCGACTTGCCGGCGGCCTTGCGTCGCTCGCGCCACTTCCATTTCAGCGAGAGCGCCCCGAGCATGATCGCCTCCGACGACCCCTGCGTGGCGCAGCCGGTGGTTTTGCCCGGTGCGTGAAACAGGTCGGCGAGCATGCGGACGCAGCGCTGCTCGATCTCCGCCGAGATCGGGTACTCGGCGTGGTCGATGAAGTTGCGATAGAGGTTCTCCGTGATGATTCGCTGAGCCTCGGGCTCCATCCAGGTGGTGACGAAGGTGGCGAGGTTTCGCTGCGGCTCGCCCTCCAGCAGCAGGTCTTCGCCGACCAGTCGCATCGCCTCGACTGCCGGCATCCCCGCGTCGGGGAACTCCTTGTCGGGAACCTCGCTGGTGAGGAATCTGGTTCCGACCCACTCGAGGGTCTTCTCGTCGATGCTGATGTGCTCTCTCACTGTTCGCTGCCTCCTCCGCCGAAGCGCTTGTAGGCCAGATAGGTGCCGACCGCACCGATCGCGATCAGCACGATGATCCCCGCCACGGGGCCGATCAGGAAGAAGGCGACGAGGATCGCAATGATCGCCAAACCGGCGATGCCGGCCACGTACAGCCCGAGTAGATCAGAATCGGGGGGCGAGTTGTCGCTTGCCATCGGGTCTGCTCCTGGGGTGTTCGGGTTGCCTGGGGCGGGCCGCCGGCGGCCCGCCCACGGTTAGCGGGCGCCGATCAGGCCCCCTGGCGGCCGCCGTAGGCGAGCAGCCCGTAGACGACGAGGATGTCGATCCCGAAGATGGCCAGGGATAGGAAAGGCGCCCCGGGAAGCCAGAGGAGCATCAGGATCATGTTGAGGCTGGCGCCGATGATCCCGATCCAGCGACCGAACTCCCCGCGGCCCCAGATCGAGACGGCGGCGATCAGCTGCACGACTCCGATGATCAGGACGACCCATCCCCAGGTCTTGAGGTTGGTGATCACGTACTTCGCGTTGTCGGTGAAGAAGGTGGACTGGTCTATCGCAGCGATCCCGTAGATCACGTTGAGGACCCCCGCGATTGCGACCATCGTGCCGGCACCATCGTGCCGGCGAACAGGAGCCAGCCGGCGCCTCGCTCGGTTTCCGCGTTCATCTGCTATCTCCAATGCTCGTCTTCCGGCGCATCCTGGCAGCGGTGCCACCTAGGCGGTGTCGCGAGCCTACGCCCGGGCCTTTCGGCCGCCATCATCCGATACGGGTGATTTCGCTCTGGGGCGGGAAATCCTTCCCGGCTGCCGCGGGCCTCTCAGTCGAGGAACCGCTTGCGCAGCGCCGTCTTCTTCCACTTGCCGGTCGCGGTGCGGGGGATCTCGTCCACGTACTCGAAGCGCTCGGGAAGCTGCCACTTGGCGAAGCCGGCGGAAAGATGCTCGCGAAGCTGATCGGCGCTCGCCTCAGACCCCTCGGCGGGGGCGACGACGGCGAGCGGTCGCTCCCCCCAGCGCTCGTCCGGCACCGCGATCACCGCCGCCTCGGCCACGGCAGGGTGCGCCATGAGGAGGTTCTCCATGTCCACCGAGCTGATCCACTCTCCTCCCGACTTGACGAGGTCCTTGGCACGGTCACAGATCTTGATGCAGCCGCCGGGGTCGATCGTAACCACGTCGCCGGTCGCGAACCACCCGTCCTCGGTGAACTTCTCGCCTCCCTCGCCGCCGTGATAGCCGCCGGCGACCCAGGGACCCCGGACCTCCAGCTCCCCCATCGTCTCGTCGTCCCACGGCACCTCGCCCGCCTCGTTGCGGGCCCGGATCTCGACCAGGGGCGCGGCGACCCCCTGCCGTGCCCGGTAGGCGTACTGCTCGCGCGAGCCGTCCTGCAGCGCGGGCGAGGCGTGGCAGACCGTGCCGAGCGGGCTGGTCTCGGTCATGCCCCACGCCTGCAGCACCTCCAGCCCGTGGCGCTCGAATCCCTCGATCATCGATTGGGGTACGGCGGCTCCCCCGACGACCATCCTGCGAAGCGAGGAGAGGTCCCAGCGTCCCGGCTCAGCGTCGAGGGCGGAGAGGATCGTCATCCACACGGTCGGGACGCCTGCGGTCATCGTCACCCGCTCGGATTCGAGCAGTTCGAGGACACTCTCGGCGTCGAGGTGTGGGCCGGGGAGCACCAGGCGGGCGCCGGTGAAGGCTGCGGCGTAGGGGAGCCCCCAGGCATTCGCGTGGAACATCGGTACGACCGGGAGAATGGTGTCCCGGGAGGAGATGTCGAGTGCATCGGGGAGGGCCGCACCGAGGCAGTGCAGGACCGCGGAACGGTGTGAGTAGGTCACTCCCTTGGGGCGCCCGGTGGTGCCGGACGTGTAGCACATGGCCGCCGCCTGCCGCTCGTCGAGGGTCGGCCAGGCGGCCGCCGTCGCGGCGGTGTCGATCAGCTCCTGGTAGGAGGTGGAGCCGGCGGGAGCCTCGTCGGAATGGCCGACGACGATCACCTGCTCGAAATCGCGCGCCCCGCGGACCGAGTCCAGGACGCCGAGCAGGGTCTCGTCGACGACGATCGCCCGGTCCTCGGCGTGGTTGACGATGTAGGCGAGCTCATCGGAGTGCAGGCGCGGGTTGAGGGTGTGGATGACCGCGCCCATTGCGGGGATGCCGAAATACACCGCGAGGTGCTCGGGCTGGTTCCAGAGCAGGGTCGCGACGCGGTCTCCGGGTTCGATTCCCCGATCGCTGAGCCCTCCCGCCAGGCGCCTGGCCTCCTCAGCAATCGCGGCGTAGGTCGCCCGGTGCAGCCCCCGGTCCGGGCGGCGCGACACGATTTCGCGCTCGGGGTGAAAACGGGCCGCACGCTCGACGACCAGGTCCAGGGTCAGCTGGTAGTCGTCCATCGTCAACCCGTCCATCTCCATCCCTTCGTCGTCTCGCGGACCTCTCGCGGCGCGACAGTATCGGGTTGCCAGCGCTCCCTGCGAGCCCAGTTCGGATGCGCCTTTCCGGCGGTAGACTCCGCTCCGCGTGCAGCAGGGCCGCCGGCGCGCGCAACGGCCAGTCAGATGAGTTCGGGCGCAACCACACGGATTCCTTCCCTGGGGGAATTCGAGGCTCTGGTCGGTTCCAGCCACGAGCCGCCGGTCTTCCGCACCGGGATGGTCCCCCGGCCCCGCCTCACGGCGGTCCTGGCGAGGGAAAGAGGGCTCTCGGTGGTGCTGCTCTCAGCACCGGCCGGCTACGGGAAGACGACCCTGCTCTCAGCAGCGTCCCAACCTCCGTCCCGTTCATCGCCAGCTCCACCATCCCCAGCTCCAGCGTTCTGCGGTGGGCTCGGAGCCGCCCCAGGTGCAGGTGCGGGGGCGACCTCCCTGCTATTGCAAGTTGCGCGCCGGCGGGCAGCCCTCCGCCAATTGCCTCGATCACCTCGGCGGCATCCTCGGACTTTCATGGCCTGCTCCGCACGGCGCTGACGAGGGAGCTCCAGAGCGGCGGCGCTGAGGCGGAATCCGAACTCCACCGCCGCGCCAGCACTTGGTACGTCGAGCATGAGGACCCCGACCGCGCCGTGGAACACCTGATCGCCGCCGGCGACGTGGAGCGCGCCGGCGATCTGATCTACACGCTTCTTCCCGACTATGCAGCTCGGGGGAGGAACTCGACCGTGATCTCCTGGATCTCCCGCTTCACTGAGAGGCAGGTCGAGAGCTGCACGCCGCTCGCGCTCGCGGCCTTTCACAGCTCCCTGGCCGGGGGCAGGGAAGCCGCGCAGAGGCCTGGCTGAAGGCGGCCGCCAAGGCCGGCGGTGGATCGCTCGCCGATCCCGCCGAGGGCCGCTACGAGGGCGCGGTGTGGGTGGCCCGTGCGGAGCTCAGCCGCGGCGGTGTCGCCCGCGTGCTCGCAGATGCCGAGCACGCGGCTCGAGTGGAGCCCGAGGAGAGCCCGTTTCAGGCGGTCTGCAGCATGGTCAAGGGATCCGTGCTCCTGATCTCGGGAGATGTCCGAGGGGCTCGAGGTGCGCTCAAGCAGGGTGCGCGGGTCGGCGCCGTCTTCGGTCCCATGATCCAGGTGATCTGCCTCGCCGAGCTGGCCGCCCTCGCCCTCGACCACGGGGATCCGGTCACTGCCGAGATCCTCGCCTCACAGGCGCGCGCCCAGGTCGAGCGCTCGCGGCTCGTCAACTATCCGCCCGCCGCGCTTCCGATCGCCCTTTCGGCCTACGTGATGATCGAGCGTGGGCACCTGCACCGGGCCGGCTCGGAGGCGGCCTGCGCCGCCCGCCTGCTGGATCAGTGCGACGAGATGCCTCCCTGGCTCGAGGCCGTGTCTCACGTGTTCGTGGCCCGGGCGCTGCTCCGCCTTGGGGGACCTGCCGAGTCACGGAAGCACCTGGCCGCCGTGCCGGGTCTGATCGATCTCGAGGAAGCGCCCCTGCTGCGTAGGTGGGTCGAGGAGGCGACCTCCGGCGAAAACCAGAGGAAGCCCGACGGGAGAGGGTCCGACCTGACCCCCGCTGAGCTACGCCTGCTCGGCTACCTGCCCACCCACCTCTCCCTCCGCGAGATCGCGGAGGAGGTCGTCGTCTCCACCAACACCATCAAATCGCAGGCCCAGGCGGTTTACCGCAAGCTCGGCGTGTCGTCGCGTGCTGAGGCCGTCAACGTCGCTCGGGAGGCGGGCCTGCTGCGGGAGTAGCGCGCGATCGCCGGGCGAAGGTCGACCCGTCAGGGCAGCTTGATGACCGCGGGGGGTTCCCAGCCGCTGCCGTCGAGGATCCCCGGGATCTCCGCCCTGGTTGGCTGATATAGCCGCATCGTCAGCCTGAAGGCGGCGCCGGCCGGAGACGGGAGCCAGTTCTTGGCCTGAGCGGGATCGGAGGGCTGGGTGGCTTGCACGTAGAGGTCGAGGGATCCATCGGGGTTGAAGCTGAGATCACTGCGATCGCCGACCGCCCAGCGGTCGATCGGGTTGGGGACGAAGAACCCCGATGAGTCGTACAGGGTCAGCGACCAGAGGGCATCGGCCGGTGGAAGCTGGCCGGGGTCGAAGTGAACCACGTAGTCGTTGGAGCCGTTCAGGGGACCAAGCGCCTGGTCGGTCTGGGCGACGGGGTAGATCGCCTCGGCGGGGGTGAGAGCGCCCAGCCCGACCTGGGTGATCAGGGCCCGGTAGTCGTAGTCGGTTCCGTAGCGCCCGGTCGGCAGGACGAGCCAGCCGTTGTGCTTCGGGGCCTCGGTCAGGTAGCGGACCGTGATCTCGTTCTGAAGGACGCCGGGACCTGCGGCGACGGCGTCAATCATGCCCTGCCTCTCCTCCGCGCTGAGCGAGGAGTCAGTCGAGGGCCGCTTGCCCGGTCCGACCCCGATCTGGGCCAGCTTCTCGAGCTCTGCCCGGTCGGCCCTCGGCGGCGGGAAGCGCTTCAGCAGGGAGCCGAGCCGGTCGAAGAAATGCAGGCCGCTCGGCATCGGCACGTCGTCGGGTGTGGTGTCGGGATGCTTTGGCTTTGGGGGCCGGTAGTGCGTCCCGTAGCGGCTCAGGGGCGTGATCCTGTAGCGGTTCTGAATCCGGTGCACCTTCCCGAGGTCGGCCGGGCCGAAGCTGAGCGTGCGGCCGATGATCCAGACGCGGTCATAGCGGCTGTTGATCCGGTGCGTCCCCTTGGGGATCCGCACGTGGTGCTGGCCGGGGCCGGTGACCACGTAGTCGCCTGGCCTGGTCTTGGCCACCGTGCCGAGGTTGCGGAAGTCCTCCGTATAGGGGTCATACAGCGGGATCACGAAGTAGCGGTTCACCCTGGGGATGTGGATGACCATCGGCTGGCGCCGCAGGTCGAGCCAGGCGATCGAGTAGGGGGTGTCGTTGTTGGGGGCGACGACGTCGCGGGCGCTGGCGTCGGCCAGCTTGCGGACGTGGCTGAAGCGGTTGACCGGGCCGCGGCCCTTGCCGTCGGGGACGTTGACGCTGGTCTGGATGCGGAAGGTCTGATCCATCTTGACCACGGGCAGGCCGTACTTCCAGGCTTCAAGGCCGAGGTCATAGCCCTTGTTGTAGTCGGCGCTCGCTGCTCTCGCGGGGCCTCCGCTGGCTGCCAGGACCGCAAGTGCGGCCACGGTGAGCGCCGCGGCAGAGACGCGGATGTGGCGGGGGACGATCGTGCTCATCGGGTAGTCAATGCCCCTCGGTCGGCACCCCAACTAGGGAGCCGGCGCTCCGGGTCTCATGCGAACGCGACACCGCGGTCGGCTGCCGCCAACAGTTCTGCTTTGCATGGAAAGCTGCGGTCTTCACGAGATACTGCCGACTCCTGGTTACGGGCGCTGCGTTTGGCCGGGAGCTGCTGGGGTGGGCGGAAACTCCCGTGCCGTCTGCCGCCGCAGAATCTCTATCCCCACCACGGCCAGCACGGCGAGAATCACGATCACGAGCACCTGTCCGACGTTGTTGATTGTGGGAAGGAATGCCAGCCAGACCAGGAAGACAAAGGCGACGACCGAGTAGACGACGACCGGCCGGTCGCGCAGGTAGGGCGCGAGGAAGCGTCGCACGGCGACCTCGTGGCGGCCGGGCCCCGCGAGAAGGCCCCCGACGATGAACCCCAGGCCGATCACGAGTACGAACAGCGCCCGCTGGCGCAGCCCCGCGGAGATGATGTTCCAGACGGCGCTGATGGCCGGCTTGACCGCGTCGGAGCTTGCCACCGAATCGGTGACCGCGCTGCCGAGTAGGCGCCTGGTCAGAAGGATGACCAGCGCGGCCCCCAGGATCCCGCCTCCGGCTGCCATCAGCGTCTCGCGGCGCCATCCCTTCGCCAGGTAGATCGCGCCCAGGTACAGCAAGAGCGTCAGCAGCGGCAGCACGAAGCCGAGGCTGCGCAGCACGCTCACGAGGTCCTGGAGCCCGCTCAGCTGGCTGGACTTCATCACGACGAGCTCGCCGGGATGCTGAACCGCCTGACGGTTGAGCAGCGTGGTGATGCGCGCCTGAAGCGAGGCGAGCGCGGGGTCGAGCTTGATGATGTTTGCCTGACTCGGATCCTTGAGCACTGCGGCGACCTGTCGCTGTAGTCCCGTCAGCCGTTTGTCGAGCTGAGACAGCTTGCTCTGGAGCTGAGACACCTTGCTCTGGAGCTGGGCGGGGACCTTCGGCAGAATGCCCTTGGTCTTCTGCTCGAGGCTCCGGACCGTCGCCTGGAGCTGGGCGGCGTCCGTTTGGAGCGTCTGGAGGTTCTGTTGCACCTGCGGGCTCAGCGTGCCCGCCTGCGCCTGGGAGAGGGTTGCTCGCGTTGACTCGATCCGGCTCTGGGCCGTGGTCAAGCGCTGCTTCAGCTCCGTCGAGTACTGCTGAACGAGGCCCTGGATCTGGGAGATCGTCGAGGGATCTACTCCGAGGCGGGTGGCAAGGTCGGCGACGAAGCTCCCGTATTCGACCGTGACCACGCCGCCTTGGGTCGAGACGAACTCGCCCTTGTTCTCGATTAGGTTGACGAACTGCTGCTGCGCCCGACCGACCGCTGTGGAGACGAGGGCCTGAACCTGAGGCGAAGCGAGCGCCGTCTGCGCGACGTTCGTGGCGAGCTGTTGCGTCGCCGCCGTGACCGGAGCGGCGAGCGGCTGGGCGGCGCTGGGCAGCTTCTGCTGGATTTGGGCCTGGACGTTGACATTGGCGTAGAGCTGATCGACCGCGAAGATGCTGAGCTGTTCCTGGACGTCCTTGTTCTTGAGGATCTCATCGGTCTGATTGGACAGCTGGCCGGAGCTGAGGACCTCGGTCTGAACCCAGTTCGCGATCATCGAGACCAGCAGCACCACTGACGCGAACACGACGAGGGCCCACACGAGGGCGCGGTGGCGATGCTTCGGGTCTCCCGCCGAGCGATCCTCCGCGCGCTGGCTCCCGGCGGACTCAGGCGTCGGTGCCGAGGCTCGCTCGGGGGGCGGGGTGGTGCCGGGCTGGTCGGACATGCTGGGAGGGCTAGCGAGTCGAGGACCTAGCGGGGAGCCTGGTCCTTCAGCCTCTCCCGAATCGGGGTTCGCTTGTTCATCGAAGTTGCTTCAACCTGTTCACCTCGCCGTGGGGTTGCACCAACCCTATTCCAAGCCGAACCAGCGCGTTCACCCGGATCGGGTGATCTACCGATGACCGGGGTACCCCCGAGCGGTTGATCTTTTCACCCGAATTGGACGATGCCAGGACTGGCGAGGCGTCGGAGACTGTGACCGCAAGGCGCCGCCCGGCCCGGCGGCTCGCGAACCCAGTTCTCGATCGCAAGGAGTCGCAGTGCCCTATCGAGTCCCGGCGCGAGCATGGACGCCGGTTGACTGATTCATCCGAAACGCCCAGCGGCACACCCGCTGACGCGCCGACCGAGGCGCTTCCCTTCACCCCGCGCGCGAGGCCGCCACGAGTGGCGGCGGCTGTTCTCCGAGCTGCTGGGGACGTTCTTCCTCGTGCTCGTCGCCGCCGGCGGCGGGATCCTGCACGGGGAGGGTCAGATCAGCCTCCCCGCGGCGGTTGTCGCGCCCGGCCTCATGGTCATGGCGATCATCCTCTTCATGGGCGCGATCTCCGGGGCGCATCTGAACCCCGCCGTCTCGCTGGCCTTCGCCCTGCGCGGAGATTTCCCCTGGAGGCGGGTGCCCGGCTACATCATCATCCAGCTGGTCGGGGCGACGCTGGCCTGCCTCTTCCTCTTGGCCGTGTTCGGGAACATCGAGCACCTCGGGGCGACGCTTCCAGGTCCGGGGTATGAGAACTGGCAGGCGCTGCTGATGGAGGCAGTGCTCACCTGGGGCCTCGTCAGCGTCATCCTCGGCACTGCCTCGGCCGCCCAGAACGTCGGGGCGGTCGCGGCGCTGGCGGTCGGCGGCTACATCGCCCTCGCCGGTCTTTGGGCGGCGCCGGTGAGCGGGGTCTCGATGAACCCGGCCCGCTCCTTCGGGCCCGCGCTCGTCAGCGGCGACTTCGCAAGCTACTGGGTCTATGTCGCCGGACCGCTAGCGGGAGCCGTGATCGCCGTCGGCTGCGCCTACGTTCTGCGCGGGCGCGGCGGCGATCCGATCTCACGCGCCGCCGGGTCCGGCGTGCTTACGCCCGGGAGCCTCGAGGAGAAGGCCCGGCTCTCCTCGGACATCGATGCCGGCCGCGTCACGCCGCCGGGGGTCCCTCATGGCGAGGAGCCAAAGGGCTGATCACTTGCAGCCGGACCCTCGTCGAGGCAGAAGAACTACACGGAATATGGACGTTGTTCTAGGGTTAGCCATCGTCAAGTTGCCGGTAGGGGAGGACGGCCAAAGAGAACACCAGGACGAGGGCAATTGACGCGATCGAATATGAGGAAGCGCGGGCAGCGAGCGTGAGAGTCAGACACGCGAGGCGAATCGCCGAACGCGCCCACCGAGGCGCCGTGGAAGCATCCGGTGACCCGGTGATCGCCCACGTCAGGCGGGTCGCGGAGGCCGCGCCGACCTTCGCCCGAGCGGTGGCCTGGCTCCACGAGGTACTCGAGAACTCCTCAGTCTCCGAGGAGGAGCTCTTGGCGGGGGGGCTCGGCCTTACAGATGAAGAATTGCGGGCGTTGAGGCTGCTGACCCGGCCCTCGGATAGCCGCTCCGAGGAGGAGTACTTGGCCCACGTCGGCCTCATCGCCCGCGCCTCCGGGCCGGCCGGCGAGATCGCTCGCACGGTCAAGCGGCTGGATCTCGCCGACCGGCTGCTGTATCCCAACCGGCGCGCCGATGGATGGCATCCGCCCTACCGGGCGGCGCTCGCGTTCTTGGAAGAAGTCGAGGGGGAAAGAGCATCCTCGCCGCGACTGCGAGTTGCCAGTTCATGGAACGTGGGCACCGGAGCATCACCGGAAGCGACAATTCCCAGCTGAAGGAGATCAAGCCATTCCCTCATCACCGACCAAATCCCCGCCTGTGCACCCCCTTCCCTCGGTGAAGGAGCGCGAAGCCGCCGGCAAGACGGCGCGAGAGAAGGCCCCCCGCTCCAGCCACGGCGAATGGGAGCCGGCGGCCCGCCGCAGAGATCCGGTCAAGGTGCTCTCCGAGCAGGCCACCAGCCGCGTCCCCGAGCTCGTCCCGATCCGCTACGGGCGGATGCTGGCCTCGCCCTTCACCTTCTTCCGCGGCGCGGCGGCGATCATGGCGATGGACCTCGCCAAGACCCCGGACTCAGGCTTGCGGGTGCAGGCTTGCGGCGATGCCCACCTCTCGAACTTCGGCGTCTTCGCCGCCCCCGACCGTCGCCTGGTGATGGACGTCAACGACTTCGACGAGACCCTCCCCGGGCCCTGGGAGTGGGACCTAAAGCGCCTCGCCGCCAGCTTTGAGATCGCCGGGCGCGACCGCGACTTCACGCCGACGGAGACCAGGGACGCCGTGCTCAGCGCCGTGCGCAGCTACCGCGAGGCGATGCGGGAGCTCGCCAAGATGCGAAACCTCGACGTCTGGTATGCGCGCCTCGACATCGAGTCCCTGCTCGCCGAGATCGCCAAGGTCGCCGACAAAAAGCAGATGAAGGCGGCGCATAAGAACGTCGCCAAGGCCGGGAAGAAGAACAGCCTCAAGGCCTTCGACCGTCTGGTGCGCGATGTTGACGGCGAGCCGCGGATCATCAGCGACCCGCCGCTGGTGGTTCCGGTCCGCGAGCTGCTCTCTGCCGATCAGGAGCAGGAGTTCGAGGAGCGCATCGTCGAGATGCTTGGCCGCTACCGCGAGAGCCTCAAGGGCGACCGGCGCCACCTGCTCGACAGCTACCGATTCGTAGAGATGGCCCGCAAGGTGGTCGGGGTCGGCAGCGTCGGAACCCGTGCCTGGGTTCTGTTGATGATGGGCCGCGACGGTCAGGACCCCCTGTTCCTTCAGGCCAAGGAGGCCGAGGCCTCGGTGCTCGAGCCCTACGTCGGGGCGAGCGAGTTCGGTAACCACGGTGAGCGGGTGGTCGAGGGTCAGTGGCTGATGCAGGCAGCCAGCGACGTCCTTCTCGGCTGGCTGCCGGCAATCGGGTTCGACGAGGGCGAGCGGGACTTCTACGTGCGCCAGCTCTGGGACGGGAAGCGCTCGGTCGAGGTCGAGACCCTGCCGCCGCAGGGGCTGGCGTTCTACGGACGAATCTGCGGCTGGACCCTGGCCCGAGCCCACGCCCGCTCCGGGGACCGGATCGCGATCGGCGCCTACCTCGGTAAGGGCGAGAGCTTCGATGAGGCGATCGCCGACTTCTCCGAGCGCTACGCCGATCAGAACGAGCTCGACTACGGCGCCCTCGCCGACGCCGCTAAATCGGGGCGCATCGAGGTAGAGTCGGACCTCGTCTGAGGGGCCGCAGCCGTCCTCGGACTCGGCATCTTCGCGGCGGTCTTCGCGGTTTACGGGCTGATTGCGGTGCGCGCCGAGCGCCACCGACGCGGCGCTGAGCGCTGGCGTAGTAGGGGACGAGCGGGTGCCGCGGCGCATCCGCCAAGCACTGAACGTGGAGGCTGGACTCAACGACGGGCTCGCCGTCCCGTTCCTGCTGCTGTTCGTCGCGGGGGCAACCGTGACTGAAGGGCTCGAGCCGGCGTCGTTCTGGGCCACGACCCTGCTGCAGAAGGTCGGCATCGGCGTAATCGCCGGCGTACTCGCCGGCGCCATGGTTGGAGAGTTGGCGCGCCGCGCGCGAGGGGCCGGGTGGTCGAGCGCCGCGTCCGAGCAGCTGGCGATGGCCGGAGCGGTGATCGCCCTATTCGTGTTCACAGAGGAGTTGGGTGGCAGCGGGTTCATCGCCGCCTTCGTCGGCGGCTTGGTCGCCGGTTCACGTCTGGCCGGGGAACGCCGGACGGCGCTCGGGTTCACCGACGAGGAGGGGGCGGTCGTCGGCGCCTTCGTCTTCTTCGCGCTGGGGCTGTTCGCCGTCAAGCTGTTCGGGCAGCTGGACTGGCAGGAGTGCGTGTACGCGATTCTGAGCCTCACGCTTGTGCGCATGCTTCCTGTTGCCGTTGCCCTCTCGGGCTCCGGCCTGGGTGCGCCGACGGTCGCCTTCATTGGTTGGTTCGGCCCGCGCGGCCTGGCGTCGGTGGTGTTGGCCCTGGTCGTCCTCGAGGGGGAGCATCAGCTAACCAACGTCGACACGATCGTGCTGACCACCCTGGTCACGGTCATCTTGAGCGTCGTTGCCCACGGCGTCAGCGCCGCGCCGCTTAGCGGTCGCTACGGCGCCTGGGCCGCAAAGCTGCCCCCGGATGCGGCTGAGCTGGGCACGGCGCCCGATATTCCGGCGCCACGCTCGACGTTGAGCCGATAGCCCGGTCCGGCTTCCTATGCCTCCGATGGGGACGCTGCCTCACCCTCATCGGATGAGGCGATCGCGGGCGGCTCGAAGGCCCGTGAGATCGCAAGGCTGGTGAGGTAGGCGACGATCACCCCTACGATGATCAGGGGGCCGGCGCCGAGCCCGGATTGGGAGGTGAGGAGCAGCGCCAGAGTTACGCCGGAGAGGGGCAGCCGCAATGCCGCCGCCGTCGCGGCTCCAATACCGACCGCGACGGCCGGGGTGGTCTCGAACCCGGGCAAATGGGACGCTGCGAGGCCGGCGGCGGCGCCGAGGAAGATCGCCGGGAAGATCGGCCCCCCTCGGAAGCCGGCCAGGGAGATCGAGTAGGCGAGGCCCTTGAAGGCGAGTATGGCGAGCAGCGCGCCGACCGAGTAGGTGGAGGCATGCGATACAAGCGTGCCGACCTCCTCCTGGCCGGAGAAAAGCACGTCGTTCACCGTATGGTTGGTGATCTCCGAGTAGGCGATCGCCAGGCCGGCGACGATCAGCCCGCCGGCCGCAGTCAGCAGCAACGGCTGGCGCCGGACGGCCTCGACCAGCCGCTTGCCGAGCGCGAAGATCACGACCACGAGCACCGCGACCGCAGCCGCGAACGGGATCGTCCAGAGGAAGTCGGTGAGGTCCGGCCGCGCGAACTCCTGCAGGGGAAGGACCCCGATCGAGATGTCGCTGGTGCTGAGCCCCGTCCAGGAGCCCATGCCGACTGAGACCAGCGAGCCGATCCCCGCGGCCATCAGGCCCGGCACGAGGACGACCCGGAGCTGTGAGCCGCCGAGCCCGATTGCCTCGATCAGGATGATCGAGGCAATCAGCGGAGACCCGAACAGGAACGATACGGCGGCGAAGGTCGAGGAGGCGGCGACGATGTCGACCACCTGCTGTTGCTGCGGGTCCCTCTGCAGCCGCCTGCCGGCGAGGATGCCGAGGCCCCCGCCGATCGCTATCAGCGGCGCCTCGGGTCCGACCACGGCGCCGAGGCCGATCGAGGCAAGAGCGGCGAGGATGACGCCGGGAAGCGCCTCCGGGCCCACCTGCTCGGTGCTCAGCCCGTTCGCCGGAGTGTGACCGCCGTTGCCGGGCAGGCGGGTGATCGCCGCTGCGGTGATCAGCCCGGCGATCGCGAGGACGACCAGATACCACCAGTTCGGCGCCCCGCCCTCATAGCCGAGGTCCTTGGGCAGGTCCGTGAAGACCCCGGTCTGGATCTGATGCACCGCCTCGAGGAAGCACCAGGCCACAAGCGAGGTAATCACGCCGACGACCGCGACGAAGACGAGCAGCACCGCGAAGCGGCGGTTCGCCATCACCGTCGCGGGGTCGGGCTCTGCCTGATCCGCGCCCGGCCCCCCCGCGGGCTCTGGAGCGTCAGCCATCCGACTCACTGCCCGGCTTGCGCAGCTTCTCGCGCTTGCGCTTCTTGCGTTCCTCGCTCATCTCGCGGCTGCGTACCTTCGCATCTCCGTAGGAGGACTCGACGAGTGCCCGCCCCCCCGACCACCCGAACACCCAGGAGACCATGATCACTGCGAAGGCGACGTTCCAGGCAGTGGTGATCAACTGCTGCGCGGCCGAGTAGGCGGTCGCGTTCGACTTCGAGGTCTCGTTCCTCAGCGCCGCGGTGTTCATTGCCTGGTTGACGCCGACTCCCCCCGGAGTGACCGAGACGGAGTTCGAGATCGAGTTGGACGCGGCGACGGTGGCGACGTTGTGGAAGGTGACCGGGATCCCGTAGGCGCCGAGGAAGACGGCGATCACCCCGAGCTTCGCGATGTAGCTGCCGAGCTCGGGCAGCGCCACCCGGACGAGCATCCGGCGCGGACTGCGCAGGACGGCGCCACCGGTGATCAGCTGGGCGCGCAGCTTCTCGGTGCGCCGCCAGAAGATGCGGGCCAGGATCGCGAGCAGGACGACGGCCCCGATCGCGATCAGGGCGATCAGGCCGCTGTGGTCGGAGACGAACCCGAGCTTGATCGAGAAGGAGCCGGCGACGGTGAGGAATAGGTAGAGGTAGAGGGCGACGTTGAAGACCGAGAAGGGGATCTTCTGCACGACCAGGCCGGAGAAGGCGGCGGCGAAGGTCGCGGATGCGAACAGGGTCGAGAACATCGCCAGCATCACGAAGGTGCCGATGTTGGCCGGGAGGAAGCCGTTGAGCGCCACCGCCGTCGCGTAGCAGGCCAGCACCACGCGGTAGGGAATCGGATCCCGGGGGAAGGCGGCACGCAGAATCCCAACCCATGCGAGCGCGACGAGGGCCGTCTGCACGGTCTGCAGGACCGACCCGGAGACGACCGCCCAGGGCGGCACCTCGCGGATCTTCTTGAAGAGGTCATGGATCCAGTCGGAGACCGGGATCCCGACCAGGTCGAGGATGACGATCGCGAGGGTGACGCCACCGACCCAGGCGAGGATCCGCAGCAACCTCCGGCGGCGGGCCGCGCCCTGCTGGTTGATCGCCGCGGCGCCGCTCGCCATCGCGCCGATCCTAGCCTTGAGAGGGCGGGGGTCGCTCGAATGCCTGCATCACCCCGCCGATCGCGAAGCAGGCGGCGCCGGCGAAGGTACCCCAGTTGGCGATCGCCGTGTTCACCGGCCCCGAGGTCTCGGGCCGCGTGAAGTCGGCCAGCGCCGAGATCATGAAGAGGACCGAGCCGAGCTGATTGACGGCGACGATCCACCAGCCGAGATCTCGCCGCCGCCAGCAGGGCGGTCCGTGACAGATCTCGACCACGGAGAGGTGGCCGGAGATCAGGAAGAGGATGCAGCCGATCATCTCCGGGGCCCAGATCAGCCGGTTCTCCTGGTGCAGGCTGAGCCCCTGCAGGAAGGCGTCGATCAGGCTGACCGCGAAGGCCAGCGTGCCGGCGAGCAGGACGAACGTCGCCAGCCAGTCGAGCCGCATCGGCTCATACGTCCACCAGCGCCAGCGCTCCCCGGAGAGCCCCTCCGCGCTGATCCTGCGCGGCGCGTTGATCGATCCGAGCAGCGAGGCGTAGGCGCCGGTGCTGAAGAAGACGCCGCCGATCAGATAGACGGTGGAGATCTCCTTGCCGCCGGCCGACGCGACCTGCGAGAGCCAGGCGCCCAGCGCGAACAGCAGGCCACCGAGGGTGAAGGCGACAGAGGCGATCCAGTTCAGTCGCCGCAGGCGCCGAGCCGTGGTCTGCTCGGCCCGCAGGACCGAGCGCACGGCGCCCGCGGCGTCGCGTAGCTCGAGCCGGGCGCGCTTCCTCGCCGCCCGCGAGGCCCAGACAGCCGTGCCGCCCTCGGGAACCTCCCAGGTGACACGGGTTGTGAACGGCCCGCCCCCACGCCGCTCACTCAACGACCACTCGGCCGGCCCGGGAACGGGCGCCGTCCCGGTGGCAGTCTCAGACAACTTTCCCCGCGATCAGCGAGTCAGCTCGTGACGCGACCTGGCGGCGTGATAGCCGACGTACCAGGCGAGATGACGGACCGCGCTGATGCCGTTTAGGGCCGGCGAGAAGATCCTCTTCATCGGCGCCGATCCTATTTGGTAGGGCGGAGCGACCAAATGGCGCCAGAGCGCAATTTGCAGGTTTTCGGTAGACGGATACGCGATTACGGAGGTTCTCAGCCGATGTCCTAAAGTGGGAAGCCATGAAGGTAGGGATCATCGGCCTCGGTTACGTCGGCCTGCCGCTTGCCGTCGCGTTCGCTGAGTCCGGGCACGAGGTGGTCGGACTGGACGCGGATCAGTCGAAGGTCGAGAGCCTGCTGCGCCGCCGCAGCTACGTCGAGGACATCCCCGACGCGGCCCTCGAGGCCTGCGGGGAGCTGCTCAAGCCGAGCACCTCCTACGCCGACCTCGCCTCCTGCCACGCGGTGATCATCTGCGTCCCCACTCCGCTTACCGGAACCCGGGAGCCGGATCTCGCCTACCTCGTCGACTCCGCCAACTCCCTCTCCCAGGTGCTTCAGCCCGAGCAGCTAATAGTGCTCGAGTCGACCACCTACCCCGGGACGACCAGGGAGCGGCTGCAGCCGCTGCTCGAGGAGTCGGGGATGGCGGCGGGGCGGGACTTCCACCTCGCCTTCTCGCCAGAGCGGATCGACCCGGGCCGGACCGACTTCACCGTGCGCACCACCCCGAAGCTGGTTGGTGGCATCACCGACGCCTGCGCGGAACGGGCGCGCGAGCTCTACTCCCTGATCTGCGAGCAGGTGATCGTCCTCTCGACCCCGGAGGTCGCGGAGCTGGCCAAGCTGCTGGAGAACATCTTCCGTTCGGTCAACATCGCCCTGGTGAACGAGCTGGCGCAGCTCTGCGACAGGCTCGGGGTGGACGTCTGGGAGGTGGTCGACGCGGCCTCGACCAAGCCGTTCGGATTCATGCGCTTTGAGCCGGGGCCCGGGATGGGCGGCCACTGCCTCCCGGTCGACCCCTTCTATCTCGCCTTCAAGGCACGCGAGCACCACTTCTATCCCGAGTTCATCGAGCTCGCCGGGAAGATCAACCAGGCGCAGCCGCAGTTCTGCGTGGACCGGATCGAGAAGGCCCTGAACGGCGCCCGTAAGCCGGTCAACGGTTCCCGGATCCTGCTGCTCGGGGTCAGCTACAAGGCGGGGGTCGGCGACACCCGTGAGGCCCCGGCGCTGCAGATCATCCGGGCGCTGCGCGACCTTGGGGCGGAGGCCGCCTACCACGACCCCCACGTCCCATCGCTGCCAGAGTTCGGGCTCGAGTCGGCAGACCTCGACACCGAGGTCGCGGCCGCCGACCTGGTCGCGGTCGTCACCGCGCACGAGGAGATCGACTACCGGCAGGTGGCGGCCTCCGCTCAGCTGGTGATCGACTTCCGCGGTGTGACCCGTGGGATCGAGGCGGAGAACCTGATCCGCCTCTGAGCGCTGTGGCTAGGCTCGGTGCTTG
>CAWFHL010000004.1:0-207096 GCA_963815645.1 uncultured Actinomycetes bacterium | reverse complement strand
GTTCTCATGGGCCCGGGCCCGAGTGGTGCCAGCCGAGTGGACGACCAGACGGGTGTCGATCACGGTGTCGACCATCGCGGCCTTGACGATCCGCTCGATCAGCGAGTGCTGATTTCCGACCTTGACGTACTCGGTGCGGTGAAGCTCCCGCGTCGGCTCGCTGGAGTCGACCCCGATGATCGCCTCGACCTCCGGGAAGGACTCGAGCGCCTCGGCCAGCCGCCCTCCCCAGTAGGTCGCCAGGCCGGTGATCAGCACCCGGCGGGCAGGGGCGGTATGGACGGTCATCCGAGCCAGACCGACTTCCGCGTGCCGAGCATCTCGTGCAGGTTCTCCTGGATCCGGGCCCGAACCTCCTGGGCGACGGTCTGGACCAGCGATCTGTCGGAGTCGGGGTCGCCGCCGAGCCCCGCAGTGTCGATCGCTCCAGGAACCGGATCCGGAACTTGGCGGGCAGGTAGCCGAGCATCCCCAGCGGTCCGAGCCAGGGGAAGGTCGGGGTGAGCGGGAAGTAGAGAAGCCCGGTGAGCTTCTTCATCAGGCCGACCTGGGCGAAGATCGGCGCCGCCTCCTCTGCCCCGATCACGCAAACCGGGACTAACTGGGCCTGCGCCCGCATCGCCGCGGCGACGAACCCACCGCGCCCGAACCGCCGCAGCCGGTAGCGCTCGCTGTAGAGCTTCTCGGTCCCCTTGCGCCCCTCGGGGAAGACCAGGACCAGGCCTTGCTCGTCGTGGAGCAGGCGATGGACGTTGGCCGGATGGGCGGCGACGCAGCCGATCTTCGGCGCGAGCATGGAGAAGACGGGATAGCCCTTGAAGAAGTGCTCGACCGTGATGTAGAGCGGTCGGGGCGAGGGGTGCTCCTCGCGGATCGCCCTCCCGATCATCGCCGCGTCGGGGGGCAGCGCGCCGGAGTGGTTGGAGACGATGAGGGCACCGCCCTTGGCGGGCACGTTCTCGATCCCCTCGACCTCGACCCGGAACCAGTGGCGGTAGAAGAACTCGACGACGGTGCGGTCGAACACGCCCTCGACGCGCTCGGAGCGCCCCCAGTCGTCGATCCTGCGCTCGGGCTCGATCGCCGGCAGCAGCGATCGGTCCTCCAGCGCCGGCAGCGGTGGCTCCTCGTCGCGATGCCGCGGAAGCTCGGCCAGTGGTGTGCGCTCCGCCACGTGCCCATTCTGGCAGGGGCGATCGGTGCGGGCGCGGCAAAAAATTGCGGCGGCTTCGCCGCCTGACCTGCCTGTGCCGGCGCTAACACCGCGCCGGCCTGAGGATATGTTTCGCTCATGCGCTCGAAGGAGCAGGTCCGCAAGGAGGTATGGAAGGCGATGGAGCGCGAGGGCGTCTCCCGCTTCCCCGGAGCGGAGGGGCGGATCCCAACTTCGCAGGCGCCAAGCTCGCGGCCCAGAAGCTCGCCGCCCACAGGCTGTGGAAGCGCGCGCGGGTGGTCAAGGCGAACCCCGACTCCCCGCAGACGCACGTCCGGCGTGCGGCCCTGGAGGACGGTAAGACCCTGATCATGGCAGTGCCGCGCCTGCGCGACCCCCACCCCTTCCGCGTGCTGGAGCCGAAGCGCCTCTCGAAGGCCGCGATCAAGGAGGCGGCGACGATCAAGGGGGCGCTTAAGCACGGCCGGGTGATCGCCCTCGACGAGCTCCCCGAGGTCGATCTTGTTCTCTGCGGCGCGGTCGCCGTCAACCTCAGCGGCGCCCGGGTGGGCAAGGGCGGCGGTTTCTCCGATCTCGAGTACGGGATCCTGATCGACGCCGGCAAGATCGACGATCACACCACCGTCGCCACGACAGTGCACCCGATCCAGATCCTCCGCGAGCACCTGCAGACCACGGCCCACGATCTCCCGGTCGACGTGATCGCCACCCCGCGTGCGGTGATCGAGGTCGAGCGCAGCCACGAGCGCCCCCGCGGGATCCTCTGGGACCACCTCCAGCCACCGCAGATCCGCGAGATCCCGATCCTCGAGCGGATGGGCTATGCGTGAGGCCACCACCCTGACCGGCCCGCCCGACAGGCCGGCCGGCGACTACGGCAACCCCGACCCGGAGTGGCGGCAGGTCGAGTGGCGCCGGCACCTGCGCCGGGTCGAGCTGCCGGGGACCTCGGTCAACTACGTCGAGATCGGCGAGGGCGAGCCGCTGCTCTTCGTCCACGGGCTCTCCGGCTGCTGGCAGAACTGGCTCGAGAACCTGCCCCATTTCGGCCGAACCTACCGGGCGATCGCGCTCGACCTGCCGGGCTTCGGCGACAGCCCGATGCCCGCCTGGGACATCGACATCCCCGCCTACGGCCGCCTGCTGCACGACTTCTGCGAGAAGCTCGGGATCGAGCGCTGTGCGGGCGTGGTCGGCAACTCGATGGGCGGCTTCGTCTCGACCGAGGCGGTGATCCAGCAACCGCAGCGCTTCGAGCGGCTGGTCCTGGTCTCGGCGGCCGGGATGACCCGGGCCCAGGCCCGCAGCGAGCCGGCGGCGCTGCTCGGAAGGCTCGCGCAGATGAGCGGGCCGGTCATCGGCCCGCTTCAACCGGGCCGGGCTGGTGCGGCCCAGAGCCCGCTACCTCGCCTTCCGCGGGATCTTCCGCCACCCGAACCGGCTCAGTCCCGAGCTGCTCTACGAGCAGGTCGAGCCGGCGTTGCGCAGCCCAGGCTTCGCCGACGCGCTGCGGAAGCTGATCGGCTACGACCTCCGCGACCGCGCCGGCGAGATCGAGATCCCGACCCTGGTCCTCTGGGGGTTCAACGACCGCATCGTCCCCGTTCAGGCCGGCCTCAGCTACCACCGCCGCATCCCCCACTCCCGGCTGGAGATCTTCGAGCGCACCGGCCACCTGCCGCAGCTGGAGCGCCCCTCCCGCTTCAACCGGGTGCTGGACGAGTTCCTCGAGAGCTGAGAGCCGGGAGCTTGAGGCTCAACCATTTCACCCTGGTTGTTTCGGACCTCGACCGATCGGTGTCCTTCTTCCGCATGCTTGGGCTGCGGCAGATCGTCGCCGACGAGGGCTACGCGCGATTCATCTCTCCCCGCGGGCACTCGACACTCTCGCTCGAGTCGCGGGGCCGCGAGGTGTGCGCCGAGGGGTTCAGTGTCCACTTTGAGTGCGAGGACGTCGACGCCACCGTGGCGGAGCTGAAGGAGAGGGGGATCGAGTTCGAGCAGGACCCGACCGACATGCCCTACCTGTGGCGGGAAGCGATCGCCCGCGACCCCGACGGGCACGCGATCTTCCTGTTCAGCGCGGGTCGCAACCGGCTCGATCCGCCCGGGGGGGTGGAAGCTCAGCCGGTGACCGCGCCCTCCGAGGCGCTGGAGACGGTGGCCGCGTACTTGGCCATCACGCCCGGCCCGAAGGGAGAGGGAGGCGATTCGTAGGCAGCGACCCGCTCGGCGATCTCCTCGTCGCTGAGGTCAATCGTCAGGCTCCGGGAGTCGATATCAATGGTGATCTCGTCTCCCTCGTGGATCGCGCCGATCGGCCCGCCCTTGGCCGCCTCGGGCGCGACGTGGCCGATCATCAGGCCGCGGGTCGCGCCGGAGAAGCGGCCGTCGGTGACCATCGCGACGCTCTCGCCGAGACCCTCGCCGACGATCGCCGCGGTCACCTGGAGCATCTCCCGCATGCCGGGTCCGCCGGCCGGGCCCCTCGTTGCGGATCACGACGATGTCGCCCTCATTGATCTGCTGGGCCTTGACCGCCCGGAAGCACTCCTCCTCGGACTCGAAGACCCGGGCCGGCCCGGTCTGCCGGCGGCGCTCGGTGCCGGCGACCTTCACCACCGCCCCTTCGGGTGCGAGGTTGCCGCTGAGGATCGCGAGGCCTCCCTCGGGCTTGAGCGGATCCTCGAGCGGGCGGACGACCTCCTGGCCGGGGGCCTCGGTGGCTGCCTCGGCCTCTTCGCCGATCGTGCGGCCCGTGACCGTGAGCGCTTCGGTGTGGAGGATGCCCCTGCCGGCGAGGCGTTTGAGGATCACCGGCACGCCGCCGGCGGCGTAGAGGTCGGTGGCGACGAACCGACCACCGGGCTTGAGGTCGGCATATAGCGGCGTCGCCCGGGATATGCGCTCGAAGTCGCCCATGGTCAGCTCGATCTCGAGCTCGCGGGCAAGGGCGATCAGATGCAGGACCGCGTTGGTCGAGCCACCCGAGGCGCAGACGCAGGCGATCGCGTTCTCGAGCGAGTCGCGGGTGATCACCCTGCTCGGCCGGATGTCCTCGGTCAGCACCCTGATCACCAGCTCGCCGATCTTCTCCGCAACTGTGCCCTTCTCGTCGTCCTCGGCCGGAACCATCGCCGAGCCACCCGCGCTGACGCCGAGGGCCTCGAAGGCGCAGGCCATCGTGTTGGCGGTGAACTGTCCCCCGCAGGCCCCCGCGCCGGGACTGGCGACCGCCTCCAGCTCGTTCAGCTCCTCGTCGCTGATGTCGCCCGCGTTATGGGCGCCCATCGCCTCGAAGATGTCGAGAATGGTGACGTCGCGTCCGTGCCAGTGGCCGGGGGCGATCGAGCCGCCGTAGAGGACCACCGAGGGGATGTCGAGCCGCGCCAGCGCCATCGCGCAGCCGGGGATCGTCTTGTCGCAGGCGCAGAGGGCGACGATCGCGTCGAACTGGTAGCCGCGCGCCATCAACTCGATCGAATCGGCGATCACCTCACGGCTGACGAGCGAGGCCTTCATCCCCTGAGTGCCCATCGTGATCCCGTCGGAGATCGCGACCGTGTTGAACTCCATCGGAGTGCCGCCGGCGGCGCGGACACCACGCTTGACGTGCTCGGCGAGGCCGCGCAGGTGAAAGTTGCAGGAGTTGGCCTCGGCCCAGGTGTTGGCGAGGCCGATCGTCGGCCGGCTGAGCGCCTCGTCATCGAAGCCGACCCCCTTCATGTACGCGCGCGAGTGCGCGCGGTCGGGCCCGTCGAAGACAGCCGCCGAGCGCGGCCGTGGCAGGCGGGTGGCGGTGGTGGAGCCGTCGTTGCTCATCTGCCCCAGCCTATTGGGCGACTCGCCGTCGCCGGCCCTCCCAAGCCCGCAGCCGGCGGAGGTCGCGCCGCACCTGGCCGGGATCGACGTGGCGCCCGGGAAGGTGCATGTTGGCGTCGGCGATCAGGCGGCGCTCGTCCCCGTGGAGCGCCATCCACTTCGCCAGGACGTCGTCGGAGTCGGGGAGCCTTGTCCCGGCCGCCGGGTCGCTGGAGTCAGGGAAGCGCACGCAGTACTCGTTGAGGAGCGCTCCGCTGCGCTCGTCGAAGGCGATGATCGAGCGGTGGGGATAGAGGAGGTACCCGTAGCGCCCGCGCCCGGCGCCGACCCGGATGAAGCCCAGCTCGGAGTACATCGCGAAGGCCTCCTCGCCGACCACCGAGCGCAGCAGGCTGCGCGCCTTGACCTCCGCCCGGCGCTCGCGGCCCGGGTCATACGCGGGGGGCCTGGCTGGGGCGCGCCCGCCGCGAGCGGCGACGGTGAAGCGCCCGGCGCAGGTCGGGTGTGAAGGCGACCGCGCCAAGGCAGGCGAGGACGACGAGCATCGCCGCGGCAATCAACTGCACGGAATCAATTGCGGCGGCTTCGCCGCCTGACATGCCTCTGCCGGCGCTAACACCGCGCCGGCCTTGAGCCGCCGGCGGCCCGGGGGAAGAAGATCACCCGCTCGGCGTCGCGGGGGATCTCTTCGAAGCTGCGGACCATCGCCGCCTCGTGACGGCCACCGCGGTACTGGTCGGGCACCGCCGCCCACATCCCCTCGTCGAGCTGGCGGCGGAACTCCTCGATCAGCCGCTCCTCGTCCTCGGCCAGCTCGATGTCGCCCTCGGCGAGGAGGACGTCGCCGTGCCCGGGCTTCATGCGGACGAATCTCATTGCGTCATTATTGCCGACCGCCGCTCTGGCCGAGCGCGTCGACGGGCCCCGGCCCGGCGCCGATCGAGCGCAGCCCCGCGCCCACCGCCTCCGAGGCGACCGCGGCCGCTCCGCGGGCCGCCTCAGCGGGGTCTCGCCCCGGGCGAGAAAGGCGGCGAGGGCAGAGGAATGGGTGCACCCCGAGCCGTGCGCCGCCCCGCCCGGGAACTCCGTCACCGGGATGCTCGCGACCTCGTAGCCGTCGAAGAAGAGATCGGCCATCTCGCCGCTGCCGTGACCGCCGGTGACGACCACGGCGTCCGGGCCGAGCGCCTGCACCTCGCGCGCCGAGCTCGCTCCTGGTCGGCGTCCTCGCCGGCTCCGCTCAGCGCCCGGGCTTCGGGGATGTTGGGGGTGGCGACGGCGGCGAGCGGCAGCAGCTCCGCGACCAGGGCAGCCCGCGCCTCGTCGTCGAGCAGGACCGCCCCGCTCTCGGCCACCATCACCGGATCGACCACGACCGGCGCGGGGCCGAGCAGCGGGAGCGCCTCGACCACCGCGGCGACGGTCTCCGCGGTCCCCAGCATCCCGACCTTGGCGGCGTCGACGCCGATGTCGGTCGCGACCGCCCGGACCTGCTCGATGATCATCGCCGGCGGGACCTGCTCGACCGCGCTCACCCCGATCGTGTTCTGCGCGGTCAGCGCCGTGATCGCGGTCATCCCGTGGACGCCGCACCTCGCGAACGCCTTCAGGTCCGCCTGGATTCCGGCGCCGCCGCCGGAGTCCGAGCCGGCGATCGAGAGCACCGCCGGGACGCGTCCCGGGCCGCCCGTCTCATCTCCGCTGGAGCTCACCGTCGCCAGGTTAGGTGGTCGCCTCCCCCGGAGGGATCAGCGCGGTGCGGGTGTACTCGCCGAGCGCCGAGCAGCTGACGTAGCCGAGCAGCTCGAGCCGGGCGAGCGCCTCGGAGACCGAGCCCGCCGGTGACACCGAGCTCGCGGGCCAGCGAGTCCGGGTGCCGGCGCGCTCCAGGCCGGCGAGCACCCTCGCCAGCCGCGGGGTCCAGCGACCGCCCCCGTCCGCCTCAGGACGACCGCGCCGGGCCCGAGGATCGCGTCGAGGACGTCCTGGGCGTCGCGGACCACGCAGGCGCCGCGCGCCAGCAGCTCGTTGGCGCCTGCCGAGGCGCGCGAGCTGACCGGGCCCGGGCACCGCGCCGACGTCGCGCCCGCTCTCGGCGGCCAGCTCCGCGGTGATCAGCGAGCCGGAGCGCGTCGCGGCCTCGACCACGATCGTCATCCGGCCCAGCGCGGCCATGATCCGGTTGCGAGCCGGAAAGCTCCAGCGCCAGGGCGTCGCGCCCGGGGCCATCTCGGAGATCACCAGCCCCAGCTCGCAGATCCGCCGGTGAAGCGCCCGGTGGGCCGCGGGGTAGGCGACGTTCGGCGCCGCCGCCGAGGACGGCGACGGTGAGGCCGCGCATCGAGCGCGCCGCGATGGGCCGAGGCATCGATCCCGTAGGCCATCCCGCTGATCACCGCGAGGCCCGCCGCCGGCCAGCTCGGCCGCCAGGGCACCGAGCGATCTCCCGCCCGTAGCCGCTGGCCCGGCGCGAGCCGACGATGGTCACCGCGCCCTCCCCCTCGAGCCGTCCCAGATGGGACGGGTCGCCGCGGCAGATCAGCGACCTCGGCCCGTCGGCCTGCTCGCGCAGCGCCTCCGGGAAGCCGCTCTCGTGGCGGCAGATCGCCCAGCAGCCGGCGGCCTCGACCCTGCGCCGCATCTCGGCCTCGCCGAGCTGCGGCGACCCGCGCGCCGAGGCCGCTCGCGCCTTGCGGGGAGACGCGGCGCGCAGGAGGTCGGCGTCGGAGAGGGCGAGCAACTCCGCGGTGCGCGAGCCGGGAGCCGAGCTCGCCATCCGCTCGATGTAGGGAGCCAGGCGCGAGCAGCAGCCAGGCCCGGCGCAGGCAGGCCGGACAGGCTCGCGGTGCGGTCGCGCTCAGGGCTCCTCCCGCCGGCGCAGGCCGAGCGCCCCGCCGATCGCCGCGGCCTCGACCGCCTCGCGTCCCTCGAGATCGGCGATCGTGCGGGCGAGGCGGAGGACCCGGTCGTGGGCGCGCCCGCTGAGGCGCTGCGACTCGTAGGCGCTGGCAAGCAGCCCCGCCGCCTCGCTCGCTGAGATTCGCCGTTCTGGCCTCCGACGGCGTCATCACCGCGTTGCAGCGTCCCGGGCCGAGGCGCTCGCGCTGACGCCCGCGCGCCGCCTCGACCCGCCGGCGGACCCCGGCCGAGCGCTCCCCCTCCCCGCCCCCTATCTCGGCCGGGTCCGGCTGGGAGAGGGAGACGACGATGTCGATCCGGTCGGCGAGTGCGCCGCTGAGGCGCCCCTTGTAGCGGCGGACGTCATGCGGCGCGCAGGTGCAGCGCTCGTCATCCGCACCCCGACCGCAGGGGCAGGGGTTGGCGGCGGCGATCAGCATGAAGCGACAGGGGAGCCTGCGGCGGGCCCCCGAGCGGCCGATCGCGACCGAGCCCGCCTCCAGCGGCGCCCGCAGAGCCTCGAGCGCGTCGCGACGGAACTCGCAGAGCTCGTCGAGGAAAAGGACGCCGCCGTGGGCCAGGGTCACCTCACCCGCTCGGGGCGGGTTGCCACCCCCGATCAGGCCGGCGGCCGAGACGGTGTGATGCGGAGCCCGGAAAGGACGGGTTCCGATCGCTTCTCGGGGAGATCCGCAGGCACTCGAGACCCTGGCGACCTGCAGCGCTTCCTCGGCCGTCGGCGCCGGCAGGATCGAAGGGATGCGGCGGGCGGCGAGCGACTTCCCCGCCCCGGGGGGCCCGATCATCAGCAGGCTGTGACCCCCGGCGGCGGCGACCTCGAGCGCGTAGCGCAGGTGCGCCTGGCCCCTGAGGTCGCCCAGGTCTGGGCCGTCACCGTTGGCCGGGGATGAGAGCTCGATCGCCGCCGGCGCCGGTGGCTCCCACTCGCCGGCCGCGAGGGGCCGGATCTGGGCGAGGCTCTCGACCGGCATCACACGGACGGCCCCGGCCAGCGCGGCCTCGGGGCCGTTTCCCGCCGGCAGGACGATGGCGGCGTCGCCGCGCCGGGCGGCTGCCTCAGCCATCGCGAGGGCGCCCGGAACCGGGCGGACGGAGCCGTCGAGGGCGAGCTCGCCGGCGACCGAGATGGTCCCCAGCCCATCCCAGCGGATCTGTCCGGATGCGGCCAGCAGCGCCACCGCGATCGCCAGATCGAAACCGGGACCGGCCTTGCGGAGGCTGGCCGGAGCCAGATTGATCGTGATCCGCCGCAGCGGGAAGAGGAAGCCGCAGTTCTCGATCGCCGCCCGCACCCGCTCGCGCGCCTCGCGGACCGCGGTGTCCGGGCAGGCCGACGATCGCGAGGCTGGGGAGTCCGCGATGTACGTCGGCCTCGACCCTTACCGGCCTCGCGTCGATCCCGTCCAGCGCGAATGTCCTTGAGGTCGCGAGCACCCGGCCAAGCTAGGCGGGGCGGTTTGCCGCGTTGCGCGCCGGCCGTCAGGAAATCGTCACGACCGGCGCGCCATCGGCGTGGCCCGCCGGATCAGTCTCCGCCGGCGATGGTGAGCGAGCAGGACCGGCGAGGATGAGCGAGGCGCGGCAGAGAATCGGGCGCGCCGCCGAAGACCTGGTCGCCGGGCGCCTGCGCGGGCAGGGCTGGGAGATCCTCGAGCGCAATGCGCGGACCCGCCGCGGCGAGATCGACATCGTCGCCCTCGATCGCGGCGACCTCGTGTTCGTCGAGGTCAAGGCCGGCAGGGAGAAGGTCTCGGCCGGACCCGAGCGCCCGGTGCTGGCGGTCGGGCCGCGCAAGCAGCACCGGCTCCGGGGGCTTGCCGGCGCCTGGCTCAGCGCGAACCGCCCGCCGACGCCGTTCGAGGAGGTCCGCTTCGACGCAGTCGGTGTCACCTTCGCGGAGGATGGATCGCTGCGCGACTACGAGCACATTCGAGGCGCCTGGTGAACGCTCAGCCGGCCAGCTCGAGCTGGCGGTAGGCGACCGATTGGAAGGAGCGCCGGTGCTGTGGGGATATACCGATCGCGGCGATCGCCTCGCGGTGCTCGGGCGTCGAGTAGCCGACGTTCTCGCCGAAACCCCAGCCGGGGTGGGCGGCGGCGAGGCGCCTCATGTAACGGTCGCGGCTCACCTTGGCGATCACCGAGGCGGCGGCGATCGCAGCGCTGGTCCCGTCCCCCTCGACTACGGGCCGGTGCTCGAGCGGGCACGGGGGCAGGGCAAAGCCGTCCACCAGGTGGGTCGCATCGCCGGCGTCGAGGGCCACCAGCGCCGCCGAGAGAGCCTCGATGTTGGTCACATGCAGTCCGCGGGAGTCGATTCCGCGAACGCATCGGAAGACGACGCTGACCCGGGCCGCGGCGCGCAACACCTGCGGATAGAGCTTTTCGCGCAGCTCCTCCGTCAACTGCTTCGAGTCGTGCAGTCCGGTCAGGGCGCGGCGGTCGGCGAGCCCGAGGCCCTGGTAGTCGATCAGCACCCCGGCGGCGACCAGCGGCCCGGCGAGCGAGCCGCGCCCGGCCTCGTCGGCGCCGGCGACGAACCGGCTCCCAAGTGAGCGGTCGAAGGCAAAGAGACGGCGGGTGCGGACCTGGCGGCGCTTCCTAGAGGAGGCCGATGCGGTCCGGCGGCCAATAGGTGGCGAAGGCTTTGCCGATGATCCAGTTCCTTGGGACGGGGCCCCAGAAGCGGCTGTCGTCGCTCGAGCCACGGTTGTCCCCCATCATGAAGTAGTGGTCGGGTGGAATGGTTATCGGCTTCGAGAGGTTGCAGGCGCCGCCGCCGGCGCAGGGCAGGATGTAGCTCTCGTCCTTCTTCTCCACCCCGTTGACCACCGGGTGCCCGTTGCGGACGCTGAGCGTGTCCCCCGGCCCGGCGACGATCCGCTTGATGAAGTTCTGGTCGGACTCCCCCTTGGTCGGCTCCGGGCAGGCCTGGTTGATGGCGTGGCGGACCCCGCACTCGGTGCCCTTATCCGCTCCTGCCGGGGGATGGAAGACGACGATGTCGCCGATCGACGGGTCGGTGAAGTGGTAAATGAAGCGGTTGACCAGGACCCTCTGGCCGACGTCGAGGGTCGGCTCCATCGACTCGGACGGGATCTGGTAAGGCTTGACGATGAAGGCCTGGATGCCGAGCGCCAGGCCGAGCGCCAGCAGGACGATCACGACCAGCTCGACGAGGCCGCCGGCCCTGGTCTTCGGCTTGGGGATCGAAGGGTTCAGTCCGAGTCCTCGTCGGACTCGGCCTCGGTCTCCTCGTCTCCCCCAGCCTCGGTTTCCGCCTTCGGCTCTTCCCCTTGCATCGGCTTCGGTCTCAGGCGTCTCAGCCTCGCGGCCTCCGGGCGCCTCGGCCTCGGCCTCCTCAACCGGCACGACCTCGTCCTGCCCGACCCCCTCGGAGTCGAGCGCCTCGCTCTCCGCGTCGCTCGGGGCGGCGATCACGTCCTCGTCGATGCCCCAGCGGCGCTCCGCGACGCGGGCAGCCTTCCCGACCCGGCCCCGCAGGTAGTAGAGCTTCGCCCTGCGCACGTCGCCGCGACCGGCGACCTCGAGCCGCTCGATCTTGGGCGAGTGCAGGGGAAACGTCCTCTCGACGCCGACTCCGAAGGACTGCTTGCGAACCGTGAAAGTCTCGCGCACTCCCGAGCCCTGTCGCTTCAGGACGACCCCCTCGAAGACCTGGGTGCGGCGCCGGCTTCCCTCGACCACCTGAAAGTGGACCCGGACGCGATCGCCGGAGGCGAACGAGGGCAGGCCCTCCTTCAGCTGGCTCCGTTCGATGCTGTCGATGATCGTGCTCATTGAGGTGGGGCGGGAATCGGCCCTAAAAAAACCGCGCAAAGCGGAATCCGGCCCGCGCGGTTGCGGAATGGTAGCGGCTCGAAGCTAGTCGCCGCCGGGCGAACCGAGCCGCTCGGCGCGCTCCCGGCTGCGGGCCACACGCCACTCCCTGACGCGCTCGTGGTCCCCTGAGAGGAGAACCTCCGGCACCTCCCAGCCGCGATAGCCGGGGGGCCTGGTGAAATGCGGATACTCCGGAGCTCCGTCGAGCGCTTCGCTGAACGACTCCTCGACGGCGCTATCGCCGTGTCCGAGCGCGCCCGGGAGCTTGCGGATGATCGCATCCGCGAGGACCATCGCCGCCAGCTCCCCGCCGGCGAGCACATAACGCCCGATCGAGACCTCGTCGTCGGCGAGGTGGTCGTGAACCCGCTGGTCGAATCCCTCATAGCGGCCGCACATCAGCGCCAGGTGGGGCTCGCTCGCCAGCTCGGTCGCAAGGGGGTCGTCGAGCAGCCTGCCGGAAGGCGTCAGCAGGGCGATCCTCGGCCTCGAGCCGTGGGGGTAGGCCGCCTCGAGGGCGGCGTCGACCACGTCGACCCGCAGCAGCATCCCGGCGCCACCGCCGTAGGGCGAGTCGTCAACCTGCCCGGCGCGTAACGGGGTCGCATCGCGGTAGCTGAGAAGCCGCAGCTCGGATCCCTCGCTGAGCGCATTGTGGACTGGCCGCTGCGAGCTGAACCAATCGAACGCCTCGGGAAAGAGGGTGAAGATGTCGAGCCGCATCGTGGGGCCCGCCCCCTCAGTCGAGGATGTCGACGATGACTCGTCGCTCGATCCGGACCGCCGCCGCCTTCGCCACCGATCGGATCGCGTTCGCCACCCGGCCGCGCCTGCCGATCACTCGGCCGAGGTCCTCCTCAGCGACGGTGATCTCATAGACGAGGTCGCCGTCCTCCTCCAGCTCCTCGACGACTACCTGGTCGGGATGCTCGACGAGCGCCCTGGCGAGGAACTCGAGCAGATCCCGCACAAGACCTACTTTGTCCCCGTCGCCCTGATTCCCTTGGAGCGGAGCAGGCTGGCGACCGTCTCCGAGGGCTGGGCGCCGTGCTCGAGCCAGTGGCGGGCCCGGTCTTCGTCGATCTCGATCAGCGACGGGTCGGTCTGCGGGTTGTAGCGGCCGATCGTCTCGATCGTGCGGCCGTCGCGGGGTGAGCGCTTGTCCGCGACCACCACCCGCCAGATCGGGTTCTTCTTCGAACCCACTCGCCTCAATCTGATTCGCACTGCCATCGGCCGCGGAAGGTTAGCGGGTCAGCGGCGCTTGAACTTCGGCTTTGCGCCGGCGCCGGCCATCTGCTGGGCGAGCTGCTGGGGATCGGGCATCTGGCCGGAGGCCACCTGCTTCATCAGCTTGCGCATCTGGTCGAACTGCTTGACCAGCTGGTTGACGTGCTGGACCCTGGTGCCGGAGCCGCCGGCGATCCGCTTGCGGCGCGAGCCGTTGATCAGGCCCGGGTTGGCCCTCTCCCCCGGGGTCATCGAGAGGATGATCGCCTCGACCCGGTCGAGTTCTCGCTCGTCGACGTCGGCCCCGCGCAGCTGCTTCAACCCCCCCATGCCGGGCATCATCCCCATCAGGCTGCCGATCGGCCCCATCTTGCGGACCTGCTTCAGCTGACCGAGAAAGTCCTCGAGCGTGAACTGGTCGGTCCGCATCTTCTCCTGGAGGTCGGCGGCCTGCCCGGCGTCCACCTGCTTCTCTGCCTTCTCGATCAGGCTGAGGACGTCTCCCATCCCGAGGATGCGGCCGGCCATCCGGTCCGGGTGGAAGCGCTCGAACTCCTCGATCTTCTCTCCCGTCGACGCGTAGATGATCGGCTTTCCGGTGACCGCCTTCACGGAGAGTGCGGCACCACCGCGAGCGTCGCCGTCGAGCTTCGTGATCACCACGCCGTCGAATTCGGCGGCATCGGCGAATGACTCCGCGACCCCGACCGCGTCCTGCCCGGTCATTGCGTCGACGACCAAGAGCACATCGTGGGGGCGGACCGTCTTGCGGATCCGGGCCAGCTCGCCCATCATCTCGGGGTCGACGTGAAGGCGCCCGGCAGTGTCGACGATCAGCACGTCGCGGTCCTCCTGGCGAGCCTGCTCGAGCGCCCACTCGGCGATCTCCACCGGGTCGGCCTCGGTCCCCCGCTCATAGACCTTGGCGCCGGCCCGCCCGCCCATCTTGACCAGCTGTTCGACCGCCGCCGGCCGGTGCACGTCGCACGCCGCCAGTGCGATCTTGCGCCCTCCCTCCCCCAGGCTCCGGGCCAGCTTCGCGCATGCCGTCGTCTTCCCCGACCCCTGGAGGCCGGCCATCAGGATCACCGTCGGGCCGCTCGAGGCGAAGGCGATCTCCCGCCCGGTACCGCCCATTAGCTCGGTGAGCTCCTCGTTGACGATCTTCACCACCTGCTGGCCCGGGTCGAGGCTGCCGAGCACGTCGGCTCCCAGGCAGCGCTCCTTGACCGTGGAGGTGAAGGCCTTGACGACCTTGAAGTTGACGTCCGCCTCGAGCAGAGCCAGGCGGATCTCCCGCATCGCCCGATCGACGTCGTCCTCGGTGAGCTTGCCGCGCGAGCGGACATCCGAGAGGGCGGACTGCAATCGATCCGATAGCTGATCGAACATCGCCTCAGCTTAGTCCCCGGTCCCAACTACGATCCTCCGGATCGGGTAGTGGTGAGATGCAGACCCCGATGAGACGAGATCGACGAAGACTCCTGCTGCTTGGGGCGGCCCTGCTGGCTGCGCTCGCGACGGTCGCCGCGGCGGCGATCGACGCTGCCTCGTGGGTGGCCGCAGCGCTCGGGCTGCTCACCGCAGCGCTGATCGCATTGGAGATCTACCTGGGCAGTGGCGATCGACAGGCCGAGCGCCTCGCTGCCGAGGAGTCGCGCTACCGGTTCGTCGCCGAGCAGGCCCCGGTGATCGCCTACCTGGCCGAGCCCGGGGAAAAGGCGCGCTGGCAATACGTCAGCCCCTACATCACGACGATGCTCGGCTTCACCCCAGAGGAGTGGCGCGAGGACCCCGACCTCTGGCGCCGGCAGGTCCACCCGGACGACGTCGCCCTGGCGATCTCCGACGAGAGTCGGGCGTTGCGCTCGGGCGAGCCCAATGCGACCGACTACCGGATGCGGACCAAGTCCGGTGAGGAGATTTGGGTCCGCGACGTCGCCGTCGGGCTGACCGAGAGCGGGCAGAAGATCACCCAGGGCGTGATCTACGACATCACCGGCCTGAAGCGGGCCGAAGAGGGCCTGCGGACACGGGAGAGGATGCTCCAGGGCGTCGTCGGCGAGCGCACCCGCGAGCTGGAGCGCTCGCGGCTGGAGACGCTGCAGCGCCTCGCGGTCGCCGCCGAGCTGCACGAGAAGGGCACCCATGAGCACACCGTCCGGGTGGGGAGGATCAGCGCCGCGATCGCCAACGAGCTCGGCCTCTCCACCGGGTTCATCGAGCTGATCGGCCAGGCGGCGCCGCTGCACGACATCGGCAAGCTCGGGGTCAGCGAGGAGATCCTGTTGCAGCCGGCGGAGCTCTCGGAGCCGGATCTGGCGATGATGCGACAGCACACGGTGATCGGGGCCGACATCCTCGGGAGCAGCGAGACCCCGGCGCTGCGTCTGGCCGAGCAGATCGCCCTCACCCACCACGAGCGCTGGGACGGCGAGGGGTATCCGCGCGGGCTGCAGGGCGAGGAGATACCGATCGGCGGTCGAATCACGATGGTCGCCGACGCCTTCGACACGCTGACCCACGGCCGCCCCCGGTTCGAGCCGTGGACCCTGGAGGAGACGCTGGCCGAGATCAATGCCGGCTCCGGGACCCGGTTCGACCCGAACGTTGTCGAGGCGTTCCTCCACCTCGAGCACGTCGAGCTGATGGCGCCGATCAGGGACTGGTCCGCATGGCGGACCGGGAGATCGTCGCCTGAGTCAATTGCGGCGGCTTTGCCGCCGCCCATGCCGCGCGGGCAGACTGGGGACTAATTGCGGCGGCTTCGCCGCCTCACATGCCTCTGCCGGCGCTAACACCGCGCCGGCAATCTTTGATTAATTGCGGCGGCTTCGCCGCCTCACATGCCTCTGCCGGCGCTAACACCGCGCCGGCAATCAATTACCGAGCAACGCGGTGGCGAAATCCAGCGGGTCGAACGGCCTCAGGTCCTCGAGACCCTCGCCGGTGCCGATCAGCTTCACCGGGATCCCCAGCTCGGCGGCGATCGCCAGGGTGATGCCGCCCTTCGCGGTCCCGTCGAGCTTGGTCAGAACCACCCCGTCGAGGGCGACCGCCTCGGAGAACACCTTCGCCTGCCGGAGCCCGTTCTGGCCGGTTGTCGCGTCGATCGTGATCAGCGTCTCGTGCGGCGCATCGGGGATCTGCTTTCCGATCACCCGTCGCACCTTCGCCAGCTCGTCCATCAGGTTCCCCTGGGTGTGGAGGCGACCCGCTGTGTCGATGATCACGACGTCGGCCGAGCGGGCCCTGGCCGCGGCGATCGCATCGAAGGCGACCGCGCCGGGATCGGCGCCGGCGGCCGAGCGAACCAGGTCGGCGCCCGCCCGCCCGGCCCACTCGGCGAGCTGCTCGGTCGCCGCCGCCCGGTAGGTGTCGGCGGCGCCGAGGACGACGTCGAGGCCGAACTCGTTGCCGAGGTGCCAGGCGACCTTGCCGATCGTCGTCGTCTTTCCGGTGCCGTTGACCCCGACCATCAGCAGAACGGCAGGCTCGGCGCTGAGGTCGATCCGGCGTTCGCCTGCGGCGGCGATCTCGGCGAGCATCTCGATCAGCCGCTGGCGGATCGCGGTTCCGTCGGCGCCGACCGCCCCCGACTCGACCTCCCGCTCGAGCCCGCCGACCACCTCAGCGGTGGTCGGCGCGCCCACGTCGGCGAGGATCAGCGCCTCCTCGAGACGCTCCCAGGTCTGCTCGTCGATCCGGTCGAAGAGGCTGGCAGAGATCTCCTCGCCGAGCGCCTGCCGGCTTCGGGAGAGGCTCTCGCGAAGGCGCCTCAACATCCCGCGACCCTCCGCGGCGGCCTCGTCCTCCGCGCCCTCCCGATTCGCCGCGGGATCCTCCCGGCGGCCGAGATCGAGGATCTCCTGCCAGCTGGTTGGCACCGGGGACCCGCTTCAGGCGGCCTCGGTCGCCTCGTCCGCTTCGATCCCGGCGAACGGAGGCGGCGCATCGGTGGCGGCTTCCTCGTCGCGAGGCAGCCGTCGGGAGACGACCTTGGTGACCCCGTCGCCCCCCATGCTGACGCCATAGAGGACGTCGGCCGCCTCCATCGTCCGCTTCTGGTGGGTGACGATCACGAACTGGGCGCGGTCGGAGAAGCGCCGGATCAACTGCAGGAAGCGGTCGATGTTGGCATCGTCCAGAGCGGCCTCGACCTCGTCGAGGATGTAGAAGGGGCAGGGTCGCGCCAGGAAGACCGCGAAGACGAAGCCGAGCGCAACCAGCGACTTCTCGCCGCCGGAGAGCAGCGAGAGCTTGCGGGTCGACTTCCCGGCCGGGGTCACCTCGATCTCGACCCCGAGCACCTCGCGCTCCGAGCCGTCCTCCTCCTCCTCGGAGACACCGCTCGCCTCCGTCGATCTCCGCCCTCCTCCGCGACCGGCCGCAGCGAGACCCGCCGCAGCTTCCCCCGGCCCCCGGGGAAGAGGTGCTCGACCATCTCCTCGAAGTTCTTCGCGGTTGCCTCGAAGGTCTCCTCGAAGGCGCGCTCGATCTCCTCGGTCGATCTCGACGATCAGCGACTGCAGCTCGGACAGAGCCCTGGCCGTGTCCTCGCGCTGGCCCTGGAGGTCGGAGACGTGAGTCGCGGGCCTCCTCGTACTCGCGCTCGGCGAGCGGGTTGACAGGTCCGATCTGGGAGCGGCGCCGCTCCAGCCGCTGCAGGCGCCGGTCGATCTCCTCGCGCTCGGCGTCGGTCAGCGGCCGCTCCGCCGGCCCGATCTCCTCGCCCAGCCTCTCGCCGATCTCGGCCAGCTCCTTGGCGGCCTCCGAGCGCCGGTCGCCGAGGTGGGCGGCATCGACCTCCGCCCTGGTCAGCTCGTCGGAGAGCCCCTTCATCTCGGCCTGCAGCTCGGCCTCGCGCTGCGAGCAGGCGCGCATCTCCTCGGCGATCTCGTCGCCCTCGCCCTCGCCGCCGACGACCTTCGCCTCGGCGGAGCCGATCCGCCGCCGCAGCGCCGCGCCGACGGCCTCGACCGCGGCCGAGGCGGCGCCCACGGCCACGAGCAGCTCCTCGGCCTCGGCGACCAGCGTCCGCAGCCGCTCGCGGTGGCGCTCCCCGAGCAGGCCTTCGGCGCGCCGGGCGTGGCGCGAGGCCCGCTCGGCGCCGACCTGAACGGCGCCGAGGGCGCTCGCCCTCGCCGCCTCCGAAGCTTCGGCGCGGGCGCGCCCGAGCCCCTCGGACGCGGCGGCCAGCCCGGCCTCCACCTCACCCAGCTCCTGCTCGAGCTGGCTGGCACGCTCGCCGGGGGTCCCGCCGCCACTCTCGATGTCGAGGGTCAGCGGACCGAGCTCGGTGCGGAGGCGATCGAGCCTCGCCTCGAGCTCGCACGGCGCGGTCGGCGAGATTGGCTTCGCGGACCGCGACCCGCTCGGCGTCGCTGCGCAGGTTGGTGAGCAGGCCCCAGGCGAGGGTTCGCTCGCGGTCGCGCTCGGCGAACCGCTCTTCCGCTGCCCGCCGCCGAGCGCTGACCTCGGCCAGCTGCCGCTCGATTCCCTCGCGCACCGACCGCGCCTTGCCGGCGACCTCCGCCGCCGCCGCCAGCCTCTGCTCGCCGAAGCGAAGCTCCTCCGCGACCACCTGCGCCCGCAGCCCCAGCTCCTCGCGCTCGATCCGCGCGCCGAGCTCCGCCGCCTGCGCCTGGCGCTTCAGCGGACGCAGCCGCGAGCGTGCCTCGCGCTCGACGTCGAGGGCGCGGTCGAGGTTCTCCCGGGTCGCCTTCAGCTTCAGCTCGGCGCGGCGGCGGCGCTTGCGGTGCTTCCCGAGCCCGGCCGCCTCCTCGATCAGCATCCGCCTTTCCCGCGGCTTCGAGTGCACGATCGACTCGACCCGGCCCTGGCTGATCACCGAGTGCATCTCGCGGCCCATGTTGGTGTCCGAGAGGACCTCGACCACGTCGACCAGGCGGCAGCGGGCGCCGTTCAGCCGGTAGGTGCCCTCCCCGGCGCGGTCGAGCCGGCGCTCGATCGAGATCTCCGAGAAGTCCGTCGCCGCCCGCCCCTCGGAGTTGTCGATCACGACCTCGACCTCGGCGCGGCGGCGGCTGCCGACCCCGCTGCCTCCGGCGGAGATCACGTCCTGCATCGAAGACCCCCGCACCGCTCCCGGGCTCTGCTCGCCGAGGGCCCAGAGCACCGCGTCGGTGATGTTCGACTTGCCCGAGCCGTTGGGGCCGACGATCACGCTGACGCCGGGCGAGAAGTGCAGCCTCGTCCGCTCGGGGAAGGACTTGAATCCCTTGAGGCTGATCGATTTCAGGTACATCTGCGCAGTATCAAGGCTCGCGGTTCGATCGGACGCGAATCGGGACCGCGGCGGTCTCAGCCCGCCGAGCGCCTCCAGGGCCTGCTCGGCGGCGACCTGCTCGGCCGCCTTCTTGCTGCGCCCCGAGCCGCGCCCCATCTCGCTCCTCGCCGACCATCGCCGTAACCTCGAAGCGCTCGTGCGGGGGGCCCTGCTCGCTGACCACCTCGTAGCTCACCGTGTCGCCGCTGTCGCGCCAGCATCTCCTGGAGGGCCGACTTGAAGTCGATCCGCTTCTCGACCGCCAGCGAGATCCGCGGCTCGAAACGCCTCGGCGACGGCGGCCGCGGTGCGCTCGAAGCCGAAGGCGAGGAAGCAGGCGCCGATCAGCGCCTCGGTCACCTCGGGTAGCGGCCGCTCCCCCTCGAGCAGGACGGCCGCCGGGATCGCGTTGGCTGCGCCGGTCTCCGTCGCACTCGAGCATCTCGGCGACGCCGAGCGACCGACCGACCGCGGCGCAAGAGATCCCGCTGACCGCCTGGTTTCGGATCTTCGTCAGGGCGCCGACGCCGTAGTCGGGGAAGCGGGCGAAGACCTCGGCCGCGACGGCCAGGCCGAGGACGCTGTCGCCGATGAAGGCGAGGCGCTCGTAGGAGGCGGATCGCTCCGCGGTCCAGGAGGAGTGGGTGAGCGCCTGGGTGCGCAGGTCGCCGGGCAGCCCGGCCACCAGCGCCTCGAGCGAGGCGACCGGTCGTTCGAGGTCGGATCCCACAGCCCTAGGCGGGAGCGTGCTGGACGACGAAGTCGACCGCGTCGCCTACGGTCTTGATCCGCGCCGCGTCCTCCTCGGGCACCGAGACCCCGTAGCGATCCTCGAGCTCCATCACCAGCTCGTAGAGGTCGAGCGAGTCGGCGTCGAGGTCCTCCTTGAAGCGCGACTCCGCGGTGATCCGCTCGATGTCCAGCTCGAGCTCCTCCGCCAGGTGCTCGCGGACCAGCGCCATGACTTCCTCGCGAGTCATCTCCGACTTCCTATCACGCCGGCACCTCGCCGGCGAGGGCGCCCCGGGTCGCACCGCCCTGCTCGAGCAGCGCCGAGGTCTGCTCGATCGCCCGCACCTCGACGCTGCGGGCGGCGAGGCGTATCGACGTTCGCGACCCCCTCGGGGCCTGAGCTGCCGTGCCCGACGACCGCGATCCGGCGCAGGCCGAGGAGGATCGCGCCACCGGTGGTGTCGGGGTCGAGCTCGCGTCGCACCTCGGCCAGCGCCTGGCGCATCAGCAGGCCGCCGGCCGCGGCCATCGGGTTCGAGCGGGCCGCATCGCGGATCGCCGCGGTCACCGTCCTCGCCGTGCCCTCCATCAGCTTCAGCGAGATGTTGCCGGTGAACCCGTCGGTGACGATCACGTCCGCGGCTCCCTCAGGGATGTCGCGACCCTCGACGTTGCCGATGAAGTCGATCCCGTGAGCCTTGCTGAGGAGGTCGTGGGCCGTCGACCACGTCGGATGAGCCCTTGCCCGCCTCCTCGCCGACGGAGAGCAGCCCGACCCGGGGCCGCTCGACGCCCAGCACCGCCTCGCTGAAGGCGGCGCCGAGGAAGGCGAACTGGACCAGGTGCTGAGGGCGGACGACGACGTTGGCGCCGACATCGAGGAAGAGGACGGGCTTGCCCGGCACCGGCACCCGCACGGCGAGCGCCGGGCGCTGCACCCCGTGCAGGCGCCGCAGGCCGAAGGTGGCGGCGGCCATCGCGGCGCCGGTCGAGCCGACGCTGGCCAGGGCGTCGCTGCCCCCGCCGGCGACGTCGGCGGCGGCGCGGACGATCGAGGCGCCTTCGCGGGAGCGCACGGCCTTCACCGGGTCGTCCTCGGTTGGAGACCCACTCGCTGGTCGCGATCACCTCGATCCCCTCGACCAGGTCGAGCGAGAGCTCCGCCGGGGGGCCGAAGACGCGCACCCCGATCCCGTCTGCGGCTGCGAGCCTGGCGCCCTCGGCGAGTACGTCGAAGCCCTGCTCGGCCCCGAAGCCATCGAGGGCCACGGTGACGCCGGCCTGCTCGGGCACTACTCCTCCGAGCTGGGAGCCGCGGGGGGCTCGGCGATCGTGTGCGTGATCACCTCACGCCCCGCGTAGGTGCCGCAGGTGGGGCAGACGCGGTGGGGAAGCCGCGGGCTGTGGCAGCGCGGGCACTCGTTGAGGCGCGGCTTGGACGCGGTGTGGTTGGCGCGCCGCTTGTCGCGCCGGGTGCGCGAGGTTCTCTTCTTCGGTACCGCCATCGGGGCGGACATGGTAGCTGCCGGGCATCAGCGGTGCCCGATCAGAGATCGAGCTCGCGCAGCTTCGCCCAGCGCGGATCGACGCCGCCACCGTGCTCGTGCTCGGCCGGATCGGCGTCGTTCAGCGAGACCCCGCAGACCGGGCAGAGTCCGGCGCAATCGGGACGGCAGAGGACGCGCTCGGGCATCGCCAGGGCGACCGCGTCGTGGGCCCAGTGGCCGATGTCGAGCTCACCCTCGCTGACGTAAGGGCTGAGCAGCTCCTCGTCGCCGGGCTGATCGACCTCGCGCGCGTCGATCGCCATATCCAGGCTCGCCGGCTCGAGGCAGCGCATGCAGGGGCCCTCCAGACCGAGGTCGAAGCGCAGCCGCATCGCGTGCCCGGTGCGGGTGCGGGAGACGTCGAGGCGGGCAGCAAGCCGGATCGGGCATCGCGCGGTAGACCTGACCGCCGACCTCGAGCTCGCCGATCCGCGACGGGGAGCTCGACCGAGCGCCCCTCGCCGTGTGAGAGCTGCAGGCTGGCGAGGTCGAAGGTCGTCTTGGGCTGGGCTGTCATCCGCGGCGCCGGAGCCGACTACGATGGGCGCCCTTTCGAGATTAGCCATGAACGCCCAGTTCCACTGGAAACCGGAGACCTACCTGGAGCGGATCCGCGCCGAGGTCCCCCGATACGACGAACTCCAGCGCGAGGCGGTGGCGGCGATCCCCTTCCCGCCCGACCGGGTGCTGGAGCTGGGAATGGGGACCGGCGAGACCACCGACCGCCTTCTGGAGACCTTCCCCGACGCCTGGGTGATCGGTCTCGACTCGAGCCCGGAGATGGTCTTCCGGGCCCGGGAGACCTACGACGACGTCCAGCTGGCGCGGATGGAGGATCCCCTTCCCGACGGCCCCTGGGACCTGGTCGATCTCCGTCCTCTCGGTCCACCACCTCGACGACGAGGCGAAGCGAACCCTGTTCCGGCGTGTCCGGGAGCAGTCGCGAGCGCTTGGTGATCGGCGACGTGGTCAAAGCCGAGCGGCAGGTGACCCCGATCGACCCGGCCCACGACTTCCCGGACTCCGCCGCCGACCTGGCCGAGTGGTGCGACGGCGAGGTCGTCTGGGAGGCCGACGACCTGGCCGTGATCCGTGCCGTCTACGAGTAGGGCGGCGACCCCGGCGCCCGGGCACCCGCCCTTCACGGACATTTGACGGGGCCGTGAAGGTCCAGAGCAACTTCGGGCGCCAAAGGCGAGCCTCATCCCGCCACCCTGGCCCGGTGACCGCCGATGGGTGGGAAACGACGAAATGCTGGCCGGAACCCACCCATCAATGCCCGGACCGGAAGATCGCCGGCTCCCTCACCGCTCCGCGGCAGCGCTGTGGGGATTGCTGCGGGAAGACGGCGCCAGGATCGACGTGGCCGGGAAGCCGAGGTCCTGCGCGTCTTCGACCTGAGCGCGATCGACGAGTTGCCACAGCGCTCCCGGGGCCGGCGCGGCGTCCGTCGCCTGCGCGCGGCGATCGACGCCATGCGCGAGCCCGACTTCACGCGTAGCGAGCTGGAGGTGCGATTCCTGCGGCTCTGCTGGAGAACGTGATCCGCGGGACCTGGCTTCAAGTCGCCCGCGAGGAAGCCGAGATCGCCGCCGAGGTCGGCTCCCTGCTCAGCGCATAGCATCGGCCTCCCGAGGAAAAGGAGCGGCGGATGTCGAAGGTGCTCTACGAGAAGCGCGAGCGGATCGCCTACGTGACGATCAACCGGCCCGGAGGCGCGGAACGCGATCGACCCCGACGTGCACCGGCTGATGATCGAGACCTGGGCGGACTTCCGCGACGACGACGCGGTCGACGTCGCGATCCTCACCGGGGCCGGCGAGGCGTTCTGCGCCGGCGCCGACCTGAAGACCTACATCCCGCCGATCATGGAGAGCGCCAGGCCGGCGGAGATCCGCGAGATCGTCGAGCTCGGCCTCAACGGCTTCACCCGCGGGCATGCACCGGATCTACAAGCCGATCATCGCCGCGGTCAACGGCTGGGCCCTCGCCGGCGGCCTCGAGACCGCCCTCGCCTGCGACATCCGGATCGCCTCCGAGCGGGCGATGTTCGGCTCCTTCGAGGCCCGGCGCGGCTTCCACCACGGCGACGGCGGCCTCGTCCGGCTGGTCAACGCCTGCGGCACGGGCGTCGCCTCGCACATGCTGCTGACCGCCGAGCCGGTCGACGCCGAGCAGGCCCTGAGCTGGGGCCTGGTGACCAAGGTCGTCCCCCACGATCGCCTGATCGAGGAGGCCGAGAGCGGTGGCCGCGCAGATCCTCCGCAACTCGCAGCGCGCGGTGCGCTCGGCCAAGCAGACGATCCTCGACACGATCGGCCGGCCGCTCGACGAGCAGCTCCGAAACGAGGCCTGGAACGCCTACACCTGCGCCGACCCGGCGGAGACCCTGGAGCTGCTGGGCCGCTTCTACGAGAAGAGCGACGCCGGCCGGGCCGGCGAGCACCGGACCGAGCTGTGAGCGGCGCCGCGCCAGACCTGACCGGGCGGCGAGCCCTGATAACCGGAGCCGCCCGGGGCATCGGCGCTGCGATCGCCGAGCAACTCGGTGAGGCGGGCGCCGAGCTGATCACCCTCGATCGAGACCCCGGTTGCGACCTCACCGTCGACCTCGCCGCCGACCCGCTCCCCGATCTCGGAGAGGTCGACATCTGCGTCTCCAACGCGGCGATCACCGACACGATCGCCCCGGCCCACAAGATGAGCGCCGAGCAGTGGACCCGCGACATCGAGGTCAACCTGAGCGGCGCCTTCCGCGCCGTGCAGGCCTGCCTCGCGGGGATGCGCGAGCGCCGCTGGGGGCGGATCGTGGTGATCTCCAGCGGCGCCGCGACCGGCGGCCTCCCCGGCCAGGTCGCCTACTCGGCCTCGAAGGCGGGCCTGATCGGGATGGTGAAGACGATCGCCGCCGAGAACGCCGGCCGGGGGATCACCGCCAACGCGATCCTGCCGGGGATGGTGGCCACGGAGAAGGTGAGGGCAATGCCGGCCGAGATCCTCGATCAGCTCGACCGGGCGATTCCAGCCGGGCGGATGGCCGAACCGGCGGAGATCGCCGCGCTCGCCGCCTACCTCGCCTCGGAGCAGGCGGGCTTCCTCACCGGGCAGGCGATCGGGATCGACGGCGGCTTCGGTCTGAACACCTTCACCCTCGGCTCGCAGGGCCGCTGAGCCCGCGCCGGCGCACGATCATTGCTCGTAACCCGGCCGGGCGATCGCCAGCTTGCGGCGGACATGGTCGCGAAGGCGCCCGGCGAGCTCGTCGAGGCGATCGTCCATGGCGCCGCCCCGCAGGCGCTCGACCAGCGTCTCCTCGGCCTCCCGCACAGCGATTTCGAGCTCGGCGGGGCCCGGCGCGGGAGCGGGCGGCTCACCGAGGATCGCGCCGAACAGCTCCAGGTCCTCGCGGAGCGGCTGATCCCCGGCGCGCCACTCCCGGGCGAGGACGGCGCAGAGGTTCGCGGCGACCAGGACCCGGAAGCGCTCCTCGCGGGGGACCGCGCCACGGACATCTGTGAACAGGTACTCGGCGAGCGCTTCGAGCAGCTCCGGCGCCTCGGGGCGGTCCTGGGTCACGCCGCCGCCCCGATCAGCTCGAGCAGGTCCCATTCCGGCTCGCATATGCGCCGTCCGAGCGAGGCAAGCTCGTGACTTCGTCGCAGGCCGCTGCGGTGGTCGGCCGCCTGGCGAGCGCAGATCGCCGCCCACTTGAGGTTTCCGAACAGCTCCCAGTAGCGCAGCCGCTCGGGGTCCGGACGCTCGCCGCCGGCGGCCTCATAGGCTTCGAGCAGCTCCTCGCGGCTGCCCACTCCGGCCACCGGATGTTCGTCGCGCCCGAAGCGCCAGGAGCGAATGCAGAGCCAGCCAAGGTCTTCGGCGGGGTCGCCGCTATGGGCCAGCTCCCAGTCGATCACCGCCGCCAGGCCGTGCCGGTCGACGATCAGGTTGCCGAGCCGGAAGTCCCCGTGAACCACTCGCGGCTGGACCGGGCCGGGCCGGTGCAGCCGCAACCAGCGCAGACCAAGCTCGACCACCGGCAGGGGCTCGCCGATCCGCTCCAGTTCGGCCTCCCAGTGCTCGATCTGGGCGATCACCGGGTCGCCACCCGGAGGCGGCAAGCCCGAAGCGTCGAGGTCGATCGAGTGAATCCGCGCCGCGGCCTCGCCCAGCTGGGCGACGAGTCCGGCCCGCGCCTCCTCCAACTCCTCGCTTCGCAGCACCCGCGGCCCCACCGACTCCCCGGCGACGAAGGAGAGCAGCATCCCCGCAGTGCCGAACCGGCCTTCCTCCGGTTCGAGCGCCAGCGGTTCGGGAACCGGGACGCCCGCCTCCCGGGCGAGCCCGATCAGCCGGAACTCCCCGGCCTGCGAGACCAGCGACTCGGCGCCGGGCGGGTCGCGACGGAGTACGAAGCGCTGCGGCGCGGCCTCGATCAGCCATGTCTGGCGGGAGGCGCCGCCGGGGATCTCGCTGAGCTCGGCCCGCTCCGCCCCGGCGACTCCCAGATCGGCGAGCGCTTCTCGGACGCCGCGCTCCAGCTCCGGGTCAGGCTTCGCCGGCATCGGCGCCGTTGCCGCTCGACCCGGCAGGATCGCGGCGCAGCCCGTAGCGCTCCCAGTGGCGCTCGGGAATGTCGGCAGGGTCCTTGTACCAGTACCAGGTGCAGGGATCGCGGTCGAAGTCGTCGGGCGGATCGGACGGGTAGACGGGGTGCCCGATCCAGCGGATCGGCAGGGTCTCGTTCATGAAGGCGCAGTGGGTGCAGTAGAGGGGGAACTCCTCCCGCTCGTAGCTCCAGTCATGGGCCGATCGGGTCACCCCCCAGCCGCCCTCGCCGTAGCGGCCCATCCGCCACAGCCGCTGGCCCGAGCCGCAGGGATTCATCGTGAAGACGAGCTTCTCGGCATCCTCGGTGATCTCGAACGCGCCGGGCACGGGGCCCACCCCGCTGGTCGAGTGAGCCCGCCAGGTCGCCGCCAGCGCCTTCGCCACCTCGCGGCGATCCATCGAGTCGATCGCCTCCACCGGTGAGCGCCAGCTGCGCTCCAGGCTGAAGGTCCAGGCCTCCTCGACCCCGTCATCGCCGAGGCGGTCCCCGACGAAGGAGATCAACCCCGCGATCCCGTCCACGAGCAGGTCGTGCATGAACTGTGACTCGTGCTTCATCTCCTCGCAGAGCCGCTTCGCCTCCTCGGCGTCGCCGGCGTCGATCGCCTCGATCACCCGGTCCAAGGTCGGCCGGGACATCTCCCCCAGCTCCGAATCAGAAAACCACCGCTCATCCATACCACTCCTCCTCGCGAGTCTTGCGAGATCGCAGCGTATTGCCAGCCGACTAAGGCCGCCACGAGCTGGATCAGCAGCTGACGCTCGCTGAGGGCGTCGTGACCCCCTCCGAACGGCTTGTAACCGGCGAAGCCGGTTTGAGAGAGGCGGGGGTCACGGCGCCCCCAAAGCAAGCGCTACTGCTGCTGTTCCAGCTCGACCGGCTGCTGCTCTTCGTCACGTCCGGCGAGCCGGTCACGGCCCCGCTGCACGGCGGCGAGGAACTTCTGCAGGTTGACCTCGAGCGTGTTGAGGATCTCGTCGGCGTAATCCTCGGCTCCGAGGCGAATCTCGCGCTCGCGGGTCCGGGCGTCCTCGACGATCTCGTCAGCCGCCCGCTCGGCCTGCTTGGTCACTTCCTCGTCGGAGATCAGCCGGGCCTGCTGCTCGCGCGCCTCGCGGACCACCCGCTCGGCCTCGCGCTTCGCCTCGGCCAGCATCTCCTGGCGCTCCTTGACGATCCAGCGGGCCTGCTTGATCTCCTCGGGGATCGTCGCCCGCATCTGATCGAGGAGGTCGTAGATCTCCTCACGATCGACCCGCACCTGGTCGGTCAGAGGAACAGGCCGGGCGTTGTGGACGAGATCGTCCAGCTTGTCTATGAGGACCAGAACGTCCATCAGCAGGTCGTAAGCCTACGGGGAAGGGAAGTGTTCGGTAAAGAAACCGTGATTTCCTCGGCTTTCTGCAAACTCTTGCCCACCCGGGGCATCGCCATCACCCTACCTGTCTCCGAAGCGGTCTGCCAGCGCAGCAGCCACCGAGGGGGGAACGAGATCGGAGACGTCACCGCCGAAGGTCGCCATCTCCTTCACACCTGTGGAGGAGAGAAAGCTGTAGTCGGGTGAGGCGATCACGTAGATGCTCTCGATCGAGGGATCGAGCTTGCGGTTCAGCTGGGCCATCTCGAACTCGTACTCGAAGTCGGAGATCGCCCGAAGCCCCTTGACGATCGCCCCTGCACCCTGGTCGCGGGCGAAGTCGACCAGGAGGGCGGCGAACACCGCGACCTCGACGTTGTCGATCTCGGCGGTGGCCTCGGCGATGAACCCGCGGCGCTCCTCGGCCGTGAACAGGGTCGTCTGCTTGCGCACCGGGTTGTTGACGACCCCGACCACGACCCGGTCGAAGACCCGTGCCGTCGCGGGCGATGATGTCGAGATGGCCGTTGGTGACCGGGTCATAGCTGCCCGGGCAGACCACCGTGCGCTTGTCCCCGCTCATCGGGCTCCCTCGCCTCGGCTCTCTGGCTTGGCGAAGAAGCGAACCGTGGTCCCCCCGTAGCGTCGCTCGCGGACCTTGGGCAGCGAGGAGCAGCTCGAGCGGGCGCGCCGCGGCGCTCTCAGCGATCACGCGGCCGCCCTCCGCGAGAAGGGGGGAAGGAGGCTGTCGAGTTCGGGGCCAATGCGGTCGGCGAGTCTATAGGGGGCGTCGATGAAGATCAGGCCGAAGCGCCCCTCGCCGGCGGCGGCGGACCGCATCCAGCCGGCGACCTCGGCGCGGACCAGCTCGGCCCGGTCGCCGAGCCCGAGCGCCTCGATGTTGCCCATGGCGGGCCGGGTTTCGCGGTCGACGAGGACCGCCCCGGCGGCGCCGCGGGAGAGCGCTTCGACCGCGAGCGCGCCGGTGCCGCAGTAGAGGTCGAGCACCCGCTGCCCCTCGATATCGCCCAGGGCCGAGAAGATCGCCTCCCTCACCCGGTCGGAGGTGGGGCGCACCCGCCAGCCCCGCGGCGCCAGCAGCCGGCGGCCGCGGAGCTCTCCGGCGATCACCCTCACCGCGGGCCTTTCCCTCCCCCCGCGCTCACGCCGGGATCGCGCCGTCCGCGCCGGGACCGAAGCGCTGGCGCGCCGCATCCAGGAGCGGCCCGAGCGCCGGGGCCTCGAGGCTGCCATGGCGGCGGATCAGGGCGAGCAGCTCCTCCCGGGCCTCGATCAGGGTCGGGGTGTCCTCGGGCAGCTGGGCGACCGCGAAGCGCGGCAGCCCGTGCTGGCGGGTGCCGAGCACCTCGCCCTCGCCGCGGAGCCCGAGGTCGAGCTCGGCGAGCCTGAAGCCGTCGCTCTCCGAGGCCACCGCGTCCAGCCTGCGCCGGGCCAGCTCGCCGGCTTCCTCGGCGAACAGCAGGCAATGGGAGCGGTGCTCTCCCCGACCGACCCGCCCGCGGAGCTGATGGAGCTGGGAGACGCCGTATCGCTCCGCCCCTTCGACCACGATCACCGTCGCGTTGGCGACGTCGATCCCAACCTCGATCACCGTGGTCGCCACCAGGACCTGCGATCTCGCCCGCGGCGAAGGCGGCCATCACCTCGCTCTTCTTCGCGGCCGCCATCTGGCCGTGCAGGGCCTCGATCCGGAAGTCGCGCAGCTCGCCGCCCGCGAGGCGGGCTACCTCCTCGGCCACCGCCTTCGCCTGCAGCTTCTCCGACTCGGAGACCAGAGGGCAGACGACGAACGCCTGGCGCCCTTCCCGGAGGCGCTCCCTGATGAACTCGTAGGCCGCGGCGCGGCGCTCGTCGGCGACCAGCCAGGTCCCGACCGGCATCCGCCCAGCCGGGAGCTGGCGCAGAACGGTGGCGTCGAGATCGCCGTAGGTGGTCAGCGAAAGCGTCCTCGGTATCGGCGTCGCCGTCATGTGGAGGAGGTGCGGGGCCCCTCCTCCCGGCGCCTTCGCGTCGAGCGCGGCGCGCTGCCGCACCCCGAAGCGGTGCTGCTCGTCGACCACGCAGACGCCGAGCCGGTCGAATTCGACCGCCGGCTCGATCAGCGCGTGCGTCCCAACCACCAGGCCGAGCTCGCCCGGAGGCGAGGCGGCCGAGGCATCGCCGCCGCTCGGGGGCCGGGGTCGAACCTGTGAGCAGGCCGAAGCTGACCGCCTCCGCCCCGAGCAGCCGGTCGAGGGTCGCGGCATGCTGCTCGGCGAGGGTCTCGGTGGGCGCCATCAGCGCCGCCTGCAAGCCGGCCTCGAGCGCTCTCAGCATCGCGTAAAGCGCGACTACGGTCTTGCCCGAGCCGACCTCGCCCATCAGCAGGCGCTGCATCGGCTCGCCCGAGTCGAGATCCCGATCCAGTTCGGCAAAGGCCTTGCGCTGATCGTCGGTCGGCTCGAAGGGAAGCGACGCGAGCCAGCGCTCTACGAGGGGCCCGGGAGCGCCGAGTCGCCTTCCCGGCCTCTCCGTCCTGCGACCCTGCCGGCGTGCTGCCAGGACGGCCTGGTAGAGGAAGAGCTCCTCGAAGGCGATCCGCCTGCGAGCCTCCTCTGCCTCGCCCGGGCAAGCCGGGAAGTGCACCGCGCGGAGGCTGTCGGTGGCGCCGGCGAGCCCGCGTCGGCTCCGCAGCTCGGCCGGCAGGGGCTCGATCACGTCCCCGACCCGGAGCAGCGCCTGCCAGACCCATTCCCTGATCCGCTGCGGGCGCAGCCCCTCGGTCGCCGGGTGGACCGGGACCAAGCCGGTGGTGTGGATGCCGGAGGGCGGCTCGCCATCGTCCTCGCCGCCGAGGAACTCGTGCTCGGAGACCCGGAGCCCCCGCCGATCGAGACTGCCCACCAGCAGCATCGCCACGCCCGGTCGGAGCCGATCCGCGAGCCAGGGCTGGTTGAACCAGGTTGCGCCGATGCTGCCGCTGGAATCGGCGACCGTCGCCTCGACGATCGTCAGGCCGCGACGCCTGGTCCGCCGCAGCCTCGCGGAGCGGACTTCGACCATCACCGTCGCCTCCTCCCCAAGCCGCAGGTCGCCGAGCGGCCGAGCCGCCGAGCGGTCCCTGTAGCTGTGCGGAATCCGCAGCAGGAGGTCGCCGACCGTCTCGATCCCCGCTTCGGCGGCGATCGCCCCGAGCTTCGGCCCGACTCCGGGAAGCGTGGTCAGCGGAGCCTCGGCCGAGGCGGCCCGCGGGGTGCGGACGGGGGCCGAGAACAGGGCGGCCGCGATCGCCCCGCGCCGCCGCCGGCGAAGCCGACCGAGCCTTCGCCGGCGGTGAGGGTCACTGCGCCGCCAGCAGCCACCACCAACCGGGCTGCCCGCCGTCGTGGAGCTCGAGCTCGACCCGATCGGGAATGTGGGCGCCGATCTCCGCCAGGGAGATCGGCGCCTCCGCCCCCCCGATCACCGTGACGATCTCGGCCTCGCGGGCAAGGTGCTCGATCGTCGTCGCCAGGGTCGAGCCGGCGCCGCCCCAGGCGATGATCTCACCGCCGGCGAAGCCGACCGCGTCGCCGCGCCGGAAGCGTCCGCCCGCGTCGTCCCGGGCCGCCGGGGCGACGCCACCGGTCGCGATCGTCTCCAGCGCCGCCCCCAGCCGGGCGGCGTTTTCCGAGGCCTTCGCGGAGGGGTCGAGCTCGACCAGGGCCAGCAGGCCGGCCTGCTGCGAGGTCGAGGGCAGAACCCGCGCCGGCTTCTCGGAGAGCTCGCAGGCCCGCTCGGCCGCCATGATCACGTTGGAGGAGTTGGGAAGCACCAGGACCTCCTCGGCCGGGACATTGTGGATGCCGGCCAGCAGCTCATAGGTCGACGGGTTGAGCGTCTCCGCCGCCGGCGACGACGTGGGCGCCGAGATCCGCGAACAGGTTTTCCATGCCCGTTCCCGCCGCGACCGCGACGACGCCGGTGCGGCCGGCGCTGAGCCGTGCCCGGCGCTCGGCGATCTGCTCGCGCATGTCGGCGACGTCGAGGTTGGTGACCGCGGCCCGTCGAACAGGGCGACCGCGGCCTCCGGCTCGTCGGTATGGACGTGGACCTTCAGGGTCGCCTCGTCGCCGACCACCAGCACCGAGTCGCCGAGCCCCTCGAGCGGGGCGACGAACTCGCGCCCGGCGAGGCCCTCCCCGGAGACGATGAAGTTCGTGCAGTAGCGATAGCGGCTGTCCTCGTGGTGCGGGCGGCTGAGCCGGGCCGGGTCGTGGCGGGCGACCTCGGGCAGCTCGTCCTCGTCGCCGCGCAGCCCGGCGACGATCCCGGCCAGGATCAGCACCAGGCCGTAGCCGCCGGCATCGACCACCTCCGCCTCGCGCAGCACCTCGAGCTGCTCGGGAGTCCGCTCCACAGCCCTCTCGCCGTCGGCGATCGCGACCTCGAGGATGCCGGCGAGCACCGCGTCCTGCTCGGTGGCGGTGACTCCGCCGTCGAGGCGCTGCTGCTCCGGAGGAGAGGTGGGCGAGCTGGCGGGCGACCGAGTGGGCCATCTCGCGGAACACCGTCAGCATCGTCCCTTCGGCCGGGTCGCGTACCGATTCGTAGGCGGCGTCGGCGGCCCTGGCGAAGGCCGAGGCGACCAGTACCGGGTCGACCAGCTCGCCGGGCCGGCTGGCCAGCTCCTCGGCCGCGCCGCGGACGATCTGGCTGAGGATCACGCCCGAGTTGCCGCGGGCGCCCATCAGCGCCGCCCTCGCCAGCGCCTGGACCAGCTGGGTGCGGCCGACCTCGTCGACGCTCATCCCGTGCAGTCGGTCCAGCTCCTCCATCACCGCCCGCATCGTCATCGCCATGTTGTCGCCCGTGTCGCCGTCGGCGACCGGGAAGACGTTGAGGTCGTTGACCTCCTGGCGTCGAGCCTCGAGCGAAGCGTAGGCGCTCGCGACGACGCGGCGGAAGCGCTCGATCGAAGGATCGGCCATCGCCAACTGAATCTATCTGGGGCGGCGGGCGGCTCAGGCCGCCTTGGTGACCTTGTTGGCCTTCAGGCAACGGGTGCAGACGTAGACGCGGCGGGGCCTGCCGCCGTCCTCGATCCGCACCTTCTGCAGGTTGGCGCCGAAGCGCCGCTTGGTGGCGACCATCGAATGGCTCCGGGAATTGCCGAAGGCCGGACCCTTGCCGCAGCTGTGGCATATCTTTGCCATCGGGATGGAGGATGGTAGCCGGATCGAGATCGCCCCACGTCTGAACGGGCCGGCGAGCAGCGGCCAGGGCGGCTATTCGTGCGGCCTGTTCGCAGCCCACGTCTCCGAGCCGGCGGAGGTGACCCTGCGGCGCCCGGTGCCGCTCGGGCGCCCGCTCGAGGTCGAGCGCCTCGGCCCGGATGAGGTGGCGATCAAGGACGGCGAGCAGCTCGTGGCCGAGGCGAGATCGGCGCCGCTGGAGATCGAGGTGCCGCCCCCGGTCGGGCTCGGCGAGGCGGCGGCGGCCGCGGAGCGCTATCGAGGGAACCGACCAGATCTTCGCCAGCTGCTTTGTCTGCGGCCCGCAGCGAGCAAGACTCACAGCGCGTCTTCGCCGGGAAGGTCGCCGGCCGGGATCTGGTCGCGACCCCCTGGACACCCGAGGCCGAATGGCTGGCCCGCGACGGCGAGGTCCTGCCCGAGTTCGTCTGGGCGGTGCTCGACTGCCCGACCTATTTCGCGCGTGGAGCTGCACAGCCCCGGCTTTCTGGCGATGCTCGGACGGCTCTCGGCGCGCCTGCTCGAGCCGGTCCGGCTGGGCGAGCCCCACGTCGTCATGGCCTGGCCGATCGGCAGTCAGCGCCGCAAGCACGAGGCGGGCTGCGCGATCTTCTCCGAGGACGGTGAGCTGAAGGCCGCTGCCCGGGCGATCCAGATCGAGGTCAGCTCGGTTGAGCCAGCCGCCGGCGCAGAAGGGCCATCCGGGCCACGGTGAGGGCGGCGTTGCGGCCCATGTCCCGCCTGTCGCCGCCGGCCCGCGCCAGCGCCTGTTCCATCGTCTCGCAGGTGATCACCCCGAAGGCGCAGGGAACGCCGGTGCCGAGCTGCACCTCCTGGACCCCGCGGGAGGTCTCTGCGCAGATGTAGTCGTAGTGGTCAGTCTCGCCCCTGATCACCACCCCGAGGCAGGCGACGCCGGCGAAGCGTCCGCTCTCGGCACAGAGCTTCGCCGCGAAGGGCAGCTCGAAGGACCCGGGGACGCCGTACTCGTGCACCGAGGCCTCGCTCACACCGGCGAGTTCGAAGCCCTCGGCCGCCCCGTTGCAGAGCCGGTCCGCGATCTCCTCGTAGAAGCGGGCGCAGACCACCGCGAACTCGAGCGGCGCCAGCGCCTCGCGGTCGGCCTCGGAGAAGGACTCGTGGAAGGCCGGCGGATCAGCCATCGACGCCGGAGTCCCGGCTGCGCTCGCCGTGGATCATCTCCTCGTCGAAGGCGAGACCCTGGTGGTGGAGGGAGTGGCCGAGCTTGTCGCGCTTTGCCCGCAGGTAGTCCTCGTTGTGGGCGTTGGGCGCCGCCTCGATCGGGACCTGCTCGCTGACCGAGAGCCCGTAGCCCTCGAGCCCGACGATCTTCTTCGGGTTGTTGGTGAGGATCCTGATGCTGGTCAGCCCCAGGTCGCCGAGGATCTGGGCGCCGATCCCGTAGTCGCGGAGGTCGGCGGGGAGGCCGAGCTGGAGGTTCGCCTCGACCGTGTCCACCCCCTCCTCCTGGAGCTTGTAGGCGCGGAGCTTGTTCAGCAGGCCGATCCCGCGGCCCTCCTGGGAGAGATAGAGAAGGACCCCGCGACCCTCGCGCTCGATCATCGCCAGCGCCGCCTCCAGCTGCTCGCCGCAGTCGCAGCGCAGGCTGTGGAAGACGTCCCCGGTGAGGCACTCGCTGTGGACCCTTACGAGGACGTCCTCGGCGCCGGCGACCTCGCCTTTGACCATCGCCACGTGATGCTTGTCGTCGACCAGCGAGCGGTAGCCGACCGCGGAGAACTCCCCGAACGCGGTCGGCAGGGTGGTCCCGACAACCCGCTCGACCAGCTTCTCGGTCCGCCGCCGATAGGCGATCAGCTCGGCGACGGTGATCATCTTCAGGCCGTGGCGCCGGCAGTAGGGGATCAGGTCGGGAACCCTGGCCATGCTGCCGTCGTCGTTCATCACCTCGCAGATCAGCCCGGAAGGGTTGAGCCCCGCCAGCCGGGCCAGGTCGACGCTCGCCTCTGTGTGGCCGGTGCGCTCCAGCACCCCGCCCTCCTTCGCCTTCAGCGGGAAGAGGTGGCCGGGGACGACGATCTCCGCCGGACCCGACTCCGGGTCGACGGCGACCTGGATCGTGTGGGCGCGATCATGGGCGCTGATCCCGGTCGTCACCCCCGAGGCGGCCTCGATCGTCACCGTGAAGGCGGTCTGCAGCGGCGCCTCGTTCTTCGCGGTCATCAGCCGCAACCCGAGCCGGTCACAGCGCTCCGGAGTGAGCGCCAGGCAGATCAGGCCGCGGGCCTCCTTCGCCATGAAGTTGACCGCCTCCGGGGTCGCGAACTGCGCCGCCATCACCAGGTCGCCCTCGTTCTCGCGATCGGCGCCGTCGCAGACGACGACCATCCGGCCCCGGCGGATCTCGTCGAGCGCCTCCTCGATCGTCGAGAAGGGGCTCTCGCCGTCCGCCGTCGCGGCGCCGGTCCGAAGCTGCTGTGTCTCGGTCATTCGCTCACCCTTCGTCATCGCCCGCCAATGGTGACAGCAGGCGCTCCACATATTTGGCCAGCAGATCGCACTCGACGTTGACCGTGCGGCCGACGGCGAGCGCTCCAAGGTTCGTCCGCTCCATCGTCTCGGGAATCAGCGCCACCTCGATCCAGTCCTCGCCGAGCGCCGCGACGGTGAGGCTGACCCCGTCCAGCGCAACCGATCCGCGCTCGACCATGTAGCGGCGAATCTCCGGGTCCAGGCGCAGGCGGAGGCGGTGGGAGAACCCGTCCTCGGCGACCGAGACCACCTCGCCGGTGCCGTCGACATGGCCCTGGACGATGTGGCCGCCGAGCCGGTCGGAGGGACGCAGCGCCAGCTCGAGGTTGACCCGGTCGCCCGGTCCGAGGGACCCCAGAGAGGTGAGGGCGAGCGTCTGGTTGATCGCCTCGGCGTCGAACCCGCCGTCCCCGGCCGAGACCGCGGTCAGGCAGACTCCGTTGACCGCGACCGAGTCGCCGGCGGCGATCTCGCCGGCCAGAGATGTGCCGATCCGAAGCCGGGCGCCCTCGGCGCCGGCCTCGACCGACTCCACCCTTCCGAGATCTGCGACCAGCCCCGAGAACATCGCTACCACTCCCTCAGCCTGGCCCGGATCAGGACGTCGTCGCCGACCGCCGCGAGCTCGGAGCCCTCGCCGCCACTCGTCTCGACCACGCGCCCGGCTTCCTCGGGCTCGACGCGAGCCTCGCCGAGCAGAACCGGGGCGACGAAGAGGCGCGTCTCGTCGACCTCGCCCGCCGCCGCGAACGCCGCCGCCAGCCCCGGCCCTCCCTCGAGGAAGACGCTGGTCTGGCCGCGGCGGCCGAGATCGTCGAGCGCCGCCAGCAGCCGCTCGCGGGAATCCCGGCCGGCGACGATCAGCACCTCCGCTCCGGCCTCCCGCAGGGATTCGACCCGCGAGCGCGCGGCCTCGGGGGAGGCACACGACCAGTACCGGCGCCTCGGATGAGCTGCGGATCAGCTTCGAGTCCAGTGGCAGGCGCGCGGAGGAGTCGAACACGACCCGGGCCGGCTGGCGAAACGCCCCGACCTCGCGGGCGGTCAGCAGCGGGTCATCGGCGAGCACGGTGCCGATCCCGACCGCGACTGCATCGGCCTCGGCGCGCCAGCGATGCACCATCTCACGGCTCTGCGGCCCGGTGATCCACAGCGGCTCACCCGACGCCGTCGCCGTGCGGCCATCCAGCGAGATCGCCATCTTGAGGATGACCAGGGGGCGCCCGGTGCGTGCGTGCTTGCGGAACGGCTGGTTGAGCAGCCTCGCCTCGGTCGCCTCGGCTCCGTGCGCGAGCTCGACTTCCACCCCGCCGTCGCGGAGGATCCCGGGGCCGCGGCCGGCCGCCTTCTCCGAGGGGTCATCGGAGGCGATCACCACCCGCGAGATCCCGGCCTCGAGGATCGCCTCGGTGCAGGGGGGCTGGCGACCGTGGTGAGCGCAGGGCTCGAGGGTCACGTAGATCGTCGCACCGGAGGGATCGGCGCCCCGGCTGAGGCAGTCGGCGATCGCCGCCCGCTCGGCGTGGAGCCCACCGAGCTCGGCGTGATGGCCCTCGCCGATCAGCTCTCCGGAGCGATCGGCGATCACCGCCCCGACCATCGGGTTCGGGCTGACCCTGCCCCTGCCGCCCTCGGCCAGCTCGAGCGCCCGTCGGAGGTGCCTGCCCTCGAGTTGGGGGTCTGTCGCTTGAGCGTCGATCGCGGTTCCTTTCGGAGGGGCGACTTTGGCCTTGATTGACTGGTCAGTCAACCAGTCTACCCGGGCCGGCAAGCGGCTGACCGCTTGGCGGGGACCGGCGCGGCTACGCTTGATCGGCCGGTGAAGCTGATCATCCAGATTCCCTGCCTCAACGAGGAGGCCACCCTGCCTGAGACGATCGCCGGCCTGCCCAGGGAGATCGCCGGAGTCGACTCGGTCGAGCTGCTGGTGATCGATGACGGCTCCTCCGACCGCACGGTCGAGGTCGCCCGCGCCCACGGGGTCGAGCACATCGTCCGCCTCACCAACAACAAGGGCCTCGCTGCCGCCTTCCAGGCCGGCCTCGACGCGGGCCTGAAGCTCGGCGCCGATTTGATCGTCAACACCGATGCCGACAACCAGTACCGGGGCGAGGACATCCCGAAGCTGCTGGCGCCGATCCTCGCCGGGGACGCGGACATGGTCGTCGGGGACCGCCAGGTGAGCAGCATCGACCACTTCTCCGGGGCCAAGAAGTCCCTACAGAAGCTCGGCAGCTGGGTGGTGCGGCGGCTCTCCGGCACCGAGATCTCCGACGCGACCTGCGGGTTCCGCGCCTACAACCGCGAGGCCGCGCTTCAACTGCTGGTCGTCGACAACTTCACCTACACGCTGGAGAGCCTGATCCAGGCGGGAAAGATGCTGGTCGCCGTCGATCAGGTGGAGATCGGCACCAACGCAAAGACCCGGGAGTCGCGGCTGTTCGACTCGACCGGGGGCTACGTGCGCCGGAACGGCCTGGCGATCGGTCGCATCTACGCCCGCTACGAGCCGTTGCGCGTTTTTGTCACCCTGGCGGCGGTGGTCGCAGTGCTGGCGCTGGTCGCCTGGAGCCCGTTCGTCTTCGACTGGGTCTTCCATGGCGACGACTCCGGCCACATCCAGTCGCTGATTCTCGGCGCGGTGCTGTTCATCGCCGCGGTGCAGCTGTTCGCGCTGGGGATCATCGGCGACCTCCTCGCCGGGCAGAGGGTGATGGCGCAGCGGGTGTTCGAGCGCGTTCGCAGAGTCGAGCTCGCCCTCGGGGTCGCCCCGTCGCACTACGAGGACGCGGGCTCCGGGGCCCCCCTGGAGGCCACCGAGCGGATCGGCGCCTAGCCGCCTTGGGCGATAGGCGGACATCGCCCCCGGCGTCCGAGGGCGCCCGCCAACCGGGGAGCTCCACAGCGGGCGCCGTCGACTACGGCAAGACGGCCGGCTTCCTCTCGATCGGGGTCGGGCTGACCGGGGTGATCACCTACCTCTACTTCGTGATCGCCTCGCACGTGCTCTCGAAGCCGGACTACGGTCAGATCACCGTGCTCTGGTCGGCGGTCTTCATCACCGTCTCGACGCTTTACCGGCCGATCGACCAACTGCTCTCGCGCCACATCTCCGAGCGGCTGGTCCGCTCGGAGCAGATCGGCGAGCCGATGCGGGTCGCGGCGAAGATCCAGCTCGGCCTAGGCCTGACCTTCGCGGTCCTGGCGCTCGCGCTGCGAGGGCCGCTTCAGGACGACCTGCTCGAGGGCAACGAGTTCCTCTACTGGATCTTCTTCTCCGCCGTCCTCTTCTACGCCGCCAGCTACTTCGCCCGTGGCTACCTCGCCGGCCACCGCCGCTTCGGCCTGTTCACGGCGCTGATCCTCTCGGAGTCCTTCTTCCGGACGATCTTCGCCGTGCTGGTGGCGGTCGGGATCCTCGACGGCCAGGACGCGGTCTCGGTCGGCATCGTCGCCGCCCCCAGCCTCAGCCTCCTGGTCGTACCACTCGCATTCGCGCGCCAAGCCACCAAGAACACCCAACCGCAGCCTGCCCCCGACCCCGGCATCCCCGGACGCGAAGCGGAGGAGATGCCGGGCAGTTATTCCGAAGAACAGCCGGCCTTTGACATCGACTCCGCCGAAGGTCCCGGGGGCGGTCCCGAGGCGGCTCCCGAGTTCAGCCTCTCCCATGGCACCGGGTTCGCGGCCTCGGTGCTGCTGATCATGTTCAGCGAGCAGACCTTCCTCAACGCCGGCCCGCTGATCGTCCGCGGGCTCGAGGGAGCAGCCGCGGCGGGATTCATCTTCAACGTGCTGATGATCGCCCGCGCGCCGCTGCAGCTGTTCCAGGCGGTCTCGACCAGCATCCTCCCTCACCTGACCAGCCTCCATACCAGCACCGAGGAGTCGAGCGAAGACGAGTTCCACAGCTCGATCTGGCTGGTGCTGAAGGCGATAGCGGCGTTCACCGCGATCGTCGCGCTCGCTGTCCTGATAGCCGGGCCGGAGCTGATGCAGATCGCCTTCTCGAAGAAGTTCACATACGAGCGGGTCGGGCTGCTGCTGGTCACCGCCGGGATGGGCCTCTACCTCTCAGCGGTGACCATCAACCAGGCCTGCCTCGCCCAGGGCCAGGTGCGCCGATCTTCGGCCCGCTGGATCGCCTGCGCTGTCTTCTTCGTCGGCTGGAACCTCGTCCCGTTGATCTCCGACACCTCGCGCCGGGTCGAGATCGGCTTCGCCCTGACCGCAGCGCTGCTTCTCGCCCTCCTCGTCTACATCTTCCGCCACCCCCACGGGCGGGCAGAGGACGTGCCGGAGCAAGCTCCCCCGGCCGAGCCGGAGGCCCAGCTGGCGGCGGCCGAAGACAGCGCCTAGCGAGCCCGGGCGGAATGAGCCACCACGATGGCGAGCTGATCCTGCTGGCCGGCGCCCTGATGGCGACCGGCATCGTCGCCGCACTGGTCGCCGACCGGGTCCGAATCCCCGGCCTGCTCCTCTTCCTCGGCCTGGGGATGCTCGCCGGATCCGAGGGCATCGGCGGAATCTCCTTCAACGACGCCGAGCTGGCTCGCACCCTGGGCACGATCGGGCTGGTGCTGATCATCTTCGAGGGGGGCCTGACCGCCGGCTGGGGGGAGATCCGCCCCGTTCTCGGCACGGCCATCTCGCTGGCCACCATCGGCACCCTGCTGACCGCGGCGATCGCCGGCCTCGCTGCGAAGTGGATCATCGGACTGAACACTCTGGAGGCGTTGATCGTCGGCTCGGCGATCGCCGCGACCGACAGCGCCGCGATCTTCTCGGTGCTGCGCGGCTCCAACCTCGAGCGCCCGGTGGCGCGCTCTCTGGAAGGGGAATCAGGGATGAACGACCCGGTCGCCCTGTTGCTGGTGGTCGGGTTCATCGATTGGATCCAGCAGCCTTCCTACGGAGCCCTCGACATGGTCGGGCTGTTCCTCGTCAAGCTCACCCTCGGGGCCGGCCTCGGCCTCGGCCTCGGCTGGATCGCGCGGCGGGCGTTCCTTGGGCTCGACTCCTCGACCCCCGGCACCTATCCAGTGGCGTCGATCGCGACCGCGGGCATCACCTACGGGCTGACCGAGATCCTCGGGGGCTCGGGCCTGCTCGCCGTCTACCTCACGGCGCTCACCCTGGGGACGGGCGAGCTGCCCGGGCGGCGGACTGCTGCGACCTTCCACCAGGGGCTCGGCTGGGTCGCACAGATCACCCTCTTCTTCATGCTCGGCCTGCTGGTCTTCCCGGGAGATCTCGGCGACCTGGCGACCGAGGGACTGCTGCTCTCGGCCGTGCTCATCCTGATCGCCCGTCCCGCGGCCGCAGTCGCCGCGACCCTGTTCAGCCCCTTCGACCTCCGCGAGCGGTTGATGCTCGGCTGGGCGGGCCTGCGCGGGGCCACCCCGATCTGGCTGGCGACCTTTCCGGTCGTCGCCGGGGTCGCGGCCGGCGAGAGGCTGTTCGACCTTGTCTTCTTCGTCGTCATCACCTCGACCCTGATCCAGGGAGCGAGCTTCGAGCCGCTGGCAAGGCGGCTGCGCCTGACCACGGCCGACCCGGCGCTGCCACGCCGCCTGCACGAGTCGGGGCGGATCCGCGAGCTGGGCGGCGACGTCATCGTCCACCGGGTGCAGCCCGAGGCGGCGATCGACGGCCACATGGTGCGGGAGCTCGAGCTGCCCCGCGAGGCATTGGTCAATGTGATCGTCCGCGACGGCACGGCGATCCCCCCGCGCGGATCGACCGAGGTCCGCGCCGGGGACGAGCTCCACGTGCTGGTTCGCGGCGAGCTGCGCGACCAGGTCGAGCAGCTGACCAGCCGCTGGCACGACGGCCCGATCGGCGAGGCCGCCCTACCGCGTCTCTCGCGACGCGGCGCGCCGCAGATCTTCACCGTCCACCCGACCCGGGACCTGCCCGACCCGGCCGACCCCCGCAAGGTTGACGGCATCGACGTGATGGCCCGCCTGCGGAGCCGGCGGGACCGCCCGGGCGCCCTGGTCGCCCTGGTTGACGGTCGCCGCGCTGTGACGGGCACGGACCTTGTCGCGATCGGAAGCCGCACCGATCTGGCCCGCTGGTGCGCGAATCGCGCCCGACGAGAGTCCGCGAACCAAGTCGAGCGCTCCTGGTGGCAGGAGGTGGCCGGCGCGCTCAGCGCGCCCGGCCCCTAGCGGCCGGCTACTCTGCGCCCGCCGCTGCGGCGATCGACGCGTAGGCCTCGGCCGGGTCGTCCGCCCCGAAGATCGCCGAGCCGGCGACGAACAGCGAGGCGCCGGCCTCGGCCACGGGCCCCGCGGTATCCGGGCCGATGCCGCCGTCAACCTCGATCCGCGCCTCCCCGCAGAGCTCGGCCAACCTCGCGACCTTCCCGGGCGAGCCCTCGATGAACGGCTGGCCCCCCCAGCCCGGGTTGACGGTCATGCAGAGCACGATGTCGGCGTATCCCTGAAGCTCCGCCACCGCCACCGCCGGGGTGCCGGGGTTGAGCGCGATCCCCGCCAGGCAGCCGAGCTCCCGGATCGCCTGCAGGGTCCGGTTGGAGTGTGGCGTCGCCTCGGCGTGGAAGGTGATCGAATCGGCACCCGCCTCGGCGAACCCTGCCAGTTGGGCCTCCGGGCGCTCGATCATCAGGTGGACATCGATCACCCCGCCGGCCGCATGGACCTGGTCGGCGATCGCGGCGGCGATCAGCGGCCCAATCGTGATCGGCGGGACGAAGTGCCCGTCCATGACGTCGACGTGGATGACGTGGGCACCCGCGTCCATCACCTCGGCGACCTGGGATCCCAGCCGGGAGAAATCGGCCGAGAGGATCGAGGGGGCGACCCGGCGGCGGCGGTAGACATCGCGCCTGTCCATCAGATCGGCCTCAGCATCGAGTTCCCGCAGTGCTGGCAGATCATGTCCTCGGTGCTGCTCATCCGGGCGATCGTCTGGTGCTCACCGCAGCTCGGGCACCCTGAGACGAGCTCGTAACGGCGCAGGCAGTAGACGCAGCGGTAGCGGCCGGGCAGCTGCGTGGGCCGCAACCACGGCTCGCCGCAGCCCGGGCAGGCCGGGCGCCGGAGCCGGGCGCCACCCTCGCCTTCGCCGGTCGCTTTCTCTTCGCCGGTCTCGCTCATCGGCCTAATCATCGCGCCTCAGTCGGGCGATGAAGAAGCCGCTGCTGCGGTCGCGGTCGGGTCGGGTCTGCAGGAAGCGACGGTCGAGGGGCGAGGAGAGCCCCGGGGCGCGGCCTCCGAGATCCTCGGCGCGGAGGCGTGGAACGCCGTCCCCGCCCCCGGATTCGAGCAGCGAGGCGATCCGGTCCTCGTTCTCGGCGCGGGAGATCGTGCAGGTCGAGTAGACCAGCACCCCGCCGGGGCGCACCGCGCGGGCGGCACGGGCGAGGATCTCATCCTGAGCCCCGGCGAGCGCGACGATCCCATCCGGGGACTTTCGCCAGCGGGCGTCTGGCCTCGAGGCCAGCGTCCCCAGATCCGAGCAGGGGGCATCGACCAGGACCCGGTCGAATTCGCGGCCCAGTTCGAGCCGGGCCGCGTCGGTCTCTAGCACGCTTACACTGCGCAGTCCGAGCCGCCGGGCCTGGTCGGCGACCTCCTCGGCGCGGGCCGGATCCCGCTCCACGCAGATCACCTCGCCGCGGTCCTCCATGCGGGCGGCGATCTGACCGGTCTTGATCCCCGGCCCGGCGCAGAGGTCGAAGACGCTCTCCCCCGGCAGCGGGTCGAGCACCTCGACCACCGCCGCCGAGGCCCGCGACTGGGGCGTCAGCTCTCCGGCCTCGACCATCGCCAGAGCCCCCGCCAGGCTGCCCTGGATGACGATCGACTCCGGCGGCCCGAGAGGCCACTCCGCCGATGGCGCGGCGGCCTCCACTCCCGCCGCGCCAAGCTGCTCGATTGCCTCGGGACGGCTGGAGCGGAGCGTGTTGACCCGCAACGCCCGCTCGGCCGGCTCGTTGCAGGCCCGCAGCAGCGAGCGGGCCTGATCGGCTCCGAGCTCCTGCCACCACATCTCGGCCAGCCACCGGGGCACCGAGTGCGCCAACGCGGCCTGCGCCGGGTCGTCGTCTTGCCTCAGCAGCTCCGCAAGCCCCTCGCGTTCGCGCAGCGCCCGCCGCATCACCGCGTTGACGAAGCCGGTGGCGTGGGCGGTGCCCCCCGAGCGGGCGAGCTCGACCGTCTGGTCGACGACAGCGTAATCGGCGCTGCCCCCGGAGAAGAGCAGCTCATAGAGGCCGATCCGAAGCGCCGCCAGAACAGGCGGGTCGAGCATGCCTGGCGAGCGCTCGGCGAGCCGCCGGATCAGCGCGTCGCTGGTCCCGCGCCGCTGGACGGCTCCGTAGGCGAGCCTCATGGCCTGGGCTCGCGGGCGCCCCGCCAGGCCCTCGCGTTCGGCGACCCGGCGAAATGCGACGTCCGTGAAGGCGTCCTCCTCGAAGGTCATTCGCAGCACGGTGAAGGCGAGCTGCCGTGACGCCGAGACCTCGCTCACGGGATCAGTGCGCGCTGCGGGGGCCGGTGCCCGCGGAGGTAGGCGGCGGCGTCCATCGGCCGCGACCCCGGCGGCTGCACCCGCTCGAGACGCAGCGCCCCCTCGGCGCATCCGAGCAGCAGGATGTCGCCGGCCGGGCGGATCTCGCCCCTGACGAGATCGCCGGGCTCGGCCCGGGCCCGGAGGACCCCGAGCCGCCCACCGCCCTCGGTCTCGATGTGGGCGCCGATGTGCGGGGTGAGGGCGCGAACCCTGCAGGCGAGAGCCTCGGCAGGGCGCGAAGGATCGAGCCGGCGCTCCTCCCGGGAGATCTTCTCCGCGTAGGTGACCCCGTCCGTAGCCTGGGCGCTGAACTCGATCTCCCCTGCCGCCGCCAGCTCGAGCCCGCGGACCAGAAGTCGCCCGCCGATCGCCGCGAGACGGGCCGCAAGGGAACCGTAGTCCTCACCCTCCGCGATCGGGGTCTGCTCGCGCAGCGCGATCGGGCCGGCGTCGAGGTCCTCCTCCACCCTGATCACGCAGACGCCGGTCTCGGCGTCGCCGGCCATGATCGCCCGTTCGATCGGGGCCGCTCCCCGCCAGCGGGGCAGCAGCGACGGGTGCAGGTTGAGCATCGGCAGCCGCAACAGCAACGGCTCGCGGATCAGCTGGCCGAAGGCGCAGACGCAGCCGAGCTGCGGATCACGGGCGAGGATCGCCTCCAGCGAATCCGGGTGATTGACGTCGGCGGCCTCGAGCAGCTCGACCCCGAGCTCGCGCGCCCTCGTCGCGACCGGGGCGGGCGCCGGCTTGCGACCCCGGCCGCGCGGCCGGGGAGGCGGGGTGACGACCAGGGATGGTCGGTGGGCGGAGAGGCAGAGGGCCTCGAGCACCGTCGCCGCGAACTCGGAGGTACCGAGGAAGACGCTGCGGCTCACGCCTCGGTGGCCGCCGGCCTCGCGGCCTCACCCGCCTCGGGGTCCTCCCCGTCCGCCGGGCCGTAGGACCCGCCCTCGCGCAGGGCCCGCAGGGCGGCCTTGCGCTGCTCGCGGGTCGTCCGGTCGAGTATCAGGACTCCGTCGAGGTGGTCGATCTCATGCTGCAGCACCCTCGCCTCGAGCCCCGATGCCTCGATGCTGATCCGCTCGCCATCAGCGTCGGCGCCGATGACCCGCGCGAAGAGCGGGCGCTCGACGTCGACCGAGACCCGCGGGATGCTGAGACAGCCCTCCTCCGCGATCACCGCGTCCTCGGAGAGCCACTCGATCTCGGGGTTGACGATCGCGCTCGGCTCCGAGTCGGGGCCGGCCTGGAAGACGAGCAGCCGGCGCAGGATGCCGATCTGGGTCGCCGCAAGCCCGACCCCGAGACCATCCCGCATGATCGCCACCATCCGCTCGACGTCTTCGCGCAGGACCTCGCCGAACTCAGAGACTTCCGAGGCTCGACTCTTCAGGACCGGATCTCCGAACTGGAGCACCTGCGCCAGCGCGGCGTTCCGCCTGGCGAGGATCTCCTGGTCGGGTTCCGGCGTCCCCGCTTCCTTCTCCGGCTCGTCGCTCATCTCGCCTCGAAGATTAGATGGCCCTCACTGCGGATCTACGTCGACGCCGACCGCGACTTCGCGTAGCACCCGCTCGCCCGCCATGCCCTCGACGACCCCCCGCACGGCCTCGATCGTCGCGACTCGCTCCGCGGCTTTGAGGAGCAGGCGGCGGCGGTGGCGGCCGCGTACCCGGAACATCGGCGCCGGGCCGAGGATCTCGGTCGTCGCCGGGAGCGTCGGGGCGAGCGCCTCGCGGAGGCGCTTCGATGCCGTCTCCAGCGGCTCGGTCGCCTCGCTGGCCAGGCCGATGCGGATCAGGTGCGAGTAGGGCGGGTAGGCGAGCGCCCGCCGGCGACAGAGCTCGCCGGCGAGAAAGCCGGCGGTGTCGTGATCGCTGGCGTGGACGATGCTCGGCGCCTCCGGAGCAAGCGTCTGCACGATCACCTCGCCGCCCGCCTCGCCGCGCCCGCTGCGCCCGGCGAGCTGCGCGACCATCGCGAAGGTCCGCTCCTCGGCGCGGAAGTCGGGGAAGCGCAGGGTCGCGTCGGCGTCGAGAATGACGCTGAGGATGACGTCGGGAAAGTCGTGGCCCTTGGCGACCATCTGCGTGCCGACCAGCACCGCTGGGCCGGGCCGCTCGAAGGCGCCGAGGATGCGGGCGTGCGAACCGCGCCCGGCGGCGCTGTCGGAATCGAGCCTCAGCACGCGCATCGGCGCCAGCCGGTGGGCGAGAAGCTCCTCTATCCGCTCGGTTCCGGCGCCGGCCCGGGCGAGGCTGACCGAGCCGCAGTCCGGGCAGGCGCTCGGCAGGGGCTCGGCATGCGCGCAGTGATGGCAGACCAGCCGCCCGCTGCGCCGATGCGTGATCAGCGAAACGTCGCAGTTGGGGCAGTCCCAGTGACGCCCGCAGGAGCGGCAGGTGAGCCATGGAGCGAAGCCGCGGCGGTTGATCATGACGATTGCCTTCCCGCCCTGCCGGCGGACACAGTCGAGCGCTTCCAGCGTCGTGGCGTGCAGCGGGCCGGCCCGCGGGTTGGCGGCGCGCATGTCGACCACCTCGACCTCTGGGAGCGGCCTGCCGTCGACCCGCTGCGGCAGCTCCAGCCGGGGCAGGGAATCCCAGCTTTCCGGCCGCGGGGTGGCGCTGCCGGAGAGCAGCACCGCGCCGCGCTCCGCGGCCCTCTTCTTGGCGACGTTCCTGGCGTCGTAGCGGGGGTCGCTCTCCTGCTTGTAGGAGGGGTCGTGCTCCTCGTCGATGACGATCAGGCCGAGGTCGCGGACCGGGGCGAAGACGGCGGAGCGCGGCCCGACGCAGACGGCCGCCTCGCCGCTGCGCAACCGCCGCCACTCGTCGTAGCGCTCACCCGGCGACATCGCAGAGTGGAGCACCGCGACCCGCTCGCCGAGCCGAGCGCCGAAGCGGGCTACCGCCTGCGGCGTGAGCCCGATCTCGGGGACCAGCACGATCGCCCCGCGGCGACGGGCGAGCGCCGCCTCGACCGCGGCAAGGTAGACCTCGGTCTTGCCCGAGCCGGTGACCCCGTAAAGCAGCTGCTCCCGCGGCGCCTCCGCCGTCCCGTCGAGGGCCGCCGTGATCGTCCGCCACGGCGCGGCGCTGATCGGCGCTCAGCACCGGCGGGCGGCCCGGGTGCCCCAACCCCGGCCCCGGCGGCCGACGGCGCAGTGCGACCCTCGAGGTCTCGATCAGCCCCCTGCCCTCGAGGCGGCGCAGGGCGGCGCGATCGGCGCCCGCGGCGGCGCTCAGCTCGGGGCCGCTGCGCTCCCCCTCCAGCAGCGCGCCGAGCACCGCCGCCTGGAGCGGGCCGAGCCGCTCCTCACCGGCCAGCGCCAAGCGCCCCGCATCGGTGATCCGGGCACGCAGCTCGGTTCTAGCCTTCATCGCCCGGCCCCCGGTCCCGGTTCCGGGTGGGAGCACCAGCCCGAGACCGCGAGCGGGGGTCGAGCAGTACTCCTCGGCGACCCAGAGGCCGAGCCCGACCAGCTCTGCGGGGGCGCCCGCCTCCAGCGCCTCCAGCGGCTCGGCGAGCCGGCCGGGCTCGATCTCGGTGTGCTCGGCGACCTCGACCACGACCCCGAGGATGCGGCGCGGCCCGAACGGAATCCTCAGCACGCTGCCGACACCGACCCCCGCCATCGCCGCCGGCAGGCGATAGTCGAAGGGGCCGCGCAGAGCCCGCGCGGTGGTCAGTGGCTCGACCCGGGCGATCGTCATGCACCCAACCTAGGGTCCAGCGAGGACATATGCTGCCCGCGATGTCGCTCACCCTTCATCCGGGCGAGAAGGTGATCTTCGAGGGCCACCCTTCCTGGCGGGCGATCCTCGGTTTCTACCTGAAGGGGGCGCTGATCGCAGTGGTCGCCGGGGTGATCACGAAGCTGATCAGCGACAGCAGTGCCACGGTCTTCGCCGTCGTCCTGGCGATCCTGGCGATCACCGTCCTGGTCGGCTTCATCAAGCGGGTCGCGACCACCTACACGATCACCGACCGCCGGCTGAACATCAAGCGGGGGATCGTCTCGCGCGAGATCCAGGAAACCCGGCTGGAGCGCGTCCAGAACGTCAACTACGAGCAGTCGGTCTACCAGCGGCTGATGCAGATCGGCGACGTCGACTTCGACACTGCCGGCAGCGACGATTACAACTTCATCTTCGCCGGGGTGGCCGACCCGGCGCAGGTCGTGCACCGTGTCGACAAAGCGACCGGAGCCGGCGCCGCCGGCTCCCACGGTCTCGGCGAGGCCCAGTAGGGCTCAGGCTGCGGCGCCCGCCTTCGAGGCCTTGCGGAGGGCGTCGACCCGGTCGATCCGCTCCCAGGTGAAGTCCGGGTCCTCGCGGCCGAAGTGGCCGTAGGCGGCGGTCTTCTGGAAGATCGGCCTGTGGAGGTCCAGGTAGCTGCGGAATGCGCCTGGGCGGAGGTCGAACTCCTTGTTGACGATCCTCGAGATCTCGGAGTCGTGGAGGCGCCCGGTGCCGAAGGTCTCGACCATCACCGAGACCGGGTGCGCGACGCCGATCGCATAGGCGACCTGGACCTCACAGCGCTCGGCGAGCCCGGCGGCGACGATGTTCTTGGCGACGTGGCGCGTCGCGTAGGCGGCCGAGCGGTCGACCTTCGAGGGGTCCTTGCCCGAGAAGGCACCACCGCCGTGGCGCGCCGCGCCGCCGTAGGTGTCGACGATGATCTTGCGGCCGGTCAGCCCGGCATCCCCCACCGGCCCCCCGATCACGAATTTTCCGGTCGGGTTGACCAGGAACTCGCCGCGCAGACGGTCCTCGTCGAAGACATCGGGGTAGCCCTCGGCGAGCACCGGCGTGACGACGTGATCCCAGAGCTGCTCCCGGATCTGCTCGCCCACCTCGAAGCCGGGGTCGTGCTGGGTGGAGATCAGCAGCTTCTCGACCCCGACGGGGCGACCGTCGGCGTAGCGCACCGTGACCTGAGTCTTGCCGTCGGGACGCAGATGGGGAAGGGTGCCGTCCTTGCGCACCTCCGAGAGGCGCTCGGCGAGCCGGTGGGCGATCTGGATCGGCATCGGCATCAGCGCATCGGTCTCGTTCGTCGCGTAGCCGAACATCATCCCCTGGTCACCGGCCCCTGCGACATCGAGCTCGTCCTCGTCGGAGGGGTCCTGACGCGTCTCGAGCGCATGGTCGACGCCCTGGGCGATGTCCGGCGACTGCTCGTCGAGCGAGACCAGCACCGAGATGTGGTCGCAGTCGTAGCCGAGCGCGCCGCGGTCGTAGCCGATCCCACGGATCGTCTCGCGGACGATCTCCGGGACGTTGAGGTGGGCCGTGGTGGAGATCTCCCCGCAGACCACGGCCATGCCCGTGTTGACCAGCGTCTCGCAGGCAACGCGGCCCTCCGGATCCTCCTTCATCACGGCGTCGAGGACGCCATCGGAGATCTGGTCGCAGATCTTGTCGGGGTGCCCCTCGGTCACCGACTCCGAGGTGAACAGGTACTCGCCGTCTGCCAGCGGTCGGGTATCGGACATCTGAAGGTCTTCTCCTTGCGGTTTGAGGCACCAGAGACTAGCGGGAGCGTTGCCCACGCCGGTCGCGGCCGCTGTGCGGGACGAAGTCGATCACCAGCGGAACACCCTGCAGCGAGCCGGCTTCCCGCAGCCGGTTCTCCAGGTGGTAGGCCCACTCGCGCGAGATCAGGCGGCGGTCGTTGACCTGGATCGCGATCCGCGGCGGGCGATCGCCGACCTGTGCCGCGTAGTAGAGCCGCAGCCGCCGCCCCCGCTTCGAGGGAGGGGGCGTCTTGGCGACGATCTCGGAGACCAGGCGGTTCAGCTCCGGGGTTGGGAAGCGGGCGGCGGCGCGGCCCGCGAGACCGAGGGCCCGGCCGAGCAGCCCACCGACCCCGCGCCCGCCTAGGGCGGAGCAGGTGACGACCTCCGGGCGCAGCCGCAGCTTGCGGCGGACCCGTGCCCTGGCGTCGTCGATGTCAGTGCGGGTGATGTCCCACTTGTTGAGCACGACCAGGGTCGCGCATCCGGAGCGCATCGCCATCTCGGCGATCCTCAAGTCCTCGGCGGTGACCCCCTCGGACGCGTCGCAGACCACGATCGCGACGTCGGCGCTCTCCACGGCCCGCTGGGAGCGCAGCTGGGCGTAGTAGTCGACCGTACCGGCCACCTTCGAGCGGCGCCGGAGGCCGGCGGTGTCTACCAGCACCACCGGCCGGCCCTCATATTCGACCTCGGTGTCGATCGCGTCCCTGGTCGTGCCGGCGGTTTCGGAGACGATCACCCGCTCGACGCCGAGCAGGGCGTTGAGCAGCGAGGACTTGCCGACGTTGGGCCGCCCGATGATCGCCAGCCGCGGGGGCGCCTCGTCATCGGCGTGGACAGGGGCGGCTCCGAGCCCGGAGACGATTCGGTCGAGCAGGTCCCCTGTGCCCAGACCGTGGGTGGCCGAAACCGGAGAAGGCTCACCGAGACCCAGTCCGTGGAACTCCGCGGCGAGGTGCGAGTCCTCCGGGCGGTCGACCTTGTTCGCCGCGACCAGCACCGGGGTCGCCGAGCCGCGCAGCGAGGCGGCCAGGTCGGCGTCGCCTCCACGAAGGCCCGCCCTCGCGTCGACCACCATCAGCACCAGCTCGGCCTCGCTCATCGCCTCGCTCGCCTGGCGCTGGACATCTCGGGCGAGCTCGGCCTCGTCGGCCAGGTCGATGCCGCCGGTGTCGATCAAGTCGAAGTAGACGCCGTTCCAATCGCAGCCCATCCGCTTGCGGTCCCGGGTCACGCCGGGCTCGGAGTGGGTGACGGCCTCCCGCCCGCCGGCGAGGCGGTTGACCAGGGCGCTCTTGCCGACATTCGGGAAGCCGACGACCGCGACCGCGGGGCGCGCGGCCGCCGCCGTCAAGCCAGGCCCCTCTCGCGCGCCAGGCCTACGACCCGCTCAATCACTTCGTCCAGAGGGAGGCCGGAGGTGTCGAGCTCGATTGCGTCCTCAGCCGGCCTCAGCCTCCCGTGCTCGCGCTCACGGTCGCGACGGTCCCGGTTCCGCTGGGAGGCGAGCACCCGCTCGGGGTCCTCGCCGCTCTCGGCGGCCCGGCGGCGGGCCCGCTCCCGCTCCGACGCGGTTAGGTACAGCTTCAACGGGGCATCCGGGCAGACGACCGTGCCGATGTCGCGACCCTCGGCGACGAAATCGCCGCTCGCGATCAGCTCCCTTTGGCGGGCGACCATCGCCTCGCGGACCTGCGGGTGAACGGAGACGCGGGAAGCTGCCTCCGAGACCGGAGGGCTCCCGAAGCTCCCCGCTCGCCAGATCGATCTCACACCCCGCGGCGATCCTCCCGACCGCCTCGGCGTCGTCCAGGTCGGCCTCTGCTCGCAGCGCCTCGAGCGCCACGCAGCGGTACATCGCCCCCGAGTCGAGATAGGTGAAGCCGAGGGCTGCCGCGACCCCCCTCGCAACCGACGACTTACCGGCGCCGGCGGGGCCGTCGATCGCGATCACCATGGCTAAGAAACTACCGGCGGCGGCTGCGCCGCCTCACATGCCTGTGTCGGCGCTAACACCGCGCCGGCCATCGCAACCACCTGCGGTGGCTTCGCCGCCCGACATGCCTGTGCCGGCACTACACCGCGCCGGCCAAAAGCCTAATCGTGCTCCGGCATGGATATGTTTGACCCTCACAGCGACCGTGAAGGGGTGGAGATGCAGACCTGGGACCTCGGCGCCCTCGACGTCAAGGCGCACCAGCCGGAGGTGATCACCTCCGACGACGAGGGCAGGGCGATCGTGATCGAATTGCCGGCCGGCGAAGAGATGGGCGAGCACCAGGTTCATGAGCGTGCCTGGATGCTCGTCGTCTCCGGGGAGATCGAGCTTTCCCGCCCCGGCGGGGAGAGCGTCTCGGGGGAGGCTGGCCTGTTGGCCGCGTTCGAGCCCAACGAGCGTCACGAGGTGCGGGCGCGGGCGGACTCCAGGCTTCTGCTGCTGCTCTCCCCCTGGCCCGGGGTCGGGCATCCCAGCGCTAGTTGACGCGAAGCGACTCCAGGTCCGCGGCAAAGCCCGGGTAGCTGATCGCAGCCGCATTGATCCCGTCGACCTCGACCCCCCGGCGCGAGGCGAGCCCCGCGATCGCGCCGAGCATCGCGATCCGGTGATCGCCGTGCGAGTCGACCCTGCCTCCGTCGATCCCTCCCCCACCCGGGATCACCATGCCGTCCGGGGTAGGCTCGATCGCGGCGCCGAGCCCCGCCAAGGCCCCGGTCACGGTCTCGATCCGGTCCGACTCCTTGCGCCGCAGCTCGGACGCGCCGGCGATCACCGTCTCCCCCTCCGCGAAGCACGCCGCCAGGGCGATCAGCGGCAGCTCGTCGATCGCCAGGGGGATCTCGTCTCCCTCCGACCGTGGTGCCGCCCAGCTCGGCCGCCGAGACCTCGATCGCTCCGACCGGCTCGCCCCCGCGTCCCCGCTCCTCGCTGACCTCGATCGCCGCGCCCATCCGCCCCAGGATCTCGATCACGCCGCAGCGCGTCGGGTTGAGCCCGACCCCGTCGAGGCGCACCCGGCTGCCGGGCACGATCGTCGCGGCGACGATGAAGAAGGCGGCGGAGGAGAGGTCGCCGGGGATGACGATCTCGCCGGGCTCGAGCCGATCCGCGGGACGGATCGTCACCGTCTCGCCGTCGCGACCGACCTCGGCCCCGGCGGCGGCGAGCATGCGCTCGGAGTGGTCCCGCGTCGGCGAGGACTCGATCACCCGAGTCTCCCCCTCGGCCAGCAGCCCGGCGAGTAGCAGGCAGGACTTGACCTGGGCGCTTGCCACGGGCAGCCGGTAGGAGATACCGCTGAGCGGCGATCCCTCGATCCGGATCGGCGCCAGCCCCCCGTCGCCGGACTCGATCCGGGAGCCCATCAGCCGCAGCGGCTCCGTGATCCTGTCCACCGGCCGCCGCCTGATCGACTCGTCCCCGTCGATCGTCCAGCTCCCGGAGTCCTGTCCCGCCAGCCAGCCCGGCAGCAGCCGCAGCAGGGTGCCGGCGTTGCCAACGTCGATATCCAGCCCCGGGACGGCTCCCCGCAACCCCATTCCCTCGATCGTGAACCGTCCCGGGAGCGGGCCCGAGCTGCCGCTGCTCGCGCCCACCCCGGCGCCGAGGGCGCCGACCGCCGCCAGGGTGGAGCGGGTATCCGCCGAGTCAAGGAACCCCTCGATCGCTGTCGGGCCCTCCCCGATCGCGGCGATCAGTGCCGCCCGGTGGGAGATCGACTTGTCGGGCGGCGGGCGCAGGGCGCCGAGGAGCGGACCGCTGGGGCTGAAGCGGGCGCCGCTAATCGCCGGCCCCGAGCACGGACACCGTGTGGCCCATCCCCCGGACCAGCGCCGCGGCGCGCCCGGCCTCGGCCTGTCCGGCGACCCAGAGGGCGATCGCGCCGGTGGACATGTCCTGCGCCGGATAGAGCGCCATGTCCTCGATATTGATTCCGGCATCCCCCAGGGCCAGGGCGAGGCCGGCGACGATCCCCGGCCGGTTCGGGACCACCAGCCGCAGCTCCTGGACAGGGCCGGCGGCGCCCTCGGACTCGAGCAGGGCACGGCGTGAGAGGCCCGCCTCTCGCTGCCACGCGGCCAACCCCGCACCGTCGCCTTCGCGGATCAACCGCGAGGCCCGCTCCAGCCGGCCGATCACCGAGTCCACCGCCTCGGCGACCGATTCGCGGTTGCTGGCGAAGATGTCTGCCCAGACCTCCGGGTTCGCTCCCGCGACCCGGGTCGCGTCCCGCAGGCTCGGCCCCATCTCTCCGAGCCGCTCCGAGTCCCGCCTCAGCTCGGCCGCCGCCTGATCGGCTACGGCGTTGGCGACCACATGGGGCAGGTGGCTGGCCGTCGCCATGAGGCGATCGTGAACCTCGGCATCGATCGCCTGCGGCCTGGCGCCGAGGCCCGCGATCGCACGCTGCAGGCGGTCGTAGAGGACCCCGGCCGAGATCGCCGATGGCGCCAGGTACCAACGCGCCCCCTCGAACAGCTCCTCGCGCGCGTTCTCGACCCCGGCGGTCTCCGCCCCGGCGAGCGGATGCCCCCCGACGAAGCGCTCGTCATCCCCGAGCTCCGCGACGATCTCGCGCTTGGTGGAGCCGGCGTCGGTGACCACGGTCCCCGGTCCCGAGGCGGCGAGAGCCGCCTCGGCGACCTCCACCAGGGCTCCAACAGGCGCCGCGCAGAAGACGACCTCGGCTCCTTCGCAGGCCTCGCCCGGCCCGCTCGCGGCGCTATCGATCGCCCCCGCTTCGAGCGCCGCCGAGACGGTCGCCGGATCGGGATCGTGGCCGACCACCTCCGCCCCCAGCCGCCGCCGCGCTGCCAGCCCGATCGAGCCGCCGATCAGCCCGACCCCGAGCACTGCGATCCTCATCTAGAGCGGCGTGCCCTGACGGCTGCGGCGAGCCCGTCGAGAACCTCGAGCGTCGTCTCCCAGCCCATGCACGCGTCCGTAATCGACTGCCCGTAGGTCAGCGGGAGGCCGGAGGAGAGGTCCTGCCTGCCGGCCTCGACGAAGGACTCCAGCATGACGCCGGCGATCGAGTCGCTGCCGCCCGCCACCTGGGCGCCGATCTCACCAGCCACCTTCGCCTGCAGCTCGGGGTCCTTGTTGCTGTTCCCATGCGATGCGTCGACGACGACGCGCCGCGGCAGGCCGGCGGTGTCAAGACGTCGCAGCGCTCCCTCGATCTCCGCTTCCCCGTAATTGGGGCCGGCCTCGCCGCCGCGCAGGATGATGTGGCAATCCGGGTTCCCGGTCGTATGCAGGATCGCCGGGACGCCGGCGTCGTCGATTCCGGCGAAGACGTGGGGCACGGAGGCGGCCCGCACGGCGTCAACCGCAACCCGGACGTCGCCGTCGGTGCGGTTCTTGAAGCCGACCGGCATCGACAGGCCGGACCCGAGCTGGCGGTGGATCTGGCTCTCGGTCGTGCGGGCCCCGATCGCGCCCCAGGCGACCGCGTCGGAGATGTACTGGGGGGTGATCGGGTCGAGGAACTCGCAGCCGATCCGCAGCCCGAGGTCGAGCACCTCGAGCAGCAGCTCCCGGGCCACCCGCAGGCCGGCGTTGACGTCCCCCGAGCCGTCGAGGTGGGGGTCGTTGATCAGCCCCTTCCAGCCCGTAGTGGTCCGCGGCTTCTCGAAGTAGACCCGCATCGCCACCAGCAGGTCCTCGCCCAGATCTCCGGCGGCGGCGCTCAGCCGCCCGGCGTAGTCGAGGGCCGCCTCCGGGTCGTGGACGCTGCACGGCCCGACCACTACCAGCAGCCTGTCGTCGCTGCCGCCGATCACCTCGGTGACCGACGAGCGGCCTTCGACCACCGCCTGCTCTCGCTGTTCGCCCAGCGGCAGCTCCTCGAGCAAGGTCACCGGCGGGATCAGCTCGACAACCCGCTCGATGCGCAGGTCGCGGACCCTGTCCTTGGCCTCCGCTTTCACCCCGATCATCATCTTGTCGCTGCCTCTCTGCAAGGTTGGAAGATCGTACTTTCTGCCCGCCGGCGCGCAGCGCTGCACGCGAGACGGAGATCGGCGCCCGGTCCGGTCGAGTCTGACTGCGGCAACTGCGCCGCGGGGCCGGACGCCTAGCTAAATCGCCAATAGGTGAAGCGGGCAGGGCGGAGCGGCGGCGCTGATCGCGCCGAAGCTCCTCGTCGTCATGCTTCCGCCCTTCATCCAGCCCAGTTTTAGCAGCTGAGACCGGTCTAGTCGAGCACTGCTTCGATCCCGGCAAGGAAACGCTCATTCTCCTCCCGGGTCCCGTAGCTGACCCGGATGTGCCCTGGGCTTCCCAGCGGGGTCCCGGCCCGCACGTGGACACCTCGCTCCGAGAGCCCGGCGAGGGCTGCCTGCTCGTCCTCGGCCGCCCCGAGGGCGACCCAGGAGAAGTTCGCCTCGGTCCGCGCCGTGGCGAGGCCGAGCTCCGCCAGGCCCTCCTCGACCCGGACCCGCTCGATGATCGTCTGCTCGACCCGGCCAGTCACGTCGTCCGAGTGCTTGATCGCCTCGGCCGCCGCCGCCTGGGCTATCGCATTGACGTCGAAAGGCTGGCGGACCGCGTCGACCGCGGCCCGGAACGGCGCCGAACCGAGGCCGTAGCCGACCCGCAGCCCGGCGAGGCCGTAGCACTTGCTGAAGGTACGAAGCAGGACGAGGTTGGGGAACTCGGAGAGCAGGTCCACAGTCGCGTCGGGGTCGTCGGTCTGCTGGAACTCGACGTAGGCCTCGTCGAGGATCACCGTGACGTGGCCCGGGACGCGCTCGCAGAAGGCGCCGATCTGTGCGGCGGGGACCCAGGTGCCGGTCGGGTTGTTGGGGTTGCAGACGACCAGCAGCTGGGTCGCAGCGGTCACCTCGGTCAGCATCGCGTCGAGGTCGTGGACGTAGCCCTCGGCGAGGGGGACCCGGATCTCGCGCGCTCCCGAGAGCGGCGCCAGATAGGCATAGATCGAGAAGGAGGGCCAGGCGTAGACGATCTCGGCACCCGGCTCGCAGAGGGCCGCCGCCGCGGCCAGGAGGATCTCGCAGGAGCCGTTCCCGACCGCGATGTTCCCCGGCTGCACCTCGAAGCGATCGGCGAGGCGGCGGCGCAGCAGGGTGGCGCCCGGGTCCGGGTAGCGGTTCATCGCGGGCGCCGCTCGCTCGATCGCCGCGATCACCTCCGGGTGAGGCGGGAACGGCGACTCGTTCGAGGCGAGCTGGGCGATCTCCCCGGCGGCGATCTGCTCGGGCGCCTGCCCGGCCGGCACGCCCGCCTGATAGCCGGGGATCCGGGCGAGCTTTTCGGCGAAGGTGATGCTCACCGGGCCTATTGTGCCGCGCGCAGGTCGGAGCGCAGCTCCTGCGCAGCGCCGAGATAGGTGTGGGCAGGCCGGTGGTCCTCGGCCGCGTAGTAGTGGACCATCACCCTCACCACCCGCCGCATCGAGCCGGGAACGTCGATCTCGCGGGTGCAGAGCAGGGGCACCGAGTCGAGTCCGATCTCACGGGCCGCGACAGCCGGGAACTCGGCGTCGAGGTCGGCGGTGGTCGTGAACAGGCAGCTGACCATCGCCCCCGATTCGAGCGAGTTGCGCTCCATCAGCTCGCGCATCAGCTCTCCGGTGGCGGCGACGATCGCCCCGGCCTCGTTCGCGGGGGCCTGGACGGCTCCGCGCACCGCGAAGAGTCGCTTCTCGCTCACGGTCGGGCATCTTCCCAGAGCTGCGCGACCTCGTCCTCACCGAGCCGCCGGCTTTCTCCCGGGCTCAGATCGCCGAGCTCCAGCGAGCCGAGCCGGACCCGGCGCAGCCCGAGCACCTCGTTTCCGATCGCCTCGAACATCCTCCGCACCTGCCGGTTTCGCCCCTCGCGCAGGGTCATCTCGACGCGGCGCTCGCCGAGGCGCAGGACCAGTGCCGGCGCGGTCGGCCCGTCGTCGAGTCGCAGACCGTGGGCGAGGCGGGACAGGTCGCGCTCGGCCGGCGGCCTGCGCAGCTCGGCGACGTAGGTCTTGGCGACGCCGTAGCGGGGGTGGGTGAGCCGGTTGGCGAGCTCCCCGTCGTTGGTCAGCACGATCAGTCCGGTCGATTCGGCGTCGAGACGGCCGACCGGGTAGAGCCGCGCCCGGCTGGCGACCAGCTCGACCACCGCCTTCCGCTTCCCCGGCTCGCGGGCGGTGGAGACCACCCCAGCGGGCTTGTTCAGCGCCCAGACCTCCCGCGGCTCGCCACTCACAGGCCGTCCGTCGACCCGTACATCGTCGGCGTCTCCGACCTCCCGGGCGGGGTCGGTGACGACTTCCCCCCCGACCGTCACCCGCCGATCGGCGACGATCCGCTCCGAGGCGCGCCTCGATGCGACACCGCCGTGCGCGAGGAACTTGGCGAGCCGCACGGCCCGGGGCTCAGGAGGCCGCGCGTTGCTCCCCTGCGCGCATCAGCCGCTCCCTCAGGTCGCGCTCGTCCTCGGCGGTCGGGTCGAATCGCGAGGGGTCGGGGAGCGCCTCGAGACCGGAGAGCCCGAACAGCCTCTCGAACAGCTCCGTCGTGCGGTAGATCGCCGCTCCGAAACGCGAGCGCCCGGACTCCTCGATCAGGCCACGCTCGCCCAGCGTCTGTACCGCCGACTCGGAGGCGACGCCGCGGATCCGCGCGACCTCCGGCCTCGAGACCGGCTGCAGGTAGGCGACGATCGCCAGGGTCTCGGCCTGCGCCTGGGTCAGCGGCGGGGTGCGCGGCCTCGAGAGCAGGCGCCTGGCGGCCTGTTCCGCCTCAGGCGCCGAGGCCAGCGCGTAGCCGCCTGCGACCTCGCGTAGGACGATGCCGCGGCTGCCCTCGGCGAGCTCGGCGCCCAGCTCGGAGAGCGCCGCCCCGACCTCCTCCTCGCCGGCCTCGCAGGCAAGCGCCAGCTCCCCGGCCGGCACCGGCTGCGCGGAGAGGAAGAGCAGCGCCTCCAGCTTCCTCGCCAGCTCGCTCATCCGACCCCCGCCTTCGGTCTCGGCTTGCTCACCCTTATCGCCCCGAAGGGCCTGCGCTGGACCCATTCCGCCTCTCCCTTCCGGTAGAGCTCGAGCAGCGCGAACAGGGTCACCGCCTGGGTGAATCGGTCCTCGCCGCCGAACTCGTCGTCGAAATCGAAGCTCGGGCGCCGCGAGAGCGCCTCGCGCAGCGCCGTCAGGCGGCGCTCGATCGAGACGGTGGTGCGAATGTGGCTGGTATCGACCTCGGGAGGCACCTCGAGCAGGTCACCGATCGCTGCCCCGAGCAGATCCGGCTCATAGGAGGCGACCGCCGCTTCCAGTGAGACCCTTCGCAGCGCCGCGGGCAGGGGCGCGTTCCGGTAGAGATTGCGATGCGAGTCCTCGAATCGCTCGGAGATCATCGCCGCGGCGTCGCGGTAGCGCCGGTACTCGAGCATCCGGGCCACCAGCTCCTCGACCGCCTCCTCGGGCGCAAGCTCGTCCAGGTCCTCCTCGGCGCCGGGCAGCAGCATCCGTGACTTCAGCTCCAGCAGCGCCGCGATCAACACCAGGAACTCGGTCGCCACCTCGAGCTCGAGCTCTCCCTCGCGCTCGAGGTGCTCGATGTAGGCGACGACGACCTCGCCCAGCTCGACCTCGAGCAGGCTGACCTCCTCCCGCAGGAGGACCGCGAGGAGCAGGTCGAAGGGACCCGCGAAGACTTCCAGGTCGAGGTCGAGGTCGCGCACCGCCATCGCCGCAAGCCTAGAGGCCGCCCCCGTCGCACTCTATTGGCGCGGTGTTAGCGTCGGACGTCCTTCCCGGGGCCGCCGCGCAGCTCGTCCTTCCCCGGGCCGCCGAGCAGCCGGTCGCGGCCCCGCCCACCGAACAGCCTGTCCCTACCGGGGCCGCCGCAGAGCAGGTCGTTGCCCCTCAGACCCTTCAGCGTGTCGTTGCCTCCGAGCCCGGCGATCACGTCGCGACCGCGGGTCCCGGCGATCACGTCGTGCTTCGCCGTCCCAACCATGGTCGTGACCCGGCCCCCGCACCGCGGCTTCGCCCGCGGAGGCGGGGGCGGGCAGCCGGTAGGCGTGTAGGCGGCGTCTGTCGTGCTGGTGTGCGACGGGTCCTCGTAGCTGACCGCTGAAAAGCTGGTAGTCGCCGGGGTGCAGGTGGTCGGGTTGCGCAGGAATGACTTGACCAGGACGATGTCGAGCGAGTCGATCCGCGTCGGGACATTGATCGGCGGCAACGGGCCCTCGGCGATGTTGGTCGCCTGGGGGAAGTCGTTGATCGTCGTCGCGATCCCGTCGGCGAGGATCTCGGTCTTGCCGCGCTGGAAGACCTTCGGCCCGCTCGGCGGCTCGAGCACGATCCCGAGCTCCGGATAGGCCTCGTCCGGCGCCGGCTCTAGGTAATAGATGCGGCCGCTCACGGTCTGCGGTAGGGGCACCCCGGCCAGCGTGGCGACGACGGTGGTGGTCCCGATCCGCGTCTTGGCGGGACAGTTGTCGTCAGGCTCGAAGCTGGCGACGGGACAGGTCGGCTGCAGCAGATCGGGGCCGATGCCGAAGGGCAGCTTCTGGCTCAGGTCCTTGAGCTGCTCGCTGCCGCCGAGGTTGAGGTGGATGTGGAAGCGGGTGTTGGCGTCCTGCTGCGTTGTGTCGAGCGGCTCGCCCTTGGCGCCGCTCAGCGGGATCGAGGCCTGGGCAGCGGCCGGAGGGAGCGCGGCGACCGCCACCGCGGTCGCCAACGCCCTCCATCTCCGATCTCTGCCCTGCATTCCCCGGCCTCCAGAATCGATTCAACGGGCTACTACCAGTGCCCAACGGCAGCCCAACCGGATCACTCGCATCCTGGGCGAGATCGCCCGAGCGGACGAATCGACTAGCGCGGAGCGCCGACGCCCATCTTCTCCCGCACCTCGCCGAGCGTCTCCGAGGCGAGCGAGCGCGCCTTCGCAGAGCCCGAGTCCAGCACCGCCTCCAGCCGGCCCGCGTCGGGGCGCAGCTCCGCGTAGCGCTCGCGGACAGGCGCCAGGTATTCCACCGTCGCCTCCGCCACCGCCTTCTTGAAGTCGCCGTAGCCGGCCTCAGCGAACTCGGCCTCCACCGCCTCGGGCCCGATCCCGCGGGCGGCGGCGAGGATATCGATCAGGTTGGTGACCCCGGGCTTCTCCTCTGCCCGGATGACCTCGCGGCCGGAGTCGGTCACCGCGGTGGCGAGCTTCTTGCGGATCGCCCCGGGCTCGTCGAGCACGTAGACGGTCCCGGCCTCGCTGCCCACGGTCGTCGACATCTTCCGCTCGGGCTCCTGAAGGTCCATGATCCGCGCCCCGACCCCGGGGATCCGGTGCTCGGGCACCACCAGGGTCTCGCCGTATCGCTCGTTGAAGCGGCGGGCGATCTCCCGCATCAGCTCGACGTGCTGGCGCTGGTCCTCGCCGACCGGGACCTCCTCTGCCCGGTAGGCGAGCACGTCGGCGGCCTGCAGCACCGGGTAGAAGAAGAGGCCGGCCGAGACCAGCTCTCGCTGCGCCGCCGACTTCTCCTTGAACTGGGTCATCCGGTTGAGGTCCCCGTGCGCCGTCACCGAGGCGAGCAGCCAGCAGAGCTCGGTGTGCTCGCGGACATCGGACTGGCGGAAGAGGATGCAGCGCTCGGGATCGAGGCCGGCGGCGAGAAGCAGCGCGGTGGTGTCGTGAAGCCGCTCGCGAAGCTCGCCCGGCTCGTAGGCGACGGTGGTCGCGTGCAGGTCGACGATGCAATAGATCGCCGGGTCGCCGCGCTCCTGGCCATCGACGTACTGGCGGATCGCGCCGATGTAGTTGCCGAGGTGCTTGCGGCCGGTCGGCTGGATTCCGGAGAAGATCCTCACGCGGCGGGAGACTATGCGGGCTCGGGCGCCGGCGCCTCGACGACCCCCGCCGGCAGACGCTCGTCGCAGTCGGCGCTGTGCCCGCACTCCCCCGCGGTCGCCGCACCCCGGGTCGGATGAGCCTCCCCCCGCCGCTCCGGGTTGCGAATCCCGACACCGGCGACGATCCCGCCGCAGATCATCAACAGCCCGCCGATCCCGATGCCCAGATGGAACCCCGAGGTCGAGGCGTCGTCTGCGGCGGAGTCGATCGTCGCCACCTCGGCCGCAGCGAGGTCGCCGGTTCGGGGAACGGCGAGCGGCTTCGACTTCGCATCCTCCACGGCGCGGGTGGCCTGCGGCGAGAGCTCCCGATCGCCGAGTGATCCGTCCAGCGCGGAGCCGAACTGGGCAGAGACCACAGCGCCCAGCACGGCGATCGCCATCAGCCCGGCGACCCTGGAGATGCCGTTGTTGACGCCCGAGGCAATCCCCGCCCGGTTCTCCGGGACGGAGTCCAGAACGGTCGCGGTCAGCGGCGCGACCAGCGCCGAGAGCCCGAGGCCGAAGACGAGGATCGCCGGCAGGATGTCGGCGAGATAGCTCGCGTCGGCGTCGATCCGCAGCATCAGCAGCATCCCGGCGCCGGCGACCAGCGGCCCGGTGGTCATCGGCAGTCGGGGGCCGTTACCCGAGGTGATCCGCCCGAATCGCGGCGAGAGGACGAAGAGGATCAGGGAGATCGGCGTCGTCGCCAGGCCGGCCTCGAGCGGGCTGTAGCCGACCACCTGCTGCAGGAAGAGGCCGAGGAAGAAGAGCCCGCCCATCAGACCCGCGTAGGCGGTCAGCGTGGTCAGGTTGGCGACGCTGAAGTTGCGGATGCGGAACAGCCCCAGGTCGAGCATCGGGTGCTTCGCCCTCGCCTCCCAGACGACGAACAGGGCGAAGCAGGCGACCCCGGCCAGCAGCGGGGTCCAGACCAACGGGCTGCCCCAGCCGTGGGTCGGCTGCTCGATCAGGGCGAACACCGGTCCGCCGAGGCCCAGCGCGGAGAGCAGGATCCCGATCCAGTCGATGCCGCGGTAGGCATCCGGATCACGGCTCTCGCCGACCGAATGCAGGGTCAGCGCGACGGTGGCCGCGATCAGCGGCAGGTTGACCCAGAACACCCAGCGCCAGGAAAACGCCGAGACCAGGGCGCCGCCGCCCGCCGGGCCGAGCACCGTCGCGATCCCCGTCCAAGCCGTCCATGTTCCGACCGCCTTGCCCCTGCTCTCGCCCTCGAAGGTCGCGGCGACGATCGCCAGCGATCCGGGGACCAGCAGGGCCCCGGTGATCCCCTGGAGGGCGCGGGCAGCAACCAGGAACCCGTCCGACGGAGCCACCGCGCAGAGCGCCGAGGTCGCACCGAATCCAATCAGCCCGGCGACGAACATCCGCCGCCGACCGAACTGGTCCCCCATCGAGCCCCCCACCAGGAGCAGGGAGACCAGCGCCAGCAGATAGGCCTCGACCACCCACTGCTGCCCGGCGAGGCCGGCGTTCAGCCCGTCGCTGATCGCGGGAAGGGCGACGTTGACGACGGTGGCATCGAGGAAGACGACGGTCGATCCGAGGATCGTCGCGACCAGCGTCAGGCGCTGCGAGCGGGACACGCGTCCAGTCTAGGAGGGCCGCTTCGGAGGCTAATGACAACCACTACCGCTGCCGATAGGCCCGGAATGAGGACGAGACGCTCGCCCGTTCGCGCCATCGCGCTCGCCTCCCTGCTGGCCTCGCTGTTGTTCGCCTCCGGGGCGCTCGGCTTCGGTCAGTTCAAGCCGGCGCGGCACCTGCCGATCACCGGCGGCGACCCCTTTCCCGTCGCGATCGCGGACTTCAACGGCGATGGACGCAGGGACGTCGCCGTCGGCAGTGAGGATGACGACCTGGTCAACGTCCTCTACGGGAAGCCGGGAGGGTTCAAGCCGGCGCGCCAGTTCCCGGCGGGCGATTACCCCTTCGGCATCGTGGCGCGGGACTTCAACCGCGACGGTCGCCCCGACATGGCGGTAGCCGACTACGAGAGCGACAAGATCGCTCTGCTGCGATCCAAGCCGGGTGGCTTCCGGGCGCCGCAGCTCTTCGACACCGGCCCGGCGACCGGCGACGAGTACCCCTACTCGGTAGCAGCGGCCGACTTCAACCGCGACGGCCGTACCGATCTCGCAGTTGCCAACTCGGGGAGGGGAACCGTCGGCATCCTGCTCGGCAAGCCCGGCGGCTTCAGGGCGCCGCAGACGTTCAGAACCGGCGGCTCGGACACCTTCCCCGCCGCCGTCACCACCGGCGATTTCAACCGCGACGGCAAGTCCGACGTCGCCGCGCTCAACTACTACCACCCCGGCGGAGGGGCGGGCGTTCAGGCGGCGATCCTGCTGGGCCGGGGCGGCGGCAGCTTCCGCACCCGGTTCGCAGCGACGCCGGCACGGAGGGTGCCTACGGGTTCGTCAAGGGACGCTTCAACCCCGGCCGCAAGCTCGACCTGGTCGTCTCCGACTGCGACGGGAACGACAAGCTCTACCTGCTCAGGGGCAAGGGGAACGGGCGCTTCCGCGCCCCGGTCGCCTCACCCACCGTGACGGGCTCCTGTGCCTACGAGCCGGCGGCCGCCGACTTCAACCTCGACGGTCGCCTCGACGTCGCCAACGTCAGCGAGGACAACGGCAAGGTGGCGATCAGCTTCCAGAAGCGCACCGGAGGCCTCGGCACCCCCCGCAAGCTGGTCGCGGTCGACGAGGCTTATTCGGTGGCGGCGGGCCGGCTGAACCGAGGCCGCGTCCCGGACCTCGCCGTCCCGGACTACGCCAACCCCGACACGGCGATCCTGATCAACCGGCGCTAGTCGCCATTTCGGGTCCCGTCCGGCTCGCGCAGCTGCTGGGCCGGGGTGAAGAAATTGCGGTAGGCGAGGCCGGTTGCGACCAGGGCGGCGATCGAAACGCTGCCGAGCAGCACGTAGAGGAGGATCAGCTGCAGCCGGACCGCATCGGTGGGGCTGGCGCCGGCCAGCAGCATCCCGACCATCGTCCCCGGGAAGAAGATCAGCCCGGTGGTCTTGGTCGAGTCGATCAGGGTGATCATTCCGCTGCGCAGCGAGCGCCGGACGATCGGCATCGCCGCCTCGCGGGCGGTCGCCCCCAGCGAGAGGGTCGCCTCGATCTTCGCCCGCGAGTCGGCGACGTCGTCGCCGAGCCGGTTCAGCGCGACAGCCGAAGCTGTCATCGCGTTGCCGATGACCATGCCGCCGACCGGGACCAGATAGCGCGGCGTCGGGTCGAAGACCCCGAGGGCAACGACCAGACCCAGTGTCGTGGCGCCGGCCAGGGCCAGCGCGATCAGCAGGGGCCAGAAGGCCCCGGGGACCTTCTTCGCCCGTGAGCGCGCCGTGAAAGCTCCGAACAGGACCATCACCGCCAGCAGGGCTATCACCAGAGCGATCGAGTCGGTGTCGAAGATCAGCTTGATCACGTAGCCGATTGCGGTCAGCTGGACGATCGAGCGGACCACGGCGATGCCGATGTCACGTTCGAGATCGGCCTCGCGCCAGAAGGAGATCGCCGCCGCGACGACGACCAGCGCCAGCGACGACGCGACCTGGCCCAGCGAGAGGTGAATCGAGGTGCTCAGGCGATCAGCTCCTCGACCGGACCGCAGCCGGCCAGGCAACCGGCCTTCAGCCGGATCACGTAATCGCCGAGGCGGCGCGCCTGGGCCGGGTCGTGGGTGACGAGGACGATCGAGACGTCGATCTCCAGCTGCAGCCGGGCGAAGGTCCGCTCGATCGCGTCGCGGGTGGCCTCATCGAGGGCCGAGGTCGGCTCGTCGAGCAGCAGCACCCGCGGCTGCTGTGCCAGGGAACGGGCCAGCATCGCGCGTTGCTGCTCACCGACCGAGAGGGCGGAGACGTCGCGATCGGCGAACTCGGGACCGAGGCCGGCGAGGGCGAGGCAGCGCGCGGCGTCCGCATCCCGCCCGGCCAGGCCGGCGGCGAACTCGAGGTTCGAGCCGAGGCTTCCCTCCAGCAGGGCGGGCAGCTGCGGCACCAGTGAGACCTCGCGGCGCAGCTCGAGCGGCTCGTAGTCGTTCAGGGGACGACCGCGGTAGGCGATCTCCCCGGACACCGGGTCAGCGAGCCGGTTCAACAGGCGCAGCAGGGTCGACTTCCCCGCCCCCGAGGGTCCGACGAGTGCGCTCGCCCCCACGGGGATCCCGACCGTGACGTCGCGCAGCACCGCCCGGCCCCCGCGTTCGCAATCCACCTCACGAAGCTCAAACAACACGCCCAAATCATCCCAGCGCCAGGGGCGCCCCCTCGCCGAACGCAACTTTAGGCCCCTATGGGCACGCAAGATGCAGCCCGGCGAGGGCGGCGGATCGCCCGACTCGCAACCAGCCAACACGGGGTCGTCTCGGTAGAGCAGCTGCGCCGGCTCGGGGTGGGTAGGGACGCGATTCGAAGCGGATTGGGACCGGGCAGCTGAATCCACTTCACAGAGGGGTGTACGCAGTCGGGCATTGTGCCGTCCTGCAAGGGCATCTGGATCGCAGCGGTGCTCGCAGGCCCAGCGGGCGCCACCTCAGCCATCGGTCGGCCGCCGCCTGCTGGGGGATTGCTCCAGAGCGACGACCCGACGGTCGAACTGACCACGCCGTGCCATCTGCCAACCGACAAGGCCTTCGCATCCATCACTGCCTGCTCCTACCGATTGAGAGATCGCAGCAGTTCGGCATTCCGGAGACGGCGCGGCGTCGCGCGGCTTCGAGCGGTTGCCGAGATCGGCGGCGCACCGGTCCGCAGCGAGCTCGAGCGTCGCTTCCTCGCCCTGATCGTGGCCGCGTGCCTGCCGCCCCCGGCGACTGCGGTACTGCTCGACGTGCGTGGCGAGCTGGTCGAGAGCGATTGCCTGTGGCGCGAGTCGCGGCTGATCGTCGAGCTCGACGGGCGCCGCTACCACGACACCGCGTCGCCTTCGAGCGCGACCGCGCCCGCGATCGCCGCCTGCAGGGGGCGGGCTGGCAGGTGATCCGCGTCACCTGGACCCAGCTTCACGAGCCCGAAGCGCTCCTCACCGACCTGCTCCGCCGCCGAGCGCAACCTCAGGGCCCAATGGGCACGAAATGTGCAGTTCGGCGGGCCGGTGGGCCGCAAGACGGCTGGCGGTTGCCATAACGGCGCAGGTCCGCGGCGCGTTCCCTGGAAGAATCCGGGTAGGTGATGGACTGATGGCGCGCGCAATCTGGTCGGGGACGATCTCCTTCGGGCTACTCAACGTGCCCGTGAAGCTCTACAGCGCGGTTTCGCGCAAGACGATCCGCTTCAACGACCTGCGCGCCTCCGACGGCGTCCGGGTGCGCAACCGCCGGGTCGCCGAGGGCACCGAGGAGGAGGTCCCCTACGAGGAGATCGTCAAGGGCTATGAGATCTCGCCGGACCGCTACGTGGTGATGACCCGCGAGGAGCTGTCCAAGCTCGACCCGAAGAAGACCCGCTCGATCGAGATCCAGGACTTCGTCGAGATCGGCGAGATCGACCCGATCTACTTCGAGAATCCCTACTACCTCGGCCCGGCCGAGGGAGCGGAGAAGGCCTACTCACTGCTCGGCGAGGCGATGGAGTCCTCCGGCAAGGCGGCGATTGCCCGCTTCGTGCTTCGCAACCGCGAGCACCTGGCGGCGATCCGCGCCTCCGACGGGGTCCTGACGATGACCACGATGCGCTTCGCGGACGAGGTCGTCTCCCCCGACGAGCTCGACGACGTGCTGCCTCAGTCGAAGCCTCGGACGAAGCGCAAGGAGGTCGAGATGGCCGAGAAGCTGATCGACTCGCTGGCGGCCGAGTTCGACCCCGCCACATATCGCGACGAGTACCGGGAGGAGCTGCTCTCCCTGATCGAGCAGAAGGCCGAGGGCAAGGAGGTCGTCACCTCCGCCTCGGAGGAGCCGGAGGCGACCAAGACGCCCGACCTGATGGCTGCGCTGGAGGAGAGCATCGCCGCGGTCCGCGGCTCGGACCTGGCGGAGGAGAAGCCTAAGCAGAAGCCGAAAAGAAGCTCGAAGACGACCCCCTCCAAGGCCAAGCCGAAGTCCTCGGGCTCGAAGCGCAAGCCGGCGGCAAAGTCGAAGTCGCGCTCCTCGAAGTCACGCGCCTAGTTGGCGGCGGACCGCGTCGTCGAGGTCGATGGGCGTGAGCTGAAGCTCACCAACCTCGACAAGATCCTCTACCCGGAGGCCGGATTCACCAAGGGCGAGGTGATCGACTACTACGCGAAGATCGCACCGGCGATCATTCCCCATCTCAGCGGGCGAGCGCTGACCTTGCGCCGCTACCCCGAGGGCGTCGACCGAAGCGACGCTGCCTTCTTCGAGAAGCGCTGCCCCAAACACCGTCCGGACTGGGTGAAGACCGCACGAATAGCGATCGGCGGGCGCACCGGGGAGATCGACTTCTGTGTCTGTGAGGACCTGCCGACCCTGGTCTGGATGGCGCAGCTCGCCGCGGTAGAGCTGCACCCCTCTCTATCGCTCGCACCGAACCCGGAGCGTCCCACGGTGCTCGCCTTCGACCTCGATCCGGGGCTGCCGGCCGACGTGGTCGAGTGTTGCCGGGTGGCGCTGAGGCTGCGCGAGATGTTCGGGCACCTCGGGTTGGAGTGCTTCCCGAAGACCTCCGGCTCGAAGGGGATGCAGGTCTACCTGCCGCTAAACGTCGGGACCAGCTACGAGGAGACGAAGCCCTTCGCCCGGGCGATCGCTCAGCTGCTGGAGAAGCAGACGCCGGACGACGTGGTCTCGAAGATGAAGAAGGCCGACCGCAAGGGCAAGGTGTTCGTCGACTGGTCACAGAACCACCAGCGAAAGACGACGATCGCGGTCTACTCGCTGCGGGCCCGCGAGCAGCCCACAGCCTCGACCCCGGTGAGCTGGGACGAAGTGATGCAGGCCGCCGAGGACGGCGACCCCGGCTCCCTGGTTTTCGAGGCCGGCGAGGTGCTGGAGCGGGTGGAGCGCGACGGCGACCTGTTCGCCCCGGTGCTGGAGCTGCGCCAGGAACTGCCCGAGTTCGCCGGCCTCGCGGGTTAGGTGGTCTGCGGGCGCCAGCCGTCGGGAACGATCCGGGTGATCGCGCCGAAGTCGGGAAGCGCGGCGGATCCGAGTCTCGCCGCAGGGGCCGCCTCCCCCGCAGAGGTCGACGTAGAAGTCGTCGGCGATGTCCTCGTCGACGACCTTGAGGCCCGCGAACCGCTTCGGCCCCGTCCCATCCCCGCTCTAGGCAGCAACGATAGCGTCTATCTCCACCAGCGCCCCCTTCGGAAGTGCCGAGACCTCAACAGCGGCGCGCGCCGGCGGGGCATCGCCGAAGAATGTCGCATAGGCCTCGTTGATCGACGGGAACCCGCCGAGGTCGGTGGTGTAGACGGTGAGGCGCAGGGCGCGATCGAGGCTGGTCCCCCCCGCCCCGCAGACCGCGGCGAGGTTCTTCAGGCACTGGGTCGCCTGCTCGGCCGGGGTCTCCCCGACGATCTCACCGCTGCCCGGATCGAGAGGCACCTGCCCGGAGCAGATCAGCAGCTCGCCGTGGCGGATCGCCTGGCTGTAGGGACCGATCGCCTCGGGTGCATCGCCGCTCTTGACCACGGACCTCTCGCTGCTCATCGCTTCCTCCTCCTATTCGGGATGGGTGATGTCGCGCATCTCGTATCCGGCCTCGCTGAGCGCTGCGACGATCCTCTTGCCGTGCTCCGAGCCCCGGGTCTCGAGGATCAGCTCGACCCCGGTCTCGGCGATCCCGAGGTTGAGCCCCTCGCGGATGTGGCGAACGTCTGAGACGTTGGCGCCGGTGGCGGCGACCGCCGCCAGCAGCTTGGCCAGCGCTCCGGGCCGGTCGCCGATAGTCGTGAAGATGATCAGCCCCCGGCCCTGCTGCGCCTCGCCCCGGCGGGCGACTGCGACCAGCCACTCCTCGTCGATGTTGCCGCCGGAGAGGACGATCGCGGTGACCCCGGTCCCGGTTTGATCGGCGCGCCCGCTAATCAGCGCGGCGACCCCGACCGCCCCGGCGCCCTCGACGACCAGCTTCGCCTCGCCAAGCAGCAGCGCCATCGCATCGCCGACCTCGTCCTCGCTGACCACGACGATCCGATCGACGTGGCGCTGGATCAAAGGCAGGGTCAGGCGGCCCGGCCTCTTCACGGCTATCCCATCGGCGACCGTCTGTGAGGCATCGACCGCAACCGGCTGACCCGCGTCCAGCGAGCCGGGGTAGGCTGCGCAGGCCTCGACCTGGACCGCGACGACCTCTGCTCGCGGCCGGCGGTCCTTGACGACCCTGGCGATCCCCCCGGCGAGGCCCCCGCCACCCAGCGGGATCACCACCCGGGCGAGATCGTCGATCTCCTCGAGCAGCTCGAGGCCGATCGTCCCCTGGCCGGCGATCACCGCAGGGTCGTCGAACGGATGGATCAGCTCGACCCCGTGCTCCTCGGAGAACTCGCGCGCCGCCTCGACGCAGTCGTCGACGGTGCCTGTTCGCGTGTGCAGCCTCGCCCCCAGCCTCTCGGCCGGAAAGATCTTCGAGACCGGCGCGTCGGTGGGAACGAAGAGATCGCAGGGGACGCCCAGCCGGCGCGCCGCGAGCGCCACCGCGTGTCCGTGGTTGCCGGCAGTGCCCGCCGTCACCCCGTGGCTACGGGCCCGCTCGGAGCCGAGCATCTTGTTGCTGGCGCCGCGCAGCTTGAACGAGCCGCTCTGCTGCAGGCTCTCGGCCTTCAGGGCGACCCTGCAGCCGCAGCGCGAGTCGATCTCCGGCACCCGCAACGCCGGGGTCCGGGTGACGAGGCCCTCGATCGTCCCCCGGGCGCGCTCGACATCCTCTATCGAAATCGCATCCTCGCCCATCCCACGGCCACCCTACCGCCGGGGACTCGGGCCGCCGGCACCCCGGCTCAGTCCAGGGTCTGGCGCAGCACCGGCCGGCGGGTCGCCTTGACCTCGTCGAGCCGGCGGACGGGAGTGGTCAAGGGAGCCTGGCGGGCGATCTCCGGGTCGTCCTCGGCCTCCTCGAGGATTTCCTCGACCGCCTCAGCGAAGGCATCGAGGGACTCCTTCGTCTCCGTCTCGGTCGGCTCGATCATCAGCGCCTCGTCGACCAGCAGCGGGAAGTAGACCGTGGGCGGGTGGAAGCCGAAGTCGAGCAGGCGCTTGGCGAGATCGAGCGTCTTCAGCCCCAGCTGCTTTCGCATCGGCGCCCCGGAGAGGACGAACTCGTGCATGCAGTGTCGGTCGAAGGCGATCGGGAGGCGCTGCCCGGCGCGTCCCCCGGAGAGCCTCGCCTTCAGGTAGTTGGCGTTCAGCACCGCCGTCTCGGACGCCTCGGCGAGGCCGTCGGCTCCGAGGCTGAGGATGTAGGCGTAGGAGCGGACGAAGACGCCGAAGTTGCCCTGGAACCCGCGCAGCCGCCCAATCGACTTGGGCCGCTCGGAATCGAGCTCGAAGAAGTGGCTGGCCGAGCCGTTGGCGCTTTCGCGCCGGACCACCTGGGGACGCGGCAGGTATGGCTCGATCCGCTCGGAGACGGCGATCGGGCCCGAGCCGGGCCCGCCCCCGCCGTGCGGCTGGGAGAAGGTCTTGTGGAGGTTGAGGTGGACGATGTCGAAGCCCATGTCGCCCGGCCTCGACTGCCCCATGACCGCGTTCAGGTTCGCCCCGTCGTAGTAGAGGGTGCCGCCGGCCTCGTGGATCAGCGCGGCGATCTCGGCGATGTTCTCGTCGAAGACGCCGAGCGTGTTGGGGTTGGTCAGCATCAGGCAGGCGACGTCCTCCGACACCTTGGCCCGGAGGTCGTCCATCTCGACCCCGCCGCGCTCGTTGGTCGCCACCTTGACCGCCTCGTAGCCCGCCATCGTCACTGAGGCGGGGTTGGTGCCGTGGGCGGTGTCGGGGGTGAGGACCTTCGACCGCGTCTCGCCCCGATCGGCGTGGTAGGCGCGGGTCAGCAGCAGGCCGGCGAGCTCACCATGGGACCCTGCCGAAGGCTGCAGGCTGACGTGCGGCAGCCCGCAGATCTCCGCCAGCGACTCCTGCAGCAGCCACATCAGCTCCAGCGCCCCCTGGGCCCGGCGCGGGTCCTGGGCCGGGTGGAGACGGGCGTGCCCGGGAAGCGCGGCGACCCGCTCGTTGAGGCGGGGGTTGTGCTTCATCGTGCACGACCCGAGGGGGTAGAGGCCGGTATCGAGGTCGAAGTTGCGACGCGAGAGGCGGTTGTAGTGGCGGACGATCTCCGGCTCGGAGACCTCGGGCAGCCGCGGCGGCTCGGATCGCAACAGGTCGGCCGGGATCAGCTCCTCCAGGGGCCGCTCCGGGACCCCGGACTCGGGCATCGCCGCGGCTCGGCGCCCCGGCTTCGACTTCTCGAAGATGGTCACCGCGCGCTCCCGCTGCTGGGGAGCATCGGACAGGGTCATGCCCCCACCCCCGCCGCCGAACCGGACTCAGCACGCACCGCGGCACCCAGCGCCTCGGCCAGGGCGTCGATCTGCTCCCGGGTTCGCCGCTCGGTGAGCGCCACCAGCAACCCGTACGGAAATTCGGGGTAATCACCGCCGAGCGGGTAGCCGGCGGCGATCCCGCGCTCGGCGCAGCGCTCCAGCACAGGCTCCACGGGTGCATCGAGCGAGACGGCGAACTCGCGCACGACCGGGGCGTCGTGCAGCGGCTCCACCCCGTCGATCGCGACCAGCCGGTCGCGGGCGTAGGCGGTGCGCTGGACGAGCAGCTCCCCCAGCTCCCGGAAGCCCTGGCGTCCCAGCCAGGCGAGGTGAACGGTCGCGCCGAGCGCGTTCAGCGCCTGCGCGGTGCAGATGTTGTGGGTCGCCTTCTCGCGCCGGATGTGCTGCTCGCGGGTCTGCAGGGCGAGGACGAAGCCGCGGCGCCCATCGACGTCCTCGGTCTCGCCGGCGATCCGTCCCGGCATCCGCCGGATGTGCTCCTCCGCCGCGCAGAAGAAGCCGAACGAGGGCCCGCCGAAGTCGAGCCGGTTGCCGAGCGGCTGACCCTCCCCGAGGGCGATGTCGGCCCCGCATTCGCCAGGCGGGCGCAGGACCCCGAGGGTCATCGGGTCGACGGCGACGACCAGAAGCGCGCCGCGCTCCCTGGCGATCCCGCCCAGCGCCTCGATCTCTTCCACCGAGCCGAGGAAGTTCGGGTTCTGGAGAATCACTGCCGCGGTCTGATCGCCCACAGCCTCCGAGCAGCCCGTCCGTGGTCGGTGCGCCCCTCATCCAGACCGACCTCGAAAACCTCGGCCCCGAAACCCTCCGAGTAGGTCCGCAGCGTCTCGCGGCTGTGCGGGTGGACGCCACGCGAGATCACCAAGCCCCTGCGCCCGGTGGCGGCCATCGCCAGATAGCCGGCAGATGCGACCGAGGAAGGGCCCTCGTAGAGCCCGGCGTTTGCGACCGGCAGCGCCGGTCAGCTCCGAGATCGCCGTCTGGAACTCGAACATCACCTGCAGCCCGCCCTGGGAGATCTCCGGCTGATACGGCGTGTAGGGCGTCAGGAACTCGGAGCGCCCGGTGATCGCGTCGACCAGCGCCGGCACGTAGTGGTCGTACATGCCGGCGCCGATGAAGCAGACCTGCGACTCGCAGTCGGCGTTTCGCTCGGCCATGGCGCGGAGGCGGTCGAAGACCTCGGCCTCTCCGAGCCCTTCGGGCAGCGCCAGGGGCCGGCCCAGCCGCAGCGGCTCGGGGATCTGCTCGAACAGCTCGTCGGCGCCGCTCGACACCGATCGCGTCGAGCATCTCGGCGCGGTCGGACTCGGTGGCGGAGGTGTAGCGGGTCACTGAGCTGAGGTTAGAGATGCGCCGAGCGGAGCCCTCAGCCCTCGAGCAACGCCACGTAGTCGTCACGGCTCAGCAGCTGCTCCGCCTCGGAGGGGTCGGTGAGCTTCAGCTTGACCAGCCAGCCCTCCCCGTAGGGGTCCTCGTTGATCTTCGCCGGGTCCTCCCCGGCGAGGCGCGTTGACCTCGGTGATCTCGCCGGAGAGCGGGGCGATCACCTCGGATACCGCCTTCACCGACTCGACCTCGGCGTAGGTCGAGTCCTTGGTGACCTGCGCACCGACCTCGGGCGGGTCGAAGAAGACCACCTCTCCGAGCGAATCCTGCGCGTACCAGGTGATCCCGAGCGTCGCCTCGGCTCCCTCGACCCGGGCCCAGTCGTGGGCGGAGTGGTAGAGGAGATCGTCGGGGTAGCTGCCTTCGGCCAATTCAGAGGTCCTTCCGGTAGAGGGGCTTGGAGCCTATGCGGGCCGCCCGTTGTCTTCCCCGCACGTCGATCTCGAGCTCGGCGCCGGGCTCGGCCAGGTCCGCACGCACGTAACCCATCCCGATCCCGAGCTCCAGCGAGGGCGAGAAGCTGCCGCTGGTCACCTCGCCCACCGGCTCGCCGCCGGCGAGGATCCCGTTCCCCGGCCGCGGGATGCCGGCGCCCTCGATCGTGAACGGGGCCAGCTTCTGCGCCGGGCCGGAGGCCCGCACCGCGGCGATCGGCTCCGAGCCGACGAACCCGGTCTGCCTCCGCGCAGCACCAGCCGAGCCCGGCCTCGATTGGGTTGCGCTCCGGGGTGAGGTCGTTGCCGTGCAGGGGGAAGCAGACCTCGAGCCGCAGGGTGTCGCGCGCCCCGAGGCCGGCCGGGACCACGCCGCCGTCGAGCAGGCGTGACCAGACGTCGGGGGCGCGCCCCGGGTCGACCAGCAGCTCGACCCCGTCCTCGCCGGTGTAGCCGGTGCCGCAGGCGACGCCCGGGGCGCCGTCGATCACGGTCGCCAGCACCTGCATTCGCTCGGGCAGCGAGATGCCCAGCGCCCCGGCGACGATCTCGCGGGCATGCGGCCCCTGCACCGCGAGCATCGCCCAGCGATCGGCGACGTCGCGCAGGACGCAGTCGTAATCCCCGATCCAGCGGGCCATCCAGCGCAGGTCGGAGCCGTGGTTGGCGGCGTTGGTGACGATCAGGAAGTGCTCCTTTGCGAGGCGGTAGGCGAAGAGGTCGTCGACGACGCCGCCGTGCTCGTTGCAGAGGCACGAGTACTGGGCTCCCCCGATCGGCAGTCGCGAAACGTCGTTGGAGAGGACCCGCTGCAGGAACTCGTCGGCCTCGGGGCCCTCGGCCTCGACCTCGCCCATGTGTGAGACGTCGAACATCCCGGCGTGGGTGCGGACCGCGAGGTGCTCCTCGCGGATCCCCTCGTAGGAGATCGGCATCTCCCAGCCGGCGAACGGGGCCATCTTGGCGCCGGCGGCGAGGTGCGCGGCGTGCAGGGGCGTCTGCTTCGGAGCCTCGCTCACGAGGCCGCAGGCTAGCGCGCGTCCTCCGCGGTGCTGCCGATCCTCCTCAGCCGGCCGAGGATCGGAAGCTAGTCCTGCAGGAAGGGCGGGACCTCGATGTCGTCGTCCTCGACCCTGAGGCTGCGGAGATCCGTGTCGTCCGCGGAGACGCGGGGCCGGCTCTCATAGCGGCGCCGGACCCTCTGGGGCGAGCGGGCGAGCAGCTCGAAGCCCTCGAATCCGGTGGCGATCACCGTGACCCGGATCTCGTCGCGCATCGACTGGTCGACCACGGAGCCGAAGATGATGTTGGCGTTGTCGTCGGCCTCGGACTGGACGAGCTGGGCGGCCTCATTGACCTCGAACAGTCCGAGGTCCTCGGGGCCGGTGATGTTGAGCAGCATCCCGGTCGCGCCCTTGATCGACTCCTCGATCAGGGGCGAGGTGATCGCGGCCTTGGCGGCGTCCACCGCACGGGCCTCGCCGGACGCGGAGCCGACGCCCATCAGGGCCGAGCCGGCGTCGCGCATGATCGTCCTAACGTCTGCGAAGTCGAGGTTGATCAGTCCGGGGATCGTGATCAGGTCGGTGATCCCCTGCACGCCCTGTCGGAGGATGTCGTCGGCCTGGCGGAACGCCTCGAGCACGCTGGTGCGACGCTCGACGGCCTGCAGGAGTTTCTCGTTGGGGACGATGATCAGGGTGTCGACGTTGTTGCGGAGCTTCTCGATCCCCTCGAGTGCCTGCTGCATCCGCCGTTTGCCCTCGAACTCGAACGGCTTGGTCACGGCGCCGACGGTCAGCGCGCCGATTTCCTCCTTGGCGATCTCCGCGATCACCGGCGCGGCTCCCGTCCCGGTGCCGCCGCCCTCGCCGGCGGTGACGAAGACCATGTCGGCGCCCTTCAGCGCCTCCTTGATCTCGTCGCGGCTCTCGGCCGCGGCGCCGGCGCCGACCTCGGGGTTGCCGCCGGCGCCGAGCCCACGGGTCAGCTCCTGGCCGATCGAGAGCTTGATGTCGGCGTCACAGGCCTGAAGCGCCTGTGCGTCGGTGTTGACGGCGACGAACTCGACGCCGCGGATGCCTGCGTCGACCATTCGGCTGACGGCATTGGTGCCTCCACCGCCGGCACCGACCACCTTGATCACCGCGAGGTAAGTGGATTCCATCTCCCGAATTCCTATCGACTGACCTACCGAGTTAGTTGAGCCTTGGATCCGTCCGAGGCTTCAGCAATGCTTGAAGGTTGAATACCTTCGCTGAATCCTGGGGAATCGCGCTCAAAGTAGGGTATTCAGGGGCCTCTGTCAATCCCGCGAATCCCTTCGTGCAGCCGCAAATACCTCAACCACCACTTGAGGCTTTTGCCGACCTCACCCTCAGGTCGAGGGTTTCTTTCCAGCCGGAGCACGGCTTGCAGAGCGGGATTCTGCGGGCTCTGGCCGCTGCCGTCAGGAACTCAGGGGGCCTCCGGCAGGATGTGGCCGACCCCGCCCACCGCCGGCCGGTCCGGCGAGCTGAGGTCTACATAATCGAGCGCGGTCAGCGAGGGATCGGCGAGCACGGCGGCCGCCGAGCGCCACTTGCGGGACGCCCGCGCTGGGCTTCCGAAGCGCAGCTCGATGCCCCCGCGGAGCTCCACGACGACCCCGCGGTCGCTGTCGAAGTAGCTGCGATCCAGATAGGGCTGGAGCGCCCTCGGAACCGCGCCGAGGACCTGGGCCTGCTCGAGCCCGGTGCCGCGCAGCCGCGGGCGCTTCGGCGCCTCCGTCAGCGGCAGGGAGGGAAGCTCGAGCCCGTGGGAGGGCAGCGAGCGGACCAGGACGCCGTCCGCGGTGACCACGATGGCTCCGGAGCCGCTGCCGATCAGCGCCGCCGGCCGCCGTTCGACCACCCGCACCGAGAGCGTGTGGGGGAAGTCCGGCTCGGCACTGATCGAGCGCACCAGGGGGAAGTCGGAGGCGGTGCGCTCGAGCAGCTGCGGCCGCACGTGCAGGGTGGTCATCTGCTGCCCCGCCCGCTCCAGGGCCCGCTCGAGCTTGGCCCCACCGGGCGATCCGGCCGGGATCCCCTCGACCCTCACCTTGTCGACGGCGACCAGGCCGGAATCGCGCAGCCAGAACCAGTAGCCGAGGGCAAGGACGAGCACCGCCGCCGCCGCGAAAGCCGCCGGGCGGCGCCACTCGCGCGGAGCTCGGGGGCGCCAAGCCGCGCGGGGGCGGACACGGGCGATCGCATGGGCGAGCGCGCTCACTCTTCCCTCCCAGCCTTCGGGCCACTCGACCCGGCCCAGCACCTGAACCTCGGGCTCGAGCAGGACGTCGAAGCGCTCCTGGACTCGGGCTCGCCCCTCGGCCATCAAGGCGAGCACGTCGGCGGTGCTCGCCTCGCCGGTGTTCTCGACGAAGTTGGCGTGCTTCTCGGCGAAGCGGGCTCCCCCGCGACGCAGGCCGCGGCAGCCTGCCGCCTCGAGTAGCTGACCCGCGGTTCGGCCCCCGGCCTGCGGTGAGTCCGGGTTCTTGAAGGTCGATCCGAATGTCTTGATCCCGGACGGCTGCGCCTCGCGGCGCCGCCCGCGCATCTCCTCCAGGGTCGCCCGGATCGCCTCGGGCTCGGCCGGGGTCAGCCGGAACGACGCCCTGGAGACGACCTCCCCCGGCTCGAGGTTCGAGCTGCGATAGGCGAAGCCGAGCTGGTCAGGGCTGCGACGGGCGGCCCCGGAGGCCGCGCAGACGTCGACCCACTCGAGCACCCGCGCAAGCTCGCCCCCGTAGGCGTTGGCGTTCATCCTCACGGCGCCTCCTGCGCTGCCTGGGATGTTGACGCCGAACTCGATTCCCGAGAGGCCCCATGCTGCGGCCTTGGCCGAGACCGAGGGAAGGCGGGCGCCGCCACCGCAGACGATCTGCTCACCCTGGCGCTCGACCGCCGCAAGCCCGCCGTCGAGCTTGATCGCAAGTCCTCTGAATCCGTCATCGGCTACGAGCAGATTCGATCCCGAGCCGATCACTCCTACCGCGATCCCCTCTTCCGAGGCCCAGCCGAGCAGCTCCAGCAGCCTCGCCTGATCGGCGGGGCGGGCGAAGTAGTCCGCCGGGCCTCCGGTGCGCACCGTGGTGAGGCGCTCGAGCGGATAGGAGCGCTCGACGCCCTGCGGCGGCTCAGCGGCGCTCAAGACCGCCCTCCCTCGACGAGGCGCCCGGCGAGCTCGGTGATGTCACCGGCGCCGATCGTCACGACGATCTCGCCCTCGCCCAGGGTCGGCCCAAGCGCCGCCTCGGCCCGATCGGCGTCGACCAGCCACCAGACCGGTCGACCGCCGGCCCGGTCGGCGGCCGCCTCGGCCACCTGCAGGCCGCTGACTCCGGCGAGCGGGCCGACCGGCTTCTCCCGCGCCGGGTAGATCTCGAGCACGCCCACCTCGTCGGCAAGCGCCAAGGCCGCCCCGAAATCGTCGGCGAGCGCTTTCGTCCGCGAATAGAGATGAGGCTGGAAGATCGCGATCAGGCGGCGCGGTCCGAGCTCGCGCAGAGTCTCTAGCGCGGCCCGCAGCTCGGTCGGGTGGTGTGCGTAGTCGTCATAGACCCGCGCACCGCGCCGGGTTCCCCGCAGCTCGAGCCGCCTCCTCACTCCCGGGAAATCGGCGAGCCCCCGCGACGCAGCTTCGAGGTCGGCGCCGACCAGCTCGAGCGCCGCCAGGGCGGCGCGCGCGTCGAGCAGATTGTGGCGCCCTGGCACGGCCAGCTCGAGCGCCGCCGGCCCCGGCGATCTCTGGTCGAAGAGGATCGCCGTCCGGCCTTTGGCGAGCCGGTCGAGACCGCCCCCAGCGGGCAGAGCCACGCCCTTGGCCGGAGCCGCGAATCGCTCGAAGGCCCCCTGCAGCTCGGAGAGCGATCCCCAGCTGGAGTGATGGTCCATCTCGAGGTTGGTCACCACGGCGATCTCGGGCTCGAGGCGCAGGAAGCTCGCGTCGCTCTCATCGGCCTCGGCCACCGCCCACTCGCCCTCACCCCAGCCGGAGTTCGCTGCTCCTCCCCCGCCGGCGCCGGGCAGCTCGCCGCCGAGGAAGAATGCCGGATCGAGGCCGGAGGCTCGCATCGCCCAGACCACCATCGCCGTCGTCGTGGTCTTGCCGTGGGTTCCGGAGACAGCGATCAGCCGCTTGCGGGCGCAGAGCTCCGCGAGCAGCTCGCCGCGGTGGATGATCGCCGACCCCCTGGTTCGTGCCGCGGCCAGCTCGGGATTATCGGCGCCGATCGCCGTCGAGACGACCACCTCGGCCTCGGCAGGGAGGCTTGCGGCGTCGTGCCCGATCGAGACCTTGATCCCGGCATCGCGCAGCCTCCGGGTGTAGCTGGACTCCGCGCGGTCGCTGCCGCTGACCCGGGCGCCGAGCCGATCGCAGACCAGGGCGAGGCCGCTCATTCCGGCGCCGCCGATGCCGATGAAATGGAGGGTCCGGTCCTTCATCGGCCCGCAGCTGCGAGGACCTGGTCGGCGATCCGCGCCGCGGCATCCGGCCTGGCGAGGGCGCGGGCCGCCGCCGACATCCGCTCCAGGCGTTCGCCGTCGTCGAGCAGCGCGCCGACCTCGCGACGCAGACGCTGCGGCGAGAGCTCTTCATCGCTGAGGAGGACGGCGGCGCCGGCCCGCTCCATCCAGCGGGCATTGGAGGTCTGATGATCGGCGGTCGCGTGCGGATAGGGGACCAGCAGCGCCGGCCGCCCCGCGGCTGCGAACTCGAACAGCGAGCCGCCGGAGCGGCCCAGGACGAGATCGCTCGCCGCCAGGCATTGGCCCAGATTCGGCTCGTAGGGAAGCAGGATGTAGCCCCCCGCGTCGACCCCCTCGAGCCGGTCACGGAGCTCCGGATAGTCGCGCCGGCCGGCCAGGTGGATCACCTCGAACCCGCGGCCGGGGTCGGCGGCAAAGGCGTCGAGAGCGGCGAAGTTGACGGATCGCGCGCCCTGGCTGCCACCTACCACGAGCAGGCAGCGGACGCCGGCCTCTATCCCGAACCTCTGCCTCGAGGCAGAGCGGTCCGCCTCGAGTACCGCCTCGGGGACAGGGCGCCCCGTGACCAGGTAGCGAGCGCCGTCGCGGCCGTCTATCGGAAAGGCGAGACAGACGCGGTGGGCCCGGCCCGCGAGCAGGCGGTTGGCGAGCCCGAGATGGCTGTCGGCCTCGGTCAGTACCAGCGGAACCCCGATCGCGAGGGCCGCTAGCCCGACCGGCCCGGCGACGTACCCTCCGCCCCCCATGACGACTTCGGCCTGCCGCTCCCGGAGCCGCCCCCGCGCCGAGCGGACCGCGAGCAGGGCACGGACCGAGGCGGCCGCGGCGCGCAGCGGGCGCTTGCGGTCGATGCCACCGACCGAGACGTAGTCGATCGGGTAACCCGCCGCGGGGACCAGATCGGCCTCGATCCTCTGCTCGGTGCCGATGAAGCTGACCGAGGCGCCCCTACCCCGAAGCTCGTCGGCGACCGCCATGGCGGGTACGACGTGCCCGGCTGTGCCGCCGGCCGCTATCACGACTCTTGGCCCGTTTGCGCCCGCCATCGACGACCCGGAGTTTGCCAGCGCGGGCGGTGGGCTTTGCCGCAGCGGCGCTCGCCGTCCCGCCCCGGGCGATGTTGAGGATGAGGCCAACCGCGAAGAGGCTGACCAGGAGACTGCTGTTTCCGTAGGAGACGAAGGGCAGCGGCACCCCGGTCAACGGGGCGAGCCCCATCACCGCGAACAGGTTGATCACGGCCTGGGCGAGAACCAGCGCCGTCAGGCCCGCGGCGAGCAGCTTTCCGTAGGAGTCCTTGGCGGTCTGCGCGATCCGAAATCCGGCGAAGCCAAAGATCGCGAACAGGGCGGTGATCCCGGCGATCCCGACGAACCCCACCTCCTCGCCGATCACCGCCGCGATCATGTCGGTGTGGGCCTCGGGCAGGTAGTAGGCCTTCTGCACCCCGTTGCCGATCCCGGTACCGAAGATCCCGCCCGACCCGAGCGCGATCTTTGCCTGCAGAGCCTGGAAACCCGTTCCAGCGGCGTCGGCCCCCGGGTTGAGGAAGCCGATGAGGCGATCACGGCGGTAGGGCTCGAAGAGCACGACGAGCATCACCAGGAAGGCGACCACGGCGGCGATCAACAGCAGGTCGCGCATCCGGGCGCCGGCGGCGATCAGGGTCGCGGTCGCCGCGAAGGTTGTGACCATCGCGGTCCCGAGGTCGGGCTCGAGGATGACCAGCATGCAGGCGACCCCGACCACCAACAGGTAGGGCATCATCCCACCGGCTGTCCGGGTCATCTTCGGCCTTGCGGCCAGCATGTGGGCGCCATAGAGGACCAGGGTCACCTTGGCGAGCTCCGACGGCTGGATCTGCAGCGAGCTGGGGCCGATCCAGCGGCTGGCCCCGTTGATCGTGGTGCCGGCGACCAGCACCGCCAGCAGCAGGAAGAAGCAGAGCACCAGCAGGCCGGGCGTCAAGCGGCGGACCAGCAGCAGCCCGTGACGGGCGACGAGGTGCATGATCACCAGGCCGACGGCGCCGAAGATGATCGTCCTCTTCAGGTAGAAGGCGCTGTTGGAGAGGCCCCCGTTGCTGAGCACCTGGGTCGTCGAGCTGGCCGAGAAGACCATCACGGCGCCGCAGGCGAGCAGGACCAGGGTCACGGTCAGCAGTAGGTTGTACTCGGTGGAGAGCGCTGCCCTCGATCGCTTCCGCTTCGAGCGCCGACCGGCCAGCGCCCCGGCGCTCACGCCAGGGCCTCGACGATCGTCCGGAAGCGCTCGCCGCGGTCCTCGAAGTCGCGGAAGGAGTCGAAGCTGGCGCAGGCCGGGGACAGCAGGACAACCTCGCCGGGGGCCGCGGCCATCGAAGCCCGGCGCACCGCCTCCTCGAGGTCTTCGCAGCGCTGCAGGTGGACCCCGGCCGCGGCCGCAGGTTGGAGCGCCGCGTCCAGCCCCGCCGCGGCTTCGCCGATCAGGTAGGCGGCCCGGCAGCGCTCGGTGACCGGGGTCGCAAGGGGCTCGAACGACTCCCCCTTGGGGCTCCCGCCGAGGATCACATGGACCCCGCCTTCGAAGGCCCGAAGCGCCGTGGTGGCGGCGCTGACGTTGGTCGCCTTCGAGTCGTTGACGTAGAGGACGCCGCCGATCCGGGCGACCCGCTCGAGCCGGTGGGGGACGCTGGCGAAGCTGCGCAGCCCGGCCGCGACCGCGTCGCGCTTCAGGCCCATCGCCAACCCGGCGCCGGCGGCGGCCATCGCGTTGGCGACGTTGTGGGCGCCGAGCAGCGGCAACTCCTCGGCCTCGATCAGCGGCTCGCCGCCGGCGAAGATCGTTCCACCGGTGAGGGCGATCTCGCAGCCGTCGGCGCCGGCACAGAAGCGAACCCGCCGCGCGCAGCCGCCGAGGTCGAGGCCGGCCAGCGGCTCCTCGTCGCCGTTGTAGACGGCGACGTCCTCGTTGGCCTGGTTGGCGAAGACCCGCAGCTTCGCGGCGAGGTAGGCCTCCATGGTCTTGTGACGATCGAGATGGTCGGGAGCGATGTTGAGCAGCACGGCGCACTCGGGAGCGAACCTCTCGGCGTCCTCGAGCTGGAAGCTCGAGCACTCGCAGACGACGGTCGCCTCCTCGCCGATCCCCCTGGCCAGCGCCGAGAGCGGCGTGCCGACGTTCCCGGCGACCCTGGTGGGCTCCCCCGCGGTGCGGTAGATGTGGCCGAGCAGCTCTGCTGTGGTCGTCTTGCCGTTGGTCCCGGTGATCGCAGCGAAGCGGTTCGGGATCGCCCTCCAGGCGAGCTCGAGCTCACCGACCACCTCGCTCCCCCGCCGCACCGCCGCCTCGATCACAGGCGCCTCGCGCGGCACCCCGGGGCTCTTGACCACGGTCCGCACTCGCTCCAGGTACTCGATTCCTTGCCCATCCAGGCTGACTTCGACGCCCAGGCCCGCAAGCCCTTCCGCGCCTGCCGGATGCCCCGAATCAACCCCGATCACCTCCTCCCCCCGGGCCCGGAGCATCTCGGCCGCCGCCACCCCGGAGCGGGCCAGCCCGACCACCAGGAAGGGGCCCGGCGGAAAAGCCGGCCTCGGCTTCTTCGGAGGCGGTTCGCTCATGCGCTTCCTGTTCGCTCTACCGGCGGGGTTACCTGTAGGTCTCATGCCCGGGCTTGGACCCGCCGGCCGAGACGGTCGGGCCCCGCTAGCGGCCGATCGAGTGCTGGTAAAGCGAGAAGCCGATACCCGAGCAGACCGCGGCGATGATCCAGAAGCGCAGCATGATCTTGGTCTCCGACCAGGCCATCATCTCGAAGTGGTGGTGCAGCGGCGCCATCAGCAGGACGCGGCGGCGGAAGGTCTTAAAGGCGAACACCTGGATCGCGACGGAGAGCGCCTCGATCACGAAGATGCCGCCGATGATCACCAGGAGGATCTCGGTCTGGGTCATCACCGCGAGGGCGCCGATCGCGCCGCCCAGGCCGAGCGAGCCGGTGTCGCCCATGAAGATCGAGGCCGGGAAGGCGTTGAACCAGAGGAAGCCGATGCAGGCCCCGACCAGGCAGGAGGAGAGCAGCGCCAGGTTCTGCTGGTTGTCGCTGACGAAGGTGATTCCGGTATAGGCGAGCAGGACGATCGCGCAGGAGCCGGCAGCGAGGCCGTCGAGGCCGTCGGTCAGGTTGACGCCGTTCGAGGTGCCTGAGATGACGAAGAAGATCAGCACGAAGTAGAGGACCGGGCCGAGGTCGAGGCTGGTGTTGCTGATCCGGAAGTAGAGGATCGGCTCGAGCCCGACCTCGTGCCTGGCCACCCACCAGAGGGCCAGCGCCAGCAGCAACTGGCAGGCGAGCTTGTAGCGGGCGGAGAGGCCGAGCGAGCGGCGCTTGACGATCTTCACGAAGTCGTCTGCGAAGCCGATCGCGGCGCAGCCCATGGCGACGCCGAAGACGGCCAGGCTCTGGGCGTCGCGGTCGGAGAGAACCAGGTAGGGAACGCAGATCGAGGCGAAGATGATCAGACCACCCATGGTCGGCGTCCCGGCCTTGGCGTGGTGCTCCTGGGGGCCTTCCTCGCGGATGTTCTGACCGAACTCCCTCAGCCGCAGGTACTCGATGAACTTCGGCCCGAGGAAGATGCAGATCAGCATCGCCGCCATCCCCGAGATCAGCACCTCCCCCATGCCTAGTCTCCGATCAGCTCTTCGAGCGCTTCGGCGACCGCCTCCAGGCCGGCCGAGCGCGAGCCCTTGACCAGGACGGCGTCCCCCGGTCCAAGCTGCGTGGCCAGCAGCTCGGCTGCCTCCTCCGGCGTCCCGACCAGGTCGTCCGGGTCGTAGTCCCGGGCCGACGCGCCGACCCCGATCAGGCAGTCGACCGCGACGGCCCTGGCGTGCTCGCCGGTCTCCCGGTGGAACTGGGGCGACTGCGGGCCAAGCTCGCCCATCTCGCCGAGCACCGCGATCCGCCGGCGGGCGTCGAGTGAGGCGAGGTGGTCGAGCGCGGCGCGCATCGACAACGGGTTGGCGTTGTAGCAGTCGTTCACGAGAACGATCCCGTCGCCGAGCTCGAGGCGCTCGCCGCGCAGGCGGGAGAAGCCTATATCGGCGGTGCGATGGGACATCTGCTCGAGCGTCGCCCCGACCGCCACCCCGGCGGCGATCGCCGCGAGCGCGTTCTCGAGGTTGTGGGCCTCGGTAAACGGGAATTCGAAGCGACGACTCTCCCCTGGGGCCGAGACCACGGCCTCCAGCCCGCCGCCGGCGACCCGCGCCTCCGAGGCGCTGACCTCGCCACCCTCGCCGAAGCGGATCAGCCGCGGCGCCGCGTCGAGATGGGCCTCCAGCGGGCCCGCCACCGCCGGCACGACCGCGGCGCCATCCGGCGGAAGGAAGCCCAGCACCTCCGCCTTCGCGGCCGCGACCGCCTCGACCGACCCCAGCAGCTCGACGTGTACCGGCCCGACGTTGGTGATCACCGCCACCTGCGGCTCGGCGATCGCCGCCAGCTCGGCGATCTGCCCGGCCCCCCTCATCGCCATCTCGAGGACGAGTGTCTCGGTTCCCTCCGGCGCCGAGAGCAGTGCCAGCGGCAGGCCGATCTCGGTGTTGAAGTTCTCCTCGCTGGAGTGGACCGACCCCGGCAGCAGCGAGGCGGCGATGTCCTTGACCGAGGTCTTCCCGACCGAGCCGGTCACACCGATCGTGCAGGCGCCGAGCTCGCGCCGCCAGGCTCGGGCCACTGCCCCCAGAGCCGCCAGCGGGTCTTCAGCAGCGATCACCCAGCCGGGGCCCTCGGCCAGCCCGGCCGCCGCGCCCGGCTCCACCACCACACCCCAGGCGCCCCCTGCAAGCGCCGCGGAGGCGAACTCGCCGCCGTCGACCGAGCTGCCGCGGAGCCCGAAGAAGACGTCGCCGACCTCCACCTCGCGCGAGTCGATCCGCACTCCCTGCGGCGGTCCGGGCGCCCCGCGGCGGATGATCTCCGCGCCGGTCTCGGCGACGATCCGATCCGGGTCGAATGTCCTCACTCGGCCAGCCTCCGCAGCTCCTCCCGCGCCACCTCGCGGTCGTCGAAGGGGATCTTCCTGCCGTCCTCGAACTCCTGGCCCTGCTCGTGGCCCTTCCCGGCGATCACGACCGTGTCGCCCGGGCCCGCGGCGCCGAGAGCGAGGGCGATCGCCGCGCGGCGGTCGGGCTCGACCTCGATCCCACCGTCTCCCGCGCCGGCGCGGATCTCGGCGATGATCGCGCCGGGCTCCTCGGAGCGCGGGTTGTCGGAGGTGATCACGGTGACGTCGGAGAGCTCGGCTCCGACCCCGCCCATCTTCGGCCGCTTGTCGCGGTCCCGGTCCCCCCCCGCCCCGAAGACGGCGATCAGGCGGCCCTCGGTCAACCGCCGGGCCGCGGTGAGCACGTTGGCGAGCGAGTCAGGGGTATGGGCGTAGTCGACCAGGACGGCGAAGCCCTGTCCCTCGTCGATCGGCTCGAAGCGGCCGGGGACCCGGGAGGCCGCAGCCAGCGCCTCCGCCGCAACCTCGGGCGAGGCGCCGAGCGATCCGGCGGCGGCGATCGCGCCGAGCGCGTTGGCGACGTTGAAGTGACCGGGGAGCGGGGTCCGCACCGGCAACCGCCCCGCAGGCCCCTCGAGGACGAAGCTCGAGCCGGCGGCGTCGAACTCGACCTCGACCGCGCGGAAGTCGGCCGCGACGCCCCCCGCCGAGAAGGTGATGCAACCGAGCTCCTTGGCGAGACGTGCGCCGTAGGGATCGTCGAGGTTGACTACGGCTGCCTCGGGGGCCAGGTCGGCGAAGAGGATCCGCTTGGCGAGGAAGTAGTCCTCCATGTCGGCGTGGAAGTCGAGATGGTCCTGGGTGAGGTTGGTGAACAGCGCCAGGTCGAAGTGGATCGCGTCGCATCGGTGCAGGGAGAGCGCGTGCGAGGAGACCTCCATCACGCAGGCCGAGTCCCCGGCCTCGAGCATCCGCCTGAATGTGGCCTCGAGATCGATCGCCTCCGGAGTGGTGCGGACCACCTCCTCCTCGACCCCGCCGACCAGCTGCTTGACGGTCCCCAGCAGGCCCGAGCGGCGCCCGTCCGCCTCGAGGATCCCCCGGAGCAGGAAGGCCGTGGTCGTCTTGCCGTTGGTCCCGGTGATCCCCGCCATGGTCAGCTCCGCGGTCGGCTCGCCGAAGAAACGGGCGGCGATCGGCGCCATCGCCGCGCGGGCGTCGGAGACCCGCACCTGGGCCACCGGCAGCTCGAGGGCGCGCTCGACGACGAGCGCCGCAGCCCCAGCCTCGACCGCTGCCGGGGCGAAGTCGTGCCCGTCCGAGGAGAAGCCCGGGACGCAGAAGTAGAGGCTCCCCTCCCCGACCCTGCGGCTGTCATAAGCAAGATCGCCGATCCCCACCGAGAGATCCCCCGGGTCTCCACGACGCCGGATCCCTCGATCAGCTTTCGCAGCTCCATGCGCAGCCGATTCTAGGGTCGCACCTGGAAGGCCTCTGCGGCGGGTGGCGTCGAATGGGATGGACCATCACTCGGCGTCCAGGCGAGGGATGGTGGGCCCCATTCGGCGACAGGACCCGCCGCCCGAGGCCTACTGAGGAGCGATCCCCAGATACGGCAGCGCAAAGCTCGCTATCCGCCCGAAGGCGGGCGCCGCCACCGAGCCGCCGTAGATGTCCCCCTGCGGCTGGTCGACGATCACGGCGACCAGCAGCTTCGGGTCCTGGGCCGGAGCGAAACCGATGAACGAGGCAACGTACTTGGTGTCCGAGTAGGTGCCGTTCTCGGCCACCTGGGCGGTCCCCGTCTTGCCCGCCAGGGTGTAGCCCGGAACGCTGACCTCGGAGGCGGTTCCCCCCGGGGCGAGCACGCCCTCGAGCATGGTGCGGATCTTGGAGGCGACCGATGCCTTGATAACCCTCTTCCCGCGCGGCTCGCGCACCGGCTGATCCCCGATCCGCTCGACCAGCCGGGGGCGGCGCAGGATGCCGCCGTTGGCGATTGCGTCATAGCCGGCCACCATCTGCATCGGCGTCACCGAGATGCCCTGCCCGATCGGCAGGTTCCCCATGGTCGAGCCCGAGTAATCGCCGAGCGCCGGGACGATTCCCCTCTCCTCGGCGGGGAACTGGACCCCGGTCGGCCGCCCGAAGCCGAAGCGGTTGATCCAGCGGCTGAAGCGCTGGGCGCCGACCTTGAGGCCGATCGTCACCGCGCCGACGTTCGAGGACTGGGAGAGGATCTGGGCGACGCTCAACGTCTCGGTCGGGCGGGCCTCGGAGTCGGAGATTTGCCGATCGGCGACCTGAATCGTCGGCGGCAGCGTGAAGGTCGTCTCGGGCGTCACCAGCTTGTCCTCGAGCGCGGCCGCGACGGTGAACGCCTTGAAGGTCGAGCCCGGCTCGTAGGTGAAGCCGGTGGCGCGGTTCTGCAGATCTTCGGGGCTGACGGAGGAGAGGTCGTTCGGGTCGACCGAGGGCCAGTTCGCCATCGCCAGCACCTTCGAGCTGCGGGGGTCCATGACGATCGCGGTAGCGCCCTTCGGGGAGTAGGAGGCGCCGACCTCCGCCAGCACCCGCTCGGTCTCCGCCTGCAAGGCGGAGTCGAGGGTGAGCTGGATGGCCTCGCCGTTGCTGGCGCCGCTCACCGTCTCCAGCCGAATCGGGTCGCCGAGCGCGTCCATGACGACGCGGCGCTCGCCGTCGGTTCCCTTCAGCACCCTGTTCTCGCCCGCCTCGAGGCCGGTCAGGGCCTGGTTGTCGACCCCGACCGCCCCGATCACCTGCGCGGCGAGATCCCCCTGCGGGTAGCTGCGCCGGCTGTCGGGGAGCTGCCCGATCCCGGGCAGCTTCATCGCGGCGATCCGCTGGGCGGCCCGGGCGTCAACCTTGCGGGCGATGTACGCGAACCCGGAGTTCTCGGTCAGCGACTTAAGCACCTGCGGGCGGCCTAGGCCGAGCAGGGGCGCGAGCTTCGCCGCGGTCCTCTCCGGATGCTTGACCTGGTAGGGAGTCGCGTAGATCGAGGCGGCGTCCTCGGAGACCGCGAGCTCGTGGCCGCGCCTGTCGAGGATCGGGCCGCGCAGACCCGGGACCGTCACCGTCGCCTCCTGCTGGCTGACCGCCTGCGAGGCGAGGGAGGATCCCTGGATCCCCTGCAGCCAGAAGGCACGGGCGAGGACGATCGTGAAGCAGAGGAGGAACCCGGCGAAGAGGAGCCCGATCCGCCGCTCGATCAAGCGCACCCCGGCCCCCTAGCCCGAGATCGCCGAGAGCCTGCGGGCCGCCGCGGCGATCGCGTCAGGGCCGGCGTCGCGGTAGGAGATCGCCCCGGGCTCGGGAACGGCGAGGCCGAGGCTCGCCGCCGCCGACCGCACCCGGCTGTTGGCGAGGAGCCTGGCCTCGTGGGCCCTCAGCACCGAGTTCTCCTCGCTCAGGGTCTCGATGTTCTGCTCGGCCTTCCCGGCGGTCGCGGTGAAGCTGAGGGTGGCGACGTTGAGCGCGACGATCCCGATCAGAAGCAGCCCGAGCAGCAGGATCCAGGCGCGTCCCCTGGTGAGGCGCTTGATCGGGCCGGAGTCGGGCAATCCGCGTACCACGACAGCGGTGCGGCCGACCGCCAGGGGGATCAGGTGCCCCCCGGCCCGAGGGGCGGTGCGGGGAGCGCGGGCGGGAGCGGCGGCACCCATCAGGAGACCGCCCCGCCCTCGCCCAGCTTGACCGCGCCGCGCAGGTGAGCGGAGCGGGAGCGCGGGTTCCGCGAGACCTCCTCTGCTTCCGGGGAGATCGCCCGCCGGGTCAGCAGCTCTGCCTCGGGCTGATGACCACACACGCAGACCGGCAGCTCGGGTGGGCAGACGCAGCCGGCGGCGCGCTCCGAGAGGAACCGCTTCAGCGGCCGGTCCTCGAGTGAGTGGAAGGTGATCGCCGCGAGCCGCCCTCCGGACCGCAGCAGATTCCAGGCCTCCGGGAGCCCGCGCTCGAGTAACTCGAGCTCCCCGTTGACCGCGATCCTGATCGCCTGGAAGGTGCGTTTGGCCGGATGCCCGGCGCCGAACCGCGCCGAGGCGGGCATCCCGGCCTTGACCGCGGCCACCAGGTCCGAGGTCGTCTCGAGCGGCCTCCGCCGGACAATCTCCCGGGCGATCCCGGCCGCGTGGCGCTCCTCGCCGAAACGCCGCAGGACGTTGGCGATCCGGGATTCCGGCCACTCGTTGAGCAGGTCGGCCGCCGAGAAGGGCTGGCCCGGGTCCATGCGCATGTCGAGCGGGGCGTCAAACGAGTAGGCGAAGCCGCGCTCCCAGGCGTCGAGCTGCAGCGAGGACATTCCCAGATCGAGATAGACCATGTCGGCGAGGAGCCCTTCGCCATGCAGCGAGCGAAGACCTTCCGCGAAGTCGGCCCGCAGGAAGCGCAGCTCGCACGGCGCCCCGGCCTCCAGCTCCGAGAATCGCGCCTCCGCCGCCGGGTCGCGGTCGATGCAGATCATCGTTCCGGTGGGCCCGAGGCGCTCGGCGATCATCCCCGCGTGCCCCCCCGCCCCGAAGGTGCAGTCGACAGCCACCTCCCCCGGCTGGGGGGAGAGCAGATCGATCAGCTCGGCGGCGAGGACGGGTACGTGTTCGCTGGGCATGTAGCTAAGGGTGGCGGTTGGGCTCATTCGGGCGCTCCAGCGAGGCCCTCGGCGATCCGCGGGGCCTCCTCGTCGAGCTCTGCCTCCTGCGCGGCCCAGGCCCTGGCGTCCCAGATCTCCAGGTACTCACCGGCGCCCACCACCACGCACTCCGAGCCGAGCCCGGCATGCTCGAGCAGCGGCTTCGGGATGCGAACCCGCCCCGCGGAGTCGAGCTTCTCGTCGAAGGAGCCGCCGTGAAATCGGCGCCGCAGACGGCGGGCGTCGGTGCCGAAAGGGCTGTGGGGTGCGAGGAAACGGTCGGAGAGCCCCTCGAACTCGGTGGTCGTATGCAACCAGACGCAGGGGTCGAAGCCCTTGGAGAGAACCACTCCATCGGCGAGTGAAGCGCGAAACCGGGCCGGGACCGTGAGCCGGTCCTTGGAGTCGAGGCTGTGCTCGTAGAGGCCCCTGAAAGCCAACTGTGGAGATCCTTTCCTGGCGCGGGGTGAAGAGTTCGGACCGAGGTGGTGAAGTGGGAGGAGCCTCACCACCCCGGTCCTTTGGCTTCAACTGGGGACCCACGCTATCCCACGGAGCCCCACTTTGCAACACATCACTGGCGGGGCATTCCAGGGGATCCGTCGGACGGAACTGTTAGCCGGGAGCCGGGTAACCAGTATCCGGCATCAGATGGGCGTTTCCGCGGCCTGGGCAAGGCTGCCCTGAGCCGCCGCGCTTCACCTCCTTCTGCAATCCGGGTTGCAGCCTAGGCATCGAATAGATTGACCGCGATGACCGAACCGGCCCCCTCCGGCGGCCCGATCGTCGACGACTCCCGGGACATGCTGGCCTTCCACCTGAAGCGGAGGCTCGGCGCCGCCAAGACCTGGGCGGTGATCGGGGTCCTGGTGCTGCTGGCGGGGGGAATCGGATTCGCGATCCAGCCCGTGGTCGCCCTGATCGGGGTGGCGGTGGTGATTGTCGGAGCGGCGATCGTGGTCTATTCCATGGCCTCCGCCGCGAGCACCGCGTCGTTCTTCGACATCTACGCGTCGCAACGGCAGATGACCCATTCCGGGAAGGGGCCCCTGCCGGTGACGACGCCGTTGCTGCGCAAGGGCGATGACCGTTACGCGGAGCACTCCCTGCAGGGGCCGCTCGAGGACGGCGTTGAGGGCACCCTGGCGCTCTACACCTACGAGGACACCTACTACGACAGCGACGGCGACCGTCAGACCAACTACTACCGGTACACGGTCGGGATCTGCGACGTCCCCGAGTCGTCAGCTCACGTCCCCACCCTCTACGCGCACCGCAAGTTCGGGCTGAAGGCCCTGGAGAAGGTCGAGGACGCCTTCCGCAGCGTCGAGCGGGTCAAGCTGGAGAGCGAGGAGCTCGATGACCGCTACGAGATCTTCGTCGCGCCCGAGCAGGACCAGGTCTGGCTGCGGCGGCTTTTCGCGCCCACCTTCATCGTCTGGCTGACCGACTCGGCGCCGGAGAAGTTCGCCTTCGAGCTGGTCGGCGGCTCGCTCTGCTGCTATGTCAAGGGGCACCGCAAGAAGGCCGACGGGCTCGACCGGATGCGGGTGGCCACCGCGGCGGTGGCCAGGCGCCTGCATGAGGAGTGCTCAGAATCCGGCTAGGAAGGTGTCGGCGTTGGCGATCACCGCGGCGACGATGATCAGCAGCACCGAGGGGACCAGGACCAGCGCGACGACGAGCTGGATCTTCGGCGCCGCTCTCGCGGCACGCTCCTCGATCCGCCGCCGCTGGTCGACCCGCAAGGCGCTCGCCAAGCGGTGAAGTTGCTCGGCGAGTGGGGAGCCGAAACGCCGCGAGCGCTCGATCGCCGCGCAGATCCCCGCCAGCTCCGGGCCGGGAACCCGCCGTCGCAGCGAGCTGAGGGCCTCGGCCTGCGGCACTCCGCAGGAGATCTCGGCAACGGTCACCGCCAATTCCTCGGAGAGTGTGCCCTCCCCCGGTCCGGCCAGCTCTTCGAACCCGGCCGCGGTGGCGCGTCCCAGACCGGCGCTGACCGCGAGCCGGTCGAGCGCGTCGGGGAGGACGGCGAGAATCTCCGCTCGGCGACGGCGAGCCGCACGCTCGAGGATCGCATCCGGGGCGAGGAAACCGGCCGCTGGGATCCCGGCGACTACCAGGATCGAGAGCCGGCCCGGAGCCATCGGGGCGACTGCGAGGGCGATCGGGAAGGAGCCCAGGGCAACGGCGAGCTTCGCGGCGAGAAGCGCCGCAAGCGAGACCCTGGCCTCGAGGCCGGCCCGGGCGATCCGCCCGGGAAGCCCGAGGCGCAGCCCGGCCGCCAGGGCGCGGCGGTCCAGTGACGGAAGCCGCCCGAGCTCGAGCCTTCCGCCGCCCGCAAGCAGCTCACGCGCGGCGCCCACGCCGAAAAGCGCAGATGCCGCCGCCAGCGCCGCGGCCGGACTCACGCCGCCACCCTCGAGAGCCGACGGATCGCGGCGAATCCCGCCACCTGAAGGAATGCCGCTACCGCGATCAGAGCGATGGACGGCGGTGAGCTCAACAGCTTCGAGCCGAAGCCCGGCTCGAGCAGCTCGGCGAACAGAATGGCTCCCGCCGGCATCGCAACAACCAGGAGGCCGGTGAACCGCGCCTGAGCGGTGGCGGTACGAGCGTCCTCCATCACTCGGTCGCGCTCGGCGGCGCCTGCCGCGAAGCGACGCAGCAATCCGGCGAGGTCGCCACCCGCGAGCCGCTGGCTCAGCAGGGCGCCGCAGAAGGCATCCAGCCTCGGGGAACCCACCCGGCTGCTCAAACCCTGCAGCGCTGCCCCGGTCGGGGACCCGAGCTCGAGCTCGGCTGCCAGCTTCGACATCTCCGCGGCTACGGGACCATCGAGCGAATCAGGGGCGGCTGCGAGCGCGGCGCGCAACGAGCGCCCACCGGTGAGCGAGTCGGCGAGTGCGCGAGCGACCTCCGGAATGGCCGCGTCGACCAAGCGCCGGAAGCGGGCGCGGCGGTGCGAGATCGCCGAGCCGGCAAACGCCGGCGCCGCGACCGCCAGCGGTATCGCCAGCGAGGGACCGGCGGCGAGCCAGCCGCCGAGGATCGCCCCGGCACAGCCGAGAGCGGCGAGGCGGCGGCGCTCGACCACGGAGGGCAGATAGCCCTCCCTTCCCGCTCTGGCGAGCGGCTCGACCGCCATCCGCACCCAAGAAGCCACGGCGGGGGTCGCCAAAACCGCCTCCCTGACCGCCAGGGCGCTGAGCCCTCCGGCGAGGACGCCGAGCAGCAGCGGCAGGGTCCCGATCCCGGTCAACTCAGCTCAGCGATCTCCGTGACCCTGCGGGAGCCGTCCGCGGCCCGCTCCATGTGCACGATCAGGTCCACCCCGCGCTCGAGCTGCTCCCTGACCGCCCGGTGGGGCAGACCCACATCGGCCATCAGAGCGAGCGTCTCGAGCCGCCGCATCGCGTCCGCGGGAGAGTTCGCGTGAACGGTCGAGAGCGCGCCGTCATGGCCGGTGTTCAGCGCTGTCAGCAGATCGAGCGCTTCGGCGCCGCGCACCTCCCCGATGACGATCCTGTCCGGCCGCATCCGCAGTGCGTTGCGGAGCAGGTCGCGCATCGACACCTCGCCCCTGCCCTCGACGCTCGCGGGCCGGCTCTCCAGCCTGACCACGTGAGGCTGCTGCATCCGCAGCTCGGCTGCGTCCTCGATCGTCACGATCCGCTCGCCGGGCCCGATGAACCCTGACAGCGCGCCCAGCATCGTCGTCTTCCCGGATCCGGTGCCGCCGCTGACCAGGATGCTGGCACGCCGCCCCACCGCCTTGCGAAGCCGCTCCAGCTGCGCGGGGTCCAGCGTCCCCAACTCGACCAGGCGTTGCGGACCGGGCCGCTGCCGGGCGAATCTCCTGATCGAGACCGCCGGCCCATCCACCGCCAAGGGGGGAATGATCACGTTGACACGGGAGCCATCGGCGAGCCGCGCGTCGACCATCGGGCTGAGCTCGTCCACGCGGCGCCCGAGCGGGGCGAGGATGCGCTCGATCATGTTCCGCAGCTCGTCCTCCCCATTGAAGCTGACCTCGGTCGCCTCGATTCGCCCCTGCCGCTCGATGTAGACGGAGCCGGACCCGTTGACCATCACCTCCTCCACCCCGGGGTCGGCGAGCAGCGGCTCCAACGGCCCGAGGCCGACCGTCTCCCGGATGATCCGGGCCCGAAGCCGGCGCCGGTCGGCTTCGCCGAGCACCGCCGCCCGCTCATCGACGATCGCCGCCACGGCTTCCTCAAGCGGCTCCCCCGAGCCTTTCCCGGCAACGGCCTGCGAGCGGCGACGCTCGACCAGGACGTGCCGCAGTGCTTCTGCCAGCCGGTCGAGGTGGCGATCCCTCGCGCTCATGCCCTCCCAAGGCGCCGCCGATCGGGGTTCTCCCCCGAGTGAATAGTCTGTGCGAATGACCCGGATCACGGTCGAGCAGGCGGACATCACGAGCCTCGAGGTCGATGCGATCGCCAACGCGGCGAACACCGACCTGCGCCACGGCGGCGGAGTCGCAGGGGCGATCTCGCATGCCGGAGGACCGGTGATCCAGGAGGAAAGCGACGCCGCAGCCCCGATCGGCCTCGGGCAGGCCGTCGCGACCTCGGCCGGCGAGATGCCATCGAGGTGGGTGATCCACGCCGCGACGATGGAGCTGGGCGGGCCGACCTCGGCCGAGGCGATCCGCGAGGCGACCGCCAGCACGCTCCGCGCCGCCGACCAGCTGGGCGCCTCCTCTCTGGCCCTGGTTGCCTTCGGCACCGGCGTCGGGCGCTTCCCGATAGACCGAGCCGCCCTGATCGAGGTCGAGGAGTGCGAGCGGCATATCGCCGAGGGCACCGGCCTCGAGCTGATCGTCTTCGCGGTCGCCGACCAGCGGGCGAAGCTGGCCTTCGAGGAGGCGATCACCGGGGGCTGACGAGCAGGGTCACCTGGCGGGCGAAGTTCTCGGCGGCGATCAGCTCCAGTGCCTGTTGGCGGCGCAGGCCGAGGGTCGCCCTCCCCGGGCGCAGGGAGATCAGCGGAACCCCCTCGGCCGCGACATAGGTGCGGCCCGGCCCGGCGCCCCGCGGCTCGCTGGTGACGACGACGTCGACCCGCGTCCCGCCGGGCAGCGATCCGCTTGCCCCGAGCGCCTCGCTACCCGATACCCGGATCTCCACGGGTCGCCGCCCGCCGGCGCAGCCCGCGAGGCCGTGGGTCGATCGGGGCGGACGCAGCTCGGAGGCAACCAGGTAGGAACCGGCCGGGAGGTCCGCCACCGGCTCGAGCCCGAGGGCCTCGGGAGGCGACCTCAGCGCCCCGGGCGGGACGAAGCGCGCCGGAACCCGGCGGAGCTCGAGCGCATCGGCGAGGGCCGCCGGGTCCAGCGTCTTCCCCGAGGCAGCGCGGCGCGGGTCACCAATACCTGGCGCAGCTCGCCGTAGCTGTTGGCGACGCTCGACCCGTATCCGTCGACGATCGCCCCCGCCAGCACCGCCGCGAGGACCGCGAGGGCGCCGAACGCCGCCGCCCGCCGGCGCCGGCTCATCGGCAGGTACGGGGCTCAGGCCGCACGTCTCGGCCGCGCCGCGCCGAGGGGAAGCTCGAGCACGGCGATCGAACCGCGATCCGAGCGCTCCAGCGCGAAGCGGCCCCCGTGGGAGGCAGCCACCCGACGGACCACGTTGAGGCCGTGCCCGTGGCGGCGGCGGCCGCTGAGCCTGGCGACCACCTCCGCGGGGGAATCGGCCCTCCAGGCGGGCCTCGAGGCAGGCCCGTTGTCGGCGACGGCGATCCGCAGATTTCCTCTCCGGGTGATCGCGTCGACCGTGATCAGCGGACCGCCGTGCTCGATCGCGTTGACCAGCAGGTTGTCGAGCGCCTGCGAGAGCTCGGCGCGATCTCCCCGCAACACCGGCACGCCCGCCCTCCAGCGCAGCTCGATCCTCCCCCCGGCCAGCGCCGGCGCGCGAGCGCCAGCGGCCGATCGCCGCCTCGACCAGAGCCCGGCAGGGGACCGGCCCGAGCCGGCGCTCCCGCCGGCCCCCGTTGAGCGCGGCATCCACGCCGGGCGAGGGCCGAGAGCGCGAGCTGGACCGTCCCGGTTCGGAGAGGCTCAAGGCCATCGCCTGCAGGGGTCGCCGCAGCTCGTGAAGGGCTTCGTTGACCGCGTTGCGGCGGCGGCCCGGCGCGGATCGAGAGCCCGGCCAGCGCCAGCGCCAGGGTCGCCGAGAGCGGCCATCCCGCCGAAACGCTCTGCGAGAGCTCCTCATCCGTCGATCAGCCGGTAGCCGACGCCCCAGCAGTTGACGACGAAGCGGCCCTGGTCGGGGTCGAGCTTGCGGCGCAGGCGGCTGGCGTGCGAGTCGAGGGTCCGCGTGCGGCCCAGGGAGCGATAGCCCCAGACATCGCGGAGCAGCTCCTCCTTCGAGAAGACCCGGGTCGGGTCGGCGGCCAGCGCACGGAGCAGCGAAAACTCCTTGTTGGAGAGCTCGACCTTGCGATCGCCGACCTGGACGCGGCGCCTCGCGGGGTCGATCAGGATCTCGCCGACCCGGCAGGGACCGTGGCGGCCGTTGAGGCGGCGGCGCAGGATCGCGACGATCCGGGAGCGCAGCTCCGGATAGTGGACCGGCTTGACCAGATAGTCATCCGCTCCGCTTTCGAAGCCGCGGACCCGGTCCTCCCCGGTGCCGCGACCAGAGACGACGATCACCGGCAGGGAAGGATCGAAGCGGGCGGCGACCCCGTCGGCCTCGCGGATCTCGCGCAAGACGTCTAAACCGCCGGCGTCGGGAAGGCCGAGGTCGAGGACCATGAGATCCGGGTGGTTGTAACTGGCGAGGCGCAGGGCGTCGGATGCGCAGGGGGCCGGCAGGACTTCGAAGCGGTCGGCGGAGAGGTGGTCACAGAGCAGCTCGAGGGTCGCCTCGTCGTCCTCGCAGACAACCACTGTGGCGATCTCCTTGCGCTCCGGAAGCATGGGGCTCTAAGAGCGGGGCAAGGCGGTCTCTCCCCTCGAAAGTGCGGCGAGAGGGACCGGGCAGGTGAGGCCGGTGATCGAGTTCCTTCGGCACGCCGGCGGGATTACTCGCACGCCGACGGGCTGGCGGTGAGCCGCAACGACTACCCGATGATCTTCAAGAAGTCCGCGTCCGAGTGCGGCGACGGGAGCACCTCAAGGAGGAGATCCGCGCGACCGGAGCCTCCAGAACCGACTCGGCGCCGTGGCAGCGGACGAGGCGCCGTGGTGGGACGGAGCGCCGCACGGCGAGCACCTCGCCGCTCTCGGCGAGGAAGAAAAGATCCAGGGCAAAGCGCATCCCGAAGGTGTGGACGCACGAACAGCGGGGGATCAGCAGACCCGGGCCGGCCCGGTCAGCCGACAGCAGCGCCAGCCCGAGCAGGCGGGCGCCGAAGCGCTCCGCCACGGGCACCTCGCGGCCTCCGACCCGCCGCCGGCACAGCCTGCGAAACCTCCTCGGGGTCTGGTCGGCGACCACCCCTGTCCAAGCGCCGAAACCCCCCGGCTCGCCCCGGCGTCCGCTGAATGGCGCAAAGATCCGCCCGCGGTGCAAACCCTCGTTCAGTGCGTACCCCAGGCACGCGCACCAATAGGATGATCGGCATGATGCGGACCCTGCCCCGGGCGGAGATCGCGGCGGAGCAGACAAGGCTTCGACGTGGATAAGAAGACGACGCGAAGAGGGAACTACGAATCCGGCTCGGACTACGTCCTCGAGTACGGCGAGCTTCGCTTCTCCTTCAACGAGGAGGACTTCGCGCAACGGGTCGAGCAAGCCGCGGTCAAGCTCGGCTTCGTTGACCAGGGGCTGAGCCGCTTCGAGCTGGAAGACCTGCTCGATCTCGCGGTCAGTGGCGAGATCGCCGAGCCCTCCTCGCCGCTCGGTGAGCACATCAACGAGAACTGGGAGGAGTTGGTCGGGCCCGCCAACCGCAGCATGGTGCACTGGATCCGCCGCCTCGTCTTCCGCGGCGCCTGGCTCGACCAGAGGGTCAAGGAAGGCGAGCTCGACGTGATCTTCGACGAGGAGAGCCAGACCTTCGGCTACGTGCAGCCAGATCGCAGCTCAGAGCTGATCGAGCTCTCGCGCGAGCCGTCCTGGCGGCGGATCGCCTACCGGCGCTGAGCCCTCCCCACGCCGCTCACGTCCCTGATAGCAGCTCCGCGTTGGAGGGGCTGGACTCGATCCGCTCGCGCAGCAGCGCGGCCGCCTCGGCCACAGAGCGCTCGCGCAGCTCCGCGCGGAGTCGCCGAGCAGCCGCGAGCTCCGGCTGCGTTCGCAGCGACTCCTCGCCGGAGACGGCGCAGGCCGCGACATCGAGCGCCGGGATTATGCCGGCGGCGGCAAGCCCGGGATCCAGGGACAGCAGCACGTTTTCGGTCGTCTCGACCGCTGCAAGCACATCGTCGGAATCCTCTGTCTCCCCGAGCACGGTGGCGATCACCGTGAGCGAGCCGGCAGCCTCATCCTCGGTCTCGCGACCGGCCCCGAACACAGGCTTCACCGCAGCGGGATCCCCGTAGGCGACCCCCAGGCGGGTGAGGGAATCGACGATCAGCACCACGTCCTCGCCGGATTCCGCCCGGCGCTTCGCCCTCGCCATAGCCAGCTCCGCGTGGCGGATCTGGTCAGCGGGCTCCAGATCGGCTGCGGCGGCGGCGATCTCTGCCTTCCCCACCCGGCGCTTCCACTCGGTGACCTCCTCCGGGCGCTCATCGACCAGAAGGACGACGATCCCCGGCGGGTCGGCGGCCGCGGCGATCGCCTCGACCAGACCTCTAAGCAATGTCGTCCGCCCCGAGCGCGGCGCGGCCCGCACCAGTACCCGCTGACCGTAGGCGAGCGGGGCGAGCAGGTCCGCCGCTCGCACGAGGACGTCTGAAGGATCGATCTCGAGCTCCATCCGCCGATCTGGCGCAACCGGGACCAGCTCCTCGAAAGCCGTCCCGCGCTGCTCGGCCGGCTCGGCGCCGTTGACGCGATCGACTTTGATCAGCGCGCGGTGGCGCTCGCCGCGCCGCGGCTCGCGGGCCGGGCCGCTGACCTCGTCGCCGGCGCGCAGCTCGCAACGTCTGATCTGGGAGGCCGAGACGTAGACGTCGCCGGGCCTCGGATCGAGGCCCTCCAAGCGGACGAAACCGTGGCCCTGGGCGACGATGTCGATCACGCCGGCCACCTCCTCGCCCTCCTCCTCTTCCTGATCGGCCGGCGCCCCGTCCGATGCCTGGCCTCCGCGGCGTCCGCGGCGGCGGCGACGCGGGCGCGGAGCCTCCTGCCCGTCCTCGCCGTGCTCCTCACCGAGCAGCGCCTCGATCAGCTGCTCGCGTCGCATCCCGCGATAGCGCGGCACCTCCGCCTCCGCGGCGAGCGCATGCAACTCGGCGATGTGCGTGGACTCGAGCTCTGCCCTGGTCATCGAGCCGCCAGGATATTTCAACTGGACATCGCGGCGATCGCGGCCCTGACTCCCTGCTGTGCGGTGGGGAACTCCGGCTCCCATCCCAGCTCCAGCTTGATCAGCGCGTTGGAGGACCGCGCAGAGCGGATCACGGCCTTCACCGGGTCGGCACCGGCGACGATCCGCGCCAGCCATTCCGGCACCCGGCGGGGAGTCCCGGTCCCGATCTCCGCCGCGATCAGGGCGACGAAGTCGCCGTAGGCGATCGGCTCGTCGTCGACGATGTGGTAGGTGGAGCCGGGGGCGGCTTCATCCACGGCCAGCCCGAACGCAGCGGCGACATCGACGTCGCGGACGACGTCCCAGAGGTTGCGACCGTCGCCGATCACCGCGAAGCGCCCCGGCGCCCGCAGCCGGGCGAGGAACTCGCTCTCGAACCATCCGCCCGGTCCGTATACGTGCGAGGGCCGCAGAACGACACCCTCCAGTGGTGACTCGGAGAGCAGGCGCTCCCCTTCCTGCTTCGAGCGCCCGTAGGCCGTCTCCACCGGGAGCGCGCCCGATTCCTCGAGCAGGGCGCCGCCGGCATCGCCTGTGACCACGGTCGAGGCGAAGACGAGGCGTCGTGCCCCGGATGCCTCGGCCGCCTCGAGCAGTCGCCGGGTGCCCTCGACGTTGACCTCCTCGATCCGCTTCGCGTCGCGCTGCGAGGCGATCTCGGCCGCCAGGTGGACGACCACCTCCGGGCCAGCCGATTCCAGTGCCGCCCGCAGGCCGCCACCCTCGGAGAGATCGCCGCGCACCTCCTCGACCCCGCCCGGACCCGAGCCTGAGCGACGGACGAGGGCCGACCGGCTCGTGGCCGCGCCGGCTCAGCTCGCGGCAGACGGCACCCCCGAGGAACCCGCTCGCTCCGGTGACGAGGACGCGCATCAGCCGACCCCGCCGAGGAGGCCGTTCGCCGGGTCGACGCCCTCCTCGGCCGCGACCCGAGGCCAGGCCTCCGCCTCGGCGGCGATCCGTGCCTCGGACCAGTCGAGCTCCGCACCCATCGCCTCGGCCACCGGCCGCACCGGGTCCGCACCGCGAAGCTGTGAGGCAGCGACCAGACCGAGGCGGGTGCGGCGAAGGATCACGTCGGCGACCTCACGGGCCTGCTCGTGCCGGGCGGCGATCACCGCCTCTGCCAGCAGGTCAGGACGGCCATCGACGATCGGCTCCGCCAGGTGAGGGTGCTCGCGCGCCAGCGCCAGCACGTCGCGCGCAGCGTGCCCGTAGCGGAAGGCGAGCTGGCGCACCGTCTCCTCCCCGACCCCGGGTGCCTCGAGGTCCTCTGGGCTCGCTTCCATCCCGAGCGGGATCTCGGCGGTCGAGCAGGGCGCCTCGCGGCCCTCCCGCTCGACCAGGCGATCGACGGTCTGCTTGGCCATCCGCCGCCAGGTGGTCAGCTTGCCCCCGGTGATCGTCAGCATCCCCGAGGAGGTCTCATAAAGCTCCGCCCGCCGTGAGATGTCGACCGACTTGCGGGGGTCGCCGGTCGAGATCAGCGGCCTCACCCCCGCGTAGGCCCCGCAGATGTCGGACTCGCCGAGCGAGGTCGCGAAGAAGGAATTGATCGCCTCGAGCAGGTAGGAGATGTCCTCGGCACCCGGCGTCGGGTGGGAGATGTCGCCCTCGTAGTCGTTATCGGTGGTGCCGATCAGGGTTCGCCCGTACCAGGGCAGGGCGAATATCGCCCGTCCCTCGCCGGCCGGGACGATGCAGGCCGTCTCGGACATCGGCAGCCGCTCGCGGTCGATCACGATGTGCGTGCCACGGCTGGGCGAGATCCTCGGCACGTCCTCCTCGTCGACAACCTCGGGGCGCAGCTGATCCGCCCAAACCCCGGTCGCGTTGACGACGTTCGCGGCCTCTACCTCGACCCGCTCGCCGCTCGCCGTCTCGGTGAACGCCACCCCGCCCGCGCGCCCGGAGCGCTCCAGCACCTCGGTGACGTCGGCTCCGTTCAGCATCACCGCGCCGTAGCGCTCCGCTTCGCCGAGGATGGTCAGCACCAGCCGGGAATCGTCGGTCTGGCAGTCGTAGAACAGGTAGGCGGCGCTCGGGTCCCGGCCGGCCAGCGCCGGGACCATCTCCACCACCTCCTCTCCCTCGATCGTCCGGTGCCGCTCCGGGGACCAGAAGAAGTCGTCCTCGCCGTCCTTGGAGGACCGCATCTCGCGCCTGCTGCGCCCTACCCTGGTGGTCGCCATCACGTCATACATGTTCAGCCCGATGCCGATCCTGCGATCGCGCCTCTCCTCTCCGAAGGCGGGGACCAGGAAGGGAGTCGGGTAGACGAGGTGCGGCGCCAGCTGGACCATCAGCTGGCGCTCGAGCAAGGCCTCGCGTACCAGTCCGAGGTCGAAGTTCTGCAGGTAGCGCAGGCCGCCGTGCACCATCTTCGAGGAGCGGCTCGAGGTCCCGCAAGCGTAGTCGTGGCGTTCGAGCAGGGCGACCGAGTAGCCGCGTGAGGCGGCGTCGAGGGCGACACCGGCCCCGGTGATCCCGCCGCCGATCACCAGCACCTCGAAGCGCTCGCCGGCGATCGCCTCGATTGCCTGCCCGCGGGAGAGCATCAGTCCAGGTAGTCGACGGTAGCCGAGGCGGGCGGGCGCTCGGGCGGCTGGGGCTGCTGGCGCGAGCGGCCGAGATGGATCAGCCCGACGAAGCGCTCATCCTCGCCGAGGCCGACAGCGCGGCGGCCATCCTCGGAGCGTAGGAAGCCGGGGGTCCGCCAATAGCCGGCGAGCCCACGCCCGTGCGCAGCCAGCAGGACGATGTAGGAGGCGACCGCCGTGGCATGCAGGTCCTCCTCGTCCTGCACCGGGTCGCCGCTCAGCTCGCAGGAGGCGACCACCAGAGTGGGGGCGCGGTCGAGCTTCGCAGCGCCCTCAGGGCCGGCGGCTGACTTGAGGCGCCCCAGCGCACCGGGGCCGACGACGCGGAACCGCCAGGGCGCGGTGAGATGGTGGTTGGGCGCCCAGCGCGCCAGGTCGAGCAGCTGGTCGAGGTCCTCCCGCGCGATCGGCTCGGGGGCGAATGCCTTGTGGGTTCGGCGGGTCCGGATCGCGGTCTCGACCTCCACGGGCACGAGCGTAACGGAGCCCCGGCCGCCGCTACCCGTGGCGCCGGCGGGCGAACCACCAGAGGGCAGTCACCGCGGCGGCGGCCGCGAGCGCGATCCCGATCGGCGCCGCTAAGCCTCCGCCGCCGCCGGTGGTCTCCGCCGAAGCCTGCTTCCCGCTCACCGTCTTCGATTCGGACGGCTTGCTCTGGGCGGGGCCGGACCCCTCCCCGCCGCGCACTTTGCGCGAGGGAGGCGCCCGGTCTCCGTCGGCCCTGTCGGCTCGCGAATGCTGAGTGCGGCTGGGAGGGGCGCCGACCCCGCCCTGGCCAGGGGTCCGAGAGGGGACGACCGGCGAAGTCGAGGTCGCGGCGGCTCCCGATGAAGGTGGGAGCGGCGATGATCGATTGGAGCTCGCGGCGCGCGTGATGGCCGCGGTGTTGGCTCTTTGAGATTGCTTTTCTTGGGACCGCTTTCAGGGGGTAGGTCTTTCCGTAGAGCGGGACAAGGGCTTGGGCGGTTACCCAAGTCGGGGTCTGGTTGCTGTGCTTCGAGTAGCGGTAGTGGCCGTCGCTCGATTGGCGCGCGGCAAGGTAGTCGAAGGCGTCGCGGCCACCCTCGCGGATGCGGCGTGGCCGAACCCCGGCCGCCAGCATTCCCTGAGCCGCCCAGGCGGTCGACTGTGAGTTGACCACACCCGAGCCACCGAGGCGGAAACCGCCTCCGGCGGCCTGAGCCCGCCGCAGGTAGCGGATCGCCCTGTGGACGCTGCGGTGCCCGCCGACCGCCTGCAGCACCGCTCCGGTCGAGTCGGGGTCGCTGGGCGAGCCGAGCACGACGCCCCAGCCACCGTCGCGGTTCTGGACCCGGCGCAGCCAGCCGAGCGTGCGCGCCAGCCGGGCGCTCGGCACACCTGCGGCCCGCAGGGCGAGCACCGCGAAGGCGGTGGCGTTGGGCCAGCCGTCGAAGGAGCCGTTGGGCCGCCGCCTCCGGCGCAGCTCGCCGACCAGGTTGCGCCCGGCTAAGCGGTGGGGGTCGAGCCCGGCGCCCTGGAGGGCGAGGATCGTCTTTGCCAGGTCGCCGCTGCTTCCGATCGCCCCAGAGTTGCGGCGCAGGAACTCGACCGGGGTCCTTCCGCCGACGCTCGAGATCGAGCGGGTTACGCCCCGCCGCCTCCAGGCCGAGCATCGCCCAGCCGGTGATCGAGACGCTCGAGTCCTCGCCCCGGGTCGAGGAGAAGCCACCGTCCCGGTTCTGGGCGCCGGCGAGCCAGGAGACGGCGTCGGCCCGCCCCGCGGCCCGCGCGAGCGGGGCGGAGAGTGCTCCGACCGCGAGAGCGAGCAGCAGCATCGAGGCGAAGCCGCCGCTCAGCCTCCTCCACTCGAACCGCTCCTTGAACCGCACCAGCATCCGGATCATCGCCGGGCCGGCGATCAGCGCAAGGGTGATGTTCCCGATCGCGTGGGCGGCGTCGAAGGGGATCGCCCGAACCTCGAGCGCCGCGAACCGGTCGAGGGTCAGCTCGCCTCCGTAGCTCGCCATCAGCGAGAAATTCATCAGCCCCCCGAAGGCGACTCCGGCGAAGCCGCAGGCGATCGCCAGGCCGACGCGCCCGAAGCGGGCGCCGCGCCAGGCGAGCAGCGCGCCCAGCACGCCGCACAACCCCCACCCGGCCATTTGCCACGGCGTCCATGGTCCCTGCCCGAGCCAGAAGTTCGAGACCAGCCCGGCGAGCGCTCCCACTGCGAACCCGGGCGCCGGGCCGACCGCGTATCCGGAGAAGATGACGATGTCGGTGGTGGCGACGACATTTGGAATCGCCGCGAAGGCGAGGCGCCCGGCGATCGCCAGCGCCGCCAGCGCCGCGACCAGGGCGACCACCTGCGACGGGGGACGGGAACGCTCATACCAGGCGAAGCCGCCGAGCAGGACGGCGCCCAGGACGACGAAGCTCCATGCCTCCCAGCTCAACGAAGCCCCTCCGCCAACGCCTCGGCTCCCCGCTCCGGCGTGATCACGCCGGGCAGGTCGAGCACCCTCGCCACCTCGGTCGCGAAGTACCAGCCACCGGAAAGGATCTCCTCAACCGCGCCGTCGGCGATAACGACCCCGTCTCCGAGGAGCACCACCCGCTCGGCGAAGCAGGCCGCGAACTCGACGTCGTGGGTGGCGACGATCACCGCCGCCCCGCGGGAGGAGAGGCCGTCGATCAGACGGACCAGGTCGTCACGCCGGGCCCGGTCCATTCCCCGGGTCGGCTCATCGAGTGCGACCACCGCGGCAGGCGCCTGCTCGGCGGTGCGCCCGGCGAGCGCGATCGCCAGCGCCAGCCGCTGGCGCTCGCCCCCGGAGAGGTCACGCGGATCGACGTCGACAGCGTGCTCGAGCCCGACCAGGGCCAGCGCGGCCCGGCCCTCCTCGGAAGGCAGCTCGTCACCGACGCGTTCGCGAACCAGATAGTCGCCGGGACTCTGGGTGAGCAGCGCGATCTCGCCGGGGATGTCGACCGCACCCCGCACCGGCCCGATCAACCCGGCGGCGGTCCTCAGCAGGGTGCTCTTCCCGGCCCCATTCCGCCCCATCAGCGCGATCTTCTCCCCATCCGCCACCGCCAGCTCGACCCCCCGAAGCACGTCTCGCGAAACATCCCCGGCATCCAGCTCCACCCACAAATCCCTCACCGAAGCAGCGGGCGGCTTGCTGGGGGTCTCGGCGCCCCCTGTGAACGTTTTGCGCGCGAGCGCCCAGAAATGCCCGCTCTTCTCCCCTTCCCCTCCCCTGGGCGAGTGCGAGTGATCAGGGGGTCCGAGACCCCCGCGATCCGCCCGGCGTCGGAGAGGATCTGCCGGGCGTGCCGGACGCCAACGGGTAGCGGCTCGAGCCCGGCCTGCGAGAACAACCGAGCGGATGGTGTGGCCAGCACCGGCTCGGACTCGATCGCCCAGGCGAGAAACTCGCCCGGGGCGCCGTCGAAGGCCACCGTGCCCGAGTCCATCGCGATCACCCGGTCGGCGGCCGCGAGGCATCGCTCCAGCCGGTGCTCGGCGAGCAGCACCGCGACCCCCCACTCCTCGTTGAGCCGCCGCAACAGCCAGACCAGCTCGTCGCCGGCCACAGGGTCGAGCTGGGATGTCGGCTCGTCGAGGAGGACCAGCGAGGGGCGGGTGACCAGAGCCGCAGCGAGCGCGACCCGCTGGAGCTCACCGCCGGAGAGGGTGTCGACGGTCCGCTCGAGCAGATGCGGGATCGCCAAGGCGAGGGCGACCTCCTCGACCGCGCGCGAGCGCGCCGCGGGCGGCTGGCCCCTCAGCTCGAGAGGCAGCTCGATCTCGGCGGCGACGGTGGTCGAGACGACCTGGGCCTCGGGGTCCTGGGCGACATAGCCGACGGCGCCGGCGAGCAGCGCGGGGCCGGCCTCGATGGCGTCGTGGCCGGCCACCTCCACCGACCCTGATAGCTCCCCGCCGTGGAAATGGGGAACCAGCCCGCAGGCGGCCCGAAGCAGCGTCGTCTTGCCGCTCGCCGAGCTTCCGGCGAGCACCGCGAACTCGCCAGCCGCCAGCTCGACCGAGACCCGATCGAGCGCCGCCCTGCCCGCCCCCGGGTAAGCGTAGGTGAGGCGCTCGAGCGCAAGAGCCGCGGCGACACCCTCTCGATCGGCCAGCTCAGGCACGAGCCACCTCGCCTCGCAAGGCAGCCCGGCGGCGCGGGCGCCGGCGCCAGGGGACCAGGCCGCAGCAGAGCACGAGAACCGAGAGCAGCAGGCTCGAGGCCGGGCTCGAGACCCGGAGCGCCGGATATGCGCCGAAGCCATCGGCGCCCGCGAGCTTCCCGGCGATCGCGGCGGAGACGAGCACCAGCCCCCCAAGGTAGAGGCGCCTGTCATGGCGTGAGCGCACCCGGCGCCCGGCGCTGCGCCGCTCGAGGCCGTAGCCGCGCAGCTCGAGCGAGGCAGCAGCGTCGACGGCGCGGTCGAGGGCGCCGGCGAGAAGCCTCCGCGCCAGCGGCCCGCGGCCGGCGGCAGCCGCCCCGGGGCCGCGCAGGGCAGCGGCCTCGCGCAGCCGGGCCCCGTCGGCGGCCGCGAGCGGGACCATCCGCGAGATCAGGGTCGCGGTCAGCGCCGAGCGCCGGGCGAACGGGCGAAGCGCCCGCAGGACCAGATCGGGGTCGACGCAGGCCGAGTAGACGGCGAGGGCGACCATCACCACAGCGGCCCGCAGCCCGATCACGGCGCCGGCGGCGAGCGCCTCCGCGGTGACGTTGACCTGTCCGAGCATGGGCCACTCGCCGAGCCGGGCCAGGACGGTGTCGCCGCGATCCGTGACCAGCCCGTTGACCGCGATGATCAACAGCGCCAGGGTCAACCCCATCCGGGCCGCGACCCTGACCGCGGCGGCGGCGCCTGCCAGGATGCCGGCGAGCGCCGCCGCGATGCCCGTCGCGGCAAGCACCAGCGGGCTCGAGTAGAGGAAGGCGACGACCACCAGGGCGCCGAGGTATGCGATCGCCGCGCCGGGCGCCGCGGATTGCAGGATGCCCGGCCGCGGGGTGTAGGAGAGCGCCGATCTCATCGCAGCGGCAGGCCGATCGCGGAGCCGCCCCGGGTGGCGACGGCGTAGCGGTTGCGAAGCTCGGCGCCGCCCAGCAGCCCCGCGGCGGCGCGAACCCCGCTCTGGCCGGTGCCGGTCACCAGCCAGAGCGGCGGTGAGTCATAGTTGCGCGTCGCGGCGACCAGGCCCGCCCGGCGCGGGAGAACGCGGGCGGGCCTCCCACTCTGATCGAGGGCGCGGAGCGCGAAGCCCCCCGCCCTCGGCTCGAAGCGCGCGAACACCCCGCTCGATTGCGGCCCCTGCTCGAGCCGGGCGGCGATCGGGTCGGAGCGCAGGCGGCTCCAGGGACCGACCAGGACCCTGATCGGCTGGCCCGAGCGTCTGTCCGCTGCCGGCCGCGGCCGCCGCGACGACCCGGCGCCGGGCCAGCGAGCAGGCCCCTCCCCCGCCCCGGCACTCGACCCGCACCGGGTGTCGCTTGCCGTCATAGCCGCCGGCGAACGGCTGCGGCCAGGAGCCGACCACGGCCGGGACGTGCATCGCCGCGGTCCAGTCGCGGTAATCCCACCAGACCCGATCGCCGCCCTCGAGGGTGCGATCAGCGCCTCCCACCGGAGACTCGACCCCGTCGACGTAGAAGAACCAGTCGAGGTAGCGCCCGCCGCTGCTACCGCCCGCGGTGCCGTCGATCGACTGCACGAAGCCGCCGCCATAGCGGGTGCTGATCTGAGCGTTGCGGTCGAGCAGCCGGATCACCGTGTCGGATTCCTTGACGTCGTCGATCCGCCTCTCGAAGACCAGCGAGCGCCCGTAGTCGCGGGTCACCGTGTAGCCGACCGAGCCGACCCCGCTGCCAGCGCCGAGGCCGCAGCCGGCACTGGCCAGCACCGCGCCCAGCGCCACGGCCAGCGCCGCCCCGCGGCCGGACATCACCCCTTTCGGGCCTCCTTCTCGCAGCGACGCGCCGTGTCGCCCGGCGCCGAGCAGAGCCGTGTCGCGGCCGGGGCCGCAGTCGACTCGATCAGGGCCCCCGCCGCGGGAGTTGACTCGGTCCGCTCCGCCGCGGGCCCAGATCCGATCCGGGCCGGGCGTGCCGGCGATCCGGTCGGCGCCGGAGGAGCCGTAGATCCTCTTGCCCCGCTCGGGCAGGGCAGGCGGAGGTGTCGGCGTTGACGCAGACGAACATCGGGGGCGAGGGAATCCTGTTCTTGCCCACCGCCCGGATGTGCCGGCTGGCCGGATAGCGCGACCTGGGTGTCGCCCTGGGCGTCGGTCGGCAGGTCGGCCCCGCCGACCTTGACGTTGGCGGCCGGGCTCGCCTTGCCCGCGTCGTTGATGCTGGTCACGTGGACGCTGGAACGGAACCCCCGGCTCCGCCCTCGCAGGGGCCCGCAGCACCAGCTCGGGCGGGCAGTAGTAGGGCGGCGAGGGGTCGCACTTCGAGAACGGGATCAGGTACCAGATGACCGAGTTGCCGCGGTGCACCTTCGCCTGGTCACCCGAGACCTGCGGGTTGCGGTGGTTGACCTTGAGGAACCAGAACTGCGAGCCGTGGGCTCGCTGGGAGCCGATCCCGCAGAGGCCGAGGCCCGGGGAACCCGAAGTCGTAGTCGGTCACCGAGAGTGGCCTCAGGTCGGAGTCGGACTCGGAAGCGTCGCGGAGCGCGCCGAGCGCGGTGGCGCCCGGAACCGCGACCCGCTTGCCGCTGCCGCCGGTCCCGGTGCCGAAGCAGTCGGCTCCCCGGTCGGTGCGGACGGTCACCGCGCCCGGTGTACTGGCGCTGGTCGGCCAGCACCTTTCCCTTGACGGTCAGCACGCGCAGGTCCACGGGGACCGTCTTCGCCGCCGCCGCGGCAGCGGCAGAGCAGAACCAGGAGGCCGGCCGAGCGCGCACGGCGCCAGCAGCCGGAAACGAGTTGATCTGAGCATCAAGCCACCCCTTCCTCGAGGGTCGTCGTTGGCTTGGCCGGGGACAGGTCTCCTGGCTTCCGGGGTCACCGCCGCGCCTTCCCAGGGAGTCCGTGTCGTCCCCAGTGGCCGGCCCTCTCGGGCCCGCGACGGCCTCTGCCCGGTCACAGTGGCGGGACCGCGCCGGCTTCTCACCGGACTTCCCTTGACCACCGGCCGTATGTGCGGGTGCGAGTCTAGAGGTCGGCGGTGTAGTCGCGCGTCGCGCCGAGGAGGCGACCGTCGGCGGTATGGGCGACCGCGGTGACCCGGGTCAGCGGCCCCGGCGCGCGAGCCAGTGCCACGGGCTGGCCGATCTCAGTGCCCTCGAGGGAGAGCCGGTCCTCGCCGTTGACGGCCAGTTCCAGCCGGCTCGAGCCGCTCCCCCGGCGGGGCCGCGGGGGTGAACTCGACCGCGGCGGCGCCGGGGGCGAGCGAATCGGGCAAGCCGAGCGACACCGGGGCCGACGAGCGCCGGGATCTCGCCACGCCGGCGGCGTGCCACCTCGTCTCCGGCCGGCTGCAGCGCCTGCGTCGCGACCACCTCGAACTGGGTCATCAGCCCGTGGTCCTCGTGGTCGAGCATGTGGCAGTGGATCACGAACTTGCCGGTGAAGTCGCTGAAATGGCCGGCGACCCGGATCGTGTCGCCGGGATCGACGACGAAGGTCTCCTTGAGGCAGTCCTCCCAGGGCTTCGGCGGCTTGCCGTTGCGGGCCAGCATGTACCAGTCGGTGAGGTGCATGTGGATGAAGTGGGTGACCTTGGTCTTGTTGGTGATCTGCCAGGTCTCGGTGGTGCCGATCACCGGATGAGCGTCGGCCCGCGCCGGGTCGAAGGTCTTGCCGTTGATCAGCCAGGTCGGGAAGAACGCCCCGCCGAGCGTGATCACCCAGCTGCGGTCCGGGCGCCTTCTTGGCCTGCTCGGTCCAGGCCGGCAGCGGGCGCAGCTTGCGCGGGACGCGGGTCGTGTCCTTGCGCCTGCCGCCGACCCGGAACTGCATCAGCGGCCCGCGGTAGGGGCGGGAGCCGAGCGAGTTCTCGCCATCGTGGCGCCTGACGCTCTCCAGCACCACGGAGTGCCCGGCGGCGCCCGAGAAGTCGACGATCACCTCGGCCCGCTCGGCAGGGCCGAGCAGCACCTGGCGCCGCTTCACCGGCCTCGGCATCAGGCCGCTGTCGCTGGCGATCTGGACCATGCGGGCGCCGTTCGAGAGGGCGAGGTTGTAGCTGCGGAAGTTCGAAGCGTTGAGGATCCGCAGCCGGTAGCGGCGGGCGCTGACCGGATGGTAGGGCCGGTGGGCCCCGTTGACGAGGACGAGCGAGCCGGTGACGCCGTCGTCCGGGGGCTGGCGGTTGGTGAACGGGTTGGTCAGCTGGTTGTGGCGGTCGAGGGAGCGATCGGCGATCAGCAGCGGGATGTCGCGGTCTCCGGAGGGCAGGTCGAGTGAGTCCTCGAGCTCGTCCTCGATGATCCACATCCCGGCCAGCCCCTTCCAGACGTTGCGCCCGGTGTGGTCGAGGCGGTGGTCGTGGTACCACTGGAACGCGGCCCGCTCCGGCGCGCCGTCCTCGATCAGGTCATAGACGTAGGTCTTTGACGGCGCCGGGCCGCAGCAGCAGGTCGTTGCCCGACTGGCGCGCCGAGAGGCCCGGCGGGATCCGGCAGTACAGCGAGAAGCGGTGAAGCGCGGTCAGCCCCCCAGGCTGGCCGTCGAACTCGGAGCGGTTGTGGCCGCCGTGCAGGTGCACGGTGAGCTCGCCCGCCTTCTTCGGCAGCTTGTGGACGAAGGTGACCTTGGTCTGCTCGCCGGCCCGGCGGCGGATCGTCGGGCCCGGGAAGCTGCCCCCGTAGGTCCACATCTTGCGTCTTGCGGCCGGGCAGGATCCGCACCCCCGCCTGGCGGATCGGGATCCGCAGCTCGGCCCCTCGCAGGGTCCGGGGGATCGGCAGCTTGCGCCGGAAGCGCTGCGCCGCCAGGGCCGGCGCCGCCCCCTCGGGAGAAGATGCTCCCGGGCCGCACCCGCACCGGCAGCAGCAGCGCCAGCGCGCCCCCGCCGAGGGCGCCGAGGAAGGCCCGCCGGCCGAACCGGCGGGCCTCCCGGGCGGATCCTGAGGCGCCGCCGCTTAAGGCAGCACCTTGATCGAGTCGTGCATCCAGGGATGGATCGCGCACATGAACGAGAGCCTCTTCTGGCCCTTGGCTCGGGTCGAAGTTGACCTCCTGCTCGAACGAAGCGTTCCGCTTCGCGCCGGTGAACCAGGAGTCGCCGGTGCGCTTCAGGTTCCCCTCGGTGCTCCAGCCGGCCGGGCCCGGCCTCCACCGGGTTGATTGTCGGCGGCGAGTTCGGCCCCTTCACCCCGTGCCAGATGGCGATCGAGAAGCAGATGTGATGCGGGGTGAAGCACTTCTTCCGCTGCGGCTTGGTCCGCGGGATCACCTTGCGGGTGACCATCGAGAAGGTGTGCGGGCCGATCGCCTTCGCGTTCGTCTTGTTGACGATCCGCAGGGTGTCGCCGTCCCTGATCGTGTTCGGTGCGACGAAGTGCGGCAGTCCGTTCTTCCGCAGCTTGATGTAGACGGTCTTCGTCGTCGCCCTGCTCGCGCTGCCGGTGGAGCCGGTCGCGAGGGTCGCGGTAAACGCCACGACCGCCACCAGGGCGCTCAGTGCAGAAGCAGCGCGGCCCTGCCGAGGCGGCCGCGTGAGGCCTTCTTCATGTCATCGATCCTTTCCGGAGTGTCCCTGCAAGTGATGCCGGCCGCCTATGCCGACGGTCGAGAAAACTAGAGTGGCGGAGGTCGGCTGTCAATACCCAGATATCGCATTCAGGGAAGGCGCTTCACGTAGGCCCGCACCGCCGGCTCGTGCCTCACCTTCGGGGCCATCCCGATCTGCGAGCCGACCAGCCCTCCGGCGCCGCTGAGCAGCGCCGTGGTCGTGGTCTCGTCGAGGCCGGGGGCGTAAGGGTGCGAGCAGACGCCCGCGGGCAGACGCGAAACCTTGGCGGGGCCCCGGTGCCGGATGCGCGTCGACGAAGGCGGCGAAGGTGACCGAGTCGAGCGCGGTGCCGATGTGGCTGACCTTGCGGCCGGGGCAGACCTTCTGGATCAGGATGTTCGTCGCTCCCCGGAGCGCCGAGGTCGGGTGCTTGCCGCCCTGCGGCTGCACCGTCTCGTCGGTGAGCGAGCGCACCGTGGTCCATCCGACCGCCCTCCCCGGGCGATCTCGTCGGGCTGGCGGTTGAGCGCCCTGAGCAGATTCGATCCCGCCTGCTGCTGCCACCCTGCGGGCACGCAGGGCGAGCGGCGGAGCAGCTGCCCGAGCCGATCGTCGTCCCGTGCTGGGTCCCGGCGGCGGCGAGGACGTCGCTGACCTTGGATCCGCAGCCCGGGCCAGTAGGTGAGCGCGAAGCGGGGCAGCAGGCCCCCCTGGCTGATCCCGATCACCGCCACCTTGCGGCCCGCCAGCCTCGCCTCCCGGCGAATCCCGTAGACCAGGTACTGGACCGAGACCTGGATGTCCGCCGTGGTGTAGTCGGGGAAATCGACGTCGCAGACCGGGTGCCCGAAGGCGTCGAAGGCGCCCTTGCCGATCCCATAGGCCTGCTCGCCGGTGGCGCCGGTGCCGGTGACGAGCATGACCGGGACCTTCTCGGCGTCGCGGATCGCCGGCCCGTGGCAGTGGAAGGAGGCGGCCAGCTTTTGCGGCGGAACTCGCAGCTTCGGGCCGGGCCTCGCGCTCGCTGCCGGGACGCAGGCGAGCAGCCCGCACAGGGCGGCGAGCAGCGCGATCGGCGCCCGCGTCCTCACCGGTGCCTGTTGAAGGAGATCACCTGCTGGATCCCGGTCGGCCGATTGGTGTAGCGCATCGTCCACGGGACGAGGCCGGGAGTGAAGTGGATCCGCTCAGCCGTCGCATCGGCCCGCCAGGTGCTCGGGTCGGAGCTCCCGTAGGTGGTGGTGAGCTCGGCCCCGGCCTGGGCAATCGCGTCCCAGATCGCCTTCTGGCAGGCGGTCTTGCTGCCGTGGCCGCAGTAGCGGTTGGAGAACGGCTGCGGGACGCGGGCGCCGACGAGGCGGCCGATGTCACGCTGGAAATACTGATACCAGCCGTTGTACTGACCGCTGGGCGGCTGGTCGAATCGCGAGAACAGCGAGTTCAGCTCGTCCAGCTGGGGGCCGATCAGCGGCTTCATCGCTGCGTTGGCGATCAGCGGCCAGGCCCCATCCATGATCGCCGCCCCCGGATCGTCGATCTTGCCGTCGAGGTCACTGTCGAGGCGACTGCCTCCGTGCTTGCGCCAGGCGACCAGCAGGTCGAGCATCTGCTGAGCCTGGGCGTCCGGCGCGGTCGAGCCCTTGAGCAGCTTCGCCAGCAGCGGCACCGTGTCGATCGCCCGCACGTCCTGGGTGGCTGAGGCGTTCATCGCCGAGGTCACCGTCGGCAGGCTCCACTTGCCGTTCTTGCGGAGCCGGTCGAGGTTGTGGTTGAGCAGGTCGACCCGGGCGTCGGAGCCGTTTCCCCCCCAGTTGTTGTCGGCGGCGCCGAATCCGTGGGCGACGATGTTGTTCCAGTTGACGATCCTCCCGTTCCCGGGGTCGATCCCATGCGGGTGGCGGCTCTTCGAGAGGAAGCCACGCCATTCGTATCGCCCGGTGCCCTTGGTCGGCAGGCCGGGATCCACCTTGGACGGGCGGATCGGCAGGAGGCCGCTCGTGTACTCGGCGATATGACGGTTGTCGATGTAGTAGGAGTTGAAGGTCTGCGGGGTCTTCGCCGCCGCGTCGAAGAAGGTCTTCGGGCTCTTCACCTGCCCGTCGGAGAGGCGGCGGTTGAAGAGCAGGTCGAGGACGTCCTTGCCGTAGCTCGAGCGCTTCGAGGCGAGGGCCACCTTGCGGCCGTGAACCGTGGCGTAGCCCACGACGGGACCGTGAACCGTGGTCAGGAAGTTGACCGGCTGGCCGCTGAGGGTTCCGGCGTCGAAGTGGCCCATCGACCGGCAGCGCCCCTTGTAGAGGTAACGGCTGTCGCTCTTGCCGCAGAGCGTCTCCGCGTACTGGTCGATCACGTCGCCGGAGGCCGAGGTCAGCGTCGTCGCGAAGTCCTGACCGCGACCGATCAGCATGTAGCCCGGGAACGGAGCCGAGGTCGCGCCGCGCCAGATCAACCCCGGCGCGTGCATGTCGATCTCGTAGGTGAAGCCGGGGTAGTAGTAGCCGATCTGCGGGCCGCCGACCATCAGCGGGTGGCCGTTGGTCGAGTGCTTCGCGGTGATCATCAGCGTGTTCGAGGCCTGCGGTAGCTGCTCCGGCGTTGCCTCCGAGCGCGGGACCTTCGCCGCCGGGGTCGGCTGGAAGCTGCCCGGGTCGAGCACGACGCTGCCGCGGTGGTGCTTGGGGATCCGCCCGTAATGGAAGCGGCCGTCGATCGAGGTCGGGCTGCCGGCGTTCTTGAACTGGCGCAGGTCGTTGAAGACGCTGAAGCCCTTCCTGGCGCCGAGCCGATGCTCGAGCCCGCCGAGGAACTGCGAGCGCCGCGCCTCGTCGCCGCCGCCCTCGCCGACGAACTGGTCCTTCAGCGCGTTCAGGGAGTAGACGTCGTTGCGGGTCCAGTGGGCGTTGCTCGAGGCGCTCGCATCGAGATATGCATTGATCCCCTTGATGAAGTTGCCGATGTCCTTCAGCACGGCTCGCCCCTCCTTGCCGGCCTTCTTCAACACCTGCGTCTGACGGGCGACCACCGCCTCTGTATGGGCGCTCGGGGTGAAGTTTTTCAGCCCGGAGATCAGTCCCAGCGCGCTCAGCCCGGGGGCGTCGATCGCGGCAACGCGAGCGTTGTAGCGGGCCTGCTGGAGAAGCAGGCCACGGTCCTCAGCGGCGATCCAGCCCGCGGCCCAAACCCCGCCGGCGTGGGTCGTCGCGGTGACATGTGGAACGTTGAACTTGTCGCGGACGATCTTCACGCCCGGGTAGGGCACGGTCTCCAGGGTGCCGGGCCCATCGGTGCCGAGCGAACCGAGCGCTTCGGACTTGAAGTGGGTGGTGAGGTCGGCGTTCGTGACGTGGTCGAAGAGGGGCGTGAGGCCGTCGTACATCAGTTCTTCGGAGTCGGCCCCGGGGGGCGGTGGCAGGCTTCCCCACTGGCCTGAGGGGATGATGTTGAGCGCGGTGCGCGCGTAGTCCTTCGCCACGGCACCCGGCGCCGTGGCGGCGAGCGCCGCCCCCGCGATTGCGATCAACGCCAGCGAACGTCGCACCCTGCCATCTCCTCTCGGCTCATTCCACCCGTAACTTCCCCAGCGCAAGGACGATACCCGATCTCCCCGAAATTCCTAGCAGTGGAAGGGCCGGCTGATGCCGGAGGCCTCGTGACCCCAGTTGCCGCCGCGCCCCAGGGCGGCGCCTTCCGCGGTGGTGCGCCAGACGCCCTTCACGCAGCCCGGCACGCTCACCCTCGCCTTCACCCGCTTGTCGGAGTCGTAGTCGGTCCGGCACTGGACCTTGAAGAACTGACCGCCGTAGCGCTTGTTGAGACAGACGGTGACCCGGATCGCCGAGTGCTTGCGGGAGGTGGCGTACCCGCCGACGCCGACCAGCTTCAGCGAACCCCCGTCGAATGCCGGCCGCCGGGCGGCGGCGCCGTACCGCCCGTGGGCAAGCGCCAGGGCCGGGGTCAGCGCAGCCGCGGCCATCAGGGCCAGGGCGATCCACAGTCGCGCGCGTTTTCCGGGTTTGATGGGTCTCATCCGAATCTGGCTTCCCCTTGGCGCCGTGCGCCATGATTAGAGTAGGCAGATCTGCGGGGCAGCCGCAAGGCACCCCAGGGGTAGGAACACCCCTCTTGGGTGTTTGTAGCTATCGAAATGGCTTCCGAACCACCGGCTCCTAGCTCAACCAGGGACGGGGAGGACACCTCGGAGCTCTCCGGCGTGCGCCTCACCGATACGCAGAGGGCCATCCTCGTCGCCCTCTGCCGGCCCCGGGCGGACGGAAACCGCTACGCGACGCCGGCGACCAACCAGGAGATCGCCGCGGAGGTATTCCTCAGCGTCGACGCGGTCAAGGCCCACCTTCGGGCGCTCTACCGCAAGTTCGGCGTCGAGCCCCTCCCCCACAACCAGAAGCGTGCCCGGCTGGTCGAACTGGTCATGGAGGGCGAGCTGGTATCCGCGGAGGGCGAGGCGGGCGACGGCGCCCTGCCCGCCGCCGAGCCGCAGCAACCCGCGGCCGATGCACCGGCCCAGTCGGTCCTGGCGGCCGCTCCCGGCTCCGGGCGACGACCCAGCCTCCCGTGGATCGCGCTCGCCGCCGCGCTGCTCGGCGCGGTCGCCCTCGCGCTGGTCCTCGCCGGGGTCCTCTCCTCGGGCTCTTCGGGCGGCGCCGCCGAGGAGCCCAGCACCCCGGCCGCCTATAGGACGGAAGTCAACGGCTATTGCCGGCTCGCCCTCGAGGGCCAGTCCTCGGCATCGGGTGGGACCGCCGAACGCGCCCGCGACTACCTCGGCGTGATCGAGACGATGAGCGGCCGGCTCGAATCGCTGACCCCGCCTCCGGGGACCAGCCACGACCTGGCACTGTTTCGCACCGGGTTGGCCCGTGGCGCGGACTACACGAGCGTCGTCGCCCAAAGACCCCCATCTCCCGGAAGCCGTCAGAGCGCCAACGCGGTCGCCCAGCTGACCCTGGCGGCCGGACAGGTCCAGGCGGGGGCGATCGGTTACGGCCTCAGCCGAGACTGCTCGGCGATCGGCAGCCGGGTGATCGCCGGATCCGCCCGCAACGCCGCGGTCAACCCCTGAACGCAGGAAGGCGGGGCCTCGCGGCCCCGCCTTCCTTGCGTCGATCGAGCCCGAGGTCGCGCTAGGCGCCGACCTCGCCGTCGTCGTCGCTGGGCTTCGGCACGCCGATCCGGACCCGCTCGCAGTTCCTCCGAATCACGTCCTGGCGGTCGGCGATCACCACGTCCCGGCCGTCGCCGCAGCTGACCTTGTCGGCCTCGCCGTCGCGAACGTAGATGTGGTCGTCGCCGTCGCCGCCATTGACCGTGTCGACCCCCGGCTTCGGGACATCTGACTGCGCCCGGGCGAACAGCCGGTCCGGGCCGTGGGCTCCGGCGATCCTGTCGACACCCGGTCCGGCGTAGATCACGTCAGCGCCGTCGTCGCCGATCACGCGGTCATCGCCCTCGCGACCGCGCAGCAGGTCACGGCCGTCGCCGCCGGAGAGCCGGTCGTCGCCGGCCTGGCCGAGGATCTCGTCGGCCTTCTCGCCGCCTGCGACCGTGTCGTTGCCGTCGCCGGTGGTGATCAGATCGTGTCCCCCACCTCCGCGGACCCTGTCATCGCCGGGGCCACCGCGGACCCGGTCGTTGCCCGGGCCGGCGTCGACGCTGTCATTGCCCTCACCGGCACGAACCAGGTCCGCTCCGGCAAGCGCCGTGACCGTGTCATTGCCTCCCTTGGCATCGATCTGGTCGGCCTGCGGCGTCCCGGTGAGCACGTTGTCGGTGCCGTCGCCGACGATCGTCGCGGCACTCGCCACTCCGACCGAGAGCGCGAGGACCGAGAACGCTGCGACCACCGCGCCCATCCTGCGTCTGAAAATCATCTATGCCCCTCCTGCGGTTGATGTTTCCGGTCGGACTGGAGCCGGTCGTCGCGGCCAATAAAACGGCCCAGAAGCAGGGGAAACAAGGGACCCGGGGGCTAGAACACGCACACCTGAGGTGTCCTACCCCTGGGTGTGTGCCTGCTCGGCGGGGTTTATCGCGCTCGGCTGCGGGGCAGATCCATGGTGTGGCAAGCAACGGGGAGCAGGAGGGGCGGCGGCGCGAGGAGCGGCCCGGGGGGACCGGGCCCGAAACCAGTCTCCTCGCCACGCTGAAGCGGACCGCGAGCGAGTTCCAGGAGGACAACCTGACCGACTGGGCCGCGGCGCTCACCTACTACGGCCTTCTCTCGCTGTTCCCGGCGCTGATCGCCCTCGTCGCGATCGTCGGTCTGTTCGGAGACCCGAAGTCCACGACCTCGACGATCACCGACATCGTCAAGTCGCTCGGGCCGAGCTCCGCCGCCAAGACCTTCGCCGACCCGATCAGGTCGATCACGTCGGACCGAAGCGGCGCCGGAATCGCCCTGATCGCCGGTCTCCTCGCCGCGCTGTGGTCGGCTTCGGGCTACGTCGGCGCCTTCATCCGGGCCTCGAACATCATCTACGAGACCTCCGAAGGGCGACCCTTCTGGAGGCTGCGCCCGCTGCAGATGCTGGTCACCCTGGCGATGATCTTGCTGATGGCGCTCGTCGCTCTCGGCCTCGCGCTCACCGGACCGATCGTCGAGGCGGTCGCCGAGCCGATCGGGATCTCCAGCACCGCGACGACCGTCTGGGACATCGCCAAGTGGCCTGTCCTGGCCCTGCTCTTCATCACGATGATCTCGTTGCTCTACTACGCGTCCCCGAACGTCAAGATCCGCGGCTTCCGGTGGGTGACTCCTGGGAGCGTCGTCGCCCTGGTGGCCTGGATCATCGCCTCGGCGGCCTTCGCCCTGTTCGTTGCCAACTTCGGCTCCTACAACAAGACCTACGGGACGCTCGCCGGGCTTGTCGTGCTACTGATTTGGTTGTGGATCACCAATCTGGCGATCCTCTTCGGCCACCAGCTGAACGCCGAGCGAGAGCGGAGCCTGGAGCTCGATGAAGGAACCCCCCGGGCCGAGCGAGAAATCCAGCTCGAGCCTCGAGCAGAGCCCAAGGAACCGCGAACCACCTGAGCGAAAGAAGAACTTGGCAAAGATGCACACAGCCACCCGGATCGAGCACCCGGAATCGTCAGCGCTAGGAGCATGAGATGAAATTTCTCTTCCTGCCGATCAGCATCGGAGCCGGGCTGATCGCCGGCATGGTCGGCCAGAAGGCCTTCGAGAAGCTCTGGGGACTGGTCGATGATCAGGAGCCCCCCGATCCAAAGCACCGGGAGTTTCAATGGCCGAAGCTGCTGCTCGCCCTGCTCATAGAGGGGGCGATCTTCAGGCTGGTCAAGGGCCTCACCGACCACGGGGCGCGACGCTCGTTCGCACGGCTGACGGGCTCCTGGCCCGGCGAGGAAGCGCCGGAGCCCGAGTAGGTCCCGCTCAAGGGCGACCGTTGAGCCGCGCCTCGGCGATCCCTAGGACGACCCCGAAGATCGCGTGCCGCCAGGTCGCTTGGGCCAGAGCGCGTCTGTTTCCGCTCAGTCGCTCCAGCTCGCGGCGGCTCGGATGGAAGCGATCGGTGACCGCGACCAGCGGCCAGAGCCCGAAGTTCTCGGCCATCGCGGCGCCAAGCCCGCGCAAGTACGGGGGTCCGCGGAGGTTGGGTGCGACGAACGCGTAGCTGCAGCCGAACGCCACCCCGTTGCCGAGGTGCAGGGCGAGGCCGGCGGCGGGCCACGCACGGCTGGCGGTGACCAGCTTCCCGAGCAGCTCGACGTCGTCATAGCGCGAGCCGCCCACCTTCTTGTCGAGCGGTTGCTGGGCGGCCCAGACGAGGGAGGCGGCAGCGCCGGCGAGGGCCCCGTTGCGAGCGCGGATCGCCCGGGCCTGCATCAGGCGAGCCGGATCGACGAGCTCGTGCAGTGAGCCTTCATCCCGCGATCATCCCAAAGCACTGCATCCGGCATTCGAACCCGGGTTCCGCAGATCAGAATCCGTGGGGCGTACGCTCCAGGCGGTGTCGAAGGCGACATTCGTGGAGGCAGACGGACGGGAACTGCGGATCTCCAGCCCGGACCGGGTCATCTTCCCGAAGACCGAGCGCTCGAAGGCGTTCACCAAGCTCGACGTCGTCAACTACTACATCGCCGTTGGCGAGGGCATCATGGGCGCGCTCGAGCGGCGCCCGACGACCCTCGAGCGCTGGCCGAAGGGCGTGCTTCCCGGCTTCGTTCTCTCGACTCGGGAGAGGGGCGGCGGCGACGCCTTCTTTCAGAAGCGCATCCCTCGCGGAGCACCGGACTACGTGCAGACCGCAAGGATCCGCTTCCCGTCCGGCCGCCACGCCGACGAGATCTGCCCAAGCGAGGTCGCGGTCGTCGCCTGGGCGGCCCAGATGGGCACGATCACCTTTCATCCCTGGCCCGTCCGCGACGACGACGTCGACCACCCGGATGAGCTGCGCCTCGATCTCGACCCCCAGCCAGGAACCGATTTCGCCGACGCCGTCCGGGTCGCCGGCGAGGCACGTCAGCTTCTGGAGGAGCTCGGCTACCGCGGCTTCCCGAAGACATCCGGAGGCCGCGGCATCCACATATATGTGCGGATCGAGCCGCGCTGGACCTTCACCGAGGTCCGCCATGCCGCGATCGCGTTTGGACGCGAGCTCGAACACCGGCTACCCGGTCAGGTGACCACGAACTGGTGGAAGGAGGAGCGCGGGGAGCGCATCTTCGTCGACTACAACCAAAACGCCCGCGATCGCACCATCGCCTCGGCGTACAGCGTGCGACCGAAGCCGGGCGCACCGGTCTCCGCCCCGGTGAACTGGGACGAGCTTGGTGAGGTCGTCCCCGAAGACTTCACGGTCGCGACGATGCCGGGGCGTTTCTCCGAGATGGGAGATCGCCATGCGGCGATCGACGACGTCGACCATTCGCTCGAGCCCCTCCTGCAGATGTTCGAGAGATTCGAGGCCGAGGGGGAGGCCGAGAAGCCCTACCCGCCCGACTATCCGAAGATGCCGGGCGAGCCGAAGCGCGTGCAGCCGTCGCGCGACAGGGACCGGCCCCACTGAGGACCTGCGGAGTTCAGGGCGACTGGGGCAACTTGAAGGCGCCGCGTTTTCGAACCGGCCGCGACGGTGGTGGCACGACCGGTCCCGTGTCTCCGTCGGGCGCCACGTCGAGGTCGACGATCACTGGCGCGTGGTCGCTGGGACCGCCGCCTTTGCGTGCCTGCCGATCAACCCAGGCCGCCACGACACGGCCCGCGACGGGCACGCTCGCCAGCACCAGGTCGATTCGCATCCCGAGGTCCTGGTGAAACATCCCGGCGCGGTAGTCCCAGTAGGTGAACACCGTCTCGTCCGGCCAGCGGTCACGCACGACGTCGTGCAGGTCCAGCGCCTGGAGCTCGGCCAGGGCCTCTCGCTCGGGCTCGGTCACGTGGGTCTGGCCGACATACGCGTCCGGATCGAACACGTCCTGGTCGGTCGGAGCGATGTTGAAGTCCCCGCAGACCACCGCCTCCTCCGGGCCGACCGCGATTGCCTCCCCCAACGATGCCAGCCAGGCGAGCTTGTAGCGGTAATGGTCGGAGTCCGGCACGCGGCCGTTCGGCACGTAGACAGAGAACACCCGGACGCCGCCGCAGGTGGCGGCGACCGCTCGGGCCTCGGGGTGCGGGAATCCGGGCGCTTCGTCACCCAAGCCAACCGAAACTCCGTCAAGCCCGACACGCGAGAGGATGGCCACCCCGTTCCACGTCGCCTCGCCGTGAACGGCGAAGGCGTAGCCCCGTTGCCCGAGCTCCTCGCCGAGCAGCTCGGAGAAAGCTTCGTCGGCGAGCTTGGTCTCCTGCAGGCAAACGACGTCCGGTTGCCGCTCGTCAAGCCATGGAAGCAATCGCGGCAAACGCTGCCTGACCGAGTTGACGTTCCAGGTCGTGATCCGCAATTCGCCCGAGAGTACTTCAACCAAGGCCGGCCAATGGTCCTTGAGGACGCTTCAGTTACTCGGAAACCGCGCTGAAGCGCGGTCCGAGAGGCACCGCTACGGGGATTCGAACCCCGGTTTCCGGACTGAGAATCCGGCGTCCTAGTCCCCTAGACGATAGCGGCGCGGACGCCGCCGATTCTAGCGACAGCCCGGGCCTCTCAGCCGGGACCGGATCGCTAAATTGCCTTGCTCCCGCGGCTGTGGCGGAACTGGTAGACGCGCAGGCTTCAGGTGCCTGTGTCCTTCGGGACGTGGAGGTTCGACTCCTCTCAGCCGCATCGAGGCAAAGAGAAGGGCGGCCCGGAGGCCGCCCTTCTCGGAACTTCTTGCGAGTCGCTGGGCGATCGCTACCTCTTGGTGCAGTTCTGACTGCTCGTCGTACCAAGAGAACCGGACTTGATTGGGCCGCCGTTGCTCAGGTACTTGAACGACCCCTTGAAGTCCCACTTGCCGTCGGCGCACTTGGCCGAGACGTAGTAGTGCTTGGTCTTGATCGTCTTGCGGATCCTCTTGACGATCCTGCGATGGTGGCGGTGGATCACCTTGCGGATGGTCTTGTGGCGCTTCGTGATCCACGGCTTGCGCCCGACAGTGACGTCGAACACCTTGGCGGCTGCGCCGTTGGGCAGCGGATCGATCTTGACGTTGAGCTTCCAGCCGTACTTCGCGGCGTGCACCTTGACCAGGGTTGCCGTGAGGATGCTGGTGCTGGAGATCAGCGGGACCCTGACGTGCAGATAGAGGATCGGGTGGCCATTCTTCGGCACCCCGTTGAAGGCCAGAATCGAGCCGCCTGTCTCAGCGCCCGGAGCAGGGCTGCCGGCCAGACCGACCGTCAACTGACCCGTACCGACCTTTGCCCTGCGGCACCGGCTGAGGGCCTGGTCCGGCGTCGTCCCGATCAGCTTCGACAGGGTGCATGTCGGCAGTCCCTTGTTGTCGAACTTGATGTCCTTGTCATAGAAGATCACCGCACCGGGATTTCCCTGGATCGGCGTGATCGAGAACGCACCGCTTCCGGTGGTCCCGGTGGTCGTGAGGCTCCGCAGCCTGGCGTTGCCGAACTTCTTCTTCGACTGCTTGCTCGGCGAAACGGTGACCGACATCGTCTGCGTGTTGGACGTGTTGCCGGCACCGACCGCGATAGCTGAGACGCCCAACGCTAGGGCCAGGCCCAGCACCCAAATCAGATGCTTGCGCTTCCGCATTCCTTCAACTCTCCTTGGTCCTGACGCCTACGCGGGCGCCAAATTTCCCGCGGCACATCCGCGGCTATCTCTCCCGGCCCGAACCTATCAATCTTCGGCCGCGATTCCAGAAAACGAGGCGAGACCTGAAGTTGCGGTCCCTCCTCCCTGCTTGCCTTCATATACCCAGATACCTACTACCCGTTACGGCCTCGAGAAAACGTGCAGGTACTTGGTCGCGGGCTGCCCCGGCTGGCCCAGGGGCGTATTGGTCCCCTGCGCCACGCAGGGTGGTGTCGGCAGGGTGTTCGAGTTGGTCTGGCCGGCGAAGGCGAAGAGCCGGATCCGGTCATAGAGGTCCTGGGCGTCAGCCGGCGTGGCGGTTCCTGTGGAGGTCTGGAAGGTGGTCTGCTCGCCCGCGCTCAGGGTGCTCCAGTCGCGCAGGATCGCGTTGATCCCGGTCGAGCACTGGCGCGTCTCGAACGAGCGCAGGCCGCCGTTGCCCACGTTGATGTTGCCTCCCGGTTTGATATAGGCGTTGGGCCGGTTGACGAGCAGCCGCTTCGGATAGGCCGAGAGCGAGTCCGGGCCCAGCGGGACGCCGGTGCGCAGCAGCTTGAAGAAGTGGTCGTTCGTCTCCGGCCCGGCGCTGGTCGAGTTGGTCGCCGCAGCCCCGTTGCCGAGGAATCCGGTCAGCTCCCGCTTGTAGAGGCCGACGGCCTGCAGCAGCGGGTCGAGATCCTGGAAGTAGGGATCGAGCCGGCCGAGGAAAGGCGGCAGATCCTGGAGCAGGAACTTGCGGAGCGCCGGGAACTGATGCGGCGCGGCGCGGATCACCGGCCGCAGGCCGATCAGGAAGTCGCGCAGCACCGGCGCCAGGGTGCCCGTGTCCTTGAGCACCGGCGCCAGGTTGCGGACCGCCGGGCGCAGCTGGGTGATCACTGGGTTGGTGTTGGCCGCGAAGCGGTCGAGCCGGTCGAGCGTCAGCCGCGACTCGTCGAGGAAGGTGGGCAGGACCAGGAAGAGGGAGCGGAGATCCTGGTTTCGGCGCGCCGTCGTCTGGAAGACGGCGTTGCTGTTGCGAATCAGGCTCGCGAGCTGGCCCTGGCGGGCGGTCAGCGCGTTCAGCACGACCCCCGTGTTGCGGACGAATTGGCCCACCGCGACACGCTGGGTGTCGAGCACCCGGACGACCTTGTTGGCTTCGGTGAAGGTCGGGTCGAGCAGGCCGAAGGCGGCGTTGAGGCCCTCACCGCGGCCCCTGAAGGCGACCGCGGCGTCCCGCATCCAGTTCTGGAACGCCACACGCGTCTTCGCGTTGAAGGTCCGGAATATTTCATCGAGCTCGACCGAGGGGGCCACCTGGGCGCGCGGGAGCTCACCCCCGTCGGGGAGATTCGGGTCGTTGCGGTCGCCGGGGGTGAGCTCGACATAGGTCTCCCCGAGCAGCGTCTTCTGCCGGAGGATCGCCCGGGTGTTCTCGGGGATCGGCGCGTATGTGTTGTTGAGCTCGATCGTCACCACCGCCGAGCCGGCGTCCTTGCCGTGCCCGAGGTTGATCCCGGTCACCTTGCCGACCGAGACCCCTGAGATGCGCACGTCGGACTGCTCGGCGAGCTGGCCGGCTTCCTTGAACGGGACCTTGAGCGTGTAGCCCTGAGCCTTCAGCGGGGTCGGCCCGCCGAAGGAAACCCAGAGGAACAGCAGCAGCCCGAAGCACGACAGCGTGAAGCCGGCGATGATCACGAGCTGGGTTATCGAGGGAGCTTGCTTCTGCATCAGAAGGGCGGTGGACAGTTGGGGATGTCGGATGTGCTCGGGAGTTGCGAGGTCTGCAGGTTGGTCTTCAGCAGGGGGCTGCCCGCGGTGTTTCGCTCGGCCTGCTGCGCCGTGTTGCAGGCAATGATCAAGAGGCCGCGGCGCAGCGGCCCCTCGGCGTCCTGGGTGAGGAAGATCGAGTTGAAGTTGTGATTCAGCCAGGAGAGCCAGAACAGGTAGCCCTCATCGGTCGAGCCCGGCGGGTTGTAGGCGAGCATGTTGACCAGGATGTTGAGGTCGGAGAAGGTGTTGCGCAGGCTCTGCGAGCTGGTCTTCAGCGGCTTCGACGCCTGAACCAGATGGGTGAGCGTCGGGCGGATCTTCCGCGTGAACGGTCGGATCTGGTCGCGGATCGGCACCCGCGTCTCGCGGAAGGTCTGCTGGGTCGCCTGCAGTGCGGGCTTCAGCGCCACGGCGGAGGGGATCAGCGCCAGCAGCGAGGGCCGCAGCACCACCGAGAGTTGGTCGGACTTCTGCAGTCCGGACTGGGTCGCTCGCAGGGTCGGCGGCAGCTCCTGGAGCGAGCTCTGCAGCGCCGCCTGCTGGTCGGCGAAGTCGCCGAGCGCGGCGTCGGTGGAGTCGACGAACCGCGCCAGATCGGCGTCGTGGTGGCCCAGCTCCTCGGAGATCAGCCGGAAGTTGTGGATCGAGCGGCGGATGTTGCGCCGGCGCACCTCGTAGCGCCGTCCCGATCCGGGCCAGGTCGCGGGTGAACGGCTCGAAGCGCTTCAGGGTGGCGGAGAACTGCTTGCCGTTGCCGCCGAGGCCCTTGCCGCCGCCCTCGAGCAGCAGCGCCAGGTACTCGCGGGTGTCGGCGTCCAGCGAGCTGAGGACCTGGTCGGGCTGGACGTTGGGCAGGGTCTGCGCCAGGGGGATGGTCGAACCCTCCGGCGGGGTCTTCCCCTTCGTCCCCGGATCGATCTCGATCACCATGTCGTTGAGGCCGGTCTTCGGACGCAGCAGCAGAGTCGAGTTGGTGTGGATCAGCTTCGTGTACTTGGGGTCGATGTCCATCCGGACCACCGCGACGCCGTCCTCGAGGCTGACGGCGCCGACCTTGCCGACCTGGATCCCGGCGATGTCGATCGCCTGTCCCTGTCCGGGGGTGACCGACTGCGCGGTGGTGAACTTGGCGTTCACCTCGTAGAAGTCCTTGCCGAGGCCCGGCACCCAACCCGGCAGCGCCGCCTTCTGGTTGTAGAGGATGACCAGCAGCGTGAACAGCGCCAGGAGGATCAGCACGACGATGCCGATGAAATCACGCAGGTGGTTTCTGATCGCTCGCTTCATTACGGATACTGGACCGGGTTGGGCGGGCCGGTGGCTGCGGCCGGGCCGTTCAGGTTGGGGACGGGGTTCTTGAAGCAGGGCTTGCCGGTCTTAATCGGCGGCGTGCCGTGCCCGACCGGCCGGGTTCCGAGCGGAGGTGAGATCGTGTTGCCGTAGAACGGGGCGCCGTTGGTCGCGGGGTTGCCCTCCGGATTGGGCGTCTTCACCGTCACCGGACCGCCGCCCGGCTGGAAGCGCACGTAGGGGCCGTTCCCGTCGAAGTTCTGGCTCTCCCCGGAGACCCCGGTGGCGGTGTAGAAGAACTCGCGGTAGTTGGGCTGCCCGGAGCCGAAGTCATACGGGCCGAAGCTGTCGTTGAGGACGACGTTCCCGGCCGGGATCAGGTTGTGGGAGACGCAGCGGTTGAACCTGGTCAGCTGCGGCAGCAGGGCCAGGGTCGCCTGGGTCGCCTCGTTCAGCGGCGGTGTACCGCGCGCGAGCAGCGATGCGATCCCGCCGAGCTCGCGCTTGCTAAGCAGGGGCTTCGCCTGCTTCAGCCACGGCAGGCCCGCCTTGATCGTCGCCGGCAGCTCGGCGATTCCGGGCCGGGCGGCGATCGCGTAGCCGCGCAGCGCCGGCAGCGCCGCGTTGAGGTCGACCAGTGAGCGGTCGGCGGTGTCGAGGGTAGGGGCGAGCAGGCGTATCGACTCCGAGAGGCTGCTCGACTGCGCCGCCAGCGCCCCGGTGAAGGTGTTGAAGTTCGAGATCAGACCCTTCAGCTGGACCTCGCGGCTGGCCAGTGTCTTGAAGATCCTGTTGCCGCCGACCAGCAGCTGGGAGAGGTCGTCGGGCCGGGTTCCGAGCAGCGCCTCGTTGACGATCGCCGAGCCGCGGCCGGCGGCGGCGCCGTAATCGAAGGTCTGGTTGAGCGCGGTCCCGGCGCTCTCGCCCCGCACGGCGGGATCCTGCGTCTGGTCCTCGGCCGGCGTCGGCTGGTAGGTGAGCGATGTGCCGAGGCCTTCCAGCAGCCGCTGCAAGTTGGCCCGCTCGGGCTTCTGCAGGGCGGTCAGCACCTGGTCGAGCTGAACCGCGGTCGAGGTTCGGGTCATCGGGATCGTCGCCTTGTCGGGCATGTCCGGCGCGCTGGGGCTGCCGGGGTCGAGGTCGATGAAGAAGTTGCCCTCGAGGAAGATCCGCGGCCTGATCGAGGCGGAGGCGTCGGAGTGGACCGGCCGCCCGGCGTCGCTGACCGTGAAGGTGACGACCGAGTTGTTGCCTTCGCGCTCCAGCCCGGTGACCTCGCCGACGTTGACCCCGGCGATCCGTACCGGCGCCTTGTCGGAGATGGCGACGGCATTGGCGAAGGTGGCCTTCAGCTGGTAGCCGGGACTCTGGAAGGGCACCTGCTTGGTGAACGCCAGCCAGATGCCGATGATCACCAGGACGACCACGATCGCCCCGATCACGGTCGGCCCCGGCCCGCGCCAGTTGCGGAAGAAGGTCTCGTTGTACTTGGTCGTCCCGGGCTTACGAGGCATCGATCAGCTCACCTCACCGGGGGGGCCGGGACCTGGCCGGCGGTCTTCGTGCCCTGGTTCCCGGGGACGTTTCCGATCACCGTCTGACCCTTTAGGAAGGGCTCGTTCCCCGCCTCGCATTCGTGCGGGCTCTGGCCCTTCGCGGCGGTGTTCGGATAGGGGTTGTAGTGGAGGTGATTGTTGACGCTCGGCCCGTTCGCCGGCGCCGAGGAGGGGCCCGACTCCCCGTTCGGGTACGGCGCGCCGAGGTTGGTGGTCGGCATCATCAGAGTGATCGAGCGCAGCCATTTGCCGCTGCTGTTCCCCGAGCCCACCAACCCTCCGGCGTTCTTCAGCAGGATCGTCGCGTAGTTGCAGACCGACTGCGCCGGGACGATGAACCGCAGCGGCTGCCTGAGGATGTTCGAGGTCCGGGTCAGCCCGGTCAGCCCGTTGGTGACGTTGGGATTCTGGGAGAACTTCAGCAGCGCCTCCGAGGTCGGCGGGAGCTGCGCGTTGAGCGCCGGCGATGACCGCAGGATCGGCGCGCCCACCGTGAACGCCTGGGCGAGGGCGGGGGCGTTTGCGGCCAGCGCCCGCACCCCAGGCTCGAGGTCGTTGAAGAGGCCGGCCGAGTTGACAAGGAAGGGCCGGATCCTCGGCAGGGTGTCGATCGTCGTCTGCTCGGTTGCGACACCCTTGGTGATCGAGTCCTGGATGTATGGCCGGGCGACCGTGGCCAGCGCGCCGAAGGTCTGATCGAGGGCGACGAACATGTCGGCCTGCGTCTGGGCGACCGGGGCGATCTCGCCGCTGATGTTCTCCAACCCGTGCAGGAACCCCGCCAGGTCGGTTCGCGGCGAGCTGAGGTTGCGCATCGCCGGGATCAGCCGGTCGACCAGCGGCCTCAGGACCCCGAGCGCGGCGTTGATCGCCGGGCCCCGCCCGGCGACGGCGCCGCCGAACTCGACCTGGTTGCGCTGGATGTTTCGCCGGGTCGATCGCTGGAAGGTGTTGAACAGCTGATCGATCTCCACCGGCTCGGGCCGGGCCGCCCTGATCCCCAGGGTCCCGCCCTGCGGCAGCCCATCGCTCGAGTGCCCCGGCGTGATCTGCAGGTACTTCAGCCCAAGCGCCGAACGCGAGCGCACGACGAAGGTCGAGTCGACCGGCAGCGGGTCGACGCTCTTGTCGAGCTTCAGGTTGAGCTTGGCGTTGACCGACCCGTTCGCGTTCTGGACCGGGACGACCTCCTGCACGGTGCCGACCCGCACCCCACCGACCCTGACGTCGTTGTTGCCAACCAGCGCGTTCGCGTCGGGAACGATCACCGACACCTGGTAGGTGGGCACGAAGGGCAGGCCGTTGTTGGCGTTGTAGGCGAGGAAGACGGCGACGATCACGATCAGCGTGGTCAGCGCCCCGACCAGGACGGGGCTCGCGGTCAGTCTCTGGATCGGCCGGTTGCTCATGGGCCCAGGAGGTATCTGAGGACGGCACCGCCGCCCCCGGTCGAGGTGGACTTGCCGGGCTTCGGCTGGGCGCCGCTACCACCGGGGTTGCCGTTCTCGCGGGTCGGCCCGGGCGGCCCGTTGGACCCACTCCGGCCGGTCTGGGCGCCGGGCGCCGTCGGGCTCGTCGGCGCGGAGGGGGCGGACGAGGTGGGGGCGGCGGGCAGCGCCGGGAGCAGGCCGGTGGCGTCCCCGTTGTCCTTGGCGTTGGGGAGGGCCAGGGTCGCGCCGGTCCTTGCCTGGAACTGCCGGAGCCGCTTGAGCAACGCCGCGCGGCTGGTCGGGTAGTAGCTGAACCGGGCCTTCGAGGGCCCGGTGAAGTTGGCGCCGCATCCCTGGAACGGTTCCTGCTGGTAGAAGATGCACGAGGAGACCAGGATGTTGGTGCGCTGGTAGTGCCCGAACTTGTCGAAGCCGTTCAGCGTCTCGGCGCTGTTCAGCAGGAACTTCATCAGCTCCTTGTAGCCACCGCTTCGCTTCAGGCTGCTGAGCAGCACCGCGAGGTTGAAGCTGGGGCTCTCCGAGGCCTTCGCGGTGTTGCGGAGCTGAACCACGACCGGGTCGGCCCTGCGGATGTTGTCGCCGGAGGCGGCGCCTGCGTCGCCGAGGCTCTTCAGGCTGATCGTCGAGGCCTCGGCGAAGGCCGGGGTCGCCTTGGTCAGCCTGGTGATCGCCGGCGCAGCGCCGAGCAGCTCGCTGAACACCGGCCGGGCCGCGTCGGAGAAGCGACCGAGATCGCCCATCGTCGAGCGGACCTCGCGCAGCGTCTGCGGCAGCAGAGCGATGTTGCGCTGCAGGTCGGAGCCGCGCTCGGCGGTGGCTGCGTTAACGGTGGCTGCGCCGCGCAGGAAGCCCGTCAGGTGGGCGCGCTCCCGGGCAAGGGGGGCGAGCGAAGTGTCGGAATCCTGGGCGAGCTTGGCCAGTTGCTTGTTCTGTGAGGCGAGGATCGCCAGCACCTTGTTCGTCTCGCGCAGCGCCGGGTCGGCGCGCAGGACGATCTGGTTGAGGTCCTCACCGCGCGCCGCCAGCCCGGCCCCGAGGTCGTTGAGGATCAGCCGGAAGCGCTCCGCGTAGGGCTCGCGCTGGATGTTGTTGATCAGGTCAAGATCGACGGCCTTACCGCTGTTCTCGACCGGCAGCAGGTACTGGCCGGCGCCCGGCTGACCGTCGGGAATCCTCTTCAGCTCGGGCGGCGGCTTCGACTCGGGGGCCCGCGGCTCGGTCGGCTTGCAATCGACGAACTTCTCGCCGATCAGCGACTGCGGCCGGACCAGGCAGGTCGCGTCGGAGCGGAAGTCCTTGAAGCCCGAGTCGGTGATCTCGAGGACGACGACGGCCTTGCCGGCGATCGCGGCGCCGCGGCCGCCGTTGCACTGGCTCACAGAGGTCTTGGGGCCCCGGCAGGAGTCGATCTCGCCCGGCATCGAGACGTCGACGGAGGAGACCGAGCCAGCGTTCGCCCCGGCGACCCGGACGTCCTCCCCATCGACGACGAAACCGCCGTTGTCGAAGTAGGCCCGGACCTCGTAGCTGCCGCCGGAGCCGCTGCCGCCGGCGCTGGAGACGATCACCAGCCCGACCAGGGCGGCGATCGCCACGGCTATCAGCGCGATCCGCCTCATGGCCCGGGGGGCACGTCGGCCGGGTTGCACTTGCCCGCCAGCTTGCCCTGGTCGGTGAACGGGTTGGAGCCGGTGATCGGCTGCGTCGCCCCGCCCGGGCAGCGGGTCGAGATCGCCGTGGTGAAGCCGTTGAACTTGTCCGAAAGCGGGATCGGGTCGAGGTTGTTGGTGACCGAGTTCCAGTTGAAGAGGTTGAAGGCGGCGTTCCCGACGCGGGCATAGTGGCCGTCGGCGTCGTAGTAGCCTGAGACCTGGCCGAGCTTCGCGAAGGAACCGAGGAGGTCGGGGGCGTATGGGCGGGCGAAGGCGATCACCGGCTGGGAGGCGTTCAGCGCTGCGATCCCGGTCTGGCTGGCTGGGCCGCCGCGCTGGTGCAGAGGGACGGAGGCTCTGACCAGGTCGGCCAGCGGGTTGGAGCCGTCGGGCGCCTTCACGGTGCGCCGCAGGTCGGTGAACACCGGCACCGCCCGGTTGACGACCGGGCGCAGCTTCAGCAGGAACGGGTTGAGGTTCTTGGTCGCCTTCTTGGTCGTGTTGACCAGCGGGTCGAGGTCGTCGAGCGCGGCCCGCAGGTTGACGAAGGTCGTGTTCGCCTGGCGCAGGGTCGGAGGCAGTACCTGGAGCGCCCGGTCAAAGGAGGCGTTCTGGTCGGCGATCGCGCCGAGGGCGGTGTTGGCGTTGGAGACCAGCGAGGTCAGCTCGTCGCGCTTCTGCGCAACGGCGGTGACGACCTTGCCGCCGTTGACGATGAAGTCGGTCAGCACTCGCTGGTCCGAGCTCAGCTCACGCAGCAACCTCTCGGTGCTGCTCAGCCCCGGGGCGAAGTACTTGTAGGTCGCGTTGGCCTGCTTGCCCTTGCCCGCGTAGACCGCCGCGAACCCCTGAATCACGTTCTGCAGGCCCTTCCGCGTCTTCGGGGTGAAGGTGCCGAACAGCTGGTCGAGGTCGACCGGGGTCGTGGTCGCATCGCCGGCGAGGGTCGCCCCGTCCTCGAGCGGCGGATTGTTGTCGGGGCCCGGGGTCAGCGAGACGTAACGTCCGGCGACGGTGGAGAGCGAGGGGGTGCGGATCACCGCCGTGGTCCCCTCGTGGAGCTGGTCGTCGACCGTGATCTCCACCTCCGCCCGGTTGTTCGGGGTGAGCTTGATGCTGTCGACCGAGCCGGCCGGTGCCCCCCCGATCAGCACCTGGTTGTCGGGGACGAGCTGGCCGGCCGTCTCGAACATCAGCGTGTACTTGTGGCCCCCGCCGCCGCCGAACAGCAGGACCGCGACGAGCACCACCGCCGCGATCAGCGCCGCGATCGTGATCAGCCGGGAGATCACCGAACTTCGTCCGGCAGACGGGCTACCTGACTGCGTTGGTGGATTCGCCGGCGTTCGATCCGTCCTTTGACAGTTCCCCGAGCTCTCCCCCTCGGGCAGAGTCTCCTACCTGCTGCCGGGATCCTATCCGAGCCCGGGGCGGCTTCCGGAGGCTCCTAACGCGCGGTTAACGAGGCCTGAATAATGGCCCCAGGGGCCATTATTCGCCGCTTCTGCGCTAGGGAACCTCGCGCCCGAGCCAACCCCGATAGAAGCCCTCGATGTCGGGTAGGAACTCATGGACCACGGGGTAGCCGGGCGGGACCGCCTCGGTCTCCAGCAGGCGGCCGGATACCGGGCAGTAGAACTCGCGCAGCTCCATCCATTCGGGATCGCAGTGGGCCATCCGCGGATAGACCTCCTCGAGCAGCTCGTCGCTGTCGCGGACCAGGATCGGGGCATGCATCTTCCAGTTCTGGTCGAAGCGGCAGAAGTCGTGGCCGGCGTCGCTGCGGATCAGCAGCTCGCCGTCCTTCGAGCGGCGCACGACGTTGAGGCCCTCCCCGACCGGGAGCACGATCCGATCCTCGTAGCCGGCGCGCTCCTGGAGGACGGCGATCCACGTCTCGAAGCGGTCCGGGTCCTTGTAGGCCGACTGGATCTCCTTGACCTCAGCCCGCGAGAGCTTCTCGTCGAGGAGGGCGCCGAGGGTCTCGGGCTCCAGCGTCGGCCCGGCCGCCTGCCGTGGGGAGACCCGGGCGACCTCGGAGCTCGCCAGGAAGCCGGCCGCCGACTCCTCGGGCCCGACCTTCCCCGGCTTGGCACGCACCTCGGGCGAGACCGTCGGGGTCTCGATCTCGAACTCGAAGTCCTCGGGGAGGTCCCAGAAGCCGCGGAACTCGGCCGCCCAGCGCTCGGAGAGCTTCATCGACTCCGCGTAGGCCACCTCGACCGGGTCGATCAGCTCGCCATCGAGCACCCGACTGCGCTGCTCGGCCCACCACTCCTCGGCGGGCCGGGCCCGCTGCAGCCGCCGGGCGCGGGCGGCGTCGCGATCGGAGACGCCGTAGACCGACTCGGCGAAGCGCGGCAGCAGGTGGCCCTCGGCGACGTCGCGGTCGACCGCCTCTGGCGGTCGCTCGAGGGGATCGCCGAGCCCCGCGGCGCCCTTCATCACCGAGAGGTAGAGGTCTCCGTCGGCGAACGGCTCCAGCAGGGTCCAGTTGTCGAGCTCGAGCTGGCGCTCGCCGTCGATCGCCATCAGGGCCGGGTCGTCGAAGGGCCCGTCGGCGACCGGGTAGGGCTCCCCGGCCTCTGCCAGCCGCCGCAGGTCGTTGCCCTTGATGTTGTGGATGTAGGCGGTCGAGCCCGGGTAGCCGCCGAACATCCCCTGCGAGGTGAACAGCCGGGTGGTGCCGAGGTTCTGCAGCTCCCAGAAGGGCGTGTTCCAGACCATCTGCAGCGACTCGAAGCTTGACCCGCCGCGGTGCCGACCCGGCCCCGCGGTGTTCGGCTTGATCCGGCGCGAGAGGTAGATCATCGGGCAGATCAGCTCCCACATCTCGACGTCTCCCGCGTCACCCTCCGGGTTGAACATCGCGGCGCAGGTGTCGGTCCCATCGAGGACGTACTTGGCCCCCATCCCCTGCGCGGCGATCTCGAAGTTCATGATCGCCGACGAGTTCCCGTACTGGTCCACCCCGCCACCCTGGATCACGTTCCCCGAGACGGAGTAGGGGGCAATCACCTCCTCGATGAAGCCGCGCGACTGTAGGGCTCGCGAGAGCGTTCGGGGGTAGCCGGTGAAGGCGGGTTGCAGGAAGGCCCAGGCGATTCCTGTCGATCCCTCGGCATCGCCCAGGTTGGAGATCGTCCCCTCGGGGAAGTTGGTCTCGACCGCGTAGTAGGCGCCGTCGTTGACCTTGTCGTTGCAGATCAGGGTCTGGGTGAACATCACCCAGATCGCGCCCTGCATCCCCGAGGGGGTGCAGTTCATCGAGTGCCATCCCCAGGCCGAGGCGCCGTCCATGTCGAGGGCGTAGTCGCCGTCGCCGCCGATTCTCACCTCGAACGGGGCGTGCATGACGAAGTCGCGGCGCGCCCGGGCCGGCAGCTGCGGCTTGTCGGCGAAGGTCGTGTCCATGAAGGCCGCGGCCCGGTAGCGCCCGGGGACGGTCATCTCCCGGATCCGGGCCTTGAAGGAGCGCCGGCCCTCCTCGATCACCTCGCGACTGAACTGCTTGAGGCGGTCGAGGCCCTCCTCGAGCACGACCCGCTCGATCGCCTCGCGGATCATGTGGCAGCCGGCAAGCCGGGTGCGCTCGTCGAGCAGGTAGTACATCGGCGCTCGGTTCTGCTTCTGGCAGCGCAGCAGGTGCCATGCCGCGAGCTCGTCCTCCTCACCGATCTTCATGCAGGGGAGATCGATCCCGTCGTCGAGCCGGTTGGTCGGTCCCACCGGCACCCCGCCCGGGGTTGAGGCGCCGATGTCGAGGACGTGGGTGACGCCGCCCGCCCAGGCGATCAGCTCGCCCTCCCAGAAGATCGGCACAAAGGTCTGCACGTCGGCGTTGTGGACGTCGCCGATCACCGGGTCGTTATTGGAGAAGATGTCGCCGGGGCGGATCTTCGGGTTGTCCTCCCAGCCGTTTCGGACCATGAACTTGATCGCGTCCGACATCGTGTGGACGTGGACGATGATCCCCGTGGAGAGGGCGATCGAGTCCCCCTCCGGCGTGTAGAGGGCGAAGCAGAGCTCCCCCAGCTCGCGGACGATCGGCGAGGCCGAGATGTTCAGCGCCGTCTCGCGGGCGGAGACGAGCCCCCCGCGCAATCTGGCGAAGAGCTTCTCGTAGCCGATCGGGTCGGCCTCCATCATCTCCAGCTCGGTGACCCCGCAGTAGTGCCCGGTCTCGGCGAAGAGCCGCTCCGAGGTGGCGAGCATCTCGTCGAGGCGGCGCCCGTCCCAACCGATCCCCTCGGCCTCCCGGGGTTCCAGCCTTCGCGTCTCCTCGACGATCGGCATCGCTGGGCTGACTCTAACGGCGCGAACCAGCCACACCAAGGGTCCCCGAGGCGAGGATGATCGCCGCGGTCCTCGCCTGCGGCGAGGGCGCCGTCTCTCGCACCGAAGCGCCGCCGAGTTGTGGGATCTTCAGACCTTCTCGCCTGCGGCGATCGACGTCACCGCGATCGGACGCAGCCGCCATCGCCGACCCGGGATCGTCGTGCACCGGCCGCGGCGGTTCGACCCCGAGGACCGCACCACATTCCAGGGCATCCCGATTACGACGGTCGCGCGAACCCTTCTCGACCTGGCGGAAGTGGTTTCGAACCGTGGGTTGGCGCGGGCGATCGAGAAGGCCGAGCTGATCGACATCTTCGACCTCCAGCGGGCGCTGCTCGAGCTGTGCCGGCATCGGCGCTTACCCACTCTGTCGATGAACACCTCGATCGAGTCTCCAGCTCGCCGGCTATCGGGTTCTGCGCTTCACCTACCGAAGGTTGAAGACCGACCCCCAAGGAGCCGCAACAACGGTGCGCTCCTTGCTTCACCTACCGGAGCCCTAGCGCAATTGCGTCACGCCTGCCTGGGGGTGGGACCTTTCAGCTGCCATATGGGCAGCTCAAAGGTCCCACGTTGACACCGGGCGGGGGATCAGGCGGGCTGGGCGGCGCCGATGTTGGCGCTGATCTCGTCCACGAACGATCCCCAGAGGGCCGGCGGGAGGTCGTGGCCCATGCCGGCGAAGACCTTGAGGCGGGCGCCCGGGATCGCCCGGGCGGTCGCCTCGCCGCCGCTCAGGGAGATCAGCGGGTCCTCGGCCCCGTGCATGACCAGGGCCGGCATCCGCAGGCGGCCGAGCGCCTCGGTGCGGTCCGCGGCGGTCGTGATCGCGTGCAGCTGGCGGGCGATCCCCCGCGGATCGTGGCTGCGGTCATAGCAGCGGCGGCCGAGCTCGCGCAGTCGTTCCTGATCGGGCGGGTAGCCGGGCGAGCCGATCGCGCCGGCGATCTGAACCGATGCCTCGCCGTAGCCCTCGCGGGTCGGCCCCGGCGGCCGCGCCAGCGCCGCGATCGCGGCGGGGGCGGGCCGGCCGACCGACGGATTGCCGGTGGTCGACATGATCGAGCACAGCGACGCCACCCGCTCGGGCCGCTCGATCGCGACGAGCTGGGAGATCATCCCTCCCATCGACGCCCCGACGACGTGGGCCCGCTCGATCCCGAGGTGATCGAGCAGCCCGATCGTGTCGGCGGCCATCTCGGATAGGCCGTAGGCGGGAGTGCCGCCGCCGACGAACATCTCGACCCCCGGCACCGGGGCGTCAGCCAACTTGGTGGAGTGCCCGATGTCGCGGTTGTCGAAGCGGATCACCCGGTAGCCCCGCTCGGCGAGCAGCTTGCAGAACTCCTCGTCCCAGTGGATCAGGTGGCAGGCCACCCCCATGACCAGCAGCAGCGGCGTGCCTGCGGGGTCGCCGATCTCCTGGTAGGCGATCTCGATCCCGTTGGCGGGGGCGATCCGCTCCTCGCCGACCGTTGGCGCCACCGCTCAGGCTCCGACCCGGATGGCGGCTCGGGCCCGTCCGGCGTTCGAGTCCAGCGCCTCGACGATCTCCGGCCAGAAGGCGGGCGGCAGGTCGTGCCCCATCCCCGGTACGACCTTCAACCGGGCTCCCGGGATGGCCCGTGCCGTCGCCCTCCCCGCCGCGGGACGGATCAGCGGGTCGACCCCGCCGTGGATGACCAGGGCCGGCACCTGCACCCGGCGCAGCGCCCGGGTGCGGTTTCCGGAGCAGTTGATCCCGTGCAGCTGGCGGGCAACGCCGTCGGGGCAGAAGCAGCGCCGGTAGGAGGCCTCGATCAGCACCCGGAAGGAGTCGTCGTCCATCCGTTGGCCCGGCGAGCCGATCACGTCGAAGGTGCGGGCTGCCAGGCGCATGTAGCCCTCGGCGTCGGCCGGCGGCTTCGCCATCAGCATCGCCATCGCCTTCCACTTCGGCCAGCGAAGCCAGCGGCTGCCGGTCGTCGACATGATCGAGGCGATCGACAGGATCCGGTCCGGATGCCGGATCGCCAGCTCCTGGACGATCATCCCGCCCATCGAGACGCCGGCGACGTGGGCCCGCTCGACCCCGATTTGGTCCATCAGCCCGATCGTGTCGGCGGCCATGTCGGAGAGCAGATAGGGCGGGCGGCCGGTCCCGGAGATCATCGCCGCGCGCCCCGGCACTCCGTCGCGCTCGAACTTGGTGCTGTGCCCGGCGTCGCGGTTGTCGAAGCGGATCACCCGGTAGCCGCGCTCGGTCAGCATCGCGCAGAAGCGCTCGTCCCAGGCGATCATCTGCATGCCCAGCCCCATCACCAGGATCAGCGGCTCTCCGCCGGGGTCGCCGAACTCGTCGTAGGCGATCTCGATCCCGTTGGCGGCGACGCGGCGCTCGCGCTGCTCGAGCGAAGCCAGCAGCTCCTCCGCGCTCTGGAGTTCGCCCGCTTCGCTCACCCGGAAGACTTTACTTTGCCGCGGCACCTCAGACGGGGCGGCCGGGCGCGGTCACCGGGGTCGGCCGCGGTCGGGGCGCCCCGGCGTCGCGCTCCCAGACAACCCAGGTGCGCTTTCCTGCCCGGCAGGCGGCGCCGGCATTGCGGCTCAGGTGGTCGGTCTCGATTGCGGCGATCACGAAGCGGGTCATTGGTCTCTCCTCGGTCAATGGTTGAATTCCCATTTCCCGAGTCTCGGCCAGCCCGCCGGGCCCGCCCAGAGGACGCAGGGCTGAACTGGCGGTGCCCGGGGGGTGGACGCCGCCACACCCAGGTCGGGCCGCCCGAGCGCCGGGAGCTCCCGGCGGTCAGCCGGAAGAGCCGCTCAGATGGAATATCTGGCGACGATCAAGGCGGGCCGAGCGCCCCGGGGGGATCGCGAAGGTCGTCGCCACCGACTCGATGATCGCCGGGCCCTCGATCTGGTTGCCGGCGAAGATCTCGGAGAGCTCGTAGACGTCGGTCTGCGCCGCCTCGGACTCGGTCGAGCCCGGGCGCTGCCACCAGACCGGGCGGACGGCCTTGGTGGGCGGGGCGCCGGATGCCTCCTCCTCGTCGGGGAGCGCCGGCGTTTCGACTTCGACCGAGCCGAGCACGATCGCGTGGGTGATCAGGTAGCCCAGTTCCGGGGAGCGCGCCGAGCGAGCGAAGACCTTGCCGTATGCCTCCTCGAATACGTCGATCAGGTCGTCCACCTGGGAGGCCTCCTCGATCTGATCGTGGGGGGAGACGATCTCGATGTCGTTCAGCTGCCCGTAGTACTGCATGCGGACAGCGTGGGTGAAGCCGATCTGCCCGGGCTCGACTCCGGACTTGGCGAACTCCTCTCGGACACGCTCCTCCAGCCCCTGCCAGTAGCCGGAGACCATCATCCCCACCCCGGCCTTTTCCAGCTCCTCCCGGTCCGGGGCGATCGGCATGTCGATCGTCTGGTCGAAGCGGTACTCGAACGGGGCGCAGGCGCAGCCGTAGGCGCTGAACCCCGCCGCCCAGGCCGGCACCAGCACGTCGCGGTAGGGGACCGCGTCGGTGTAGCCGGCGACGTGCAGGGGCCCGCCGCCGCCGTAGCAGAGCAGGGCGTAGTCGGCGGGGGAATAGCCCTTGCCGAGGATCCGCCCGACCGCCTCGTTCTTCAGCGTCTGCTCGAACAGCTCGATCACGCCGGCCGCCGCCTGCTCGACCTCGAGCCCGAGGGGCCGTGCGACCTGCCTCTCCACCTCGGCGCGGGCCCGCTCGGGATCGAGCTCGACGTCGCCGCCGAGGAAGTAGTCAGGGTTGACGCGGCCGAGGACCAGGTTGAGGTCGGTCACCGAGACCGTCTCAAGCCCTCCCTCCGGCCAGCAGACGCCGATCCTCGAACCCGCCGAGTCCGGTCCGAGCTCGGGCCGGTTCGAGTTCGGGTTGACCCGGACGAAGGAGCCGGTGCCGGCGCCGATCGAGTCGATCCTGACCAGCGGCATCGCCAGCAGGAAGCGGGCGACGTCGGGAGTCTGGGTGATCTCGAAGCGACCGTCGGTGATCAGCGCGATGTCGAAGGAGGTGCCGCCGATGTCCGTGCACAGCACGTTCGGGAGGTCCATCACCCCGGCGAGCTGGCTGCCGCCGACGACCCCACCGATCGGCCCCGATACCAGCGTCCTCGCCAGCTCCTTGGCCTCGATCGAGATCGTGCCGCCGTGCGAGGCCATCACCCGCAGCTCGAAGGCTGCGCCGGCCTGCTTGGTCCTCTCGCGCACCGACTGCAGCGTCCCCCGCGAGGGCTCGGCGGCGTAGGCCTCGATCAGGGTCGAGTTGAGCCGCGGCAGGTCGCGGCGCATCGGGTAGAGCTGCGAGGAGACGAACACCGGGACCTCCCCGTCGAGGCCGCGCTTCGCCTTCTCCTCCTCGACGATCTCGGCGACCCGCAGCTCATGCTCGGCGCTGCGATAGCTGAACAGCAGCGAGATGCAGATTCCCTCGACGCCGTCGTCGAGGAGCTCGGCGGCCGCCTGGCGGGCGTCCTCTTCGCGCAGCGGCAGGACCTCGGCGCCGAGCACGTCGATGCGGCCGCGCACCCCCTTCATCCGCTCGCGCGGGACCAGCGGCTCGTTGTGGAAATGGGTGGCGACGTGGAGCCGGTCCGAGTAGGAGTAGCCGAGGTAGGTCTGGATCCCGCGCTCGATCCGCAGGTAGTCCTCCTGCCCGGCGGTGACGATCGCGCCGATCTCCAGGCCCTGGCGCGAGAGCAGCCGGTTGAGCATCGCGGTGCCGCTGAAGATGCCCGAAACGATCTTCGGGAAGGACTCCTCGGGGGTCGAGTCCCACTGCTCGAGGGCGTCCTCGGAGGAGCGCATGAAGCCGACCGACTCGTCCTCGGGCGTGGTCTGCGCCTTTCCGACCACGAAGCGGCCGGCGCGGTCGACGATGAAGGTGTCGGTCATCGTGCCGCCGGCGTCGATCGCAAGCACCCGCGGATCGCGGCTCTCGCTGGGCTCTGGGACCATCGCGCCGCGAGTCTATCCCGCACCTGTGCCTTCACCCTCCGGGGCTTCCCGTGCCTCGAAGGCATAGTTTGGAGCGATGCGAACGGCGATCGTCTCCGACCTGCACATTGGCAGCAGCTCCCGCGAGGACGTGCTTCGCGACGCCTCGATCCGGCGCAGTCTGTTCGAGGAGATCGGAACTGCCGACCGGTTCGTTCTGCTCGGCGACACGGTCGAGATGCGCGACCTTCCGCTGGGCGCGGCGCTGGAGGCGGCCCGGCCTTTCTTCGAGGAGCTGGGGGAGGCGATGGCCGGCCGGCCGGTCCTGATGCTGCCAGGCAACCACGACCACCGGCTCGCCGACCCGCTGCTCGACCAGCGCTCGGCGGGCGGGGGTCAGCCTCTCGGCCTCGAGGCCCGCTATGAGCCGCGGTCGGGGCCTGCTTCGCGGATCGCCGGCTGGCTCGGCCGCGCCGAGCTCGAGATGTCCTACCCCGGGGTTTGGCTGCGCGATGACGTCTTCGCGATGCACGGGCACTACATGGACTGCCACCTCACCCTGCCCCGCGGCGAGTGCATCGGCATCCGCCGCGGTCGCGAGGGTGACGCGGCCGCTGCCCGATCCGGCGAGCCCCGAGGACTACGAGCGCCTGCTGCGGCCGCTCTACGGCCTCGCCTTCGGGCTGGCGCAGTCCGGCGATCCCCGCGCTCTCAGGCGGATCGGCCGGCCCCGAGGAGCGGGCCTGGAAGTGGTTGTTCGGAGGCAGCGCCAACACGCGGAGGCGGCGGGTCGCCACTGCGGTGATCTCCCAGGGCGCCGTGCCTGCGGCGATCTGGACACTGAACCGGCTGCTCGGCACCCGCTTCGAGCCCGACCTCTCGGCGGCGGCGATCACCAGCGCCGGGATCGCCGGGATGAGCGAGTCGGTCCGCCGGCTGCGGATCGACGCCGAGCACGTGATCGTCGGCCACAGCCACCGCGCCGGGCCGCGCGAGGGCGAGGCGCCCTGGCCGCTGGCCGGGGGCGGTCAGCTGCACAACACAGGCAACTGGATCTTCGCCTCGGCCTTTCACCGGCCCGACTCCGAGCCGGGTCCCTACTGGCCCGGAACGGTCACCTGGCTGGAGGATGACGAGCCACCGCGCCGGGTCTCACTTCTCGCCGATCGCTCCGCCGAGGAGCTGGCGAGGATCGCCGGCCACACCTTCGGGCACTTCCGCCTCGCGGCGCTCGCCTCCAGCCAGGTCGGCTGACTCAGGGGCCGGTGAACGTCCCCGAGTAGCAGGGGCCGCCGTTGCAGGTGTCGGTGATGTGGCTGACGCCGTCGGGCTGCAGGAAGTCGGAGACCATCTGCTTCTCGGCGGCCGTCCTCCGGGGAAGCTCGTGCGGGTCCTCCCCGCTGCGGTTCGGCGTATTGGTCAGCGGCGGCGGGCCGTTGCCGAGCCCCGGGGACCAGCCGAGCGGGCCGGCGTCCCAGTAGACGATCGCCGAGCCGCTGTAGGGGTAGCCGGAGATCCGCGGGATCCCGAACAGCGGGTCGACCCCGGGCCAGCGACCGTCGTAGACGACCGGGTCGTGCGCCTTGGCTCCGATCGTTCGCGCCTCGACGTCCGCCTGCCAGGTGGTCACCTGCTGGTCGCCGAAGCCGATGTCCATCAGCACCTTGTGCGCCGGCGTATCGGGGAGCGGGTTGTCGGTCATCCGCCGGGCATAGCCGTCGGCCTCGCCCGAGTCCCAGAGGATCTGCACCATCGAGAGGACCAGGGCCTGCTTCAGCTTGCTCGGATAGGCGGGATTGAGGAAGGCCGAGTAGGTGTCGAAGTCCTTGGAGCGGTTGAGCAGCACCGAGTAGTTCATCCCTGAGACGCCGAGCGAGGTCCGGGTCGCGTCGGGCGAGATCGCCGTGAAGGCGCCGCCGAGGATGCCGCCCTGGCTGTTGCCGTTGTAGTACAGCTTGGTGGTGTCGATCACCGACGGGTTGGTCGGATCGGTCGGGCTGATCGCGTCATTGATGAGCGTGGTCGCCGGCGGCGGTCTGGTCCACGTGGAAGGCCTTGACCGAGGCGAAGCCGCCCGGGTTGTCCATCAGACGGCCCAGGTAGAGCTCGTTCAGCAGGCCCTGCTGGGTGCGCTCGGCCAGGGTCGGGAACTTGCTCATGTCCTGGAGGGCGAGGATCGCCGAGCCGACGTCGGCTTCGGAGAAGCCGATCTCATCGGTGGCGCAGTGCATCATCTTGTGCTCCTGGGAGAGGCCCCGCTGCGCGTCGGAGTTGACCTCGCCGGCGTCGCCGAGCAGGCCGTGCCCGTAGACCACCGGCCGCCCCGGCGTGTGCCCGGGATCGGTCGACGATCGACTTCGGGACGATGCAGATGAAGTTGGCCGTCCAGGTGCCGTTCTGCTTCGGCTTGCCGTTCGAGTCGAGGTTGTAGACGCTGCCCGGGCCGCAGGGGACGCCGCTCACCGTGGTCATGTAGCAGGGCACCGTGAAGGTCCCGGTCACCCTGCGGGCGAGGTCGGAGTCGGGATTGAGGTCGACCCCGGTCGACGTTGAAGGCGGGAGCGGTGCCGGTGACCACGCCGTCGGCGAGGTCGGTGTCGCCGAGCTGGGCGAAGGCGTCGTTGCGGATCTCGAGCATCCGCGAGGCGATGTTCTGGTCGGAGCCGACCGTGAAGTCCCAGGCGAGGTAGAGATTGGAGCGGTCGATCCCGGCCGAGCGCAGGTCACGTGAAGACCCGCTCGAAGCGGCCGCGCTGCTTGTTGATCGCCGCCTTCTTCGAGGGCAGCTCTGTCGCGGTAGTAGCGGAAGCCCTCGGGGGCGCCGATCGTCTTGCCCGAGCTGTCCTTGAGGTTTCGCAGGGCGACGATGTAGCGATGCTTGGCGTTGAAGTTCTTCGCCGGGTGGATCAGCAGCGCGGTGTCATCCGGGGTCGAGGCGTTGGAGTCGATCTCGACCCAGATCGGCCAGCGCTTGCCGGTCTTCGCGTCGATCACCACGACCGGGGTGTTCTTGTCGGTGTAGCGGCCGAGGTGGTTGATCGGCACCGCGTTGGTGTTCGCAAGCGCGGTCGGGTTGTCGAGGCCCGGGACCCGCAGGACGATCGTCTGCCCGGGGCTGAAGCCGTCGTTGCGCGCGTAGGGCGCCGGGTCGATGTGGACGTCGGAGGAATTCGTCGGCATCGCATCGCGCTTGAAGGCGATCCGGCGGCCGGTGTTCGAGCTCTCGTCCTTGGCCGTGTAGAAGTCGTCGGGGAAGGGCAGCATGCAGAGCGAGCCGCTCTGCTGGCCGATGAAGTCGCACTCTCGAGGCCTGCGAGAGGTCGATCGGCTTCGGCTTGCAGGCGGGAGTCTGGCGCAGCAGGCTCACCGAGCCGCGGCCGGCGCCGGCGCTGACCCGCAGCATGCGGGCCTCGCAGCTCTTGATCTCGCCCGGTGCGCCGGGACGAAGCGGCAGCTCGACCGTCTTCGAGCCGGAATGGTGGAAGCGCAGCCTGCGGGTCCGGTGAGCTTCGCGAAGCGTGGCTGATCGAATGTCGCCGAGCGGCCCTTGACCGCGACCTTGACGGTGCGTCCGCGTCGCACCGCGACCGTCGACCTTGCCTTGATCGAGCCCTTGGCGAGGATCGCGCTCTGTCCGTCGCTGAGGATCTTCACCTTCGGCTTGGCGGCGAGCGCCGCCGGAGCGCTCCAGGCCAGCGCGCAGAGCGCGACCGCGACGAACAGATACCTCGAGCTTCCTCTCATTCCCTGGTGCCTCCGTGGTGATCCCGGCCTAAACGCGCCGCCGGGGTTGTCCCTGCCGGCGGAACGCTATCAGCCGGCTGACCGCCTGGGCAACGGGACTCGGTAGCGCGGTTCGCGGCGCGAGCCACTTCGGACGCTTGTTTACCGACTCGATCAGCATTACGCCTCGGTCTCTGCTACCTTGCCCGGCCGAAACGTAATATAGACTAAAAGAATCAAGAAAGAAAGGAAACATCTACGATGACCGAATGCTCGCCCAAGCGGGCGATGGCGCCGGGCCGGATGTCGCGGCCGCCGCCACCGCCCTCGCCATCGGGCTCGGAGGAGTCCTCGCCGGTGCGGCAGCAGCGACGATCGACGACCGGGGCGATTCCGCCGGCGGCGGCAAGGTCGACGTCGTCGGCTACTCGACCCCGGAGACCGTCTACGAGGAGGGCCTCGAGCCCGGCTTCAACAAGACCTCGGCCGGCGCGGGCGTCAGCTTCAGCAACTCCTTCGGCGCCTCCGGCGACCAGAGCCGTGCGGTCGAAGCCGGCCAGCCCGCCTCGCTCGTCCACTTCTCTCAGGCCGGCGACATGAGCCGCCTCGTCGACGCCGGAGTCGTCGACAAGAACTGGGACAAGCAGAAGTACAAGGGGATCGCCGAGAACTCGGTCGTCGTCTTCGTCGTCCGCAAGGGCAACCCGGATGGGATCAAGACGTTCGACGACCTGATCAACAAGGACGTCAGCGTGGTCACCCCGAACCCGTTCAGCTCCGGGTCGGCGCGCTGGAACATCATGGCGATCTACGGCTCGCAGATCGAGCGAGGGCAAGTCGCCCGCCGCAGGCGCTCGACGCGGTCAAGGCCGTGCTCGGGAAGACCGCGGTCCAGCCCGGGTAGCGGCCGCGACGCTCTCGCCGCCTTCACCCAGGGCGAGGGCGACGTCCTCCTCTCCTACGAGAACGAGGCGATCACGGCGCAGAAGGACGGGCGAGGACGTCGACTACGTCATCCCCGACGACACGATCCTGATCCAGACCCCGATCGCGGTGACCAAGGACGCGCCGCCGGCGGCGCAGGATTTCCTCGACTACATCTGGTCGGATGCCGGCCAGAAGGTCTGGGCCGAGAACGGCTACCGCCCCGTCAACCCGGCGCTGGTCGACAAGAAGAAGTTCCCGACGCCGAAGGGCCTGTTCACGATCGACAAGTTCGGCGGCTGGGACAAGGTCAACGACGAGTTCTTCGACGAGACCACCGGCTCGGTGGCGAAGATCGAGGAGCGGACTCGGAGTCTCCACCGCCGGCTGAGCATGGAGGCACGCACGGCGACAGCTCCAGCGCCCCGGGCAGGGATCCGCCTGCCCGGGGTCGGCGCCGGCCTCGGCCGCGGCACGGTCGCGCTCTACCTGAGCGTGATCGTGCTGCTGCCGCTGGCCGCGGTCGTCGACCAGTCGCTGAAGGGCGGACTCGGCTCCTTCTGGGACGCCGTCAGCGGCGCCCAGTCGGTCGCCGCCCTGAAGCTGACGGTGATCGCCTCGCTGATCGTCGTCGTCATCAACGCGCGTCTTCGGGACGATCATCGCCTGGGTCCTGGTCCGCGACGAGTTCCCCGGCAAGGCGATCGTCAACGCGGTCATCGATCTCCCCTTCGCGCTGCCGACGATCGTCGCCGGCCTCACCCTGATCGCCCTCTACGGGGCCACCAGCCCGATCGGGGTCGACATCGCCTTCACCCAGACGGCTGTGGTGATGGCGCTGCTCTTCGTCACCCTGCCGTTCGTGGTGCGGGCCGTGCAGCCGCTGCTGCTCGAGCTCGACCGCGACATGGAGGAAGCCGCCGCCTCGCTCGGCGCCGGAGGCTTCACCGTGTTCCGCCGGATCATCTTCCCCAACCTCCTCCCCGGCCTCTGCGCCGGGATCGCCCTCGCCTTCGCCCGGGCGCTCGGGCGAGTTCGGCTCGCTGGTCCTGATCTCAGGGAACATCCCCTTCAAGACCGAGGTCTCCTCGGTCTTCATCCGCAGCCAGATCGAGTCCGGCAACGTCTCCGGCGCCGCCGCCGTCTCGGTGGTCCTGCTCGGAGCCTCGCTTCTCCTGCTGGCCGGAGTCACGCTGGCCCAGCGCTGGGGCAGCCGGAGGCACGAGCGAGGTGACGGCTCGGGCCCGACCGTGATGCCGCTCAGCGGCGAGGACTACGCGCGTCCCGAGGAGGACAGCCGGTGACCGGTAGCTCCACCGCCACCCGCTGGACCCTTCGCGGCCTCGCCCTCGGCTACCTGACCCTGCTGCTGCTGGCGCCGCTGGTGATGATCTTCTTCAAGACCTTCGAGGACGGGATCGGCCCCCCGCTCGACGCGATCACCTCCCCCGACGGGCTCCACGCGCTGAAGCTCACCCTGATCATGGTCGCGATCGCGGTCCCGCTGAACACGATCTTCGGGGTCGGCTGCGCGCTGCTCCTGGTCCGCCATCGCTGGAAGGGCAACCCGGTGATCGACGGGATCATCAACCTGCCCTTCGCGATCTCCCCGGTCGTGATCGGCCTCTCCCTCTTCCTGCTCTACGGCGACCGACGGCTGGTTCGGGCCGACCCTGGCAAACGCCGGGATCAAGATCCTCTTCTCGGTGCCGGGGATGGTCCTGGCCAGCGTCTTCGTCTCGCTGCCCTTCGTCGTCCGCGAGGTCGTCCCGGTGCTCCAGGAGATCGGCACCGAGCAGGAGCAGGCCGCCTCGACCCTCGGCGCCAATGCCTGGCAGACCTTCTGGCGGGTCACCCTGCCGGCGATCCGCTGGGGCGTCGCCTACGGGGTCGTGCTGACCACCGCGCGGGTCCTGGGCGAGTTCGGCGCGGTGACGATCGTCTCCGGCTCGATCTCCGGCCAGACCCAGACGCTGCCGCTCTACGTCGCCAAGCAGTTCGAGCAGTTCAACCTCGCGGGCGCCTACGGCGCCTCGATCCTGCTCGCCGTGCTGGCCCTCTCGACCCTGCTGCTGATGAACCTCCTGAAGCGAAAGGACGATGCCTGATGGGAATCACAGTCGAAGCTGCATGCCAAGAGGTTCGGTGACTTCAGGGCGCTCGACGATGTCTCGATCGACGTCCCCGACGGCTCGCTGACCGCGCTGCTCGGGCCCAGCGGCAGCGGCAAGTCGACGCTGCTGCGGGCGATCGCCGGGCTCGAGACGCTCGACCGCGGGCGGGTGCTGATCAACGGCGAGGACGCCACCTCGCGCCCGCCGCAGAAGCGCGACGTCGGCTTCGTCTTCCAGCACTACGCCGCCTTCAAGCACATGACCGTGTTCGGCAACGTCGGCTTCGGATTGAAGATCCGCAAGTGGTCGAAGGCCCAGATAGACGCCCGGGTACACGAGCTGCTTCGGCTCGTCCAGCTCGAAGGTCTCGCCGAGCGCTACCCATCGCAGCTCTCCGGCGGCCAGCGCCAGCGGATGGCGCTGGCCCGGGCGCTCGCGGTCGAACCCCAGGTCCTCCTCCTCGATGAGCCCTTCGGCGCCCTCGACGCCAAGGTCCGCAAGGACCTACGCACCTGGCTGCGCCGGCTTCACGAGGAGGTTCACGTGACCACGATCTTCGTCACCCACGACCAGGAGGAGGCGATGGACGTCGCCGAGCAGCTCGTGGTGATGAACGAAGGCCGGGTCGAGCAGAGCGGCAACGCCTCCGATCTCTACGAGCACCCCGCCAACGAGTGGGTGATGGGCTTCGTCGGCGAGGTCAACCGGATCGGCGGGCACCTCGTCCGGCCCGCACGACATGGACGTCCTGCGCGCACCCGGACGACGGCACCGAGGAGGCGATGGTCGAGCGGATCGTCCCGCTCGGCTTCGAGATCCGGGCCGAGTTCGTGCTCGGCGACGGCGAGGAGATCTGGGCCCAGCTGACCAGAGCCGAGATCGAGGAGATCGAGCTACGCGAGGGCCAGATCGTCCACGTCCGGCCTCGCCAGGCAAAGGTCTTCAACGGCAAGGCAGAAGTACCAGCCGCCGTCTGAAGGGGTGACGGGGCGGGGCGCTCCTTGCCGGGTGGCGCCCCGCCCACCCACCACCCTCGCGAGCTATCCCAGCAGCGGCGGTGATCTCCTCGGGCAGCTCCCCGGCGACCACGTCCGCGAGCGTCACCGCGTCGAGCACCGCGCGCAGGTTGACCCGCAGGGCGAGCCAGACGTCGCGCAGCGGGAACCGCCGTGCCGGCGTAGGCAGAGCTCCTCCGGGGGCTCGGAGCGGACGCTGGCCAGGGGACCGTCGACCGCGCGGATCACCTCCCCCAGGGTGATCTCCTCGGCCGGCCGGGCCAGCTCGGAACCGCCCCCCACCCCACGCTGGCTTCGCACCAGTCCCGGCCTGGCGCAGCTCGGCGAGGATCTTCTCCAGGAAGGGCAGCGGGATCTCCTGCGCGTTGGCGATCGCCTCGCCCGTCATCAGGCCCGGTCGGCGCGGCCGCCAGCTCGATCGCGGCGCGCACCGCGTAGTCCGCCTTTGCGGTCACGTGCATCGGCGCGCGATCATCGCCGCAACACGGCGTCAGGCGATCCTCTGCTCGAACACACATTCGAGTCGGCGCTCGTCCTCCTCGCCCGCGACGGTCTTGTCAAGCCGCATAACGTTGCCCTTGCCTTCGACCCTCAGGCTGGCCACCTGATTGTCGAAGTCGGGCCCTTCGGTCAGTCTCCACCCGATTCCCGCCTTGGGTGCCCCGGCGGATCGCGCCAGGGCCCGCGTCGCGGCGGTGAAGGGACGCGAGAAGCCGCTCCTGATCACGCGGCGCTCGCGCGCGGAAAGAGGGTTGCGGTAGGGCGAACACACGGCCTGGTAGACGGCGCTTTGCATCCCGGTCCCGGACGGGAAGGCAACCTCGGCGAGGTAGGCGTGGTGGACGTCGCCCGAGAGGATCACGATCGACGCCGGCGGCTCGCCGCGGGCGCCGGAGCCAATCTCGACGATCAGCTCTCGGAGCTTCTGGAAGGAGTCCCCGAAAGAGGCCCAGTGGTCGAAATCGACGGCGCGGCGGATCTTCTCGCAGGCCCGGGCAGCCGCCGACCCCCAAGCTCCGTCGCAAACCCGCTCACTCCAGGCTTCGAGGTGATGCAGCCCCGGCGAGAGGAGGAAGGGGATCGTGGTCGCGATTAGCAGGTGGTCGACTCCGGAGCCGGCGTGCTCGACGATCCAACCCCACTCGTCGTCGTCGACCATCAGGCGCCTGTCCTCCCTGAGGACCCTGCCTGCTCGCGAGTCCATGAAGATCGCCCGGGTGCCCTGGCCCAGGTCGCGGCAGAAGCTCCAGCGAGTGCCGTGGGCCTCGGAGTCGATTCCTTCGGCGAACTTCTGCAATTTCGTGGTGGCATTGCCGTCACCGCGGACGCTCTGGTAAAGCTCGTTTGCGGAAAGCTCGCTCGGTGAGAGGTTGCCCAGGTGCTGGTAGATCCAGTAACTCATGATCCCGGCCACCGCGCGCTGGTGCCACCAGGACTTCTCCCTCATCTCCTCGAGCCAGGAGCGGGAGATGTTCCAATCATCGCTCATGTCGTGGTCGTCCCAGACCATCGAGGTGGAGACCGTCGCCAGCAGCCAACGGATCAGCGGATCGCCCCAGGCCTCGCGGTAGAGCCAGGTGTATTCCTCGAAGTCGAGAACCTCTTCGCCGGGCGCTTCCGCCGTGCTGCGCCGGGCGCGGATCCGCTCCCGGGTCTGCGGAGCGCCCTCGTCGACGTAGATCTGGTCGCCGAGGAGCATCAGCACCCTTGGCCAATCGCTGCGCTCACCACGTGACATCTCCCCGGCGAGCACGTGCAGCGCGTCGTACTCGAAGCCCTCGCTGCTCTCGTCCTGGGTCTTCACGTACGGGCCTGTGTGCGGGAGGGCCACCCGGCAGGACCCGAAGCTCAGATGAAGCGGGCCGTCACCGCCGAGGGTCCGTATCTGAGGCTGCGGCAGGCCGGTGAAGGGGAGGCGGCTCTCGCCGTCGAGGGCGACCTCGTAGGGATAGGAGCGGCCCGGCTCGAGGCCTTCGATAGAGACAAGTGCGTAATGGTGCCCGGCGGCGGTAAAGGTCGGCTCGCCGAAACCGAGCACCTCGACCTCGCAGGGAGCGTCGGTCTCGACCCAGACCGTCGCCTCGGACTCGCTCACGTAGCGCAGCAGGGGACCGAGCAGAAGGCCGGGCATGCATATCCACCTGCCCGACCCGCCCGGTCTCAATCAGCGAGCTCAGCTGTGGCGGTCGAGGACTTTGAGGAAGTGCAGCGGGTCGACCGGGTGACCGCCTCCGTACCAGATCCCCCGCCAGAACTCGAAATGAAGGTGACAGCCGGTCGCGTCGCCCGTCTGCCCGACGTAGCCGACCTTCTGTCCGGCGCTGATTACCTGCCCGGGCCGCACCGCGGCCGGCTTGATCAGATGCATGTAGACGAAATCGGTGTGGGTTCCGATGTTGTGGAGGACGACATAGTTGCCGGCGGCGCCCTCATAGGCGAGGTAGCGAACCCGCGCCTTGCGGACCGAGACCAACTTCGTCCCGCAGGACGCGGCGATGTCCTGGCCCTGGTGGGTGTGGCCGCTTCGCGCCGCGCCGAAGCGGGATCCCGCGCTGCCGTAGCTGTGCCAGCCACGGACCGGGAAGACCTCCTCGGGGATCGCGCTCGGGGGAAGGATCTCCAGCTTGCGGCTGGAGCGGTTGGAGGCATTGCCGCGGCTGTCGATCACGTAGGGCCTGCTGTCGATTGCGCCCTTCGGGACGACCGCCTTGGCCCGCTTCAGATCACGGGACTTGTAGGCGGCGCGGAGCGGCCCGTCCTTGCCGCGGAAGACGACCTTGGCGACCCGGTCGAGAAATGCCCCCTTCACCTTGACCGTGGCGCCCGGGGTCGCCTGGTGCCCGGAGACGCAGCGGCTGATGCAGACGACGTCGTCGACCTTCGGCTTGGCGGGCGCCCGCACACCACCGGATGAGGCGCTCGCCGCGAGAGCCGCCGCGGGCAGCAGGAGAGCCACGACACAGCCGGCCGTTACGGCAAGGAGGAAGCGGGTATGGGGGGACACGGACGGGCCTCTCTTTCTCGAGCCTGCGGGGTTAGCTGTCGGGCTCGCGCTGAAAGAGCTGCGCTACGGACCGGTTGATCCGATTCGCCCCCGGAGACTCAGAGGTCTCCTTTGGGTCCCCCGCTCCCGCCCGGCGTCCGGGAGGGATTAGGCGTGTCTCGCGGCGTGAGTATACGTAAGTCTCCGGCTAATGCAAGATTGGCATCTGCTCACATTGCTCCGACCAGCCTCGCCGAACGCCGTGTTCATGTAAGAGACGGACATCGCCTTCCTCTCCTCCACCCCCGCCGTCGAGTTGGACCTCGAGCGGCTGTCGCTGGGGTCGTCGGCCCCCACCCCGGTCCGCCCGCTCGCCGCCATCTCATCGCTGGGGGAGGCGATGGTCTGGCTCAAGGACGACGGGGTCTACGGCCGCTACGCGGGAAACAAGGCGCGAAAGCTCGAATGGCTGCTCGGTGACGCCAGGCGCCGACGGCGGCGAACCGTGATCACCGCCGGAGCGATCGGCACCAACCATGGGCTGGCGACAGCTCTCTACTGCCGAGATCTCGGGCTCGATGCGGTCCTCGTTCTCGTGCCCCAACCCCTCGACGATCACGTCCGCGCCCAGCTTCGTAGGCTGCGAGCCAGCGGCGCTGAGCTGCGCTTCGCGGGCGGCAGGCTTCGGGCTGTAGCCCTCACCGCCGCCCTGATGGCGACCCGCACCGGGCCGGGCCTCCGCCCGCCATACCTGATACTCCCGGGAGGCTCGACCCCCTTGGGCTGTCTCGGCTACGTGGAGGCGGGGCTCGAGCTCGGGCTTCAGGTGGCCGAGGGCGAGTTACCCGAGCCCTCGCACGTGATCGTCGCCCTGGGCAGCGGTGGCACCGCCGCGGGCCTTCTTCTGGGGATGAAGCTTGCCGGACTTCGGTCGCGCCTCGCCTGCATCCTGGTCAACGATCTGACGCCGCTGAGCGCCGCCGGCGTCGCCCGGCTGGCGCGCCGCACCGAGGCGCTGATCCGCCGCCACTCGCTCGGCCATGCCCCGCCCGCGGTGCCGCTGCGCTCCTCCGAGCTCGACCTGCACACCGACTGGCTCGGAGCGGGGTACGGGCATGCGACGGCCGCCGGAGCGGAGGCGACCGCGGTCTTCGCCGACGACCGGGTAACCCTGGAGCCTGTCTACACGGCGAAGGCTGCGGCCGCCCTGCTGGAGTTGAACCGCCGGGGTCGGTTCGGCTCTGGTCCGGCGCTCTACTGGAACACCTACCGGGCGCCGGCGGAGGGTGCTCCTAGATGATGAAGATGCGCTCCATCATGTGCCGCTTGCTGGGCAAGATATTTATGTCAATCTCAATAATGCTTATCGGCATAAGGGAGAGACGAGAGCCATCGGAACGGAGCCCCGGGGCTGGCTAGGCTGCAACCGATGCGAGCCTTGGCGGTCGTATACGAGCGGGACGCCGGACCCGGCGTCTGGGAGCAAGAGGCGGAGAGCGCCGGAGCCCGACTCGATTGGTGGGTGGCGACCGAACAGGATGCCCCGCCGCGGGAGCCCGAGCGCTACGACGCGGTGATGGTGTTCGGTGCCTCAATCCACGCAGACCAGGAGCAGGCCCACGGATGGCTGACCGAGCAGAAGGCGCTGGTGCGGAAGCTGCTCGAGCATCACACCCCGCTGATCGGGGTCTGCCTGGGCTCCCAGCTCCTGGCGGAGGCGGCGGGTGCGCCGCCCGAGCGCCTCGAGCGCCCCGAGATAGGCTGGCGCGAGGTCGAGCTCACCAGGGAGGGCGCCGAGGATCCGGTCACCGGCACCCTGCCGACCCGCTTCACCGCCTTCGAGTGGCACAGCTACGCCGCCCCGCTCCCCGCCGGTGCGATCGCCCTGGCGCGCAATGACTCCTGCCTGCAGGCCTTCCGGGTCGGCGATTCGGCCTGGGGTGTCCAGTTCCACCCCGAGGTCGCCCTCTCCGATGCGGAGTCCTGGATCGCGGACGTCACACCAGAGTCCGATGCCGCCAGGGTCGGCATCGATTCCGGAGGCTTCAGATCGCAGACGCGCAGCGAGATGCCGGCCTGGAACCGCCTCGGGCGCCGCCTCGGCGCCGGGTTCTTTGCCTTCGCCCGCTCCCGGGCGCCCCGCTGAGCGGTCGCGCGGCGTCCTAATCAGGGGTCACATAGGCTCCGGAAATGCCGCCGTCGACCATGAAGGTCGAGGCGGTGACGAAGGAGGAGTCGTCGCTTGCCAGGAACAGCGCGCCCTGGGCGATCTCCCCGGCCTCGCCAAAACGGCCCATCGGGATGTGGACCAGGCGCCGTCTCGCCTTCTCCGGATCCGTTGCGAACAGCTCCTGCAGCAGCGGGGTGTTCACCGGCCCCGGGCACAGGGCGTTGACCCTCACCCCGCGGTCGCCGAACTCGACGCCGAGCTCGCGGGATAGCGAGAGCACCGCGCCCTTCGAGGCGGTGTAGGAGATCTGCGAGACGGCGGCCCCCATCACCGCTACGAACGATGCTGTGTTGATCACAGAGCCCCCGCCGGCGTTCAGCAGATGCGGGATCCCGTGTTTGCAGCAGAAAAAGACGCCGCGCAGGTTGACGTCCTGGACCCGCTGCCAGGCCTCCAGCGAGGTCTCCAACACCGAGCTGTCGTCACTGGGATTGATCCCGGCGTTGTTGAAGAGGACGTCGATCCGGCCCAGCTCCTCACGTGCCTTCGCGTACATCTCCCGCACCTGCTGCTCGTCGCTTATATCGGCTTGGAGAGCCAGATCACCGATCGCTCCGGCATCCAGGTCGACGCCCACCACCCGCGCCCCCTCCTCGCCGAAAAGTTCCGCCGTCGCGGCGCCGATCCCGCTGGCGGCGCCAGTGATCACGCAGACCTTCCCGTCGAGTCTTCCGGCCATCGCGCTCAACTCCCCTCGGTCGAGTAATAGACGTTCTTGACTTCGGTGTAGGCATCGAGGGCGTCGGGGCCCAGCTCCCGGCCGATGCCCGACTGCTTGAAGCCGCCGAAGGGGGTCGAGACGCGCACCGAGCTGTTCGAGTTGACCGACAGCACCCCGGCGTCGATCGCCCGCGCGACGCGGATCGCTCGGGCCCCATCCCGGGTCCAGATCGAACCCGAGAGCCCGTAGATCGTCTGGTTGGCGATCCTCACCGCCTCGCCCTCGCCCTCGAACGGGATCACGCAGGCGACGGGCCCGAAGATCTCCTCCGATGCGGCACGGTCGGAGTTCGCGACCGGGGAGAGCACTGTCGGCGCGAACCAATAGCCCGGCCCCTCCGGAGCAGTGCCCCGGAAAGCCACGGGGGCTTCTTCGGGGACGAAGGAGGACACGGTCTCGAGCTGATCGGCAGAGATCAGGGGCCCCATCTGGGTCGACTCCTGCAGCGGGTCACCGACCTCGATCGCGCTCACCGCGGCCTCCAGCGCCTCCATGAAGCGATCCATGCCGGCGCGCTCGACCAGGATCCGCGATCGGGCGCAGCAGTCCTGACCGGAGTTGCCGAACACGGCGCCCGGGGCGGCCGCGGCAGCGGCCTCGAGGTCGGCATCGGCGAAGACCACGTTCGCCGACTTGCCGCCCAGCTCGAGCGTCACCCGTTTGATCGTCGCCGCGGCGCCGGCGGCAATCCCCCGCCCGACCGCGGTCGAGCCGGTAAAGGCGATCTTGGCTACATCGGGATGCTCGACCATGCGCTTTCCGCAGACGCTGCCCGGCCCGGCGACCACGTTGAGAACGCCCTCGGGGATGCCCGCCTCAACCGCGAGCTTCTCCAGCTCGAGCGCGGTCAGCGGGGTCAGCTCGGCCGGCTTCAGGACGATCGTGTTGCCCGCCGCCAGCGCCGGCGCCGCCTTCCAGCAGGCGATCACCAGCGGGAAGTTCCAGGGGACGATCATCCCGACCACGCCGAGCGGTTCGCGGAAGGTCAGGTTGACTCCCCCGGCGACCGGGATCGTCTGCCCGAGCATCCGCTCGACGCCGCCCGCGTAGTAGCGGTAGGTCTGGGCGACCATCTCCATCTCCCGGCGGGCGTCGGAGATCGGCTTGCCCACGTTTCGCGCCTCCAGCCTGGCCAGCTCCTCGTTGCCCTCGGCGAGCAGGTCGGCGAGACGGTGCAGCAGCGCCGCGCGCTCCCCCGGAGCGATCGCCCGCCAGCCGGGGAAGGCCGCCTTGGCGGCGGCGACGGCCGCGTCGACCTCCCCCGCCCCGGCCCGTGGGATCTCTGCCATCACCTGCTCGGTGGCGGGCTCGACTACAGAAATCAAGCCGCCTCCTCCTCTCCGGAAGAACCACCCGGCACCTCCTCCGCTTCGAGTCCGGGGGTGCCGGGGTTCGCGGAAGGATGGGCTTTCGCTACTTCCACCATGGCGCTGATCACCCGGCTCTTGGTGTCTTCCTCGGGGTGCCAGAGGACACCGAGGGCGAAGCTCTCTCCGGGGAGCTCGATCGCCTCGACGACCTCGTCCTGGATTGACCAGCCGCTCACCTCCAACCCCTCCCCCATCCTCTCGACCCCCTGGTGGTGGTGGGACTTGACCATGATCCGCTCGGCCCCTGCGGCGCGTGCCGCCAGCGAGGCGGACTGGAGCCGCACCTCGTGGTCGCCGAAGCTGCCCGGCCTGTGGCGGTGATCCTCGTGCCCGACCAGCTCCGGGAGGTGCTGATGGAGGGTGCCGCCGAGGGCGACATTCAGCACTTGCATGCCGCGGCAGATCCCCAGCAGGGGCATCCCCCGGCGGAGCGCCCCCCGGGCAAGGGCGAGTTCGAAGCGGTCGCGCCCGGGCCAGGTCCCCTTGGTCTCGGGATGGCGCTGGGCGCCGTAGGTCTCAGGGTCGACATCGGAGCCCCCGGCCAGGATCAGCCCGTCGATTCGCTCCAGCACCCGGTCGGGATCGTCGGTAACGAGGGCATCGGGCGGCAGCAGCAGCGCGACCGCCCCGGCTGCCTGCACCGCGCTGGCATAGGAGCGCGGGGCCATCGTCACCGTCTCCTCCCAGGCGCCCCAGTGGACCCGCTCGACCGCGGCACAGATCCCGATCGCGGGGGCGCTCACAACCGCTCGAAGCCGCGGAAGTGCTCCCAGTCGGTGACGGCGGCCTCGAAGGCGTCGATCTCGACCTGGGCCCGGTTCAGGTAATGGTCCATGACCTCCTGCCCGAAGGCATCACGGGCGACCTCGCTGGCGGCGAACAGGTCGCGGGAGTCATAGATGTTGTGGGGGACACGGGGGGCATCGGAGGAATAGGCGTTGCCCTCCAGGGGATCTTCCAGGGGAAGCTCGGCGTCGATCCCGTGCAGGCCGGCGGCAATCATCGCGCTGAGTGCCAGGTAGGGATTCACGTCGGCGCCGGGCAGGCGGTTCTCGACCCGCAGCGAGGGCCCGTGGCCGACCACCCGCATCGAGCAGGTGCGGTTGTCGTGGCCCCAGGCGACCGCGGTAGGGGCGAAGGAACCCGGGACGAAGCGTTTGTAGGAGTTGACGTGGGGCGCGAAGAGCAGGGTGAGCTCCCGCATGCATGCGAGCTGTCCGGCTAGGAACCGCTCGAACAGCTGCTGATCAGTGCCGAATGCGTTCGACCCGTCCTCGGCGGCGAGTGAACAGTGGATGTGGCACGAGTTGCCCTCGGCCTCGTTGAACTTGGCCATGAAGGTGATCGAGCAGCCCTCCTGGGCGGCGATCTCCTTGGCGCCGTTCTTGTAGATTGCGTGCTCGTCGGCCTTGCGCAGCGCATCTCCGTAGCGGAAGTTGATCTCGTGCTGGCCGAGGTTGCACTCGCCCTTCGAGTTCTCGACCACCATCCCCGCCTCGGCCATCTGGTTGCGGATCCGGCGGATCAGCGGCTCGACCCTGGCGCTGCCGAGCAGCGAGTAATCGATGTTGTAGAGGTTGGCCGGCTCGAGCTCGCGAAACCCTTTCCTCCAGGCCTCCTCGTAGGTGTCGTTGAAGACGATCAGCTCGAGCTCGGTGGCTGCATTGGCGCTCATCCCCTGCCCGGCGAGGCGCTCGAGCTGCCGACGCAGGATCTGCCGCGGCGAGGCGAGCACGTCGGCCCCGTCCTCCCACTGGAGGTCGGCCATCAGCATCACAGTGCCCTCGTGCCAGGGAACCGGCCGCAGGGTGTCGAGGTCGGGCTTCATCAGGAAGTCGCCGTAGCCCTTATCCCAGGAGGACATCGCGTAGCCGCCGACAGTCTCCATGTCGACATCGACCGCAAGCAGGTAGTTGCAGCCCTCGGCGCCGTGCTCGAGAACCTCGTCGATGAAGTGCGAGGAGGTGAGGCGCTTGCCCTGCAGCCGCCCCTCCATGTCGGCGAGCGCGAGGAGCACGGTGTCGACCGTGCCTCCCGCAACCGCCTTGCGCAGCTCCTCAATCGTCACGGCCGAATTCTCCCACCGCGAGTCCGGACGCCGCGCGCTGCTATGGCGCCTCCGGGAAGGACGGCGGCGGACCGATCTCCTCGTCCACGTCGACTTCGCGGATCGGCCCCTGGAAGGTGCGCCGGGCGCTGAGCAGCCACCAGAGCCCAACCGCAGCGATCACAACCAATACCGTCAGCGGCGCGTAGTTGAAGAACTTCCAATCGAACGAGGAGTCCCAGGGCACGGCTACAGGTGCGGTCGGCAGGCTGAAGATGATCACGCAGATGATCACCCAGATCACCGCCGCCGGATTCACCCACTTGTATTTCTTACCGAGTGTCCACGGTCCCGGAACAAAGCTGTCTCCCTGACGCCAACGCAGATAAACCGGAATTACATAGGCGATGTAGAGGCCGATCACGGCGATAGAGACGACCGCGACGAACGCGTATGTGTAGTTGTTCTCGTCGCCGATCAATGCCGGCAAGGTGACGAGCCAGGCGATGAACGCCATGAACAGCACCGAGAAGTGAGGGATCCGGTGGTGGTTCAGGCGGGTCCAGAGCCGGTGTCCGGGCACGGCGCGATCACGGGAGAACGCGTAATTCATCCGCGAGGCGCTGGTCAGGCATGACATGCCGCAGAAGAGCTGGCCGATCGTCGCGATCAGGATCACCATCTTTGCTGCCCAGGGATCGAGCGAGCTGTCGAAGATCGCCAGCGAAGAACCGAGGCCGATCCCGTTGGAAGCGTTGTTGATGAACCCGGTGTCGGTTGCCGCAAAAGTGATCGCCAGCAACACCAGCCAGCCGATCGCCCCCGCCCAGAAGACGGATCTCCAGACTCCCTTGGCGGCGCCGAGCGCTGCGCCCTGAGTTTCCTCGCTGATATGGGCCGACGCGTCGTAGCCCGTTTGGGTGTACATGGTCAACAGGAATCCGAGCGGAAGCACATAGAACCAGAACATCCCGTGGCTGAAGCCCGAGTTGTTGATCGTGTGACCGAAGACGAAGTCGACGCTCTGGTGGTGGGATGGCACGAAGATCAGGATCAGGATGATCACGGCAACCCCAAGCACGTGCCAGCCGACAGAGATGTTGTTCATCATCGCCACCAGCGGTGAGGAGTAGATGTTGATCAGCGAGTGGAGGATCAGGAAAAGCGTGAATAGCCCGAAGGTCTCCAAAAGCACGTGGCTCGAGTCGCCGAAATTGACGAAGCCGAGGTCGAGCCCGTAAAGGCTGAGCAGGGCGTAGGCGAACTGCGCCGAGGCATAGACGACCGAGGCGATGATCCCGACCAGGCCGATCAGGTTGAACCAACCCGTGAACCAGCCCCACGCCTTGCCTCCGAGGTCGGAGGACCAGTAGTAGATGCCTCCTGCCGTCGGGTATCGCGAGACCAGCTCAGACATCGAGAACGCGACCAACAGAATCAAGCCGCAGATGATCGGCCAACCCCAGGAGATGGCGATCGGGCCCCCGTTGTTCCAGGCCACGAAATAGGTCGTGAAGCAGCCCGCGAGGACGGAAATGATCGTGAACGAGATCGCGAAGTTCGAAAACGAGCTCCAGGCCCTGTCCAGGGACTGTTTGTAGCCAAGCTCGGCCAGGCGTTTCTCATCGGCGTCGTGGAGCTCCACCGAACCGGATCCAGATGCTTCCATGCCGCGCTCCTCTCCCGTGACTGAAAATGGTCTGACAGACCAACCTAAAACGGAGGAAAGCCTATGCGCCCTAGCGGACGCCAGTCAAGGTTCCTTCCTCGGCGATTCCGGAGAACGCGGTTACTTGATGATGTAGCTGAAGTCGTACTCCGTGCCCTGGGAGTTTCGAGCGTGGAGCTTCATCTGGCCCGGGCTTCGTTGTAGTCCCCGGTGCCCCCAGTGATCGCGAGAATCGAGTCCTTCGCGTCAAAGAAGGGCCCCTCGACGGTCAGCTGCCCGGTGGAGAGCGTCGCCGTCCAAATGCACTCGAAGGCCTTTCCGACCACGGTGCGTATGCAGCTGCCGTTGTCGGTGCCTACCTGCTTCTTATGTCGGTGCCTACCTGCTTCTTATTTGAAAGTCATAGAGCGGGTTCGCGAAGCCGAGCACGTCGCCGATCGAATCCTTCTCGTTGGCTGGCCCGACATGCTGGAGGGTGTCGGTGTCGGCGTGCTCGATCACGTGCAGCGTCATCGTCGAGCTTCCATTCCCGCCGCATCCGAACAGTGCGAAGGGGACGGCGACGGCTGCAAGGACGAGAGCGACTGGGCTTCTGACCATGGTCCCTCACCAATCTTGCCTCCGCCGTGGCTCGGCATATGAGCCTGGACCGCCCCATCCTCGACGGGGGAGGGGTCCGGCGTCAACCCCCGCGAGGACAAATCACCGACGTGGGACCTCTGTGCCGTCTATATCGCGGTTGAAGGTCCCACGCCACCTCATCTCTAGGAGTTCGGCGACCGCCTCCCGGCCGCTGCGAAGCGCTCCCTCCATCAGGCCGTGGTAGCTGCCGCCGAGGTGCTCGCCGGCGAAGGCGAGCGGTCCCAGGGGCCCTCGCAGCGCCGCCACCAGGTCGGCTTCGGGCGCAACTGAGTAGGCGGCGCCCGCCCAGGGGTCGTCGTCCCAACGCGAGAGAACCGCCCCGGCGGGCTCGAGGTCGAGGTCGGGACGCAGGCGGGCGAGCGACTCCAGCCACTTTCCCGGCCCGTCATCGACCCCGAGGCCCCGCAGCGCAGGCTCCGAGCCGCTGAAGCAGCTGACCAGAGCCATCGGGCGCCCGCCCTCACCGGTCGCGGTCCAGCACCAGTAGCGCTCCGGGACCGAGAGCACCGCGCTGGGCTCGACCGCGGAGCGAAGCGGCACCAGAAGCTTCGCCGCATGCCCATAGGCGATGCCCCGGAGCGCCTCGCTCACAGGTGCCGGCAGGGCCGGCTCGAAGGAGATCGTCCCCGCGACCAGGGCGGGGACCGCGACCAGGCAGGCGTCTGCCCCGACCTCACCTGAGGCGGTCCCGACCAGCACCCCGTCGGCGCCCCAGGCGACTCGCTTCACCGGCTCGGAGAGCCGCAGCCCGGGACCGAGCTCCGCGGCGAGCGCCTCGGCCAGGCTCTGGTTGCCGGCGGCGAGGCTCGACGCCGGCTGATCGCCGATGTAGGCGACACCCGCGAGGTCGGTGGCGGGCACGGCGTCGGCGGGGCACGCCGAGGAGATTTCGACCCGAGCCAGGATCGCCTCCCGGGCGGCCGGATCGATCTCGAGTCTGGCCAGCAGCGACGCCGCAGATTCCCGCCCCGTCCCCTCTGGCAGCTCGATCGCCGCCCCGACCGCGGCGACCGCACGCTCGAACGCGGCCGGATCAACCGGCGCGCCCTTGCGCGGCTCTCGCCGGCCGTAGCGCATCCCCTTCCCGGCGATCTCGAGGCCGAAGCGCTCGGCCATCTCGATCACCAGGGTGTTGCCGGGGAGGATGAACTCGGCGCCGAGCTCGATCACCGCGCCGTTCTCGAGCCGCCTCGAGTGGACCCGGCCGCCGACCCGGTGGCGGGCTTCGAGCACGGTCACCTCGCCGCCCGCCTCGCGGAAGCTGTCGGCCGCAGCGAGCCCCGCGAACCCGGCGCCGATCACGACTGCTCGAAACCGCCCCACCGTGCCCCCCACCTCAGATCAGCCCGGCGAGGATGTGCTCTGTGCCCTCGATGTGCTCGCGGATCAGCTCCGAGGCGGCTGCAGCGTTCCCCGTGCGCAGCAGCTTGACCAGCTGCCGGTGCTGGTCGTTTGAGCGCGCCAGCACCTCCTCGGGGTGGGCGATCAGCGAGATCAGCCTGCTCATGTCGCCCTGGACTTCGGTCATTGCGGCGATCAGTCGCGGCGAGCGCGACGCCTCGGCGACGCCAATGTGAAAGCGAACGTCCGCCCTGCCGTACTCCTCGAACTCCTCCGCCACCGACATCTTCTCGACCAGCTCGTCGAGGCGGTCGAGGTCCTCCGGCCGAGAGCGCTCGGCGGCGAGGATCGCGGCTCCCGCCTCGACCGCCACCCGATAGTCCAGAACCGCCCACGCCTCCTCGCCCAGGGGCTCGTCTGCCTCATCGCGCCGGGCCATCGGCGGTTGCTCGGCCACAAAGGTGCCGCCACTGCGGCCGCGCACCGAGACCAGGTGGCCACTCTGGACCAGGGTGGTCAGCGCCTGGCGCAAGGTCGAGCGGGAGATCCGCAGCTCCTTTGCCAGCTCGCGCTCGGCCGGGAGCTGACTGCCCGGCGCGAGCAGGCCGACGCGGATCGCGGTGCCCAGCCGCTCGACCGTCTCCTCGAATGTCGTCGGCGGGCGCACCGGCTTGAACACGGCCTCGAGCGCCACGTCCCTGTTCATCGTCCTAACCGTAAGCGATGCCGAGCGCCGGAGGCTCAGATCCGGGTCGCCTCGCGCCAGCGGCGCTCGAAGGGAAGGCGCCAGGCGTGTGGCGCAACCAGCTCGTGGATCTCCGCCGGCCCCCAGGAGTCGGGTGGGTACTGATGCACCTCGGGGGGAGCTTCCAGCAGCGGGGCCGAGGCCTCCCAGAGGCTCTCGATTCCCTCAGCGCTGGTGAACAGGGTGTGGTCCCCATTCATGGCGTCGCGTAGCAGGCGCTCATACGCTTCGAGTGTGTCGTGCTGATGGTCGACCTCGGCCAGGGAGAACTGCATGCTCACCTTGTCCAGTCTCATCCCGGGGCCCGGGCGCTTGCCGTAGAACGACAGCGACAGGCGAGAGGACTCGTCGAGGTCGAAGGTGAGGTGATCCGGACCGTAATGGCCGACACCGGACCCGGTCGGAAACATGCTCTTCGGCGGCTCGCGAAAGGCGATCGAGATGATCCTCGCCCCCTCGGCCATCCGCTTGCCGGTCCGAAGATAGAACGGAACCCGCGACCATCGCCAGTTGTCGATCTCGCAGCGCAAGGCAACGAAGGTCTCGGTATCGGATTCGGGGTCGACCAGAGGCTCGGCTCGGTAGCCCTGGTACTGCCCCCGAACCACGCGAGCCGGATCGATCGGCGTGAGCGAGCGGAAGACCTTGTTCTTCTCTTCGGAGATCGATCGTGGCGCCAGCTCCGTTGGCGGCTCCATGGCGACGAAGGCGACGATCTGCAGCAGATGGGTGACGACCATGTCCCGGTAGGCGCCGGTGTGCTCGTAAAACGCCGCCCGGCCGCCGACCCCGAGCGCCTCCGGGACGTCGATCTGGACGTGGTCGATGTGGTTGCGGTTCCAAATCGGCTCGAACAGCCCGTTGGCGAAACGGAGCGCGAGGATGTTCTGCGCCGCCTCCTTGCCGAGGAAGTGGTCGATGCGGAATATCTGATCCTCGTCGAAGACGGCGTGCACCTGGTCGTTCAGCTCGCGTGCGCTGTCGAGGTCGACGCCGAACGGCTTCTCCATCACCACGCGGGCGCGATCGGAGAGACCGGCCTCCCCAAGGAGTCGGACCACCTCGGCCGCCGCGCCCGGTGGGATGCTGAGGTAGTGAAGGCGGCGGGCGTCGCGGCCGAGCAGCCTCTCGGCGGCGCCGACCGCGGCGGCAAGCGCCTCGGGTCCGGCGACTTGCGGCACGTAGCGGAGTCGTTCGGAGAACAGGTTGCGGGCTTCGTCGCTGAATGGGTGGCGCCCGAACTCCTCACATGCATCGTTCGCCAGCCTTCGAAATCCTTCGTCGTCGAGGTCCTCGAGCGAAGTCCCGACGACACGGTATCCCGGCATTAACCCGGCTTCGGAGAGATGCAGCAGGCCCGGCAGGAGCTTGCGCCGGGCGAGGTCCCCGGTTGCTCCGAATAGGACGATCACATGCGGTGGAAGAGGCGGCAGTGCCTCCGCCGGCGCGTCCGTAGGCCCCAGCGGGACCATCGTCAGGGGGCCTGCCGGCCTACGGGGCTCACTGACCGCTGACCCTAGCCGCTTGTCTCGATCGACGGTCGCCAACCGGGCGAAGGAATTTGGGCGGATTTTGGACGGGGGTACAAGAGGTATCGGCGAAGGCAGGGGTACGCTTCGGGCCGCCTTTCGTTGGGACGACCGATTGCCGCGTGCCCGGTTCCGGGCGCGCTGCTCTATGTAGGAGGCTTGACATCGGAATGACCAGGATTCGCCAGAAGAACGTGACCGCGGCCCAGTGGAGCCCGAACGGGGAGTCGATCGGCGCCCCCGACCTGACGCAGCTCGACAACCATTCATTCGGCGCCAACGTCTTCTCCCCGGCCGAGCAGAAGAAGCGCCTCGAGCCGGAGGTCTACGAGAAGCTCCAGGCGACGCTGGAGCGCGGCGAGGCGCTCGACCTCTCGCTCGCGGACGCGGTCGCCGAGGCGATGAAGGAGTGGGCGCTGGAGAGGGGCGCCACCCACTACACCCACGTCTTCCAGCCGCTCACCGGACTTACCGCCGAGAAGCACGACTCCTTCCTGGAGCCCGCCGGGGACGGGACCGCGATCGCTCGCTTCCGCGGAAGCGAGCTGATCCAGGGCGAGCCAGACGCCTCCTCCTTCCCAACCGGGGGGATCCGCGCCACTTTCGAGGCCCGCGGCTACACCGCCTGGGACCCGACCAGCCCCGCCTTCCTCCTCGAGAACCCGAACGGCGCCCTGCTCTGCATCCCGACCGCCTTCGCCTCCTGGACGGGCGAGGCCCTGGACGCCAAGGTGCCGCTGCTGCGCTCGATGGATGCCCTCTCGCGGTCGGCGATCCGCGCCCTGCGTCTGCTCGGCGATGACGCCTCGCAGCGGGTCTTCACCACGGTCGGTCCCGAGCAGGAGTACTTCCTGATCGACGAGCAGTACTACTTTGAGCGTCCTGACCTGGTGACCACCGGGCGAACCCTGTTCGGCGCCCAGCCGCCGAAGGGGCACGAGCTCGACGACCACTACTTCGGGTCGATCCCCGAACGGGTGCTCGCCTACATGATGGATTACGAACGCGAGCTGCGGAAGCTAGGGGTCCCCGTGAAGACCCGCCACAACGAGGTGGCCCCGGGGCAGTACGAGATCGCCCCGATCTTCGAGAACTCCAACGTCGGCTCCGATCACCAGCAGCTGACCATGCAGCTGATGCAGAGCGTCGCCCGCAAGTACGGGCTCGTCTGCCTCCTGCACGAGAAGCCGTTCGCCGGCGTCAACGGCTCCGGCAAGCACAACAACTGGTCGATGGGCACCGACACCGGGACCAACCTGATGGAGCCCGGCGAGACCCCGGCGGACAACATCAGCTTCCTGTTCTTCTGCGCGGCCGTGATCGAGGCCGTCAACAAGCACCAGGGGCTGCTGCGCGCCTCGGTGGCAAACATCGGCCAGGACCACCGGCTCGGCGCCAACGAGGCGCCCCCGGCGATCATCTCGATCTTCCTCGGAGGGGAGCTCGACAAGGTGTTCGAGACGATCGCCTCCGGGGAGGGCGACCCCCACACTCCTGGCTCGACCCTGGAGCTGGGTGCGACGGTGCTACCGCCGCTGCCGATGCACGGCGGCGATCGCAACCGTACCTCGCCCTTCGCCTTTACCGGCAACAAATTCGAATTCAGGGCGCTGGGGGCGAGCATGTCGCTGGCGTTCCCCAACACCGTCCTCAACACAATCGTCGCCGAGGCGATCGATAGCCTCGCCGACTCGCTCGAAGCGCAGCTCGGCAATGGCTCCGATCTGGCCGAGGCGGCAACCGCCGTGGTCCGGGACGCCTACGAGGCCAACAAGCAGGTCTGCTTCGGTGGGGACAACTACGCCGAGGAGTGGCACGCCGAGGCGGGGAAGCGGGGACTGAAGAACCTGCGGACGACGCCCGAGGCGCTGCCCGAGGTGATCTCCGAGCAGACCGTGGCCGCCTTCGAGCACTACAACGTCCTCTCGAAGCGCGAGCTGGAGTCCCGCTACGAGGTCTGGGTCGAGCAGTACGCGATCCTCGCCAACATCGAGGCGGAGACCACCGCCTCGATCGCCCGCACCATGCTGCTGCCGGCGTCGCTGCGCTACCTGGCATTGATGGAGGAGGCGCAGCTCAGCGCCCTCGACGAGGAGATCCGGCCCCTGGTCGGCGAGTTCGTCGACGCGATCAAGGAGCTCGAGGCGGCCAACGTCTACCCGGACGGGCTCGAGGGCCTCGAGCTGGCGGTCTTCGCCCGCGACAGCCAGCTGGCGGCGATGTCGCAGGTCCGCGAGCTGGCGGATCAGCTGGAGAAGCTGGTCGCGGACGACCTCTGGCCGCTGCCCAAGTACTCGGAGATGCTGTTCATCAAGTAACGAGGGCGTCCGGGTGGGTGATTTCCGGGACCTATCGACGGGTCTCGGAAATCACCCCGCAGGCCCAGCTTTCATCGAGAGGGCAATCACGGCCACATACGGTCTGTTGTTGCCCACTCGGCGCAATCGGGCTCCGATCCTCGCGCCAACCCGCCAAACGACCTAAACCAATCGACAGAATGAGGGCGACCCGGGTCCTCAGATCTGCTCGGGGACCATCTCGATCGCGCCGCTGGGGCATTCGGCGACGCACATCCCACAGCCCTTGCAGTAGTCGAGGTCGATCTCGTAGCCGTTCATGTTGGCGCTAGCCGCCTCGCTCAGCTTGAGCACCGCGTTGTCGGGGCAGACGCCGTAGCAGTTGTCGCAGGAGAAGCAGTTGCCGCAGGAGAGGCAGCGGCGCGCCTCATAGAGCGCGTTCGACTCCTCCAGCGGGTGCTTGACCTCGTCGAAGGTCTGGGTGCGCCGGGCCAGCTCCAGCTCCTCGCGATGGGTCCGCGGAGCATCCGCGTAGTACCACGTGTTGAGCATCTCGAAGGAGGCAAGCTGGTGGCGCGGCGGCGCCTCCAGCTCGACCCCGCGCAGCCAGCCGTCGATGTTGCGGGCCGCCTTCTTGCCGTGGCCGACCCCGACCGTGACCGTGCGCTCCGCCGGCACCATGTCGCCGCCGGCGAAGATCCCGGGGTGGCCGGTCATCATGTTCGGCCCGACCCCGACCACGCCGTCCTCGACCTCGATCCCCGGCACGTCGTCGAGCAGAGAGAGGTCGACATCCTGGCCCAGCGCCAGCACGACCGAGTCGGCCTCGAGCTCCTCCAGCTCCCCGGTCGGCTGCGGGAAGCCGGTCTCGTCGAGCTCCATCTTCTCCAGCACCAGCTTCCCCTCGTCGGCCTGCTTGATCGTCGAGAGCCACTTCATCATCACCCCCTCCTCCTCGGCCTCCTCGACCTCGAAGTCCTGGGCGGGCATCCGCTCCCGGGTGCGCCTGTAGACGATGATCGCCTCCTCCGCCCCGAGCCGCTTCGCGGTGCGGGCCGCGTCCATCGCCGTGTCGCCGCCGCCGTAGATGACCACCCGCCGCCCCAGCATCGGCTTCTCCTCGCCCTCCATGCTGCGCAGCAGAGAGACTGCGTCGAGGATGTGGGCGGCCTCCCCGGCGGGGATGTAGGCGCGCTTGCCGATGTGGGCGCCGACCGCGAGGAAGGCCGCGTCGAAGCCGCCCTCGCGCATGCCCTCCAGCACGTTGGTGACCTTGCGGTTCAGCTCCAGCTCGACGCCCATCTCGAGGATGCGCTTCACCTCGGCGTCGAGCAGGTCGCGCGGCAGGCGGTACTTGGGGATGCCGAAGCGCATCATCCCCCCCGCCATCGGCCCCGCCTCGTGGATCGCGACCTCGTGCCCGAGGCGAGTCAGGTGATAGGCGGCCGAGAGCCCGGAGGGCCCCGCCCCGACCACCAGCACCCGCTTGCCGGTGGGCTCGGCATTCACCTCCACGGTCCAACCCTGCCGGATCGCCTCGTCGCCGAGGAAGCCCTCGACCGAGTTGATCCCCACCGACTCGTCCAGCTTGCCGCGGTTGCACTCGGTCTCGCAGGGGTGGTAGCAGACCCTCCCCATGATCGCAGGGAACGGGTTCTCCTCCATGATCCGCCGCCAGGCGCGCTCGTAGCCCTCCCCCCGCCCTCGGCCTCGTACAGCCAGGACTGGATGTTCTCCCCGGCCGGGCAGGCGTGGTTGCAGGGCGGCAGGCGGTCCACGTAGACGGCCCGCTCGGTGCGCCAGCTGCCGGTCTTGTTGGCGAGGCTGGAGCCGACGTCGAGGGTTATCGCGAAGGGCTTCTCGCTCATCGCCGGGCCACCCTCACTGGGCTCCGTGATGCGTCTCGGCCAGCAACCGCATCAGGTTGCTCTCGTCGTCCTCCCTCGGCCTCGACGGCTCCACCGGGAGGTCCGCCGCGTCGGTGGCCTCGCCGGGCAGGTCGGCGCCCTCGTCGGCGTCGGCGAGCAGGCCGAAGCGCCTGATGTTGCGGTCGGCGATCGCCTGCAGCCGCGCGATCACGTCGGGACGGCCGTTCTCGCCGAACAGGTGCGCGTAGCGTCGCTGCAGCTTCAGGTACTCCTCCACCGGCACCGGCCTGCGGATCTTCGAGACTCCCGTCACCTCGCCGTTCTCGGCCTCGAACACCGGGAAGAGGCCGGTCTCCTTGGCCAGCCGGGCGATCCGGATCGTGTCGCGCGAGGCGGCGCCCCAGCCGAGCGGGCAGGGGACGAAGACGTGCAGGTAACGGGCCCCGCGGAACTCCATCGCCCGCTCCACCTTCGCCTCCAGGTCGCGCAGCTCGGAGACGGTCGCCGTCGCCACGTAGGGGATCTCGTGCGCCATCGCGATCAGCGGCGCGTTCTTTCCCTGGCCGAAGACGTTGCCCGGCTCCTCTCCGACCGGCTTGGTGGTCGCCGTGCGGGCGGCCGGCGGCGTCGCCCCGGAGCGCTGCACGCCGGTGTTCATATAGGCCTCGTTGTCGTAGCAGACGTAGAGCACGTCGTCATTTCGCTCGAACATCCCGGAGAGGCAGGCGAAGCCGATGTCCAGAGTGCCGCCGTCGCCCCCCTGCCCGATCACCCGGACATCGTCGCGGCCCTTCGCCTTCAGCGCCGCCGCGACCCCGGTGGCGACCGCCGGCGCGTTGCCGAACAGCGAGTGGATCCACGGCATCTGCCACGAGGACTCCGGATAGGGGGTCGAGAAGACCTCCAGGCAGCCGGTGGCGTTGGTGGCGATCAGCCGGTCCTCCGCGGCCCGCATCGCGGCGTCGAGGACGTAGCGCGCCCCCAGCGCCTCGCCGCACCCCTGGCAGGCACGGTGCCCGGAGGTCAGCGAGTTGGAGCGGTCGGTGTGGGCCTGGACGGAGCGCTGCTCGGGATCGAGCAGCCGGTTGCCGACCACGTAGGTCCCCGCCTGGTACATCTTCAGCTCCTGGTAGGCCATGGCTTCTCCTCCGGCTCAGTGTGGTCGGGCCGCGACGACGCCGATGTCTCGCAGCATGTTCTCCTCGTGGGGGCCGGACGGCTCCGCTCCCCGCACCCTGGCCAGCTCGCGCTCGACCAGCTCCCAGTCCATGTCGAGGAAGGTCAGGGGCCGCAGCCGGTCGGCGACGGCGTCGTCGAACAGCCGCCGCAGCGACTCCCTGGTGATCGCCCGCCCGCCCAGCCCGGCGATCACCGTGTAGCCGTGCAGCTCGATCCCCGACAGCGCCATCCGCACGTTGGCCGAGAGGATGCCGCCGATCCCCACCGCCAGCGCCTTCTCGAGGACGACCACCCGCTCGGCACCGCCCAGCGCCTCACGCACCTCCTCGAGCGGGAACGGCCGGAACGACTTGATCCCCAGCGCCCCGATCGGCACGCCCTCGGCTCGCAGCGCGTCGATCGTCTCCTCGATCGTCCCCAGCACCGAGCCCAGCGCGACGACGATCGTCTCCGCGTCCTCGGCGCGGTAGGTGCGCAGCAGGCCCCCCGACTCGCGCCCGAACGTCTCGGCGAACTCGGCGGCGATCCCGGGGATCAGGTCCAACGCCTGCATCTGCTTGGCGTGGGCGAGGTACTTGACCTCGAAGAACGCCTCGGGGCCGACCATCGCGCCGATCGTCACCGGGTCGGCCGGGTCGAGCACCTGGCGCGGCTCGAACGGGGGCAGGAAAGCGTCCACCTGGTCGGGTTCGGGGACGTCGACCCGCTCGTAGGCGTGGGTGAGGATGAACCCGTCCATGCAGACCATCACCGGCAGCGAGATCTCCTCGGCCAGCCTGTAGGCCTGGATGTGGAGGTCGAGCGCCTCCTGGTTGGTCTCGGCGTAGAGCTGGACCCAGCCGGAGTCCCGCTGCGACATCGTGTCGCTGTGGTCGTTCCAGATGTTGATCGGGGCGCCGATCGCCCGGTTGGCCACGGTCATCACGATCGGCAGGCCGAGCCCGGAGGCGTTGAAGAGCGCCTCAGCCATGTATAGCAGCCCCTGGCTGGCGGTCGCCGTGTAGGCGCGCGCGCCGGCCGCGGAGGCGCCGATCGCCACCGACATCGCGGCGAACTCCGATTCGACCGAGACGTACTCGCAGGGCTCCAGCTCACGGGTGCGGACGAGGTCGGAGAGGTGCTCGACGATGTGGGTCTGCGGGGAGATCGGATAGGCGCAGATCACCTCGGGCCGGCACATCGCGACCGCCTCGGCGACGGCCCTCGAGCCCTCCTCCTGCCTAAGCACCGGCCGGCTCCCGGAGCTCGGAGAGCACGAACTCGAACGCCGCCTGGGCGCCGTTGACGTTGCGGTCGCCGATCGGGCCGGCGAACTTCTGACGGATCGCGGCCGCCACCGAATCGATCGAGATCAGCCCGCTGATCGCCGCGAAGCCCCCGAGCAGGACGGCGTTCGGCAGGGGACGCCCGAGGTGCTCGCGGGCGAGATCGGTCGCGGGCACGGTCAGCATCCGCTCCGCCCGGAGGCCCTCCTTCAGGTCGGCGAGCCCGAGCTCGTCGATCCCCCTCGAGGAGTTGATCAGGATGTAGCCCTCCGGGGAGAGCCCGCTGAAAACGTCGACCTGGTGCAGCAGGGTCGGGTCCTGGACGATCAGCGCGTCGGGCCGGGAGACCGGCTCGCGGGTGCGGATCTCGCGCTCGTCGATCCGGCAGTAGGCGACCACGGGGGCGCCGGTGCGCTCGGATCCGAAGCTCGGGAAGGCCTGCGCGTGGCGGCCCTCGAGGAAGGCGGCGATCGAGAGCATCTCCGCAGCGGTGACGGCCCCCTGCCCGCCGCGTCCGTGGATTCTCACCTCGAAGATCGGGACTCCTTCCTCACTGGACCGGGTCTTTGCTTTCGGCCGCCTGATCTACAAGGTACGGAATTCCCGCGCCCGCGATCTCCTCGGCCACCGAGGCCGCCGCCAGACTCACCTCGGGCAAGGGCGCGGAGCCGGCCTCGAAGCGAGCGCCCTCGATGCCGAGGACCGTCAGCCACTCCGGCAGGCGGCCCAGGGCGCGGGCAAGCTCGACAGCTTCGGCGAGCCCGAGGGCGTGGGTCGAGGGGGCGGCGAGCGCCACCGGGAGCGGCCTGGCGGCGGCGTCGAAGCGGTGCACGGTGCCAGGCTCGGCGCCGGAGCTGACCGCGTCGGCGACGAGCACCGCCGGCGCACCGCCGAAGGCCTCGATCAGGTCGACGGGCTCGCCCTTCAGCTCGATCACCCTGAGGCCGGGCGGGGAGAGCTCGCGCAGCCGGGCGGCGACCAGCAGCCCGGCGGCGTCGTCGGCGCGCATCGGGTTGCCAATCCCGATGAACAGGCTCATTCGCGGTCGATCTCGAGCCGCAGGAAGTGTGTCGAGCAGGAGATGCACGGGTCGTAGTTGCGTATCGCCTGCTCGCAGCGCAGCTGGAGCTCCTCGTCGTCGAGGCCGGCGTTGGCGGCGACCAGGCGCTCCAGGTCTTCCTCAATCGAGCGCTGGTTCTGTGAGGTCGGCGGCACGATCCGCGCCGCCGCTATGCGGCCGTCCTCGGTGATCTCGTAGCGGTGATAGAGCAGCCCGCGCGGCGCCTCGGTCACCCCGTGCCCCACCGCGGCGCGTGGCTCGGCCTGCACCGCGGGCGAGTCGGGCGGTTCGTAGGCGTCGATGATCCGCAGCGCCTCGTCGAAGGCATAGACGAGCTCCACCGCCCGGACGACGATGCTTCGGAAGGGATTGAGGGTGCCCTCGCCGATCCCCGCCTCCGCAGCCGCCTCGGCAGCCACCGGTGAGAGCCGGTCGCGGTTGAGGTTGAAGCGCGCCATCGGCCCCGCCAGGTAGGCGCCGCGCTCACGGACTCGGGCGTGAAGCGCGGTCGAGTGCTCGACGTGGACCTCTTCGAAGACCTCGTCGAAGTGGGCCGCATCGATGTCGATCCCGTGCGAGGAGACGATCCGGCCACGGTCAATCGGGTACTCGCCTGCCCCGGTCGACCGCAGCGAGACGAACTCGTAGTCGTGCTCGATCTCCGGGAAGGGCAGCTGCGCCGTCCAGAGAACCGTCTCCAGCGCCTCCTCGCGGCCCCGCTCGAGCTTCTCGCGCAGCGGCGCCAGCTCGCGAGCGCTCGGGGGTCCGATAGAAGCCGCCGACGCGAACGTTGATCGGGTGGATCTCGCGGCCTCCGATCGCCTTGATCAGCTCGTTGCCCGCCTTCTTGGTCCGCAATCCCCGCTCCACGATCTCGCCGTGCTCGGCGGCCATCGCGAAGCCGCTCTCATAGCCAAGGAAGTCGGGCGCGTGAAGCAGGTAGAGGTGCAGGGTGTGGCTCTCGATCCACTCCCCGCAATAGATCAGGCGGCGCAGAGCGCGGAGACCTCGGTCGAGCTCGACCCCGAGGGCGTCCTCCATCGCCTCGCAGGCGCTCATCTGGTAGGCGACCGGGCAGATACCGCAGATCCGGGCGGTGATGTCGACCGCCTCCCCCAGCTCGCGGTCGCGGAGGAGCGCCTCGAAGAGGCGCGGCGGCTCGTAGATGCGGAGCTGCACGTCGAGCACCTCCGAGCCCTGCAACCGCACGTACATCTCACCCTCGCCCTCGACCCGGGCCAATGCGGGGGTGCGGATGGTCCGCGTTCCGACGACCCGGTCGCCGGGGTTCTCGGACGCCTCACCCACCCTTGGCCCCCTCCTGGCGCTCACTCTCGGCGCGGAAGGCCGGCGAGTTTGCGTTATAGGTGCGAAAGGACCGGAGCAGCTGCGGGCGCTCCGAGCCGAGGCGGTCTCGCATCCAGCCCGCCAGCGATTCGGTGTTCGGCGACTCCATCGGCCCGTAACAGCCGTAGCAGCCGCGGTGATATGAGGGGCAGATGGCGCCGCAGCCGGCGTGGGTCACGGGGCCGAGGCACGGTGTGCCGTGGGCGACCATGACGCAGACGTTGCCGGCCCGCTTGCACTCCATGCAGACGCTTGTGGAGGGGATCGCGGGGCGCCGTCCAGCAAGGTAGGCCCCAAGCACCTCGAGCAGCTGGAGCTTGTTGATCGGGCAGCCCTGGAGCTCGTAGTCGACCTGGACGTGGGCGCTGATCGGGGTCGAGGTCGCCAGGGTCGAGATGTAGGACGGGGCGGCGTAGACGGCGGCGACGAACTCCTCGGTATCGGCGAAATTGCGCAGGGCCTGGATTCCCCCGGCGGTCGCGCAGGCACCGATCGTGACCAGGCGCTTCGAGACCGCCCTGACCTCTCGGATCCGTTCGGCGTCGTGCTCTGTGGTGATCGAGCCCTCGACCAGGGAGATGTCGTAGGGGCCTTCGACGGTAGCCCGCCGCGCCTCGAGGAAGTAGGCGATCTCGATCTCACCGCTAAGCGCGAGGACCTCGTCTTCGCAATCGAGCAGGCTGAGCTGGCAGCCGTCGCAGGAGGCGAACTTCCAGACCGCCAGCTTCGGGCGCGCCGCCTCTTCGGCGCCGCTCACAGCTCGCGCACCTCAAAGATCTCCTCGATGTCGCCGAAGCGCAACACCGCCCCTTCCCGGCAGATGAAGGTGGGGCCGAACTGGCAGCGCCCGCAGTGGGTGATCGCGCATTTCATGTTGCGCTCCATAGAGATGTGAATCCGCTCCGGCTCAAGGCCTCGGTCGAGTAGTGCCCGCGCGCCGAAGCGCATCATCACCTCCGGCCCGCAGAGCATCGCCACCGTCCGGGTCGGGTCGAGGTCGGCGCGGCCGATCGGCTTCGTGACCAGGCCGACCTCGCCGGCCCAGGCTCCGGTGGCGGTATCGACCGTGACGCTCAACTCGATCGCCGGGTCAGCAGCCCAGGCCTGCAGCTCGGTGCGGAAGAGGAGCTGCTCGGGCTCGCGGCTGCCATAGAAGAGGAGAACCCGCCGGAAGCGCTCGCGGGCTGAGAGCGCGGTGAGCACGGTCGAGCGAAGCGGGGCGAGGCCGACGCCGCCGGCGACGATCGCCAAGTCCCCGCCCTCGGCCTCGGCGAGCGGCCACGAGCTGCCGAAGGGCCCGCGGATCCCGAGGACCTCGCCCGGCTCGGCAGCGCAGATCGCCGCCGAGACGGCCCCCACCTCCCGCACCGTGTGGACCAGCGGGCCCTCGCCGGAGGGATCGCCGGCGATCGAGATCGGCACCTCGCCGACCCCGAAGGCGTAGATCATGTTGAACTGCCCGGGGCCGAAGGCAAATCCCCCATCGCCTCCGGCGGGCTCGAGGTCGAGCGTCCAGGTGTCCGGGGTCTCCTGGCGACGGGCGCTGACCCGGAAGGTCTCCGGCACCATCGGGGCAGCGCCTCCGGCGGCGCCCGCGGCGGGCTCAGTCCGCGGCAGTGGCTGGGGCATGCCCGTAGACATCGAGGAGCCGGAGGCGAGTCGCCTGCATGCGCTCGATCAGCAACGTCGCGAACTGCTTCATCAGCTCGTAGCCGAGGTCGTGATCGGACTCGCACTTCCCTCGCAGGCAGGAGCCGTCGAAGCCGATCGCCGAGCCGTGCTCGATGACTCGGGCATCCATGTGCCAGCGAAAGGGGTCGAAGAGCCAGGACCAGCCGATCACCTCGCCCGGGCCGATCGTCTCCACCGCCACCGGCCCCCGGCCGGGAACGAAGATCTCCAGGGTCACGCGCCCGTGCCGGGTGACGTAGAAGGAGTCGGCCGGCTCGCCCTCGCGGAACAGGTAGGCCCCCTCCTCGAGGCTGCGGTTGGCGCCACAGCCGGCGATCAGCTCCAGGTGGTCGGCTCCAAGGCTCCCGAACGCGCCGACCTCCGCCAGCAGCTCGGAGATTCCCTTCGTCTTCATCGCGGCTCCTTCCCAGTCGCCCCGTCGCTGGCGCGGATCGCGGCGGCCTCCTCGGTGATGTCGATCGCCACCGGGCACCAGGTGATGCAGCGGCCGCAACCGACGCATCCCGAGGTTCCGAACTGATCCCACCATGTACCCAGCTTGTGGGTCATCCACTGCCGGTAGCGCGAACGGGAGCTGCTGCGGACGCTGCCGTTCCCGACGTAGGAGAAGTCGAGGCTGAAGCAGGAGTCCCATTCGCGCCAGCGCTCGGCCTCCTCACCGGTGACGTCGGTGACGTCCTCGACGCTGGTGCAGAAGCAGGTTGGGCAGACCATCGTGCAATTGCCGCAGGTCAGGCAGCGCTCCGAGACCTCGTCCCAGCGTGGATGCTCGAGGTTTCGCTCCAGCAGCTCCCGTAGCCCATCGGTCTCGAGCTCCCTCCCCATCTGGGCAACGGCCCGGGCGCTGGCGCCGAGGGAGGCCTCCCGCTCGCCCGGCTCGGCGGCTTTGCTGCCGATATCTGCGAGCACCTCCTCCCCCGCCCTGCTGCCGGCCTCCACCGTGAAGTAATGGCGGCCATCCTCGAGCACCTCGGTGAGCGCAAGGTCGTAGCCGGACTCGGCCCGCGGCCCGGTTTCCATCGAGACGCAGAAACAGGTTCCGCCGGCCTCGCCGCAGTTGACGGCGACGATGAAGGCCCCCTCACGCCGGGAGACGTAGCCAGGGTCGGGGAACGATCCGCCGGCCATCACCCGGTCCTGGATCGCGATCGCGTGCAGCTCGCACGAGCGTACCCCGATGAAGGCGTAGCGGAGCGCCTCCTCCTCGGGCTCCTCTGACACCTCAAATCCCGACTCCCCGCGGTTGCGGCGCGCCTTGAACAGCCGCAGTCGCGGCGGGTGCAGGAAGCGCTTCCAGGAGTGCGGGCCAACGGCGTAGCCAAACAGCGCATCATCGGAGCGGGGCTCGACCCTGTATGTGCCACCGTCCTGGTGGTCTGTCCAGCCCATGGGAAGGTCTGCGGATGAGGAGATCTCGTCGTAGACGATCGCCGCGTCGCGCAGCACCGGGCCCACGGTGCGGTAACCGCGGCGCCGCAGGGCGCCGAGGAGACCGTCAATTCCGTCACGCTCGATCACCCGCATCGGTTCACCTCCGCTCCGCCAACGTTAGCCTGCCGCGGGTGATGGAGGTCGGGAAGGTACGGGCCGCTGCGCAGCGTGCTGCTGGGAAGCACCTCCTCGATGATCATCCGCTCCGCCCGCTGCCGGTGATCGTCCTGCCTCGCCCCCGCAAGTGACCGCGGTCGGTCGGAGCGCAGGATCAACCCCCGGCCTGACGGATCTCGACTCCGGCGCGCTGGCTCAGATCCTGGAAGGCGCTATACATCCCATCGCGTAGCACCGGCAAATCCGGGGTGCTGTCTCGATCCGCGTTGACGCAGAAAAAGAGATCGCCGGCGTAGCTGAACACGGCGATACCCACCGCATGCTCGGCGGCGATCGGTACCAGCGGCCAGACGGCCTGCATCCGCGAGCCGAACGCGTACAGCGTCTGCGGCGGCCCCGGTACGTTGGTGATGGTCACGTTGAAGAGGCGGGTCGCGAAAAGCGACCTGGCCAGAAAGCTGTGGATCGCCGGCGGCGCAAGGGCGGCGACGTCGATCAGCGTCTTCGACCCCATTCCCTGCCTTCCCGCCTTCAGCGCCTCGGCCTCCTTGATCTGGGCCCGGTACCGGCGCATGGGGTCCGCTTCGGAGACGGGAAGGTGGACGAACAGGGAGCTGACATGGTTTCCGAGTTCCAGGTGCTCGCCGGCGGCCCTGATGTTCACCGGCACCATCGCCCTCAGCCCCTGCTCAGGTGGCGGCTCGCCGCGCTCTTCGAAGAGGTCACGGAAGCCACCGGCGGCAATCGCGAGGACGACGTCGTTAAGGGTCCCGCCGAGCGCGCGGTAGATCTGCTTGAGCTCTTCCAGCGGCAGGCTCATCAGGGCCAGGCGGCGGTGGGCCCCGATCGGCTCGTTGAGGCTCGTGTGGGGGGCGGCATCGATCTCGTCCCGGACCATCATCTCGACCACCGCACGGGATCGCTCGAGCGCATCGCGGGTGCGGTCCGGATGCATGAGCACACCTGCACCGGCGCGCGCCAGGTGGAAGGGGAACCGCGCCGCGGCACCCGCCACCCCGATCGCGCTCGAGGCGAACGAGCGCGTCGCGCCGCCGATCCCTCGTGATCCCTCGTCCTCGGCGCCGTCTTCGCGAGGCGGCTCGCCGACCTCAGGTCCCCCGGGCGGGACCGGCTCCGCGTCGAGTAGGAGGTTTGTGGCACTGACCGAGCCGACTCCGTCAACCATGCAGTGATGGGTCTTGCTTACTAGAGCCCAGCGCCCGCCCGAGAGGCCCTCCAGGACGACCATGTCCCAGAGCGGTCGGCGACGATCGAGCCGCTGGGAGAAGTACTCGCCGGCCCAGTCGAGCAGCTCGGCCTCGCCTCCCGGAGAGGCGACCGCAGCGCGGCGAACGTGCCTCGCGATGTCGAAGCCGGGGTCGCGCTGCCAGCTTGGCCAATGGATGCCGCCGGTGCGCGGCTCCGAAAGACGCTGGCGGTATCGGGGCAGGACGCCGAGCCGCCGGGAGAGGCGGCGGGCGACCGCGTCCGGCGCGGGGGCGCCACCCTCTGGGAGGGGGTCGAAGATCATAATCCCCCCGATGTGCATGTGAGCGCTCTCGTCCGCTTCCTCGAGCTCGAGGAAGGTGGCGTCGAGCGCGCTCAGGGTCTCGGCCTCTGCCATCACGGGGATTATCCCCCCTGCCGCCGCCTTCCGGGTCAGGAACCCTCCGCCTGCCAGGCGATCTCGCCGCCGCAGACCGTCATCGCGATCAGCGGCACCCCGGGCCGGTAGACGAGGTCGGTGTGCGAGGCGGCGTCGAGCACGGCGGCATCGGCCCGGGAACCCGGGGAGAGCAGGCCGATGTCGTCGCGCCGCAGTGCTTTGGCCCCGCCGAGGGTCGCGGCGGCGAGCGCCTCATCGGCGCTCATCGCCATGTCCCGCACTGCCAGCGCGATGCAGAAGCTCATCGAGGTGGTGTTGCTCGAGCCCGGGTTGGTGTTGGTCGCGATCGCCACGCTCGCGCCGGCGTCGATCACACGGCGGGCGTCGGGGTAGGGCTGGCGGGTCGAGAAGTCGGTAGCCGGTAGGAAGGTCGCCACCGTCTCGCCGCCGGCCAGCGCCTCGACATCGGCGTCGGAGAGGTAGGTGCAGTGATCGACCGATGCCGCGCCCAGCCCGACCGCGAGGCCCACGCCCGGCCCCTCGCCGAGCTGATTGCCGTGGACCCGCATCCCCAGTCCGGCGTGCCTGCCGGCCTCGAGCACGGCGCGGGACTGCTCGGCGTCGAAGGCGCCCTCCTCGCAGAACACGTCTATCCAGCGCGAGAGCGGCGCGCATGCCTCGAGCATCTCGCCGCAGACCAGCTCAACGTACTCGTCGGGCCGCCCCTCGTACTCGCTCGGGACGACGTGGGCGCCGAGGAAGGTGACGTCGTCGGTGAAGCGGCCGGCGACCTCGCAGCAGAGCCTCTCGGTGGCGACGTTGAGGCCGTAGCCGGACTTGATCTCGGCGTGAGTTATCCCAGCCCGCAGCCCTTCGCGGCGGCGTTCGGCGGTGAGTGCCTCCAATTCCTCCGGGCTCGCCGCCCGGGTCGCCTCGGTGCTGATCCGGATTCCACCGGCCCCATAGGGCTGACCGGCCATCCGGGCGGCGAACTCCTCTGAGCGGTCACCGGCGAAGACGAGGTGGGTATGGCTGTCGACGAACCCGGGGATCACCGCCCGGCCCGCGGCGTCGATCCGCCGATCGCCGGCCGCCCCCTGAGACTCGACCGCCGACACCCTCGCGCCCTCGATCACCAGGGCGGCGTCGCGGACGATCCCGAGTGGCCCCTCCCCCGCCCCGGGATTGTTCGTGACCAGTAGGCCGATGTTGTCGAGGACCGTGGCGCTCACTTGCCAAGCCCCCGGATCGCGTTCTTCAGCTCCCCGGCGACGTCGATCGAGACATGCCTGCCGTCGCGAACGATCTCTCGCCCCCCGCAGAGCACCGTCCGCACGTCGTCGGCGATACCCGCGAAGACGACGGAGGCGAGCGCATCGCCCGGCTCCGTACCGGCCAACCGCACCGAGTCGAGCCCAACCGTCACCAGGTCGGCGATCGCGCCCGGCTCGATCCGCCCCGCTTCGGGCCAGCCGATCGCCACGTGGCCCGACGAGGTCGCGGCGCGCAGCAGGCCGGCCGGTCGGTGATGCCCGCGCTCTCCGCTGACCAGCCGCTCGTCCATCTCCATCGCCCGGGCCTCCTCGAAGGGGTCGATCACGGCATTCGAGTCGCTGCCGAGGCAGAGCGGCGTCCCCGCCCGGCCGAGTCGCGCCGCGGGACCGACGCCGTCGGCGAGGTCTCGCTCGGTCGTCGGGCAGAGGCAGACCGCCGCTCCGGCGTCGCCCAGGAGGCCGAAATCGTCCTCGGCGAGGTGAGTCGCGTGGATCGCGGTGAAGCGGGCGCCGACGGCGCCCGCCCCTGCCAGCAGCGCAGCCGGGGTGATCCCGTGCTTGCGGAGGCACTGCTCGTTCTCAGCCGGTTGCTCGGAGAGGTGGGCGTGAACCGGAGCCCGCCGCTGCCGCGCCCAACTGGCGACCTCGGCCGCCGCGTCCGGATCGACGGCCCGGACGCTGTGGATCGCGGCGCCGACCCGGGCCCCGGGCCCCGGATGCAGCCGCTCGACTCGCTCGGCCCAGGCCGAGGCGCTGCCGTCGGAGAAGCACCGCTGCGCCCCTACGGGCTCGCGCCCGATGCCGCCGTGCAGGTAGCAGGCGTCGATCAGCGTCACCCGGATCCCGGCGGCCGCGGCGGCCTCGATCACCGCTTCCCCCATCGCGTTGGGATCCTCGTAGCGCCGCCCGCCCGGGCCGTGGTGGAGGTAGTGGAACTCGCCCACTGCGGTGATCCCGGCCTCGGCCATCTCGGCGAAGGTCGCCCGCGCCAGGGGGAGGTATGTGTCCGGGTCGAGGCTTTCGGCCGCCGCGTACATCCGCTCGCGCCAGGTCCAGAAATCCCCCCGCCCGGCGGACTGGGTGCGGCCGCGGATCGCGCGCTGGAAGGCGTGGGAGTGAGCGTTGGCGAGGCCCGGGATGGTGAGCCCGTCTAGACGGGTGGCGCCGGCCGGCGCCGAAGCCGAGCGGCCCACCGCGGCGATCCGCTCGCCATCGGTCTCGACCACCACCCCGGCCTCCGCCCCCTCGGCACCACACCAGGCCAGCTCGCACCAGTAGGAGCTCACCCCTGCTCCCTGGCGTAGGGGGCGATGCGTGCCAGAAAGGCCTCCCGTCGATGGCGCTCGAACTGCTCCCAGGTCGCCAGGGAGCGAGGGTCGGCGCGATCGAGAACCAGCAACCCGTTGAGGTGGTCGACCTCGTGCTGGAAGGTCCCGGCGGTAAGCCCCTCGACCACCTGCTCTCGCCGCTCTCCGTCGCGGTCGGTGTATCGCAAGCCGATCGCAAGATGGCGCTCGACGTCGCCGCGCAGGTCGGGGATCGAGAGGCAGCCCTCGTTGATCAACAGCGTCCCGGCGCCGAGCGGCTCGACCTCGGGGTTGATCATCACGGTCAGCGGGAAGGGCGGCTTGTAGGGGTAGCGAGGATTCGATCCGTCGACCTCGGCCACCGCGACCCGCAGGGTCTCGCCCACCTGGTTTGCAGCCAGCCCGGCGCCGCCCGCCGAGCGCATCGTCTCGATCAGGTCGTCGATCAGCGTTTGCACCTCCTCCGAACCGACCTCGGATTCCGGGACCTTGCGGCTGCGCTCCCGCAGCACGGGGTCGCCGATCGTGACGATCTCGCGGACGCTCAACTGCCTTGTTCCGCCTCATCCATCGGAATGCGGACGCCGCGCTCGGCGGCGACCTGGCTCGCCCGCTCGTACCCGGCGTCCGCGTGGCGGATCACACCGCTGCCCGGATCGGCGGTCAGAACCCGCTCGAGCTTCTCCGCGGCGAGATCGGTGCCATCCGCGACGCAGACCATCCCGGCGTGGATCGAGCGCCCGATGCCCACCCCGCCGCCATGGTGGATGCTCACCCAGGAGGCGCCGGCCGAGGTGTTGAGCATCGCGTTGAGCAGAGGCCAGTCGGCGATCGCGTCGGAGCCGTCGGCCATCGACTCGGTCTCGCGATAGGGGGATGCGACCGAGCCCGAGTCGAGGTGGTCGCGGCCGATCACGATCGGTCCCTTCAGCTCGCCCGAGCGAACCATCTCGTTGAAGCGCAGTCCGAGGCGGTGGCGTTCCCCGTAGCCGGCCCAGCAGATCCGGGCGGGCAGGCCCTGGAAGGCGATCCGCTCGCGGGCCAGACGGATCCAGCGCTCCAGCCCGGGGTCCCCCGGGATCTCCTCGAGCACCGCGCGGTCCGTGGCGGCGATGTCCGACTCCTCCCCCGAGAGCGCGACCCAGCGGAACGGCCCCTTTCCCTCGCAGAACAGCGGCCGGATGTAGGCGGGCACGAAACCGGGGTAGGCGAAGGCGCGCTCGAAGCCGCCGAGCAGGGCCTCGGCGCGGAGGCTGTTGCCGTAGTCGAAGACCTCGGCGCCGTCGTCCAGGAAGCCGACCATCGCCGCGCAGTGAGCGGCGATCGCGGCCCGCGAGCGGCGCACGTACTCCTCCGGGTCGGCGGCCCGCAGCTCGTCCGCCTCGGCCGGGGTGATCAGGTTGGGGACATAGCCCACAAGCGGGTCATGGGCGCTGGTCTGGTCGGTGACGATGTCGGCGTCGAAGCGGATCTCCCTCAGGGCAGGAAGCACGTCGGCGGCGTTGGCGCAGAGGCCGACGCTCAGCCCCCGCCCCTCCATCTTGGCGGCCTCGCAGCGGGCGATGGCGTCCTCGAGATCGGCGGCCTCCTGGTCGAGGTAGCCGGTCTCCAGCCGCCGCTCGATCCGCTGTTGGTCGACCTCGACACAGAGGGCGACGCCGCCGTTCATGGTCACCGCCAGCGGCTGGGCGCCGCCCATGCCGCCCAGCCCGGCGGTGAGCGTGATCGTCCCCTTCAGCGAGCCGCCGAAGCGGCGGCGGGCGATCTCGGCGAAGCACTCGTAGGTGCCCTGGACGATCCCCTGGCTGCCGATGTAGATCCACGAGCCGGCGGTCATCTGTCCGTACATCGTCAGCCCCATCTCCTCCAGCCGTCGGAACTCCTCCCAGTTCGCCCAGTCGGGGACCAGGTTCGAGTTCGCGATCAGCACCCGCGGCGCCCACTCGTGGGTTCGGAAGACGCCGACCGGCTTTCCCGACTGGACCAGCAGGGTCTCGTCGTCGGCCAGCCCGCGCAGGGTGCGGACGATCGCGTCGAATGCCTCCCAGGAGCGGGCTGCGCGGCCGGTTCCGCCGTAGACGACCAGGTCCTCTGGACGCTCGGCGACCTCCGGGTCGAGGTTGTTCATCAGCATCCGCAGCGCCGCCTCCTGGGGCCAGCCGCGGCAGGAGAGGCTCGGAGCCCCGCGGCGCCCTGATCCCCCTGGGCGAGCTCATCGGGCCCTCCCCGATCTCATCGAAGCTCGCCGATCTCGGCCTCGACCGCGGCGAGCAGGCCGCCGCCGGCGACCAGCGCCTCGACCGCGGCGAGCTCCGGGCCGAGCCAGCGGTCGGGCCCTGGCCCCGGCACCGCGGCGCGCACCGCCCCCAGGGCCGCCGCGGTGCCCGCCGCGGGACTCATCGGGGCCCGCAGGTCGAGGCCGCGCGCAGCGCATGCCGCCTCCACCGCGACCACCCGGGCAAGGTTGACGACGGCGGCGCGCATCTTCCGCGCCGCGCCCCAGCCCATCGAGACGTGGTCTTCCTGCATCGCGCTGGTCGGGAGCGAGTCGACACTCGCCGGCGCCGCCAGCCGGCGGCTCTCGGCGACCATCGCGGCCTGCGTGTACTGGGCGATCATCATCCCCGAGTTGACTCCCGCGTCGTCGGCAAGGAACGGGGGAAGGCCTTGTGACCTGCTCGCGTCGAGGAGGCGGTCGGTGCGTCGCTCGGCGATCGCGGCCACGTCGGCGGCGGCGATCGCCAGGAAATCGCAGGCCTGGGCGAGCGGGGCGCCGTGGAAGTTGCCGCACGACTCCACCCTGCCGTCGGGGAGGATCATCGGGTTGTCGATCGCGGCGTCCAGCTCGGCGCCGGCAACGCCCTCGGCGTAGGCGAGGACGTCGCGGGCGGCGCCGGCCACCTGGGGCGCGCAGCGCAGCGAGTATGCGTCCTGGACCCTGGGGTCGCCTTCGCGGTGGGAGGCGACGATCTCGGAGCCGGCGAGCAGCGCCCGCAGGTTTGCGGCGCTGTCGGCCTGGCCGGGCTGGGGGCGCAGCGCGATCAGGTCCTCGGCGAAGGCGCGATCCGTGCCGAGCAGCGCCTCGACCGACATCGCCGCGGCGATCTCCGCCGCCCGCAGCAGGGAGCGGAGGTCGGCGAGCGCGAGCACGAGCATGCCGAGGATCCCGTCGGTGCCGTTGATCAGCGCCAGGCCCTCCTTCGCCCTCAGGGTGACGGGCTCGATCCCGGCGTCGAGCATCGCCTCCGCCGCCGCCAGCGGGGCGCCGTCCCGGTCGGTCACCTCGCCCTCCCCGATCAGGGCCAGCGCGCAGTGGGCGAGCGGGGCAAGGTCGCCGCTGGCCCCGAGCGATCCGTGCTCGGGGACGACCGGGCTGAGCCCGGCCTCGAGCAGGTCGAGGATCGTCTCGACCAGCACCGGGCGGGCGCCGGAGTAGCCCATCGCCAGGGTGCGGGCGCGGAGCAGCATCATCGCCCGCACCACCTCCGCCTCGACGCGGGGGCCCATGCCGGCGGCGTGGGAGCGGATCAGCGCCCGCTGCAGCTCCTCGCGCTGGTCTGCCGGGATCCGGGTCAGCGCAAGCGAGCCAAATCCGGTGGAGACCCCGTATGCGGGCTCCTCGGATGCGGCCAGCCCCTCGACGATCCCGGCGCTTCGCTCCATCGCCTCGCGCGCCTCGGCGCCCAGGGTCGCGGAGGCCCCCCGTCGCGCGACGGCGATCACCTCGCCGCGGTCGAGTCCGTCGGGGCCGATCTCCACGCTGCCGGTCACGCGCTTAGTATCTCGCCCGCACCAGCAAGCGGCGATCAGGCCGGCCGGGGCCCGGACGGAAGGAGAGTGGATGACTGGCAAGGCGGACTTCAGCGAGGAGGAGTGGCGGCAGGTCCTCGAGGCGCCGCCGAGCGCCGGGATGATCGTGATCACCGCCCAGAGCGGCGGCTCGATCCGGGAGAGCTTCTCGATGGCCAAGGCCTACACCGAGGCGCGCCAGCGCCACGGGGAGAGCCAGCTTCTGGACGAGGTCGTCTCGACCAAGCCCGAGGTCGATCGCACCCGGACAGGGTCGAAGGAAGAGCTGAAGGAGCACAATCTGCAGAACCTTCGCGAGGCCGTCGCCGTGCTCGAGGCAAAGGCGACGCACGAGGAGGTCGAGGAGTACAAGCGCTTCATCGTCGGCCTTTCGGAGCGTGTCGCCGAGGCCCACCGAGAAGGCTTCATGGGGCTGAGCGGAGAGCGTGTGAGCGACGCCGAGCGGGCGGCGGTCGAAGAGATCGCCGCGACCCTGCGCCTTCCGGAGACCGCGGACTAAACAGCAGCCGGAATAGCGGCCCTGTTCTCTCTCGATACCGCATCTTTCTTCGTGATCGTCGCGGTCGCGGCGATCGCGGCCCTGACCGTCGCGGTTATCCCAGGAAGGCTGGTGCCTCCGGTTATCGTGGTCGAGCTTCTGCTCGGAATATTGGTCGGCCCCGATGTACTCGACATCGCAGACGGAGACAGCTTCATCAAGTTCTTCTCGAACCTCGGGCTTGGGATGCTCTTCTTCTTCGCCGGCTACGAGATCGACTTCGAGCGCATCAGCGGCAGCCCACTTCGACTCGGGGCGATCGGCTGGGCGGTGTCGGTGGCGCTCGCGTACGGGATCGGCGAGGTCCTCGAGGCAGCCGGAATCGTCATCTCCCTCCTCTATACCGGCTCGGCCATGGCCACGACAGCGATCGGCACCCTGATCCCGATCCTTCGCGACACCGGTGAGCTCCGGACTCCGTTCGGAACCAACCTGCTCGGCGCCGGCGCAATGGGCGAGTTCGGCCCAATTCTCCTGATCACCTTGGTTCTCTCGACATCGCATCCGATCGAAGAGGCGCTGATCCTCGCTGCCTTCATCGTGCTCGCGATCGCGATCGCCGTGGCCTCGGTGCGGCTCGTCAGCCCGGGTTGGCGCGTGCTCGAGCGGACCCTCGAATCGAGCAGTCAGCTGGCTGTGAGAATCACCGTTGTCCTCGTCTTCGGCCTTGTCGCGCTCGCAAGCAGCCTGGGCCTGGACATCCTCCTGGGCGGATTCGTCGCGGGCCTGATCACGCGGATCGCCTTGAGGGGGCACGAGGTCGAAGTTTTCGAGTCGAAGCTGACTGCGGTCGGCTTTGGATTCCTGATCCCGTTCTTCTTCGTCACCAGCGGTCTTACCTTCGATCTCGATGCGCTGCTGTCGAGTAGCTCGGCACTGCTGAAGCTCCCGCTGTTCCTGGGTCTCTTCCTGCTCGTACGCGGAGTGCCCGCGCTTCTGCTCTATCGCGGCGTGATGGGGCTGCGCGACAGGGTGGCCTTGGCCTTCTTCTCTGCCACCGAACTGCCGCTGGTCGTCGCCATCACGACGATCGCCGTTGACGGCGGGCACATGGAGACCACGACCTCAGCAGCCCTCGTCGGGGCGGCGATCATCTCCACCCTGGTCTACCCGCAGGTCGGGCTGGTCCTGAGGAGGGGGCGCGTCGAGGCCGACGAGCCCCCGGAACCGGAGGTGAGGGCCGCCTCCGCCGTCGCGGGCTGAGGCGGCCCTCAGCCGGCAAGGTCGCCCTGGCCCGCGGAGGAGTCGTCGGCGCCGGCGATGCCCTCATCGCTGGTCACGCCGGAGATCTCCAGCGCTCCGTCCTCGCCGATCGTGGCTGCGGCGTCCACCGACTCGCCGATCGTCAGCTGCGTTCATCTCTGATCTTCAACACGTAGCGTGCTCCTTAGATTGCGGTTGTGCCCTGCCTTACGTAGGCCGAGACATGCAGACTCAAACAGCAGTCTCCGTTCGGGCATGGGCACACGGTGTTGCGATCCTGTTGCCACGGTGTAAAAACGGCGCCCTCGCGCCGCCGAGTGTGCTCAGTGCCGCAGGTCGCTGGGGCGGGCGTCGTCCACCACAGGCCGCCGGCCGGGCCCCTCACCGCGGGGATCCCCGACCCGCATGTACTCCGGCACTATCCGACAGAGAGCCTCCACCACCACCGGGTCGAACTTGGTCCCGGCGCAGCGGCGCAGCTCGGCCACCGCATCCTGGTGGTTGTGGGCCCCGTCGTAGGCGCGCTCGGTGCGCATCGCGTTGTAGGCGTCACAGACGAAGACGATCCGCGAACCCAGCGGGATCTGCTCGCCCGCCAGCCCATCCGGGTATCCCTCGCCGTCGATCCTCTCGTGGGTCGAGCGCACCACGGTGGCCACCGGTCCCAGGGCGGGGACGGAGGAGAGGATGCGCTCGCCGACCACCGTGTGGCGCCGCATGATCTCCCACTCCGACTCGCTCAGCGGCCCGGGCTTGCGAAGGATCGAGTCGGGCATCGCCATCTTGCCGATGTCGTGCAGCTCCGCGGCCCTGACGACGACGTCGCGCTCCTCGTTGTCGAGGCCGAGGTCCTCCCCGATGAGCTGGGCCAGGCGCGCCACGGCGTGAAGGTGCTCGTCGAGGGTCGGCTCGCGCTCGGAGAGGATGCTGAGCAGCACCGCCCGGGCTTCGCGGGTCACCGAGCCGGGCCTCCCCTGCTTGTGCGCGTACATCCTCTGGTCGGCGAGGTGCAGCGCTTGGGAGGAGCTTTCGGCGTCACAGCCGAGCGCGACGGCGCCGAACGAGGGACGGATCGAGAAGCCGCTGCCGCTGTCGGAGAGCGCCTCACAGGCGCCGGCGACGATCACCTGCTCCTTGAGATCGTCGGTGCCGACGATCGCGCAGAACTCGTCACCGCCGACCCGGTATGCCGCACCGTGGGGGGAGACGGTGGCGCTCAGATTGGCACCCAGCCGCGCCAGCAGGGTGTCCCCGGCAGGATGGCCGAAGGTGTCGTTGTAGCGCTTGAAGCCGTCGAGATCGAAGAGGATCAGGCTGTGCAGCTTGCCGTCTCTCACTTCCGCCATTGTGCGCTCCAGGTCCGCCATCAGCTTGCGGCGGTTGCCGAGGCCGGTGAGGCCGTCGCTGAGCGCGTCGCGCTGCCGGGCCTCGAGCAAACGCTGGTTGTCTCGGAAAGCCAGCGCCGTGCGGAGGACGACGAGGGCGATCGTCGCGCCGGCGAGCAGCACGGCGACCGGGGCGATCGCACTGAACGCGGCTGCGCAGAGGAGCGCGAGCGCAACCAGAGCGGAGACCAGCGGGGCGATCACCTGCCGGGCGTCGTCGGCGTGGCGGGTCACCACCGGGCGGATCGGGAACAGGGTCGCTAGCCCGAGCAGCAGCGCCGAAGAGAGATAGAGGGTGTCGACCGGGCTGCCCCGCTCGAAGCTCCCGGCGTTGGTCGCCTGCACCAGGGCGATGTTGCCGGCGGTGTTGCAGAGGATCCCAGCCGAGATCAGCGCCCAACAGCGCCCGGGGCGCCAGCCGGTCAGCGCGATGCTGACGACGACCAGAGCGAGGATCGCGAGGTCGGCAAGGAGGAAGACGGCCGGCGGCCCGGACTGGGCTATCGAGCTGCCGGAGGAAACCGGGAAAAGGAGGCTGGCGGCGATCGAGGAGATCGCCAGGCCGGCGATCAGCCCGTCCAGCGCCAGACCCTTGTGGAAGCCGTCGATCCGCTCCCGAGCGAGGAGAACCAGGGTCACGGTCGCGAGAGCGAAGCTGAGCAGGAGAAGGCCCTGGGTTAGCACGGGGTAGGAGGCGGTCGGGTCCGGCTCGGTGAGGCGGAAGCTGACCTCTGCCGCCGCCCAGAGCACGACGCCCCCCGCAGCCGTCCCCCAGGGCAGCGCCCTTCCGCCGCTGCGCCGCTCGCGGAGGGCGCGCAGCGCGCAGCCCGACGCGGCAAGCACGAACAGAGAGCAGTAGAGCCAGTCGGCGATCGCGGTGTCGGCCCCGGGATCGGGGACGACCGCCCCGTGCACGGCGTGAACCGCGAGGCCGGCCGCGCCGAGCGCCAGCAGGGAAGGCAGGAGTTTTCGGGCCACGCCGTTTCATCGGTTGGGGCGGTGGCGGGCTTGAGCAATACCCGCGAGCCTGCGAGAGTCGGCATCATCCGAGCCATTCACGAGGCCGGCAGGCCGGCGGAGGAGGAGAGATGGAAGCAGGCGTGACCAGGAGCACCGCCGGGCCCGAGCTGCCCCCGGTCGAGCACACGATCGCCGACATCGCCGCCCGCGCCGCGGATAACTTCGGGACGGCGACCGCGATCCGCCGCAAGGTCTCCGACGGCGAGTGGCGTGAGGTCAGCTACGACGAGGTCGAGGTGATCGTTCGGGAGATCGCCCTCGGCCTGATCGACCTCGGGGTCGAGCCCGGCGAGCGGGTCTGCATCCTCGCCGACACCTCTCCCGAGTGGACCTACGCATGCTTCGCGGTTTCGGCGGCAGGCGCCGTAGTGGTTCCGATCTACCCGACCAACTCCGCCAAGGAGTGCGAGTGGGTTGCGGGCAACTCCGGCGCGGTGGTTGCGATCTGCGAGGGGGCCACCCAGATGGGCAAGCTCGAGCAGGTCCTGGAGCGACTGCCCGACCTGCGCCACGTGATCGGCTTCGCCGACGCCGAGATCACCCTGGAGGAGCTGCGCGAGCGCGGCCGTGCCGGCGACGCGGCCGAGCTGGGCCGGCGCGCCGAGGGAACCGGGCTCGATGACCCCTGCGTGATCATCTACACCTCCGGGACCACCGGACCGCCAAAGGGCTGTGTCCTCACCCACCTCAACTGCGCCTCGCTCGGGCCGATGATCCACGAGCTCGAGTTCATCGGCGACGACGAGGTCTCCTACCTCTTCCTGCCGCTGGCCCACGTCTTCGCCCAGACGGTCCAGGTCGGCTCCTTCGAGGTCGGCGCCACGATCGTCTATTTCGGCGGCGACACCAAGGCGGTGATCCCCGAGCTCAGCGAGACCCACCCGAGCTACTTCCCCTCCGTCCCGCGGATCTTCGAGAAGCTCTACACGCTCGTCACCTCCCAGGCCGAGCCGGGCCAGATCGAGGGCGCGGTGAAGCTCGGGCTACGCGTCCGTGAGCTCGAGGAAGCCGGCGAGGAGGTCCCCGAGGACCTGCGGGCCGCGTACGAGGAAGTCGACGAAGCGCTCTTCTCGAAGGTGCGTGCGATCTTCGGCGGCGAGGTTCGCCGCGCGGTCAGCGGCGCCGCCCCGATCGCCCCCGAGATCCTCAGCTTCTTCCTCGCCGCCGGGGTGCCGGTCCTGGAGGGATACGGGCTGACCGAGACCAACGGTGTCGGAACCGTCAACCGGCTCGACGCCCAGAGAGTCGGGACGGTCGGCCAGCCGATGCCCGGGGTCGAGATCAGGATCGCGGACGACGGCGAGGTGCAGATGCGGGGGCCGAACGTGTTCCGCGAGTACTGGGGCAACTCGGAGGCGACAGCGGAGGCCAAGGACGAGGACGGCTGGTTCCACACGGGCGACCTCGGCAGCCTCGACGACGAGGGCTATCTGAGGATCACCGGGCGCAAGAAGGACATCATCATCACCGCGGGCGGCAAGAACCTGACCCCCGCCAACATCGAGAACGACCTGAAGCAATCCCGCTGGATCTCACATGCGATCATGCACGGCGATCGTCGGCCCTACCCGACCGCGCTGATCACCCTCGACGAGGAGGAGATCCTCCCCTGGGCCGAGGATCAGGGCCTGCCGACGACGATCGCCGAGTTGGCCGACGAAGAGCGGGTGATCGAGCTGATCCAGGTCGAGCTCGATCGCGCCAACGCCAACTACGCCCAGGTCGAGCAGATCAAGAAGTTCTTCATCCTCGAGCAGGACCTCTCCCAGGAGACCGGTGAGCTGACGCCGACCCTGAAAGTGAAGCGCAACGTGATCAACGAGCGCTACGCGGAGCGCTTCGAAGCGCTCTACGGCTAGCGGATCGGGCCGCGCTCGAAGACGTCGAAGTCGGTCCCGGAATCGCCCGCGGTCAATTTGCCCTGGGAAGAGAAGGCGAGCCAGCGACCGTCGGCCGAGAGCGCCGGGAGCTGGTGGTTCGCGAGCACCTCCTTGCGCTTGGTGGTGACGCTGGCCCGGATCGTCCGCTTCGTCCTGCGGTCGCGGATGTAGACGTCTCGGTAGACGTTGCTGGTGTCCGACGGTGTGAGTTGGGCGTAGGACTCGAAGGCGACCCGGCTGCCATCGCCGGAGATCGCGGTCGGTCCGCCACTCGGGTCGGGCGCCTGCGATCCATCGCTCTTCAGGCTCACCATGGAGATCGAGTCCGTCTTCAGGTCCTTGACGTAGACGTCATAGGTGTTGTTGGTGTCGCCGGAGACGAAGTCGCCGTAGTAGTCCGCGGTGAAGGCGACGAAGCGGCCGTTGCCGGAGAGGGCCGGGAAGGTGTTCTGCTGGTTGACGGTTCCATCGGCCTCGGTGCCGTCCGCCTTGATGCTGGCCCGGACGGTCGTGCCCTGCTTGACGTTGCGCACGTAGATGTCAGGGTCGCCCTGGTTGGCGTAGTCGGGATCGGCGGTCATCTTGTCGTCGGTGCACTCGAATGCGATCACGTTGCCGTCACCCGAGATCGTCGGCGCGCTGCTGGCGCCGAATCCGAAGCCGTCATCCGCGGTCTGGCTGCCGTCGGAGCGGAGCGAGATCCGAATCGTCTTGCCCGTCTTGAAGTCATGGCGATAGACGTCCGTCAGCCCATTGGTGTCGGCGCCGACGAAGGGACCATCCGAGACGAAGACCGCAAAGCGGCCGTTGCCCGAGATCGCCGGATCGAGGCTGTCGTAGGGAAGCTGGGATCCGTCCGAGCGGACGCTGGCCCGCCTCACCCTGCCGGTCTTCATGTCCTTGACGTAGACGTCGTCGGTGTTGTTGGTGTCTCCCGGGACGAAGGCTCCGGCGGCGTGGAAGGCGACGAAGCGGCCGTCCCTGGAGATCGAGGAGTCATTGGCGTCCCCGCCCGGGACCTGCTTGCCATTCGACTTGAGGCTGACCCGGCGGGTCCTGCCGGTCTTGCGGTCGTGGCGGAAGACGTCCTCGCTTGCGGGACTGTCCCCCTTGGTGAACCGGCCCACCGACTCGAAGGTGACGAAGCGGCCGTTGCCGGAGATCGCACCGAAGTCGTTGTCGGAGTTGACCTCCGAGCCGTTGGTGCGAAGCGTGATCCGCTTGGTCGTCGTCTTTGGCCTATGGGGCTTCGCCGCGGCGATTGTCGCCAGCCCGGTAGCAAGAAGCAGCGCCGCGAGAACCACCGCGATCCAGATTCTGCCCCCGTGTCTAGCTTCCCCGCGCATCTATCGATCCCCAAAATAGGGTAAACGATCCTGGCAAGCATGCTGCAAATGCGAGTATCGCGGCGTTCGAAGCGTTCCTTCAGGAGGGTGATGCTCCACCGGGGGAAGATGACGATCGTGGTGACTCTGGCCGCCGCGCTGTCCGCAGGGGGCTGCGGCTCCGGCGGTGACGGCGAGCAGTCCGTCGACGAGCTGGCGGCCTCGGCGGGCGAGGTCTGCCAGCAGAGCGAGAAGAAGGCGGACGCCTTCGCCGACGATTGGGACTTCGGCGCGCCCCGGGACGCCTCCGCCGCCGAGTACTACATCGAGCAGCAGCGCCAGGTCCTGCTCGACGCCGACGCCAGGCTGCTGGACACGACCGTGCAGCGGCTGGAGGCGCTGAAGCCCGACGAGGACGCGCGTTCCGAGATGAAGGAGTTCATCGGCGCCCAGCGCGACTACGCCGACCAGTCCCAGGACCTGGCCGACTTCCAGGGCCGCGTCGCGGCGGAGCGCAGCTACGGCGCCCGGGAGCTGCGCAAGCGCTTTGGAGACGCCTACGTGGCGGACGTCGACCGGGCTCGCGAGGAGGCCGTCAGGTCCGCCCACAAGACCCTCGGCGGCAAGGCCGGGAAGCGCTGCCCGCCGCGACCACCGAGCGAGGCCGTGTTCACCTTCCCGACCGTCGAGCAGGCATATCTGAGCCGGCTGCGCGGCCTCTACGAAGGGACGTTGCGACAGTTCGGGCCCGGCAAGGTGCGCTCCAGCTTCCCCACCAAGCTGCAGCTGACGAGACTGGTGCGTGGACGGCTCGGCGGCTTCATCGACTATCCCTCGTTCCCCTGCTCGGGCAAGTGGGTCTTCGGCGGGCTGAAGGGGCGGCGCTTCCACTACAAGGAGACGATCACCGACGGCCGCGAGCACTGCGCCTCCGGCAGGGCCTCGATCCGGGTCGTCGGCGACCACGTCGACTTCCGCTGGCGCAGCGACGGTGGCACGATCGATGTGGTCGGCAGGCTGACCCGCAACAGGAAGCCGGCGTAGCCCAGCTTCGCCTCCGGGCTAGTGGTGGCGGCGCAGGTAGGCGCCTTGCTGCTTGCCGACCACCCGGACCAGATTCCCGAGAGCGACGTTGGCGTCGACCAGGTGCAGGCCCCAGGTCGGGTCGGGCACCGGGTTCAGGGTCGGGGCGCCGGCGAGCGCCGAGATCTGCAGGACGTGGGCGCCGCCCGCTGACGAGCAGCCACCGCGATAGCCGCCCTTGAGCTCGTACCAGGGGGTGTTCACGTCCGGAGTCGGAGCACCCACCGCGAGTGTGGCGCCGCCGATGATCGTCCCGGGAGCGAACGGCTCCGAGGGGAATATCGAGTCGAGCTTCGCAGAGCCTCCGCGGAGAGCGGCCGGGTTGGTGCAGAGGACGTCCCGGTTCGGATCGCCGGAGATGCCGAAGATCGCGTCCGCGGGGACCGGGGCGTCGAAGGTCGAGAAGGCGATCACGCAGCCGGTCTGTCTGGCCGAGCGGCAGGCCCTGATGTGCTTGAAGGCACCGCCGATCTTCTTGCCCTTGGCGACCTCCACGTTGCCGCCGAGCAGGATCGCCGAGATCAGCTTCTTGCGCAGCCGGCTCTTCCGGTCGATCTGCTCGCTGATCAGCTTGGTGAGGTGGAAGGTCCCCTGCGAATGGCCGATCAGCACCACCCCGCGGCCGTGGTTGAACTTCTTCAGATAGGTGCGCCACGCCTCGAGCACGTCCGAGTAGGCGATCTGCAGCGTCTGCGGAGTGAATCCGGCGCCGCCGAGCAGAGCCGGGACGGTGACCTGCCGGTACATCGGGGCGAAGACCCGGCAGACTCGCGAGTAGCGGGCGGCCTGATAGAGGGCGATCGAACGCTCTTCGGGATCGACGCTGCGGGTGGCGTTGGGCCCCATTTGGTCGCTGACCGTCGGGTAGACGTAGAAACAGTCGACCTTCGGGTGCTTCGCCGGCTTCACCCGCTTCACTCCCTCGATCTGCCCGGTGGGCGAGATCTCGGTCGTCTTCAGGCTGGGCGCGCAGGGGTTGTCGGGCAGTCCGGGACGGCAGAGCCACTTGGTGGCGGCGCCGGCGCTCGCCGGCGCGAGGACGACGCAGGCGAGGAGGATCAGCGCTCCGGCGAATCCGAGCAGCATCCTGCCCCCCCTGCCACGACCAATCGCGTACCTCATCCCAGCTCCTCTCGTCCGATGCCTGCCGGCAACGACTCTCCCGGCGTCTTTTCCCTGAGCCCGGACACTAGCGCCTCCCGGCGGCGAGGCGAAGGCGCTCAGGCTTCCGTGGCGCGCCAGCAGCTGCGGGATCTGCCTCGGAAGCGCCCGGCGCCGCACGGCCGGGCGGTTCAGCGCCCACTCCCCCGCGCCGGCAGCCGGTCCGGGCAGGTATGGCCGAAGCGCGGCGCCCAGCCAGAAGCGGCTCTTCAGCACGACCCCCCGATCAGCAGTAGCGAAGACGTGCACCATCGGCGTGTGCGGGTCCGGCGGCCATGATCGCCGGGGTAACCGCAGATGATCGTCGCCACCCGGGAATCCCCCAGGTACTCATCGGAGAAGCCGATTGCGCTCGGCCGGCAGAAGTCGATCCGGGCTCGGGCCTCTCCGAGCCCGAGCTCCTCGACCCGGTTATGGGTGGCGTACCAGTGCGCCTTCGCGCCGAGCGCCGCCGGCGGCGACCGGCTGATCCCCTTGTGGGCAATCGGGTGCCAGATCCGGTAGCGCTCGGGTGAGCGCTGGTGCCAGTCGAACCACCAGTCGACCATCTCACCGCCAACCTCGGGCATCTCCGTGGCGACCGCGACGTAGCCCACACCGTCGGACATGGCGCACCAGCCCGTAGGGGCGCCGGACGTGTCCGGATCGAGGAGGCGATCGAGATCAGAGCGCGGCAGGGCCTGGCCGGGAGCGATCGGCCCGGCCTCGACCGCCCGCAGCGTCGCCGGATCGGGGGGCGTCATCGGTCGAGTCAGATAGTCCCGGGCACGCTTCACAGCCATGACCTGGCGAGCCTATAGCGCCAGGTGACCCTGCCCGGATGCAGGGCGGCGGGAAGCCGGGCCTAGTGGTTCCGGGGCACGCAGTACGCGTACCCCGTGGCCTTGGCCGAGCGCTCCGAGATGCTCAGCGCCCCGAACTGCCAGGCGCTTCCACGGGCGGCGCGCCTGGAGATGACCGTGCCGGCGGCGGTCGCGTTGGCCGAGAGGTAGATGTTGCCGTCGAACCCGCCGGACAGCGCCCTGGTGCGGCGCGGACAGCGGACCTTGAACGTAGTGACCGCACCGCGGACGCCGACCGAGACCCGCTTGTGGCGGACGATGACCCTCGGCGCGTCGTCGAGGCAGTAGGCGTATGCGATCAGCGTCCCGGGATGCGGATCGGAGCTGTTGTTGCCGTTGTCATCGCCCAGGTTGAAGGCCTCGACTCGCCACTGGTCCGCTCCGACCCGCTTCGAGGTCAGGGTGATCACCCTGGGCGCCGCAGCGGCCGAAAACCCGAGGCTGGCGAATCCACCCGCGACCACCCTGCTGCGACCGGGGCAGGTGGCTTCCGCGACACCGGCGGACTGCGGTCCGACAAAGACCTTCTCAGATGCCACCCGGACCCTGCGCCCGGAGCGGGAGCAGTAGGCGAGGGATTTGAGCACACCGGTCTCGTCGCCGAAGTTGAAGCCGGTCGTCTCCAGCTTGCGATTGCCGACCCGCTGGGATCCGATCCGCACCGCCGCGGCCTGGTTGTTGCCGGGGCTGAAGCCGGGAGAGTCAAAGCCAGCGGCGATCACGCCCTTTCCACGCGGACACTTGGCGGTCGCCGATCCGATCTTGTGGGAATCGATCGTCACCTTCCCCGAGGCGCCGCCCCGGGCGAGCGCGACCGAGCTTCCGGCGAGCGCCGCCAAGCAGGCGCAGGCAGCGGCAAAACGCGAGATAGGTACGTGGCTCCTGATCGACATCGAAATTCCCTATCGGCGGGGGACGGTTCGGACTTGAGCCGCGGAAGCGCCCGGCTCGCGGCTCTCTACCCTGGAGGGGTGAGCGACGATCAGGACCAGACAAACGCAATCGAGCTGCGCGGAGTCGTCAAGACGTTCGGCAAGATCACCGCTGTGGACGGCCTCGACCTCGAGGTCCCGGCCGGCATCTGCCTCGGCCTGCTCGGCCCCAACGGCGCCGGAAAGTCGACCACGATGCGACTCCTGACCGGCCAAGCGATAGCCGATTCGGGTGAGCTGCGAGTGCTTGGGCACGAGCTTCCGCTCGACGCCAAGGCTGCCCGTGCCGAGATGGGCGTCGTTCCCCAGCTCGACAACCTCGACGTCGACGTCACCGTGGAGGACAACCTCGCGGTCTTCGCCCGCCTCTACCGAGTGAGTGACGTAGGCGCGGCCGTAAATCGGGCGCTCGGCCTCGCCCGCTTGCGCGACCGCCGCAGGGACGCGGTCGACGAGCTCTCCGGAGGAATGCGTCGCCGGCTGCTGCTTGCCAGGGGGCTCGTCCACGAGCCTCGCCTAGTCCTACTCGACGAGCCGACGGTTGGCCTCGACCCGCAGATCCGCACCGAGCTGTGGTCGCTGATCGACGGCCTGCGCAACAGCGGGGCGACGATCCTGATGTCCACCCACTACATCGAGGAGGCCGAGCGCCTCGCCGACGAGGTCGCGGTGATGGCGCAGGGAAGGGTCATCGCCCGCGGCCGTCCGGCGGAGCTGATCGTCGAGTACGCGGGGCGCGAGACGGCCGAGGTGTACGGGCCGCCGAAGCGGCTCGCGGAGGTCAGGGAGCAGGCCGAGGCGGATGGGCTCTCGGTGAGGCGGGCAGGCCCGGCGATCGCGATCGTCGGGGCGGAGCGCTCGAGCAACGGTTCGGTGCCCGATGACGCGGTGAAGCGGGCCGCATCTCTGGAGGACGTCTTCGTCCTGCTCACCGGCGAGGAGGCTGAATGAGCCGCCCGACGCGTCCCCGCATGCGGCGGCTCGAGCCCGCCGCGATCACCGGTGTGATGAGCCGCGAGGTCGCGAACTTCCGAACCTTCTGGAAGGCGACAACCTTTTCCGCCCTGCTGGAGCCGACCATCTACCTGCTCGCCTTCGGCCTCGGCCTCGGCGCGACGATCGTCAACGGCGTCGGCGGTCTCTCCTACGTCGAGTACGTCGGAACCGGAATGGTGGCGACGGCGGTGATCTTCTCGGCCGCCTTCCCGGCGATGTTCGGGACCTTCGTCAAGCACCGCTTCCAGAGGACCTACGACGCGATCCTCGCCGCGCCGGTCGACGTCGAGGAGTTGGTCACCGCGGAGATTCTCTGGATCTCGCTTCGCGCCGGCTTCTACGGCTGCTTCCCCTTGATCGTCTCCTTCGCCTTCGGCCTCGATCCGACCCTCGGGATGCTGCTGGTGCCGTTCTTCGGGTTCATCACGGCGCTCGGTTTCGCCGCTTTCGGCATCGCCGTTGCCGCCACCGTCGCGAAGATCGACCAGTTCAATTACGTGACCACGGTGGTGATCACGCCGCTGTTCCTGGTCGCCGGGACCTTCTTCCCGATCGACCAGCTTCCGCAGGGATTCCAGGTCGCTGCGCAGTTCAATCCCCTCTACCAGCTGGTCGAGCTGGTGCGAGGCGCCGCCTTCGGATTCGAGCCCGTGGACCTGTTGCGGGTACTGGCGCTGCTCGGCTTCTCCTTCGGGATGTGGCGCCTCGCCGTGCACCGCATGACCCTGCGCCTGGTCGACTGATCAGCTCGCCGGGTCGGCCTCGATCACCCGCTCGAAGGGCTGCCGGAGGCGCTCCCCCAGCTCCGTCGCGGCGCGCTCACCGTCGGGGTCCTCCGCGGGGGTGCCGGTGACCAGGATCACCTCGTCGGCGGGGTACTCGCGGAGGCGGTCCTCGACCGCCTGAACCAGGTCCTCGTCGCCGACCGCCGCCTCTGCGGCGACATCGGCCTTGCCCAGTGAGGCAACACTGAGCACCAGCTTGCGCTGCGCCTCGCTTCGCGCCGGACCGAGGTCGGTCGCCCAGCGGTCCAGCAGCCGGCCCTTTGCCGGCGCCAGGAGGAGAACCACGGCGCCGCCCGCCGCCTGCTCGGTGCGGTAGGCGTCCGCGATTCTCTCGATCGCCTCCGGGTCGCCCAGCGCCCGGCTGAGCACGATCAGCAGGTGGCGACGCTCGTCATCGGCGCTGGCCGTCTCGATCGGCCCCCGCGGCGCCTCGCGCACCGCGATCCAGACCAGGGTCGTCACGGCGAGGAAGCCGAGGGCCACGCCGAGCGCCGGCCCGGCGGTGAGGAAGCCCGCGATCAGAGGGACGGCGATCGCCGCGACGATCAGAGGGAGGGTGAATGGCTTCAGGTCGACCATCTGACTGAGGATGCCTCCCGCTCGGGGATTCGGCGACCGCGGCCCGGAACTTACCGCGGTCTCGCTCGCAACGATCACTAATTTCGACGGGTCCGCCTAATCGGATTTCGTCGGTAACCCGCTTGCCGCGATAAGGGGGCGGCGACGGGGATCCGATCTCTCCCTCGCATGGGGGTACCCGGAAGAGGCATCGGATCTTTGCTGTGGCAACGCGGACCCGCGAGTCGCTTTCGAGTTCCTAGAGCAGAGCGCCGAGCGCCGGCTGCAGTTACCGTTGGGGTGATCCCGGGTAACCCGGGTTACGACCGCTTGATCGAGCGCTCCCGGCCTTGACCCCAGCCAGAGCAGTCTTCGTCATAGTCAGCATCGTCTCGCTGGTCCTCGCCGGCGGATTCTTCGCCGAGCTCACCTGGGCGACGACCCTCTGGCCGTGGCCGGCCGCAACCCTCACCTACGTCTTCATCGGGTCGATCCTCGCGGCGATCGCCATCCCGCTGCTCTGGATCGCCCTCAGCGGCGAGCTCGCGGGGATGCGTGCCGGAGCAATCGACCTGGCGGTGATGTACGCGGGGATGTTCATCTATGTCGCCACCCTGCTCGGCGACCCCGGGCAGCCGAAGCTGACGCCGTACCTGATCGTCTTCGGCCTCGCCTCCCTTGGCTCGCTCGCGGCCTTTGCCTGGTCGCGCAAGATCGACTGGGTCGACCCGCGTCCGATGCCCGCCGTGGTCCGCTTTTCCTTCGCCGCCTTTGCGGTGATCCTCGTCGGTGCCGGAACGGCGCTGATCTTCCATGCCGGCATCTTTCCCTGGCCGCTGACCTCGGAGGCCTCGGTGATGTTCGGCTTCGTCTACCTCGGCGCTGCGGTCTACTTCCTCCACGGCTTCTTGCATCCGCGCTGGAGCAACGCCGCAGGCCAGCTCGCCGGCTTTCTCGCCTACGACGTCATCCTCCTCGCCCCGTTCATCGATCGCTTCGGGGAGGCCGGCGGCGGCGAGCTGCGAAGCCTGATCGTCTACGTCGCCTTCCTCCTCTACAGCGGGGGCCTCGCCGTCTACTACCTGTTCCTGGCCGAGCCCACCCGGATCCAGATCGGCTGGGCGGGAGGCCGGTACTAGGCTGGCGGCATATGGGCAATTGGCGCGTCGACCTATGCCAGCGGTCCTATGCCGCCTTCCGCAAGCGGGACGCCGATGCGGCGGCGGCGCTCTATGACCCCGAGTGCGAGTGGCTGGTCGGAGCGGCCAGCGCGGCTCTCGGCGAGACCGCCTACCACGGCCACATCGGAGTGCAGGCCCTGATGAGCGACATCAACGAGGTCTTCCCCGACTGGGATCCGGTGATCGAGGAGCTGAGACTGCGCGACGACGGTGCTGCCCTCGTCCGCGCCCGGGTGGAGGGAACGGCCCGAGATACCCGCATTGCCCTCGAGATGCCGCAGCTGGCTCAGGTGATCGAGTTCCGCGATCGCCGCATCCTCCGGGTGACCCAGACCGGCTTTCCGCCACCGGGATGGGACGGCGCCGCGGAGATCTCCTGAGCTCGGCTCAGGGCTCCCGCCAGTCGACCTCGATCACCGTCCACCACCCCGGAAGCCCCTTGAGTTCGACCTCACGGTGCTCGGCGAGCGGTAGCTGATCGCCCTCGCCGGCTGCCTCCCACGCCTCGCCGGTGATCAGGATCTCGCCTCCGCGAGCCTTGTCGGCGACCCGGGCCGCGAGAGCCACGTTGCGGCCGAAAAGGTCGCCGCCCTTCTCGAGCGCCGGTCCGGTGTGGATGCCGATCCTCACCGCAATCCCCGGGCCGCGCAGGCGGCGCGGTCCGGAAGCCAGCCCGCGCTGCACCTCGACCGCCGAGCGGATCGCCTCCTCCGGGGCGGCGAAGGCGATCATGAAGCCGTCGCCCTGCGATTTGACGACGTGGCCACCGTGCCTGCCGGCGCACCTGCGGACTATCTGGTCGTGGGCGCTCAGGACCTTCAGCCATGCCTTGTCGCCGAGCTGCTCGTTGAGCGCGGTCGAGTCCTCGATGTCCGTGAAGAGGATGGTCAGGGTGCCGTCGCGCGCTGCAAGCTGGCGTAGCTCGGGCTCGGCCTCCTCGGCCCAGCCGGCGAGCTCCTCGAAGGAGCTCCACAGCACCCCGCTGAGCCCTTCCTCCCTGACTCGGGCCGCCCGCTGAAGAACCGACTTGAGCGGCACGAGCTGGGCAAGCGCGCGGCCCTGGGGCTTGGCCCGCTCGCGGGCCAGCTCGTGCTCGAGATGGGCCACCCGCCGCCGCTCCCTCTGCCAGAGCAGGACAGCGCCGAGCAGAGCCGCGACGGCAATGATCAGGAGGGTGATTGCGATCTCGGACACGCGGGTCTTGGCAGAGCCGCCCCGAGTGTATGTCTGCTCTAGGCTCCGCCGATGCCCCGATTCCGCGAGTCGTGGGGGACGACTCGGTGAGAAACGGTTGGGGCGAATCGGCGATCAGGGACTGGCGGGGCGGCCCACCGCGCGGCTGACCGTCTCGCAGTCGCCGAAGATCAGATCGCGGCGGTCCCCCATCGCTGTGTCCTGATCGGCGCCGCAGCTGGCCAGGTCGAAGCCGCGGTCCACGGTGTTCACCTGATCGTTGCCCGTGCCGGCGAACACGGTGTCGATGCCGGCGCCGGGGTCGATCGTGTCATCACCGGCGCCTCCGTCGAACCGCATCGAGCTGGCGTCGCCTATCAGGGTGTCGTTGAAGGGCGTGCCGATGACCCGCTCGACGCTGCAGGCGGGACAGGTGTTGAAGTCGAGGTCGGCCCCGCCACTCGGGATGGCGTTCGCGAACGAGATCGTGTCGAATCCCCGGCCGGCGGAGACCTCGGGTAGAAATGCGCTGTCGTCTCCGAAGCTGAAGGAGATCGTGTCGTTTCCCCTTCCAGCGTGGACGGAATGATCGCCCCCGGGGAATGCGAGACCGCCTCCTACGTGGAGACTGTCGGCGCCGCCGCCTCCAGCCATATGCAGCTCTGCGTTCTCGATCGCTGAGAGATCGTCCCTGCCTGCGCCCCCTCTCAGGCTGGCGCTGCCGCTGAAGTTCATCGCGGAGCTGAGCTGATCGTCACCGGGGCCGCCGGCTTCGAGCACGTGGTTGGGGGCAGTCCCGCCGGCGAAGATCGTGTCGTCGCCACGGCCGCCAAGCACACGCTGGTCGTTGACGCTCCCTGCGGGGTCGTCGAATCTGGCCTTGTCATCGCGATCGCGCAGGCGGAGCTCGACAACCGTCGGCTCGCCGGAGAACGGGCAGAACACCCCACCGGGTTGTGCGCTGCATCCGTCGCCCGCCGTCACCGGGGCGGAAGCGTCGGTGAAGGTGACGCCGTCCACAGACGGCATCGCCTGAACGTCATTGACCTCACCGGGCTGGGCCTTGAAGCTGATCACCGAGCCGTCGCCTGAGGCCACCCCCGCGTGTGCCGTTCCGGTGGCGAACATGAACGCCCCGAAGGTTGCGGCTAGTGCCGCGGCGTAGCGTGCGGTGCCAGGGAAGGTCAAAGGAGTTCTCGAGCCAAACATCTGGACGAGGGACCAACGAGACAGCGCCCTCGAACTTCGGGTACCAGGCTAGTCAGCCCAGGTCCGCGAATCAACCCCGGATGCCGGTAATTTTTTCGCGCGGCACTGCCCTGCAAGCGGGCAGACCACTCTGCCCCATCCATTCGCCTTCATCGATTCTTTTTTCAGCCGAGCGACTCGTCGGTCCCCCGCCTCCCTCTAACACCGACCGAAGCGCTGGTCAACCTTTGAGCGGTTCGTGAACAGGAGAGTTGGGATTGGTGCAAATGGCCCATGAGCAGGGGAGTAGGCAGGGCCGGCGGCGTCGGCAGGATTTTGGTTACGCCCGGTTTCAATCGGCTCGCGTTGGGTACGGTCCCGAGGATGATGCGCGCGGTCCGGCTGTGTCTCGTTTCGCTCCTCGCACTCCTCGCGGTGCCGGTGGCGGCGCATGCGGCCAGCGTCACGGTCGCCAACGGCACCATCACCTATCAACGCCGGCCCGGGCGAGACCAATACCGCGGTGATCGTCAAGCAGCAGACCACGGCCGGTCGCCACGGTCTACTTCGTCGGCGACCAGAACCCGAGCGTCACGGTCACCGCGTCCGCCGCGCAGGGGTGCCTGCCGACGCCGCCGGCCCTGGGCCTTCCCAAGGGCTACCTCTGCACCGTCCCCGTGATCACCCCCGTCACCTCCCTGGTGGAGAACCTGGGCGACGGAAACGACACGGGCGTGATCAACAGCGGGACACGGCCCCGCGGGCACGATCAGCGGCGGCACGGGCGACGACACCCTGGTCGGCGGCAAGGAGCGCGACACCTTCCACGGCCGTGATGGGACCGACAGCGTGGCGTACGTCGGCATCGCCGACGCCGGCATCACGCGCACTACCCCGGTCACCGCGGTGCTGCCCGCGGGCGCCTCCCCGACCACCACCAACGGGCAGGCCGGCGAGAACGACACCATCTACTCCGATGTCGAGGGCCTCACCGGCGGCAATGGCAACGACAACCTGACCGGTAACGCCGGGCCGAACACGATTGCCGGCTCAGCGCCCCCCGGCACGCCCAGCGTCGATCCCCAGCCTGCGGGCACGGAGAGCCGGGACACGATCAACGGCGGGGCCGGCAACGACACGCTTCTCTCTGGCGATAGCGGCACGGTGAACGGCGGGGACGGCGACGATACGGTGATCGGCGGCCGCAGCTTCGCCAATGTCACCGCCGTCAACGGCGGCAACGGCGACGACACGCTCGTTTCAGGGACCGGTAGCGACAACCTGACCGGCGGCGCCGGTCCGACACCCTCGCCTACGTCTCCGTCAGCCAGGGCGGACTCAACATCGTCAGTCGCAGCACCGGCGTCCTCGTCCAGCTTCCCGAGCCCGGGACGACCGGCACCGGCGGGGCGATCGGCGGCCAGGAGAAGGACGTCATCCACAGCGACATCCGAACCCTGATCGGCACCAACCGCGCCGACGGCCTGACCGGCAGCAACGGCGACGACACGATCCTCGGGGCAGCCCCGGTGGGCACCGGCAACGGGGTCGTCGACACGCCGGCGGGCAACGACACGATCCTCGGCCGCGGCGGCAACGACAGCCTGGTGGGCGGCGACAAGGGGTTGATAGACGGCGGCGACGGCAACGACACGATTGTCGGCGGCCGCAGCGCCGCGGCATCCGACCATACGGTCATTCACGGCGAGGCAGGCGACGACACGCTGGTCTCCGGGCCCGGCAACGACGAGATGTTCGGCGACGCCGGGGCGAACACCCTCGCCTACGTTTCCGTGACCCAGGCCGGAATCAACATCGTCAGTCGCAGCACGGGCGTCCTCGTCCAGCTTCCCGAGCCCGGGACGACCGGCTACGGCGGCGCGATCGGCGGTCCGGAGAAGGACATCATCCACGACGACATCCGGACCCTGATCGGCTCCAACCGCAGCGATTTCCTGATCGGCAGCAACGTGGCCGACACGATCGCCGGGGCCGCCCCCGTCGGCACGGGCAGCGGCGTCATCGACAGCCCGCGGGCAACGACATCGATCTATGGCCGCCAGGGCGACGACACCCTGGTGGGCGGCGACCGCGGGCTTATAAACGGCGGCGACGGCGCCGACAGCATCGTCGGCGGCCGCAGCACGGCCCATCCGACCTCACGGTGATCCATGGAGCCGAGGGCAACGACACGATCGTTTCCGGGCTGGGCAACGACGAGATGTTCGGCGACGCCGGGGCGAACACCCTCGCCTACGCCTCGGTCCAGCAGCAGGGCCTGGACATCGTCAACCGCGGGACGAACGGGGTGACCGCCGCCCTTCCCAACGCGGACCTGACCGCGACGGGCGGGAAGACCGGCGGGCCCGAGAAGGACATCATCCATTCCGACTTCGGCACGCTGGTGGGCGGCAACGGCAACGATGTGCTCACGGGCAACGACTTTGCCAACACGATCGTCGGTGTCGCTCCGGCGGGCACCGCCGGTGTGAAGCCCGGCCCCGCGGGCAACGACGTGCTCCTGGGCGGCGGCGGCAACGACCTCCTGCTCGGCGCCGAGGGCAACGACATCCTGTTCGGCGGAGCGGACAACGACATGCTCGCTGGCCAACGGCGGCAACGACTCCTCATCGGCCAGGCCGGCGTGGACAACTTCAACGCCGGCGACGGCAACGACTCCAATTTCGCCCGGGACGGCGTCGCCGAGGCGATCAGCTGTGGGACCGGGACCGACGGCGTCACGGCCGACGCGATCGACATCGACCCGCGGCCGACTGCGAGAACGTAAGCACTCCCCTGAGCGGCCACCGCCCGACTTGCTGAGATCGTGAGCGACGATCCGCCCCGGGAGCCGGTCAGTTTCCTGGTCTTCTCGGCGTCCCTTCGCGAAGGCTCGCTGAACACGCACCTCGCAGACCTTGCCGCCACCTGTCTGGAGGCCCACGGTGGAGAGGTTGATCGCGCCTCGATGGCCGAATTCGACTGCCCCTCGTACAACCTGGATGCCCAGAACGGGGACGGATTTCCTCCGGGCGCGGAGCGGTTCCGCCGGCGGTTGGAGGCCAGCGATGCCTTCTTGATCTCCTCGCCCGAATACAATGCCGCGCCGCCGGGATTGCTCAAGAACGCGATTGACTGGGTCTCGCGCTTTGACCCGCAGCCATTCAACGAGCGCAGCGGCTTGCTGCTGTCGGCCTCGCCGTCGATGGTCGGCGGGAACCGGGGTCTCTGGGGACTGCGAATCCCCTTCGAGCATCTGGGAGCCCGCCTTTATCCGGACATGTTCTCACTCGCCAAGGCCCACGAAGCATTCGACAGTGAAGGCCGGTTCGCCGACGCCCGGCTCCAAGAACGCTTCGATGACAACATCGTCAGCTTCATGGACACGGTCGAGGCCTCGAAGCACTATCCGTGTGTGAAGCGGGCCTGGGTCGAATACCTGGGCGAGCACCCCGAACCCGCAATCGACCGAGTCCAGTAGGTCGGGGGGCCCCATCGGAGTCCGCGACCCCCGAGGAGCTTGGAAGTGCGCTCGCGTACTGGCCCATCCCTACGACGAGTCGGGGCGAGCGGTGCCGCTTACAGGGAATCTCTTGGCTACTAAGACTTTTCTACAAAGGTTTGACAGCAAAAGCGGGCTAGCGCGTTTAGATCGCAAGCTTTGGCTCTCCCTGTCTAGTGATCCAGACGGCTGGATCAATTTGAAAACGCCCGCAATGTTGTAGGCAATCGAGAAGCCGTCCTCCATCCGACTAGGGGCGGCTTCTCACTTTCTAGCCTTCCCCTCCCCCAATACGGCTGCCTCGTCGGAAGCGACCTACTTCGACAGCCTGGCGGCTTCGAGGGCGCTATCCCGGTCGAGGAAGACCTCCACCCGCGTAACGAGTCCGGCGTCATCGAACGACCAAATGAACCAGGCGTCGAAGTCCATCTCGATGCCGGTGCTCGCTCCCGTCACCCAGGTGTGTTGGAGCACCAGGGCTCGGTCATCATCGACAGCCCTGAACTCCCCCGCCTCGGTTCTCTGCTTCGAGAAGGCGTCGGGCTTCATCCAATCACGCAGCTGCTCGATCCCTCGAGAGGGGGCTGATCACCCGGCGGGACAAGCTCGATGTCGGGATCCGCCCCCTCGGTGGCCGTGACGTAGTCCCCGCGGTTGTACGCGTCGATCCAGCGACGCAGCAGCTTGACTCTCTCCTCCAACACCGCGCCTACTCCGACAGCCCGGTGGCTTCGAGGGCTTCACCGCTCCTTCCGAGGGCGTGGAGGGCACCTTTCGCCGTCAAGTGATCCTCCACCCTGATGAACCGTCCGTGCCGGAGCCAGAAGCAGTAATGGATGTCGCCGCTGCCCAACTAAGTCGCGCCTTGGCTTGGACCAGCCACATCGTATGCGCGATGGAGGCGTCCGTCGCGTATCTCCAAGACGTTGACGACCCGCAGGCTGAAACTCCACTCCCGCTCGTGTGGCCGTGGCCGATGACGTACCCAATCATCACGATGTGATCACCGGCGTCAATCAGTTCCTCAACGTCGATCCTGACATCACCAAACTGTTCGATGAGCTGCTGGTTCCAGAAGCGGTCCCTCATGTCCTCGCGTCCGCGATACACGGCTCGATCAGGGAACTGCGTTATCTGGTGCCACTCGTCATTGGGATCAACTTCCCCCAAAGCGGCATCGAGTCGTGGCGGTTGAAGGCCTCATAGGCGCGGCGAATGATCTCCACGTTCTCCTCCGACATCGCCTACTCCTGAAGCCCGGCGGCTTCGAGGGCCTCATGCCAGGTCACGGAGAACCGCATCTCGCCGACCCTGCCGTCGCGGAATTCGGAAACGCTTGCCAGCGTCGCGTCTAGCTTCGATCGCGTTTCCGCGACCTCGAACCGTTCCGGTCAGCCAGCGCGAGAACGACCCACCCACTCGGTCGGCGTCGACGAACTCGTCTGAGGCGTATTCCTACCACGTCGAAGTTCTCGACCCAGGGACCTCCAAGCTGCGCAGCCCGATCCGGTGCCGCGGAGTTCTCCTCGTCACCGTCATCCGCCCCGGCGAACCGAATGAGTCCCGCAGTCGGGGGACAGTTCCAGTCTGACGGCCGCTTCGACGTCGCCCTCGGTCGCAGGCGTCGAAAGGTCGCTGCACGATCTCCACGTTCTCCTGCGACATCGCCTGCGCAGTATCTCGCGCCGGGGTGGGAGGCAAACCCTGCCTTGTCAGAAATGGAATCGGGCGGATTCGACTTGGGGCCTTGTCACCCTGTGTCGCGGGCCTGGTCGTGATCGAGACGCAGGACGACCATCAGCTCGATCCCAGTGAGCATGGCCATAGCGGCCTTTAGCCGCTCGAGCTCCTCCGGCGAGAGCTCGGATGAAAGCGAGGCCAGCGCATCAGCGGCAGTGCCTCTCGGGGCGCGCCTCGATACGGATCTCCCTTCGCGTCGGGTTGCGGACGGGCCGCAGGACCGAGGCTTGCAGGAAGAGGCGAAACCCGGCTTCGTGATCGCGAGCGAGGTCATAGAAAGCCCGAAAGACCAATGCTGCTCGCTCCTCGGGGTCCTCAGGCGCCCCCTCGCCGAAAAGAGAAGCCGCCGTGGGTGGCGCCTCATCAGGTGGTGCCTCAAACAGCAATACCTGCTGATCCTCCAATCGAACCTGCTGTTAGGGGGGCGGAAACGTAATCACTCATGGACACTCCGCCGTTACGAGGGGCTCCTCTCCTCCCGAACACGCGGTGACGGGTCGGCGGCCCTCGGCCGCAAAAGTCACGGCTCAATCGCGCAACGAAGCGGCTGCGTCCTGCAGTGCTCGGCCTGCGGCGGGGGCCAATGGCGACCCGACCGACAACCGGATGCAGAACACGATTCCGCTGTGCCGCGATTGCCACCACGAGGCGACGATTCCCTGGGTCGGTCTCGCTTCTCGCGGAGGCTGTCGCACATACCCCCTTGGCATCCGGCCGGGTACGGGTTCGCATCTCCCCCGGCCCAGTTGCCCTGGCTTAGCGGGAGGGGGTCCTCCAGGTTCACGACGATTGAGTACTTCACTCCTGCGCGGATTTCTACCGTCTGTGGAAACGTGACCAGCTGCGAGAAGGGCGCGAAGGCGGAGGGTAGGAGCGTGGTCGCTAGCACCGTCTCTCCCGGTACGCCACCCTCGAAATTGCGAATGCTGACCCGCAAGGGCACGTCCGGGGCTTGAGCGACTTCCGTGTCGATGTTCACGCCCGCCAAGAGGCCGTCGCGCCCCGCAGTGAACGTCTGTGCCACGTAGTTGCAGCAATCATTGATGGCCGCGCTCAGACTTACCCTGCCGTAGTAGGACTGATCTACCACAGGCGTAGGCGCAGCCGCTTTTGCTGAGCTGCAAAGTACCAAGGCGGCTACGCAGGTCACCGCCAACAGATTTCGGAGGCCCCACAGCTCACCGGCACGCGCTCCCATATGTCCCCCTTCTGCCGTCAGTGTCCAGGGCTTTCGCGGACCTTATCGTGCGATGGGCGCTACTGGGCTCGAGCACAGTGACCACCAGCTTGTCGAGCTGACCCGGCCCAGGCACAACAGACACGGATTCCCCAGGCACAACAGGCACGGATTCTACCCGCCGATCTGCGGCAGGTTCAGGCAGGGTTCGACAGCCATTGGGCAGCGAGATCGGTCCGCCGGCCAATGGATCTGGCCGCCGATAGACGGATGGACCGGCCGAAGTTCGACTGACGGCGCAGGGACAAACCGGTTAAGGCCGGCGCCGCGAGCCGCTCTGGCTTGTTGCGCTCCGCTATGGACTGCTTGCGGTTTTGCGCGGTCCTCTCCGCCCCTTGCTTTCTGCGGCGCGATGCCTTTGATGCTTCGACCGTTTTCGCCACACGCCGCTTGCCGGCGCGTCGCTTCTGCTGCTTCGCCGAACGGTCTGCATTGCGGCGGAGCTTCTGCGCCTCGGCAGCTGGCCTCATGGAGCGGTCGGCTAAA
>CAWFHL010000003.1:0-18574 GCA_963815645.1 uncultured Actinomycetes bacterium | reverse complement strand
TCGGCGGCAGCTACATCGGCTCCGAGGTGGCGGCATCGCTGACGGCGAAGGGCACGCGGTGCACGATCGTCTGCCTCGAGGATGTCCTGCTGTCGAGGACCTTCGGCGAGGATGCCGGGCGCTGGTTCCACGAGCTGCTCGAGTCCAAGGGGGTCAACGTGCACGGCGGCGAGGAGCTGGAGGCGTTCGAGGGCGACGGCCGGGTCAAAGCCGTGGTCACGAAGAGCGGGCTGACGGTCGAGTGCGATGCGGTGATCGTCGGGGCCGGGGTCCGCCCGGACGTGATGCTGGCGGAGCGTGCGGGCCTCGAGGTCGACGACGGGATCGTCTGCGACTCAAAGCTGCAGACCTCGGCTCCGGGGATCTACGCGGCCGGTGACTGCTGCAACTACGACAGCGTGGTCCACGGGGGCAGGGTGCGGGTCGAGCACTGGGACGTGGCGATGCAGCAGGGAATCGCGGCCGCCGGGAACATGCTCGGCGACGACCGCGACTACGACGTCGTCCCCTACTTCTTCAGCGACCTCGCCGATTGGGCCAGCCTCGAGTACGTCGGGCCCGCCTACGAGTGGGACGAGACGATCTGGCGGGGCGACCGGGATGCGGGCGAGTTCCTGGTCTGGTACCTGAAGGACGATCGCGTCGCGGGCGCGCTCAGCGTGGAGCGCTCGGAGGACCTGTCAGAGGCGCGGCGGATGCTCGCCGACGGGGTTGACGTGTCTGGGGACAAAGAGGCGTTAGCAGAGCCGGGCAGCGATCTGGCACGCATCGTGTAGCTATTCTCAAACGGATTCTGCGCCCTGGTGTAATCGGAAACACGCCAGTCTCTGGAACTGGAATTCGGGGTTCGAGTCCCTGGGGCGCAGCTCTAATCGAACCGCTTATCCGTCCGAAACGGATGCGAACATATGTTCGCAATGAGGACTGGGCCAAAGAGACCGCCTGGAGAGACTCGCCGGTTGGTCGCGGAGGGATTGAGAGCCGGCCTGACCCAGGCCGAGATCGCCGCCCTGCACGGGATCAACAAGGGCACCGTCTCCTACCACGCTCGTCGTTTGGGAGTTCCGGCTTGGGATGCCTGTGGTCGCAGATAGGACTGGTCGGAGATCCAAGCCGCCTATGACAGCGGCATGTCGGTCCGGCAATGTGCGGAGCGCTTCGGATTTCGTGTTTGCTCGTGGAGCGCAGCGGTCAGGCGAGGCGACGTCAAATCGCGTCCTCACGAGACCCCAATCGAGAATTACCTTGTAGTCGGACGCCGTGGTTCGCGAAGCAACTTGCGGCTTCGTCTGATCGCTGAAGGACTGAAGGAGAACCGGTGCGAGTCTTGCGGCATCACTGATTGGCGAGGCCAACCCCTCAGCATGGCCCTGCACCACGCCAACGGCGATGGCACGGACAACCGCCTGGAGAACTTGATGATGCTTTGCCCCAACTGCCATGCACAGACCGAGAACTTTGCCGGAAGAGGTATGGGTCGGCGACCGGACTTCAAGTCCGACTGACTCCAAAAGACCCCTGCTAACCGCGCTATTTCTCTGCTACCTTCGCGGTCCGATGGGTTGCCGCGCATATTTCCTCGCGACGATGGCGATCGTCGCCACCATTGCAGCAGGGTGCGGTGGCGGTGGGGACTCTTCGACCGACACCACCGTCGCCACCACGTCCAACCCCACGAACCTGACCAAGGACGAGCTGATCCAGCAGGGCGACGGGATCTGCGCCGAGGTCAACGCGGCGGTCGGCACGATCGAGTCTTCATCAGTCGACGAGACCGCGAAGCTGAGCCAGGAGGCCGACCTCTACTCGGGCATGATGGATCGCCTTGAGGGCCTCGGGACGCCCGATGACGCGACGGGCCCCGATGATGTCTACAAAGCGGGCGACGATCTCGTCCAGGCCCAACAGAACGCCCAGCTGGCGGCCGAGCGAAACGACTCCGCTGCCCTGACCAGCGCCCAGGCCGACGCCGCTTCCGCGTTCTCCTCCTTCCAGGACGCCGCCTCCTCCTACGGCTTCAAGGAGTGCGGTCAGGGGGCGGTCGCCCCGCAGGGCACGACAACCACCGGGGCTGCCTCGCCGACCACGCCAGCGACGACTACACCCGTCGCCCCGACGACCCCCGCAGCACCTGCACCGGCGCCCCCTGCCGTCCCCGCGGCACCCACAGGCGGCGGCACCGCGGGCGGCACCAGCGGAGGGGGCACCGCCGGCGGTGGCACCGGTGGGGGGAGCAGCGGCGGTGTCGGCCCCGGGTAGTCGCGGCCGCTCGCCGACGGGCTGAATCCGTCCTCCAATTGGACGCATCCCACCCGCCGATGCGGGCCTTGGATCAAGCTGCGGCTGCCGACTCCGCCCAGGCTCCGTAGAGCTGCGCGTAGGCGCCCCCGGCTTCGGTCAGCTCGTCGTGGGTGCCTTCCTCGGCGATCCGGCCGTCCTCGAGAACGATGATCTTGCCGGCGTTGCGGATGGTCGAGAGGCGGTGGGCGATGACGATTGCGGTGCGCCCGACCAGGAGCCGCTCGAGGCCCCGCTCGATCACCTTCTCGGTGCGGACGTCGACGTTCGAGGTCGCCTCGTCGAGGATCAGGATCCGGGGTTCGGCGAGCAGCGCGCGGGCGAAGGCGACGAGCTGGCGCTGGCCGGAGGAGAGCTGAACGCCCCGCTCGCCGACCTCGGTCTCGATGCCCTGTGGTAGGGCGGCGATGAACCCGGTCGCTCCGACGCTGGCCGCCGCCGCCTCGATCTCCTCGAGGCTCGCGCCCGGCCGCCCGAAGGCGATGTTCTCCCTGACCGTGCCGGAGAAAAGGAACCCCTCTTGGGGGACGATCCCGAGCTGCTCGCGCAGCGCCTTCTGCTGCACCCCCAGCAGGTTGTGGCCGTCGATCCTCACCTCGCCCGCCTGGGGGTCGTAGAAGCGGGCGACCAGCTTCGCGAAGGTTGACTTCCCGGCCCCCGTTGCTCCGACCAGGGCGAGCGTCTGGCCGGCCGGGACCATCAGGTCGACGTCGCGAAGCGCCCACTCGACCGACTCCCCGGCCGCCTCGCGCTCGAAGGCGTCGTCGACGTAGGAGAAGGAGACGCCCTCCATCGCGATCTCGCCGCGCAGCTCTCCGGGATCGATCGCTCCGGGGGCGTCGAGCATGTCGGGCTCGATCTCGAGAAGGTCGAAGATCTTGTCGAGCGCCGCCATGCCCTGCTGGTAGGTGGTGTAGAGCTGGGAGAGCTGCTGGATCGGGTCGAAGAAGGTCTGCAGGTAGCCGACGAAGGAGACGACGACGCCGATCGCGATCGCTCCGTTGATCGCCTGGGTGCCGCCGTAGAGGAGAATCACCGCCGTCCCCACCGCCGAGAGCAGCTCGACCGCCGGGAAGTAGGCGGCGTTGAGATAGACGGTCTTCAGGTTGGCTTCGCGATTGAGCTCGTTGAGCTCGGTCATCCGCTCCCGGTGGCGATCCTCCTGGCCGAAGCTGCGCACCACCCGCACCCCGCTCAGGGTTTCTTGGAGGTAGGCGGTGATTGCGGCGATCCGCTCGCGCGTGGCCCGGTAGGCGCCGGCCGAGTAGATCCGGAAGACGACGCTGGCAATCGCCAGCAGCGGGAAGGTGAGGAAGGTGACCAGCGCCAGCTGCACGTCGAGCACCAGGAGGATCACGACCACCCCGACCAGGGTCAGGGTGCTGGAGAAGAGGGTGACCACGCCGTCGGTTACCAGCTGATTCAGCGCCTCGATGTCGTTGGTCATGCGGGAGATCAGCACGCCTGGGCTGCGGCGGGTGAAGAACCCGATCGACATCCTTTGGATGTGGACGAAAATGCGCGCGCGCAGGTCCTGGAGCGCCCGGGTCCCGACCCAGCCGACCAGGTAGCTCTGCGCGGAAGTAGCGCCGGCATAGAGCAACGCAGTCGCGACGAACGCGGCGACTATCAGGTTGAGTGCCTCGCTGTCCCCGGGGATGATCCCCGAGTCGATCGCCCTCCCCGCCAGATATGGCGGGGCGAGGCCGGCGGCGGTCGCGATCAGCAAGGCGACGAACATCAGCGTGACCCTGCCTCGGTAGGGACGTAGAAGGCCAACCAGCCAGCGCACCTTGCGGCCGCGGTGATCGTCCCCACGCAGGAGCCGCCAGAGTGCTGCGAACAGAAGGTAGACGTTCTGGAGCCGGTTTCTTTCGGGCGAGTAGGAGGCCTGCTCCTCTTCGACCTCCTCGGCGGCGCGGACCTCCTCGCGGCGCTCCGCCTCGCGGACCTCCTCCTGCTCATCCTGGGCCCAGCGCAGATCGCTCTCGCTCTCGCGCTCGCCGCCATCGATCGGGGATCGCTTCGGCTGCTCTGCCTCGTTCCCGTCCCGCCCGCTCATAGCCTCGCCATCTCCTCGCGCTGCTCTAGGTCGCGCTGCAGGAAGACCGAGTCGGCGAGCCCGTGCTCGGCGATCTCGGCGTAGAAGCCGCAGCGATCGAGCAGCTCGGCATGGGCGCCCCGGTCGACGATCCGTCCCCCGTCCAGGACCACCACCTCGTCGGCGAGCGATACGGTCGAGAGACGGTGGGCGATGACCAAGGTGGTGCGGCCCGCCATCACCTCTCGCAGTCCCTCCTTGATCGTCCGCTCGGTGGTTGCGTCGACCGAGGAGGTGGCGTCGTCGAGGATCAGGATTCTCGGGTCGGCGAGCAGGGCGCGGGCGATCGCGACCCGCTGGCGCTGCCCGCCGGAGAGGGTCAGCCCGCGCTCGCCGACCACGGTGTCGTAGCCGTCGGGCAGCTCTGAGATGAAACCGTCCGCCTGGGCCCGCCTCGCCGCGATCTCGATCTCCTCCCGGGAGGCATCGGGGCGCGCATAGCCGATGTTCTCGGCGATCGGCGCAGAGAAGAGGAAGCTGTCGTCGGCGACGAAGGCGATCTCCGATCGCAGCGAGTGCAGATCGACCTTGCGTACGTCGGCGCCGTCGACGAGGACGGCCCCTTCGCTCGGGTCATAGAGGCGGGCGATCAGCGCCACCAGGCTGGTCTTGCCCGACCCCGAGGGGCCGACCAGGGCGACGGTTCTGCCCGGCTCGATCTCCAAGTCGATGCCGCTGAGGGCCGGCTCCGAGCCGTTGTAGCGCAAGGAGACGTCGGCGACCTGAACCCTGCCGCCGCCCTGCGGCAGCGGTCCGGCTCCGGCGGGACTCTGAATCAGCGGCTCGCGGTCGAGGATCTCGAACAGCCGGTTGCCCGAGGCCACCGCCCGCTGCGCCATCCCCAGAGTGATGCCAAGCATCCGCATCGGAGCGGCCAGCATCACCAGGTACGTGTAGAAGGCCGTCAGGTCGCCGAGGCTGAGGTTGTCGTTGATCACCTCGTGCCCCCCGACAAGCAGGACCAGACCGGTGCCGATTTGCGGCAGCAGGCCGATCAGCGGGGAGAAGAGGGCCGCCAGGCGGGTGGTGTAAATGCTCTGGTCGAAAACGCGGGCGACCGTGCGCTGGAAGCGGTGGAGCTGGTGCTCCTCCCGCGCAAATGCCTTGACGATCCGTATCCCGGAGACGTTCTCCTCTGCCTCCGCGGTGAGCTCGGCAAGGCGCTGCTGGACCTCCTGCAGGGCGGGGCGCGAGAGTCGGTTGTAGTGGGCAGCCGTGAGCACGACAACCGGCGCCGGCGCCAGGGCGAGCAGAGCCAGGGGCGGGTTGATCGCCACCATCACCGCGGTGGCCAGGGTGATCGTCAGCAGGTTCTGGGTGACGAAGATCAGTCCGTAGCCGAGGAAGAAGCGAATCGCCTGCAGGTCGACCGTGGCCCGTGACATCAGCTGGCCTGTCTGCTGGTGATCGAAGAACCCCAACTCGAGTGCCTGCAGGTGTCCGTAGAAGCGCTCGCGCAAGTCGAATTCGACCGCCAGGGAGACCTTTCCGGCGACCAGCCGGCGGACTACGGTCATCCCCACCCGGAGGATCGCGGCACCGAGAATCGCCGCGGCTAGAGGTAGCAGCGACGGCTTGTCGTGGTTCTGGATCGCATCGATCGCCTGTCCGACCAGCCAAGGAATGAGCACGGTCATCCCCATCGCCAGCCAGGCGAAGACCAGCGAGCCCCAGAGCTGGGCCCGGTAGGGGCGAAGGAAGCCCATCAGGCGTCGTAGAGTCCCCATCCGGATCGACTATACAAAGTGAAGTAAAGGCCACAGGCGGTCCGCCCCGACTCGCGCCTCATACTTCAGCGATGGCTGAGACCGATTTCGGCCTCTGCGGAAGCTGCAACCACCAGAAACTCGTCCCCAACACCCGGGGCTCGACCTTCTCGCTCTGCCGGCGCTCGCGCCGGCAACCGGAATATCCGCGCTACCCCCGCATGCCCGTCGTCAGCTGCCGCGGCTACGAGCCCCGGCCGGACCCGCGCTAGCGGATCGCCTCGGCCGCGTCCGCGCTGGAGACCCTTCCCTTGCAATCCCTCGGGGGAGGCGCCGGGCGGCGCGGGTCGGGGACGATCTCGAAGTTGGTCACCGCGTGGTATGGGGTCGCCGCGCCATTGTTCCCGGCGAGTGTGATCACTAGGCGGTAGAAGCCCGTCGGCAGGCGCTGGTAGTAGATCTGCGGCTGTGTCGCCGGCGAGTAGCTCCCGGCGGTGCCGATGCGCTCCGCCAGCACGCCATTCGGCCCCGAGTACTTGGGGAAATCGTAGGAGCGGCCGATCAGCCGGCCGCTGCTGGTCGGGCTATGAATGGCTCGCTCGAGTTTGGCCTTCTTGACGCAGTTCGGGACCCGGTTGAGCGAGAAGCGGATGTGGCCCTCGCCAAGCTGGGGAGCCGCGCCGAACTGCCGCGGCGCCAGGTGGAAGTTTGCGACGTCCACCTTGACGACGACCGCCCTCGACGGCTGCGTGGAGCCGTTTCGCGGCGAAATCACCGACACCGATGGCTTTCCGGGGGGCGCCTGCGCCATCAGGTTCTCCCCGTTCCCACCGCAGGAGGTGAGCACTTCCGCAAGCACCCCGAGGGTCACGGCGGCAAGCGCCAGCATTGTGATTCGGAGCTTCAAGGCGAGCGGGAAGGTTACGGGCCGGTGGTTGTCGCGATCGGATAAGTTGCGCCGTGAGCCCGACCCGAGGGAGATGACGGATGGACGCCACCCAACTGAAGAGAATCCGCGTTTTCGAGGACGTTCCCGACGAGGACCTGAAGGTGATCACGACCTTTGCGACCTCCGACGAGGTCCCCGAGGGGACGGTGATCGTCAAGGAGGGGGATTTCGCCAACGAGTTCATGGCGATCGAGGAGGGAACGGCGAAGGTGACGCGGAACGGCGAGGAGGTAGCCGAGCTTGGTCCCGGTGACATCTTCGGCGAGATCTCGCTGATCGAGAAGGAGAAACGGGCGGCCAGCGTCGAGGCGACTTCGCGGGTGAGGCTGATCAAGATCGAGCGCTGGGAGCTGGAGCGGATGAAGAAGGTCCTGCCCGCGGTCTTCGAGCGGATCGAGCGACTCGCGGACGAGCGCCGCGAGTCCTAGGCCCGACCGACTCACCTGGGCGCAGCTGCGGCCGGTCCTGGTCGCCGCGCTCCTCTCGGTCGACGCGATCGTGGTCGCCGCGCTGGTGATTGCCCGCCCCGCCGGCTGGCTGCCTCCATTCATCGCCTTCGGGGCGATCCTGGTCGGTCTCGTCGCTCTGCTCCAGTGGTCGATCAGCCACCGCGACGATGGCTGATCTCAGATGCAGTAGGCGTAGGCGCTGAAGAAGCTGTCGGCGTTCTGCGGCACGCCGGTGGAGGTCCAGCGACGCTCGCCGGCGGGGTGGGAGGTCACCGGGATCATCACGCCGCGGGCCGCCCCCATCGGGAAGTGGGCGAGAAAACCGCCGCTGGCGGCGCTCATCCCGCGCGGGCAGAGTGCCGTCAACCGGTGCGGCCGGGCTCGCTTGCCGGCCGGGAAGATCCCCGAGATCCCCCGTTTGAAGGGGCGCTCGGCGGCGCAATAGGCGAAGGCGGTGAGCTTCGACTCTCCGCTGGGCGCCAGCCTGGTCGCCGTCACCGCCCAGGCGTGCCCGGCCGCACGCGAGCCGAGAATGATCGCGACCGGCGGCGCGTTGGGGTTGAGGCGCCCATTTACCGAGATCTTGAACCCGCCGGCGAGGGCGAACCCACCGGCCGGGCAGCGCGGCCGCAGGGTGCGCAGGGCGATGTGGCCCGGGGGTGCCGGCGCTGTCGTCTTCTGGCTGACGCTCGCCAGCGGCTTGGGGTGATCTCCGCACTTCGCGTAGGCGGTGAGCTTCAGTTTGCCGCTGTCTCCGCCGACCCTGTAGGCGGACACCCGCCAGCTGCTAGGTCCGGTTCGGATTGAGGCGAACGGGAGCAGGGTGCCGGCACGGAAGGTGGAGTTGTAGCCGCCGGAGATCACCCGGGTCCCGCGTGGGCAGTGGGCGGTGGCGCTTCCGATCGTGCCGGCGGGTCCGTGAACGACCTGCGAGGCACTGACGGTGAGGACGCTCTGGGGCTGGCTGGTGGCCGACGCCGCTGCCGGCGCGGCGGACACCGGGGCCAGCGACAGGGCGACGAGAATAATGGTCCTGCTCAGGGTGGTAGCCGGCATCACGACTCCCGCAAGCAATAGGTGAAGCCGTTGAAGGCGGTGCTCTCGCCCTGCGTGACGATCGCGCCGAAGCTCCAGCGATTGGGGCCCAGTAGCCCGGAGGAAACCGGAATGGCGCTTCCTTGACCCGGGCCCATCGGGAACCGGGCCGAGTAGCCGCCGCTGACCGCGTAGGTGCCGCGAGGGCAGCGGGGCGTACGCATGTTGTCATTCCGGATCGGCGTGCGGGCGTGGATCACGCCCACCTTGGGCATTCCGATCGGGCGGACCGGGTAGCAGTAGGCGAAGGCGGTGAGGCGTGAGCGTCCCGTGCCGACGCGGGCGCCGGTTACGGCCCAGGCGCGCGCGACGGCTCGCGACCCGATCACAAGACTGACCGGCGGCGAGTCGGACGGGTTGGTGGAGCGACCGTTGATCGAGATGTGAAAGCCGCCGGAGACGGCGAAGAAGTGATGTGGGCAGTGGGCGGTGGCGTTCCCCGGGTTGGGATCGGTCGACGTGGCGCTGATCGATATTCGCTTGGTGTGGACCATCGGCCGCCTCAGTTGGCGACCGCAGTTGGCGGTCGCCGTCAGCTCGACCGGGTCCCCGCCCCCGAGTTGGTAGGCGGTGACCTTCCAGGCGCGGGGTCCCAGCCGTCTCGAGGTGTTGACGAGCAGCGCCGTTCCCGAGCCGTTGGGGTGAAAGACGTTGGTCGGGTCATAGCCCCCAGATATGGCGCGAGTGCCTGCGGGGCAGCGCGCTGTCGCGCTCGCCGTCGCCCCGGTCGGCCCGTCCACCGGTGTGGTGGCGCTCACCTGTGTCAACCCGGGGCGGGCCGAGGCCGCGGCGGGGAAGGCAGCCGCGAGCGCGATTGCGGCGAGGAGCAGCGCGCGGACAGTCCGCGCGGAGTCGGGCGAGGCGGAAGCGGGACGAAGTGCTGGCATCGGGCAACGCATCGACCGCTCCAACGGCCGGCTTGAAGGGGGAACGGGGCCTGGCAACCGTCCGCTGCTCGCCCACGGCGAGTGCAACGGCTTCCTCGGCCCACATTCGGCCCCTGGTGGATCGCGCCGGTCGGTTGATCGGCCGAGCTAGGACTTCAGGTAGGTCAGCACGGCAAGTACGCGCCGGTGATCCCCCGGAGTGGCCGTCAGGTCGAGCTTGCTGAAGATGCTCGTCACGTGCTTCTCGACCGCCCGCTCCGTGATCACCAGCTCGCCAGCGATCGCGGAGTTCGTTCGTCTTCGGCCATAAGCCCGAGGACCTGGCGCTCGCGGGGCGTCAGCTCTGCGAGTGGATCGTCCCGGCGGTGGCGCCCCAGAATCTGGGAGACGACCTCCGGGTCGAGCACCGAGCCGCCCTCGGCGACACGGTGAACGGATTCCACGAATCGCTCCAGGTCCCCGACCCGGTCCTTGAGCAGATAGCCGACCCCCTCGGCGCCACCCTCGAGCAGCTCGATCGCGTACTGCTCCTCGACGTAGGCACTCAGGACCAGCACCCCGACGGTTGGTAGTTCGGCGCAGATCTGCCTCGCGGCTCTCGGCCCCTCGTCGGTGTGGGTCGGCGGCATGCGGATGTCGACGATCGCCAGGTCTGGCCGGTGGGCTCGAACCTTGCGCAACAGGTCCCCGCCGTCCCCCGCCTGGGCGACCACCTCCACGCCGGCGTCCTCGAGCAGGCGCACGACACCCTCCCGGAGAAGGAGCGAGTCTTCGGCGATCACTACCTGCAAGGGATGCTCGCTCGCACGCTTGTCCCTTCACCGGCAGGGCTGATGACCTCCAGCCGGCCGTCGAGCGCTGCGAGCCGGTCGGAGAGGCCCCGCAGCCCGGTGCCCTGCTCCGGATCCGCCCCGCCGACTCCGTCGTCTCGGACCTCGACCTCGACCTCGACCGAGCCGTTCTGCTGGGCGACGCGTACCGATGCCTGCTCGGCTTCGGGGTATCTGGTCACGTTGGTGAGCGCCTCCGAGATCACAAAATATGCCGCCGCTTCGACCGGCGCAGGGAGGCGGGCAGCCGGGGTCTCCAGGACCTCGACCGGCACCGGCGCACGGCCGGCGAGACCCTGCAGGGAGGCTTCGAGCCCTCGGTCGGTGAGCACGGCGGGATGGACCCGCGCGCCAGCTCGCGCAATCAGCGGTCGCCGCCGAGAGCTCCCCCAGCGCTTCGTCCAGCAACGCGGCGGTCGCCGAGGGGTTCGCATCGACCTTGTTGCGCGCCAGGCGCAGATTCATCGTCAGCGCCATCAGTCGTTGCTGGGCGCCATCATGGAGGTCGCGTTCAACCGTCTTCGTTCTGCGTCGCCGGCGGTGACGATCCGCGCCCGCGAGGCACGAAGCTCCTCGAGGCGCGCCCGCAGCTCGGCGTCGAGGCGCTCGTTCTCCAGGGTCAGCGCCGCCGCCGCGCCCACCGCCCGGACAAGGTCGCGATCGCTCGCCAGGTCCTCGTCGTGGAGGATTGCCGCGACCCGGTTGCCGTCGTGCTCGACCGCGGTTGCGACCTTCCCGGCCGGGGGCGGATCGACGCCGGTGGGCTGCCCGCGGGCGTCGACGTACGCGCCGCGATCGGGGAGCCAGTAGGCGAGCTCGAGACCCGGGTCCCCGAGCGCCTCGGCGAGGGCGGACCGGAGCTCGCCGCGGCCTCCCGTCCCGAGGCGGCCGACCACGGAGCTGATCGCCTCCGCGTGGCTGAAGCGTGAGCGCAGCAGGCCAATCAGGAAGGCGCGGCGTGCCCCCGAGGCGGCCCAGGAAGATCTCGGTCAGCGGCTCCCGCTGGCGATCGTCCGCGCTCTGATCGAGGTAGAGGATGAAGCGCCACGGTGAGCCGGGCTCGTCGTCATCGTACTGCTGTGCCAGCACCGCGCTGAGTCCGGAGAGGTCGACCTCTCCGGCTCTTCCTCTGTCGATCGCCCCGGCAGGGACAGATGGCTTCGCAGTTGCAGGATTCCAGGTAGGTGCCCGACAGGGCCCAGGGTTGGAGCTGTTCGCTCATCCCCTCTGACCCTAATCGCGTTGGAGCCGAAGGGCGCGGATTCGATGGATTGATTCTCAGAGGCCGGCACGGCGCTCCGCTTCTCCGCGAGTCGTCTCGAGCGAGGCAGCCACCGCCCCCTCCCAGTGCTCGGCGACGCGCTCTGCCCACCACTCCCCGAGGCGCCAGAGGTCAGCTCCCAGCTCGCCGACGTACTCCAACTCGGTCCCCTCTGCCCGCGGCTTCAGCTCGAAAGTCTCGACCACGTGGGGGACCGGGCCGCGCAGGAGCCGAAAGGAGATCCGATCCGGACGCTCGAATCGAACCGTTTCCACAGTGGTCGTCGTAAGTGGGCCGACGGAGGTGTAGTGGGCCGCTAGGACCATGTCGCTGCCCCGTTCGAGGACGCGAAGCTTGCCCTGCATCGCGCGTGGTGTCTTTCCGAGGTACGGGTCGGCGATAATGTCGAAGACCGTTTCGGGCTTCGCCGCGATCGACACCCGGATCGGCCCCAGCGGGCGAACCCGTCGGCCGACTCCCAGATCGATGGTCAGATCGCCTCTGACGACCAGCAGGTAGCCGAGGGCGCCACCGAGCGCCGGTAGGGCGATCCGAGCAGAACGCACCGAATCAGCCTACCGCCGGTCAGGAGTTGGCCAGTCGCCGTGTTGCTCAGGTGAGGAACTCGATCAGGCCACGGACGATCAGCAGCACACCGAGCCCCGCCCCGACAACAAATCCCTGTCCTGAGACCGTTTTGCCCATCGGGTCGAGCTTTCCCTAGGTCTCCGCTGGGGTTGTCGCTGCCGGCCTGGACTCCGCCCGTCCCCCAAGAGCATCTCGAGCAGATCGCCGACGATCCGATGGGCGGTGCGCTCCGTGACCCCATGGCCTCGGCGATATCGCGCAAGCGCCGCACCACCTCCACGTTCTCTTGCGACATCGCCTACTCCTCAAGCCCGGCGGCTTCGAGGGCTTCCCGCTTCGTCTGGTAGAGCGTCAGCGAGGTCTGTTTCCCGTCCCGGAACGTCGCTAGCCAGACGCTTCGAGCCTGAACTTCGATGCCGTCTCGTCCTCCAAAATATGTGACGTTATCCGCGATCACGAGGCCGTCGTCGATCTCCGCCGGATGATCGACGAGCTCTATTCGGGCGCTCTCGAACGACCCGATGAAACGCCGTATAAACACCCGGATCTCGTTGTGCCCCCGAAAGACGCGCGCATCGAGGCCGCGAGAGTTCGACCAGTCCACGACGGCGTCGGGCGCCCAGTCAGCCAACATCCCGTCGAGGTCACCACGGTTGTATGCCTCGATACCCCGGCGCACGATCTCCACGTTCTCTTCCGACATCGCCTACTCCTGAAGCCCCGCGGCTTCGAGGGCTTCTTTGGGGTCGAGAAACTCGCGAACCCGAACCGCCTTGCCGTCCTTGAAATCCACCAACCACCCGGCAGGGGAGTCAACCTCTGCGCCGCTTTCCTGGCCACGCGCGTGGAAGTGCCCGATCGCGAGGATTCGATCGCCGAGGTCACGGACCTCCAAGACCTCCGAGTGGATCTCGGCGAGAGTGTCGTACCACTCCCGAAATGCCTCGCGGACGCCCTCATGCCCGCGATACACCGTCGCTTCGCCCCCGAGTATCACCTGGAAGACCGGGCACCACTCCACTTCGGCGTCAACCTCCTCAAGCAGGGCAACGATGTCTCTACGGTTCAACGCCTCAAATCCGCGTTGTATCGCTTTGAGGTTCTCCTGCGACATCGCCTGCGCAGTATCGCCCACGAGACCTCAAGGCCTCGGCTGAAATTGACGCCCGGCTTCAGCCGAGGGTAAATCGACAGCCGGCGGGTGCAACCACCGCGCCCTTGGTCAGAGCGAGGTGCGCTAGCCGCCTGCCGCTCGGGTCCCGCAGCTTCCAACGGAACTTCGCGCGGTACTTGCCGTTGTCACAGCGCTTCTGAACACCGCTCGAGCGCGTGGTCCCGAGATGGTGCCAGGTCTTTCTCTGGGTGCGAACGGTCTTCCATCGCTTGTGGGCCCGGTTCCACTCCTGGAGTCTGGTGCTCAGCGTCAGCGATCCGTGGATGCCGGCGCAGCTGGCCGAGTTGCCGGCGACGATGAAGCCCGTGAGGATCCCCGGCTGGATTGACCAGGTCCACTGGCAGGGGAACGACTTGCTCGCGCCCGCAATGCCAGGCCCGTCGAGCTGCCTGACATTCGCCTGAGTGGCGTTCGCGGTCGCAGCGACACCTACTGACAGCACGACGGATGCTGCCAACGCCACCCTGAGAACGGCCACGAATCGAATTGACTTCAACTTACCCGCCTCCGAGTGTTCACCAAGCTGCGCCGACCACCCTCCCGCTACCGCGGCTTCGTCGAATATCTGAAAGTGCCATCGCAGGACGGCGACGCCGGGTTGATCGATTCGATCGTGCCGCGCTCGCGATGGCGGCGGACGAACTTCCCGTGCACCTTCGCCTTTGCGCCGGTCCGGAGCTTGGCGGTGAACAGTGCATCGTCGGACATCGGATTCTTCTCTCCTCGTGTTGTCCAAGCTACATCTGCCCTGGCAGAGAGTCCAGAAAGTCGGGACGGCCACGGTAAGACCAGAGTTCCCCTCTCACGGAGAATGAAGCGATATCGTGGCGGCAGCTCGAAGGAGGCGACTATCGGCATCTACGGCGAGCACGTTCTCCCGCGCATCATCAACGCAGCCTGTGGTTTGAAGAGCGCCGATCCCCTACGCGGGCGGGTCTGCGAAGGACTGGAGGGAGATGTGGTCGAGATCGGCTTTGGCTCGGGGTTGAACGTGCCCTTCTATCCCGATCGCATCGACCGGGTCGCCGCGATCGAGCCGTCCGACGTCGGTTGGAAGCTCGCCGACAAGCGCATTGCCGAGGCGACGGTCGCTGTCGAGCGGTCTGGTCTCGACGGTCAGTCGCTGCCATTTGCGGACGACACCTTCGATGCTGCACTTTCGACCTGGACGCTGTGCACGATCCCAGACGTCGCCACCGCCTTGCGAGAGGTGCAACGGGTGATCAAGCCCGGCGGCAGCCTGCACTTCGTCGAACATGGACTGGCGCCCGACGAGAACATCCGGCGCTGGCAGCGCCGCATGGAACCAATCCAGAAAAGAGTATTCGGCGGCTGTCACTTAACCCGACGTGTGGTTCCCCTGCTCACGAACGCCGGGTTCACCATCACCGAGATCGACGTCTTCTATGAGGACGGCGCCCCGAAATTCGTCGGAGCTGACTCTCTCGGGGTTGCGACTGCCCCCAGCGGGGCTGGTGCCTAGGGGCGTGCACAAATCGAGCACCGATCGCCCTGGCCTGCTCATCGGGTTCCTGCTTGACACGAGGGTTGTTCAACTGAGCTGGTTGGCGACCTCGAAGATCCGCCAGGGTGACCGACTAGCGTGCATGCGCTACAGCGAGACCACACAGCCACCGCTGTGGGAGGAGGCACCATGGAGATCCGCTTTGGCCCCGACTCGGTGCCCGCGCCCGGGGCAGAAACTCGCCTTGCCGGAGCAACTATCGCCTGCCTGCAGGAGTGGAGAGCGTGAACGTCACCGAGTACATAGTCCGCGCGCTGCGTGAGCAAGGCACCGACTATCTGTTCATCGACCTCGGCGGCCTCAACGACAACTTCATGCCTGCGTACACGGAGACCGACGGGGTGCGGACGATCGTCGCTGCTTTTTGAGGGAGGAGCGGCGTACATGGCCGACGGCTTCGCCCGGGCATCGGGGTGCCTTGGGATCGGCGGCCCGGGGATACTGAACATGACCACGGCCCTTGCCGCTTCCCGTACCGACCGGGTCCCTGTGATCGCGATTAGCGGCGAGGTGGCGCGTTCATGGGAGGGGATGGGCGGCTTCCAGGACGCTTCAGGCGCCGCTCTGGACGACGTGGACGTTCTCGAGCGGGTCACTGGCATGTCACTCTCAACGGAGTCTGTGCACGTGGTCCCGCACCACTTGAGGCACGCGATCACCTACGCGATGGTCGAGCGCATGCCGGTACACCTGTCGGTGCCGGTCGACGTGCAGAAGGCTGAGATCGAGGACGAGTGGGTGCCCGTCCCCGAGTCCCTACGGTCCGCGCGCTTCGTCGACGAGTCCGCCCTGCGTCGCGTGGTCGAGGTGCTGAACGATCGCGACAACCCGCGGATCATCCTCCTGACGGACCGGATGTCTCCTAGGCGAGGGGGCAGCTGTCGCTTCGGGAGTTCGCCGAACGCTTCGAGATCCCGCTCGCAACGACGCTCTCGGGCCGGGGGGCGATTCCCGACAGTCACCCGCTGGCGCTCGGAGTCTTCGGGTATGGGGGCTCGCGCCCGGCGATCGATGCGATCCGATCGGATGAGACTGACGTGCTCATCGTGATCGGCTCCGGGCTCTCCCAGCGCGACACGATGCAGTGGGATCCCAAGATGCTGCCCTCCACCGCGCTGATCCATATCGACGCCGACCTGATCCTGATCGGGCGGACCTGGCCAAGCGACGTTCCGGTGGTGGCCAATGCGGCGGCCGCGCTCGAGCGTCTCGCGGCTCTCGACAGCTGCGAGGGGCTGGAGCAGGGCCGCCCCGACCGCCGCAGCTTCCTGAAGCAGATCCGTGACCTCGGGCCGCCCGTCTACAACGAGGAGGACACCCGTAGCGGTGCCCGGCCGATGCATCATGCGAGGGTGATGTCGGAGCTCCGGAAGAGCTACCCGGCAGACGGTGTGCTCCCCGTCGAGCGCTTCGGGGGTCGTTGTGCCCGACCTGACCGGCGACACCGAGCAGTTTGTATCGGCGAAGCTGAGGGAGGCAGGGCTCAGCGAGGGGCCGCCGACGACAAGCGGCAACCCGTACACGGAGGCCAACATCGCCACCGATCCGACCGTATCCGATCAGTTTCCGGCGCCTGGAACGAGGATTCCCCCGGACACTTACGTCAGGCTGCAGTTGAGCTACTAGAAGAGGGGACGGCTGGCTAGCAGCTCGCCTCCCCAGGCGGAATAGGCTAGCCCCGATGTCAGTCCCAATCCGCCACAGCGTTTCCCCGGTTGCGGTCGCGCTGGTCGCGCTTGCGGCCCTCGTCGTGATCGTGCTGCTGGGGTTGATCTACAGCGAACAGCGCTACCGGGACTGCCTGGCGAAGGTCGATCTTCAATACCCAGTCGCCTACAGCCCGAGTGGAGGGCCGGGCCTCAACTTCGGGCCGGGGGGTAACTTCGTCTTCTACCCGAACAAGGATCAGCGGAGCCAGGCGATAGGTGACTGCTCCCGCCTCCCCTTCTAAGCCGCAGCGCCGGCGTCCTCGATGCAGGCCCAGCCTTCGCTGGACAGCGCGATGTAGGTGCGCTTGTCAGGGCCTTTCCGCTCGAGCAGGTAGCCGCCGTTGATCGCCCGGCGCAGGGCGCGGGCAGCTTCCCGGCGGGGCAGCCGCCACTCTTGAATTACCGTCTCACCGGGCACATAGCCATCGCCCGCCAGCAGGGTGACTTGGTGGAGTGTTGCCTCTGTCGTCGGCCTTCATCTGCCGCCAAACTTAGGGGCTGTTGCGGCGCTAACCGTGGCCGACATCGGCTGCCCAGAGACTCGGATCCCACAAACGGAAGGAGCGCAGCATGAACAAGGCAAGCAGCACGAGTATGATCGTTTGGCTCGTGGTCTTCGTGATCCTGGCGCTGATCGCGTTGACGGTAGTCCTGGCCTCGGTTACCTCAGATTTGATAAGTCCCGGATAACGGCTCGGGCAGGACGGCATCTCTGAGTTCTGGGTGCCGAGAAGGGTGGGGTCTGGGTTCTTTAGTTTTCTGCGAACTGTTTCGGCGATTTTTTCGCGCGTGATGGGAACGGGAGGCCATGGACCTACTCCGACAGCCCGGCGGCTTCGAGGGCGTCTGGTGGTGTAGCTTGCGACGGAAGCCGAGGTCCTCGAAACCATCGGACTGGGGGGCAGGATGAGTTCAGCGTCGACGGAAATGATTCACGTGGGTGCCCTCAGCGTGCGCTTCTTGGTTGAGGCCGCCGATTCGAACGGAAGCGCGAGCGTCTTCGAGTGCTTCGTTCCCTCCGACAGCAAGATGCCGGCGCCGCACAGCCACGACGCCTTCGAGGAGACGATCTACGGGCTCGAAGGCATCACAACTTGGACGGTTGATGGTCGGACGCTCGACATTCACCCTGGCGAGGCCCTCTGCGTACCCCGCGGAGCGGTCCATGGATTCGACAACCACGGGACCGAAGACGCGAAGTTCCTTGCGATATCCAGCCCCGGCGTGATGACGCCGGAGTACTTCCGTGAGATTCACGAGGTGCTGGCGTCGACTCCCGGGGGCCCGCCGGACATAGCGAAGGTGGCGGAGGTCATGCGCCGGCACGGCCTAACGCCGGCGCCACCCGCCAGCTGACGCGCCTCCGGCGTTCGACTACTCCCTCAGCCCGGCGGCTTCGAGGGCCTCTTTCCAGGACACAAAGAACCGTATCTCGCCGACCCTGCCTTCGCTGAATTCGGAAACGGTGGCAGCGATGGTCTGCTTGATCGGGTTTCCGGAGCCTCGAACCTTTCCGGCAAGCCAGCCGAGAAAGACGACCCGCTCGTCGGCGTCGCGAATCTCGTTGAGGCCGTATTCGAATCCGTCGAAGTTCTCGACCCACGGGACCTCCATGCTGCGCAGCCCGTCGGGGCCGCGGAGTTCTGCTGTCACCATCATCCCCTCGGCGAACGGAATGAGTCTGCAGTCGGGGGATATGTAGTTGACGGCCGCTTCGATGCCGCCCTCGGCGTAGGCGTCAAAGAGTCGCTGCATGATCTCCACGTTCTCCTGCGACATCCCCTGCGCAGTATCGCTCAGGTGGGGCGAACCGACCACGACTGAGGTAGATGGACTCCTAAGTCCAGTAGATATGGAACCCGTGGCGCCGCGCCGCTGCGAGAAGGGGTGGCGGGGGCGATCGTGTCGCGAGTTGACACTTAGTTGACACTTCGGCCCGTAACCGCGGTTCAAACTAACGCTCCAGCGGTCGTATTCGGCTCTCCAATGGGACTTCCAGCCG
>CAWFHL010000002.1:0-425941 GCA_963815645.1 uncultured Actinomycetes bacterium | reverse complement strand
GTGCCCGGCATCGAAGTGACCGGCCGCATCCGCGCCGTCGGGCCCGATGTCGAAGGACTCGCTTCCGGTCAGCCGGTCGCTGCGTTGCTGAATGATTTCGGGCGCACCGAGCGTGCCGGGGGATATGCCGAGGTCGCAGTCGCCCATCAGCTTATGGTCGCCCCGTTGCCCGAAGACGCGGATCTTAAGCGGATCACCGCCGTGATCTCAAACGGCGTTGCTGCTTGGATCGCACTCCACCATCTGTCGGCCCTCAAGCAACGCGATCGAGTATTGGTGCTCGGCGTCAGCGGCGGACTCGGCGCCACCACCGCTCGTCTTGCCGCGCTTCACCCTGCCGCGCTCATCGTCGGCGTCGTCGACCACGACCCGGAGCGAGGACCCGCGGAATGCAGTGAAGTCGTCATCGCCGAGGAGCTCGACGCCCGCCTTGAGCAACTCAGCGAGGACGGTTCTGTCGATGTCGTCATCGATCCGGTCGGCGGTGCCCTGCGCACGACGGCGTTCGACCGGCTGGCGGCTTTCGGGCGCCACGTCATCCTCGGGAATGCCAGCGGCGACGATCCGCCGATCTCTGGCGACGACGCCTGGATGAATACGCGGACCCTGATTGGGCTCAATGTCGGCGGCACCGCCGATCTGCGCCCGGGATTGGTTTCGGACGCGCTCGCCGCCGTCACCACGTTGGTCGCCCGGGGTGCGCTGCGCGAGCCGGAGCCAACCATCGAGCCCCTAGCCTGTGCCAGCGCGGTACACCAGGCCATCGAAGAGCGCTCGGCATCGTCCAAGACACTGCTCTCCGTCTCGAGCTAAGACGCGGCTTCCGCCTCGCGCGAGGAGGAGTCACATCGATGAGGATGTGGCCGCCCTCTTCGACCCAGATCGTTCCGAGTCGGTATCTGCCTCGAGCGCCTTGTCCGGGTGGGAGTCCTGCGCCATCGCGTTCATCAACCCTGACAGCAAGAAGTCAAGCCTTGATTGCCAACAACCTCCAGATCAGTCTCTTTCAGAGCTTTGTTGTCTGCTCTGAAACCGCCCCCAGGCCGCCAACCGACCACCACCCCACGCAGTATCACCGCGGGTGGGCAGGTGAGGCACTTCGCCTTCTTTTTCGACAGAGGGGTGGTGCTTACGATCGGAAAACTTGGCGCCGGACAGGAGCGCTACTACCTCGAGCAGGTCGCAGACGGTGCCGAGGACTACTACGCCGTCGAAGGCGAAGCCCCCGGGGAGAAGGGCGACGCCGCGCATGAGCTCGGCATCGAGGGTGACGTCGGCGTCGATCAGTGCGCGCGATGCTCAGTGGCCACGACCCCGGCTCAGATGAGCCACTGATCGGAAGCCTCGGCGTCAACCGATGCCAGGGACCGGTCCCCGGCTTCGATCTCACCTTCTCCGCTCCGAAGTCGGTCTCTTTGACCTGGGCCTTAGCGAGCCCGGAGACCCAGGCAGCGGTGCTCGACGCGCATCGGCGCTCGATCGATGCTGCGCTCGGCTATCTGCAGCGCGAGGCCTGCTGGGCCAGACGCGGTCACGGCGGCGCCACCTTCGTGCCTGGCAACGGCTACCTCGCCGCTGCCTTTCGCCACCGCTCCTCACGTGCCGGCGATCCCCAGCTTCACACCCACGTTCTGATCGCCAACGCGACCAAAGGCCCCGATGGGCGCTGGTCGCGGCTTCATCACCCCTCGATCTATGCGCATGCAAAGACCGCCGGCTACCTCTACGAGGCCCAGCTCCGCCACGAGCTGACGAGAACCCTCGGGGTTGGCTGGCAGCCGGTCCGCAACGGGATCGCCGAGATCGACGGCTTCAAAGACGAGCAGCTACGCGAGTTCTCCACCCGCCGGGCGGAGATCCTCGCCGCTGCGGGAGGCCCGGATGCCAGCCGCGCCGCGCGCCAGGCAGCGACGCTCGCCACCCGCCGCGCCAAGGACTACGAGGTCAGCCCGCAGACCCTGCGGCAGCGCTGGGCCGAGCGAGGGGCCACCCTCGGCCTTGACCGGGAGGAGATCGAGGGCTTGATCCTCCACCGCAACCTCGACCAGTCGGCCGGCGCCCGCGCGGTCCTGACCGCCGAGCAGCTGGACCGCGCGGTCACGGCGCGGGCCTCCCACTTCGACCGCCGCGACGCGATCCAGGCCGTTGCCGAGTTGCTTCCAGTTGGCGGAGAGTCGGCGCTGATTGAGCAGACCGCCGACGCCTACCTCGCCACCGAGCACGTGGTCCGGATCGGCGAGGGTCCGAAGGGCGAGCGCTTTACCACGCTGCGGATCTGGGAGCTCGAGCAAAGTGCCCTCGCCACCGCCCAGGTGATGCGTGACAGCGAGCGCGCTGTCGCCGGCGAGCCGGTCGCTGAGCGGGTTATTGCCGGCCGCCCCACCCTGAAGGCTGACCAGCGCGAGATGGTGCAGCGGCTGCTCAGCGATGGCGAAGGCCTGGAGATCGTGATTGGCGAGGCGGGGACCGGCAAGAGCTACGCGATCGCCGCTGCAGCCGAAGGCTGGGCGCAGGCAGGCGTCCCGCTGCGGGCTGCGGCGCCAACCTGGCGCGCCGCCAACGTGCTCTCGGCGGAGGGCGGCGGGCGCAGAGCATCGCCGGCCTACTTGCCGAGCTTGACGACTCCCAAGCGCAAGGGCTCACGACCTTGCCCGCTGGCTCGGTGCTTCTGATCGACGAGGCCGCGATGGTCGACTCACAGACATTGGCGCGGCTGATCGACCACGCGCACAACGCGGAAGCAAAGCTGGTCCTGATCGGCGATCCCGCACAGCTGCCCGAGCTTGAGGCGGGTGGCCTCTTCAGCGCCCTTGCCGATCGAGGCGAGCCGATCTACCTGCGCGAGGTGATCCGCCACCACCACGAGCTTGACCGCACCGCAGCGCGGCTGATCCGCGAAGGACGCGGAGCCGAGGCGTTTGAGCTTTACCACTCCGCCGAGCGCGTCGTCGTCGCCCCCGATCCGGACGCAAGGCGGGAGGCGATCGTCAGCGACTGGTGGGACTCGTTCTCGGGCGGCTCTGACGCGCTGATGATCACGCAGCGAAACTCAGAGGTCGAGCGACTGAATGCGATGGCGCGGGAGCTGCTCCATGAGCATGGATCGCTCGGCGCGGCCGAGATCGAGGTCGGCGGGCAAGCGTTTGCGGTCGGCGATCAGGTGGTGACGCGGGTAAACGCGCCCGCCAACGGGGTCAGCAACAGGATGCGCTGGCAGGTCGCCGACGTCGACGCCGAGCGCTACAGCCTGACCCTGGACTGCCTTGATCAAGAGCGCCGGGTGACCCTTGAGCGCGATTACCTCGAGCGGGTCAATCCCGCAAGCGGCGCCCCGGCCCTGCAGCACGGCTACGCCGCCAACCTCTACATCGCCCAGGGCTCGACCGTCGACGCTGCCTTCGTCTGCGCCGACGCCTCGATGAGCCAGCAGGACTACTACGTCGCGATGTCGCGCGCCCGCGAGCAGGCCTACCTCTACGCGACACCCGAGGTGCAGTCAGAGCGCGAGGAATACGCGCCGCGCCAGCCCATTCATCGCGAGCCGCTTGACCACATCCGCGAGGCCATGGTCAGAGACGAAGCGCAGCTCGCCGCCACAGACGAGCAGCTGCGGGCGCCACTTCGCGAGCGCGCGACCCCCGAGCTCGTGGCAAGGCGCGAGGACCTCGATGTGCAGGTGCGTTTAGCCGAGAGCGGGACTGATCGCGCGAACATCCTTCACAAGCAGACGGCGGAGATGGCGCAAGCGTTGGCGGACGTTGTCGAGCGCAGGATTGCGCTGGAGCAGCAGCGCCGGCCCGATCAGCGCGAGCTTGTTCGGCTTCAGAACTCAGAGGTCAGCCTCCAGGGCAGGTTGCGGGATATGCGCGAGGAGCTCGAGCGGAGCTTCGCGCAGCGCCCAGAAGTGGGACCGCAGGATAGAGCCGAGCTGGCGGGGATCGAGGCCGAGCTCGCCGACCGGCGCCGCCTCGTGATCGCCGCCGACCGCACTGCACCGCCCCCCTACATCACCAATGCCCTGGGGGAGAAGCCCACCGAGGCGAAGAGCCTCGCCTGCTGGGAGGGCGGCGTGGAAGTGATCGAGCGTCACCGCCAGACTCATGGAATAAAGGACAGAGAGCGGGCGCTTGGCAGCGAGCCGTCAAGCGGCTTTGAGCGCGCTGGCTGGGAGCGAAGCGCCAACCGGCTTTCAGACCATCAGCGGGCGCTGCGGCGGGGCTACGAGCGCGGACTCACGCGCGAGCTTGGCAGCGAGCGCGATCTGGGCATTGGCTTTGGTCCCTGAGCTGCGAGTCGTTTCGCTCGCAATCCATCCGGCGTTCATCGGCTGGACGTCGGGCGGCCGATCTTGGCACGGCTTTGCCGTGCGGTTGGCCGCCCCATGGACGCCCAGCCGAGGTCACGCGAATCTGTCGACCGCGAGCGAAACACAAGACTGCTTTGCGAACTTCTCGCCCGATCAGAGCATCTGCTGCGCCAGCAGGCGCGCAAGCACGCCGAGCTACCCGAGGACGTCGACGATGTTCTGCAGACGGCCTACCTGCGCTTCATCGAGCGCTACCGCGGCGACTGGGAGCCGCTCGCCTGGCTCTACACAACTGTCAAGCGCGAGGCGTGGGCATTTCGGCGCAAGGTCTCCCGGCGGCGTGTCGTAAGTCTCGATACCCCCAACGGCTCGGCCGAGTCTGAGCAACCTTGGATCGAGGGGCTGGCGAGTGGCGTGCCTGATCCTGAAGAGAAGGCATTGCGCAGCGAGGAGATCGACGAGCGCCGTCAAATGCTCGCCGCGCTTAAGGCCGACCAGCGCCGCGCGCTGGGGCTGTTCGGCGCCGGTCTCAGCTACGCCGAGATCTGCGAGGCGACGGGTTGGTCACATACAAAGGTGAATCGATGCCTGGCCGAAGGGCGGGCGGCACTTCGGGAATGAGCTCGACGGCATTTCACGGTTCCACTACTAAAGACCCATGTTTGGCGCGATCGAGGCAACCGATCGACATAAGGGACAGAGGCAGTAGCCCGATGGCCGAAAACGATTCAAAGACGATCGCGTCGCGGGGGCGCAAGATCCCTCGACACCGACCAGTTCGCAGCCGTACCGCCATTAACGCTGGAAAGCGCCATGTGCCACCTGTGGCACTCACTCGGGCCGAGGCGGCCAACTGTCTCGGCATGAGCATCGACTCGTTCGAGCGCTACGTTCAGCCGGAGATTCGACTCATCAGGCGGGGCCGCATGCGGCTTATCCCTCTGCGCGAGTTGGAGCGTTGGTCAGAGGAGAACGCCTCGTTCACCCTGGACGGGATGGTCCGCTGACCGCCGTACCCTCGGCGTGCAAGGACCAGATCAGAGACCGAATGGAGGAGCGCCGATGGCAGCGGGCATCGTGAAGCGACACGCGAAGGGCTGCCGGTCCAAGGCTGGGCGCGAGTGCAACTGCCGGGCTGGCTACGAGGCGTGGGTCTACTCGCCCCGGGACCGCAGAAAGCTTCGCCGCACGTTCTTGAACTTCGCCGAGGCCCGCTCCTGGCGGGCGGACGCAAAGCGCCAGATCGACCAGGGCGCGCTGCGGGCGCCGACCCGGCAGACCTTCCGAGAAGTCGCTGAAGCGTGGCTCGCTGGCGCTGAGGCCGGCGAGATCCGCACGAGGTCGGGGCACGCATACAAGCCTTCGACTCTGCGCGGTTATCGGCATGCGCTCGAGGAACGGGTGCTTCCGCTCATCGGCGGCGAGAAGCTGAGCGCGGTCACGAGCACGGACCTGCAGGTCTTGGTCGACCGCTGGCAAGCTGAGGGACACCCAGCCTCGACGCTCCGAAACACGATCAAACCGCTGCAGGCGATCTACCGGCGCGCAAAGTCCCGCGGCGGGCTGCCGGTCAATCCGACCCGCGATCTCGAGCTTCCCGCCCCGCGCCCGCGGCGAGTCGAGATCGCCGCCCCCGATGTCGCCGCGCAGCTGCTCGCTGTGCTGTCGGCGGAGGATCGCCCGATCTGGGCGACGGCGCTCTATGCAGGCCTTCGCTACGGAGAGCTGCGGGCGCTTCGATGGGGCGCCGTCGATGTCGCCGGCGGCACGATCGAGGTTCGAGAGTCCTGGGATCCCAACGCCGGCCCGATTGAGCCCAAGACACACACATCGCGCCGCAGGGTGCCGATGCCCGCCGCCCTTCGTGAGCTGATTCTCGACCGCCGACTGGAGAACCCAACTGCCGCCGACCGCGACCTTGTGCTCGGGAGCGGGGAGGAGGACCCGTTTCACGCCGCGACGCTCTACCGGCGTGCGGATGCGGCCTGGAAGGCTGCCGGAATCAGCGAGCGACTGCGTCTGCACCAGGCGAGGCACACCTATGCGTCGTTCATGATCGCCGCCGGCGTCAACGCCAAGGCCCTCTCGCAGTTCATGGGGCACTCGTCGATCAAGGTCACCTTCGACCTCTATGGCCACCTGATGCCGGGCTCGGAGCGCGAGGCCGCGGGGATGCTCGATGCATATCTGGAGCGGGCCAGCAGCCAGGCTAGACGCGCCGCTGTCGGGTCGGTCTGAATAGCTGAACACGCGGAGCCTGAACCATTCGGGAGTGCAACGGGCCGAGGTGCGAAGACCGGATCGAGTCCCGACCGCGCTTGGCGCCAGTATTGGCCGAGTGCCAACGATCAGCCGCTTCTTCGGGATTTCAATCGCGATGTTCTTCGACGACCACGGATTTCCGCACTTTCATGCACGCCATGGCGAGGGAAGCGCGAAGATTCGCATCGACACTCTTGAAGTCCTAGACAGCAACCTGGGACGCCGGCAGCTGCGCTTTGTGCTCGCCTGGGCGGAGTTGCATCAAGACGAGCTCAGCGAGAACTGGCGCCGGGCGAGGGACGGTGAGACACTTAAGCCGATCGAGCCACTCCGATGAATGGATTGACCCCTGACATAACCGAGGCCGCTGTCGTTCGCCACGGTGTGCTTCGTCTTACCTTCGCCGATGGTCTGAAAGGCGAAGTCGATGTGCTGGATCGCATGCACGGACCGGTGTTCGCGGCCGCTTGCACTCCCGAGGGGTTCGCAAGGGTCAGGGTCGACGCCGAGACCGGCACGGTCGTCTGGCCCGGGGGCGCCGATCTGGCGCCTGACACGCTCTACGAGCGGGTCCGCACCGGCGTATGGCCGGAGCAGGACGTTGCGGTCTGAAGTTCGGCCGCTTGTCGTTTCGAACTGATCTCCGTCGAGGTCTCCCGTGGCGCCGAATTCTCCCCGCTCGATTGCCCTCACTGGCGCATCGGCTGGCGCACGGTCGAGGAATTTGGCTTTAGCAAGCGAAAAACGGCCCCCTGCCAGCGGCCTGCAAAGCCGTTTACACCGGTTCGACTCCGGTAGGCGCCTTCCTCGAGAATCCCCGTTATCAAGGAGAATCCGGCCCTCCGGGTGGCGAGCCGTCACCGGCTAATGGGTACCAATCGGGTGCCAATCCCGCGCCCAGGGGAACAGGTGATCGAGACACGAACGCTCCGAGAAGGTGTCCCAGGCTGCCCTCTATTCCAGATTGGCCTGGGCCCACTCGATGATGTTGGCGGTCCCGTCAACGATGGTGCCGTCATCGAGCACGAGCGTCGGGACCTTGTAGTTACCTGTCATCCGCTTCACATCCCGCCTGCCAGGGAATAGCGGATCGGTGCGGAAGCAGCCTCCGGTCTTGACCACGGTTGGGTCGTGACCAGCTTCGCTCAGCGCCTTGTTTGCGTCGCCGCAATGGTGGCCTCGGTCGGTGCGGAAGGTGCCCCAACAGACGTAGAGCGTCATTTCGGCAATCGTATTCCGCGATGATCGAGATACGAGAACACCAAGAGGATGTCCCACTCAGTTCCAGGCCAGGCCCAAGTCAACGTCCTAGGTGCTGCGCTTGCGGCGAACGAGTTGAAGCTCATACGCCAAAGCCAGTCCTGGCCGTAACCCTGCGCTACTCCGACAGCCCAGCAGCTTCGAGGGCCTCGTCCACGCTCGAGTACATCTGCATCCTGATCGCCTGTCCGTCCCGGAACGACCACACCTGAGCGAAGCGCATATCGACAGGAATTCCCGTGGCCTTCGAACGCCCCCCCTGGTTGACGATGACGATGACGCGCTCCCCGGCGTCGATGTACTCCTCGACCTCGATCTCCCAGCCATCCCACGCATCCGCCCACTCGGCGTTGAACTGGTTCGCGCCCTCGGCTCCGGAGTAGATTTGCTGCTCAGGCCAGCCAAGTTTGGACACATCCCAGACGAAATCGGGATGGGCGCGGATCTCACCGGTGGCCCTCCAGCGCTCGTAGCCGCGTCTCATGATCACGATGTTCTCCTGCGACATCGCCGGGGCAGTATCTCCCCTCAGCCCAATTCAACGCCGGCGTCCCCCGGATTTGAGTGGGCTCGGCAGCCGTGCCCGGTGGTGACTCGGTACCGGAATCTGCGGTCATCGCGGCTAGAAGGTGGCGTCCATGATCAGCTGGGGCGGAGGGGCGGACTCAGCGAGGTCGATGCCGTGCACCTGCTCCATCGTGTTACGAAACCAGCGATCGAATGGCGCCTCTGAGGTGCCGATCGCCTGCATCGCAGCACCAACGTCCTCAGCCTCCAGGTAGACGACCGCGAGCGTTCCCTGCGGCGTTTCCTGGTGCCAAACCGCTTCCCGCTTTATCCCCGCGGCCCGGCGAGCATTCTCGTACTCCTCGCGACGTGAGCCGCTCATCTCCTCGAATGCGTCCCGGTCCATCTCCTCCTTGCCGGAAACGATCGGAAGGGCGAAAGCTACGGCGGCCATTTGTCCTCCTTGGTTGGATGCGGTCGCCCATCCTCTCGTAAACCTCCGCCACCTGGCCTCTTGGCTTCGGCGACATTCCGACATCGTTGCGCGCGTCTTGTCGATCCGCGTCTCGGCCTCGCCCGCGCCCATGCGAAGCGTTACGCCGAAACCGTGTCCCGAACCGTGCCCCAGCTGAACACATTCGGCCGTAACTGAGCGCACCTCAGCGCACCTGAGAGCACCGGGCGGAACTAGACCCCGGAGCCTGCAAAGCCGTTTATAGGCATGCTGCAGTTATGTCCCGCAGCGTTTCCCGCGGGCTATTCCCCGGCCACCCCTATCTTCAGCGGCGCGGCGCCATGGGTCCCCATATATCTACGGGACTTAGGAGTCCATTACGGCCGGTGGGCGCTCTCCGGGACGACCTGGCCAGATCCTGAGCGATACTGCGCAGGCGATGTCGCAGGAGAACGTGGAGCTGACGCTGGCTATGTATGAGGCCTTCAATCGGCACGACTGGGACGCCTTCTTGGCGATGACTGACGCTGAAGTGGAGGTGGAGTCGCGGCTGGTCGCCATGGAGGGGGCTTACCAGGGGCAGGAGGGACTGCGGCGCTGGTGGGACAACTTTCTCGGTGCCTTTCCCGACTACTCTGTCGAGATTGAGGAACTGCATGACCTCGGAGACGTGACGCTTGCCCACACTCGCGGTTGGGGACATGGGGCTGGTAGCGCGACGCCGCTGATCGATCCGTTCTGGCATGCAATCCGGTGGCGGGGCGGGAAGTGCGTCTGGTGGCGCAACTGTGCGACCGAGGACGATGCACTCGAAGCCGCCGGGCTGTCGGAGTAGGCTGCCTCGCAGAATGTGGAGCGGTTCCAGTCGCGCCGCCGGCTGTCCCCAGACGAGAGCCTGCGCCGATCCTTGTTTTGAGCCGCCGACGCCTGTTCCGATTAGCGCCTGACCCTCAGGACCCCTTCGTCGGGCAAGAAGAAGCTCGTAGGGCTAGAAGCGCTGAACTCTCTCGCGCGAGATGAGGAAGCCGTGGCTGGTGCTCTGGTTCACGCAGCGCACGCCGTCGGTTCGACTCCTGCATGCAAAGCGACCCAGCCTGACGAACTTGCCATATCTCAGAACGAACCCAGCGCCGAGAACGGTGTCGCCCGCGCACACGAACTGAGCCGTGCCGTTTGGGCCGATGCTAATGCCGTTGCCCCAATCGGTCGGGAACGATTCAGGCTTTGGTGGCGCCTGCCATGTGTGGTCGGCAATGTCGCAGCGCGCGCCGTCAGTCGCCATCGCGCAGCCGATGTTGCCGCTAGGAGAGTGGAAGATCGCTGGTGTTCTGGGCGGCGGTTCTCCGTCGACGCCGGGGACAGCGTGCTCGTCGCGGTACTCCAGAAGGCCACGGGTAAGGCGAGCGGCATCGGCGCGGAGACGCGCTGCTTCCAGCTCTGGACCCTGTGCGGGGGCCGGGTGATCAGGCTCGAGAGCATCAAGGAGCGGGCGGAGGCCCTCGAGGCCGCCGGGGTCTCCCCCTAGCCCTCACTCCCGGCTAGGATCGAGGCACCCGAGCGAGGAGGACTCCATGCATGCACGAGTCGTGCGGTTCACCGACGTCAACCCGGAGCGGATCGCGGAGATCGTCGCCCGGGTCGAGCAGGAGGACGGGCCGCCACCCGGGGTGCCCGCCACGGGGATGAAGCTGCTGGTCGACGAGGCTCAATCGACAGCCGTCTTCGTTGGCTTCTTCGAGACCGAGGAGGACCTGCGGACAGGAAGTGCGGCGCTCGAGCAGATGGACGGCTCGGATACCCCCGGCACCCGCGCATCGGTCGACCTCTGCGAGATCAAGCTCGAGCGGGAGGCCTGAGGAGGCTCCCGCGTCGTCCTCAGGTCCCGCGGATCACCGGCTTCACTTTGAAGCCCTGATCCGCGGGGAGGTAGCCCTCGATCAGCTGGCGTGCCGCGGCCACCGAGGCCGCCTCGACTCGCACCACCATCCGCATGGCGCCGGGGGCGTTGTGGTGATTGCCGTCGATCTGCGGCCCGAGCACCCTGACTGCCCCCGACTTCTCCATCTGGCGGAGAAAGGGCTGGGGGCTTTCGCCATCGATGACGAGCTCGAACGCGGGCACGAAGCGGGGCACGCTGCGGGGAGTGTTAGTCGTCGACGATCCCCGCCGTGTCGCCGGATGCTGGTTGGGGTCGGCGTCTTGGCGGCCGCCGACGCCGCCGGCATCAGGAGGGCGCAGGAGCCGATCGCTCCCAGGATTGCCTTCCGACTCAGTCTCACCTCCGATCGAACGGTTCCCCCGACCCTAGTCGCGGCCGGCGGGATCGCCAGACCTTCCACCGGGGCTAATCTGGTTCAAAGCCATGCTGCTGCTGATCGCCGTACTGCTTCTGGTCTTCGTGCTCTCGCCGACCGTCGGGATCATCCTGGTGGTCGTCGCTCTCTTCCTGGAGATCGGCGAGCTTGCCTTCTGGCGGAAGTGGATGCGTGACCGCCGCGCTCAGACGGGCAGGGAGGCGATGCCGGGAGAGTTCGCCGAAGTGGTTGAGCCGGTGAGCTCGGACCACGGCACCGTCCGACTGCGCGGGGAGAGCTGGAGGGCGCGCTCGCCGCATCCGATCGGGGTCGGGCAGAAGGTCCGGGTGGCCCGCGTCGACGGGCTGACGCTGACGGTCGAGCCCCTGCCTCAGGCGGAGGTCGCCCCGGGAACGGAAAAGGGCCCCTGAACGGGGCCCCTTGGTTCCGAAGGACGTACCACCAGCAATCGAAACCACTGGCTCGTCGGTCCTTAAGCCTTTGAAGTCTTCGGGAGGCGCTGAATCCTTCCTGCGACGCCGCCTTGATCAAACCTAACACTCAGGCTGAGTGAAGGTTTCGAATACTTGTAGCAGCCGAACGAGCCGAAATGCACATGGTGGCTGGGAATTCCGCAAATTGGACGATCCTCGGATCAGGCCTGGGCCATCCTGGACAACCGGCTGAGGCAGGGCGGAAGGCGGGTTGAAAGCCGCGGAACCGCTGGTAATTTTGATGCATGCGGGGGCTCCGATCGTTTCTGTTGATCGCCGCCCTGCTGGCAGTGCTGTCCCCGCCCCGGCCCTCGCCTCCGATGGCAGGCTCGACCCGAGCTTCGGATTGCAGGGGCTCGTCTACACCGATCTGGAGCCGGCCGCGGGGTCGACGCGGCCAACGCCGGCCTGGTGCTCTCCCACGGGCGGATCCTGACCGTCGGAGGCTATGGAGGTAGCGGCATCGGCCTGGTGCGCTACACGCGCAAAGGGAGGCTCGATTCCTCCTATAGCGGGGACCGGATCGCCACCTACCGGGATCCTCTCAACTACTCCTACGGGGCTAATCTCGCCCGCGCCGGCTCAGGCCGGATCGCGGTTGCAGGATCTCACGAGAACCCCTCTGACTTCGACATCCTGGTAACGCGGTTCAGCGTCGGGGGCGTCCTCGATCCGAGCTTTGGCCGCAGCTTCTCCGGCGACGGCGTCAAGCGAATCCGTCTCAAGCACGGCGGCTTCGGCGCCGCGATGGCCCGCGACCGGAAGGGTCGCTTGATCGTAGTTGGCGGGATCGATCAACCTTCCAAGCCCAGTCTCGCCGCTGTCTGGCGGCTCCGCCGCCGGGGGTCTCTGGACCGCAGCTTCGGCAAGCACGGGCTCGTCACCCTCGGCGGCAAGGCTCGAAGCGACAGCGCCTTCGGTGTCCTGCTCCAGCCCAACAAGCGCATCGTCGTGATCGGCGAAATCTACGACAATGTGGGCGGCGCCAATCGGCTGGTGACCCGGCTGCTCAACGGTTGAGCCCGCGTTTCAGGGCCGTTGCTACCCTGCCGCTCCAAGGGCGCTTAGCTCAGTTGGGAGAGCGCCAGCTCGACAAGCTGGAGGTCACTGGTTCGAGCCCAGTAGCGCCCATCTGAGAATCCCTACGGCGAGGAGTAGATGAAATTGTCGGGTTCGACCGAGGGCCAGTTGCCATCTGAGCTGATCGACGAAAGAATCGCTGAGCTCGGAGACTGGCGCGGGGAGACTTTGAGCAGGATGCGCAAGCTCGTCAAGGAGGCAGACCCGGAGGTCGTGGAGGAGTGGAAGTGGATGGGTACTCCGATATGGGAGCACGACGGGATCATCTGCACCGGCGAGTCTTACAAGTCGAAGGTGAAGTTGACCTTCGCCAAGGGAGCTTCGTTGAAGGATCCGGACAAGCTCTTCAACTCGAGCCTCGAAGGAAACACGAGGCGCGCGATCGACATCCATGAGGGGGAGGAGGTCGACGGGAGCGCGTTCAAGGCGCTCGTCCGCTCCGCGGTAGCCCTCAATACATCGGGCGGAAAGGCAAGTCCGAGGCGAGCGAAGTAGGCAAGCGAACGCGGGGGATGTGCAGAAAGCGCGGCAGCGATCGCCCATCTCCATTCGGGCACGAGATACTGCGCAGGCGATGTCGCAGGAGAAGGTGGAGATCGTGCGGCGGGACATTGCCGCGCGCGACGCGAGAGACTGGGCGGCCCTCGCCGAGATATGGCACCCGGAAATCGAGTGGAAGCTGGTCCGTGGCGGTACCTATCAAGGTCTCAGTGAGATCACGGACTTTCTTGACACTCTGTCCGGGCTGCATGCGGACTATCGCGTAGAGGCCGACGAGCTGCTCGATGCCGGAGGACAGGTGGTGACGGTAGAGCGTGTCTCGGGACGAGGGTTGAAGGGAAGCGATGCAGCTGGCTGGATTGGGGAGACAATTTTCCGAGTTGTCAGCTTCAAGGACGGAAGAATGTGGCGCGTGACGGAATATCCGACCCGACGCCATGCCCTCGAAGCCGCCGGTTTGTCGGAGTAGGCGATGTCGCAGGAGAACGTGGAGGTCGTCCGCCGAAGGTGATGCAGGTCCGCCTCTACGGGAGTTGGCGCGAAGCCCTGGAAGTCGCCGGGCCTCAGGAGTAGGCGACGCCGGAGTAGAACCTGGCGGCTGCGCCGTCGGACGGCCGGCAGCCGCGTGCTCGGGCTGGTTGGCGGAAGCTAGACGTGGAAATCGGGTTGGTCAACGGGCCCTGGTGCCGGAAATGGGCCAGAAAATCGCGCCTTCGACGACCAGGCAGCGCGGTTGGAGCTCAGTGTCCGGGACCGTACTCGCAGGTGTGAGATTTGCCTTGGCCCGGGCCACCGTTGCAGTAGTCGCGGCCGGGGCCGCCGTAGAGCTGATCGGGATCGGGGCCGCCGTAGAGTCGGTCGTTGCCGGGGCCACCGTGGCATCCGTCCTTGCCGGGCCCCATGTAGCAGACGTCGTTGCCGGCACCCCCCCAGCAGCCGTCACTGCCGGCGCCGTGCTTGCAGACGTCATTGCCCGGTCCGCCGACGCAGTCGCTGTTGCGCTCCCCGGTGATGCAAACGTCATCGCCGCCACCGCCGATGCAGCGGTTCCGGATGGCGCCCTCGGAGTAGCAGCGGTCGGGCTCGTCGTTGCCGATGAACTTGTCGGACCCGTTCCCGAGGTGGACCGTGAGCGGTACGGGGAGGGGGTCCTTGACCTCGACCTTGTCGTTGTAGGGGCCCATCCGGACCATCACCGAACTGACCGCGCCGAGCCAGCATCCGAGACGGGACGATTGCTCACAGCCCTTCATATCGCCGCCCGTGACCTCAAGGTAGTTACGTTGAACGTAGATCCTGACGTGGGCGCTGCGGTTGCCACCCGAGATCGTCACCTGATGCTTGGCGACCTGCCCTTTGGGCGTCGCAGTGCCGGCGGTTGCGATCAGCGACAGGGCGAGGGCGCCGACCAGCATTGCGATCGCCCTCCAAACCGACTTTCTACGCCTGCCGGGTACTCCCTTTCCGACCACCTTCCCTTCCCTTCGGGGCCGAGTCTAATCCGACCCCGGCCCCGAACGCAACCGGGAGCGCGATTCCGGCCCCGCCTCGAGCCGGCCCGACGCCGCCCCCGCCGCCCGGGCCGGCGCCCCTCACCGGACGGAACCCTCGCGGGGGCAACCCAGACGGGCGGCCGCTGAGGGTTCTGCCGGCGCTCGGTTGGTCTGGGGGGCGGACGGTAGACGTCGATGTGGTGGCCGCTGACCGCGCCGCCGGTGTCCTGGGCGCGGAACCAGCCGCGGGCCGGCGTGTGGCGATAGGCGCGGATGTAGACCCAGCGACCCTTGGGATCGTCCTCGCGGTCGGTGGCGATGCTGTACCAGAAGCGCAGATGGCGCGAGGGGCCTCGCGCGAAGCTGATCCCGGTCGGGGGCCGATACCGCCGCGGGCGCCCGTTCGACCAGCCTCCGGCGGCCAGCGGATAGGTCACCCCGCCGTGCTTGTTGCGCCAGCCGACCGCCCGCCAGTACGGCGGCCGCGCCGCCCAGTCGTTGGTGAGGTGGCCGTGGATGTCGACCCAGCCCTGCGAGCCCGGGGAATCGAGGTGGTAGCGGTGCCCGTCGAGTCCGTAACCGTCGCCCTCCATGCAGAGGCCGCTCGCCGAGTAAAGCCAGTCGACGCGATGGCGGCCGGAGATCCCGGGGGTGCGGACCCGCTTGCCGTTGAACCAGGACTCCGGCACCGGCCAGTACTGGGTCACCTTGACGTTCCGCAACCAGTGGCCGTGGCGCGGCTTCGCCGGCGTGGGGGAGGGGAGGGCCGCGCAGAGGAGGATCGTGCCGATCGCGGCGGCGAGCGCCGCCGGCGCGCTTCCTTCGCGGTCGCATGCAGCGTTTCTACTACCGATCGCGGCCGGATGTCCCTACCCGAGGCACGGCGGGAGGCCACAACCGCGGGAAGGAGCCTCCGCGATCCATATCCTCGCCGACGCGTGATCGCCACCTACGTATCGGTGCTCGCCGTCTGCTCCGCCTCGCTGCTGATCGGTCAGGCCGCGATCGCGCTCTGCGGCTGCCGGCGGGTCTCCTGGCTGGCGCCGGCGACTGGCCTGGCGCTGCTCTGCGCCCTCTGCTGGGCGACCGTCCGGCTCCCCGGGGACGGGATCGTCTCCGCGCTCGCCGTCCTGATCGCCGCTGCCGCCGCAGCGCTCTACCTGCTGCGCGGCGGGCCCGATGGCGGCCGCGAGGCCCTGCGCGCCGGCGGGCCGGTGGCGATCCTGGCGCTGCTCGCGGCTTCGCTGCCGTTCATCGCGGAGGGGCGCTTCGGCATCCTCGGGACCAGCTTCGACCCGGACATGTCCCAGCACCTGCTGGCCGCCGACCGCCTGGCCTCGGGCGCCGCCTCGCCGCTGCTCACCCAGGGATATCCGCTGGGGCCGCACTCGGTCGTGGTCGCCCTTCACCAGGGCCTCGGGATCGGCGTCGTCCAGGGCTTCGGCGGCTTCACCCTCTCGATCGCGGTGCTCGCCTGCCTGACCGCGCTGGGCGCTCTCGGCTCCTTCTCTCCGGGACGGCGGCTGCTCGGCTCGCTGCTGGTCGGCCTCCCCTACATGGTCGCCTCCTACCTCGCCCAGGGCGCCTTCAAGGAGACAACCCAGGCGCTGTTCGTCCTCGCCTTCGCGATCGGGTTGCTGGGGCTGCGCGACGCCGAGCAGCGGGCCGCCTGGGGGGACTCTCCGCTGCGGGCGGTCCCGCCTGGCCCTGATCGCGGTCGGCAGCGTCTACGTCTACAGCTTCCCCGGGCTCACCTGGCTGGCGGCGACGGCGGCTATCTGGGGTGTGGCGGTGCTGATCGACCAGCGGCACCGTGCGGGCTCGCCCGGCGAGGCGCTGGCGGCCGCCACGCGGCCGGCCGGGTTGGCGCTCCTCACCTTCATCGTGCTCGCCGCGCCGGAGATCGGCCGCATGATCGATTTCGGCGGCTTCGAGACCTTCGCCCCCGCCGGGGCCGGCCTCGGCAACCTGTTCGGCCAGATCTCCCCTTTCGAAGCGCTGGGGATCTGGCCATCGGGAGACTTCCGGCTCACCCCGGGGGCGGGGGCGGTGCCGGCGATCGGTTACTACGTCGGGCGCAGCGCTGGCGCTTGCGCTGCTCCTGGTCGGTCTGCGCTGGGCGCTGCGGCGGCGCGAGTATGCGATCCCGGCCGCGCTGGCTGGCGGCGCTCGGCGCCTATGCAGCCGCCCGCCTCGGCGGGACTCCCTACACGGCCTCGAAGGCCGTGGCGATGATCTCACCGGTGGCGATGCTGCTGATCGTCCGCCCGCTGCTCGACCTGCGGCCCTCCGCGCGGGGGAGAGCCCGACCCTGCGGGGAATCCTCGGGCCGCTGGCCGCCGCCCTCTTCCTCGTCGCCGCCGCGCGCCTGCACCCTGATCGTCCTGGCCCGGGCCCCGGTCGGACCGGATCTCCTACACGCCGAAACTGACCGAGCTGCGGCCGGCGATCGCCTCCTCGGCGGCCCAGGTCCTCGCCCCGCCGGACTTTCTCGATGATCAGCACGGCGTCCCCTTCCTCGCCTGGGAGCTGCGCGGTGGCCGAGTCTGCATCGATCCCGACCCCGGCGGCCTGCTGGGCTCGGCGCCGCCGCCGGGGGTCCGCTTCGTGATCGCGCCGGCGGATCGCGGCGGCATGCCCTATCGGGAGCTTCGCCTGGCCCGCCGGGCCGGCCGCTACCTGCTCTGGGAGCGCGCCGGGCCGGTCCGCGGCCACAGCCGCTGCCCGTTGATCGCCGTCCGCGAGGCCCGCCAGGGCCCGGCCGCACGCGATGTAGGATCGTCCATGCCGAACGCAAGGTTGCGTGCCCATTGGGGCCCCTAAGGTTGCGTTCGGCGGCGTTTGGGGCGCGGATAGCATGGGCGCGATGGCCACGATCACCGTCAAATTGCCGGACGGGACGCCTCTCGAGCTGCCCGAAGGCGCCAGTGGCGCCGACGCCGCTGAGGCGATCGGCCCGGGACTCGCCAAGGCAGCGCTCGCGGTGCGGGCCGGCGGCGAGCTTCGCGATCTCTCCGCGGCCCTGCGCGACGGGGAGGAGATCTCGATCCTCACCGACCGCGATCCCGAGGCGCTGGAGCTGATCCGCCACGACGCGGCGCACGTGATGGCCGAGGCGGTGCTCGAGCTGTTTCCGGGGACCCAGGTGACGATCGGCCCGCCGATCGCCGATGGCTTCTACTACGACTTCGAGTTCCCGGACGGGAGCGGCCCCGGCGAGGACGACCTAGCGCCGGATCGAGGAGGCGATGCGCGCCCACGTCGCCGCAGACGAGCCCTTCGAGCGGCGCGATCTGCCGGTCGCCGAGGCGATCGAGCTGTTCCGCGAGCAGGGCCAGGACTATAAGGTCGAGCTGATCGAGGACCTGATCCGCGACGAGGGCGTCGAGACCGTCTCGCTGTATCGCAACGGACCCTTCGAGGATCTCTGCCGCGGCCCCCACGGCCCCTCGACCGGGCGGATCAAGGCGCTGAAGCTGAGCTCGCTCGCCGGCGCCTACTGGCGCGGTGACGAGAGCCGGCGGATGCTGACCCGGATCTACGGCACCGCGTTCTTCTCCAAGTCCGACCTCGAGGCCCACCTGGAGCGGATCGAGCAGGCGAAGGCGCGCGATCACCGCAGGCTGGGGCCGGAGCTGGGGATCTTCATGCTGCGCGAGGAAGCGCCCGGGATGCCCTTCTGGCTGCCCAACGGCACGGTGCTGCTCGGGCTGATCGAGGCCGAGGTGCGGGAGCAGCTGCGCCGCCGCGGCTACCGGGAGATCGCCACTCCGCAGGTCCTCGACGAGGAGCTCTGGCATCGCTCGGGGCACTGGGAGAACTACCGCGACGAGATGTACTTCATGGAGTCCGACGAGCGCCGCTTCGCGCTGCGGCCGATGAATTGCCCCGGCGCCTGCCTCGTCTTCGGCTCGCGCCGCCACTCCTACCGGGAGCTGCCCCTGCGCCTGGCCGAGTTCGGCCGCGTCTCACGCAACGAGCGCGAGGGCGTCCTGCACGGGCTGCTGCGGGTGCGCGCCTTCACCCAGGACGACGCCCACGTCTACTGCACGGAGGATCAGATCGCCGACGAGGTGATCGACATCTGCGAGGCGATCGACGAGCTCTACGCGCGCTTCGGCTTCACCGATGTCCGGGTCGAGCTCTCCACCCGTCCGGAGAAGTCGATGGGGACTGAGGAGCAGTGGGCGAAGGCCGAGGCGGCGCTGACCGACGCGCTCGAACGCCAGGACCGGGAGTACCAGCTCAACCCCGGCGACGGCGCCTTCTACGGGCCGAAGATCGACTTCCACATCACCGACGCCCTGGGGCGCTCTTGGCAGTGCGGGACCTGCCAGCTCGACTTCCAGATGCCGGAGCGCTTCGACCTCTCCTATACCGGCGCCGACGACGCCCCGCACCGGCCGGTGATGATCCACCGCGCCCTGCTCGGCTCGATGGAGCGCTTCGCCGGGATCCTGATCGAGCACTACGCGGGCCGCTTCCCGACCTGGCTGGCGCCGGTGCAGGTGAAGCTGCTGCCGGTGGCCGACCGCCACGCCCCCTATGCGGAGGAGCTCGCCGGGCGCCTCCGCGACGGCGGCTTCAGGGTCGAGATCGACGAGCGCAGCGAGTCGGTCGGCCGCAAGGTCCGCGACGCCGAGCTGGCGCGGGTGCCCTACATGCTCGTTCTCGGAGACCGCGAGCAGGAGAACGGCGCCGTCTCGGTTCGCTCGCACGATCAGGGAGACCTTGGCTCGGTGGGGATCGCCGAGCTCGAGCAGCGGTTGCGCGGCGAAGTCATGACGGATTGATCGGCGCTCGGTCTATACTGCGCGCCAGTTGATCGCAGGCACGCCACACACCCCGCGCCGCTGAGCGCCCGCCGTGCCCCTGCTCCTACCTCCTGATCATTTGAAGATCGACCTCTCCTCCACCTAGTGCCGATCCCGCGCAGGTTCGATCGGCGCCCGCCCGAGCGCGACACCACTCGGATCAACGAGCGCATCCGCGTCCCCCAGGTCCGCCTGATCGGGGCAGACGGCGAGCAGGTCGGGATCATCGACATCGACGATGCCCTGAAGCGCGCCCAGGACGCCGACCTCGACCTGGTCGAGGTCGCCGCCGAGGCCAAGCCGCCAGTAACCCGGCTGCTCGACTACTCGAAGTACAAGTACGAGCAGGAGCAGAAGCAGAAGGCCGCCCGCAAGCACCAGCAGCAGGTGAACGTCCGCGAGATCAAGCTGCGGCCGAAGATCGCCGTCCACGACTACGAGACGAAGAAAGGCCACGTCGAGCGCTTCCTCCGCGGCGGCGACAAGGTGAAGATCACGATCATGTTCCGGGGTCGCGAGCAGGCCCATCCGGAGCGGGGCAGAACGCTGCTCGAGCGCCTCGTCGACGACCTCGGCGAGCTGACCACGGTCGAGTCACAGCCGCTCCAGGAAGGCCGCAACATGAGCATGCTGCTGGCGCCGACACACGTCGCGGCCAAGCCGGTAGACGCCGGCGGCGACTCGAGCGCCGCTGCGGCGGGCTAGCCGAGCGCTTTCCGGGCCTCGATCGCCGCCTCGGCGGGCTCCGCCGCGGCGGCGAGGACGCTGCTTCCCACCAGCATCTCCGACCACTGCTCGAGCAGGATCAGGCCGTGCTCGGGGACCGCGGCCAGCGGCGAGAGGGCCTCGTTGCCCAGAGCGGCGCCCTCCCCCAGCGAGAGCAGCAGCAGCGCCGCGACGAGAAAGCCGGCTGGGCGTCGCGGCAGCCGGCGGAGCGCGCCGATCGCGGCGGCGAGCACGATCAACCCGATCCCCGCCTCGAGCGCCATCACCGCGTGCTTCAGTCCGCCGATGCTCTCGCTGCGCTCGTGAATCATCGCGACATCGTCAAACGAGAAGAACAGCATCACCAGGGCGACGGACCCCCAGATCCAGCGGTCGCGGCCGCCCTTCCAGGCGATCGCACAGGTCACCGCGGCGGCGAGGAACTGCATGCTCCGGTACCAGGTGAATGGGTTGCCCTCCTGGTTGATGTCGAGGAACTTGCCGTGGATCTCGGCGGCGTTGACGAGGTAGAGGCCGATCAGCGGCAGCTGCGCCGCGAGCGAGGTCGCGAACACCCGCCAGGAGAGCGGGGCCGCGCGCCAGCGCTCGGCGATCTCGGGCCCGGGCGCTTCGACGCGAGGCTCGGCGCGCGGCAGCGGAGCCGCCGGGGGGCGGTAGGAAACCTTTGGCACGATCAGGGAATCGGCAACGGGGCCGGATTCCTCAACCCGGTCGTGCCCGGCCCCGAGCGGCACAGGCGTTCAGGCGGCGAAGCCGCCGCAAGTGGTGCTCAGCCGGGGCCGATCACCTCGGCGATCCGCTCGGAGGCCCGCCCGTCCCACTTGGGAGGCGGCTCGGGCCGCTCGGCCGGCCGCTCGGCGAGCAGGCCGGGAATCTCGCTGATCCGGGCCGGATCGAGCCCCAAGAGGGTGTTGGTCCCGGAGCGGACGGTGACCGGGCGCTCGGTGTTGTCGCGCAGCGTGAAGCAGGGAACGCCGAGAAATGTCGTCTCTTCCTGGATCCCGCCGGAGTCGGTGAGCACCCCGCCGGAGTCCAGTTCGAGCGAGAGGAAGTCGAAGTAGCCGACCGGGTCGATCAGCCGCGCGGCCCCGGGGTCGATCGCAGCCGAGTCGAGCATCTTCCGGGTTCGCGGGTGGATCGGGAACACCACCTGCATCTCTTCGGCGACCTCGGCGAGCCGCGCCATCGCCTCGCCGAGCAGCGGCCCGTCGACCAACGCCGGCCGGTGCAGCGTGACCAGCAGGTAGCCACCCGGCTCGACACCGATCCGCTCGGCGGTCCCGGCATCGCGGAATCGGCCCTCCATCGCCACCAGGCTGTCGATCATCGTGTTGCCGACGAAGTGCATGCGCTGGTCGGCGATTCCCTCCGCCCGGAGATTCTCGATCGCCTCCTCGCAATGGAGGAAGAGGTGCGCGGAGAGCCCGTCGGCGACGATCCGGTTGATCTCCTCCGGCATCGAGCGGTCGAAGCTGCGCAGGCCCGACTCGATATGGGCCAGCGGGATCTCCAGCTTGGCGGCTGTCAGGGCAGCGGCCAGGGTCGAGTTGACGTCGCCCGGGACCATCACCAGGTCCGGGCGCTCGGCGACCAGCACCGGCTCGATCCGCTCCATGACGCGGGCGGTCTGCTGGGCATGGCTGCCTGATCCGACTTCGAGCATGTGGTCAGGCGCCGGCACCCCCAGCTCCTCGAGGAAAACCTGCGACATCATCCGGTCGTAGTGCTGGCCGGTGTGGATGACCGTGTGGCGAAACTCCGGGAAACGCCGGCGCATCTCCGCGACGACCGGTGCGGTCTTCACGAAATTCGGCCGGGTGCCGACAACGTAGGCGACGTGCATGGACGAGCCAGACTATCCGCCGCCACGAACGCGCCGGGCGTCCGCCGACCCCTGCTTGAATCCCGATCATGACCCCGCCCCAGCAGAGTGAGAAGAGCGCCGGGGTCGAGACCCTGAACGAGGAGATCGCGGCCGCCGCCCCCTCGATCCCCGTCTTCGACCTGCGGATCGAGCAGGAGGACCTGGACGCGGTCGAGGAGACCCTGAGGTCGGGCTGGTGGACGATGGGCCCCCGGGTCGAGGAATTCGAGCGCCGCTTCGCCGAGCACCTCGGCTGTGCCCACGTCGTCGCCACCTCCAGTTGCACCACCGCGCTCCACCTCGCCCTGCTCTGCGCCGGGGTCGGACCCGGGGATGAGGTGATCGTGCCCTCCTTCACCTTCGTCGCCACCGTCGCCACGGTGATCCAGGCCGGGGCGACCCCCGTGTTCGCCGATATCGGCGGCCAGCATGACCTCTGCATGGATCCGGCCCACGCGGAGTCGCTGATCGGACCTCGCACCAAGGCGATCCTGCCGGTCCACTACGGCGGCTACGCGGCATCGCCGGAGCGGATCGAACGGGTATGCGCCGAGCGCGGCCTCGTCCTGCTCGAGGACTGCGCCCACGCCCCGTTCTCGGAGGAGGGAGGGCGGCGGCTCGGCGCGATCGGGCTCGCCGGGGCGTTCAGCTTCTTCCCCAACAAGGTGCTCGGGATCGGCGAGGGCGGCGCCCTGAGCACCGACAGCGATGAGTTGGCGGCGCGGGCCCGACTGCTGCGCTCGCAGGGGATGACCGCCGGGACGCTCGACCGGCACCGCGGGCTCGCCGACGGCTACGACATCATCGCCCTGGGTTTCAACTACCGGATCGACGAGCCCCGCGCGGCGCTCCTCCTCTCCCGCTTTGCCCGCCTCGCGGGCGAGATCGACCGCCGCCGGCACCTGACCCGCCTCTATCGCGAGCGCCTCGGCCGGATCGAGGGGGTCTCGGTCCCCTTCGACGACGAGCAGGTGAAGCACTCGTCCGCCTACTCGATGAGCGTCATGCTCGAGGAGCCGGGCCGCAAGGACGAGGTTCGCACCGCTCTCGGCGAGCGCGGCGTGCAGACGACCACCATGTACACGGGCGTGCACGAGTTCAGCGCTTACCGCGAGCGCTTCCCGGGCGTTTCGCTGCCGCGCACCGAGCTCGCCTCCCAGACCCAGTTCAACCTGCCGCTGTTCCCGCACCTCACCGAGGAGGAGCTGGAGCGGGTCGCCTCCACCCTGGAAGAAGTGCTCTGATGGCCTGGGAGATGCAGCTGGCCGAGATCGAGGTGACCGACGCAGACGTCGACTCGGTCCTGGATTGCCTGCGCTCCGGCTGGCTGACCATGGGTCCGAGAACGCAGGCCCTCGAACAGGCGATCGCCGAGATGGCCGGCACCAAGCACGCGATCGCCGTATCCAGCGGGACCGCCGCGCTTCACCTGGCCTGCCGCGCGATCGGCCTCGGCCCCGGCGACGAGGCGATCGTCCCCTCGCTGACCTTCGCCGCCAGCGCCCACGCGCCCCGCTACGAGGGAGCAGACGTGGTCCTCTGCGACTCGGCCTCGCCCCTCGACGCCAACCTCGACCCCGGTGCGGTCGAAGCGCGGATCGGACCGCGGACGAAGGCCGTGATCGCGGTCCACATGTGGGGCTACCCGGCCCCGGTGCAGGACCTCCGCAGGCTCTGCGACCGACACGGACTGGCGCTGATCGAAGACTGCGCGGAGGCGATCTGCGCAAGGCTCACCGACGGCCGCCAGGTCGGCTCGGTCGGCGAGCTCGGCTGCTTCAGCTTCTTCTCCAAGAAGCAGCTGGCGGTGGGCGAGGGCGGCGCAGTGACCACCGACGACGACGACTTCGCCGCCAGCGTCCGCTCGCTTCGCTCCCACGCGATGACCTCGGTCACCTGGGAGCGCCACCGTGGCCACGGACTGGGCTACGACATCACCGACGTCGGCTTCAACTACCGGATCGACGAGCCCCGCGCGGCGCTGGCGCTGAGCAGATTCGAGCGCCTCGGCGACGACATCGAGGCCCGCCGCGAGGTGGCGCGCGCCTACCGCCGCCATCTTTCCGGTATCGAGGGGCTCGAGATCCCCTTCGACGACGAGCAGGTCGAGCGCTCCTCGCACTTCGCCTTCCCGGTTCTCGTCCGCGACGGCGAGACCCGCGACCGGGTCCGCTCGCAGCTGCGCGAGCGCGGCGTGCAGACCACCTTCTACCCGGCGCTGCACACACTCAGCGAGTACCGGGACCGGGGCGACGAGGCGCTTCCCAACGCTACCGCGATCGGCGAGCGCCACCTCGCCCTGCCGATCCACAGTCTGCTGGGAGCCGAGCAGGTCGAGCAGGTCGCCGCCGAGTTATCGCGGGCGCTCGAGTTCGAGCCGCGGCCGGCCTAGGCATCGCGGCGGACCGCGTAGATCCACTTCTCGGGCAGCCGGTCGTCGGGCCAGGCGCGGTAGCCGAGAGCCTCCAGGTCGGCGATGCAGGCTTCAGCGGAATAGTCGAGTTCGGGATGTGCCTCGACCCTTAGGGAGCGCACCCTGTCCGGCCATTTACCGCCGGCGCGGAGCACCCGCGGCTCGGTGCCCTCGATCGTCATGTGCATGTAGTCGATTGGCTCCTCCCCGGCCATGCTCTCTGCCAGCACCGAGTCGATGGCGAGTGCGTTGATACTCGGCATCCCCTCGGGGTCCTCCGGGGTCCGGGGGCGGACACTGAAGCCGTGCTCGCCATAGCGGGTGTCGCGGTCGACGACGAGGTCGGCGTCGGCATCCCAGATGCCCGCCTCGAGGATCCTGGCGCGATCGCCGAAAGCCGCGAGGTTGCGGGCCGCGAGTGAGGCGTTGCCGGGGTCGGGCTCGACCCCGACCAGGGTCGCCGCCGGGTAGCGCACGGCGAGCGCGGTCAGCGCCGCCCCCATGTTCGAGCCAAGCTCGACGATCCGGCGAAGCTCTCCGCCGGCGACCTCCGGGGGCGGCAGGTAGAGATCCCCGCGGTAGTAGTAGCCGGCGTTTCGCAGGTCGCTGGTGCCGGGTCGTACGTAGAGCCGCTGCCCGTCGAGGGCCTTCATCTCCACGGGGATCGGCGCTTCCGGCGGCTGCGAGGCGCGGCCGGCGGCGACCACCCGCAGGACAGCCAGTTTCCCCCTCGCCCCCCTGGCGACCCCGAGCTGGTTGGCGAGGCTGCGAGCGTAGGCCGCTACTTTCCCGAGGACCCCAGGCATCCCGCAACCGTATCGACGGGCCAGGACTCTGCTTCAATACTCGCTCCGATGCCGAAGATGAAGACACACTCCGGCGCCAAGAAGCGCTTTCGCAAGACCGCCACCGGCAAGCTGCGGGGCAAGCGCGCCTACTCCAGCCACATGCTCGGGAAGAAGTCGCCGAAGAGAAAGCGCCGGATGGCGCGTCCGGTGGAGATCTCGCCGAAGGACTCGAAGCGGGTGCGCACCCTGCTCGGAGGTGGCAAGTGAGCCGCGTCAAGCGCTCGGTGCACGCGCGAAAGAAGCGCCGCAAGGTGCTGAAGGAGGCGAAGGGCTACTACGGCCGCAAGCACTCCTCCTACCGCTTCGCCAAGGAGCAGGTCCAGCGCTCCGGCGCCTATGCCTACCGGGACCGGCGCAACCGGAAGCGCGACTTCAGGCGGCTGTGGATCGTCCGCATCAACGCCGCGGCTCGCGCCGAGGGCTCGAGCTACTCGGAGATGATGGGCGGCCTGAAGGCCGCCGGTGTCGAGGTCAACCGCAAGATGCTGGCCGAGATCGCGGTCAACGACCGCGATGCGTTCCGCCGATTCGTCGAGCTCGCCCGGGAGGGTGCCGCTGCCGCTTGAGGCCGGGCGCATCCTCACCCACCGGGCGGCTCGCGAAAAGCGAGACCGCCTTTTTTTGTGGGCTGTCGGAGGCCGCGCCGGGAGTGCGAAGAAGATGGAAGAGATGATCAGGAGCCCCCAGAACGAGAAGCTGAAGCTGGTTCGCAAGCTTCGCGACCGGAAGCACCGTGATCGCCACAGGCTGTTCGTGACCGAGGGCGAGGACCTGCTGAGCGCCGGGCTTCGCTGCGGGCGGGAGCCGACGATCCTGCTGAGCGCAGCGGGCTCGGGGCTTGGCGGAGACGAGGTAGAGCCGGAGCTACTGGCCGGGGTCTCGGCGCTCGGCTCGGGCACCCGGGCGATCGCCGTCTGGCCGCAGCGGGACTCGCATCCCGGCGGCCCTGTCTGCCTCTACCTCGACCGGCTGGGCGATCCCGGCAACGTCGGCGCGGTGATCCGGGTCGCGGACGCGCTGATCGACGGTGCGGTCGTGCTCGGGACCGGCTGCGCCGACCCGTTCTCGCCGAAAGCGGCGCGAGCCAGCATGGGTTCGATCTTCTCCCAGCCCGTGGCCCGCGCCGGGATCGAGGCGACTCCGCGGCCGCGGTTGGGTCTCGTCGCGCACGGTGGTGGACCGCTGGGGCGGTTGGAGCCACCGCTGACGCTCTGCCTCGGCGCCGAGCGCGACGGCCTCTCGACCGAGACGCTTCGGAGCTGTGACGAACTGCTGACGATCCCGCTGCGCCCCGAGGGGGCAGAGTCGCTCAACGTGGCCGCCGCGGCGGCGATCGCCTGCGAGCGGATATCGTCGCCCGCCAGTCGGAAGGAAGGCCAGTGAGGGTTACGGAGCGGATATCGGAGCTGCGCATCGAGGCGGAGTCCGCGATCGCCTCCGCCGAAGGCACCGCCGAGCTGGAACAGCTACGGGTGCGCTACCTCGGCCGCCGCTCCGAGCTGACCGCGATTCTCCGCGGCATAGCCGAGCTGGCGCCCGAGGAGCGGGGGCCGGTCGGGAAGAGTGCCAACGACGCCCGGCAGGCGCTGGAGGCCCAGCTCGAGGCGCGGGCCGCCGGGCTCGACGCAAGCGAGCTGGAGGAGCGCCTGGCGGGAGATCGGATCGACGTCACTCTGCCCGGCGCTCCGGCGCGCCGCGTCGGTCATCTGCACCTGGTGACCCGAACCCGGCGGCTGATCGAGGATGTGATGGCCGGGCTCGGCTACCGGGTGATGGAGGGCCCGGAGATCGAGCACGACTACTACAACTTCACGGCTCTCAACCATCCGCCGGGGCACCCCGCGAGGATGCTGCAGGACACGTTCTACATACAACCGGCCGCCTCCTCGGCTCCGCGTCCGGGGGCGGCCGGGTCGCAGGGAGCTCCCGCTTTGGCTCCGGGGATGCCGGGGTCGCAGGCACCTCCCGGCTCGGGTTTGGGAAAGGCGTCCGAGGAGGTGTTGTTGCGGACCCACACCTCGCCGATGCAGGTGCGGGCGATGGAGGCGCAGCCGCCGCCGATCTTCATCATCGTTCCGGGCAAGGTCTTCCGGCGCGACTCGGACGCCACCCACAGTCCGATGTTTCACCAGGTGGAAGGCCTGGCGATCGCCGAGGACATCACCCTCGCCGATCTCCAGGGCACCCTGGTCGAGCTGTTGCGGGCGATCTTCGGCGCGGGCCGCGAGGCCCGGATGCGGCCGCACTACTTCCCGTTCACCGAGCCCAGCGTCGAGTTCGACGTTTCCTGCTTCGCCTGCGAGGGCAGCGGCACCCTCCCTGACGGGTCGCGCTGCGGACTCTGTAAGGGGATCGGCTGGATCGAGGTCGGAGGAGCCGGGATGGTCGACCCGAACGTGCTCGGCTTCGTCGCCTCGAACGGCTATGACCCGGAGCGGGTACAGGGCTTCGCGTTCGGCATGGGGGTCGAGAGAATCGCGATGTTGCGCCACGGCGTTCCCGACCTGCGCCGCTTCTTCGACAACGACGTGCGGATGATCGGGCAGTTCTCGTGAAGATTCCGTACTCATGGCTGCGCGAGCTCTGCGACCCGGCGATCCCGCCGGAGGAGCTGGCCGAGCGCCTGGCGATGACCGGCACGGAGGTCGAGCGGGTGACGCTGGCCGGCCCTCCCTCGGGGGAGGGGTTCGTGGTCGGCCTGGTGACTGCGGCGGACAAGCATCCCGACGCCGACCGGCTGCGCGTCTGCACGGTCGAGACCGGCGCCGGCGAGCGGACCATCGTCTGCGGCGCTCCGAACGTGGCCGCCGGGCAGACCGTCGCGGTGGCCCTCCCCGGGGCCCGCATGCCCGGCGGCGAGAAGCTGCGCAAGGCGAAGCTGCGGGGAGTCGAGTCAGACGGGATGATCCTCTCCGAGACGGAGATCGAGATCGGCGAGGACGGCGACGGGATCATGGTGCTCGACGACGGCACGGCGCCCGGAACCGCCCTGAGCGAGGTGATCGCGGTCGCCGACCCGGTCCTCGAGCTCGAGGTGACCCCGAACCGGGTCGACTGCTTCGGCGTCCACGGCGTCGCCAGGGAGGTGCACGCGATCACCGCGGCGCCGCTGGCCGCCGACCCGTGGGCCGAGGACGCCGCGGCGAGCGGCGACGGGGAGGCGGGCGACTTCGCCTCGGTGGGGGTCGATGTTCCCGAGCTCTGCCCGCGCTTTACGGCACGGGTCTTCACAGAGGTCGACGTGGGGCCGTCGCCGCCTTGGCTGAAGGCCCGTCTGATGGCCGCCGGCCAGCGGCCGATCAACAACGTGGTCGACATCACCAACTACGTGATGCTGCTCACCGCCCAGCCGCTGCACGCCTTCGACCTCGACCGGGTCGAGGGCGCCGCGCTGACGATTCGCGCTGCCGCCGACGGCGAGACGATGACGACACTGGACGGGGTCGACCGGGTCTTCGATCCCGAGACGGTGCTGGTCTGCGATCGGCAAGGACCCTCCGGGATCGCCGGGATCATGGGCGGGCAGAGGACCGAGGTCTCGGACTCGACCACGCGGGTCCTGCTCGAGGTGGCGAACTGGAACGGGACGAACATCCTGCGAACCTCGCGCCTGCTCGGCCTCCGTTCCGAGGCGTCCTCCCGGTTCGAGAAGCAGCTTCACCCCGACCTCTGCATCCGGGCCCAACGGATCGCCTCGCGCCTGATCGTCAAGCTATGCGACGCGCAACTTGTCCCGGGGACGATCGACGTCGCCGCCGAGACCCCGCCGCCGCGGGCGATCCGGCTCCGGGATCAGCGGGTCGGCGGCCTGCTCGGGATGGAGATCACCCAGGCCGACCAGCAGGCCTATCTCGGGCGCCTCGGGTTCGGTGTCCGGAGGGACGGCGGCGACCTCGAGGTGACGGTTCCCGCCGACCGCTACTACGACGTCACCCGGGAGGCCGACCTGATCGAGGAGGTTGCCCGGGTCCATGGCCTCGACGAGCACCTTCCGACGACCCTTCCCGGGAGGTGCGGGTCAGGCCGGCGGTCTGACCCGCGAGCAGCGGCTGCGGCGTCGCGCCGAGGATGAAGTGCGCGACCTCGGCTTCGACGAGGTCGTCGGCTGGAGCTTCACCGATCCGGGGGAGAGGTCACGGTTGAAGATCGGTGAAGACGATCCGCGGGCCGTGCCGATAGAAATCTCCAATCCCCTCTCCGAGGATCAGTCGGTGATGCGGACCACGCTGCTGACCTCGCTGCTCGATGCCGCAAGGTACAACCTGGCACGCGGCGCCGGCGGCGTCGCACTGTTCGAGTCGGGCAGGGTGCACCTGCCCGAGGACGGCGGCGAAGCGGGGGAGGGGGCCCTGGCGGGCCGCTTCCCCGGAGAGCGCCCGGCGCCGTTCAGCGAGCCCCATCGGCTCGCCTGCCTGCTGGTCGGCTCGCTACAGGGCGAGAGCTGGCGCGGCGGTGGCGAGGTGGACGATTTCTACGCGCTGAAGGGCGTGCTCGAGGCACTCGCCGGCGGGCTCGGGGCCGAGCTCTCGGTGGAGCCGGGTGCCGAGCCCTTCCTTCACCCCGGCCGCAGCGGAGCGGTCCGGTTCGGAGACGGCGCACCGCTCGGGGTGGATCGGCGAGGTCCACCCGCTGGTCTGCCGCAGCTGGGACCTCGAGTCGGCGGTCGCCTTCGAGATCGACCTCGCGAGCCTGATCCAGGCCTCGCCGGCCGAGGAGGAGGTCTATGACGACCTCACCACCTTCCCGGCGGTGGTCCAGGACATCGCCGCCGTGGTCGCCGAGGAGACGCCGGGATCGGAGGTGATCGCAGCCGTCCGCGAGGGCGGCGGCGAGCTGCTGCGCTCCGTCCGGGTCTTCGACCTCTACCGCGGCGAGCAGCTCGGCGAGGGGCGCAAGAGCCTGGCGCTGCGGCTCGAGTTCCGCGCCGGGGACCGCACCCTCACCGACGAGGAGGTCACCGCGCTGCGCGCCGGGATCGAGGCCGAGCTGAAGACGATCGGAGGGTCTTTGCGTGAATGACCCGGTCCAACCGATCGACGGGGAGGCGGCCGCCAGAGTCCTGGTCGCGGGGGCCTCGGGCTACGCGGGGGCGCTCAGCGCCGAGCTCGTCTGGCGCCACCCGAAGCTCGAGCTGGTGCTGGCGACCAGCCGCAGCGACGCGGGGTCGCGACTCGATCGCCTCTACCCGCGATACCGCACCCCGATTACCCTGACCGAGCTCGACCTAGAGCGGGTCGAGGAGCCCGACGCGGCGATCGTCGCCTATCCGCACGGCGCTTCGGCGCCGGTGGTCGCCGGGCTTCGCGGGCTCGGGGTGCAGGTGGTCGACCTCTCCGCCGACTTCCGGCTCGGCGACCTGCCGACCTACGAGAAGTGGTACGGGCCGCACGGCGAGCCGGATCTGCTCGACGGCGCCGCCTATGGCCTGCCCGAGCTCCATCGCGATGCGATCCGCGAGGCTGAGCTGGTCGCCAACCCCGGCTGCTATCCGACCGCCTCTTTGCTGGCGCTGGCGCCGCTCGCCGCGGACGGTCTGCTCACCGACGTCGTGATCGACGCCAAACAGGGCGTCTCCGGCGCCGGCCGCGGAGGCGAGGAGGAGACCCAGTACGTCTCAATGGACGAAAACGCCTTCGCCTACAAGGCCGAGGGCCACCGCCACCGCCCCGAGATCGAGCAGGAGCTGGCCGGGCTCGGGTCCGAGGTCGAGGTGGCGTTCGTCGCTCATCTTCTGCCGCTCGACCAGGGAGAGCTGGTCAGCTGCTACGTCCGCGCCTCCGAGCCGCTCAGCGCCGAGGCTGCGCGTGACCTCTACCGCGCCCGCTACGCGGAGGAGCCCTTCGTCCGGGTGGTCGACCGGCCGCCGGGCCTGCGCGACGTCCGCGACACCAACGAATGCCACGTGTTCGTCACGGTTGAAGAGCGCGGCCGCGTCCTCGCCTTCGCTGCGATCGACAACCTCTGGAAGGGAGCGGCGAGCCAGGCGATTCAGAACCTCAACCTGATGCTCGGCCTCGACGAGGAGGCGGGGCTTAGGTGAGCGGGCCGGAGGCGGAGATCGTGGAAGCGGACCCGGCCGGGTTCTTCCGCTCGCGCTGGGTCCGCGGGCCGAAGGGTGTCACCGAGCTCGACCCGGGCGAGCTGGCGCCCGGCTTCCGGGCCGCCGGGGTTCCCTGCGGGCTGAAGGAGAGCGGGGGAACCGATGTCGGCCTGCTCGCCAGCGAGAGCGGTCCGGTTCGATCGGCACTGCTGCTGACCCGAAACGCCTCCGCCGCCGCGCCGGTGCGGGTCTGCCGGCAATGTTGCAATCGCTCGGGGGTCGCCGCCGTCGTCGTCAACTCCGGCAACGCCAATGCCGAGACCGGCGAGGCCGGCTTCCGCGACGCCCTCGCGATGCGCGATGTGGCGGCTGAGCGGCTCGGGCTCGCCACGGAATCGGTGGCGGTCGCGGAGACCGGCACGATCGGGGTGCCGCTCGACATCGGCAAGGTGAAGGCAGGGATCGGGGAAGCGGCGAAGAGGCTCTCTCCCTCCGGCGGCGATCGCTTCGCGGAGGCGATCATGACCACCGATCGCTTCCCGAAATGCTGTGCGCTTCGGGCCGGCGACGTGACGATCTCCGCCCAGGCCAAGGGCGCCGGGATGATCGAGCCGGATCTGGCGACGATGCTCTGCTTCGTCCAGACCGACGCCGCGGTCCCCGATCCCGATGCGGCGCTGCGCGCCGCGGTCTCCGGCTCCTTCGAGCGGATCACCGTGGACGGGCAGATGAGCACCAATGACACGGTGCTATTTCAGGCGAGCGGCACCGCCGGCGCCCCGCTTCCCGACGGCCTCCTGGAGGCGGTGCTGCTGCAGCTTGCGCTCTCGATCGTCGCCGACGGCGAGGGCGCGACTCGGGTCGCGAGGGTCGAGGTCAGCGGGGCGGCGAGCGGGGAGGAGGCCGAGCGGGTCGCCCGCGCGATCGCCAACTCTCCACTCGTCAAGACCGCCCTGTTCGGCCGCGATCCGAACTGGGGCCGGATCGCCCAGGCGGCGGGAATGGCGCTCGCCGGCGAGGACCTGGAGGAGATCGGCGCCGCGGCGATCGATGCCGCCGAGTTGGCCGAGGACACCGCAGAGGCGGGGATCGGAGTCCGGCTTCGGCGCGGCGAGGGCCGGGCCCACGTGTACTTCTCCGACCTCGGCTACGAGTACGTGCGGATCAACGCGGAGTACACGACCTAGGGCAATGACTGACCGTTCACCGGAAAACCCGAGCATGCCCGGACGCGAAGCAGAGGACATGCGAGGCGGTGGTATGCCCGGACGCGAAGCAGAGGACCGGGTCGCCGTCCTGCTCGAGGCGCTTCCCTACATCCGCGAGTTCCATGGCCGCACCCTGGTGATCAAGTACGGCGGAGCGGCGATGCGGGAGGAGTCCCTGCGCGAGGCCTTCGCCGCCGACGTCGTCCTGCTCAAGTACGTCGGCCTGAACCCGGTGATCGTCCACGGCGGCGGCCCCGAGATCACCGCCTACATGGAGCGGCTGGGGATGGAGGTGCGCTTCCACGAGGGGCTGCGGGTCTCCGATCCGGAGACGGTCGAGGTGGCGAAGATGGTCCTCCTCGGCAAGCTCAACTCCGACATCGTGAAGCGGCTGGGCAACCACGGGCAGCCGGCGGTCGGGCTCTCGGGCGAGGACGGGTCGCTGTTCGAGGTCGCGCCGGTCGCGAACGCCGCAGAGGTCGGCTTCGTCGGGATTATCGAGCGCGTCGACGTCGACGTCCTCAACCACATCGCCGCCGACTACATCCCGGTGATCGCCTCCGCGGCCTCCGATCGGGAGGGCAACTCCTACAACGTCAACGCCGACGAGGCCGCCGGCAAGGTCGCCTCAGCCCTGGGGGCGTACAAGGCCATGTTCATTACCGACGTGGAGGGCTGGCTCGCAGACCCCGAGGACCCGGGCTCGCTGATCTCCAGGGCCGGGGTCGAGGAGGTGCGCGAGCGCCTAGGCTCGGTCGGCGGCGGGATGCGCCCCAAGCTTGCGGCCTGCGTCGAGGCGATCGACGGCGGCACCCAGTACGCCCACATCATCGACGGCCGCAGGCCCCACTCTCTGCTGCTGGAGCTGTTCACCGACGCCGGGATCGGGACGATGGTGTCGCCGTGACCGGGCATGGCGCGGGGGCGCTGGGCTTCGCGGGCCTCGAGGCCCTGGAGCACCGCTACGTGATGCAGACCTACGGGAGGGCACCGGTCTGCTTCGTACGCGGCGAGGGGGCGCGGCTATGGGACTCGGAGGGCAGGGAGTACCTCGACTTCCTCGCCGGGATCTCCGTCTGCTCGGTGGGCCACTGCCACCCCCAGATTGTCGCCGCGGTGCGAGAGCAGGCCGGGAGGCTGATCCACGTCTCCAATCTCTTCTACACCGAGCCGATGGTGCAGCTCGCCGAGCGGCTCTCGGAATCGAGCCTCGGCGGCCGCGTCTTCTTCGCCAACTCGGGGACCGAGGCGAATGAATGCGCGATCAAGCTCGCCCGCAAGCACGCTCGCGCCCGTGGCGTTTCGGATCCGGAGATCGTCAGCTTCGAGGGCGACTTCCACGGGCGCAGCTACGGGGCGCTGGCCGCGACCCCGGCGATGGCCCGGAACTTGGACTTCGCGCCGATGCTGCCGGGCTTCCGCTCCGTTCCGCGCGGCGACGCGACGGCGCTGCAGGGGGCGGTGGGGGAAAGCACGGCGGCCGTCCTGATCGAGCCGATCCAGGGCGAGGCCGGCGTCTATGAGATCGGCGAGGAGGCCCTCCTCGCGGCGCGGGAGGCCTGCAATCGAAGCGGAGCCCTGCTCATCCTCGACGAGGTACAGACGGGGATGGGGCGGACCGGGTCGCTCTGGGCCTACGAGCAGACCACGGTCCGCCCGGATGTGATGACCGCGGCCAAGGCGCTCGGCGGCGGCCTCCCGGTCGGCGCCTGCGTCACCACACCCGAGGCGGGCGAGGTGCTGGGGCCGGGGGACCACGGTTCGACCTTCGCCGGCGGGGCGCTGGCCGGGGTCGCTGCCCTGGCCGTGCTGGAGATCGTCGACGAGCCCGGCTTCCTGCGCCGGGTCCGCGAGGCCGGGGCGCGCCTCGCCGAGGGCCTCACCGGGCTTGACGGTGTCCGCGAGGTGAGGGGGCGGGGCCTGATGCTGGGGGCGGACTCGAGCCTGGCGTCGACGCGGCCGCGGCCGGCGCCCGCGCGCTCGAGGCGGGGCTCGTGGTCAACGTCCCCGAGCCCGGGACGATCCGCCTGCTGCCGCCGCTGATCGTCTCCGATTCGGAAATCGATTGGGCTCTGGAGACTCTCGGAGCCGTCCTGCCCACGCCCTGAAAGACATCATGCGCCTACTGAATAGTGGGTGGCACAAACGTCCGTTCAGGCGGCGGGGGGGTAAGTTGCGCCGGTCAGCTGACGATGCCCGGAGCGATGGCTTCTTGTCGCTTCCCAATCGCAGTCCTCGCTTTGGCCGCGCTGCTGTTGGTCGCTCCCGGGACTAGCTCCGCCGCCGCCGACGGCGGCTGCGATCTGGTTGCCGCTCCGGCCGGATCGGCTGGCGGGAGCGGTGCTCCCGGCGATCCGATCCACGGCGCTCGCGCGCTGGTCGCGGCGCTCGGTCGCGGCCAGGTCGGCTGTCTGGAGACCGGCACCTACCGCTTCAGGGAGCTGAAGGTCACCACCCCGGGCATCACCCTAACCAGCTACCCCGGCCAGCGGGCAAAGCTCCGTGGCCGGATCTGGATCGCCCGGGGCGCCAACCGAGTCACCGTCTCCGACCTCGATCTCGATGGGCGCTCCGGTAACCACGACCTGCCGAGCCCCACCGTGAACGCCCATCGCGCGCTGTTCGACGGAGTCGACGTCACCAACCACCACACCGGAATCTGCTTCGCGCTCGGGAGCCCCGTCTGGGGACGTTCCGTCGGCACCGTGATCCAGCACAGCAAGATCCACGATTGCGGGCGCCTGCCGTCCGAGAATCAGGACCATGGCATCTACCTCGCCGCGGCATCGAGGACGAAGATCCGCGACAACTGGATCTTTCGCAACGCGGACCGCGGCATCCAGCTCTACCCCGACGCCCAGCGGACGCGTGTGGTCCACAACGTGATCTACGGTAACGGCGAGGGGATCATCTTCTCCGGCGACAGGAAGGTCGCCGCCAACCACAACCTGGTGGCAGAGAACATCATCGCCGACTCGAAGATCCGCAGCAACGTCGAGTCCTATTTCGAGCCGGGGGGGCCGGTCGGCCGCCGCAACGTCGTCCGCTTCAACTGCGTGCGTGGGGCGCCGTCGGGTTACTACGCCGGATCGGACGACAGCGGCATCCAGGAAGACGAGATCGGGTTCAGAGCTGCCCACAATGTCTTCGCTCGCCCGCGTTTCGTCGCCCCGAAGCGAGGGGACTTCCGGCTTCGCGACGACAGCCCCTGTGCCGAACTCGGCGGAAAGGTGTCGCTCCGTTCCCCGAACCCGAGTGGAGGGCGGAGGGTCAGGCTCGAGGGCACCCTGCCGGGCCGCCCGGTCGGCAGGGTCAGGGTCCAGTTCAAGCGCCACGGACACTGGAAGACACTGATCCGCAAGCGTGTCCGGGCCTCTGCCTTCAAGATGAAGGTGCGGGTCCCGCGGCGCCTGAAGACGAAGCGGCTGCACGTGCGGGCCGAGGCCCCGGGGCACGCTCCGTCGCGTTCGGTGACCCTGAAGCTGCGCCGCCACGGCTGAGCCCGACCGAGCGCCCGACCTCGAAGGACTGAATGATGCCGCCGCGAACATGGGTGAGGTGATGGCCGCAGAGGCGACATCGGGAGGTGGGGGATTGGGCCGCCACGTGCTCGTGATCGGCGGCGCCGGCTACATCGGCAACGTCCTGGTGCGCCGGCTGCTCTCCGAGGGAGTCCGCGTCCGCGTGCTCGACATGCTGATCTATGACCACGGGACAGCAATCGCCGGGGTGATGGAGGAGCCGGGCTTCTCCTTCGTCCGCGGCGATCTCTGCGATCGCGCCGACCTGGACCGCGCTCTCGACGGTGTAACCGATGTCGTCCTGCTGGCCGCGATGGTCGGCGATCCGGTGTCGAAGAAGTTCCCCCAGCTGACCCGCCGCGTCAACGTCGAGGGGGCCCAGGGGGTCTTCGAGGCGCTGGACGGTCGCGGGATCGACCGCTTCGTCTTCACCTCGACCTGCTCGAACTACGGCCTTCGACAGACCGATGAGCCCGCGACCGAGGAATCGGAGCTGTCCCCGGTCTCCCTCTACGCCGAGACCAAGGTCGAGTTCGAGGAGTTCGTGCTCGGACGGGTCTCCGAGGTCGACTTCTGCCCCACGGTGCTGCGGATCTCCACCGCCTACGGGATCTCGCAGCGGATGCGCTTCGACCTGACGATCTCCGAGTTCACCCGGACTCTGACGATCGGCGACGAGCTGCTCGTCTACGACGCCGACACCTGGCGGCCCTATTGCCATGTCCGCGACATCTCGAAGGCGATCTCCGCTGCGATGGCCGCCCCACCGGACCTGGTCCGCGGCGAGGTCTTCAACGTCGGCCATGCCGATGAGAACTTCACCAAGCGGATGGTCGTCGAGGCGGTACAGGAGCATCTCGGCGGCCGCGGGAAGCTGAGTTTCCACGAGGGCGGGGTCGACCCTCGCAACTACCGCGTCTCGTTCGACAAGATCCGCGAGCGGATCGGCTTCGAGCCCGATCTCCGGGTCCCGGTGTCGGTCGGCAACCTGGTTCGGGCGATAGAGGCAGGTGCCTTCCCCGACGTCGAGGCCCGCGAGCAGTTCTACTCGTCCCACACACTGGCGGGGATCAAGCCCGAGGCCGACGGAGCGGACTGATGCGGGCGGTGATTCTCGCGGGCGGCAAGGGGACCCGCCTGCGCCCGTACACGACCGTACTCCCGAAGCCGCTGATGCCGCTCGGGGAGCAGCCGATCCTCGAGCTGATCCTCCACCAGCTCGCCGCCGCCGGCTTCAAGCGTGCCGAGCTCAGCGTCGGCCATCTCGGGAGCCTCATCCGGGCCTACCTGACGGAGAGCGGCGCGCTCGAGGGCGAGCTGGAGATCGGCTACCTCTACGAGGACGAGCCCCTGGGGACGGCGGGGGCGCTGAAGCTGATCGATCCAGCCCCCGAGGAGCCCTTCCTGGTGATGAACGGTGACATCCTCACCACCCTCGACTACGCCGAGCTGATGAGCTTCCACCAGCGCGAGCGGCCGGCGCTGACGATCGCCTCTCACCAGAAGGAGGTCCAACTCTCCCTCGGGGTGATCGAGACTGCCGGTGGCGGCAACCAGGTTAAGGGCTTCGTCGAGAAGCCGGCCCTGCACTACGAGGTGAGCATGGGAGTCTACGTCTACGACCCCTCGACGCTCGAGCACATCCCTGACGGGCGCTTCGATTTCCCCGACGTCGTCCTCGCCCTACTCGAGGCGGGTAAGAGAGTCCTGACCTACCCCTACGGCGGAGAGTGGTTCGACATCGGGACCCGCGACGAGCACGAGCGGGCGATGGTCGAGTTCGACGCGCACGCGGGGCGGTTCGGGCCGCAAGCAACCGGGTGACCCGGCCCGCCGGGGCGCTGTTCGCAGCCTCCGACCCTGCGGCCGCCCGGCTGGCCAAGGCGATCTCCTGGCTGTGGCGGCTGGGCCCGCCGCTGCCCTCGCCGCAGTCAGGCGCGGTCGGGATCGGGGGCCGGGGAGATGAGTCTGAGCTGAGCAGGCTGCTGGGCGAGGGCCGTCTGGCCGGAGCCGTGGTGCTGGGGGCTGGAGCAGGGACCGAGAGGGCCGCCGCGGGCGGCTCGGGCGAGATCCTCCGCGTTCCCGCCGACCCCGACGAGGCGTGGGGCCGGTTCGGGATCCACGAGCTGCTGGAGGGGATCTCCGATTACCTGCTCGGAAGGCTCGAGCGCCCGCTGGTGATGCTGCCGCGGATCGGCATGCTGAGGATCGACGACCTCCCCGGCACCGCGCAGCACCAGCTCGAGGGGAGGGCGAAGAGCGACCGCCGCCAGCGGCGCCGCCTGCGGCGCTACGTGCGAGCGTTCGAGCGGGCCGATGCCGTCCTCAACGTCGCGGTCCCGGCGCAGGCCCTCAAGGGGGAGAGCCGGGTGCCGCTGAACCGGGTCTGGCCCGATTCGATCGCCGCGCTGCGCGAAGGAGCGGTCAACGGGGCGGTTGAGGCGGTCTGCCACGGCTTGCTCCACCTCGATACAGCGCAGCTCGAGCGCGGCGCGATCGAGTTCAGGGAGTTCGCTCACCTCGACGAGGAGGAGGCGGGAACGCGGATCGACACCGCCCGCGCCTGGCAGGAGAAGGAAATCGGTCCCTCAAGGACCTTCGTGGCGCCCGCCTGGGCATACAGCGAAGGCAGCATCGCAGCAGCCGCGCGCCGGGGCCTTCCCATCTTCACCCGCTGCGAGGCCGGGGAGACCTACGCTCAGGGGCGGATCAGCGAGACGCTGAAGGGAGGATTGGGGATCGAAGGCCTCAACTATTCCCCGCTGACGCGGATGGCCGCCGCCGGCCTTCCGCCGACCATGGTCCTGCACGGGACGTTGATCGATGTGCGGACGGGTTCGGTCGGGCTGGGGGAGCCGGTGACTGCGCTGCGGCTGCTGTGGCGGCGCGACCTCAGCCGGCTTCCCTCGGTGAAGGGCGTTCGCTGGTTGGCCGCCTCGGACTACGCCGAGGTGCTGGCGCAGCACGACAGGATCGTCTTCGACGGGGCCGCGGTGAGGGTGCCGCCCGGTGGACAGGCCCGGGCCCTGGATCGCTCCGGCGAGCATTGGGTAGAGGGATCTCGTAACTAAGTCCATGACCGCTGCCGGCGGTTCAACGAGGGCCGGCGGATGCCCGACCGTCATCATGTGCAGGGACGCCTCGCAATACCCACCTTGGGCCTTCTCACCGTCACTCTCGCGTTGGTGCTCTCGGCGACCGGGTACGGCGCCTCGCCGTCCTGTGATCTCTACGCCGCGCCGGGTGGCTCCGACGCCGCGCCGGGGACTCTGAACGCCCCGCTGCAGAGCGTGCAGCGACTCGCCGACTCCCTCTCGCCCGGCCAGCTCGGCTGCCTACGAGGGGGGACCTTCGAAGGCTCCGCCCCGAGCGGCGACTCGTTTCGCGAGCTGAAGATCACCCGGCCCGGGATCACCCTGACCAGCGCCCCCGGAGAGCAGGCGAGGATCGACGCCAGGGTCTGGGTCGCCCGGGGTGCCGACGGCGTGACGATCTCCAACGTCTCCCTCGACGGCGCCAACTCGCGCGATCTGCCCAGCCCGACGGTGAACGCCGACCGCGCCGTGTTCAGCCACGACGACGTCACCAACGCCCACACTTCGATCTGCTTCGCCGTGGGCAGCTCCAGCTGGGGCCGAGCCCACAACACGGTGATCGAGGAGAGCAGGATCCACGATTGCGGCCAGCTCCCCTCCACCAACCAGGAGCACGGCATCTATCTCTCCGCCGCCGACCATACGGTGATCCGCTCGAACTGGATCTACGACAACGCCGACCGCGGCATCCAGCTCTATCCCGACGCCCAGGGGACGGTGATCGCCGGCAACATCCTCTACCGCAACGGCGAGGGGATCATCTTCTCCGGTGACGAGACGGCCGCCTCGAGCGGGTCGCGGGTCACCGGCAACGTGATCGCCGCCTCTCGGGTCCGCCGCAACGTCGAGTCCTATTACCCGGGCGGCGCTCCGGTCGGCAGCGACAACCTGGTCAGCTCCAACTGCATCCACGGCGCCCCCGGCAGCTACTACGGCGGCGCGGACGGCAGCGGCGTGGATTCGCCGCAGGTCGGCTTCACGGCGAGCCGCAACGTCAATCAGGCGCCGAGCTTCGTCGACGCCACGGCGGCCGACTTCCGGTTGGCTCCGGGGAGTGCCTGCGCGGGTGTCCTCGACCCCGCGGCGGACGCCGGCCCGCCCGGTCCGGTGAGCGCGAGTCCTGACGCGCCCCCGGATTCCTCCTCGCCGCCGCCGGCGACCAGCACCCCGCCGCCCGTGACCACCACGCCCCCTGCCGCGACCACGACTCCGCCGCCCGCTACGACCTCGACAGCGCCCGGTGGGGCCCCGAAGCGGGTTGTGCTGCGGCCGGCTCGCCACAGCGGGCGCCGCCGCGCCAAGCGCCATCGCAGGCGGCACCTCTCACATCGCCGGCCGGGCTCCCGCTCGCGAAGCTAGACCGCTGTGGGAACGGCCTCGCCGTCTGACCGACCGGTCGAGGAAGCTCTCCCGCACTATTCAGCGAGGCGGTCGCGCCTGCCGATACCGAGACGATGCGGATCCTCTTGATCAGCCAGTACTTCACGCCGGAGATCACGGCCGCGCCGCTGCGTCTGCGCCCCTTCGCCGCCGGGCTGTCCGCGCTCGGCCATGAGGTCGAGGTGATCTGCGAGGTCCCCAGCCATCCCCAGGGAGTGATCTACGAAGGGTTCTCCTCTCGTCCCCTGCAGCGGCGCTCGCTGGACGGGTGTAGCGTCACCCACGTCTGGGCCTGGCCGGCTCGCTCGAAGTCGGCGCCCAGCCGGCTCGCCGCGTATGGCTCCTATGCGGCCGCGGCGACCCTCGCCGGGTCGCTGGCCGCCCGGCCCGACGTGATCCTCGCCTCCTCGCCGCCGCTCAGCGTTGGGGTGGTCGGCTCGCTGCTCTCGCGACGCCACCGCGTCCCCTGGGTGCTCGACGTGCGCGACCTCTGGCCCCAGGTCGCGGGCGAGCTGGGCAAGGTGAGCAGCAGCCGCGCCCTCGCAGCGGCGACCGCCCTCGAGCGCCGCCTCTATCGCGGCGCCGCGGCGATCATCACGACGACGGACCCCTTTCGCGCCCACATCGGCGCGATCACGCAGGCGTCGAAGGTGGCGGTGATACCGAACGGCACTACCCGCGACTGGATGGCGATGGGAGAGTCCGAGGTCGACCCCGCCTCGGTCGGCCTCGATCCGCGGCGCTTCGTCTGGACCTATGCCGGCAACGTCGGCCTCTCGCAGGGCCTCGAGGTGGCGGTCGAAGCGGCCCGCCGGCTCGGCTCCGGATTTCAACTGCTGATCCTCGGGGACGGCGCCTCGCGGCCCGGTTTGCGCCGAGCCGCGAGCGCCGCCCCGGCGGGGTCGGTTGCCTTCCGCGATCCCCTGCCGCCCGCGGAGGCCTCGCGGCTGATGCGCGCTTCCGATGCCCTCCTGGTAAGCCTCGCCGACAAGCCCGCACTGGGGAAGACCGTTCCGGTGAAGCTCTATGACTCGGCGGCGCTGGGGCGGCCGATAGTGGTCGCCGCGCCCGGGGAGCCGCGGAGGATCTCCGAGCAGACCGGCGCGGCGCTGACCGTTCCCCCCGGCGATCCGCAGGCGCTTGCCGATGCGGTGCGCAGGTTGCACGAGGACGAGGGGCTGCGCCGGCGGCTCTCGGGCGCCGCGAGACAGTTCGCTGCGGCCAACATCCGCGAGTTCGGTGTCCGCCGCCTGGAGGCCGTGCTGAGCGCCACGACCGAGGGGAAGCCGTGAGCGGTCCGCGGCTCGTCCATCTGGCCGACTATGCCCACCCGCGGGCCGGCTCCTTCGTGCCGATGGTCCTCGCCGCGCTCGAGCACGCGAGGTCGTGCGGCTGGCGGGTCGACATGGTCCTCCCGGACAGGGCGCGGGAGGCGCCCTGGGTGGAGGAGCTCGCCGAGGCGGGGATCGGGATGCACATCGCCGACGTCGAGGGACGCCGGGCGCGGGCGCAGTGGCTGGTTCGCGAGTTCGGCGACGAGCCGGGCCCGACGATCCTCCACACCCACTTCACGCTCTGGGACGCTCCGGCGGTGCTCGCGGCGCGGCGCCTGGACCGGGCGGCGGTCGTCTGGCACATCCACACCACCCTCGCCAAGACGTTCGCCGGGCGACTTCGCAACATGACCAAGTTCGTCAGCCTCGGCCGCTACGTCTCGGCGATCCTCTGTCCCGCCCCGAACATCGCCGAGGACGTCCGCCGCCGGCTCGCCCCCCGGGGCCGGGTTCATTTCCTGCCCTCGGTCGTCGACGTCGGCGAGTTCGAGCTGATGGGCGCGGAGGAGCGCCTGGCCCGTCGCCGGGAGCTGGGGATCTCGCCCGAGGCGACGGTGCTGCTCCATTTCGGCTGGCACTGGCACCTCAAGGGTGGTGACCTCTTCATGGCCACCGTGAAGGAGCTGGTCGACGGGGGGATGGAAGGCCTGGTCGCGATCGAGCGCGGCTCGGCCGAGGACGCCGAGCGCGAGATCGCCGCACTCGGCCTGGTCGATGTGGTCAGGGTGCAGCCGGTGATCGAGGACATCAGGACGCTGTTCGGCGCCGCCGACCTGCTCGTCTCCTCCAGCTCCGACGAGGGCATGGCCTACACGGTGCTGGAAGCGCTCAGCTGCGGCACGCCGGTGGTCGCGACCGACGTCCCCGGACACCTCTACATCGGCGAGCGCGTCGCCGCTTGCCGGATCAGCGACCGCGACCCGCCTTCCCTGGCGCGGACCGTGAGGGCAATGATCGACCGCGATCCCGACCAGGCCCGGGCGGAGGCGCGAGAGGCCCGCGAGTGGATCACGGCGGACCTCGGCTACGAGGCCAACTCGGAGCGACTCATGGAGGTCTACGAGCAGGCTCTGGCCCAACTCGGCGACGCGACCCCCGCCTCGTGAGCGCCGCCGCCCAAACCATGCGCCTCGGGGTCTACACCGACTATCCCTACCACCGACTCGGGGAACAGGTGTATTCGGAGCGGGCCTTCTCCGTCTTCGTATCGCGCCTCGGCGCCGAGCCGGCGGTTGAGTCGCTGACCGTGATCGGGCGACTCGACCCGGCCCCGGCCCGCGCCCGCTACGAGCTCGGTGCCGGCACCCGCTTCGTCCCTCTGCCCTTCTACGCAAAGCTGAGCGAGCCGGGGCCGGCGATCCGCGCGATGGCCGGCTCCCTGCGCGCCTTCTGGAAGACACTCGCCTCCCTCGACACCGTCTGGCTGCTCGGCCCCCACCCGCTCTCCTTCCTGTTCGCCTTTCTCGCCGCCGCCCGCCGCCGGCGCGTCGTCCTCGGGGTCCGCCAGGACTCGGTGGAGTACGTCCGCAACCGCCATCCGGGCAGCAGGCTGGCGGAGGCCGCCGCGAGAGCGCTGGACGGCCTCTACCGGATGCTGGCGCGCCGCTGCGGCGTGATCGCCGTCGGCCCCGGGATAGCCGCCGAGTACCGCCACTCCCGTCGCCTGCTCGAGATTGCCGTATCGCTCGTCGAGGAGGAGGAGATCGTCGATCCCGGGGTCGGCGGAAGCGAAGGACTACTAGGCCCGCTCAGCGTGCTCACGGTCGGGCGCATCGATCCCGAGAAGAACCCGCTGCTGCTCGCCGAGGTGCTCGCGGCGCTGCGCGAGGAGGACCCCCGCTGGGCGTTGGTGGTCTGCGGCGAGGGGAGCATGGAAAGGAGCTCGCCGCTCGGATCGCGGCGCTCGGGCTCGGCCGAGTCGGCCGAGCTGCGCGGCTACGTCGCCCTCGACAGCGGGCTCAAGCAGCTTTACCGGGATTGCCACGTGCTCCTTCACGTCTCCTGGACCGAGGGCCTGCCGCAGGTGCTCTTCGAGGCCTTCGCGGCGGGGCTCCCGGTGGTCGCCACCGACGTCGGCGGGATCGCCGCGGCGGTGGGCCCCGCGGTCCGCCTGGTCCCGCCCGGGGATGCGGGCGCGGCCGCGGCGGCCGTCACCCGGGTCGCCTCCGATCCCGAGCTGAGATCGGCGATGATCCGCGAGGGAAACCGGATTGCCCGGACGCGAACGATTCAATCGGAGACCGGTCGCGTCGCCCGATTCCTGGCGGGGGCTGAGTGATGGGCGCGCTCGAGCAGCAGGAGGTAGACGACGCCCTTCAGCGGCTGCCCGGGGTCGAGGCGAGGGTCGCGACACTCGAGCGCCGTATCGCCCGCTTCAAGGAGCTCCGCGCCGGCGACAGGGTGCTCGACGTCGGCGCCGCCCTCGGTCTCCACCTGGTCGCCTGGCGGCGGGCCGGGTACGACCCGGTCGGGGTCGAGCCGTGGGCGGGCGCTGTCGAGGCGAGCAGCGAGATCGAGGCCAGGACGGGGGCCAGGTTCGAGATCCACCATGGCAGCGGCGAGTCGCTGCCGCTCCCCGGCGGATCGGTCGACCTGGTCGTCGCGATCTCGGTCATGGAGCACGTCTACGAGCCCGCTCGGGTCTTCGCCGAGGTGCATCGTGTTCTGCGCCCCGGGGGCGCCTTCTACTTCTATACGACCAGCGCGATCTGCCCGCGACAGGCGGAGATACGCCTCTTCCCGGCGTTTCCCTGGTACCCGCCCCGGCTGCAGAAGCGGATCATGCGCTGGGCGGCCGAGCGCCACCCCTGGCTCGTCCACGGCACGACCGCCCCCGCCTACCACTGGTTCCGGCCTCGGCCGACCGAAGCCCTTTTGAAGCGGACCGGCTTCGAGCGGGTGATCGACCGCTGGGAGATGCGGCTGCCCGGCGAGGACGTCGGCGTCCGCGGCCGGCTCGCCCGCGCCGCCAAGACCAACGCGGCTGCGCGCCTCGCGCTCAACCTGGCGATCGAGGACTCGGCCTACCTCGCCTTGAAGCTGGTGACCCCGGCGACATGAGCGCCGGCCTCAGCGGAGGCCGGGGCCCGGGAAGGCCGAGGTGACCCTCACCGCACGCTGCTTCCGGGCAGAGGAGCCTCGGCGTCGTCGAGCGCGCCTTCGTCGGGGCTGCGCCGGATCGAGGCCGATAGCGAGCCGCGAAGCGCGCGCGTACCGCGCAGCAACTCCTGGCCGGTGGCCGGCGCCAGCACCCTCAGGGCCAGCAGGTAGACGCCTGCCGCGAGGAGCCCCTCGAGGGCGAGGGCGGCGAGGCCAAGCAAGGTTCCGCGGGTGTCCGCCTTGACGACGATGAACTCGAGCGGCGTCAGAACCGCGACCATCGCCAGCGCCGCGGTAAGCGGCGGCCAGATCTCGGTGAACAGGGTTCGCATCGAGAGGCCGATGACACGGGCCGCGTGCCTGATGCCGACGAAGGCCCCGCAAGCGGCGCCGACCGAAACCCCGACCGCCACACCCGCGAGGCCGAGTGGGACGAACGCAAGCATCGCGACGATCGTCGTCGAAGCGCCGATCACGTTCATCCTCGCGGCGAGCTCCGGGCGGCCGTCCGCCTTGAGGCTCTCAGAGGCGATCGCATTGAGCGCCATCACGCCTGTGTAGAGGCCCATGCCCATCGCGGCGTAGCCGGCCTCCCGCCAGACCTCGCCGAACAGCAGCACGGCGAGCGGAACCCCGAGCGGGACCAGGATCAGCCCCCCCGGGAACCCGAGGACGCACATCCATCGCAGCGAACGCATGAATGCCGCCTGGAATCGCGAGCGCTCGGCGGTGATCCGGGCGAAGGCGGGGAAGAGGACGTAGGCGGCGGCGGAGAGCAGCAGCTGAGAAGGGGGTGAGCGCCAGCCTGAATGCGTATCGGAACTGCCCCAAGGGGGCCTCGCCGAGGAACTTGCCGACGATCACCGTGTCGGACTGCTCGCCGATCCGCAACGCCAGTGTTCCGGCGAAGACGTGGCGGCCATAGGAGGCCAGCTCCCGCCACATCGCGACCGAGACCGACCGCAGCCTGGGCCTGAATGTGACCAGGGCCCAGGAGAGGGTGGTGTCCATGAGGACACCGGCGTACTGCCCGACGACCAGCGCCCAGACGCCCATGCCCTTGGCCGCGGCGACGATCGACACCGCCCCGAAGACGATCACCTGGACCGGCTCGATGATCATCCGGCGCCTGAAGGAGAAGTTGCGCTGGAGGATCGCCGACGGCACCGAGGTCAGCGCCTGAAGCAGGATCACACCCGACATCACCGCGGCGATCTCCCCGGTCCTCGAGTTGTCGAAGAAGGCGCCGATCGCCGGCGAGAGGGCGAGCGCGGCCAGGCTGAGCCCGACTCCGGCGACTAGGCTCCAGGCCGTTCCGGTGCTCATCGCCTCCTCGACCCGGTCCTTGCGGTGGATCAGCGCCGAGGTGATTCCGGACTCCCCGATCAGCCCCATGAAGCCGAGCAGGATCGTCGCCGCGGCGTAGATCCCGAAATCCTCCGGGGTCACCAACCGGGCAAGGACGACGTAGACGACCAGGTTGAGCCCCTGCGCCAGGGCATAGCCCCCGGCCGCCACGCTGGCGCCCTTGACGACGGTGCCCGCGAGTCCCGCGGGCGCCTTCGGGTCGGCCTTGTCCGAGGGGTCAGATGCCATCGCTATAACGGGTCACTGCTGATGCCCGCCTCTCCTCGCAACGACCCCCGAGCAGTGTCCAGGCGACGCCGGACAACCGGGTGAGCGGGCAGGAGGCGGAGGCGACCGGGACCGGCCTGACGCCGGTCCGGGTGGTGGTGATGATTGACTCGATCGCCGGTCCGGGTGGGGCAGAGACGCTCGCGGTCGAGAACGCGATCGGCCTCGACCCGGAGCGATTCGAGCGAACCCTGTGCGTAACCCGCTGGAAGGATGGGCTCGAGCACACCGAGCCCGCCAGCTCGATCCTGGGACGCCTCTCCGACGCAGGAGTGCGGGTGATCAAGCTGAGACGCGGCTCGCGGTCGGCTCTCTGGGCCTGGTTGCCGCTGCTGCGGATCCTGAGGCGTGAGCAGATCGACGTCGTCCATGGGCACCTGTTCGGCTCTAACGTCTGGGCGGTGATCCTCGGGCGCCTGACCCGAAGGCCGGTCGTGGTCGCGCACGAGCACATGTGGGCGTACGGCGGCAACCGGATCCGCCCGCTGCTGGACCGCGATCTGATCGCCCGCTTCTCCGACGCCTTCATCGCCGTCTCCGAAGAGGGACGGCGGCGGATGATCGAGGTCGAGCGGATCGACCCCGAGTGGATCACGCTGATCCCCAACGGGATCGCCGATTTCGAGCCGGGCGACGGTGACCGAATCCGCCGCGAGCTGGGGATTGCCCCGGGGGATCCGGTCGATTGGCAGCGTCGGCCACCTCCGGAAGGAGAAGGCCTACGAGGTGCTGATCGAGGCCGCCGCCCTGCTGCGAGATCGCGGGGTGGGCCCGAACGTGCTGATCGCCGGCGAGGGGCTCGAGCGCGAGCGCCTGGAGAGCCTGATCGCCGCCCGCGGCCTGGAGGGGCAGGTGCGGCTGCTCGGGGCGCGCTCGGACGTCCCCGATCTGCTCGCCGCACTCGATGTCGCCGTCTGCTGCTCGGAGTTCGAGGGAGGCCCGCTCTCGGTCATGGAGTACATGGAGGCGGGTCTGCCGGTCGTCGCCTCCGACGTCGGTGGCCTGCCCGAGCTGGTCGTCGACGGAGAATCGGGGATCCTGGTGCCGCCGAGGGATCCGGCTGCGCTGGCCGCGGCGCTCGGCGAGCTGATCGGCGATCCCGCGGCGCGGCGGCGGATGGGGGAGAGGGGGCGAGAGCTGAGGCGGGAGCGCTGGAGCCTGGATGCTTGGGCTGAGAGGATCGAAGCGCTCTACCTCGAGCTGCTCTCCCGACCCCGCCGCTGAGGCGGGCCGGCTCAGCTCTCCGTCGCCGTTCCCGGCGTCGCCCCGCCCCCGCGCCTGGCGATCGCCCAGAGCGCCGGACAGAGGGCGATCAGTAGCCAGAGCTGCTTGGCCGACTGCTCGGAGATGAAGAAATCCGAGGCGAGGACGGAGATCAGGGAGATCGTCACCCCGCCGGCGATGATCGCGAGGTCCTCGCGCCCGTCGCGGAAGGAACCGCCGGTTGGCCTTGATCGCCGCGGCGAGCGCGGCGATCACGATTCCCAGGAACAGCGCCAGACCGACGATGTCCCAGCTCTGCCCAGATCTCCAGGTAGGAGTTGTGGGCGACGCTGGGATTGTCGGCCAGGTCGGTCCTCACGGCCGCCGCCCCGGGCCGGATCTGGTAGTGGATCGAGGAGGTCTGGAAGTTGCCGACGCCGATCCCGGCGATCGGCTTGTCCTCGACCATCCTCCAGCCGATCTTCCAGATGTCGGTGCGGCCGCTGCCGCCGTCGTTGGCGATGATCCGGTCGCGGGCGTCGGAGGGCGCCAGCACGCCGATGTAAGCGACCACGCAGACCAGCACCAGGCCGCCGGCGGCGAGCGTGGCGCCCTTGTGCCGGGCGACGATCGGGGCCGCGAGGATGGCGACGCCGAGCGAGAGGAGACCGCCGCGCGAGAAGGTCAGGACGACGCCGGCGATGCAGACCAGTGCGCAGCCGATCGAGGACGATCTGGATCGCGGGCGAGCCGCGCTGGGTGAAGGCGAGGGCGACCGCGAGGATCGCCCCGACGAGTAGCACCGAGGCGAACACGTTGGGGTCGCCAACCGTGCCGGCGATCCGGTTCAGCTGCTCGGTCGCGTCGACCGAGCCCTGCACGCCGGAGGCATCGGGCGGGGCGAAGAGGCCGTAGGCGGCGGCGAAGGTGGCGCCGGCGACGAAGGCGCCGGTGACGGCCTTCAGCGCCGAACCGTTGCGAACCGCGGTGAAGACGATCGGGACCAGCAGCGCGACCAGCGCGTAGCGGAACATCTGGGCGATCGCCAGCGAGGTCGACTCGGCCCAGAGCACGCTCAGCATTCCCCAGGCGAGCAGGGCGACGATCATCGCGCTCAGCCCCGGGCTGGAGAGCCAGACGAGGCGTCCGCTGGCCCTTGCCGGCGACGATCGTCGCGATCCAGGAGATCGCCAGGGCGAGCCCCAGCACCTTGGCGATCCCGACTCCCGGAGGCGACCGAGGCCAGCTCGAGGAAGCTCGCCGCGGTGAAGATCGTCACCCCGATCAGCAGATCGGCGACGGTGAGCAGCAGGAAGCCGAGCCCGATCGAGACGGCGATCGCCAGGGTCGGGTCACGCCCGGCGAGCAGGCCGACCAGGCAGGAGAGCGCGGCTACACCCAGCGCCCAGTACCAGCGGGCCGGATCGATTCGGGCGGCCAAGCGCCTGCCTCAGCGGACGCCGAACAGCTTGCGCGGCTGGCGCTGGTCCGGACCGCCCGACTCGGGTCCCGAGACTCCTGCGTAGTAGTGGTAGTCCTGACCTCCCGACCGGGGGGCCCCGACGATCGCGAAGCCGACCGGCTTGATCCCGTTCTCGGCGAGCAGCTCGGCGAGCTGCAGGACCCGGTCGATCCGGGTCTGGCCGAGCCGCACGACGACGACCACGTCGTCGGCGTGGCGGGCCAGGGGCAGCGCGTCGACGACCTCGGTCAGAGGGGCGGAGTCGATCACCACGTAATCGGCCAGCGCTTTGGCTTCCTCGATCATCTGCTCCGCGGCCGGGATCGAGAAAAGCTCGGCAATCCAGCCGCCCTCGTAGTCGGCCAGCAGCATCTGCAAATTGGGTCCGTAGTTCGGCGAGGTGATCAGGGCGTCGGAGAGCTCGGTGTTCTCGATCAGGGTGCTAACGACGCCGCCGTTCTCGGGCGTCACCCCGAGCGCCTCGCCGAGTGAGGGGCGGCGCAGGTCGGATTCGATCAGGATCACCCGCTGCCCGGCGAGGGCAAGGGAGGCGGCGAGGTTGACCGCGGTGGTCGTCTTGCCCTCGGAGACGGAGGAGCCCGTGACCAGGATCACCCGCCCGGTGGTGGCGCCGGGCGCGTTGCGGGCAAGCGTAGCCCGCAGGGTCCGGTAGGCCTCGGCGGTGGCCGGAGCGACGGACCGCGGCCCGAGCGGCTTGGCCGCGGAGCGACCGCCGGAATCACGCGGGATCCGAGTCAGGATCGGCAGCCGGTAACGGCGGCGCAACTGCTGCTCGCGTCGCAGGCGCGGATCCAGGGCCTGGGCCGCGAAGGCGGCGCCGATCCCGAGGATGAGCCCGGCGAAGATCCCGCCCGCGATGCTCAAGGCCGGCCTCGGCGAGACCTGGCCCGAAGGAAGGTCGGCAAGCGAGTCGACCGCGATCGTCGGGTCCGGGCCGTTGCCGAGGGTCTGCAGCAACGCAAGCTCTGCCCCCAGCGACCCCGTCCCCGAAGCCTGCGAGGGGTCTCTGGCAATCTGCTGGCGGAGCAGCGGGGCGGTGGCGGCGACGCGGTCGTGCAGCCGCTTGGTGCGATCGGCGACCGCCTGCTTGGCGAAGGCGTCGGCGAGCTCCTGGGCGAGCTCGGGCGAATCGGCCGTTGCGGTAACGGCGACGACGTTGCTCTGGGCGATCGGCTCGGCGCTCACCTCGGAGAGCAGCGTTTGGCCCGAGTCGCTGCTGCCGGTCGCCTGCTTGACGCGCTCGGCAACGTCGATGTTGGTTACGAACTTCGACGCGGTCTCAACCGGCCGGGTCGGATCGCTCGAGTCGGTGATCAGGCCGAGAGTGGCCAGGGTGGGGTCGGCGCTCGACACCGGGGTGATCAGCAGGGTGGACTGCGCTTCGTACATCTTGGTGGCGGTCAGAACGTAGATCACCGCGATCGCCGTGGTGATCACCGTGGTCAGGATGATCAGCCAGAGCCGCTCGCGGAGCGTCTCCACATAACTCTGCAGCCCGCTCTGCTCCTCGGCGGGCTGCAGCCAGTCTGCGCCGTAGTTGTCGTTCAGCTCGTCCATCGGGGCTTGCTTCGGGGCTTCGATCCGCGCTCCTGCGGTATCGCGATTCTTACATCGGCGGCGTCGCGGCCTTGCGTTAGCTTTGGGCGCGATGCCGGAACCGCGCCCGGAGGTGGATCCGTCTCAGCCCGGCGACGTGGTGCAGGCGCGCGTCGCGATCCCGCTGCTGCTCGCCTCCCTCGCCCTCTTCGGATGGTGGGGCTGGAAGCAGGGCGCGTACTTCGGTCCGGTCTTCTACCCCGGAGCGATTGCTCTCTTCCTGCTGATCGGCCTGGCGCTGCTGCTTGTTCCACTGCCGGGCCGCCTCGACCTCTACGCCCGCTTGGCGCTGGGAGCGGCGGCCGGGCTCGCGCTCTGGACGCTGCTATCGATCCTCTGGACCCCGACCCCCGCCGCGGCGCTCGCCGACGCCGAGCGGGTCTTCGCCTACACGGGGCTGTTCGGGCTCGGACTGTGGGGGACCCGCCTGCTCGGGAAGCAGATGACCGCGGCCCTGCTGCCGGTCGCGATCGCGGGGACCCTGGTCGGGATCGCGACCGTGGTGGCGATCGGGACAGGGTCCGACTTCAACTGGTACCTGCACGAGGACGCGACCCTGCGGTTCCCGATCGGGTATCGCAACGCCAACGCCGCTTTCTTCCTGACCTGCCTCTGGCCGCTGATCGGGCTCGCCGCTCACAACGAATGGCGATGGCAGCTGCGCGCCGCGTTGGTTGCCGCGGCGACCCTGCTGCTGGAGCTGGCGGTGATCGCCCAGAGCCGCGGCTCCCTGCCGGCCGCGGCGGTCGCCCTGCTGGCCATCCTGATTATCTCCCCGCACCGGTTGCGCACGGCGGTTCTGGTCGGCCTCGCGGCGCTCCCGGTGCTGCCCGCTCTGCCGGCCCTGCTCGACGTCTATCGCCACGGGGCCGCCAATCCCGGTGTGGTGCCGCTCCTCCACGACGCGGCGAAGGCGATCGCCCTCAGCACCGTGGGCTCGCTGCTGCTCGCCTCGCTGGCCCTCGGCCTCGCCTACCCGAGGCTTCGTCTCGGGCCGACGCGGGTTCGGGCGATCTCCTGGGTTGCCGGGGCTCTCGCGACGCTGGTCGTACTCGCCGGAGGAGCCGCGTTCGTCGCCAAGCACGGGGGCCCGATCGGCTTCGTCGACCAGCGTGTCAAGGAGTTCGGCAAGGTCGGCTACCCCGACCTGCGAAGCCAGGGAATCCGCTACGGAGCCAACGTCGGCTCCAACCGCCACGACTTCTGGAGGGTCGGGCTCGATGAGGCCGCGGACAAGCCGCTGCTGGGGGGCGGTGCCGGCTCCTTCCAGATCGCATACCTCGAGCGCCGGCGGAGCGGCGAGAGCCCGCGCGATCCCCACAGCCTGATCGTCAGGGTTGCCTCCGAGCTCGGCCTGCCCGGCCTGATCCTGCTCGCCGCCTTCGTGGTCGGATGCCTCGGCGCGGCGATTCGCGCCCGGCGGGGTGGCATGATCGCCGCAGGCCTGGTCGCGGCTGCGCTGGCGGGCGGCGTGCAGTGGTTCGTGCAGGGCTCCTATGACTGGTTCTGGCAGTACCCGGGTGTGAGTGCGCCCGCCTTCTACCTGCTGGGGGTGGCCGCCGGCCCGGCGCTCGCGGGACGCCGGCTGGGCTCGGCGCCGCGCCCGGCCCGCTGGGCGCTGGCCGCGGCGCTGGCGGCGGTAGCCCTGACCGCGGTCCCACTGTTCATTTCCGATCGCTACTCGCAGCGGGGTATTACGGAGGCGCGCAGCGATCCCCACGTGGCGATCCGCGACCTCGGGCGGGCCGCCGACCTCAACCCCTACTCGGACCTGCCCCTGATCGACCGCGGCGCGGTGGCGGCGAGCCTCGGTGACCGCGCTCTCGCAGTGCGCAGCTTTCGCGAGGCGATCGAGAGAGTGCCGGACAACTACGCCTCGCACTGGTTCCTGGCGCGCCAGCTTCTGCGCTCCGATCCGGCCGCGGCCCGCCGAGCGCTGAACCGCGCCCTGCAGCTCAACCCGCACGGCCCCGAGGTGCTGGCCCTGCAACGCCGCCTGCGCGCCTCCCGTCGCGGCTCGGCGGAGTCCTGAGCCGAAGGGTTTTGATGGCGCGATTGGCTCCAGTCGGCTCGCGAGTTTGCAAATTATGAGTTTCTTTGTCAGAATGCCCGCCACCGCGCGCCCTCCCGGCAGGGAGTCGCGTGGCTTGACTGAAATGAGCGCACTCGTCCAGACAATCGGCCTTCGCGGGCGGTCCGTTGGGGCCGCCGTGCTGGGCGCCGTCCTGGTTTCGCTCGTCTGGGTGACCGGTGCCTTCGCGGCTTCCGACCCCACCCAGGAGCAATACCACCCCGGCACCCAGATCGCGCACGGGGCCGGAGCTTCTGGGCTGGAGAAGACGGTTGTCAGCGGCCTGCCCTTCACCGGGCTCGATCTGATCGCCCTTCTGGGCGTCGCCGTGCTGCTGACCACGATGGGCCTGGCGCTGCGGCGCCTCACCATCGATCGCGACTCCGGTTCCTGAGGCGACGGTCCATAGCGCAGCGGGCCTTTCCGCCTGACCTACACTTCGGTGAAGGTCCGCTGAACCGCGCGGCGAAAGAGACCGGACTGCCACCCCGACCCAGATGGACGAGCGATCAAAAACCCCGGCGAACCTCAGCGCGATCGGGCGCATCCAGGTAATGATCGACGCCGCGGAGCGCTCGGCCACGGAGATCGCCGAATCGGCGGCGCTGCTGGCAAAGCGGGCCTCGGAGATCCGGATCGAATCCGAAGAGCTGATCTCCTCGCTGGAGGAGACCAAAGCCGATATCCAGCAGCAGCTCAGCCCCGCCCCGGCCGCCGCGACTCGACAGGGGCGACTGCTCGCCGGAGCTGAGCAGCCCGGACCGGAGGAGGAGCAGAGGGCCGAGGAGAACGGACTTTCAGCCGGCGCCAGGTTGCTGGCTACGCAGATGTCGGTCGCGGGCAGCAGCAGGGATGAAATCGAGAACCGGCTCCGCAACGAGTTCCACATCGAGGAGCCCGAATCGATGCTCGACGAGATCCTCGGAGCGCGCGAGCCGTCCGGCTAGCCGCGGCCGACCCGGTTCCGACCGCTTCTTGCTGGAACATCAGCCCGATGCCCGCGCCTGAATTGACCGAGCATGGGATCGAGGCCGTCCGCGGCCTGCTCGAGTCGACCGACGAGCAGCTGGCGAGCCTGGCCGGGCGCCAGGAGGAGCAGCTCTACACGCTGGCTGAGGGCACTGAGGCCTCCGCCGAGAGGCTGATGGCCCAGCGCCTGGAGCAGGTGACGAGGTTGCGGCGCGACCTGACCGAGCGTGGATCGGAGATCGCCTGCAGGTTGGAGGCGATGCTCGACCGGCTGGAAGCTGCGGAGTCCGAGCTACGTTCTCAGTTGAGAGCCACGCACCGGGTGGCGCCTGAACCGGTCGGCTCCGAGGCCCCCGCAAATGACGAGCTGAAAGAGAGGCGCTGGAGACGGCGGTGGTTGGGAATCCTTCGACGAGCAGCCTAGAATCGTGTACCTCGAAGGCCCGCGCACGCTGGTGCCCTGGTTCGAGCCGGCGACCCGAGCGATGAATGAGCAGCCGAAAACGCCCCCCACGGGCGGCGACGCCTCCAAGGGACCCCGAGCCCGAGCCCGGGTCCGATGGCTCAGAATGCGGCCGAGAGGCTGGCGATCATCATCGACGCCGTAGAACACGCGGCCGCCGGTGTGATCGACGACGCCGAGGCGCAGGCAAAGCAGCACCTCGAGCAGGCGAAGTCTCGCGCCGACCGGATCGCCGAGGAGAGGATCCGGGCGATCACCGAGCTGACCGATGGCCTGATCGAGCAGGCCGAGGAGGTGAAGAGCCAGGCCGACAAGATGATCGCCGCCTTCGAAGACGCCAACGTGGATCTCCGCGGGGGTTCCGGCGCCGAGGGCGCGGAGCAGCCCGCCCCGGGGGCCCCTGCTCCGGCGGAGCCCGCAGAGCCCGCAGAGCCGCCCACGCCGACGGAGGAGGCAGCGGCAACGCGCCCGCAGCTCTCCCAGCTGAAGCCGGTGAGCCCGCCCAGGCAGGGGGCCACCCGCCCGCAGCAGCTGCCCCGCTCGGTCGGGACCCGCCTGCTGGTCACCCAGATGGCGATCTCCGGAAGCAGCAGGGGGGAGATCGAGGCCCGGCTTCGCAACGAGCTCGGCGTCAAGGACACTTCGCAGGTCGTCGATGCGATCCTCGGCCCGGAGGACTGATGCACGACGACCCGACCCGGATCATGGGCCCGGACGATGACGACGGCGGGCACCCGCACGGCAACATGCGGCTGCTGGTGGCGGGGCTGATCGCGGTGATCATCGGGTTGATCGTCGCGGTGGTGGTGATCGCCAGCAACGACAGCGGCGACTCGACCGCCACCAGCTCCGCGACCACCACCGAGCCGACCACCACCGAGCCGACCACGACGAGCGCGCCGACCACGACCTCGACCACGACGAGCGCGCCGACCACGACGACCACCAGCACCACCCCGACCACTCCGACCACTCCAACGACTCCGACCAGCCCGAGCGGCGGGACCGGCGCCGGGGGCGGGGGCGGCAGCGGCGGGGTAGCCGCTCCCTAGTCGGTGGGCGGGCCGATCCGCCTCAAACGCGCGAAGACGATGTAGCGCTGCGAGGCGCTGTAGAGCGGGTGGCAGGCGCTCAGCACCAGCCGCTGGTAGCCGACCGGCTTGACGATGCCGACGTCTCCCGGCTCGACGATCTCGGTCCTCTCCACCCGGTAGACGAAGGTCGCGTAGGGCATCTCGAGGGTCACCGGATCGCCGCGCTCCATCGAGTCGATGTGCCGGAAGGGCGCCAGGTAGGTCGTCCGGTGGCCGGCGATCCCCACCGTCCCCGGCTCGCCGGGGAACGGCGTCTCCGGGTAGTGGCCGGGGCCCTTCCTGAGGCTGGCCGTGTCGGTGCCCTGGACCACCACGGCGTTGAGGCCGTCCATGTCGGGGGCGATGATCCTGCCGATCGCATCGCCGGTGTCGACCTGCCGGCCGAAGCGCGCCGCAAGGACCGAGGCCTTGGCCTTCAGGCCCCTGACCCGGCGAACCGCACGGCGATCAGCCGGGGTCGGGTAGTGGGACTCGAGCTCGGAGAGCTGGTCCGCCGCCTGGTGCTGCTGAATCTCGCCGTAGATCGAGGAGACCGGCTCCTTGTAGGCGAGGGTGAGGCCGACGTCGGCCAGGACCACCACCCCGGCGGTGATCAGGGCGATCGCGACGATGTGGCCGACCCGCCTCATCGCGACCCAGTCTGACAGCGCTGCCGCCCGTCCCGGGGCGCCCGCGTGGCAGACTTCGGCGCCCCGATGCCTCGTCCGCGATGACAGATAGCGAAGCGCCGCTTCCCCCGCACCACCGCACGGCCTCCTACGAGGCCGATCCTGAGCAGATCGGCCGGGTGCTGCTGCTCTATTCCGGCGGGCTCGACACCAGCGTCATGCTGCGCTGGATCCAGGAAACCTACGGGGCCGAGATCGTCACCCTGACGATCGATCTCGGCCAGCCCGACGAGGACTACGACGTGGTCACCGGGAAGGCCCGTGATCTCGGCGCGGTCGACGCCGTGGTGATCGATGCCCGCGAGGAGTTCGCCGAGGACTACGTGCTGCCGGCGATCCTCGCCAACGGCGTCTACGGCGGCGGCTATCCGCTGTTCACCGCGCTGGGTCGGCCGCTGATCGCCAAGCTCGGGGTGGAGACCGCGAAGCGGACCGGATGCGACACGATCGCCCACGGCTGCACCGGCAAGGGCAACGACCAGGTCCGCCTCGAGGCCGCCGTCGCGACGCTCGACCCCGGACTCAAGGTGATCGCCCCGGTGCGCCAATGGCGGATGGGGCGTGAGGAGGAGATCGCCTACGCCCGCGAGCACGGGATACCGATCAAGGGGGGCGCCGAGGCGGCTCCGTACTCGATCGACGACAACCTCTGGGGGCGCTCATCAGAAGGACTGGAGATCGAAGACCTCGGCTCCGCCCCCGCCCCGGAGGCATTCCAGCTGGTCACCAGGCCCGAGGACGCGCCCGACCAGGCGGAGACGATTCGGGTCGGGTTCTCCTCGGGGAGGCCGGTATCGATCGACGGGGAGCGCCTCGATCTGGTCGAGCTGCTGGAACGAGCCGCCGCCGCCGGCCGCCACCACGGTGTCGGGATCGTCGATCACATCGAGGACCGGATCATCGGGCTGAAGATCCGCGATCTCTACGAGGTCCCCGCGGCCGCGATCATCCTCGCCGCCCACCGGGAGCTCGAGAAGCTCGTCTCGACGATCCACCAGAACAACTTCAAGGAGAACCTCGACCGCCATTGGGCCTACCTCTGCTACGCGGGGCTATGGCACGAACCGCTGCGCGAGGATCTCGATGCCTACATGCGCTCTGCCAACCGGTACGTCACCGGCGAGATCACGATGAAGCTGTACAAGGGATCGGCGACGCCGGTGGCCCGGTCCTCGCCCTACGCGCTCTATGACCGCTCCCTGGCCAGCTTCGGCGAGTCCGGTGGTGAGTTCTCCCAGTCGGCGAGCCCCGGCTTTATCGAGATCTTCTCGCTGCAGAGCCGGATGGCGCGTAGGATCCGGGAGCGCGACGAGAGCGAGGAGGGTTCCTGATGTACGAGCTAATCGGCAAGGCTGCGGTCAAGGGCATCGTCCTCATGGTGCGGATGCGCTACGGCAAGCAGCTCCGCGTCGCGCTCGGCGTCGGCGTGGTAGTGACCGCGATCGGCGGCTACCTGGCGCTGAGCAGGGGGGACGCTCCGGAGGGCTGAACCGCTGGCCCCAAGCCGCGCCGGCAAACGCGGAATGACTTGCGGCGGCTGCGCCGCCTGACATGCCTGTGCCGGCGCTAACACCGCGCCGGCAAACGCAATCTTTCTTGCGTGTTATGGACAACCTGTTAGCGTTTCCTCACATTCTAGATAGCTTGCCGCGATCAGTTTTGACCGCCTAACTCCTCTCGCTCGGCGAGCTGGAGGCGGGGGAACCGGAGCGGCCCTGACCGAAATCGGCGGGGTCGCAGGGGCGAATCACAGACGTGTAGCGCCACTCCTTCGGCGCGAGCCCGACAGCTAACCCCGCAGGCGACCGAAGGAGGTAGGCGTGGTGCCCACATCGACGATTCTCAGCCGCCGGAGCCGGCTCTTCGGTCTGCTCCTCGCCGGAGCGATCGCGCTCCTCCTGCCCGCGGCCGGGGCATCGGCGGCCGACGTCGGCGCCCTCGAGGCCAAGGTCGCGAGCGCTCGCTCGCAGGCCGAGGCCCTCAGCGCCGACCTGCAGGCAAGCCAGGCCCAGATGGTCGCCGCCCAGCAGCAGGCCGCCGCCGCGTCCGCCCGGGAGCAGCAGGTCTCCTCGCTGCTGGCCGCCGGCCAGCAGCGCTCTGCCGAGCTGGCCGCCGGGGTGAGGCGTTCGCAGCGGCAGCTTGAGGCAGAGAAGCGGCGCCTCCGCAGGGCCCGCGCGGCGCTGGCCAGGCGCCTCGTGTCGATCTATGAGACCGGCGTCCCGGACTCGACCGAGCTGATCCTCAGCGCCAGCGGGTTCGACGACCTCGCCACCCGCAGCGACTACCTGAAGATGATCGAGAACTCCGACACAAGCCTCGCAGGGCGGGTCCGGCAGGTGCGAAACGCGGTCCGCCATGAACTCGAGCAGGTCGAGCGGCTGAAGGCCCGGGTCGACGCCTACAACGTCCGCCTCGAGGCGGCGCGCTCGCAGATATCGGCGATCCGCGCACGGGCGGAGTCGACCGCCGCGCAGCTTCAGACGATCGCCTCCTCCCGGGAGTCGACGCTTGCTTCGCTGAAGTCGAACATCGGGGGCTGGGTAGGCGACATCGAGGCCGCCCGGGCGGCTGCCGCCGCGCAGGCCCGGCAGGCCGAGCAGGCCCAGCAGGTGGCCGCCGCCGCGGACGCCGCCAGCCAGCAGAGCGCCCAGCAGGAGGTGAGCAAGTGGCTAGGCGGCCCCTACTCGATTCCCTCCTACATCGTCGCCTGCGAGTCCGGCGGCAACTACGGGGCGGTCAATCCGTCGAGTGGGGCCGGAGGCGCGTACCAGATCCTCCCCTCGACCTGGGCGCTGTACGGAGGCAAGGGCAACCCGGAGGACGGAAGCAAGGGCCAGCAGGACCGGATCGCCTCCCAGATCTGGGCCGACTCGGGCTCCGGCGCCTGGGTCTGCGCCGGCTAACCCGTCCGTTGACGTGGGACCTCTAACGCGCATAGCGCGGCTGAAAAGTCCCATCCGTGGCGCCCGCTATTAGCGGCCCGCGGCGATCGCGGCCAGGTCGGCGGGGCGCAGTAGCGCCTTCAGCACCCCGTCGTCGAGAACGGCGAGGCCGCCCTTCTTCAGCTTCGCCCGGGCGCCGGTGAGCCGGGCCAGCTCGTCGGAGAAGTCCGGCTCGTGGCCGACCAGGAGGACGTCGCCGCGCCCGGCGGCCAGCCCCAGCGCGTCGAACGGGCCTCCCCGCAGGGCTTCGGAGATCTCGACCTCGAGGCCGAGCGGCTGGGCGGCGATCCGAGCCGTCTCCGCGGCCCGGACCTTGGGGGAGGCGAGACAGGCATCGATTCCCGCCTCCAGCTCCGCCAGCGCGCCCCCGGCCTCGCTGGCTTGTAGCTCGCCCTTGGCGGTCAGCCGACGGAGCGCGTCGTCGCCGTCGCCCTCCTCGGCGTCGCCATGGCGGAGCAGGTAGATCATGCCGCGATCCTAGAGCCCCGCGAGCTGCGGGCGGGAGGCGGTCTCTGACGATCCCGGGTGATGGAAAGCCCGCAGATAGCGGGGACGCCCCCCGCCGAGGGGTGGGTGACATCTGGCCCGATTGGCATGATCGTCTCCTGCCCGTGAGTGCCCCGTCCGTCGCCCATCTGCATGCCCACAGCGAGTACTCGCTGCTCGATGGCGCCTGCAAGATCGACGCGATGGCCGCCCGGGCGGCGGAACTCGGCATGCCTGCCCTCGGGCTCACCGACCACGGCGTGATGAACGGTGCGGTCGAGCTCTACAAAGCCTGTGGCAAGCACGGGATCAAGCCGATCATCGGGCTCGAGGCCTACCTGGTCGACGATCGCCGCGCGGTCTCCGGCCAGGTCCGCTACGAGCGCAACCACCTGACCCTGCTGGCCGCCAGCGACACCGGCTTCCGCAACCTCGTCGAGCTCACCTCGGCCGGTTTCCTGGAGGGCTTCTCGCGCGGCAAGGCGAACGTCGACATGGAGCTCCTCGACCGCCACTCCGACGGGGTGATCGCGCTCACCGGCTGCCTGCAGTCGCGCTTCTGTCGCCGCCTCGTGGAGGAGCGCCCCGAGGACGCCCGGGCCCACCTCGACGACCTCCTTCAGGCGTTCGGCCCGGACCAGGTCTACCTCGAGGTGCAGAAGAACGGCATCCCCGACCAGCAGAAGGCAAATGAGGGCATCGTTCGCTACGCCGCCGAGGTCGGCCGGCCGCTGGTCGCCACCGCCGACGTCCACTACCTGCGCCGCGAGGACTACGACAACCACGCGGCGCTGCTCTGCGTGCAGACGAAATCGACCCTGGAGGCGCCGAAACTCACCTTCGACACAAACGAGTTCTTCCTAAAGAGCGGCGAGGAGATGGCCGAGTCGTTCTCCGAGTGGCCCGAGGCGGTACCGATGACCCTGGAGATCGCCGAGCGCTGCGAGGTCGAGATCGAGCTCGGCAAGCTGCTCCTGCCGCGCTACCCGACCGAGGATGGCAGCGACCCGGAGGAGATGCTCCGCCGGATCGCCGGCGAGGGCCTGCTCCGCCGCTACGGCGACCCCGCCCCGGCCGAGGCACGGGAGCGGATGGAGTTCGAGCTGGGGGTGATCGAGGAGATGGGGTTCTCCTCCTACTTCCTGATCGTCTGGGACTTCGTCCGCTACGCGAAGGAGAGCGGGATCGCGGTCGGCCCGGGACGCGGCTCGGCCGCCGGGTCGATCATCGCCTACAGCCTCAACATCACCGACATCGACCCGCTCGCCAACGACCTGCTTTTCGAGCGCTTCCTCAACCCCGGGCGCAAGTCGATGCCCGACATCGACATCGACTTCTCGGTCCGCGGCCGCGAGCAGGTGATCCGCTACGTCGCAGACAAGTACGGCCGCGAATCGGTTGCCCAGATCATCACCTTCGGGACGATGGCGCCGCGGGCCGCGACCCGTGATGCGGCCCGCGTGCTCGGCTTCGACTACGGCACCGGGGACCGGCTCGCCAAGCAGATTCCGGAACCGGTCCTCGGCCGCAACCCTTCCTTCGAGGAGTGCCTGAAGCCGGGCACGGACCTGCGCAGCACCTACGACTCCGAACCCGACGCGAAGCGGATCCTCGACGTCGCCCAGGGCTTGGAGGGGATCATCCGCAACAATTCGATCCACGCGGCAGCGGTGGTGATCGCCGACCGCCCGCTGCAGGAGATCGTCCCCCTGCAGCTTGCCGAGGACCGCAGCGCCGCAGCGCCGAACGGCAACGGAACCGGCAAGCAGGAGCGCTCCTACAAGATCGTCACCCAGTATTCGATGGGCCCGATCGAGGAGATCGGCCTGCTGAAGATGGACTTCCTCGGCCTCCGCAACCTCGACGTGATCGAGGACGCGGTCGAGATCATCGGCCGCTCCCGGGAGGCCGAGCTCGACATCGCCGAGATCCCGATGGACGATGCCGCCACCTTCGAGATGCTCGCCGCGGGCGAGGGGACCGGGGTCTTCCAGCTCGAGTCCGAGGGGATGCGGGAGGCGATGAGGAAGGTCCGGCCGAGCGAGTTCGACGACATCGTCGCGCTGGTCGCCCTCTACCGGCCGGGAGCGATGCGCTACATCCCCGACTACGCCCGGGGGAAGGCCAACCCGGCCTCGATCCGCTACCCGGACGACCGTCTGCGGCCGATCACCGAGCCCACCTACGGCTGCGTCCTCTACCAGGAGCAGTTGATGGAGATCGCCAAGCGGATGGCGGGGTTCACGCCGGCCGAGGCCGACGATCTGCGCAAGGCGATCGGCAAGAAGAAGCGCGAGCTGATGGCGACGATGAAGGACAAATTCATGGCCGGTACCGCCTCCTCGGGAACCGAGCGCAAGGTCGCCGAAGATCTCTGGTCCCTGATGGAGGCCGCCGCCGACTACTCGTTCAACAAGTCCCACGCGGCCTGCTACGCGCTGATCGCCTACCGCACCGCCTACCTGAAGGCCAACTTCCCGGCCGAGTACATGGCGGCCCTGATCTCCTCGGTGATGAACACCAAGGACAAGGTCCCGTTCTTCGTCAACCGCTGCGAGGAGATGGGGATCGAGGTGCTGCCGCCGGACGTCAGCTCCTCCGACCATGGCTTCGTCGTCTCCGAGAAGGCGATCCGGTTCGGCCTCGACGCGGTAAAGAACGTCGGCCACTCCGCGGTCGAGGCGATCCTGCGCGCCCGCGAGGACGGCACCTTCAGGTCGATCTGGGACTTCTGCGAGCGGGTCGACGCCCGCGCCGTCAACAAGCGGGCGATCGAGTGCCTGATCAAGTGCGGGGCCCTGGACTCGACCGGTAGCTCCCGCAGGGGAATGCTCGAGACCCTTCCCGCCGCCCAGTCAGCCGGGCAGAAGGCCCAGGAGGACGCCCAGCTCGGGCAGGGCTCGATCTTCGACTTCGGCGAGGCCGACGGTGCCGCCCCGGAGTCGGTTCAGCGGCCGCCGATCCCGGCGGCCGAGTTCGACCGCCGCGAGCTGCTGGCGATGGAGAAGGAAACGCTGGGGACATACCTCTCCTCGCACCCGCTCTCAGAGGTCCGCGATGCCCTGCGGGCGAAGGTCGATTGCCCGATCTCGGAGCTCGCCGGAAGGCAGGACGGCTCCTTCGTCACGGCCGGCGGGATCATCACCGAGTGCAAGAAGATCCGCACCAAGAGCGGCTCGCAGATGATGTTCGCGACCCTCGACGACGTCGAGGGCCAGATCGAGATGCTCGTGTTCAAGGCCGACGAGGCCGCCAGCGCCTCGGTGATCGCCCCCGATGCCGTGGTCATCGTCCGGGGCCGGGTCGACCACAAGGAGAGGGGCGAGACGAAGCTGGTCGTCTCGGAGGCGAAGCGCTTCGAGCCCGACCAGGCCGAGATCGAGCGGGCCGCCGGCGCTGCCGCATCACGGCCAAGCGCCGGGCCGCTGACCCTGCGGATCAACGCCGTCGACTTCCGCCCGACCCTGGTCGAGGAGCTGAAGTCGGTTTTCGAGCATTTCCAAGGCGACACGGAGGTGCTGCTGGAGATGGAGACACGGGAGGGGCTGCGGCGGCTGCGGTTCGGCGACGGCTACCGGGTCCGGACCTCGAGCGGGCTGCGGGCGGAGCTGGACGGGCTGCTCGGGCCCGGAGTGATGGCGGCTTGAAAGAACTTGCGGCGGCTTCGCCGCCTGACGTGCATGTGCCGGCGCTAACACCGCGCCGGCGAGCGCACCCCCCGCCGGGCGCTGCCTGCGCCTAGACTGAGTGGGATGGCCACGCGCCAGAGAGAGGAGAGCACCGCTCGGGTCGGAGAGTGCCGGCTCTGCCGATCCTTCTGCGACAAGCTGGTCGAGCCACGTGGATGCATCGAGCTGCATTGCGAGTTCCTCTACAGCTACATCGACACCCTCAACGGCCGCCAGTACGTCGGCTGCATGCAGGAGGTCTTCGCGGCGGAGATCGAGCTCGACGCGGTGCTCCGGCCGGGCGGCTTCGGCGGGGTCAAGATGACCGGCTCACCGCTGCCCCAGTGTCAGTTCACGGTCGAGCGCGCCTACGAGGGGGCGGGGCCGGCGTTCGATTGCGTCAACCCGCGTTTCTTCGACTGCACCGATCAGGGCCCCGAGGGGCTGCGGGCGTTCGACCTCCGCGACGTGCTCGCCTAGCGCTCTAGCCGGCGGTGCGCGGCTTGGCCCGGATGGGCTCGGCGGCTGCGCTCGAGCGTGGGGAGGCGGTCCCGGAGGGAGCCGAGTTTCGGCGGCTGCGCGGGGGGCGAGCGGGGCCCCTGAACTCGACGGTGTCGGTTCCCCCGCAGCGCGGGCAGCGATCGCCGCCGAGGAACAGGACCGACTCGCATCTGAGACATTTCATCGTCTGCATCCGCCGGCTCTATCGGCAGGCGCCGGGCCGCGCTTTAGGCGGCAGGTGCGAGGTGGACGGCCGTCCGCCGCTCTGAACGTGACATGGTTGGATGTAGTCTTCTGCGGGTGAGCAGCGAGCAGCAAGCGGACGCTGAACAGCTCGTCGCGGAGGTGACCAACGGGTCGTCTCCCGGCCAGGGCGAGTCCCGCTTCAGCCTTGAGCTGAACCAGGATCAGAAGGATCTGCGCGAGTGGGTTCACGGCTTCGCCGAGGGTGTCGTGCGGCCGGCGGCGGCGGAGTGGGACGAGCGCGAGGAGACGCCCTGGCCGGTGATCCAGGAGGCGGCGAAGATCGGGCTCTACGGCTTCGAGGCTCTTGCCCAGTTCTGGGGCGATGAGACCGGGCTTACCCTGCCGATCACCACCGAGGAGCTGTTCTGGGGCGACGCGGGGATCGGGATGGCGCTGATGGGAACCTCGCTCGCGGTCGCGGCGATCTTCGGCCAAGGGACCCCCGAGCAGCTTGGGGAATGGGTGCCGCAGTGCTTCGGCACACCTGAGGAGCCGGCTGTCGGGGCCTTCTGCTCCTCCGAGCCGGACGCGGGCTCCGACGTCTCGGCGATCCGCACCAATGCCAAGTACGACGAGGCGAAGGACGAGTGGGTCATAAACGGCCAGAAGGCCTGGGCGACCAACGGCGGGATCGCCGCGGTCCACGTGGTGATCGCCTCGGTCGATCGCGAGCTCGGCTCCCGCGGGCACGCCGCCTTCGTGATCCCGCCGGGGACGAAGGGCTGCGAGCAGGGCGCCAAGGTGAAGAAGCACGGCCTGCGTGCCTCCCATACCGCCGACGTTCACCTCGACGACTGCCGCGTCCCCGGCTCGTGTCTGCTCGGCGGCAAGGAGAAGCTAGACGAGCGCCTCGCCCGGGTCCGCGAGGGCAAGCAGGGGCGCTCGCAGGCGGCGATGGCGACATTCGAGGCGAGCCGGCCGACGGTCGGCGCGCAGGCGCTCGGCATCGCCCGCGCCGCCTACGAGTACGCGCTCGCCTACGCGAAGGAGCGCGAGCAGTTCGGCCGCGCGATCATCGAGAACCAGGCGATCGCCTTCACCCTTGCCGACATGAAGCTGGAGATCGATGCCTCCAGGCTCCTCGTCTGGCGCGCCTCCTGGATGGGACGAAACCAGGTTCCGTTCGAGAACGCCGAGGGCTCGATGTCGAAGCTGAAGGCCGGCGAGGTCGCCGTCTGGGCGACCGAGCGGGCGATCCAGATCCTCGGCGGCAACGGCTACACCCGCGAGTACCCGGTGGAGCGGATGCACCGCGACGCGAAGATCTACACGATCTTCGAGGGCACCTCGGAGATCCAGCGCCTGGTGATCTCCCGGGCGATCTCCGGCGTCCACATCAACTAGCGGACTTTTTCGTCTTGGCCCTGCGGGTCCGCAGCCCCGCCTTGCGCAGCCGTCGCGCCGCCGCGACCTCCCTTCGATCCGGGCCCCTCTTGTTCGGCCCCGGGGTCTCGAGGGTCGCCGGCAGCCCTTCGAAGCGGGGCTCGGAGAGGAAGGCGGCGAGGCCCTGGCGCCCCATTTCCCCCTTGCCGACGTTGGCATGGCGATCGCGGCAGGAACCGAGCGGCGCGGCGGCGTCGTTGACGTGCACCGCCCCGAGGCGCTTCAGCCCGAGCTTCGCGTCAGCCTCGTCTAGCACCGCCTCGAGGTGTGGGGCGTCGGTGATCTCGTAGCCCTGGACGAAGAGGTGACAGGAATCGAGGCAGAGGCCGAGCCGCTCCCCGCCCCCCGCCTGCTCGATCAGCTCCGCGGTCTGGTCGAAGTCGCGGCCCAACAGGCCCTTGTGACCAGCCGTTTGCTCGAGCAGCAGCGGGCACCGCTCCGTCTCCTGCAGCGCCGACGCGATCAGCTTCGCCGCCCGTTTGATCGAAGGGACCAGCGGCTCACCCTTCTGCGCTCCGGGGTGCAGCACGACCCCGGCGGCGCCGATCCCGTCGCCGACCCGCAGGGCGTGGGTGAGGGAGGCGAGTGACTTGCGGCGCAGCTCGCGATCCTTGCTCGCGCAGTTGATCAGGTAGACGGCGTGGATGATCACCGCCTCGACCCTGGAGCCCACCATCGCCTCCCGGAAGGCGGCGAAGTCATCCGGCCCGTAGTGGGTCGGGCGCCACATCCGCGGGCTCTGGTTGAAGATCTGGATCGAGTCACAGCCGAGCTCCTCGCCGCGCTCCAGCGCCCGGGTCAGGCCGCCGCCGCTCGAGACATGGGCGCCGATCAGCACTTGCGATCGAAGGTCGGCATCGGCGGCAAGTCTAGGTTCGGCTGTGGAAACATCCTCGGCAAGACAGATGAGCCCATACCCGCGAGTCAGATTCGCCCCCTCCCCGACCGGCGCCCTTCACATCGGCGGCGCCCGCACGGCGCTCTACAACTGGCTCGTGGCGCGCCACGGCGGCGGCTCGATGGTGCTGCGGATCGAGGACACCGACCGGGAGCGCTCGACCCCCGAGAACGTCGAGCAGATCCTCGACGCGCTGCGCTGGCTCGAGCTCGACTGGGACGAGGGCCCGATCTCTCAGGCGGAGCGGTCGCCTCGCCACCAGGCCGCCGTGGCGAAGCTGATCGAATCCGGCGCCGCCTATCGCGACGCGGCGACCGCCGAGGACGTCCGGGCCTGGAAAGAGCGCCACGGCGCCGGGCGCGGCTACCGCGGCGAGCCCGGCGAGGCGGAGGGAGCCGCGGTTCGCCTGCGGGTCCCCGACGAGGGCGAGACGGTGGTCGATGACCTGATCAGGGGCGAGGTCTCCTTTCCCAACCCGAGCACCGACGACTTCGTAATTGCCCGCGGCGACGGCTCGGTCCTCTACAACTTCGCGGTCGCCGTCGACGACGCCGAGATGGGAATAACCGACGTCTTCCGCGGCGACGATCACCTCTCCAACACCCCCAAGCAGCTGCTCGTTCTCGAAGCCCTCGGCCACGATCCGCCCCGCTACGCCCACCTGCCGCTCCTGCACGGCCCCGACGGCAAGAAGCTCTCCAAGCGCCATGGCTCGGCCTCGGTGCAGGAGCTGCGCGAGGCCGGGTACCTGCCGGCCGCGGTTCGCAACTACCTGGCGCTGCTCGGCTGGGGGACAACCGACGACACCACCCTGATCAGCACCCCGGAGCTGATCGAGCGCTTCCGGATCGAGGACGTCGGCCGCGCCTCGGCGATCTTCGACGAGCAGAAGCTGCGCTGGATCAACGGCCGCTACATGCGGGAGATGCCGCTCGACGACTACACGGCGGCGGTCGCTCGCCATCTGGGCCGCGAGCCCGACGAGCCGCTGCGGCGCGCCTGCGCGATCGTCCAGGAGAAGGCACAGACCCTGAACGAGGTTTGGCCGCTGATCCGCTTCCTGTTCGAGCCGCCGGTGGAGGACCCGAAGGCCTGGAAGAAGGTGATGAAGGACGGGGCGGCCGCGGTGCTGGGCGAGTCGCGCCAGGCGCTGGCCGGCGCCGATGGCTTCGACGCGGACTCGGTCGAGGCGGCCCTCTCGCCGCTCCCGGATCGCCTCGGACTGGCGGCGGGGAAGGTCTACCAGCCGATCAGGGTCGCGATCACCGGCGGCAGCGTCTCGCCGGGCATCTTCGAGTCCCTGGCGGCCCTCGGCAGGGACGAGTCCCTGGCCCGGATCGACGCAGCCCTGGAGCGCCTCGGCCGCGTAGGCGGCCGGATTCGGTCGCCTCCGGGCATGCTGGGAAGCGCCGCTCCCCGCGCCCCAGCGCTAAACCGCGCGGCGTCCGCTGCCGATGAGGTTTTCGGAACGAACGTGACGCCCGTCGTCGCGGATCCCCAGCGATCATGGGAGCGCGAAAGAGCCAAAGCAACGGCAAGGGGACCTCGGGAGAGGTCCCAGACAAGGCCACGGGCGAGAACCGCGGCCCGGCGCCCGGGCAGCCGCCTCGCGGAGGCCTTCGAGGCGGTCGAGCGCTTCCCCGTCCTGGTCGAGTCGCGCGAGCGGGTGATGAGCGCCGCAACCGCCGAGACCTCGCGGGTGGGCGAGATCGTCGAGACGGTCGAGGCCGACGTCGCCCTGACGATCTCAGTGCTGCGCTTCGCCAACCGCGGCGCGAGGGCCGCCGGCGGCGTCGCCAACATTCCCCACGCGCTCGACGTGCTGAAGCCCTCGGGGGTGCTGGCGATCGCCGGAACCGCGCCGGTCTATGACTTCTTCGAGCCGAACGGAGGCTGGGAGCTGCGCCCCGAGCACTTCCGCATCCACGCTCTGGCGACCCAGCGGGCCGCCGATCAGATCGCCCGGGTGACGGGATTTGCCGAGCGCGACGACCTCGCCGTCGTCGCTCTGCTCCACGACGTCGGCCGGCTGGTGATCTCCCGACTTCACCCCGGTTACAAGCCCTACTTCGACGCAACCTCCCGGACCCCGGAGCAGCGCCTGCGCGACGAGCGCGAGCAGCTCGGGATCGACCACGCCCTGGTCGGCGGCGTGCTAGCGCGGCGCTGGAACCTGCCGCAGCGGATCGCCGTCGCAATTGAGCGCCATCACGCCGATGGCGCCGATGGCCTGGCCGGGATGGTCGCTACCGCCGACATGATCGGCCACTACTCCCAGGGTGACGCTGTCAACCCGGAGCGCCTCAGGGAGACCTGCGAGCGCTGCGGCATCGGCCCGGAGAGCATGCGGGAGCTGCTCTACGAGGTGCCCTACCCGCGCCTGGAGACCCCGCGAGCGACCGAGCCCTGCCCGCTCTCGGCGCGCGAGCTCGACGTCCTCCGCCACCTCTCCGAGGGGATGGTCTACAAGCAGATCGCCGGCGAGATGCAGCTCTCGGTCTCGACCATCCGCACCCACCTGCACAACGTCTACGGCAAGATCGGCGCGGTTGATCGGGCGCAGGCGGTGTTGACGGCGCGGGACAGGGGCTGGATCTAGGAAGCGCTGCGGCGGGCGTTTCGGGCGCCCCACTCGTCCACCGTCATCAGATGGAGGTACCTCGTATGCCCGACGCATTGCCCCGTTATCGCGTCCTCTGGCCGCTGGTCCCGGCGATGGTGATGGTGATGGTGATGAATCGACTTCACGATCGTCAGCATCTCGGCGACCACGATCCAGGCCGACCTGGGGCTGTCCGAGACGGCGATGCAATGGCTGGTTACCGCGTAAGCGCTGTCGACGGCGGCCTTCGTCGCCCTCGGCGGGCGGCTCGGCGACATCCTCGGCCACCGGCGGGTCGTGGTGGCCGGCGTCATCCTCTTCGCGGGAAGCTCCCTGATCTATCGCCGGCGCCACCGATCTGAGCGGGGCAGCCGGGGCACAGGATTTCGCCGACGCCGTGCAAACCGCCTTTTACGTCGGCGCGGCGATGCTCGGTGCGGGATACCCGGCGACCCGCGCCCTGATGCCCTCGGGCAAGCAGGAGGGAATCGATTAGCTGGGCTCGCCGGCTACTCGATCAGCGATTCGCGCAGGGCGATGGCGATTGCGTTGGCGCGGTTGCGGGCGCCGAGTCGGACCAGGATGTTCTTGGTGTGGGTCTTGACCGTCTCCTCGCCGACCCCGAGCTCCCGCGCCGCCGCTGTCGCCGAGTCGCCGTCAGCGAGCAGCTGGAGGATCTGGCGCTGGCGACGGGTGAGCTTCCCACGGCTCCCCCTCGGCGGCACCGCCGGATCGACGAAGCGATCGTTGCGATGGGCCGCGGCCACGGCCTCGAGCAGCAGCTCGCTGCCGGCAGTGCGGGTCAGGTAGGCGCTCGCCCCGGCGGCGATCACGCTGGACGCCAGGTGGCGCTCGGGTTGCTTGCCATGGGCGACGATCCCGAGTCCCGGCTCGTCGCGGTGGATCGCCCGGATCGCCTCCGAGCCGTTGATCCCGTTGCCGCCGGCCTCGGCCCAGGGAAGGACGTCGATGATCGCCACATCGAAGCCGCCGACGTCGCGAATCAGCTCGACGGCCTCGTCCCGGGTGGGGACCTCCTCGACCTCGTAGGTGTCTGCGAGCACCCTGCGGGCACCGAGACGGAACAGCGGGTGTCCGTCATTGACCAAACAGCGTGGGCGCTCGTTCAGGGGAAGCCTCCGATCTGCCCGGTTGCCTGGGGGGTCGTCTTGCTCCCCACCTCTCGGCGCTCCGATCCTAGCCCAGCGAAGCGATCGTGCGATTCCCGATTTCCGCCCTTTGCGAGGCTTCTCACCGCCCTCCGGGCCTTGCGGTAGAAAGAAGCGGTGATCTCGGTCACCTCAAAGTCGCGCTACGCGGTGATCGCGATGGCCGAGCTCGCCCAATCCGGGGACCGGCCGGTGCCGATCAAGGAGCTCGCCGAGCGGCGGGGGATGCCGGAGCAGTTCCTCGAGCAGCTCTTCTCGACCCTGCGCCGTGCCGGCCTGCTGAACAGCCACCGGGGAATGAAGGGCGGCTACACGCTCTCGCGGCCCGCCGACGAGATCGAGGTGCTCGAAGTGGTGCAGGCGCTCGACGGCAAGATCGGCCAGGAGGCCGACGAGGCGGGTGGGATCTGGGCCGAGGGGGTTGTTGCCCTGCGCAAGGTCTTCGGTCAGACGACGATCGCCGAGATCGCCAGGCGTGAGGCTGAGGAGTCGGGCTCGGAGATGTATTACATCTAGAGTGGCCCGCATTCCAGGGCGGTTTGCGGCCGATTTGCTAACGGATCGCTAACGGGCGGTCCGAGGTTGAGAGGCTCGCCGGGGATGGGTTTGTTCCGGCACAAGCACAAGGATGAGGGCTTCCAACTTCCCGAGGGCTTCATCCCGTCACCGGTTGATTGGGAAGAGCTCGTCCCGGTGGAGATGGTCGGCGAAATTGCCGAGGCCTACCCGCAGGTTCAGCTACTCACCCTGCGCGACCGTCCTCCCCGCCTATTCGTCGGGGTCAGGGTGGAAGCGGTCGAAGCCGAGGTAGAGCGGGAAGCCGATCGAATGGCCGCCGCGATGACCGAGGCGGAAGTGCCGGGCCAGCCAATGCCCTATTACGAAGAGGCCATGAAACCCGTGGTGGTAGCGGCGTTCAACAACCCGGAAAACTGGATTGGTCCGGACGGACTCGGTGAGGGCGAGACATTCGAGCTCTTCGAGTTGAATCCGGAAACGGGCCGGATCGGCAACTAGCCCGAGATCACCGCCGCCACCCGTTCGGCCGCGATCTCGTCCGAGGACGGCAACAGGTGCGCGTAGGTCTTGAGCACGGTCGTCGGGTCGTCACCCAGCCGCGCCGCGACGATGTGGACCGGCACCCCCGAGGTCAGTGCCAGCGTGGCCGCCGTGTGGCGCAGGGTGTGAAGCGTTCCGACCGGGACCGCGGCCGACTCGCGCAACTCGCGGAACCGCCGCGACAGGCGGTCCGGGGTGATCGGGGCGCCGAGCGGGTCGGCAAACACGAGTCGCGGTCCGTGTAGGCATGGCCGACGAAATCCCGTTCAAGGAGTTGCGCCTCGCGGCGGGGTTGCGGACGAGCTTCCCCCAACGCACGGCATCCCGCAGGGCGCGGTGTAGGACGGTATGAGTGCCCCTGCGGGTCGAGACCGAGAACCCTTCGCGCTCGAGTAGGGCTGCTGTTGCCAGCGGAGACGCAAAGTCTTGCTCCGCCCTCGTGGATCCTGATGGGCCGATTCAGCGGGCCATCACTGCTGCTGAGCGATTGGCAAAGAGCCAAGGTCAGGCGTTCGCAGGGCTTGGCGGCAGTTGTGGCTACCCGAACGGACGGCAATTGGCATCCTTGGTCGTCTCGAGGGTCACCGTAAGCGGTGACCAGGCGACAGTTGCGTTCAGGGAAGCGGAGTGACTGCTCGGCTGACTAAGACGGGCGACGGATGGCTGGTGACCGACTTGAGATGACGTAACGGCAGCTGCGGGCGCGTCGCATGCGGCGATGAGGCCGGCGGCGCAGGTCATGCGGGCACCCTGCCGTGAGCGATACTGCGCAGGCGATGTCGCAGGAGAATGTGGAGATCGCGCTCAAGCATCTCGACGCCCTCAACGCATTCATGCGAGGGAAAATCTCCAGCGAAGCCTGGCTGGCCCTCTGGGACGAGGAGGCGGAGTTCTATCCCTTGCGGGCTCAGTTGGAGGGCGAGTCCTATTTGGGCCATGACGGGCTGATGCGATTTGTGGCCGAGATGACGGAGGACTTTGAAGAGGTGCGCTTCGAGATCGAGGAGACGCGAGACGTCGGAGAGCAGGTTGTTGGTATTGGCCGGTTCCGGGCTCGCGGGCGAGCGAGCGGCGTCGACATCAACGTCCCGGTTGGCGTTTTTCAGAGGATGAGGCGGGGCAAGATCGTCTACACGCGCCTCTTCTCGGAGCCAGCCGCAGCCCTAGAAGCCGCCGGGCTGTCGGAGTAGGCGATGTCGCAGGAGAACGTCGAGAAGCTGCGGGCATTTTGGGAGAAATGGAATCGGGGCGAGACCGACCTGTCACTTCTTGATCCAGAGGTCGTTTACGAGGACGCGAACCTGCCCGACCACGCCGCCGAGGCATATCGCGGGCACCAGGGCGTGATGCGGGCGACGGAACGCTGGCTCGAGCCTTTCGAGGATCTCACCGCCGGGCTGGAGCGGATCGTCGGCACAGGCGACAATCTGGTCTCGATCCACCACTTCAAAGGGACGGCCCGGCACACCGGCATTGAGTTTGAAGGGCCCCTTGCCTACCTCTACAGGTTCCGGGAAGGCAAGGTCGTGTACTTCCGCTCGTTTCGAGATCAAGAGGAAGCCCTCGAAGCCGCCGGGCTGTCGGAGTAGGTCGCGGCGCTGGTCGGTTCTGGGCTCGGCGGCGCTTACCGCGCAAACGCGCCCCGTAGCAGCACGGCTCCCAACGTCGCGACGCTTGCGGCCCGCAGGCAAGAGCGAGATACTGCGCAGGCGATGTCGCAGGAGAACGTGGAAATTGTCACCGGCCTCTACGAGGGCGCGGAGGCGATGAACAAGGAGCAACTGCTGGCGGCGCTGCCGGAACTGATCCGTCAGATGTGCGATCCGGAGATCGAGTGGGTGGAGGACCCGAACCGCGCCGACTCTGGGACCTATCGCGGACACGACGGGGTTCTCGCGTCCTTTGAGAGGTGGCTCGAGGGGTTCGATGAATACGGAGCAGAGCTCGAGAGGATCGTGGACTGCGGCGACCGCGTCTTTGTCACCAGTCGAGAGGAAGGCAAGGGCGCGATCAGCGGCGCAACCGTGGATGCGGCGCTCTATTCGGTGCTCACCTTTCGGGAGGGGAAGGTGCTCCGCTACCAGGAGTTCTACGAGGAGGCGGACGCCCTCGAAGCCGCCGGGCTGTCGGAGTAGGCGAAGCAGCGGCATTCTGCCCTTGACGTAACACCTCCTCAGCTCGGCCACGGCCAGATCGCGATACTGCGCAGGCGATGTCGCAGGAGAACGTGGAGGTCGTCCGGCGCCTTTGGCTTGCATATGTCCGACGGGACTACGAAGCGTCGATCGCGGCGTTGGCCGACGACGTCGAACTGGTGTCGGACCCACGAGCCAACATGGAGACTGGGCTCCTCAGCGGACGGGAGGCAGTCGTAGCCTCGATCGGAGGCTTTATTTCTTCCTTCGACGACTACTGGTGCGAGGAGCCGGAAGAGTTGATCGACGCCGGGGATTGGGTGGTAGTGGTGGTCCGTTCCGGCGGTCGGGGGCGAACGAGCGGCGTCCCGGTTTCGCATGTGTGGACCCTTGCCTACAAGCTGCACCGCGGGCGGATCACTCGGATCGTGTTCCACCCAGATAAGAGAGAAGCGATGGCGTCCCTCAAAGCCGCCGGGCTGTCGGAGTAGGGCCAGGGGGGCGGGTCAACATCCCGGGGGTCGCACGGCATGGCCCCCCGTTCCCGTCTTGTGTGAAAGATAATCCGTACGCCGTTGATCAAAACCAAGAACAGAGCCGCCTGCTCCGTCCCCGACTGCGACAGCCCCCACCATGCCCACGGCTACTGCAACCGCCACTACGCGACCTGGCGTCGCACCGGCGAAGAGCCTTCCCCCGAAGCCGCCTGACACGGGAGCACGAGTCGAAGATCGAGCGGGAGCTGCACTTCGGGTCACCCGTGGGGAGCGTCTTCGAGACCGAGGAAGATCGTCTAGCGGCCTGGGAGCAGGGCAGGGAGGCAATCATGGCCGTCTACCTGGGCGAGCCCTACGTCGGCCACCGACCGGCTGCCTGGTGGGAGTTCGAGGCCGGCCGCCGGGTGTGCCTGCGAAATGGCGATAAGGCTCTGTAGGCAGTCTTTAGGAGCGCATGGACCGCTGCGAACCGCCTGAATGGGGAAGCCGTTCTTCCCATGGTTTTCCCATGGAGGAGGGCTGCCCTCGCGGCGAGGGTCAGCTGATCCCGCGCTATGGTCTCGGTCCGCATGGCAGACGACACCGACTTGGTCGAGATCGTTTACTCCGATGGGTCGAAGGCCACACTGCAGAGCAACCCGACACAGATCAGGGGTTTGGTGGAGCGCAGCGCAACTGGACGGGTCCCCCTGATTGAACTCAAGGATCGCCACGGCCGGGAAGTGATCCTGAACGCCGACCACATCCGCGAGATCCGGGTGCTGGGCGGGAGCTCGCACCGTCAGGCCGGCTGAGCTTCACTCCAGGCACGACGCCAGTTCGCGTGGAGCCCGGAAAGGTCCATCCCGTTTTCTGCTGTCGGCGATTGGCTGGGGAGCCCGATGTTCTTCAGCACGATGCCGAGACCACCCCCGGCCTGGCACGAGACGCGGGCTTCGAGATCCTGCGCGCCGAGCTGGCCGATCAGCTTGAGGGCGAGCGCGAGGTGAGCTACATGTGGGTGCTTGCGCGATACGCCCCGGCTCCGGGGCGGAAGGTCAGACCCGCGCTGACTAGCCGCGGGCCTGCAGCAGACGCCGCAGCTGCTCGACCTCCACCTGGATGAACTCGCTGAGCCAGAGATCGGGGCTGTTGCACGAGTAGCCGTTTGGGCCGAAGCTCGTGCAGCGGCCCTCGAGGTCGAAGCTGAGCTCGTCCAGGGCCCGGTGGGGTGGATAGGCGGCCGCCAGCATGTTGAGCCGGCCGTCGTTGTCAGGGAGCCGCAGGATGTAGGCGGCCAGGCGATCGAGGGCCTCCGAGCTCTCGGCGAAGAGGGGGGTGCGGCAGTCGGGGTCCTCGGCCTGAGCGTGGTTCCACGCGGCGATCTCGCTGATCTTCCGATAGAGCCAAGCTTTGAGCGTCGATGCCGTGATCGTGGGCCTCCGGATCGCTTCTAGGTCGGGACTCCTCGAACCTAAGCTTCGGCGCCGCCGGGTGCAACCCCCCGAACTCGCAATTTGGGGGCGGAACTCCGAGATCGCCATCCGCCTCGCCGGAGCGGGGTCATTCCCACGCCTGATCGGAGAGCTCGGCGGCCTCGAGAGCCGCGGAGCGATCGACGAAGTCCTCCTGACAGATCACCAGACCCCGCCGAAAGGTGAACAGCTGATAGACGGGAAGGCTGACGGCGACACCGCTGCCCGACCCATGCCCGCTCTGCTGTGTGGTGACCAAAGCCTTGGCGCCGAAGTCGAGGATCTCCTCCGGGTCCCAGCGAATGTCCTCGAATGCGTCGAGCCAGCGGCGCCAGAAGGCGAGGTATCCCTGATGGCCGCGATAGACCGATTCGAAATCGGGTGGTAGCAGGTCGACGCTGGGGTGGTACTCGTAGGACGCCGGATCGTTGCCCGCGAGGATGAGCTCGAAGTCGCGACGGTTCGCCGCCGCATAGGCCCTGACGATCGCGCGAGCGAGCGCGGCCTGCCGGAACCGCGACCGCGGCGGTAGCCGCAGAACGGCGTCGCTGAAGCGCTGGGAGAGGGCGGGCGCCCGAACCCGCAGGCGCTCATCGACAGTGCGGCGGCGGCTCGCCGACTCGCTCGGAGGTCGGACCTCGATCCGCACCCCGCGCAATGATCCGGCTTTGCTGGCGTGCATCGCCCTAGTCTGCCCGCCGGGCCGCCTCGGCGGCGTCTGTTTGGCCGCCGAATCCCTGCACATTCTTCCACGTCGACGCCGCGCAGGCGGCCGCTCGACCGGATGACCACTGCGCCCCGCTCACCGGCGTCGGCCAGGTCCAATGCCTCGATCGAGAACGAACCAGTTCGACATTCTCCTGCGACATGCTTCGAAGTATCCGTCACCCGCGAGGGGTGGGCGAATGCACGAAGCCTCGCATCGGCTCCCGCTCCTCGGACCCCGGGGCAATTCTTGGCAAGCTGTTTCGCCCCAGTGCGCGAATACAGACTCCACATCAGCATCCCCGGCTTGGAGATGGAGATGCCCGATGAGTGGAGGTCGCTGATGCGGTTCCTCGAGCAGCGTCATGCGGACCTCGCACCGCGGGTCACCTGGGACGCCGCCCACCTCGCGGTGGTCAGCCTCTCGCTCGACACCGACAGCGAGGCGCGGGCGGTCCGGCTCGGGATCGACGCGGTTGGCGACGCCCTCCACCAGACGGGTCTGGGGGGCTTCTATCCCCAGGGCGTCGACATCGAGCAGATCAACGACTTCATCCCCGCCGGGCGCTAGGCGAGCCGAAGCCGCCCACAAGATCCGAGCTGGGGCGGACGTTGCTCGGTTGAGCTGGCCGTAACTATCCGGGAGGTGCGCCAGTGGTGGCTTCCAACCGACCCAGATCGATCACCATCTGCCGCGCAGCCCTTCCGCTCGTGGTCCTTTTGCTGGTCGGCGCCGCCCTGCTGTCGGCGACGGTCGCCGAGTCGAGAGTGCCTCGGGGGCCGGCTGCCTACAGAGTCCGGCTGACCGGGACGACCTATGCCTTCAACGGGATCGCCGGCGCCTACCAGCCAGTCGAGAACTTCCGCCGACGGGGGCGGCTGTTCGTCGACCCCCATCCTCGGGGCGGGCGGAGGAGAAGGTCAATCGGGCTGTTCGTCGGCCGGCCCGCGTTGGTCTCGAAGGCGGGCCTTCTGACCTTTGCAACGAACACCCGCGCCTACCGTCACACCCAGTACATCTTCCCGACCCGGGCGGCGCTCGACTTCGCCCCGACCCGGGTCCGCGGCAACCGGTCTGTATCGAGGGTGAGGCGGAGCATCGCTCACGCGCTGACCGTGGAGCTGTTCGACTGGCACACCTCGGTCCTGGGTGTTCCCAGCCAGATCCTCACGGGAAGGATGCGGCTGCGCTTCCGCGGGTCGGGCCGCCGGGTACGAGGCCGAATCGACGTCGCGGGGAATCCCCACATCGAGCCCGGCAACAGCTTTCCGGTCTATGCCTACGCCGCGTTGATCACGGGGCGGCGGGTCCGCTAGCCGCGGCGAGGCCCGCGGCGCCTACCAGGGCACCCGCGTGCAGTCGTCGGCCGCCGCGGCCCGGTCGTCGACCCTGGTCGGGGTCAGGTAGCCGATAGCGCCGGGGGACCTCGGGTCGGGCGCGGCGTAGGCGAAGCCGTTCGGGTTCTTCAGCTCCGCCTCGGCAAGGCAGTTGCGGTAGTGGAGCTCGCCGCCGATCCAGGCGAGCAGGGCGATTGCAGCGACCACCGCGACCACCAGCGCAATCGTCGCCCGCCAGTAGACGAAGGCGTCGGCCGCTCGCGACGTACTGATCGAGCTAGCGGCATTCGACATCGAGTCGCCGATGCGCGGGGTCACAGTCGCCAGCGTAGAGCCCGCCTGGCGGGTGGACGGCGCCTCCGGACGAGTGGACGAAACCGTCCAAATGGCGGACGTTTTCGGCCACTCGTCGGCGCGCTTCGGGACGGCCGCTACCGTGGGCGTCATCGAAGCGGCACAGGAACAGTCGCAGGGCATACGGATCGGCCCCGAGGCGTCCGCTGTCGTTGGCAACACGCCGATGGTCCGGCTCGGGCGCCTTGCCGCGGGGCTCGGCGCGGAGGTCTGCGTCAAGCTCGAGTACTTCAACCCGGGAGGCTCGGTCAAGGACCGGATCGGGGTGGCGATGATCGACGTAGCCGAGCGCGACGGGCTGCTGCGCCCGGGCGGCTCGGTGATCGTCGAGCCGACCAGCGGCAACACCGGGATCGCCCTGGCGATGGTCTGCGCCGCGAGGGGCTACGAGCTGATCCTGACGATGCCCGAGGGGATGAGCCGCGAGCGCGGCAAGCTGCTGCGCGCCTATGGTGCCGAGGTGCGCGAGACCCCCTCGATGGGCGGGATGGGTGAGGCGGTCGAGCTGGCGATGGAGATCAGCGAGCAGCGCAAGGCCTTCGTCCCGCAGCAGTTCTCGAACCCCGCCAACCCGGCGATCCACAGGCAGACGACCGCGGAGGAGATCTGGCGGGACTGCGATGGTGAGCTCGCGGCCTTCGTCGCGGGCGTCGGTACCGGGGGGACGATCACCGGCGTCGGGCAGATGCTGCGCGAGCGCTCCCCGGAGGCCCGTGTCGTCGCCGTCGAGCCTGCGAGCTCGGCGGTTCTCTCCGGCGCCAGGCCGGGCCCGCACAAGATCCAGGGGATCGGCGCGGGCTTCATCCCGGAGGTCCTCGACCGCTCGGTGATCGACGAGACGATCGCGGTCTCCGACGAGGACGCGCTGGAGACCGCGCGGCTCGCCGGGATCAGGGAAGGGATCCTTTCGGGGATCTCGGCAGGCGCCAACATCAAGGCCGCCCTCGAGGTCGCCGCCAGGCCGGAGCTGGAGGGAAAGCGGGTGGTGACGATCGTCTGCGACTCTGGTGAGCGCTACATGTCCCTGCCATTTTTTGCCCCCTGAGGCGAGCATGTTGGGCCTGGGGACATTGAGCAGGATGATCGGCGAGATTCGCTCCGACGTCGCCGCTGCGCGAGACCGCGATCCGGCGGCGCGGGGCGCCTCCTCGGTCGAGATCCTCGCCAGCTGGGCGGGGGTGCAGGCGATCCTCGCCCACCGGGTGGCCCATGTCCTGCACGATGCGAGGGTGCCGCTGGCGCCGATGGCGATCGCCTATGTCAGCCGCTCGGTCACCGGGGTGGAGATTCACCCTGCGGCACGGATCGGCGGGGACTTTTTCATCGATCACGGCTCCGGGGTGGTGATCGGCGAGACGGTGGAGGTCGGCGAGCGGGTCACCGTCTACCAGGGAGTGACACTCGGTGGAACCGGGTTCCAGCGCGGCAAGCGCCACCCGACCCTTGGCGACAGCGTGACGATCGGATCCGGGGCGAAGCTGCTGGGACCGATCACGGTCGGCGACGGGGCCCGGGTTGGGGCGAACACGGTCGTGGTCGAGGACGTCCCGCCCAGCTCGACAGTGGTCGGCAACCCCGGGCACCCGGTTCGGGTCGAGGGCAAGCCGGTGGAGGGTCCGGACGCAGATTGGATCCACCTCCCGGACCCGGTGGCGGATGCGATCAAGGCCCTCTCGGAGCGAATCGCAGTGCTCGAGCGGCGCCTCGCGGAGGTCGAGGGAGGCGAGCAGCCGGATCCGTCGGTCCACGAGCTTCGCCCCAAGCGGGGACGCTCCTCTGCCGGCGGCTGAGCCCGCCGAGGCCCGGGATATCCTGAGCCGGGTGAGAGCGATCACGGAGCCCGGCGCCCCCGAAGGGCCCGTCGAGGGCGCCGGCGCGCCGACCGCGCCCGGGGCGGACCGGGTCGAGCGCCTGCTCGCAGACCTCAACGGGCCGCAGCAGGAGGCGGTCGAGCACGGGGAGGGGCCGCTGCTCGTCCTCGCGGGAGCGGGCTCCGGGAAAACCCGGGTGCTGACCCACCGGATCGCCTACCTGCTGGCCACCGGCACGGCGCGCCCCGGGGAGATCCTCGCGATCACCTTCACCAACAAGGCGGCGACCGAGATGCGCGAGCGGGTCGGGGGCCTGGTCGGGCGGGCGGTGAGGGCGATGTGGGTGACGACCTTCCATTCGGCCTGCGCGAGGATGCTCCGCGCCGACGCCGAGCGCCTCGGCTACTCGCGCGCCTTCACGATCTACGACGAGGCGGACTCGCTGCGGATGATCAAGCGCTGCATGGATGAGCTGGAGATCGACCCGAAGCGCTATCCGCCGCGGGCGGTACGGGCGCAGATCTCGGCGGCGAAGAACCGGCTGGTGGACGCGGTCAGCTACGCCGCGGCCCAGGGCTCGGTGTTCGAGGAGGCCGCGGCGGAGGCCTACACCCTCTACGAGAAGCGGATGCTCGAGGCGAACGCGATGGACTTCGACGACCTGCTGGTCCGCACCGTGAACGTGATGGAGCTCTTCGAGGCCTCCCGGGAACGCTGGCAAGCCGCCTTCCACCACGTCCTGGTCGACGAGTACCAGGACACGAACCACGTTCAGTACCGGCTGCTTCAGCTGCTCGCCGGCGAGCAGCAGAACCTGATGGTCGTCGGAGATGATTTCCAGTCGATCTACAGCTTCCGGGCCGCCGAGATCCGCAACATCCTCGATTTCGAGAGCGACTTCCCCACCGCCCAGGTGGTCAAGCTCGAGCAGAACTACCGCTCGACGCAGACGATCCTCGGGGCCGCAAATGCGCTGATCGAGCGCAACCGCTCGAACCGGCCGAAGACCCTGTGGACCGAGATCGAGGGCGGGGAGCCGGTGCAGCTCGCCGAGCTCGCCGACGAGCACGAAGAAGCCCGCTGGGTCGCCGGGGAGATAGAGCGGCTCGAGGGCGAGGAGGGTGTTCCCCGCGAGGAGGTCGCCGTCTTCTACCGCACCAACGCGATGAGCAGGGTGCTCGAAGACACGCTGGTGCGCTTTGAGCTCCCCTACCAGGTGATCGGTGGGACCAAGTTCTACGAGCGGGCCGAGATCAAGGACGCGATCGCCTACCTCAGCCTGCTCGCCAACCCGTCCGACGCGATCTCCTTCGCGCGGGTCGTCAACTCGCCGCGGCGCGGCATCGGCACCACCAGCCAGGCGCGCCTCGCCTCGCACTCGAATACCACCGGGCTGCCGATCGCCGAGGTGGCCGCTGATCCCGCCCGAGTGCCTGGCCTCGGCGCCGCCGCGGTGAAGGCGGTGGGCCGCTTCCACGAGACGATCGAGGCGCTGCGGGAGAGCGCCGGCGGCCCGGTCGCGCCACTGCTCGAGGCGACCCTGCGCGAGACCGGTTATCTGGAGGCGCTCGAGGCGGAGCGCACGATCGAGGCCGAGGGACGGGTCGAGAACCTCGGGGAGCTGATCGGTGTCGCCGCCGAGTTCGACGCCAACCGGGAGCTCGAGGGCGCCGCCGAGATCAGCGCGCTGCAGGAGTTCCTCGAGCAGATCTCCCTCTATACCGACCAGGACGGCATCCGCGCCGACGAGTCGCTGATCACGCTGATGACGCTCCACAACGCCAAGGGTCTTGAGTACGACACCGTCTTCATGGTCGGCTGCGAGGAGGGGGTATTCCCCCACATGCGGGCGCTGGAGGAGGGGGGAGAGGAGGAGGAGCGGCGCCTCTGCTACGTCGGACTGACCCGGGCCCGCAAGCGCCTGTACCTGACCTGGGCTCGGGAGCGCCGCATCTTCGGCGGCCGTCCGGAGCGCAACATCCCCTCGCGCTTCATCGACGAGCTGCCGGCGGAGCTGACCGAGCGCCACTCCAGCGCCCCGGGCGCCGGCGCGCTCGGCTGGGGGACAGGGAGCGGGTCGGTGCCCGCGGTGCAGGCCGGCCCGGCGCTCGAACTGGAGACCGGCGACGACATCGTCCACGCGAGCTTCGGCGACGGGGTGGTCACGGCGGTCGAGCCGGGCGGGGTGGTCGTCGTCCGCTTCGCCGCCGACGGCTCCGAGCGCAAGCTGATGGCCGACTACGCGCCGATTCGCAGGCGCTGATGGCGGCGCGGCTGATCGACGGCAAGGCGGTCTCGGCCGAGGTCCGCGAACGGGCGCGAGCCGAGGTGATTGAGTACGTGGCTGAAACCGGCCGGATCCCAAGCCTGGCGACGGTGCTGGTCGGCGAGGACCCCGCGTCCCGCATCTACGTCGCCAACAAGCACCGGGCCTGCGAGGAGGCGGGCATCCGCTCGCTCCATCACGAGCTTCCGGCGGACGTTTCCGAAGGCGAGCTGGTTCTGCTTCTGCGCCGCCTGAACAGCGACGACGAGGTAGACGGGATCCTCGTGCAGTTGCCGCTGCCCGATCACATCCCGCCGCGGAGGATCGTGGCCGAGATCAACCCGAGCAAGGACGTCGACGGGCTCACGCCGACCAACGCCGGGCTGCTGGCGAGCGGCGCCCCGGGCCTGGTCCCCTGCACGCCCGCCGGCGTGATCGAGCTGCTCGATCACGCCGGGGTGGAGCTCGAGGGGGCGGAGGCGGTAGTCGTCGGCCGCTCCAGCCTGGTCGGACGACCCCTGGCCAGCCTGCTGCTCGGCAGGAACGCGACCGTGACCACATGCCACTCGCGCACTCGTGACCTGGACGCGACCTGCGCGCGCGCCGACGTCCTGGTCGCCGCGGTGGGGGTCCCGGAGCTGATCGGAGCCGCCGCTGTGAAGCCCGGCGCAGCGGTGATCGACGTCGGCATGAACCGCACCGATCAGGGCCTCAAGGGGGACGTCGATTTCGGCGCCGTCAGCGCCGTCGCCGCGGCTCTGACACCGGTGCCAGGGGGCGTCGGCCCGATGACCATCGCGATGCTGATGGTCAACACGCTGGAGGCGGCGAAGGCGCGCGCTGCGATCGGCTGAGCGAAGCGGGAAAGCGGCTTTCGGAAGCGATCTGGACGGACGGTCGGCAGGACGGAAATTCCGCCGTCGGGCGGGTGTACCCTGGCCCTGATCCCCAGCCCCCAAAGAGGAGCGCCTGATGGACCTAGACCGGCTTGGAATGGGCGAGAAGATCGCCGCCGTCTCAGCATTCCTGCTGTTCATTTTCATGTTCTTTGACTGGTTCAGCGTCTCGGTGTCCGGCGGTGGCTTCTCGACCGGGAGCCTCGGCGGGGGAAGCGCCTGGGACGCACTCGACTGGATTCCCTGGTTCCTGGTGATCACGATCGCCGTCGCGATCGGCCACGCGCTGATCGAGGCGAGCGAGACCGACCTCGATGCTCCTCTGCACGGCAGCACCGCGACCACCGTCCTCGGGGCGATCAGCGTCCTGCTGATCCTCTACCGGATAGTCGACACCCCGGGCGGCGGGTCGTTCGTCGGCGGCTCGGTGGATGTCTCCCCGACGGTCGGGATCTTTCTCTCGCTGATCGCGGCCGCGGGAATCACTTATGGCGGCTACCGGGGGATGCAGGAGGCCGACACCTCCTTCTCCGATGCCGCCGACCGCTTCGCCGGCGCCGGCGCCGGGGACCCGGGCCATGGTCAGGACCAGCCGGCAGCGGCCCCGCCGCCCCCTCCGCCACCACCACCTCCGCCGCCGGCCCCCACCGAGACCCAGCCGCCCCAACAGCAACCTCCGCCCCCCCAGCAGCCGCCGCCGGGCGGCGGGGTTCAGTAGGGCGATCGTCGCGTCGCCCGCGGCGGGCGAGTGAGAGTCGCGAGGATCCGGAGGGGCGAGCTCCTCGCCGGGCTGGGCGGCGCCGTCCTGCTGCTCTCGCTGCTGATGCCCTGGTTCAAGCCGGGCCTAAGCGGCTTCTCCTCGATGGCGGTAGGTGACCTTTTCGTCGCGGCGGCGGCGCTGATCGCGATCGCAGTGCCGCTGCTCTCCGCCGGGCAGCAGAAGACCGATCTCCCGGTTGTCGCGGCGACGCTCAGCGTGATCGCCTCCGGGATCGCCGTCGGCTTCGTTCTCTTCCGCCTGATCGACCCGATTGCGGGCGGGCGGGAGTTGGGCCTGTATCTGGCCCTGGCGGCGTCGCTGACCGCCTTCGCGGGGTCGATCTCGGCGATGGACGACGAGCGGCCCTGAGCGTACCCGCTCGGCCCCGATCAGGCGAGTCTGGCTTCGAGCGCCGACGCGACCCGCTTGGAGAAGGCGATCACGGTCATCATCGGGTTGACCCCGACCGAGGTCGGGAAGAGAGCTGCGTCGGCGACGTGCAGGTTCTCGATGCCATGGACCGAGCCGTCCGCGGCGCAGACTCCTGCCGCCTGATCGTCGGCGATCCTCGCCGTCCCCATCGGATGGAATGCCTCGAGGCGCAGCTCGGCGGGGCGGAAGGAGGTTGCCTCGAAGGCCGCCAGGTCGCCCGGTCGAAGGGCGGCGGCGCGGCCGATGTTCGGGTAGACCTCCGCCGCGCCCGCGGCGAAGTGGACCTCGGCGGCCCGGGCGATGCCGAAGGTCAGCCTCCGGGCATCTTCGTCGCTGAGTGCATAGGTGGTCCTCAGCGAGCCGTCCCAGGCGAGTCCCACCCGACCGGAGGAGCGATCCGAGAGATGCACTCCGATCGACCCGACGTTGGCGTAGCCGAGCATCGCTAGCTGGTGGCTGCGTCCGGTCCCCGGCAGCCACGCTCCCCCGAAGGGCAGGGGGGTGAAGGTCGCCTCGAGCAGGATCGACTGCGGCTCCCACTGGTCGATGTAGTAGCTCTGCATCACGCCCTCCCAGCCGCGGACCTCCTCCGGGTAGAGGGCGCCGACCCAGCAGGCGGGGTGGATGTGGAGGTTGCGGCCGACCTGCGACCCGCCGAGATCGGAACGCAACAGCAGCTCGGGCGTTCCCAGGGCGCCGGCCGCAATAACCACGGCCCGGGCCCGCACCGCGTACGGGCGGCGTGACCCGTTGCGCTCGCCAGGTTCCCCCGCGAGGCACTCGACCCCGCTTGCACGGCCGTTCTCGACCGTGACCCGGGTGACCTCGACGTCGGCCCGCAGGCGGGCGCCGGCGGCGACCGCCCGCGGCAGGTAGGAGACGTGCATGCCGCGCTTGGCGTCGATCGCGCAGCCGAAGGGGCAGGAGCTGCACTGCACGCAGCTGCCCGCGTTTCGCGAAATCGGCCCGCCGCTGGCCCCGAGCGCGGTGGCCCCTTCCATTGCCAGCTGGCCGTTGCGACCCATCCGCTCCGGGTCGAGAGGGGTGACCCGCAGGAACTCCTCGGCCTCGGAGTACTCGGGGTCGAGGCTGCCGGCCCAATCGACGCCGAAATCCCGGCGCCAGCGCTCGAGGACCGGCTCCGGAGCCCGGAAGCAGGTCCCCGAGTTGATCACCGTGGTGCCGCCGACCGCCCTTCCGACCGGGATCGGCACCGGCGGGCGTCCCTCGGCGACGGTCAGCCCGCGCTCGCGGTAGAGGCTGGCGATCGCCTCCAGCGGGTCGGCCGGATATGTGTCGCGGTCGTAGTGCCCGCCAGCCTCGAGGACGATCACCCCCAATCCGGCCTCGGCGAGGCCGGCGGCGGCGGCGGCGCCGCCGGCTCCCGAGCCGACGATGACGACGTCGCATTCCTCGCCGCCCGCCGGGGCGGAGGTCTCACCGAGGGGTGTCGCGGGGGCCGGGGAGCCGCCGTCGGCGAGGCCGCAGCGGATCGAGTAGCCGATTCGCTCGCGGACCTCGGGGGCGACCGCGTAGCCGAGGGTGCAGAGGACCTTGGCCATCAGCAGAAGGTCCCGGTAGGGCCCGAAGCGCGAGGTCTCCATCCGGGCGAGGAAATCCTCCCGGGCGCCGAGGTCGAGCCGGCTGAAGCGCCAGGGAAAGGGCAGCAGCTCGAATCCCCGCAGGGCGAGTCGCAGCCGCTTCAGGTTGCGAGCCGGCAGCCCTCCGAGGAAACCGGCGACAGGGGTCGAGACGTCCACCTCGGATTCGGCGGCAGGGAGGCCGCCGACGCCGGGCGCCATCGCCTCGCAGATCGCCGACAGCGTGCGTCTCTCGGCGGCAGAGAGCCCCGGCGGCCGCCTTCAGCCGGGCGCCGCCGGGCGCCCGACCCGGCCGCACAGCGACCACAGCCAGAGGGCCAGGATCGCCAGGGAGCCGTCGACCAGGAAGTTGAGCAGGTAGATGAAGACGTCGGAGTCGAAGAAATAGAAGGCGCCGGTGGTCAGCGAAGAGGCGGTCTTCCCAGCAGCCAGAACCAGCAACAAGGGGCGGTAGCGCACCACGTCGGCCTGGACCACTGCGCAGATCCCCGTGATCACCACCATGTAGGCGAAGGCAAGGCCGAGCCAGAACTTCTCGGTGGTCTGCGGAGCGCGGGTGAAACCGCCGATCTGATCGCCGAGGTCGGAGATCACGTCGAGGACCCCGTTGGGCACCGCGATGAAGAGGATCCCGACCACCGCGAAACTGACCGCGAGCAGTCTCAGGTTGGCGACGACGAACCTCTCTGCCTTCTCCCCACGCATCGCGGCGGGACTCTATCCGCCCCTAATATCCCCGGCATGATCGACCGCGACCAGGTGCTCCACGTCGCCAGGCTCTCGCGCCTGGCGCTGACCGAGCCCGAGCTCGAGCGGATGGCCGGGGAGCTCTCGCATGTGCTCGAGCACGTCGACAGGATCGCTGAGCTCGACCTCGACGAGGTCGAGCCGACCGCCCACGTGGTGGCACTCGAGAACGTGCTTCGCGAGGACGAGCCGCGCCCCAGCTGGCCACGTGAGCAGATCCTCGCGCAGGCGCCTGACCCAGAGGAAGGCGCCTTCCGGGTCCCCTCGCCGCAGGCAGAGGCCTAGGTTGGGCGACCTCCTCGATCTGACGGTCGCCGAGGCGGCCTTGCGAATCAGCGCCGGCGAACTCGGCAGTGCGGAGTACCGGCTCGCCTGGCAGGAGGCGGCAGCGGGGGACGAGCTCAACGCCTACCTGTGGACCGCGGAGCGCGAGGACGACCAGGGAGAGGCTGAAGGCCCGCTTTCCGGGATCCCCGTCGCGGTCAAGGACATCTTCTGCACCGAGGGCGTGCCCACCACGGCGGGCTCACGCATCCTCGAGGGCTACGAGCCGCCCTACACCTCGACCGCGGTGCGCCGGCTGCGCGGGGCCGGGGCAACGCTGCTCGGCAAGACCAACATGGACGAGTTCGCGATGGGTTCCTCGAACGAGAACTCCGGCTACGGGCCGGTGCTCAACCCCTGGGATCGCGCCCGCGTCCCCGGCGGCTCCTCGGGGGGGTCTGCCGCCTCGGTCGCCGGCAGCCTGGCTCCCTGCGCGATCGGGACCGACACCGGGGGCTCGATCCGCCAGCCCGCGTCCCTTTGCGGGATCGTCGGCATGAAGCCGACCTATGGGGCGATCTCCCGCTACGGGATGATCGCCTTCGCTTCCTCCCTGGACCAATGCGGGCCGCTGACCCGGGACGTCACCGACGCGGCGCTGCTGCTCGCCGCGATGGAAGGCCGCGATCCCTGCGACGCGACCTCGGTCGGGATACCCGGTGGAGTCGGGACCCCGCAGCGCGAGGATCTGCGCGGCCTGCGCTTCGGGGTGCCGGTGGAGCTGGCGGGCGACGGGATGGAGTCCGGGGTCCGCGCCTGCTTCGAGGCGACGCTGAGGGTGATCAAGGGGCTCGGCGGAGAGATCGACGAGGTTCCCCTCCCGCACGCCGAGCACGGCATCTCGGCCTACTACGTGCTCGCGCCGGCCGAGGCGTCGACCAATCTCTCCCGCTACGACGGCGTCCGCTACGGGCTGCGAGCGGAGGGCGAGGACCTGCTGGAGATGTACGAGCGGACCCGGGCGGAGGGCTTCGGCGACGAGGTCAAGCGCCGGATCATGCTCGGCACCTACGCCCTCTCCTCCGGTTACTACGAGGCCTACTACGGGCGGGCGCAGCGGGTCCGGACGAAGATCGCCGAGGACTTCGCAAGCGCCTTCGAGGCGGTCGACTTCGTCGTCACCCCGACCTCGCCGTCGGTTGCCTTCGAGCTGGGGGCGAAGACGGACGACCCGCTGGCGATGTACCTGAACGACTTCTTCACCGTGCCGATGCCGCTGGCCGGGATCCCGGCGATCTCGATTCCCGCCGGACTCGCCGAGCCCGAGGGGGGCGGCCCGCAGCTCCCGGTCGGCTTCCAGCTCGCGGCGCCCGCTTTCGGCGAAGCGGGACTGCTCGATGCTGCATACGCCCTCGAGCAGGCGATCGGCTTTGACTCGAGACCGGGGGATGACCGGTGAGCGCGCCGCAGCTCGAGGCGGTCATCGGCCTCGAGGTCCACGTGCAGCTGGCGACCCGGACGAAGATGTTCTGCGGCTGCGAGCTCTCCTTCGGTGAGCAGCCGAACGTCCACACCTGTCCGGTCTGCCTCGCCCACCCCGGGGTGCTGCCGGTCCCCAACCGCAAGGCGATCGAGTTCGCCCTGCAGATCGCCGCGGCGCTTGAGTCCGAAGTGTCCCCGCGCTCGATCTTCCACCGCAAGAACTACTTCTACCCCGACAACCCGAAGGCCTACCAGATCAGCCAGTACGACTCGCCGCTCGCCACAGGCGGGCGGCTCGGCGAGATCCGCATCCACCGGGTCCACCTCGAAGAGGACGCGGCGAAGATGATCCACGTCGGCGAGTCGGGACGGATCCATGGCTCGGGAACCTCGCTGGTCGACTTCAACCGCGCCGGAACGCCGCTGGTGGAGATCGTCAGCGAACCCGACCTGCGCAGCGCGGCGCAGGTGCGCGAATGGGCCCAGCTGCTGCGGACGACGATCCGCCAGCTCGGGGTCTCCGACGTCAACATGGAGGAGGGCAGCCTTCGCTGCGACGCCAACGTCTCGGTCCGGCCGGCCGGCAGCGACGAGCTGGGGGTGAAGACCGAGTTGAAGAACATGAACAGCTTCCGCTTCCTGGAGCGCGGAGTCGAGGCCGAGCTGGCCCGCCAGCTCGAGCTGATCGCCGCAGGAGAGCAGGTCGTTCAGGAGACGCTCCACTACGACCCCTCCAGCGGCAGCCTCACCTCGCTGCGCTCCAAGGAGGAGGAGCACGACTACCGCTACCTGCCGGAGCCCGACCTGGTGCCGCTGGCGCCGACCGCTGAGATGCTGGAGAGCGCCCGGGCCGCCCTGCCCGAGCTGCCGGCGGAGAGGATCACCCGCTATGAGAGAGAGCTTGGTCTGGCCGCGGACATCGCCGCCCTGCTCGCCGCCGACCCGGAGACGGCCGGGTACTTCGAGCGGGCCCTGGCAGCGGGCGAGGCCGAGCCGAGAGTGGTCGCCAACTGGGTGACCGGCGAGCTGGCCGCGATCCTCCGAGAGGACGCCGCGAGCGACGGTCCGGCGCGCTCGAAGGTTGCGCCGGAAGCGCTGGCCGAGCTGATCGGCCTGGTCGACTCGAAGCTGATCTCCCGAGGCGGCGGCAAGACCGTGCTCGGGATGCTGGTGGCCGAGGGTGGGAGCCCGGGCGAGCTGGTCGAGCGGGAGGGGCTGGCGCAGATCTCCGATGACTCCGAGCTCGAGCGGGTCATCGCGGAGGCAATCGAAGCCGACCCTGACGCAGCAGAGCAAGTCCGCACCGGCAACGAGAAGGCGGTGGGAGCGATCGTCGGCGCCGTGATGCGGGAGACCAAGGGACGCGCCGACGGGGGCGCTGTGACCAGGTTGATCCGCGAGAAGCTGGGAATCGGCTGATGGCCTGGAACGTGGTGATCGCGGGAGGGGGGTTCGCGGGGGCGAGCGCCGCCCGGGAGCTGGAGCGGGTGATGCCGCGCCAGTCGGCCCGGCTGGTCCTCGTCAACGACGTCAACTTCATGCTCTACACGCCGTTCCTGCCCGAGGCGGCGGCGGGGACCCTCGAGCCGCGCCACGTGGTCACGCCGCTGCGGGAGATCCTGCGGCGGACCTATCTCCGCATGGGGGCGATCGACGCCCACGATCCGGCCCGCAAGACCGTGCAGCTCCGCAGCCACGACGGCGAAACGGAGGAGCTGCCATACGATCAGCTGCTGCTGGCCCTGGGCTCTGTCTCGCGGGTCATGCCCGTCCCCGGACTGACCGAGCACGCGGTCGGCTTCAAGAGTCTCGCCGACGCGATCTGGCTGCGCAACCATGTGGTCGAGACGCTCGAGTCGGCGAACGCGACCGAGGATCCCGGGCGACAGGAGGAGCTGCTCACTTACGTCTTCGTCGGCGGCGGCTACGCCGGCCTCGAGGCGCTGGCCGAGCTCCAGGACTTCGCCGCCGATGCGATCGAGTCCTACCCCCGGGCCCGGCTGCGGGGGATGCGCTGGGTTCTGATCGAGGCCGCCGACCGGGTCCTGCCGGAGATCGACCTGGCGCTGGCCTCCTACGCGCTTGACGAGCTGCGGGGGCGCGGGATCGACATCCGCCTCGGGACGACCCTGGAGCAGGTCGAGGCCGACAGCGCCAGGCTCTCGACCGGCGAGACCATGCGCACCCGGACTGTGGTCTGGACCGCCGGAGTGGCGCCCAACCCGAGCCTTCGCCATCTCAGTGTTCCCCTCGATGACCGCGGGCGGGTCCCGGTCGACGATCACCTCAGTGTCGAAGGCATGGACTCGGTCTGGGCGATCGGCGACTGCGCCGCCGCGCCGGAGGCAGGGGGCGGGCTCTGCCCGCCGACCGCGCAGCACGCGGTCCGCGAGGGCCCGGTGGCCGCCCGGAACATCGCTGCCGCGCTCGGCGTCGGCTCCGCCCGTCCCTACCGGCACCGGACCAAGGCCTCCTTCGTCAACCTGGGCCGCTACAAGGCGGTCGGCCGAATCGGCAGCCGGACCTTTCGCGGCTTCCCGGCCTGGTGGCTGGCCCGGACCTACCACATGAGCCAGATCCCGGGGGCAGCCCGCAAGGTCCGCGCCGTCCTCGACTGGACCGCGAGCCTTCCGTTCAGCCGCGACATCTCTGAGGTCGGCTCGATCGGGCACCCGGAGCCGCTGGAGCCCGGGGTCTACGAGCACGGCGGCAGCCACCGCCCCGTGGCCGGCTCGAAGCGACCCTAGGGGGAGGAGACTGTCAGGCTCGCGTGCATGCCCAGGGCCTCGTGCTCGGGCAGGTCGCACCAGAGATCGTAGGTTCCGGGCGCCAGGCTGAAGCTCTTCTGCGAGCGCTGCAGTGACGCGGTGTCGTCGAAGTGGACCAGCGGCGGCCCGCTCGAGCCGACCGGAGCGATGTTGAGGTTGTGGGGGTCCTCTCCCTGGTTGTCAAGCTCGACGATGATCGGCCCGGGGGCGACGGTGTTTCGCGACATCACAAAGGCGTACTCGTATGCCTTGACCCCGAGCCGGGCCGGCCCTGAAGGAGGCACCGGGTCGCAGGTCCACCAGTGCCGGGTGCGGACGATCCTGTGGCGCCTGCCGTTGCGGCGGACGTGGCGGACGACCCGCTTGGTGTGTTTGTGCCAGGCGCAGCCCGAGGCGCGGGAGGAGCCCCCGCCGGCCGCAGCAGGGCCGACCGGCGCGGCGAGCAGCGAAGCCGAGGTGAGCGCGACGACGCCGAGGAGCAAGAACCGCCTTTTCACGCCTTCACCAGCGCGGGCCGGGCGAAGCTCGAAGCCCCGGGGATGATCGGCCCCGCGTCCTGTCCCAGCCACTGCTCGAGCACGGAGCAGTACATGGCGCGGAAGTCGCTGGTGTGAACGAGGTTGTCGTCCTCGTCGAGGCCGGTCAGGCCGGGGAACTCGCCGACCATCTCACCCTTCGCCTTCGAGCCGATCACCAGGGCGGCGCCCGCCGCGCCGTGATCGGTCCCGCCGGAGCCGTTCTCCCCCGGGCGCCGGCCGAACTCGCTCCAGACCTCGACCAGGACCCGATCCGCGAGGCCGCGGGCCTCGAGATCGCGCTGGAACGCGAGCAGCGCGTCGCCGGTCTGCTTGAGGTCGCGGGCGAGGCCCTCAGCCTGGTCGGAATGGGTGTCATAGCCTCCGGCCGCGCTGATCGTCACCAGGTGCAGGGGCAGCCCGGCCGCGATCATCGCCGCCAACCCGGAAAGGTTGTCTGCGAAATAGCTGTCCGGATAGGGAACCGGGCTGGTGAAGCTGTTGAACTGCTGCAGCTGCTCGCGCACGGCCTCGGTGCGGGACGTCGCCTGGCGAGCCTGCTTCAACGCGGTGGAATCTGAGGCGAAGGATCCGAAGCGGGCGAAGCTGAAGAACATCTCGTCGCTGACCGGCTGATCGACCCGGGCCCAGAGGTCGTAGTTGGTGACGCTGTCGACTGCGGCCACCGGCTTCGAGGCGGTCGCCAGCGTCGGGGAGAGCTCGCCGTCGAGCGAGAGCCCCTGGAGCGGGTTCTCGTCCTCTCCGCGAAGGTCGAGGTAGCGACCCATCCAGCCGGTCCGGAAGCCGACCTCGACCTCGCCGATCTCGTAGAAGTGGCGCGAGGTGAAGTGCGATTGGTTGGGGCTGTCGTAGCCGATCGCCGGGAAGACAGAGACCTTGCCCTCGGAGTGCAGGGTCGCCAGGCCAGAGGCGGAGGGATGCCAGTGGAGCCGCGGATCCTCGCTGAAGGGGGTACCGTCGTCGGGCGAGAGGGCCAGGGTGGGCCGCAGGGTCGCGTAGCGGCTGTCGCCGACCGGAGCCAGCAGGCTGAGCGCGTCGGCGCCGCCGTCCATGAAGACGGAGACGAGGATGCGGTTGTTCTGGCCCGCCTGGGCGATCCCCTCCTCGAAGGCGCGGATCGGCAGCTTACTCGCCCCGTAGACCGCGATCGCGAGGCCGGCGCTCCGCGAGAGGAAGCGGCGTCGGGTCAGCCCGGTGCCGGCCGGCACCGGCACGCCGGCCTCGATCGCCGGCAGGCCGCGCCCGGCCTCGGCCGCGGCCGAGCGGATCAGCTGCGAGCGGGTGAAGTCACTACAGCAGTGGTGGGTGCTCGGCCGGGGGCTCATTGGAGCTGCAGGTCGGGGGAGACGGCGATCAGCTGGCGCAGGGCGTTCTGGCGCAGGGCGAGGTAGGGCTGTCGCTGCCAGGGGGCGACGATCCGGGCCTCGGCCCGCTTCGAGAAGTCGACCAGCTCGTTCTGCTGCTCCGCCCGCATAGCCGGCCAGCCCCAGGCCCCGAGGGCGCTGTTGAGCGCCTCGTCGATCGTCTCCTCGCCGTCGTAGCCCTTGTTCCAGGCGTCGAAGTTGTGGCCCTCGAGGGCGTATGTGACACCCAGCCAGCGCGCCTTCATCGTCGAGGTGTCGAGCCAGCGCGTGTCGTCCCAGCCGGAGACGTTCGGGGGCCAGAAAAGCTGCTGGCCCATCTGCGAGCCGAGCCAGGCCCAACTCTCGGTGTCGATGCCGCGGCCGAGGGTGCGAAGCATCCCGGCGACGAAGACGGCGGGAGGCTTCACCATCGGCCCGCCGCGGTAGAAGTCGGGATGCATGAGGATCGCCTCGAGCACAGGGCGGATCGCGTAGCCGTGCTTCTTGTAGATGCCGATCAGCGCCTTCATCGTGTCCCCCGAGGGCGGGGTGGGGACGAAGTAGCTCCATAGCTTGGTTACGAAGAAGGAGGCGTGGCGGCTGTTCTCGACGCAGAGGCGGCAGGAGTCCGCCCAGCCCCAGTTGCCGCTGCGCCCGAAGATCTTCTTGCGCCCCGTGTCGTGGCGGCCGGCCTCGAAGCGGAAGTTGACCATCCCGAGGTCGTCGTCCCAGTCCGCGGTCCAGCCGGTCAGCGCCCGAGCGTTCTCGCGGACGTCGTCCTCGGTGTAGGCGCCGCGGTCGGCGCCGAGGGTGAACAGCTCCATCATCTCGCGCCCGTAGTTCTCGTTCGGGGCGTACTTGTCGTTCCCGATCCCGTTCAGCCACTGCAGCATCGCCGGGTCGATCGTCACCGCCTTAAGCAGATCGAGGAAGGAGCCGAAGCACTTGCGGCGGAACAGGTTCGACTGGTCGATCATCTGCTGCTGGCGCGAGACGCCCTCGTTCGAGGTCGCGAACCAGTCGTGGAAGACCAACGCCATGCGCTCGACCAGGGGGTGATTGGAACGGATCATCCGGTCGAGCCACCAGAGGTGGTCGTGACCCCAGGCATCGGCCGGGGCGATCGGGTTGCCGTCCCCGTCGATCGGCGCCGGCCCACTGAGCACCGCCGGCCCCTTGGGGCGGGTCAGGGAGTAGACCGCGGCCTTCATCCCCTTCTTCGCCAGTGTCTCGGCCTGACCGGGTTTCGGCCCGAAACCGGCCCGGTTCAGAAGCCGGGTCGCCTCGAACCGGCCGAACGGACCGCTGTAGACCTTGAAGCGCGAGGGCGGCGCCGGAGCGGCCGGGCGCTGGGGCTTGGGAACGGGTCGCGGCCCCGGTCCGCGGGGATGCGAATCCGGTGGCTTGTGGGCGTGCCGCACCCAGTAGGCGGTGCGGGTCACGGTGCCGTCTCCGTGGTCGACCCACTTAAAGTGCTGCTCGCGCCAGCCCTTCTTCTGCTTCTTGTGCTGCCCCGGCTTCTGCTTCTTCTTGTGGCCCGGCTTGTGGCCGCGGACGGCGCGCAGGGCAGCGGATGTCTGTGGAGTCACCATGACGGCAGGGGTGGCTCCGGCAAGAGCCGTTGCCTGCTTTGTCGGTGCGTCTCCCGCCTGCCTTTAGGCGGAGGTCCCACCCCTGGACGCCGGGCGGACCGGCCGCCTGGGCGCGGTTCGGCCCCGGGGTCGCCAGAATGGCCCGGTGGGCTACGAGTACGTGGTCATCGCGCTTTCCTTCGGGCTCGCCACGGCGATCATCGGCCGCGGCAAGGGCTCCTCTTTCTTCCTCTGGCTTGCCGTCGGCACGGTTCTGCCGGTGATCGGCCTGGTCGCTGTGATCCTCTACCGCTCAGAGAAGGCCGAGCCCGAGCGGCGCTGCCCGACCTGCGGCAAGGTGCTGAAGCTTTACGTCCAGGTCTGCTCGCGCTGCGGCACCGACCTCTACCTACCCCCTCCGGAGCAGGTCCGCCACCCCGACTAGAAGCCTCGGGGCGCTGCGGTCAGCGCAGCCAGGTGCGGACGATCGCGTTGGCGAAGCCCATCCCGTAGCGGACGACCGCCGGCTTCTTCGAGTGGCCGCTGAGGCGCTTGACCACGGTCACCGGGACCTCGATCGCCGGGATGCCCCGCTTAATCGCCTCGATCATGAACTCCGAGGTGTGGAACTGCTCCTGGCGCAGCACCAGCTGGGGCAGGACCTCGGCGCGTACGGCGCGGTAGCCGTTGGAGCAGTCGGTGACGTGGGTGCGGGTGATCAGCGAGACGAGCCGGTTGAAGAAGACGATGCCCATCTCGCGCGCGACATGGCCCTCATCCGCGTGTCCGAGCACCCGGGAGCCGTGGGCCATCTCGAACCCGCCGTTCAGCACCGGCTCGACCAGTCGCGGCATCTCGGAGGGGAGGTGCTGGCCGTCGGCATCGATCGTCACCACGATCTCGGCTCCGGAGTCGACCATCAGCCGATAGCCCGTACGCAGGGCGGCGCCGCCGCCACGATTGATCACATGGCGGGCCACCGTCGCCCCGTGCTCCGCGGCGACCTGCCCGGTGCGGTCGCGCGAGCCGTCATCGACGACCAGCGTCGCAGTGGGCATCCCGCAGACCTCCTCGGGGATGCGGGCGAGGACGTAGCCGATGTTCTCGGCCTCGTTGTAGGCGGGGACGAGGATCCCGATGCGTCCGTGAAAGCGCTCCTGCAGGCCGGCTTGGCGGAACTCGTCGGCGGCGATCCCCTCGAGCACCGCGGACATCTCCCGTGAGTTGCGGGCCGAGACCGAGAGGGCCCGCAGGATCATCAGGAAGAGGACGAAGATCGCGAAGACCGCAAGGCCGAGGATGCGGCCGCCGTTGCCGCGCTGGAACGAGAACGCCTCCAGTAGGCGGTCGGTGAGCTCGGTCCCGGAGACGATCGCCAGCCCGGCTCCGGCGGCGAGCAGGATGAGCACGTCGACGTTGCGAAGCGTGCGCCGGCGGACGATCGCGTAGGCGATGATCCCGGCCGCGACGATCAACCCCGCGGCGCGCAGCGCGGTCAGCTCGGGGGGGAGTAGGTTGGCGAGGGTCATCGGGGTCCTCTGGGCTACAGCGGCCTGGGCGCATGGAGGATAGGCGCGGCGGAAGCTGGAACCGGCTCCCAGCCTGCGTTCTGGGCGCCGACCTGCGCGCCCAGCCGGGTCAGGCGCCGCTGTGAGCTGGGGCGGGACGGCTGCCGGTCTCGGCCCGGCGGGACCGGATCCAGCCGACCGCCTCGCTGACGGCGGATGCGGCGAGCGGCATCACCAGCGTCATGAGGATCTCGTTGCGCCGGTTCGCGGCGAGGCTGACGGCGCCGATCGCGGTGATCGTCGCGATCGGGATCGCAAAGGCGATCGCCTCCCAGCGCCGGCGCCAGGCGAGCAGCCCCAAGCCCGCCAGGGCGAGCGCCAGCAGCAGCCGTTGAGCGACCCTGCCGGCCAGGCTGTCCATCGCCGGGCCGACCCCGGTGCCCCACATCCGGCCGACCTTCCGCGCCAGCATCGCCGCGTAGTCGAGTGGATGCTCGGTGATGTCGTCGCGGAGGTTCTGCTTGCCGATCTTGCCCAGGGCGGTGTCCCGGGGGAGGTCGTGATAGCGGCGCGGCGACCCGGTTGAACAGCGGCACCGGGTTGACCCGGTCCAGCGCCGCGGAGCCCGGCTCCAGGTCGCGCCCCAGGTAGCGCTCGGCGAGGATCGCCTTGACCCGCTGGTAGTCGCCGTCGGCCGGCAGGTAGCTGCCGACGTAGAGGGCCTTGCCGCCGCCGGTCGAGAGCGGCACGAAGCGGTCGAGGACGACGTAGTTCCGCACCGTCCAGGGCAGCACCGGGACGAGGAAGGCGAGCAACAGCAGGACGGTGGCCAGCGCACCGCCACGCCACCCGCCGCGACGCCACTCCCGCGCCAGCGCGAGCACCGCGAAGGCGACTCCGACTGCTAGGTACTCGGGCCTGATCAGCGCGGTCAGCCCGAACAGGAACCCCGGGAGCAGCCAGGCGGCCGGGCTGCGACGCCTGTCCGCCCAGAGGAAGGCGAGCACCGCCGCCGGCAGCGTGAACAGCGCCGGGGGCTCGCTGAGGATCTCACCGGTGGTGTGGATGAACGGCGGGTAGATCGCCGCCGCCGCCGCGGCGAGCAATCCCGTCGCCCTCGTTCCGAGCCGCAGCCCGAGGCCGAAGACGACGAGGATCCCGAGGCAGCCGAGGATCGTGTTGAGGATCCGCACGGTGCCCTCGCGCACACCGCCCGTGGCATAGAAGGAGGCCGCGTAGAGCAGCGGGGCCCCGGGCGACCAGTCGCTGGTGTTCTGGAAGCCGGGGCTGCCGTAGGTGCCGTCCTCATAGAGCGAGCGCGAGAGGTCGAGATAGGCGGCGGCGTCGTCCCCGGGGGTCCTGATCGGGTTGACGACGCGATCTGCCCGCAGGGCGAAGCCGACCACCAGGATCAGCGCAAGGAGGATCACGGTGCGCCGCCCGTAGCGCTCCGGGATCCCACGGACCCACCCGCTCGCCGAGTCGAGGACGCCTGTCACGAGCGGCCAGGCTAGACGGTCGGTCGGGGGCCCGCCTCGGGTGTAGGCAGACGGCGCCGCAGCGCCTCGGCGCACCACAGCGCGCCGACCCCGGCCAGCGGAGCGATCAACGGTACGGCGATCAGCACCCGGCGCGGCGAGGCCACCAGCAGGAGGCCGATCAAGGTGATCGAGAGCAGGATCGCGCCGATCAGCAGCGCCTCGAAGCGCCGCGCCGCGATCAGCACCGCGAGGCCGATCGCGCCGAAGCCGATCAGCAGGAAGTGCAGCAGCGCCCAGGCGGGCTCGCGCATGACGCTTCGCGGTCCGTGCAGCCAGAGCAGGTTGAGCTTGTTGGCGAGGAACCCCGCGTAACGCCAGGGCTCCCGCGTCAGGTCATGCCAGAGCTGGTCCCGTCCCATCCGCGCCAGGGCTACGTCGCTGTCCACCCCAGGATGGCGGCGGGCCGCCAGCGCCGCGAGGATGCGCTCGAGCGTCGGGGGCTGGGCCTCAGAGCTGCGTCGGGCGAGCGCCTGCCGGGGATTGTCCGGTGCGGGCGGGCGCCGCTGGGAGAACAGGATGCGGGGGCTCGCGCCACCGGGCGGCGGCGCCGGACCGCCCGCCATCAGTTCGCGCCGGACCGCGGGGTTCCGCTCCAGCACCGCCTCGCCCACCTTGAGCGGATCACCCCCGGAGGGAAGGTAGGTGCCGGCGAACAGCACCTGCCCGCCACCGGTCGAGATCGGCACGAAGCGGTCGAGGACGATCAGGTTGCGCACGGTCCACGGCGCGACCACGATCGCCACCCCGGCGAGCAGCACAGCTGCCCCGGCGAGCGCCGGGCCCGCGCCCCGGGGGCGCAGGGAGCGGGCGAACAGCAGCAAGCGCCATCAGGACGGCGATCGCCAGGTACTCGGGGCGGACCATCGCGGTCGCGCCCAGCAGCAGCCCCGGCCCGAGCCAGCGGGCGGCGCCGGGCCGATCGGCGGCGCGCAGCATCGCAAGCACGGATCCCGAGAGCAGGGTCGCGCCGAGCGGCTCGGTCATCAGCATTCCGCCGTACTCGAGCAGGGCCGGATACACCGCGACCGCGACCGCGGCGATCAACCCGGCCCCCGGGCCGGCGAGCCGGCGGCCGATCAGGTAGGCGAAGAGCACCGAGAGCGATGCCACAAAGGCCAGCACCACTCGCGCCAGCCGCGTGCCGACTCCGCCGCTCAGCCGGTAGAGGCCGCCGACCAGCAGAGGCAGCCCGGGCGAGTAGTTACTGGCCGGCTGCACCTCGGCGGGGGTGAAGTCGCCCCGCTGGGCGAACGAGCCGTCCTGATCGAGGCTGCGCGCGATCCGCGCGTAGGCGCGGGCGTCGAGGACCTGAGGCTGGAACGGGTCCCAGGCATAGCCGACCCGAAGCGCGGCGCCCGCCAGCAGGATCACCACCAGGGCGACCAGTCCCGCTCGGCCGCCGTTGCGTCCGGCGAGCTCGCCGATCCGTCTGGGGATCGCTGGGCGGTTGTCTTCGACCCCCGGCGGCACGGGCCCGATGGTAGTCGCGGGGAGGAGCGGATCTCGCACATGTGGCGCCGAGTCGATTCGCTACCCTCCCGCGCCATGCGCGTTCTCATTCTCGGGGGCGACGGCTATCTCGGCTGGCCGACGGCCCTGAGGTTCTCGGCCCGAGGCCACGAGGTCTCCGTCCTCGACAACTTCTCCAGGCGCCGCTGGCACCAGGAGAACGAGACGGACTCGCTCACCCCGATCCGCAGCCTCGACGAGCGGATCGCCGCTTGGCGGGAGATCTCCGGCGAGCAGATCCGCAGCTACGCCGGCGGGGTCGAGGACGGTGCCTTCCTCGACGAGGTGGTCGCCGAGACCCGCCCGGAAGCGGTGATCCACTACGGGGAGCAGCCCTCCGCGCCCTACTCGATGATGTCGCGCGAGCGGGCGGTCGAGACCCAGCACACGAATGTGATCGGGACCCTCAACCTGCTGTTCGCGATCCGCGACCACGTACCCGACTGCCACCTGGTGAAGCTCGGAACGATGGGGGAGTACGGCACCCCGAACATCGACATCGAGGAAGGCTTCATCGAGATCGAGCACAAGGGGCGCCGCGACACCCTGCCCTTCCCGAAGCAGCCCGGATCGCTCTATCACTGCTCCAAGGTCCACGACTCGACCAATATCCATTTTGCCTGCCGCATCTGGGGCCTGCGGGCCACCGACCTCAACCAGGGCGTCGTCTACGGGATCGAGACCGAGGAGACGGCCCGCGACGAGCGCCTGCTGACTCGCTTCGACTACGACGAGGTCTTCGGCACCGTGCTCAACCGCTTCTGCCTGCAGACGGTGATCGGTCACCCGCTGACCGTCTACGGTAGCGGCGGCCAGACCAGGGGCTTCCTCAACATCCGCGACACCCTGCGCTGCGTCGAGCTGGCGATGGAGAACCCCGCGGCGGCGGGCGAGTTCCGGGTCTTCAACCAGTTCACCGAGCAGTTCTCGGTCGAGCAGCTGGCGACGCTGGTCAGTGAGTCGGGGCGACACCTCGGCTTCGAGGTCGAGATCCGCAGCTATGAGAACCCGCGGGTCGAGCGCGAGCAGCACTACTACAACGCGACCCACACGAAGCTGCTCGACCTCGGTCTCGAGCCGACCCTACCTGGGGGAGGAGCTGGTGCAGTCGATGCTGCACCGGATCGAGCTGCACAGGGACCGGGTGATCCCCGAGGCGATCGAGCCACGGACCCGCTGGAACCCCGTCGCGGAGCCCGTCGGGGACGCCGCTCCGCCGCGTGGCGGCCGGCCAGTAGAGGCTCCGCACTTCGCCCAAAACACCCTGCTCGGCAGGCACGGCGCCGCTGCTACCATCGCCTCTTCGACGATGAGAGCCGCCGATGCACTGATGGAGTCGCTGAAAGCCGAGGGTGTGGAGCACGTCTTCGGCATCCCGGGCGGCGCCAACCTTCCCACCTACGACGCGCTCGTCGACGCCGACCTCGATCACATCCAGGTCCGCCACGAGCAGGGTGGAGGCCACGCCGCGGAGGGCTACGCGAAGGCATCGGGCCGGGTCGGCGTCGCCTTCGCCACCTCGGGGCCGGGTGCGACCAATCTGGTCACCGCGATCGCCGACGCGATGATGGACTCGGTCCCGACCGTGTTCGTGACCGGCCAGGTGCGCACCGAGCTGATCGGCACCGACGGCTTCCAGGAGGCGGACATCCTCGGGGCGACGATGCCGTTCGTCAAGCACTCCTTCCAGGTCACCGACCCGCGTCAGATCCCCGAGTACGTCCACGAGGCCTTCCACGTCGCCTCCAGCGGCCGCCCCGGGCCGGTGCTGATCGACGTCCCCCAGGACCTTTCGCGTGCCGAGATCGAGTACGAGCCCCGCACCGACCCGGTCGAGCTGCCCGGCTACAAGCCCTCGGTGGAGGGCAATATCAAGCAGGTCCGGATCGCCGCCAAGGCGCTTGCCAACGCCAAGCGCCCGGTCTTCTACACGGGCGGCGGCGTGATCAACGCGAACGCCTCCGAGGAGCTGCGCGAGCTCTGCAGCAGCGATCGAGTTCCCGGTGACCTCGACCCTGATGGGGCTGGGGGCGTTCCCGGCCGGCCACGAGCACTGGCTCGGGATGCTGGGCATGCACGGCACCCGCGCCGCCAACTACGCGATGGACAACGCGGACCTGATCGTCGCGATCGGAGCCCGCTTCGATGACCGGATCACCGGCAAGCTCTCGGAGTTCGCCCCCAGGGCGAAGTTCATCCACATCGACGTCGACCCGGCCGAGATCTCCAAGAACGTCCCCGCCCACATCCCGATAGTCGGCGACGCCAAGCACGTGATCCCGGCGCTGACCCGCGAGTACCGGGCGCTGCAGACCGATTCCGGGCGGCTGGAGGCCTGGTGGAAGCAGATCCGCGCCTGGCAGAAGGAGTACCCGCTTTCCTACGAGCAGGGCGAGGACGGCGAGATCAAGCCGCAGTTCATGGTCGAGACGATGTTCCGGGTGACCGGCGGCGACGCGATCGTCACCTCCGACGTCGGCCAGCACCAGATGTGGGCCGCGCAGTACTACGGCTTCGACCGTCCGCGCCGCTGGATCAACTCCGGCGGACTGGGGACGATGGGCTTCGGACTGCCGGCGGCGATCGGCGCCAAGGTCGCCTGCCCTGAGGACCAGGTCGTCTGCCTGGCCGGTGACGGCAGCCTGGTGATGAACTGCCAGGAGCTGGCCACCGCCGTGCACCAGAGGATCCCGATCAAGGTCTTCCTGATGAACAACGGCTACATGGGCATGGTCCGCCAGTGGCAGGAGCTCTTCTGGGAGGGCCGGTACAGCTCGGTGGAGATGGGGCCGAGCCCCGACTGGGTGAAGCTGGCAGAGGCGTTCGGCGCTACAGGGATGCGCTGCGAGGACGCCGGTGAGCTGGAGGAGACGATGGGCAAGGCGCTCGAGGCCGAGGGGCCGGTGCTGGTCGACGTCCGGGTCTCGCCCGCCGAGAACTGCTACCCGATGATCCCCGCAGGCGCGGCGGCCCGGGACATGGTGGGCTGATGGGCGAACCGGGAACACCGGAGCTGGTCAAGCTCGAGGACCTGCACGTCCCCGGGGCGCTGACCGGGCGGAAACACGTGCTCTCGATCCTGGTCGAGAACCGGCCCGGAGTCCTGGCGCGGATCGCCGGCCTCTTTGCCCGCCGCGGCTTCAACATCGACACGCTCGCGGTCGGGCCGACCGACGACGCCGAGATCTCCCGTGTGACCCTGACCCTCGACGGCGCCGTCCACCCGATCGATCAGGTCACCAAGCAGCTCCACAAGCTGGTCAACGTCCTGAAGATCCGCGACATGGAGCCCGAGGAGACGATCGCTCGGGAGATGGCTCTGTTCAAGGTCTCCGCGGCGGTCGAGAACCGGGCCGAGGTGATGCAGTTCGCCGAGATCTTCCGCGCCAAGATCGTCGACATCTCCCGCCGCACGATGACCATCGAGGTGACCGGATCGGCCGACAAGGTCGAGGCCTTCGAGCGGATGATCCGCCCCCACGGCCTGGTCGAGATGGTCCGCACCGGCGAGATCGCGATCGCCCGCGGCGGCGACTGAGCCGCCGGTGACGGAGGCGGCGCTCGACAGCGCTGCGCTGCTGGACGGCCTCGCCGAGGGGCTGGAGCGCGCGGCCGCTCGGCGGCGAACCCTGGTCAGCGCAACTCTCGAGGTCGAGTTGGAGGACCCCGTCGGGGTCGTCTTCGCCTCGCGCCTCGCCAGCGATCGCTGGTTCTGCTGGGAGCAGCCGGATCGCGGTTTCGCGCTCGCTGCTCTGGGAAGCGCCCACGAGGCGGTCTCACGGGGGCCGGACCGCTTCGACGACGTCGCCCGACGCTGCTTCGAGCTGGCGCGAGACCGGATCGCCGCCGGCGAGGAGGGTCTGCCGCCCGGCGCCGGGCCGGTATGGAGCGGCGGCTTCGCCTTCGCCGACGACGGGGGACGGCTCCGATCTGGTCCTCCTTCCCGCCGGCGCTGCTGGTTCTGCCGGAGATCTCCATCTGCCGCTGCGGAGGGGCGCACCTTCGCAACCCTGAACGCGATCGCCGGCCGGAGGGATCGATCGCGCCGCGATCCTCTCCCGTCTTCGGCGCCCGCCTCGCGGCACTGCGCGATGCATCGCTTCCGCTGCTCGACCCAGACCGGCTGGGGCGAACCGAGATCGAGAGCGTCCAGCCCCCGAGCGACTTCGAGGCTGCGGTGGCGGCGGCGGTGGACCGGATCCGCGGCAGCGAGATCGAGAAGGTGGTGCTGGCCCGCGAGGTCCTGGTGCGCGCGCCCGCCGCCCACGACGTCGCCGCCGTGTTCGGGGCGATGCGGGAGCTGTTCCCCGGCTGCTACTGCTTCTGCTGCGGCACGCCGGAGGCGGCGTTCGCCGGCGCCAGTCCCGAGACCCTGATCCGCCGCTCGGGGGCGGGCGCTGCGACCGTCGCCCTCGCCGGCTCGGCCAGGCGCAGCTCCGATCCGGCTGTGGACGACCACATCGGCCAGCGCCTGCTGGCCAGCGACAAAGACCGTTCCGAGCACGAGATCGTCGTGCGCCGGATCGTGCGGCGGCTCGCTCCCCATTCGGTCTGGGTCGAGCCGGCGCGGGATCCGGGCCTGGTCAAGATCGCCAACATCCAGCACCTGGCGACCCCGATCCGCGCCCAGCTGGCGGAGTCGCGCTCGGCGGTCGAGCTGGCCGGGCTGCTGCACCCGACCCCGGCGATCGGGGGCGAGCCATGGCCGGCGGCGGGGCGGCTGATCGACGAGCTCGAGAGGATGGACCGCGGCTGGTACGCGGGTGCGATCGGCTGGATGGACGCCGCCGAGGACGGCGAGTTCTGCGTCGGCATCCGCAGCGCCCTGCTGCGCGACCGCGAGGCGCACCTTTTCGCCGGCAACGGCATCGTCGCCGACTCCGACCCGGAGGCCGAGCTGGCGGAGACCGAGCCGAAGCTGGGGGCGATGCTGCCCCTGCTGGCGGACTAACCCGGGCGCTGCTCGGAGATCCAGCGAAGGATCGCGCCGGTGTGGCTGATCACCGTTCCGTCGGACAGCTTCAGCGTCGGCAGCTTCTTCGTCCCGGTCGCTTCAAGAAGCTCCTGGCGAGATCCGCGCCGCAGGAAGGGGATCGGACTACCGTGGGCGGCGATCACCTTGTCGTAGGCGATTCCTTTCTCACGGAGCGCCTCCTGAACTCGCCGGCAAGGATGAATCCGCGGGCCGCCATCGTCGCCGTGACAGACATAGAGCACGGGTTTCTCAGCCATTCCTCCTGAGCAGGTTATTGCCGGCCCTGCTAGCGCCGAACGCAACGTTAGGTGCCCTATGCGCCCCTACGTGCAGTTCGGCGAGGTCAAGGCAGGGACTGCGATGATTTGCCCGTGTCGGTCCGAAGTCTCGTCGCTGCTCTGACCGAAGCGGACCGAGGCGCTTGACGAGGACCCGCGGCATGGTCGAATCATTCCCGTCGTGGGATCCCTCCGGCGAACGGATCGCCTGTGACGTCGAGCGCCCAAACAAGCTGAGGAGCGTTTTCGAGGTGAACCGGGCGGGAGCTGCCGACGGTCTTGAAGGCCTGGCACCGAAAGAGGCGCAGTCCAGTTCCTGCTTCCCGCCTGGCGCCCGGTCCCCGGCGGCCGGCAGGATCCACTGCTGAGTCGCGCTCAGCCGACGCCGAGAGCCTCTTCCACGGCGGCAGAGAGCCGGCGGTGGAGGGCGACGTTGGCGGCCCGATCGACCTTGACCTCGATCAGCCCGGTCCCGGCGGCCAGAGCCGCGGGCAACTCGTCGAGCTCGGCGATCGAGCGGTGCTCCAGGCCGAACAGCGCCGCGGCCCCGGCGACGTCCACCCCCGGGGGGTGCCCAGCAGCGTCTCGAACTCGTCCTCGGGCATCGCCTCGGCCTGGGGGAGGAAGCCGAAGATGCCGCCGCCGTCGTTGTTGACGACGACGATCCGCACCGGGACCGAGACGTCTCGCAGCGCCGCCAGCCCGCCGAGGTCGTGGAGGAGCCCGAGGTCGCCGGTGACGATCACCGTGGGCCGACCCGACGCGTGGGCGGCGCCGATCCCCGAGGAGATCAGGCCGTCGATCCCGTTGGCGCCGCGGTTGGCGAGGAAGAGGACGTCGGCGTCGCCGGGCGGGAGGAAGGCCTCCTGGTCGCGGATCGGCATGCTCGACGCCGTGTAGACCTGGTCACCATCGGAGTAGGCACGGCCGAGGGCGGCGGCGAGGCCGGGCTCGCTGAGCCCGTCGACCCCTGCCAGCCCCTCGTCGAGCGCGGCGCGGGCAGCCGACTCGGCCGGCGAGCCAGGAGTCCAGCCAATCCGAACCCCCGGACGGCGAGAGTCGACCCGCGACCCCGGTCGCCAGCGCCGCCGGGTCGGCCCGGACCATCGCCGCGGCACGGTTGCTCGGCTCGTTCCAGCCTCGGTCGGGATCGATCACCAGCTGGTCCGCCGCCGAGGCCGCGAGCCACTCGCGCAGCGGCTTCGAGGTCGGCATCTCGCCGAAGCGCAGGACCAGATCGGGATCGCCCGGGGCGGCCCCTGCGCGCAGGATCGAGTCGTAGGCGGAGATGACCAGCGAGCGGTCGTGCGGGCCGCAGCGGAGCTGGGAGGTCGGCTCGGCGAGGATCGGGCATCACGGCGGCGCGGGCGAGGCTGGTCAGCGGCTCGCGCAGGCGCGGAATCGCTCTGGCGGCCGGCGACGATCAGGGGCCGTCTCGGCGTTGCCGAGGTGCCTGGCGAGCTCGCTGATCGTGAAATCGTCCGGAGCGGGCGGGCCGGTCGCGACCGCGGTCAGCGGCCGCCCGTCGCGGCCCTCGAGCGCCAGGGGGTCGGTCGCGGTGACCGCTCCCGACTGCTCGATCGGCGCCAGCGGCTCACGCCAGGCGAGGTTGAGGTGGACCGGCCCCGGGCGCGGGGATCGCCGCGGGCGGCGGCGAAGGCGCGGCAGGCGACCGAGCGGTAGTGCAGGAGCCCGGCATCGTCGGCCTCGTGGTTGCCGACCTCGCAGAACCAGCGGACCGAGTCGCCGTAGAGCTTCAGCTGGTCGATCGTCTGCCCCGCGCCGATCCCGCGCAGCTCGGGCGGGCGATCGGCGGTCAGCGCGATCAGCGGCACGGCCGACTCGTCGGCCTCGCAGACGGCGGGGTGGAAGTTGGCCGCCGCGGTGCCGGACGTGCAGAGCATCGCCACCGGCGTCCCGGTCGCCTGCGCGGCGCCGAGGGCGAAGAAGCCGGCGGAGCGCTCGTCGACGATCACGCTCAGCTCGATCGCCGGCTCGCGGTGAAGCGCGACCGCCAGGGGGGTCGAGCGCGAGCCGGGGGAGAGGACCGCGTGGCGCACCCCGCAGCGGCCCAACTCCTCGACCAGGGCCGAGGCGAGGGCGGTGTTGCGGTTGGTCGGGTCCATCAGCCGAAGCGTATGCGGCGCTGCTCAGAGGCGGTGTCGCTCCAGAGCCTCCTCGTCGAGTACGACTCCGAGCCCCGGTCCCTCCGGGCGGATGGAGCGTCGCCATCGCGTAGCTCGCACTCGACGGCGGCGATCGTCTCGGCGAAGAGGCGCTGGGTGGCGAGCCCGTGGGCGACCCCGGCGTCGCCCCAGCCCCGCAGCGCCTGCGCCGCGTGCGCAGCGGCGGCGATCCCGACGGGACCGTCGAGGGCGCTGGAGAGGTAGACGGGGATCTGCGAGGCGATCTCGCGAAGCGGCGCGAAGCCGCCGACCTTGGAGAGCTTGACCGTTACCAGGTCACAGGCGCCGAGGTTGGCGGCGGTTCGTGCCTCCTGCGCATCCGAGACGCTCTCGTCAGCGGCCAGGCGCACCGCCGCTGCGTGACGCAGTGCCGAGAGCTGATCGAGCCCGTGGACCGGCTCCTCCGCCAGCTCGAGCTCGTATCGATTCATGGCGAGGAGCTTCAGCGATGGCAAGATCGGGCGTCCACGCCCCGTTGGCGTCCACCCGGATCCGCGCCTCATCTCCGACCGCCTCCCTTACCGCCCTCACCTGCCCGACGTCGCCGGGCACGCCGACCTTCAGCTTGAAGGTGCCGAATCCCTCGCCAGCCCAGCTCCGCGCCTGCTCGGCGACCGCCTCCGGCTCTCCTGCGGTCAGGGTGGCGTTGCAGCGGACCGGCTCGGCGCCTTCCGCGCCGAGCTCCCGCCAGGCCGGGACGCCCGCCGCCCGGGTGCGCAGATCGAGCAGGGCCGTCTCGACCGCGCAGCATGCAGGAGGGGAGAGGTGGCCGATGTCCGCACCGCCATCCCAGTCGCGCAGCTCGGCGACGACCGCTTCGATCCCCGGCCCGCCCCTCAGCGACAGCGGCACGGCCTCGCCCAGCCCCTCGACGCCATCGGGATCGCGAACCCGCAGCAGGACCATCTCCCGCCGCTGAAGGGTGCCGCGTGAGGTGATGTACGGCTCGCGGAAGGGGAGAGCGAACGGGACCACCTCGGTGCTGGCGAGCCGCATCGGCTCAGGCGGCGATCAGCAGGCCGGCCGAGAGCAGCAGGCTGAAGATCCCAAGTAGGGCGCCGGTGCCGGCGAGCGCGGCATTCAGGGCCGGGCCATCGGTCCTTTCCAGCACCGCCCGCGCCGGCTTAGCCGCGAGCGGGGCCGAGAGCAGCGCCAGGCCGCCCCACCATGGTCCGGAGTTGGCGGCGAGCGTCGCCACCAGGACGAGATATGCCCCGGCAACAAGGCCCAGGTAGAGACGGCGGGTGCGCTCTCGGCCGAGCCGCACCGCGAGCGTGTTCTTGCCGGCGCGCCGGTCGGTCTCGAGATCGCGAACGTTGTTGACGACGAGGATCGCGGTCGAGAGGAAGCCGATCGCGACGGAGAGGCCGAGCGGCAGCAGGACCAGCTTCTCGAGCTGGACGTAGTAGGAGCCATTGACGGCGACGAGGCCGAAGAAGAGGAAGACGAAGAGCTCGCCGAGGCCGGCGTAGCCGTAGGGCCGCGGCCCGCCGGTGTAAAGGACGCCGGCGGCGATCGAGAGGATGCCAACCAGGAGGATGACCGGGCCGGCGAGCACGGCCAGGTAGACCCCGCAGAGGACCGCCACAGCGAAGGCGATCCAGGTCGCGACCAGGACGCGGCGCGGCGCCACCAGACCGGAGGAGGTCACCCGAACCGGCCCGAGACGGTCGGCGGCGTCGGCGCCGCGCTTCGCGTCGGAGTAGTCGTTGGCGAGATTGGTCCCGATCTGGATGAAGACGCTGCCGATCAGAGCCGCGATGAAGCCGCCCACCCGCGGCAGCTCCCCCGCCCGCTCGATCGCCGCCGCGGTCCCGACCAGCACCGGAGCGATCGCCGCGGGCAGGGTCCGCGGCCGCGCCGCCATCAACCAGATCTTCACGGGCGACGGGGGTACTTCGAGAAGTCCGGGGGGCGGCCCTGCTGGTAGGCGTTGCGCCCCTCCTGCCCCTCCTCGCTCATGTAGAAGAGCAGGGTGGCGTCGTGGGAGAGCTGCTGGAGCCCGGTGAGGCCGTCCTCCTGCGCGTTGAAGCTGGCCTTCAGCAGCCGCAGCGAGAGCGGCGAGAGATGGGCCATCTCACGGCACCAGGCGACGGTTTCGCGCTCCAGATCGGCGAGCGGGACGACCGCGTTGACCAGACCCATCTCGAGGCCTTCCCGAGCGTCGTAGAGGCGGCAGAGAAACCACACCTCCTTGGCCCGCTTGACGCCGATGTTGCGGGCGAGGAGGCTGGCGCCAAAGCCTCCGTCGAAGCTGCCGACCCGGGGGCCCGTCTGGCCGAACTGGGCGTTGTCGGCGGCGATCGTCAGGTCGCAGACGAGGTGGAGGATGTGCCCGCCCCCGACCGCGTAGCCGGCGACCATCGCGACCACGGGCTTCGGGGTGCGCCGGATCTGCACGTGAAGGTCGCCGACATCGAGCCGGCCGACGCCCTGACGCGCAACCTCGTCCTCGCCGATGTAACCGTCATCAACGCGAATCCTCTGGTCCCCGCCCGAGCAGAAGGCGTCCGTGCCTGCGCCGGTGAAAATGATCGAGCCGACCTCGAGATCGTCACGGGCGCGGAAGAACGCGTCGCGAAGCTCGGCGATCGTCTGCGGGCGGAAGGCGTTCCGGACTTCGGGGCGGTCGATCGTGATCTTGGCGATCCCGTCGGAGCGCTCGTAGCGGATATCGCCGTACTCGGCGGCTGACTCCCACTGGATTGGGGAATAGAGGGCCTCTTCCGGCGGAGCTTTCTTGTGGCGTCTGGGCACGGGTGGCTTCGTCTCGGTGGGGTCACGGCCCCGGATCGACCGCGGCCCGCAAGAATGGGGGCAACGATAGCCAGCGCATCCACCCGGCGACGCCTTGAAACTCGACAACTGGCTAGCTCAGAGATCACAGAGCTGTCCCGAGCGCCCCGCCCTGGTCGCGGACGGTGCCGAGGTCACCTACTCCGAGCTGGAGGCCGAATCGGTCTGGGTGGCGCGCCGGCTCGGCGCCGAGGGGGTGAGGCGCGGCGCGACAGCGGCGCTGACCATGAGCCCGAGCCGCGAGCAGGTGGTGCTTATCCACGCGCTGATGAAGCTGGGCGCGGTGGTGCTGCCGATCAGCCCCGCCCTGTCAGAAGGTGAGCGCCGGACGGTGCTCGATGGGGAGAACCCGGCGATCGAACTGAGCGACGCCGGCCACCTGACCCAGACCGAGGCGGACCTGCCGCTGCTCGGCGAGCACGACATGGACGACATCCACTGCAGGATCCTGACCAGCGGCAGCACCGGGGCTCCCCACACCGTGGACCTCACCTACGGCAACCACCTTTGGAGCGCCGTCGGCTCCGCCTTCAACATCGGTGTCGAGCCCGAGGATCGCTGGCTCTGCTGCCTGCCGCTCAGCCACATCGCCGGGCTCTCGATCGTCATGCGGTCGGTGATCTACGGCACCACCGCCGTCCTGCACGACAACTTCGACGTCGACCGGGTCACCGCCGCGCTTCGCGAGCAGGGGATAACCGTGGTCTCACTGGTCTCGACCATGCTGGTGCGACTGCTCGACACCGGCGCCGACCTCTCCGGCCCGCGGGCGATCCTGGTCGGCGGCGGTCCGGTGCCGGCCGAGGTGCTCGAGGAGGCCCTGGGACGCGGCGCGACCGTCGTGCAGACCTACGGATTGACCGAGTCCTGCTCGCAGGCGACGACCCTGGCTCCGGCGGAGGCGGGCCGCAAGGTCGGCTCTGCCGGAAGGCCGCTGCTGACCACGCACCTGCGGATCAGCGACGGCGAGATCCTCATACAGGGGCCGACTGTCGCGCCGGGCTGCGCCGACGCCGACGGCTGGCTGCACACCGGCGACCTGGGCCGCATCGACGAGGAGGGGTTCCTCTACGTGACCGACCGGATCGACGACCTGATCATCACCGGCGGCGAGAACGTCATCCCGGCCGAGGTCGAGCAGGTGCTGATGCGCCACCCGGAGGTGGTCGACGCCGCGGTCGTCGGGCGCGATGACCCGGAGTGGCAGCAGACCGTGACCGCGGTCGTCGTGCTGCGCAGCGGCTCGGCGACCGGCGCCGACGACCTCCGTCGCCACTGCGGCGAGTCGCTGGCGCCGTTCAAGGTGCCGAAGCGGATAGAGCTGGCCTCGGCCCTGCCCCGGACCCCGTCGGGGAAGCTGATGCGCAGAGCGCTGCGCTGAGCCCGGGGCGGGTCAGGCCTCTGCCGCCCGGGCGGCCGTCAGCGCCTGGTCGCGCTCCGGGAAATCCCTGATGGTCGCGATCTTCCCGCCTTCTAGTGTGACCACCGTAAAGATCCCCTGCTCGACATCGACCCCGCTTCCCTTGCCGCGAATCTGATTGCGGCTGGCGATCAGGACGATGCCGTCGTCGAGACTGGTGACCACGTCAATGTGGATCCGCCAGTAGTCCACGGCATCGAACAAGTCCTCGATGCCCTCCAGCCAGGCCTCCCTTCCGCACAGCGGGCGCTCCAGGTGAGGCGGGGTCCACTCCGCCTCGGGGTGAAGCTGCTCGAAGGCGAGGTCGAGGGCAGGGAACTCCCGCAGAGGGACCGGGTCGCCCCAGTACTCGTCCAGCATCCGGTCGACCAGCTCGAAGTAGCGCCTGACTATCTCCACGTCCTGATCGGCCACGGTGCGCAGTATCCCTTTCGGTCCGCTTCCCCCAGCCGTCACTGCGTCGAGCATCCTCTAGGCTGTCGCGCCCGATGGCCGACGACGGCATCTATTACGACTCGGACGCCGACCTCTCGCTGCTCGAGGGCAAGACGGTCGCGATCCTCGGTTACGGATCCCAGGGCCACGCCCACGCGCTGAACCTGAAGGATTCCGGGGTCGAGGTGGTGGTCGGCCTGCGCTCCGACTCGGCAAGCCGCGAGCAGGCGGAGGCTGCGGGGCTCGATGTGCTCGACGTCGCCGACGCCGCCAGCCGCGGCGACATCGTGATGATCCTGCTCCCCGACGAGAAGCAGGCTGAGATCTGGGATGCGGAGATCGCCGACGGGATCGCCGAGGGCAACCTGCTGATGTTCGCCCACGGGTTCGCGGTGCATTTCGGGCAGATCGAGCTCCCGCCCGGGGTCGACGTCGGCATGGTTGCGCCGAAGGGCCCGGGCCACCTGGTGAGACGCCAGTTCGACGAGGGTCGAGGTGTTCCTTGCCTGATGGCGGTCCATCAGGATGCCACCGGTGACGCCGATGGCCTGGTCCTGGCCTATGCAGCGGGGATCGGCGGCGGCCGCGCCGGAATCATCGAGACGACCTTCAAGGACGAGTGCGAGACCGACCTGTTCGGGGAGCAGTCGGTGCTCTGCGGCGGCGCGACGGAGCTGGTCCAGGCCGGGTTCGAGACCCTGGTCGAGGCGGGCTATGACCCACGGCTCGCCTACTTCGAGTGCCTGCACGAGCTGAAGCTGATCGTCGACCTGATGTACGAGAAGGGGATCCAGGGGATGCGGCACTCGATCTCCAACACCGCCGAGTACGGCGACATGACCCGCGGACCCAGGGTGATTGGACCGGAGTCGAGGGCGGCGATGCGGAAGATCCTCGACGACATCCAGTCGGGCGACTTCGCCAAGGAGTGGATCGCCGAGAATCGTGCCGGGGGCGAGAACTTCGAACGGATGCGTGAGGAGGCGGCCGGCAATCAGGTCGAAGAGGTCGGCAAGGAGCTCCGGGGCATGATGCCCTGGATCGAAACCGAGTTCTGAGCCCTGCAGAGGCGGCGATGGAGTCCTCCGCTCCGAGGGGGAGGCGGAGCAGGTGGGGCCCGCCGCGAGCTCCTAGACTCCCGGCGGCCCGCCCGGGCCGACGCGGCTCTCCCCCTCTGGGAGGCGGCCGTCGCGGCCGACGTAACCGTCCTTGCCACCGGCGATCAGATAGACGGCCTCCTCGCTGTCGCTGAGGTTGCGCAGCTTGCGGACCGTGGAGGCACTGACCCGAGCGACGCCACCCGGCCCGAGCTCGTGCTCGGAGTCATCCCCGAAGCAGATCGCGACCCGGCCCCGGTGGACGAAGTACAGCTCCTCCTGCTCGTCATGAAAATGGCGACCCGTCTCGTAGGAGGGGGGCAGGATGATCACGTTTACGCCGAACGCGGTCACCCCGAGCGCCTTGCGCAGCTTGCGGAAGCCGGGGCCCTCACCGAGCTCGTCGATGTTGGCGACCGCGTAGTCGTCGCCTTCGGTCACCCCGCCCGGTCCTTGATCGCCCATCGTGGCTCAGGAGGCCGGAGGTTCGGGAGCCGGCGGAGTCGGAGGCGGCGCCTGCTGCTGCGGGGCGGGGACCGCGGGGACCGCCGGTGAAGCGGGGATTGCGGCCGGGGGCGCGTCGCCGACCTGGGGACCCTCCGCTCCGACTGGAGGATAGGTGTCGGTGAGCAGGCCCAGGTAGCCCTCCGCCCGGGCGATGTAGCCATTGGTGAAGGTCAGGGCGTTGTGGATCCCGGCAGGCTGGTAGCCGCGGAAGACGATCGTCAACCAGGAGACGACGGCGATCAGCGAGTGCACGTAGGTGACGACGTACTGGACGATGTAAGCCGGGATGAACAGGAAGATCCGGAAGAAGACCTTGAGCCTGCTTTGGCGCTCCGCTCTGGGGGCGATCTCCAGACGCACCGGGTAGGTGGGGTCCGGACCGATCCCGAAAGGCGGGAACTGGTCGGTCTGAAGCGACGCGTAGGCGCTGACCCGGGTGAGGAAGCGGAGGATCCCGGCGTTGAAGTTGTAGAGGCCCTCGGGATAGCGAGCCGTGAACAGCAGCGCGAACCAGGCCGCGAGGACGGAGAAGAAGCCGACGATGAAGTAGAGGTAGCTGACGATCAGCCAGGGGATCAGAAGGATCAGCCGGAAGAACGTCGTCACCCGGTTGGGCTCGCGCTCGTAGTCGGCCTCGTAGCTGATGGGGTACATGGATTCCTCCGAGTTCGTCGACTGGGCCTGGACAAGTGGCGCCAGACTAGCGGCGCCACTGGCTAACTGGGCTATCGGAGCGAGGCCCGAGAATCTTGACCAATAACCTGTCCCCGCGATGAGCGAAGCGAGCATCTTCATCAAGCAGTACCTGATGACCGCCGGGCCGACTCCGCTGCCGCCTGCGGTCAGCCAGGTGATGGCCGAGCCGATCCTCTATCACCGCGCACCCGCATTCGTCGAGGTCTACGAGCGGGCGCTGGAGAACCTCCGCATGGTCTTCCAGACCGGCACCGACGTCCTCTCCTTCACGGCCTCCGGGAGCGGCGCGATGGAGTCGGCGGTGGCCAACCTCTGCATCCCGGGCGAGCCCGCCGTGGTCGCTTCGGCCGGCAAGTTCGGGGAGCGCTGGGCGGAGCTCTGCGCAGCCCACGGGGCCGACCTCACCCAGGTCGATTTCGAGTGGGGCGAGAAGATCGATCCGGACCGGGTCGACGAGGCGATCACGGCGTTGCCGAAGCCCCCGCGCGCCGTCTTCGCCACCCAGTCCGAGACCTCAACCGGAGTCGTTCACGACGTTCGTGCTCTGGCCGAAGTCGCCCGCAGGCACGATGCGATCCTCGTGATCGACGCGATTTCGGGGCTCGGCGCGGTCGACCTGCCACAGGACGAGTGGGGGGTCGACGTGGTTGTCTCCGGCTCGCAGAAATCGCTGATGTGCCCGCCGGGGCTCGCCTTCGCCTCGGTCTCCCAGCGGGCCCTGGCGGCCGCCGCCGAGAGCCCCGGGCGGCGCTACTACTTCGACTGGGCCCGCACGGCGGCCGGCCAGCGAGAGCAGCCGGCCAACAGCCCATTCACCCCGGCGGTCACCCTATGGCGGGCGCTCGACGTCGCCCTCGGGCTGATCGCCGAGGAGGGCCTGAGCAGGGTCTTTGCCAGGCACGCGGTGCTTGCCCGGGCGGCGCGGGCCGGGGTCGAGGCGATCGGGCTGGAGCGCTTCGGCCCCGACGACCCCGACGCCAACGTCGTCACCGCAGCCCGACTCCCCGACTCGGTCGAAGGCGCCAAGGTGCCGAAACTGATGCGCGACCGGCTCGGGATAACCGTCGCCGGCGGGCAGGGACACCTGAAGGGGCAGATCGTCCGCATCGCCCACTGCGGCTACTACGGCGCCTTCGACATCGTCGTCGCCCTCTCCGGCCTCGAGCTGGCCCTCCGCGACCTCGGCCACGAGTGCGAGCCCGGCGCCGCCGCCGGGGCCGCGCAGCGGGTGTTCGCCGAGGCGGGGGCTCCGGAGCCGGTCGGTTGAGCGGGCAGTGAGCGGCGACTCCCAGCGGGTCCTGGTCAAGGAAAAGATCGCCGAGTCGGGTGTCGACCTGCTCCGCGCCAACTTCGAGGTCGACCTGGGGCTGGAGATGGGTCCGGAGGAGCTGCTCGCGGCGATCGCCGGCTACGACGCGATCCTGATCCGGTCGGCGACGAAACTGACGGCGGATCTGATCGAGGCCGGGGAGCGGCTGAAGGTGATCGGGCGGGCCGGCACGGGGGTCGACAACGTCGACATCGAGGCGGCCACCAGGCGAGGGATCATCGTCGCCAACGCGCCCGAGTCGAACTCGATCGCCGCGGCGGAGCACACGATGGCGCTGATGCTCGCGCTCTGCCGGAACGTGCCGCAGGCTCACGCCTCGCTGGTCGCGGGGCGCTGGGACCGGGCCGAGTACAAGGGAACCGAGCTCTACGGCAAGACGCTCGGCGTGTTCGGGTTCGGCCGGATCGGCCAGCTGGTCGCGAAGCGGGCCCGGGCTTTCGAGATGGAGGTGGTCGCCTTCGACAAGTTCGTTTCCGCCGAGCGCTTCCGCGAGCTCGGGGTGGAGGGCGCCGAGCACCGCGCCGAGATCTTCGAGCGAGCGGAGATCATCACCCTCCACCTTCCGAAGACCCCGGAAACGGTCGGCTGGATCGACTCCGATGCGGTCGCCGCGATGCGGGAGGGTGCCAGGATCGTCAACTGCGCCCGCGGCGAGCTGATCGATCTCGACGCACTTCTCGGGGGCCTCGAGTCGGGCAAGCTCGCCGGCGCCGCCCTCGACGTCTTCCCCGAGGAGCCCTTCACCTCGCATCCCGTCTTCGAGCGCTCCGACGTCGTCGTCACGCCCCACCTCGGCGCCTCCACCGCCGAGGCCCAGGACAGGGCCGGGTTGGTGACCGCCGAGCAGGTGACCGCCGCGCTGCGCGGGGCAGTCGTCACCAACGCCGTCAACATCGCCGCCATCCGCCCGGAGGAGATGGAGGCGCTGGCCCCCTTCGTGCCGCTCTGCGAAAAGCTCGGGCGCCTCGCGCAGGGCCTCGGCAGCGGATCCGTCGAGCGGGTGACCGCGGAGTTCCGCGGCCGGCTCGCCGACTACGACACCCGGCTGCTTGGGATCGCCGCCCTGGTCGGGATTCTCTCCGGCCACACCGAGGAGCCGGTCAACCTCGTCAACGCGCCGCAGATGGCGGAGGAGAGGGGGATCGAGCTGGTCGAGACCAAGGACGCCGTTTCCGAGGACTTCACCGAGCTGATCACGGTGAGGATCGCTTCCAACGAGGCTGCGGTCGAGGTCGCCGGCACCGGGGTCGGGCCCCGCAACGAGCCGTATCTGGTCTCCGCCTGGGGCGAGAGCTTCTTCCTGCCGTTCGATGACCACATCTCGGTCTTCCGCTACACCGATCAGCCCGGGATGATCGGCAGGGTCGGGACCGTGTTCGGCGAGGAGGGGGTCAACATCATCTCCGCGGCGGTCGGAGCCGAGGCCGGCGGCGACCTCGCGGTGATGGCGATGACCACCGACGCCCCGGTTCGGGCAGCGACGATCGCCCGCATCCGCGACCTCGACGGCTTCTTCGCCGGACGCTCGGTCGACTCTGAGGACTGACCGCCGGGCTCCGTGTAGGTTTGGCTCGATGCGAGCCCTGGTTCTGACCGGCACCGGAGGTCCCGAGGTACTGCAGGTCCAGGATCGGCCGGATCCGGTGGCCGGCCCGGGGCAGGTGCGGATCGCGGTCAGGGCTGCGGGGATCAACTTCGCCGACACCCTCGCCCGGGTCGGGCTTTATCCGGACGCCCCGAAGCCTCCCTGCGTGCTCGGCTACGAGGTTGCCGGCGAAGTCGAGTCGGTCGGGGACGGAGTCAGCGAGTATTCGGTCGGGGACCGGGTGATGGCGCTGACACGTTTCGGCGGCCAGGCAGAGCTGGTCGCGGTCCCGTTGCGGCAGGTGCTGGCGCTTCCCGAGGCGCTCAGTTTCGAGCAGGGCGCCGCCTTCCCCGTCAACTACGGCACCGCCTACGCCGCGCTGCTCGTGATGGGCGGGCTGAAGTCGGGGGAGCGGGTACTGATCCACGCCGCGGCAGGGGGAGTCGGAACGGCCGCGACGCAGATCGCCCGCAACGCCGGCGCCGAGATCTTCGGGACCGCCTCCGCGTCCAAGCACGAGGAGATCCGCCGCCAAGGGGTGGATCACGCGATCGACTACCGCAACATCGACTTCGAGGACGAGGTGAAGCGGATCACCGGCGGGGAGGGCATCGACCTGGCGATCGACGCGATCGGCCCCACCTCGTTCCGCAAGGATTACCGGCTGCTGCGCCCCGGGGGGCGGTTGGTGATGTACGGGCTCTCGGAGTCCTCGGACGAGCGGGGCAGGAACCTGCCCGCGACCCTGAAGAGCCTCGTGAGGATGCCCCTGGCGACGATGCCATGGTGGCGGAGCCTGATGATGCTGAACGAGAACAAGGGCGTATTCGGCCTCAACCTGCTCCACTGGTGGGACCGCGAGGGAGGCGTCGACCGCCTCACCGAGCCCCTGGTGGCAGACCTCGAGGCGGGCCGGATCGAGCCGCTGGTCGCCGCCTCCTTTCGGTTCGATCAGGCGGGAGAGGCCCACCGCTATATCGCGGAACGCCGCAACATCGGCAAGGTCGTGCTGTTTCCCAATTGAACGGCCGCCCGAATTGAACGGCCGCCCGGATCGATGATGAGATCGGGACCGAAGACAAAGCACCTGCTGGCACTCGCCCTGGCGCCACTGGCGCTGGCGATGATCGCCGCGGTCACGCCGGCCGCCGCCGGCCACGCCCGCGCGGCCTTGGGCTCGCGAATTCTGCCCGGCTCCGCCAGGGGCGCCGCCCTGACCCTGGCGATCAAAGCGGATGAGACCCAGACCGGTCCGACCCCGAACGAGATCAGGATCGCCCGCGGGCCCCGCCGCTACGTGATCGACTCCAACGGCTCGCTCCCGGTGCCCCAGGTGAACGGCGTCCCGGTCCCCGAATGCGTCAATCCGACCGGCAACCCGGATCGGCTTCTCTGCCTGAAGGGCGCGATCGGCGGCTTCAAGGTGATCACCCTCGGAGGCAACGACACGGTGACCGCGACCCGATCAGTCAGGGTCCCGACCCTGATCAAGGGCGGCACCGGGCTCGACGACCTCTATGGCGGCTCCAGCTCCGACAAGCTGGTCGGCGGCGACGGAGCCGACAAGCTGGTCGGGCGGGGCGGCTCCGATTCGCTATACGGAGGAGCCGGGCCGGACAAGCTGTTCGGCGGTAACGGCAGGGACCTGCTGCGGGGCGGCCCGGGACGCGATCTGCTGAGAGGCGGACCCGGCCGCGACGACCCGAAGCAGTAGGCCCGGTGCGCTACTCTTGCCGGCAGCGAATGGATCATCGGTTCGATAGCCTCGCGCTTCTCCTTCTCCTCCCCCTTCGGGGGGAATAGCGCTGGGCGGCGCGAGAGCCGCGAGAGACAAGGTCATTCGGAAGCAGCAGAGAAGGAGAAGCCCCGATGCAATCGGCGAGCAGCGAAGACGCCAACCGCGTCCACATCTTTGACACCACGCTGAGGGACGGCGAGCAATCGCCGGGAATCTCGCTCAACACGCAGGAGAAGGTCGAGATCGCCCAGCAGCTGTCGCGCCTCGGCGTCGACGTGATCGAGGCCGGATTCCCGATCACCTCCCCGGGCGACTTCGAGGCCGTGCAGGAGATCTCCCGCAAGGTCGAGGGGCCGGTCGTCTGTGGCCTTGCCCGTACCCACAAGGCGGACATCGACGCCGCCTGGGGAGCGATCCGCGACGCCGTCCGGCCGAGGATCCATACCTTCATCTCGACCTCGGACATCCATATCGAGCACCAGCTGCAGACGACCCGTGACGACGTAAAGGGGCAGGCGCGAGCCGCGGTGGCCCTGGCTCGCACCTACTGCGAGGACGTCGAGTTCTCGCCGATGGACGCGACCCGGGCGGACATCGAGTTCACGGCCGAGGTCTGCGCGATCGCGGTGGAGGAGGGAGCGACCGTGGTCAATATCCCCGACACGGTCGGATACACGACGCCGGAGGAGTACGTGGCCTACTTCCGCCGCCTCTACGAACTGGTCCCCGAGCTGGCCGGGATCGAGACCTCGGTCCACTGCCACGACGACCTCGGCCTCGCGGTCGCCAACTCCTATGCGGGGGTGCTGGCGGGGGCTCGGCAGGTCGAGTGTGCGATCAACGGCCTCGGTGAGCGCGCCGGCAACTGCTCGCTGGAGGAGATCGTGATGCTGATCAGGACCCGCAGCGACGTGCACGGTCTGAGCACGGGCCTCGAGAGCCGCGAACTGTCCCGGACCAGCCGCATGGTCTCCCGGCTGACCGGCTACGCGGTGCAACCCAACAAGGCGGTGGTCGGGCGCAACGCCTTCGCGCACGAGTCCGGAATCCATCAGGACGGGGTGCTGAAGGAGCGGACGACCTACGAGATCATGGAGGCGACCGAAGTCGGGTTGGAGTCGAACTCGATCGTCCTCGGCAAGCACTCCGGCCGCCATGCGCTGCGCGACGCGCTCGAGCAGCTCGGGTTCAAGGTCGAGGGCAACTCGCTGAACGCCGCCTTCGCCCGGTTCAAGGAGATCGCCGACAAGAAGAAGCAGGTGACTGCGCTCGACCTCGAGGCGATCGTCTCCGATGAAATGCGCGAGCGGGCCGAGTCCTACAACCTCGCCTGGTTCGAGGTCGAGGCCGGCTCTCGCCGGGAGCCGGGAGCGCGGGTCGCCGTAAAGATGCCCTCGGGCGAGGAGTCCGTGGGCGAGTCGGGCGGCGACGGACCGGTCGACGCGATCTTCGGGGCGATACAGAAGGCCACCGACACCGAGTGCGAGCTGCGCCAGTACACGGTCGAGGCGGTGACCGAGGGGGAGGATGCGCTCGGTCAGGTGACCGTGATGCTCCGCGCCGCGGATCGCCTGGCGAGCGGCCAGGGGGTCGCCACCGACATCCTCGAGGCATCGGCCCGCGCCTACGTACGGGCGCTCTCCAACGCCCTCGACGGGGCCGCGATCCGCGAGGCGGAGGCGGCAACGGCCGAGGCCGTCGTCGAGCGGACGCCCGGCCCCTAGGCGAGGGCCGGGCTGAATTAGACTGCCGTCAATGCCGGGCTCGCTCGAAGGCCGCCGCGCCGCGATCACCGGGGCCTCCTCGGGAATCGGGGAGGCGACGGCGCTCGCCCTCGCCTCGGAGGGAGCATCGGTGGCGCTCGGGGCCCGGCGCAAGGACCGCCTGGACGAGCTCGCCGGCCGGATAGACGCGGACGGCGGCAAGGCGGTGGCGCTCGAAGCGGACATCACCTCGGAGGAGCAGGCGCGCGGCTTCGTCGAAGGCGCTGCCGAGGCTCTCGGCGGCCTCGACATCCTCGTCAACAATGCCGGGGTGATGCTGCTCGGCCCGATCGAGGGCACCGACACCGAGGAGTGGCGGAAGATGATCGGCGTCAACCTGCTCGGGCTGCTCTACTGCACCCAGGCGGCTCTGCCATTGCTACGAGACGGCGGCAACGGGCACATAGTCAACCTCTCCTCGGTCGCCGGGCGGGTCGCAAGCCTCGGCTCCGGCGTCTACAACATGACCAAATGGGGGGTGACCGGATTCTCCGAGTCGCTGCGCCAGGAGGCCGCCAACTCGGGGATCCGTGTGACCTGCGTCGAGCCCGGTTTCGTCGACACCGAGCTGCAGGGGCACAACGCCAACCCGATCGTCGTCGAGGCGATCGAGAAGATGCGCGAGCAGACCGGCGAGGTGCTGCGCGCCGAGGACATCGCCGCGGCGATCGTCCACGCGCTCGCCGCGCCGCAGCGGGTCAACGTCAACGAGATCCTCGTCCGCCCGACCGGCCAGTCCCGCTGAGCGGCGCGATCTGGCGACGCTTCCGCGCGGATCTCCGCGCCAATCCAACCCTCCCTCGACCCTGGGACCTTTCAAGCGCCATATAGGCGGTTCAGAAGCCCCAGACGGGAATTCGGTCAGCGGCTGACGCCGAGATCGACCGTGAAGGTCGCGCACCTGCGACCGCCCCCGAGCGGATCGCGGCGGGCGATGCCGACCCCGAGCTCGCGGTAGCGGCCGGTGAGGATCGCGGCCCGGTGGCCGGAGCTCCTCATCCAGCGGCGGAAGATCAGCTTCGCCGAACCGTCGCGATGGCAGCCGAAGGCGATCACCTCGCCGAAGGCCCAGGTGCGGGACGAAGCGAAGTATCCGGTGCGGCCGATCCGCGCCTGGACCGAGCCGTGGGCGAAGAAGCCCTGCCTGACCATCGCCCGGGAGTGCCGGGTCGCCGCCCGGCGCAGCTTGGGGTTGATGCGCAGCGGGCGCAGCCCGATGGCGGGCCCGGGCGCGGTTGAACAGGCATCGGGTCGAGACCCGCAGCTGCCGGAGGCTCACCCTGGCGGGTCGCGCCCCGGTGTGGATGCAGTGGTGCCGTGCCCGGGCGGCGGCAGAGCCGAGCATCGGGCCCGATGGAGCGGGGGGCAGGGCGACGATCGCCAGCAGGCCCACCGCGAGCAGGGGAACGGCGCGCCTCAGTCGTCTGGTTTGTGTGCGTTTGTTCATGAAGCGGGTGAGAGTAGCCGCCGAGGCAGACAGCCGAGCAGCTCGGTCCCCCGGAATTCGGGCACTGCAGGCAATACAGATGTATGTGATAACGTACAGACGCATGAGCGCCTCGCCAGCCACGATCGAGACGCCCTCAGAGGCGCCCGCAGTCGAGGAGCACGCCACCGTCGCGCCTCGGATAGGCGCCCGGGTGCGGGCGCTGCGCGAGGCGATGGGGCTTTCGCTGCGCGACCTCGCGGAGCGCTCGGGGGTCAGCGCCCCGATGCTCTCGCAGATGGAGCGGGGCGAGACGAGCCCCACCCTGGTGGTCGCCGCCAAGGTCGCCGAGGGCCTCGAGCTGACCCTCTCGCAGCTGCTGCGGCTCGACGAAGCCGACCACGTGGTGGTGATCCGAGCCAAAGAACGGCGCCGGCTGCGCCACGCCGGCCACCGGGTCGAGGAGCTGACCCCGCCACTCCCGGGCCAGCGCGCCGACGTCTCCCTGCACTCACTGGCGCCCGGCGCCACTACCGGGGGCGCCGGTGACCCGCCGATCCACGAGCCCGGGAGCCGCGAGACCGCGGTCATCCTCACGGGGGAGGTGAACCTGGTGATCGACGGGGAGAGCAACGAGCTTCGCCAGGGCGACAGCGTCACCTTCGACGCCGACCTCGCACATCACTTCACCAACCACGATGGCGAGCGGCCGACCAGCTTCATCGCGGTCGTCTCCGCCGGGCTCCGCAGGAGCTGAGGAGGCGGGCAGATGCCGAAGACCATGTTCGAGAAGATCTGGGACGCGCACGAGGTATCGGAGGGGCTGATCTATATCGACCTCCACCTCGTCCACGAGGTCACCTCGCCGCAGGCCTTCGACGGGCTGCGGCTCGCGAGCCGCCCGGTGCGGCGCCCCGACAAGACGATCGCGACGGCGGACCACAATGTGCCCACCGACGGCACCCCGGCGGCCCGGCTGATCGCCGACGAGCTCTCGCGGGTCCAGGTCGAGACGCTGGAGCAAAACTGCGACGAGTTCGGGATCCCGCTCTACTCGCTCGGGTCCGAGAGGCGGGGCATCGTCCACGTGATCGGCCCGGAGCTTGGCGTCACCCAACCCGGGCTGACGATCGTCTGCGGAGACAGCCACACCTCGACGCACGGGGCCTTTGGCGCGCTCGCCTTCGGGATCGGCACCTCGGAGGTCGAGCACGTGCTGGCCACCCAGTGCCTGGTGCAGAAGCGCCCGCAGACGATGCGAATCTGCTATGCGGGATCGCTGCGCCACGGGGTCACCCCGAAGGACTTGATTCTGGCGACGATTGGCCGGCTCGGCACCGGCGGGATGATCGGCCACGCGGTCGAGTACGCGGGCCCGGCGATCGAGTCGCTGACGATGCCGGGCCGGATGACGATCTGCAACATGACCATCGAAGGCGGCGGCCGCGCCGGGATGATCGCCCCTGACGAGACGACCTACGAGTGGATTCGCGACCGCCCGGGGGCGCCGCCGGATTTCGAGCGGGCGCTGGAACGCTGGCGCGCGCTGCCGACCGAGCACGGGGCGGGCTTCGACCGGCAGGTCGAGATCGACGCTTCCTCGCTCTCCCCGATGGTCACCTGGGGGACCACTCCGGGGATGGTCGTCGAGGTGACCGACTCGGTCCCCGACCCGGAATCCCTGGGAGAGGGCCCGGTCAACCAGGAGACGGCGCGGCGTGCCCTCGCCTACATGGACCTGAAGCCCGGCACCCCGATGACCCAGATACCGCTCGACCGGATCTTCATCGGCTCCTGCACCAACTCGCGGGTCGAGGACCTGCGCGAGGCGGCGGAGATCGTCGAGGGGCGGAAGGTGGCTGACTCGCTGCGAGCGATGGTCGTCCCGGGCTCACAGCAGGTCAAGGCCGAGGCAGAGTCGGAGGGGCTCGATGAGGTGTTCCGCTCCGCCGGCTTCGAGTGGCGCGAAGCCGGGTGCTCGATGTGCCTGGGGATGAACCCCGACACCCTCTCGGAGGGCGAGCGCTGCGCTTCGACCTCGAACCGCAACTTCGAAGGTCGCCAGGGCAGGGGCGGGCGCACCCACCTGGTCAGCCCGAGGATGGCCGCCGCGGCGGCTCTCGAGGGCCACTTCGTCGACATCCGGGAGTGGAGATGACAACCCCCAGGTTCGGAAGGAGTGCTGATGAGGCCGGTTGACGTGATCAAGGGGAAGGTCTCGGTTCTCGACCGGGCAGACGTCGACACCGACCAGATCATCCCCAAGCAATTCCTGAAGCGGGTCGAGCGGACCGGGTTCGGCGAGTTCCTCTTCTACGACTGGATCCGCTCCGGCGAGATCGAGCTGCAGCCGAACCCCATCCTGGTCGCCGGCCGGAACTTCGGCTGCGGCTCATCGCGCGAGCACGCCCCGTGGGCCCTGCAGGACTTCGGCTTCGAGACGATCATCGCCCCGTCCTTCGCCGACATCTTCTATGGCAACTGCACGAAGATCGGACTGCTGCCTGTCGTCCTCGACGAGGAGCACTGCCGGCTCGTCGCCGAAGCCGGCGAGGCGAGGATCGACCTCGACGACGGCACCGTCGACTGCGAGGCCGGCGTATTTCGGTTCGAGCTCGAGATCGACGTCAAGCACCGGCTGCTGAACGGGCTCGACGACATCGGGATCACCCTCCAGAACGTTGGCGCGATCGACACCTACGAGTCCTCGGGGCGGTCCTCCGAGGGGCCCGTGACCACGGCCCTGTGAGTAGCGAGGGAGTGGCGGCCGGCCGCCGGGAATGGGATGCGGAGGCCTACGACCAGGTCTCCGATCCCCAGTTCGCCTGGGGCCTCGAGGTCCTCGACCGACTCGAGCTGGGCGGCGGCGAGACGGCCCTCGACGCCGGTTGCGGCTCGGGCCGGGTGACCGCCGAGCTGCGAAAGCGCCTTCCGGACGGGAAGCTGATCGCCGTCGACGGCTCGGAGGCGATGATCGCCAAGGCGAGGGAGAGGCTCGGCGAGGGCGTCACCTACGTGGTCGCCGATCTCGCCGAGCTCGAACTTGCCGATCCGGTCGACCTGGTCTTCTCCACCGCGACCCTTCACTGGATCACCGACCACGAACGGCTGTTCGAGAGGCTGAGGGCCGTGCTGGCCCCGGGTGGACGCCTCGTCGCCCAATGCGGCGGTCAGGGGAACGTCGCCGAGCACGCGGCGGTGATCGCCGAGGTCTCCGCCCTGCCCGAGTACTCCCAGTATCTGGAAGGCGATGCAGCCGTCTGGAACTTCGCCGCTCCCGGGAAGACCGAGCGCCGGCTGATCGGATCGGGCTTCAGCGAGGCGGGCTGCTGGCTCGAGCCGAAACCGGTGAGGCCTGAGCGCCCGCTGGAGTTCATCTCCACCGTGACCCTGGTCCGCCACTTGGACCGCCTGCCCGAGGATCTGCGCCGCCCCTTCGCCGAGGCGGTGCTGGAGCGCTCCAAGGCCCCGCTCACCCTTGAGTATGTGCGCCTCAACATCGAGGCACGAGCCTAGGGCTGCCCCTAGAGTCCCGTCTCGATGAGCACTCCCGCCCGGATAGTCCTGCTGCCCGGCGACGGCATCGGGCCGGAGATAGTCGACGCCACGCGCCGGCTGCTCGAAGCCCTGGGTGAATTCGAGTTCACAGAGCAGCCGATCGGCGGCGCCTCGATCGATGCCGGTGGCGTCGCCCTCACCGACGAGGTGCTCGACGCCTGCCGCGCCGCCGACGCCATCCTGCTCGGCGCTGTCGGAGGTCCCAAGTGGGACACCACCGACCCGGATGCGCCGCGGCCGGAGCAGGGTCTGCTGGGGCTGCGCAAGGGCCTCGAGCTGTTCGCGAACCTGCGCCCGGTACGGCCGATCCCGGCGCTTGCTTCCGCCAGCCCGCTGCGCGAGGAGAGGATCGCCGGGACCGACCTGCTGGTCGTCCGTGAGCTGACCGGAGGGATCTACTTCGGCGACAGCGGCCGCGAGGGTGACGTCGCCCATGACGACTGCGCCTACTCGGTCGCCGAGATCGAGCGGATCGCCCACGTCGCCTTCGACGCGGCCCGCCTCCGCGCGGACGGATCTGGCGCCCGGCCCCGGGTGACCTCGGTCGACAAGGCCAACGTGCTCGAGACCTCGCGGCTCTGGCGGGAGACGGTCACCAGGGTCGCGGAGGGCTATGCCGATGTCGCCCTCGACCACCTGCTGGTCGACAACGCCGCGATGCAGCTCGTTTCGCGCCCGACCGAGTTCGACGTGATCCTCACCGAGAACCTCTTCGGCGACATCCTCAGCGATGAGTCGGCGATGCTCACCGGTTCGCTCGGGATGCTCCCCTCGGCCAGCCTCGGCACCGGCAGCCCCGGCCTGTTCGAGCCGGTGCACGGCTCGGCGCCCGACATCGCCGGTGGCGACCGGGCCAACCCGCTCGCCACCTTCCTCTCTGCGGCGATGATGCTCGACCACGGCCTCGGGATGCCGGATCAGGCGGCGCGGATCTCCGCAGCGGTCGACGAGGTGCTGGACCGGGGGCTGCGGACTCCCGACCTGGCGATCGGCGAAGCCGCCGAGAGCGTCGTGGGGACAGCCGAGATGACCGCGGCGGTGGTCTCAGCACTTTGATGAATAACTTGCGGCGGCTCCGCCGCCTTACATGCATGTGCCGGCGCTAACACCGCGCCGGCCATGAAAACTCGGCGCCGATTTCGGCATACTTGCCCGAGTGGAGAAGGCCGAGCTGATCTGGCGAAACGGCGAGTTCGTCCCCTGGGACGAGGCGCGGGTTCACGTGCTCAGCCACGGTTTGCACTACGGGACCGGCGTCTTCGAGGGCATCCGCTGCTACGAGACGGAGCGCGGCCCGGCGATCTTCCGTCACGCCGAGCACCTCCGCCGGCTGCGAGCTCTCCGCGGAGATGTTCTATCTCCCCCTGCCCTACTCCACAGAGGAGATCGCCGAGGCGACCCGTGAGCTGATCCGGCGCAACGGGCTGCGCAGCTGCTATATCCGGCCGCTCGCCTTCCGCGGTTACGGGGAGATGGGGCTCCACGCGCAGAGGGCGCCGATCGAGGTGATCATCGCCGCCTGGCCCTGGGGGGCCTACCTCGGGGAGGAGGGCAAGCGGCACGGCATCCGCGCCAAGGTCTCCTCCTGGCGGCGGATCTCGCCCGCCGGCCTGATCCCCCATTCGAAGGCCTCCGGGCAGTACCTCAACTCGATCCTCGCCAAGACCGAGTCGGCCAACGCGGGCTACGAGGAGGCGATCCTGCTCGACGAACGGGGCATGGTCTGCGAGGGGTCGGGGGAGAACATCTTCGTGATCCGCGACGGCGAGATCGTCACCCCGCCCCATGCTGCCTCGATCCTCGATGGCGTCAACCGCAAGTCGGTGATCCAGATCGCCCGTGATCTCGCCTACACCGTGGTCGAGCGTGACCTCGCCCGCGCCGAGCTCTACATGGCCGAGGAGGTCTTTCTCACCGGTACCGCCGCCGAGCTTGTGCCGGTGCGCGAGATCGATGACCACGAGGTCGGCGAGCCCGGTGAGATCACCCGGCACGTGCAGGCGAAGTTCGAGGACGCCCTCTACGGCCGCGCAGAGGCCTATCTGGAGTGGCTCGATCCGGTCGAGGTGCCGAGCGCCGCGCCCCAACCCAGTAAGGTCAGCAGCTGATGCGTTGCTTCGAGTCAGAGTCGCCGGCCCGAATTACGGCCGCCGCGCCCGCCCTGCGCTAGGGCGGTCGCCGGCAGCGCGAGCCCGCGCCGCGCCCGCTGGCCGAAAGGCCTCCCGCTCGACTCCTCGAAGAACGAAAGGCATCCGATGCAACAGCTGAAGCTCTACGACACGACCTTGCGCGACGGCATGCAGGGCCCCGGCATGTCGCTCTCCGCCCGTGAGAAGCTCAGGTTGGTCCGGGCGCTCGACCGGCTGGGGGTGCATTTCATCGAGGCCGGCTTTCCCGCGTCCAACCCGAAGGAGGCCGAGCTCTTCGAGCTGCTGGCCGCCGAGCAGCTCGAGACCGCGACCGTCTGCGGCTTCGGCATGACCCGCCGCCGTGGCGCCGCCGCCGCCGAGGACGAGTCGCTGCGGGTGCTGGCCGAGAGCGCGGTTCCCGCGGTCACCCTGGTGGGCAAATCCTGGACGCTCCACCTCGAAAAGGTGACGCGCGTCTCGCGCGAGGAGAACCTGGAGATGATCGCCGAGTCGGTCGCCTTTTGCAGGGAGAGCGGCAAGCGGGTGATCTACGACGCCGAGCATTTCTTCGACGGCTATGTGGACGACCCCGGATACGCGCTCGAGTGCCTGCGGGCTGCGGTCGACGCAGGCGCCGAGAACGTCACCCTCTGCGACACCAACGGCGGCAGCCTTCCCGACCGGGTCGGGGCGGTGACCGGCTCGGTCCACGAGCAGATTGGCGCGAAGGTCGAGGTCGGCATCCACACCCACAACGACGCGGAGTGCGGGGTCGCCAACACCCTCGCGGCGGTGGGCGCGGGCGCGCGGCTCGTCCAGGGGACGATCAACGGCTACGGCGAGCGCTGCGGCAACGCCAACCTTGTCTCGATCCTGCCGGCGCTGCAGCTGAAGATGGGATTCGAGGTGGTCAGCGACGAGCAGCTCGGCGGGCTCACCGGCATCGCCCACTTTGTCGACGAGCTGCTCAACGAGACCCCTGACCCGGCACAGCCGTACGTCGGCCGCAACGCTTTCGCCCACAAGGGCGGCATGCACGTCGCCGGGGTCAACACCGACCCACGGACTTTCGAGCACGCCGATCCGGCGATCGTCGGCAACAGTCGCGAGGTCCTCGTCTCCGAGGTCTCGGGACGGGGGACGATCCGCAGCCGCGCCGCGCAGAGCGGAGTCGAGATCGACGACGAGGCAGCCCAACGAACCTTGCAGCGGCTGAAGCAGCGCGAGCACGCGGGCTATCACTACGAGGCGGCTGATGCCTCCTTCGAGCTGCTCCTGCGTCGCCAGAGCGGCGATTACGTGCCGCTGTTCCGGCTCGAGAGCTTCAGGGTGATCACCGAGAAGCGCGAGGACGGCAAAGTGCAGACGGAGGCGACGATCAAGGTCTGGGTCGAGGGCGAGCGCTACATCCGCGTCGCAGAGGGGAACGGCCCGGTCAACGCGCTCGACCGGGCGCTGCGCGGGGCGATCATCGATCGGCACCCGCACCTCGCCGACATCGAGCTGACCAACTACAAGGTGCGAATCCTCGACTCCGACCACGGCACCGGAGCGGTGACCCGAGTGCTGCTCGACTCCTCCGACGGGGAGCGCGAGTGGGGCACGATCGGCGTCTCCGAGAACATCATCGAGGCTTCCTGGGAGGCGCTGGTCGAGTCGCTCGAGTACGCCTTCCAGCCGCGCGGCCTCCGGGGAGGCCTCGTCGCCGAGCGGAGCGTCCCTCCCGCCAGACCACGTGAGCGAACAGATCCCGCTCGCGCGCCCGGAGATCGGGCCGCGCGAGGAGGAGCTGGTGGGAGAGGTGCTGCGCTCGGGCAGGCTCTCGCTGGGCCCGATGCAGGAGCGCTTCGAGCGCGAGTTCGCCGCCTGGCTCGGGGTCGAGGACGCGGTCGCGGTCTCCAGCGGGACTGCGGGGCTGCACCTCGGGGTGCGGGCTCTCGGCTGGGGGAAGGGAGACGAGGTCCTGACCAGCCCCTTCAGCTTCGTCGCTTCGGCGAACTGCCTGCTCTACGAGGGAGCGAGGCCGGTGTTCTGCGACGTCGACCCCGAGACCCTCAACATCGACCCGGCCGCCGCCGAGGCCGGTGTCGGCGAGCGCACCGCGGGGATCCTGCCGGTGGACATCTTCGGCTTCCCGGCGGCGCTCGCCGAGCTCGCCCGGGTCGGCGAGCGACACGGTCTGGGGATGCTCGAAGACGCCTGCGAGGCCCTCGGCGCGGTCGACGCCGAGGGGGTCAGGGTCGGCGCCCGCGGGAACATCGCCACCTTCGCCTTCTACGCCAACAAGCAGATGACGACGGGGGAGGGGGGCGTGGTCGTGCCCTCCGGGCCGGAGGTCGCGGAGCGGCTGCGCTCGGAGCGTAACCAGGGCCGTGCCACCGACATGGGCTGGCTCGAGCACCAGGGGCTCGGCTTCAACTACCGGCTCGGCGAGGTCGCCTGCGCGATCGGGGTCGCCCAGCTCGAGAGGCTCGACGCGCTGCTCGAGGCGCGGGAGCTGGCCGCATCGCGCTACGCGGCTGCCCTCGACGGCGTCGAGGGCGTCGAGGCGCCGATCGCAGCCCGCGGCGCCGAGCGGCGGAGCTGGTTCGTCTACCCGGTCTCGCTGCCGCGAGGGGGCCGACCGCGAGGCGGTTATCGAGGCGCTGGCCCGCCAGGGCATCGCCAGCAAGGCCTACCTGCCCTGCATCCACCTCTTCCCTCACCTGCGCGAGCTCGGCTACCGGGAGGGGCAGTTCCCGGTGGCCGAGGCCGCGGCCGCCCGCTCGCTCGCCCTGCCCTTCTTCCCGTCGATCACCGAAGGGGAGATCGGGCGCGTCTGCGAGGCTCTGGCCGCCGCCCTCGGCGCCGCCTAGGGCGGCTCGCCACAACCGCGATAATCGTCGACCGTGTCCCGATTCCACGAACCTCCCGATCCCCGCTTCTGGCGGCTCAACCGCTCGATCGAGTTCGACTGGCGGCTGGCGCCCTATGACATCGACCAGTCGAGGGCCCACGCGCGGGCGCTGCTGGCGATGGGAGTCCTGACCGAGGCCGAGCTGGAGGCCCTCGACTCGGGCCTGGAGCGGGTCGGCGCCGAGCTGGAGCGGGGCGAGTTCGAGTTCGAGGCCTACGACGAGGACATCCACATGGCGATCGAGCGGCGCCTCGGCGAGCTTGTCGGCGCCCTGGCCGGGAAGCTCCACACCGGCCGCTCCCGCAACGACCAGGTGGCGACCGACGTCGCGATGGTCGTCCAGTCGCACTCGCTGCGGGCGATCGAGCTGCTGCGGGCGGTGATGGAGCAGCTGCTGGAGCTTGCCGAGCGCCACCGCGACTGGGCGATGCCGGGCTACACCCACCTGCAGAGGGCGCAGCCGGTCTACCTCGGGCACCACCTGCTCGCCTACTTCTGGATGTTCGGGCGCGACGTCCTTCGCTTCCAGTTCGCGCTCGACAGCGCCGGGGTGATGCCGCTCGGGTCAGGGGCGCTTGCCGGCGTCAACTGGGAGATCGACCGTCGCTCGGTCGCCGACGAGCTCGGCTTCGAGCACGTCAGCGCCAACTCGATTGACGGCGCCTCGAACCGGGACTTCGTCCTCGACTACCTCTCGGCGGCCTCGATCTGCGCCATGCACCTCTCCCGGCTCGGCGGCGAGATCGTCCTCTGGTCGAGCAGCGAGTTCGGCTTCTGTGAGCTGAGCGAGCCGTTCTCCTCGGGGTCCTCGATCATGCCGCAGAAGAAGAACCCGGACTCGGCCGAGCTGCTGCGCGCCAAGGCGCCGCGAGTGGCCTCCAGCTTCGCCGCGGTCGCCGGGCGTCATGCACGGCCTGCCGTTGACCTACGGCAAGGACATGCAGGAGGACAAGGAGCCGCTGTTCGACACCGTGGACACGATCGAGGTGACGCTCGCCGCAACCGAAGGGATGCTCGCCGGCATCCGGTTCGACCGGGAACGTCTCGAGGCGGCCTCCGGGGATGAGATGCTTGCGGCGACGGAGATCGCCGACATGCTGGTCCGCAAGGGCGTTCCCTTCCGCGAGGCGCACGGGATAGTCGGCGAGCTGGTCCGCGACGCGCTGGCCGGCGAGCGCTCGCTCTCCGAGCTGACCCGCGATGACCTCGCCCGGCACTCCGAGCACCTCGACGACTCCTACTACGAGCTGCTGCGCCGCGACAGCTGGCTCGAGTCGAAGCGGATCGAGGGCGGGACCAGCTCGGCCAGCCTCGAGCGCCAGATCGGGTTCGCCCGAGAGACGTTGGAGGCGGTCAGGGCGCGGGTCGTGGACGAGCGCTCTTGAGCGAGCCGCTCGGCCCCGGGTTCTTCGCCCGCTCCGTGCACCGGGTGGCGCGGGAGCTGATCGGCTGCACGCTTCTCTTCCGCGGCTGCGGCGGGGTGATCGTCGAGACCGAGAGCTACGACCGCGACGACCCCGCCTGTCACGCCTTCGGCGGTCGCACCCGCCGCAACGAGGTCCTCTTCGGCCCGCCGGGGCTGGCCTATGTCTACATCTCCTACGGGATCCACAGCATGCTGAACGCGGTCGCCGAGAGCGACGGGCACGCCGCCGCGGTGCTGATCAGGGCGCTGGAGCCCAGGGCCGGGCTGGCGGCGATGCGCGACCGCCGCGGCGGGCGCCCCGACCACGAGCTCTGCTCCGGGCCCGGAAAGCTGACCGAGGCTCTCGGCATCGGCCTCGAGCAGAACGCCGCTCCGCTCACCGCCGCGCCCTTCCGGATAATCGAGGCGGCGGGGAGCTGGCGCGAGGCAGGGGTGATCACCGGTCCGCGGGTCGGCATCACCAAGGGGACCGAGCTGCCCTGGCGCTTCAGCGCTGCGGACAGCCGGTTCGTCTCGCGGCCCCGGCCGCGGGTGCTTGCTGGGCCGGCGCGGTGTTAGCGCCGGCAGAGGCATGTCGGGCGGCCAAGCCGCCGCAAGTTGTTCTCCGCGGCGGTCTGACTCAGCCGGGGGCCGCCCCGCCGCTGGCCCCTCCGCTCGAGCCGCCGCTCGGGGCGGCCGGGGCCGGGGCGGCCGGAGCCGGGGCGGCCGGGGCGGGCGCCGACGGCGCCGGAGTGGAAGGCGCGGGAGCGGGAGCGGAGGGCGCAGGGGCCGGCGGTGCTCGGCGCGGGTGCCGTGGGCGCCGGGGCGTAGGTGGAGGACGAGCTCCCGCCACCGGAGCCGGAGTGGCGATTGGCGCCGCGGTCGGCGCGGATCTGCTCCCAGGCCGACATCACGCCGGCCCAGATCAGCGCCGGGAAGGTGCCGCCGTCGACCGGCGCGCCCCCGTACTCGGTCTCCATCGGGGTGTTCGAGTCGGCGTGGCCGACCCAGACGCAGGCGGTGACGTCGAGCGAGGGAGCGCTGCCGCAGAACCAGGCATCGCCGTTGTTCTCTGTGGTCCCGGTCTTTCCCCATTGCCCGGGATCGCCGATGTTGGCGCGCACCCCGGTGCCGCCGGTGACGACGTTGTGGAGGATCGACTTTGCCTCCTGGGCTACCGGCGCCGGCACCTCCCGGGTCTTGATCTTGTCGTTCTCGCCGTCCTTGACGTAGTCGCCGTTCTCGTCCTTGACCGCGGTGTAGGCGACCGGGCTGTCCCCCGGCTCGGGCGAGAGGGTGCCGCTCACCCGAACTCCGTCGTTGGCGATCGAGGAGTAGGCGTAGGTCCACTGCAGGGGCGTCACCCCTGGGTCGAGGCCGCCGAGCACCATTGCCGGGTTGGTCGAGATGTCGTCGCTGACTCCGAGCTCGTGGATCGTCCTGGCGATCGCGTGGGTCCCGCCCCTGACGCCGTTCTCGGGCGGGGCATCCCCGCCTGGGAACTGGTGGGCGAGGCCGATCTGCGAGTAGACGGAGTTGTCGGAGTACTGGGTTGCGGTGACGATGTCGGCGGACCCGAGATAGCTGTCGCCGTAGTTGGAGACGGGGAAGTACTGCTTGTGGTCCTTGCCGAAGCGGAAGAGCTGCGGCGCCGAGGTGTAGACGGTGTAGGGGGAGATCCCCTGGCGGAGGGCCGTCGTGAGGATGAACGGCTTGACCGAGGATCCCGGCTGCCGGTAGCCCTGGGTGGCGAGGTTGAAGGGCGCCTTCTCGTAGTTGGGGCCGGCGACCATCGCCTTGACCGCCGCGTTCTCGTTGTTGATCACCACCACCGCCGCGGTCGGGGCGATCCCTCCGAGGTAGCTGCTGACCACTCCCTGGGCGGCATTCTGGAGCTGCATGTCCAGGGTGGACTTGATCTTCAGCCCGCCGAAGAAGGCCTTGGTCGGGCCGTATTTGTCGACCAGCTGCTGGCGCAGCCACGAGGTGAAGTAGGGCGCCTTCGAGTCGAGGGTGGGCGGCTGGATGTCGTCGGGGGAGGGCAGCGCCCGGTGGATGCCTGTCCGGTAGTCGGCCTCGGTGATGTAGCCCTGGTCCTTCATCTTCGCGAGCACCAGGTTGCGCCGGGCCAGAGCGGTCTGCGGGTTGATCTTCGGGTCGAACGCAGAGGGCGAGGCGATGATCCCGGCCAGCATCGCCGCTTCCCAGGGGTAGAGCACCGAGGCGCAGGGCTCGTCCGTCGTGCCGCAACCCGGATGGGAGCTGCCGAAGTAGGTCCGGGCCGCGGCCTCGATCCCGTAGGCGCCCTCGCCGAAGTAGATCGTGTTCAGGTACTCGGTGAGGATCTTGTCCTTGCTCCAGTGTCGCTCCAGGCGGTAGGCGAGGGCCGCTTCCCGGAACTTCTCCAGGATCGTGCGGCTGCTCTGCGCGGCGAGCGCGCTCTTCACGAACTGCTCGGTGATCGTCGAGGCGCCCTGCTGGGCGGACTGCGAGAGGACGTCCTGGACGAGGGCCCGGCCGATGCCCTGGAAATCGACCCCGTTGTGCTCGTAGAAGCGGGAGTCCTCGATCGAGACGACCGCGTTCTTCACGTTCGTGGAGATCTGCGAGGCCCCGAGGAGGATCTTGTTGTTGTTGCTGGTCAGGGTGCCGATCTTCTCGCCGTTGGAGTCGAAGACGACGCTGTTCTTCGCCGACTTGAACTTCGCGAAGTTGTAGATCGCCGGCAGGTCCTGGGAGACCGCGGCCATCATCCCGAAGACCGTCGAGACCAGCGCCAGAAGCCCGAGGCCCGCGAGGACGAAGAGGAAGCGCAGCTTCTTCAGCCGCGGCCGGTCACGCTTGGACGGAAGTGAAGGCGGAGGAGGGGGCGGAGGGATGACGCCGCCGGGCGGCTTGCCGTTTCCGGCGCCGTTCTCCTCGGAGCGCTCCGGGAGCGCCTCGGCCGGGCGCTCACGCTCGACCCGCCTTGCGATCCGGGTCCGCCGGGGCACCGCCGCGGCACCGCCGGCGCCGTTACCGTCCCTGTTCTCGGTGTCGGGCTTCAGCGGCTGGCCCGGGATGAACTCGGGGTCGCCGCTGAAATCGAACTCGATTCCGGCGGTGTCGGCGAACGGCTCTTTGGGATTCGCGGGTGGCTCGCCGTCGTCGCCCGGGTCGTCTTCTGGCTCGGCTTTGCCGTCCGGGCGCGGCTCTTTGCGTCGTGATGAGGCCATCGATTGACGGTTCGCACGGTTCGGCGGCGGGCTGGGGACCCGCAAGCTGGGTTCGCGCACAGGGCCAGGGCAGGAATCAAAAGCCAGAGCAGAAATCGAAAGCCCGCCGAGCCGAGGGGGCAGTCTAGCATTGGGCCGATGACCCTCTCGCCGCCTCCAGGCACCCGATGAGCGACCCCTCGGAGGACGCCGGGAGGCCCCCCGGAGGGCCCGGCGCTGGCCCGCAACGCGGTCGACGTGCTGCCCGAGGGCGCCCTCGCGGAGCAGCTCGCCACCGGGCGCCCACTGCGGATCAAGCTCGGCATCGACCCGACCGCCCCCGACATCCACCTCGGCCACACCGTCGTCCTCGGCAAGCTGGGCGAGTTCCAGGAGGCGGGCCACACCGTCGTCCTGATCATCGGCGACTTCACCGCCCGGGTCGGCGATCCGAGCGGCCGCTCCGCGCAGCGGCCGGTGCTCTCCGCCGAAGAGATCGACGCCAACGCCAGGACCTTCCAGGAGCAGGCCTTCAAGGTGCTCGACCCCAAGCGCACCGAGGTCCGCTTCAACAGCGAGTGGTTGCGGATGGAGACGGAGGAACTGCTCGGCCTGCTGGCCAGGACGACCGTCGCCAGGCTGCTGGAGCGTGAGGACTTCCGCAGCCGGATGGAGCGGGAAGCGCCGATTTCCGCGCTGGAGCTCCTCTACCCGCTGCTCCAGGGTTACGACTCGGTGGCGGTCGAGGCTGACGTCGAGGTCGGCGGGACCGACCAGAAGTTCAACCTGCTGTTCGGCCGCGACGTGCAGGCCGCCTACGGGGTCGCGCCGCAATCGATCATCACGATGCCGATCCTCCCCGGAACCGACGGTGTGCAGCGGATGAGCAAGTCCGTCGGCAACTACGTCGGGGTGACGGATCCGCCGGAGGAGATGTTCGGCAAGGTGATGTCGGTCCCCGACGAAGTGATGCCCTCCTACTACCGGCTCGTCCTCGGCCTCGAGCCGGACCCGGTCCTGGAGCCCAGCCGGGCCAAGCGGGCGCTGGCCCGCGGGATCGTCGAGCGCTTTCACGGCGAAGCGATGGCCGGCGCCGCCGAGCAGCACTTCGACCGCCTCTTCGTCCGCCACCAGGCCCCGGAGGAGATCGAGGAGGCGGAGATCGCAGCCGGCGGGGAGATCCACCTGCCGGCCCTGCTGGCGACGCATTTCGAGATCAGCCGCAGCGAGGGGAGGAGGCTGATCGCCCAGGGCGGCGTGAAGATCGACGGCGAGGTCGTGCCGCCGGAGCGGCTCGAGATTCCGGCTTCCGAGCTCGACGGCAGGGTGATCCAGGTCGGCAAGCGCCGCTACAAGCGACTGCGCGCTGCCTGAGCGATCGGGCGCCCTTGCCAGGCATCGGCCGCGGCGCTATACTCATCGGTCCCTCTGGGGCAGGCAGCAAGCTGCCTCGAGCGTCAGAAGCGGCGAGTCCCGCCGCGAAGGCGTCAGCGGTCTTTGAAAACTGAGCAGCGTGCACACTCGCGGGCGACGTGCCTGCGGGTATGTTTGAGCCCGATCCGCCCGGTCACGTCAGCGTGCCGGACGGACTTGATTTACCCTGTCATGCCGGCCGCCAAGGATTGTGTACCCGGCGGCCAGCCAGGCATGGCAACTCTCTGAGACTGAGGAACCGGCCCTTCGGGGCCGGCAAGCCGCGCTCGCGCGGCGCTATACCTCGAGTCACTTTTTACGGAGAGTTTGATCCTGGCTCAGGACGAACGCTGGCGGCGTGCTTAACACATGCAAGTGGTGCGACGAACCAGGGCTTGCCCTGGGGCCAAGCCGCGAACGGGTGAGTAACACGTGGGTAATCTGCCCCGATGACTGGGACAACCCGAGGAAACTCGGGCTAATACCGGATGACGTGCACACGCGTAAGCGTGTTCACTAAAGGAAGCTTCGGCCTCCGCATCGGGAGGAGCCCGCGGCCCATTAGCTTGTTGGTGGGGTAAAGGCCCACCAAGGCGACGATGGGTAGCTGGTCTGAGAGGACGATCAGCCACACTGGGACTGAGACACGGCCCAGACTCCTACGGGAGGCAGCAGTGGGGAATCTTGCGCAATGCGCGAAAGCGTGACGCAGCAACGCCGCGTGAGGGAAGACGGCCTTCGGGTTGTAAACCTCTTTCAGGAGGGACGAAGGTTCACCGGTGAACAGCCGTGTGGATTGACGGTACCTCCAGAAGAAGCCCCGGCTAACTACGTGCCAGCAGCCGCGGTAATACGTAGGGGGCAAGCGTTGTCCGGAATCATTGGGCGTAAAGCGCGCGTAGGCGGCCCTGTAAGTCCGTTGTGAAAGTCAAAGGCTCAACCTTTGAAAGCCGATGGAAACTGCGGGGCTAGAGTCCGGAAGAGGCGAGTGGAATTCCTGGTGTAGCGGTGGAATGCGCAGATATCAGGAGGAACACCGATAGCGAAGGCAGCTCGCTGGGACGGTACTGACGCTGAGGCGCGAAAGCGTGGGGAGCGAACAGGATTAGATACCCTGGTAGTCCACGCCGTAAACGATGGGCACTAGGTGTGGGAGGTGTCGACTCCTCCCGTGCCGTCGCTAACGCACTAAGTGCCCCGCCTGGGGAGTACGGCCGCAAGGCTAAAACTCAAAGGAATTGACGGGGGCCCGCACAAGCAGCGGAGCATGTGGTTTAATTCGACGCAACGCGAAGAACCTTACCTGGGCTTGACATGTAGGTGACCGCCGTGGAAACACGGTTTTCCTTCGGGACACCTTCACAGGTGGTGCATGGCTGTCGTCAGCTCGTGTCGTGAGATGTTGGGTTAAGTCCCGCAACGAGCGCAACCCCCGTTCCATGTTGCCAGCATTTAGTTGGGGACTCATGGGAGACTGCCGGTGACAAACCGGAGGAAGGTGGGGACGACGTCAAGTCATCATGCCCCTTATGTCCAGGGCTACACACGTGCTACATTGGCGCGTACAGAGGGTTGCAATACCGTGAGGTGGAGCGAATCCCAAAAAGCGCGTCTCGGTTCGGATTGGAGGCTGAAACTCGCCTCCATGAAGTTGGAGTTGCTAGTAATCGCGGATCAGCAATGCCGCGGTGAATACGTTCCCGGGCCTTGTACACACCGCCCGTCACACCACGAAAGCAGGCAACACCCGAAGCCGGTGGCCTAACCGCAAGGAGGGAGCCGTCGAAGGTGGGGCTCGTGATTGGGGTGAAGTCGTAACAAGGTAGCCGTAGCGGAAGCTGCGGCTGGATCACCTCCTTTCTAGGGAGACCTAGAACGTCGACCGGGCTCGCCGGTGGCCAAGCGCCGCCGGGAACGCTGCTCAGTTTTGAGAGACCGCCCGGCGGAAGCACTCCGCCGCGCGCGCCTCGGTGGACCTTGAAAACTGCACAAGGCCAATAATTATGGGTAATGAACCAGCCCGCGCGTACTCGTACGCCCGGGCTGCTCACCGTCAAGATAAGAAGGGCACACGGCGGATGCCTTGGCACCAGGAGTCGATGAAGGACGTGGACGGCTGCGATAAGCCGCGGTGAGGCGCTGAACAGCCTTTGACCCGCGGATCTCCGAATGGGGAAACCCGGCGCCGGTAATGCGGCGTCATCCGGTGGTGAATACATAGCCGCCGGAAGGCAAGCGGGAGAACTGAAACATCTAAGTACCCCGAGGAAAGTAAATCAACCGAGACTCCCTGAGTAGTGGCGAGCGAAAAGGGATCAGCCCAAACCTGGCAGGTGCAAGCGGACACGCGTTGCCTGCCGGGAGTTGTAGGACGTCATGACCGAGCCGTGTCCGGCTCGGCGGCAGTTACCAAGTCAGGTGTTAGTCGAAGCGAGTGGAACCTCGCACCACAGAGGGCAATCGTCCCGTAGACGAAAGCGCACTGACCTGCCGATTGATGTTCCTGAGTAGGACCGCACCCGTGAAACGCGGTCCGAAACTGGGGGGACCACCCTCCAAGGCTAAGTACTCCCTGGTGACCGATAGTGAACTAGTACCGTGAGGGAAAGGTGAAAAGCACCCCTGAAGGGGAGTGAAATAGTACCTGAAACCGCGTGCCTACAAGTGGTCGGAGCACCTTCGGGTGTGACGGCGTGCTTTTTGCATAACGAGCCGGCGAGTTACTCGTCAGTGGCAAGGTTAAGCGATGAGCGGAGCCGCAGCGAAAGCGAGTCTGAACAGGGCGACACAGTCACTGGCGGTAGACCCGAAACTGAGCGAGCTATCCATGGGCAGGCTGAAGCGGGGGTAAGACCTCGTGGAGGGCCGAACCGACCTAGGTTGAAAACTGGGCGGATGACCTGTGGATCGGAGTGAAAGGCTAATCAAGCTCAGAGATATCTGGTTCTCTCCGAAATATATTTAGGTATAGCCTCGAGGTATTGCGTTATGGCCGTAGAGCACTGTTTGGACTAGGGGCCCTACCAGGTTACCGACTTCAGGCAAACTCCGAAGACCATTACGTTCAACTCGGGAGTCAGTGTGCGGGGGATAAACTTCGTACGCAAAAGGGGAACAACCCAGACCATCAGCTAAGGACCCTAAGTGCTAGCTAAGTGGGAAACGATGTCCGAATGCAGAGACAACCAAGAGGTTGGCTTAGAAGCAGCCACCCTTGAAAGAGTGCGTAACAGCTCACTGGTCAAGTGTTCGGGCGCGGATAATTCAACGGGGCTCAAGCTAGCCTCCGAAGCTATGGGTGCACAGGCCTGCGGGTTCTGTGCGCGGTAGGAGAGCGTTCCAGCTGCGTGAAGCGGATGCGTGAGCCTCCGTGGAGCGGCTGGAAGTGAGAATGCCGGCATGAGTAACGATAGAGGGGTGAGAATCCCCTCCACCAATTGTCCAAGGTTTCCTGAGTAAAGTTCGTCTGCTCAGGGTTAGTCGGGACCTAAGGCGAGGCCGAAAGGCGTAGCCGATGGCCAACAGGTTGATATTCCTGTACCACGTCGAATCCGTTATGACCGATGGGGGGACGGGGAAGGGTAAGGGAACCCAGGCGATGGTCGTCCTGGGGCAAGCACGTAGCCAGTCGTCGTTGGGAAATCCGCGGCGGCGTTATGACGCGAGGTGCGATGCCAGCTGGCTTGACCGCCGGCAAGTCCCCGATCCCATGCCTCCAAGAAAATCCTCTAGGCAGGATTCGCGTGCCCGTACCGATAACCGACACAGGTGGACAAGTAGAACATACTGAGGTGAGCGAGCTAACTCTCGTTAAGGAACTCGGCAAAATCGTCCCGTAACTTCGGGAGAAGGGACGCCCCGGTAGGGTGAACTCCATACGGAGGAAGCCCGAGGGGGCCGCAGTGAATTGGTCCAAGCGACTGTTTACCAAAAACACAGGCCTCTGCTAAGTCGCAAGACGACGTATAGGGGCTGACGCCTGCCCGGTGCCGGAAGGTTACGCGGACCTGTTAGCGCTTCGGCGCGAAGCAGTGAAGCTAAGCCCCGGTAAACGGCGGCCGTAACTATAACGGTCCTAAGGTAGCGAAATTCCTTGTCGGGTAAGTTCCGACCTGCACGAATGGCGTAACGACTTGGACGCTGTCTCAACGAGAGGCTCGGTGAAATTAGAGTCTCGGTGAAGATACCGAGTACCCGCGGCAAGACGGAAAGACCCCGTGAACCTTTACTGCAACTTGATATTGGAGTTCGGGATATCTCGCTCAGGATAGGTGGGAGGCTTTGAACCGGCGGCTTCGGCCGTCGGGGAGCCAACCTTGAGATACCACCCTTGGTGTTCTGGGCTTCTAACACCGCGCCGTGATCCGGGCGGTGAACAGTGTCAGGTGGGCAGTTTGACTGGGGCGGTCGCCTCCTAAAATGTAACGGAGGCGCCCAAAGGTTCCCTCAGCACGGTTGGAAATCGTGCGAAGAGTGTAAAGGCAATAAGGGAGCTTGACTGCGAGACCGACGGGTCGAGCAGGAACGAAAGTTGGGCTTAGTGATCCGGCGGTTGCAAGTGGAAGCGCCGTCGCTCAACGGATAAAAGGTACTCCGGGGATAACAGGCTTATCGCTTCCAAGAGTCCATATCGACGAAGCGGTTTGGCACCTCGATGTCGGCTCGTCGCATCCTGGGGCTGGAGTAGGTCCCAAGGGTTGGGCTGTTCGCCCATTAAAGCGGCACGCGAGCTGGGTTCAGAACGTCGTGAGACAGTTCGGTCCCTATCTGCCGTGGGCGCTGGAGAGTTGAGGGGAGTCATTCCTAGTACGAGAGGACCGGAATGAACGTGCCTCTGGTGTATCAGTTGTCCTGCCAAGGGCATCGCTGGTTAGCTACGCACGGAACGGATAACCGCTGAAAGCATCTAAGCGGGAAGCCGTCCTCGAGATGAGCTCTCCCATCCCCTTGAGGGAGTAAGACCCCTGGTAGACCACCAGGTTGATAGGCCGGCGGTGCAAGCGCAGCAATGCGCTCAGCCGACCGGTACTAATGGGTCGAGGGCTTGACGGATTATTCATTACCCATGGCCTTGGGCAGTTTTCAAGCTCCACCGGGGCCCGGTCTCGCAAAATTCCGGTGGTGCATGGCGAGAGGGAAACACCTCTTCCCATTCCGAACAGAGCAGTTAAGCCTCTCTGCGCCGATGGTACTTGGGGGGCAACCCCCTGGGAGAGTAGGTCGCCGCCGGTTCTTGATTGAAAGGGTCGCCCTCGGGCGGCCCTTTATCGTCGGGGCGGGGGCGCTCATATGATCGCCCTATGAGCTCCGAGCGGCCACGGCCAGATTGGGCTCTGCGGCAGACGCTGGAGCTGATCGAGGAGCTGTCGGCCGCTCCGCGGCGCCCCTGCTCCTACGAGGAGCTGTCGGCCGCCCTGGCGATGCGGGCGCGGCTGCGCCGGCTTGGCCTCGGGTCGCGGCTCGAGCCGTTCCGCTCCTATGAGACCTTCGCCAAGCCCTACGGCCTCCTGATCGGGCTGGCGCTCGCGGCGGGCGCCCTGCCTCGCCGCCGGCGCCTGCTGCGCTCGCTGCTCTCGGTCACCGCGTCGCTCGGCGCCGCCCTGGAAGGGGATTTCCGGAAGATCTCGCCGGGGGCGCTGTTCGCGCGCCGGACCAGCCAGAACCTGGTGGCCGAGATGGAGCCCCTCGGTGAGCCCCGACGCACCCTCTGCCTCCTCTCCCATATCGATTCCTCGCGCAGCGGCCTGATCTTCAATCCGCAGGTGACCCCGCATCTGGGCACTGCGGTGGCGGGATTCGGCATTGCCTTCGCCGCTTGCGGGGCGGAGCCGTTGCTCTCGCGTTGTCGGGCCGGTCGGGTGGTCCTGGGCGCCGCCCGCGCCCTACTGGCGTTGGCCGCGGCGCTGTTGGCGGAGCGGGAGATCCGCGGCGTCGACGTCGCTGGCGCCAACGACAACGCCTCCGGCGCTGCCGCCTCCGCGGTCCTCGCCGCGGAGTGCGCGGCGCAGCCGCTTCGCAGCACCCGCCTGGTGCTGCTGATCACCGGCAGCGAGGAGGCGAACGTGATCGGGTCGCGGGCCTTCCTCGATGCTCACGACACCTCGGGCTGGCTGTTTCTCAACTTCGACGGCGTCGGGGCACCTGCGGCGCTGCACTATCTGCGCCGCGAGGGCGGGGGGCTGCGCAGCTGGGAGGCGGATCCCGGGTTGCGTGCAGTCGCGCAGAGAATCTCTCAGTCCCTGCCGGACCTTGGCCTCACCGAGACCGAGCGCAGCTCTGGGCTCCCCTATGACTCGACCCCGATTCTCGCCGGAGGCGGGCGGGCGATGACGCTGTCGGTTCAGAACGGCTCGATCCCCAACTACCACTCGCCGACCGACACGATCGAGCGGATCGACGTCGAGGTGCTGGGAAGGGCGCTAGAGACGGGCAGGGAGATGATCGCCGCGATTGATCGCGGCGAGGCCGATCCCTGACCCCTCTCTGAGGCTCCGCCTGCGGGCGCCGCACTCGGGCGCCGCGTTCCCGGCGACCGGCTCGAGGCCGTACTCGCCGAGGGTGGAGAAGTCGATTACCAGGTCGATCGCATCCGCGAGCCGGGCGCTGAGTCTCTTTCTTGAGTCGAACATGGGTTCGAAGGTAAGGAGGGGGTCGGACGCTGCGCAGCTCCTGCAGCGATTCTTGCACGCCGGGCACGGAGCCGCGTTCGCTCTCACCATGAGGAGTTGATGTCTCGGCGGCGGCGGGTCAGCGGCCGCGTCGGCCGAAGCTGTGGGCGGCCGGGGCGACGGCACGCAGCTCGGCGACCACCGCCTCGCGCCCTGTCTCCTGCCTCGGAGGGGGCTCGATCGATCGCACCTCCGCCGGCGGTAGGTCGGGGCGCTCGAGTGCGGCCATCCGGGAGACGACCACGTTGATCGCGCCCTGTCGACGCTCGAGGCGGCCGCCGGCGCGAAGCAGCGGCGCGGTGCGGACAATTCCCCTGAAGCGCTCGAAGACGGGCGGCGGGACCACCAGGTTGATCGTCCCCCGCTCGTCTTCGAGCAGGACGAAGCAGACCCCCTTTGCGGTCGCCGGCCGCTGGCGGGCGACGACCATCCCAGCCACCTCGACATCGACCCCGTCACCCATCCGTTCGAGGTCGGAGCTGATGGCGATGCCGGGCAGCTCGGATCGCAGCAGCTTCATGGGGTGATCGCCGAGGGTCATCCCGGTCGACCCGTAGTCCGCGATGACCCTCTCCCAGGGGCCGAGGTCCGGAAGCTGCGGCGCCCGCGGCGGCTCCAGCGCCAGCGCCAGCTGGGTCCCCGCGGCGCCCGCGGCGCTCCCGGCGAGCGTGCCGAGCCGCCAGTAGGCGCCGCGGCGGGGGGTGCCCTTCTTCGCATCCGCCCCGGCGACCGAGTCCATCGCCCCCGCCCAGGCCAGCCTCTCGAGCCCGTCCCGGGAGACCCCGGACCGGGAAGCGAGGTCGGCTATGCCCGCATACTCACCGCTCCGTTCGCGCTCCTCTACCAGCGCCATCATCTCCTCCTCCTTCACCCCTTTGACATATCCAAGTCCAATGCGGACGCCGATAGTCATGGGCGGTTGAGGGGCCTCGTCCGAACGTTTTGCGCGTCCCCGCCCATCCTCGTCCGCGAAGACCCGATTCGGTCCCTGCGGGGATGCGAGTGAGGACGAGGACCTGCGACCGCCCACCACAACCTCCGCCCGGCAGAGGACATGGCTCTGGTTGACGTCAGCGGGAAGCACCGGGATGTCGCGTCGCTGCGCCTCGTGGACCAGCGCGTCCGGGGGGTAGAAGCCCATCGGCTGCTCGTTGAGCAGCGAGGAGAGGAACTCCGGTCCGTAGTGGACCCGCAGCCAGGCCGACTGGTAGGCCAGCAGGCCGAAGGCGACGGAATGGGCCTTGGGAAAGCCGAACCCCGAGAACCCCTGGATCTGGCGGAAGACCTTCTCCGCGGTCGGCCTCGGCACCCCGCGCCCGACCGCGCCGCCGACGAAGCGGTCGCGGTAGGCGCGCAGGGCAGCCTCCGAGCGCTTCCGGCTCATCGCCCGGCGCAGCCCCTCGGCCTCCCCCGAGCTGAAGCCTGCGAGTGCCATCGCGACCTCGATCACCTGCTCCTGGAAGACGATCGCGCCGAGGGTGTCGGCCAGGACCGGCTCCAGCGAGGGGTGGTCGTAGGGGACCTCGTAGGAGGGATCCTCGCGCAGCAACCGTCGCCGCTCGATGTAGGGGTGGATGGCGCCGCCCTGGATCGGGCCGGGCCGCACCAGCGCCACCTGCACGGTGAGATCGTCGAGGTTCTCCGGAAGGGTGCGGGGAAGCATCTGCATCTGGGCACGGCTCTCGATCTGGAAGACGCCGGTGGTCTCGGCGCGGCGGATCGAGGAATAGGTCTCCTCGTCGTCGAGCGGTATCCGCGAGAGGTCGAGCCGCTCTCCCCTGGCTCGGCCGATCTCCTCGATGCAGCGCTCGACCGCCGAGAGCATCCCCAGCCCCAGCAGGTCGATCTTCAGGAAGCCGGCGTCGGCGCAGGAGTCCTTGTCCCACTGGACGATCTGGCGCCCCTCCATCGCCGCCGGCACCACCGGGCAGATCTCGATCAGCGGCCGGGTCGAGATCACCATCCCGCCCGGGTGCTGGGAGGGATGGCGGGGAAGGCCCATCGCCTCGCCGCAGAGCCCGATCAGGTGCCGCCAGCGCGGGGTGCGCGCCCGACGCTCGCCGAGGGCGGAGGCGATGTCGCGCTCGATCTCCTCGGGGCCGCCGTGAAAGTCGACGGCCCGCGCCACCCGCTCGATCTCTCCTGCCGGCAGGCCCAGCGCCTTGCCGAGGTCGCGCACCGCGCCCCGCGAGCGGTAGGTTGGGAAGGCGGCGACCAGGGCGGAGCGGTCGGCCCCGTAGCGCTCGTGGACCCGGGGGATCAGCTTCTCGCGGATGTCACGGGGAAAGTCGAGGTCGATGTCGGGCACCGCCGTCACCTCCTCGTTGAGGAAACGGCCGGTGAACAGGCCGGCCTTGACCGGGTCGACGTGGGAGAGCCCGGTCAGGTAACAGACGATCGAGCTGACGCTCGAGCCACGGCCCCTGCCCGGGGGAAGCACCGCGCGGGCCGAGCCCGGCCCCCGGACCTCGATCGCGACCTCCCTGGCCAGCTCCAGCAGGTCGCGATGCAGGAGGAAGAAGCCGGAGAGCCCGAGGCCGCGAATGATCGCCAGCTCCTGCTCGAGGCGGCGCTCGGCCTCCGGGCGGTCCGGGGAGCCGGCGTAGCGGCTCCCGATCAGACCCCGGCAGAGGGTCGCCAGCCTCCCGTCGGCCTCGGGGTCCTCGGCTCCGGGATAGCCGTAGCCGAGCTCGCGGGTGAGATCGAAGCGCAGGCGCTCCGCCAGGCGCACGGTCTCGACGACCGCCGCGGGGTGTTCGGCGAATCGCGCCGCCATCGCCTGCGGGGACGCCATCGCCGAGCTCGAGTTGCCCCTGCGCTCCGCCTCGGAGCCCTCCAGGGTTGCTCCCAGCCGCACCGCCACCAGCGCGTCCTGGAGGCGGACGCGGGAGCGCCCGTGCGAGTGGACGTTCCCGGTGGCGACCGCCGGCACCCGCAACCGCTCCGCGAGGCCCGCGAGCCAGCGGTTGCGGGCCCTGTCGCGGCGCCAGTAGGGCCGTTGCAGCTCGATCCGGAAGCGGTCGCGGCCGAAGCTCTCCAGCAGTCCTTGCGCCAGCCGCTCCGAACGGGCCGGCCGGCCCCGCTCCCAGCTCCCGGCGACGGCTCCCTCCCCGGCACATCCCGAGAGGCAGACGAGCCCGGCCGCGAGCTCACCAACCTGCTCCAGGGAGATCCGCGGCTGCCCGGCCGTCCGCTGCGATCCCTCCCGGGTGCGGGAGTGCGCCTCGGTCAGCAGCCGGCAGAGATTGCGGTAGCCCGTCGCGCTCTCGACCAGTAGGGTCAGGTGGGCGTCGCCGGCACCGGGCAGGGCGACGGTCAGCTCGGCGCCGGTGACCGGGCGCAGGCCGAGGGCATCGCAGGCGTGGGCGAACTCCATCGATCCCCAGAGCCCGTCGTGGTCGGTCAGCGCCAGCGCCGGGTAGCCGAGCCCGGCGGCGGCGGCGGCGAGCTCGGCGGGAGTCGAGGCCCCGTCGAGGAAGGAGAAGGCGGAGTGGCAGTGCAACTCGATGTAGGGTGCCCCCGCCGCCGAGCGGGAGCGCCGGGGCTCCCGTGCCGGTCGCAGCGAGGGCGCCGGCTCGGTTACCAGCGGGGGAGAGGGGAAGCCGGCCATCAGGCCCGCTGCAGGAACCAGCGTCCGCTCAGCGCAGAGCGGAAGACGACCGCGTCGCGGCCGCCGGCGAGGATCAGCTCGAAGTAATGGCGGCGGAGCGGCCGCGGTGTCCACCAGCGGTCCTCGACGACCCACTCCTCGCGCACCGCGCGGACTGCGGCGCTCTCCACCTCGACCGGGATGCCGTCGCTTCCGGCGCGCACCGGCACCAGCCTCGGCTCGTACAGCCGCCGCGCCGGGGCCTTCATCGCCCCGAGTCCGGGAAGGGAGTGAGCATCGTCCGGCGCTCCGGCACCCTGGAGGCGCCGTCCACCTCGAGCACTCGCAGAAGCGCCCCGGCGCCGGCCGCGGTCCGCACCTGCCGGACGGCTTCGCCGAGCCGCCGCCGCCGCAGCTCCCCCTCTTCGCCCAGCGATCCCGCGGGGAGCTCGAGCTGGTCGGCGGCCGCCGGCCCGAGCGCCGGGGCGCTCAGGGTCAGCGATGCCGCCGGGCCGGGCAGCGCGGCGAGCTTCGGCGACAGCGCCAGCCGCAACAACTCAGGGGAGGCGCTCGGGCGGCGCAGCGCCAGCCCCGCGCTCCAGCTTCCGCCACCGCTGAGCAGCGCCCCGAGGCGCAGTGAGCGCACCGTCCTCGACCTGCGCCGGGGGGAGGCGAGCAGCCTGTCCACCAGCAGGCCGAGGGCGTGCTCGAGCTGCTCTCCCGCGGCCGCCTCCGGCAGCTCCAGCACCTCGGTCAGCCCCTCGTGGCGCCCCCGCGGGCGGGGCGGATCGTCGCGCCCGGCGGCGAGCGCCTGCGCCCGCAGGCCGAGTGCTCCGAAGCGATCGGCCATGTCGCCCGGCGGCAGCTCGGCGAGCGCCCCGAGGTCGGTCAGGCCAAGCCGCTCGAGGGCCTCGATCAGCCTCCCGCAGGAACGCTCATCGGCCCCCAGCCGGCCGGCGAGGATCGAGACCGGGAGGGGGGAGAGGAAGCGGCGCAGTCCCTCGGCGGAGACGATCGGATCTCGCCCGCCGCCGAGGGGGCCGGACCGCCCGCCCGGCCCGGGCCGCCGTCGCCGGGGAGCGGTGAACGCCGCGGCGTAGGCGGCGAAGCGGGTGGGCGCCGCCGCGACCCTGACCGGCATCGCCATCGCCCGCCGGGTCGCGACGATTGTCCCCCGGAGGTCGCGGTGGAGCCCCCGCAGCCCGTCGGCGCGCAGGAACGCCTCTCCGGGGCGCTCGGACTCGACCCCGGCGCCGATTCCCTCCAGCCGGCGCAGCGCCCCTTCCCAGGCTTCCGCCGCCGCACCGGGGTCGGGCGGCACCAGGGAGAGCGACGGGCAGCGCGAGAGCGCCTCCCCGAGGGGCATCCCGGCGCGCACTCCATGGGCCTCCGCCGTCCCGGAGACCTCGCCCACCGTCCCCCTCGCCCCCGGCTCGGGCGCGAGGGCGGACGGCCGGCGCAGCAGCTCGCGGCGGTCCCCGCAGGCGGCGATCAGGCTGAACCGGGGGACAAGCGCGCAGATCACCTCCATACGAACACATGTTCGTATACGAAGCGTCGATAGTCAACCCCCCAGGACCACGTGGGACCTTTCAACCGCGCATATCGCGGCTCAAAGGTCCCATGTCCCCGGGTTGGGATGATGGGAGGGTGAAGGCCCCGGCCCGTCCCGCCGCCACGCTCGCCCGCGTCGCTGTCGCCGCATTGCTCGCAACGTTTGTCCTGGCGGGCTGCGGAGGCGGGGAGGAGACCTCGGGTCCGGCCGGGGAGCTGCCGCCCGGACACACCTCGGTGCTGGTCATAGACGAGTGGGCCAAGACCCTGAGGCGCGGCGACGTCTCCGGGGCCGCCGACCTCTTCGCCCTCCCCAGCGTGGTCGAGAACGGGACGACGCCGATCAACCTGCGCTCACACGCCGACGCCATCTCCTTCAATCGCAGCCTCCCCTGCGGGGCGAAACTGGTGCGGGCCCGTCCCGACGGGCGCTACATCGCCGCGACCTTCAGGCTGACCGAACGCCCCGGGGGGGCCTGCGGATCGGGAGTGGGCGAGCTTGCCCGGACCGCCTTCCTGATCCGCGACGGCAAGATCGCCGAGTGGCACCGCCTCCCGGGTCCAGGCGGCGGAGCGAGCCCGAGCGGTCCGATCGTCTGAGCAGTGCGCGGCGCCGGATCCGCAGCCGCAACGGCGCTCGTCCTCGCCCTCCTCGCCTGCGGCTGCGGCGGGGGCGGCGATCGCCAGGGGTCGTTCGAGCTGACGATCGGCAACCTCGTGCCGCTGCGAGGCGACCTCGCCGCCTATGGCGCCGCCGCCCGCAAGTCCGCCCAGCTCGCCGGGGAGCGCGCTGCCGCAGCCGGCGCTCCCCGAACCCGGGTCGCCGTTCGCAGCGCAGACACGGAGAGCAACGGGCAGATCGCCCAGGTGCAGGCCCGGCGGCTGATCGGCGGGGGGACAAGCTGCATGGTCGGCGACTGGGCGGCGAGCGCCAGCTTCGCGGTGGCCGGCAACGTCACCGTCCCGGCCGGGATCCCGCTGATCTCGCCCGCGACCTCGAGCGCGGAGCTGAGCTCCCTCGACGACAGCGGCCTCGTCTTTCGCACCGTCCCCTCCGACGACCTGCAGGCGATCGCCCTCGCCGACGTCGCCGGCCCAGGCTCCGGCCGCTCGCTCTCGATCGCCGCTCGCGACGACCCGTACGGGCGCCGCTTCTCGGGACACGCCGCCGCCGAGTGGCGACGAGCCGGCGGCACGGTCCGCGGCCCCTTCCTCTATGACCCGGGCCTCCTGCACCACCGCCACGTCGCCCGCCAGATCGTCGCCGGGGATCCCGACGCGATCGCGGTGATCGACTTCCCCCAGAGCTTCGCGCGCCTCGCTCCGGATCTGCTCGCGACCGGCCGCTTCGACCCGACGCGGCTGGTCCTGCCCGACGTGATGTCGGTCCCCGACCCGAGCGGCGCCGGGATTCCCCGTGCGGCGATCGAGGGAGCTTCGGGGACGCTGCCCGGCGTCGCCTCGCCGGGAGCGGGCGGGCGCGCCTTCGACCGCATCTTCGGCGCCGACCCGGCGCCCCCGTGGCGCCAGGCCGGCTTCGACGCCGAGGTGTTCGACGCCTCGGCCCTCTGCTTCCTCGGCGCTGTCTCCGCCTCCTCGGCCGACGGCCGCCAGATCGCCGATCGGATCGAGTCGGTCAGCGCTCCCCCGGGACTCCGCTTCGGGCCGGGCCGGCTGGGCGCCGCGGTCCGGGCGCTGCGCCGCGGCGCCGAGATCGACTACCAGGGCGCCTCCGGGCCGCTCGACCTCGACCACGATGGCGACCCGACCGCGGGTGTTTTCGGCGTCTACCGCTACCGCGACGGACACCCACGCGTCCAGGGCAAGATCACGGTCCGTCGTTAGCGGGGCCGGCGCTCCCGAGCTTCGCCTTGATCCTCGCGATCGCCTCGTCGGTGAAGCCGCTGGTCGAAGCGTGTCCCCCGAGGTCCGGGGTGCGGAGGCCGGCGGCGCTGCACTCGAGCACGGCTTCATAGATTGCCCGCGAGGCGCGCTCCGCCTCCCCGGCGCCCTCGCGCGCCGCGGCGTAGCGGAGCAGCGCTCCGCAGGCGAGGATCATCGCCATCGGGTTGGCGATGTCCTTGCCGAGCAGCGCCGGCGCGGTGCCGTGGGGAGCTTCTGCCATCGCCGCCGTCGGGTTGAGGTCGTCGTCGAGGCCGAGCAGGATCGACTCGGCGCCCGCTATCGACCCGAACAGCGGCAGCACCAGGTCGGAGAGCAGATCGCCGTCGCGGTTCAGTGCCGGGATCACCATCGGCGAGTCGGCCGCCCCGGTGACCAGCCCGGCGTAGGAGGCGTCGACCAGCACGGGCTCGTAGGCGACTCCCGGATGGCGCGCCGCGGCCGCATCCATCTCCTCCTTCAGCATTCCCTCGTAGACCGGGCTGACGGTCCACTTCGGACCGCCATAGACCTTGCCCTCGATTGTCTCCGCCATTCGGAATGAATGCTCCGCGACCGCCCTGCAGACCGAGCGCCGGATCCGCTCGGTGCGATAGGCGCACTCGTCGCCGTCGGCCTGCTCGCGCCACTCCTCCGCGCCGTAGGCGTCTCCGACAGCCATTCTGCAGATGGAGATCTGGTGGTGGACGCCGGCCACCGGAGTGACCCCGGGGAGGCGGCGACCAGTGCGGATGATCACCTTGCCGTCGATCTCCTCGCGGAGGATCCGGTTCGGTGAGCCGACGTCGCCGGCGCCCTCCGGGGTGATCGTCGCCGCCTTCAGGCCGAGGCCGGAGGCGGCCATCGCGGCGGCCGCATCGTGGACGACCCCGTTGTCGGTCCGCCGGCGACTCTCCAGGGAGAGGTCGAAGACCTGCAGCTCGAGCGCCAGGCCGAGCAGCTCGGGGTCGAGCACCCTCAGCGATTGCTCGAGCAGCTCCTGCCCGGTCTCATCGCCCTCCATCACGACTATTCTCAGCGGCTCCATGGCGCCAACCTACGCCACACTCGTAGGCCAGGGTGGCCGGGCGCGGCGATGACGGGCGCGGCGACCGAGGCATGCAGCTGGTGCGGCGCGGTGGTCGACCCGGGCGACGGTTTCCGCGCCCATCAACCGGCCGGGGAGCGGCGCGCCGTCTTCTGCCGGCTCGAGCACATCGTCCCCTGGGAGCTACAGGGCGGGCCCTGGGAGACAACATCCGCGGGCGAGCCCGGCGAGGTCTCAGCTCCCCCGTCCGAGAGGGAGGCCCCAGGCCTCTGCTCTCACTGCGCAGAGCCGCTGGGCCAGGACTCGGTACTGCTGGTCCGCCACCGGGGCGAGCACCGGATCGGCGACGGCTTCTGCTCCGCGAACCACATGGCAGCCTGGGCCAAAGCCGGGGGCCGCTGGCAGTAACCCACTCCCCGAACTGAAGCCATTTCCGTTCGAGGGGTGACCACAAATGGCGAAAGTTCAGCCGATGCGCACCGTGTTGGTACGGTCGCCGATGACGACCCGCAACGCGATCGGTCTTCGGTCGGCGAGCAGGAGGCCCCCCGGCCAGACCGTCCTGGGCTTGTCTGTGCACGGAAGGAAGACGACGCGGTCGAATGCGTCGCGGACCGAGCGCCAGTTCCCCGTCAGGGCGGTGTGGCCCCACAGAAGCCCCACCTGTCCATGCTCGCGCTCGGGAAGGCGCAGCACGACTCGCCCGTGACCCTCGACGATAGCCGGGATCTTGGCCTCGAGCGATCCGCGACCTACCCGCTGGGCTTTGGAGAAGTCGCGCCCTCCGCCGAACAGGCCGAACGGACCGGCGACCGACGATCCTCGGCGCCAATCCGCCCGCCCTGGGCCGGCTATCGCCGTCTGGCACCGCGCTGTCGTCGAACGGATGAATTCCCCGCTGCGATTGGATGGCTCGGGCTCGGGGGCGGCGAAAGACCCGATCAGCTTCGCCACCCGCGTCGGCTTCTCGACGTTCGGAGAGTGCCCGGCGCCGTTGATCAGGTCGGTACGGGCGCCGCGGATCGCCGCGTATGCGCTGAGCGCCCTGCGGGCGTCATAGATCTGGTCCTCGTCGCCGAAGATCGCCAGCAGGGGGATGCGAGCGGCCCGGATCCGGGCGTCGAGCGGCTCCTGCTTGGTGTAGTCGTCCTCTTCCGCCCCCACGGTGTCGTAGGCGTTGAAGGTCATCTGCCGCACGTCCTCGACGAAGCGGTCGGGAACCTCGTAGCCGGGGGCGAAGGCCTGGCCGAGGGCGTCCTTGACGGCGAAGTCGGGCGTCACCCGCCAGAGCGCCTCGCCCAGCACCGGCCAGTAGGTGAGTCGCGCCAGCAGGCTGAGCTGGCCATAGCTGTTGTCGGGGGCCTGGTCGATCAGCACGAGCCGACTGACCAGGCGAGGGAATTGCTGGGCGAGCGCGGTCGCCACCGTGCCCCCCAAAGAGTGGCCGACGACGGTCGCCCCGCGCACCCCGAGCCGGTCGAGGGCCTCGGCGATCAGGTCCGCCTGGTCGGGGATCGAGTAGCCGGAGGAGGGCTTCTCCGAACCCCCGTGCCCGAGCAGGTCGATCGCGATCACCCGGTGCCGGCGCCGCAGCAGCGGGATCAACCGATCCCACCAGTTGATCGCGCAGGTGTAGCAGTGAAGCAGCACGATCGTTGACGACTCGCCGCGGGCCTGAGAAGGGGAACCCCGCCCTGCCCGCGACCCAACCCTAGGAGTACTCCGTCCCGCCCTGAACCCCGGCATACCCGGACGCGAAGCGGAGGAGATGACAGGGAATGTTTTGACCTCCAGGTCCCCGCCGTTGAGGCTGAGGATCCTGCCGCCCGGGACCGTGACCTCGGCCGGCTTGGTCTCGCGGTCGAGGACGATCGTGTTGAGGGCGAGCAGCACCGCCAGCCCGGCCAGCACCGCGATCAGGATCTTCCAGCCGCGCCTCACTCCGCGCCCGGGGGGTCCTCGCGGGGGCCGAGGCCGAGCAGGTTGGCGTTCGCGGCGAGGGCCGAGATCACCACCCCGATGTGCTCGTCGAGCTCTACCCCGAGCTGCTCGGCGGCGCGTCGCAGCTGGTCGCGGTCGACGGCCGCGGCGAACGAGGGCTGCTTTATCTTCTTCCGCACCGACTTCGGTTTCATTCCCTCGATGCCGGTGGGCCGGACCAGCGCACAGGCCGTGACGAATCCCGACATCTCGTCCACCGCGTAGAGCGCCTTCGCCATCTGGGTCTCCCGTGGCACGCCCATAAAGTCGGCGTGGCCGGCGACGGCGTCGATGATCTCCTGCGGGTAGCCGCGTTGGGACAGCTCCTCGAGCGCGTGGCGGGGGTGGCCGGTATCGAGATCCGGGAAGCGCTCGTAATCGAGGTCATGGACCAGGGCGGTGAGGGCCCAGGGCTCGGGGTCCTCGCCGTAGCGCTCGGCGTAGGCGCGCATCCCCGCCTCGACCGCGAGCGCGTGCTTTCGCAGAGAGTCGGAGGCGGTCCACTCGCAGAAAAGGTCCCAGGCGTCGTCTCGGGCGATTGCAGCCATCGGCGCTGTTAGGCTAGACGCGCTCGCGGTGGTGCGCCGCAGGCAGTCCCCAGCCCTCACTAAAACACCGGATTAGCAGGCACTTCCTATGGAAAAATTTGTCATCCAAGGTGGGGTCGCGCTCTCGGGTGAGACCACCGCGGCGGGCAACAAGAACGCCGCCCTTCCGATCCTCGCCGCCTCGCTTCTCACCAAGGAGGAGATGATCGTCCACAACGTCCCCCGGATCCGGGATACCGAGGCCCAGCTCTGCCTGCTCGAGCGGCTCGGGGTCGAGGTCGCCTGGATCGCCGACAACAGCGTCCGACTGAGGGCGGCAGACCTCGCCGAGGTCACGGTCGACGAGGAGCTCTCCAGCGCGATCCGCGCTTCCTTCCTGCTCGCCGGGCCGTTGCTCGCCCGCTTCGGAGAGGCGAGGATGCCTCCACCGGGCGGGGACTTCATCGGCCGCCGGCGCCTCGACGCCCACCTCGACGCCTTCGGCGCGCTCGGCGCGCGGGTCGGGGGCGATCGCCTGATCGAGATAACCGCGCCCCCGAAGGGACTGCGGGCCTGCCGGATCTTCATGGACGAGCCCTCGGTGATGGGCACCGAAAACGCGCTGATGGCAGCGGCGCTCACTCCCGGACCGACCACGGTCGCCAACGCCGCCTCCGAGCCGCACGTCCAGGACCTCGCCCGGCTGCTGACGGCGATGGGCGCGCCCGTAGACGGAATCGGCTCCAACGTGATGACGGTCCACGGCCGCGACCAGCTCGGGGGCGCCGAGCACACGGTCTGCCCCGACCACATCGAGGTCGCCAGCTTCATGGCGCTGGCCGGTGTCACCGGCGGCGAGCTGCGGATCCGCGACGCGGAGCCCAACGACCTGACCATGGTGCGGCGCCAGTTCAAGCGGCTCGGCTTCCAGTCGCTGATCGAGGGGCGCGACGTGATCGTGCCGCCGGAACAGCGCCTCCGGGTGCGCGACGACATGGGCGACGCGATCCCGAAGATCGAGGACGGGCCCTGGCCGGCCTTCCCCGCCGACTTGACCTCGATCGCCCTTGCCCTCGCCACCCAGGCCGAGGGCACGATCATGATCTTCGAGAAGATGTTCGAGAATCGCCTTTTCTTCGTCGACAAGCTGGTCGCGATGGGCGCTCGGATCACGCTGTGCGATCCGCACAGGGCGATGGTCAGCGGTCCGAGCCGTCTTCACGGGGAGCGAGTCGAGAGCCCCGACATACGCGCCGGGATGGCGATGCTCATCGCCGCCCTGGCCGCGGACGGGACCACGGAGATCGGCAACATCCGCCAGATCGATCGCGGCTACGAGCAGATCGACGAGCGCCTCCGCGGGCTCGGCGCCCACATCGAGCGCGCCTCGGCCGACGTTCCGGCCTAGCGGCCGCCCCCGGAGGCCCGCAGCATGATCCACCCGATCCCACCAGGCACCCGCGACATCCTCCCCGACGAGATGGGGGAGCTGCGACGCCTGCATCTGGCCTTGATGGAGGTGTTCGAGTCGCACGGTTACGGCGAGGTGAGCACCCCGACGATCGAGCACGACGAGGTGATGGAGCGCGGCGAGGGGCGTACGGCAGGCAGCGCCTACCGATTCTTCGACGAGCGCGGAGCGCTGCTCTCGCTGCGCTCCGACATGACGATCCCGATCGCTCGACTGATCGCCAACCGCTACGCCGGCGCCGAGTCGCCGATCCGGCTCTGCTACCTCGCCAACCTATTCCGGGCGGTGCGACCGCAGCGGGGTCAGATGCGGGAGTTCACACAGGCGGGTGTGGAGCTGATCGGCGCGCCGGCCCCTGAGGGAACCGCGGAGGTGGTCGAGGTGCTCGGCGCCGCTCTCGACGCCGCGGGTTTAGACAGGGCCGTGATCGGCCTCGGCGACGCCGACCTCTTCCGCCAGCTCCTCTCCGAGCTGGGGGTCGAGGGTGAGGCCCGGGATCCGGTGCTCGAAAGGCTGGCGACCCACGACCTGGTCGGCCTCGAGCAGGTCCTCAGCGAGCTCGAAGGGGTCGGTTCCGAGGGGCGCCGCACGCTGCTCTCGCTGAGCCAGATGCGCGGCGGTCGGGAGATCATCGAGCGGGCGCGCGCGCTCGGTGGAGGGGCGGTCGAGAGGGCGACCACCAGGCTGCAGGAGACCTTCGACGCGCTCGAGGCCCGCGGGGCCACGGAGAGGATCCAGATCGATCTCGGGCTGCTGCGCGAGCCGGGCTACTACAGCGGCGCCATCCTCGAGGTCTACGACCCGGCGCTCGGGCACGTGCTCGGGGGAGGCGGGCGCTACGACGAGCTGATCTCGAGGTTCGGTGTCGACCTCCCCGCAGCCGGATTCGCTCTCTACCTGGAGCGGGTCCACGTGGCACTGCTCGAGGAGGAGCGCCGCAGGGTGGCGGAGGGGAATGGGGGCAGCCGGTGAGCGGGGTGGCCGGCTCTCTTGGCCCGAAGGCGGACGGGCCGCTGAAGCTCGCGGTTCCCCGCGGGGCGCTGTTCGATCGCACCCTCGATCTGCTCGACGCCGCCGGGATCCCGACGGATCAGCTCCGCAGCGACTCACGCTCCCTCGTCTTCGGGGCCGGGGCAGTCACCCTGGTGACGATGCGGCCCTCCGATGTGCCGACCTATGTCGAAGCCGGGGCGGCTGACGTCGGCATCACCGGCAAGGACGTCCTGCTCGAACAGCCCGACAGGATGGTCTACGAGCTGCTCGACCTCGGTTTCGGCCACTGCCGCATGGTGCTCGCGGCGAGGGTGGGAGACACCCGCCTCGGCGATGACCAGCGCCGGCTCGGGACGATGCGGATCGCGACCAAGTACCCGCGGATCGCCGAGCGGCATTTCGAGCAGAGCGGCAGGCAGGCCGAGGTGATCGAAGTCAAGGGCTCGGTCGAGCTCGCTCCGCTGATCGGACTCGCCGACGGGATAGTCGACCTCGTCGCGAGTGGTCGCACCCTGGAGGAAAACCGGCTCGAGGTCCGCGAGGAGATCGTCGCCTGCACGGCGCGATTCGTCGCCAACCGCGTCGCCCACAAGTTGCGGGCCGATGAGGTCGATGAGCTGGCCGCGAAGTTGAGAGCGGCGAGTCAGCCGGGCCGGAGATGAGGATCAACAGGATCGAGTGGGACGGCGCCGACCCCGCTGGGCTGGCGGCCCGGCTGCGCGGTGATTCCTCCCTTGAGGCCGCGGTCGCGGGGGACGTCGCCGAGATCGTCGCCGCGGTGCGGGACGGGGGAGACGGCGCCGTGCTCGAGCTGGGGGAGAGGTTCGACGGCGTCGCGCCGCGAAGCCTCAAGGTCCCGGTTGAAGAGATCCAGTCGGCGCCCGACACCCTGGACCCGAGCTTTAGCGAGGCGCTGCGAGTCGCCGCGACCAACATCCGCCGAGTGGCCGAGAGCCAGCTCGCCGCGGAGCCGGTGACGGTCGATCTGCCCCAGGGCCACTCCGTGGCGATCCGCGAGATCGCGGTCGGGAGCGCCGGGATCTACGTTCCGGGCGGCGGGGCGGCCCTGGCCTCGACGGCGCTGATGTGCGCGATCCCCGCCCGGGTCGCGGGGGTGGGGCGGATCGCGCTGGCGTCGCCGCCGGGGCGGGAGCGCCACGTCAGCTCCGCGGTGCTCGCGGCCTGCGACGAGGCCGGAATCGACGAGGTCTACGCGACCGGCGGGGCGCAGGCGATCGCCGCCCTCGCACTCGGCACCGAGACGATCGCTCCGGTCGATCTGATCGCCGGGCCCGGCAACCCCTACACACAGGAAGCCAAGCGCCAGCTTTACGGGCTGGTCGGGATCGACGGGATCGCCGGGCCATCGGAGCTGATGGTGATCATCGGCGAGAGCGCCAGGATCGAGTGGATCGCCTTCGACCTCTGCGCCCAGGCCGAGCACGGCGCCGGCAGCCCGCTGGTCGCCACCGCGGTCGAGGCCCGGACGCTCGACCGGCTCGCAGAGCAGGTCAGCGAGACCGCCCACACCCGGCCAAGCGTCGCCGACGCGACTCTCTCGCTGATCGCGGTCCCGGATACGGATGCCGCCCTCGCACTCGCCGACGCCTACGCGCCCGAGCACCTCCAGATCTCCACCGAAGACGCCGAGATCCAGGCCGCCTCGGTGGCCACCGCCGGCTGCGTGTTCATCGGCGATTACGGTGCCACGGCATTCGGCGATTACGTGGCCGGCTCGAATCACGTCCTCCCGACGGGGGGAGCCGGGCGCTTCCAGGGACCCCTCGGCCCGACCGCGTTCAGGCGCCGGATAGCGAATGTAAGCTTGCCCGGCCCCGCGGCGGCGGCGCTGGCGCCGCATATGGACGCGCTCGCCCGGGCCGAGGGTCTGCCCGTCCACGGCGAATCGGGAACGGTGAGGGGATGACGCGAGCGGCCGAGCAGTCCAGGAAGACGAAGGAGACGGAGATCCGTCTCTCGGTGGACCTCGATGGGGGCGCCGCCGCGGAGATATCCACCGGGGTCGGGTTCCTCGACCATATGCTCGAGCTGCTCGCCCGCCACGGCCACCTCGGCCTCAGGGTCGAGGCCAGCGGCGACCTCGAGACCGGGGCTCACCACACGGTCGAGGACGTCGGGATCGTCCTCGGGCAGGCGGTCGACCTGGCCCTCGGCGAGCGCGCCGGCATCCGACGCTACGGCTCGGCCCTGGTGCCGATGGACGAGTCGCTGGCCGAGTGTGCGATCGACATCTCAGGGCGGCCTCTGTGCACATACGAGGCCGATCTCCCCGCCACCTCGATCGCCGGCTTCGACACCGAGCTGACGGAGGAGTTCTTCCGCGCCTTCGCCGCCTCTGCGAAGCTCACCCTGCACCTCACGGTGCGCCGGGGGACCAACGCGCATCACATGATCGAGGCCTGCTTCAAGGCGTTCGCCCGGGCCCTGCGGGAGGCGGTGACGATCGACCCCGAGGAGACCGGCGTCCCGAGCACCAAGGGGAGCCTCTCCGGTTGACGCGGATCGCCGTCCTCAACTACGGCATGGGCAACCTGCGCTCGGTCGCCAAGGCGCTCGAGCACGTCGGCGTCGAGGCCGAGGTCACCGCCGAGCCGGAGGCCGCGCACCTCGCCGACGGGATCATCCTGCCGGGTGTCGGCGCCTTCCCGAAGGCGATGGAGCAGATCCGCGATCGCGGTCTCGACAAGCTCGTCGAAGACCGCGCCGGGGCCGGGGCCCCGGTGCTCGGTATCTGCCTCGGGCTGCAGCTGCTGTTCTCCTCCTCGACTGAGCTCGGCGGCTCGGCGGGGCTCGGCCTGCTGGAGGGTGAGGTGACCGAGCTTGGCAGCGGCGAGCTCAAGGTCCCGCACATCGGCTGGTCGCCGGTCGAGTGGGAACAGGTCTCGCCCCTCCTGCTCGGGATCGATCCCAGCACGCCCTTCTACTTCGTGCACTCGTTCGCGGTGCGGGCGCGGCCCGGCGAGGTGATCGGCACCGCGGCCTACGGTGAGCGCTTTGCCTGTGCGATCCAGCGGGACAACCTCTACGGGGTCCAGTTCCATCCCGAGAAGTCGAGCTCCGCGGGGCTGGCGTTGCTGGCGAACTTCGCCCGGATCTGCGCACCCGCCGCGGCCGCCGCGTGATCCTCTATCCGGCGATCGACATCCGCGGGGGCGGCGCCGTGCGCCTCAGCCAGGGCGACTACGCGCGGGAGACCCGCTACGACGAGGACCCGGTCGATGCAGCGGCGCGATGGGCGGGTGGCGGCGCGCCCTTCCTCCACGTCGTCGACCTCGACGGAGCGAGGAGCGGAGCCCCGCGGAACCTCGAATCGGTGAGGAGGATAGCCGTGGCCGTCAGCTGCCCGATCCAGGTGGGCGGCGGGCTGCGCGACGCGGCCGCGGTCGCGGCCGCCTTCGGCGCCGGGGCGGACCGGGTGGTGATCGGCACCGCGGCGCTGCGCCACCCCGAGTTCCTCGAGCGAATGCTCGACGCACACGGGGAACGGGTGGTGGTGTCTGTGGACGCTCGGGGCGGAAGAGTCGCCCTCGCCGGCTGGGCAGAGCGCACTGAGTCCGACGCCGCCGAGGCGGTGGCCGAGCTCGGCGAGCGGGGGGTGGGTCGCTTCTTGTTCACGCCGATCGAGGTCGACGGGACAATGGAGGGGCCGGACCTGGCGGAACTCGCCAAGGTCGCCGCGGCAACCCCGGCGGAGTTCCTCTACTCCGGCGGGGTCGGTGACCTTGGAGACCTGCGAGCGCTTGCGACCGCGGCGCCCGCCAACGTAACCGGGGTGATCGTCGGCCGGGCCCTCTACGAAGGGCGCTTCACTGTGGCCGAGGCCAAAGCGTCCCTCGCCCCGTAGCCTCAGGGCGTGGTTCTGAAACGGGTCATACCGTGCCTCGACGTCGACGCCGGCCGGGTTGTCAAAGGCACCAACTTCGTCGGCCTCCGGGACGCCGGCGACCCGGTGGAGCTGGCGGAGCGCTACGACGCCGAGGGGGCCGACGAGCTGGTCTTCCTCGACATCACCGCCTCGCACGAGCGCCGCGAGACGATCGTCGAGCTGGCCCGGCGCACCGCCGACAACGTCTTCATCCCCTTCACGATCGGCGGCGGCATCCGCTCGGCCGCCGACGCCCAGGCGGTCCTCGACGCCGGCGCCGACAAGGTCTCGGTCAACTCCGCCGCGCTGCGGCGGCCCGAGCTGCTCGACGAGCTCGCCGACACCTTCGGCGCTCAGTGCGTGGTGATCGCGATCGACGCGAAGCGCGAGGCCGACGGCTGGGGCGTCTACGTCAACGGGGGCAGGGAGCGGGTCGAGGGACGCGACGCGGTCGCCTGGGCGCGCGATGCGACCGGGCGCGGCGCGGGTGAGGTACTGCTGACCAGCATGGACCGCGACGGCACCAGCGACGGTTACGAGATCGAGCTGACCCGGGCAGTCGCCGACGCCGTCGGCGTCCCGGTGATCGCCTCCGGCGGAGCCGGTCGCCTCGAGCACCTCAGCGAGGCGATCGCGGAAGGAGGCGCCGACGCGGTCCTCTGCGCCTCGATCTTCCATTACGGCACCTTCAGCGTCGCCGAGGCGAAGCGGCGGATGGCTGCGGACGGCATCCCGGTCCGCCTCTAGCGCTCCCTTTTCGTCGAGTGGCCGAAAGCCGGCCCATATTTCCTGATTCGTCCACTTGGCGGGCTTTGGCCGTTGTGTCAGCCCGAGGCCAGCGCCGAGGCCAGGCCCGCCACTCCGTCGGAGCCGAGGATCTCCAGCCGCTTCAGCTCGAAGGGGTGTTCGCGGTCGGCGAAGCCGGGCACCTCCGTCGTCGCGCCGGCGTAGCCGGCGGCCCTCACTGCGGCGATCACCCCCGCATCGTAGCGGCCCGACGGATAGCAGAAGTTGTCCACTGGGACGCCGTACTCGCGGCGCAGGATTGCCCTCGAGCCGGCCACCTCTCGCCTCAAGGCGGTGGTGTCCAGGGTGGTCAGGTCCGGATGGCTGATCGTGTGTGAAGCCAGCTCCCAGCCGGCCGCGATCATCGCCTCGACGTTGCTCGGGTAGAGGTCCGAGCCCTGGGTCTTGAGGTTGAGGACCCCGGCCCAGCCGTGCCTTCGCAGCTCCGGCAGGGCGTAGGTGAACTGGGGGCGGTAGCCGTCGTCGAAGGAGATCACCACGGGCTTCGGCGGCAGGGCGCCGCCCCGGTACCAGGATTCCTGCACCTGGTCGAGCGTGACCGCCTCGTACCCGTGCCGCTCGAGCCAGTCCATCTGCCGGCGGAAGTCGGGGCGGCTGACGTAGAGCTCCGGGAAGGGCGCGCCGGCCGGCGCCGCGCCGAGAACGTGGTACTCGAGGATCGGCACCGGGCCGGGATGCCTTATCCAGCCCGGTTGCGGCCTGGCGTTGGCAACGGTCTTCGAGCGGGCCTGATTCGCTCCGCTCGTGCGTGGCGCGGAGCCACCCGCCCCAATCACGCGGACGCCGTCGTCCCCCTCGCCGCCGATCACGATGACCGCCCCGACCGCCACCGCGACGGCGAGCCCCAGCGCCGCCACGGCGGCCAGCCGCCGCCGCCTCAGGCGGCGGGCGGCCTCACGGCGCCTGGCCGCTGTCCGATCCGGAACCTGCGGATCCACCGGCCCGGCCAACCTGCTTCTGTTTTTGCTTTCTCTTCACCGGCTGCAACGCATAGATGCTCGAGTAGCCGGTCAGATAGATCCGCCGTCCGTCGGAGATCACCGGCATATAGGCGCCGGTCTTGAAGCGGAATTTCCTCTGGCCGCTGTTCAGCGTGAACCCATATGTCGTCGTGCCCTCGAAGGTGGCCACGTAGACGAGCTTGCCTACGACGCTCAGCGAGCCGATCACCGAGCCGCCCAACGATTGCGACCAGCGCACCCCCCCGGTCCTCGCGTCGAGGGCGTAGATGTTGCCGTCGTAGGAACCGATGTAGACGGTCGGCGGCATCCGCGGCGTATCGGCGACCGCCGGTCCCGGGTAGACGTAGCCCCCGGTCGACTGGGTCCAGGCGAGCTCGCCCGTCTTCGCGTCGAAGCTGTAGACGCGGCCGTCGTTGTTGCCGCTGTAGACGCGGCCGAAGGCGACCGCCGGGGTCGAGTAGAACTCGCCGGTGCGGCTGAAGCTGAGACCCTGAGAGCCCGCCTGCCATTTGATCTGGCCGTTGCGGGCCTTCACAGCGGACATCTCCCCGCCGTAGTCCCCGACGTAGAGGAGCCCGCCGCGGTAGGCCGGTCCGGCCTTGATCGCGCCGGCCAGGGGCGTGCTCCAGATCGTATGGCCGTTGCGGGTCGAGAAGGCGCGCAGGTTCCCGTCCTCGTCGCCGAAGAAGACCCCCCGGCCGACCACCACCGGCGAGGACTCCGAGCGGCTCGGAAGGGCGCGCTTCCAAATCATCTTCCCGGTGGCGGCGTCGAGGCTGAGGATCTGGCCGGGCACCAGGTTGACTATGAACAGCCTGCCCCGCGAGTAGGCCGGGGAGGCGGCATTCAGACGGGCGATCCGCCTCTGCCAGATCACCTTCCCGGTATTCGCGTCCAGCGAGTAGGCGAAGCCGTTGTTGTCGACGTAGAAGAGGCGCCCGCCGCAGCCGAGCTTGGTCCGCTTCTCGCAGAGACCGGGCGCCCTCACAAAGATCGGCGGGAACTCGATCAGCGGCTTGCCACCGTGCTTCCAGAGCTCCTTGTAGGGCGGCTTCACGCGGTTCGCCGGCAGCCAGCGGGTACGGGCGCGGTCGAACCCGAACATCGGCCAGTTGGTCGTCTTGACCACCTTGTGGCGCTTCTCATTGTTGATCGGGAAGTCGGCGCCGCGGCTGATGTCATCCGGGCGCTTCAGCAACTGGTAGGCGCCGAAGGCCGCCGCGGCGACCAGCAGGACACCACCGCCGACCGCGGTCCATAGCTTGCGGCGGTCCTGCCACCAGCGCGCCCGGCCGCCAGAGGCGTTTCTCTGGGCGCGCGGTAGGGGAGCGGGCCCGCGGCCCTTGGGTGTGGGCGGATCGGCCATCCGGGGAACGGGTCATGGTAGGGAAACAGCCTCATGGCAAAGCCAGCCCCGAGCCACGCCGACCTAGGCGCCGCCCTTCTCGCTGCGATTCCCGAGGTCGAGGAAGTCGTCTCCGCGGCCTGCGGGGTGCGCGTCTACCTGGTCGGGGGGGCGGTCCGCGACCTGCTGCTCGGGAGTAGCCGCGGCGACCTCGACCTGGTCGTCGAGGGTGACCCCGCCGAAATCGCCCGGCGGCTGGGCGGCGGGGTGGTCGAGCACGAGCGGTTCGCCACGGCGAAGGCCCAGCTGGGCGGGCACGATGTCGACATCGCCCGGGCCCGCAGCGAGACCTACGAGCGTCCCGGAGCCCTGCCTCAGGTCAGCCCGGCCTCACTCGAGGAGGACCTCGCGCGGCGGGACTTCACGATCAACGCGATGGCGATCGCCCTCGACCCCGACGGGCCGGGCGGATTGATCGACCCGCACGGAGGGCGGGCCGACCTCGAGACCGGAGTGCTCCGGGTGCTTCATCCGGGCAGCTTCCGCGACGACCCGACCCGGGCACTTCGCGCGGCCCGCTACGCGGCACGCTTCGGATTCGAGCTTGAGCCGGGCACGGCGGAGCGGCTCGCCGACGCCGAACTCGCCACGGTCTCGGACGAGCGGCGCGAGGCGGAGCTGCTGCGGATTGCGGCGGATCGGACCGCCCCAGAGGCATTCGATTTGCTTTCCGGCTGGGGGCTGATCGAGCTCCGCCCCGGCGGGGCCGGGCTGGCATCGCGGGTATTGGAGCTGCTCGAGAGCCCGCCTTGGAGCGACCTCGAGCAGCCCGAGAGGGCGGTGCTCGCCGCCGCGATCGGCCCGGATGCCGGCGAGAAGGCGCTGGCGGCCGCCGCCGCCGAGCGCCCCTCGGCCGCGGTCGAGGCCGCCCGCGGCCACGACCCAGCCGAGCTGCTGATCGCCCGGGCCCTGGGCGCCGAGTGGCTCGACGAGTATCTGCGGCGCTGGAGCAAGGTGAAGCTGGAGATCGGCGGCGATGACCTGCTGGCGGCGGGAGTGCCCGCCGGCCCGGCGGTCGGCCGCGGCCTGCGGGCCGCCCTTGCGGCGAAACTCGATGGAGAGCTCGAAGGCCGCGAGCAGGAACTCGCGGCCGCCCTTCGGGCCGCCGCGAGCTGAGCGGTGGCGGCAGTCTGCTTACTTACCCTCGATGAACTGGCGCGAGAGGGACGGCGTTCGCTGGCTCGAGGCCGAGCTCCCCGGGTCGCGCGCGGCTTTCTCGACCAGGATCGGTGGGGTCAGCTCCGGGGCCTTCGAGAGCCTCAACCTCGGGGTGCTGACCGACGACGACCGTGACGCGGTGATCGAGAACCGCCGCAGGCTGTGCGCGGCGCTCGGGCTGGACGCCGCTCGCGTGGTCACCGGGCTGCAGGTCCATGACGCCGGGATCGCAGCCCACCTCGCCCCGCAGCGTCCCAGCCCCTTCGCGGAGCCCGGGAGCCCCAACCCCGAGGCTGACGGGCAGGTTCTCGGCGGCGCCCGCCTCGCCGGGCTGGTCTACGTCGCGGACTGCCTCCCGGTCGCGATCTCCGGCCCGGGCGGGACGGCGATCCTTCATTGCGGCTGGCGCGGGCTCGCGGCCGGGATCGTCGCCCGAGGCGCGGCCGCGGTGAGAGCCTGCGCCGCGGCGATCGGGCCGGGCGTCGGGCCCTGCTGCTACCAGGTGGGCGACGAGGTACTGGAGTCGTTCGAGGCGCTCGGGCCGGGGATCGCCGCGGGTCGCATGCTCGACCTGCCGGAGGTCGCCCGCCGGCTGCTGGCGAAGGAGGGGGTCGAAGGGGTCGAATCCGCCGGACTTTGCACGTCGTGCGAGCCCGACCTCTTCTTCTCCCACCGCCGCGATCGCGCGATCACGGGTCGCCAGGCGGGAATCGCCTGGGCAAATGGCGGGGAGGCCTGAACCGTGCCGGGGCTGATCAGTGGGCTCGAGGTCGGCAAGGTCGCCGCGAACCTCGAGCGGGTCGCGCAGGAGGCGGGGGAGTGGGTCGAGATCCTCGCGGCGACCAAGTACGTCCCGATCGAGGAGATGGGAGTGCTGGCCGAGGCCGGGGTCACCCTGGTCGGTGAGAACCGCCAGCAAGATCTGGGCGCCAAGCAGGATCGCTGGGGAGACGCCTTCCGGTGGGACTTCATCGGCAACCTGCAGAGCCGCAAGGTGAAGCTGCTGGTGCCACGCTGCCGGCTGATCCATTCGGTCGCCTCTGAGTCGGTCCTTGCCCAGCTGGCCCGTCACCGCGAGGAGCGCACCGAGGTGCTGGTCGAGGTCAACGTCGCCGGCGAGCAGGGAAAGGGGGGAGTCGCCCCTGCCGAGCTCGCCGACTTCATCGAGCGATGCCCGGTCAAGGTGGGCGGCCTGATGGGGATGCCTCCATTCAGCGAGGATCCGGAGGCGTCGAGACCCCACTTCGCCAGGTTGGCCGAGCTGGCGGCCGAGCACGAACTCACCCGGCTCTCAATGGGGACCTCTCAGGACTGGAAGGTGGCGGTCCAAGAGGGAGCGACGATCATCCGCCTTGGCACTGCCCTATACGCCTAGGCAGCGGCGGAGAATCACCTGCGGCGGCTTCGCCGCCTTACATGCATGTGCCGGCGCTAACACCGCGCCGGCCTTGGCATAATTGGTAAAGGAATCGGCCGCTCAGAGCCGAACAACCCGTCCGATGGCCCTTCGAGACACATGGCATCGCGCCCTCGTTTACTTCGGCTTGGCCGAGGATCACGACTACGGCCCGGAGTACGAGGAGGGCTACGGCCCGGAATCCTCCTCCGAGGAGATCTTCGACACCCGCCGCGAACGGGAGCGTGACCGGGAGTCAGCGCCGGTCCGCCGCCTGCCGACCTCGCGCCGGCGCCGGGACGAGATCGACGACATCTTCGCCGACGACGAGCCGATCGCCGCCTCCCGCACCCGGGTCCTGCGCCCTGTGGACAACAACGGCGGCGACGTCCAGGTTCACCTGGTCATTCCCCGCAACTTCAACGACGCCCAGCAGGTCGCGGATCAGTTCAAGCGTGCGGTCCCTGTGATCCTCAACCTGCAGACGACCGATCACGAGCTCTCGAAGCGGCTGATCGACTTCGCCTCCGGACTCACCTACGCCCTCGACGGCGGAATGCAGCGGATCGCCGAGAAGGTCTTCCTGCTGACACCGCGCAACGTAGAGGTCTCGGCCGAGGAGAAGGCACGGCTGATCGACAAGGGGTTCTTCAACCAGTCCTAGGCCGGTCGGGCCACTAGGCTCAACCCCATGCGTGTCGGCTTCATCGGTGCGGGCAGCATGGCCGCCGGGATGGCCCGGGGTTGGGCGGCCGCCCCAGGCGGGCCGGAGCAGATGCTGTTCACCGACTCGGGCTCGGGACGTGCGGCCTCGCTGGCGGCAGAGCTGGGCGGCCTCGCGATTGCCTCCAACGCGGAGTTGGCCCGCCAGTCCGACCTGGTCGTGCTGGCGGTGAAGCCGGCGGCGCTCGAAGGCGTCGCGATCGAGGCGGGCGAGTCCGCGGCGGTGCTGTCGCTGCTGGGCGCCACCCCTCTGGCCCGAATTTCCGCCGCCTTCCCGGGCTCGGCCGCCTTCCGGGTGATGCCGAACGTCGCGGTCGAGGTCCGCAGGGGAGTCCTCTGCTACGAGGCCTCCTCACAGGCGCCCGCCGAGACGGCCGCCGCGGTGCGCGAGCTGCTTGAGCTGCTCGGCCATCTGATCGAGATCGAGGATGGCGACTTCGACGCCGCCACGGCGGTCATGGGCTGTGCGCCGGCCTACCTGGCGCTTGCTGTGGAGGCGATCGCCGAGGCCGGCGCCGCAGACGGACTGGACCCGGGGTTCTCGCGGCAGCTGGTGGTCGAAACCACGGCTGGGACGGCGGAGTTGCTGCGACACCGGCACCCCGCCGATCTGCGGGCGGCGGTCGCCTCCCCGGGCGGCTCGACCGAGGCCGGGCTGGAGGCGCTCGAAGAGCACGGTGCCGGAGCGGCGTTTGCCGCCGCAGTGGAGGCGTCACTGGCGAGGATGAGGGGCCAATGACGCTGGCGATCACCCGCAACAACATCGCCGACTACGTCAGCGCTCTGTTCATTGTCTACATCATCCTGATCTTCGCCCGGATCCTTATCTCCTTCTTTCCCCGGGTGCCGCACAGCGCCACCCTGCGCCCGCTTCTCGACTTCGTCACCGATACGACGGATCCCTATCTCAACCTCTTCCGCCGCTTCCTGCCGCCGATCGGCGGGAGCGGCTTCGCGCTCGACCTGAGCCCGATGGTCGGGATCATCGTCCTCTATGTGGCGCAGGCCTTGATCGTCAGCTTGATCCAGCCGTGAAAGACCGCCCCTGGCGCCTCGCCGGGGCGCTCAGTGGACTGGTGGTCGTTCTCGACCAGGCCTCGAAGGCGGCGATCGAGGCGAACTTGGTGCCGAACGAGAAGGTCGAGGTGCTCGGGCCGCTGATGCTGACCAGTAGCCACAACACGGGCGTCGCCTTCGGCCTCGCGGGCGGTGGCGGCATTGCGGTGATTGCATCGACGATGGCCGCGCTCGGCTTGATTCTCTACCTGTTCTGGCGCGAGCCGACTCGGCCGGGAATGTGGGTCGCGGTCGGCCTGCTGTCCGGGGGCGCGCTGGGGAACCTCGCCGACCGGGTCCGGGACGGCGCGGTCACAGACTTCATCGACCTGCCCGCGTGGCCGGCCTTCAACCTCGCCGACATGGCGATCACCGTCGGTGTTCTGATCCTCGCCTGGGTCTATCTGCGGGAGCCCAGCGGCGATGGTTGAGCGCCTCGAGATCGTCCACCGCGACTCGAGCTTCGCGGTGGTCGACAAGCCCGCCGGGTTGGTCGTCCACCCGGCGCCCTCGCACAGCGGCCCGACTCTGGTCGATGAGCTCGGCGAGCTCCTCGCGGGCGGAGCGGACCCGGAGCGCCCCGGAATCGTCCACCGGCTCGACCGTGGCACCAGCGGGCTGATCGTTGTCGCCCGAAGCGAAGAGGCGCACCGGAACCTCTCCGCCCAGGTGAGGCGGCGCGAGGTCGAGAGGGCATATCTCGCCCTCGCCGAGGGCAGGGTGCGCTCCCGCACTGGGACGATCGACGCGCCGATCGGGCGCGCCTCGCGACGGCGCCACCGAATGGCGGTCTCGGGCGCCTCGGCCAGAGAGGCTCGGACCCACTTCGAGGTCCGGGAGGTGCTCAGCGCCGAGACGCTGCTCGAGGCGAGGCTCGAGACCGGGCGAACCCACCAGATTCGTGCCCACTTCTCCGCGATCGGCCACCCGCTGCTCGGCGATGAGACCTATGGCGGGCCGCTTCGCTACCGGCTCGAGCGCCAGTTCCTCCACGCCCACCGGCTCGCTTTCACTCACCCGATGACCGGCGAGAGGCTGAGCTTCGACTCGGAGCTGCCACCCGACCTCGCAGGGGCGCTCGAGCTGGCCAGAGCTCCTGACTAGCAGTTTCGGCCCGGTCCACGGCGCTTTCTCTCTAGAATCCGCCTCCACCCATCACCAACCCCCGCCTCCCGACCGGGTCCTGCCCAGCGAAGCTGGGTCCCGCGCACGGGGACGGGCCGGCTGCACCAAGAAAAAAGGAGAACGAAATGGCCGAAGCAGGCATCAAGGAGCTGCTCGAGGCCGGAGTCCACTTCGGCCACCAGACACGCCGCTGGAACCCGAACATGCGCCGCTACATCTTCGGTGAGCGCGACGGGATCCACATCATCGACCTGCTGCAGACGGAGCAGCTCCTCGACGGTGCCCGCCGCTACGCCGGCGAGCTTTCCAGCGGCGGAGGGACGGTCCTGTTCGTCGGCACCAAGAAGCAGGCGCGCGACTCTGTCAAGGAGTGGGCCGGCCGCTGTCAGATGCCCTACGTCAACCTCCGCTGGCTGGGTGGGCTCCTGACCAACTTCAACACGATCTCGGCACGGATCAAGCGGTTGCACGAGCTCACGGAGCTGCAGTCGACCGGCCAGCTGGAGCTGCTTCCGACCAAGGAGCGGATGGGTATGCAGGCCGAGCTGGCGAAGCTCGAGTACAACCTCGGCGGGGTGCGCGATATGGAGCGGCTTCCCGACGCCGTCTTCGTGATCGACCTGAAGACCGAGGAGATCGCCGTGCGCGAGGCCGCCCGGCTGCGGATTCCGATCATCGGCCTGGTCGACACCAACTGCGATCCGGGGCCCGTCGACTATGTGATCCCCGGCAACGACGACGCGATCCGCTCCTGCGAGCTGGCGATCGCCACGGTCGGCAGCGCGATCGACGAGGGCGCCGGGGCGTGGCGCGCCGAGGAGGAGCGCAGGCGCGCCGAGGAGGAAGAGCGGCGCCGGATAGAGGCCGAGGAGCGTCGCAAGCGCGAGGAGGAGGAGAAGGCCCGCCGGGAGGCCGAGGAGGCCGCCGCCAAGGCGGCGGCGGAGGCCGCGGCGGCGGAGGCGGCGGCCGCGGCGGCGGCGCAGGCAGCCAGGCCAGAATCCGCACAGCAAGCGAAGCCCACCGAGGCATCCGAGGAGGCGGCGCCCGCTGCGAGCGGCGAAGGGAGCGACGGCTGATGGCCGTCTCCGCCGCCGACGTCAAGGCCCTTCGTGACCGCACCGGCGCCGGGATGATGGATTGCAAGGCCGCCCTGGGGGAGGCTGGCGGGGACGTCGATCGCGCCATCGAGATCCTTCGGGTGAAGGGCCAGGCCTCAGCCGCGAAGCGCGAGGGCCGGGGCACCGACGAGGGGGTCGTCTCCTCCTACATCCACTCCAACCACAAAGTCGGGGCGATGGTCGAGGTCCAGTGCGAGACCGACTTCGTCGCCCGCAACGACGACTTTCAGGCGTTCGCATACGAGGTCGCCGTGCACGTTGCGGCGATCGCCCCGCGCTATGTCTCCGCGGAGGAGATCCCGGGGGAGGAGCGCGAAACGGAGCGGCGGGTGTTCGAGCAGAAGGCGCGCGAGGAGGGCAAGCCCGAGGACGTCCTCGGGAAGATCGTCGAGGGACAGCTGGCGAAGTGGGCGGGCGAGGTGGCCTTGCTCGACCAGTCCCACGTCAACGCCGAGAAGCATTCCTCGAAAACAATCGAAGAGCTGCGCGCCGAGCTGGCTGCGAAGACCGGTGAGAACATCCGCATCGCCCGCTTCGCTTACTTCCGCGTAGGAGAGGGATAGCGCTTTCTCGATGGCCGTCGATCGCCAGTTCAGCCGCATCCTCCTGAAGCTCTCCGGGGAGGCACTGATGGGGGACCTCGAATACGGCACCGACGCGGGGCAGGTGGGGCGGATCGCCGAGCAGGTAGCCGCGACGCGAGGACGCGGGGTGGAGATCGCCCTGGTCGTAGGTGCCGGAAACATCTACCGGGGGCTGGAAGCCGCGGCTGCCGGGATGGATAGGGCGACGGGCGACTACATGGGGATGATGGCGACCGTGCTCAACGCGCTGACTCTCCAGGATGCCCTGGAGAAGCTCGGGGAGCACACCCGGGTGATGTCGGCGATCGACGTCAAGGAGGTGGCCGAGCCCTACATCCGCCGTCGGGCGATGCGGCATCTGGAGAAGGGCCGGGTGGTGATCTTCGCTGCGGGTACCGGCAACCCGTTCTTCACCACCGACACCGCGGCCGCACTGCGCGCGCTGGAGATCCACGCCGAGGCGATCCTGATGGCCAAGAACGGGGTCGAGGGCGTCTACGACTCCGATCCCGCGACCAACCCGGAGGCGAAGTTCATCCCGAGAATCACCCACCGCGAGGCGATCGAGCGGGAGCTGCGGGTGATGGACTCGACCGCACTGTCCCTCTGCATGGACAACGCGCTGCCGATCCATGTCTTCAACATGGCTGACGAGGGGAACATCGATCGCATCCTCTCCGGAGAGAAGGTCGGCACCCTGGTCGACGGCGACGGCCCCTCGGCCTGAGAGGGTCATTTCCAGACCGCGCGGGGTTAGGATTGCGCGCGTGGAGAACGAGTTCATCAACGAGCTGCTCGCCGACGCCAAGCAGCGGATGCAGAAGACGGTCGATTCGACGCGCGGGGAGCTCGCCACGGTGCGTACCGGCCGGGCGTCGCCGCACCTGCTCGACCGGATCACGGTCGATTACTACGGCACTCAGACCGCGCTGAAGCAACTCGCCAACGTCGCCACCACCGACGCCCGCCTGCTCACCCTGACGCCATTCGACAAATCGGCGATCGGGGCGATCGAGAAGGCGATCCTCGAGTCCGATGTCGGCCTCACCCCGAGTAACGACGGCAACGTCATCCGGCTGCAGATTCCGGAGCTGACCGAGGAGCGGCGCAGGGAGATGGTCAAGGTCGTCCACGGCGTCGCCGAGGAGGGCAAGGTCGCGGTCCGCAACGTCCGCCGCGATGTCATGCACGATCTGCGGGAGCTGAAGAAGGAGGGCGAGACGGGTGAGGACGACGAGCGCCGAGCCGAGTCCGCCCTGCAGAAGGAGACCGACGCCGCGACCGGCGAGATCGACGAACTGCTCAAGGGCAAGGAGGAAGAGATCCTCGAGGTCTGAGGGTCGGCGCGGAAGCTGGCGCCCAAAGCCGATGGCGGTCCCCAGCTACGTCGCGATCATCACCGATGGCAACGGACGCTGGGCCCAGCAGCGCGGACTCGACCCGCTCGCGGGCCACGAAGCCGGCGCCGACGTGGTCAAGGCCCGCCTTCGGGATGCCGCTGAGCTAGGCGTCACGGAGCTCACTGTGTTCTCCTTTTCGACCGAGAACTGGACCCGGCCCAAGGCGGAGGTCGACGGGCTGATGCGGATGTTCGGGCAGCGGATCGACCGCGAGACTCCCGAGCTGCACGAGGAGGGAGTTCGCATGCGATTCATCGGCCGGCGCGAAGGCGTCCCCGAGGAGATCGGCGAGCGGATGGACAGGGCCGAGGCGCTGACCGCCGCCAACCGGCGGATAACCCTGTTCGTCGCATTCAACTATGGCGGCAGGGCCGAGATCGTCGACGCAGCGCGGAGCTTCCAGGGAGATTCCGAGGAGGAGTTCCGCCGCTCCCTGTATGCGCCGGAGATGCACGACCCCGACCTGCTGATTCGCACCAGCGGGGAGATGCGGGTCTCCAACTACCTGCTTTGGCAATGCGCCTATTCCGAGTTCGTCTTCCGCGAGGAGCTCTGGCCCGATTTCGGCCGCGAGGCCTTCGAGGCCTCGCTGCGTGAGTTCGAGGCCCGCAAGCGCCGTTTCGGAGCCAGAGCCTGAAGTGGCGGCCGGACGAGAACCGCGACGGCGACGGCTGCCGAGCCTGAGGCGGCGCTCACCTCGCCGGGAGCAGCGGGAGACGACGGCTGCCGAGTCCTCGGCACCGTTCGATCTCGAGGCCGCCTCCACAGACGGGATCCCCGGCGGGGAGGAGCTGCTGAGCGGCGGATCCGAAGGCTTCTTCGCCGAGCCACGGCCCGCGCCTCCGCGGGAGCAGATCGTTCCCCCACGGCGGCGGCGTGGGCTGCGGAGCGAGACCTTGAAGCGGGTTCTGATCGCGATTCCCTGGATCGTCTTCGCGATCGCGATCACCGTCGCCGGGGGAATCATCTTCGCGGTCGCGATGGTGGCGCTCGCCCTGGTCGCGCTGCGCGAGTACTGCGTGATCACGGCTCCCTACCGGCCGTTGCAGCTCGCGGCACTGATCTCGGTAGCCGGGATGATCATGGCCGCCCACTTCGGCACCGCCTTCAACATCCTGCTGGCGATCGCCGCCTCCTTCCTGCTGCTGTTTGCCTTCGCCGCCCGCCGCCGCGACCGCGACGGGGTCACGCTCTCGCTCGCGGTGACGATGCTCGGGGTGCTGTGGATCGGGATCCCGCTTCTGCACGCGGTACTGCTTCGCGACCTGCCCAGCCACGGCGCCGCCCTGCTGATCGACGTCTTAGTCGGCACCTTCGTCACCGACACCGCGGCCTACGCGACTGGCCGCATGTTCGGAAATCACAAGATCGCCCCCGAGCTTTCCCCGAACAAGACGCTCGAAGGACTGATCGGCGGCTTTTTGATCGGCACCGTCGGCTTCTGGTTCGCGGGGCTCTACCAGGACTGGCTGAGCGGTACCGACGCGCTCATCCTCGGTGCCGCGGTGGCAGCCACGGCGCCGCTCGGCGACCTCTTCGAGTCGATGATCAAGCGGGACCTCGGCCGCAAGGACACCGGCACTCTGTTCGGGCCGCACGGGGGTATTCTCGACCGCCTCGACGCCGCCTTCTTCACGATCGTGGTCGGCTACTACCTCGCGGTTCAGCTGGTCTACTGACTCGGCCGGAGCTAGCTTCCCCCAGCTCCCCTGCACCTCCCGCCGAGTGACCGGAAGCGTCCACAAGGTGGACGCAATCGTCCACTCGACCCCGGATCGAGTGCGATCGCTACCTACACTCCCTGCCATGAAAAAGGTCGTGATCCTCGGTTCTACCGGCTCGATCGGCACCCAGGCCCTGGAGATCGTGCGGGGCTCGGAAGAGCTGCGGGTGGTCGGCCTCGCCGCCCGCGGCGGCGCCGACCAGGCGGTCGAGCAGGCCCGCGAGCACGGCGTCCCGGCGATCGCCCTCGCGGATGCCGCCGCGACCGAGCGGGCCCGCTCGGTGTGGAGCGGGCAGGTGCTGGAGGGCGAGGAGGGGATCGCCGAACTGATCGCCTCCTCCGGGGCTGACCTCGTGCTCAACGGGATCGTCGGCGCCGCCGGACTGGGCCCGACCATCGTCGCCCTCAGTGAGGGAATCGACGTCGCCCTCGCCAACAAGGAGAGCCTGGTGATCGGCGGCGAGCTGGTCACCGCACTGGCGGAGGGGACCGGCGCCCGCCTGCTGCCCGTGGACTCCGAGCACTCGGCCTTGTTCCAGCTGATCCGCTCAGAGCCCCCGGGGACGATCGAGCGGCTCGTCCTGACCGCCTCGGGGGGACCCTTCCGGGGACGCGACGATCTCGCCGGGATCACCCCGGCCGAGGCGCTGCGGCACCCGACCTGGGAGATGGGCGGGCGGATCACAATCGACTCGGCGACGCTGATCAACAAGGGGTTCGAGATGATCGAGGCCTTCCACCTTTTCGGCGTCCCCTACGAGCGGATCGAGGTGGTCGTCCATCCGCAGTCGATCGTGCACTCGCTAGTCCACCTCAACGACGGCGCCTCGCTCGCTCATCTCGGCTACCCCGACATGCGGGTGCCGATCTCCTACGCGCTGCACTTTCCCGAGCGGGCCGACCTGCCGATCGATCGGCTCGACCTCGCAGCCGCCGGCGAGCTGAGCTTCGAGTCACCCGACCCCGAGACCTTCGCCTGCCTGCGGCTCGCAAGGGAGGCAGGGGAGGCCGGCGGGACGGCGCCCTGCGTCCTGAACGCCGCTGATGAGGTTGCGGTGGCGGCATTCCTCGCCGGGGAGATCCCCTTCACCGCGATCCCCGAGGTGATCGAAACCGCCCTCGATCAGGGTGGCGGCTCTCCGGTGACCCACTTCGATGACCTCTACGCCGCCGACGCCGAGGCGCGGCGAAAGGCTGTGGCTCTGGTCACGGAGGTGAGCCGGGCGTGAGCTGGGTGATCGTCTTCCTCGGCTTCGCCTTCCTGATCATCCTGCACGAGTTCGGGCACTTCATCGCAGCCAAAGCCACCGGGATGCGGGTCGAGCGCTTCTTTCTCTTCTTCCCGCCAAAGCTCGTCTCAACTCGCAGAGGCGAGACCGAGTACGGGATCGGCGCGATCCCGCTAGGCGGCTTCGTGAAGATCACCGGGATGAACCCCGAGGAGGAGCTGCCCGGCGAGGTGGCCTCCCGCGGCTACTACCAGCAACCGGTCTGGAAGCGGATCGTGGTGATCGGTGCCGGGCCGGCGGTCAACATCGTTCTCGCCTTCCTGATCCTCTTCGTCCTCTCCTTCAGCGCCCGGGACCTGGCCAACACGGTGGGCGAGATCGTCCCGGGCTCGCCTGCGTCGAAGCAGCTTCAGAGCGGCGACCGGATCGGCTCGGTGAACGGGCGCTCCTACGCGAACCTCTCGCTCGAGGACCAGCTGACCCGGTTCTCCAATGCGATCGCCGCCGACAAGTGCCCTGGCCGGCTGGTCGACGGATGCCGGGCCGCCAAGCCGGTGACCCTGCGGATCAGGCGCGACGGCCGGATCCGCAGCATTACCGTGATCCCAGAGTACGACTCGACCGTAAGGCGAATGCGAATCGGTTTTTCGTACGGATTGGTGCCGGCGTCCAGCAGCGTTGGGGCGGCAGTCGATCGCGCAACCGGAGCGATCTGGCTGGTCACCTCGAAGACGGTAAATGTCTTCGCCAACATTCTCGACGCCAAGAAGCGAAAACAGGTCTCAGGGGTTGTCGGAGTCAGCGACGTGGCCTCGCAGACGATTGACGTGGGCTGGCGGCAGTCCCTCATCCTGCTGGCCGTGATCAGCCTCTCCCTGGGTCTGATCAACCTGTTCCCCTTCCTGCCCCTGGATGGAGGACACATCTTCTGGAGCGTGGTCGAGAAGATTCGCGGCCGGCCGGTTCCGTTCCGGGTGATGGAACGGGCCAGCGCCGTCGGCTTCGTGCTGGTGATCATGCTGTTCTTCATCGGCCTGACGAATGACATTGGGCGCTTGACTGGCGAAGGCTTCAACGTGCGGTAGTTTCCCTGCACTGCCCAGGAAACCGAGGAGGAGGAGGGGCATTGGAGATCAGCACTGCGGAGCGCTACGCAAGCGGCGGGCCGGGGAAGGAGCCGGAGTCCTCCAACGTCTACGAGGCATTCCTGAAGACGGTCGCGAGGATCGGCGAGGACGTTGCACTGCGCACCGATGACGACTCGGTCTCGATCACCTGGAACCAGCTCTCCGCCTGGGTCAACCGGATCGCGGGGGGGCTCGAGCAACTCGGGCTGCAGAAAGGGGAAACCCTCGCCCTGATGCTCAACAACCGTCCCGAGTTCATCCCATGCGACCTGGCTGCGGTCAGCCTCGGCGGCGTCCCGTTCTCGATCTACCAGACCTCGTCGCCCGAACAGATTGCCTACGTGGCCTCCGACGCCGGCTCGCGGATCGCGATCATCGAGTCGGCCTTCCTCGAGTCCTTCAACGAGGCGCGGAAGAGCCTCCCCGACCTCGAGCACGTGATCATCATCGACGGCGCGGGCGGGACCGCGACGCTCGAGCAACTGGAGGCCACCAACCCGGATTTCGACCCCGCCGAGCGCTCCGCCGAGGTGGGCCTCGACGACCTCCTGACGCTGATCTACACATCCGGCACCACCGGGCCGCCGAAGGGGGTGCAGCTCACCCACCGCAATCTGATGGCGCTGACCGCTGGGGTCGAAGGGATGGTCGAGCTGCCGAAGCGCGGCGGGCGGCTGATCTCCTGGTTGCCCGCGGCCCACATCGCCGAGCGGGGCGCCCATTACTACCTGCCGGTGGTCAACGGGCTGACGGTGACGATCTGCCCCGACCCGCGGCGGATCGTCGAGTTCATCCCGAAGGTGAAGCCGTCCTGGTTCTTCGCGGTGCCGAGGATCTACGAGAAGCTGAAGGCCGGGCTCGAAGCGCAGCTCGCAAGCCTTCCCGACGAGCAGCGGATCCCGGCCGAGCAGGGCCTTGAGGCAGCGATCACCAAGGTCCGCCTCGAGCAGGCCGGCGAGGAGGTGCCCGTTGAGCTCGCCGCTGCGGTCGAGAAGGCCGACGCGGAGCTGTTCTCGAAGCTGCGGGCGGCGCTCGGCCTAGACGAGCTGCAGGCCGTCAACGTCGGCGCTGCCCCCACCCCGCTGGAGGTACTCGAGTTCTTCCACGCGATCGGGATCCCGGTGGGCGAGCTTTGGGGGATGTCTGAGACCTGCGGCGTCGCCACACTCAACCCGCCGGAGAGGATCAAGCTGGGAACTGTCGGCCCGCCAGTCCCTGGCGTGGAGATCAAGCTCGCCGACGACGGCGAGGTGATGGTGAAGGGCGACGGGGTGATGCCCGGGTACCGCAAGATGCCGGAGAAGACCGCCGAGACCTTCGAGGACGGATGGCTGCTCACCGGCGATATAGGCGAGCTCGACTCCGACGGCTACCTGAAGATCGTCGACCGCAAGAAGGAGCTGATCATCAACGCGGCCGGCAAGAACATGTCACCGGCCAACATCGAGTCGAAGCTGAAGGCCGCCGATCCCTTGATCGGCCAGTGCGTGGCAATCGGCGATGGCCGCCCCTACAACGTCGCCCTGGTCGTCCTCGATCCGGACTACGCGCCGGTCTGGGCGGCAGCCAACGGGCTCGAAGGCGCTCCGATCCCGGAGCTGGCGACCGAGGAGAGGCTGCTGGAGGCGGTGGAGAACGGAGTCGAGGAGGCCAACGCGAAGATGGCGAGGGTCGAGCAGATCAAGAAGTTCAAGGTCCTACCGCAGGAGTGGAGTCCGGGCGGAGACGAGCTGACCCCGACGATGAAGTTGAAGCGAAAGCCGATCGCCGAGAAGTACGGGCCCGAGATCGAGGAGCTCTACAGTTGATCGATGCCGGCGCGGTTAGCGCCGGCACAGGCGTGTCAGGCGGCGCAGCCGGCGCAAGTTTCCTATGAAAGGGCTCCTCCGGCGCCTGCCGAAACCGGCGCGGGAGCATCTGCGGGCGGCCCGCAAGGGCTATCGCAGCGCCCGTTTTCGCACCCGCGAGCGCCTGCGCCCGGTCCGGATCGATCAAGCGGCGATCGAGGAGGCCCTGCGCGCCCTAGGGTTAGGGTCCGGGCAGGACGTCTGGATGCAGACCCAGATGTCGTCCTTCGGGACCGTTGTCGGGGGGCCGGAGGCTGTGATCAGCGCCCTGCGGGCCGTGGTCGGGCCGGAGGCGCTGGTGGCGATGCCGGCATTTCCCGTGGCCGGCCTCTCGATCGAGTACCTGCAGGAGAATCCGGTGTTCGACTACCACCGGACGCCGTCACGGATGGGGGCGATCACGGAGCGCTTCCGCGGGCTTCCGGAGGCGCGGCGCAGCCTGCATCCCACCCACTCGATCACGGCCCAGGGCCCGGGGGCCGAGCAGCTGCTCGCCGGCCACGAGCGGGCTCGGACTCCTTTCGGCGAAGGCACTCCCTTCCTGCGGCTGATCGAGCGCGATGCGCGCCAGGTCTTTTTCGGCACCAGCACCCGTCCGATGACCATGTACCACGCCTTCGAGTGCACCCGGGAGCCACCGTTCCCCTACGAAGTCTTCCTCCCGGAGCGATTCCGGGTCACCTGCGTCGACGCCGAGGGCGGCGAGATCGCGACCAGCACGCTCGTGCACCGCCCCCGGCTCTCGATCGGGCGGATCGACGCCAACCCGCCGCTGGCCGCCGAGGTGCGACGCCGGCTGAGCGCGGCAGGCATGGGCTGCGTCCCCCTGGGGCGCTCCGATGTGCTCGCGATCCCGCTCGTGGAGATGATCGCGGCTTTCGAGCCGATGCTCGCCGACGGGGTGACGATCTACGATCCCGCCATGCTCGAGGCGAAGTCACGGCGGTGAACGGGCTCGAGGCTGCGGCCGACCAGAAACGGCTTCAACGGATCCGTGAGCTCGAGCACTTCGCGCTCGAGCGGCTGCCGGCGCTGCAGCTCAGTGACGGCGCCTTTTGCCTGCAGATCTCGGTCGGAGGCAATCGCCGGCCCGAGGGCCGCTCGCTGCGCTACACGCTGATCGTCCTGATCGGGTTGCTGCGCGCCGAGGAGCATGACTTCGAGCACTCGCTGCATACCGGCGGGATTCGCGCCCGGATCGAGTCGGAGCTCGCCTCGGGGGCGCTGACCCCGGGGGACCTGGGCCTGGCACTGTGGGCGGATTCGCGGATGGAGGCGAGCTGGGTGGGTGGCCTGGTGGACGCCCTGCACGCCTCGCCGGCGGGCTCGTCGCGGATCGGGACGCTAGCCAGCATGGAGGTAGCCTGGATCGTCACCGGGCTGGTCGAGGCGGGCGTGCGCGTCCCCCTCGGCGCCGGCGAGGAGCTGCTCGCCTCGGCGCGCTCGCAGCTCCTGGAGCGCCGTCCCGGCGGCCACCTGATCGCCCATGTTGCCCGCGGCCCGCGGCGCCGCCTGCCGCACTTCGCCGATCAGATCTACAGCCTGCTGGCGCTCTCTCAGCTGGCCCGGGTCCGGGAGGACGAGGAGGCCCTCGAGGCGGCACTGGCCCTCGGGAGGAAGTTGGTCGAGACCCAGATGCCAAACGGCGCCTGGCCCTGGATCTGCGACCCGCTGCGGGGGACGGTGGTCGAGCCTTACGAGCTCTACTCGATCCACCAGGACTCGATGGCGATGATCGGCCTGCACAACCTCAGCCAGGCGAGCGGGGATCCCTCATTCCGCGCCGCCGCGCTGCGGGGACTCGACTGGAACTACGGCGAGAACGAGCTGGGAGCGCAGATGTTCGACCCCGGGGAGGGGATGATCTACCGCTCGATCCGCCGCACCCGTCGCTTCGCTCGCGCCGGCCAGGCCCGCAACGCCGCCGCAGCCTACGCGCACGCGAAACCGAAATTGGCTTCGCCGAACCGGCTCGAGATCAACCGGACAATGCGCCCTTACCATCTCGGATGGATCCTCGAAGCCTGGGCAGGCAAGGAGGAGGTGGCGACTGAGGGCCCGTAAGGCACTCGCCCCTGCGGCCCCCTGGGCGTGGCCGACCTGGCCGGATGCCTGACGTCGATTTGGTCTGCCACGTCCTCGGCGGGGGCTAGTGGCGCCTGGTCAGGGTGAAGTGGCGGGTCGCCGGCGAGAGGTCAGCGCGGCCCCGCCTTACCGCCTTGACCTGGAAGGTGTGGGGTCCGACCCCGAGCCTGTCGTAGGTCTTGGGCGAGGTGCAACGGGCGAACGCCTTGTGGTCGAGGCTGCAGCGGAATCCTGAGCCGTCGAGCTGGCGGAGAAGCGGAAGGTCGGGGTCCGCTCGTGCACGGCCGTCGTGTAGCCGCTGCCGGGGCCGGAGCAGGATCTGTCGACTCGAGTCGATGTCGTCGCCGGGCTCGAGCAGGGTCGTGCAGCCGGCGAGATCGGCCACCAGTGGCCATGCCGTCGGTGACCCCGCCGGGGGATGCGTTGGGGGCGCTTGCGACGGGCAGGCCGCCGGCGGGAGGAGTGAACGATGCCCGGAGGAGGTCATCTGCAGGACGACGAAATCGGAGCTGGGCGCGGCGGTGCTGCCAGGAAATACCTCGCGAATCCTCATCAAGTGGAAGGAGGCTGATGCGGACGGCGCGAGGAGCACCGCGAACAGCGCCGTGTACCCGGCGAGCAGGGCGATCAGCTGCTTTGCACTCGATGAAAGCACCTGCCCCCCTATACGAGCCCTTCCCCGGGTGAGGTTCAACCGCAGGTACCCTTGAGCTGTGGCATCGAAGCGCCAGATATTCGTAGGCGGGGTGCCGATCGGCGGTGGCGCCCCGGTCGCCGTGCAGACGATGACCAAGACCGAGACGGCAAACCTCGCCGCGACCATGGAGCAGATCCACAAGGTCGCCGACGCCGGAGCCGACTTGGTGCGGGTCGCCGTCCCCCGCGACGACGACGTCGAGGCACTGAAGACGATCGTCGTCGAATCGCCGATTCCGGTGATCGCCGACATCCACTTCAATCACACCCTCGCCCTGAAGGCGATCGACGCCGGCGCCCACTGCATCCGCCTCAACCCGGGCAACATCGGTGGCCGCGAGAAGGTCGCCGAGGTCACCGAACGCGCAAACGCGGCGGGGGTCCCAATGCGAATCGGAGTCAACTCAGGCTCGCTGCCCAGGCACCTGCACGAGCTGGAGCGCTCCGCGCCGGTCGAGGCGCTGGTCGCCGCCGCGGTCGAGTTCGTCGAGCTGATGGAGGGCCTCGAGTTCGAGAACTTCAAGATCTCGATCAAGTCGACCAACGTCCCCAACACGATCGCCGCCAACCGCCTGCTCTCCGAAAAGGTCCCCTACCCGATCCACCTCGGGATCACCGAGGCCGGCACCAAGTGGTCGGGCTCGCTGAAGTCGGCGGTGGGTCTCGGCACCCTGCTGGCCGATGGGGTCGGCGACACGCTCCGGATCAGCCTCTCGACCTTTCACGCCGAGGAGGAGGTCAAGGTCGCCTGGGAGATACTGAAGGCGCTGCAGCTACGCCAGCGCGGCCCGGTGCTGATCGCATGCCCGACCTGCGGCCGGCTCCAGTTCGACATGGACTCGGTCGTCGCAGAGATCGAGCAGCGCCTCGAGGCCTACACCGAGCCGATCGAGGTCGCGGTCCTCGGTTGCGCCGTGAACGGGATCGGCGAGGCATCACACGCTGACTTCGGGATAACCGGCGCCAGGAACGAGGGCCTGATCTTCGCCGGCGGCAAGCCGCTGCGGAAGGTTCCCCAGGCCGAGCTTGTCGACCGCCTCTTCGAGGAGATCGACCGCTCGCTCGACCGGGGCCTGGTCGAGGCCGACGACGCCGAGGTCCGCGAAGGCGCCGAGTGGCTGGCGAAGATCGAGGAGGAGAACGCCGGCGACCTCACCCCCGAGAAGATCGCCCAGATGGAGAAGGCCGCCGCTCGACAGGGCGAATCGGACCGCGTACTTCTCGACGAAGAAAGCTCCCCTACAGCAGGGCGCCGGTTCATGCGAGCCTGACGGGGCCACCACCGGCCCAGCCCGCCGGGCAAGCGGCGACCTACCCGGCTCACCGTTAGCTTTAGCGGCCGATGACGCGCGTTTCCGAGATCTTCTGGCCGACGGTCAAGGACCCGCCGGCCGATGCCGAGGCGCTCAGCCACAAGCTGATGGTCCGCGCCGGGCTGATCCGCCAGCTCGGCGCCGGGCTCTGGACCTACCTCCCGGTCGGCTGGCGGGTGCACCGCAAGGTCGAGGCGATCATCCGTGAAGAGATGAACGCGATCGGCGGGCAGGAGATGCTGATGCCGGTGCTGCAGCCGGCCGAGCTCTGGAAGGAGACCGGCCGCTACGGGCTCGACATCCAGTTCCGCCTCGAGGACCGCAAGGGCTCGGAGATGGTCCTGGCGATGACCCACGAGGAGCCGCTGACATTCCACGTCGGACGCGAGGTGCGCTCCTATCGCGACCTGCCGCTGATCCTCTACCACCTGCAGGTAAAGGAGCGCGACGAGCCCCGTCCGCGCGCCGGAGTGCTGCGATCGCGAGAGTTCGTGATGAAGGATTCCTACTCCTTCGACCGCGACGCCGAGTCCTTCGAGCGTTCCTACGAGAAGCACATCGGCGCCTATGACCGGATCTTCGACCGCTGCCGCCTCGACTGGTACCGGGTGGAGTCCGACGTCGGAATGATGGGCGGGTCGGGCGCTCACGAGTACATGGCGCCCTGCGCCGCGGGCGAGGACAGCATCGCCCTTGCGCCGGGGTATGCCGCCAATGTCGAGGTCGCCTCCGCCCAGGCCCGGGCAGTGGAGCTGCCGGCCCCGCTCGCGGCTCCCGAGCCGGTTTCGACCCCGGGCCTGAAGACGGTGGAGGAGGTCGCCGATTCGCTGGGCCTTCCCCCGGGTGCCCTGGTCAAGTCACTGCCGGTGGTGGTCGACGACGAGCGCGGCTTCACCATGATCCTGATCCGTGGCGATCACCGCCTCAACGAGGTCAAGCTCCGAAATTCGCTGGGGGCCGATTTCCGCCCCGCCCGGGAGGAGGAGATCGTCGAGCGGCTGGGGCCGCCCGGCTTCATCGGCCCGGTCGGGGCCAAGGTGCCGGTAATCAAGGACACGGCGATCGACGGGGGCTCCTACGTGACCGGCGCCAACCGGATCGACGAGCACCTCCGCGGAGTCGAGCCCGGCCGTGACTTCGAGTTCGTCGAGATGGACCTCCGCACCGTGGAGAGCGGTGACACGGTGAACGGGGGAGACGCAATCGAGATCGAGCCGGCGATTGAGATCGGCAACATCTTCAAGCTAGGCACCCGCTACTCGGAGGCGCTGGGGGCGACCTTCCTCGACGAGCAGGGAACGGAGCACCCGATCGTGATGGGCAGCTACGGGATGGGCCCGGCCCGAATAGTCGCCGCCTCGATCGAGCAGCGAGCCGACGAGAAGGGAATCGTCTGGCCCCGCTCTATCGCGCCCTGGGAGATCCACCTGGTTTCCCTGGCCAAGGCTGACGAGCCCGAGCGCGAGACCGCCGATCGCCTCTATGAGGAGCTGCGAGCCTCCGGGGTCGAGGTCCTCTACGACGACCGCGACGCCGGTCCGGGGGAAAAGCTGACCGACGCCGAGCTACTCGGCTGCCCCATGCGCCTCGTGGTCGGCCGCCGCGGCCTCGCCGAGGGCATCGTCGAGGCGGAAGAGCGCTCCGGCGGCGCCGAGCACCGCCTCCCGGTCGCCGAAGCGGCGGCGAAGGCCAAAGAGATTCTCGAGACAATCGACTAGGCCCGTCCAACCATGACTGAGCAGAGTGGGCACCACCGCGACGCGCCCGGAAGCGGAGCTGAGGACGCGTCGCAGAAGGAATTCATCCCTTTTGGGAAGGGCCGAGTGAGGAGGCTGTTCGGGCTCGACCGCACCGGCCCGAAACCGACCCAGACACGCAAGGGCGAGCCGCTGCGTCCTTGGACGATCCCCAACCTGGTCGGCTACGTGCGGTTGGCGGCGATCCCGGTCTTCGTTTATCTCGCCTTCGACTCCGGAGACGGGCGCAGCGCCGCAGCCGCGGTCCTCTTCCTGCTGATCTCCCTCGGTGACTACCTCGACGGCTTCCTGGCCCGGGTGACCGGCCAGTACAGCCGCATGGGGGCGCTCCTCGACCCGGTCGTCGATCGGCTCACGATCCTCGCCGGAGCGGTCGTCTGCTGGCACTTCGAGCTTCTCCCACGCTGGGCCCTTGCGCTGCTGGTTGCGCGGGAGGTCGCCACCCTGATGCTCGCCCAGTACGGGTTGCGTCACGGGGTGGACATCGAGGTCAACTGGCCGGGGCGGGTTGCGGTCTTCCCGATCATGGGCGCGGTCTTCTTGGCCCTGCTGATCGGCGGCTGGCTTCCGACCACGCTGCTGATCATCGGCTTGGTGCTCTCGATCCTGGCGACCGCGCTGTACGCACGGATGGGGCGGGAGGCGGCGCACCAGCGGGCACGGCTGAAATCGGACCCTCATTCTCCATAAACCTTCAACCTTTGGTCGACCCTTTGGTAGAGACGCTTATAATCGGCCCTGACCGCCACCGAAAGGAGTGAGATGGAGGACACCTTTCCCGATCTCGGGGCGCTCAGCGATCCGGAGCTGAAGGCGCTGATCGAGAAGCTCACCGAAGAAGAGCAGGAAGTCTCCTACCGGCGGCGGGTGCTGCACGGGAAGATCGACATCCTCAGAGCGGAGCTGGTCAACCGGCTGCGCCAGAAGCGCGAGCGCGGCGATTCGCTGATCTCCGGCGACGATGTCCGCCAGCTGACCGAGATCCTCGCCGGCAAGGCGCCACCGGTCCCCGAAGGCGACGCCCCCGAAGGCGACGCCCCCGAGGACGACACCGCCGCCTAGCGGCACCAATAGCGATGGCCGTCCACTGTCCCGAGTGCGGTTTCGTCAACCCCGAGGGGGCGAACTACTGCCAGAAGTGCGGCGCGTACCTGAGCCGCCCCGAGGGCGGTGAGGAGCCGACGACGATGACCTACACCGTCGATGAGGCCGGTGATATGCAGCCGGTCGACATCGACGAGGTCGTCGAGGAGGCCGGCGCGGCGCTGGTGATCCGCGCCGGCGGTGGCAGGGCGGGGGAGAGCTTCACGATCACCGACGATCGGGTCAGCATCGGTCGCAGCCCCGATGCCGGCGTCTTCCTCGACGACGTCACGGTTTCTCGTAACCACGCGCTCCTGGTCCGCCGCCGTGACGGCCTCTACATAGACGACCTGGGATCGCTGAACGGCACCTACGTCAACCGTCGCCGGATCGAGTCGCACAAGCTCGCCGACGGGGACGAGATCCAGGTCGGCAAGTACAAGCTCAGCTTCCTGGAGAAGTGATGGCGGTATCGGGTCGGCAAGGCGCAGTCGAGGTGGGTGAGCGAAGCTCTCGCCAGCGCGAGGCGAGCGGCCGTCCACAGCGCAAGGCGCTGACGATCGGCGCCGTCTGCAAGATCCTCGAGGCCGAGTTCGACGACATCTCGATCTCGAAGATCCGCTACCTCGAGGATCAGAAGCTACTCACCCCGAGGCGGACGGCCGGCGGCTACCGCCTCTACAGCCAGGCCGACGTCGAGCGACTGAAGACGATCCTGCGCCTGCAGCGCGACGAGTTCCTGCCGCTGCGGGTGATCCGCCAGGAGCTTGCCGCCGGGGCGGAGATGCCCGAGATCGGGGGCGAGCGGCGGCCGAGCGGCGGTGCGGTACGGCGGGCGATTCTGGTCAACACCTCCACCGCCTATCTGACGATCGAGGAGGTGGTCGAGGAGACCGGCGCTCGCGAGGAGCTGATCCAGGAGCTCGAGGACTTCGGCGTGGTCCAGCCCGAGCATCGTGACGGTCGCACCGTCTATGACGAGACCGACCGTGAGATCGTCCGCTCCGCCAACGAGCTCTCGCGCTTCGGGGTCGCGGCACGCAACCTTCGGGTGTTCCGCTCCTCGGCCGACCGCGAGGCAAACCTGCTTGAGGCGTTGCTCGGTCCCTCGCTTCGCTCGCGCAACCCGCAGCGGCGCAAGGAGGCCCTGGAGAGCCTTGAGAACCTCGCGGCGACCGTCAGCCACCTCAAGCACCTGCTGCTGGTCCGGGACCTGCGACGGCTCGCGGGAAACTAGCCCCCGAGGGGCTGGAGCCTTGTCCAAGGTCAGCCGCCTGCGGGAGATCACCGCGCCGCCATCGGAGGTCTGGTCGCTGGTCTCCGACCCCTACAACCTGCCGCGCTGGTGGCCGCGGACCGAGCGGGTCGAGGACGTTGAGCGGACACGGGCGGGCAAGCGCAGCCACTGGACTCAGGTCCTCCGCACAAAAGGGGGGCGAGGGGTTCGCGCCGATTTCCGCTGCACCGGCTCGAGCCAGGAGTCCCGCTTCGCCTGGGAGCAGGAGATCGCCGGCACCCCGTTCGAGAGGCACCTGAGGAGTTCGGAGGTCGAGATCAAGCTCGAGCCGACCCAGGCCGGGACCGAGGTCCGGATCACCGCCCGCCACGCGCTCAAGGGTCTCTCGCGGCTGGGATCGCCGATGCTGAGCCGGGGCCAGGGGACGATCATCGCCGAGGCGCTGGAGGGGATCGAGAGGGCTCTGATCTCCGCGGAGGGGGAAGATCGAGGGCGATGAGCCTGCCGCGGCGCGACACGAAATGGTGGGGCTGGGGCGATCCGGCGATAGAGCCGGAGATTGACGCCGATGCCCTCGCGGTCCTCCGCGAGGAGATCGGGGACCCCGAGCCCGCCTCACGCCCCGAACGGGTCGGTGCGGTAGAGCTGCCCCCTGCCAGCCCGGTCCCCGCCGCTGTGGCCGAGGCCGTCGGCGAGGACTGGGTCCTGAGCGGCACAGAGGACCGGGTCCGGCACTCCACCGGCTGCGGCTACGCGGACCTGGCCCGGCTGCGCTCGGGAAGCCTCGAAGCCGCGCCCGACGCCGTCGTGCTCCCAGCGGACGCGGCCCAGCTCCGCGCGGTGTTGGAGGCATGCTCGGCGGCCAGGGTGGCCGTGGTGCCCTTCGGGGGAGGCACCAGCGTGGTCGGCGGTATCGAGCCGCTGCGGGGCGGGCATCAGGGCCTGATCAGCCTCGACCTGGGCCGGCTTCAGGAGGTCTCAACCGATTCCCATTCGTTGACCGCGCGGCTGGGCGCCGGCCTGCGCGGACCGGAGGCGGAGGCGGCGCTGGGGCGGGCCGGCCTCACCCTGGGGCATTTCCCGCAGTCGTTCGAGTACGCGACGATCGGCGGCTTCGCCGCGACCCGCTCCGCCGGCCAGGCCTCCAGCGGCTACGGGCGTTTCGACGCGGTCGTTTCCAGCGTCCGGCTGGTCGCTCCGGCCGGCGAGATGCGCACCCTCGAGACCCCCCACACGGCCGCCGGGCCCGCCCTGCGCGAGCTGATCGTCGGATCCGAGGGGACGATCGGGGTGATCCCCGACGTCACCGTCCGGGTGCGCCGGGCTCCCGCCGAGCGCCGCTACGAGGCCTGGGTCGCGGAGAGCTTCGATGCCGGCGCCGAGATCGTCCGGTCGATGGCTCAGGGCGGGGCGCTCCCAGATGTGATCCGCGTCTCGGACGAGGAGGAGACACGGATCTCGCTCGCCCTCTCCGGCCCCCGGGGAACGGCACGGTCGCTGTTCGATGCCTATCTCCGCCTGCGCCGGCGGGGCGGCGGCTGCCTGATGATCGTCGGCGTCGAGGGCGAGGCGGAGTCGGTCGCCCGGCGGCGCGCCCTGGCGGTGCGAAAGCTGCGCGCCGGCGGCGCCGCCTACATAGGCCAGGGGGCGGGGCGCTCTTGGGAGCGGGGCCGCTACCAGGGCCCCTATCTCCGCGACACCCTGCTCGATCTCGGCTGCATGGTGGAGACCCTGGAGACCTCGCACACGTGGTCGCGGCTGGACGAGCTGCACCGCTCGGTCGGAGCCGCCATCCGGGCCTCGCTCTCGGGGCAGGGCACTCCGGGTCTGGTCTTCTGCCACCTCTCCCACGCCTACGGGGATGGCGCCTCGCTGTATTTCACCTTCATCTCCCGCGCCCTCGCCGGTCGGGAGATCGAGCAATGGTCGAAGGTCAAGCGGGCGGCCAGCGAGGCGATCGTCGCTGCCGGGGCGACGATCACCCACCATCACGCGGTTGGCCGTGACCACGCACCCTTCATGGAGGCGGAGGTGGGGGCGCTGGGCCTCGACGTGCTCCGCGCCGTCAAGGAGCGCCTCGACCCGGAGGGAATCATGAACCCCGGGAAACTGCTGCCCTAGATGCTTAGCCGCCCTGCCGGCCGCCGGACCCGGACTTGCCGGCGGGCACCGCGCCGACCAGGGGACCGGTGATGTCTCCCCGCATCACGCTGGTTCCGGTCAGCGCGGGAAGGGTCTTCTGCTCGCGGGCCGTGGCGAGCGCGGCCCGGTAATCGGCGTCGGTAGTCAGGCTGACGTCGATCGTCTTGAAGGTCCCGTTGGCGACCAGCGCAACCGCCTCGGCGGGGACCTGCAGCTGGGTCACGGCGCGACCCTTGGAGTCGACCACGAAGCCACCGACCCGAAGCGCCAGCTTGTTCGACTTGTACAGCCATACGTAGTAGGTCTGGCCCTTGGCCAGCGGGTCGAGGCCGATCGCCGACACCTGGATCACCGGGACCCGCTTGACCCGCGCGAAGAGAGCTATGCCCTTGCCCTGGGAGCCCCCGAGGGGGCGGAGGACGGCTTTGGTCACCTGGTCGCCGCTCGCCGTGGTCGTGCCGGAGGCCGTGGTCGCCGCGTTCGAATCCGAGCCGCCTCCGTCGAAGGCGCCGCCGGCGATCAGCGCCACCGCCACGATCACCGCCAATCCGGCCAGCAGGGCGCCGATCAGCCGCCGCTGCCGCCGGCTGATCGAACCGGGAGCGCGCGAGGCCTGGCCCTCCGCCGGGCCGGCGGCGGGCGCTGCTGAGGAGCGCGCCCGCCGCGGGGCCCTCTCCTCGGGGAGGTCGGGAAGCTGTGCGCCCGGGGCGAGCAAGCGCAGCTTCGCCTCAAGCTTCGAGGCGAGTTCGTTCGCGGACGCATCGGTGGCGAGGTGGCGGACGACGTCGGCGCGGCCGATCGGATCAGCCTGGCCGAGCAGGTAGTCACTCAGCGCGACCTCGCGGTCGGGATCCTCCCCGGCGACCTCGGCGAGGGCCGCGTGGGCACGGGCGCGGACCTCGTCGACGCCGACGCCGAGCAGCGAGGCGATGTCCTCGTAGCTCTGCCGGCGCTCCAGCAACAGCTGAAGCATCACTCTCTGCTCGTCGCTCAAAGCCACGGCCGGACAGCCTACGCATTCCGGTTCGCGGGTGTTTAGGCTGCCTTCGATGTCGGAGATCGATGTCGCCTCCCCCTTCGACGAGCTGATCGGCACCGAGTGGCTCGACGATGACCCCGACCACGCCCGGGCCAGGATCCGGATGCGAGACGACTTGCGCCAGCCGGTCGGGTTGCTCCACGGAGGCGTGATCTCCGCCCTGGTCGAAAGCCTCTGCTCCCGCGCGACGGCGCTCGCCGTCCTCGCCCAGGGGATGATGGCGATGGGTCAGTCGATCGAGATCACCTTCCTGCGCCCGACGACCGAGGGCCATGTCGAGGTCGAGGCCCGGGCCCGCCACCGGGGTCGAACCACCTGGGTCTGGGACGCAGAGGTCCACAACGCCGCGGGCAAGCTCTGCGCGCTGGCCCGGATGACGGTCGTCGTGCGCCCACTCCCGGACTGAGCGCTCAGCCCCGGAACCGGTTGGTGATCGGCAGGCGCCTGTCCCGCCCGAACGCCTTCGGTGTGATCCTGATCCCTGGCGGTGCCTGGCGCCGCTTGTACTCGGAGCGATCGACCATGCGGATCACCTCCTCCACCACCTCCCCGGTCAACCCCGCGCCGATCATCTCCTCGCTGCCCTGGTCGCGCTCGACATACGCCTCGAGGATTCGATCGAGCACCTCGTAGGGAGGGAGTGAGTCCTCGTCGAGCTGCCCGGGCCGCAGCTCCGCCGAGGGAGCCCGCTCGATCACCGAGCGGGGAACCAGCTCGCGGCAGGCCCGCTCATTGCGGAGCGCCACCAGCTCGTATACCAGCGTCTTGGGGACGTCCTTGATCACCGCGAAGCCTCCGGCCATATCCCCATAGAGGGTCGCGTAGCCGACCGACATCTCGCTCTTGTTGCCTGTGGTGAGGACGAGCCAGCCGTGCTTGTTCGAAAGCGCCATCATCAGGTTGCCCCGGATCCGCGCCTGGATGTTCTCGGCGGCGAGGTCGGGCTCGGATGGCCGGGCCGGATCCCGCGGCAGGCTCTCGACCGCCTCCGGCGGGGCGGTCGCGCCGAATGGCTCGCGCAACGCCGCTTCGTAGCCGGCCATCATCGGCTCGATCGGGATCTCGATCATCTCCGCCCCGAGATTTGCCGCGATCGCCCGGGCGTCTTCCTGGGTTTCCGCGCTGGAGTGGGGAGAGGGCATCACCACGCAGCTGACGTTGGCGGCGCCAACAGCGTCGGAGGCGATCAGCGCCACCAGGGCGGAGTCGATCCCGCCGGAGAGCCCGATGCCGACGTGCCGGAAGCCGTTCTTGCCGACGTAGTCCCGCAGGCCGAGGACGAGCGCCGCGTAGACCTCGTCGAGGTCCGGGAGCGAGGGGGCGATCCGCGCGCCCTCGCCGCTCGGAATGCGGCAGAGGAGCAACTCCTCCTCGAACTGCGCCGCCCGGGCGAGGATCGAGCCGTCCGGGGCGAAAACCAGGCTGTCGCCGTCGAAGACGAGCTCATCCTGGCCGCCGACCAGGTTGGCGAAGGCGAAGTGAGCGGCGTAGGTACTGGCGCGGGCGCCGAACATCTCGAGCCGCTCGCGTCCCTTGCCGCGGTGATACGGCGAGCCGGAGGGGTTGACGATCAACGCCGCGCCGGCCTCCGCCTCCAGCGAGGCAGGCGGACCCTCCACCCAACAGTCCTCGCAGATCGTCAGCCCGGTGGCCACCCCCGAGACCTCGATCACCGCCGGCTCGGACCCCGGCTCGAAATAGCGTTGCTCATCGAAGACGGCGTAATTGGGCAGGCGGTTCTTGCGGTAGGTGAGCTGGAGCCTTCCGTCGGCGAGGACACCGAGCGAGTTGGAGACGCGGCGCCCGGCTGGGCCGAGCGGGAGAGGCTCGGCGAACCCGACCAGGGCGACGATCCCCTCGCAGACGGCGGCGAGCTCCCCCAGCACCCGCATGTTTGCCTCGACGAAGTGGCGCTTCAGGTAGAGATCCTCGGCCGGATATCCCGGCAGGCAGAGCTCGGGGAAGACCACCAGGTCGGCGTCCCGTTCGCGGGCAACGCCGATCCACTCGGAGATCTTCGCCGCGTTGCCGTCGATGTCGCCCACGGTCGGGTTGATCTGGGCGAGCGCCAGGCTCAGTCCGGAGCTAGCAGGGTTCATCGCCTGGACGCTATCGTCACCCGCAACCGCCCGGACCCGGGCGGGTTATACCTCTGCGATGCGCATCCGCCGGCCGAAACTCATCCTGCTCGCGCTGGCGGCATCGACCGTTGGGTTGGGGCTCGCCTCGACTTCGGCGCAGGGATCGCCGCGAATCTCCCCCGAGACCAGCGCCCGGCTGATCCGGCAGGCCACCGAGATGCTCAGCCCGGCCCACCGGTTCGGCGCGCGCGCCTCTGCAGTGTCGACGCCGCGCCGCGACCTCACCCTCATCCTGATCCGACTGGCACGGGCGATGCCGGCGCTCCCGCCGGCCCAGCGGCGCGCCGTGCGGGGGCTCCTGGCGCGGCCCACTGACGACCCCGATCCGGACGGACAGTCCTATCCCCCTGACTCCCTGCCCTACCTGGCCTCGGATTGCAGCACCCATTTCTGCATCCACTGGATCGGCCAGCCCGGCTTTGGCGACGCCCCCGATCTCACCGACCTGGCTCCGGCCAACGGCGTCCCGGACTACGTCGACGAGGTCGAGGTTGCTGCGGAGCAGGTCTACGCGGTCGAGAACGACGACCTCGGCTGGCGGGTCCCAAAGCCCGACGGGACCCTCGGCGGAAGCTCGAAGACCGACATCTACCTCGCCGACGTCGGCAACTCCGGCCTGTTCGGATACGCCAACTCGGACCCCGGCCAAGTCGGTCGTCGGCGCTACTCGTATCTGGTCCTGGACAACGACTTCTCGCCCTCCCAGTACCCGGGCACGACGCCGCTCACCGACCTCGAGGTGACCCTCGCCCACGAGTACAACCACGTGCTGCAGTTCTCCTATGACAGCTTCCAGGACACCTGGTTCATGGAAGCGACGGCGGTGTGGATGGAGGACCGGGTCTATGACTCGGTCAACGACTACCTCCGCTACCTGGGTCGCTGGAACGAGCGGGTCAAGGTCCCGATCACCCGCAGCAGCATCAAGGAGTACGGCTCGGCGGTCTGGAATCATTGGCTGGCCAAGCGCTACGGCCCCTCGATTGTGCGATCGGCCTGGGCGCAGCCGGGCAGCGATTTCGCGATTCGCTCCTACGGCGCTGCGATCCGCGCCGCGGACGGCCCCGACTTCACTCTCGACTTCGTTCGCTTTGCCCGGGATCTGGCCGAGTGGCGGACCGCCACGGCCTTCCCGGACGGCGACCTCTACCCGGACGTCAAGCGCCAGGGGAGCCTGCCGACCAACGGCGCCACCCGCTACCGGGTCCTCGATCACACGACCTACCGGCTGCTGCGGGTCAAGCCTGCCAGTGCCAGGAGCCTTCAGGTCGACGCCGTCGGCAAGCGCGGGGTCGCGACGGGGCTCGCCGTGGTCGGCCGAATCGGGGGTCAGGCAGACGGGACGGTTGTCTCGGATCTGGCGCTGAAGCGGCGCCGAGGAAAGATGAGGGTGAGGATCGCCCGCCCGGGGCGGTTCAACCGGATCACCGTGGTCCTGGTCAACGCCGACGCCAAGGTCAACGGCTTCGGCTTGACGGACTGGCGCTATACGGGCAACGGCGACCGGGTGGCGGTGCGCGCCAGGCTGATCCGCTGGCGACGCCGCTAGCCGCCGCTCAGCCGGCGCTCGACCACGATCACGTCGATCCATTCGCCGCGAAGCTCTCCGTGGCGGTGATGGGTTCCGACCTGGCGATATCCGCTCGCCCGGAAGAGCTCCAGGCTCGGCTGGTTGGTGGCGAAGATCTTCGCCACCAGCTTGTGGCGCCCCGCATCTCTCGCTCCTGCCCCGAGCGCCTCTAGCAGCGCCCGCCCCGCTCCCCTGCGGCGGGAGCCCGGCCCGACGTAGAGCGTCGACTCCCCGACCCCTGCGTAGTAGTCATGGACCGGGTCGTAGTCGCTGACCCATGCGACGCCGAGCACGATGCCCTCCTCCTCGGCGACCAGGAAGAGGTCCCCGGCGTGAATCCTTCCCTCGAACGCGGAGGCCTCCAGCGGGTCCACCTGAAAGGTCGCGGACCCCTCCGCTACTCCAGCGGCGTAGATCGCGGCGATCGGGCCGGCGTCGGCGGTGGTGGCTCGTCGGATCAGCACGGCCGGGGAGCATAGGAGCCGATCTCGAGGGCGTGGCGACGAAGCCACTCCGCCTGCTCGGCCCACCGGGGGCGGGCCTTCGAGAGCAGCTCCCAGAACGCCTTCGAATGGTCGTGGATTTGCAGGTGGCACAGCTCGTGGACGACGACGTAGTCGAGCACGGAGAGCGGGCAGATCACCAGCCGCCACGAGTATGAGATCGCTCCGGCGGTGGTGCAGGAGCCCCAGCGGGTTCGCGGGTCGCGGATCGAGATCTTTGCCGGTCGCACCCCGAGCGCCTCCGCCTCGCAAGCTGTCACCCGCGAGAGGCGCTGCCGCGCTTCTCGCCGGTACCAGCGGCCGATCGCGGCGCTCGCCGCCTCGGCCGGGCCGCCGACGAGCAGCCGGCCCTCGCGGAGCCGGGCGACAGCACGCCCACCGCCGCGCAGCTCGACCTCGACAGGGCTCCCCGCCAGCCAGACGACGCCCGGCCGGTCGAGGCCGAGTACCGGGGCGCGCTCCGCCTCCTCCCGTGCCCAGGCGACCTTCTCTGCGATCCAGCCCCGGTGCTCGCGGATCACCCGGTCAACCTCTCGCAGGCTCATCCGCTCCGGGACGACCACCTCCGCGGGCGTCCCCGGCCCCACCCGGATCCGCGCCCGCCGCGCTCGGGGCGAGCGCCGGACCCGCAGCTCGACCTCACAATCGCCGACTCGTAGCCGCCTCGTCACCCGCTGCATCGAGCGCCGCAGGATCGCAGCGAGGGCGGATGACTCGTCGCGCGGCCGCTGACCGCCGACCGGATCAGCCGGTCGCCGCCGCCGGCTTCTTCGAAGCGCCCTTCCGCCTCGGCTTGACCTTGCGTCCCTTCGCCTTCGGGGTCGCCGCCGAGATCTCGGCGATCGCCGCCTCGAGGTCGAGCCCGAATGCGTCGAGGTCGGCCATCGCGTCGTAATCCCCGATCAGGCCGAAGTTGATCTGGCCGTTATAGGACATGATCCCGACGCAGAGCGCCTGGCGCTGAGCCAGCGGGACCATCGGGAAGATCGCCTCCATCTCGCGTCCCAGCAAGTAGAGAGCGATCTGCGGCCCGGGGACGTTGGTGACGACCAGATTGAAGAACCGCTGGCGCGGGGTCAGCCGGGCTGCCTGGGCGGCGATCGTCGGGGGAGCGAAATCGGTCATCTGGGTGAGAATCTGGGCTCCGACCGCCTGGCCGGAGGACTTCAGGTCGCCCATCGAGGCGGTGATCAGGTGCAACCGCTCGACCGGGTCCTCGCACCAGACCGGCAGCGGCGCCATCATCGCTGCGACCCGGTTGCCAAGGGCACCGTGCTCGTCCTGCGCGCGGACGCTGACCGGGACCATTGCCCTCATCTCCAGCTCGCTGGTGTCGTGACCCCTGGCTCGCAGATAGTTGCCCAGCGCCCCGGTCACGGCGGAGAGCACGACGTCGTTGACGGTGCCACCGTGCTCGTTCTTGATCCGCTTGAACTCGTCAATGTCGGCGCGAGCGAAGGAAAAGCGCCGATGAGGCCCGATGTCGACATTGAAGGGCGATGGCGGGGCGGAGAGCCCTGCGCCGATCATCTTGCCGGCGGCGCCGGCGCCGCCGAGAACCTGCGAAGCAATTTGGCGGGGGCCGCGGATCGCGGCGCGTGCTCCACGGACGATCTCGGCCGGGCTGGTCGCCCGCTCGAGCAGGGCGTCGCCGAGCAGCTTGGCGCCGGTCGGCTCGGGGCGGGGCAGCCACTCCGGTCCGGGCGCGGGCGGGGTCTCCGGCTGGCGGGCGGTGTCGAAGAGAACGTGGGTTATGTCGACTCCGGAGACACCGTCGACAAGGGCGTGGTGGCTCTTGGTAATGATCGCGAAGCGGCCTTCCTCCAGCCCTTCGGCGAGCCACATCTCCCAGAGCGGCTTGGAGCGGTCGAGCTGCTGGGAGAAGATCCGCGCCGCCAGGTTGCGGAGCTGCTCCTCGCTGCCCGGAGGCGGCAGGGCGGTCTGGCGAATGTGGTAATCGAGGTTGAGGTGGGGGTCGTCGACCCAGACCGGGCGACCCTGACCGAGCGGAACGAATCGGAGCTTCTGGCGGAAGCGGGGCACGAGGTGCAGGCGCGATGCGATGTGGTCGCGAAGCTCCTCATGGTCGGGCGCGGGCCCCGCCATGATGATCGTCGAGGCGACGTGCATGTGGGCGCCCTCGCGCTCCATGTGCAGGAAGGATGAATCCAGCCCGGTGAGGCGATCCTCGCTCACGGGAGGATCTTCTCACAACGACGCCCTGGTGCAAGAGCCCCGCGAAAACGGCTTCGTCAAGCCGTTTGGGCGCCCCTCGCAAGGCGCCGGCTGTGTGATGGCGCTCACACAGGGGCATCGCGGCGCCGCTTACCGTGTTCGATCGAACATACGTACGAAAACGATCTGCCGAGTCGTCCCGCGAGCGCGGGGCGAGCGGGGGACCCAATCGTCACCTCGACCTCGGTCGGGTGGCAGGGGCGAATGGGGCGGTGATCCGCCCTTAGGGGTGAGCCGGCGCCGTGCCGGCACCCACGAGCCCGTCAGCTAACTCCGCAGGCAGCTGAGAAAGCGAGTGATCCAACCATGCGACGAATCCGTCGCCGGCACCGGCGTGCCGCGGCCGGGCTTTTCCTGCTGGTCGCCGCGTCCGCCACAACCTCAATTGCAATCGCCTCCGCCGCCACCGACTCCTCCCAGTCGGCCCGGTTCTCGACCTCGGCGCGCACCCTCGCCTACGGCGAGCGCCTTGCCCTGCGGGGAAAGACGGCGTCAACCGAGCGGCGAGTCGGCGTCGGCATCGAGTTTCGCCGGGCCGGGAGCCTGCGCTGGAGGCCGAAGCGCAAAGTGCATTCCAATCCCGCCGGCAACTACGGGACCAGCGTCCGGGCCAGGATCAATGGTGCCTTCCGCGCGGTTCCGGGGATCGGACAACCCTCGCCGCCGAACCGGATCAGGGTCCGCTCGCGGGCTTCGTTCCACATCGGTGATCACAACCTGCTGAGCAGCGAGGCAGTTCGGCTGCGCGGCCGGGTCCGGCCGGGCGGGCGCCGCCCCGTCAAGGTGGTGATCCGCGGTCCCCAGGGCGACCTCGCTCGGGACGCGACCAGCCGCCGGGGCACCTACCGGCTGCGCTGGAGGCCGCGAAGCACGGGCACCTACCGGCTGCGGACCTACGTCGGGCGCAATCGCCTCGCGAAGCGCAGCCACAGCGTCTCTCGGCGGATCACCGTCTTCCGCCACGCCGTGGCCTCCTACTACGGACCCGGCCTCTACGGCGGCGCGTTGGCCTGCGGGGGCAGTCTCGCTCCGGGGACCATGGGGGTCGCCCACAAGACCCTCCCCTGCGGCACCAAGGTGACCCTGCGCTATCACGGCCGCAGCGTCACCGTGCCGGTGATCGATCGCGGCCCCTACGTCGCCGGCCGCGACTACGACCTGACCGCCGCCACCAAGCGGCGCCTCGGGTTTCCCGACCTCGGCGTCCTGCTGGCGAGCCGCTAGCGCTCAGACCCCCAGCCGCAGCTGGTCGTCTGCATCAGCATTCCTGGTCTCGCCCTCGAAGGCGGCGACCCGGACGCCGAGCAGGCGCACCGGCCGCGGCGGGGAGTACTCGCGCAGCAGCTCCGTGGCGACGCGGCCGACCAGCGCCGCGTCGTTGGTCGGCTGCTCCAGAGTCCGCGCCCTGCTGACGTTGGTCCAGTCGTCGAGCCGAACCTTGATACCAACGCTGCGCCCGGCGAGGTCGCGAGCACGCAGCCGCCGGCAGAGCTGCTCGGAGAGCCGACGCAGCGATGCCTCCATCGCGGCGGCGTCTGAGACGTCTGTGTCGAAGGTCGTCTCGGTCGACTGCGACTTGGTCTCGCGCACCACAGCAACCGGGCTCTCGTCCTCGAAGCGCGCCCGGCGGTGTAGCCAGGCGCCACTACGCTCTCCGAAGCTCGCCTGAAGGGCGGCTCGGTCCCGTCGGCGCAGCTCGGCCAGGGTGCGGACCCCGAGCCGCTCCAGCCGCTCCACCGTCTTCGGCCCGATCCCGGGTATCAGGCCTGGAGATTCGGAGGCGAAGCGTTCCAGAGCCTCCTCGCGGCCGAGGCGAACCAGTCCGGCGGGCTTGGCCAGCTCGCTGGCGATCTTTCCCAGCAGCTTGTTCTCGGCAATCCCGATCGAGCAGCTCAGCCCGGTGCGCTCACGGATCTCGGTGGCGATGCGCCGCATCGTCGCCTTCGGGTAAGAGAGATCGGAGAGGTCGAGATAGGCCTCATCGAGGCCGACCACCTCGAGCGTCTCGGCGTTCTCGCGGAGGATCGCCATCACCCGCCGCGACACCGCCCGGTAGGCGTCGAAGTCGGGGGTGATGAAGACCGCATCGGGGAGGCGCCGGCGGGCGATCGCCCCCGGCATCGCGGAGTGGATACCGGCCATCCTCCGCGCCTCGTAGCTGGCCGTCGTGACCACGGCCCGCGGGCCCGAGCCGCAGACGACCACCGGCTTGCCGCGCAGTTCGGGACGGCGCTGCAGCTCGACCGAGGCGTAGAAGGCGTCCATATCGATATGTCCGACGCAGCGGAGCGGCTTCTGGGACATCGCCTCAGGCTACGGCGCAAGCCCGCTGGAAGAGGGGCCCGATCGGCCCGCTTTGAGCACGCACCTGCCGACGCGCCGCTCAACTGATCCGTCCTCCGAATCGGACTGCCGGTGGTAGCGTTGCCGTTGGATCATTCAACGCCAACGAGAGGTCGGAATGACTGAAACGCTCCACGGAGCTTGCTTGTGTGGTGGCGTGGAGTACGAGGTTCGTGATCCGGAGGCCCTGGGTTACTGTCACTGCACTCGCTGCCAGCGGTGGACGGGATCGAGCCTTGCGGGCGTGGTCGTAGCCAAGGAGAATTTCGGGTTCACGAAGGGTGAGGACCTGGTCTCCCGCTACGAGAGCGAGTTCGCCCCCCGCAACTTCTGCAGCAACTGTGGATCCAGCCTTTATGACGACCTCGGGGAGAAGTACTTCGTGGCCGCGGGGTTGATGCGCGACCTCGAACTCGATCCGAGCTTTCACCTCCAGGTCGCGTACAAGGCGGGCTGGCACGAGATAGGCGGCGACGCGCCGCAGTTCGCCGAAAACCCGCCCGCCTGACATCCTGAGGACGGCGCCCGGATCACACCGGGACGGACTTAGACTCGACCCATGAACAGCGCCGAGGCGAAGAACCTCGAGGCGATCTCGAAGGCGATCGACCAGCACAACGCCAGCTGCCCGTTCCCGGCGGCCGAGGTGAGGATGAACCCGTTCGAGATCGAGCGGCTCGGCTGGGAGGAGATCAGGGGCCTGCCCCTGGTCGGCGACCCCGAGATCAGCACCGGCCGCTTCCGGATCGTCTGCTCGCGCGAGCTCGGCGACGAGGGGCTCGAGGAGGTCGAGGCGGTGGGGGAGGGGCTGGATGAACTGGCTCCGGCCCCGGCTGGACCTAGCCCAGATCAGGCAGCCGTCAGGGGTTGATCCCGAGGTCCGTTTGCCACTGCTGCGTCTGAATGTTCAGCTGGGTGAACTCCCCGGTGACGATCAGCACGCCCATCGCGATGAGGATCACTCCGCCGCCGCCGATGATCACCGGGTAGTGACGCTTGACAGCCGCAAAGGCGGTCGTCATCCGCGAGAAGGCGAGGGCGGTGAGGATGAAGGGGATCGCCAGCCCGGCCGAGTAGACGGCCAGCAGGAAAGCGCCGCGCCCAGCCGAGTCCGAGAGAGCCGCCGCCGAGAGGATGGCCCCAAGAGTCGGCCCGATGCAGGGTGACCAGGCGATTGCGAAGGCGGCCCCGGCGACCATCGGCCCGCCCTTGCCGGCCTTCGCCATCAGCGCGTCGAGATGCCACTCGCGGTTCAGGGCCGGGATGAAGGCGGTGGAGACGAAGAAGACCCCCATGACGATGATCAGGACGCCGCTGATCTTCTCCAGGAGGAGGCGGTGGTCCTGGAGGGTGGAGCCGAGCGCGGTCGCGGTCAGCCCGAAGGCGATGAAGATAGCCGAGAAGCTGGCGACGAACAGCAGGCTGGGGGCGAGGACGCGGCGCCAATCGGCCTGATCGAGCTCGGCGGCCGAGACCCCGGTCACGGCCGAGAGGTAACCCGGGACCAGCGGCAGCACACAGGGGGAGAGGAAGGAAACGAGCCCCGCTCCGAGGGCTGCGAGGATCCCGACTCCCGCCGCCGGATCGGTACTGGCCAATGCGGTAACCACGCGTTCGAAGGGTACTGCGGTTGCTAGGTCTCGGCAGGCGAGCACAGGGCCCGGTCCTCGGCGCTCAGAACCGGCATCGCCCGGCTTGGGCGCGAGGGCATCGAGCCGCCGCGAAGCAGGGAGAGTCCGAGAAGCGGAAAGATCACCACCGAAAGCAGGCCGGCCGCGATCAGCGCGGCAGAGGAGGCGACGGTGATCAGCCCGAGCTCCTGGCCTATCGCGGTCGCGGCGACGATGAACGGCAGCGAGGTCGCCTGGAGGAGCCCGGCGATGACCGTCTTGCCGCCGGCCGAGCAGGCGGCGTAGAGCAGCGCGGGCACGCCGCGGACGAGCACCAGGGCGAGCGCCAGGAAGAGCGGCACCCGCGCCACGGTCGAGGCGCTGTCGAAGAGCGCGTCGAGATCGAACCGCAGCCCGCTGGCCACGAAGAAGACCGGGATGAAGACCCCGAAGCCCGATCGCCTCCAGCTTCAGCCGGAAGTCGCGGGTGGGTCATCTCCTCGTCGCGGTCGAGCAGCCGAGAGGGCCCCCGGCGGCGAAGGCGCCGAGGATCGTCTCCAGGCCGAGCTTGCTCGGCCAGCGCGACGAAACCGATGCAGCAGCACGAAGGCGCCGCGCACCCGGATCTGGGCGGTCGTGTCCTGGAGCCGGTCACGAGCACGCCGAGAGGCCGCCCCGAGACGCTCAGCCCGCGAGGGCCACGAGCCGCGATCATCGCCGACCAGCGCGGCGAAACCCCGAGCAGGAGAGCTAGCTCGGGTGTCGGTGCCCGAGTCGCTGGTCGCCGGAGAAGAACAGCGAGAGCAGGATGATCGCGCCGAAGTCGGCGATCGAGGCGGCGGCGATCACGAGTCTGGCCCGAAGTCGCCGTCCGAGCTCGGCCCGCGTCCTTCAGCACCGGCACGATCACGCCGAGCGAGGTCGACGTGAGGACGATCGCGATCAACAGCGGGCTGACTTGACGAAGTCGAGCCGCGTCTGAGCGCCAGCCGCCGACGGCGAGGCCGATCGCGAAGGAGACGGCGAAGCCGAGCGCGGTCAGACGCAGCACGCGGCCGCGGAGCCGGGTCAGGTCGATCTCGAGCCCGGCGAGGAAGAGCAGGAAGGCGAGCCCGATCACCGCGAGCATCGCGATCGGCACGTCGACCTCGACCCAGCCGAGCCCGGACGGGCCGATCGACGATGCCGGCGATGATCTCCAGCACGACCGCCGGCATCCGCAGCCTCGGCGCGAGGCCGAGGATCCAGGGGGCGCAGTGAAGCCGACCACGGCGACGATCAGCAGGTTCGTGAAGTGGATCTCCTCCATCAGGAGAAGCAGTCACCGCACCGGTCGTTACATGGCCTGTAACGGGACCTGTAAGAACGGCCATCAGACTGCGGCGCATGGAATCTAAACGCATTCAGAGCTTCATCGACAAGACACGCTGACGAGGCCCCCGCGAAGTACGACGATCTGCGGGCCGTCGTCTTCAACTGCACGCTGAAGAAATCGCCCGAGGTGTCCCACACCGAGGCTCTGATGCGACACCCACGGGCATCTTCGACGACCTCGATGTCAAGATGCGACGATCCGGCCGGTCGACCACGAGATCCCCTTCGGCGTGGTCCCGACATGGGAGAAAGCGACGAGTAGGAGATTCCCGAGATCCATCGAGATGCTGGTCGACCGCCGACATCCTGATCATGGGGAGGTCGATCTGGTTCGGGGATCCGCACGCGCCAGATGGGATCGAGCGGCTCGACGGCAGCTACGGACCGACCTAACGAGGTCGGCCAGTACCCATACAACAAGGTCGGGGGCGTGGTGGTGACCGGCAACGAGGACGGCGCCCAGCATCCGCGGAGACGACCCTCCTTCAACATCCATCGGCTTCGCGGTCCCGCCGAAGACCGACACCTACTGGGTTGGCGACGCAGGCCCCGGGACTCATTCACGACCCGGGCGGCGGCGCCGAGAGCGCCTACACCAACAACACGACGTTGGATGGCCTGGAACGTCGTCCATCTGGCCCGGATCCTGAAGCACGCGGGCGGCGTGCCGGCCTACGGCAATTCCACCTACGACTGGGACCTCTCGATGCCCGACCTCCCACCCCGAGGGACCGGTGCCCAGCACGGCTTCCACTCCCTGAAACAATCGGGCTTGACCTCGGTCTGACCGAGCTAGCCCCCGCGCTTCCAGTCGCGGAAGACGGCGAGCAGCTCCTCCCGGGCCTCCGGGTCGAGCTGCTCTTCGCTGATCGCCCCGCTGGCTGCGATCGTCAGGCGGATCTGCTCGACGTAGGCGACGCAGGGGTCGCAGATCTCGAGGTGCTGCTCGAAGCGGGCGCTGTCCGCCGGCGCCAGTCCGTCCTCGAGGTAGTCGGTTACCAGTTCGACCAGCTCGCGGCAGGTGATGTCCTGCAGGTCGACGGTCATGTCATCTCCGGCTCGGGGCTGAGGTAGCTCTCCAGCGCGGTCCGTACCCGGGAGCGGGCCCGGTGCAGCAGGACCCGCTGGTTGACGTCGGTGATCTCGAGCGCATCGGCGACCTCGTCGGCGCTCCACCCCTCGACGTCACGGAGGCGGATCACCTCGCGCTGGGTGTCGGGAAGGTCGGAGATCGCGTCCTTGACGACGCCGAGGGCTCTCCCGCTCGAGCGCCTTCTCCTGAGTCCAGGCACGGGGCGGCGCCGACCAGTGATACGGCCACTGGTGGGCGTCGGCGCCCTGGAAGCGGTCCGCGTCGACCGACCGCCTCGCCGTCTGCGGCGGCGTCGGTCGCGGCGATGGCCGAGAACGGGACGCTTCGACCCTCGCGCTCGCCGCGGGTCTTGGCGCGGTTGCTGAGGATCCGGAACAGCCAGGTCTTCAGGCTGGAGCGACCCTCGAAGCGCTCGATCCCGTTCAGCACCGCCAGCCAGGTCTCCTGGACGACCTCTTCGGCGACGGCGCGGTCGCGGACGTGGAGTCGCGCCACCCGCAGCATCGAGGCACCGTAGCGGTCGATCAGCTCGGCGAAGGCCTCCTCGTCGCCGGCCCGCAGCCGGGCGACCAGGTCCGTCAGTCGGCGGTCCGCGCCGGCCTTGCGCCCGCCGCTGATTCGCTCCCTCAGCCACGCCATCGCGCCATCTTCGCGCTTTTCGCGCGGCGCCATCGGCAGCGGCGATCGAAGGGCCATCTTCCAGCATGGGAGATGGTCTGCCCAGACCAGGGCTTCGTTACGTGTAACGCGGGACGGGCTCGGCGGACGGCAGCTCATGGCGCCGATCGAGCTGCCCCCCTTGCCAGACGACTGCGAGACCACCCGCCGCTCGCTGCACCGGGTCGCCGAGGACGTGATCAAGGTGGCACGCGAGCATGTCACCGGCGATTTTCCGCTGAGCCAGACCGCGGGCGGCTTCGGCACGCCGGAGTGGGGAGGGGGCAACCAGATCAGGGTCGAGGGGACCGACCTGGTGGTGTCCGCGAGGGAGACGAGAGCCCGGGCCCGATCACCTCGCTGGCCGCGGCCGCCGAGCTGATCGGGCCCGAGTGGCTGCCCGAGGGCCTGGAGTTGAGCGACGAGCCGCTGAAGATCGACCCGGCCGCGGCGGCGTGCTGGCCTCCGCCTATGCCGTCGGGCAGGCGGCTCTGGAGCAGATCCGCGAAGCCGCCGAGGCAGACGATCAGCCGACCGAGCCGACCCTCTGGCCCGAGCACTTCGACCTGGCGATCGAGATGGGGGCGAGGAAGCGGGCCGGCGGGCCAACTACGGGCTCTCGCCGGGTGACGACCAGCACCCCGAGCCCTACTTCTACGTCGGCCCCTGGAGCGCGAAACCCGAAGGCGAGCTCTGGAATGCGGCGGGCTTCAGCGGCGCCGAGCTCGACTACGCGGAGCTCGCTGCGGCGCCGGACCCGGCAGCAGCGGCCGTCGAGTTCTGCCTTAAGCGCAAGCGAGCACTGGCCGAAGCGAAGGAGGATTGATGAGCAGCAACGGAAATGGTAACGGTGCCGCCGGCGCGAAGCTCGAGTGGCACCGGGTGCTCGATGCGGAGGACCTGCCCGAGGGCCGGGTGACCACGGTCGCGGCGGGGCACAAGAGCGTCGCCCTGGTCCACTACGACGGCAAGTTCTCGGCGCTCGACAACCACTGCCCCCACCAGGGCGGGCCGCTCGGCGAGGGGTCGATCGAGAAAGGCATGCTGCGCTGTCCCTGGCACGGCTTCGACTACTGCCCGCTTGACGGCAAGTCGCCGGGGTTCGACGACGAGGCGATCACCTACCGCGCTGGAGATCCGTGACGGCGAGGTCTTCGTCGGGGTCGAGCCCGAGCAGCACCGGCGGACCGTCTCCGACGCGATGGCCGAGACCATGGTCAACTGGGGCGTCCGCCACGTTTTCGGCATGGTCGGCCACTCGAACCTCGGCCTCGCCGACGCCCTGCGCCGCCAGGAGGAGGCCGGCAACCTCGACTACATCGGCATCCGACACGAGGGCGCCGCCGCCTTCGCCGCCTCCGCCTACGGCAAGCTGACCGGCCGCCCGGCCGCCTGCCTCTCGATCGCCGGCCCCGGCGCGACCAACCTTCTCACCGGCCTCTGGGACGCCAAGGTCGACCGCTCGCCGGTCCTGGCGCTGACCGGCCAGGTCGACACCCAGGTTCTCGGCCCGGGCGCCTTCCAGGAGATCGACCTGCAGGGCGGCCTACGGCTCGGTCGCCGCGTTCAGCCAGCCGGTCCTGCGCGACTCCAAGCACGTCGAGCTGATGAACCTCGCCTGCAAGAACGCGATCCTGCGCCGCGACGTCGCCCACCTGATCTTCCCCGACGAGGTCCAGACCCTGCCAGGCGCCCGCGGACTCGAGGCCGGCGGTCCCGAGGGCCGGATCACGCCGCTCGGACATCACCCCGCCACAGGAGTCGCTGGAGGCGGCGAGCAGCCGCTGGAAGGCCGAAGCGCCCGGTGATCATCGTCGGCCATGGCGCCCGCGAGCAGATGGAGCGAGATCACCGCGCCTGGCGGAGCGCCTCGGCGCCCCGGTGATCACCACCTTCAAGGCGAAGGGCCAGATCGCCGACAGCCATCCGCTTGCCGCCGGCGTGCTCGGACGAAGCGGCACGCCGGTTGCGTCAGCTGGTTCATGAACGAGGCCGACCTGCTGCTTGGTCTTGGGCGCCTCGTTCTCCAACCACACCGGGATCTACGCGGGCCAACCGATCATCCAGGTCGACTTCGACCCGATGCAGCTCGGCAAGTTCCACAGCGTCGAGGTGCCCGTCTGGGGCGAGATCGGGGTGGTCACGCGAGCGGCTGATCGAGGCCCTGCCGGCGAGAGCTCGCCACCGACCGACCAGGCGGCCCAGCTGCGCGAGCGCCGGGCGATCTGGCGCGGCGGAGAAGGAGAACCGGGCCGCCGACGATCGCGGCAACGGGCGTCAACTCGGCCTCGATGTTCGCGGCGCTCGAACCGCCAGATCGACCCGCGATGCGGTGATCGCCGTCGACGTCGGCAACAACACCTACTCGTTCGGCCGCTACTTCGAGTGCGAGCGCCAGCCGTTCTGATGAGCGGCTACCTGGGCTCGATCGGCTTCGGCTACCCGGCGGCGATCGGCGCCTGGGCGGCGACCGGGGGCGAGCGCCAGATCGTCGCCGTGACCGGCGACGGCGGCTTCGGGCAGTACATGGCCGAGATCCTCACCGCGGTCAAGCACGAGATGAACATCACCCATCGTGCTCGTCAACAACGGCCAGCTCGGCAAGATCTCCAAGGAGCAGCGGGCGGGCGAGTGGGACGTCTGGCAGACGCCGCTCCACAACCCCGACTTCTCCGAGTACGCCCGGATCTGCGGGGCGCTCGGCATCCGGGTCACCGACCGGGCGGACCTCGACGACGCGCTCTCGCGAGGCGCTCGACCACGACGGCCCGGCGATGGTCGAGGTCATCGCCGACCCCGACCTGGTCTGATCGCCCGGCGCCAGCGGCCCCGCCGCGCTAGATTCCTGGCCAGTCGGCCAAGATCGAGGACGATCCGAGCGAGGAGTCCAGCTTGAGCAACCGCACGTTCGTGATCGGGGTCGGGATGACCAAGTTCGAGAAGCCCGGCACCAAGGAGGGCGACTACCCGGACTGGGCCAAGGAGGCGGGGGAGAAGGCGCTCGCCGACGCCGGCATCCCCTACGACGACGTCGAGCAGGCCTTCGCCGGCTACTGCTACGGCGACTCGACCTACGGCCAGCGGGCGCTCTACCAGCTCGGGCTGACCGGGATCCCGGTCGTCAACGTCAACAACAACTGCTCGACCGGCTCCTCGGCGCTGTTCCTGGCCCGCCAGGCGGTCAAGGGCGGGCTCGCCGATTGCGCGCTGGCGCTCGGCTTCGAGAAGATGGAGCCGGGCTCGCTCGGCGTCAAGTACACCGACCGCACCAACGCGCTCGACAAGCACGCGATGCGGATGTTCGAGATCCGCGACCCGGAGCAGTCGCCGCCGGCGCCGCAGATGTTCGGCAACGCCGGCCGCGACCACATGGAGAAGTACGGCTCCGACCCCGACCACTACGCCTGGATCGGCTGGAAGAACCACAAGCACTCGGTCAACAACCCCTACGCCCAGTTCCAGGACGAGTACACGCTCGAGGACATCAAGGCGGCGAAGATGATCCACGAGCCGCTGACCAAGCTGCAGTGCTCGCCGACCTCCGACGGCTCGGCCTGCGCGATCGTCGCCTCCGAGCGCTACGTCGACGAGCACGGCCTCTGGGAGCAGGCGATCGAGATCGCCGGCCAGTCGATGGTCACCGACCTCCCCTCGACCTTCGACGAGGCCGCCGACTGCATGACGATCGTCGGCTCCGACATGTCGAAGAGCGCCGCCGAGAGGGCCTACGAGGAGGCCGGCGTCGGCCGCCGAGGAAATCGACGTCTGCGAGCTGCACGACTGCTTCAGCGCCAACGAGCTGATCACCTACGAAGCGCTCGGCTTCGCCGCCGAGGGCGAGGCCCACAAGCTGGTCGAGGAAGAGGCGACCACCTACGGCGGCAAGGTCGTCGTCAACCCCTCCGGCGGGCTGATCTCCAAGGGCCACCCGCTCGGCGCGACCGGGCTGGCGCAGTGCTCCGAGCTGACCTGGCAGCTGCGCGGCGAAGCCGAGCAGGCGCCAGGTCGAGGGCGCCAAGGTCGCCCTGCAGCACAACATCGGCCTCGGCGGCGCCGCCGTGGTCACCGTCTACAAGCCGGCCCGCGGCCGCCGGAGAGGAGTACCTGCGAATGGCGAAGGAGCGACGGTCACTGCACGGCAAGGTCGTGGCGATCACCGGCGGCGCCCGGGGGATCGGCAAGGCGACGGCGACGGCGCTGGTCCGCAAGGGCTGCCGGGTCGCGCATCGGCGACCTCGACCTGGAGCTGGCCGAGCAGACCGCGGCGGCGCTCGGCGGCGGCACGATCGCGCTGCCGCTCGACGTCACCGACCGCGCCTCCTTCGCCGCCTTCCTCGACGAGGCCGAGCGCCAGCTCGGCCCGCTCGACGTGCTGATCAACAACGCCGGGATCATGCCGGTGACGCCGCTTCGCCGAGGAGGGCGACGCGACTCGGTCCACCGCCAGCTCGACATCAACATCCACGGCGTGATCGTCGGCACGCAGCTGGCGATCGGCGCGGATGCAGCCGCGCGGACAGCGGCCACATCGTCAACATCGCCTCGCAGGCCGGCAAGGCGCGGCTTCCCGGGCGATCGCCACCTACTCGCGCGACCAAGCACGCCGTGGTCGGGCTCAGCGAGGCGGTGCGGGCCGAGCTGCGCGGCACCGGCATCGAGATCGCACTGCGTGATGCCGACCGTCGTCAACACCGAGCTGACCGCGGCCTCGGCCAGCGCGGGGTCAAGAACCGGTCGAGGCCGAGGACGTCGCCGACGAGATCGTCGACGCGCTGGAAGCCGGCCGCTTCGACGTCTGGGTGCCGCGCTCGACCAAGGCGATCAACACGCTCATGGGGCTGCGTCCCGCGACGGGGCCGCGAGGCGATCGCCCGGGCTGCAAGGCCGACAAGATGCTCGCCGAGCCGAACCGGGCCGCGCGCGCCGCCTACGAGGAGCGCGCCGCGAAGACTCCGCCGAGCCAGGAGTCTCGGCCTCGGCCGAGTCCGCCGGGGAGCCCGGGGCCGAGAAGGTGAGCGCTAAGGAGTAGCGCTCAGCCGGCCTCGGCCGGCGCCGTCGAGGCGGGCGGGTGAACTCAGGCCCTGTGCCGTCTCGTCCCCGTCAGGGGTCGATCCGGTAGCCGATCCCGGGATCGGTGCGGATCAGCCTCTGCTCGCCGCCTGCCTCGAGCTTGCGACGCAGGTTGGCGACGTGCGTTCTCAGGGTCGCCGTGTCCTCGCTCCAGGCGGGACCCCAGACCTCGGAAAGCAGCGCGCGGTGGGTCATCAGGCGCCCCCGGTTGCGGACCAGCGTCCGCAACAGCTCGAACTCGGTCGGAGTGAGGTGGATCTCCTCGCCGTCGCGGCTCACCGTGTGGGCGTTGAAATCGATCCGCAGCCCGCCGAGCGAGACCGAGGGCTCGTCCTCGGAGTCGGGCGCCCGGCGCAGCGCCGCCCGGACTCTCGCCACCAGCTCCTTCGGCCCGAAGGGCTTGGTCACGTAATCGTCGGCGCCGGCCTCCAGCGCCCGCACCTTCTCCTCCTCCTCGCCGAGCGCCGAGAGGACGATGATCGGGATGCTGCTCCAGGATCGAAGCCGGGCGCAAACCTCGACCCCGTCGCCGTCGGGGAGCACGAGGTCGATGATCGCCGCGTCGGGCGGGTCGAGGGAGGCCTGGTCCAGCGCCTCGGTGGCGGTGGCCGTCGCGGTCACCTCGAAGCCGGCCTCCCTGAGGACGAGCTTCAGCGCCCGGAGGATCTGCAGCTCGTCGTCGCAGACGAGCACCCTCTCGCCGGCGCTCATCCGGGTCCGGCTCCGGCGGCAGAGGCCTGCGGGACCGCCTCCGGGTTCGAGCGGGAACTCGACCACGAAGGTGGCCCCCTGGCCGGGGACCGACTCCGCCCAGACTCTCCCGCCGTTCACCTCGATGAAACCCCGGGCGATCGAGAGCCCGAGCCCCGAGCCGTGATTGCTCGCCGCCGCTGCGCAGGGTGTAGAAGGGCTCGAACACCCGGTAGATCTCGGACTGGGGGATGCCGGGGCCGCGATCGACGATCCGCACCGATCAGGCGCTCGGTTGACGACGCGCGCCCGGACCAGGGTCTGCTTCCCACCGGAGTAGCGGACCGCGTTCTCGAGCAGGTTGGCGATGGCGCGCTCCAGCTGGGCGGCGTCGGCGCGGACGAAGGGAAGGTCGTCGTCGAGCGAGATCGCGCACCAGGTCGGATCTCTCGCCGAGACCCTCGACGGCGGCCGTCACCACCTCCTCGACCGAGCACCAGTCGGTCCGCGGCTCGGCCTGTCCCGCCTCCAGACGGGAGAGATCGAGGAGCTTGTCGACCAGGTCGGAGAGCCGCCTGGCCTCGGTCGAGACACCGGCCGCCAGGGCTATCCGGTCGCCGTCCGCGAGCGAGCTCGACTCCAGCGCGCTACCGGCTGCGAGCACCGCGGTGATCGGGGTTCGCAGGTCGTGGGAGACGGAGCGAAGCAGCGCCGTCTTGATCTCGTCGCTGCGGCGCAGTGCCTCCGCTTCGACCGCGGAGGCGATCAGGCGGTCGCGGTCGATCGCCGCCCCCAGCAGGGTCTCGAGGGGCGGCACGACGCGCTGCTCGAGGCGCTCACAGGTCGTCGCAGCCGCGCTCGATGGGACGACCAGGGCGCCGAGCTGCCCCCCTTCGTGCTCGAGGGCCATCCTCCGCCCCTCGGCCGTGGCGGACTCGCCGAGCTCGATCCGCGCCCAGGGCAGCTCGAAGGCGGCGGCGATCAGGGCGGCGCTCTGCTCGAGCGAGTCGGGCGCGCTGTCACCCCCCAGCAGCGCCCTCGCCAGCTGAGCCGCGAGGACCGCCTCCCGGCGCCGCTCCTCTGCTTCCTCCGCGCGGACACGAGCCTGCTCGGCCAGGGAGCTGGCGAGGATCGCAGAGATCAGGAAGACTGCCAGCGCCACCCAGTTCTCTCCGTTGGCTATCTCGATGTGGCCGGTCGGGGGGATGTGAAAGAAGTTGAAGGCGGCGGCGCTGAGCACCGAGGTGAGCAACCCCGCCCACCTGGTCGAGTAGATCGAGACGACGAGGACTCCGAGCAGATAGACGACGCCGGTCGACACGGGGGGCGCTATCGCGCGCAGCGGGAATATCAGCACCGTGCAGACCGCGACGGCGGCCAGCGAGTACGCGATCCCGGCCCCCACCGAGGCGGTCGTCTGTGGCGCTTCCCCGGGGCGCGTCTGCTTCACGGACCTGAGCGTACTGCGGCGGGTACCGGAAACCCGACCCGTGGGGCGGCGAGCCGATGAGCGCCGGGGACGCCCCGATCGAGGTCTTCACCCTCACCGACGGCGGCCAGAGCGCCGAGCAGATGGCGCGCCGGGTGGCCGGCTTCATCGCCGCCGCGACGAGCACCCTCGAGCTCGCCCTCTACGACGTCCGGCTGCCGGACCCGACCGGCTCGATCGTCGCCGAGGCGCTGCGCGCGGCGTCGGGGCGCGGGGTGCGGATCCGCCTCCTCTACAACACCGACACCGACCGGCCCGCGGCGATCCACCCGCCGCCGGCGACCAGGCCGGAGATCCTCGCCGAGCTGCCGATCGAGGCGCGCGGCGTCCCCGGAATCCCCGACCTGATGCACCACAAGTACGCGGTCCGTGACTCCGAGGCCGTCTGGAGCGGCTCGACCAACTGGACGGTCGACTCCTGGACCCGGCAGGAGAACGCCGTGATCACGGTCGCCTCGGCCGCAGGTGGCGGGGTGCTTCCGGCGAGAACTTCGAGGAGCTGTGGGGGAGGGGGGAGGTCGAGCGCAGCGGCTTCACCGACCCGGACCCGGTCGACGTCGCCGGGACGGCCGGTGCGGGCCTGGTTCACCCCGGGGCACGGCGAGGCGCTCTCGGCGCGGATCGCCGAGGCGATCAAGGGCCCGAACGCGGGTCCGGATCGCCTCACCGGTGATCACCTCGGCGCCCGTCCTCGGCGCCCTGGCGGAGATCGGGAGCGGGGAAGGGGTGGACGTCGCCGGCGTCGTCGACGAGCCGCAGACCGACCGCGTCTTCGAGCAGTGGCACCGAGACAACGGCGCCTGGAAGATCCCGCTGCTGGCGACGGTGCTCTCACGGCTTCCGTTCTCCGGCAAGCCTTCGACGCCCGTGGGGCCCCGAGACGGTCCACGACTTCATGCACGCCAAGGTCACGGTCGCCGACGACACCGTCTTCATCGGCTCCTTCAACCTCTCCCGCTCGGGAGAGCAGAACGCCGAGAACGTGCTCGAGCTCGCCGACCCGGGCTGGCCGCGCAGATGGCGGCCTTCATCGACCAGGTCAGGCGCGCTATCCGGCTTCGACGATCCCGGCGCTCGCCGCGGCGACGATCTCCTCCGGCTCCTCGGCGTAGGAGATCACCCTCAGGTCGGCCGGGCTCGATCCTGCCCTCGCCGAGCAGGCGCTCCCGCGATCCAGCCCATCAAGCCCTCCCAGTAGTCGCGGCCGACGAGGACCACCGGGAAGTCGGTGGCCTTGTCGGTCTGCCCGAGGGTGAGCACCTCGAACATCTCGTCGAGAGTGCCGAAGCCGCCGGGAAAGAGGACGAAGGCGCTGCGAGTAGCGGACGAACATCAGCTTGCGGGTGAAGAAGTAGTGGAATTGGATCCCGACGTCGACGTAGCTGTTCAACGCCTGCTCGTGGGGCAGCTCGATGTTGAGCCCGATCGACAGCGCCCCGCCCTCGCGGGCCCCGCGGTTCGCCGCTTCCATCGTCCCCGGCCCGCCGCCGGTGATCACCGCCCATCCGGCCTCGCCGAAGGCCCGGCCGACCCGCCGGGCAAGGGCGTACTCGGGGTGATCGGCCGAGGTCCGGGCGGAGCCGAACACGCAGACGGCCCGGCCGACGTCGGCGAGGGTCTCGAAGCCGGCCCGCAGCTCAGCCTCGACCCGGGCAACCCGCTCGGCGTCCGTATGGGTCTCGAGCACACGGGGATCGCCGGCCTGGATGATCTCCTGATCGAGAGTGGACGGGCTCCGCGGCTCGACCGTCATCTGCCGGCTCACCGCTTGAACAGCCAGCGGGCGTCGGTACTTGGCTCTGCGTAGACCTGGACCGAGACGACCAGACCGTCGCGCAGGGTCCACAGCCAGGCGTTCGGGGTGTCTATCTCCGAGCCGCTTCTCGTCGCCCTGACCCGCCCGAAGACCAGCACCCTGTCGTCGTCGAGCTCGTGGAACTCCTCCGGGACCAGCTCGATCGAGTCCCAGATCGTCGAGACGTCGCGGACGTAGGAGACGAGGGCGGCGATCCCCACATACGGCGTCTCGCGCCCGGAGAGGATGCCGGTGACGCTGGAAATCTCGATCTCCGGATCGGAGATCTCCTCCAGGGCTTGGAGGTCCCGCTCGCGGAATGCCTCATAGGCCCCCTTGATGATCTCCGTCGACTCACTCATCGCCCACTCGCCCGACAGCCTAGATGAGCTATCCCACGCTGCAGCAGGGTAGGGTTCCCGGCCATGAACGACGACTGGCGGCTGAGCATTGAGCTCGAGGAGCAGGGTTTCGCTCACGGGATGACCGAGGACCTCGCGGCAGGTGAGCTCGACCACGACCTCGAGGAGTCCTTCGGCGATCGCGTCATCGTCACCCACGACGGGCCCCACCTCTTCCTCTACGCGGCCACCCGGGAGCAGACCGAGGAAGCAGAGAAGGCGGTGCGCACGCTCTCCGAGAAGAAAAACTGGCACATCGCCTCGGTCGCGCTCGAGCGCTGGCACCCGACCGAGCTGGAATGGGAGGATCCCGACAAGCCCCTGCCGCGGGGCGAAGAGGAGCAGGACTCCGCCCACGAGACGGTTCTCGAGGAAGAGCGCACCGAGACGGTCGAGCGCGGCTACCCGGAGTGGGAGGTCCGGGTGGACACGGCTGGGCATAGGGAGGCGGTCGAGCTCTCCAGGCGGCTCGAGGCGGAAGGGCTTCAGAACGTTCGGCGCTGGAAGTACCTGGTGGTCGGCGCGGTCGACGAGGACAGCGCTCAGACCCTGGCTGAGCGCCTGCGGGCCGAGGCGCCGGAGGGAAGCGAGGTCAAGGTCGAGGGAACCTTCCAGGCCGCCCGCCACGAGGCGCCGGCCAACCCGTTTGCGATCTTCGGGGGACTCGGCGGCTGAGCGCTAGGAGGGGTGCTTGGCCGCGTACATCGAGCGGTCGGCCTCTATCAGCACTGCCTCCTCATCGGCGGTGCTCTCGTCGATCAAGGCGAAGCCGATGCTCGCCGAGGGACGGATCGTCCTTCCGCCGGCCTGCACCTCGGAGGCGGAGATCGCCTCCAGCAGGTCGTGAACCAGCGCTTCGGCGGTGCCGCGATCCGCATGCAACATCAGCACGGCGAACTCGTCGCCGCCGAGCCTGGCGATGCTGTCGCTGCGCCTCACCCTGGCCTTGATCGCCCTTGCCACGGCGCGCAGCACGTCGTCGCCGACCTTGTGCCCGTAGCCGTCGTTGATCAGCTTGAGGCCATCGAGATCGAGCAGCAGCAGTGCGGCTTGCTCCCCATAGCGCTGGCAGCGCTTCACCGCGACGCATAGCTCCTCCTCGAGCCGCCTGCGGTTGCGAACCTCGGTGAGCGCGTCGCTGTCGGCGAGCCACTGCAGGCGCTTCTGCATCAGCTTGCGCTCGGAGATGTCCTCGATCTGCGAGATGAAGTGGAGGGGCTCGCCGCTCGCGTCGCGGACCAGGGAGACGGAAAGCATGATCCAGACCTCGAGCCCGTCCGCCCGAATGCAGCGCTTCTCCATCTGGTAGTCGCGGATCTGCTCGTCGAGCAGGGATTGAACGTACTCTAGATCGTCCTCACGGTCCCCGGGATGGGTGATTTCCTGGAAGGTCATCCCAAGCAGATCCTCGGCCGGGTAGCCGGTGATCTCGCAGACGCGGCGGTTGACCCGCAGCCAGCGCCCGTCGAGGCCGACCAGGGCCATCCCGATCGGCGCGTCCTCGAAGGCGCGCTCGAAGCGCTCGCGGGCCTCGCGCAGCTCAGTTTCGGTTCGCTTCGCGGAGGTGATGTCGCGGGCGACGGCGACGCCCCCGAGGATCTCCCCGGTCTCGCCCCGCCACGGGTTGGCCTCGACCAGGAACTGCGACTCGCCGTTCTCGGCGGTCCAGCTCAGCTCGATCGACCCGGTCTCGCCTTCGACCGCCGCCCGGTACAGCGGCTCGAGCACCTCCCAGCGGTCGGCGGGAAGGATCTCGGCGCCCAGATTCCCCTCGAACGCCTCCGGCGTCCAGCCGTTGCGGTGGACAACCTCACCCAGCGCGAGGACGTAGCGCAGCTCCCGGTCGAAGACGAGGATCGCGACGTCCGGCAGCCAGCGCAGGGCGGAGAGTGAAAGCTCCCCCAGGTCCTCGGTCTTGGATGTGCTCGGCACGGCCTCGTACACCGGTAGAGGAGATATCGGCGCCGCCCGGGGCTTCCCTGAATGACCGGAACCCCGCTGGACGCACCGGGTATGGGCCGGCTCGGGCGCTGCGAGGCGCTAACTTGCGGGCGGTGAGCGCCCTTACTCTCGAGTGTGAGGTCCGCACCGACCCCGGACGCCGCCCCGGCAACGAGGACGCCGCATACGCGAGCGGCCGGGTGGCTGCTGTCGCCGACGGAGTCGGTGGCGCCGCCGCCGGGGAAGTCGCCAGCCGCACGATCGTCAACGCGGTGATCAACCTCGACAGCCGTCGGCTCGACCGAAGCCTCGACCGGGCGCTGCGGGATTCGGTGGCCTGGGGCAACCAGACGATCGGCTTCATCGCCCGGTGCCGGCCCGAGACAAGCGGCATGGCGACGACGCTGACCGCGGTCGCGCTCCGTAACGATGACCGGCTCCTGCTGGCCAACGTCGGCGACTCGCGGGCCTATCTGCTTCGAGACGGCAGGCTGCGCCAGCTGACCCGGGACGACAGCCTCGTCCAGCAACTGATCGACCACGCCGGGCTCGACCCCGGCGACGCCGCGCGCCACCCGCGACGCTCGGTAGTGCTCGAGGTCCTGGACGGCGATCCCCGCCGGCAAGCGGCGATCGGGGCGCTCGCCGCCCGGGCGGCCGACCGCCTGCTGCTCTGCTCGGACGGCCTCTCCGATGTCCTCGACGCGGGGCAGATCGCCGCTGCGCTCGGCTCCGGCTCGCGCCGCGACTGCGCCGCCAGCCTGGTCAAGCAGGCCCTGCACGCGGGGAGCAGGGACAACGTCACGGTGGTGATCGCCGACCTCGTCCCAAGGGCCCGCCCCGGCCCTGCCTGGCTCAACGCTTCCTAATCTGCCTTATGTCAACCTGGTACGGAATTTGGCCTCCGCTGCCGGCGGAAGCCGCTCATAAGGGGCCTCCCGGCGCTCCCTCCGGATGGAAGGGCGATCCTGGTCCCGCGCAACTCCGGCGGGCTGCCCCTGTTGGTGAAGTCTGGAGACACATTCGTGGCCCGAAGCGACCGTGCTCCTACCCTGAGACGATGCGAGGAAGCCGATGAGACAGCGCCTGCGGCGAGCGACGACCGCCCTCGGGGCTGCGATCGCGGCCTCGATGATCCTCGCGACGGGCGCCCTGGCGATCCCCTGGGACCAGCAGGGCGCGATACCGCCGTCCCAGACACCGCCGGCGACCACGCCGGATCCCAACTGCGCCCAGAGTTATGCAAACGACCGGCCGGCCCGCGGGCCGCGACTGGAGTTCGGGATCGGGCCGAGGCTGGCCGGCGAGGCGGGCGGCTCGCAGACCACCCCGGTGGTGGCCGAGAACCCGGCGAAGCGTGACGCCGCGCTGCAGAGGCTGAAGGGCCGGCGGACGATGAGCGTGCGACTCAACCGGCTCTTCGAGGCCGACGGCGCCGCGGGCATCAGGAAGTTCAAGAAGATGGCCCGCCACTACTCCCGGCTCGGCTTCAACGTCGAGCTCCAGGTCCGCTACCACCCCACTCCCGCGCAGAACGGCGATATCGAGGCGTGGCTCGACTATGTCCGCCGCGTCGTCCGCGCCTTCGGGCCGATCAGGCACGTCACCGCGCTTCAGATCACCAACGAGGTCAACCTGACCTTCTCCCCGAACACCTCCGACGGCGCCTACGAGAACGCCATCGAGGCGTTGGCCCGCGGCGTCCCCGCAGCAAAGAGCGAGGCCCGCCGGCTCGGCTACCGGCGGCTGAAGACCGGCTTCAACTACGCCTGGCGCTTCGGCGACGCCGACGCCGCTTTCTGGCGCGCGGTGGGCGCCGCCGGCGGCCGGCGGCTGCGCAGGGCCACCGACTGGGTGGGGATCGACGCCTACCCCGGCACCTATGTCCCCGCCATCTTCGTCAACGCCGGTGACGCACTGCTCGAGGGGATCGCCCAGGTACGCGAGTGCTACATGCCGCTGGCGGGCTTCGGGCCGCGCAAGCCGATTCACCTCGAGGAGCTCGGTTACCCGACCGGGCCGGGTCGCAGCGAAGCCTCCCAGGCCGCCGCGCTGGGAGCGTTCGTGAAGACGGCGAACCGCTACCGGGGCACCTACAACGTCACCGCGCTGAACTGGTTCGGGCTGCGCGACAACAACAGCGCCGGGCCCGACTTCCAATCGTTTTTTGGCTTGCTTCGGGACGACTACACGCGCAAGCCTGCTTTCGGCGTCTACAGGAGGCTGGTCCACCGGCTCGGGGCCTGACGGCGGCGGCTGGCGCCATCCGGCGGGGACCCTAGCCTCGCGCCGTGGCCAGCTTCGCGATCCGCGCGCCCTCGGTCGACGACCTGCTCGACCCCTACACCGTCGGACCGCTGGCCGAGCGGCCTCTGACCGACGAGGTGCGCGACCGGATCCTCTGGGCATGGATCGACACCAGGCATGAACGGCCGAGTCACCTCTCGGTCGAGCTGCCCGGCTCCGAGCGGCGCGAGGGCCTGGCCGAGAAGCTGAAGGCGGCGATCCGCCACGACCTCGAGGAGACCTACAAATCGAGCAAGAAATGGCTCTCGGTCAGCCGCAGCGAGCGGCGCGAGACGCTGATCGCCTTCTCCTTCCTGATCGTCTGCCTGCTGCTCTCCAGCATGATCGACCAGGCGACCGCCAACGATGCCTTCTTCGGCAGCGTTTCCCAGGGCCTCGTCGTGCTCGGCTGGGTCGCGCTCTGGTCCCCCGCGCAGCGGCTGTTCGCCACCGTCTCGCGGCGGCTCAACCGCAAGCGCTATCGCGAGCTCGCCCAGGCGAAGATCGAGATCGATTGGGTCTGACGGGTTGACATAACACGCCCGCTCCGCCCCAGGTCCTCGGACTCAGAACCCCGGACCCGCCCAGCCCGCCGCGTAGCAGGGGTTGTTCCCGCAGGGGTCGGTGATCTTCCCGTCCGTCTTCAGGAACTCGGCGATCTGGGCCCGGGCGATCGGGGTCGTATCGATCACGGTGTCGTGCGGATCGACCCCGAAGCTGTCGTCCGGCGCCGTGTTGGTGATCGGCGCCGGACGGGTCCCGAGTATCTGGCCGGGGTTGAGCGGGTCCGCCCGTCTCGGTCCGATGTCCCAGATGAACATGCCGCTGCCGTCCGCCGGCCGGCCCACCCGGGTCTCCGAGCGTTCCCATTCCGTAGAACGGGGAGTTGACGCCGATCTCGTCGAAGGGGTCCGCGAGGCGGTTGGCGTCGAGCGCCGGGCGGCGCAGCGGCGCTCCGATCGTCCGCGCCTCGACCTCGGTCTGCACGTTCGCAACCTGGTGATCGCCCCAGGCCATCTGGATCAGGACCTTGTGCGCCGGGGTGTTCGGCAGCGGATCGGTGGTCATGTGGTTGGCGTATCCGTCCGGCTCGCCCCGGTCCCACATCGACTGGATCAGGGAGAGCAGCAGCGGCCGGGCACCCTGGTCGGGATAGGCCGGGTAGAGGATCGTCGCGTAGTCGGCGAAATCGACGCTCCGCGTCAGCAGGGTCGAGTAGTTCATCCCGGGCACGTAGAGGACGGTGCGGGTGATGTCGGGCTCGACCGCGGTCAGCGCCCCGCCTGCGATCCCGCCCTGACTGTTGCCGTAGTAGAAGAGGCCCTTGTCGGTGGCCAGCGCCGACTGGCCACCGAACTTGAATGCCGGATCCTTGGCCAGCCCGTCCGGGTTGGCCAGCAGCCGCCCCAGGTAGATGAAGTCGAGGAAGCCCTGCTGGAGGCGATCCGGCAGCGGGGTGAAGTGCGAGAGGTCGAGCAGCGCCGGGATCGCCGAATATCCGACGTCGTCCTCGTACATCCCGATCCAGTCGGTCGGCGCAGGTGATCACGTTGTGGTCGTCGCCGAGCTGGCGGACGTTCTGCGTGTGCACCTCGGTGTAGTCGCCGAACAGCCCGTGCCCGTACATCGAGGGACGGTCGGTCTGGGCGACCTCGTAGTCGCCAGGGTCGGGGCCGACGTGGGTCACCGCCGATTGCGGGATGTTGCAGGTGAAGCGGGCGTGGTAGACGCTTCCCGCGCCGCTTGCCTGGGTCGGCAGGCCGTCGGACCCGAGGTCGAACGTCCCGGCGCTGGCGGCCTCACAGTCCGGGTGGATGTAGCAGGGAACATCGACGGTGCCGGTCACCTCGCGCACGTTCTCGACCGCATGGCTGCCGGTGAGGTCGTTCGCAGGGTCGCCGACCGTCTTCACGTCGGTGATCGTGTAGTTCGGGGCATCGCCGTTGATCACCCCGTCGCCCGGCGTGGTGTCGCCGAGCTTGGCAAGGGCGTCGTCGCGAATGTGCAGCATTCGCTCGCTCAGGTTCCGGGTGCTGGCGACAGTGAAGTCCCAGGCCATGTAGAGGTTCGATCGCCCGATCCCTGCCGACTTCAGCTTGGCGAAGATCCCCTCCATGTGGGCGCGTCGCTTCTCGATCACCGGATATGCGGTCGGGATCTTGTCGCGGTAGAGGCGGAAGCCCGCCGGCGCCGGGATCGTCTTGCCCTCCGAGTCCCGGAGGTTGCGCATCGCGACGATGTAGCGGTGGCCGTCGAGCAGGTTGCGGCCCCAGTGGATCATCAGATCGGTCTCATCCGGGCTCGATGCGGTCGAGTCGAGCTCGGTCCAGATCAGCTGTCGTTTTCCGGTGGCGGCATCGATCACGACGATCGGCGTGTTCGGATTGAGGTAGCGGGCCATCTCGGTGACCGGCACCGAGTGGGTATTGGCGAACGCCTCGGGGGTGTCCAACCCCGGAACGTGGGTGACCACGGGCGCTCCCGGGCTGAAACCGTCGCTGGTATTGATCTCCGCCGGGTTGACGTGGACGTCGTGGTTGTTGACCGGCGTCGAGTCGGGAGCCAGGGCCAGTCTCTTTCCGGTGTCGGTCCCCGAGTCGGCGGTCGTGTAGTAGTCGTTCGGATAGGGGAAGAGGCACTCCCCCGCCTCGGTCGGCGCGATCGGATCGCATTTGGCGGCGTCCGCCAGATCGACGCCTACCGGCTTCGTCCCATCGCACAGCTTCGGGTCGCGAGCCATCGTCTCCGTCGCCTCCGCCGCCTTTCTCCAGGCGCCCCGGCGGCGCAAGCTGGCGACGACGTGGAGCTGGGTCGGCAGGCAGCTCTGGACAATCGAGCGGCCCTCCTGGTTGAGCAGGACCCTGGTCGATCGGCGCTTGCCCGAACCGACCCCGAGTGTTTCCGGGTCGGCGACGCTCGACCTCTTGCCACCCTGCTTCACCGCGGTCGCGAGCTTGACGCGGGCCCCACCGCCGCGGGCGTCGATCGTCACCTTGAGAGAATGGGTGGAGGTGAGCGCGCGCTGGCCTGAAGCCCCGATTTTCAGCCCGAGCTTCGGATGCGGCCCAGTCTTCGCGGGAGCCGACGCGATCGCGCCGAACCCGAGGATCGCGATTGCCAGGAAACTTGCTGCGAGCCCCGCTCGGACTCCCTGCCTACCGATCTCACCCACTGCTCCCACCCCGTCTCTCCTCCCCACTCGAAGTGGCTGAAACCTATCACCGAAGAGCCGGTCTCCGACCGGCTCAGGGGCCGCTGTAGCCGCCCGAGTAGCAGGGTCCGGCGCCGCAGCGATTGGTGACCGCGCCGTTCGGTGCGAGGAAGTCGGAGATCATGTGCAGCCCGATCGGCGCGCCGCGTGGAGCGCCATGCGGGTCCTCCCCACCCCGGTTCGGTGTATTCGTCCAGGGCGGCGGCGGAACCCCGATCGTCGTCGGCGGCGGCGAGGGGTTGGCTCGCTCCGGCCCGATGTCGAAGTAGATCACCGCCGATCCGTCGTAGGGATAGGAGGAGATCGCCGGGACGTTCCAGAGCACGTCGGTGTCGGGCCAGCGTCCCGGGTCGAGGATCGGCTTGCGCGTGCGGGCGCCGATCGTCCGCGCCTCGACGTCGGACTGGAAGTTGGTGACCTGGTGATCGCCGAGGGCGACGCTGAGCAGGACCTTGTGCGCGGGGGTGCGCGGGCAGAGGATCATCGGTCATCCGGTGCGCGTAGCCGTTTGGCTCGCCGCGGTCCCAGAGCATCTGGATCAGGCTCTGGAAGAGCGGGTGGGAGAGGTCGTCGGGGTAGGCATTGTTGACGACGGGGATGAACTCGTCGTAGTCGACCGAGCGCGAGAGCAGCACCGAGTAGTTCATCGCGCCGACGTTCAGCGCCGCTCGTCGTGAAGTCGGGCGAGACGGCGGTCAGGGCGCCTCCCATGATCCCGCCCTGGCTGGAGCCGTCGTAGTAGAGCTGCGCGGAGTCGATCACGCCCCGGCTGGTCAGGGTCGAGTCGTCGGCGTGGAAGTGGACGTTCGAGAGGAAGCCTCCCTGAGCCGCCGTCGTGTCCATCAGGCGGCCGAGGAAGAGCTCGTTGAGCAGCCCCTGCTGGAGGCGGTCGGCCAGCTCGGGCCAGTTCGAGAGGTCGGGCAGGATGTGCACGAGGGTGTTCGGCACGTCGGCTCCCGACATCCCGATCTCGTCGGTCGCGCAGAGCACGATGTCGTAGTGCTGCCCGAGCTCGTGCTGGATGTCGGCGCCGTAGACCTCGTCGAGCGCTGCCGAACAGCCCGTGACCGTAGACCGCCGGGCGTCCCGGCGCCGCGCCGACATCGTCGGTCGCCGAATGCGGGATGACACAGTCGAAGTTGGCGGTCCAGTCGCCGTTTCGCATCGGCATGCCGTCGGAGTCGAGCAGGAAGCGGCCGCCCGGCGCGCAGCTCGGGAACAGGTAGCAGGGGACGGTGTATGTGCCCGCGCACCCGGCGAGCGACCCCCGGCTTCGGGTCGATGTCGACGGTGTCCACGCTGAACGCCGGCGCCGAGCCGCTGACCACCCCGTCGGCGAGATTGGTGTCGCCGAGCTGGGCGAAGGCGTCGTTGCGGATGTGCAGCATGCGGGCGGCGATGTTTAGATCCGAGGCGACCGTGAAGTCCCAGGCCAGGTAGAGGTCTGAGCGTTCGATCCCGGCCGAGCGCAGGTCCTTGAAGACCCGCTCGAAACGGCGGCGCTGCTTGTTGATCGCCGCCTTCTTCGAGGGCAGGTCGTCGCGGTAGTAGCGGAAGCCCTCGGGGGCGGCGATCGTCTTCCCGGAGTCGTCCTTGAGGTTGCGCAGGGCGACGATGTAGCGATGCTTGGCGGCGAAGTTCGTCGCCGGGTGGATCAGCAGGGCGGTCTTGGCCGGGGTAGCGGCATTGGAGTCGATCTCGACCCAGATCGGCCAGCGCTTGCCGGTCTTCGCGTCGATCACGACCACGGGCGCGTTCTTGGCCCGGTAGCGGCCGAGGTGGTTGATCGGCACGGCGCCGGTGTTCGCCAGCGCGGTCGGCGTGTCGAGCCCGGGGACGCGCAGCACGATCGGCTGTCCGGGGCTGAAGCCGTCGTTGCGATCGTAGGGCGCCGCGTCGATGTGGACATCGGAGACGTTCGCCGGCATCGCCCCGGTCTGCAGGTTGATCCGCCTGCCGGTCGCGGTCGAGGAGTCGGCGACCGAGTAGAAGTCGTCGGGGAAGGGCAGCAGGCACATCGAGCCGCTCTGCTGGCCGATGAAGTCGCACTCCGAGGCCCGGGAGAGGTCGATCTGTTTCGGCTTGCAGGCAGCGCTGTCGCGGACCAGCGAAGCGGTTCCCCTTCCCCGGCCGGCCCTGACCTGCAGGGTGCGGGCCTCGCAGCTCCTGATTGCCGCCTTTCCTGCGGCGGTGAGCGGCAGCTCGACCAGCTTCGAGCCGGAGTGCGCGAAGCTGAGGCTTCGGGACCTGGTCAGTCGGCGAACCGGGGCTGGTCGAAGGTCGAGGATCGCCCCTGCACCCGGACGGTAGCCACACCGCCTGTCCTGTTCCGAGACCGTGACCCTTGCCTTCAGCGAGCCCCGGGAGAGAATCGCGCCCTGGCCGCCGCTGAGGATCCTCACCGCCGGCTTGGCGCGCGAGCGCCGCCGGGGCCGCGAGTCCGAATGCTCCGGCCACCAGCAGCACCATGGCCCAGTGGGCGCCCGGCACCCACGCGGTCGGGCGCAGGCAGCGGGTTCTGCAGTGGGGGCAGCGGCGCAGAAACTTCTGACCGCCTGCCCCGCAGCGGCGGCAGTGCAACATCGCGGGGACGATCCCTGGCACGGTCGCAAGCCTAACCGCCCGCGGCGCCAGAAGCCAGCGTCAGCCGGCGGAGCCGAAGGCTTTCCCGGGAACGCCGCCGAGCGCCAGCAGCGTCGCTCCCTCTGAGCCGGTGGCGATCTTGCGGGCCTCTCCCGGCCCCACTCTGGCGAAGACGCCGGGCTCCAGCCTGTGCTCCTCGCCGCCGGCCGTCAGTGTCGCAGCTCCCTCGAGGGCGATGTAGACCTCCTCCTGGTCGAGCTGCTCGGGGCGCTTCTCGAACATCTGCCCCCCGATCCCCTCGCGCGAGTGGTCATGCTCGGGGTAGGCGTCATTCTGCGGTGGGATCTTGATCAACTGGATTCCGAAGGAGCTCACCCCGAGTCCGCTGCGCACCGTGTGCATGCTGAGGCCCTCGTGGCCCATCGACTCGAGGTCCTCGATCCGCTTCACCGTGACATCGGCCATTTGCGCAAGGCTACCGATGTGGCCGACCAGCCTCGCCCCATCGATCCCACCGAGTGGAGGTTCCGCCAGCCCGCCGGCCCAGCCCTGCGGCGCGGAGCGCTGATCGCCGCGCCGGTCGGGATCCTGCTCGCCTTCGAGCTGATCACCGACTCGAAGCTGACCGGGGCGATCTCCACCGGGGCGCTGCTGGTCGGCTTCGTCGCCTTCGAGGCTCCGGCCCGCATCCGCTTCGTCTGGCAGCTGCTGACCGCGCCGCTGCTCGGCATCGCCGCCGCCCTCGGGGTGCTGACGACCGAGCCCGCCGCCCTCGCCGTCGCCGCGATGCTGCTGCTCGCGACCCTCGGCGGGTTCTGCGTCGCGGTCTCGATGCGCCTGGCGATCGCGGCGATGACCGTCGTCCTCGCCCTGCTGATCGCCCAGGGGCAGTTCCTCCCGACCTCCGATGCCCTGCCGGCGCTGCTTTTGGTCACGGCCGGAGCCCTCGTCCAATCGCTCGTTGCACTTACCGCCTGGGCGCTCTGGGACCGTGATCCGGAGGCCTTCGACCTGCGCCGGGGCGCCGGAGGGGCTCGCCGGGTGCTCGCCGCCAACCTCACCCTGCGCTCTCCGAGCATGCGCCACGCCCTCCGCTGGGGCAGCGCCCTCGCGATCGGCGTCGCGATCTACCGGGTGCTGGACCTGCACGACCATGGATTCTGGATCCCGCTCACGACACTGTTCGTGCTGAAGCCCGATCCCGATCAGACGATCGAGCGGGTCCTCATGCGGGCCGCCGGCACCGGGCGGGGCTGGTGCTGGCGACCGCGTTCGCCGAGGCCTTCCTCAATGACGCGATCCCGGTGGCCCTCGTCCTGACCGTCTCGCGCCGCTGTCTGCTACGCCTTCCTGGCGATCGAGTACGCGCTGTTCACCACGGCGATCACCGTCTACATGGTCCTGCTCGCCGACAGCCTCGGCGAGCCGCCGCTGACGGCGGCGGGCGAGCGCGGCTTGGGCACTGCCGCCGGCATCGTGATCGCGACCCTCGCCGTCGTCTCCTGGCCGGAGCGCGGCTCGGTCGAGCCGCTCCGGCCGGGGGCGCCTGCGACGGGCTGAGACCTCGCTCCTACTGCTTCTTCCAGCTGCCGCCGAACAACCGCGAGATGCGCCCTCCGCCGAGGTTCGGCCTGAAGTTGCCCTGCCCCTTCTCGGGCGGAGGCAGCGCCGCGGCCGCAGCGGCGTCGATCGAGAGCGTCACCCCGCGGGTCGCCGTGCGCGAGACCTCCGGCGCGTCGACGAAGCGCAGCGCGCCGCTGGCCGTCGCGGAAGACGACCCCGTCGAAGATGTGCTCGCGGTAGTTGTCCAGCATCTGCTCGACCTTGCCCAACCTCGACCCCGTCGGAGCTGTACACGGGCGTGCCGCGCTCGACCGCCGCGTAGTGGATCGCCTCGCCGTCGTCGATCATTCGGCCAGAGGTTAGTCAGCGGCAAGGCGCTCCGCGACTTCACTCTCCGCGCAGAAAGCGGCGATCTCTCGCGAGAGCCTGCCGCCCTGCCAGGCAAGCGGCGACTCCCCCTCCCCCTCGCTGATCAGATCCTCGCGTCGGGGAGGCTCTCGGCGTAGGCCTCGGCCACAGCGTAGGGATGACCGGGGTCGGCGACGTCGTGGCTGGCGACGACCAGGGCCGGGATGTCCAGGGTCTCCAGCTCGCTGAGCGCCTCGAACGGACGCGAGCGGGGCACCTCGCGCAGGGCCTGCGCCAGAGCATCCGGGTGGCGGTGCAGGGAGATCCGCTCGCGGGTGATCCGCAGCACCGTGTCTCGCCACCTCGGGTCGATCCCGGCAGCCTCGATGCGCTCGACGAACCCCTCGGCCCCGCCTTGCTCCAACCCGTCGGCGAGCCCGTCCCAGTAGGCGAGCGCCTCATCCGTCAGGCGGGCCCGTGTAGACCGGGCCCGACGATCACCAGCCCGGCTACGCGTTCCGGGCGCTCGCAGCGCGAAAGCGACCGAGGTGTGCGCCCCCATCGAGTGGCCGCCGAGGACGAAGCGGCGGTCCCCCACGGTTCGCGCCAGGACGGCTCCCGAGGTCGGCGACCAGCTGCGGGTATCCATAACCCGGTTCCCCAGGGGCGGGATCCGACTCGCCGTGAGCCCTGGCGTCGTAGACGATCAGCTCGTGGCCGCGGCGGGCGAGCAGCCTCGACCCGTGGACCACGTAGCGGCGATTCGCGGTCAGCCCATGGCAGAGGACGACCGGCGAGGCTTCCCCGGAGCGCTCCCCCCGCAGGGTCAGCCCCCCTGCATCTACCTCGAAGGATGACGGCTCGGCTGCGATCAGGCGGCCCTTAGCGCCGCGGGAAGATCGGCGATCGTCCCTATGGTCGCGGTCGGCTCGATCCCGCTGGCCGCGACGAAGTCCTCACGGAACTTGCCGGTGCGGACGAGCACCGCCCTCAGCCCGGCGTCGAGCGCGCCGCCGATGTCGGATTCGATGTCGTCCCCGACCATCGCCACCTCCCCCTTTCCGCACCCCAGATCCTCGAGCACGGAGGCGAAGAAGCCGGCGGACGGCTTTCCGACCACGAAGGCCGCCTCGCCGCTCGCGTACTCGACCGCTGCGACGAAGGGGCCGGCGTCGAGCGAGAGGCCATCTGCGGTCAGCCAGAAGCGGTTCTTCTGCAGAGCGATCAGCTCTGCGCCGTCCATCACGTGCCGGAAGGCCCGGTTGAGGATCGCAAAGCCGAACTGCTCGCCGAGGTCGCCCATGATCACCGCGTCGACCCCCTGATCGGCCTCCTCGAGGCCCTCGAAGTCGGCCTTCACGGCGTCGTTCATGATCAGCGCCACCCGCCGGTGCCCAGCCTGCTCGCAGTGACGCCTTGCCAGGCGCGCCGGGGTGACAAGCTCCGAAGGGTCGACCCCGAATCCCAGGCGCTCGAGCTTTTCCAAGGTCTGCCCGCGCGAGCTGGCCGTCGTGTTGGTGACGAACCGGAGGACGAGGTCATGTTCTTTCAGCTCCTCGACCGCGGAGGCTGCGCCCGGGATCGGCTCCCCCTCGACGTAGAGGACGCCGTCGAGATCGAGCAGCAGCGCGGCCAATCCCTCCAAACCCATCTCGATCAGCCGACCGCCGCCACCGCCCGCTCGATCTCCTCCGCCGACTTGAAGGTCGCGCCGGTGGTCGAGACGTCGCGGTAGCGGACGATGCCGTCGGTGTCGATCACGAAGATCGCGCGCTTCACGTACCGGCCGCCGGGCGTCGACGCCAGGCCGGCGATCTTTGCCAGCGGGCCGGCCCAGCCGGTCGCCCCGTAGGCCTTGGCGACCTCCAGGTCCTCGTCGGCCAGCAACGGCACGTTGAGGCGCTGCTCCTTCGCCCAGCGCTCGTGCGAGGCGACCGACTGGGGTGAGATCCCGAGGATCTCGGCGTCGATGCCGGAGATCCGCTCGTCCTCGTCACGGTAGGAGCAGAACTGCGCGGTGCAGACCCGGGTGCCGTCACCTGGATAGAAGGCGAGGACGACCTTCTCCCCCCGGTATTCGGAGAGGCGGTAGAGCTTGTTCCCCGTCCCCGGCAGCTCGAACTCGGGCGCCAGGTCGCCTATGTCCACTTTTGCCATCTGCTCACCTCTATCCCCTCTCGATCGTCACCTTCTCGGTCAGCACCGTCTGCTTCGGCCGCCCGCTCGCGGTCCCGAGCGCGGCGATCCGCTTGACCACGTCGAAGCCGTAGCTCACCCTGCCGAGCAGCGCGTAGACCGGCGGCAGCCCCGCGTCGGCCCCGGCGACGACGAAGAACTGGCTGCCGGAGCGACCGGGCGGCTCAGCCGAGGTCTTCGACATCGCCGCCACGCCCCGGGTGTAAGCGAGGTTCGGCGGCGGCTTCTCGTCGATCCTGTAGCCGGGCCCTCCGGTCCCTTTGCCGCTCGGGTCACCGCCCTGGATCAGGCCCGGCGAGATCCGGTGGAAGGCGAGGCCGTCGTAGACCCCGCGCCTGGCGAGATAGACGAAGGAGTTCGCCGTCCGCGGCGCCCGCCGCGTGTCGAGGGCGATGTCGAAGCTGCCGCAGCTGGTCTTGATCACCGCGGTCAGCTTCTCACCCCGGTGCACCGTCTGCGGCGGGGGTTCGAGATTGACGCTCTTCCTCCGCGGCTCCGGAGCCGCCCGGCAGCCCGAAGCGACGCTTGCCGGCTGATCCGACCCACCGCCACAACCCACAGATAGACAGAGCCCGGCCGCCGCCAACGCGACGATCGCTGTATTCCGTCTTCGACCCAAGTGCCGTCAAGCCTAGATCAGCGCTGCGCCCCGCCCGATGTCGCCGTCGGGGAGATTGCGATGATCCCCGGCGTGGCCGCGAGACGCTCCGATCCCCCCAGCCGAGACCGGCTGGTGGGCCGCGCGCTCAACAACCTGGTCGCCAGATCGCCGTGGCTCTGGCCCCTGGTTCGCGCCCGGATGCGGCGACTTCTTCTCCGAGCGGGCCGCCGGCTGGGACGAGCGCACCGGCGCGGGCGGGGTCGAGCACCTGGCGCCGCTGGCGGCCGCCGTTCTCGAGGTCTCACCGTCGCCTGAGCGCGTCCTCGACGTCGGCTGCGGCACCGGCGCCGCAACCCTGTTCCTGGCGCGCGAATTTCCCCAGGCACGGGTCCGTGGCGTCGACATCTCGGAGGAGATGATCGAGCGAGCCGTCGCCAAGGTCGGCCTCGATCCCGAGGGCCGGGTCGCCTTCAGGGTCGGCGATGCCGCTGACCTGCCCTATCCGGATGAGTCATTCGACCTCGTCGCCCAGCTCAACATGCCGCCCTTCTTCGATCAGCTCTCGCGGGTGCTGCGGCCGGGGGGCTTCGTGGTGGTCGCCGCCAGCTGGGGCGACTCCACCCCCTTCTACACGCCCGAGAAGCTGCTCACATGGAAGTTCCGCCAGCGCGGCATCGAGCCGGTTGCCAGCGGCTCCGCCGGTGCCGGGACCTACTACGTCGGCCGTCTCGAGCGCCTGCCCGCCCGCGGCGAATAGGCTCCTGCCCCGATGGAGATGGACTCCTCGCCCCTGGCGCTGATCGTCAACCCGTCCGCGGGTCGCGGCAGGACCGGGGACATGTTGCCGAGGGTCGAGGCGGCGCTGGACCAGCGCCGAATGCCCTTCCGGGTCGAGCGGACCCGCGATCGCGAGCACGCAGTCGACGAGATCCTCAGGGCGGCGGAGGCCGGAGAGACGCCGGTGATCATGAGCGGCGACGGGTTGATCGGGCTCGCGGGTGGAATACTCGCCGGCTCGGAGGTCCCGCTCGGGATAGTCCCGGGGGGGCGCGGAAACGACTTCGCCCGTGTTCTCGGCATCCCGATCGATCCGGAGCAGGCGGTCGAGGTGCTCGCCGCCGGCGAGGTCCGCCAGATCGACGTCGGCGAGGCAAACGGACAGCGGTTCCTCTGCATCGCCAGCGTCGGCTTCGACTCGGAGGCGAACCGGATAGCCAACGAGACCAAGCTGATCAAGGGCAACCTCGTCTACGCCTATGCAGCGCTGCGCGCCCTGCTCGGCTGGAAGCCGGCGCGGTTCACGATCAAGGTGGGCGAGGAGCGGATGCGATTCACCGGCTATAACGTCGTCGTCGCCAACACGCAGGCATACGGCGGCGGGATGATGGTCGCCCCCGATGCCGATCCCGCTGACGGTGAGTTCGACGTTGTGCTGGTCGGCGAGGTCGGCAAGTTCCGCTTCCTCGCTAGCCTGCCCAAGGTGTTCAAGGGCACGCACGTCGACCGCGACGAGGTCAGGGTGTTCCGCACCCCCTTCCTCGAGCTGGAGGCGAGCCGGCCGTTCGCCGTCTACGCCGACGGCGAGCACATCACCGACACGCCGGTATCCCTGCGTCTGCTGCCGCGCGCCCTCGGGGTGATCGTGCCTCCGCAGGCCGCGACTTGAGCGGCTCGGAGGGCGCTGCCTTCGGCGCCAAGGTCGCCCTGGCGCGGGCGATCGGAGCGGCCAGCCGCCGCAGCGGCCGGGGCGGCGGAACGACGCTCCCGGGCCGGGTCCTGCTGCGGCTCGAGCCGGAGGCGATCGGCCGTCTCGGCGGCCGCCTGGCGCGCGGCTCGACGATAGTCAGCGCCACCAACGGCAAGACGACGACGGCGGGGATGATCGCCGCGATCCTCAGCAGCGCCGGCCGCCGGCCGGTACACAACCGGGCGGGGTCGAACATGACCTGGGGGGTGGCGACGGCGCTGCTCGAGCAGCGCGGCGACGAAGGTCTGTTCGAGGTGGACGAGGCCTGGCTGCCCCGCGTCGCGGAGCAGCTGCAGCCTCATCTGATCGTGCTCGGAAACCTCTTCCGCGACCAGCTCGACCGCTACGGCGAGCTCGAGACGCTCGCAGACGAGTGGGCGGCGATGGTCGAGCTCCGGGCCGGAGCGACAGGGTTCGCGCTGAACGCAGACGACCCTCTGATCGCCGACCTCGGACGCGACCGTGAGGGCGAGCCCCGGCCGGCGGTCAGCTACTTCGGGGTCGACGACGCATCGCAGGCGCTGCCCGAGCTCCAGCATGCCCACGACGCCAAGCACTGCCGCCGCTGCGGGCACCCCTACCTCTACGAGCGCGCCTTCGTCGGCCACCTCGGCCATTACTCCTGTCCGGGCTGCGGCGCCCGGCGACCCGATCCGGATGTCTCCGCGACCTCGATCGAGCTGCGGGGGATGCACGGCTCGGCCGCCACCGTCCGCACCCCCGCCGGCGAGCTGCTTCTCGAGCTGCCGCTGCCGGGTCTCTACAACGTCTACAACGCGCTGGCGGCGATCTCCGCCGGCCTGCGAATGGGAATCGAGCTCTCGGTGATCGGCGAGGCGCTAGCCGGCGTCCGCTCCGCCTTCGGCCGGGTCGAGACGATCAGCGTCGCCGGGGTGCCGGTCTCGATCCTCCTGATCAAGAACCCGGCCGGGACCAACGAGGTGCTGCGGACCCTGCGCCTGGAGTCCGCGGGCGGGGCGGCTCTCGATCTCTGGATAGCGCTCAACGACAACACCGCCGACGGACGTGACGTCTCCTGGGTCTGGGACGCCGACTTCGAGCTGCTCGATGGAGCGGTGCGGCGCATCGTCTGCGCCGGCACGCGGGCGCCGGAGATCGCGGTGCGGCTCAAATACGCAGGGGTCGACCCCGCTCGGATCGAAGTCGAGCACGGGATCGCCGCCTCGCTCGACCGTGCCGTCGCCGGCTCGGACGGGGAGCTGTTCGCGCTGCCCACCTACACTGCCCTGCTGGAGCTGCGGCGGCTGCTTGCTGAGCGCGGCCTGGCGAGGGAGTTCTGGCGATGAGCGCCGGAGCCGGCTCCCCGGGGCACGCCACCAGCGCAGACGAGCGGATCCTCTGGCACGACATCGAGTGTGGCTCCTACTCCGCCGACCTGCGCCTCTGGGAAGAGCTGGCCGCCGCTGCCGGCACCGGGCTCCTCGATCTCGGCTGCGGGACCGGACGGGTCGCCCTCCACCTCGGCCGCCGTGGGCACCGGGTCACCGGGATCGACTCCGACCCGGCGCTTGTCGCCGAGCTCAACCGGCGGGCCGCGGAGGCCGATCTGCGCGCCGAGGCGCTGACTGCCGACGTTCGCGATTTCGACCTCGGCCGCCGGTTCGGGCTCGTGCTGGCGCCGATGCAGCTTCTCCAGCTGCTCGCCGACCGCTCGGAGCGCCGCCGCTGCCTCGCCTCCGTCAGCCGTCATCTCGCTCCCCGGCGGCCGCCTCGCGGCGGCGATCCTCGCCCCGGACGGTGGCGTCGAGGGAGGCGAGGAAGGTCCGCCGATCCCCGACGTCCGGGAGGAGGGCGGCTGGGTCTACTCGAGCCTCCCGGTCGCGGTCACGGCCGACGGCGAGCGGCTCTTGATCCGCCGCCTGCGCCAGAAGGTTTCGCCCGAGGGCACCCTCTCCGAGCAGGAAAGCGAGGTGGCGCTCGCCGATCTGCCCGCCGCCTTCCTGGAGGCCGAGGCCGCATCGGAGGGGTTGGCGCCCGCGGCGCGAGAGGCGATCGCACCGACCGAGGACCACGTCGGCTCGACCGTGGTGCTGATCGAGGCCGGCTGATGGAGCTCCGACTGCTCGCGCTCTACCCGGAGCAGATGAACATCTACGCCGACCGCGGCAACATCGTCTTCCTGCGACGCCGCTGCGAGTGGCGAGGGATCGGCTTCTCGTACTCGGCGGCCGGCCCCGGCGAGGGCCTGGACCCGGCTGCCAACGACCTGATCTACATCGGCGGCGGGCAGGACCGTGACCAGCGGGCGGTCGCCGCCGACATGGTCGAGAGCAAGCGCTCCGACCTGGCCGCGGCCCTGGGAGACGGCGCCGCGCTGCTCGCGGTGTGCGGCGGCTACCAGCTGCTCGGGCACAGCTACGAGCTCGGCGACGGGCGGATCCCCGGACTGGGCCTCGCCGATCTGGAGACGGTCCGCGAGCCGGGTCCGCGGCTGATCGGCAACGTCGCGATCGAGGCGGACCTCGGCGGCGGTGGGCCGCGCCTGCTGGCGGGGTTCGAGAACCACGGAGGACGCACCTACCTCGGAGCCGGCGCTGAGCCCTTCGGGCGGGTGCTCAGCGGTCACGGGAACAACGGCCGGGACGGTTTCGAGGGAGTCCGAAAAGAGCGGATGATCGGTACCTACATGCACGGCCCCCTGCTACCGAAGAACGCCTGGCTGGCCGACTGCCTGATCCAGCTTGCCCTGGCCCGCCGCCTCGGCCACGAGCCCGAGCTGGAGCCGCTCGACGACACCCTCGAAGCGGCCGCGCACGAATCGGCCCGCGCCGCAGCGATGCGGCGCTGAGCTGTTAAACGACGAACCAGCGCCTGGCTCAGCGGTGGCGCAGCGCCATAATCCCGCCGACACCGCCGAGGTAGAGGGTCGGCCTGCGCCCGTGCCCGGCACCGAGGGCGATCCCGGCGTAGTGGTTGTTGAACCGCCCCCCGTAGGAGCGAGCCCGCTAGCGCCCGCTGGAGCCGAAGCCGCCTTCGCCCCGGCCCGATTCGCTGAGCGCCTCGGCCTCGACCGGTTCCGTTGCGATTACGGGCGTGACCACGAGCTGCGCGATCCGGTCTCCCGGCTTCACCCGGTAGACCTCGGCGGGGTCGGTGTTCAGCAACAGCACCCTGATCTCGCCCCGATAACCGGAGTCGATCAGCCCCGGAGCGTTGACCAACGCGATCCCGTGCTCGCGGGCCAGTCCCGAGCGCGGCAGGACGAGCCCGGCATGTCCGTCGGGGATCTCTACCGAGACTCCGGTCCCGACGCTCCAGCGTTCGCCCGGGCCGAGGTGGGCGGGCTCATCCGCGTACAGGTCGACGCCGGCGTCGCCGTCGTGAGCGCGCTTCGGGACGATCGCCTCCTCGCGGAGGCGGAGGAACCGGAGCTCCATCGGCGGGACCCTAGCCGCTCGTCGAGCCCGGAGCGGCGCCGTTGGCGGCGAGGTCGGCAAAGCGGTGCAGCTCGGATGCGGGTACCCGGGCGCGTACCAGGACTCCGTCACCGCGCTCGGTCCGCTCGAGGTTGCCGGCGAGCTCGTGGAGCTCGTGGAGCCGCGCTCCCTCCGAATAGGGAATCAGCAGCTCGACCGGGCGCAGCGTGTCCTCGAAGGCGGCCTCGATCCGCTCGCACAACTGATCGACGCCGTCGCCACTGAGCGCCGAGACGAGGACCGCGTCGGGATGCCGGATCAGCGCCTCACGGTGCGACTCGGAGTCGAGTAGGTCGGTCTTGTTGAGGACGAGGATGCGCGGCTTCATCCCGGCCCCGATCTCCTCCAGGACCTCGTCCACCGCCCGCAGGTCGGCGTGCAGGCGCTCCTCAGGGGCCGCCGCGTCTACCACGTGCAACAGCAGGTCGGAGAGGACCGTCTCCTCCAGGGTCGCTTTGAACGCCTCGACCAGCTGGTGGGGCAGTTTCTCGATGAAGCCGACCGTGTCGGTGAGCAGATAGGTGCGCCCGGAGTGCTGATAGTTGCGGGTGGTCGGATCGAGCGTGTGGAAGAGCCTGTCCCCGATTCCCACCTCAGCGCCGGTGACGGCCTTCAACAGGGTCGATTTGCCCGCGTTGGTGTAGCCGGCCAGGGCGACTCTCGGGATCGAAGCGCGCTCGCGGCGGGCCCGCATCACGTCGCGGTTTCGCTCCGTCCGGGCAAGGCGCCGGCGCAGCGCCGCGATTCGGTCGCGGGCGAGGCGCCGGTCCGTCTCGATCTGCGACTCGCCGGGCCCGCGGGTGCCGATACCGCCACCGAGCCGCTCCAGGTGGGTCCAGAGGCCGCGCATCCGCGCCAGGTTGTACTCGAGCTGGGCCAGCTCCACCTGCAGCTTGCCCTCGGCCGAGTGAGCGTGGTCCGCGAAGATGTCGAGGATGACCGCAGTGCGATCGATCACCGGCACCGCGAGAGCTGCCTCCAGGTTGCGCTCCTGGCGGGGCGCCAGCTCGTCGTCGCAGGCAACCAGGTTCGCGTCACAGGCCGCGATCACCGCATTCAGCTCGCTCAGCTTGCCCCTTCCCAGGTAGCGGTCCGGGTCGGGCTCGGAGCGCTGTTGGACCATTTCGCCCGCGATGGCGACGCCGGCGGTGCGCAGCAGCTCCTTCAGCTCGGCCAGTGGATCATCGCCCTGCACGTGACCGCCGCCGGTGATGCCGACAGCCAGCGCCCGCTGCCTGGCCCGAGGGTTCGATATGCCGGCTCCTTCGGCGCCCTGGCGGGTCTCGGTCAGCCGGCCGTTTCTGAATCTCTGCACTCGTCTCGATTGTACGGATGGCCGTCGCCGACATAGACTTGAACCGGTGAAGGTCTTCGTTACCGGAGGGACCGGATTCATCGGCGAGCACGTCGTCCGCAGGCTGCTCGAGCGCGGCGACGAGGTCGCCTGCCTGGCGCGAAGCCCCGAGAAGGGACGCAGACTGGAATCCCTGGGGGCGAGCATCGCGGAGGGAGACCTCGCCGACGCCGCCGCGATCAAGGCGGGGATGGAGGGTGCCGACGCGGTCGTCCACGGCGCCGCGGTCTACGAGGTCGGTATCCCAAAGGGCGAGCACGAGGCGATGTACGAGGCGAACGTCCTCGGGACGGAGACGGTTCTGCGGGCGGCGCTCGAGCGCAAGGTTCCGAAGGTCGTCTACATATCGACGGTCGCCGCCTTCGGCGATACACACGGCGAAGTGGTCGACGAGACCTTTGAGCATCCCGGCACCGAGTTCACCTCCTACTACGAGGAGACCAAGTACCGCGCCCACCAGGTCGCCAAGCGGCTGATCGCCGACCAGGGCCTGCCCTGCGTGATCGTACAGCCCGGAGGGGTCTACGGCCCCGAGGACCATTCGGCCCTGGGGACGACGATCAGCCAGTTCGTCGACGGCAAGCTGCCGATGCTTCCCTTCCCCGACCTCGGCATGAACCTCGTCCATGTCGACGACGTCGCCGCCGGGGTGCTGCTGGCGCTCGAAAAGGGCGAGGTCGGCGAGGCCTACGTGCTCGGCGGTCAGATCACCACGATGCGCGAGGCGATCGATACCGTCGGCAAGCTCGCCGGGCGAAAGCCGCCGCGAATGACGATGCCGACCGGTCTGCTGAAGCTGCTCACCCCGATCGGGCCGCTGGTCGGCAAGCTGATGGGACAGCCGCCCAACCTGGGCGAATTGATCAGCTCCGCCGACGGTGTGACCTTCTGGGCCCGTCACGACAAGGCGATCAAACAGCTCGGCTACTCGCCTCGCAGCCTGGAGCCGGGCCTGCGGGAGACATTGGCGGCCGAGGGCAGGCTCGCCTAGCCGTTTGCGGCTGATCGACGTCGAGCACCTCGGCCGGCCCCGGGTGATCGGCTGCTGGGAGCTCGACGGCGTGCTGATCGACCCGGGCCCCGGGTCCTCGCTTCAGAAGCTTCTGGAGGCGATCGGCGAGGAGAGGCCGCGGGCGATCCTACTCACCCACATCCACCTCGACCACGCCGGCGGCACCGGGGCGCTGGCCCGTCGCTGGCCCGGGCTGCCGGTCTACGTCCACGAGCGCGGGGCCACGCATCTGGTCGACCCCAGCAGGCTGATCGCCAGCGCCACCCGCCTCTACGGGGAGCAGATGGACCCGCTCTGGGGCGAGATCGTCCCGGTTCCCGAAGCCAGCATCAATGTCCTCGCCGGCGGCGAGGACGTGCTCGGCTTCCGCGTCGCCTACACCCCTGGGCACGCCTCCCATCACGTCTGCTTCCTGCACGAGGCCAGCGGCCGAGCCTTCGTCGGCGACGTCGGCGCCACCCGGATCCCTCCCGCGAACCTGGTCATCCCCCCCACCCCGCCTCCGGACATCGACCTCGAGGCCTGGGAGCGCTCGCTCGACGTAGTCGCCGAGTGGGAGCCGACCTCCCTCGGCATAACCCACTTCGGCGTGATCGAGGACCCCGCGGCGCACATCGAGTCGGTTCGCAGGCGGCTCCGAGACCTCGGCGAGCGGGCCCGCCACCTCGACGCCGAAGGCTACGAACAAGACCTGCGCGACGAGATCGCCGCCTCGATGGGCGTCGAAGAGGCGGAAGCGCTGCTCCAAGCAGTACCGCCCGAGCAGCAGTGGGCAGGATTGAACCGCTACTGGAGCAAAAAAGGCCGGGGACCCGGCTGACGCGCCGTCCTGAGGTCCGACCGGCGGGTGTCCCCTGCGGCGGGTGACAGGACCCGCCGCCCTGGACCCTCGTCAACCGGGTGTCAGGTGGGCGCGCATCCTTTCGACCGCGTCGGCGATCGCCTCGTCCGAGTTGGTCAGGGAGATCCGAAAGAAGCCCTCGCCGCCCGCCCCGTACATCGATCCGGGGGAGATCACCACCGCCGCCTCTTCGAGGACCAGCTCGGCGAACGAGGTCGAGGTGTGGCCGGCGGGGACGGGTGCCCAGACGTAGATCGTGCCCTTCGGCGCCTCGGCCTCGACACCGATGTCGCGAAGCATTGCGACGACCAGATCGCGGCGGCGGGCGTAGGTCTCGTTCATTCGCTCGAGTGGGCCGGGGGGACCGCGCAGCGCCGCCGCCCCCGCCAGCTGGATCGCGTCGAAGAGCCCAGAGTCGACGTTCGTCTTCAGCCGCCAGTAGGTGCTGATCGCCTCGGGATTGCCGAGGATCGCTGCGCAGCGCCAGCCGGTCATGTTGAAGCCCTTCGAAAGCGAGAAGACCTCGACACCGACCTCCCGGGCTCCAGGCGTCGCCAGGAAGCTCGGGGCGACGTAGCCGTCGTAGGTCGTCTCCGAGTAGGCGTTGTCGTGGACCACGAGGATTTCGTGCTCGCGGGCGAATGAGACCGCCAGCTCGAAGAAGCCTTCGGGGACCACCGCCCCGGTGGGGTTATTGGGGTAGTTGAGGAACATCAACCGCGCCCGCGAGGCCATCTCCGGGGCGACCGCGCTCAGGTCCGGGGTGAAGCCCAGGTCAGGGAGCAGCGGCAGCGGCTCGACGGTGGCCCCGGCGAGAATCGGCCCTCCCGTGTAGACGGGGTAGCCGGGGTCCGAGGCAAGGGCGACATCGCCCGGGTCGAGGAAGGCGAAGCTGAGGTTGTAGATGCACTCCTTGGCGCCGATCGCGGGGATCACCTCCGAGTCGGGGTCGATCTGGACTCCGAAGCGCTCCCCGTAGAAGGCGGAGAAGGCCTCGCGGAACTCGTCTCGCCCACGGTTGCTCGGGTATTTCTGGTTGGCGCCTTCGGCCACCGCGTCCTGCATCACCTCGACGATGTGGGGATAGGTCGGCTGGTCGGGGTCGCCGATCCCGAGGCTGATCACGTCGATGCCGGCCTCGCGCTTCTCGGCGATCCGGCGCTCCAGCTCGGCGAACATGTAGGGCGGCATCGCCTGCAGCCGCTTCGATGGGTTGGTCAGCGCCAAACGAGACTCCTCACTTCGGTGCGGGACGAGCGCGAAAGCCTACGCGGCCCCGCGTTCCAGGGGCCTTAAGAAGCCGATCGTGTGCAGGTCGTATCGCTCCAGATAGAGATGCTCACCACTCTCCGACCAGCCCTGGCTTCGGTAGAAGTCGACCGCCGGAGCCCCCACAGGGGTTCGCAACCTGCCGCGAGCGTAGCCGCGGCGGCGCATCTCCTCCTCGGCCAGGGCAAGAAGGCGGCGGCGATCCCCTCCCGCCAGCGGTCGGGATGGACGAACAGGTCGACCAGATGCCCGACTCCCTCGAGCGGCCGTCCATCTTCGTCCTCCGCCGGGCAGAGGCTCGCGAAACCAGCCATGCGGCCGTCCGACCCGAATGCGCCGACGCTCCAGCGACCGGGCTCGGCAAGGGTCTCCAGGTAGTGTCGGCGCTCGTCGGCCTCGCCGGTCGGCTTCCAGCCTTCGGGCATCCACTCCAGGTAAGTGAGGTCGGTTGCGGCGGTGACCGAGGCGCAGGCCGCAGCGTCAGCGGCGGTGATCTCCCGCAGGGCAAGGTCGTCGGGGAGCGTCAAGGAAGCTCAGCGAGCGCAGCCAGGAGGTCTGCCGAGAACTCGCCGGAGTAGACCGGCTCGGCCCATCCGCTGAGGCGGAGGTCGAGCTCCGGTGAAATCTCGACCTCGAGCTCGCCGCCGTCGAGCTCGACCGTGATCGGGCTGGGGGCGCCGTCGAGATAGGCGGCGATCGCGGCTCCGCTTGCGCCGGTGCCCGAGGAAAGCGTCTCCCCCACCCCGCGCTCGAATATTCGGGCCCTGACCCGGCTCCCGTCGACCACGAAGAAGGAGACGTTGGTCCGGTTCGGGAACAACTCGCTGCGCTCGATCTCGGGCCCGATCAAAGCCAGATCCAGCTGATCGAGGCCCTCGGGGGCCTCGATCGCGCACTGCGGGTTGCCGATCGAGATGTGACGGAACTCCCACTCGCGGCCGGCCGCCGTTACCTTGCCGGTGCCGTCCGGGCCCCCCGAGGGGAAGTCGGAAGACGCCGTCGCGGCACGGCCCATAGCGACGCTGGCGGTCCTCTCGTCGATCACCTCCGGGGCGACCGGGCCGGCCGGCGTACCGAGCGTGAAGTTTCTTCCCGGAGCCCAGCCGTTGCGGTGCAGGTAGAGGACGGCCTCACGGACCCCGTTCCCCGAGAGCTCGGCCTCGGATCCGTCTGGGTTGAAGATGCGCAGGTCAGCGACGAGGTCGGGGTCCTGGCTCGGCGAGAGCAGCAGGATCCCGTCCGAGCCGATCCCGAAGTGCGGGTCGCAGATCCGCCTCACCCGTTCAGCCGACAGCTTCCAGGGCAGGCTCGGCGCCCCAAGGATCAGGTAGTCGTTGCCAAGGGCCTGCCACTTCTCAAAGCGCATCGATCGAGGCTACAACGGCGAGAGAGCGTCCCGTCGTCGCGGACCCGATACGGGTGCGCCGCCACGCGGTCGTAAGCGCCCTGACCAGGTTCGAGGCGACCAAGAAGGCAAGGGTGAAGAAGGGCAAGTTCACACTGAAGGAGACCACGCACTACTCCGATGGCTTCGTCACCCTGACCTTCTCGGGGAAGTTCGCCTCGAAGACCAGGGCGAGCGCGACAATCCCGGTCGACCCCAAATTTCAGGACAAGCCCTGCCACTACACGCGCAAGCTGCTCCGCCTCGGTCCGGGGGGCGGCAAGCCCCCTCACCACCACTGAGCGCTACACGGGGCGCGCGGTGTCGATAAGAGCGGCGGCGATCTGCGCGGCGAGGTCTGCGTCGCTGCGGCCGCCACGATCGAAGAGGCGCACGCCCTCCATCCGTCGCATCCAGGTCATCTGCCGCCTCGCGTAGCGGCGATGCAGGGTCTTCACAGCCTCGATGTCGGCGCAGAGGAGCTGTTCGAAGCCGAGCGCCGCGGCGGCCGTGCGCGAAGCGCCCGCGCTGTTTGCGGCACGGGCCTCCTGCACGGCTCCGTCGCCGACCATCCGCTCGACCCTCGCGTCGATTCTCGCCGCCAGCTCGTCGGAATCGATCACCAGGCCGGCGAGCAATGTCGGGTGGCGCAGCGCAGCGTTCCACAGCTCGCCGCCGCGATCGCTGATCGGCGCCGCATCTTGGCCTGCCCTCTCGAGCTCGACGGTCCTGGCGATCCGATTGCTGTCGTTGGGATGGATCCCGACGGCGATCGCGGGAGTGATCTCGGCGTGGAGCGCCGCCGCGCCGCGCGCGGCGAGGTCACGTTCGACTTGGTCCCGGACCTCGCCGGGCACCGGGGGGCGCAGCTCGATCGAGCTCAGCGCCGCCCGCAGGTAGAGCCCGGCGCCGCCGACGAGAATCGGTCGGCGCCCTTTCGCCAGCAGTCGGTCGATCTCCCGCCGGGCGAGAACGGCGAAGCGCCCCGCGCTGAACTCGTGGTCGAGCGGCACAAAGCCGAGCAGCCTGTGTTCGAGGCGTGAGCGATCCTCGGCGCTGGCCGCTCCGCTCAGAACCTCGAGGCCCTCATAGACCTGGATCGAGTCGCAATTGACGGCGACCGGGTCCTCGCCGCGCCGGCGCAGCAGCTCGGCGAGCTCGATAGCGATCGCCGTCTTGCCGGAGCCGGTCGGGCCGAAGATCGCGACCGTCGCCGGCTCGGTCCCTCGCTCGGGCACGGTCCCCTCAGGCGACCCTGCTGAGCAGCCGCTCGCTCCCGGAAAGCGTGGTCGACGTGGCGCCACTGATCTCGACCTCGACCAGGTCCCCGGGCGAGGCGGTCCCGTCGAAGTTGACCGTCTTGTTGTGGCGGCTGCGGCCCCGCAAGCGGCTCGGGTCGGTGCGGCTCGGGCCCTCGACCAGGACCTCGAGGGCGCGGCCGACGAACCGACGGCTGCGGTCCTCGGCGCGGCGCTGGACGAGCTCCACCAGGCGCTCCATCCGGGCTCGCTTCAGGGGTTGGGGCACCTGACCATCGAGACCCGCCGCCTCGGTTCCCCGGCGGGGCGAGAAGACGAAGGTGAAGGCCCCGTCGTAACCGACCTCATCAACCACCTCCAGGGTCTGCTCGAAGTCCGCCTCGCTCTCCCCCGGGAAGCCGACGATGATGTCGGTGGTGATCGCGCAGTCGGGAACGTGCTCGCGGATCAGGGCGACGCGGTCCATGTAGCGCTGACGCCCGTAGGTGCGCCGCATCCGCTTCAGCACCGTGCTCGAGCCCGACTGAAGCGGCAGGTGGATGTGCTCGCAGAGCGATCGCAGCTCGGCGTGGGCGCGGATCACGTCCTCGCGCATGTCCTTGGGATGAGGGCTGGTGTAGCGGATCCGCTCCAGCCCCTCCGTCGCGTCGATCCGGGTCAGCAGCTCGGCGAAGCTGATCCGCCTCTGCTTCGGCAGGTCTCGCCCGTAGCTGTTGACGTTCTGCCCGAGCAGGGTGACCTCGCGCACCCCGTCCGCGGCCAGTCGCTCCGCCTCGGCGACCAGCTCCCCGGGGGCACGGCTCTGCTCCCTGCCCCGGGTGGAGGGGACGATGCAGTAGGAGCAGGCGCAATTGCATCCCTGCGAGATTTGCAGCCAACCCTGGAACTCGCGCTCGCGCCGCGCCGGCAAGTGGCCGGAGAAGTCCTCGAACGCGAAATAGCCTTGGGCGCTCAGCGAATCGGAGGCGAGGAACTCCGCCAGGCGGTGGATCTGGCCGGGCCCGAAGGCGACGTCGACGAACGGGAAGCGATCGAAGACCTCGTCCTTCACCGACTGCGCCCAGCAGCCGCCCACCCCCACCACCCGCTCGGGGTTCTCCCCCTTCAGCCGCTTCGCCTCGCCGAGGTGGGCGATGAAGCGGTTGTCGGCCGATTCCCGGATCGAGCAGGTGTTGAAGAGGATCAGGTCGGCATCGGAGCGTTCCTCCGCCTCCTCGTAGCCGAGCGCATCGAGCATCCCGCGCATTCGCTCGGAGTCGTGCACGTTCATTTGGCACCCGAATGTGGTGACGTGGTAGGTCCTCGCCTTCACTGAGGCGAGGGTACAGCCACTACTTGACCGTGAGGGTCCCGACCATCCCCGCTTCGCGGTGGCCCGGGACGGTGCAGAAGAAGGTGTAGGTGCCGGGAGCCAGCTCGACGCTGGTCGAGGTCTTGCCCTGGGCGATCAGATCGGTCTTGCCGATGATCTGGCTGCTGCTGCCTTTAGAGATCGCGACGTCGTGCTCGATCTGCGCCGGGTTCTGGAAATCGATGGTCACCTTGCCCGGCTTGCTGGAGAGCTTCTTGGTGTCATAAAGGAGCTGGGTCGGCTCTGCGGCGAGCTTCACGGTCCCCCCGGGCCCCTTCACCTTCTGAGGCGGCTTGGCGGCGGTGCTCCCCGAGACGCCCTCGGGCGTCGGCGAGCCCGACCCGCTGCCGAACAGCTTCTGCGCGGCCTCCTGGTTCTCGGTCCTCTCACTGGTGTTGGTCTCCGCGTTGAGCACGGCGAAGGTCGTCGTTCCCGCCACGAGCAGGGCGAAGTAGGCGGCCAGCAGGGGGAACATCTTCCCCGGGAAGGAGGCGTTCCGGAGTCCGAGCAGGCTGACCACGACGGCCGAGACGGTCAGCGTGATCCCGAAGATGTAGAAGATCGTCAGGTCGGACACGGCGCGGCGGATCCTAGCTGCTGCGCGCGGAGGCCCAATGGCAGGCGTCGGCGACGACTCCGGCGAGACGCCTCAGCTCCGGATCGTCGCTGGACGCGTGCGCCGGATTGACCTCGGCCACGGTCAGCCCGGTGAAACGGGGATCGGAGCACAGCACCTGAAGCGCTTCCGCCGCCTGCGCCAGGCCGGGTCCCGAGTTGCGGTCGATGTTCTCGGAATACGGGGAGTCGACGAAGTCGAGGAGATCGACGTCGAAGTGAACCAGGAGGGCATCGCAGTCCTCCAGCATGCCGACCGCCTTCTCCGCCGTCCCGCTCGGGTCCTCGCAGAGAGGATCGATGCCGACCCGCGGGAGGCGGAGCCGGACGGCCTCCTCGCGCTCCCACGGCGTCCAGGCCTCTTCGTCGGCACCGAGAATCACGACCCGGGCCGGCTCGAGCAGCGGCCGGGCCGCGAAGGCGCCGGCGATCGGCTCGATCGAGTTGCGGGCGTCGAGCATCTGCGACATGCCCATCCAGTCGAGCGTCCCCTCAGCGACGCTCTCGGGCGTGTTCAGGTCCGCGTGCCGGTCCAGATAGACCAGACCCACCTTGCGCCCGGCGCCCACCGCGCCCGCGACCGTGCCGATCCCGACCGTGCAATCGCCCCCGAGGACGAGGGGGATCTGACCGGCGCCGAGCGCCGCCTCGACCCGTGACGCGGTTTCCAGCACGACGCGGCGCACCTCTTCGACGTGCTGCGCCCGCGGGCTGGCGCGATCCGGGCGCCAGGTGAACCCCTCGACTTCGACCCAAGACTCGACCGAAAGCCCCCGGTCGGAGAGCTGCGCGACCAGCCCGCCGTCGCGAAACACCTGCGGGGCGCGCTCCTGCCCCGGTGAGAAGGCGCCTGCGCTGCTTGGCACGGCGACTACGCGGATTGTGTCGATCTCGCTCCCGGTCAGGATCTCGGCCTGCTGCGTCCTACTTGGCGTAGGTCGTCGCCCGGCTCTCGCGGATCACAGTGATCTTGATCCTCCCCGGGTACTCCATCTCGCGCTCCACCGCGGTGGCGATCTCGTGGGAGATCAGCGCCGCCATCTCGTCGTCCACCTCACCCGGGTCGACCATTACCCGGATCTCACGGCCCGCCTGCATCGCGTATACCTTCTCTACGCCGGACTGGCGCTTGGCGATCTCCTCGAGGTCCCGAAGCCGGGTCACGTACTGCTCGAGCGATTCCCCGCGGGCCCCGGGGCGGGCGCCCGACAGGGCGTCGGCTGCCTGGACGATCACCGCCTCGACCGTGCGCGGCTCGACCTCATTGTGATGGGACTCGATCGCATGCGCGACCGCTTCGGGCTCGTCGTAGCGGCGGGCCAGCCTGGCGCCGACCACCGCATGGGTTCCCTCGACCTCGTGGCTGACGGCCTTGCCGATGTCGTGCAGAATCGCCGCTCGGCGGGCAATCTCCGCGGAGGCTCCCAGCTCCGCCGCCATCAGGGCCGCGATCTGCGAGCACTCGACCAGGTGATCGAGCACGTTCTGCCCGTAGCTGGTGCGGAACCGCAGCCGGCCCAACACCCGCACCAGCTCAGGGTGGACCCCTGTGATCCGCGCCTCCAGCAGCGCCTTCTCGGCAGCCTCGACTATCCGGTCCTCGATCTCATCCTTGGATTGCCGGTAGGCCTCCTCGCAGCGAGCGGGATGGATGCGCCCGTCGGCGATCAGCTTCTCCAGGGTGAGCCGGGCAATCTCCCGGCGGACACCGTCAAAGCTCGAGAGCAGCACGGCCGAGGGCGTCTCGTCGATGATGAAATCGACCCCGGTGAGGTTCTCGAGCGCGCGGATGTTGCGCCCGTCGCGACCGATCACCCGCCCCTTCATCTCGTCATTGGGAAGCTGCACCAGCCGGGTCGTCGTCTCCCCGGCCTGGGTCGCGGCCAGCCGCTGCATCGAGACGGCGAGGATCCCCCGGGCCCTGCGCTCGGCCTCCAGTTTCGTCTCCTCCTCGATCCTGCGGAGGGTCAGCCCCGCCTGCCGGCGCGCCTCTTCCTCGATCTCCTTGAGGAGGATCTGCCTCGCCTGGGCTGCACTGAGCCCCGCTACCCGCTCCAGTTCGAGCATCTGCCGGCGCTTCGCCGCCGAGAGCGCCTCCAGCTCGGTCTCGAGGTTCCGCTCGCGGTCCTCGAGCGATTCGCGGCGCCGCTCGAGCTCGCGCAGCTGGGTCTCGACCGACTCCATCTGCCGAAGCGCCCGCTCCTCCATGCGGACGATCTCCTCCCGCCGGGTTCGCAGCTCGGAGCGCAGCCCGGCCTGATCGGCGGGCGGCTCGGCCTCGGGAGGCTCGACGGGCTCGACGGCCCGATCCTCGACCTCTTCGCGCGACCCGGATCCGTTCGAATCGACGGTCGCCTCCTCGGGGCGCGATCGGATCCACGGCGGCAGCCAAGACCGGATCTCCATTTGTTCCTCTCCCGGCCGCTTTCCCGGATCCGGCGGGTTCGCGGCCGCATTTTCATCGCCGCGGCGCGGCGCTCAAATTTCAGTCCAATGAGGCGTCTTGCCTCGCTTCTTAGGTTAGTACCGCAGGCAAGCCAGGCCAAGCGAGCGCCGGCCAGCAGCAGCCGAATTTCGGTCGCGCCGGGCTCTCAGGCCGCCCCCGCCGTGTCTCAGCCGGGCCTTGCGCCGACCCGCCTGATCGCCTCGAATGCCGTGTCGGAGTCGAAGCCGCGGCGGACCAGCAGCCCCAGGGCGCGGTTGCGAGCCCGATCGTCTACCAGCGGGCCGCCCCGCTCGGCGAGCAGCCCGATCGCCCGCTCCAGCTCCCGCTCCAGATCCTCCGCCGAGATCGCGGCCTCGATCTCGGCCTCGAGGATGCCCCGCTCCCTCAGCGCCGCCGCGATCCGCTCCCGTCCCCAGCCCGAGAGGTCCCGCTTGTCCTCGGCGAAACGGCGGGAGAAGCGCCGGTCGTCGAGGGTGCCGACCGAGACGAGGTGATCGACGACATCGGCGGTGTCCGCTTCCGTGACCCCGCGACGCTTCAGCCAGGCGATCAGCTCGGCGACGCTTCGCTCCTTGCGGGCCAGCGCCCCGATGGCCAGCGAGAGCGGCTCCTCCCCGGCCACCTCCTCAGGCGGCCTTCGTCGCCACCGCCTTCTCGGCGGGCCCGGCATCCTCCGCGGCCGCTTCGCCGGAGGCGGGGACCGCCGCGACCGCGGGGGCCCCGCGCTCGATCCCGAGCGCGTCGAGAATCTTTCGCTCGATCTCGCCGGCGATCTCCGGGTTCTCGGCCAGGTACTGCTTGACGTTGTTTCGCCCCTGTCCCAACTTAAGCTCCCCGTAGGAGAAGAACGAGCCCGACTTCTGCACCAGGTCGTGCTCGATCCCGAGGTCGATCAGGCTCCCCTCCTTCGAGATGCCCTGGCCGTACTCGATGTCGAACTCCGCCAAGCGGAAGGGTGAGGCGACCTTGTTCTTGACCACCTTCACCCGGACCCGGTTGCCGACCGCCTCGGTGCCCTCCTTGAGGGTCTCGATCCGGCGGATATCGAGTCGCTGGGAGGAGTAGAACTTCAGCGCTCGCCCTCCCGGCTGCGTCTCCGGGGAGCCGAACTGGACACCGATCTTCTCGCGGATTTGGTTGGTGAACAAGCAGACGGTGTTGGCACGGCTGAGGTTTCCCGCCAGCTTCCGCAGCGCCTGCGACATCAGCCTCGCCTGGAGGCCGACCTGGGTCTCCCCCATCTGCCCTTCGAGCTCCGCCCGCGGGGTGAGCGCCGCGACCGAGTCGATCGCGACGATGTCGACGGCGCCGGAGCGGACGAGGACGTCGACGATCTCCAGGGCCTGCTCGCCGTAGTCGGGCTGAGAGATCAGGAGCTCGTCGGTGTCGACACCGATCCGCCCGGCGTAGATCGGGTCGATCGCATGCTCGGTATCGACGAAGGCGCAGATCCCACCGCGCGCCTGGGCCTCGGCGATGATGTGGTAGACGAGGGTCGTCTTCCCCGAGGACTCGGGCCCGAACACCTCGACGATCCGCCCCCGCGGGACGCCGCCGATCCCGAGAGCCAGGTCGAGCGCCAGGGAACCGGTCGGGATCGCCTCGATCTGGATCGCCGAGTCATCGCCAAGCTTCATCAGCGAGCCGGCGCCGAACTGGCGATCGATCTGGGTGACGGCGGCGTCGAGGGCCGCTTCCTTCGCCTTGGCCTCCTTCGAGGCGTCCTTCAAAGTCGCTTTCTTCGCTTCAGCCATCTCTTCACCTCACCGCTGCCTCGCCTGAGGGCAACTCGACTTGCGCCAGCGGCGAGTACTGGACGCCGCCCGGCCGGAAAGACGAAAGGTAGAGAGCGACCCGGACGGCATTGAAAGGCCGGAGCAGCAACTCCGGGAGCGGTCCGGGCGGTCGCTCGACCTTCAGCGGCCTGCCCCGCCCTCGGCGCACCCGGGCGACCGTCACGTGCGGGAAGAACCGCCGCCGCTCGGGCTCGTGCAGACCGGCCTCGGCGAGCGCCCGGGACAGCTCGGCCGCGATCTCCTCGACCCGCTCGGAGTGGGCCCCGAGCGCATAAAGGCCCGGCGGCCGCCGCCGTGGGAGGGCCACGGGCCGGCCCGCGAGCTCGATTCGCGGCGCCGTTCCCTCGAAACCGAGCAGGACAGTGGCGATCCGCCGAATGCGCTCGGGCGGCGTGCTCCCGAGGAACACCAGGGTGATGTGAAGCGCCTCCTCCGGCAGTCGTCGCAGCGCCGGGTCACTCAGCTCCCGCTTGCCCCAGGCCGCGATTCCGGCCCTCACATCGGCCGGCAGATCGAGCGCCAGGAACAGTCGCGCCGGCCGGCCCTTCTCGCTGGAATCGCTCATCGCCGCTGAAACTAGGCGGCGACGGCCCGCGGCGCAATCCCACCGTGCGGCGGATGCGTCAATCCTTACACTCGCAAGCGTGACGAGCATCCTCGACCGACCTCCCCCGATCGAGGGCGCCGAGCACCGCTACGTCGTCGCCGGCGGGCTCCGGATCCACTACGCCGAGGCGGGCCAGGGCCGGCCGGTCCTCCTCCTCCACGGTTGGCCGCAGAACCACTGGATGTGGCGGCGCCTGATCGGGCTGTTGCGGGACGGCCATCGCCTGATCGCTCCTGACCTGCGCGGCTTCGGTTGGACCGATGCCCCCGGGACCGGATATGACCCGCTGACCTTCGCAGCGGATCAGATCGCCCTCCTCGACGCGCTCGGAATCGAGCGGGCCGACCTGATCGGGCACGACTGGGGCGGTTTCACCGCCTTCCTCCTCGGCCTCGCCCACCCCGACCGGATCGGCTCGATCCTCGCCTGCAGCACCCCGCACCCGTGGCCGCCGGTCGGCCCCGAAGGGCTCGATCAGCTGTGGCGGAGCTGGTACGCCTTCCTCAATGCCTCCCCGATCGGGCCGGGGCTAATGAGGCGGGGCTTCGCCCGCGGACGGCTCCTACGCGGCAACGTCGACGATCCCTTCGACGCCGACGATGTCGACGTCTACGCGCTACCCCTGTCGGCACCATCCAGGGTCCATGTCACCCAGGCGCTCTATCGCAGCTACGTCGCGTCCTTCCTTGACTCCTTCGGGGACAGCTTCGAGCAGGCGCGCCTCTCGGTTCCGACGCTGCTGCTGTTTGGGAGCAGGGACGTGATGATCTCCCACCGCCTCGTCACCACCGGATACGAGGGTCACTCCGAGCGGCTCGAGGTCGAGCTGGTTCCCGACGCCGGCCATTTCCTCGTCGACGAGAAGCCGCAGCTCGTCGCCGACCGGGCCCTCGCCCACCTCGGCTGAAGGTGGCATATCCGGCCAGTGTTGGCGCGGCATAGGCATGTCAGGCGCAGCAGCCGCCGCAGGTGATCTCCCAGCCGGCGCGGTGCTAGCGCCGGCAGAGGCATGTCAGGCGGCTCAGCCGCCGCAATTACTTACTCAGATCGGGGATTCCCCTGAGCCGAGCAGGGTGCGCAGCAGATGCAGCCCGACCAGGCCGGAGCGCTCGCGGATGTCGTCGCGGCCCCCCGGGATGACCGGATCCCGGGCCAAGGCTGTGCCGTCTGCGAGGCGCGCGTTGAAGCAGACGTAGCCCACCGGCTTTTCCTCGCTCCCCCCATCTGGGCCGGCGATCCCAGTGATCGAGACGGCAACGTCGGCGCCAAAGCGCTCCAGGGCGCCGATCGCCATCGCCTCGGCGACCTCCGCCGAGACCGCACCGTGGCGCTCGATCATCTCTGGGTCTACTCCGAGCAGCGAGACCTTGGCCTGGTCCGAGTAGGTGACCGCGCTGCCGGCGAAGTAATCCGAGGCGCCGGGGCGGGAGGTGATCCGCGATGCCATCTCTCCGCCGCTGCAGGACTCCGCGAGGCCAAGCAGGTGGCCGCGCAGCAAACCGGCGACGATCTCGTCGATGGTCGTGCCGTCCTCGCTGAACAGGTAACGGCGGTGGCGCTCGATCAGCCCTCGCTTGACCGCCTCAGCCTCGGCCGCCGCCTCCTCGCGCCAGCGGACGTCGATTTCGATCTCCCCGCGCCGCAGGCAGGTGGTGATCTCGACCGCATCGATCGCGGTTCCGCCGGACTCGATCTCGACCAGGCTGCGGGCGATCTCCGACTCCGGTACCCCGAACATGCGCAGGGTGTAGCCGCTGAACGGGGTCGCCCGGCCCAGGACCTCCTGCGCCGGAGCAGACTCGATCGCCCGCCCCCACATCGGCTGCAGCTCGCGCGGCGGCCCGGGGAGGACGATCACCACCGCGTCGCCGGCGGGGACGACCAGGCCCGGGGCGGTGCCCTCGGGATCGAGCGCGGTCGCGCCCTCGGGGACCATCGCCTGCTTGCGGTTGGCGGCGAGGATCGCCTCTGTGTCGAACCGTCGCCAGCGGCTGGCGAAAGCGCGGAGGATCGCCGCGATCTTCTCCTCCATCTCCCGGTCGAGGACCATCTCGCGCCCTGCGAAGCGGCCGACGACCTCGGCGGTGAGGTCATCCGCGGTTGGCCCGAGCCCGCCCGAGGTGACGATCAGATCGATTCCCTCTGATGACATGAAACGCAGGGCCCCCTCGAGGTCCTCGGGGCGGTCGCCGACGATCAGGATCTGGGAGACCTCGACCCCCAGCTCCCCCAACCGCTCGGAGATCCAGGGGCCATTGCGATCGGTGACCCTGCCGCCCAGCACCTCGGTGCCGGTGACCAGGATCCCCGCCCGGACCGGGTTGGAGGCCGGACTCACTGGCAGGTCGGCCGGGCGCTTCCCGGAAGCGGCTGGACGCCGCCACCGGGGGCGATCTGGTAGCCGATCGGGTTGGGGGTGGCCTCGAGTGGCGCCTGCCTTCCGTTCACCTGCATCCTCACCGAGCCGTTTCCGAAGGAGACGGTGAACCTACCGGAGCGGTAGAGACGGGTTCGGGTGCCGGCCCCGAGTATCTCCCCCGCGATCAGGTTGTTGCCCTTGGCGTTGACCAGGCAGACCCAGACGTCGGCCTCGGCCACCAGACGCAGGGTCACACCGGCGGGCGCCTTTGATTGTTTGTGGACGGACTTGCCGCGATGCCCGTTGCCCTTCTTCGCGGATGGGGCCGGGTGGCTGTTCTCCGAGCCGCCGCTGAGAAGGCCGATCACGATCAGGACGGCGATCAGCGCCACCGAGATCAGCCCCGCCAACGCGACCCTGGATATGCCACCGCCTCCGCCGCTTCCGGGCGGCCTCGGCGCCGGGATCGGCTCGTGGCGGGCGGGGCGCTCCGCCGCGGTCTGCTCGTACTCGCGGCGGTAGGTGTCGGCGAGCCTCTCGCCGTCAAGCCCCAGGAAGGTCGCGTAGGTGCGGATGAAGCTGCGCGTGTAGGCGCCGCCGGGAAGCACGTCCCACTCCTCGTTTTCGAGTGCCCGCAGGTAGCGCACCCGGATCTTGGTCTCCGATTCGACCTGAGTGAGGTCAACCTTGCGCCGCGCCCGGGTGTCGCGCAGGGTCGCTCCTATGGCTGTCTCAAGCGGTGACATCAGTCTCCATTGTCCTACGGGAGGACGCCCGTGGCGGCTCGATTTGTCGCCTGCGGGGCGCGCTCAGGCGTCGTTCGCGTTCGCGACCGGCTCGGCCCCCGCGTCCTCGGGCATGGCCGGCTCGGCAGGGGGATCGGACCCCAGGCCCCCGAGCACCCGCTGCAAATCGGCCTCGGTGATCAGCACCTGCCGGGGCTTTGACCCCTCATATCCGGAGATCACCCCGCGGCGCTCGAGCATGTCGATCAGCCGCCCGGCGCGGGTGTAGCCGACCCTGAGGCGGCGCTGGATCATCGAGACCGAGGCGGTCTCGGTCTGCACCACGAGCCGGATCGCCTCCTCGAGCAGGTCGTCCTGATCGGGGTTGAACTCGCCGTCGTCCTCGCCGCCGACCTCCTCGCGGGTCTCCAGCAGCTCCTCTTCGAACTCGGGCTCACCCTGCCTCGACCAGTGCTTGGTGATCCGGGCGATCTCCTCCTCGGTGACGAAGGCGCCCTGGATCCGCGCCAGCTTCGAGGTGCCGGCGCCGCGAAACAGCATGTCCCCCTGCCCGAGCAGCGCCTCGGCGCCGCCCTGGTCGAGAATCACCCTCGAGTCGGTTTGCGAAGAGACGGCGAAGGCGATCCTGGCCGGGATGTTCACCTTGATCGTCCCGGTGATGATGTCCGTCGAGGGACGCTGGGTCGCGAGCACCAGGTGGATCCCGGTGGCCCGGGACTTCTGGGCCAACCTGATGACCGAGTCCTCGACCTCGGCCGGAGCGACCATCATCAGGTCGGCGAGCTCGTCGATCACGCAGAGGATGTGGGGCAGCGGCGCCTCGCCTGCCTTCGCCCTGGCCCGGTTCAGCTCGCCGAGGTTGCGGCAGCGGGCCTCGCCCATGATCCCGTAGCGGCTCTCCATCTCACCGATCAGATTGGCGAGCACGTTGGCGGCGAGCCGCGGCGAGGTGACCACGGGGGTCAGCAGGTGGGGAACCGTCTCGTAGTGGTTCAGCTCGACCTGCTTCGGGTCGACCAGGACGAGGCGCACCTCGTTCGGCGAAGCGAGCATGAGGATCGAGGAGAGGATCGCATTGACGCAGCCAGACTTGCCCGATCCGGTGGTTCCGGCGACCAGAACGTGGGGCATCTTCGCCAGATCGGTCCACACCGCGTTGCCGTCGATTCCCTTGCCCAGCCAGGCGACCAGCGGCGAGGTCTTCTCCGGGCGCCCGCGGTAGATGTCGCCGAGGCGGACGATCTTGCGCCTCGAGTTCGGCACCTCGACTCCGACCGCCTGCTTGCCGGGTATCGGCGCCAGGATCCGGATGTCGGTGGAGGCGAGGGCGTAGGCGAGGTCGTTTGCCAGCTCGGTGACTTTCTTCACCTTGATCCCCGGTGCCAACCTCAACTCGTAGCGGGAGACGTGGGGGCCGCTGACGATGCCGACGATCTTCGCCTCGACCCCGAAATGCCCCAGGGCCTCGACCAGCTTGCGCCCCACCGCCTCGTGGTCACGGGGGTCCGGCCCGGAGTCCTTGCGGCCCTTCTCGAGCGCGTTCCTCGGCGGGAGCTTGTAGTTGATTTCCTCCGAAGTGGTGACGCCGCGCTTCTGGCCCATCGGGGTGGTCGGCGCCTCCCCCTTCTCGGCGATCTCGACCGCCTCGGTCTCGGCCTCATGCTGCTCGTTGCCGGCCTCGGACTCGAGCTCGTGAAGCTCCGCGTCAAAGTCCTCGGTGACCGCTTCGTGGTCCGGGTCGTCGGCGCTTCCTTCCTCGTCGAGGATGGCAACGGTCGGCGCGATGGCGTCCTCGTCGGGATATGCGTCCATGACGTCGGTCTCGCCCTGAGCGTCGCCAAAGCCGCTGTCCTCTTCCCAGGGGCGGCGCGAGGCGGCCACGCTGCGGGCGATCTCCCCGGTGCCCTCGCGCGCCCGTCGCATGGCGCGGCCTCCGGCACTGAGCACGGTTGCGATCGAAGTCCCGGTGAGCAGCAGCGCCCCGACGATGATCAGCAGCAACGCGACGAGGTGGGCGCCGATTCGCTGGAACAGGGTCGAGGTCGCCCAGTAGAGCGACTCCCCCACGACCCCGCCGTGATGCGGGAACCAGCTGGAGTCGAAGCTCTCGGGCCGCGGCGGTCGGTTGGGCCCCAGCCCGGCGGTCTGGGCCGCGAAGGCGAGTAGCAGCCCGGTCAGGAGGCAGAGCCCCCCGGTCCGCAGCGGCCCGACCGCCGGCAGGAAGGGCTTGAGGATCAGCGCCCCACCGGAGACGACCAGCGCCACGGGTATCAGGTAGGCAACCTTGCCGAAGACGAAGCTGAGGCCCTGGCCGGCGGCCGACCCGACCCGACCACCGTCCCAGCCGAGCCAGAGGACCATCGCGAGGTAGACCCCGGCTGCGATCAGCGTCAGCCCTGCGATGTCGAGGTGGCGCTGCTCCACCCTGGCCGGCGCGAACGAGCGGCGCCGCGACGCGGGCTTGCGCCGCCTTGCGGGGTTGCTCGGCTTCCGCGCCGGCCGCCGGCGCGGAGAAGCGGAACGGCTCTTCTGCCGCACGAACATTCCCAAATCATTCGACGCCCGGTGCGCCAGCCCTGCGCATGGCCGCACCCCGCCCGGGCGGATAAATTGACCCTAAAGGTCGCTTGCGGGGGCCAGGCCCGGGGCTAACATCGGTGCATGGGCGTTGAGGCCGAGATCCCGGGAGGACGGGTCCTCGTGGTTGAGGATGACGTCGAGATCACCGACGTTCTGAGGCGCTCGCTTCGTAACGAGGGCTATGACGTGCGCACCGCCAGCGACGGGGTCGAGGCACTCAACGTCGCAGGGGACTTCATCCCCGACATCGTCGTCCTCGACCTCGGCCTTCCGCGGCTCGACGGGGTCGAGGTATGCCGCCGGCTGCGGGCAGAGGGCGACGTGCCGATCCTGATGCTCACTGCCCGGGCCGAGACCGAGGACCGGGTCAACGGCCTCGACAGCGGCGCAGACGATTACCTTGTCAAGCCGTTCGAGCGCCGTGAGCTGCTGGCGCGGATCCGGGCTCTGCTGCGTCGTCGCCCGCCCCGCGGCAGCGCCTCGCTCGCAGTCGCGGACCTGAGGCTCAACCCGGATACCCGTGAGGTGGTCCGCGGCCAGCGCGAGATCGAGCTGACCAACCGCGAGTTCGAGCTTCTCGAGTACCTGATGCGTAACCACCGCCTGGTGGTCTCGCGCGAACGCCTGCTCGACGAAGTCTGGGGGTACGACCCGATGGCGGCGACAAATACGATCGACGTCTTCATCTCCAATCTGCGTCGCAAGCTGGAGGCTGGAGGCGAGCCTCGGCTGCTCCACACCAAGCGCGGCGCCGGTTACGTGCTCAAGGACTAGCCGTGGAGCCGGGAGAGAGCGAGGGCCGCCGGGGAAAGCGACGCCTGCTCCGCCCCGGGTCATGGCCCGTGCGCTGGCGCCTTGCCCTCGCGTCGGCGGGCCTCACCTTGGCAATCCTGCTGGTCTTCGGCGCGGTGATCGGGCACTTCGCGGGGCAGAGGATCCACGACGATTTCAATCGCGAGCTGAAGGGCGCCGTGCGGACCCTCGCCGGAGACCTGCGGATCAGCGATGAGCCCACCGGCTCCTACATAACCCGGGAGCCGCGCCTCGGGGACTACGTGCGATCCAACGACGCATCGGTATGGATCTTCAATTCGCAGCGCCAGCTCATCGAACCCAGCCCGAACGCGGTCTATCTGGGGCCCCCGAGCGTCGGAGTCGAGAACTACGGCACGATGAGGGTCGCCACCGCGGCGGTGGTCGCACCCTCGGGTCGGATCGCGGGCTACGTCCAGTACGGGCGAAGCAGCGAGGACGTCGAGTCGACGATCGACCGCCTCTGGCTGTTCATCGCGGCGGGGGTGCTCGGCGGGACGCTTCTCGCCAGCCTCGCCGGGCTGGCGATCGCCGACCGCGCGATGCGGCCAATCGCCTCGCTGACCGCGACTGCTCGGGAGATCGCCGCGACACGTGACCCGTCCCGGCGGATGCCCGAGCCCAAGGCCGAGGACGAGGTTGGCGAACTGGCCCGAACGCTGGAGCAGATGCTGCGCTCCCTGGACTCCGCTCGAGAGGAGCGGGAGCAGGCGATGCGCATGCAGCGGGAGTTTGTCGCCGACGCCTCGCACGAGCTCCGCACCCCGCTGACCAGCGTGCTCGCCAACCTCGAGCTGCTGCAATCCTCCCTGGAGCAACCGGAGCAGGAGGAGGACCGGGAGATGGTCGACTCCGCGCTGCGCTCCTCGCGACGGATGAGCAGGCTGGTCGCCGACCTGCTGCTGCTGGCCAGAGCCGACGCCGGCCGCAGAAGCGAGCAACGCCCTTGTGACCTGGCCGAGATCGCCGGCCACGCCGCCGCCGAGGTAGCCCCGGTGAGCGGCGAGCATCATCTAGGCATCGACAACGGGACGCCGATCTCCGTCGAGGGCAACCCAGACGAGCTGCACCGGCTCGTCGTCAACCTCCTCGACAACGCCGTCCGCCACACCCCCGCCGGATCCCACATCGACCTCCGCCTTGGAGTCGATGCGGCGGCACGATCGGCGTGGATCGAGGTCTCCGACGACGGCCCGGGGATTCCTCCCGGGGCCCGCGGGCAGGTCTTCGACCGTTTCGTCCGTGGCGGTGGGCCCGCCGACACCGCTGCGGGCTCCGGGACCGGGCTGGGGCTGGCGATAGTCCGCGCCGTCACTACCTCGCACGGCGGCGAGGTCGAGCTCCGCGAGTCGCCTCAGGGAGGGGCGCAGTTCGTGGTCCGGCTTCCCCTGGAAAAGACTTCAGAATCCGTTACTCCCTCTTTAGGGGCGCTTTAAGGCGCCGCCATAACTTGGTCCGCGGACGAGACACAAGGTCCGCCGGGGTTCTCCCCCAAAATTGCTCCGGCGGACCTCCTTCGACCTCGTGTCGAAGCAGCCGCCGGGCTCCCCCCTCCCTAGAGCCCGGCGGCTTTCCTTTTGCCCGGCGCCGGAAGGCGTGGCCGACCTCACCCCCGGATGCCAACCGTCTCGTCGGCCAGCTGGCCGGAGGCTCGTCGCGAGATCATCGCCTCGATCGCCGAAATGACTTTCCCCGGCTGCCGCGTCACGCGACGATAGGTGACCGCAGCACGTTGAACCCGCCCAGCTGAAGCCGCGTGTCCCGTTGCCAGGGTTCGGGGGGCCGAGGTGACCGGGATTCGCTCACAACAGGAGCGATCGCGCGGATCCAGGGAGCGCGGCTGGTGAAAGGCGACTCGGGTTCGGGGAGGTGCGATCGACCATCCCGGGTTTCGGCGGCCACGCGGCCACGTCCCCAGTCAGCGGACCACCCCGGTTCCGGCCTGGCTCAGACCTCGACCACGACCGGCAGGATCATCGGACGGCGCTTCAGCTTCTTATAGACGAAGGAGGCGACGTCGTCGTGCAGGTCCTCCTGGATCAGCTGCAGCTCCCGGGTCCCGGCCTTGGCGGCGTCCTCGAGCGAGTCCTCGACCACATCGCGCAGTTGATCGGCGAACCCCTCCTCCTCGTCGACGAAGGGGACCCCGCGGAAGATCACCTCCGGGTCGGCGACCACCTCGCCGTCGTCGGATGAGATCGTCGCGACGACGATGAAGATGCCGTCGGCGGAGATCTCGCGGCGGTCGCGAAGCGCGACGTCGTCGGGCTCGCCAATGTCGACCCCGTCGACGAACATCACCCCGGAGTGGATGTCCTCGCCGAAGCGGGCTCCGCGCTCGCCGATCTCCAGCGGGATCCCGTTACCGCCGCGGAACACGTTCGCCGCCGGGATCCCAACCGACTCTGCCAACTGCGAATGGAGCCGCAGGCGCTTGTGGTCGCCGTGGACCGGGAAGACGAACCGCGGTTTCGTCAGGTTGAGCATCAGCTTCAGTTCCTCCTGCCAGCCGTGCCCGGAGGCGTGGATGGGAGCGTCCTGCGCGGTAACCACCCTGGCTCCGATCTCGTAGATGTGGTCGATCGTCTCGTTCACGGCGCGCTCGTTGCCCGGGATCGGGGTCGCCGAGAAGACCACCGTGTCGCCGGAATGCAGCTCGACGTCGCGGTGGTCGTTGTTGGCCATCCTGCGCAGCGCCGAGAGTGGCTCGCCCTGGCTCCCGGTCGAGATCACGACCACCTTCTCGTCGGGAAAGTCCTCGATCTCCTTCGGCTGGATGAACAGGCCGGACGGCGCCTCGGCCATCCCCAGGTTGGAGGCGATGTTGAAGTTCTTGCGCATCGAGCGCCCGACCAGCGCCACCCGCCGGTCGAGCTTGACGGCGGCGTCTATCACCTGCTGGACCCGGTGGATGTTGGAGGCGAAGGAGGTGACCACTATCCGGCCGTCACAGCGCGAGAAGGTGTCGATCAGGGCCGGGCCGACGCTTGACTCCGACGGCGCCACCCCTGGGCGGTCGGCGTTGGTCGAGTCGCCGCAGAGCAGGGTCAGGCCCTCCCGGCCCAGTTCGGCAAGCCTCGAGACATCGGCCGGGCGCCCGTCCACCGGGGTCTGGTCGAATTTGTAGTCGCCGGTCATCAGAACCGAGCCCGCCTCCGTCCTCAGCAGCGCCGCGCGCATGTCGGGGATCGAGTGGGAGAGGTGGATCAGCTCCAGCTCGAAGGGTCCGAGGGGCACCCTCTCCCCTGCATCGAGCTCCTGCAGCGGCGCCTCGCCGAGCTTGTGCTCGTCTAGCTTCGAGCGGACCAGGCCGATTGTCAGCAGTCCCCCGTAGATCACCGGCGGCATCCCTATCTCCCGCAGCACGTACGGCAGCGCCCCGACGTGGTCTTCGTGGCCGTGGGTGAGGACGATCGCCTCGATATCCGCGGCACGGTCGCGCAGGTAGGAGAAGTCGGGCAGCACCAGGTCGATGCCGAGCATCTCGGCGGTCGGGAACATCAGGCCGGTGTCGACGACGACGATCCGGCCGTCGTGCTCGACTACGGTCATGTTCTTGCCTATCTCCCCCAGTCCGCCGAGGGGGAGGACGCGCAGCGTGCCTGCCACGCGGCCCTAGCCCGCCGCCGCCAGCAAGCCGGCCCCTTCCAGAGCGCTGTGGATCACTTCTCGCTGCTCGGAGTCAGCCGGCACCATCGGCAGGCGCATCCTGCCGGAGTCGAGCCCCAGCATCTCCAGCGCCGCCTTCAAGGGGATCGGGTTGCTGGTCACGCCGAGCGCCTCGAGCACCGGTTGCAGGTCCGCCTCTATTCGCCGCGCCCGCTCTGCCTCACCCGCCTGCACCGCCTCCCAGATCTCCCGCAACTGCGGGCCGACCAGGTGGGAGGCGACCAGGATCCCGCCGACACCCCCCAGCTCCAACGTCCTCCGGAAGACGTCGTCGTTGCCGGCGAGGATTCCCAGGCCCGCTATCGGTTGCAGCTCGTCATTGTTGGCCTGCTTCACCGCGACTACGTTCTCGATCCGCGCCAGCTCGCCGAGCAGCTCCGGGCCGATGTTGACCACAACCCGCGAGGGGATGTTGTAGAGGATGATCGGCAGCTCCGGCGCCGCCTCGGCGACGGCGGCGAAATGTGCCCGGATCCCCGGCGGATTGGGCTTGTTGTAGTAGGGAGTGACGACTAGGGCGCCGTGGGCCCCTCGCTCCGAGGCGGCACGGGTCAGCTCTGCCGTGTGCGCGGTGTCGTTGGACCCGGTGCCGCAGATCACTGTGGCGTCGTCGCCGATCTCCTCGAGCACCGCGCCCAGCAGCGAGAGCTTCTCGCGATCGCTCAGGGTCGGCGACTCGCCGGTCGTGCCGGCGACGACGACGCCGTGGGAGCCGTGCTCGACCAGATGGCGGGCCAGGCCTCGCGCGGCGGCCTCGTCGACCCCCCCATCGGTGCCGAAGGGGGTGGCCATCGCCGTGATCACGCCGCGGATCTCCTGCATCGCGCTCAGACTAGCGCCCCCGTAGGCCGCTCAGGCGGCGAATACACCGGGGCGGCGGTCCGCCCAGGGCTTCGCCTGCTCGAGCTGGGCGGCGACCCGGATCAGCAGGTCCTCGCGGCCGAAGGACGCCACCAGCTGGACTCCGATCGGCAGGCCTTCCTCGCTGACGCTGAGCGGCAGCGAGATCGCCGGCTGCCCGGTGGCGTTGAAGGCGGCAACGAAAGTGCAGGTCAGTGCCGCCCGGTAAATTGCCGCGAGCGGATCCGGGCCCGAGTCGTCGAAGCTGCCGAGCGGCGGTGGTAACTCCCCGAGGGTGGGCGACAGCAGCAAATCGACACCGCCCTCGTGGACGGCGGCGAGCATTCGCGACATCGCCTGGTGGACCCCGACCGCCTCGAGGTACTCGCCGGCCGTGTGGGAGCGGCCCTTCTCCGCCAGCGCCCAGGTCAGCGGCTCGACGTCCTCGGCGGTGATCTCGGCCCCGCCGATCGCCCCCAGCTGGTGCAGCGTCGCCGCCTGGCCCGCTGCCCAGCGGGTGAGGAAGGTCTCGACCAGGTCGATCGCCTCGAGCCCGACGAATGATGGTTTCTCGATCGTGTGCCCGAGCGACTCCAGCAGCGTCGCTGCTTCCTGCGCCGCCGTGACGACCGCCGGATCGGGCTCGTCGCCGGTCATTGACTCGGTCACCAGCCCGATCCTCAACCTGCCCGGATCCGCCGCCAGCTCCTCGCGATAGGGCCGGGCCGGCGGGGGCGCGACATAGGGATCTCCCGGCGCCGGGCCGTGGACGGCGTCGAGGATCCCCGCCGTGTCGCGGACGGACTTCGAGACGGCCAACTCGACCGTGAGGCCGGACATGTTGTCGCCGATCACCGGCCCCTCGCTGATCCGCTGCCTCGTCGGCTTCAGCCCGACCAGCCCGCACTCGCTGGCCGGAACCCGGATCGAGCCTCCACCGTCGTTGGCATGGGCGACGGGGACCATCCCCGAGGCGACGGCCGCAGCGGAGCCGCCGCTGGAGCCGCCGGTCGAGCGCTCCCTGTCCCAGGGGTTCCGACTTGCCCCGTAGGCCCTCGGCTCGGTGGTCGGCAGGATTCCCAGCTCGGGGGTGTTGGTCTTGCCGATCACCACGAAGCCGGCCTCACGGAAGCGCCGGGCGAGATAGGTGTCGAGCGGCGCCCGGAAATCTCTCTCCTTCAGATAGCGCATGCCGAGGTGAAACGGCTGGCCGGCGAAGGCGGCGCCGAGGTCCTTCAGCATGAAGGGGACGCCCCGGAAGGGGCCATCGGGCAGATCTCCGCTCGCCGACTCGCGAGCCTCGTCGAAGAGCGGGTGGATGACCGCGTTCAGCTCTGGGTTGAGCGCCTCGGTGCGGGCGATCGCAGCCTCGACCAACTCGCTCGGGCTCGCTTCCCCCGAGCGGACCAACTCCGCCTGGGCGGTCGCGTCGAGTGTGGAGAGATCGCCGGTCACAGCAGCCGCTCGAGACCGACGGTGAAGCGCTCCGGCAGCCCCCCCACCCTGCGCACTGCGAGCAGCACGCCGGGCATGAAGGAGCGCCGGTCGATCGAGTCGTGGCGGATCGTCAGCGTCTGGCCCTCGCCGCCGAAGATCACTTCCTGGTGGGCGATCAGCCCCGGCAGCCGGACCGAGTGAAGCGGCTCGTGGACCCTTCCGCCCGCCGCCGTGATCAGCTCCGCGGTCCGCTTGGCGGTGCCAGACGGAGCATCGAGCTTGAGGTTGTGGTGGAGCTCGACGATCTCGCACTCGGGCAGGTGGGCTGCGACCAGCTGCGAGGCCTGCATCATCAACACCGCCCCGATCGCGAAGTTCGGGGCGACGAAGCAATTCGCCCCACCGTCGGAGCCCTCGACCGCCTCGCGCAACGCATCCAGATCGAAGCCGGTTGTCCCGACCACGGCGTGCACCCCGGCCTCCAGGCAGGCAGCGACGTTTGCCGCCGCGGTCTCGGGCGTGCTGAAGTCGACCACCACTTCGGCGCCGGAGAGCAGATCCGCCAGCGCGGCATCGAGGGCGGGATCGGCGCGACCGGCGAGCTCCATGTCCTCGGCGCCGGTAACGGCTTCGCAGACCGCCTCGCCCATCCGCCCCGCAGCGCCGGAAACGGCTACGCGCATCGGCTCACAGGGCCGGTCTGCTCATGCCGCGACAAGGCTCTCGCTGACGCTCGGCGCCGCTGCGCGGAAGAGCTTCTCGTCGGTCCCTACCGCGGCGGCCGAGAGACTCCCACCGGCATAGATCTCCCGCGCGAGCTCGTTCAGGTCGGCGACCGTTACCTCGTCCACCTTCTGGATCATCTCGTCCAGGGTCAGCACCGGCAGGTCGAAGAGGGTGGCGCGGGCGATCCGCGCCATCCGCGCGGCCGTCGACTCCGAGGAGAGCACCAGACGGCCCTTGAGGTGCTCTTTGGCGCGCGCCAGCTCCTCGTCCGAGACCGGCTCGCTTCGCAGCCGCCCGAGCTCGGAACCGATGATCGCGCAGGCCTCCTCGACGTTCTCCTCGCGGGTGCCGACATAGGTAGCGGCAAGCCCGGAGTCGGTGTACTGCTCGCTGTAGGAGCCGACCGCGTAGGCGAGACCGCGCTTCTCCCGAATCTCGCGGAAGAGGCGCGAGGATGTCGAGCCGCCGAAGATCGAGTCGAGGACAGCGAGGCCGAAGCGGCGCTCGTCGGCCCGGGTTATGCCCGGCGCGCCGAAGCAGATGTGGTACTGCTCGGTGTCCTTCTCGAAGAAGCAGAGGCGGCCGCTCGCCTCGATCTCGGCCCCCGTCGCGCCGTCCGCAGAGCCGGAGGTGGGCTCGACCAGGCGCTCGGCCAGCTCGGTGATCCGCTCGTGCTCCAAGTGCCCGGCGGCTGCGACGACGATGTTGGGGCCGGTGTAGCGGTCGCGGTGATAGGCGTCGATCTCCGGAATCGGGATCGAGGCGATCACCTCCGCCTCGCCCAGTACCCGCCTCCCCAGGGGATGCTCGCCGAAGACCGCCTTGGCAAGGTAGTCATGGACCCGGTCCTGCGGCTCGTCCTCGTACATGGCGATCTCCTCGAGGACGACGTCGCGCTCGGAGTCGATTTCGGGGTAGGTCGGCTCGAGCAGCATCTCGGCCACCAGGTCGAACACCTCCTCGGTGTGCTCGTCGAGAAAGCGCGCGTGTAGGTGGGTCGTCTCCTTTCCGGTGGCGGCGTTCACCGAGGCGCCGAGCCCGTCGAAGCGCTCCGAGATCTCGATTGCCGAGTAGCGCTTCGTCCCCTTGAACAGCAGATGCTCGAGGAAGTGCGAGAGGCCGAACTGACCGCGCCGCTCGTCGCGCGAGCCGGTTCGCACCCAGAGCCCGAGCGCCACGGAACGGACCGAAGGGACGTCTTCGGTCACGACCCGGACGCCCGAGCCCAGGGCGCTCAGCTGGTGCTCAGCGCTCAACGCCCGCGATCAGCCGCGACGTTCGCGGCCGCCGTCACGACCGCCGCGCCTGCCGTCACGACCGCCCCGGCCTCCGTCCCGGCCGCCCCGGCCTCCGCCGCCACGCGGTCCGGGGTCGCCGGTGCCGACCGTGGCGAGCTCCTCGGGGGACTTGTCCTTGACCGAGGGATCCTCGGAGAGGCGCAGCCCGATGCGGCCGCGCTCCTTGTCCACTTCGACCACGGTGACGTCGATCTCGTCGCCCGACTTGAGCACGTCGTCGACGGTGTCGACCCGCTCGCCAGGCTTCACGTTGGAGATGTGGAGCAGGCCGTCGGTGCCCTTGACCAGCTCGACGAATGCCCCGAACGTGGTGGTCTTGACGACCTTCGCGCCGGTGTATTTGTCGCCGACCTCGGCCTCCTTGGTCATCGACTCGATCCGGGAGATGCATGCCTCGACCAGGTCGCCGGTCGGCGCGTAGACGCGCACCGTGCCGTCATCCTCGACGTCGATCTCCGCCTCGAACTCCTCGCAGAGGGCGCGGATTGTCTCCCCGCCCTTGCCGATCACGGCGCCGATCTTCTCCGGGTCGATCTTGATCGCCTCGATCCGCGGCGCGTACTGGGAGAGCTTCTCCCGCGGGCCGTCGATCGCCTCGGCCATCTTGCCGAGGATGAACAGGCGGCCCTGATTGGCCTGCGCCAGTGCGTCACTCAGAATTTCAAACGTGACGCCGGTGATCTTGATGTCCATCTGCAGGGCGGTGATCCCGTCAGAGGTGCCGGCGACCTTGAAGTCCATGTCGCCGAGGTGATCCTCGACGCCGGCGATGTCGGTGAGGACGACATAGTCCTCGCCCTCCTTGATCAGCCCCATCGCCACACCGGCAACCGGCGCGCTGACCGGGACACCGGCCGCCTGCAGGGCCATCGAGGAGGCGCAGACCGAGCCCATCGAGGACGAACCGTTGGACTCCAGCGTCTCGGATACGACCCGCAGGACGTAGGGGAACTCCTCCTCGCCGGGGATGGTCGCCGCCAGGGCGCGCTCGGCGAGCGCGCCGTGGCCGATGTCGCGCCGCTTCGGCCCGCGCATGAAGCCGGCCTCCCCGACCGAGAACGGCGGGAAATTGTAGTGGTGCCAGAACCGCTTGGTCGTCTGCAACCCGAGGGTGTCGAGACGCATGTCCATGCGGGTCGTCCCGAGCGCAACGTTGGAGAGGATCTGGGTCTCGCCACGTGTGAACAGCGCCGAGCCGTGGACGCGCGGGGCGACGTCCACCTCGCATTCGATCGGGCGGATCTCGTCCTGGGCGCGGCCGTCCGGCCGCTTCTTGTCGACCGCGATCCGCCTGCGGATGATCTCCTTCTCGAGCTTGGAGAAGGCAGCGGAGACCTCGGAGCGGCGCTCCGGGTCGGCCTCGCTGTCATCGCCGGCGGGGGCGTAGGACTCGATCACCTCGTCCTTGACGGCATCGGCGGCGTCCTGGCGCTCCAGCTTGCCCTGGATCGAGGTCGCCTCGTCGAGCTTCGAACCGTGCGAGGCGCGAATCTCCTCGACAAGGCTCTCGTCGATCTCCGGCGCCTCCACCTCGAGCTTCTCCTTGCCGGCGGTCTGCCTAAGCTCGTCGATCGAGGCGACGATCTTCTTGATCTCGCCGTGGGCGATGTCGAGGGCATCGAGGATCTCCGCCTCGGTGACGCCGGTGGCGCCGGCCTCGACCATCAGGATGGCCTCCTCCGTCCCGGCGACGATCAGGTCGAGCTCTAGCTCGTCGAGGCTCTCCTCCTCGGGGTTGACGACGAAGTCGCCCTCGTGCTTACCGACCCGCACGGCGCCGACGTGGGCGGCGACCGGGATCGGAGAGAGGGCCAGCGCCGCAGAGGCACCGTTCATTGCGAGGATGTCGTAGGGGTGGACGTGATCCACCGAGAGCGGGGTCGCGACCAGCTGGGTCTCGTAGTGCCAGCCCTTGGGGAACAGCGGCCTGATCGGACGATCGATCATCCGCGCAGTCAATGTCGCCTTCTCACCGGAGCGACCCTCGCGCCGGAAGAATGAGCCCGGGATCTTGCCCGCGGCGTACATCCGCTCTTCGACGTCGACGGTCAGCGGAAGGAAGTCCACGTCACGCAGGTTTCCCATCGTCGCGGTACAAAGGACCATCGTGTCCCCGGCGCGCACGACAACGGATCCGCCCGCCTGCTTGGCGAGCTTGCCCGTCTCGAAGGAAATCTGGCTTTCGCCGACATCCACCGAAACGCGGCTAATGTCAAACATGCTCATGTAGTTGTACCTCCGGCCGCCCGGTTGGCGGCCAATCTGTTTCAGAACTCTCGTTCTCTAACGGCGTGAAGGGTACAGACTGAGGGGTTGACCGTCGCTGAACACGGCAGGTGTGGCGGCGACTCCGGCCCGGATCCCCGAACGGAAGTCGTGTCTGACCCGCTCGGCAACCGACTCTGAGCGGCGGTCGGCCTGAAAGCGGTCGATATCGAGCCCCATCGCTTCGACCCGCTCCCACAGGTGAGGGTCATCGACATGGCCGCGGTCGGCGTAGAGCGAGTCGACCATCTCGAAGAAGGCCCCTTGGAGGCCCGCGGCCTCCGCCGCCGCATGCAGGGCCGGGGAGCGCGGGTGCTTGCTGGCCACCGGGAAGTGGCGGAACACGACCCTCCTGCTCATCTCCCCGATCCACTTCCAGCTCGCCGCGCAGTGGGGGCAGCCGAGATCTGCGTAGACGATCATCTCCGGCCCCTCGCCGCGGGCGTGGTCATCGGCCGAGGCCGGGGGGACCGAGGCGCTGGTCAGCTCGCTCATCGGGCCCGGATCAGCCAAGCGGTGCGGCGGCGGCCCTCAGGCCAAAGCGTCGAAGATCAGGTTTGCGCCCGGGATCTGGAGCGGCGACGGCGATTCGTGGGTCCACTCGACGACTCCCTCCTGGTCGATGAGGACGAGGCTGCGCTTGCCGTGCCCTGCGCCGTCGTAGTAGGTGTCATAGGCTCGGGAGACTTCCCCCTTCGGCTCGAAGTCGGCGAGCAGCGGGAACTCGATGCCGAGATTCTCCTGGAAGGCCTTGTGCGCGTAGGGATGGTCGACACTGACGCCGACCAGGGTCGCACCCTTCTCGGCGATCTCCGGCTCGACCTCCTGATATATCGAGAGCTGGTCGGTGCAGACCGGGCTGAAGTCGAGCGGGTAGAAGACCAAGAGCAGCTTGCCGCCCCGGAAGTCGGCGAGAGAGACATGGTTGCCGTCCTGGTCGGGGAGCGTGAAGTCTGGCGCCGGCTGCCCGGCGGGGATCACTTGCGCAAGCCCAGCTCGGCGACCAGGGCGCGGTAGCGCTCGAGATCGTCGCGCTCGAGATAACGGAGAAGCCGGCGGCGCTTGCCCACCAGCATCAACAGGCCCCGGCGGGAGTGATGGTCCTTGCCGTGGTCCCGCAGATGACCGGTCAGGTCGTTGATCCGCTCGGTGAGCAGGGCGATCTGGACCTCGGCGGAGCCGGTGTCCCCGTCGGAGCGCCCGTACTTGCCGATCAGCTCGGCCTTCTTCTCACTGGTGAGGCTCATCGAAAAAATCGCCGCGGCACCCGCACGCCGGGATTCACGGCTGTTGGAAGCTAGCACAGCGCACCTTGGCTTCTTCGACGTCGAACTTCATCTGCTCGACCAGGTCGTCGACGTTCGAGAAGCGCTTCTCGCCGCGCAGCCGGGCGACGAAAGCGACACGCAGGTTCTTGCCGTAGAGATTCTCGTTGCGATCGATCAGGTAGCTCTCGATCAGCACCCCGCGGCCGCTCTCGAAGGTCGGGCGGACGCCGATGTTGACCGCCGCCGGGAAGCCGTTGGCGAAGGCCGCGTAGACGCCGTGCCCGGGGATCGCGAGCCGATCATCGGGGACCAGGTTGGCCGTGGGGAAGCCCAGCTCGCGACCGCGCTGGTCGCCACTCACCACCTCCCCCTCGAACATGAACGGCGCTCCGAGACAGCGCTGCGCCGCCTCCACGTCCCCCGCCGCGATCAGGGCCCTGATCCTCGTCGATGAGACGGTCTCGCCGTCGACCTCTACAAGCGGCACGACCCGGGTGGTGAACTCGGGCCGGGCGGCGAGCATTCCCGGGTCTCCCTTCGCCTTGGCCCCGAAGCGGAAGTTCTCGCCGACCGAGACGCTCTCGGCGCCGAGCGAGACCAGCACGTCCTCGATGAAGCTCTCGGCGCCGCGGCGGGCGAAGTCCTCATCGAAGGGGATCACGACCAGTTCCTCGACCCTGAGGCCGTCGATCAGGTCCCGCTTAACCCCGAATGAGGTGATCAGCTTGGGCAGGGCCGCCGGGTGAAGGATCTCGAGTGGGTGCGGCTCGAAGGTGAGGACGGTGTCGGCCCCGTCGATCACCGCCTGATGGCCGAGGTGGACGCCGTCGAATGTCCCGATCGCGATCCGCCGGGGACGCGTCTCGGCGTCGGGCAGCCTGGTCACCTTGACTCTCACCCGAGCACCACCTCCGGCCTGATCGTCTCGCCGTCCGCTCTTGCCACGGCCAACAGCTTGCCACCAAAGGTCAGGGCGACGGGCCCCGCCGGGCGACGGGCGACCTCGACATCGGCGCCGATCGCCCGGCCGTGAGAGATTGCCTCGGCTTGCTCGCCGTCGAGGCTACGGCGTGCCATGAAGGCCAACGCCTCGGCCGGCTCCAGGGTCTCGCCGCCCCGCTCGATCCGGTGCGGCCCGATCGCCGTTCGCCGCAGTCGCTCGCAGTAGGCGTCCTCGAGCGACTCGATCAGGGTGCGGATGTAGGTCCCCGAGGAGCATTCGATCTCATAAGTTGCGCGCTCGTCTTCGCTGTCGAGCAGCGCGGCCCGGTAAATCTGGACCTCGCGCTCCGGCCGCTCCACCTCCTCGCCCCTATGAGCCTTCCGGTAGAGCCGCTCCCCGCCGACCCGCACGGCGGAGGTCATCGGGACCCGCTGCCGGACCCGGCCGGTGGGCAACTCGAGGTTGCCCGGGATCCGGCCCGTCTCGGTCAGCTCACCGTCCGGGTCGCCGGTGCTGGAGCGCCACCCGAGCCTGGCCGTGGCCAGGTACGTCTTCGGAAGGGCGAGCAAGTATCGCTGAAGCCGTGTCGCGCGTCCGAGCAAGACCAGAAGGAGACCGGTGGCGAATGGGTCGAGGGTGCCGGCATGCCCGGCCTTCACGCCGCGCTCGCGCCGCACCCCGGCGACGACCTGGTGCGATGTGATCCCGGCGGGCTTGTCGATCAGCAGGACGCCGGTCTCCTCCCCTCCGGCGGCCATCGGCCTCAGTCGGGAAGCTGGCGGCCGACCTCGTCGCAAATGAACTCGATCAGCTCCTCCAGCGCCGTGTCCGTTGAGAAGCCGGCGGCTCGCATGTGACCGCCTCCGCCACGCTTGCGGGCGATCGCAGAGACGTCCACCTCCCCGTCGCCGGAGCGCAGGCTGACCTTGTGGGCGGCCCGGCCGCGACTGCCGAGGTCGCGGATAACGGCGGCCACTTTCGCCCCCTCGACCGACCGCAAGTGGTCGATTATCCCTTCGGTCATCGCTTCGTCGGCGCCGGTGGCCTCGTAGTCCTCGGTGGTGATCGCCGTAGTCACGAGGCGCCCGTCGCAATGGCGCTCGATCCCCTCCAGGGCCCGCGCCACCAGGCGCAGCTTCTCCAAGGGGACGTGCTCATATAGGCGGCGGTAGGTGTCGTCGACGTCGACCCCCGCTTCGATCAGCGCGGCCGCGACGCGATGGGTGCGGGCGTCGGTGTTCTCGTACATGAACTTGCCGGTATCGGTGACCACGCCGACGTAGAGCGCCGAGGCGATCGGCGGGGTGACCTCGGCGCCGAGCAGGATTGCGAGGTCGTAGACGATCTCGGCGGTGCATGAGGCCTCGACGTCGACCAGGTTGATGTCGCCGAAGCGGGTGTTGTCGTGGTGGTGGTCGATGTTGATCAGCTCGTTGTCCCCGTTGCGCAGGAAGTCCACCGGCATCCGATCGATGTTCCCGCAGTCGAGGAAGACGATCGTGCGGTCGGCGACATCGGCGGGCGGCTCATGGAAAACCTCCTCAAGCGGCAGGAAGCGGTACTCGATCGGCAGCGGGAACTCCTTCGCGGCGAGAAACATCACCGAGTCCTTGCCGAGCTGCTTGAGCAGCTGATGCATTCCCAGCAGCGATCCGAGCGCGTCGCCGTCCGGGCCCTCGTGGGTGGTCAGCAGAAACCGCTCCTGTGAGCGCAGCGCGGCCGCAACCTGCTCGGGGGCCGGCGCAGCCACCCCGGCAACCTCGCTCACGAGCCGTCTTCGAGCAGTCGATTGATCCGCATCCCCTGCTCGATCGTGTCGTCGTAGCGGAAACTCAGGGTCGGGGTGCGCTTCATCCTGGTCTCGGCGGCGATCCGCGACTGGATCACCCCGTGGGAGGAGCGCAGTCCGGCCAGCGTGGCCTTGCGCTCGGACTCTGATCCGAGCACGCTGAAGAACACCTTGGCGGTGCGGAGGTCGGGGCTTGTCTCGACTGAGGTCACGGTGACGAATCCGATCCGCGGGTCCTTGAGGTCGGTGCTGATCGCCGCGCCGACCACTTCCCGGATCACTTCGTTGATGCGCCGCATGCGCGCCGCTGGCATGGCCGGGCGACTATAACCAAAGGGACCCTCATAAAACGTAAACAACACCCTTGAACTTGCCCCAGCCGAGCTACGCCTCGAGATCGTCGAGGCTGAAGGTCCTCCGGTCGCTCGAGCAGCCTTCGGGAAAGCGCGACTCGGCGAACCGCCGCAGCGCGTCCGCCCGGCCCTCGACCTCGGAGCCTCCGACCAGGGCGCAGAGCAGGGTCGATCGCTGCCATTTGTCCTGGGCCTCGATCTCGGCGACCGAGGCGCCGAACCTCTGCCGCAGCTGCGCCTTCAGCGAGGCCAGCAGCTTTCTCTTGCCCTTCAGATCCCCGACCTCGCCGAAGTGCAATCGAATCTCAACCAAGCAGACAAAGGCGCTCATCCACAGATTCTGGACGATCGAGGCGTCCCTGCGGCGGGTGGCACGGGATGGGATGGACCAGTCCGAGGAGCTACCGCACCGCAGGACTGGTGGGCCCCCATCCCGTGACAGGCCCCGCCGCCCGGGGCGGCTACTCGAGCGTCTGCTCGACCTGCTTGGTCCGGAACAGCTCCAGGACGTCGTCCTCCTTGACGTCGGCGTAACCGTCGAGGACGATCCCGCACTCCTGGCCCTCCTCGACCTCGCGGACGTCGTCCTTGAACCGCCGCAGCGAGCCGATCCGGCCGCTCCAGATCACGGTGCCGTCCCGGATCAGCCGCACATTCGCGTCGCGGGTCACCGTTCCATCGGTGACCACACACCCGGCGATACGGCCAACCCTGGAGGCCTTGAAGGTCTGCTTGATCTGGGCCTCACCGAGCGTCTCCTCGACCTCGACAGCCTCCAGCAGGCCCTCCATCGCGTTGCGGAGGTCCTCGGTGATCTTGTAGATCACCGAGTAGGTACGGACGTCGACGCCCTCGGATTCGGCGGCCCGGCGGGCGTCCGCCAGCGGCCGCACGTTGAAGCCGATGATGATCGCGTCGGAGGCCGCCGCGAGCATCACGTCGGACTCGTTGATACCGCCGGTCTGGGCGTGGATCACGTTGATCGTAACCTGCTCCTGAGGGACCTTGGCGATCTCGTCCTGCAGCGCCTCGAGCGAGCCGGCGACATCGGCCTTCAGGACGATGTTGAGCTCCTTGATCTCGCCCTCCTGGACCCGGGCGAAGACCTCCTCGAGGCTGACCTTACGCGCCTGGCGGCGGGCCAGGGCCTCGGTCTTCAGGCGGTTGCCCCTCTCCTGCGCCATCTGCCGCGCCCGGCGGTCGTTCTCCACCGCCTGGACGAACTCCCCCGCCTCGCAGACGCCGTCGAAACCGAGCACCTCGACCGGCATTCCCGGTCCGGCCCGCTGCACCCTGTCCCCGGTGAAGTCGTGCATCGCCCGTACCCTGCCCCACTGCGGGCCGGCGACCAGCGCGTCGCCGACGTTCAGGGTCCCGCGCTGCACGAGCACGCTGACCACCGGACCGCGCCCTGGGTCGAGCTGGGATTCGATCACCGTGCCGGAGGCCGGAGCCTCTGGGTTGGCCGAAAGCTCCTCCAGGTCGGTGACGAGGATGATCATGTCGAGCAGGTTGCCGAGGCCGGCGTGGGTCTTTGCCGAGACGTCGACGAACACGGTGTCCCCTCCCCATTCCTCGGGGTTGAGGCCGTCCGAGGCGAGCTCGGTGCGCACCCGGTCGGGCTGCGCACCTTCCTTGTCGACCTTATTGACCGCGATCAGCATCGGGACGCCGGCGGCGCGGGCGTGATCGATCGCCTCCTTGGTCTGCGGCATCACCCCGTCGTCGGCGGCCACCACGATCACGGCGACGTCGGTGACCTTGGCGCCGCGGGCCCGCATCGCCGTGAACGCCTCGTGGCCGGGCGTGTCGAGGAAGGTGATCGTCTTCTGCGAGTGATGGACCTGGTAGGCGCCGATGTGCTGGGTTATCCCGCCGGCCTCCCCGGCGGCCACTTCGGTCTCGCGGATCGCGTCGAGCAGCGAGGTCTTGCCGTGATCGACGTGACCCATGATCGTCACCACCGGCGGGCGCTCGGTGAGCTCCTCCTCTGAGTCCTCGAACTCAGGCTGCTCGGGCTCTTCGTCGGCGGCGGTGACGATCTCGAGCTTGCGGTCGTACTCCGCGGCGATAGCCTTCACCGACTCGTCGGTGAGCGTCTGTGTCAGCGTCGCCATCTCCCCCATCGTCATCAGCTTCTTGATCACCTCGGCGCTGCCGAGACCGAGCAGCTCGGCGACCTCCCGGACGGTCGCCCCCGAGGGGACCTTGGTCGCCTCCGGCTCGGCGACCTCGGCCGGACCGCGCGGCGGCTCCTCGAGCAGCGGCCGGCGACGTCGTCCGCCGCGGCGCCTAGGAGGCCGTTGCGGCGGGGGGCCGCCCATCTGGTCACGGCGGGCTGCCTGGGAGTCGATGACGACGCGGCGACGGCGCTTCCCGGCGCCCGGCGATTTGGCAGCCGGCGTGGCGCCGGAAGCCGCCTTCGGGGCGGGCGGCGCCTCTGCCGCGGCCTTCGGCGGGGACTTGGCGGCGGGTTTCGGTGCAGCCTGCTTCTTCGCCGGAGCCTCCGCGGCCGCCGGAGCTGCGGTCTCGCCACCGTTGGCCGCCGCCAGCGCCCTCTTGGCGTCGGCCTCCTCGACGTTCGAGGCAGCGACCTTGGCCTCGACCCCCGCAGCCTTCAACGCAGCGAGCAGCTCCTTGCTGGTTACGCCTTCCGCCTTGGCGATCTCATGGACCCGCTTCTTGGCCACCTCTACTTCTCAGCCTCCACCGGCGCCTCCGCGGCTCCGTCCGAACTAACTTCGGCCTCCTCGGAATCACTGCCCGACACGTCCTCAGCTTCGCTTCCGGGCGTGTCGGGGTCGTCGGCGGGCTGAGGTTCGCCTGCTCCGGCCTCGGGGTCCGACGCTTCGGCCTCGGGCTCAGTCGCTTCGGACTCGGCGTCCGGCGATTCGGCCTCGGGCTTCTGGGCCTCTTCCGCGGGTGGCGCTTGGGTGGGCTCCTCGCCCGCAGCTTGCGAGGCATCACTGCCCGACACGTCCTCAGCTTCGCTTCCGGGCGTGTCTGGGTCGCTGGCAGGCTGAGGTCCCGCTGCTTCGGCCTCAGGGGCTTCAGCCGCCTCCTCAGCCTCGGCATCCGCAAACGCCGCCTCGGCAGGCCCGACGATCGCGGCCACGGCCGCCTCGTCCGCCTCCGGATCGGCGAGCATCGCGATTTGCTCCTCGGAGAGGTCGTTGAGAACTGCCACCTGCGAGGTCTGGAAGCGGCCCAGCGCCTGATGGGTCGGGAGGCCGCAATAGGTGGTCCCGCCGACCGCGGCGTTCGGGCAGCGGCGGCCGTTGGAGAGCAGCGCCATGCAGCGGCCGTCGAAATCCTCCTCGCCCTCGTAGGTGATCTCGTCCTCCTCCTGGGCGAACTCGGACTCGGACTTGATGTCCACCCGCCAGCCGGTCAGCCGGGCCGCCAGGCGGGCGTTCTGGCCGTCCCGGCCGATCGCCAGCGAAAGCTGATCGTCGGGGACGATCACGGTCGCCTGCTTGTCCTCGTCGTCGACAAGGACCTCGCGGACGCGGGCGGGCGAGAGCGCCTTGGCGACGAAGCGGGCGGGCTCCTCGTTGTGGGGGATGATGTCGATCTTCTCCCCGCGCAACTCGGATACGACCATCCGCACCCGCGACCCGCGCGGACCGACGCATGCTCCGACCGGGTCGACGCCGTCAGTGTGTGATACGACCGCGATCTTCGAGCGATAGCCAGGCTCGCGGGCGACGCCGACGATCTCGACCAGCTTGTCGGCGATCTCGGGCACCTCGAGCTCGAAAAGCTTCTTGATCAGCTCCGGGTTGCGCCGCGACACGACGATGCTCGGACCCTTCATCGAGTCCGAGACGTCGGTGATCACCGCCTTCACCCTCATCCCGTGGTCGTAGCGCTCGTTGTAGACCTGCTCGGACTTCGGGAGCAGCGCCTCGACCCGCTCCCGCAGCTGGACCAGGGTGTAGCGCTTGTCGGACTGCTGGATGATTCCCGTGATCAGTTCGCCGACCCGATCCTGATACTCGTCATACATCATCGCCCGTTCCGCCTCGCGGATCCGCTGCAGGATCACCTGCTTCGCGGTCTGGGCGGCGATCCGGCCGAAGTCGTCGGGGGTGACGTCGCGGGTGGAGATCTGGTCCTCATAGGGGGCGATCATCTCCGGATCGAGCTCCGGCTCTTCGGGCTCGGGCATCTCCCCGGTCTCCGGATCGATCTCCGGCTCCTCGACCTCGGCCGCCTCGGCCAGCAGCTTCTCCTCCAGCTCGGGCGGCAGGATCAGCTCGAACACGCGGAAGTCCCCGGTGTCGTGATCGAGGTCGACCCGCGCGTACTTGGCGGCGCCCGGAGTCTTCTTGTAGGCCGAGAGCAGCGCGTCCTCGAGCGCGTCCATCAGCTTCTCGGCCGAGATGCCCTTCTCCTGCTCGAGCGCCTTGACGGCCTCGACGATCTCCTTGGTCACTAGCTGACTCCTTCCGCGATGTCGGGCACGAGGCTGGAGCGATAGATCCGCTCGTGCGGGATCGTCACATGGGCACCTCCGTCGATGAGCGCGACCCGCACAGCCTCCTCGTCGGCGGCCTCGATCGTGCCTGTGAAGTTGCGCCGCCCGTCGAGCACCTCCCGGGTCCGAACCCGCACCCGGCGCCCCAGGTAGCGGCGGTAGTGCTCCGGCCTCGAGAGAGGGCGGTCCGATCCGGGCGATGAGACCTCGAGCGAGTAGCTGAGCAGCAGCTCGCCGAGCTGAGCCGTCACCCGCTCACAGAGCCCGAGGTCGACCCCTCCGGGGTGGTCGATGTAGATCCGCAGGCTCTCGGGCCCGCTGTTTTCGACAGCGATCAGCTCGATTGCCGGGTCGAGCTCGGCTAGGCGGCTGGTGATGGTCTGCGGGAGATCGCTCATCTGCTCCTAATGGGCCGGTGCGGGGCGAAAAAAAAGTGGGCAAGGCCCACTTCTCGACACGGATAGATACGTGGAAAAGCTTCGAAACTCCGTCCTGAGTATAGCCTCGCCGAGTGCCGGCGCCAACCCGATCGACGCCGGACTCAGGCGTCGAGCAGCAGGGTCACGGGGCCGTCGTTTGCGAGGTCGACGCTCATCCGGGCGCCGAACACGCCGCGGGCGGCGCCGAGCGCGTCGCAAACACGCTCATAGAGCGGCTCGGCGACCTCGGGCCGGGCCGCGGCAGTATAGCTGGGCCGATTGCCCCGGCCGGTCTCTGCGAGCAGTGTGAACTGGCTGACGCAGAGCACCTCGCGTTGCCCGAGGGGATCGTTCATCCGCCCCTCGGCATCGTCGAAGATCCGCAGCTTGCGCAGCTTGGCGGCGAGGCGGTCGGCCTGATCGGGCCCGTCGCCTTCCGCCACCCCGAGGAGGACGACCATCCCGGCGCCGATCTCGGCGACCAGCTCTCCCTCGACCCCGACCGAGGCCCGGGAGACGCGCTGCACCAGCGCCCGCACCGGCGCGTTCAGGCGTTGCGGGCGAGGCGCTCGCGGTAGATGCGGTAGTCGCGGCGCTCGGGACGCAGGTTCGAGGCCATGGCCAGGTGATGGCGGGCGCGGCGCAGGTCGCCGGTGATGCTGAGGGCGCGGCCCAGGCAGAAGTGGGCGTAGTCGTTCACCGGGTGGGTCTCGAGCACCGCCTCGAACTCGGCCGCCGCCTCGTCGAACTGGCGGTTGCGGAAGTAGGCCCGGCCGAGGGCCTCCCGCACGGAGCTCTTCTCCGGAGCCCGGCGGGCCGCCTCGGCGAGCGGAACGGTGGCAGCGCCGAAGCTGCCGTCCTCGAGCAGCTCGACGCCGCGCCGCCAGAGACGGTAGGTGGATTCCTCCCCGATTGCCTGATCGACGATCTCGGACATCGTGGAGAGTGTACGAAGCCCGCTGGGCGGCTTAGGCTGAGGAGCCGCGCGGGGAGCGCTCGCGCAGCGATGCGACCCGGTCGAGGATCGCCTCCGCGATCGCCTCCTTGGTGTTGACCGCAAGCTGCAGCTCGGAGCCGGCCTCGACCAGGGTGACCGCGTTCCTGGTCGACTCAAACCCGATCTCCGGATCGGAGATGTCGTTGAGGACGATCAGGTCGGCGCCCTTGCGGACCAGCTTCTCCCGGGCCCGCGCCGCCCCTCCTTCGCCGTGCTCGGCGGCGAAGCCGACGATCGTCTGCCCCTCCCCCCGCGTCGCGGCGACCGAGGCGAGGATGTCGTCCGTCGGCTCCAGGCGGATCTCGAGACCCTCGCCGGCCCGCCTGATCTTGCCGTCGGCGACCGTTTCCGGTCGGAAGTCGGCGGGCGCGGCGGCCATCAGCAGCAGGTGCGCCCGTCCGAACTCCTCGATCACCGCTTCCTCGAGCTGGGCCGCGCTGACTACGTCGATGCGGCGCACCCCGGCCGGTTCGGGCAGCTCGACGTTAGCGGCGATCAGGGTCACCTCGGCGCCGCGCCTGGCCGCAGCCCCGGCGAGGGCGACGCCCATGCGGCCACTGGATCGGTTGCCGATGAAGCGCACCTGATCGAGCGGCTCGCGGGTCCCTCCAGCGGTGACCAGCACCCGCAGACCGTCCCAGGGGCGATCTCCCGCCGGGAGCACTGCTTCGAGGCGGGCGAGCAGCTCGGCCGGCTCGGGAAGCCGGCCCTTGCCAAACTCCCCGCGTGAGGCGAGCGGACCTTCGTCCGGCTCGATCACCATCACACCGCGCTCACGCAGCGCGGCGAGGTTCCCCTGGGTCGCCGCATCGAAGTACATGCGGTCGTTCATCGCGGGCGCCAGCAGCCGCGGCGAGGCGCAGGCAAGGAACGAGGTGGTCAGCATCGAGTCCGCGAGCCCGGCTGCCAGCTTGGCGATCGTGTTGGCCGAAGCCGGCGCGACCAGGAAGGCGTCAGCGTTGGCAGCGAGCTCGAGATGGCCAATCGGGTCGTGCTCGGGCGCCGGCTCGCCCGGGAACCCGCCGCGCAGCGGATCGCGGTCGAACTCGGAGATCAGCACCGGGGCGCCGACGATCGCTTCGAAGGAAGCAGCGCCGACGAAACGGGTTGCCCCCTCGCTCATCAGCACACGCACCCCATGGGAGGCACTGGTCGCGAGCCTGGCCAGCTCGAGCGACTTATAGGCGGAGATCCCGCCGCTTACACCGAGCAGGATCCTTGCCAATGCTCTCCTCCTTCAGGCCGCTCCGGCGCCTGGGCTACTGGCGGAACTCGTGCTTGATCTTTCCCTCGGCCAGCTCCTCGAGGGCGATCGAGAGGAAGTTGCGGCCGCTGTCGGCGGGGACCATCGGTGGCGGGTACTCACCGAAGTTGCCCTCGCCGAGGTTGTGGTAATAGCTGTTGATCTGCCGGGCCCGCTTCGAGGCGATCACCACCGCCGCGTAGTGCGAGTTGCCGGAGTTGGCTAGCAGCCTGTCGACGCGTGGCTTGATCATCGAGCGCGCATTGTAGTGGTTGCCAGCCGGCGAGCCGCAACCGTGCTCGCAGGTTCAGCCTCCTCCGAGCTCACCGCGGACGATCCCCTCGAGCTCGTCGGCCGCCCTCGACCGGTCGTCGTTGACCACGCGGTAGGCGAACTCGTCCTGCGCAGCCAGCTCCTGAGCGGCCACCGCCAGCCGGGCGTCGATCGCCTCCGGGCTGTCGGTGCCGCGAGAGATCAGCCGCTCCCGCAGCTCCGCAGGCTCCGGCGGCGCGATGAACACCTGCACCGACTCGGGCATCGCCGCCCGCACCTGGCGGGCGCCCTGGACCTCGATCTCGAGCACAACCGAGCGGCCGGCCGCGAGCCTCCTCTCGACCTCACGGCGCAGCGTCCCATAGCGGTTGCCGCTGTAGGTGGCGAACTCGAGGAAGTCGCTGCTCTCAGCGCGGCGGTCGAAGTCGGCGGGGTCGAGGAAGTGATAATCGCGGCCGTCCTCCTCTCCCCCGCGGGGTTGGCGAGTCGTCGCCGAGACCGAGAGCTCGAGCTCGGGGATGCGCGCCAGCAGCTCGGAGATCAACGTCCCCTTCCCGACTCCCGACGGTCCCGTGATCACGAAGACCTTGGACACGGCCGGGAAGCTAGCTTCCGGCGGCGACGACGCGGGAGGCAGAAACAATTGCGGCGGCTTCGCCGCCTGACATGCCCCTGCCGGCGCTAACACCGCGCCGGCCTTCGCAGCTCTAGCGGTGAAGCTGGGAGACCAGCTCGCCGCGCTGCCGCTCGGAGAGGCCGCCGATCGTCTTCGACGGCGAAATCCGGCACTGGTTGAGGATCCGGTTCGCCTTGACCCGCCCGTACTTGGGGACGGCGAGCAGCATGTCGAAGACCTTTGCGGTCAGCACGTACTCGGGCGGATCGAGCAGCAGCTTGTGGATGCTTGCCTTCCCCGCCTTCAGGTCCTTCTTCAGCCTCGCCCGCGCCGAGCGGATGTTGTTGGCCCGCTTCAGAGCGTCCATTCTCTGGTCCAGCGACCTCTCGGGAGCAGCGGCAGAGGTCTTCACCGGGGCGGGCATGCGGGCGCGATTATAGGTCGGGTTCAAGCGCGCGCAAGGGGGATTACGCGATTTTCGAGCAAATTCACCTGTACCTCAACTTCAGCCTCAGGTCCGGAGCTGAAGGAGCGCCGCGCTCGAGCCCGTGGCGGAGCTCCGCGAGCACCCTTGAGCCGGCCGCGGGGTCGCGGAAGCTCTCCGTCCCGACCGCCACCAGGGTCGCCCCGGCGGCGACCATTTCGAGCGCGTCGGCCCCGCAACTGACCCCTCCCATGCCGATCACCGGAATCGAGACGGCGTCGCTGACAGCGCGGACCTGCTCGAGCGCCACTGCCCGCACCGCGGTGCCGGAGAGCCCGCCGCGACCGGCCCCGAGCCACGGCTCCAGCGTCCGTGGATCGATTGCCATCGCCTTCAGGGTGTTGATCAGGGAGACCGCATCGGCGCCGGCGGCCTCGGCGGCGACCGCGATCGAGGCGGGATCGGCGACGTTCGGGGTCAGCTTGACGATCAGCGGCTTTGCGGTCAGCGGGCGCAGCGCCTCCAGCAGGCTCGCTGTCTCCCGCGGCTGCTCGCCGACGATCAGCCCCGAGTGGACGTTTGGACAGGAGACGTTCAGCTCCAGCGCCGCGACCGCCTCGCGCTCCGCGACGCCGCTCACGAGCCGGGCGAAGCCTTCGGCGCTGGTCGCCATCACCGAGACCACCAGCGGCACCGGCAACTCGGCCAGCGCCGGGAGGTCCTGCTCGAGGAAACCCGCCAGACCCTTGTTGGGAAGCCCGATCGAGTTGATCATCCCGGCAGGGGCCTCCCACAGCCGCGGGGGCCCGTTCCCGTCCCGTTGCTCGGGGGTGATCGTCTTCGAGACGAAGGCGGAGAAGGGGAACGCCTCCAACAGCGCGTCGCCGTAGGCACGGCGGGCGGCGATCGCGTCGAAGGTGCCCGAGGCGTTGATCACCGGATGGGCCAGGGGGATGCCGCAGAGCTCGGTGGAGAGGTCGACGCTCACCGGTGTCCCGAGCCCTCGACCAGGGCAGACGTCAGCTGCTCGGCGCGGACCGTCGGCCCGTCGACGCAGAGCCGCATGTAACCGCCCCCGGCAAGCGGCACGGCACAGCCGAAGCACGCCCCGTAGCCGCACGCCATCCCTGATTCCATCGCCAGCTCGCAGGCAGCGCCGCGCTCCGCGCAGATCAGCCGCACGGCCTCCAGCATCGCCGGGGGCCCGCAGGCGTAGACGACGGCCCCGGCAGCATCATCGCCGGCGAGGATCAGGGTGAGGAGATCTGTGACGAAACCGCGGTGCCCGCAGTGCCCGTCCTCGCTGGCCAGCCTCACCTCGCTGCAGTCGAACAGCTCCTCGACCCCGCCTGAGTGGCGGCGATCGCGAAATCCGAGCAGGACCCGGGCGGGGACGCCGGAACCGGCCAGTCGCCTGCGCAGGATCGCCAGCGGGGCGATGCCGATGCCGCCGCCCACCAGGATCGCCCCGACGGCCTCCGCGGAGAGCTCCGAGGGAGCCGAGAAGGGCCGCCCCAGCGGGCCGTTTACCCAGACCTCCTCGCCATCTGTGAGCCGGCAGAGCCTGCCGGTGCCCGGCCCGACTTCCTCGACCAGGAAATCGAGCCGCGTCCCCTCGGCGGCGCGTCCCGCCGCCGCCACGGAGAAGGCCCGCGGAAGGAAGGGCCGCTCGCGGCTCTCATTCCAGTGGCGTCGGGTCGCCAGCATGTAGAACTGTCCCGGCTTCGGCGTCGGGCCCCCGCCGTCGAGCAGCGAGAAGATCCGGTACCCCCCGGCCTCCCGGTTGCCCACGACCTCGCACCGGCGCCGCGCGAACGGAGCGAGGACGCGCCCGTCCGGGCCCTCAGCCACCTCTGCCGGCCCTGCTGCGACCGCTCCCCTGAGCGTGCAGCTCCTGAAGGCTCAGCACCCCAGGGTCCCGCTCCTGGCGGGCGGCGATCGCCCGCACCGCCGCTGAGGCGCCGGTCATCGTCGTAACGCAGGGGATTCCCTCGCGCACCGCCGCTGCGCGGATTTCCTGTCCGTCGGCGCGAGCGCCGGAGCCGGTCGGGGTGTTGATCACCAAATCGCAATGGCGCTCCCGGATCAGGTCGACCACGTGCGGCGAGCCCTCGCCGATCTTGTTGATCCGCCGCACCGGAACGCCCATCGCCGCGATCGCCTGAGCCGTCCCGCCGGTGGCGATCACCTCGAAGCCGAGGTCGCAGAAGCGGGCGGCGATCTGGGTCGCCGCCGGCTTGTCGGTGTCGGTGACCGTGACGAAGACGGAGCCCGAAGAGGGCAGCGAGGCGCCCGCAGCGGCCTGCGCCTTGCCGAAGGCGGTCGGGAAGTCGGCAGCGATCCCCATCACCTCGCCGGTGCTCTTCATCTCCGGACCGAGCACCGCGTCGGCCCCCGAGAAGCGGGCGAAGGGGAGGACAGCCTCCTTGACGCTGACGTGCTCGCCCCGCTCGAAGGGAAGGCGCTGCTCGGCCATCGCCTCGCCGAGCATCAGCCGGCAGGCGATCTTCGCAAGCGGCACCCCGATCGCCTTCGAGACGAAGGGCACGGTGCGGGAGGCGCGGGGGTTTGCCTCGATCACGCAGAGCTCGCCTGCGGCGATCCCGTACTGGACGTTGATCAGCCCGATCACGCCCAGCTCGAGAGCGATCCGCCGGGTGGTCGCCCGGATCTCCTCGAGCATCTCCTCGCCCAGGCTCATCGGCGGGATCACGCAGGCGGAGTCTCCCGAATGGACCCCGGCCTCCTCGACGTGCTGCATGATTCCGGCGACGTAGACGTCGGTCCCGTCGCTGAGCGCATCGACGTCGACTTCGATCGCGTTCTCGAGGAAGCGGTCGAGCAGCAGCGGGTGCTCCTGGTCGGCCTTCACGTTGGCTTCCAGATATGCGGCCAGGTCCTCGGTCGCGTAGCAGATCTCCATCGCCCGGCCCCCGAGCACGTAGGAGGGGCGCACCAGCAGCGGGAAGCCGACCTCGGCGGCGATCACCTCGGCCTCCTCGGCGGAGAGCGCGGTGCCGTAGGGCGGGTGCTTGATCTGAAGCCGTCCCAGCAGAGCGCCGAAACGGCCGCGGTCCTCGGCAAGGTCGATCGCGTCGACCGGGGTGCCGAGCAGAGGCACGCCTGCCTGCTCGAGCGAGTGGGCTAGCTTCAGCGGGGTCTGCCCGCCGAACTGGACGATCACCCCCTCCGGGCCTTCCTGCTCGACCACCGCGAGCACGTCCTCCTCGGTCAGGGGCTCGAAGTAGAGGCGGTCGGAGGTGTCGTAGTCGGTCGAGACCGTCTCCGGGTTGCAGTTGACCATGACCGCGTCACGCCCCATCTCCCGGACGGTCGCCGCGGCGTGGACGCAGCAGTAGTCGAACTCGATCCCCTGGCCGATCCTGTTGGGCCCCGCGCCGAGGATGACGACCGAGTCGCGCCCGCCACGGGCGACCTCCGAGGCGGCGCGTCCGCTGCTCCCGGGCCGCTCGTGGGTCGAGTAGTAGTAGGGCGTCGCGGCCTCGAACTCGGCGGCACACGTGTCCACCGACTTGTAGGCGAGGTCGAGGCCGGCCGAGCCGTCGCCCTCCCTCGCCAGCGCTCGCAGCTCCCGCAGGAACCAGAGGTCGACCAGGCACCGCTCGCCGACCTCCTCGACTTCCAGGCCCCGCCTGAACGCCTCGAGCACCAGGTCGTAGCGGTCGGCCGCCGGCTGCTCGAGGCTCCGCAACAGCTCCTCGTCGTCGGCCGGCGGCTCGGGCTCGGAGTCGAGCTCCCGCGAGCGCATCGCCTTGGCGAATGACTCGCGGAAGGTGCGGCCGATCGACATCACCTCGCCGACGCTCTGCATGTGGGTTGAGAGGCGCCCCGGAGCGCCCGGGAACTTCTCGAATGCGAAGCGCGGGATCTTGGTCACCACGTAGTCGATCGTCGGCTCGAAGGAGGCCGGCGTAGCTTGGGTGATGTCGTTCTTGATCTCCTCGAGCGCATAACCGACGGCGAGCTTCGCCGCCATTTTCGCGATCGGGAACCCGGTCGCCTTCGAGGCAAGCGCCGAAGATCGGGAGACCCGGGGGTTCATCTCGATCACCACGACCTCGCCGCTCTCAGGACTGACCGCGAACTGGATGTTGGAGCCGCCGGTCTCCACCCCGACCGCGCGAATCACCGCGATCGCCTGGTCGCGCAGCTCCTGGTAGAGCCTGTCGGTGAGCGTCTGGGCGGGAGCGACTGTGACCGAGTCTCCGGTGTGGACACCCATCGGGTCGACATTCTCGATCGAGCAGATGATCACCACGTTGTCGTTCCGGTCGCGCATCACCTCGAGCTCGAACTCGCCCCAGCCGATCACCGACTCCTCGACCAGGACCTGGTTGATCGGGCTCGCAGCGAGCCCCTCGGATATCACCTGGCGCAGCTCGGTCTCGGTCGTCCCCACCCCGCCCCCCTGCCCCCCGAGTGTGAACGCCGGCCTGACGATCGCCGGCAGGATGATGCGTCCGTCCGCGAGAGCCGTCTCGGCGTCGGCGAGGCTCTCGACGGTGAGCGACCAGGGGATCCGCAGCCCCGCCTCGGTCATCGTCTGTCGGAACTCCTCGCGGTCCTCGGCCCGGCGGATCGCGTCCTGATCGGCACCGATCAGCTCCACCCCGAACCGCTCCAGGGTGCCGTCCTGGTGCAGTGACATCGCCAGGTTGAGGGCGGTCTGCCCGCCCAGGGTCGGGAGCAACGCCTGGGGGCGCTCCTTCTCGATGATCTGCGCGACCGGGCCGGGGAGCAGAGGCTCAACGTAGGTCGCGGTGGCGAATTCCGGGTCGGTCATGATCGTCGCCGGGTTCGAGTTGACCAGGACGACCTCGTAGCCCTCCTCGAGCAGCACCTTGCAGGCCTGCACGCCGGAGTAGTCGAACTCCGCGGCTTGGCCGATCACGATCGGCCCGGAGCCGATCAGCAGGATCTTCGAGATGTCGTCACGCCTCGGCATCGTCCTCCCCACGTTCGATCCTGCGAGCCGCTTGTTCCGCCTCGGCGTGGCTGAGGTAGGCGCGCATCGACTTCATCCTGCCCTCCGCGACTTCCCAGACCTGCGCGTAGTCGCCCTCAAAGGCCAGCCCGCTCTCCCGGCCGACGATCCGCATCGTGCCGACGGCGATGACGTGGCGCTCGCCCACTGCATCGACCTCCACGATCACCTGCGTGTACTCGGTCGCGACGGCCTCCATGTCGTTGATCCAGCGCTCCATTCCCTCGCGCCCCGAATAACTGACGGAGCCGAACGCCGAGACTGCGGGTTCCCAGATCGCGTCCGGATGGAAGCACTCCTCGTAGCGCTCGAGCACGCCCCAGGGGCCCTCGCGCTCATAGAGGTCGCGCAATCTCTCCGCGGCCTCGAGGTTGCGCGCGACGATCTCGGGGTCTGCCGGCGTTGGTTCGCTCATCGTCGCCTCCAACGCCGCCTCAACTCCGCGCCGGGGCAGTCGAGTGATCGGTCAGCCGGCGTTCGAGACCCGACCTCACTCCCGGCCACTCCTCGTCGGTGATCGAGTAGTAGGCCGAGTCGCGGACTCCGATCCCGGGCATCAGCATGTGCCTTCGAAAGACGCCCTCGAAGGTGGCCGGCAGCCCCTCCAGCGCGGCCCGCGAGCGCCGGTTGCGGGCGTCGGTCTTGAACTCGACCCGGATCGCGCCGAGCTGCTCGAAGGCGAGGCGCATCATCAGCAGCTTCGCCTCAAGGTTTGCGCCGCGGCGCCAGGCAGAGGGATTCAGCCAGGTCCAGCCGATCTCCAACCCGCTGTGCTCGGGTCGCACCGCCAGGTAGGAGGAGGAGCCAAGCACCATGCCGTCCGATGCCCGCGTCGCGAAGCACCACTCCGAACCCGCCTGCGAGGCGGCCAGACGCGTCGCGAACCAGCGCCCGAAGGCCTCGGGGTCCTCGGGGATCCCGCGGTCCATCCAGGTCCAGATCTCGGGATCGGAGGCAACCTCGCGCATCGCCGCCTCATGGGAGCCGTCGAGCGGCTCCAGCCGGACGATCGATCCGCACAGCGGGTCCCGCGGCGGCGGCCAGATCATGCCGCCAGCTCCAGGAAGCGGTCGAACAGGTAGCGGGCGTCGTGCGGCCCCGGCCCCGCCTCCGGGTGGTATTGGACGGTGGCGCCGGCGACGTCCCGCAGGACCAGCCCCTCGACCGTGCGATCGTAGAGGTTGAGATGGGACAGCTCGGCGGCGCCGAAATCCGTCTCCCAGCGCACCGGCTCGTCACCCTCGATCGTCGGGTCGCCGCCCGGCCCGCTCACCGCGAAGCCATGGTTTTGCGAAGTTATGTCGATCTTGCCCGTCTTCAGGTCCTTGACGGGGTGGTTGGCGCCGCGGTGGCCGAACCGCAGCTTGAACGTCTCCAGACCGACCGCGCGGCATAGAAGCTGGTGGCCGAGACAGATACCGACGATCGGCCGCTTGCCGATCAGCTCCCTGACGGTCTCCACCACCGCGTCGAGCGCCGCCGGGTCGCCGGGGCCGTTGGCGAGGAAGACGAGGTCGGGCTCCTGGTCGAGCACCTCCTGGGCCGCCGCCGAGCAGGGCATCAGGGTAAGCCGGCACCGCCGCTCGCGCAGCTGGCGGATGATGCTCGACTTGATCCCGGTATCGATCCCGACCACGTGCGGACCGGCGCCCTCCAGCCGCACCGGCTCGGTCGGGGTGACCGTCGCCGCCAGGTCGGCGCCGCTCATCGCCGGCTCGGAGCGGATCATCCCCACGGCCTCGTTCTCGGATCTGCCGGCCGCGAACACTCCGCCGCGCATCGCGCCCTGCTCGCGGATGTGGCGGACCAGCGCTCGGGTGTCGACGCCCCCGATCGCGACGACTCCGCGGTCGGTCAGCCAGTCCAGCCAACCGCCTTCGGCGCTGGCCACGTCCTCGCCGTTCTTTGGATCTCGCATGATCACCGCCCGGGCGTGGACCCGCTCCGACTCCATCGCCTCGGCCGAGACCCCGTAGTTGCCGATCAGCGGATATGTGAAGGTGATGATCTGGCCCGCGTAGGAGGGGTCGGTTACCGCCTCCTGGTAGCCGGTCATCGAGGTGTTGAAAACGACTTCGCCGAGCGCCTCATCCTCGGCCGCGCAGGCAATCCCGTCGAAACGGGCACCGTCCTCGAGCAGCACGTAGGCGTCCCCGGCGCTCACTTGACGAGCTCCTGGACCTGCTTGAACTCCGGCGCGTCCGAGCCCCCGAGCAGCTCGAACAGGGCGGTCTCGACGCTTGTCAGCCCGGCGCCGGCGCACTCCGCCCGACGCAGCCCCACCTCGCGGTTCTCCTCGGTCCGGGAGGCGACGGCGTCGGCCACCACCTGCACCTCGATGCCACGATCGAGCAGGTCTAGCGTCGTCTGGTTGACGCAGACATGTGCCTCGATCCCGCAGAGGAGCGCCTGGTCGCGCCCGCCAAGGTCGAAGCCCTCTGCCTCGGCGGCGGAGAAGCGCACCTTCTCCACCGGCTCCGTACCGTCCGGCAGGTGCCCCGCCACCGCGGGGACGGTGCGGCCGAGCCCCTGCGGGTATTGCTCGGTGACCACGATCGGCACGTCCATCGCCGCGGCTCCCTGTACCAAGGCGCTTGCCGCAGCGGCGACTTGGTCAAATCTCGGCACCGCCTTGCGGAAGGCCTCCTGCACGTCGACCACGACCAGGACCGCTCTCTGGCGCTCGAGCTTCACCTCTGTCCCCTGCCCGGCATCTAGGCCACCCCCAGGGAGAAGCTGCGCAGCCTGTAGGCGACCCGCCCGGCGGCGACCGTCATCTGCACCCTGCCGCGCAGGGTCTCCCCCGCGCACCAGGAGTTGGCGGAGCGGCTCTCGTAGCCCTCCTCCCCCACCACCCACTCGGTCTCGAGGTCGCACAGCGTTAGGTTGGCCTCGCAGCCGGGCGACAGCGACGCGCGGGGCACGCCGAACGGCTCTCCGCCGCAGCCCAGCTTCTCGACCAGCAGCTCCAGCCCCAGGGTCCCCGGCACGACCAGGTTGGTATGGAGCGCTGCGAAAGCCGTCTCCAGGCCGGTGACGCCCATCGCCGCCGCCTCGAAGGGCACCTCCTTCTCCTCGGCAAGATGCGGCGCGTGATCGGTCGCGATGCAGTCGATTGTCCCGTGGCGCAGTCCCTCGAGCAGGCTCTGTCGATCGTCTTCGGCCCGAAGCGGAGGGTTCATCTTGTGCCGGGAGGCGTCGAGGCTGCGCACGGCCTCGTCGGTGAGGCAGAGATGATGCGGAGTGGCTTCGCAGGAGATCGCCAACCCGGCCGCCTTCGCCGCCCGGGCCGCCTCGACCGACTCTTTCGCCGAGAGATGCTGGACGTGGATCCTCGCCCCCTCGTAGGCGGCGATCGCGGCGTCACGGGCGACCATCGTCGACTCGGAGATCGACGGGATGCCGCTGAGGCCGAGCGTCGCAGAGACCGGGCCTTCGTGCATCACCCCATTGCCGGACAGCTCCGGATCCTCCTCGTGCAGGGCGATGACGCCCCCGCAGAGGCGCTGGTAGGAGAGCGCCCGGCGCATGATCCGGGCGCTTCGGATCGGCAGTCCGTCATCCGAGAAGCCGATCGCGCCGGCCTCGCGGAGCTCGGCCATCTCAGTCAGCTCCTCGCCACGCATGCCGCGGGTGACCGTCGCGGTGAAGGCCACCGGGACCGATGCCTCCGCTCTGGCCCTGTCATGGAGGGCTTCGACGTCGGTGGCATCGGAGACGCTGGGCTCGGTGTTCGCCATCGCGATGATCCCGCAGTAGCCACCGGCCGCCGCCGCCCGGGTGCCCGTCTCGATGTCCTCCTCGTACTCTTGGCCCGGAGTGCGAAGGTGGACGTGCGGGTCGAAGAAGGCCGGGAAGGCGTGCAGCCCCTCGGCCTCGACCACCTCCGCCCCCTCGGCCTCGGCCGACCCCGGCGCGGCGACTTCGGCGATCTCACCGGCCCGGATGAGAATGTCGTGGGAGCCCTCGATCCCTGAACCGGGGTCGAGCAGGATGGCGCCGCGGATCAGCAGCTCGGCGGGCGCCGCGTCGCGAGCGGTGAGCTTCTCCCGGGAAGCGCTCAAGCCGGTTGCCCGATCGGCGCCGGAGCCTGGTCCCCATGCTCGGAGAGGGCCTCCGGCCGCTCGCCCCCGGTGAGGATCTCGAAGAGGATCGCCATCCGCACCACCAGCCCGGAGGCGACCTGCTCGGCGATCAGCGACTGATCGCAGTCGATCACCTCGCCCGAGAGCTCGACCCCCCTGTTGACCGGACCAGGGTGCATCAGCAGCTGGCGCGGACCGAGCCGTCGAGCGTCGATCTGGAAGTGCGCCGCGTACTCGCGGACCGACGGGACGAAGGTCCCGCTCATCCGCTCGTTCTGCATCCGCAGGGCGTAGATCACGTCGGCCTCGCCGACCCCGTCGAGCGAGTGCGCGATCTCGCAGCCGGTGTTCTCGATCCCGCGCGGGATCAGGGTCGGCGGGCCGCAGAGGGTGACCTCCGCCCCCATTCGCTGGAAGGCGATCAAGTTTGAGCGCGCGACCCGGCTGTGCAGGACGTCGCCGACGATCCAGATCCGTCTTCCCTCCAGCGAGCCGACCCTGCGGCGAAGCGTGTAGACGTCGAGCAGCGCCTGGCTCGGGTGCTCGTGCTTGCCGTCTCCGGCGTTGATCACGGCGGCCTCGGTCCAGCCGGCGACCAGCTGTGCGGCGCCGGCATAGGGATGGCGGAGGATGATTGCCGCCGGGTCGTAGGCGGAGAGAGTGGCGACCGTGTCCTTCAGCGACTCGCCCTTGTCGACCGATGAGCCGGCCGCCTTGACCGAGACGAGGTCGGCCGAGAGTCGCTTTGCCGCAAGCTCGAAGGAGGAACTGGTCCTTGTGCTGGACTCATAGAAGAGGCTGACGATCGTCCTGCCTCGCAGGGTCGGCACCTTCTTGATGTCGCGCCGCCCTACTTCGGCGAAGCTCTCCGCCCGCTCGAGAATCGCCTCGATCTGCTCCCGCGAGAGCTGCTCGATCGTCAGCAGGTGCCTCATCCTCCGCTCCCTCCGTCCTCGCCGGCCCCGGCCTTCAATCCGGCGCCGCTTGCTCCGTTGCTGGAGCCGATCTCGCCGCTGATCGTCACCATCTCCGCCCCGTCGGTCTCCTCGAGCCTCACGTTGACCCGCTGGTCGCGGGCCGTCGGCAGATTTTTGCCGACGTAATCGGGGCGGATCGGCAGCTCCCTGTGACCGCGGTCACAGAGAACTGCCAGCTGCACCCGATCCGGGCGCCCGTAGTCGAACAGCGCCTCTACCGCAGCGCGCACCGTGCGCCCGGTGAAGAGGACGTCGTCGACGAGCACCACGGTGAGCCTCGAGAGATCGAAATCGAGGTGAGAGGCGTGTACCACCGGCTGCGCGCCGGGGGCTCGGCGGGCGATGTCATCGCGGTAGAAGGAGATGTCGATGTCGCCGAGCGGGATCTCCGCCCCGGCGCCGATCAGCTCCCCGAGAATCAAGTGCAGGCGGGCGGCGAGGACTGCTCCGCGAGTGTGGATCCCGACCACGGCCAAGCCGGCCGGATCGGGGTTCTTCTCGACGACCTCGTGGGCGATCCGCCGCAGGGTCCGCCTCAGATCGTCGCGCTCGAGCACGACCGTCTCACTCAAAACTCGCTCCTTACTGGCCTCGCTGGACCGGATTAAAGGAACCGACCGGGGGAGCCTAGCAGCGCCGGCAGCGGCGACCGCGGGCGGTCATTCCTCGGCGGGGACCTCCTCTCGGTCCTTTGCTCCGCTCGGGATCAGCTGCGGATCGCCACGCTCCGGGAAGGGGATCTCGACCAGATCGAAGTCGCGCGGCGCGACGCAGTTCCCGAACACCTCCCTGGCCTCCTCCAGCACCGAGCCGACGTGGTAGCGGGAGGATATGTGGACCAGGGCCAGCATCTTCACCTCCGCTTCCCGCGCCAGTGCCGCCGCCTGACCGGCGGTCGAGTGGCCTGTCTCCGCCGCACGCTGGGCTTCCTCTTCGGCGAAGCTCGCGTCATGGATCAGCAGCTCGGCGCCCCGGGCGGCCTCCGCGGTCGCCACGCACGGCGCCGTGTCGCCGCTGATCACCACCGTTCTCCCCTGACGGGCCTCGCCCATCACCTTCGCCGGGGTCACCGTTCCCGAGTCACCCTCGACGCTCTCGCCGCTCTGCAGCGCCCCGAACGCAGGGCCCTCGGGGACACCGAGCGCAATCGCCGCCTCGGCATCGAAGCGGCCGGGGCGATCCTCTTCGGCCAGCGAGTATCCACAGGCCCTGACCCGGTGCTCGACCGCGAAGCAGCGGATCACATAGCCGTTCCGGGCGACCGCCTCGCCGGGCTCGACCTCGACCAGCGAGATCTCGAAACGGCTGCGGCCGAGGAGCGGCCGCAGCACCCCGAAGAGACCGCGCAGGCCCGGCGGCCCGTAGACCGTCAGCGGCCGTTCGCGCTCGGTCAGGTCATAGGTCTTGATCAGCCCGGGCAGGCCGAGGAAGTGGTCGGCGTGGAAGTGGGTGAGGTAGATCTCGTCGACCTGGACGAGGCCCAGCGAGCGCTGCATCTGGCGCTGCGTGCCCTCGCCGCAATCGAACATCAACCGCTCGCCCCCGCGGGCGACGAGCAGGCTCGCGGTGGCTCGGCGCGCTGTCGGCACCGAGCCGCCTGTGCCGAGAAAGGCGACGGAGAGGTCCATTCCGGCAGCCTAGAGGCGGAGCGCTAGCCGGCGCCGATCGCCTCCAGCGCCTCGTCCTTGTCCTGATAGACAACCATCCGAAAAGCCTTTCCGTCACGGATCGTCCACAGGTGCCCGCCGGGCTGATCAACCTCGATCGACCCCGTTCGAGCCCGGTTGCGAAGTAGGACCAGGACGCGCTCGTCCTCCTCCACGAACCGCTCCGGCTCGAGGCGGAATTCGTCGAATGAACCGAACAGCCGGGCCAGGAAGTCCCCCACCCCAGTGCGCCCGTGGAAACTCGTCGGCGCCGGATCGAAGGCGACCAGCTCAATCTCCTCGTCGCAGAGATTCAGAACACCATCGAGATCGCCGCGGGCGAACATCTCGTAACCGCTTCGCACCAGCTCGACGTGCTCTGCCGGCATCGCTTCGGGATTATCTCGCTCTAGACTGCGCGGTTCGGCGCCCGTAGCTCAGCTGGATAGAGCGCGTGCCTCCGGAGCACGAGGTCACAGGTTCGAATCCTGTCGGGCGCGTCGGCTCAGAGAGCCGAAGGGAACGCCGAAGCATGAGTCAGACGCACCCAGACCGCTCGGCGGCGCTCTCGGTCGGTCCGCGGTCAAAGTCGGCCAGCCACTGGCGACCGACACCTCGACGGCTGAGAGAAGAGCCGATCAATTTGGGGATTGAATGCAAGCTGTCGTCGATGACGACCCGGGCCTAGCCACCGCCGCCCGACTGATCGCCATGGCGTGGGATCACCGGGTCGTCTCCCGAGGGGGCGTTCGGACCTCGCCACCAGGGTCCCTGCGGGTGTTGACCTTCCCGCTCCCGTTCACGGCGCCTGAGTCGATTGCGGACCGTGAGTGTCAGGACGATCACCAGGATCACCACAACCGCAAAGGCGAAGGTGATTTGGAGAGCGGAATCGTGGATCTCGTCTGGGGAGAGCAACGCAATCGTGACCATCATGGTGCCTGATGGCGAGCACCTACGAGGTCACGTGTGACGCGCCCGAAACCCTCTCGATTGACGCCCCTGCGAACATATGTTCGTGACCTCTCAAGGGTCTCCCACCGCCCGCTTCCGCCGGGCTTTGGCGACCGGGAACGCGACGATCGCGATGGCTGCAGCGGCCGAGCTCGGCCACGTCACCCTGGCCGATGCGCTCTCGCTGCTGAGACTGCTTGCGGAGACGGGAGACGAGCGGTTCCCCAAGGCTGCGGCGAGGTGGCTCGAGCGGCTGGCCGCCGAGGGCGGGGCCACGCTGGCCGAGCTGCAGCTTGCGGCCGGGGCGTTGGCGAGACTTGCCGAGGAACCCGGCGACGGCATGGTATTTGACATGCTCGAGGCGCTGGCGGGGTAGGCGCCGGTGATGCCGCAGCGACTTGGTATCGGCGTTCAGAGATGGGCGGTACGATCACGCCCGGCGGAGGATGATGCGGCGGCGGAGGCTCAGTGCGGCAGCCTACAGCGGCTCGGGCAGCGAGGTCTCCTTCAAGGCGTTCGCGATCTGCTCCCGCTCGAGCAAGGCCGTTTGCGGGTGGTGAAGTTCAAGGTCGGTCCCTCCAAGGTCGCCGGAGCCACCGTCTAGCTGCCCGCGCCACGAGAGCGCCCTCGGTGGCGGCCTCGGGGTCACCGACGATCCCACCGACGGTGTCTTCGAGACCTCCTCGGGTCCGTTCACCGGCGGTAGCGGCGCGGCCGCGGTGAAGACCGGTTCGGTTGCGCGGCGCTGGCATGTCGCCGTCTACAACGGCTACAGCGTGACTCGCACCTTCAAGGCTCTCGTCAGCTGCGGGCGGGCGGCGGGAGAATCGTCTCGGATCGGGTCGATGTCGATCCCAACAGTGCGACCGAGGCGGTCGCCGCCTGCCCCGCGGGCAAGCGTGCAGTTGGGGGCGGGATCGACCTGATCGGCTTGCCCTCGGCAGACCTCGAGATGCTGGCCAACGGGCCCCAGGGCCCGAGCGGGACGACCGAAACCAGCATGGACGGCGACCCGGCCGTCTACTGGGACGGCAACGTCTACAACCGGGGCAAGAGGACCCGCGACTTCAAGGTCGTGGCGATCTGCGCCGGGACCTAGATACCGCCGCCCTCCGAGCCTAAGCTAAGGCTGGCCGCCGCTCATCTCGACGTACCCGTACCAGGCCGGCTTCGGCGTCAGGTTGACGGTGAACAGTCCCGAGGTCGAGCAGTAGTAGCAAGTCGGCGGTGGGTCGTCCTCCCAGGAGAACCAGTAGGTGCGACCGATCCGCCATGCGCGCTGATGCGTGATCAGCATCTCGTAGGCGCTGATCAACTCGTCCTTCTGCCCCTCCAGTCCCTTGTCGAAGCTGTAGCGATTCCCCGATCCCCAGCCGAACTCGTCGAGCCAGAGCGGGGTCCGGGCGTCGCCCTCGCGTCGCATCAGCGAGCGGATCTCGATGATCTGCGATCGCATCGCGGGCGTGTCCCACGCATAGGGATGGAGGCCGACCACGTCGAAGGCGGACTTGATCCCCCTCACCTGGTAAAGCTGGGCGAGGAAGTCGCTCGCCGAGAGCGCGCCGCCGGTCGGGTCGGGATGCCCGTAGAGGCCGCCGATGACGACCTTCGCCTTCGGGTCGGCCGCCCTCAGGGCCCTGCTCGAGATCTTCAGCAGCTTCGCGTAGTTCGCCACCGATACGGGCTGCGTGTACCAGACGCCGTTCTCCTCGTTCCAGATCTGCCACGCATGGATCGGTACGTACGGCAGGCTGCGATGGGTCGCCCAGAACTCGCCGTGGGGCCCGTACCGCTTTACGGCGTGCTGGAGGAAGATTTCCCAGATGCCGCGTTCCAGCGGGGTATTGACCGGCAGCGTCAGCGGGCTCGGCCCGAGCCAGCGAGGCATCGAGTAGAGGACCGGCAGGACGGTGAGGCCGGCCGCGGCGGCTCCCTCGACCTGGCGGTCGAAGGGCTGCCAGTTGAAGCTCGATGGATTGGGGTAGGCCGTACTCCACCCCAGCGGCACCCGGTAGGTGCGGATCCCGCCGCGACGCATCCGCGCGAACTGGGTTGCGCTCGGCAGACCCTCGTTGGGACTGATTCCGAAGAAATTGGGAGGAAGCTTCTTGCGCAGCTTCACGAGCTCTCGCTTCGAGAGGGTCGCCCCCGCTCCCGGCGTCAGCACTATGAGGAACGCGCTCAGGAGCAGCGCGCAGAGCACCACGACAAAGGCCGGCGACGTACGCGCCGAGCCGTGCCGCCGCACGCCTTTCCCGCCTGCCAGGGACATCCTCGGATGATGTTACCCCGGTTTTCGCCGCTCTACCCGTGGCCCGCGGGTGGCTCTCAGGCGTGGCGGGGGGCCGAATTCGGACTAGGTCTACGAGCAGGTTACGAAGCTGGCGTCGGGCACCTTTCTCTTCACAAGCGTGGAGAAGCCCGGCCCCTCGGCGCCCGGGCAGACGCGCCCGGAGCACTCCTCGTTCAGCGACCAGTCGAATGCCCTCGTCGAGCGGGCGATCACCGAATCAGGGAAGAGCTTCGCATCGGGGCGGTAGCTCTCCCAGGCCCCTGAGTCGAGATAACAGATCGCGGTCTTCCCTCGCGAATGAAGGCGCCCGGGAGCGGGCGTCCACACTACCCGTCCCGCGCAGGGCCAGGGCGGCCAGCATCGCCGCCAGCGCCGATCCGCCCTGCAGGCGGCACCTTCCGCCGACCAGCCTCTGAACATCCGGTCGTCTCCCCGATTTCACCGATCACACCATAGGTGCGCACCGAGTACCAAAGATGGACGGAGAAGCTTTTGTCCCGCTTGGCGCCGGGTAGGTTTCCCCGCGGTGAGCGACTTCACATTCGTGATCGAGGGCCGCGGCATGGGCTCGGCGCTGGCAGAGATGGAGCGCTCCGAGACGATCAGGGTGCTCGGCCCGCATATCAGTACCTACTACCCGGGGTCCGGAGCGGACGGGGAGCGGATCGTGGTCGTGGCGAGCGCGCTCGACGTCGACGCCGCCGAGGAGTTGCTCTGGAACTATCTCGGACCGAGCAGCAACTACGCGGTCAGCGTCGATCTGCGGGCCAGGCAGGGAGCGACCTAGGCCGGCGACGCCTCGGGGCTCCTCCCTCAGCAGCACGGGAAGCCCCTCCGATGGAAGGGGCTTCCCGCCGATTCGTCCCTGCCGATTGAAGGGTTCCGGCTGGGACGTTCCCCCGATCAACGCGATCGCATGGCCAGCGCTTGCGTGGACCGGGCCATGCTCGCGCGGGCCGGGGCCATACTTGGCGGGAATGTCCCGCCGCAACGTCGAGATCGGTAAGCGGTTGAACGATGCGTTCAACCGTGGCGATGTCGAGGCGGGCCTCGCCTTCTTCTCCCCCGAAGCGGAGCTCCGCGATCTGCTCAACGCCCCCGGGCAGGATGCAATCGTGCACGGGACCGACCGGATCCGCGAGGTCCTGTTTCTTTGGACCTCGGTGTTCGATCAGCTCCAAGTCGAGGTAGCGGAGTGGATCGAGGCGGGCGATGCCCTTGTCGTCGACGCCCACTGGCGCGGCCACGGTGAGGCGAGCGGGATCACGGTGGACAGCCACCAGTTCGACCTCTACGAGTTCGAGCGGGGGACGATCTTGCGGGCGACCCTCGGTTTTCGCTCCAAGCAGGAGGCGCTGGCAGCGGCCGGGTAGGCGGGCGGACCTGCTCCCGCCCTACGGTCCCCCGCCCGGACCGTCCTGCAGGCGGCGCTCCTCGAGGCGGCGGCGCGCCGAGGCCGCCCGGTTGGTCCGGCGGCCGTCGGCTGGGTCGCCGCCGCTCGCCCGCTTCGCCGTCTCAGGCGCCAGAGGGGAGGCGATCCGGTGCTTGGCCAGGCAGCGTGGGCAGAGGTCCATCTCCAGCGGGGTCCGCGGGTTGAAACCGGCGCCGCAGCGGCTGCATCGATACATCCTTCCTCTCCTTCCCCCACCCGATGGCTCTCGCGGCGATGCAATCATCTCAACGAAGCATCCGTGGGATCTGAGCGAATTGTATTACCGATCCCGCCCTCCGCAAACGGCCAATTCGCCGAGTTTGGGAGGCCCTACATCGGGAAGCTCACCCACCGGGCGAAGAATCGCCCGGTGGAGCGTGCTGCGGCCTCGATCGCTTGGCGACGGGGCCGCACGCGATTCGGGGTGGTTAACGTGCCCGCCGGTGCGCCGCCTCGACCTCGACATCCCGCTGGGCGCGATTGCGATCGTCGTCGCCGGGGTCCTGCTCAGCGGGGCCGCGGCGCTGCTCAGCGTCGACGAGTATGCCGGGGGAATCCATCTCGAGTGGGACGACTCGGCGCGGATCCCCGACTCGGCCGCCTCCTCCGTCGGAGGCGTGTCGGCGAAGGTCGTCGACGGGGAGATCGACACGACCCGCGTCAATGCCAGTGGCTACAAGCTCTACCAGGTGAATGCCGGGCTGCAACTCGAAACCGCCCGCCGGGACGATCGGGCCACCGCGAGCTGCACGATCTCAGTGCCGTCCCCCTCGGTGCTGGGGCGCACGCCTGGGAAGCGTGCCTCCTATCCCCTGCCGAGCGAGGACCTCCCGGCACAGGCCGTGCCCGAAGGCTCGATCGTGCGCTTCTATGCCAAGGGCACGGACGTCGTCGTCGTCCCCCTGAGCGACACGCTCCATCGCTTCACCTCGGCGCCCGGGATCAAGGTCGATTGGGCCCCGTACCGGCCGGGCGAACAGACCTGGAATTGGGTGCTGACCGACGTCGACCGCCACTGGCGCACGGTGCGGCTCGGCTTCGCGACGATGTGGAGGACCACCGCCCGGCCGGGGGCGAAAATCGCCTGCCGGGTGGCTGACGGCAAGCACACGGTCACCGCGAGCACCGCCGGGCGGCTCTGATCAGGCCGGAGCGAGCAGCAGCTCGGGGCCCTCTATGCCCTTGCCGACTTTGTTCAGCTTTGGATTCGCCGGGGCGCTCTGCATCCGCGACGCATCGAGCGGCCCGCACATCGCCACCGCCTCGTCGGCGCTCAGCCCGGGGTCCAGCCATGCCGCTTCGGCCTCGGGGCCGGGGAGGATCGCCGGCATCCGGTCGTGAACCTTGGCGACCAAGGGGTTCGGGGTCGTGGTGATGATCGTGCAGCTGTAGAGCCACTCGCCCTCCCACTCCTTGCGGGTGCAGATCCCGGCGAAGGCGAAGGGGTCGCCTTCGTCGACGGTGAAGCGCCATGGCTGGCGCGGCTGCTTCGGGTCCTCGGCTTTCAGCCACTCGTAGAAACCGTCGGCGACGATTAGGCAACGGTGGCGGAACTTGCCGATCAGCGGCGCGTAGGCCTTGCTCTCGAGCAGCCGCTCGGTCTTGGCGTTGATCATCCGGTAGCCGACCTTGAGATCCTTGGCCCAGATCGGGACCAAGCCCCAGCGCATCATCAACGCCTCGCGGTCGCCCTTCGCCGCCTCCTCGGGGTCCGGAGATGAGCGAACCGTGAGGATCTCCTGGGTGGGTGCGACGTTAAAGCGGCCGCCCGCCGACTCCATCCCATTCCCGGCCAGCGCTTCCTCGAGGCCTACCTGGAAGCGGTCAGCGACCTTCTTGGTGTCCTTTGTGGTGACGGTGAAGCGTCCGCACATGCGGTCAGTCTTGCACCGGCACCGCGTGCGCGGGCTCAGCCGCTCGGGCCCGCGGGCGAGTTCACCTCGGGGCGTAGGTCGGGATGCTCGCGGTACCACTTGATCGTTCGGGCGAGGCCATCGCGCAGGGATACCTGAGGCGCCCAACCGGTCAGCTTCCGCAGCTTTGACGAGTCCACGTACTGGCGATCGATCTCCCCCGGAGGATTCCCGAGGCCGCGGACATCGGGCTCGACCTGACCGCCCGCCGCCTCGCCGATCAGTTCCACCACCTCGAGCACCGCGTGGGGCTCTTCGCCGCCGGCGTTGAGCGCCTCCCCGGCGGCCGGCCCGCCGGCCCCGACGGCATGCTCGATCGCCAGGTAGGCGGCGACGGCATCGTCGACGAAGAGGAAGTCGCGCTCCGGGCTGCCGTCGGAGCGGATCACCGGCCGGCGCCCATCCAGCACCGCGCAGACCGCCTCGGGGATCAGCCGCGTGAAGTTGAGGTCTCCGCCCCCGTAGACGTTGGCGAAGCGGGTCACCGCCACCGGCAGACTGAAGCCGGGCCAGTAGCTGAGCGCGATCACGTCCGCCGCCGCCTTGCTCGCCTCGTACGGGCTGGCGGGACGCAGCGCCTGCGCCTCCCGGTAGGGAAGCTCATCCGTCGGCCCGTAGGCCTTATCCGACGAGGCGACGACGACCGCCGGGACATCGCTATGGCGGCAGGTTTCGAGCAGAGTCCAGGTGCCGCGGACGTTGGCTTCGAAGGTCGCGGCGGGGTCCGCCATCGCCGTGCCGACAAGGGTTTGCGCGGCAAGGTGGAAGACCGCGTCGAACTCTCCGGCCCCGATCACCGCTGCGACCACCTCCGAGTCGCGCAGGTCGGCGCGGATCGCCTCGACCTCGGCCTCGACCCCCTGAAGCGCGAGCCCGGAGAGGGGCGAGGCGCCGCGATCGAGCACGGTGACGGAGTCCCCGCGCTGAAGTAGCGCGCTGGCCAGATGCGACCCGACGAAGCCGTGGCCGCCGGTGATCAGAGAGCGCTTCACCGTGGAGCGCTGCGCATCTGCACCGATCCCCATGGAGCCTCCCCGGAGGCCCAGAGGTCGTTGAGCATGACCGCGTCCTTGTAGGTGTCGAGGCATTCCCAGAATCCCCGATGGCGATATCCACACAGCTCGCCGTCGGCGGCGAGCCGCTCCAGCGGCCGGCGCTCCAGGACGCTGTCCGGGGCCAGGTAACGCTCGACCCCCGGCTCGAAGCAGAAGAAACCCCCGTTGATCCAATGCTCACTGCGCGGCTTCTCCGCGAACCCTTCGACCAATCCATCGGGCCCGAGCTGGGCCACCCCCCACTGGAGGTTGGGGCGGACGACGGTGACCGTGGCGATGCCGCCGTTGGAGCGGTGACAGCCGAGCAGCCCGCCGAGATCGATGTCGGCGAGGCCGTCCGCGTAGGTGGCACAGAAGGCCTCGCCCCCGAGAGCCTGGGCGGCGGCCAGGACCCGTCCTCCCGTCGGTGTGTCGCCCCCGGTCTCGAGGCACTCGACCGTGACTCCCGGCGGCCATGGCTCGGCGCCGGCGAATCGTTCGATCATCTCCCCCAGGTACCCCGTGCAGAGGATGAAGCGCTCGAAGCCCTGGCTGGCGTAGATCTCGATCACGTGCCGGAGGATCGGCTGCCCGCCGATCTCGACCAGCGCCTTCGGCATCGTCTCGGTCTTCTCACGCAGGCGGGTGCCGCGCCCCCCGCAGAGGATCACCGCCGGGGGCAGCCCCCCATAAGAGTTCAATTTCCTCTCATGGCGAGAGTCGAGGCAAGCCTCGGCGGTGGCGCCGGTTCAGCCGCCGGCGACGGCGGGCAGGATCGTCACCTCGTCGCCGTCTGAGATCTCGGTCTGGAGGCCGTCGGTGAAGCGAATGTCCTCGCCGGAGACGTAGACATTGACGAAACGGCGCAGGTCCCCGTCCTGGGTGATTCGCTCGCGCAGACCATCGTGCTGGTCGAAGACGGCGTCGAGGGCCTCCCCGACAGTCGCACCCTCGACCTCGAGCTCCGACTCGCCGCCGGTCGCGGCTCGAAGCTGGGTCGGGATCTTCACCTTCACTTTCATCAGGCGGGAACCTCCTGTGCGAATTCGGACTCGAAGCTGTCGAGATCCGGCTCGATCTCGTGCATGTGGAAACTATCGCGCGCCGCGTCGAGAGTCTTCAGGCCTTCCCCGGTGATGTAGGTGACGATCCGCTCGCCGTCGCCGATCTCCCCCCGCTCGGCGAGTTTCGAGAGAACGGCGATCGTCACTCCCCCTGCGGTCTCGGTGAAGATCCCGGTGGTCTCGGCAAGCAGCCGGATTCCGTCACGGATCTCCTGGTCGGAGACGGCGTCGATCGAGCCGCCGCTGAGGCGCGCCTGCTCGATCGCGTACGGGCCGTCTGCGGGGTCGCCGATCGCGAGGCTCTTGGCGATCGTTTGCGGCTTCTGGGGCTTGCAGACCTCCCAGCCCTGCTCGAAAGCGGTCGCCACGGGGCTGCAGCCGCGTGCCTGCGCCCCGCAGAAGACCGGCTGGTCGCCGCAGAGCAGCCCGGCGTCGAGCCACTCCTGGAAGCCGCGGTGGATCCTCGTGAACAGTGACCCGGAGGCGATCGGGGCGACGACCCGGTCGGGAAGCTCCCAGCCGAGTTGCTCCGCGGTCTCGTATGCGAGGGTTTTCGAGCCCTCCGCGTAGTAGGGGCGGAGGTTGACGTTGACGAACGCCCAGGGGCGGGTTTCTGCAAGCTGGGTGCAGAGCCGGTTGACGTCGTCGTAGCTGCCGCGCACGCCGACCAGATTGGTCCCGTAGATCCCCGTCGCCAGCAGCTTCTGCTCCTCCAGGTCGGCCGGCACGAAGACGTAGGAGGCGAGACCGATCGCCGCAGCGCGGGCGGCGACGGCATTGGCCAGATTGCCGGTGGACGCGCAGGCGACAGTCTCGAATCCGAGCTCGACCGCCTTGGCCACAGCCACTGCGACCACCCGGTCCTTGAACGAGTGTGTGGGGTTGGCGGCGTCGTTCTTGATCCAGATCTCGGCGTCGAGGCCAAGCCGCTCGGCCAGGCGGTCGGCGCGGACCAGCGGCGTCAGACCGGGCTCTAGAGGATCGCTCGGGCGGCTCTCGAAGGGCAGGAAGTCGGCGTAGCGCCAGATCCCCCGCGAGCCGGCTTGAATCCGCCGCCTCGCTTCTTCCGGATCGAGCCCGGAATTGTCGTAGGCGACCTCGAGCGGGCCGAAGCACTCGCTGCATACGAACAAGGCCCCCAGCGGGTAGGCCTTCCCGCACTCCTTGCATCTCAGGCTCTCAACTGACATCCGATCTCACTTTCGCCGCCGCCTCCGAAAAAAAACCTCCGCCTGTGTGGGGCAGAGGTCCGATCGGACGTCCCCCACATCTTCCAGGCCTCTAACTTCGCCTGCTGGACTTGGCACCTTCTCCGAACCTGAGCTAGGTCCGAGTGGTTGCCGGGGCTTCTGCGGGCCAGTCCCTCCACCCCTCTCGATGTGGCGTATATGTGCCGGCGACTATACCATCGCCCGGAGTGGCGCCCCGGGCGTCAGCCGGGGGCATGGCCGCCCCTGGCACCGATCCTGCCGGTTCCCTGCATCACGGGCACTAACCTGTCGTCCACAGGTGATCACCGTGCCGTGCGAGAAACTGAGCAAGAGCGATGCCGAACCTTCCAAAGCCCAGGCTGAGACGGTCGATGCGCCGCGGCGAGCTCATTCCGCCGGCCCCGCATCCTGAGCGCACCACCCCCAACGTCGAGCAGATCGACGCCGAGGGCCTTCGCTGGGTCAAAATCGACCACCCCGGCAACCTCGAGCGCGGCTGGATCGAGGAGCAGTTCGACTTCCACCCGCTTGACCTCGAGGACGTCTTCTCGCGCAATGAGCGGCCGAAGATCGACACCTACGACGACTATCTGTTCATCGTCCTTCACTTCCCGGTGTTCGACCGCGCCGCCGTACGGCTCGGCACCGGCGAGCTCGACCTCTTCGTCGGCCCGGGGTTCGTCGTCACCATCCCCAACCAGCCGCTGAAGCCGGTCGAGTACCTGTTCGAGAGCTGCCGCTCGAAGGAGGAACTGCGCGAGCAGCTCTTCGCCCGCGGCTCCGGCTACCTGCTGTACCGGATCGTCGACGACAGCTTTGACTACTGCTTCCCGATGCTGCGCAAGATCGGCAACAAGCTCGACACCCTCGAGGACGAGATCTTCGAGGGCCGTGGCGAGGACGTAGTCCGCGACATCTCCAACGTCAAGCAGGAGATCATCAACTTCCGCAAGGTGATCCGCCCGCAGCGCCCGGTCCTGCGCGACCTGGAGTCGGTCAAGCAACGCTACCTCGCGCCCGACCTCGACCTCGAGATCTACTTCGACGACATCGTCGACGCCCACGAGCGCATCTGGGACATGCTCGAGAACTACAAGGAGGTCGTCGTCGCCCTCGAGGAGACCAACGAATCGGTGATCTCCCACCGGGTCAACGACATCCTCCGCGTTCTCACCTCGATCAGCGTGATCGTCCTGCCGCTGACCCTGATCGCCAGCATCTGGGGCATGAACGTCGGTGTCCCCGGCGAGGGCGACGCAACCGACTTCTACGTGATCGTCGGCGTGATGCTGGTGATGCTGGTCGGGATGGTCGCCTACTTCCGCAAGCGCGGCTGGCTCTGAAGAACATTCCGCTCGAATCCTCCGCTCCCGCTCGCTCGCTCAACAAGCACTGAAAGCCTGCTCGCTCGCTCCCGCGTCCGGTTCGAGCGGGTTGCGCGCAGGACGTCCCTGCGCTCTCCTGCGCCCTGCCGCTGTCCGCATCTAGGATGAGGATCAGTGGCCAACCAGCGAATCTGGGCGCCGTGGCGCCTCGCCTACGTGATGGACGAATCCAAGGATACCGAGGACGAGTGCATCTTCTGCGCGAAGCCGACGGCCGACGACGACGAGGCAAACCTGATCGTCCATCGCGGCAGCAACTGCTTCGTCATCCTCAACCTCTTCCCCTACACGAACGGCCACCTGATGATCGCTCCCTACGAGCACCGTGGGCGTCTCCAGGAGCTCTCGGCGGAGACCATCGCCGAGATGATGAGCCTCGCCCAGCGCGCGATCGAGCGGCTCGAGCAGGTCTATGACCCGCACGGCTACAACGTCGGCTTCAACCAGGGACGGTCGGCCGGCGCCGGGGTAGAGCATCACATCCATATGCACGTCGTTCCGCGCTGGGGCGGCGACACGAACTTCATGCCGGTGATCGCCGACACCAGGGTGATGCCGCAGACCCTCGAGCAGAGCTACGAGGCGCTTAGGGAGGCCTTTTGAGCGCCGGGACCCCGCTCGCGCCGGCCGGGATCTTCAAGGCGTACGACATCCGCGGGCTCTACGGTCGCGAGATGGACGAGACGACCGCCCACGCGGTCGGCAGGGCCTTCGCCCGGGTGCTCGGCAGGCTGAGGGGGAAGGATCCGGGGAAGCTGCGGATCGGCCTCGGCCGGGACATGCGGCTGACGGCGCCGGCTATGGCGGCGGAGCTGCGCGACGGAATGGTCATCGAGGGGGCGACGGTGATCGACGCCGGCATGGTCGCCACGGAGATGCTCTATTTCCTGGTCGGCTCGCACGAGCTCGACGGCGGCGCGATGGTCACCGCCTCGCACAACCCGAAGGCCTATACGGGCGTGAAGCTGATCCGCGAGGGGGCGCTGGCGCTCTCCGGAGACGCCGGGATCGGTGAGGTCCGCGCCGAGATCGAGGCCGGCCTCGGAAACGCCCCCGGCGGCGGCTCGCTGGAAGAGGTCGACATCTGGGAGGAGTTCCGCGCCCACGCCGCCGCCTCGATCGACGCCGACGCCGTGCGCCCGATGCGGGTGGTGGCAGATGGCGGCAACGGGATGGCCGGCCCGATGGTCGGCCCGATCCTCGAGGACGTCGGGCTCGACCTGGTCGAGATGTACTTCGTTCCGGACGGCGAGTTCCCCGACCACGAGCCAAATCCGCTGCTGGAGGAGAACCGGAAGATGATCATGGAGCGGGTCCGCTCCGAGGGCGCCGACCTCGGCATCGCCTGGGACGGCGACGCCGACCGCTGCTTCTTCATCGACTCGACCGGGAGCTTCTGCGACGGCGACTTCGTCTGCGCCCTGCTCGCCCGAGCGGCGATCGAGAAGAGCCCCGGGGCGACGATCCTCTATGACCCGCGCTCGAGCCGCGCGGTGCCCGATGTGGTCGCCCAGGGCGGCGGGCGGTCCGCCCTCTCGCGGGTCGGTCACGCCTTCTTCAAGGCACGGATGCGCGAGGAGGATGCCGCCTTCGGCGGCGAGGTCTCGGGGCACTACTACTTCCGCGACTTCTGGAACGCGGATTCCGGGACGATGCCGGCGCTGTTCATGCTCGAGCTTCTCTCCCGCTCGGATCGCAGCCTCGCGGAACTGATGGAGGAGTTCCGCTCGCGCTACTTCATCTCCGGCGAGATCAATACCGAGGTCTCCGATCCCGCCGCGAAGATGGCCCTGATCGAGGAGCGCTACGCCGACGGCGAGGTCGGCCACCTCGACGGGGTCTCGGTCGACTTCCCCGACTGGCATTTCAACGTGCGCCCGTCGAACACCGAGCCGCTGTTGCGGCTGAACCTCGAGTCGCTGCTCTCGCCCAAGCACATGCAGAGCAAGCGCGACGAGGTCCTGGGGTTGATCAGGGGGTGAGCCCCGAGCAGGCGCTCGAGCGGGCCCGGGAAGCCGGGATCCACTGCCTGCGCATCCCGACGCCGTTCGCGGTCGGCAGGGTCAACTGCTACCTGATCGAGGACGAGCCGCTGACGCTGATCGACACTGGCCCGAACTCCGGCAAGGCGCTCGACGAGCTTCAAACCCAGCTCGGCGAGCTGGGCCATTCGATCGCCGACCTCGAGCTGGTCATCCTCACCCACCAGCACATCGACCACCTCGGCCTGATCGAGATCATCAGCGCCCACTCGGGCGCTGAGGTGGCCGCGATCGGTGTGGCCGCTGCGCGTCTCGCCAACTTCGGCAAGGACGCCGAGCGCGAGGACGCGTTTGCCGCAGAGCTGATGCGCCGCCATGGCGTGCCCGGGCAGGTGGTGACGGTGCTGCGGACGGTCACTGCGGGCTTTCGGGGCTGGGGCGCGTCGGCCCGGGTGACGCGCCCGCTCGCCGACGGCGAGCTGCTCGAGTTCAGGAACCGCAAACTGCGGTCCTTCCACCGGCCGGGGCACAGCCCCTCCGACACGATCTTCTGGGACGAGGAACGGCGAATCCTGATAGCTGCCGATCACCTGATCAAAAAGATCTCCTCGAACCCGCTGGTCACCCGCCCGCTCGACGGATCCGAAGGACGGACCCGCGCCCTCGTCTCCTACCTCGAATCGTTGCGCTTGACCCGCGAGCTGCCGGCGGAAATCGTCCTTTCCGGCCACGGCGAGCCGATCACTGACCACACCGCGCTGATCGATGAGCGCATCGCCAAGCACATGCGGCGCAAGGAGAAGATCTACGCACTGATCGCCGAGCGGCCGCGCACCGGGTACGAGCTCGCCCAGGCAATCTGGGGAAACGTCGCCGTGACCCAGGCCTATCTGACCCTTTCGGAGATCATCGGCCACGTCGATCTCCTGCTCGACGAGAGACGGGTGGCGGAGACCGTGGAGGGAGACGTGATCCGCTACGAGGCGGTGGACGGTGATGGCTGATCGGGAGGGGGAACGTGCCAAGAAGCGGATGCTGATCATCGTCAACCCCTACGCGACCACGGTCTCCGATCGCCTCAAGAATCTCGTCGTCTACGCCCTGCAGGGGCGATATGAGGTGGAAGCCGTTACCACCGAGGCGGCGAACCACGCCACGGAGATCGGCCGGGAGGCGCGGCACGGCGGCTACGACGTCGTCGTCGCCTTCGGTGGCGACGGGACCTTGAATGAGGTCGCCAACGGGCTCGCCGGCACGCAGGTGCCCGTCTCGGTGCTCCCGGGCGGCTCGACCAACGTCGTCGCCCGTACCCTCGGCATCCCCAACGACGTCGTCGACGCGACCGAGCACCTGCTCTCGATGGCCGACCGCTTCCGGCCGCGGAAGATCGACCTTGGGATCGTCGAGGGCCGCCATTTCGTCTTCTCCTGCGGCGCGGGAATCGATGCCTCGGTGGTCGAGCGAGTCGAGGCCAACCCGAAGATGAAGGCCAGGGCGGGTCCCTACTTCTATGCCTACTCGGCGGTGGCGGGCTTCTATCGCCGATATCTGCGAGATCCGGTCCGGCTGCGGGTCGAGTCCGGCGACGGGCGCTCGCTCGAGGGGGTGACTGCGCTGGCCCAGAACTCGGACCCCTTCACCTTCTTCTCGAAGCGCCCGATCCACATCTGCGAGGGGGTCGAGATCGATGACGGCACCCTGGCGCTTGGGGTGCTGACCCGGGCGAAGCAGCGAGACCAGGCGACCCTGGTCTCGCGCCTGCTCAGCGGCCGCTACCTGGCCGAGCACCGCGCGGTGGCGGTCCTCGAGCGGGTCACAGAGGTGACGGTCACCTCGGTCACGGAGGACCCGGAAGGCCGCAGGCGACGCTTCCCGGTCCAGGTGGACGGCGACTTCCTCGGTGAGCACGAGCGGGTGAGAATCGGGGTCCTCCCGGGGGCTCTGACGGTCGTTGCCTGAGGCGCCCTGCCCCTTCTGCGAGATCTGCACGGGCGAGGCCGGGGCGTCGATCGTCCTTGACGAACCGGCGGCGCTCGCATTCCTCGACCACCGCCCGCTCTTCCACGGCCACTGCCTGCTGGTCCCCCGCGCCCATGTGGAGACTCTGCTTGACCTGCCAGACGAGCAGGTCGGGCCGCTGTTCGGCGCCGCCAAGCGCCTCGCGGAGGCGGTGACCGCGGCGATGCAGGCCGAGGGGACCTTCGTCGCGCTCAACAACGTGGTCAGCCAGAGCGTCCCCCATCTACACATCCACGTGGTTCCCCGCCGGCGCAAGGATGGCCTCCGGGGGTTCTTCTGGCCGCGGACGAAGTACGAGTCCGCGGCGGAGATGGAGGAGGTCCGAGGCAGGATCGCGGCTGCCCTGGAGGCTGAGCCGGGACCCTCCTGAGCTCAGCCGAGCAGGCCCGAAGCCCGCGCCCCCTCGACCGTCTCCAGCAGCGTCTGACGAGCGTCGAGGAGCGGCTCCCAGCCGAGCTCTCGCCGCGCCTTGGCGGTGTTCATGATCACCGGCACCCGCAGGGCATTGACCCACTCGAGCTCAGCCGAGAGGAAGGAGAGCCGCCCGGCGAGACCCGCGGCCACCCCGACCGCCGAACCCGGCACCGGAATCGAGTACCAGCCGAGGGCGCGGGCCATATCGCCGAGGGTCAGCTCGCCGTCCCCGGCGAGGTTGTAAACGCCGGGGACGCCCCTGCCGGCGATCGCCGCGCCGAGCGCCGAGGCGACGTCGTCGTGGTGGCAAAGCTGGAAGGGGACGCCCGGGTCGGGGAGCACCGGGCGCATCAGGGGGAGCGAAGGCAAGGATCGCATCGCCCTCTCGACGAAGGGCAGCCTCCCGCCGATCTGGACCTGCTTCAGCGCCTGCTCGACGAGCATCGGCGCCCGCAGGCCGGCGACGATCGACGGCCTGAAGACGTAGCTCTCGATGCCGGTTCCGCCGAGTTCCTCCCGCAGCAGGGCCTCCAGCTCGGCCTTCTGGGCCGAGTAGTAGAAGCCCTCGCTGCCCCGGGGCGGCACGTCCTCGGTCAGCGGCTGGGGGTTGTCGCCGTAAAAACCGTAGGCAGCCACCGAGGAGGTGTAGACAAGCCGCGGTGTCTCGGCTGCGCGGACCGCCTCGAACACATTGCGGGTGCCCTCGAGGTTGACTCGGCGGGTCTCCTCGTGGCCTCCGAAGATCACGAAGGCGAGATGAACGGCCACGTCAACACCGTCCAGGAGTTGATCGAGCGCGGTGCGGTCGAGGATGTCGCCCTGGCGGTAGCTGACCTTTGCCCAGCCCTCCGCCGCGGGGTCGAAGGGACGCCGGGCCATTCCGAGCACGCGCCCGACCTCCTCGGAGCGCTCGAGAGCGGCGAGCAGCGGCTTGCCGATCTCGCCGGTCGGCCCGGTCACCGCAACGGTCAGGCCGATCTCATCCCCCGTCCGGAAGAATCCACAAGGGTGGACGTTTGTTCGAAATGGAGGCATCGCTCGTGAACCGAACCGCCACGATCTTGGATCTGACCCAGTGCCCTGATTGCGGGGCGAGATTTGATCCCGGCTTCACCTGTGCCAATGGGCATCGGTTCGACGTCACCGACGGCGTTCCCCTCCTGGTCTCGGGTCTCGACGGCGCCGCTGCCTCGATCAGTGCAAGCTTTGGACGCGAGTGGTCCTACTTCCGACACGGAATCGATCGTACGTGGTCACAGAGCGTTGACGAAAGGCGTCGGGACTTTCTCCGCCATGTCGCCCTGGAGCCGGGGGACCTTCGGGGACTACGGGTACTCGACGCGGGCTGTGGCAACGGAATGCTGTCGGCTGCGATATCCGACTTCGGCTGCGACGTGTATGCCTGCGATCTGAGCCCGAGCGTGCGCTACGCCGCCCGTTATTTCCGCGACTACCCCGTCGCCTTTCTGCAGGCCAACCTGATGCAGCCGCCATTTCGACCGGCGAGCTTCGATGTCGTCTTCTGCGCCGGGGTCCTCCACCACACCCCCGATACGCGGGCCACACTCGGCCGTGTCGCCGAGACCGTCGCTCCGGGCGGTCGGCTCTTCGTCTGGCTCTACCATCAGCTGCCGGAGCTGAAGCAACGCGCCAGGACGGGGTTGCGGTCGGGGGTCGCACGCCTCCCGCTCTCAGTCAGGCATTGGGTGGCAGTCGGGTTCGCCGCCAAGAAGTTTGCTGCCGGGCGGCTGGCTCGTCGCGAGGGCCTGAACTGGCGGGAGATGCTGATCGGCACGCACGACTTCTGGACTCCCAGGTACCGCTGGGAGCACACCCCGGAGCAGCTTTGCGGATGGCTTGATGAGCTCGGCTTCGCCGATGCCCGGGTCACAGAGATGGGCCGCGACGGGTTCGGGGTGGTGGCGATCCGCAAACCCGGCGAGCCGCCCGACGGCTCCCGTCCTGTTGTCGCTAATGCGGTATAGAAACGGGTCGATTTTCCGTAAGCGTGGACAAGGTCGGGAATTCCTTGGACGTTGATTCCGTGAGTCCCGTGAGTCGAACCTGGCTCCAGGACGGAGCCAAAGAGGGCTGACCGGATGCGAGTCTTCAGCCGCAAGCCCAGAGTCAAGGCGCTCACCCGCGCCGGCAACGTCAACGGTTTGATCGAGGCGACCCGCTACCGCGACCCGGTCCCCGGCGTGGACGGTCGAATCCTCGATCAGGGCGTGCAAACGAGAGTTGCGGCCCTCTATGCGCTGCGGGATTTGGGCCCCGAATATGGGCACCAGGCCGTCGTCGTCTCGCTCACAGATCCCGAGGATCGGGTCAGGGCCGCTGCTGTGGTGATCCTGTTCGAGCGCCAGGATGCCGCCTCGATCGCTGACTCTCTGCGGTGGCTTCCCCGAGAGGAGACCTCCAGGTGGCTGGCATTCCGGGCCCTGAGCGAGCTAGGAAGCGCCGAGGCCCCGCTCAGCGCGGCCAGCGCCCTCGTCCTTCAATTGCACGACGAGCCGCTGGCCGAGCAGGACATGGTCGCCTTTGACCAGCTGAGAGGCGGGCCCGACGAGAACGGCGCGCTTCTCGGGCTCCTGGCCGAGGCCCTCAGCGATCAGAACGAGCTGGTCGGTGATCGAGCAGCCCAGCTGCTGATGAGGATGGCGCCATCCAGCGTCGATGTCCTGATCGGCCGCCTTCCCGATCCGGCTGCGGGTCGCCGAGCTGCTCTGGCGCTCGGACAGATCAAGGACATTCGCGCCCTGGAGCCCCTGATCGAAACCCTCGATCATCCAGATCCGCGCGCCCGGGCCGCAAGCTGCGCCGCCCTCGGCGAGCTGCGCGACCCGTCTGCTGTCGAGCCCTTACTGCGAGCGAGCCAAGACCCGGAATTTGCGGTCCGGGCGGGGGCCGGCTCGGCGCTCAACCTGCTCGGAACGGTCGCCGTCGTTGTCGGGGTTTCGGCTCTTCTTCGTCCCGAGCACGCCAATACGCTGGAGGCGAACTCCGGCCCGCTCCCCGAAGTGGAGCCCGCTTCGGACTATCGCGGCTCGCACGCCGAGCGCGCCGAGCGCGCCCAACCGACCACCCTCGAGCGGGTGGCGCTTCTCCTCGAAGGCCTAGGGACTGCCGGCCAGTCCGGGGTCTATTAGGCCCCGACGGACCCTCCTTCCCGCTCGCAGCAAGAGCCGCTGCAATCCGGGGCACTTTTCCAATCCGGACGGTGGAAGATCAGGCGCCTTTGCGGCGTTCCTTTGGGCATGGAGGTCATGACCCGGCCATTCGACCGTGTTGACGCCCCTGCTGTCCGCTGCCTGATTCTCAACGCCGGTGATCCGGACACGAACGGCAAGGTCGCGAGCACGCTGACCCAGCAGGGTCTTCCGCCCCAGCGACAGCTCAACCTCGCGGCGGGCCAGGATCCCGACGGAGGGCTCGACGATAACAACGTGATCATCGTCCTGATCTGCAATGTCGATGCTCCCCGCGAGATGGCGACGCTTCGCCGGCTCCGCCAGAAACTTCGAAACCCGCCGATCGTCGTCATCTCTCCGCCGGCGACGGGAACAGGCGTTCGCCGGGCGCTCGAGGCCGGTGCGGACGCCTTCGTTTTCGAATCCGAGCTCGAGCTCACCCTGGTCGCCACCGTGCGCGCCGTCGCCAGTGGGCAGTCTGTCGTGCCGGGGAGGGTGCGGGCGAGCCTCGAGCGACCGGCGCTCTCCCATCGCGAGCGCCAGGTGCTGTCGCTCGTGGTCGACGGGCTCACCAATGCCCAGATCGCGGGCAAGCTCTTCCTCTCTGAGAGCACGATCAAGAGCCACCTTTCCTCGGTCTTCTCGAAACTGGGAGTGCGTTCGAGGCGGGAGGCTGCGGCGGTCTTCCTGGAGCTCAACCAGCCCAAGGATGTGGCGATGACGGCATTGCGCCGCCCGCCCATCCCCGCGGCGGTCCCCGAGCAAACGGAATTCGCCGATGATGCCTAACTCGGTGGCAGCGGCGCCCGCCGACGCCACCGAGCGGATTCCCTTCGTGCGGCTCGACCAAGCGGAGCCGGATCTGTTCGCCGAGCTCTTGGAAGCGGTCGAGCGCATTGCGCGTGACGGCGCCTTCACCCTGGGCGAAGAGGTCGAGAGATTCGAGCGGGCATTCGCGTCCTGGTGCGAAACCGAGCATGCGGTGGGTGTCTCATCCGGTACCTCCGCCCTCGAGCTGGCGCTGCGGGCAGCCGGGGTCGGCCCGGGTGACGAGGTGGTCGTTCCCAGCAACAGCTTCATCGCCACTGCTGAGGCGGTGACCGCCAGCGGTGCGGTTCCGCGCTTCGTCGACGTCGAGGAGAGGACAGCCCTGCTCACCGCAGAGATCGTCCAGCAGGCGCTGACGCCGCGCACACGGTGTGTGATTCCAGTCCATCTGTACGGGCGCACCGTGGACATGGATCCTCTACTGAGACTTTGCCGTGCCCACGGGGTGAGTGTCGTCGAGGATGCCTGCCAGGCCCATGGAGCGCGCTACCGTGGCCGTCCGGTCGGCACGCTCGGAGACGCCGGCTGCTTCAGCTTCTATCCGACCAAGAACCTCGGCGCCTGGGGCGACGGCGGCGCTGTCGTCACAGCCGACGGCGCGCTGGCCGACCGGGTGCGTCTCCTGCGCTCCCACGGTGAAGCCAGGCGCCACGATCACGAGGTCGCCGCCGGCACCCACCGTCTGCACGGGCTCCAGGCCGGAATCCTTCGAGTCAAGCTGAACCGCCTCGATGGCTGGAACGAGAGTCGCCGCGTCGCAGCGCGCGCCCTCTGTGATGCCCTCGACCACGTCGTCGAGGCCCCTGCTGCGCCGCCCGCAGACTGCGACCACGTCTTCCATCTGTTCGTCGTGCGCACCCCGGATCGGGACGCCCTCCGTACGCATCTCGACTCCCGCGGGGTTTCCAACGCGATCCACTACCCGACGCCGATTCACCTGCAGCCCGCATATGCCGCGCAGGCAGCGAGAACCGGCCGCCTCCCAATCGCCGAGCGACTGGCGGCGGAGAGCTGCTCGCTGCCGATCTTCCCGGCGATCACCGAGCCGGAGCTGGAGCGGATCGCCGACGCTGTATCGAGCTTCGCCGCGGACCGCTGAGCCGGTCCGAACCCCCCGAAATCCCTTGGGGCTGCCGAGACCGGCCGCCCGCCCTCAGGCGGGTACGGCGGCCGCCACGTAATGGGAGAGCCGCTCGATCACGTAGCTCTGGGCCTCGTCGGTGAGGCCGGGGAAGAGCGGCAGGAGGACGACGTCTTGCGCGGCCGCCTCCGTGTAGGGGAGATCGGCCTCCGCCTCGGCGTAGGCGCCCTCCAGGTGGATCGCCATGATTCCCCGCCGCGTCGAGACACCGTCTTGCAGCAGCAAGCGCATCAGCTCGAGCGTGTCCACCGGAGCCTCCGGATCGACTCGAACCGGATATGACTGCCAGGTGCGAACGGCGTACTCGGGCTCATAGGGGGGCTCGATGAACGGCACCTCGGCCAGCGATGCCGAGTAGCGCTCAGCCAGCCGCCGCCGCTCGTCGAGCACCGTGTCGAGGATCTGGAGCTGGCTGAGGCCGACGGCGGCCTGCAGATCGGTCATCCGAGCGTTCCAGCCGCGCTCCGGATAGTGCTCGATCACCACATCACGCGCAGAGTGCCGCGCCAGCGCCGATTGATCCATCGAGTGCTGGCGCAGGCGGCGCAGACGCTCGGCGATTTCGGGGTCGTGCACCGCGATCATCCCGCCCTCTCCGCAGGTGATCACCTTGCGGGGGTGAAACGAGAAGCAGGCGAGCGGCCCCAGCGACCCGATCGGCCGCCCCTTGTAGGTGGCGCCGATCGCGCAAGCCGCGTCCTCGACGAGGGTCAGCCCGTGGCGCTCGGCGAGATCGAGAAGGCGGTCCATGTCAGCGGGAAGGCCGACCTGGTGGACCGGGATGATCGCCTTGGTACGGGAGGTCAGCTTGCGCTCCACGTCCGCCGGGTCGAGGTTGTAGGTGGCGGGATCGATGTCGACGAATACCGGTATCGCGCCGCAGTACCAGGCTGCGTTGGCGGTCGCGATGAAGGAGAGCGAAGGCACGATCACCTCGTCGCCGGGTCCTACACCCGACGCATACAGGGCGAGGTGGAGGGCAGTCGTGCAGCTGGTCGTCGCAACCGCATCCGGCGCTCCGACGCGTTCCGCAAAGGCCTGTTCGAACTGCTGGACCCGTGGCCCCTGAGTGAGCCAGCCCGAGGCGATCACCTCGTTGACGGCTTCGGCTTCGCCCCCGCCGAACCACGGTCTCGCGAACGGGACCTCCATCACAGGGCCGCCTTCGACGGCACCGGAGTGGCCGTCTCAGCGGCAGCCGAATCTTGATCGCGCCACCACTCGACCAAGCGGGTGAGGCCTTCCTCGAGGCCGATCTCCGCGTTGAAGCCGAGTTCGGCCATCGCAGCGGAGGTGTCCGCGAGGCGCCGCGGCACCGCATTGACTCCGCGGTCGGGCCCGTACTCCACCTCCAGATCGGAGCCCATCACCTGCAGCAGGGTGCCGGCAAGGTCGTTGAGGCTGGTCTCGACCCCGCTGGCGACGTTGTACACGCTGTCGGTGACCTCCGCCTCGGCGGCGAGCACGTTGGCTCGCGCGATATCGGGAACGCAGATGAAGTCCATGGTCTGCAAGCCGTCGCCGAAGATCAGCGGTGGCCTGCCGGCCGCTATCCGCTCCATCCATCGGACCAGCACCTCGGTATAGGCGCCGTGCACGTCCATCCGCGGGCCGTAGACGTTGAAGTAGCGCAGGGCCACGTAGTCGAGCCCGGTCATCGCGTGATAGCTGCGGAGCAATCCCTCGTTGAAGACCTTTGCGGCGCCGTAGAGAGTGTCGTTCGCGTACGGGTGGTGCCGCTCGAGAGTGGGAAACTCCACCGCGAGGCCGTAGACGGAGGCAGAAGACGCCGCGACGAGCTTGCGCACCCCGGCCGCGGCGGCTGCTTCGACCACGTTGAATGTGCCGTCAACGAGGACCTCGAGCGCCAAGCGCGGCTCATCGGCGCACTGGGTGATGCGGATCGCCGCCTGGTGGAAGACTATGTCGATGCCCGCGGTCAGTTCGGCGACCAGCCGCCTGTCCCGCACATCCCCCTCGACCACCGTGACATACCCGTTTGCCTCTGCCCAACTGAGGTTCTCGCGGCGGCCGCGGACGAAGTTGTCGAGCACGATGATCTCCGCAGCGCCTCGCTCCACCAGCTGGTCGACGAGGGTCGACCCGACCACGCCAGCGCCACCGGTGACGAGCATCCGCTCGCCCTTGATCACGCTGGCTTCGTCGATGTCGGTGCGATCCGCTTCCATGGTCAAAGTGTCGATCCTGGGTACCTGCTGGAACAACGGGTCCGGGAGCGGGAAGTTTCCGGGGTCGCTCCTAACCCGAAAATGGCTCGTTTACGGCTTGGCGAGGACCGGAGCTCGTACCCGGCCGAAACTGAGACGGTCGGGGAGCAGGCGTCGGATCGCCGCGCCCAGGTCGTGGGCCGAGCCCGGATACCAGAGACGAAGCGCGACTACGTAGGCGATCGCGCCACTGGCCGAGACGGCCACCATGCGAATCAGGGCCGGGGCGTGGATGCTCGCCATCCCCCAGTCGACTGGCCCGGCCAGGAGGAGGAGCGCCGCGACGCCGCTCATCGCCGGAGCGAGATCGTGCCAGAGGACCAGAAGTGGCCTCCTCGCCAGGCCGCGCAGCAAGACCTTGTAGGCGACCCCGAGGAAGATCACGTGGACGGTGGAGCCGGCGATCGCCACCGCGGCGATCCCCATGTGCGCGACAGCCAGAACGGCCGCCATGTAGACGAGGAAATGGGCGACGCCATATCCAAGCAGGGCGCGCGCCCGCCCCACCGCCATCAGGGCCGCGCCACAGGCGTCGATCGCCAGCGTCGCGGCGCCGCCGAGCACGAGAATCTGGGTCGGCTTCACCGCGGGCTCCCAGACAGGCCCGAACAGCCACGGTACGGCCACCGGCGCCAGCAGCAGGAGTAGCGCCAGCACCGGGTAGAGGACGACGGCGAGCAGCTGCACCATTCGCTGCCGCAATGCAAGCAGCTCTTCCATCCCGGATGTGCGGGCCAGAACCGGAAAGGCAATCTGAGCCATCGCCGCGGCGATCTTCTTCTGGTACTCCACGGCCAGCGTGTAGGCGCGCCAGTAGAAACCCGCCGCCGCGGTGCCGAGGGTGCCGGCGATGATCGCGTAATCGCCGTTGCGAAAGCCCGTCCAGGAGACCGCCGCGAGTGCCGCCGGCCCACCGTAGGGAAGAAGGTCCCGCATCGCCTGGGGTCGCCAGCGGGGAAGGGGAACCGGGGCGAATATCAGGGCGAGGACAAGCGCGAACGCGGTCCCCGCCATGCTTCCGAAGACGAGCGCCGGGGCGTCGAATCCGGCGAGCGCCAAGGCCACGGAGGCCGCCGCGCGAGATGCGTTCAGGGCCAGATCGATGATGCTGAGCGCCCGGAAGTTGAGCCGGCGGCGGAGAACCGCCATCGGGGCCGCATAGACGGCGCCCATCAGGTAGTAGGTCGTCGCGGCCGTGACCAGCCAGGCGGTTTCCGTGCCCATCACAGGGTCGACGACCAACCAGGCCAGGGCAAGCGTCACCACTGTCAGAACGAGCCCCACCCCGATGCTCATCACCAGGCCGCCCTGGAGATGATCACGGGTGATCGAGCGGCGCTGCACCATGGCGCTGCCGATCCCCTCCATCGGAACCGTCACGGCCAGCTCCTGGACGATGATCACGATCGCGAAGATGCCGAAGTCGGAAGGAGGAATCAGCCGCGCCAGCAGGATCATCGAACCGAACAGCGTCACCTCGACGGCGATGCGCGCGTAGACGATCCAGCGCAGCCCGGTTGCTGCAGCCTGAGTCAGCTCCTTGTTTGAGCGGACGTCGTCGGGCTCCGGCTGATCTTCGGGGTGGGGTGACCGGATGCCCATGGCGTCGGTCAGAGCTCTCGAATCACACGTGCGGGATTTCCGGCTGCGACCACGCCATCGGGAATCGACGAGGCAACCACTGCCCCGGCGCCGATTACGGAATCCGTTCCGATAGTCACCCCCTTGAGAATTCGCACGCCCATCCCAACGAACACCCTGTCGCCGATCTCGACCGGCGCCATGCTCTGTGTACCGTCCCTGCGGCGGGATGGCCGCAAGTCGTGGAAATCACTGTCGAAGATCTCGATCTGCGCACCGAACAGCCCGTCCTCCCCAATTCGAACCCCCGCCCCTTCGCATTTGATCAGGAGGTTGTTGTTGAACTCGGTGTTCGCACCGATCTCGATCACCGAGGTTGCATCGGTCACCTCGACGTGGCAATAGCCCGAATAGAACTGCGGGGACGCCTTCCACCCGAACTGCACGTTGTCTCCAAGCCGGACCTCACCGGGGCCGACGAACAAGACCGGCTGAAGGATCGTGGGATCGCCGATCACCCGGGAGCAGGTCGACATCGCCCGGTACTTGATGATCCTCGGCTTCTGGGCGAGGCTCTCCAGGCCGGGCCGCAGATAGCGGCGGCCGAGCATGCGGGTCACCGACGGGAGCCGAGAGGGTTCCGGGTCACGCGACTCGAGCTCCCGGGTGACCTCGAGCATCCGGTCAAGCGCCGGCGGCCGCTCGATTTCGCTTGAAGAAGCCATCTCGCGACAACAACGCAGTTACGACCTGCTTGCTTCCGGTTTCAACAGGGCCAGGGGTCGGTCTCCGCCCTCGGTGATTGGGCACTAGATCCCCATCGTGCGCCAGCGGAGCCGGCTGACGTGGCCGCGCAGGCGATGTCCCGCCCCGGTCGCGATGAACGGCAAGAACCACTGTGAGCGCCCCGCCCCGATTCGGCGCCGCAGCCTCAGCCCCCACCATTCGGGAAGACGCCTGGTCCCATCGTATGTCTCAAGCGCGAACTCGATCAACTCGTCGACCGGTACCGCGTCCGGGCCCTCTAGATGGTCACGGTCATAAGCGCGACTCGCCTGCCAGAGCGCCTGCCGGGCAAGCGCCCGGCCGACCATCGAGCGCCACGCAGACGTCTCGGCAAGCTTGGTGCCGGCACCGTCGAAGAAGCCATGGAACGCAGCCCGCCTCTCTGTCAGGTCGAGGACCGGATGCATGGCGCTCCGGAACATGCTGTCTGAATGGATTCGGTAGAGGGCCTGAACGGCGCCCCGGATGTATGCAACGTCAGATACCGCCGCAATTCGCAGCCACATGTTCAAGTCGCTGGAGTGCTGGCAGGCCGGGTCATACCCTCCAACCAGCCGCTGCACGGACGTGCGGACGACCGCCTCCGGCGAAGAGATGCAGTTGTGCCCGGAGCGGCAGCGCAACCGGATCCATTCGCGCCCTGGCCATACCTTCGTTCCGCGCCAGCGCTTCGAGAAAGACGGCAGCGTCTCAGGGGACTCGAAGTACTGCGCATGCCCGTAGACCAATCCGACCGCGGGCTCCGCTTCCATCACCTCTACGGCTCGCTTCAGCGATCCAGGCACCAGCATGTCGTCTGCGGAGAGCAGGACGACGAAGTCACCGTCGTCTGCCCAGCTCAGGCCCTCGTTCGCAGTCGCGATCAGGCCGGCGTTCCGCCGATGCCGTCGATACTCGATCCGGTCGTCCCCCACCATGAGCCGGCGGGCTACCTCCGGCGTCTCGTCGGGGGAGCAGTCGTCGAGGATCAGGACGTGCAACTCGACGCCCTCCTGCTCCAGCACGGTGCGCAGGCAATCGCCGAGCTGATCGGCGTAGCCGTAGCACGGCACGACAACCTTGACCAGCCGGCGGCTCACGCAACGAGCTCACTGAGAGCGGAGACGCCTGCGACCCTTCGCAGGATCTGCTCGATCTGCCTGCCGCTCTCCTCCCAGGTGGTTGTGCTGACGCTCTCGGCCGCCGCCTGAGCCAGAGCAAGCCTCTGGTCGGGAGACGCACAGACGAGAGCCGACAGCGCGTCGGCAAGGCCGAATGGGGTCGGAGGAGCGTAGGCGACGTGGTCGTTGTCGAGCACCACACGATTGTGCTCGGCATCGTTGACCACCGGGATACACCCCGCCGCCAGCATCTCATGCGGCACCAGTGACACGTTGGTCGCGGAGAGAACAAGTCCAGTGATGCTTTCCCGGTAGAGGGTGCCCAGCTGCTCAGGCGTGAGGAGCCCGTGGTCCGTGACCTGGAACGGAAGGGCGCCCGCCGGCTCGCCGTAGCTATGGATGGGCACCTCGGGGTGGCGAGCGGAGAAGAGGTCGAGAGCAACGACGGCGAGTTCGTGTGCGCGGCGGGGCTTGTTCGGGAGCAGAAGTAGCAGACACCTTCCCGCGGAGGCTCATGCGCCGCGTCCCGGGAGCCTCCAGCCTGTAGTGCTCCAGATCGCAACCGAAGTCGAAGTGGTCTGCGGACATCCCGTAGTCGCGCTCCAGGAACCGGCCAACCAGCGGCCGGCGGTGACGCCGTGAAAGCCGAAACGATATGTCGCCTCGGCGAGAATGGCATGGCTCCCGGCGGGATAGAAAGACGGCTCGAAGTCCTGGACGAAGTAGCATCGCCGCCCCTTGGCCGGCGATGCAAGCACCGGGTACGCGGTCTCCCAGCTAGTGGCGAAGATGACGTGGGAGTCTTCAATTCCGCCCGCCGTGTCGCGCACTTCCGCCCTCACCCAGGGCCACCACGAGCGGATGGTGCGGCGGTGTTGCTCGATGTCCCAGCCGTGCCGATCGTGTATGTAGACCATGCAGGTGTGACCAAAGCGCTCCAGCGCGGCGACCATCCGGAACATCGTCGTGTGGCCGCCGGAGCCCTCGCCGGCCGGACCGCACACCCAGGCCACGCTTAGGGGTTCGCCCTCACTCCACGGCGGCGGATCGGGTAGCGGTGCGCCCGACGCGAGGATCTCGTAGGCCCTGACGAGGTCCTCACGGCTTATGGGAAGGCTCCCGTAGCCGGCCGGCCTGAGCGAATCTGCGGCCCTGCCCAGGACGCGAGCAGCGACGCCGGATGGGCCCTCGCTTCGCAGGAGCCGGCCCGTCTGGCGAAGACGATCGATTGGCCCCGGTCGGCTCATGAAGCCACCGCTTCGACCCGGCTCTTGACGCCGAGGACCACATCTTCCTGCGAGAACGCGTTGTCCTGCTCCCGGCGCAGCCCGTAGCGCTCGATCATGTCCTCGTCGAAGCTCTCCAGGTAGGGAATCGCTCGCACCAAGAAGCCCCCGGCAGCTAGGCGATCGGGGTAGTCGCGTCCGTAGAGCCGCAGGTGGTCGCTTTGGCCGAAGACACGGTGGCGGTCCTCGGGTGCCCGGACCGTCCGGTCCTCGAGCGTCTTTGCGCGCCGGTGATCGATCGGGCACATCAGGATCGCCCACCCACCAGGCTTCAGCACCCGGTGGAACTCCGCCAGCGCCCTGCGGTCATCGCGCACGTGCTCGAGCACGTGGTTGCACATCAGGAAGTCGAAGCTCTCGGCCTCGAAGGGCAGCTCCATGACGTCCAGCCGGTGATCTGCGAGGGCGGAGTCGATATCGCCGGTCACGTACCGCAATCCCGGCTCCCGCGAGAGCCGCCGGAGAAAGGCGTATTCGGGGGCGACGTGGAGCATCGCTCCCGGCCGCCGGAAGAGATCCGTCTCACGCTGCAGATAAAGCCACAGCAACCGATGACGCTCGAGCGCGCCGCACCGCGGGCACTTGGCGCGCTCGCGCCCGCGATGAGGGAGAAAACGCGAGAAGGTGGAATCGCAGCAGGGGCACTCGACGCGCTCGCCGCGGTTGCGAAGGCTGCGGACGGTCCCGAGCAGGACGTGGCGGGAGATCCCCGGCATCAGCCTGAGCAGAGCACGCTTGAGCCGCGGGTCGATCACCTCGCCTTGCTCGGCACCAAAGGATGCCCACTCGGCCCCCGGGGCAGGGAGCGAGGAGTGCGATTCGTCCGTCACATCCGGAGAAACGGGGCGCACGATCCAGCTCTTGCACGCAAGATCGTCTCCTTCGCCGCCGTTTGTCTGGGCAGTGAACCAAAGCCTGCTGGTGATATCCCCGGTCCGCAACGAGGCCGCCCACCTCGAGCGCGTGGCGCGCTCGCTTGCGGACCAGACCCGCCCGCCCGACCGCTGGCTGCTGGTCGACGACCACTCCAGCGACGGCACCTTCGAGCTAGCGCAGTCCCTGGCCGCCGAGATTCCCTTCATCACCCCCCTTCGGGCGCCCGAACATCCGGCGCTCACCGACGCGCACGACAGGCTCGCATCGGCCGCCGCGCCGCGCACCTTCAACTTCGGGATCCGCAGCGTCGACTGGGGGCAGTTCACGCATATCAGCAAGCTCGACGGCGACATGGAGCTGCCCCCCGAGTACTTCGAGCGGATCCTCGCCGCCTTTGTCGCTGACCCTGCCCTGGGCATGGCGGGAGGGCTGCGACGCGAGCTGGTGCGAGGCAGATGGTGGTTGGAGCGGATACCGACCGAGCACCACGTCAACGGCGCGCTGAAGTGCTACTCGCGGGACTGTTTGGTCGCGATCGGAGGCATCCAGGAGCGCCTCGGTTGGGACGTTATCGACGAGACCATCGCACGGATGCGTGGGTTCCGCACCCGCACCTTCGAGGATCTGGTCGCGATCCATCACCGTCCCTGGGCAAGCGCCGACGGAACCCTGAGAGGCCGAGCGCGATACGGGGCCGCCGCACTACATCCTCCACTATCCCGGCCTACTGGGTCGCGCTGGTTTCGCTGAAGCTCGCCACCTCCCGGCCGGAGGGGATCTCGGGCTTGCCTTCCTCTACGGCTACCTGCGCGCGGCGCTTCGCCGAACCCCGCAAGTGGAGGACGGCGAGTTCCGGCGGGCGATCCGCCGGGAGACGCGCGGCCGGCTGACCCGCAAGCTCCCGCTCTCCTCCAGAGCCGCGACCGGCTGATGTGCGGAATCGCCGGCCAGGTGCGCGCGGGGGGCGCCCCGGTGCCCGAGGATCTCGTCGCGCGCATGTGCGCGGCCCAGGAGCACCGCGGGCCCGACTCGCGGGGCATGCACGTCGCGGGCCAGGTCGGGCTCGGCATCCAGCGGCTGCGGGTGATCGACCTCGAGACCGGCGACCAGCCGATCTACAACGAGGACGGCTCGGTCGCCGTCGTCCTCAACGGCGAGATCTACAACTACGCCGAGCTGCGCCGGGAGCTCTCGCCGCCGGGCACACCGCTTCGCCACCAAGGGCGACACCGAGGTGATCGCCCACCTCTACGAGGAACACGGGACCGACTGCGTCGCGGGGCTGCACGGGATGTTCGGCTTCGCCCTCTGGGACGCGCGCCGCCGCCGGCTCTTCTCGCCCGCGACCGGGTCGGCAAGAAGCCGCTCTTCTACTGCTTCCGCGACGGCGCGCTCAGCTTCGCCTCCGAGCTGCAGGCGCCCTGCTCGAGGACCCCGGATCGCCGCGCGACGTCGACCCGGAGGCGATCGACTGCTACCTCGCCTACGGCTACGTCCCCGCCCCGCTCAGCGTCTTCCGCGGCGTGCGCAAGCTCCCGCCGGCGCACTGCTCGTCTACCAGGAGGGCGCGCTCGATCGAGCGCTACTGGCGGCTCGACTACTCGCGCCAAGCGCCGGGTCGACGACGCCGAGGAGCTGCACGAGCAGATCCGCGACCGCTGCGCGCGGCGGTCCGCCGGCGGATGATCGCCGACGTCCCGCTCGGCGCCTTCCTCTCCGGCGGGATCGACTCCTCGGCCGTGGTCGCGGCGATGGCCGAGCAGTCCTCACGGAGCCGGTCAAGACCTTCTCGATCGGCTTCGCCGACGAGGCGCTTCAACGAGCTGCCGCAGGGCCCGGCTGATCGCCGAGCGCTTCTCGACCGACCACCACGAGTTGATCGTCGAGCCCGACGCGGTCGAGCTGCTGCCGAAGCTCGCGCGCCACTACGGCGAGCCCTTCGCCGACCACTCGGCGCTGCCCAGCTTCTACCTCGCCGAGATGGCCGCGAGCACGTGACCGTCGCGCTCAACGGCGACGGCGGCGACGAGAGCTTCGCCGGCTACCAGCGCTACACCTCGAACCTGCCGCGGCGCGGCTCGAAGGCCTGCCCGCCGCGCTGCGCGGGGCGATCGCCGCGGCCGGCTCGCGTCGGCGAGCCCTCGATCCGCAGGCCTGCGCAGCCGCGCGCAGGATTCGCGCCGCCTCGGGAGGCGAGCGCACGAGCGCTACCTGCGCAGGTGGAGCTTCTTCGGCCGGAGCGAGCGTGACGCTCTTATCGCGCCGTCTCGCCGCCGAGTCGGCCCCGACGCGCCGAGCCGTGTTCTCGACGCCGTGGCAGCGAGGCGAGCGGCGCAACCTGCTCGACCAGCTGCTCGAGATCGACGCGACGTCTACCTGCCGGCGACCTGCTGGCGAAGATCGACATCGCGACGATGGCCTACTCGCTGGAGGCCCGCTCGCCGCTGCTCGATCACGAGTTGATGGAGTTGGCGGCGTCGATCCCCCCGAGACAAGGCGCGCGGCGCCCAGCGCAAGATCGCCCTCGGGGCGCCCTGCGGGGCTGGGTTCCCGAGGCGATCCTCGACGGTCGCAAGCAGGGGTTCGAGCTGCCCGTCGCCCGCTGGCTGCGCAGCGACCTGGCCCCGTTCGCGCGCGAATCCTCCTCGATCGGGCGAGCGGCGGCCGCGCTTGGGCGCACCGCGGGGGTCGAGGCGATGCTCGCCGAACACCAGGCCGGCAGCGTCGACCACGGCCGCCGGCTCTGGGCGCTGCTCACGCTCGAGCTCTGGGCGCAGTCGGCGATGCCGACCGCGCGGAGCGGCCGCCCCGTTGCCTCATTAGAAGAACCCGCAGCGGCGGACGTTCTCACGCCGTGCGGGAGACCCGCCTGATCGACCCGATCGGCGACCCCGAGTGGCTGGCGCTGGTCGAGCGGCCCCGCGGCGGAACCTTCCACCACCCGCTCTGGCTGGAGCTGCTGCGCGCCCAGTACGGCTATGAGCTGCGGGCCTGCGGCGTCGGCACGGCCGCGGGATCGAAGCGGGGATCCCTTCGCCCGGATCGAGAGCCGGCTCACCGGGCGGCGCCTGGTCCCTGCCCTTCTCCGATCTGCCCGCCCGCGCTCGCCCCGAGGCGGGGAGAGCCGCTGGACCGCGCTCAGCGACGCCCCGCTGAGGCCAACCGCGCCGCGGGCTCGACCTCACGGTCCACTCGGCGCTGCCCGAGGCCCCGGCGCCTTCGTTACGCCCGCTTCTTCCGCCACCTGCTGCCGCTTACAGCGACCCCGCCGAGGTCGAAGCCCGCTACTCGAAGTCGCAGGTCAAGCGCGGGATCAAGAAGGCGCAGCGGGAGGGATTGCGAGCAGAGCGCCGCACCGACCGCGAGGCGCTCGACGCCTTCTACGCGCTTCACGTCAGACCCGCCGCGGCTCGGCGTGCCGACCCAGCCGAAGCGCTTCATCCGCCGTTTCGAGGCGCTCTTCGACGCCGGCCTCGGCTTCGTCGAGCTGGTCCTCGACGGGAGAGGCCGGTCGCCGCCGCCGTCTTCCTCACCTGCAACGGCACCGTCACCTACAAGTACGGCGCCTCCGCTGCGGACGCGCTGGCCAAGCGGCCCAACCACCTGCTCTTCGCCGAGGTATCCGCTGGGCCTGCGAAGTCCGGCTTCCAGACGCTCGACTTCGGCCGCACCGACGCCGACAACGAGGGCCTGCGCTCCTTCAAGCGCTCCTGGGGCGCCAGGAGTTGAGCTCGCCTACACCTACCTCGCCGATCGCCAGCCCAGCGGCGCCGGGCCTTCGCGAGCGCCTGCTAGGGCCCACGATCCGCCGCTCCCCCGCTTCGTCGGCCGCCTGGTCGGCGAGGCGCTCTACCGCCACTTCCCAGCTGTGCAAAAGTGATGACAGCATCTCCCCTCCGCTATCCCGACCTCTCGGTTATCACGGTCACCCACAACGGCCGCGAGATGGCGCTGCGGACGCTGCGCTCGGCCCTGGCCGCGACCGGCTCGGCCTCGGTCGGTGGTTCGTCGTCGATGCCGGCTCGACCGACGGCACGCCCGACGCAATCGAGCGCGAGTTCGAGCAGGTGCGGGTCTTCCGGCGCGACAACCGCGGCTTCGCCGCCTCCAACAACGTCGCCCTGGAGCACGCCGGGGCCGCTACGTCCTGCTGCTCAACCCGGACGTCGAGATTCTCTCCGGGACGCTGGGGAGCTGGTCAAGGCGATGGACGCGCGTCCCGAGCTCGGCCTGGCCAGCGTCGTCCAGCGCGGCACCGAGGGCGAGCTGCAGCCGTCGATCCGGCGCTTCCCCTCCCCCCTGCGCAGCCTCGGCGAGTCGCTCTTCGCCGCCCACTGGCCGGCCATGCGCGCTGCAGGAGCTGGAGACCCGGCCCGCTCGGTACGGGCGCGAGCACGAGGCCGACTGGCTCGTCGGCGCCTTCCTGATCGCCCGCCGCGAGGCCGTGCAGGCGGTCGGGCCGATGGATGAGCGCTTCTTCCTCTACTCGGAGGAGATCGACTGGTGCTACCGCTTCTGGCAGGCGGGCTGGCCGGTGGCCCACCTGCCGACGATGGTCATCACCCACCACTCCGGGGGCCGCTCGCACGGCGACCTGATGGCGCAGCTGAGCCACTCCCGCCTGCTGTTCGCCGACAAGCACTACGGCCGGGGCGCAGGCTCGGAATCCGCGCCGCGCTGGCCCTGGGCACGCGATCCGCATCGCCGTCTTCGGTCCCGGGGCCCTGGTCAGCTCCGCGCAGCGGGAGCGTGTCCGCGCCGAGCGGGCCGGGCTGCGGGTGATCCTTGGGCTGCGGCCGCCCCCCCTGGTCGCCTTCCGGCCACGCCAGTCCCCCTGCGGCAGGCGACCCGCAAGTCCAGGCGAACCGGGCGTTGATCGGTTGAGCAGAGCAGATCCGTGCCCGCCGACGGCCTCCGCGCAGACCTCCGCCGTACATCCGCACCGCGCTGCGGCCGCGACCGAGGAATCGCTCGCGGAAGCGCTCCTGCGCGCGTGCGTCATCCTCGTCGCCTCTGTGCTCCTGGTGTTCCTCGCCCCGCTCCTCGCCGCGATCGCTCTGGCGATCAGGGCCGACTCCGCGGCTCGCCGTTCTTCCGCCAGCGCCGCACGGCCGCGGCCTGCGCGAGTTCACGGTTTTCAAGTTCCGCACGATGGGGCGCCGACATCGCCGCCGACCCGCACCGCGACTACGTCCTCAACGTGATCACCGGCAACGGAGAGATCGACCCCGGGGCGACGACGGCCTGAAGAAGCTCGAGAACGACGCGCGGGTGACCCGGGTCGGAGCCTTCCTGCGCCGCTTCAGCCTCGACGAGCTGCCGCAGCTGTGGAACGTCGTCCGCGGCGAGATGACCCTTGTCGGCCCGCGCCCGCCGATCCCCTACGAGGTGGACTCTATCCCCCCGCTGGCTGGGCCGCCTCTCGGTCAAGCCCGGTATGACCGGCCTCTGGCAGGTCAGCGGCCGAAACGAGCTCGACTACGCGGAGATGGTCGAGCTCGACCTCGAGTACGTCAGCGCCGCTCCCTCTGGCTGAACGCGAAGATCCTCGCCCGCACCGCCAAGGTCGTCCTCAGCGGCCGCGGCGCGTCTGACCGGCGCCGCCGGCCCTCGAGGAAGCTCGACGGGGCCGACGGCGTTGCTTCTTCGGTGACAGTGGACCATGACGAACGCTACTACCTCGAGGAGCGCTACCGCGGCCGGCCGGTCCGGCCGCGGGCGCTGAGCGCCTACTACGCGCTCAAGTCGCTTCTTCCGCGGCGGCTGCAGATCGCGATGCGGCGGCGTTACGCGCAGCGCCAGATGCGGTCGAGTTTCCGCGCTGGCCGATCGAGTCGCTGCTCGTCGACCGCCGGCAGGAAGAAGAGGCTCGGGCTCGGTGGGATGCCCTTCCGGCTCCCCTACTTGGCCCGACGGCAAGCGCTTCGCCGCGATCCTCACCCACGACGTCGAGGGCCCCGCCGGGGTGGCGAACGTGCGCGAGGTCATCGAGATCGAGCGTCGCCACGGCTTCGTCTCCTCCTGGAACTTCGTCGCCGAGTGGTACCCGATCCCGCCGGTCTCTTCGAGCACGTCCGCGCCGGCGGCTGCGAGATCGGCCTGCACGGGATCAAGCACGACGGCAGGTTGTTCGAGAGCCGCGCCCGCTTCGAGGCCGAACTGCCGGCGATCCACCGTTACCTGGCCGAGTGGGACGCGGTCGGGTTCCGCTCGCCCGCCACCCACCGCGACGCGGAGTGGATGCCCGAGCTGGGCTCGCTCTACGACAGCTCCTTCCCCGACACCGACCCCTTCGAGCCCCAGCCCGGCGGCTGCTGCTCGATCCTTCCCTTCTTCCTCGGCGAGATGGTCGAGCTTCCGATCACCCTGGTCCAGGACCACACGCTGTGGGAGATCCTGCGCCAGGAGACGATCGAGCTCTGGACCGGCAAGAGCGATTGGATCATCGCCAACGGCGGCCTGATCAACCTGATCACCCACCCCGACTACCTCGACACCCCGGCCCGACTGCGCATGTACGAGGAATTCCTCGAGTACCTGGCGGCACAGCAGGACGGCTGGTTCGCGCTCCCGCGCGAGGTGGCCGCCTGGTGGCGCAGCCGGGCCGCGGCGCCGGTGGGAGGACAGCGAACACCCGCATCGAGGGTGATGGTGCCGAGCGCGCCACACTGCTTGGGCACGCAGCTCCGGCACCTCGTCACACAGGAGCCCGAGCTCGATCGGTCGCCGGCCTGAGATGGCCGGCGAGCGCATCCTCATCCTGCTCCAGAACGAGCCGGTCCCCTCGGACCGTCACGTCTGGAACCAGGCCACCGCGCTGACCAGGGCCGGCTACGAGGTGACCGTGATCTGCCCGACCGGCGAGAGCCGGGACCGGGACGAGCACGAGCGGATCGACGGCGTCGAGATCCACCGCTACGAGCCCCGCCGCGCCGGCGAGGGCGCGGCGGGCTACGCGCTCGAGTACCTGGCCGCGCTCTGGAGCATCCGCCGGCTCGCCCGCCGGCTCGCCCGCGAGCGCAGCTTCGACCTCGTCCACGCCTGCAGCCCGCCCGATTTCCTCCTGCTTGCGGCCCTCGGGCTGCGCCGCCGTGGCGCCCGCTTCGTCTTCGACCACCACGACCTCACGCCGGAGCTCTACCTCACCCGCTTCGGCGGCGGCCTCCTGCACAAGGCGACCCTCGCCGCCGAGCAGGTCGCCTTCCGCAGCGCCGACGTCGTGCTCTCGGTCAACGACTCCTACCGCCGGGTGGCGATCGAGCGCGGCCAGCGCGACCCCGACGACGTCGCCGTCGTCCGCACCGGTCCCGACCTGACCCGGTTCACGCCGAGCGAGCCCGACCCGGCGCTGAAGCGCGGCAAGCGCTTCCTGCTCAGCTACGCCGGCGTGATGGGCCCGCAGGACGGCGTCGACCAGGCCCTGCTCGCGCTGGCTGAGCTGCACGCCCTGCGCCAGGACTGGCACGCGGTCTTCATGGGCGACGGCGAGGTGCTCGAGGAGATGCGCGGACTTACGGTGAAGCTCGGCCTCGCCGAGTGCGTCGAGTTCAGCGGCTGGGTCGAGCACGAGACGATCGGCCGGGTGCTCTCCAGCTCCGACGTCTGCCTCGCCCCGGACCCAAGCAACCCGCTCAACGACGTCTCCTCGATGGTCAAGCTCTCCGAGTACATGGCGATGTCGCGGCCGATGGTCTCCTACGACCTCGCCGAGTCTCGCTTCGGCGCCGCCGACGCCGCGGTCTTCGTGGCGTCGGGCGACCACGAGGGCTTCGCCCGGGCCGTCTCCACGCTCCTCGACGATCCGGACCGGCGCGCCGCGATGGGCGCGGCGGGCCGCGAGCGGGTCGAGCGCGTCCTTGCCTGGGAGCACCAGGAACGCTCGCTGCTCGCCGCCTACTCGCATGTCCTCACCCTGGGACCGGTGCGGGAGAGCCGCCTGGCGATGATGCGCCGGCTGCTGCTAGGACCAGCCGGGGGAGACGCACCGGGCGGGCACGAGAGCTCCGAGCTGAGCGCAGAGCTTGGCTGACGGAGCGCTCTCGACCCCGCGAGCCGGCTCGAGCGCGGGATCGGCCGGGGATGGGCGCCATCGCCGGGTCGGCCGACCCTTCTTCGCACATTTGTCCAACCGGACCCCGCTGAAACCTATTCGTCAGAGCCATTCGCCCCGATAAGGGGCAAATGCGGCACATCGCTTCTCCGGCCCGATTGGTGGCGCTCGCCCTCGCCGCCTCCTTGCCCTGCTCGGGTGGTGGTATCCGGCGGCTGCCGCCGGTGCCGCGACCCACCGGCATGCCGATGCCATGGGAGGCCGACTCACCAAAGTAGCCGGGCATATCGGGCAGGGCCGCCCGGTGGAGGATCTCGACGGCGACGGTCTAACCAACTGGACCGAACTCAACCGCACGGGGACCTATCCGCGCAAGGCCGACACCGACGGCGACGGACTCGGTGACGGGACGGAGGTCAACCGGACAAAGACGAACCCGCACAGGGCGGACACCGACGGCGACGGCCTGGGCGATGGGGTCGAGGCCGACGGACCAGGACAGACTCGCTCACGGCGGACACCGACGGAGACGGCCTCGGCGACGGAATCGAGATGAACAGCACCAAGACCAACCCGCGGAAGGCCGACACCGACGGCGACGGCTACAGCGACCGGGACGAGGTGATCGCCGGCTCCGACCCCCGTAACCGGTCGAGCATCCCCGCCAAGCCCCCGCCGGTGATTCTCCCGAAGGCTGTTTGGACCCCACCAAGCGCTGCGCTGGTCGGCGTGCCGGTCACCCTCGATGGCTCGGCCTCCACCGGCAGCGGGCCGCTGGCCTGCACCTGGTCATTCGAGAATGCCGATGGCAGCATCGTCTGGCAAACGCGCGATGGGTGCCTGATCGAGTTCACCTTCGAATCGACAGGCACGAAATACGTAAGGCTGACCGTCACTGGCCCGGCGGGCGGAACCAGCGCCAGCGAGCACTCCTTCGGTGTCGGTTCTGCCCCCGACACGACCCCGCCGGAGACCTCAATCGACGCCTCCCCCAGCTCGCCGACCCAGGCGACCGCCGCCAGCTTCTCCTTCAGCTCCAGCGAGGCCGGCTCGAGCTTCCAGTGCAAGCTGGACTCGGCTGCCTGGACGGGGTGCAGCTCGCCACAGTCCTATTCAGGGCTCTCGGTCGCCGATCACACCTTCTCGGTGCGGGCCACCGACCCGGCCGGCAATGTCGACGACACGCCGGCCATCGATACCTGGACGGTCGAGGCGACACCGCCACCGCCACCGCCTCCCCCGCCCGACACGACCCCGCCGGAGACCTCAATCGACGCCTCCCCCAGCTCGCCGACCCAGGCGACCGCCGCCAGCTTCTCCTTCAGCTCCAGCGAGGCCGGCTCGAGCTTCCAGTGCAAGCTGGACTCGGCTGCCTGGACGGGGTGCAGCTCGCCACAGTCCTATTCAGGGCTCTCGGTCGCCGATCACACCTTCTCGGTGCGGGCCACCGACGCGGCCGGCAATGTCGACGACACGCCGGCCATCGATACCTGGACGGTCGAGGCGACACCGCCACCGCCACCGCCTCCCCCGCCCGACACGACCCCGCCGGAGACCTCAATCGACGCCTCCCCCAGCTCGCCGACCCAGGCGACCGCCGCCAGCTTCTCCTTCAGCTCCAGCGAGGCCGGCTCGAGCTTCCAGTGCAAGCTGGACTCGGCTGCCTGGACGGGGTGCAGCTCGCCACAGTCCTATTCAGGGCTCTCGGTCGCCGATCACACCTTCTCGGTGCGGGCCACCGACCCGGCCGGCAATGTCGACGACACGCCGGCCATCGATACCTGGACGGTCGAGGCGACACCGCCACCGCCTCCGCCACCGCCGAGCTCCTGTTCGGCCGGTGCGGTCAACGCGACCACCTCAGGCGCCGCGAGGAGCGCTGTCTCTTCCGGCAAGAGCGTCTGCGTCACCGCCGATGTCGGCGACGTCAACTTCAGCGATATGGGCAACCGCAGCGGGGTCGTGATCTCAACCAACGGGGGCTCGATGGGTCACCTGGACATCGACTCGACCACCGGCCTGACGATCAGCTCCGCCCGATTCCGCTCGGTCGAGCTTCGCAGCGCCAGCGGCACGACGATCCAGAACTCGACCATCGGCGGCACGGCACAGAACAGGACCTATGACCAGCTGATCTTCGCACCGGACACCAGCCCCAACGTGACGATCCGCAACAACGAGATTGCCTGGACGCTCGCCGATGACTCCGGCGGAACGGGCTACGGCTGCCGCTGTTACGGCACCCTCGACAACTTCCGCTTCACCGGCAACTGGGTCCACGACATCGCCGCCGATGGCCTGCAGGGCTTTAACGGCACCAACATCACGATCGACCGAAACAACATCGGACCCGTCGGGGCCAACCCGGGGTCCTCAGAGCACTCCGACACGATCCAGGTCGTCGGCAACGATGCTGGGATGAAGATCACCAACAACTACCTCCACGACCAGGGCTACTGGCGTAACGATGATGGCTCGCTGCGCGCGGTTGGCAATGCGGGCAACATCTACGTCCACGGCGGCTCCAACGGAAGCCTCCTCATCCAAAACAACCTGTTCACACACAGCCAGGGCCGCACCGAGATTTGCGGGCTCGGCACCGGGGGGACGAGCCGCAGCAATATCACGATCGATCACAACACCTGGTCCGACCTGGGATTGGGGTACAACAACTTCCCCGGCTTCGAATGGGACTGCGACTCCGGCAGCGGCAACACGATCACGAACAACATCGCGGTCGATCCCGACGGCGGTCTTGCTCAGGATGGGAGTACGAGCGCCTTCACTGGGTCGAACAACCTCTTCGGCCAGCCCGGCCTGGTAACACTCGACGCCAACGGCAACTGCACCTCGGCCAACTGCAATCCGACCAGCAGCCCGATCGGATATCGCAAGCCCTCGGGCGTCAGCTGGTGAGGGGGCGGGCACCGCAGTCCGTAGGCCCAGCGGACCGGTCCCTCGTTTTCGAGAAGGGATCCGGCGGGCTGGGCTGAACTCACGCTTGCAGGCCTCAACGGGCCCGGCCGATAGGTCGAAGGATCCAGGCGGCCAACTTGTCCTGTCAGACCTCGCAATGGTTTACATAACGTCCGCGGCCTTGTTAGGATGCCGCGTAGCCGCTGAGTCTCCGCCACATATCCGGAGATCGGGGGACCCGTCAGTTTGGGGCGAATCGCCGGCAACTGCCGCGTAGCGCAGCTCTTTCAGCGCGAGCCCGTCAGCTAACCCCGTAAGCGTAGGAGAGAGAATGAACGACCGCGCACGTTCACAGACGAATCGCCATACCGCCACGGCCGCAATGTACGGCCGACGGAGACGGGTGGCACGACTGATCACCGTCCTCGTCCTAGGGATGGCCCTGGTCGGCGCATCCGCCCAGGCATCGAACTCGAGCTTCTCCCGCTTGACCGCGAAACCCGAGGCCTTCACGAAGCCCGCATCCGGCACCGGGACGTTGGCCACCCCGCACCGCTGGCCAGCCTGGCACCTGAGCGCTGCAACCCTGATCAAGTTGCGCTGGTGCAAGCGCTGGTTCTCTGGTCACCACTCTCACTGGTGGGCGCCGCTCGTCTGGAGGCAGTGCGTCAGTCGATCTCTCGCCCGACCTTCAGACTCGCCTCTGCCTCCGGCCGACACCACGCCTCCGAAGATCTCGATCGGCTCCTCTCCCCCTGCCAGCACCGAGGAGAGGTCGGCCACCTTCTCCTTCAGCTCCAGCGAGGCCGGCTCGAGCTTCCAGTGCAAGCTGGACTCGGCTGCCTGGACGGGGTGCAGCTCGCCACAGTCCTATTCAGGGCTCTCGGTCGCCGATCACACCTTCTCGGTGCGGGCCACCGACGCGGCCGGCAATGTCGACGACACGCCGGCCATCGATACCTGGACGGTCGAGGCGACACCGCCACCGCCACCGCCTCCCCCGCCCGACACGACCCCGCCGGAGACCTCAATCGACGCCTCCCCCAGCTCGCCGACCCAGGCGACCGCCGCCAGCTTCTCCTTCAGCTCCAGCGAGGCCGGCTCGAGCTTCCAGTGCAAGCTGGACTCGGCTGCCTGGACGGGGTGCAGCTCGCCACAGTCCTATTCAGGGCTCTCGGTCGCCGATCACACCTTCTCGGTGCGGGCCACCGACGCGGCCGGCAATGTCGACGACACGCCGGCCATCGATACCTGGACGGTCGAGGCGACACCGCCACCGCCTCCGCCACCGCCGAGCTCCTGTTCGGCCGGTGCGGTCAACGCGACCACCTCAGGCGCCGCGAAGAGCGCTGTCTCTTCCGGCAAGAGCGTCTGCGTCACCGCCGATGTCGGCGACGTCAACTTCAGCGATATGGGCAACCGCAGCGGGGTCGTGATCTCAACCAACGGGGGCTCGATGGGTCACCTGGACATCGACTCGACCACCGGCCTGACGATCAGCTCCGCCCGATTCCGCTCGGTCGAGCTTCGCAGCGCCAGCGGCACGACGATCCAGAACTCGACCATCGGCGGCACGGCACAGAACAGGACCTATGACCAGCTGATCTTCGCACCGGACACCAGCCCCAACGTGACGATCCGCAACAACGAGATTGCCTGGACGCTCGCCGATGACTCCGGCGGAACGGGCTACGGCTGCCGCTGTTACGGCACCCTCGACAACTTCCGCTTCACCGGCAACTGGGTCCACGACATCGCCGCCGATGGCCTGCAGGGCTTTAACGGCACCAACATCACGATCGACCGAAACAACATCGGACCCGTCGGGGCCAACCCGGGGTCCTCAGAGCACTCCGACACGATCCAGGTCGTCGGCAACGATGCTGGGATGAAGATCACCAACAACTACCTCCACGACCAGGGCTACTGGCGTAACGATGATGGCTCGCTGCGCGCGGTTGGCAATGCGGCAACATCTACGTCCACGGCGGCTCCAACGGAAGCCTCCTCATCCAAAACAACCTGTTCACACACAGCCAGGGCCGCACCGAGATTTGCGGGCTCGGCACCGGGGGGACGAGCCGCAGCAATATCACGATCGATCACAACACCTGGTCCGACCTGGGATTGGGGTACAACAACTTCCCCGGCTTCGAATGGGACTGCGACTCCGGCAGCGGCAACACGATCACGAACAACATCGCGGTCGATCCCGACGGCGGTCTTGCTCAGGATGGGAGTACGAGCGCCTTCACTGGGTCGAACAACCTCTTCGGCCAGCCCGGCCTGGTAACGCTCGACGCCAACGGCAACTGCACCTCGGCCAACTGCAATCCGACCAGCAGCCCGATCGGATATCGCAAGCCCTCGGGCGTCAGCTGGTGAGGGGCTCTTGCTTCGGGCTCAGGACCGCGGCCCTCGCCGCGGTCCTGATTGGGGGCACGGCCGCGGTGATGATCTGCGCCTCCGGGGCGCGTTCCAACACCAGCGCCGGATATCAGGCGGGCGGATATCAGGCGGGAGTTCAGGTACGCGGTGCGCAGGAGGCGCGCAAGCGCCCCCGCTGCGTCCCCCGCGCAAAGCGGGCGACTTCGGCGGCGGGGGTGCGGAGGGCGGTGGCGAGCAGACGTGACGTCTGCGTCACCGCCCGCGTCGGCGACGTCGACTTCAGCGACATGGGCAACCGCAGCGGGGTTGTCGTCTCCACCGACGGCGGCGCGATGGGCCACCTGGAGATCGACTCGACCACCGGCCTGACAATCCGCTCTGCCCGATTCCGCTCGGTAACGATTCGCCATGGGAATCGCACCTCGATCACGAGGTCGACCATCGGCGGCACGCGACGTCACCGCGTCTATGACCAGCTGATCTTCGCACCGGACACCAGCCCCAACGTGACGATCCGCAACAACGAGATTGCCTGGACGCTCGCCGATGACTCCGGCGGAACGGGCTACGGCTGCCGCTGTTACGGCACCCTCGACAACTTCCGCTTCACCGGCAACTGGGTCCACGACATCGCCGCCGATGGCCTGCAGGGCTTTAACGGCACCAACATCACGATCGACCGAAACAACATCGGACCCGTCGGGGCCAACCCGGGGTCCTCAGAGCACTCCGACACGATCCAGGTCGTCGGCAACGATGCTGGGATGAAGATCACCAACAACTACCTCCACGACCAGGGCTACTGGCGTAACGATGATGGCTCGCTGCGCGCGGTTGGCAATGCGGGCAACATCTACGTCCACGGCGGCTCCAACGGAAGCCTCCTCATCCAAAACAACCTGTTCACACACAGCCAGGGCCGCACCGAGATTTGCGGGCTCGGCACCGGGGGCAACTCGCGCTCGAACATCACCATTCGGCACAACACCTGGGTCGCAGGTGGGCTCGCCTATCACGGCTTTCCGGGCTTCGAGTGGGACTGCGACTCCGGCCGCGGCAACGTCATCGCCCGCAACATCGCCGTCGACCGCGATGGCGGCTTCGCCCAGGACGGCTCGCGCCGGGCCGCGCGCTTCGCCCGCAACATCTGGGGCAGGCGGGCGCGGGTCCGCCTGGACAGGCGCGGGAACTGCGTCTCGCGAAACTGCAACCCGAGGAGGCGGGGACGGATCGGCTACCGCAGACCTGCGGGCGTGCGCTGGTAATTGCAATACATCCAGCCTGACCCCTAGAGGCGCGCGCAGCTCAGCCCGGCGTATGGCCGCTGGGCCTGTAGCCCGCCGCGAAGGGCAGCCCCAGCGGCACGTAGTCGTGCATGTTCTCCCAGCGCGGATCCCAGTGGCGAACCGATCCGCTCCCCGTCGCCGACCCATCAAGGGATACGTTGTGATCGAACCTGCCCCACTGGGCGGCACGCCCCTCCACCCCGACGTCGGCGCTGCCGGTGGCGGCACCGAAGATGTTGTGGTCGACCTCGTATCCCGAGCCAGCCGGATAGCCGGGATCGTCGCGGAACAGACACCCATAGCGGGAGCCCACCACCGTGTTGGCGCGGAAGGTGAGACCGGCCGACTGGAAGATCTGGCAGCTGTAGCCCTGGGTCTCGTGATCGAAGAGGTTGTTGGCGACTGTGACGTTCGAGAAGTGGCTGCCCGGATAGGCGAGTTGGAACAGAAGCGACTGGGCGGTGCCCGTGCCGCGGGCGACGTTGTTGGTGAAGGCAATGTCCGACCCGCCGCCGTAAATCTGCCACAGATCCTGGTGCTCGAGCGGATGACCGGCGACGCAGCGTCGGCCCCAGGAAGGTGTTGCCGTCGACCGTCCAGTCGGTTGCCACGTCGGTCTGGATGTAATCGGCGGCGACGCTCTTGATCTTGTTTCCCCTGACCGTGACAGCATCCTGGGCTCCGATCGATTTGATCCCGTAGCCGCCGTAGACGCCTTGCCAACCGCTGTAGTCGATGTCATGGATGAAGTTGCCCTCGATCAGGATGTCCCGAGTGCTTCCCCCTTCCCGGGAATCGCCGAAGAAGAAGATCCCGCCCACCCCGGTAATGCTCGTTTCCGATCAGCTTCACGTGCGAGGCAGCCGGCTGGAACTTGAGCCCGCTGTCGAATCTGAAGCCCTGGATGCGCAGGTCACCGGCACCGTCAAAGGCAAGCTCCCCAGTGAACACCGGGCGCCTCGCCGGGAGCCGGCTGCAGGGTCACGATACGAGCGCTTGTCGGTGCCTCAGCGGGTATCCGCGCTCCGCCGTAGTTCCCACCGTGAAGGCAGATCACGGCGCCCGGGGGCGCCCGCGCCAGGGCCCTGGCGAGACTCCTCCCCAGGCTGCAGGATTGCGTGCAGATCGCCGGCTTGAAGAAGGCGCGGCTGGGCAGCGACCTGCTGGACCCGTCGCTCGCCCTTCTCCCCCCCTGGTCGCCAGGGTGAGCGACACGCGCAAGACCGATCGCGACGACGATCAGCGCTGTCAGCAGGCCGCCGCGAAGGAGTAGCCTCCGGCGGGGCGACTCAGGTCGATGGCTGGCTCATCGGCCCACCGCATACCCGCCACTGGCCAGCGCCTCGGGCCGGCGCGCTCGCGGGTAGCTCCAGGGACGCAGCGCAGGTGCAGATCGCCGCCATGAACAGGAACAGGTATGGCGCCTGCGGAAAGCTGAGGATGTCGTACAGGGCAGCCGCCACCCCGAAGGCCGGCAGCTCGCGCGCGGCCGCCAGCGCCGGCGGGCCGCGCATCGGGTTATCGGAGCGCAGCACCGGGCCGGACGATGAACAGCGGGGTGACGACGAAGGCCAGGAAGGCGATCAGGCCCAGGCCGCCGACCTGGTAGAGCTGACCGAGGTACTCGTTGTCGAAGATCCTGTAGGTGTCCGCGCGTGACGGGTCGAGCGTGCCGTAGCCGCGCCCGAGCAGCGGTTGGTGAGCAGATCCGGGACCACCGCCGCGTAGTCGGAGGTGCGGCCTACGGTCGAATCCGAGCCGCCGGCCTTCTGCAGCTGCTGGACCGAGCTGAAGGCGCTCGGACGCAGCGCCAGGGCCATCGCAGCCAGCGATCAGACGATCCCGAAGGGAGCAAGCCGCATAGTTGGCGCGGCCGCATCACGAACAGCGCCAGCAGGGCGCAGGCCGGGACCACCACCCCCGACTTGCGCTGGGTGACCAGGGCGCCGGCGATGATGATGCACGCGGCAAGGCACCAGATCAGGCGGCGGCGCAGCGTGGGCGCGATCGCCGCCAGCACCACGGCGAACGGGAGGGCCATCCCTAGGATCGTTGCGACCGATAGCGGGTGCCTGGTCGGGCCCGCTATCAGCGGCCGCGACTCGTTCGGGTTGGGAGCGACGTCGGTCGGCGCAGGATCGACGGCGGCGACCGGCGAGAGCACCTGCGTCGCGGTGGAGTAGAAGACGTTGTAGCCCGTCTTCTTCTCGACGACGGTCCCCAGCGCCGTGATCATCGCCAGGACGACGATCAGGATCGAGAAAGCGCGCAGCTCCGCGACTCGCAGGGTGAGGGTGAAGACCGCGAACACGGCCACCAGCCCGATCAGCACCGCCAGCCTCTTCGCGGCGAAGTCCCACTCGCCGAGGTTGGTGATCCGGCTGACGTTGACGGCGATGCTGGCGACTGCGACGAACGCGAACGCGTCATACCCAGCCGCCCAGCCCGCGAGTGCGAAGTCGCGACCACGCCCTCGCCGCGCCGAAAATCGCGCGGGCGACCCATGCGCGCGACCATCAGACGGCGACGAAGAAGCGGTCGAAGTCGGAGCTGAACGGCAGCTTGATGTAGAGGTGGATCGCGTCGATCGGAACCAGGAATATCGACGCAAGGAACCCTGCGATCAGCCAGGGCAGCGGCCGCCGCGTCCGGGGCCAGGCATCGTCGGTGAGCGGTCCCGTAGCTGGAGGAGGCGCTTGCCTCCACCTCAGCGGGCCCGTCGTGCTCGAGCTCGGCGCGGCGAACGTCGTCCTGCGGCCGTTGCCGTTGCCGCGTCGCGTCCGGGCGAGCCGTTCGAGCCCGAGCCTCCTCGGCGTCGATCTCGCGCCATCCGCGGGCGATCGTGTGGCCGGTATCAGCAGCATGCACCAGCCGATCGAGCACGGCGATGAAGACGAGCGCCGCGATCTGCAGTGTCCGCCCCTTGGTTGACGACCCCGCCGGTCGCCGTGCCCCAGCCTGCGGATCTCGACCCGGCGGTTGGCCGGAGTGTGCTGCTTGGCCTGGATCCGCTCGATGTAGACGCGCAGCGCCGCCGGCGCCGCGGCCGCCAGCCTCTCCGCCTTCTCGGTCGTCGGCGCCTGTGCGAAGACCGAGACGATCGGCAGCACCGAGTTGTTCTCGAAGCGCAGGCGGTAGAGGGCGCCCTCGCCGATGATCTGGGAGCTGCGCCGCTCGGCGGTCGGCTCCTGCTCGGCGGGGGCAGGTTCTGGTCGTAGGGACCCTGCGCCTCGATCGCGTCAAACGGAAGCTTCGCCTCCCGTGCGATCAGCGCAACCGCCGCCGGGCTGGCCAGGAATCGGGCAAAGACGCTGGCCCTCGTGTCGAGCGGATCGATGTCGTTGGCAGAGATCGGCAAAGGCCGAGTCGGGAGTGTCGACGAGGATCTGCGTGGAGGCCGTGGCGAAGACGTTCGTGCGGCTGGTCAGCGACGGCGGGCTGAGCCCGACCTCATAGACGCTCAGCACCGCCGCGATCGCGGCGATCAGCACCCCGACGGCCAACAGGCCGCGGCGCCGCCAGAGGGTCTTGAGGGTTCGTGCGAGTTCCATTGGCTCGTGTGCTCGGGCGCGGTGTCGCCGCCTCAAACGAACGACTGGCGTTCTCGCCTTCTTCCGCTCTCGCAGCGCGATCAAGCCGGCCGCCGGCTCGCGCCGGACCCGGGGTGTCGCCGCTCAGGCAGTCGCCCAGTCGGCGAAGGCGAGCAGAGTCAGGAGGACTCGCCCGGCTCGAGGACCCGAGCGGCTTCGATCTCCTCACCGCCAGGGCCGGCGTCACCGGCTGAGCGGGAAGTCGCAGCACACTCGGAACCTCCTGCGGGCGCCTCCTCCTCGGGGAAGCTCGTGCCGGACCTCGGGCTCGCCGCTCCTCCAGGCCGCGACCAGGCGCGGATCCCGATGATCAGGGCGATGAACACGCGACCAGCACGAGGAACAGAAGATCCGATGGCGACCTTCTTCCCGACCGAGTTGTCGATCGTGGCCGCCTTTGCCGGGCCGAGAACCCGGAACTCGACCCGCTTGCCGCCCGGGGTGCCCTGCTTGCTTCTGGATCGAGTCGACCACCTCGCGAACCGACCCAGGCGCGGCGGCGGCAAGAGCTCGAGCCTTGGCGACCGTGGGCGCGCGGGTGACGACGCTGACGATCGGCAGCTCGGCCGCCTGCGCGATCTCGACGCCGTAGGGATGGATCTGCGGGGAAGGCTGCTCGGCGCCGGGCGCCTCTCCGGGAAGTGGCGCCGGGCTGGCGACGTCGATCTGCTTGACCGGGATCCCGCTCGTTCTTGGCCATCAGACCCGATCACACGGCCCGCCGGCCATGTAGCGGGCGAAGACGCCGGCGCGCGCAGTCAAGCCGGTGAGGTTGCGCTCGCGAGTCGGCGATCGGCGACCGCGACGAGTCGACCAGGATCTCGATCGAGCCCTGGGCGCTCGACCTGGTCGCGCTTGGAGATCGAGGGCGGAAACGGGCTGACGTTGAAGACGGCGAATAGGGAGATCGCCGCGGCCGCGACGATCGCAGCAAGCACCAGAAATCGGCGCCTCCACAGCTCCTTCAGGTAAACAATCAACTCGTTGCGTCTCCAGGCTAAGGCCGGATCCCGGCGTCCGGCAGTCGTTCAGGGAACGCCGCGGCGAGAGAGAAACTTTCGTGCCCGGCCGAGCGAGACGGAAGCGGCGGGACGGGGCGGGCAGGCGGCTCGGTCCTCCAAGGCCCGGTCGAGCTCGGCAACCGTCTGCTCGACGATCCGCTCGGCGGCGCGTCCGTCGCCGAAAATCTGGGGTCGCGTCGGGGGCCGGGAGCCCTCCAGCGCCGCTCGCAGCTTCGTGGGGTCGACGCCGACCGGGGTATTCCATCCGGTCGATACGGTCTCGACCCATTCGGTCTCCTCCCGCAGGGTGACGCAGGGAACACCCCACAGATAGGCCTCCCGCTGCACCCCGCCGGAGTCGGTGACGATCGCCCGCGCGTCTCGCTCGAGGCCGAGCATCTCGGTGTAGGGGACCTCCCCCCGAACCTCGACGTTGGCGGGCGTGTCGAGCCCCCAGTCGTGAAGCCGCTTCCGGGTGCGCGGATGCAGGGGCAGGATCACCCTGCACTCGGTCGCTGCCAGGCATTCGAGGACCGCGGCGAGGCACTCGGGGCGCTCGGTGTTCTGCGGCCGGTGCACGGTCGCCAGCACGTATTCGCCGGCCTCGCCGCTATCGGGAAGCCGACCCTGGCTGGAGAGGTGCGCATCGGCGAGGACGTCCCCCTTCATGTGGACCGCGCCGCCAACCCCCTCTTCCACGAGCACCTCTCGAGCGTGTTCGCAGGGAGCAAAGAGCAGATCCGAGATGCGGTCGGCCTCGACCCGGTTGCGCTCCTCGGGAATGTCGTCTCGGTAGCTGCGCAGGCCGGCCTCGACATGGAGCAGGCGAACCCCCGCCGCCTTCGCCGCCCGGGCGCCGGCGAGCGTCGAATTGGTGTCGCCCCGGACCAGGATCGCATCGGGGTCCTCCCTCCGGATCACCTCGGAGATGCGGCCCTGGGCGACGGCGACGCTCTTCTCGTTGGGGAGCGAGCCCACCCCGAGGTTGTAGTCGGGGAGCGGCAGGCGCATGTCCGCGATCAGCAGCTCCGACATCCCCGGGTCGTAGTGCTGTCCGGTGTGAACAAGCACCTCGTCGACAAGCCCCGCGAATGCCAATGAGAGGGGCCCCGCCTGGACGATGTCAGGACGGGACCCGATGATCGAGATCAGCCGATGCGCCATCGACGATCAAACGTCGGATTCTGGGGGGATTTTGCGGCCCGCGAGCGGCAGATCCCGGACCGTGTGCGGCTTCCCGTCCTTTTTTCGTCCGCCCCGGTCTCGCGGGGCGGAAGTCATCGCCCGGGCGTCCGTTCTTCGGGTACCGCGACCACTCGCGGCAGTCATCAAAACCCGAAAGGTTCGCAATGCCATCCGAGCGTGCACTCGGGGCCATGGTCGTCGGATACGGCTACTGGGGCCCCAACATGGTCCGCAACATCGTTGAGCGGCCCGAGTTCCGCCTCATGGGGCTCTGCGAGCTGGACGACAACCGCGTCGACGACTTCCGCCGGCGCCATCCCGGCGTCTGGGTCGAGCGCGACCTCGACACCGCGCTTGCGGATTCGCGGATCGAGGCGGTGGCCATCGCGACGCCCCCGCACACCCACTACCCGCTCGTCCGCAGGGCCCTCGAGGCCGGCAAGCACGTCCTGGTGGAGAAGCCGCTCGCACGGACTCCCGACGAGGCTGCCGAGCTGATCGCGCTTGCCGAGGAGCTCGAACTCGTCCTGATGCCGGGCCACACCTTCCTCTACAGCCCCTCCGTCAACAAGGTCCGCGAGCTGGTTCACGACGGCGTGCTGGGGGAGATCTACTTCATCACCTCGTCGCGGATGAACCTCGGCCTCTACCAGCGGGACGGGGTCGTCCTCGACCTTGCCCCGCACGACCTCTCGATCCTTCTCCACTGGCTCTCCCAGCCGCTGGTCGAGGTCTCGGCAAACGGGCGCTGCGTCTTTCAGGAGAACGTCCACGAGACCGCCTTCCTGACGCTCCGGTTCGAGCAGGGGGCGCAGGCCAACGTGCAGCTCTCCTGGCTCGCGCCTCGCAAGATGCGCCAGATGGTCGTGGTCGGCAGCCGGCGGATGGTCCAGTACGAGGACACGGCCTCGGACGATTCGGTCCGCATCTACGACCGCGGGCTCGACTTCGCGGAGCCCCCGGCCAGCTTTGGCGAGTACCGGCTCACCTACCGCACCGGCGACATGATCGCGCCGCGGATCGAGGCTGCCGAGCCGCTCGGCCTGGAGCTCTCCGACTTCGCAAACGCGATTCGCAACGGTGACACTCCCGTCTCCAGCTCACGCCTCGGGCTCGAGGTCGTGCTGGCGCTCGACGCCCTCGAGAAGTCGCTTCACGCCCGCGGCGAGCCGCAAGCCGTTCGCCCCGTCGAGGAGGCGGTCGCGGACGGACGCCGGCGTCTCAGCGCATCCCGCAACGGTCACTCGGAAGCGGCCGTGGCCGGGGCGGGCAACGGCCGACTGGTCGTCTGAGCGAGATTCAGCGGCGCCGGCTCGCGCGCCAGGCGCCGCGGTCGTCACAGTCCGGACGCTCGTTCCCGGCCGCTGAGGGGTCGATCCGGGTGGATGGCGCCTCGAGGTCGGAGAGATAGACCAGGACCGCGTGCACCAGCACCCGGTCGATCGTCGTCGCCTGTCGCGCCGCCTCGCGCTCCAAGGTCAGTCTGATCTCTTTCTCGACCGGCAGCTCGAAGCTGGCGCCGGCGGCGTCGACACGTTGATCCGCGACGACTCGCGGCACCCCGACCGGGGCCGTCCCCGACCGCAACCGGCGCCAGTAGTGACGGAGCGCGGCCTGCACGCCCCCAGCGAGATCGGGACCGAGATGGGCCTCGATCCCCGAGCGAGCGAACTGTCCGATCACGACCCTCATCCATCCCCCACGCTCGAGTAACCTCCCCGGTCGGCCTGGACTTCCCCGAAAGGCCCGTATTTCGTTCCTTCTGCATCGCTCCAGGCGTTCCCCGGATCGCCTTTCACAATCTGACTACCCGCCCGTCATCAGATTTCTGTGCAATTCCTGTGCGGAATCGCGAACTTGAGCGTGAGAATAGGAATTGGACGAATGTTCGGACTTGACAAGCCTGGCCGGAGTCGGGAAAGTGACTAGGCTTGTTGCCGCAGTTTCCGGCTTCATGGCTCCGGTGGGTTGTTTCAGAAGGGGAAAAAGGAACGAATGGAAGGGATAGGGGCGATCAGGGACGGCAGCGAAGCGCGGCAGGGTAGGAGCGGGCGGGACGGTGATCCCGGTTCGGGGTGCGGAGACAGCAAGCTGGTCAGCGACGCCGTCTCGCGGGCCAAGCAGGACGACAAGGAGGCACTCCACTTCCTCTACGTCCGCTATGCCCCCGACGTGCTCGGGTACGTGATGAGCATCGTCAAGGACCATCACGAGGCCGAGGACATCACCCAGGACGTCTTCATCAAGCTGATGACCGTGATCAAGAAGTACGAGCCGCGAGGCGACGTGCCTTTCGCCGCCTGGATCCTGCGGGTCTCCCGCAACGCGGCCCTCGACAGGATGCGGGCTCGCCGCGCGATCCCCACCGAGGAGGTGCGGGTCCGCGACTCCGGCCAGGGCCAGCTCAGCTCCGAGCGGGTCAACGACCTAAACCAGGCGCTGGATGAGCTGCCCGAGGGGCAGCGCGAGGTGCTGGTCCTGCGCCACATCGTCGGCCTCTCGCCGATCGAGATCGCCGACGCGCTCGGCAAGACCGAGAGCTCGGTGCACGGCCTCCACCACCGCGGTCGCCGCACCCTGCAATCGGCCCTGGTCGAGCTGGGCGCTGCCCCGGTGGTCTTCCCCGCGGCCTGAGCGGCCGGGTTCAGTCGTCGAGGACGCTGCGGCCGATCTGGCCTGTCTCGAGGTGGGCGGCAAAGTAGAGCGCCGCGTGCTCAGCGAGGCGCTCGGCTGAGACGCCCTGGCGATCGGCCTCGCGCTCCAGCGCCTCCCAGGGGGCGTCGTCGATCGTGATCTGCACCTGTACCCCCTCCCCCTCGATCAGCTCGCGCCGGAAGCGCGGGTACGCCCAGCCGGGCGCGTAGGTGTCCGTCTCGGTCAGGTAGTAGCGGATCGCCAGCGCCAGCGCCGGCCCGATAGCGCTTGACTCCGAGTTGCTCTCTCCCCGAAGCGCTCTGAGGCTGATCTCGCCGAGGATGACATTGACGATCCGCGGCACGGTTACCCTCTCTTGTCTTTTCGCAAGGGGACTGGGGCAACCATGTTATTTGGGCGGGCGGTCGTCAGCCTCACCATTTCTCGGTGAATTGGCCCGGGCGAGCGACAGTGAGCACCCTTTCTCCCCGCTCGACGATCTCCTCCGCGATGTAGGTCATTCCGGGCAGGTCCTGCCCCAGTCCTCGATGGGTGGTGGCCGCTGGGTGCTCATGGGCTACACGGCTTTGATTATCCCCGGGCCGGAATGGCGCCCCGGATCGGCGCCATCAACTCTCCGCGCCTAGCGGAAATCGGGCGGAGGCCCAGGTCCTTGCCATCCGAAGCCGAGCCAACCTACCCGTGGCGGGCCTCGGCCCGCAAGCTCCGAAGGGAAATCAGCCGCTCGGCGTGACCCGGTAGGCGTCGAACACCGACTCGACGTTGCGAATCCGTGAGATGCACTGCTTCAGCTGCTGTGTGTCGCCGACCTCGACCACGAAGCGGTTCTTGACCATCGGGTGCTTGGTCGTGCAACTCGCCTCGAGGATGTTGATCCCGGCCTCGGCCAGGGTCCGCGAGAGGTCCTCGAGCAGGCGGGTCCGATCCCAGGCGTCGACCTGGAGCTCGACCCGGTAGGAGGCCTCGTTGTCACCGTCCCAGCTGACCGAAACGAAGCGCTCGGGCGCCTTCTTCAGCGCCTTGACGTTGCGGCAGTCCTCGCGGTGGATGGTGATCCCCCTGCCCAGCGAGACGTAGCCGACTATCTCATCGCCTGGCACCGGCCGACAGCACTTCGCCAGGCGCACAGCAACGTCGTCGACGCCCTTCACCTGGATGCCGAAGTTCGACGCCTCCGCAGTTCGGCTCGCCGCGTCCTCGCGCCCCGAGGTCAGCCCCAGCGGCTCCCGATCCTCGACCGCCTCCCCCGCCTTCAGCCTCTGCATCAGCTTGTTCGCGACTGTCTTCGCGGGGATCTTTCCCTGGCCCAGCGCGATGTAGAAGTCGGTCGCCTTGCGGAAGCCCATCTCGCGGAAGACGTCGGCGAGCAGCGGCGACATCGCCAGCTTCTGCATCGGCAGGTTGCGCTTGCGCAGAGCCTGTTCGAGCACCTCCCGCCCGTGCCTCTCGGCGTCCTCGCGGCGCTCCTCCTTAAACCAGGCCCGGATCTTGTTGCGGGCTCGGCTGGTGCGGACAAGCTTCAGCCAGTCCCTCGAGGGGCCGCGCTCGCGCTTCGCCGTCAGCACCTCGACGATGTCCCCCGACTTCAGCTGGTAATGGAGCGGGACGATCTTGCCGTTCACCTTGGCGCCGACGCAGCGGTGCCCGACATCGGTGTGGACCGCGTAGGCGAAATCGAGTGGGGTCGAGCCTCCCGAGAGATTTTTGACCTCGCCCTTCGGGGTGAAGACGAAGACCTCGTCCTCGAACAGGTCGACCTTCAGCGACTCCAGGAACTCGGCCGGATCCTGCTCCCCCTCGGACTCGACCAGCTGCCGCAGCCAGGTCATCTTCTCGCGCCTCGGATCTCCCCTTCCGCCCTCCTTGTAGGCGACATGGGCGGCGATCCCGAACTCGGCCAGCTCGTGCATCTCCGCGGTGCGGATCTGGATCTCCAGCGGCTTGCCTTCGGGGCCGATCACCGTCGTGTGAAGCGCCTGGTACATGTTTGCCTTCGGCATCGCCACGAAGTCCTTGAAACGACCCGGGAGCGGCTTCCAGAGCGAGTGGATGACGCCGATCGCGCCGTAGCAGTCCTTGACCGAGCTGACGATCACCCGCATCGCCGTGAGGTCGAGGATCTCGTTGAACTCGCGCCCCTTCTTTGTCATCTTCGTGTAGATCGAGTAGAAGTGCTTGGCGCGACCGGAGATCTGCGCCTCGATCCCGACCTGCTTCAGCTCCTCGGCGAGGAAGTGACCGGCGTCCTTGACGTAGTCCTCCCGCTCGGCCCGCTGCTGCGCAACCAGCTGCTTGATCTCGTCGTACTTGCGGGGGTGCAGGGTTGCGAAGGCGAGATCCTCGAGCTCCCATTTGATCGCGTGGATCCCGAGGCGGTGGGCGAGCGGCGCGTAGATCTCGACCGTCTCCCGCGCCTTGGTTATCTGCTTCTGCTTGGGCAGGGCGCCCAGGGTTCGCATGTTGTGGAGTCGATCGGCGAGCTTGATCAGGATCACCCTGACGTCGCTGGCCATCGCCACCATCATCTTGCGGTAGTTCTCCGCCTGGCGCTCGTCGCGGCTCTCGAAGGTGATCCCGGTCAGCTTGGTGACCCCGTCCACCAGCTGCGCCACCTCGTCCCCGAACTCCGCGTCGATTTCCTCGAGGCTGGCGGTGGTGTCTTCGACCGTGTCGTGGAGTAGCGCCGCGCATAGGGTTTCGCTGTCGAGCCGCATCCCAGCGCAGATCCGCGCCACCCCAACCGGGTGGGTGATGAACTCGTCCCCGGACCTCCTCATCTGGTCGGCGTGGCGCTCGCAGGAGAAGGCGAAAGCCCGCTCAACCGCTAGTCGGTCGACCGGCTCCGCCGCCGCGGCCTCGCCGTCCAGCGAGGAGTCGAATTCCTCGATCAGAGCCAGCAGATCGCCGAGCAGGGCCCGCTGCTCGTCGCTCAGCCCCCGGGTCTGCTCGTCGAGGGGGACCGCGCCCCCCCCGCCCAGAGGGGCACCCACCTTGGTGTGACCGCTGCGGTCCGCGGGCCCCTCGGCGCCGTTCGCGGTCGCCGGGGGCGAGTCCGTCCCTGGTCCCCGCGCGGCAGGGGCGGCCGGAGCCGCCGTAGTCGGCTGCTCGGGGCCTTCTAGGGGTCTCTCAGACTTTCCAGGTATCTCGTGCCCTCCTCGCGGCGGGCGCCAGCGGCGCGGAATGACGCCGAGCGCCTCAGATCTGTCTGATTCGAGGATACGGCCCCGAGGCGCCGACAGCCGGTTTGCGCCTCGATCTCGGCGACGCTCAGCTCCCCCAGTACCGCCATGCAGCGCGCCGCCAGCTCGGGGCTGCGGGGGTGCCGGCCACTGCCCCGCATCGCGCCGCGCAGAGCCTCCTCCTCGCAGGGCACCGCCGCCCGCAGGTCGCTGAACAGCGAGCGAAGCGCCTGCCGCAGCCCGTATTGCTCCTCGAGGACGGAGAGGGCGAAAGCGATTTCCGCATCGCCCCAGACCGGGTGCAGGTAGCACTGCGGACGACTGGCGGCTGCGGCCAGCGCCATCATCTCCGCGGAGGCAGGGGGATCGACCAGGACTACGTGCTGGTAATCCGGGGCGAGGTCCTCGGCCAGGGCCAGCGCGGCGTAATCGGCCATCACCAGGCGCCCGCTCCGGGCGCTCTGCAGGGCCTCGATCTCCTCCAGCGGGCAGCGCCCGCAGGCGATCAGGGGAGCCCCTGCCCCGAACCGGGCAAGTCCCGCCGCGCCGGCCGCAAGGCCGGCGCGGCGAGACGCGTCGGCCGAGAGGAGCAGAACGGAATCTCCGCTCGAGACGAGCTCGGCGATGATCGCCGCAGCGGAGCCGCTGCGCCGCACAACTTCCCGCTCGAAGGCGCCCGCGCGCGGCGAGGCCGCCCCCCTGAAGCCCGGCTCGGCCGCCTCCACATCGAATCGCCGCCACCACTCCCCCACTTCCAGCTCGCAGCTGTGCTCCTCAGGGGAGGCGGCGCCCGCGCAGTCGGCCTCGCCCAACCGGTACATCTCGCGCAAAACCAGACGGGGTTCGACCGCGCCGTTCCACTGGTTGACCTCGAGGCGCACCGCGGCATCGATCGCCTCATCCTCGCCAACCGCGATCGAGGGCCGCCCGAAGGCCACCGTCAGCGCCCGGTTGACCCCGCTGTGCAGATTGAAGCGCGAGTGCTTCCCCTCACCCATGCCCCGGACGTCGCGGACCCTGGCCGATGGCACCAGGAGGCTGACATTGGGGTTGCCGGCACCGAACGGGCCCAGCCTCTCCAGCTCCTCGGCGAGGGGGAGGCCGAGTCGATCCCCTCCGACCACCGCGTCGATCCGCTCGGTGCGCACCCTCTCGCCGCTGCCGATCTCCGATGAGGCATGCGCCATGAAGGCCTCGCGGAAGCCATCGATCCTGTCCGGATCGATCTCCAGCCCGGCGGCGGCGCGATGACCGCCAAACCGCTCGAGATGCTCCGAGCAGGCCCGCAGCCCTCCGAGCAGGTCATAGCCGGGGACGCTGCGGCCGGATCCGCGCCCCCGGCCCTCGGCGTCGATCGAGATCACGATCGCCGGCTTCAGATGGCGCTCGCTGAAGCGCGAAGCGACGATCCCAATCACCCCGGGGTGCCAGCCGCGGCCGGCTAGGACGATCGCCGCGCCCTCGAGCAGATGATCGGGCAGCGCGGAGAGGGCGGCGCGAGCGGCCCCCTCCACCTCCCGCTCGGTCTGCCGCCGCTCGCCGTTGGCGCGATCGAGCTCCGCGGCGATCGATTCGGCTCGGTCCCGGTTCTCGGTGAGGAACAGCTCGACCCCCGCATCGGCGCGGTAGAGCCGCCCCGAGGCGTTGATCCGGGGCGCCAGGCGGAATGCCATGTCCCCCTCGTCGAGATTCGTGGGCTCGCAGCGAGCGACCGCCATCAGCGCCCGCATCCCGGGGCGCTCGGCGCGGCGGGAGAGCTCCAGACCGCGACGCACCAGGGTGCGGTTCTCGCCGAGCAGCGGGACCAGGTCGGCGACCGTTGCCAAGGCGACGAGGTCGAGGTCGCGTCTCCGAAGCGGAGGGGTCCCCGCCGATCGCCTCTCGCAGCCCGGCGGTCAGCTTCCAGGCGACCGCCGCTCCGCACAGCTCCGTGAACGGGTATCCGCTCAGCGACGGGTGGAAGATCGGGCAATCGGGGAGCTGGGGGCCCGGCTGATGGTGATCGGTGACCACCACCTCCATTCCGCGCTGCCTGGCCCGCGCGACGGCATCGACGGCGGTGATCGCGCAGTCCACGGTCAGGATGACCGAGGTCCCGCGCTCGGCCAGCGCGTCGACCGTGGACTCGGTGAGCCCGTAGCCGTCCCCGACCCGATCGGGAATCAGCCAGTCGCAGCTCGCCCCCAGGTCGCGTAGGGCGCCGACCGCGATCGCCGTAGCGCAGACACCGTCGACGTCGAAATCGCCGTGCACGCTGATCCGCTCACCCCGCTCGATCGCGGCCAGCAGAGGCCTGATCGCCTCGGCGATCGAATCGAAGGCGGAGGGCGGGTGTGACTCATCAGCCTCGAGGAAGGCGCGGGCCTGCTCGGGGGTGCGGTAGCCGCGCCGGACCAGGGCGATCGCCACCGGCTCACTGAGGGCGAGCCCTTTGCTCAGGGCGCGCGCCTCCGCGTACGAATAGGGCTCGGCGGCGTAGGCCTTTGCCGGATCGTTCACACATCGAGGCTAAGAATCGGCCCCGACGTCACTTCCCCCCGCGACCCGCCGAATTTGCGGGCACTCCGCCACCTTTCCGCCGACGTGGGACCTTGAGCCGTGCTATAGACGGGTGAAAGGTCTCAGCTGAGCCGGCTAAGCGGAATCGAGGCGCTGCTGGCGAACGCCGATCGCGTAGATCACGACCAGCCCGATCATCGTCCCGGGGATCGCCAGCAGCGCGGTGCCGATGTCGGTGTCGCCGATGCCACGGCCGCTGGCCACCTGGACGACCGCGCCGAAGGCCACTGCGCCGATCGTCGCCCCGAGGAAGGCGCCGATGATCCCCTGCCAGAAGCGATCGGGCATGAACACGGTGAAGTGCCAGAGGGCGATGCCCATCGTGAACCAGACCAGGATCGCCATCTCAGCGATTCCTCCCGTGCTTGCGGCGCCCGCGCCGCTGTTGGCGGCGCTCCCGGCGCGCCGCCCGCTCAGCCTCGCGCGAGCCGGAATCCGGCTCCGCTTCGGACCCTGCCTCCGTCCCGTCCGGGCCATCGGACTCGGCCAGCGCTGCCGGAGCCACGGCCTCCGGCTCCGCCGCTTCCGCCTCAGGGACCTCCGCCAGCACGGCAGCGCCGTCCCCGTCCCCCTCGCCCCGCTTCGCCGCGATCGCCGCCTCGATCTGCTCGTCGGTCTCCTCGTCCGAGCTCAGCTTCGCCACCGCGATGTCGTCGGCGAACGCGGGCACGGCTCCCTCGAGTTGCTCGATCCGCGCCCGGCGCCTGCGGTAGGCGGGCTCCCGCTCCTTCCAGGCATTCAGCACGGGCGAGGCGATGAAGATCGACGAGTACGTCCCCGAGGCGATCCCGACCAGCATCGCGAAGGCGAAGTCCTTGAGAATCACCCCGCCGAAGATCAGCAGGGAGACGACTCCGAACAGGGTCGAGGAGCTGGTCACCAGTGAGCGCGTCAGGACCTCGCTCATCGAGCGGTTGACTATCTGGGAGAACGCCGCACGGGGCATCCTTGGCAGGTTCTCGCGTATTCGGTCGAAGACGATGATCGTGTCGTAGAGCGAGTAGCCGAGGATGGTCAGGAACGCGGCGACCGTCCCGGTGGTCACCTCCCGGCCGGTCAGCGAGTAGATTCCCGCGGTGATCAGGATGTCGTGCAGCAGGGCGATCAGGACCGGGATCGCAAACTTCGGCTGGAAGCGGAAGGCGATGTAGGCGCCGATCACCAGGATCGAGAGGATCAGCGCCTGCACTGCGCTGTTCGCCACCTGCTGGCCGAAGGTCGGGCCGACGCTGGTGCTGTCGAAGCCGTTCTGTGCGACCCCGTAAGTCGAGGCCAGCGCTTTGCGGGCGTCCTTGACCCGGTTGGGCTGCAGCTGGCGAGTCTGGATCTGGAAGACATTGTCGCCCAGCACCGGGTCGGAGACTTTCTGGATCTCCTCGCCGTCGATGTTGGCGGCGCTCAGGGTGCTTCGGACCGAGTTCTCATCGGTCGGCTTGACCAGCGCCACCTTGATCCGCGTTCCGGACTCGAAGTCGATCCCGAAGTTGAGCTGCTTCGTGGCCAGCGAGAGGGCGCCGATCAGCAGGATGCAGCCGGAGATGGAGAAGAACCAGCGGCTTGCCCGCATGAAGTCGAAGTGCCAGCGCATCCGCTCCTTGGCGGCGCCGAGCATGCTCGGCGAGTTGAGGAAGTGGCTGCGGCTCATCGTGCCCAGGAGCGCCTGGGTGAAGACAACCGCGGTGAGCAGCGAGACGATCGTCCCGACGCCGAGCGTGAAGGCGAAACCCTTCACCCCGGCGGTCGCCAGGACGAAGAGGATGAACGCGGTCAGGAGAGTGACGACGTTCGCGTCGATGATCGTCGCGATCCCCCGGCGGTAGCCGGCGGCGATCGCCGAAGGCATCGATCTGCCCGCTCTCACCTCCTCCTTGATCCGCTCGAAGATGACGATGTTGGAGTCGGCGGCGACCCCGATCGTCAACACCAGCCCGGCGATTCCCGGCAGGGTCAGGGTGATCGGGATCAGCTTGATCAGAGCGAAGAAGATCACCCCGTAGGCGCCCAGCGCGATCGAGGCGATCAGTCCGAGGAAGCGGTAGAAGAGCAGCAGGAAAAGGACAACCGCGATCAGGCCGATCACTCCGGCCTTCACACCCTCGTCGAGCGCCTGCTGCCCCAGGGTCGCCGAGACCTGCGTCTGACTGATCAGCTTCAGGTTGATCGGCAGGGCGCCAATCTGAAGCGTCGTCGCCAAGTCCTGGGCCTCGCCGATGTCCTGGAAGCCGCCTGAGATCTGGGCGCCGGTGCGGCCGTCGATCCCGTCGGGGTTCTCGACGAAGTTGATGATCGGCCGCGTCACGACCACGTTGTCGAGGACGACGGCGAAATGCCCCGATAGTGCGCTGGCCTGATCGACGCTGACCCCGCCGATCGCCCCCGCCGCGGCGGCGCTGTTGGCGCCGCGCTGGGAGATCGCCCTGGTCACGTCCTGGAAAGCCGAGCGTCCCTGGTCGTTGAACCCGAAGGTGACGTTGGGGGCATTGGTGTTGGGATCGAAGCCCTGCTCCGGGTTGGTGATGTCGGTGCCCGAGAGCGCCGGGTTGTCCCGGATCGCGTACCAGCCGGGGGGGAAGTCCTCCGGCGGCACCGTGTTCCCGTCAGAGTCGGTCGGAGACTCAGAGGCGACGATCGTCCCCACCGGCACCTTGACGACGATCCCGTCCCGGGGGCGCTTCTGCCCCGTCGGGCTGATGTAGAGGTCCTTGACCGAGGTCTCCGGCCCGGCGATCAGCCTGTGCGGGGAGACCTTGTCGAACAGGTAGTAGCGCGGCGTCGAGGCCGTACAGTTGGTGCAAGCCCGTGGCTTTTGCCTGGCGGCCAGCTTCGTCGCCGCATAGGCGGTCGGGTAGGCGCCGGATAGGACAAGCTGCTGGGCTAGGGGCTTGGTCGGATCGCGCCCGGCGCCGCGCCAGCGCTGGTTCGAGGCCTTCAGCGCCGCCTTCGGGGGATTTGTGCCCGGGTGGCTGCCGATCACCTTTTCGGGACCGATCAGGTTCGGCTCCCAGTCAAAGAAGTAGAGCTGCGCGGTGGTGCCGACCTGGTTGATCGCACGCTGGGCGTTGGTGACGTCGGGGAGGCTGACCGAGATCTCCGTGTTCCCCAGGCGCGAGACCTCCGGCTCGGAGACGCCGAGCTTGTCGATCCGCTCGCGGATGATCGTGATCGACCGGTCGATGTCGCCCCCGGTCACCTCCTTCACCTGCCCCGAGGGCTTGCCCTGGTAGATCAACTCGACCCCGCCCTTCAGGTCGAGGCCGAGCTTGGTCGGCTTGGAGACAATGACGACGGCGGAGACCACCACCAGCCCGAGGACGAACAGCAGGATGAACAGGTGCCGGCGCCGGTTGCCCATCGCGGGCGCTATCCCTCTGGGGTGAGGACGATCAGCAGGCCCCCGTCGTCATCGTAGGCCGGGAATACGTCCGCGACCGCGTCGGCCGGGAGGTCCCCCTCGGCGTTGACCGAGACGCGCTTGCCGAGCGAGCGCACCCCCCACTCCAGCGAAGTCTCGATCGGATCGGTGAAACCGTCGCCGTTGGTGTCTGCTGTCTCGCCGCCGTCGCCCTCCTCTAGCCAGCGCAGGCCGAGCACGTCCCGCACCGGCCGGCCAATCACGTCCTCGTCGGTCAACCCGGTGAGCTCGAAGCTCCCCCTGCCTGCGTCGATCACCCTGCCCTGCCCGTCGCAGACGAAGAAGGCGGCGTTGGGAGCCGGGTAGTAGTCGTCGAGCAACTCGAAGACGAACCCGAAGCCGCACTTCGAACAACCCTTCGGCCGGGTGCTGAAACCCGCCGTCCGATCCCCGCTGAGCTCCCGGTTCCCGCAGTTGGGGCAGATGAAGAAAGGCATGCGGGAAACAGGCTACAAACTGCGGCGCGACCGCTCCGCCTCAAAACAGGGTCGCCGCGCCTTCCGGCACCGGCAGCTCCAGATGCTCGAAGGCGCGCCGGGTCAGCACCCGTCCCCGGGGGGTCCGCTTCAGCAGTCCCTGCTGAAGCAGGTAGGGCTCGAGAACGTCCTCGATCGTGTCCTGCTCCTCGCCGATCGCGACCGCCAGGGTCGAGAGCCCGACCGGTCCGCCCCCGAACTTGCCGGCGATCGCCGCCAGCAGGCTACGGTCACTGCGGTCGAGCCCGGCGCCGTCCACCTCGAACATGTCGAGGGCGGCCCCCGCGATCTCCGCGTCGACGCGGCCCTCCTCTCTCACCTGGGCGAAGTCGCGCACCCGTCTGAGCAGTCGATTGGCCACCCGCGGGGTGCCGCGCGAGCGCTCCGCGATCGTCGCCGCGCCCGCGGCGTCGACCTCAACCTCGAGAATCCCGGCCGAGCGGACGACGATCTCGGCCAGGTGCTGGGGGCTGTAGTGCTCTAGGCGGTGGCAAACGCCGAATCGATCCCTGAGCGGCGTCGTCAGCAGGCCGCTGCGCGTGGTCGCCCCGATCAGCGTGAAGGGCGGCAGCGGAAGGGTCACCGTTCGGGCTCCGGCGCCCTGGCCGAGGACCACCGGGAGGCGCGAGTCCTCCATCGCCGGGTAGAGCGTCTCCTCGACGGCGCGCCCGAGGCGGTGGATCTCGTCGATGAAGAAGACGCTACCCGGCTCCAGCGCGGTGAGGAAGGCGGCGATGTCGGCCTTCCGCTCGAGCGCCGGTCCGGCGGTCTGCACCATCGGCACACCCAGCTCGGCGGCGACGATCAAGGCAAGCGAGGTCTTGCCGAGACCGGGCGGACCGGCCAGCAGCACGTGGTCGAGCGGCTCGCCGCGACCGCGGGCCGCCTCGATGAACAGACTGAGCTGCTCGGTCACCTGCTCCTGGTTTACGAAGTCGGCGAGCCGAGGCGGGCGTAGGGAGCGGTCAAGTTCGTCCTCGGCTCCTGCGCGGGCATCGTGAACCCGCAGCTCCTCCGAATCACCGCTCGGCACGTCCTCAGAACCACTGCCCGGCACGTCCTCCGCTTCGCGTCCGGGCGAACCACTGCCCGGCACGTCCTCCGCTTCGCGTCCGGGCGTGCCGGGGTGGTTGGAAGGATTGGGTATCCCGGGGGTGCGGATTCTTGGGCCGCCGATTTCGGGGGCCTCGCTCATGCAGCCCTCGACTTCGACTCGCCGGCCCGGCGCAGAGCGGCGGAGACCAGCTCCTCGGGGTCGTCACCCTCGAGCGCCTCGAGCAGCCGCTCGGCCTCCAGCGGGGCGTAGCCGAGGTTGACGAGGCCGTCCCGGGCCAGGGAGCGGGCGCTCGCCCCTTCCTCGCTCCCCGCCGCGTCCTCCTCCTCCATTGTCCCGGCGACCTTCTCGCGCAGCTCCACGATGATCCGGTCGGCGGTGCGCTTGCCAATCCCCGGCACCGCCTGGAAGCGCTTCGCGTCCCCGGCCGCGATTGCCCGCAGGAGATCGCGGGCGGTCCCGCCGGAGAGGGTCGTGAGTGCCACCTTTGGGCCGACCCCGCTGACTGAGATCAGCTCGCGAAACAGGTCGCGCTCTTCCTCGGAGGAGAACCCGTAGAGGGCGAGCGAATCGTCACGGGCGATCAGCTCGGCGTGCAGGAACGCTTCACGGCCGGTCGCCGGGACCGCCTTCAGCGTCTCGGAGGAGACCGCCAGGCGGTACCCCACCCCGGCGGCGTCGATCACGACGTGATCCGGGCGGCGCACCATCACCTCTCCTCGAACCGCTGCGATCATCAGGCCAGCTGCTCTTTCAAAGGCTCGGGCGACTCTGCCAGGTCGAGCTGCTCGAGGACCTGCCTGCGCCCGGCGGAGCCGCCGTGGCAGATCGCCACCGCGAGGGCGTCAGCCGCATGGTCGGGGACAGGCGGCTCAGGCAGGCCGAGCAGCGTCCCGACCATACGCTGAACCTGCTCCTTCCCGGCCGAGCCCGAGCCACAGACCGAGAGCTTGATCGCCTGCGGGGTGTAGGTGAAGCAACGCACCCCCCTCTGGGCCGCGGCGAGCATCGCCACCCCACTGGCCCTTCCGACGGTCATCGCCGAGCGCACGTTCCTACCGAAGTAGACGTCCTCGAGCGCCATCGCCCGGGGCTCGTGCCACTCGATCAGCTCGGCCAGGCCCCAGTGGATGCGCTCCAGTCTGCGCTCGATCGGCTGCTCGGGCGTCGTCTCGATCACGCCGCCGTCGAGAGCGACCAAATGAGCGCCCTCTACCCGGACGACGCCGAATCCGAGGTTGGCGGCACCAGGGTCTATGCCCATCACGATCTTCATGGGGAGCAATTCTGCGAAGAAGGTCGGATGCCTTCCCGCCTCAAGCCAGGGCTTTCTCCATCACTTCGTCGGAAATGTCGAAGTTCGCGTGAACCCCGTCAACGTCGTCCTGCTCCTCGAGGGCGTCGATCAGCCGGAGCAGCGAGCCCGCCTCGGACTCACCGAGCTGAACGGTGCTCTTCGGCTCCATCGCCAGGTCGGAGGACTGCATCTCGACCCCCTCGCGCTCCAGGGCGCCACGCACCGCGCTGAGCCTGGCCGGGTCGGAGACGACCTTGAGGATGTCGCCGTCACGCTGCACGTCCTCTGCTCCGGCGTCGATCGCGGCGATCAGGTCGTCCTCGCCATATCGAGCTCCGTCGACGACGATCACACCGCGCTTCTCGAAGATCCAGGCCACCGATCCGGGCTCGCCGAGGCTGCCGCTGTGCTTGGTGAAGGCATGGCGGACCTCGGCGCTGGTCCGATTGCGGTTATCGGTCAGGGCCTCGGTGAGGATTGCGACCCCGCCCGGGCCGTAGCCCTCGAAGACCACCCGCTCGATCGCCTCGGCATCGGCGCCCTCGCCCGTGCCGCGGTCGATCGCCCGCTGGATGTTGTCCTTGGGCATCGAGACGTCCCGCGCCTTCTGCACCGCGGACGCCAGGGCCGGGTTCGAGTCCGGATCGCCCCCGCCCTCACGGGCGGCGACCGTAATCGCCCTCGCCAGCTTGGTGAATGCCTTGCCGCGCTTGGCGTCGACAGCCGCCTTCTTGTGCTTGATCGAAGACCATTTGGAGTGCCCCGACATCGCCTGCGATTCTATGAGCAGACAGATGGCGGATGAATTCACCGAGAGGCGGCGCGGCAGTGGGCTCGCCGCGACCATCGTCGTAGCGGCGATGCTGATCGCCGCGCTGTCGATGTGGACAGCGATACCGCTGACCTGGATCTACATCGGCTCGAAGCTCTCCAAGACCCAGTTCCCGAGCGGCGGCCCGTACATGATCGTCCTGGTCGGGATCGTCGTCTCGATCCTGATCGTCGCCTGGCTGATCGGCCGCCTCAACCACCTCTACGTCCGCATCACCGGAACCAACTCGGTCAGCCCGATCCGCGCCGCCTGGCTTCGCAGCATGCGCGACACGCCCGAGAGTCAAACCTGGACGATCGTCGAGGCGGTGATCGTCGGCTCGGTGCTCTTGGCCGCGGTCGCTCTGACCCTCTGGTTCGTGTTCCTGGCCGGCTCGTCGCTGCCGCGAGCCTGAATGACTGCGCCGTTGGAACTACTGCGCCGCCTCCTCCGCTCCGCGAGAGCCCGCCCCCAGAATCACCGGTCATCTGCGGGCTCTCGCTCCGCGTCCGGGGGCGGCTTACTCCAAGCAAACCTCGTCCTGCCGCAAACCGCCGCACGCCCGACGCGGGAGCGAGGCCCGACAGCACCATTTGACTCTGAGTGTCGGGCCTCGCGGGAGCGGAGGACGTGCGGCGCTGTTGTTCAGACGACGAACTTGCCGTCGACCGAGAGTTCCTCGCCGTCGACGAAGATCTTCCCGCCCTGCCGCAGGTCACAGACCAGGTCGGTGTGGACAGCCGACTCGTTGACCCCGCCTGACTCCGGGTAGCTGTGGCCGACCGCCATGTGCACGGTGCCGCCGATCTTCTCGTCGAGCAGCACCTCGAGTGTGCCGCGGTCGATCCCGTAGTTGGTGCCGATCCCCAGCTCGCCGAGCCGGCGAGCGCCGTCGTCGGTATCGAGCAGCTTGATCAGGAACTCCTCGCCCCGCTCGGCGCTCGCGTCCACCACCTTCCCGGAATCGAAGCGGAGATGCACCCCCGAGACCTCCCTGCCGCCGATCACCGCCGGCAGGTGAAAGCTGACCTCGCCGTCGACCGAGTCTTCGACCGGACCGGTGAAGAACTCCCCGTCCGGCATATTGTGATCGCCGACGCAGGGGATGAACTTGCGACCGGAGATCCCCAGCCGAATGTCGGTGCCGGGGGCCGTCACGTGAACCTCCTCATGGCCCTCGATCCACTCGGCGAGGCGGCGTGTCTCGGCCGAGGCGCGCTCCCAGGCGGTCAGCGGATCGGGGTCGGTGGCGAGACAGGCGCCGTAATAGAAGTCCTCGTACTCCTCGGTGCTCATCTCCGCCTCCGAGGCATAGGCGCTGGTCGGAAACAGCGTGTAGCACCACCGAAAGCTGCCCTCAGCGCTGCGCTCCATCGCCCGGCCCATCAGATTTCCCATCGCCGCCTGTCTGCGCGTCTGGCGCTCAGGGGGTACTGAGGAGAGCCCCCGCGTGTTGGTGCTCGCCCCGACCGAGAGCCGCACGTCGACGTTGTCGACCATCCACTCCGCAACCGGTGAGACCCAGTCGAGCTGGGCGTCGCCGGCGTGCTTGAAATAGGTGGCTGCCTGACCGTCGATGCTCATGTTGAGAATCGGGTGAGCTCCTGCCTTCAGCACCTCCTCGTAGAGCGCAGCGAGCAGGGGCTCGGCAGCGCTATCGCCGTCGATCGAGACGATCTCACCGGCTTTCACCTCGGTCGAGTACCCGACAAGGATCCTCGCCAGCCCCTGCACACGCGCGTCCTTCAACTGCTCGCCTCCTCCGGTTGCCTCGACCTCCGCTCCGCTGCGGTCGTCGCCATTGCCATGAAAAGCGCGTGGACGCGCGGGTCGTCGGTGAGCTCGGGATGAAAGGCGCAGCTCAGGACGGATCGCTCGCGGATCGCCACCGGGTGACCGTCATAGGAGGCGAGCACCTCGACTCCTGGGCCGGTCCTCTCGATCCAGGGGGCGCGGATGAATACCGCGCGTAGTGGCTCCTCGCCGAGTCCCTCGACCCGAAGGTCCGTTTCGAAGCTCTGCAGCTGGCGGCCGAACGCATTGCGGCGAGCGTGCGCGTCGATCAGGCCCAGGTGCGCATCGTCGCAGACGATCATCCCGGCGCAGGTTCCGAGAATCGGCCGCCCCTCGCCGTGGTGTCGGCGAATGCCGGGCTCCAGCCCCGCCGAGTCAATTCCCATCGTGATCGTCGTGCTCTCGCCCCCGGGGATTACAAACCCGTCGAGGCCGTCCAGATCGCCACGGCCACGGACCTCGGAGACCTCGGCTCCCAGCCCGCGCAGCATTTTGGCGTGGGCTTCGAAATCCCCCTGAACCGCGAGGACGCCAATTTCCAGGCACGTCCTCCCAGGGAGCGTCAGCGACCGGTGATCCGCCTCCTGTGCGGATTCGTCCGGGCGTGCCCGGGTCGGAGGCGGCTCAGGCACCGCGGTCTTGGAGCAGGGCGTCGGTGGCGGCGAGGTCCGAGATCTCCAAGCCGGGCATCGCCTCACCAAGCTCCGCGCAGGCGGCGGCGACCCGCTTGGGGTCGTCGGCGTGGGTGGTCGCCTCGACGATGGCCCGCGCTCGCCGCTCGGGGTCTGAGCTCTTGAAGATGCCGGAGCCGACGAAGTTGCCCTCCGCGCCGAGCTGCACCATCAGCGCCGCGTCGGCCGGTGTGGCGATCCCGCCTGCGCAGAAAAGCGGCACCGGCAGGCTGCCGGCCTCGGCCACGACCCGCACCACCTCGAGCGGAGCCCGGTGCTGCTTGGCGGCCGAGGAAAACTCCTCGGGACCGGCCGCGGCGAGAGCCTTGATCCCGGCGGTGATCTCACGCATGTGACGCACCGCCTCGACGATGTTGCCGGTTCCGGCCTCGCCCTTCGAGCGGATCATCGCCGCGCCCTCGCCGATCCTCCGCAGGGCCTCGCCGAGGTTCGTGGCGCCGCAGACGAACGGCACGTCGAACGCGTACTTGTCGATGTGATGGGACTCATCCGCGGGGGTCAGCACCTCCGACTCGTCGATGTAATCGACCTCGAGCGCTTCCAAGACCTGGGCTTCGGCGAAGTGCCCGATGCGCGCCTTCGCCATCACCGGGATCGAGACCGCAGCCTGGATCTCGCTGATTTTCTGGGTCGGCGCCATCCGAGCGACGCCGCCCTCGGCGCGGATATCCGCGGGAACCCGCTCCAGCGCCATCACCGCGCAGGCCCCGGTCCGCTCCGCGATCCGCGCCTGATCGGCGTCGGTCACGTCCATGATCACGCCGCCCTTGAGCATTTCTGCGAGGCCGGTCTTGAGGCGGAAGCTCGGGGGTTCGCTCATGGCGACAAATATAGAAGGCAGGCGACCCGGGCCGCCATGACGAAGTGGCCCGCGCCGCGGGCCACTTCGTCTGGCTCGGTATGGGCGATTGTGGGGATTACTTCAGCTTGTAGGCCCGGATCCGGTCGCGATGCGCCGCTTCATCGCGGGCGTAGACGCCGTGGGCGATCGCCTGCACTAGCGCCATCAGGGCGGTGTTCGAGCGGGCATAGGAAGGGCTGTTCGAGGAAAAGTAGAGGGTCAGCTCGGCGTGCTCACCGACCTCTGAGAGGGTCGCATCCGAGATCGCAAGGGTGCGGGCGCGACGATGCAGCGCCAGCTTCATCGCCCGCTGCAGCAGCGGGTGGGCGCGGCCGGCCGACAGGGCGATGACCAGAGTGTCCTCGTCGATCCGGCCGAGGCGCTGCAGCGATTCCCCGCCGGTGCTGGCCACTATCTCGGCACGGATGTCGAGCAGGCTCAGCATGTGGCGCAGATAGCTGGCGAAGAAGGCCATCTGATCGACCCCGACGATCACCACCCTGTGGGCGGTGGCGAGCGCGGAGACTGAAGCTTCGATCTGCTCCCGGGTCAGATTGCGCGCGGTCTCCTCGAGGTTGGCGTGATCGGCGCCCAGCGAGGCCTCGAACTCGGAGTGGTCGAATGCGAAGAGCGGCCCGTCGGCGTCCTTGCCCTTGGTCTGGCCGGCACCGTTGGCGGTGGTCGTCCGATACTCCTCGATCGCCGCCTGCTGTAGCTCCGGGTAGCCCTCGAAGCCGAGCGCCTGGGAGAAGCGCACCACGGTCGAGGACGAGGTGCTCGCCCGCCGGGCAAGCTCCTCGGCTGTGAGGAAGGCCGCCTCGTCGAGATGGTCGACGATGTAGCGGGCGACGTCCTTCTGGGAGCGTGAGAACTCGTCGAAGCGTTCCGTGATGTAGACGGAGAGGCTCTTGCGCTCGGGGAGCGTCTTGGTCGCGGTCCGGGTCACGGCGGAGGATTTCGCCCCGGTCGCGGCTTTCCCTTCTAGCCGATCTGCTGAAGCCGCTCATGCAAGCGGCGCGTGTGTGCTTGGATGAGGCGCGATGACCCTCGAAGAGGCCCTGCGGCAGACGAACCGGAATATGATCGTCTTCGACCTTCTTCTGGGCTCGGCCGCGATCGCGGCGCCCGAGGCGACCCTGCGGGTGATCGGTCACGACGAGCCGACCCCTGAGGCGGCCTACCTGTTCCGGCGATCTGGCCCCGTGTGGCTGACCTTCGCCGCCGCCCATGCGGTCGCGGCCCGCCGGGGAGAGCCCCGCGACTGGTGGGCGCTGGCCTGGCTGCGGGGTTCGGAGATCGCCACCGACGCGCTGTGGGCGAGCTCTCCGGCGATCAGCCGTCCGGGGGCAAAGGCCGGTCTGTGGCTGGCCGGCGTCGCGAATCTCGCGATGGCGGCCGGGTTCGCCCGTCTCTCGCGGCGCTGATCAAGCCGGCTTCGGGCTCGGGTTCGAGCTGCACTTCTCGAATCCGATCTGCCGTGCCAGCTCGTAACGGCCCCTGGCCTCGGCGAGATTCTTGGCATTGGCGGCGTCGATGCCCGCCTTGTCGCCCTTCTTGGCGGCTGCGAGCGCCTGGGTGTCGTAATCGTGGACCCGTTTGGTCGCCTGCACGTACTCCCTGAATGTCTCCCGGACCGAGATCGGGGCCCGTGCCTGAAGCGCCGTCAGGTCGCTGACCTGCCGTTTCGAGATGCCGAACCTGAGCCGGGCGAAGGCGAGATCACTGAGCTGACCGTTGTTGAACTTGCCGTCGGCCTTGATGAAACTCTGTTGGGCCCGTAGGCAGGATGCATCACCCTTGCGGATGAACTGGCCCTTATTCATCGGCTTGGGCTTTGCGCCCCCTCCCCCGCCTTGCCGCTGCCCTTGGTCCTTGCCGCCCTGATCCCTGCTCGCTGCCGGAGCCGCGCCGCCCCCATTTCCGCCGCCGGCGAGCAGGGCGATCGCCCCGCCGACCAGCGCGACCGCAGCGAGGACCCCAATCAGCGCCAGCGGACGCCGCTGCGCGGCCGGGCGCTTCGGCGGCGGTGCGGTCGCCATGCGCGTCTCGGCCGTCTCCGCGATCGGCGCGGTCGCTGCCGAGCCGGAACCGGCCTCGGCCATGGCGGGCGTCTCCGCCGTCCCGGTAGCAGCCGCGCCGGTGGCAACGGTCCGCTCGGCAAGTTCGATCTCGCTCCCGGAACAGGCGGCGTCCGCCGCCCGTCCCAGGTCGCCCGCAGAGGGATAGCGATCGTCGGGGCTCTTCGCCATCGCCCTGCCGATGACCCGGTCGAGGGCCTTCGGAACCATCGGCGTGAACAGGGACGCAGCCGGCGGCTCGTCGTTGAGGTGAGCGTAGAGGCGAGCCGCCTCCCCGTCGCGGGGGAAAGGGACCTCTCCGCTGAGCAGCTTGAAGAGCAGGCATCCGAGCGCGTAGACGTCGGCGCGGGCGTCCACTTCGCCGCCGCGGATCTGCTCGGGGGCGACGTAATCGAGGGTGCCAACGAAGCGGCCGGTCTTGGTCAGGCCCGAGGTGGAGGCGACGTTGCGCGCGACTCCGAAGTCGGTGATGTAAGCGTGCTCGGAGGCCTCCGAGCCGCCCAGCAGCACGTTGGCCGGCTTCACGTCGCGGTGGACGAGGCCGGCAGCATGGATCGCGTCGAGCCCCGCTGCGACCTGCCCGATCAGGGCCACGGCGCGCTCCGGCTCCATCCTGCCCCCCGAGATCAGCTTGCGATTGAGGTCGGAGCCGGAGACATAGCGCATCGCGATGAAGGGGATTCCCTCGTGCTCGCCGGCGGCGTAGATCGGGACCACGTTGGGATGTTCGATCGAGGCGGCGATCCGGGATTCGTGGGCAAAGCGCGCCCGGAAGACCTCGTCGGCAGCGGCATCGGGCGCGACCAGTTTCAGCGCGACCCGGCGGTCGAGCCCGGATTCGACCGCCAGGTAGACGATTCCCATCCCCCCCCGGCCGAGGCGGCGCTCGATCCGGTAGCCGGCGAACTCGACGCCCTCGGTCAGCTCGGCCCAGCGCACCTCTCCCTCGCTCATGGGCTACACACTAGCCCCGGCGCGGAGCCTCCGGCGACCCTCGGACCGGGCGCTCACGCCCCCCGGCTGCGCTGGCGGAGCCCCACCCGTCGCGCCGCCTCGAAACGCAGGCGCCGTCCCTCCGCCAGCTTGCGCTGCGCCCGCTGGTAGGCGAGGTTGTCACCCGCGACCGCCGCCTCGCGGGCCTGCTCGAGGCGACTGATCTGGACCTCCCTGAGCTCCAGATAGGCCGACCAATCGCCGGCGACCTCCGGAGGGGCCCGCAGATGGCGAAGCTGGCGCAGCGCCGACTCCGAGACAACGCGCTGGCGCTCGACCTGGCGCGCCGCCTGCTCGAACGTCTCGACCCGCCGGGAGGCCGCCCCATTGAAGCCGACGCGGCTCTCGGTACAGATCTCGTCCGCCCGGCCGATCATCCGCTTCAGCCGGGGGGAGGGGTCCGAGTCTCCCGGCCGCTCGATCAGGAAGACGCCGACCCCGACTGCGGCGCCGAGCAGGGCGGAAGACGAGCACCCGGGGCACCCGGAGTCGCGGGCGAGGCGAACCCGGCGCCCTCGACCCCAGGCGCGGTGTCTCCTCCTCGTGTGCGTAGCGCCGGGCCAGATCGCCGGTGGTCCCCTCCTGGTTCTCGAGCATCAACCGGGGCGCCTCACCCGCGGCGACGCCGGTCGCCACCCAGCGCTCCGAGGCGGTCAGCTCGCGGCCGGCGGCTGCCGCGACCGTCGCCCGGCCCAGGTCACCCGCCGATGGATAGCGGTCCTCGGGTTGCTTGGCCATCGCGCGCTCGATCACCCGGTCGAAGGCACCGGGGACGCCGCCGAGCGCCGACGGTGGCCGCGGCTCCTCGTGTACGTGGGCCCAGAGTCTGGCGGCATCGGTGTCGCGCTCGAAAGGGATCCGGCCGGTCAGTGTCTTGTAGAGCACGCATCCGAGGGAGTAGACGTCGGCCCGCGCGTCCACCTGGCGCTGCTCGATCTGCTCGGGTGAGACGTAGTCGATAGTGCCGACCACCCTGCCCTGGCGGGTCAGCCCGCTGCTGATGGCCGCCTGCTTGGCGAGGGCGAAATCGGCGACGTAGGCGTGCTCGGAGCCGTCATCGCCGGCCAGCAGGATGTTCGACGGCTTCACGTCGCGATGGATCAGGCCCGACTTGTGAATCGCGTCCAGACCCTCGGCGACTTGGCTGATCAGCCGCGCCGCCTCGGCCGGCTCGAGCCTGCGGCGCGCCAACTTCTCGCCGAGGTCGCGGCCGGGAACGAGGCGCATCGCGATGAACAGCGTGCCCACCTCCCGCCCCACCGTGTAGATCGGGATCACGTGTGGGTCGTCGACCTTGGCTGCGACCAGCGATTCGCGCTCGAATTGCTCGCGGAAGGCCTCGTCGCGGGCGGCGTCGGGGGCGATCAGCTTCAGGGCGACGCGGCGGTCCAGAGCGACCTCGGTCGCCTCGTAGACGACGCCCATTCCGCCGCGGCCCAGGATCGGCCCGATCCGATAGCCGGCGAACAGGGCCCCCTGCTCGAGCTCAGCCATCCAGGGGTCCGCGGCCACGCCTTCATCGGCGGGCATGGTCGCAGAAGCTCCCCGGCTTACTTGTTCTTCTGCTGGACCTGATCCTCGACGCGGTTGACCCTGCGGGTCAGGTCGCAATCGTGTCGCGGGTGCGGTTCTGCTGGTTATCTAGCGCGTTTACGTCGTTGGTCATGCCGTCAACCTAATTGTTGAGGTGACTGACGTTGTTGTGCAGCGCCTTCAGCTGAGCGGAGAGCTTGTTTAGGTCGCCGCGGTCGATCACCTGTCCGCCGGCGAGGCGCTTCTGGGTGCGCTCGGCCTGACGCAGGCGGGCCCCAGCCACGGCGATAGCCCTGCTCTGCGAGGAAAGGGCGGTCTTCAACCTCGGCACGGCTTGGTTTATCTCTCTGCGCACCGACTTCGCCAGGTCAGCGTCGCTAGTGGTGTTGTTATTGGCCTCGATCGCGATCAGCAGCGCGATCACGCCGACGATGAAGGCGAGCCCCCGAGGACGAGCAGCCAGGTGGAGCGGCGATCATCCACGGCGCAAACCTATCCGGCGCTCCGGCGGAGTTTCCGGCGCTCCGGCGGAGTTTCGGACTCGTCGGGACGTTCCCATGTAAGAACCCAGATCAGCATCACGATGCCTAGTGCGATGAAACCGATCACATGCCACCTCCTCCCAACGGGGACGGCCAAACAACGTTCGGTCAGCCATCGACTTCCGATCCGGCCAGCTTTAATCCGGGGTCGCGAGAAGCGCCTGGAACCGGTGCGAGGTCAAACGCCAGTCTTTACGAATCGCTCGACTCAGCGTATAGTCAGGGCGCGCTGGGGGCTGCGCCTCCAACACATTGGCTCTTACTTCTTCCTGGCAGATGGGTTCCCGCTTCCTACCTATTGCCCTTGTGGCATTCGCAGTTTGTTTCTGGGCCGCCTTCGCCGTGCCTCCTGCGCCTGCGCACGAACCGACCCTGACGAGCGCCGCGAGCCATACCGAGGAGGACTCGGTCGTCCACACCCCGGCGGAGGAGCGAAGCCTCGACAGGACCACCCTCGCCGCCAGCGCACCCGATGCAGCAGCAGCCGCGGCGTCGGTCGACCCCGATCCCGGCCAAGTCGGACAGTGGGGCCCGCTCGTCGACTGGCCCGTCGTCCCCGTGTTCGTGTCGCTGCTGGCGAACGGGAAGGTGCTGGCCTACGACTCGGTCGGGGATCACGCCACCGAGAGCTATCCGGTGCAGGATCACACCCGGGCCACCGTCTGGGATCCGAGCACCGGCGACCAGACCCCGGTCAACGTGACCACCGGCTTCAACATCTTCTGCAGCGGCCTGGCGCATCTGATGGACGGTTCGATCTTCGTCGCGGGCGGGAACAAGGACCAGCAGCTGCACGGGATCCCGCAGACCCACATCTTCGATCCCGACGCCAACGCCTGGAGCCTCGGGCCGACGATGTACGCAGGTCGCTGGTATCCGAGCGTCACCCCGCTGAGCAACGGCGAGAGCCTGATCACCTCCGGGGGCCCCGATACGCCCGAGGTTCGCAGAACCGACGGTGCCCTGCGGATGCTCAACTCCGCATCGCTGGACCTCCCGCTGTACCCGTGGATCGACGTCGCCCCCGACGGCCGCGCCTTTTACTCCGGGCCCGACCAGACCATGCGCAGCCTCGACACCGTCGGCGGCGGGTCGTGGCAGAGTCTCGGCGCTCGCGACACCGATAACCGCACCTACGGCAGCCATGCGATGTACGACATCGGCAAGATCGTCGTCGCCGGAGGTGGCTCCTCGCTGAAGAGCGCCCGCGTCATCAACCTCAACGGGACCACCCCTCAGGTGTCGACGACCTCGCCGATGTCGAACGGTCGCCGCCAGTTCACCCTGACCGATCTCGCCGACGGGACCGTGCTGGCAACCGGAGGCAACTCGTCCGGTGCCTCCCTGGTCGATCTCAACAACGGCGTCTACACACCCGAGCTTTGGAACCCGGTAGGCGGAGGCTGGAAGACGCTGGCGCCGGAGCAGGTCACCCGCCAGTATCACTCGACTGCGCTGCTGCTGCCCGATGGACGGGTGCTCTCAGGGGGCGGAGGCATCTGCGGGACCTGCGACCAGGTCGGATATCTGGGAAAGAATGCGCAGGTCTTCTCGCCGCCCTACCTGTTCAAGAAGGACGGCTCGGGCGATCTGGCGCCGCGGCCGCAGATCACATCGGCTCCCGGCGAGGTCGGATACAACTCGCAGTTCTCGGTCTCGACGCCGAATCCGGGGGCGATCAGAAAGGTCGCCCTCGTCAGACTCGGATCGGTCACCCACGCGGTCAACATGGAACAGCGCTATGTGCCGCTCTCGTACTCGACCTCCGGCGGAGCGCTGAACGCGACCTCACCGGCCAACGCCAACATTGCTCCTCCCGGCTACTACATGCTGTTCATCATCGACTCCAACGGCGTGCCCTCGGTTTCGAAGATGGTGAAGGTCATCGGCGATCCGGGCCCACCTCCCCCCAGCGGCCCGACAATCACCTTCTCCTCAAAGCGCGACGGCAACGACGAGATCTACTCGATGAACGCCGACGGCACCAACCAGACGCGGCTGACCAACAACTCCGCGTCTGACTATGACCCCGCCTACTCGGCGAACGCCCAGAAGATCGTCTTCACCTCAAAGCGCGACGGCAACGACGAGATCTACTCGATGAACGCCGACGGCTCCTCGCAGACGCGGCTGACCACGAACTCGGCCAGCGACGCCTACCCGGTCTTCTCCCCCGACGGGCAGAAGATCGCCTTCTCCTCGACCCGCGACGGCAACTCCGAGATCTACTTGATGAACGTCGACGGCACCAGCCAGACCAGGCTGACCAGCAACAGCGCCTTCGACGGCTGGCCCGCCTTCTCCCCCGACTCCCAGAAGATCACCTTCACCAGCATGCGCGACGGCAACTTCGAGATCTACAAGATGAACGCCGACGGCACCAACCAGACGCGGCTGACCAACGACCCCGGCTGGGACCTGTTCTCCACCTATTCCCCCGACGGGCAGAAGATCGCCTTCTCCGCGACCCGCGACGGTAACTCGGAGGTCTATGTGATGGGGACCGACGGATCGGCGCAGACCCGGCTGACGACCAATTCGGCCTCCGATAACTACCCCACCTTCTCACCGGACGCGAGCAAGATCGCCTTCGACTCGAACCGCAACGGCAACGACGAGATCTACTCGATGAACGCCGACGGCACCAACCAGACGCGGCTGACCAATGCTGCCGGGGTCGACAGCTATCCGGATTGGGGAGGGTCGGTGACCGACTCGGCGCCCCCCGAGACGACGATCGACTCCGGCCCTTCCGGGCCGACCTCCAACCCGACCCCGACCTTCGCCTTCCACTCCTCGGAGGCGGGCTCGAGCTTCGCATGCTCGATCGACACAGGCACGTCGAGCTTCGGCCCCTGCTCGGGCCCCGGTGCCACCCACACTCCCCAGGCCCCGCTCACCAGCGGCACCTATACCTTCCGGGTGCGGGCCACCGACCCCGCCAACAACACCGATCCCACCCCCGCCACCCGCAGCTTCACGGTCACCCAGAACACCACAATCACCTTCTCCTCAAAGCGCGACGGCAACGACGAGATCTACTCGATGAACGCCGACGGCACCAACCAGACGCGGCTGACCAACAACTCCGCGTCTGACTATGACCCCGCCTACTCGGCGAACGCCCAGAAGATCGTCTTCACCTCAAAGCGCGACGGCAACGACGAGATCTACTCGATGAACGCCGACGGCTCCTCGCAGACGCGGCTGACCACGAACTCGGCCAGCGACGCCTACCCGGTCTTCTCCCCCGACGGGCAGAAGATCGCCTTCTCCTCGACCCGCGACGGCAACTCCGAGATCTACGTGATGAACGTCGACGGCACCAGCCAGACCAGGCTGACCAGCAACAGCGCCTTCGACGGCTGGCCCGCCTTCTCCCCCGACTCCCAGAAGATCACCTTCACCAGCATGCGCGACGGCAACTTCGAGATCTACAAGATGAACGCCGACGGCACCAACCAGACGCGGCTGACCAACGACCCCGGCTGGGACCTGTTCTCCACCTATTCCCCCGACGGGCAGAAGATCGCCTTCTCCTCGACCCGCGACGGTAACTCGGAGGTCTATGTGATGGGGACCGACGGATCGGCGCAGACCCGGCTGACGACCAATTCGGCCTCCGATAACTTCCCCACCTTCTCACCGGACGCGAGCAAGATCGCCTTCGACTCGAACCGCGACGGCAACGAGGAGATCTACTCGATGAACGCCGACGGCACCAACCAGACGCGGCTGACCAATGCTGCCGGGGTCGACAGCTATCCGAGCTTCTCCCCGCCCCCCCAACGGATCCTCTTCTCCTCAAAGCGCGACGGCAACGACGAGATCTACTCGATGAACGCCGACGGCACCAACCAGACGCGGCTGACCAACAACTCCGCGTCTGACTATGACCCCGCCTACTCGTCGAACGCCCAGAAGATCGTCTTCACCTCAAAGCGCGACGGCAACGACGAGATCTACTCGATGAACGCCGACGGCTCCTCGCAGACGCGGCTGACCACGAACTCGGCCAGCGACGCCTACCCGGTCTTCTCCCCCGACGGGCAGAAGATCGCCTTCTCCTCGACCCGCGACGGCAACTCCGAGATCTACGTGATGAACGTCGACGGCACCAGCCAGACCAGGCTGACCAGCAACAGCGCCTTCGACGGCTGGCCCGCCTTCTCCCCCGACTCCCAGAAGATCACCTTCACCAGCATGCGCGACGGCAACTTCGAGATCTACAAGATGAACGCCGACGGCACCAACCAGACGCGGCTGACCAACGACCCCGGCTGGGACCTGTTCTCCACCTACTCCCCCGACGGGCAGAAGATCGCCTTCTCCTCGACCCGCGACGGCAACTCGGAGGTCTATGTGATGGGGACCGACGGATCGGCGCAGACCCGGCTGACGACCAATTCGGCCTCCGATAACTACCCCACCTTCTCACCGGACTCGAGCAAGATCGCCTTCGACTCGAACCGCGACGGCAACGAGGAGATCTACTCGATGAACGCCGACGGCACCAACCAGACGCGGCTGACCAATGCTGCCGGGGTCGACAGCTATCCGGACTGGAAATCCATCCCCGGACCGTAGTCGGGGCTCTCCGTCAGCCCGCCCCGATGCCGCAGATACGGAAATCGGACGAGGTGAGCAACTCCAGCCGCCAGGGAACGGTCGAGCGGTCGGCGGGGATCATCACGATCGTTGGTGTCGCCCCCGTGACCCGGCCGATTGGGAACGGCCGCTCCGCGTAGCGGCGAAGGCCCAACTCGGCCGTTTCTCCGGGCGCCAGTCGCAGAAGCGCTCCGCCGGGGGGAAGAGCCAGGGTCGATCTGCGGGCGGCGCCGGGCGCGGCCGCGAGACAGCTTCCCAGGGCGTTCATGACGCGTCCCTGCCCGGTCAACCTTGGCGGGGGGCCCGCCGGACGACTCGTCCTCGAGGCGACCGCGCCGGGCAGAGCGTTCCAGAGCACCCTGTCCGCCGCCTCCCGGGCCGGCTCGGGCGCCTCGGGGAGCTCCGATTGCGGATAGGCCGGAGAGCCGTATTCGGCGATCGCCGCAAAGTACGGGCGGGCGTACACCAGGCGAAGATCGTCGACGCCGGAGTTCTCGCCGCCGAGCCAGAACTCGGGATAGACCGACGCTCGTGAAATCTGCAGACCAGCGAGCGCGCCCCGCGATTGCTCGGAGATCTGGCGTTCGGCATCGAATGCGCGACGCAGGAAGACGAGATTTCCCGCCGTCGCGACCAGGGCGACGGCGAGCACCGCGACCAGGGCCCGGCGGCCAACCCGCACGCCGCGCAGAAGCTCGGCGGCGATCAGCAGGATGAAGATCGCCGCCATGTACTGGTAGCGGGGCTCGGTGGGACCGCGCTGCTCGCTCGCGTTCAGCGCGGCCGAAAGCCAGAACCCCAACCCGGCCGCGGTGACCGCGGCGAGCCACCGGGACAGATGACCGAGCCGGTATATCCGAATCGCCGCGATCACCACGAGCAGGAGGAGGAGCGGCAGGCCGGGGTCGAGTGAGGTGGAACTCGAGAAATCGAGCTCCGGCAGCCCCAGGAGGGAGGAAACGCCGGACCCGAAGCCTTCGACCATGTAGAGCGGACTCTTCAGCAGGTTGTGAAGCGAGGCGTCTGAGGAGCCTTGGTGACCCCATCCGACCCACCAGGCCGCGTAGATCCCGAACGGGATCGCGGCGATGTAGGCGCGCTGCCCGCGCCGGCGATCCCAGGCGACATGAACCGCGGCTCCGAGAACGAACACCATGCCGAGGCTGCCGACGAGGACCGAGACGGTGAGCAGGCCGCAGGCGATGAGATCGCCCCGCCTGCTCGACCTGTCGAGGGCGAGGAAGGCGCCGAGTCCGGTGGCCATCGGTCCGCAGAAGCCGATCTGAGGGAACGGCCAGAGGAGGATCTCCCCAGCCGACCCGAGGAAGAGAACCGGCAGCGCGCCGGCGAGCGCAAGCCAGTCACCGACCCTCCGACGCAGCCAGGCGAACAGCAGGATCACGCTGATCACGAAGATCGGCGCCGAAACCACCCGGAACGGCTGCTGTGACCCCAGCCCGAAGATCGCCAGCACCGCCTTGTAGATCAAGACCGGGATGACGACGATATGGACGTTGTGGGGGTCGAGAATCTGGTCGGCTCCGAAACCCCGGCGGTAGAGGAAGAACGCCCAGTCGTCGGAGAGGAAGCTCAGCTCGGAGCCGAGCGCAAGGATCAGCGCCCCGGATGCGGCCGCGGCGACCGCGAACAGGAGCAGGGGAGCGTTCGGATTGCGTAGGTCTCGCATCGGATCCAGTCAAGCCCGCGCGCTCGATGCCAGGGTCTCGAGCCTGCGACCGCCGGATTATTGGCGATCCGGAAGCCCTAGGCATCTGGAACCAAGGCGCGCCGGTACGAGGGCCCCGACAAGTTTGCGAGGCCGGCTAGCTGCCGCGGGCCTCAGCGGCTGCGCGCCGCTCGCACCACCTTCCGGATCTCCCGAGTCACCAGTCTGGGTTGGTCGAGTTGGATGTAGTGCCCGCTCTTCGTGGCGATCACGTGCCGGGCGCCCGGCACGAGGGCTGCCAGCTTGTCCTGCGAATGCTGAAAGGCCCGATCCAGCGCCTCGATCGGCCAGTCGGGCGGGAATCCAAACGGGTTCGGGAGGGTCTTGGAGTGGGAGAGGACGACGAACGGCATCCGTCGCAGGGGAGTGTCCGCCTGCGCCTGGCGCATTTCGGCAGCGCTGACCTCGAGGTTGAGGCGCTCGACTGCCTTGTACCACTCAAGCCCGGGTGGCGGCCCCGGGTTGAGCACCGCCGCCGCGTACTGCTCGGGGCTCAAGAACCGCTTGTAGGCGGCGGCGAAATTCTCATTCTGGGCGTCGATCGAGACGAGCCCGGCGATCTTTCGGGGATGGGCGGTGGCGTAGAGGCGCGCGACCATGCCGCCGAACGAGTGGCCGGCCAGCACGTAGGGGCCCGGGACATGGGCCGCATGCAGCAGCGAGCGCAGATCGATGACTAAGTCGCGCGCGCCCCGCGGCATCGCGACCGGGTCGCTGCGGCTCAGCTCATCAGGGAGCAGGTAAGTGCCTGGCCGATCGTAGGCGCAAACCCGCGTGAATCGCGCCACCGCCGGCAGCACCGCCCGGCCGGGCCCGAATGGCGCCAGGCTCCAGATCTTGGCGAGATCGCCGGTGCCGGCCTCGAGCACGACTGTGGGACTCCCCGAGCCACGGCACTGCAGGTAGAGTTTGCGACCCCCACGGATCGCGACGCGGCGGGCAAAGTTCCCATGCGCCCCGGTTGGGACGCCTGCCGACGAGCCCGTCTGGACTCGCTCTCCGGCAGTAGCCTGGACGAGAGTCGGCCAGATCAGCCCCGCAGCGAGCGCAGCAACGAGCCACAACCACCGAGTGGATGTGAAACAGCGGTCCCCCGTCGTCACACGTGCCCGTGCCAGTGTGAATCGACGATACCGGAGTCGGAAGGGTGCATCGCTTCATGCCGATGGTCGGACAGGACTGCTCCCGCGCCAAGGCGAGCGAATCACTTAGGTTGGACGCGAACCCGGAGCCATGGACGCGAACCGGAAGCCAAGGAGGAACGATGCCCCTACGAGGAGTCGACCACATCGATCTCGCGGTCAGTGATGTCGAACGCTCCCTCGCCTTCTACCTCGGGATGCTGGGTCCGCTCGGCCTCGACGTCGAGGGCCGCTTTCAGACCTACCGGGAAACCGAGGAGGTCATCTACCTCGGTTTCGGTCAGAAGTTCGTCCCAGGTGCGGTGCCTGAAACTCGTCTCGGACTCCGCCGGGCAGACGGGGGTGAGCACGATTACTACGACGTAGGCATCGAGCACCTGGCCTTCACGGTCGAGAGCACCGACGAGGTCGACGACGCATACAAGCGTTGTCTCAGTATGGGCGCCCGCATCCACTGCCCACCCGAAGAGGAGCCCGATCTACCCGGCTACTACGCCTTCTTCGTCTTCGACCCCGACGGCTTCCGCATCGAGGTCTGCTACACGTCCAATCAGGTTCGCCGGCAATGGGATGCCGGAGAGCACCTCGAGGTTGGGCCGCATCGAGCGAGCAACTGACGGACGCGGCCTCACTCGCGAAATAGGGGAGGGAGCACCGACTAACGTGCGTGAAGGGCTGCCCGCCCTCCGGGTCCTTCGCGTTCTGAGCCGGACCGGGTTCCACGGAGACCGCTTTGGTTGGTTTCCAATCTTCATGGGGTCAGATCGGCGACCCAGAGCCGGTTCGGCGCGGTGGCGCTGAAGTCGCGCTCGACCAGGTCTGCCCGCCGGCAGCCTCGGGGTCGGGCCTGGTGGTGCGCAAGGGGCGCCCACGCCGCTTGGCGCCGCAGATCCCAGCGCCGCGCATCGGCCGCTGCACGCGGCCGCGGCCGACGTCCTCGCCGGCCCTCCTTAGGGCCACCCACATCCTTCGGTATCCGTAGGCGCAGGCACTCACTCGGTCGGGGTGGGTCGAGCTCCTTGGCGAACAAAACCGAGGCGGACTTGAGGATCTCGTTGGCGCGGCTCCTTTTTCTCGCCTCGCAGCCGCTTTAGCTCCTCGCGCTCGGAGCTGCTCAGCAGCTCGCTGCGCACGCCGCCGTCGGCCTCGGCCTGGCGGACTCGCTTCCTGAGCGTCTTCGGATGGATGCTCAGGTCAGCCGCAACATGAGCGACCGGGCGCCCGGACTCGAACACCAGACGGACGCCGCGGTCCAGGACAGAATCCTGGTTTCGGAGTCTCCGTCAAACCCGGCCTGGCTCAGGTTTCTTCCACGGAGTCCGGTGCAGTGGGGACAAAGTTCGGTGGACCCTCGCAGCAGCCATCCTCGCCGCCTAGCGCGCGTAGCCCCCACGACTGGACCAAACGACACCGGGGGCAACAGATAAGCCCTCCGCCGCCCGCTGCACCAGCGCGACGTCCCGCACGACCGCTTCGCCGCGCCGGATGTTCCAGCAGGCCGCGCTGCGGAAGCCTGGCTGAAAAAGGATGCCCTCAGGCAGATTTCCAGGATCGCAACGTACGTGCTTCTGGTTCAAGCAGAGGTCGCAGCGTTCTACTCGTTAGGAATGAGCGAGGTTGAACTGCGGTCGGAACACCGCTCCATTGGTCGGCAAGCACAAGCACGACCTCGTCCCCATCGGCGTGCATCCGCTCGAGCGCGTCCATCGCGGCCCCGTGCGAGGTTTCGCACACGATCCTGTAGTCGTTCGACCTCAACGCCGCTTTCCCGCCCCGTGGCGCCGAGCCGAATGAAGGTCAGGACCCGTTCGCCGTCGACGTCGAAGAACCGCTCTGGACCATGTTGATGGGCGAGCCACTCCATGGCCCGGTCTCACGGAACCTACGCATCTCCTCGATGCCCTTGAGAACCGGTCTGTCGGGGTATAGGTCGGTGAAGTCGAACTACACGTTGGGCGCCGCCCACTCGGAAGCGGCGCGGATCAGTCCACGCGGGTCTGCGTAGAGCGCTCGCACGACTCCACGTTCTCCTGGGACATTGCTACTCCGACATCCCGGCGGCTTCGAGGGCTTCCGCCCGGTCTTCCCCGAAGTAGGTCCACCTGACGGGCTCACCATCTCGGAAGGTCCACAGATTCCAGACAAGCGTCTCAACCTCGGCGCCGCTCATCTTGCCGCGGCCGCCGAAGCGGATCAGCACGAGCACCTTGTCGCCCGCGTCGATCAGCTCTTCGACTTCCAACCGCGCCCCACCGGCCCAGGACGCATCGAGATCGCGGTAGAAGCCGCGCATTTCATCGGGCCCACGAAGTAGCACGGGGTCTATGAGCCGCCGCGACAGATCGATCACGAAATCCGGTGGAAGCAGGTTCCAGGCTTCCTCGTCGCCGCGCTCGATCATCGCGAAGACGGTCCGAACGGTCTCCACGTTCTCCCGCGACATCGCCTGCGCAGTATCGCTGATGTTTGGCCGACGGACGGGCCTCTTGTTCGCTGGGATGCACTGACGGGTCTATATGAGTAATAGCTCTCCCGGGCGTGGGGCTCCCCTCTGGGGCGTGCCTGCTGACCCGCATTCTTCGGTTCCGCTGCCGCCTCGCCTCGCGACCCTCGAGCTCGGCGGCGACGAGCGGCGCGACGGGACCCGAGCTAGTGAGGGCGCTACTCCGACAGCCCGGCTGCTTCGAGGGCTTCGTTCTGATCCCAGAAGAGCTGAGTCTCCCGAACCACAAGGTCCATGGGCCCCACCTGGCCGGCAACCTCGAACCGCACCGATGCTTGTGCATTCGTGGTTCCAAGCGAGTGGTTGACGCCGGTCACGCTCCTGCATCGGACGGCGGCAGTAGTCCTGGACCTGACAGAACACGATGCCCACGATTCATCTTCTTTCCGCGCGGGCGGCAGCGACCGCCAGCGCTTGCCCGCCGATCAGCCGCTCGAAGTGACCAACGAGCGCCCAAAGCGCACGGAGCCGCATCCCGGCCTGCCAGTCCAGGGGCTGGATCCGACTCTCGCTGACCAGGGCATTACGCCCGCTTTGATCAGGCTCAACCCAATGAGCCAGCAGGACGCGGACGGTGCCGGGCTCTTCCCAGGCGCGAAACTCCTCCGGGCCCTCGATCCGAGGGTAATCGCGCCGCAGCGTCCACAACCGCCCACATAGCCCCGATGCCGACCAGAACTCGCCTTCCCCCAGGACCGTGAACGGGTAGCGTCGAAAGAGATCCCGGAAGGAGATCGCTGCCGGGGTGTCGGGAATTCTCCAGCGCACTGCCCTCCCCAACGCGCCCGCGTCGGCTATTCGGACGTCCTGGGCCTCACTCCAAAGGAGCTGGGCGTCGGCGCTTGCAAGACGTCGGTGGCGGGTGCGTACCTGCGGATCAGGCAGCCACTCGTCGAGGTCCAGATCCATCCCTTCACCTTGGCAAACCAGCACGCACTGCCGCCCGGGAGCCAACTTCTGCTTTTCGTCGAGGCTGCCGCGCAACCCCCTGCTGTGCGGCCTGTTCTGGAGCATCCAGGCATGCCGTCAGCTGAATGTGGCCCAAACCGTGGCGCTGTCAGGCAACCGCACCCGGTCAAACCGATCCGGGCGAGCGCCGCCCATCGAGTTCGCGTAGCCGCTCGATGGCGGGCCCGACGTAGGTCAGGAATCGCTCGATTGCAGCCTTGACGGGTAGGTCTGCGGCGTGGTCGGGGAGGCTCCGGAGCAGGTTGAGTCGGCTCTCGGCCACCCAGCCGGCGACGTCCGGCTCGCGCAGCCATCGCTGCTCGATCTGCCACGTGCGACGGCTCAGGCCCGGCCAATCGTCGATGCTGCGCGGGTAGGGATTGGGCGGGCAGAGCCGGTTCTTGTCGGCGTCCTCGTTGCGGTGGGCCTCGACGAAGGCGATGAGCGCCGCGTTGAACGCCGGAGAGTTCTGCCTGACCTGCTGGAGCACGATCTGGCCGCGCTGAAAGACGGCGGTCGCTTGTGCGTTGCTCAGGCCGTGCGCCGTGCAGTCGACGTGCAGGACGTCGGGGCCAGTGTCGGTCTCGCCCTGCTGGAGCACCATCCGGTCGCCCTCGATCCGTCGCACGCGGCCGAGCCTGACTACATCCTCGATCTGCTGCAGGGCATCGATCTCGCTGGGACTGAGCATCGTGATGCGGTACATCGTCGCGTGTGCCGACGGGTCGATGCGGACCAGGCGCCCCGATGCTTCCAGGCGATGGAATAGGTCCTCGACGTCCGCCGCCTCCGCACCCGCCTTGGCGTCGAGAGAGATGCCGTCCATATTGGCGCCAACGAGGTCCAGCGGCTGGAAGTGGCGCCGGTGGTGAAACCAATGGTCCCGTGGGCGGACCCAGCGGATCCGATCTGGCGCCACGTCATTGTCCAGAAGCCAGGTGCAGGCGTCGACCGCCGTCTTACCGGACCCGAGCACGGTGTAGCGGGTCCCCGACCGTGCGGCGGCCGGTAGGTCGTTGACAGGCACGACGCGGGCACCGGGCGCAACATCGAAGGACGGTTCGTGAGTGGCCGGGATCGAGGCTTCGAGATAGCGGGCGTCGACCAGCTTGCGGCGCACGTCGACGTCATGAAGCGCTCCGGTGCTCAGGTCGCGGATCTGCGCTCCCTCCTCTCGCGGCCCTAAGTGCTCATGCCCGGTCAGGATGCGTACGCGCCCGGTCTGCGTCAGGCGAGACGCTACCTCGGCGAAGTAGTCGCGGACCTCCGCGCCCGTAGCTCGTTCGTAGAAGCCGGCGTTCTCGCCGGATTGGTCAATCCGGTCTTCGCCGAGCGGTAGAGAGTTGACGCCGTAGTACGCCGACGGCGTGTGCAGGCGAACGAAGGGGTACGCGTCGAGCCAGTGGCCACCCGGCCCGGGGCGACGATCGACGAGCGTAAGCTCGACATCGGGCTCCTCCGTCACCAGTGTGTCGGCGAAGGCGAGGCCACTCGCCCCTGATCCGACGACCAGATAGTCGGTGCTGATCAAGGCTCCTCCTTCGATGCGTCAGTCGGCGACCACGGTGTTCTTCGCTTGGAGTATTCCCGGTCTCGGACACTCGCTCCACGCTGCGAGAGAGGCGGGCCTATAGCTGATCGCTCCTTGTCGGCCCCTCCCCCCGGGGCGGCACCCCCAACTTCTCGGCTTGACCTTACGCTCCCGGCCCCTCAGCTGCCGACACAATAATTGTCTGCCTGCCGCCTGAAGACCGGGGCCGTGACAATCTGCTCTTTTGCAGCGGATGCCAACCGTCTCAGTCGCGGCCTCGGGTCGCGCTGGAGCTTCATCGTCACCGACATCGGCGAGGGCCAGCCGGCTAACGGCGAGCGCCTCGCCTACCTCTTCGACACCAAGCGGGTGCGGCTGACCGGCCTCGCTGGCGAGCTGGTCGTCCCCGAGGAGTGGTTCGGCGAGATCAAACACGGCGCCCTGGAGCGCCAGTTCGCGGGTACCCCCTATGCGGTGAGCTTCGCCGCCGGCCCCAAGGCCTTCACCCTGGTCACCCTGCACATCGTCTTCGGCAAGAAGCCCGCCGACCGGCTGACGGAGCTGGCGGCGATCGCCGACTGGCTGGCCGAGCGGGCCAACAACCCCGACGACTTCAACCGCAACCTGATGGCCCTCGGCGACTTCAACATCGACCGGCGGGACGACCCCAACTGGAAGGCCTTCACCGACCAGGGCCTGACCCCGCCCTTTGAACTATTGGACGTACCGAGGACGATCGTCGATAAGCCCTCAGACCACAGCTTCTTCGATCAGAGCGCCTGGTTCACCGAGGGCGACCGCGAGGCGCTAACCCTCACCTACACCAGCAAGACCGGCTTCTTTCCTTGGACCGACTACCTGCTGGGGGACCTTGCCAACACGCCGAAATCCTGGCGGACTTCCGATCACTACCCGCTCTGGGCCGAGTTCTCCCTGACCTAAGGACTCCTCGTGGCCGCCCCGACGGGGGTCAAACCCTCTCCCGATAGCCTTTCGTCATGGATTCTGACCGCGCCCGCAAGCTGCTCGCCGCCGAACGGACGCGGATCGAGGAGGCGGTTGCGGGTCTCGAAGAGCCCGAGGCAGACAAGGACGAGCCTGGCGACGACGGCTCTGAGAATCTCTACCAGGCCGAGTTCGACGCAGGCCGCGCTGAGGATTTGGCCAAGGAGCTTGCTGCTGTAGAGCGTGCCGAAGCGCGGTTAGCCGCCGGGACGTACGGACTCTCGGTGGAGAGCGGCGAGCCAATCCCAGACGAACGACTCGAGGCGTTCCCGACCGCTGAACACACCGTCGAGGAGCTAGGCGAGTGATGACGGAGCGCTCCGGCGGGCATTGGGCAATGCCCCGCGAGATCTCGAGGAACTCGAAGCGTCATCCGGGCCGGCGGATGGCCTGGCGCTAGTCAGCCCACCAATCGCGCTGGCCCTCGACGTCGTCGCGCCGGGCCTCCCCGAGACTGGGCGCGCCGATAACGATGATCTCGAGGCCTTCCGGTCCGGCCTCGTAGCCTCGCCACGTACCGGGGGGGACGCGCACCGCATCCCACTCCTTGAGCTCGACGATCTCGTCGTCGAGCCTCATCCGCCCGCTCCCGCGCACGACCACGTACACCTCCTCCTGCTTCTCGTGCGTGTGGCCGTAGGGAAAGCGATAGCCGGGCGGGACGCGCTGCAAGCTCAGGCCGGACTGTTCGAGCTCGAGCGCATCGGTCGCCAAGCGGAACTCCAGGTCCGGCGCGCCGTCGAATCTGGACCCGACGTCCTCCAGGTCCTCCTTAAGGTTCCTGAGCGTGAAGGGCAAGGCCGCAAGCCTACTCAGGGGCTTCGGGACAAACGATTTCTGCCAGGGCTTCCGATGGGCCGGGAAGGACTCGAACCTTCGACCGACGGATTATGAGTAGCTCGGAAGCCGCTCTGCTCGGTTCCGTTAGGCGTCGTTAGTTGCGCTCGGTTCCGTTTAGTTGCGCTCCGGATTTCTCAGTTCGGGACATGGTTCGGGACACGGTTTGCGCGTTGGCGGCGACCGCGCTCATCAGGCCGTCGGCATCGCTCGCCTTGGAGGCCGAGTGAGACAGGTGACTTGCTGAAGGCCCCTCCCGCGCTGAACGCGACATAGACTCCCGCCGGATCCCGGACCGGAGGAGGCCCGCCGTCCCACCACAGGACCGACCGGAGACACGCTACGCGCGCAGCGGCGACGTCCACATCGCCTACCAGGAGTTCGGGGGCGGCGAACTCGATCTGATCCTGGTCAACGGCTTCACCAGTCACCTGGAGCTGGCGTGGGAACTGGAGCAGTCGGCAAGCTTCCTCGACGGACTCGCCTCCTTCGCCAGGGTGCTGAACTTCGACCGACGCGGCACGGGCCTCTCCGATCCGGTCGGAGAGGCGCCGACGCTCGAACAGCGCATGGACGACGTTCGCGCGGTGATGGATGCCGCCGGCTCCGATCGAGCCGCCCTGCTCGGCATATCAGAGGGTGTTCCGATGAGCATCCTCTTCGCCGCCACCTACCCTGATCGCGCCAAGGCGCTGATCTGCTATGGAGGCATGGCGCGCTCTACCGCCGCCCCGAACTATCCGTGGCCGTTGGCGGCAGAGGACCTCGTCGCCTCGGGCACAGAGCTGGTCGCGCCGCACTGGGGCGAAGGGGCGATCATCGACGTCAGTGCCCCGAGCGTCGCCGATGATCCAGCGGCACGCAAGTGGTGGCGCCTGGAGCGCGCGAGCGTCAGCCCGGGGATGCTCGGCTCGCTATTTCAGATGTACCTCGAGATCGACGTCCGCGATGTCGTCCCCAGCGTCCACGTCCCGGCCCTCGTCATACACCGCACCCACGACCGTCTCGTCAACGTCCGCAACGGGCGTTGGCTCGCCGAGCACCTACCGGACGCGCGCCTGGCCGAGCTGCCGGGGGACGACCATTCTCTCTGGTTCGGGGACAGCGCTGCGATCCTGGGGGAGATCGAAGAGTTCCTGACGGGCACCCGCCGGGCACTCGAGCCGGACCGGGTACTCGCGACGGTCCTGTTCACGGACATCGTCGACTCCACCAAGACAGCCTCCGAGCTGGGAGATCAGCGCTGGCGCGAACTGCTGGAAGCTCACGCCAAGGCCACCCGGGGGGCGCTGGAAAGTTTCGGTGGCCGCGAGGTCAAGTCCACCGGCGACGGCTTCCTGGCGACCTTCGACGGCCCCGCCCGCGGATCCGTTGCGCCCAGGCCATCGCCGAGGCCTCCCGGCCGCTGGGCATCCGGACCCGCGCCGGCCTGCACACCGGCGAATGTGAGGTCATGGGGGACGACATCGGCGGCATCGCGGTCCACATCGCAGCCCGGGTAAGCGCCCTCGCCGACGCTGACGAGGTCCTGGTCTCGCGCACCGTCCGAGACCTGGTCGCCGGCTCGGGAATCGAGTTCGTCGCTCGCGGCCGCCACGAGCTGAAGGGCGTCCCGGACGAGTGGGAGATACTCGCGGTGAGCGGCTGAGGATCCGCCGCCTCTCGGACCATTGTGCGAACCATCGATGGGCCGGGGAGGACTCGAACCTCCGACCGACGGATTATGAGTCCTGCGGAATCTTGTCCAGAGACTTCAGTTGTGCCCGAGGAGTTCGATCCAACTCGATCCTGTCCAGGGAGTTCGCTGGAGTCGAAGACAAAGTTCCGGCTACCTGAAGCTCCGTGACTATGCTCTTCGCGCAAGGGAGGAGCGCGGAGGGGACGCGGTTGCGGCTCGTCAATACGGACAGCAGAGCAGGCGTCCGTCGCAATCAGATAACCGCCGGACATACCTGTTGGTCGGCGCAGACAACCGCGCATTCCCTAAACAAGACCGATGGCTACCTTCTAGGCTCATACCGCATCGCCACCGCCCCTGAGCCGAATTCCAGCCGGCCCACGAGCCTCAAGTCGACGCGCTTCGATAGCCCCGCGAACAACGTCGGCCCGTGGCCCGCCAGCCTGGGCTGCACCACGAACTCGTACTCATCGATCAACCCCAGCTCCGCCAACGCCAGCGGAAGCTTCACGCCTCCCACGAGCAGTCCCTTACCCGGCTCCCGCTTCAGCTCCTGAACGGCTTTTCCCAGATCCCCGCGCACGAGCTCCGCGTTCCAATCGACCCGGTCCAGGGTGCTCGACACGACGTACTTCTTTGCCGCGTCGATCGTCCGGCCGAAAGGCGCCATCCATTCAGGCATCGCTTCCGTTTGCCCCGGCGGGCGCCAGGCTGACTCCATCATCTCGTAAGTCACCCGGCCGAAGAGGAGAGCGTCGGCCTGGTCGAGATTCTTCGTCGCGTGACGATGTGTCTCTTCGTCCGCGGAAATTGCACGGTGATCGCAGCACCCGTCCAATGTGACGTTGATGGAATACCGAAGGGGTCGCATTGCGTAAACGTACTGACACGGCTGATCTCAGTTGCGCCGGTCGTCGAAGAGCAATCGGGCTCCTCCCATCGCTTGAGAGCGAGAGCCATGGCGTTCGTGCACTCATTCCAAGCGTGCGGGCGCAGGTGCAACGGCGCATCCGAGTGCCCTCGAGGCGTCGCGGAGACCACCGTCCCAAGTGATCAGCGTCGCATCCGCCCCAAACCCGATCGCGCTCGCGAGATGGACTGCATCGTTCCCGCGGAGCCGAAGGTCCTCGGCTAGCTCGCCGGCCTCCCGCGCGAGGGTCTCGTCGATCCCGACCACACCCAACTCGGATTGCAGATCTTCGAAGTCCGCGAGCGCCTGCTTGTGTGACCGCGCGGTCAGGCGGCCGGCGCGTCGCGCGGCGGCCAGCGCCGCGCGACCCTCCGGATAGGACAGAATGCTCGAGGCCGCCGGGTACTGCGTCTCCCATAGCTCGCTTGCGAGGTCCGAGCCCTCCTCGATCACGACCAGCTTGACCAGGGCCGAGGTGTCGAAGTAGAGGATCAGCGGCGCTGGTCCGCCACGAGATCGGAGACCGAGCCCCGCGGGTTGACGCGCGGCCGCCTCCGACCACGCGGCTTAGCCGGCTGCGAGATCAAGCCACGCCTGACTAGTTCGTCCAGCGGATTCTTGCTGTCGACCGCGGAGAGTCGGGCGATCGGCCTGCCGCGCCGCGTGACGGTGATCTCGATGCCCCCCTCGACCCGCTCAAGGTGCTCGCTGAGCCGGTCGTGGAGGTCCCTGATCCCAACCTCGTAGTCGTCCGCATGTAGCGTCATAAACCAAGCGTAGCAGCTACATTCGACGGTAGCGTCCCATGCGAAAAGGAGTCGATTACCAAGGCTTCTATGGGCCGGGGAGGACTCGAACCTCCGACCGACGGATTATGAGTCCGTACCGCCCCATATCTGCCAATGTCCTCGACTGTCCGCTTATGGCTCTGTAGTGCGGATTGCGGCGGCCGATTGTTTCCGCCCGTGTCCCCGAGAACCCCCGTTTTACCGCCTGTGGGGTTGCAGTTTGGGTAGCAGTTTCACCGCTGCGTCGCCTGCATGCGCTTCGGCGCGGCAACTCACTTAGAACGCCTGCTCGTGTTCGTACCTCTTAGGTCAGGCCGAGGTCAGCTTCGAGACTCGACCCGAACCCGAACCAGAGCGTCGCGGCCGGCCTCTCTGGTGGCGACCGCGTGGCCGCGCACCGTTTGGCCTCGAACCAGGAGCCGCACCGGTGCGCCCTCGTCGGTCAGGTTGCGCCACCAGACCTTGCGCTCGGGCCAGCCGACGGCGATCGTCACCTCATCGCCCTTGTCTCGATAGAACACCGGGATCGTGTATTCGCGCCCGCTCTTGCGACCCGTATAGGTGATCAGCGCGAGGCGAGCGCTGGCGAGTCCGTGGGCGGGCGAGCGGAGGAGGAGCCGCAGGGCGGGGTTCACGGTCCGGTTCATCGCCGAGAAGGGGCCGCGACCATCCATTGGCGTGATCATCTCAGGCTGGGAAGCCGAGCCGATCATTCCGCCCTTCCTGGATGAGCCCCCGAGCAACTTGCCGAGCCGTAACGAGCGATGTGCAGCGCGTACATCAAACCCCCTCCCCCTAGGGGTGCCGGCTGGCTCGGCCCTTCAGATCCCGAGCTCGCCTCGACTCGCAGCCCTCGAGCCGATCTAAGCCTGTCTCGGTGGTAGCGAACCCACCTCCGTTGGCCCGGGACAGCGAACAGATGGACTGAGCGGGAGGTTTATGCCTGACGCGGGCTCTCGACATGCTTATCGTCGGGTTCAGCACCCGTTTCCCCTGCGCACCGGGCGCAACTTGCGTGTTGGTCTCGGCGCGGTGCTGCTCGTCCTTTCCCACGCGCGGCTCACGCAGTTGCCCGGTCCGCCGACCTGAGCCGCGCGGGAGCATGGGTCGGCCAACGAGCCGCGCTGCGGCAGCGCGGCCGTTGGTCGAGCTTGGTGCGCCCCGCCGGTCAGCCGATTACATGGAAGACGAAGTCGAACTTCGTTCCCGCTGGATTGTGGTACTTGAGATCCATCTCGCCTCGCGCGTTCCGATACGCGCCAGTGCCTCCGGTGATCGCAAGGACGCTGTCACCCGTGTCGGAGAACGGACCCTGGACCGTGATCTGGCCTTTTTGCAGAAAGGTGGTCCAGCTGCACTCCCATGACTGGCCCACGACGATGCGGACACAAGAGCCCTGATCTGTACCAACCTGCTTAGTGTCGGAGCCGTTGAATACCTCGTTCGCAAACGTGAGGATGTTCCCAACGTCATCGCCGGACGTTCCATTGGTGACGGCGTCGGTGGTCGCGTTCTCGACAACGGTGATCGTGCGACCCCCGTGATGATGCCCCCTCTCCGCGCTTGCGTTCACCCCGAAAACAATTATCGCCGAGCCTGCCAACAGCGCAAGTGCGATTACCCGCTTCATTTCCGCCTCCTTGTTCGAGCCGGGCCAGCAACCCCAGTGGGTCATCTCCTGGGTCCGGCTTGCATTGAGCCGCGCCGCGGCTTGGACATTCCTCGAGGGGAATGGCACAACGCTATCGCCTTTTTTGCCGTCGTAGGCGGGCATTCACCGCCCGAGGGTGCGGACGGTCGCCCAATCAGGGCCTAGTCCGAGAGCCCTGCGGCTTCGAGGGCATCAGATTTGCTCTGGAACGTCTTTATACGGGTGACCTTGCCCTTATGCATCGTGAAGATGTTTGCGAGCGGGCGACCGTCTCGACCTCATCCCTGCCGACGGTGATCATCGGTACCGGGAGGAGAACTTGGTCCTCGCCTACGGGGATGTATTCCTGCGGTTCGAATCGCACTTGCTTCCACATCTCCCGCAGCAGCGACAAGTACTCGCGCAGACCCTCGGGGCCGTGGTAGATGGCTGCGTCGAGCATCGCATTCGAGTTGTCGAACTCGGCATCGGGATCGAAAAGTTCGGGGTCGAAATCCCCGGTCCGAGCGAAATCCTCGAAGCCTCGCCGTACGATCTCCACGTTCTCCTGCGACATCGCCTACTCCTCAAGCCCGGCGGCTTCGAGGGCTGCATGCCACGTGGAGAAGCCCTGGACTCGGAAGAGCTTGCCAGCTCGCATCAATAAGTCGATGGCGAACTCTTGATCGAACTCAACGTGGCTTGCGTCTCCCCTCATTCTGGCGCGTCCCAGCCAAAGAATCGAGTCGCCAAGATCGCGAACCTCGCTTTCCTCCATGTGAAATAGCTCCCAGGCCTCCCAAGTCGCAGCGAATCCGTTGGAGACCTCCTCGCGGCCCCGGTAGACCAAATGTTCCACGGCGGCGGGACCGCCCGGCTTCCATTCGATCTCGGGGTCGAATTTCTGGGTCAGGGTCGCCAGATCCCGCCGGTTGAAGGCTTGTATCAGCTGCCTCGCCACCTCCACGTTCTCCTGCGACATCGCCTACTCCTGGAGCCCGGCGGCTTCGAGGGCCTCGCTCTCCGACACGAAGCCCTTCCAGTGGACGATCTTGCCGTCGCGCAAGGTGAACAGGCCGAACACCTGCTGATCGATTCTTACTCCGCTGCCCTTGCCCTTGCCGGTCTCCTGAACGACCGCGATCACTTGGTCGCCACCGGCATCGATGATTCGCTTGACCTCAAGGCTCCAATCCTCCCAGGTGCCGGTCCAGACCCGCAGCGCCTCGGCGACTCCCTCTCGCCCCCGATACGGCCTGCCCTCTGGACGCACCGACACGTCGAACACCACCTCGGGGTCATAGGCAGCCAGGGCTGCCTCGTAGTCACCCGAGAGATAGGCGTCCAAGTGCGAGCGCACAATCTCCACGTTCTCCTGCGACATCGCCTACTCCTTAAGCCCGGCGGCTTCGAGGGCTTCCTCGCGATCCCTGAACAGCTTGATCCGGACGACGATCCCGTTCTGGACCGTGACCTCGTCCGCGCCCCGTCCCTCGATCGGGGCCTGACTGCCCTCACCCTCCGCCTTCACCCGCATGAAGACCAGAACCCGCTCATCGTCCACATCAAGGAACCGTTCGGGCTCGAGTTCCAGAGATCGCCCCCAGGGCAGCGAGCTCACGTACTCGTGCCATTCCCCGATCCCACGAAGGATTGGCCCGTCCGGGTACTGAGCCGAGAAATCGACCTCGACGTCTGGCGCGACTAATCCCGCGCGTGCGGCCTCGTTTATGCCCGCGAGGGACAGGTCGAACTCGGTCAGAGTCCGCCGTACGACCTCCACGCTCTCCTCCGACATTGCCTACTCCGACAGCCCGGCGGCTTCGAGGGCTTCGGCTTCCTGATGGGGGAGGAAGCCCCGAACCTCCCTCACAAGCCCGTGATCGTCCAGTGAGTAAACGGCGTAGGTGACGGCATCTATGTCGATCCCGGTACCGGCGAATCGGCCCGTCGCGCGTACGCGTACGAGCACTTTGTCGCCCTTGACCCTGAAATCGAGCGGCTCAAAGCGTTGTTCCTCGACGGCGTCCGGCTCCATCCATTCGCGCACCGCGGCGACACCTTTAATCGACGATTGGCTCCCCGTGCGGACCAACTCGACGTCGGGACGGACCAGCTGAACCACGGCGTCGAAGTCGCCGCGATTGAACGCGTCGTGGAGTCGCCGCAGGGCAGCGATCATCTTCTCGTCAGTCATCGCCTGCGCAGTATGCCGCCCTGGCCTTGGCCTAGCTGAGTAGGTGTTACGTCAAGGGCAGAACGCCGTCGGCTTGCCTACTCCGAAAGCCTGGCGGCTTCGAGGGCTTGGTCGCGGTCCAGAAAGATTCGGACGCGCTTGATGCTGCCGTTGCCGGCGAAGTCATAGATAACCGCGCCCGGGGCTCCCAAGTCAAGCTCGGTCAAGCGCCCGGAAGCCGTGACATTTGTGAAGGCCAGGACCTGCTTCGCGCTCACCGGCTCCAGTCGCTCAATGCTGACTCGGAAGTCGGGGCTTGTATCGGCCAGGTCGGCGAAGAAACGGCGCGAATGCCCTCCGGGCCGTCGTACACGCCACCGATAGCAGCGAGGGGCGTCGAGAGCTCGACATCGTCCGTGCAGCAGGAGAGATAGGCGTCGATGTCCCGCTCGTTCGGGCAGCGACGACCCGTTTGACGATCTCCAAGTTCTCCTGCGACATCGCCTACTCGGTGACTCCGGCGGCTTTGAGGGCCTCCTCCCAGCTCGGATGCGCCTCGTAGCGAACGACTTTCGCGTTGCGAAACGTCCAGATCTGCCCTATCTGCATGTCAAGGGTCAAGCCGCTGCCCCGCCCTCGACCTGTGAGCCAAGTTCGCGTGACGACGAAATCCTCGACGCTACGCACCTCCTCTATTTCCCACCTCCATTCAGCCCAAGCGGCCCCCCAACGTGCGTAGTAATCGCGGGCCTCGTCGATACCGCGGAATTCTCCCGCAAGGTCTCCCGGCCCCCCAGCTCGGGCAATCCACTCAATCTCGGGATCGAGGATCGAGAGAAAGGACTCGCGTTCCTCAACTGTCCCCCCGTCACTAGCGGCTTTGGAGGCAGCGAGCAGAATCTCCACGTTCTCCTCCGACATCGCCTACAAGTATCCCGCTTTGGCCTGAACCGGCTGAGGAGGTGTTACGTCAAGGGCAGAACTTGTGGGTGCCTACTCCGACAACCCGGCGGCTTCGAGGGCTTCGTCCGGTCGATGAAACCAGGCGTAGCGCCAGACCTTGCCGTCGCGGAGAGTCCACAACGCCGACTCCCGGCCCTCCACTTCGATGCCGCTCCCTCGTCCGCGGGCCCGGTAGCTCACCACCACGGCCACCTGATCTCCCTCAGCCGTGAGCTTCTCCAGCTCCATCTGCCAGCTCTCCCACCCCTCGGAGACCTTCTCAACCGCATTGCTGAATGCAGCAAGGCCGCGTCGGGTTCCGGGCTCCACGGCACCGGCCGGATTGACGTACTCGATCTCTGGGTCCATAAGCTCGACCGGTCCAGGGATCTCGTCTCGAGCCCAAGCGAGATAGAAGCTCCGCACGATCTCCACGTTCTCCTGCGACATCGCCTGCGCAGTATCCCGCTCTGGCCTTGGCCTAGCTGGGTAGGCCGTCTAGCCCATATCAGCGGGGACTACCGGTATTCGTCCAAAGCGCAACTACCTAGCGGCGTCCTTCGGCCCGCTCCTTCACGGCGTCGTTCAAACTCTCGTGGTGGCCCTGGATCGCGCCTCCCATGAACGCACGAAACACTGGGAAAAGTAGGCCGCTGACATCTTCGACATGGGTGAAGAGGACAGTCCCGTCAGCCTGCGGCTCGATCAGGAACTCGCGGTGGCCAGCAAAGAGCCGGTCTGCGCCGATGTTGCCGTCCCAGACCAAGCGCCGTCCCGGCACCACTTCCGTGAGCCTCGCCTTTACCTTCGCCGAGGGCCTCCCGGGCATGACCAGCGTCAAGGCCACCGTGCTGCCCACCCGAGGCTCGCCCTCGATCGACGGTATCGACGGATTCCATTCCGCCCAGCGATCGAAGTCGGTAAGGACCTCCCACACCCTCTCGGCGGGTGCGTTCACCGCGAAGGTCGTTCGATAGACGGCCACGGGGCGAGTCTATTCGCGTCCGACACGGCCCTTTGCGTTGAACTTCGAGGGAGGCCCTGTCTGTTGCGCTTCCCATGCAAAGCGGCACTTCTGGCCTTGCAGCAACTAAAGAGGCGTTACGTCAAGGGCAGAACGCGTCGCTGGGCCTACTCCGACAGCCCCGCGGCTTCGAGGGCTTCATGGGGATCGAGGTAGGTGTGGACCCGAATCGCCTTGCCGTAATTCATTTCGGTGACGGTGCCGAAGGCCATTTCGGTCACCACCCCGCTCTGCTCGCCCCGTGTGCGGATGCGGCCGATCCCGACGATTCGATCACCCAGGTCCCGCATCTCCGAGTAGTCAAGGTGGACCTCGGCGAGAGCCTCGTACAATTCACCCAGCACCTCACGGACGCCATCGTGTCCCCGACCTACAGTCGCCTCGCCCCCGAATGGAATCAGAAGCGCCGAATGCCACTCGACCTCGGGGTCGAGTTCCTTCAACAGCGCGTCGACGTCCCGCTGGTTATACGCCTCAATCCCGCGCTTAAAAGCCTCCACGTTCTCCTGCGACATCGCCTGCGCAGTATCGCGCTTGCGGGAGCACGGCGTTCTTGGCGGGCGCAGTGGCGCGGTGAGCCGGCGGCGCCCTCTGAAACCGGGCTCCGGTCCACTCGGTAGGAAGGATTGCAATTAGCGGACGCCGGGAGTCGGTTCTCCTGGACCGCGCAACCTCCTGCGCGGTCCAGATAGTCAGGCAAGAATCCCGGGGCGGCTATCCACTCGATCTCCGGATCACACATGTGAAGCACGTCGTCGACGCCCCCTCGATTCAGCGCGTCGAGTCCTGAATAGACCAGCTCTACGTTCTTCGGTGCCACCGCTACTCCCCAAGCCCGGCGGCTTTGAGGGCCTTGTCGCGGTCGGTATAGACCTCGGTTCGCGCGAGCCGGTTCTCGCGGATTGTTATGAGGTGTGCGAGTCGGCCCTCGATCTCGACCCCACTACCACTGCCGACCCCGCGAACTCTCACGAATACCAGCACTCGGTCGGTCCCGGCGGCGTTGATGGACTCTGCTTCGAAGCGCAACGAGCGACCCCACGGCTGAGTATCGAAGAACTCCGTCATCCCAGCGAGGCGAAGCACCTGGCCGTCCGGATACGCCGTCCGGAAATCGATCTCCCCGTCAGGATCGGCGAGACCAGACTCGACCAGGCTGGTAACCGCCCGTTCATCGACTCCCTTGGCGAACACCCGGTAGGCCCTCCGCACTATCTCCACGTTCTCCTGAGACATCGCCTACTCCTGAAGCCCGGCGGCTTGGAGGGCCTTGGCGCGATCCCAGTAGCTCTGCATGCGGATCGCCTTGCCGTCACGGAGCGTCCAGAGGTGGGCAGTGGGATTGGTCTGGACCTCTGCCCCGCTACCCCTGCCTCGCCCTCCTTCCCGCGAGAAGACCAGCACCTGATCGCCGCCCGCGTCGATGAACTCCTCCGGGACCATCCGGTAGTCGTCGAACACTTCGTTCACCTTCTCGATATAGCGCCGCACCCCATCGTGGCCGTAATGGGGTTCGGCGAGATCAGGGAACTCGCGGGGGCCGTACCACTCCACCTCCGAATCGAGGAACGCGAGGTCCGGGCTTCCGAGTTCCGCCAACCGTTCGTAGCCGCGCCGCACGATCTCCACGTTCTCCTGCGACATCGCCTGCGCAGTATCCCGCTCTGGCCGCATCGGGATCGGCCCGCGGCCGATATTCTCGCGACCCCGGCAGCCCGGCGATCTAAGGAGTCGCTTGACCTAATGGACAGCCATCGCCCCGGCGTCACCAACTTCGTCCACGTCGGTCTTGTCGTCGAGGACCTCGACGAGACAGTCCGGTTTCTTGCGCTGCTCGGCTTCGACTGCGGCGAGCCCGGGGTGTTCAGCGGCGAGTGGATCGATCAGATCATTGGTCTCGAGAACGTGACGGTCGAGCTCGTGATGGCTCGAGCCCCCGACGGCAGCGACATGTTTGAGGTGGTGCGCTTCCACTCGCCTTCCGCCGGCGCTCAAGAGCTGGCGCCGGCCGCGAACCGTCCTGGGCTCCGGCACGTTGCCTTCAATGTCGACGACGTGCGTGGCGTCGTCGACCGCGTCCGAGAGGCCGGCTGGGAAACGGTCGGGGACATCGTCGACTACGAGAACACCTTCCTCCTCTGCTACGTCCGCGGACCCGAAGGCCTGATCGTCGAACTCGCCGAGCGGCTCGACGGCGCGTCCGGCTGAACGGCCAGACTGAACCGCCCGATCTCCACGTTCTCCTCCGACATCGCCTACTCCGACAGGCCGGCGGCGTCGAGGGCTTCCGCACGGGCTTGAAACAGCTCGATTCGCACAAGGTCACCCTCTCTGAAGGTATCCACGGCCCAGGTACGCGTCTCGACAACTTCATCGCTCCCCGCAAGCAAGCCTCTCTGAAGCATCTCGATCACCACCTGGTCACCAGCGTCGACGAACTCGATGGCCTCAATCGTTAGCCGATGAAAAGACTCCACCCAAGACCTCATCCAGCGCCTGGCAGCCTGACCGCGATAGCTACCCGCATCGGGCATCTCACGGGCGAGCACAAGCTCGAAGTCATCGGGCAACTCCGAGTACGCACTGAAGTCACCGTTGGCGAATTGCTCAAACAGAGGACGAAGCCAGTCAATGTTCTCCTGCGACATCGCCCGCGCAGTATCTCGCTCCGGCCCTGGCCTAGCTGAGTAGGAACTACGGAAAGACCAGAACGAGCCCTATTCCGACAGGCCGGCCGCCCTCCGGCCCGCTTCGACATCCGAATAGTTGTCGACGCGCAGAAGTTGTCCATCACGGAAGTCGATTATCTGGGCGAGGGGCGGCAAATCAACCTCAGCGCCGCTGAGTCGGCCGCGCCCACGGGCATGGCCGACTACAAAGCTGCGATCACCCGGCAGATCGACCGTTTCCCCGATCTCCACGTGGAAGTCCTCCCAAGGCTCAACAAAGGTGTTGAAGAGCTCGGCCAGCCCCTGTCGGCCTGCGTAGAGATGCTTCTCGGGCCAGCCTGCGTAGTTCGACATGCGCCACTCGCAATCAGCGGCGTAGAGCTGGATGAGCGCTTCAAGGTCTCCGCGACTGAACGCCTCGTATGACTCGCGAATGAGCGTCAGTCTTTCTTCGGGGTCCATCGCCCGCTCAGTATCGCGTTTTGCCCCCCGGTCTGAAGGAGTAGGTGTCTCAGGGACAGAAGGCTGAGTTACTCCGACAGCCCGGCGGCTTCGAGGGCTTCGGCTTTGCTCCCGTGCTGCTCGATGCGCGTGATCTTGCCGCCGCGAACCCAAGTCGACCAACCTTCCACAACTTCAAGCTCGACCCCGCTATGCGCCCTGAGGCTCCATTGAAGGACGGAGACGACGGCGTTCTCGGTATCGATGACCTCCAGAATCTCGGCGTCGAAGTCGGCCCAGACCTCGCGGAGCGAGGCGGTTCCCCGCCGCAGCCCTTCGATGCCCCGGTAGGTGTTGTGACCAACATCGCCCCGCGTTGTCCAGATCAGGTCAGGGTCGTAGAGGTCCCAATCCGGCTCTCCGCGCTCGTTGAGGTGGCTGATGGCACGCCGCACGATCTCCACGTTCTCCTGCGACATCGCCTGCGCAGTATCGCGCTCTGGCGGTGGCCTAGACCCTATGGCCGCCAACTCAGGCGGCCCTGCGCAGTGGTTCGGTCGGCACCCGCTCATAAGTTCCGCGGGTCAGGCCGAAGTATTGGGCTTCGGCCGCCGCAATTATGGGGGTGCCGACCGTGGGCCAGGTTAAGACGTGGGTGGGTCTCGATGTTCACGCAGCAAAGGTCGTGGCGGCGATCGCCGACGCCGAGTCGGGCGAGCTGCGAATCCAGCGCCTCGGAGGTCAGACACGCCAGGTGGTGGCGCTCTGCGAGGAGCTGCCGGCGCCGGTCAAGGTCGCCTATGAGGCGGGCCCGACCGGATTCGCGCTGGCTCGAGCACTGACGGCGAAGGGGATCGGATGCGTGATCGCCGCGCCAGGCAAGATCGAACGCCCTGCGCAAGACCGGGTAAAGACGGACCGCCGCGATGCCGAGCGACTGGTCCGCTTGCTGATGATCGGCGCCCTGCACCCGGTCCGGGTCCCGGCCCCGGCCGAGGAGGCGATGCGCGACCTGGTTAGGGCCCGCGAGGACATTCGCGGTGATCTGATGCGGGCTCGCCACCGGGTCGCCAAGCTCTTGCTGCGCCACGAGCGGCGCTTCGAGGGCAACAACTGGACCTCTCGCCACCTCGACTGGCTGGCCGCCGTCGAGCTCGGAGAGCCAGTGGCCCAGGCGGTCCTGCTCGACGGGATCGGCTCGATCGACGCCTTGCTGGTGCGCCGCGAGGCACTCGAGGCCCAGATGGCGTCGCTCGTCGAGGGCTCCCCGTGGGCGGGGGCCGTCGCTCGTCTGCGCTGTCTGCGCGGCATCGACACCCTCTCGGCGCTCGGCCTCTGCGCCGAGGTCGGCGACTTTGAGCGCTTCGGGCGCCCGGCGCAGCTGATGAGCTACCTCGGCCTCGTGCCCTCCGAGAACACGACCGGCGAGAAGCGTCGCCAGGGCGCGATCACCAAGTCGGGTTCGCGCCATGCACGCCGCCTGCTGGTCGAGGCGGCGTGGCACTACCGCCGGGCGCCGCGCAAGGGCAGAGAGCTCACCCGCCGCCAGCAGGGCCAGCCCCAGGCGGTCTGCGCGATCTCCTGGCGCGCCCAGCAACGACTGCACCGGACCTGGCGCCGGCTCGACTCAGAGCGCGGCAAGCGGCGCACCGTCTGCGCCGTCGCCGTTGCCCGTGAGTTGAGCGGCTTCTGCTGGGCGGTGGCCGTAGTCGACTGATCCCACCAAGCACTGCTTGGCCCAGGAGGCGGCGGGCCCCGGTCCTTCGCGCCAGCGCATCCGCGATTCAGCTATGAGCAGCCGCTGCGGCGACGACGCTCGATCCTAGAGCGCGGGCGCTGAGACGAAACCCGGTCCTGCGGTAGCCAACCCGCGCATATCAGCCTGACCGCGCGTCGCGCACCAGATCGGACCGTCGCCTTCTGGGCCAAGAAGAAGGCCCGCAATTGCGGGCCCTCGGTGCTGGGGACTTGACAAAAGGACGGCCATATCAGCTGAGGAGGTGTTACATCAAGGGCAGAAGGCGTGGCCCGCCTACTCCGACAGCCCGGCGGCTTCGAGGGCCTCGGCGTGCGCGAGGTAGTTGCTCGCCCGAACTATGCGTCCCTCGCTGAGCTCGTAGACCACTCCGTTCTTCTGATCGACCCGGACCCCGCTTTCCTTTCCGATCGCCGTTTGGTGCATCAAAACCACGACTCGATCATCGCTTGCGTCGATAAAGCGCGGGGTCTGGAACGAGAAGTGGTCGAAAAACTCGGTCCAGATGCCGGAACTCGACGCACTCCTCGACCCCCGTCCATACGGTCTTCCCCTCGAACGCAAACGGCAGGACCCACTCAAAATCGACGGCGAAGACACCTGCGGGGAACGCAGCGGCGGGATCGCCACGCTCCATCGCCGTCTCGGTCGCCGCCATCACCCGCCGCACGATCTCCACGTTCTCCTGCGACATCGCCTACTCCTCGAGTCCGGCGGCTTCGAGGGCATCATGTTGTCGGCTGAAACTCTGAAAGGCCACGATTCTGCCCTCGCGCACACCAACGATCCACGCCGCGGGAGTATCGAGGACAATGCCGCTGTCGCGGCCGCGGGCGTGGGCACGGCCGAGTACGAGGACTGTCGCGCCTAGATCCCTGAACTCTTCAGGCGCGATGCGAAACTCAGACCAGGCCGAGTCAACGTCTGCCCAGAACTGCTTCATCCCCGCCGGGCCGTGATAGACGGTGCCTTCGGGTCCACCGACGATCGCCGGACGAACCTTCAGGCCGGGATCAAGAAGCCTGGCTCCCGCCTCGAAGTCTCTCTCCGCGAACGCCGCGAAGAATGCCTTAACGGCCTCGACGTTCTCCCCCGACATCGTATGCGCAGTATCGCTGAGGGTGGAGCCGAGGGTCGGGCGTTTTGTTTGCTGGACGCCACTGACAGGCATATATGAGTAATGGCTCCCTGCCAGGCGTGGGGGCTCCCCCCTCCCCGTCGCTGCCCTTGATCCGCCAACCGACTGCTTCCGCTCCCGACCTCGCCTCGCCTCCGCACCCTCGAGCTCGACGACGTGAGCAAGGAGAGGTGATAAGTAGGCATGGAGATGCAGAGGCGGGAGGCGAGCAGACGACAACCGAGCGGAGCCGCGGCTGGAATGACCGGAGATGACCGAGGGTCGGGAGACGACAGCACGAGCGCGAGGCTTTGTGCCTGATGTCCGGTTGACCAACGTCTACCGGACGGAGTACCGTGGCTCAATCAACAAAGCGGGGCCGGCGCTGCGCTAACAGCCCGGCCCCCGGCACAAGGAGAGTGACCTCCCCATGCAGGCAACAGGTTATGTCCGGGTCAGCACCGATGAACAGGGGCGCAGCGGCCTAGGGCTCGATGCGCAACAGGACGCCATCGTCGCCGAGTGCGAGCGCCGAGGCTGGCAGTTAGCCGAGGTTGTCGAGGACGTCGGCTACTCAGGTAAGAGTCTCAACCGCCCCGGCATCGAGTCCGCGCTCGGCAAACTCAAGGCCGGCGAAACCGACGTCCTCATCGTCGCCAAGCTCGACCGCCTGTCCCGGTCGATCAAGGACTTCCCAACGTCATGGCCGACGCTCAGAAGCAGGGCTGGGCGCTTGTAGCCCTCGACCTCGACGTCGATACGACTACGCCAATGGGCGAGGCAATGACCAACGTCATGGTGTCCTTCGCTCAGTACGAGCGGAGGATCATCGGCCAGAGGACAAAGGAGGCGCTTGCCGCAAAGCGGGCAATGGGCAGGCGGCTCGGCCGGAGGCGACGAGTTCCCGACGAGGTTGTCGAGCGCATCGTCAGTGAACGCCAGGGCGGGGCAACCTTCCGGGCAATTGCCGCCGGGCTCGACCGGGATGGCATCCCGACGGCCCGAGGGGGCCGGAGGTGGTGGCCCTCGACCATCGAGGCGATGCTGGCCTCCGCTGCCTACGAGACCGAATTGAAGACGGCGAGGGGCTAGGAGCCCTCGCTCAACTGCTCCACCGCATCGACCTCCTCGACCTCCTCCGAGAACCCGTCGATGATCTCGACGCCATGAGCTCTCAACTCGCGCTCTATCTCCTCGATCGATCGGTGCTGGACGACGCTCGTTGGCTGATCCCGTAGGAGTTGAGACTTGTCAATGTGCACCGCGCCGGATACGGCCAGGTTGCGGCTGGCACCCGGGAGGTCGCGGGCCGGGATCTCCTCCAGCGTCTCCTCGATCCGATCAGCTACTCGCTGCTCGAGGCGAAGGTAGCGCTCGGCGGCGGCGGTGTGCTTCTCGGCCAGGAACTCGCGCAGACGGGGAAGCTCCCGTGCCCTGACCTCCGCGTAGCCTGCGGGTGGATCCTGTTGACCCAGCTCTGCAGGGTCGAGCGTGGGATCGGGAGCCCCTCGCCGGCAAGGATCTGGGCAGCCATTCGGGTGTTGCCGCTGGCGAGGGCGGTGGCTACGAGGCCGCGCTCGATCTCTTCCTCGGTGTAGCTGGTGCGCGTGCGTTTCTGTGGGTGAGACTGGGCGATGGGCGTGGAAATCATGCACCTAATACTCCCAACACGATCGGCGCCGACTCCGTCTAGAGGTTCCTGGCCCTGCGGACGAGCGGATCATCGACCTGGGCTGGAGCACGCCCCTGGGTTTGCATCATTCATCAGGCGTTCGCGGATCGCCATCTAACTTCCTGTCGTAAAGCGCCGGCTGGTCGGGTTGGCGAGCGTGTTTCCGGCGAGGTCCTTGGCCGTCCCGGCGACAGCCGCCGTGTATTGGGTGTTCGCCGTGAAGATCAGTGCGTTGCCGTACCAACCGAAGCTTCCGGCCACGGGAGCGCCGTCGCTGATGCGCTTCAGCGAGAAGGCGGCCTGGGCGGTCGGCTTGTCCATCGCCTAGTTGAAGAACGGAATCGTTAGCGAGCCTCGCGACACCCCGCTTGCTCCGTCAGAGGGATAGACCTGGCTGACGATCGAAGCAACACCGCCACCATCGCCGCCGTGCGACCTAGCTGTTCGGGTCGCAGGCCGTCAGGCCGTAGGGGTGGGCGATCTTCGCGAAGCTCGCGAACTGGTCGGCATTGTCCTGGAGCAGGGTCGGATCAGCCTTGATCTTGTTTAGATCAGCCTCGGCGAGGTCGAGCATGTGCGACACGGTGGCCTCGTCACCGGCGGGCGCCCCGAGAGCCCTGACCGAGTCGATCTGACCCTGGATGTTGGGTATGACCGTGTTGTTGACATAGGCGGTGAACTGCGCCTGGCTGGGGTTCTTCCCCAGCTTTTCGCCGGCGGTGTTCTGCACCTTGTTGCCCTTGGTGCAGATCGCGTTCGCTTTAGCGACGAACGCCGACTTCGTGATCGCGGCCGTGGTCGTGTCGGTGCTGCCGCTGCTGCCGCAACCAGCGGCGCCGATCCCGAGCAGGAGGACAGCACCGGTTACGAGGCAGGTGGCCTTCAGGCCGATCTGATGCATTCGGGTCTCCTTGGTGTCGTGCCGGTGTGCGCTTCCCCAACGAGTGCCCCAGCTGGTTCCGACCGTTTGGCCGTCCTGTCGGGGGGCAGCATCCTCGAAGGGGAGCCCTCAGTCAACCCCTCGGCCGAGCTTGACCGGCGAGGCGTCCCCCACCCGGACGTCGCGACCTGAGCAGGCTGCAGGTGTAGGGGCACCTCACCCCTCCACCCGTGATGCACAAATCCGCTGTAAATAGGAGATTCGATGAAGGGATCGTCGGTCCACGAATCGAAGGTCACAGGTTCGAATCCTGTCGGGCGCGCTCATAGGTTTGCAGGAGCTTGCAGCTTTTTGCCTGCAAACTGTGCTAAAGCAAGCGTCGGGAGAATGGGGCGCTTCATCCGTCTGCAGGGCCCTGCAGGCCCACTCCGTGACCTGGTGGTCTCTTCCTGGTCTCATTTTCTGCCTCGGCACCGGGCCTAGAGCTGCCGCCAGAGGGTCGCTCTCATGAGAGTCTGCGTGCTCTGCGGAGAGTCCCTGGAAGGCCACCGGGCCGATGCTCGTCACAGCGGTGGGCCCTGCCGTGCTCTGGCCAGCGATTTCAGTCGGACTCTCGACGGCGATCCCGACGCTCCCTATTGCTCGATTGCGGAGCGACTCGCAAGGGCCAACCCCAGCACGAGGAAGCTCCTGCTGGGCGCTTGATAGCGATCAGCGCCGATCCGCCGCTGATCGAGGAGGGAGGGCTGCGACGGGTGAGGGCGCTACTCCGACAGCCCGGCGGCTTCGAGGGCTTCGGCGTGGCTCAGGAAATCCTGCGAGCGGAGGATCTTCCCGTCTCGGAAGGTGAGGAGCTGCCCGAATTCCTGGCCGAGCTCGATCCCGGTCCTCCGGCCGCTCACCTCGAGGTGACCGAGGAGAAGAAGCGACTCGCCGAGGTCGCGAATCTCCTGAACCTGACTCGTGAAACCTCCCCACGCCTCACCCCGATACTCGTCCCAGACCTCTCGCACACCGTCGTGGCCCCGATAGGTACTTTCTCTGCCCTCCAAGGCTTGCTCAATAGCGGTAAGCCACTCGACCTCGGGATCGGCCTCGGCCAGGAAGGCGTCCAGGTTGTCGGCGTCCCAGGCCTCACGGGCTCGCTGGAGGGTCTCCACGTTCTCCTGCGACATCGTCTACTCCGACAGCCCGGCGGCTTTGAGGGCCTCGGCGTGGCTACCGAAATCGCGGACCCTGACCGCCTTGCCGTTGCGATAGGGGACCAGCTGTGCGACCTCTTGGGCGACGTTGAGCCCCGTTCTGCGCCCGGTGACCTCTATCTCCCCCAGGGCGAGGACGGATTCCCCGAGGTCACGAACATCGTCGAATCGAACCATGATCCCCGCGTCGCCCTTGAAGCTCTCCCAGACCTGCCGGGCATCCCTCTGCCCGCGAAACACCTCCATCAGCGCGAACCATTCGATCTCGGGGTCCGCCAGCTCGATCCACGCGCCGAAGTCGTCGCTGTTCCAAGCGACCTCGCCCCGCCTGAAGGTCTCCACGTTCTCCTGCGACATCGCCTGCGCATTATCGCTTGATTGGAGCGGGCCAACGGGGCTTCGGACATCCCCGCTACCCCCGGCTCAGGGTGGGCTTCAGTTCGCCGTCGCAAACCCCCAGGTTCTTCCCGAGGCCAGCGGGCGCTCCTCGAGGTTCTTGGCCGAGTTCCTCTCCCGAGCCTCGTAGTAGGTGTTTCCGGCCAGGTCGCTGTTTGGCTTGAAGATCAGCGCGTTTCCGTACCAGCCGAAGGCTCCGCTTACAGGAGCGCCTGTCTTCTTCACGGTCAGGGAGAAGGCCGCCTGCGCCGAGGGCTTGTCCATGGCCGTGTCGAAGCCGACCACGATCGGGGCGCTCCTCGAGACTCCGGTGGCCTGATCGGCCGGATACACCGAGGCGATCAGGGGTTGGGGCGTGGTGCTGAACTGCCAGGCGGCCGGAGCCGCCAGGTGCGTGCCAGCAAGGTTGCGGGCCCCGGTCCCGACCGTCGCCTTGTATAGACGCGCGGCGGCCAAGGGGGCGCTCGGGGTAAAGTTCAGCGAGTTCCCACCCCAGCTGAAGCTGCCGCTCACAGGCTCCCCGTTGACGGCCCGCTTCAGCGAGAAGGCGGCTTCGACTGACGCCCTGTCCATCCCCTGATCGAAGTTGACGACGATCGGCGCGGTCCGCGAAGCCCCAGAGAAGCCATCGGGCGGGGTGGTGGAAAGGACGTACAATCCGCGCAGGATGATGCTTCGGTCGGCGTGATCAAAAGGGCAGCCGCGGGGAAGGCAGACGGCGGCGTCTACCGAGACGTCGGCCTGGCCACCTGTGAACTTGCCGTTAAGCGGCCTGAATGCGGCCGACCACTGCTGGGCAGCGCCGTTGCAGGGGACGTTGGTGGGATGTAGACCCGTCCCAGCGGTCGTGGTCTGCTGGTCCCCACGCTGGGACAGGCTCCCCGAAACGGTGCCCGTGGACCCACTCGGGCATATGAGCGTGCCGGTGACAGTTGCGACCCCCGTCTCGGGGTCGAACTGGCCGAAGGGATCGACGCCGAGTTCGACCCCCGGCGTCTCGACGGAAAGGTTCAGCGTGCCGCCGTTGCCCCCGCCGATGTCGGCCACCACGATGTGGTAGGTCTGGCCCGCTGTCACCGAGAAGGACCCAATGCCCGCGAAGCAGGTGACTGCCGACAGGGTGCCAGGTGACCCTGTCAGCACAGCCACACCGGTGGTGTAGTTGGTGGATCCGGAGGTCGAGATGACGAGGCTCTGATCGGCGGAGGACGTGTACTCGTACCAGACCGTTGCGGCGCCGCCGACCGAACTTCCACATGCCGCCAACGCTTCGGCGTCGGTTGAGTCGATTGTCGCCTCGCTCGTGTCGAGCGTCTGCGAGAACGGTACCGAGGGGATCTGGGTGGCCTGCTCGAAGGTGTCATTGGGCGGCGCCTGCGCCCAGGCGGGACCGCCGCCTACCCCCAACCCGATCACCGCCGACGTGACAGCAAGTAGGAAATAGGTCCGCAGCTTCATCGAGAACCTCCTGTTGTGATCGGCGCCGTGTGGCGCTCAGTCCGAGCGGAGCGGGTTGGGCGGCGCCGGCGGGCAGAACTTCAGATGGATGCCGTGGCGCTCGAGCGCATCGCAGATCCTGGCCTGGATCACGAAGACCACGCAGCGGCCCTGGTTCTTGAAACCGAACTGCTGCCAGCCGCCGTTCTTGCACTGATCCGTGCTCGTCGGCAGAGGCTGCGCGTCGGTCACCGTGATGTCGCCGCTGCGCAATGGCCGCGGAGGCTCATCGAGAGGCGAGCAATCGGTCGGGTCTCGGAACAAAGGGTTGGGGTTGAAAGCGTCAGGGTGGTTGTCAACAATCTGCACGGTCAAGATGCTCCCGCTAAAAATGCCAGTCTCGGTAAGGAAGTTGAGAATTGCCCGGTCCCCGCTAACGGCAAGACAGGTCACCGGCCCCGAGCTGTGCAGGAAGCCTTCGCCGAAATCCACCCTTCCGGTCGGGTTCTCGCCGCTCGGCCCGCTGGTCGCGTTTAGGTCGTAGATCATCCCGACGTCCGATAGTGCGGGACCGCTCGTCAGCACGACTGAATCCTGCGTCGGAGGTGGGGTTGCGCCGCTTGAGACGGCGGTCAATACGAAAGTCGCACCTACTATGGCTGCCGCCAGAGTTAGCTTCACAGTCTTCGGCATCGGGTCCCTTTCTCGAGATCAGAGCAGCTCTGCTCGGTGGCCTATCACCCGTGTCACCACGCGTCAAGGCCGGGTATCCGGCATTAACGATCGGGCTCCGATGGGCCCAAGGCCACGGCCAACGTGAGCGCCGCGACGCTGAACGGAGAAACCTTCTAGTCCGCCGCTTTTGCCACTCCCGCCGAGCGCTCTGACAAGACGTGGACCAGGCGCGTTTGTCGGGGAATTGCGGCTGACAGGCTTATCTATTCGCTGGCTCCAAGCGGGGCGTGGGGCTCCCCCCTCCCTCTGGGGGTGGCGGCTGGCTTCGTTTTTTGAGGTTCCGCCCTGCGCTCGCTTCGCACGGTCGAGCCGATGATGTGAGTAGCAAAGGGGGCTCCGTATTGAGATGCAAAAGGTGGGGAGGGCCGAGCGGGCTGCCTCACGATGGCGCTTGGACAGAGGCAGCGGAGATTTAGGTCGCCCGCAATATGCGCAGGGAAGTCTTGGCCCGAGAAGCGACCCCGTCTAGCCCCCAGCGGGTCGCGGTGCCGCAGCCGCCGGGGGCAGCTTCATCGACTTGTACTGCTGCTTGATGGCCCTGTCGGGGACCTGGATCGGACCCCGGGTCGGTCGGTCGAGATCCATTGTCACCAAGAGCAGGGTCGCGACAAGCGCGGAGGCGAGCAACACCCCGGCGAGACCCCGGCCGACCAGCGCCAGGTAGGCGGAGAGGAGTCCTAGGGCCACGGCCGCGCCGAATATCTCGAGTAGCAGAACCGCGGTCGGAACCTGATTGTTGAGAGCGGCAATGCGGGTCGTCTGCGAGTCGATCATTTCGTTCAATGTCTCGACGTAGAGCCGTGGTGCACTCGCCGTCGGCGCGGCAGCGAGCGCTTCTCCGGCCAGACCCCAGAGCCGGCGCTGGAGCCGGCCCTCATACCCCGTGATGGCGGTCTCGGTGGCGCTGCCAGGGATGTACTCGGAGAGACGGATCGCGCTCCCGGCGTAGTCAACGAGCAGTCTCAGGGAGCGGCTTCGAACTGGCTCGGCAAGGGTCTGGGCACGCAGATACGTGGTGCCGATCGTGTTGGCCTCGTCGACGACTGCGGCGCGGCGATCCTCGTAGCGGGAAAGAGCCAAGGACAGACCGAAGGCGAGGATCAGCCCGACAACCCCGAGCAGGGCCCCCTGCAGAACGCCGAAGGGCTCGCTGAGGCTCTCGGAGAGGTGGCGCACCCGGCGGCCCAGAAAGGCTCCGATGGCAGTCGCACCCAGGATGACGCCGAATACCAGCAGCGCAAGCTCCGCTGTGGTCAACCGGAAGAGGATGGCGCCGAGCCTAGGTCATATGACTAATGGCTTCCAGTCGGACGTGGGCTCCCCTCCCCCCGGGGCGTGCCGGCTGGCCCGCATTCTTCGGTTCGGCCCCGACCCACGCCGCGCTCGCAGTACGGAGAAGTAGAGGCGGAGCGAGGCGGTGAAGCGGGGGCCTCCGGATAGGATCCACGCGTGGCGGCGCAATCGGGTGAGTTGACCCTCGAGATCAAGCGGGCCCTTCCCGCCGCTCCTGCGGTCGTGTTCGGGGCCTTTAGCGATCCGAACCAGCTGGCGAAGTGGTGGGGGCCGCAGGGCTTCTCCGTCCCGAGCCTGGAGTTTCAACCTCGCGTTGGAGCGAGCTACCGGATCGAGATGCAGCCGCCGGAGGGCGACCCCTTCTACCTGGCTGGGAAGTTCCGCGAAGTCGACCCACCCGTCCGCCTGGCCTTCACCTTCGCATATGAGGACCCCGATCCCGACGACGTCGAGACAGTGGTCAACTTGTCATTTGGGGATCTCGGTGAATCGACGGAGGTTGCCTTCACGCAAGGCCAGTTCAAGACCGGGGCACGTCGTTCGCTTCACCGGGACGGGTGGACGGACAGCTTCGACAGGCTCGAGCACCTCATGTCCGCCTGAACCTAGGCCAGCCCCAGTTCGCGAGCCGCGGGACGAGACCGAGAGGCTCTCGCAGCTCCCGCCCAGCAGAAGAGCTGTGACTACTCCTGAAGCCCGGCGGCTTTGAGGGCATTTGCTTCGTCGTAGAACTCGCGAATGCGCACGATCATTTCGTCCCGGAACGTGAGCAGCTCGTAGTTGGTCGAGCGCACCTCGGCGCCACTCGTTGCGCCGCGCCCCACCTCGGTTCCCTCGACCAGAACCTCATCGCCTCCGCAGTCGATGATCCGCTGGATCTCATACCTGTAGTCACCGAAACTCTCGAGCCACTCTTCGAGCCGCTGCCTGACTCCCTCACGGCCCCGATATGTTGTCCCGTCTTCAGGTGCGCTCCACTCGACGTCGGGATGGCAGAACGACATGGTCCTGGACATCGCGGCCAACAGGTCCGTCTTGCTCATGGCAACCTCGTACCAACGCGCCGCAATCTCGACGTTCTCCTCCGACATCGCCTACTCCTCAAGCCCGGCGGCTTTGAGGGCTTCGTCGAACTCGTTGGAAAAGAGGCCACGAATCATGACTCCGTCTCTAAACGCCCAGCAATAAGCGCCTTTGGCCTGCACCTCAATCCCGTCCCGGCCCACGAAGTGAGCGTTCCGCGCTGAACGACGTGCTCACCAGCGTCGATCAACTCGTCGATCTCGATACGCACGGACTTCCACGGTTCCAGGAACTGCTGTATCTCACGTAAGACCTGATCCGGTCCTCTGGTGACCCCGCGCCACTCACCGAGGGCCGACGAGTCGTCGAGTTCGAAGTCCGCGCTCAAGTAGCTCCGCCACTCGTCCCAATCTCCGCGATTCCAGGCGTCCCATGCAGCCCGCACGATCTCCACGTTCTCCCGCGACATCGCCTACTCCGACAACCCCACGGCTTCGAGGGCCTTCTCGTGGTCGAAATACCACTGCTGCCGAACGATCTTGCCCCGGTCGATCCTGCTGACGCAGGTGGCGTCGAGAACTGTTTCGATCCCGCTGGACCGACCGCGCACCTCCCAGTTGATTCGGGCGACGACCCTGTCCCCAACACCGATGAGTTCGGTGACGACAATCTCGTCGCGCCCCTCCCAGGACTCCCTGAGGCCCTCGTACCACTCCCTGATGGCCGCCCGACCCTCAAACGGCCCCGGCTCCATCCAGGAGGGATCCGTGATCACCACCGCGTCGACATCGAAGGCCTCGATCCAAGCCTCTGCGTCACCGCGATTCCAGGCGTCGTAGACACGCCTAACGATCTCCACGTTCTCCTGCGACATCGCCTTGCGCAGTATCGCGCTCTGGCCCTGATGTAGCCGAGTAGGAGCTACGGATTGGTCAGAACGCGCCTACTCCGACAGTCCGGCGGCTTCGAGGGCAGCGTCCCTCGTTCCCTCGAGGTATACGCCGATTACTTCGTTCTCCCGGAACTTCCAGACGACGAAGATCGGGTAGTCCGCCTCAGCGCCGCTGAGCTTTCCCCTGCCGCGCTGATGACCCACCACGAGGACGCTGTCTCCCGCCGAGGTCCTCCAGTTCCTCTGCCTCGATCCGATAGTCGCTCCAATGGTCGAGGACCTCGAGCACCGCTCGAGCGGTCTCCTCCAGTCCCTGGGCAACGAAGTTGGCTGGCGGCGCAGCCCGGAACGTGATGTCCGGGGCCATCAGCTCAGCCCCTGCCCAGAGGTTCCCGTTGGCCCATTCGACGAGGACTGGCCGCAACAACTCGATCTGTTCCTGCGACATCGCCTACTCCTCCAGCCCGGCGGCTTGGAGGGCCTGTTCACGGGTCGGGTACTCGTGGCCACGCGCGATCTTTCCGTTGCGGATTGTTACGACGTCTCCGATGATCTGATCTGTTTCGACACCGCTGAGCTTGGCGCGTCCGCCGAATCGTTCAACCGCGACCACCGTGTCCCCACCGGCGTCGATCAGTTCCACCGGCTCCATCCAGTACCCGTCAAACGCGTCGATCCAGTCCTGGAGCCATGCCCGAAAGGCGTCCTTGCCATGGATCGGACCGGGCTCGTCGGGAGCACCCTCGACTGCCCGGTAGACGACATCGTCGGTGAAATGCTCCATGTACCGGTCAAGCCCTCCACGGGCAAACGCCTCATAGGCCACCTTCACCACCTCGACGTTCTCCTGCGACATCGCCTGCGCAGTATCGCGCTCTGGCCTGCGAGCCGCGAGCGTCGCGACGTTGGGAGCCGTGCTGCTACGGGGCGCGTTTACGCAGTAAGCGCAGCCGAGCCCAGAACCGACCAGGGCCGCGACCTGCAGCGTTGCTCTTGCTCGACTCGGACAACAGACAATGAAGCTAGCCCCACGCTGGTCGGAGTCCGAGCAGCACACCTGCTGTTCCCACTTTGTTCCCACCTGGCCCCATATAGGGGTCGCCCACATCTTCGTAAGAATCGGAAACCGCTCCACAGCCGGGTTTCCTTTGATGGGCCGGGCAGGACTCGAACCTGCGACCGACGGATTATGAGTCCGCTGCTCTGACCAGCTGAGCTACCGGCCCTTTGCAGGGATTTTCCGGGTTTCGACCCCTCTCTGAAAGGCCGATTTGCAAACCGATTGCAAGCCGGAGGTACCTGCGCCCGTCAGTTTCGCAGCATCGAGGCGACCCGATCGGCCGCGTCGGACTCCATCGCCGGCGCGACGTGCGAATAGGTGTCGAGCGTGAACGCGACCGAACCATGACCGAGCCGCTCGGAGACGACCTTCGGATGCACGCCAGCGGCCAGGATCATCGAGGCGGAGCCGTGGCGGAGACTGTGGAGCCGAATCCGTGGCAGCTTCGATCTCGGTCCCCAGCCGGAGGAAGCTCTGCGAGAGCGTGTCCGGCTTCACCGGTTCGCCGAGAGGATCGGTGAGGATCAGCCCATCGCGCCCCGGCTTGCCGAGACCGAGTGCCATCCGCTCCGGAGCCTGTTGCTTGCGGTGCTCGCGCAGGGTGCCCACGGTGTCGGCGTCGAGCGCGATCGCGCGCCGGCCGCGACTTGTCTTCGACTCGGAACACGAGAGCTTGTTCCTCACCGAGATCAGCGAACGCGACACGGATATCCGCTCGCCGTCGAAGTCGCCCCACTGCAATCCGAGAACCTCACCTCTGCGCATTCCGGTCACCACCAGCAACAGCCAGGCCGCATAAAGGCGATCTCCGGCGACGTGAGCGAGGAAGCAGCGCGCCTCCCCCACTTCCCATGTTTGTAGTTCGGGTCGCGGCACGCGCGGCGGAGTGGCCGCATCGGCGGCATTACGGAGAACCAAGTCGTTGCGGACCGCATCGCGCAGTGCCCGGCGCAGGACAGCGTGAAGGTGCCGCACGGTGTTCGGCGTCGCCCCCTCGGCCAGCTTGTCCGCATAGAGCGCGTCTATCTTCTGCCCGGTCAACCGCTGTAGCGGGACGTGCCCCAGCTCTCGCGAGAGGGTGTTCAGATCGAGGCGGTAGCGCGCCAGGTCGAGGGCCGCACACTGGCCTCGATCGACTTCGATGAGGATCAGGCCCTCGAAGCCGCCGGGCTCTCGGAGTAGGCGATGTCAGGAGAAATGGGTGTAACGTTCGCGGTCCATCAACTCGCAGGGGGCTGGAGTGCACCTATGAAGCGGCTGATTCCCATCGCAATAGCGATCGCTCTCGCGTTGCCCGGAACCGCCCTAGCGGCGTTTTACTCCGGTTCCTTCAAGCCGCAGGTGAACAACGACGGGGTGGAGATCAAATCGAAGCTGCGACATGGCCACCCTCGTAAGGTGACCGAAGTCGAATTCCACAACGTGCCCACGGGAACCCCCTGCAACGGCTCCAATATCTTCTTTCACCCGATGAAGGTCAACAACCGCCTCAAGTTCTTCGGCAGCGGCCACCCGGGGAAGGCAGGCAACGCTGACTGGCCGCCGACGCCGAACCTGATCGTGACGATCAAGGGCCGGTTCGCGAATCACAACAAGAAGATCGTCGGCACCCTTCGCCTGCGGGGCACGGGCGGCTGCAGCGGTGACACCGGACGCCTGAGCTTTGCCGTCCCGCGGATCAAATAGCAGTCAGCGAGAGCTCCAACTGAGCGATCCGCCAGTCGATCTGAACCCTGCCCTCGGCCCCACCGTAGTCCGATTGCGTCGCCGATAAGCGGCGGTGCTCTGCTCGGAGAGGACGGTGCTCGATGCGCAGACTCATCGTTGCCGTACTCGTCTCCGCGGCCGTCGTCGGCTTTGCCGCAGCCGGCGCGGTGGCGGCTCCCAACCCAAGCGGCACCGGTCAGCCAGATGCATCATGCGGCTCTGCGGGGGCAACCAGCCAACCGAATGGATTCGCGACGGGAGGGTTCGCGAATGCCGAGGCCCATTACGCGGGCAGCCCCGGAACACCCTCGGCGGCCCACGGCAATCAGCATGCGGTGTCGCAGTACGACGTCGCCTGTTACCAGGTGACCGCCAACCACCCCGGCAGCTGAGCGTCGGCGATCGGCCGGGTCACGCCGGGGCCCGGCCGATCGTGGTTCTCGCGGCATTTGGGCGACCCGGACGGCATTCGCTGGTGCGGCGCCTAATCGGAGCGATACTGCGCAGGCGATGTCGCAGGAGAAGCCTGCGTGAGCGAAGCCCTAAGGAGTGCATCATGGGCGTCCCATATAAGTTCTTCTACCGGCTCGGCTTCCATCCTTGGGAGGACCTCGCAGAGCATCCTCCGTTCGCTCAGACGCTCTCGGAACTTGTGGATCGCGAGGAAGCAGGACGCGACCCGCCCTACGGATCGGCCCTCGACCTCGGATGCGGCAGCGCAGTCTGGGGCCTTGAACTGGCGAAGCGCGGCTGGCAGGTGACCGGTATCGACAATGTTGAGACGGCTCTGGAGCGCGGGCGCGACCGGGTCCGCGAGGCCGGAGTCGAGATGCGACTCGTCCATGGCGAGGTCAGCGATCTGCGGGCGTCGGGAGTTGGCTCGGACTTCCGCCTGGTGTTGGACACCGGCACCTTCCACGGGCTCACCGAATCCCAGCGCAAGGCTATGGGCAGGGAGGTTGACGCGGTCGCCGCCGAAGATGCCACGGTGCTTCTCGACGTTTTTTCGCCCCGGCGCAGAGGGCCCCTGCCGCGGGGGGCGACTCGCAGCGAGGTTGAGGCCGCGTTTCCAAGATGGACGGTGACCGACGTGGAGGTGGCCGACACCGAGCCGGACTTCATCTCGAGGCTGCTGAAGTTCGACGAGCACTTCTACCGGCTTCGTCAGGAAGTGCCAGCGGCGTAGGCGATGCCGCTGCCGCTACGGTCTCGTCGTGTGGGCCAGCGACTGGTACAGCCACGCGAAGGCCCTCAAAGCCGCCGGGCTTGAGGAGTAGGCGGCCCGGCTTTGGGGGCCGGTTCCGGGCTCACTGTGCCACTGACCGGCGGGCGCCGTTGCGAGACCAGTCAGCTACACACGATGTGCGTGCACTGGCGCGGGTCGCCGTTGCCGCTGGCGCTGTTCCCGCCGCCGTCGATTACGCCGCGAACGGCTGCGATCCCGAGGTCTCCCGTTTCGCAGCGCCCGGTTCTTCGTCAGCTTCGCCGTGCGGCTTCGGACGTCGAAGCCGTCATCTCCCGCGCCTCTGGCCGTGTTGTGACTCAGCAGACTGTGGTTAGCCGTTGCATTGACCAGGAAGCCATCGACGCGGCTTCCCTTGACCAGATTTCCGCGCACGGTGTTGTGCGCCCCGCCCAGGAAGGGGTGGGGGATCCCGAGGCGGATGCCCGCCCGCCGGGCGTGGCTGACGACGTTGTCGGCGAGATAATCCGGAAGCCGTTGACCAAAACCTAAAACAGAGCCGCCTGCTCCTTTCCGGACTGCGACAGGCCCCACCATGCGCACGGGTACTGCAATCGCCATTGCGCGGCACGGCGCCGAACCGGTGAAGGACAAACTCCCGCGGCCGCCGCTGCCCGCCATCGAGAGATGCGGATTGAAGCCGAGCTGAAATACGGCTCCCCGGAGACCGACAGTGTCTTCGACATCGAGGCCGCAACGATCGCCGGCCACAATGCCGAGATGGACAAGTTCACTTTCCTGATCACCGGCGGTCACCTCACGGAGAGCGAGATCGAGAGGCTGGTCGAGAGGGGCGAGGAGGCGAGGGAAAACGGATCGGCACCGACTCCGAGCACCTTTCGACCCTCTGCGACTCCCACGGGGCAGACAAGCTCGATGCCGAGCTGGGCCGCATCGCCGCCCCCGACTAGCCTCGACGCACGCTGATCATGTCCTCTGTGCAGTCCGAGGGGGTCACCACCTCGCGGTGGAGAACCGAGGTGCCGGATTGCAAACCGATTGCAAACGCGGAGGGACGAAACCGCCGGAATTGGGACCACTCGACCCAATCGGGGCAAGTCGGGCTCCGGCGATTTGCAGCCTATTCCGGAATAGAACCGAATAGGCCGGACGAGCGGTATCGCATTATGAGTCCGCTGCTCTGACCAGCTGAGCTACCGGCCCCTCTGCCCGATTATCGCCCGCGGCCGGGAATCCTGCCCGCACAGCGGAAAGCCCCCATCTCTGGGGGCTGTCCGCCGAGGAGTCCCCCACCCCAGTGCCGCGCACAGCGCGCGCGTGGGACCCCTGCTCCAAGGAACGGAGCAGCCGCACTCTTGCTTGCGCGCGACTCGGCCCTGCACGAGTGTTCGACGAACATGTGTTCGTGGCGTTCTGCCGACGGCGCCGTGCCAGGGCGGTTTCTCAGACGCTGAACAGCTGGGCGAGGGAGCGGCCGACGTCGGGCGGCTCTTCATTGCCCTCGGCGGCGGCGGCGGCGCCCTCGGCAAGCGCCTTGGCGGCGTCGGCTATCTGGTGGGCCCGGCCGGGGCGGAGGTCGCCGGCCTTGCTTGCCTCGGCAAGGTCGGACTCCATCAGGCCCGCGAGCTCGGCGAGGCGCTGGAGGCCGACGACGGCGGCCGTGCCCTTCAGGGCGTGGGCTTCCTGGCGCAGCGTCTCAAAATCATTCGTGCCAGTCTCCAGGCCGGCCGAGATCACGTCGCAGCGGCGGCGCGCCTCGTCCGCGAACGACTGCTTCAGCTCTGCGTCCGAATTCGTCTCGCTCATTTGCCCGCGACCCCCTCCACGGCCTTCTCCAGTTCGTTGACGCCGAATGCGCCTTCTATCACGGTGCGGATAACTCCGTTGCGGTCGATTACGAACAGCCACGGTTCTCCCGGCAGATTGAAGGCTCGAACCTGGGAACGCACGCCGTTACTCGGGTCGTTGTCGTTGTAGATCTCCATGTGGATGAAATCGACCTTGTCGCCATATTTCTCCTGCAACTGGGCGGCGACGTCAACCACAGGCCCGCAGACGCGGCTCTGGCAGAACTGCGGTGTGGCGAAGACCAGCACTATCGGCTTCTTGCCAAGGGCGTCGTAGAAGTCGGTCTGGTTCATGTGCTCGGGCGGGACCCGGGTGGTGATCTTCGAAAGGTCCCCACCGACCGACTCGGGGGTTGGGGTGTGGATGCGCGGCGGCCTCTGCCCCACCCTCGGCACCCCCTTGAACTGGCCGACGGTCGCGCTCGGCAGCAGGGTCGCCTCGAGCTTTCCGCCGTCCTTGATCATCGCGGCGATCCGCCACTCTCCCTCGCTCGGGAAGTTGACGTGAGTGGCATAGACGGCGGTGGCGGCGTCGGGGTCGTTCGAGGTCGTGGCCGCACGGAAGGCGGGCTCTGTCTCGAGGCTCTCGACCGAAGCGGGGAAAGGGCCCTGGGCCGGCTGATTGAGCGCCTTCGCCACGGCCTTGCTCGAGTTCGATTCCTGCGCCGCGGAGGCTCCGCCCTGCCCTGCGGGAGCCTTGGCGAAGTAGAGCGCGACATCGGCGTCGGGGACCTGGGTGCGGTCGCGCTCGAAGACGCCGAACGAGTAACGGTTCTCACCCTTGTAGAAGACCTGGGAGGCCGGCGAGACCACCAGCTTCGACGGACCGGCGGCGGAGTTCAGCACCTGCCCGAGCGTCTTGCCCGCGGCCTTGGGGAAGTCGCCCGCCGAAGGTGCTGGGCGGCTCGCGGCCGCGCCAGAGGTCGAATCACTCGAACCCGAACCGCCGCACGCGGTGGCCAGGCCGGCCACCGCGAGCAGGCAGAGAGAAGCGCTGGCGACTCGGAAGAAACGCACGCGGCAATGTTAGTCGGGCAGGCAGGGCGTTCGCGGCGCGCCGAGGCGCGGCCTCCGACTCCTGCGTACTAGGGTGGCGCGACCCGGAGACCAGCGAGAGGAGCGACCTTGGCGGAGCGATCGGCACTGATAACGGGGGCATCGAGCGGGATCGGCCTGGCGCTCGCCAGGGCGCTGGGCGGCGAGGGCTACTCGCTGACCGTAGCCGCCCGCCGGCCCGAGAAGCTGGAGCAAGCCGCCGAGGGTCTCCGCGGCGAGGGTTATGAGGTGCTCAGCGTGCCGGCCAACATGACCTCCGAGGAGGAGATCGTCGCGGTCTTCGACCAGCACAAGCAGACCTACGGGCGGCTCGACGTCCTGGTCAACAACGCCGGGGTCGGAATCGGGCAGCCGCTCCACGAGATCGGCGCCAAGCAACTCGACATGCAATTGGGGGTCAACTTGCGGGCGCTGATCATCGGCACCCGGGAGGGGCTTCCGCTGCTGCGTGCGGCGGGGGAGGAGCACGGCAAGGCGCTGATCGTCAACACGGCCTCGATCGCCGGCAAGTCGGGCCAGGGATGGCTCTCCGTCTACGCCGCGACGAAGGCCGCGGTGATCAACTTCAGCCAGGGGACGCAGAAGGAAATCGGCGACGCCGGAATCCAGTGCACCGCCCTGGCCCCCGCCTTCGTCGACACGCCGATGACCGAGTTCGTCAAGGATCAGGTGAAGGCCGAGGAGATGATCCAGCCCGAGGATCTCGGCGAGGCGGTCCGCTTCCTGCTGCGAACCTCGCGCTATTGCCTGGTGCCGGAGATCGTCTTCATGCGACCCGGCGACGGGCTTTAGACGGTCTGGGCAGGCTGGCGCTGGGGCACGTCGGAGTCACCGCGCGAGGAGTTGCGGCGTCGGAGCATTCGCAGGTCGTAGATCCGGAAGCGGTCGCCGGTCCGCCGCGGCCCCGGGCGCGATCGTCCGGGTCCTTGGTCCGCGAGCAGGCTGAGCTCGAGGTAGGAGCGAAGGGCTCCCAGCTCCCTCCGCGTCGCGGGCCGGGAGCGCTTGCCGGCTCCGGTGAACTCGTCCCAGGCCCGGGCGAAGAAGGCGAAGTCGGTGCGTCCGCCGTTTCGGTGCGCGGCCAGCATCGGGCAGACTCCACCCTCGCGGTCGGTGTAGGCGCCGACGATGATCTGATTTTCATCGAGACCCAGGAGCATCGCCTCGCGGGTATGGCGGGGAAGCCCCCTAGTGACGGTACGCAGCCGATCCGAGCGCCGGCGGCGGCTTGCCCTGGCGAACATTGGCGGATGGATAACGGATCAGTGACGCCCGACCCGGTGCCGGAAGGTCGACGAACGGGAACTTTCACCACCCTGGGTCGCGGCCCCTGGCCTGCGGAGGCCCCGGGATGAGAACAGCCGAGCCCCGTTTGCGGCTGCTGGTCGCCGCCTTCGGCGATCCCGGCCATGCCTACCCCGCGATCGCCCTGGGGCAGGCCCTGGCCCGCCGTGGGCATCGGGTGGTGCTCGAGTCATGGGAGCGCTGGCGCGAGGCTGTCGAGGACGCCGAGCTGGAATTCAGCGCCGCTGAGGAGTACCGGACGTTTCCGCCGCCCAGCCCCGACTCGACCGAAGGAGCCGGGGCCGCGGACGCCGCCAGGGCGCTGGCGCCACTGCTCGAAGAGCTGCGCCCGCACCTGGTGGTCAGCGACATCCTCACCCTGGCCCCCTCGCTCGCCGCCGAGGTCGCCGGAGTGACGCGGGCAACCCTGATTCCCCACGTCTACCCGGTGCAGGAGCCCGGGCTGCCTTTCTTCGCGATCGGCGCGCAGCCCCCGCGCACCGCTCTCGGCAGGGCAGCCTGGGCCCGGGCGCTGCCGGCGCTCGAAGCCGGGTTGCGGCGCGGGCGCCGGGAGCTGAACCAGCAGCGCGCAGGTCTGGGCCTGCCATCGCTGACGCGCTTCCATGGCGGGATAAGCACTGAGCTGGCGATGGTCGCGACCTTCCCCCAGCTCGAATTCCCGCGCACATGGCCGGGAGGCGTCGCGGTCACCGGGCCGATGACCTTCGAGCTTCCCTACCCGGAGATCACGCTGCCGCCCGGCGAGGACCCACTCGTCCTGGTCGCGCCGAGCACCTCACAGGATCCCGGCAACCGGCTGGTGCGGGCGGCACTGAGGGCGCTGGCGGGCGAGCCGCTGCGGGTGGTGGCGACGATCAACCGCGAGGGTTCCGGAGAGCCACCCGAAGTACCTTCGAATGCGGTCCTGGTCGACTGGCTCAGCTACAGCCAGGTGATGCCCCAGGCTTCGCTGGTCATCTGCCACGGAGGCCATGGCACCGTGGCTCGGGCGCTGGGCCAGGGAGTCCCGGTGCTGGCTTCCCCCGTCGCCGGCGACATGAACGAGACCGCCGCGCGGATCGCCTGGGCGGGAGTTGGCCTCTCGGTTCCCTGGCGCTTCTGCGCACCGGGCCCGCTTCGCTGGGCGGCCGGGCAGATTCTTGGCGATCCTCGCTACTCGATGCGAGCCGAGGCGATCGCCGAATGGGGCCGTGAGCACGACGGGGCAGTGCGAGGGGCAGAGCTGGTGGAGGAGCTGGCCCGCCGGTCGGCGGCCTGATCCGCCGAGCGGTTGCGCTGAAGAGCTCCCCCGAGTGGATTCGAACCACTACGAACTGATTAACAGTCAGTCATGCTGCCGTTACATCACGGGGGACCAGGCCGGATTCCGGCGCAACGACGCATTCTAGATGGGCCCCCTGGCGACCGGCGGGGCAGGGCGCCCTCGGCCCTAGCTCGCGACCTGGTGGGCAGCCGCGATCCGCTGGACCAGATCGGCGCGCTCGCGGCTCAGCTCGGCGCGTCGCTTGTAGTCCTCGCCGGCGGCAGTGATTCGGGCCTCGAGGCGGCGCTGCTCGAGTTGCAGGAAGTTGAGCTCCATCGCCTCGGCCGATGCCGGCTCGGCGCGGGACATGATCACCAACTCTGAGACGATGCCACCCAGCTCCGGGTCGTCACGGGGCAGGTCTGCTCCCGGGTCCTCGGGATGGTCGCGGAGCCAGTCGCGCGCCCTGGCGCCGGCGGCCGAGAGGTGCTCGTCGTCGAGCTTTGCCAGGTAGGGGCCGCCCTCGGCAGGGCGTGCGATGCACATCGCAAGCAGCGCTCGCTCGCGACGCTCGCGTGGGGTCAGCTCGATCACAGCCGGAGGACCCGGCTCCGGCCCGGGACGGGGCTCCGCCCGCGACCCCTCACCGCTCCGCTGACGCGCGGAGGCGGCCCGCCGCAGCACCATCGCCGGCTCGAGCTCGAGTCGCTCCGAGACCCGGCGAACCAGGTCGTCGCGGCTCGCTGACTCGTTCATCTCGGCCAGCACCGGCGCCACCTCGGCCAGCGCATTGTCGCGCTCCGCGGGCGAGAGCCGATCGGCTCCGTCGAGTGCCAGCATCACCCTGAACTCGGGTAGCTCCACCGCCGCATCCAGCAGTGCGGCGAAGCGCTCACCACCGCCCTGCGCGCCGAGCATGTCGGCGGGGTCCTCGCCTGCCGGCATCGGCGCTATCCGCAGCCTCATCTGGCGACCGGCGGCAACCCGCTGGGCCCGCAGCATCGCCTCCTGGCCGGCCGAGTCGGCGTCGAGGGCGAGGACCACCTCGTCGACCATCCCCGAGAGTGCCGCCACCTGGTCCTCGGTGACCGCCGTCCCCATCACCCCTACGGCCTCCTCGATCCCGGCCTGGTGAAGTGCCAGCACGTCGGTGTAACCCTCGACCACGATCGCGCGCCCCGCCTTGGCGATCGCGCTCTTGGCATGGTCGACCCCGTAAAGGATGCGGCTCTTGCGGAAGAACTCGGTCTCCGAGGTGTTGATGTACTTCGCGCCCTGCTCTGGGCGCATCGCCCTGCCCCCGAACCCGAGAACCCGTCCGCGCCGGTCGCGGATCGGGAACATGATGCGGCTCCGGAAGCGGTCGTACTCGCCCCCCCGCCGCCCGCTCTGCACCAGGCCGGCCGCCTTCATCTCGGCCACCCCGAAGCCGGCGCGCTGGCCACGGGCCAGCACCTGGTCCCAGGCGCTCGGGGCGTAGCCCACCCCGAAGGCCCTCAGCACCTCCTCACCGAGTCCGCGGTCCGCCAGGTAGGAGCGCGCCTTTCCCGCCTCACCCGCCTCCCGGAGAAAGCTCTCGTAAAAAGCGGCGGTCCGTCCCAGCAACTCGCCCACCCTCTGCCGCCGGCGGCGCCGCTCCTCCTCTCGGGGGTCCTCTTTCTCACGCTGCAGCTCGACCCCGTAGCGCTCGGCGAGCAGCTCGACCGCCTCGCCGAAGCCAACCCCCTCCTTCTCCTCGACGAACTTGATCACGTCGCCGCCCACCCCGCAGCCGAAGCAGTGGTAGAGCTTCTCGGTCGGCTCGACCGAGAACGACGGGGTGCGCTCCTCGTGGAAAGGGCAGAGGCCGACCATCCGCGTGCCCTGTCGTCGCAGGTCGGTGTGGGCCGAGATCACCTCGACAATGTCACTGGCCTCTTTGACCCGCTCGAGGCTTTCGGCACTGATCATCGCCACCGGCTCACCGTAGCGTCCCGGCCGCCACTCCCCGGCTCAGAATCTCGCTTGTTCCGGGATCGCCAGCTCGGTGAAGCGGGCGATGCAGAAGCGGTCGGTCATCCCGGCCAGGTAGTCGGTCACTGCCTGGCAGGGCTCCGCATCCAAATCTGCCACCGGCACCTCCCCGAGGTGCTCGAGGTAGTGGTCGAAGAGGCCCCGCATCGTCCGCTGCACCCGCCCATGCTCGCGGCGCGCCGCCGGCCCCAGATAGACCTGGTCGAACATGAACTTGCGCAGGCGCAGCATCGCCCCCCCGAGCTCCTCGCTCTGGACGATGTCCTCGGCCGCCGCCGAGCGCTCGACGATGTCGGCCACCAGGCAGTCGATCCGCTTCGCCCCGGTCGGCCCCAGCAGCTCGATGTCATCGCTCGGCAGGTCAGCGTGGCTGAGGATCCCCGCCCGCAGGGCGTCGTCGATGTCGTGGTTGATGTAGGCGACGCGGTCGACGATGCGGACGATCCGCCCCTCCAGGCTCGCGGGTTTCTGCGGGCCGGTGTGGTTGAGGATCCCGTCGCGGACCTGTTCGGTCAGGTTCAGCCCGCGGCCCTGGCGCTCGAGCACGTCGACGACGCGCAGCGAGTGGAGGTTGTGCTTGAAGCCGGAGTCGCAGCGCTCCCGCAGGGCCGCGTCGAGAGCCTCCTCGCCGATGTGACCGAACGGCGGATGCCCGAGGTCATGGCCGAGCCCGATCGCCTCGGTGAGATCCTCGTTGAGCCCCAGGGCCCGGGCGACCGTGCGGGCGATCCCCGTGGCCTCGAGCGTGTGGGTGAGCCGGGTCCGGTAGTGATCGCCCTCCGGAGCAACGAAGACCTGCGTTTTGTGCATCAGCCGCCGAAACGCCTTCGAGTGGACGATCCTGTCGCGATCGCGCTGGAAGGGCGTTCGCACCGGGCCGTCCGGCTCGGGCTCGTGCCGCTCCGCGGGGTAGGACCGGGTCGCCTTCGCCGCCAGGTTCTCGGCCTCCCAGGCTCGAACTCGCTCCTCGAGCGAAGCTGCGGCCGCCGTCTCGCTCACCTATGCCGCCTCGGCGATCGCCGCCTGTGCCGCGGCGATCCTGGCGATCGGGACCCGGAAGGGAGAGCAGCTGACGTAGTCGATGCCATTGTTGTGGAAGAACTCGATGCTCTCGGGGTCTCCCCCGTGCTCGCCGCAGACGCCGCACTTCAGTCCCGGCGCGGCCCGGCGGCCCGCCACGACCCCGATCTTGATCAGTTCCCCGACCCCCTCGGTGTCGAGCGTCTCGAACGGGCTGCGGTCGATTATCCGTGCCTCCAGATAGGAGGGCATGAAGCTCGCCTCGACGTCGTCGCGCGAGAAACCGAGGGTCGTCTGGGTGAGGTCGTTGGTGCCGAAGCTGAAGAACTCGGCGTGGGCCGCGATCCGCTCGGCGATCAGGCAGGCCCGCGGTAGCTCGATCATCGTCCCAACCGCGTAGGAGACCTCAACCCCCTTCTCGCGCATCGTCTCATCCGCCACCGCCTTGACCCGGTTCCCGAGGATTTCCAACTCGGCCTCGTAGGCGATCAGCGGCAGCATGATCTCGAGGATCGGCGGGTCGCCTTCGCGACCCGCCGCCGCGGCGGCCCCGATCAGCGCCCGGACCTGCATCTCATAGAGCTGCGGGAAGTTGATCGCCAACCGGATCCCCCGCATCCCCAGCATCGGGTTGGCCTCCTGCAGGTCGCCGACGATCTCGGCCTCGGCACGCGCCCGCTCGATCTGCGCCTCGTCGCCGGTTCGCTCCGCCTCCCGCACCAGGTCCATGAAGTGATCGAGCGGCAGGAACTCGTGAAGCGGCGGGTCGAGCAGGCGGATCGTCACCGGCAGACCTCGCATCTCGGCGAGGATCGCCCCGAAGTCGGCCTCTTGCAGCTCGCCGAGGCGGGCGAGTGCCGCCGCGAACTCGCTCTCGGTTGCACGCAGCTCGTCGGAGTCCTCGCCGGGGGTTTCGCCGGCGAGCAGGCGCGCCCGGCGCTGGCGCTCGGCCGCGATGAACATCCCGCGCACCAGCTCGGTTCGGTCCTCGCCGAAGAACATGTGCTCGGTGCGGCAGAGGCCGATGCCCTCTGAGCCGAACTGGCGTGACTTGGCGGCATCGGCGCGGGTGTCAGCGTTGGCGCGAACCTGGAGCCGGCGCAGCTGATCCGCCCAGTCGAGGACCGCGTCGAACTCCTCGCTGATCTCGGGGTCGATCAGGGGGACATCGTCGAGTGTCACGACGCCGGTCGATCCCTCGATCCCGATCTCGTCCCCGGCTCTCAGCTCGACCTCCCCGATGCGAACCGTCCTGGCCTCCTGATCGATCGCCAGGGCCGAGGCCCCGGCGACGCACGGCCGGCCCATCCCGCGGGCGACCAGGGCAGCGTGCGAGGCCTTGCCGCCTTCCGCGGTGAGGATCCCCTTGGACGCGTGGAAGCCGGCGACGTCGTCCGCCTCCGTGAAGGCCCGGACGAGGATCACCTCCTCCCCGTCCTCGGCGCGGCGAATCGCCTCGGCGGCGCTGAGAGCGATCCGGCCCTTCGCGGCGCCGGGCGAGGCCGCGACCCCGACCGTCAACGGCTCGTATTCGAACTCGGGGTCGAAGATCGGGTGCAGGAGCGCCTCCAGCGAGCCGGCGTCGATCGTCTGCAGCGCCCCGGAGATGTCGAGCAGCCCCTCCTCTACCGCGTCGTGGGCGAAGCGAACCGCCGCCTGCGCCGGGCGCTTGGCGTTGCGGGTCTGGAGCAGGAAGAGGCGCCCCTCCTCGATCGTGAACTCGACGTCCTGCATGTCGCGGTAGTGGCGCTCGAGCAGGCGGAGGATCTCCAGCAGCTCGGTGTGCGCCTCGGGCATCCGCTCAGCCAGCGCCGAGAGGTCCTTGGGGTTGCGGATCCCGGCGACGACGTCCTCGCCCTGCGCGTCGAGCAGAAAGTCGCCTGAGGGGACCGGCTCGCCGGTGCGCTCGTCGCGGCTGAAGGCGACGCCCGAGCCCGAGGTGGTTCCCTTGTTGCCGAAGACCATCTGCTGCACGTTGACCGCCGTCCCCCACTCGTCGGGGATGCTGTTGAGCCGGCGGTAGGCGACCGCCCGATCACCGTTCCATGAGTCGAAGACGGCGACTATCGCCTGACGCAGCTGATCGCGGGGCTCGGTTGGGAACTCCTCACCGGCCACCTCGGAGAAGATCGCCTTGAAGGTCGCGCTCAGCTCGCGCAGGTCGTCGGCATCGAGGCCGGTGTCCTCCTCTACCCCCTTTTCCTCGCGGGCGTGTCGCAACGCCGACTCGAAGCGCTCCGAGGGGATGCCGTGGACGACGTCGCCGAACATCTGCACGAAGCGCCGGTAGGAGTCCCAGGCGAAGCGGGGGTTCGCGGTGCGCTCGGCCAGCCCCTCGACCGCGTCGTCGCCGAGTCCGAGGTTGAGCACCGTCTCCAGCATCCCCGGCATCGAGTCCCGCGCGCCGGAGCGGACCGAGACGAGCAGCGGGTCCCCGCGGTCGCCCAGCCGCTTCCCGGTGCGCTCCTCCAGGGCGGCGAGGGCCTCGTCGACCTGCGAGTCGAGGCCGGGAACCTCACCGTCCCCTGACTGCATGTAGGCGACGCAGGCGCTGGTCGTGATCGTGAACCCGGCCGGGACCCGGTCGGCGCCGAGCACCCTTGTCATTTCGGCGATGTTGGCGCCCTTGCCCCCGAGCAGCTCACGCATGTCCCGCGAACCCTTCGAGAACTCATACACATAACGGGTCTCGGTCTTCGTCTCCGACAAGTAGCGACTCTCCTGCCGCGATTCTAGACGTGCCGGGCGGGTCAGGCAGCGGCCCGCAGCTGCACGTGGGCGTGGTGTTCGAGCGTCTCGGTGACCGCCCGCTCTGCCTGGCGCAGGGCGCGCTCGCCTGCCGCCGGCGCCTCGGCGAGCGGCTTTCCGAGGGCATCCACCATGAACCGGTGGGCCTCGTGGCTGAGGTCGAAGGAGCCCTGCTCGCAGCCGCCGCAGACGACGCCGCCTGCGGCGCCCGAGAACCCGCTCAGGTGCTCGGCTTCCCCGCAGCGAGCGCAGGAGGCCAGCTCGGGCGAGAAGCCGGCGGCGAGCGCCAGCTTGAGGCGGAAGGCAAGCGCCGCCTCCAGCGTGGCCGAGCTTCCCGCAGGGCCGTCGAGAAGTGACAGATACCGGCAGAGGAGGTTGTAGGCGGGAGGGTTGGGGTCGGCGGCGTCGAGCAGGCGCAGGACCGCGTCGCACCCTCGGGCGGCGGCGGCGAGGGCCGGGCCGCTGGAGCGCAGGCTGGGGTAGCCGTCCACGGTCGCGGCCGAGGTCACGGTCGCCAGGTCGCCACGGCCTTCGTGAAGGACCAGGTCGAGACGGAAGAAGGGCTCGAGCCGGCCGCCGAAGCGCGACCGCGGCCGCCTCGCGCCCTTGGCGATCGCCCCGATTCGACCGCGCGCAGTCGAGTAGAGGTGAAGGATGCGGTCAGCCTCCCCGAAGCGGATGCTGCGGAGGACGACGGCCTCCGTCTTGACGATCCCAGGCATGAACCCTGAACCATGACCCCGCCCCCGGACAACTCCAGCACGGGGGTGGGACGGCGGCAGGCTCAGGTGGCCCGGACCGCGGCGCGGATTGCCGCCGCGGTGACCGTTGCCGCCACGGTTCCCACAGCGAGGGAGGTGAACCGGCCCTCGCGCGGCCCGCCGGCCGAGAGGCAGAAGACGACGTCGCCGTCGAGGTCGGAGAAGACCGGCTCAACGGCCCGGGCGACCCCGGCGCTGGCCATCCGCGCCACCCTGGCACAGGCGCCGCCCTCGAGCCCGGCATCGGTGAGGACGCAGACGAGTGTCGTGTTTCGCTCCTCGATCCGGCTCCAGTCTGGCGGCGCGTCCATCGTCGCGATCACCTCGGCAGCCGTGACCACCGCGCCCTCCTCGTCGCGGGCCGAGCCGATCGGCGAGCCGTCCTCGCCGCGGACGTCGCCGAATGCGTTGGCGACCGCCAGCGCTGTGACCGTCTCGCCGCGGCCGGTGACCGCGGTCGAGATCCCGATCCCGGCCGGGCAGGCGTGCTCGCGTCCGAGGATCTTGCCCACCGCGGCCCCGGTGCCGGCCCCGACCCGACCCTGACCGGGGTCCGCGGTGACGGCCTCGCAGGCCGCACGACCCTCGGCTGGGCCGGGACGAATCGAGCCGTCCTTCTCGGCGAGGTCGTAGATCACCGCCGCCGGGACGATCGGCACGATCCCGGCGGGCGTCGGGTGGCCACGCCCGCGCTCCTCCAGCCAGGACATCACGCCATCGGCGGCGGCCAGTCCGTAGGCGCTGCCGCCGGTGAGGAGGACGGCGCTCGCCTCGTGCGGCCCCGCACCGGCCCCGATCACGTCCGTCTCGCGAGTCCCCGGCCCGCCGCCGCGGATATCGACCCCGCACCGCGAGCCCGCCGGGGGAATGATCACCGTGCACCCCGTCGCCGCCTCGGGATCGCTCCAGTGACCGACCAGGAAGCCCTCGGGCAGCGCGGAGCTCGCCGTCATCCGCCTTTTCTCCTCCTCCTTCTCAGCCGCACCTGGCAGCTCGGGCAGAAGTAGGTCGAGCGGCCGGCGACGACGATCCGCCTCACCGGCTCGCCGCAGGAATAGCACGGCAGCCCCTCCCGGGTGTGGACGAGGAACTCCTCCTGCACCTCGCCGCGCTCACCGCGGGCATCGCGGTAGTCGTCGATCGATGCGCCACCGCCAGCGATCCCCGCCTCGAGCGTCTCGACGATCGCCTCGTGCAGGGCCTCGTGATGTTCGGGGCGCATCGAGCCGGCCGGGGACAGCGGGTGAAGGCGGGCCCGGAAGAGCGCCTCGTCGGCGTAGATGTTGCCGACTCCGGCTAGCGTCGACTGGTTCAGCAGGAACGACTTCAGGGGGGCCGAGCGCCCCGCCGCAGCATCGGCCAGTGCCTCGGGGGTGAACTCGGCCGAGAGCGGCTCCACCCCGAGCCTGCCGCTGAACCGCTCCTCGAGCGCCTCGGCGCCGAGCAGGAAGCCCTCCCCGAAACGGCGGGCGTCGGTGAACCAGAGCTGCCGGCCGTCGTCAAGCCGGAAGCGGGCCCGCAGGTGGCGTTCCTCTCCGGGGGCACGGTAGAGGCGGGGATCACCCGCGAGGCGCTCGTCCGCCCCGTCGACCAGCAGGAGGTTGCCGGTCATCCGCAGATGCATGACCAGCGTCTCCTCACGATCGAGGCGCATCAGCAGGTACTTGCCGCGCCGATCCAGGCCCTCGATCGGCCGCCCGGCGACTGCAGCTTCGAGGCCCGTCGGGGGCAGTGGCCGCGACCAGCGCTGGTCGAGCACCTCGAGCTGATCGATCCGCCTCCCGGCCAGCTCGGGCTCGAGCTGGCGGCGGATCGTCTCGACTTCTGGCAGCTCGGGCACCGCCCGAGGTTATCCGCAGCCGAACGCAGCCATTTCCCCTGAACCATTTGCGGCGGCTTCGCCGCCTGACACGCACCCGTGCCGGCGCTAACACCGCGCCGACGCTTGATCGACTGTCAGCGTGCGACCGCGCGCGGGTGTGCCTGGAAGTAGACCTCCTTCAGCTGGTCGCCGGAGAGGTGGGTGTACATCTGGGTCGTCGCGATGTCGGCGTGGCCGAGCATCTCCTGGACGGCGCGCAGGTCGCAGCCGCCGGCGAGCAGGTGGGTCGCGAAGCTGTGCCGCAGGGTGTGCGGGCTCATCTTTCCCTCCAACCCTGCGTCGCGGGCATGGCGCTGGACGATCTTGTAGAGGCCCTGCCGGGTCAGCGACCCGCCGCGAAAGTTGACGAAGAGCTTTCGCTCTTGCCGCTCCCCGACCAGCTTCGGGCGCCCGCCGCGCAGATATGCGCTGACCGCGGCGATCGCCTGACGGCCCAGTGGCACCAGGCGCTCCTTCGAGCCCTTGCCGCGTGCCCGCAGGAACCCCTGTCGCAGATCGAGATCGGCGAGCTCCAGCCCAATCGTCTCCGAGGCACGCAGCCCGCAGGCATACATCACCTCCAGCATCGCCCGGTCGCGCAGGGTCGTCGGCTCGTCGCCGCGCGGGGCTGCAAGCAGCTTCTGCACCTCCGAGTAGTTGAGGACATGAGGGAGCTTCTTCGATCGCCGCGGCGCGCTGAGCGCCGCCGTCGGATCATCCGCGATCATCTCCTCGCGGCGCAGATGCTTGTAGAAGGAGCGAAGGCATGCGGCCTTGCGGTGGATGGTCGAGGCCGAGCATGGCGGCCGGCCATTGCCGGTCGCAAGCTCGGCGAGGAAGTCGGCGATGTCGGAGGGGCGCACGGCGAGGGCGTCGGTCTCGCGGCGGGAGAGGAAATCGCCGAACTGGAGCAGGTCGGTGCGGTAGGCATTGATCGTGTTGCGCGAGAGGCCACGCTCGAGCTCGAGGTAGGAGAGGAAGTCGAGCACCATCCCCTCGTACCTGGCGCTGACCTTGGGCGGGGGCGGGCCGGGGGGTCGGCGGATCGCGATTGCCATGGGCGGTCTTTCTGCCCTCCACTGCCCATCCCTTGCGCCGCAAGGGGCCGCCCGGCGGCGATCAGGACCGCAGGCGAGAGCGGAAGAGGAGCAGGCCGACCAGCGAGGTCGCGTCGGCGCACGCATCGATCACCGCGTCGATCTCGGCAAGTGGGTGGCTGACCACCTCGATCCGCTCGCCTTCGGTCGGGTCGGCGCCTATCCGCTCGAGCTCCGTCGCCTCGAAGACGTGGACTCCTCACCGGTGAAGCCGGGGCTGATGTAGATCCGCTTCAGCTCCTCCCACCGGCCGGCGCGCATCCCGACCTGCTCGTGCAGCTCCCGGCGGGCGCACTCCAGCGGGGACTCCCCCTTTTGCTCGAGCTTTCCCGCGGGGAAAGCTCGAGCAGATCGTCCTCGCCGACCGATTCGCGCGGCTGGCGGACCATGAAGATCCGCTCAGAGTCGCGGGGCAGGATGGCGACGGCGCCCGGGTGGCGGGCGAACTCCCGCTGGTGCTCTGACCCATCCTCGTAGCGCACCCGCTCGCGGACGACATCGAAGAAGCCGCCCTCGAAGAGCGTCTCGGAACGCAGTCGCTCGTAGCTCAACGCGACGCCCCCGCCGCCTCTGCCAGCCCCAGCCCGGAAGCCAGGGCGGCGGCGAAGAACAGACGGTCCTCGTCGATCCCCCGGCCCATGGTCCTGGTCGGCAGGCCGCTGGCGGCATAGCCGGCGACATCGGCCTCGTGAGTGCCGACCCGGTGGCGCTCGCCGGCCAGCTCACGCAGTACCGCCGCTTCCTCCTCGCCCTCTGCCGGCACCGGGACCTCGACCCCGCCCAGCAGCAGGCCGAGCACGGTTGTCGTGTGGTGGCTGACGCCGCGGTGGCGGGTTCGCGGGTCCGCTTCGGAGAGCCGCGGAGATAGCAGCGTCGGCAACCCGAGGGCCAGCGCCGCATGGGCGTTGTCGAGAGCCTCCATGCCGCCGTGCCCGTAGTGGGTCGCGGAGCCGATGATCCCGGGCCCCGGCCCGACGATCACGGCCCCCCAGCCGAGCCGGTGAACTGCCGCGTCGAGCGCCCCGGCGACGCTCAGCGCCTCGAGCTCCCCGCCGTAGGCGGGGGCCGCCGTGAGGTGGCCGCAGAGGATCCCGAGGCCTCGGAGCTGGGCGACGTCGCGGGAGATCCGCCCGGGCAGCGCCCCTCCGGCGGTCTGCACGTACCCGACCGGCAGCCCGGGAGCGGCCCGGCCCGCAGCCCAGGCGGAAGGCGCCAGCTGACCATGCAGCGGAATCACCAGTACCGGGGTACTCGAGCCGCCGCCGGCGACGATCTCGTGCTCGCCGCGCTCGACCGGGACGACCGGGTGCTGGATCGATGTGTAGTTGAGCTTGATTACGTCGGGCCCGCCGGCGCCGCCGCCTTCGAGCCCCCGCGAGAGGTTGACGTGGACGATGTCGATTCCGCCCGAGCCGAGATCCAGGTCGAGAGCCTCGACGTTGACGATCACCTCGTCGCCTTCCCGCATCTCGCCCAGCATTCCCTCATCCGCCCAGGCGGGCCGCCGCTCGCCTCCGACGTCGACCACCAGCGGCTTCTCTTCGACGACGATTCCTCGTCGCAGCTTCAGCACCACCGCGCCGCCTTCACCTCGCCGCCTCGAGCACGATCGCCTCGCACAACTCCAGCATCGCATCGAGGCTCTCGGCGGCGACGCTCTCCCGGCTGGTGTGGTTCGCCTCGGTGCCGTTGGCGAGCAGGACGCAGTCGAGGCCGGCGGCGATCAGGGCGTTTGCGTCGCTGCCACCCCCGCTCGAGATTCGTTCGGGCTCCCGGCCGCAGCGCCGCAGCCCGGCCTCGGCCAGCGCCACCGTCCGCGAGGATGGGGCGAGGCGGTAGCCTCGGAACAGCTCGGCGATCCGCAGGTCGAGATCGCAGCAGTGCTCGCTCGCCGCCCAGGCGCAAGCCTCCGACATCCGCCCGGCCACCTCGGCCGCGCGCCCCGGGTCGATGCTGCGCGCCTCGGCCTCGATCCGGCAGGTGCGGGGGACGACATTGGCCGAGGTGCCGCCGGCGATCACCCCGACGTTCGCCGTCGTCTCCGGGTCAAGGCGGCCGAGCTCCATCGCCGCGATCGCCGTGGCCGCCGCCGCGATCGCGCTGTGCCCGTCCTCGGGGCGAATCCCGGCGTGGGCCTCGGTTCCGTCGAACTCCGCATCGACCCGCTGGTAGCTCGGCGAGGCGGTGATCACCTCGCCGATCGGGCTGGCATGGTCGATCACGAAGCCGATCTCGGAGCGAAGAGTCGAGACGTCGAAGGCCTTGGCGCCGCGCAGCGCCACCTCCTCGGCAACCGTCAGCAGCAGCTCGATCCCCACCACCGGGGGATCGTCGGCGTGAGCCGCAACTAGCTCGAGCAGCACCGCGAGCGCAGCCTTGTTGTCGGCGCCGAGGATCGTCTCGCCGGCGCTGCGGTAGATGCCGTCGCCATAAACCACCTCGACCCGGCCCTCGTGCGGAACCGTGTCGAGATGGGCGGCGAACATGATCCATTCGTCCATGCGCCCGGGGAGCCGGGCAAGGAGGTTGCCGGCCCCGGCGCCGGCCTCCTCGGCGCAGCCGTCCTCGCTCACCTCGATCCCCAACCCGCGCAGCTCCGCGGTGACCGCGTCGGCGATCCCGCGCTCCTCCCCGGTCGGGCTGCGGATCTCGCAGAGGCGGACGAAGCGTTGATGTAGGCGCTGCTCGCTGCTCACGCCGCGAAGGCTATGAATTACGGCTTCAGCCCGGCCGCCCGAAGCCCCTGGTCGTGCTCGTAGAAGGCGTCGTAGCGAATTAGCCTTCCGTTACGGAACGCGAACAGCCAGGCGAGCGGCTGATTCAACTCGAGGCCGCTGCCCCTCCCCCGCGCCTGAATCTCACCAAGCCCGAACAGCCGGCCGTCATCGGAGGCCCTCCACTCCGCAACCACGAGCTCCCACTCCTCGAACTGCTCGTCGATCTCCGCAATCCATTGCTCGAATCCGGCGTGACCGCGGTAGGGCTCACCTCGCGTCGAGCCGAGCGGTGTATGGAGCTCCACCTCGGGATCAAGCGTGGCGGGGTCGACCGTTCGATCGCCCGAGTTCCAGCGCTCGAAGGCCCGCTTGACGAGCTCGTGAGGGTCCTCTGCGGAAGGCCCGGCCAACTCGATCGCACCGGACAGCTATCGGGCTCGCCTCAAGATCGGCGAACCCGCGTTCCCTCGAGCTCCTCCACCGGCTCCGTAGCCTCGGCACGGTGCTCGCCGGCGTGGCGCGCGGCGGCACCGATGAACTCGCGGAACAGCGGCTCGGGGCGGTTCGGGCGGGAGTTGAACTCGGGGTGGAACTGGGAGGCGATGAAAAAGGGGTGGTCGGGCAGCTCGACCACCTCGACCAGGCGCTCGTCGGGGGAGGTGCCGCTGCAAACCAGCCCATCGTCCTCGAGTCGCATCCGGTGGACGTTGTTGACCTCGTAGCGGTGGCGGTGGCGCTTGTAGATCACCGACTCCCCGAAGATCTCCCGCGCCCTGGTACCGTCGTGGAGCTTCACCGGGTCGGCGCCGAGCCGCATCGTCCCGCCCATGTCGGAAACCTCCTTCTGCTCGGGCAAGAGGTCGACCACGGCGAACGGCGTCTCGGGGTCGAACTCGGCCGAGTTCGCCCCACCCATGCCCGCCACGTCGCGGGCGAACTCGACCACGGCGATCTGCATCCCAAGGCAGATCCCCAGATACGGGATCGAGCGCTCACGGGCGATCTTCGCCGCCGCCACCTTGCCCTCGATGCCGCGCTCGCCGAATCCTCCCGGGATGAGGATGCCATCGGCGTCGGTGAGCCGTTCGGGGTCGAAGTCCTCGGAGTCCACCAGCTCGACCTCGACCTCGACGCCGTGGTGGAAGCCGCCGTGCGAGAGTGCCTCGATCACCGACTTGTAGGCGTCGGCGAGCTGCACGTACTTGCCGACCAAGGCGATCTTGACCTTCCCCGCGGCAGCGTCGGCACGCCGCACCATCGCCTCCCAGTCCCCGAGGTCGGGCGGCGGCGCGTCCATGCCGAAGTGATCCAGCACGAGGTCGTCCACCCCCTCCGCCCGGTAGACCAGCGGGACCTTGTAGATGTTGTCGACGTCGCGTGCGGAGATCACCCCGTCCTCGGGAAGGCTGGCGAAAAGGGCGATCTTGCGGCGGATTTCGCGGTCGAGGCCTCCCTCGGAGCGGCAGACGAGGGCATGCGGTTGGATTCCGATCCGGCGCAGCTCGTTGACCGAGTGCTGAGTGGGCTTCGTCTTCAGCTCGCCGGCATGGCCGATGTAGGGCACCAGGGTCAGGTGGACGAACATGCAGCGCTTCGGGCCGATGTCGGTATAGAGCTGCCGGATCGACTCCAGGAAGGGCAGCGACTCGATGTCGCCGACGGTCCCGCCGATCTCGGTGATCACGAAATCAACCGCCTGCGACTCGGCGACGATCAGGATCCGGTTCTTGATCTCGTCGGTGATATGGGGGATCACCTGCACGGTCGCCCCGAGGTAGTCGCCGCGCCGCTCCCGCTTGATCACCGAGTTGTAGACGGCTCCCGCGGTCACGTTGGAGGCACGCGAGGTGTTCTCGTCGGTGAAGCGCTCGTAGTGGCCGAGGTCGAGGTCGGTCTCCGCCCCGTCCTCGGTGACGAACACCTCCCCGTGCTGGAATGGGCTCATCGTCCCGGGATCGACGTTGATGTAGGGATCAAACTTCTGAAGCTGGACCCTGAACCCGCGGGAGACCAGCAGGCGCCCGATTGAGGCCGAGGCGATTCCCTTGCCGAGTGCCGAGACGACCCCGCCTGTGACGAATATGAAGCGGCTGTCTCCCTGTCGAGGTCGGCTCATCTAGCTCTCCCAAGCGAGTCTAGTAATCGCAGCGGAGGAATCGAGGAGATCGCCGCGGAGATCGAGCGAAACTCCCCATATACCGTCAACAGGGCGATCAGGGCGAGTGCAATCAACCGGCCGGTCTGATCGAGACCGGTCAGCAACCACACTCCCGCGACGGCCCCGACGAGGTTCGAGCCGGTATCGCCGAGCATCGCCCGTTCGGTCAGCGTGAAGGCGGCGCCGATCAGGATCGGCCCGGCGAAGATGCCGAGCAGCTCGATCGGCTCGATCGTCCAAGCGCTGATGCAGAGCCCGGCTCCGATCAGTACAAGCGCTTTCTCCGCCCGACCCGGGCGCAGGTCGAGCAGGTTGAAGAGGTTGGTGGCGAGAATCAGCAGGGCGACATCGGCGAGATAGGAGAGTGACTGGCGGCCGGTGCCGCTGACCACGTAGGCAGCCAGGGCCAGAGCCCCAACCGCCTTTATTGCGCCGGTCGAGAGGCGCCCCTCGCGCAGCGCCTCCGCATGGCCCCGCCAACCGCGCGGTGAGCCATCCGATCCGGCCCGCCCCAGGGCGTCGTCGAGGAAGCCGAGGAAGGCGACCCCGATCACGTATGTGATCCAGCGCCTCAGGTCGGGGTCGAGGAGGTTGAGATCGGCACGATCATCGAGGAAGGCGAGCGGCGCCAGCGCGACCAGAGCCGATGTCGCGATCACCGCCCCGAGGGGGAAGGCGGCGGTCCGACCGCGGTAGTTCTCGCGGCTGAGGCCGGCGTCTAGCAGGCCCCGGACGCCGGTGGGGACGATCAGCAGTCCGACCGCTACGGCGACCGGGAAGCCGATCCAGGTCACTTGCCCGGGCCCGAGGTCTGGCCGCGGCTTGCTCCAGCCTGCCCGGCACGGCCGCCCCGGGAGCCGGATGGCGGCGCGGTCACCGCCGGTCCCGGCGCCAGCAGGTCGGGGAGGAGCCGGTCGGCGCTCCCCTTGATTCCGAAGTTCCCTTCCGCGCCCAGCAGGGCGAAGACGGTGGCGACCTTGCCGGAGGGCAGGTCGATGTCATCGACGGTCGACAGGTGGCGGTCGTCGAAAAACGAGATCGAGGAGGGGTCGGCGTCGGTCGCCTCGACCCCGACCGCCTTGACGGCCGTGCCGCTCACCCCGTCGAGGATGCCGCTCTCCATCCTGGTCGTGTTCTCCGAGTCGGCGCTTCCGAAGCTCTGGGGCGCGTCGCGGACGACGACCAGTCCGTCGAGGTTGCCGAAGCGCCCACTGACCCTGGAGAACATCTTGCTGCCGACCTTCGCGAGCAGGTTCCCGCCGATGACCAGCTGGCGGCCGAACCCGGTCCCCAGCGCCTGCACCGTGTCTGGATTCGAGTCGATGTCGGCAAACCGAGTGCCCGAGAGGTCACCGGCGAGGGCGCTGACGTCGGGCGGCTCACGGATCACCCCGACCGCCACCAAGCTTGCCCCGGTCGGCTCCAGCGCGGACTCGATCTCATGGGAGAGACTGCCCGGCAGCCCGCCGAGCCCGAGAATCCCCACCCGGCGGCCGGCGAGCTTGTCGCTGACCAGCACCGGGTAGATCCGGTCGCCGAACTCGTTCGCCCGGCCCAGTTCCCCGGCCAGCTCGTCCGCCCTGCCGCGAGCGTCGGTGAGGTCGGCGGTGATGCTCTTCTCGAGGTTCTTGCGGGTGTTGGAGACCACATCCCCGCCGAACTCCGCACCGATCAGGATGCCGATCGCCAGCGCCAGAAAGACGGCAGCAAGAGAGGCTGCGTGATAACGAGCGGAATAGCCCATCGCGGCAGGCTAGATGGTCGATCCGAATTGACGTGCCCCCGGGGGCACCTGCGCCGTCAGCCGGGAGTGCGGCGATGAGGAATCGCCCATCTAGCCGGGGGGACCACCTAGAGCCCCAGCCAGATCTTGATCTTCAACCAGGTGAGCCGGACGAGGTCGTCGAGCACCGGCGAGGTGACGATTACGATCACCAGCAGGGCGGCGAAGGCGACCATGAACAGCGCCACCCATCCGAGCTCGACCCCCGGGTTGTAGAGGCGGCTCACGCCCTTCGCGTCGACCAGATTCTCGCCGATCCGCAACCGGGTGAGGAAGGTCGACGACATCCCCTCGCGATCCTTGTCGAGGAACTCGATCAGGTTGAAGTGGGCGCCGACGCTGACGATCAGCGATGCCCCCTTCTCCGAGGCGAGCAGCATCGCCACGTCCTGGCTCGTGCCGGGGGCGGGAACCGTCAGGTGCTCGAGTCCGAGGCGCCCAAGCCGCTCGCACCCGGGCGCCCCGCCGTCGGGATAAGCGTGGACTACCAGCTCCGCCCCGCAGCGGAGCGCCGCGTCGCTGGCCGAATCCATGTCGCCGAGCACGACGTCCGGCGTCATCCCGGCCTCGAGCAGGGCGTCGGCGCCGCCGTCGACGCCGACCAGCAGGGGCTTGACATCCCGGATGTAGGCGCGCAGGGCTTGCAGGTCCCGGCGGTGGCGGTGGCCGCGAACGACGATCAGGACATGGCGGTCGCGAAAGCTGGTCCTGGTGGAGGGGAAGTCGATCCCGCCCATCAGCAGATCGCCCTCGTCGCGAACCCGGGAGACGGTGTTCTCGGCGAACTCAGCGAGCGCGGCGTCGATCTCCTGGCGCTGGTGCTCGAGCTGCTCGGCGAGCTGCTCGGCGTCGAGCACCCTGCCTGTGAGGATCTCCTCACCGCCCCTGAGGATGGTCCCGCCGTCGATCGTCAGCGGGTCGCCGTCCTTGAGCAGCTCGAAAAGGCGCGAGCGCGGCGCGTCGACGACGGTGATTCCCGCCTCGGTCAGCAGCAGCGGCCCAGAGTTCGGGTAGCGCCCGTTGGAGGAATCCGAGGTGTTGATCACAGCCCGCACCCCCGTCGCGATCAGCTCCTCGGCGGTGATCCGATCGACGTTGGTGTGGTCGATCACCGCGATGTCGGCGGGGCCCAATCGCTTCACCAGGTCCTTGGTCTTGCGGCCAAGCCGGGCGGTTCCGTGGATCGCCGTCCCGTTCGCGGCGCCGTTGCGACGCGACCTGAGGACCCTGAAGCGACGGCGGCTTGCCGTTGGCACGGCCTGAGGTTAGGCGAACCCGGGTCGGATAGCCAGCGGCGCCGGAGGGCTCACGCCGCCGCCAACATCTCGCGGGCATGACGGCTTGCAGCGTCGTCGACGCCGTCACCCCCGCCCAGCATGCGGGCGATCTCGGCGACCAAGTCGTCGCCGGCGACGCTCTCGACGGTCGCCCGGGTCCGGCCCCCAGCGATCTGCTTGCTGACGCGAAAATGCCGCGCAGCCAGGGAGGCGACCTGAGGCAGGTGGGTGATGCAGACGACCTGGCGCCGCTCAGCGAGGGCCCGGAGGCGCTCACCCACCACCCCAGCCGTCTTGCCGCCGATCCCCGCGTCGATCTCGTCGAAGACAAGCGTCCCGCCACCGCCCGTCGCGCCCAGTCCGCTCAACGCGAGCATCACCCGGGAGAGCTCCCCTCCGGAAGCAGCCTCCCGAAGCGGTGCTGGCCCGATGCCCGGGTTGGTCGAGACTCGCAGCTCGACCGACTCGGCCCCCTCGGCCCCGTAGCCCTTGGGGCACGCTTCGAGGACGACCTCGAGGCTCGCGCCCGGCATCGCCAGCTGCTCGAGCTCAGCGGCCACCCGGGACTGCAGCGCCCCTGCCGCTGCCGAGCGGCCGCGGGTCAGCTGCCGGGCCGTTGCCGCACGCCGCTCCTCGGCAGCCGCCAGCTCGGTTTCCAGCTCCGTGATGCGCTCCTCGGCATTCGCGAGCCGCGCGATCTCTTCCCTGCAGCGCTCAGCGTGCTCGAGTACCGAGGAGATGGTGCCACCGTGCTTGCGCTCCAGCCTGTCGAGGATTCCGAGGTGTTCCTCGACCGCGGCGAGGCGCCCAGGGTCGGCCTCGATGCGATCGAGGTATGAGCGCAGCTCGCTTGCCAAGTCTGCCATCTCGACCGCCAGCGACTCGACCCGACCAGCCTGCCCGTCGAGGTCCGGGTCCACCCCG
>CAWFHL010000001.1:0-2557173 GCA_963815645.1 uncultured Actinomycetes bacterium | reverse complement strand
CAGGTTTCCGAGCCGGACTTCCAAAAGGTCTTCGGACGGATCTCCTTCTTCGTCAACGCCGGCATCCGCCTGATCGAGGAGATCGCCAAGCTGCGGGCGATGGGCCGGCTCTGGAACCAGATCGGCCGCGAGCGCTTCGGCGTCACCGACCCGAAGATGCTGCGCTTCCGCTACGGCGTCCAGGTCAACTCGCTCGGCCTAACCGAGTCCCAGCCCGAGAACAACGTGCAGCGGATCGTGCTGGAGGCACTGGCGGTCACCCTGAGCCGAGACGCCCGGGCGCGAGCGATCCAGCTACCGGCCTGGAACGAGGCGATGGGCCTGCCGCGCCCCTGGGATCAGCAGTGGAGCCTGCGGATCCAGCAGGTGCTCGCCAACGAGACCGACCTGCTCGAGTACCCGGACGTGTTCGAGGGCTCGAGGGTGATGGACGGGCTGGTCGAGGAGCTCTGCGAGGGAGCGCGCGCCGAGATGGCGGTCGTCGAAGAGCGTGGGGGCGCGGTCGAGGCGGTCCCGTACATGAAGGCCCGGCTGGTCGAATCCCAGCGCGAGCGGGTCGCCCGGATCGAGCGCGGCGAGCTGAAGGTGATCGGCCAGAACAGCTTCACCGAGACCGAGGACTCGCCGCTGACGGCGGGCGCCGACGCCGGCATCCTCGAACCGGATCCCGAGGTGGAGCGGGAGTGCATCGAGGCGCTACAGCGCTTCCGCGAGGAGCGAGACGCCGACGCCGTATCGGCGGCGCTCGCAGAGCTCGAGCGGGTCGCCGCGAGCGAGGAGGAGAACATCATGCCGGCGACGATCGCCGCGGCCAAGGCGGGGGTCACCACCGGCGAGTGGTCCGAGGTTCTGCGCCGCGCCTTCGGCGCCTATCGCGGCCCCACCGGGGTCGACGGAGCCGCGCCGCCGGGCGACCCCGCTCAGCTGGCCGAGCTGCGGGCCCGGGTCGATCAGGTCTCGGCGGCGATCGGCCACCGGATCAAGCTCCTGATCGGCAAGCCCGGCCTCGACGGGCACTCGAACGGCTCCGAGCAGGTGGCGCTGCGGGCCCGTGACGTGGGCATGGAGGTCGTCTACCAGGGGATCAGGTTGACGCCTGCGGAGATCGCCGAATCGGCGATCGAGGAGGACGTCGACATCGTCGGCCTCTCGATCCTCTCCGGCTCGCATCTGGAGCTGATCCCCGAGGTCGTGCGCCTGCTGCGGGAGCAGGGCGTCGAGGTGCCGGTGGTCGTCGGGGGGATCATCCCGGCGGCCGACGCCACCCGGCTGCGCGAGGCGGGGGTGGCCGGTGTCTACACGCCGAGGGACTTCGAGATCAACCGGATCATCGCCGAGATGATCGAGCTGGTCGCCGAGCGCCACGGTTCCCCGGAGCCCGCGCCTGCCTGAGCAGCTCACCTTCCCGGCCGAGGGCATCGCCGACGGGGTGATCGGCCTGCGGCTGAAACGCGAAACCGACGTTCCCGCGCTGGTTGCCGCCTGCCAGGACCCGGAGATCCCTCGCTACACCCAGGTCCCCTCCCCTTACGGCGAGGCCGAGGCGCGGGCCTGGCTGGAGATCAGTGAGGAGCGGCGACGGGCCGGGACGGACCTCTCGCTGCTCGTGGTCGACTCCGAGGACCGCCTGCTCGGCTCGGTCGGGCTGCACGGCCTCGACTCGGATCAGCGGCGCGCGGAGATCGGCTACTGGACCGCGGTCGAGGCCCGCGGCCGCGGGGTCGCGACGCGGAGCGTGCGACTGCTCAGCGCGCACGTTTTCGCGGCACTGCCCGCGGAGCGACTCGAGATCGGGGTCGAGGTCGGCAACGAGGCCTCGCGCAGGGTCGCAGAGCAGGCCGGCTACACGGCGGAGGGCGTTCTCAGGGCGTGGATGATGCTCAAGGGCCGCAGCATCGACGTGCTCATGCACTCGCTGCTGCGCGCCGAGGCCGAGAGGCTGCCCGACAGCCGTCCCTAGAATCGCCCCATGCCCAGCGAGCGCGCGATCCGATCCCTCTCCGCGCTCCTCGCGCTTCTCGGCGTCGGGGTTGCCACCTACATCGCGATCTCCGAATCGGGGGGTGGTGCCCCTGCCTGTCTGGCCGGCGGGGGAGGCTGCGAGACGGTCGCAAAGAGCGCCTACTCGCACCTGGCCGGGGTCAACGTCGCGCTGATCGGGATCGCCGGGTACCTGGGTCTGCTCGGCGCCGCGCTGGCCCGAGGAGACGCGGCACGTTTCGCAGGCCTGATGCTGGCCCTGGCCGGATTCGGGTTCAGCGCCTACCTCACCTACCTGGAGCTTTTCGTGATCAACGCGATCTGCCAGTGGTGCGTGGCAAGCGCCGTGCTGATGACCGTCCTGCTCACGCTCGCCGCATTCCGAGCCTTCCGCTTCGCCGCAGACGAGCCGCGCGGCGATCAGGCAGCGCTTAGCGACCCGGCCTAGGATTACGGGGCATGGTGGACCGACAGCGCGAGGAGCGCAAGGCGAAGCTGCGGCAGTCGCGCCTGCGGGAGGAGGCTGCCGCGCAGGCGAGCGAGCGGCGCCAGCGGATGCTGAAGCTCGGCGCGGCCGCCGCCTTCGGGGCGATCGTGATCGTCGCCGCCTTCATCCTGATCAGCGAATCGGGCTCGGATTCGGGTGGCGGCAATGCATCCGACATCCACGACGCCGGCCTGGTCAGCGGGCTGCTGAAGGGCATCCCCCAGGAGGGGCTGGAGCTGGGCGATCCAAAGGCGAAGGCGGTGGTGGTCGAGTTCGGCGACCTCCAGTGCCCGATTTGCAAGGAGTATTCCGAGACGGCGATCCCGAAGCTGATCTCGGGGCCGGTGAGCCAGGGCAAGGCCCGGATCGAGTTCCGCAATTATCTGGTGATCGGTCCGCAATCCGCCGACGCGGGCGCTGCGGCGATCGCCGCGGGGCGCCAAGGTCGCGGCTGGAACTACATCGAGCTCTTCTACCGAAACCAGGGTGTCGAGGACTCCGGCTACGCCGACGATGCCTTCCTGGAGTCGATCGCCCGCGCCGCCGGGGTGCCCGACATTGCAGGGTGGAACAGCGTCCGGCGCAGCCCTGCCGTGAAGCGGGAGATGTCGAGGACCAGCAAGCAGGCCGTCTCCTTCGGCTTCGACGGAACGCCCTCGTTCCTCGTCACCGGGCCGAACGGGACGAAGAAGCTCGGCACGCCGGGACTGTCTGCGGACCCCTTCGAGGCCGCGATCTCCCAGGTTGGGTGAAGGGCGCGAATCAATTGCGGCGGCTTCGCCGCCTGACATGCCTCTGCCGGCGCTAACACCGCGCCGGCAAACGGAAATCGGCGGCGGTTCCGCCACAATGGGTGCATGAGCGAGCTGGACGGAGACCGCTCGGCGTGGCTTCGCTGCTACCGCTGCTGGTCGCAGAATCTTGAGATCCAGATCCACTACGACGCGATCCGCCGGATCGACCCCGAGACGGGCCTCCCCACCGAGGGGATCGACGAGGTGCAGGAGTCGGTGGTCCAGTGCCTGGACTGCATGCACGACCAGCCTCATCTGGCGCTTCAGGCCGACCGCGTGGTCGGGATCGAGGATCGCTGGGAGCGAATGGTCGCGGGCACCCCGTGGGTCGCCTCATGCACGGTCACCGTCGACCATGACCAGGTCGAGACATGCTCCGGCCCCGAGGCGGCCGAGTCGCTCACCTTCGGCGCCTTCGGTGACGCCGGCACCCGTGAGTTCTTCACCCACGTGCGCTTCCACAAGCACGATGACGACGAGATAGTCGTTCACTTGCTGGTCGAGCTCTATGCGCGCTCCGCCGAGGAGGCCACCGAGGTCCTCCAGGACGCAGCGCGAGGACTGCTCGAGATCACCTCGCTCGCCGAGGAGTCACGGCCTCCGGCGCACGCCTCCGACGAGGCCCACTAAGGCTTGCGTGGAACGAGCACGGCGCGCTTGAACTCCGCGACAAGTGCCCCGTCCTGGTTGTAAGCACGCGTGTGGACGCGGACGACGCCACGGTCGGGCTTCGACTGCGAGGGCCGTACCTCGAGCACCTCGGACTCGACGAACAGGGTGTCGCCGTGGAAGACCGGCGAGGGGTGGCTGAGCTCGTCGGTGGCCAGGTTCGCGATCGCCTTTCCGGAGACGTCGGGCACCGTCATGCCGAAGACGAGCGAATAGACGTAGGGGCCCGCGACCACGTTGCGTCCCTGCTGCGACTGGGCCGCGTAGACGTCGTTGACGTGCAGCGGGTGGTGGTTCATCGTCAGCAGGCAGAAGAGATGGTCCTCGGCCTCCGTGATCGTCTTCGCGGGCCAGTGCTTGTAGGTGGCGCCGACCTCGAACTCCTCCAGATAGCGCCCGTACTCGTGCGCCCCGGAGGCCTCGCGGCCGGCCTGGTCGGTGATCAGCTCGTGCTTATCGTTCATAGGGCGCGGGATGCTATCCGTCGAGGAGCCTCACCGGAGACCCCTCGAACCGCTCGATGTCGGCTACCTCGGCGTCAATAGCCTTGCGATCCGCGGCGCCGATCGTGTCCGGATCCCGCAACCCCACTTCGACTCGACCCGCCCTGCGCCGGAGGCTCCAGCCGCCGACCACGACTCCGTCTCGGACGATCACCGGCCGCAGCCAGCCGCCACCGCCCGCCTTCAAATGGGCGCGGTGCTGAGTGGGCAGCGCGAAGTCCCGATTCGCGTAGCCGAGCATGTAGGTGTCGAAGGCGCCGAGCATGCGAACCTGACTCGTCCTCGACATCCTCACACGCCGGTCGCGCAGCGAAAGCAGCGTCATGTCGCCGAACTTCGACTCCTCCACCTGAGCTGCGATCGAGCGCAACCCCTCGCGGACCTGTCCCAGCGACAGCCCCGACCAGTAGGCGAAATCCCTGTCAGTCGCCGGCCCGAACGCGCCCAGGTAGCGCCGCGCTAGTTCGGCCAGCGCGGCGTCACGATCGAAACGCGGCAACTTGCCGAGCCAGTCTTCACGGAGCACGAGGCAGGGGGTGCGGTCGCGATCGGGGCCCAGACAGGCGAGGCCGGTGGTGACCGCCAGGCCGACTACGTGAAGGCCGGTTTGCTGCTCCAGGGTCACTCCGGCGGCGGCGATCCGTTCCCGCAGTTGCGGGCGCGTGACCTGTCCCTCCCGCTCCAACGTGCGCCTCGCCACCCTGAGGGCTCGCTCGACGTTCTCGGCGGGCATCCCGAGCTGCTTCAGTCGTCTACGCGACCACCTTTCGATCCCGGGCTCGAACAGCGGCAGCATCCAGCCGGCGTCGTCGGCCGGGATCAGATGGATCGTCATTCGCATCACCCAGGTGCGGAGCAGGGAGCGCTCTTCGGTGCGGGCGCGATCGATGTCGGCGAGCGTCAGGCGGCGGCTTCGGGAACGGAAGGTGAGCGGGCCGGCATGAACGTCCTGGGCCTGGGCGCCGGCGATCGCCCTCGCCACCTCAACCGGGTCGCTGATCGCGACGGGGCGATGGAGGAGCTGGGCGGCGGCACGCAGGCGCGGCAGGCGCTCGGGCTGCAGCGGCGCCACCGAGGCTAGCGGGCCTTCTTCGTCCGGGCGCGCTGTTCCTGGCGCTCGACAACCTGGGCGATCAACTTGAGCACGTTGGAGTCTCCCTCGACCTTGACGTGACCGGTCTCGAACGCCTTGCGATAGCTCTTCACGGTGCCGCGCTCCGCCAGCTCGTTGAAGGTCGGGCGGTCGATCTCCACCAGGATCCGCTCGTCGCGGGCCAGATCCTTGCTGACCTTCGGCCCCGGCAGCTCGACCCGGTAGAGCTGGATGTCGCCGCGTCCCCGCAGCTCGAGGCCGAAGACGAGCTTCAGGTTCGCGAGCGCCGGAACCTCCTCCTGGAAGCGCATGACAGCGGTGCGGATCAGCTCGGCGGTGGAAGCCATCGGGCGCCTACCAGGGGATCGGCTCTCGATTGCGGAAGAAGCCGCCATGGGGACCGTCGTCCGGCAGCGTGGCCAGCCAGACGGCGGTGTCGGCGCCCTCCTCGACCGAGCGAGTGGCGCTCTCACCTCCCATCCGGGTCCTCACCCATCCGGGACAGAGGGAGTTGACGAGGATCCCCGAACTGGCCTCATCGGCGGCGAGCACCCGGGTGAGCGCGTTCAGCGCCGTCTTCGAGATCCGGTATGCCGCCCGCCCCCCATCCATCTCGGCCAGCTGACCTCCGCCGCTGGAAACGTTGACGATCCGGCCGTGCGGGCCGGAGCGCAGCAGCGGCAACAGGGCCTGGGTCAGCCGCCAGGCGCCGAAGAGGTTGGTCTCGAGAACTTCGTGCGCCTCGGTGAGGTCGGTATCACCAATCCCTGCGGGAGAGCCGAAGACGGCGGCGTTGTTGACGAGCACGTCGAGGCGGCCGGGAGCGGAGCCGACGGCCGCCGCGGCGTGCTCGACGCTCTCGGGGCTGGCGACATCGAGCTGAAGCGCCGAGGCGCTTCCCCCCTCCTCCTCGATCCGGCCTGCCGCCCCCTCACCGTCACCGAGATCGCGGGAGCCGACCAGCAGCTGGTGCCCATCGGCCGCGAGCTGGCGCGCGATGGCCAGCCCGATCCCCCGGTTGGCCCCGGAGACCAGTGCTACGGGCGGATCGCTCAAATCTTGTGTCTTTGCAGGAGCTTCTTGCCGATCACCATGCGCTGGATCTCGGAGGTGCCCTCGCCGATCAGCAGCAGCGGCGCGTCGCGGTAGAGACGCTCGATCTCATACTCCTTCGAGTAGCCGTAGCCCCCGTGGATGCGGAAGCACTCCTCGACGGCCTCCTTGCCGGTCTCCGAAGCGAGCAGCTTCGCCATCCCGGCCTCCAGATCGGAGCGCTCGCCGGCGTCCTTCATCCGCGCCGCCTTCAGGGTTACCAGGCGCGCCGCCTCGACCTTGGTCGCGATGTCTGCGAGCTTGAACTGGATCGCCTGGTGCTGGGCGATCGGCTTGCCGAAGGTCTTGCGCTCCTGGCTGTAGCGGAGAGCCAGCTCGAGCGCCCGCTGGCCGATCCCCACCCCCCGGGCGGCGACGTTGACCCGTCCGACCTCGAGCGCGTCCATCATCTGCACGAAGCCCGCTCCGACCCCGTCCTCGCCGCCCAGGATCCGCTCCGGCGGGCAGCGGTAACCGTCGTAGACCAATTCGGTCGACTCGACCCCCTTGTAGCCCATCTTCTTGATCTTCGGGGGGATGACGAGCCCGGCGTGCGCACCGCTGTTCTGCTCCGCCCAGGGCTCCTTCTCGGTGATGAAGCAGGTCATCCCCTTGTAAGGGGGGTCGGCCTTCGGGTCGGTCTTCATCAGCACGAAGACGACCCCGGATCCGAGCCCGTTCGTGACCCACATCTTCTGGCCGTTCAGCTCCCAATTCCCGTCGTCCCCGAGCTTCGCGGTCGACTTGATGCCCTGCACGTCGGAGCCGACCTCGGGCTCGGAGAGCGAGAAGGCGGCGCGGATCTCGCCGGTCGCCATCTTCGGCAGGAAGTAGTCCTTCTGCTCCTCGGTCCCGAACTTGATCAGCAGGTAGGAGCCGATGAAGTGGGTGTTGACCACGCCGGAGATCGAGATCCAGCCGCGTGAGAGTTCCTCGACGATCATCGCGTAGGTCGTCAGGTCGAGACCCATCCCCCCGTATTCCTCGGGGATAGTCACCCCGAACAGGCCCAGCTCCTTCATCTGCTCGACGATCTCCTCGGGGAACTCGTCTGCATGGTCGAAGTGCTCCGCATTCGGGATGATCTGCTCGTCGGCGAACTGGCGGACCATCTCGGTGATGTCGCGCTGGATCTCGGTCTTCTCGCTATAGGCGTCGGTTGCTACGGCCATTTCTCCTGTCCGTGAGGTCGTGTTGGGCGCGCTCCGGGATCTGGCGCGAGGAGGCGCGCGAGACAGCGAAGGATACCTGCGAAGCTAGGCTCGGGCCCGCGGCTTCAGCTGCGCCGTGCGCAGGAGCGCCGGCGCCTGCTCGAGCTGCCGCAGCCTGCGGACGATCCGATCCGCACGCCGCCCGAAGCTCCGCAGGGTCTCCTCCTCGCGCTCGGCCTCGAAGGCGCGGCGCCGGGTGGCCCGTTCCCTGGCCTCGATCTTCGCCAGCGCCAGCTCGACCCGCTCGGTGAGTTCGCCCAGACGCGACTCGGCGCCGGCTCCGGCCCTGGTCGCCCGCTGCTCCGCTTCGACCGCAACCTCGGCCGAGGCGCGGGCGACGTGGAGGATCTGCTGCATTCTCGCCTCCGCCTCGTTCCCCGCGAGAAGCGCCCGCTGCTCGGACTCGGCCGCCGCCTCCGCCGCTGCCCGGGCGATCGAGAGCGCCTCCCCGAGGGGCTCGTCCGGCGAGGAGCCGTTGCCGGCGTAGACTCTGTCGCGGTCCTCTGGAAGCAGCCAGTCCTGGGTGCTGCCACGGTCGTCGGAGAACGCCATCTCGCGGCTCAATCTAGCGGCCGTTCCAGCGGCAAACGAGGGTACCGGCCACGGGGCCCCGAATCGAGGGCCCATGTAGATTTCGCCGTCGTGAGAAATCCCAGGGACTTCCTCATGCCGATGGCGATCGGCGCCCCGCAGCCGCTGGCCGAGATCCCGGTGAAGCCGTCGCGAATGATCCATTTTCTCGATTTCTCCAACGAGAAGATGGTCGCCAAGGCTCCGGAGATCGCGGCTCAGACGGACATCCTGCTCGGCAACCTCGAGGACGCGATCCCGGTGGACCGCAAGGTGGCGGCGCGAGACGGCCTGGTCAAGGCGGCGAAGGAATCCGACCTCGGCCAGACTTCGCTCTGGACCCGCGTCAATGCGCTGGAGAGTCCCTGGGTGCTCGACGACCTCAGCACCCTGGTTACCGAGATCGGCGATCTCCTCGAAGTCGTCATGGTGCCCAAGGTCGAGGGCGCCTGGGACATCCACTATGTCGACCGGCTGCTCGCCCAGCTCGAGGCGAAGGCGAAGCTGGAGCGGCCGATCCTCGTTCACGCGATCCTCGAGACCGCGCAGGGCGTGGTCAACCTTGAGGAGATCGCCGCCGCCAGTCCCCGGATGCAGGGGATGAGCTTCGGCCCGGCCGACCTCGCGGCCTCGCGGCGGATGAAGACGACCCGGGTCGGGGGCGGGCATCCTGGGTACAGGGTGATGGAGGACCCCGAGGACCCGGAGAGTCCCGGCGAGAACCGGGTCAGCGCCCAGCAGGACCTCTGGCACTACTCGATCGCCCGCATGGTCGACGCATGCGCCGCAACCGGCATCCTGCCCTTCTACGGCCCCTTCGGCGACATCAAGGACACGGCCGGCTGTGAGACGCAATTCCGCGCTGCCTTCCTGATGGGCTGCGTCGGCGCCTGGTCGCTTCACCCGGTTCAGATCGAGATCGCCAAGAAGGTGTTCAGCCCCCCGCCCGAGGAGGTGCGCTTCGCCCGCAAGGTGCTCGAGGCGATCCCCGACGGCCGCGGCGTCCACATGATCGACGGCAAGATGCAGGACGACGCAACCTGGAAGCAGTGCAAGGTGATGGTCGAGCTCGCCGACATGCTGGCCGAGAAGGACCCCGAGCTGGCCGAGGCCTACGGGTCCTGACGGCCGGGCTCGACTCGCGAGCTCCGCGCTCCGCGATCACCCGGTACTCCTCGAGCGTGATCTGATCCTTGGGCCGGTTGGAAGCCCGCCTCAGGCGATCGCGGGCGCCTCCGGAAGGCGCTCGAGAGCTGCCTGCATCTCGCCCTCGGAGAACTCGAGGTCCTCGAGCTCCCCGGCGAGATAGGCGCTGTAGGCGGCCATGTCGAAATGGCCGTGGCCGCAGACGTTGACCAGGATCACCCGCTCCTCGCCGGCCTGCTTCGCCGCCTCGGCCTCGTCGAAGGCGGCGCGGATCGCGTGGGCGGGCTCGGGCGCGGGGATGATCCCCTCACAGCCGGCAAAGCGCACCGCCGCCTCGAACGCCGCGTTCTGGGGAATCGCCCTCGCCTCGACCATCCCGGCCTTGACCAGGGCACAGAGGCTGGGCGCATCGCCGTGGTATCGCAGCCCGCCGGCGTGCACGGGTGGCGGCACGAAGTCGTGGCCGAGCGTGTACATCGGCATCAAAGGCGTCATCCCGACCGTGTCGCCGAAGTCGTAGGCGTAGACACCGCGGGTCAGGGTCGGGCAGGCGGCCGGCTCGGCGGCGACGAAGCGGGTCCGCCTGTCATCACGAAGGTTGGCGCGGATAAAGGGATAGGCGACGCCCGCGAAGTTGGATCCGCCACCGACACAGCCGACGACGACGTCGGGGTACTCCCCCGCCATCTCCATTGCAGCGATCGCCTCGGCGCCGATCACCGTCTGGTGCAGGCAGACGTGGTTGAGCACCGAGCCAAGCGAGTAGTTGGTGTCCTCGCTGCCGGCCGCGACCTCGACCGCCTCGGAGATCGCGATGCCGAGGCTGCCGGTGGTGTGCTCGGCCTGCGAGCGTCCGGCTTCGGTCCGATCGGAAGGGCTGCGATGCACCGTCGCGCCCCAGGTCTCGATCATCGCCCGGCGATACGGCTTCTGGTCATATGAGACGCCGACCATGAATACCTCGCACTCCATCCCGAACAGCCGGCAGGCCAGCGCCAGGGCCGAGCCCCATTGGCCGGCGCCCGTCTCGGTGGCGAGCTTGCGAATCCCAGCCTCGCGGTTGAAGTAGGCCTGCGGCACCGCGGTGTTGGGCTTGTGCGAGCCGGCCGGCGAGACCCCCTCGTACTTGAAATAGATATGCGCCGGCGTGTCGAGGTCGCGCTCCAGTCGGCGAGCGCGGATCAGCGGAGTCGGCCGCCAGAGCTTGTAGATCTCGCGCACCTCATCCGGTATCTCGATATCAGGCTCGCCCGAAACCTCCTGCTCGATCAGCCCCATCGGGAAGATCGGGGTGAGGTCGGGCGGTCCGGCCGGCTCCCCGGTCTCGGGGTTGAGCGGCGGCAGGGGCTCGCCGGGCAGATCGGGCAGCAGATTGACCCAGGAAGTGGGGATCTCCGACTCGGACAGCTGGAACTTGGTCGGCTCGTCGGTCATCGAGCCGAGTCTATGCCCCCCGACTCAGCGCTGCGGTGCTTCGGTGAGGTCGTCGTCTGCCACCTGAACGTAGAAGGCACGGGTCATCTCAGGCTCGATCACTTCCAGGCCTCTCGGAAGTCCTCATACGTCTTGCCTTTACGAAGGCGGCGCATGAGGATCGAGATGATCACCCGCCCAACCGCTCCCTCAGGGCCTCGAGCTGGGCAGTGACCTCCTGCGGGAGTCGCTCGCCGTAGGTCGCCAGATACTCCTCCACCTGGGGAAGCTGCTCGCGCAGGAGCGCCGGATCCACCGTGGTCAACTCCCTGACGGCCTCCTCGGAGATCTCCAGCCCCTCGACGTTGATCGCCCCCTGCGCCGGGAGCAGGCCGATCGGAGATTCGACCGCTTCGGCATCGCCGTCGCAGCGCCTGAAGATCCACTCCAGGACGCGGCTGTTATCGCCGAACCCGGGCCAGAGGAAATTCCCGTCAGCGTCCTTGCGGAACCAGTTGACGTAGAAGACGTGCGGCAGATTGATTCCCTCCCGCCGGCCGATCTTCAGCCAGTGGGAGAAGTAGTCGGCCAGGTTGTAGCCGCAAAACGGCAGCATCGCCATCGGGTCGAAGCGAAGCGCGCCGACCGCGCCGGCCTGGGCGGCGGTCGTCTCCGAGGACATCGTCGCCCCCATGAACACCGCGTGCTCCCAGTCGAAGGCCTCATGCACGAGCGGCAGCACCGTGGCCCTGCGCCCGCCGAACAGGAAGCCGTCGATCGGGACGCCGTCGGGATCCTCCCACTCGGGGGCGATCGCCGGGCACTGGGCCGCAGGGGTCGTGAAGCGGGCATTCGGGTGAGCGGCGGGCGACTCCGATGCCGGAGTCCAGTCCTCCCCGTGCCAGTCGGTCAGCTGGGCCGGCGGCTCGTCGGTCATCCCCTCCCACCAGATGTCGCCGTCGTCGGTCCTCGCGCAGTTGGTGAAGATCGAGTTCTCGGCGATCAGTCCTGATCGCGTTGGGGTTCGTCTTCGGGCTGGTGTTCGGCGCGACCCCGAAGAACCCGTACTCGGGATTGACCGCGTAGAGCCGGCCGTCCTCGCCGACCTTCATCCAGGCGATGTCGTCGCCGACCGTCTCCACCTTCCAGCCGGCGAGGCTCGGGACCATCATCGAGAGGTTGGTCTTGCCGCAGGCGGACGGGAAGGCGCCGGCGAGGTACTTGACCCCTCCCTCGGGCGAGGTGAGCTTGAGGATCAGCATGTGCTCGGCCATCCACCCCTGGTCGCGGGCCATCGCTGAGGCGATCCGCAGCGCGAAGCACTTCTTCCCAAGCAGGGCGTTGCCGCCGTAACCGGATCCGTAAGACCAGATCTCCCGCGACTCCGGGAAGTGGACGATGTACTTGTTCTCCGCGTTGCACGGCCAAGGGACGTCCTCCTCCCCCTCGGCCAGCGGCCTGCCGACCGAGTGCACGCAGGGCACGAAGGTGCCGTCCTCCCCGAGCGCCTCGAGCGCCCCGGCGCCCATCCGGGTCATGATCCGCATCGAGACCGCGACGTATGCGGAATCGGTGAGCTGGACCCCGATATGGGAGATGTGGGAGCCCAGCGGCCCCATCGAGAAGGGGACCACGTACATGGTGCGGCCGTTCATCGAGCCGGAGAAGAGCCCGTTCAGGGTCTCACGCATCTCTGCCGGATCGGCCCAGTTGTTGTTCGGGCCGGCGTCGTACTCCCGCTCCGAGCAGATGAACGTCCTGTCCTCGACCCGGGCGACGTCGCCGGGATCCGAGAGCGCCAGGTACGAGTTCGGCCGCTTGGCCTCGGAGAGTTGCTCGAAGGTCCCGGCTTCGACAAGCTCTCCGGCGAGGCGGTCGTACTCCTCGGCCGAGCCATCGCACCAGTGGATCGCATCCGGTTCGGTCAGCTCGGCGATCTCCTCTACCCAGGAGATCAGGTCTTCGTGCGTGGTCGGCGCTGCGGCAGCGGTGGTCTGGCTCACGGCTTCTGTCTCACTACTCCTTGTCTGGCTCGGTCCCTGACATCTCCCCCTCTGTCCCCACAAACCATTCTGCCTGACCGTCGCTTGCGGCGCGGAGCCGACCAATCAGCCTAGTGGCATCCGTCACTTAACCCGGCGCAGTGCGACGAAATGCACGTCGGCATCCGAATCGATGATCCTCAGGACCGCCTTCGCCTTCTCCCCCTTGCGGGTGGTGACGGTGCAGGCGAAGGTCCGCCCGGCCGCGACCTCGACCCCGGCGGGACATTGGACCGAGACCTTGATCCCGAGGTTGTGCTCGACGTTGGCCTTGATCTGGTCCTCGGCCTTGGCGTCGTCGATCACCGTCGCGCCGCAGGAGCAGAGCGCCAGCGCAGCGGTGAGGGTTGCGGCTGCGCCTGCAGCCCGGGTGGCTTTCGGCATCTGCTCTCCCTTCAGCGAATCGGCGGGGGCAGGTTAGCGGCGGGCGCCGGTGGCGCCGTCCGCTCGGCTTGAAGTAGGGTTCCCGCCCGCCAATGCGCTTCTTCGAGTACGAGTCAAGGCGGATCGTCGAGCTGGCCGGGATCCCGGTCACCCGCTACGGCTTCTGCCGCAGCGCCGAGGAGGCACGGGCCGCGGCCGAGGAGATCGGCGGATCGGTGGTGATCAAGTCGCAGGTGCTGAGCGGCGGGCGGATGAAGGCCGGCGGCGTCAAGTTCGCCGACACGCCGGAGGAGGCCGAGGCCCACGCCGCGGCGATCCTCGAGTTGGAGATCGGCGGCCAGATGCCCCGCGGGGTCCTGGTCGATCCGAAGGCCGAGGTGAAGCAGGAGTACTACGCCGGGGTTGTCTGGGACGGCACCCGCAAGCAGCCGCTGATGCTGTTCAGCGATATGGGCGGGATCGACATCGAAGAGGTCGCCGAGCAGCACCCCGAGCACGTCGGGCGGGGTCACCTCTCGAATCTGCTGCCGATATCCGACTTCGAGGCGAAGCAGGTGGTCGCGGCGACCGGCGTCACCGGCTCCCAGCTGAACCGGGCGACGCCGGTGCTGGCACGCCTCGCGAGGCTGTTCCGGGAGCGCGACATGACCCTGGCTGAGATCAACCCGTTGGCCGAGCTCGCCGACGGCAGCTTCGTCGCCCTCGACGCCCACATGGAGATGGAGAACGAGGCAAAGCCGCGCCAGAAGGCGCTGCTCGAGGGGAAGCTGGGAATTGCTCCCGAGGACACCCGCGAGCCCTACGAGCCGAGCGAGTTCGAGCGCCACGTGGCGGCGATCGACGCCGCCGACCACCGGGGCGTGATCCAGGGAAAGGACCACGGCTTCGACGGCAATCTGGGGCTGGTGATCGGCGCCGGAGGCGGCTCGCTGACCCTGACCGACGCGGTCCGCAGCCAGGGGGGCCGCCCCGCCAACTACTCCGAGATCGGCGGCAACCCGTCGGTCGCGAAGTCCTGCGGGCTCGCCAAGGAAGTCCTGCAGAAGGACGGGGTCTCGAAGATCGCAGTGATGATGTCGATCGTCTCCAACACGCGGGTCGACATCGTCGCGCGCGGGGTGATCAAGGCCTGCCTCGAGCTCGACCTGGATCCCGCTGAGACGATCGCGATCTTCCGCATCCCGGGCGCCTGGGAGGAGGAGGGCTTCAAGATCCTCGACCGCTACCGGGTCGAGTACTGCGACCGCTCGGTGTCGATGTGGGAGGCGGCCGGCCGGGCCGTGGCGAAGATTCAGGGCGGCGGCGCAGGATGAGCATCCTGCTCACTAACGACACGACCTTCATCGTCCAGGGGATCACCGGGCGCGAGGCGGTCAACCTGACCCGCGAGTGCCTCGACTACGGCTCCAAGGTGGTCGGCGGAGTGACGCCCGGACGAAAGGGCCGGGAAGTCCACGGCGTCCCCGTCTTCGACACGGTCGGGCAGGCGGTCGAGCACCACGGCGCACCGGTGGACGGCTCGGTCGTCACCGTCCCCCCCGCCTTCACCAAGGACGCCGTGCTGGAGGCGATCGAGAACGGCGTGAAGCTGATCGTCGTCGTCACCGAGCGGATCCCCCGCCGCGACGTCGCCGAGATGGTCGAACTCGCCGGGTTGCGCGGCGCCCGGATCATTGGCCCCAACTGCCTCGGCCTGATCGTCCCGGAGGTCTGCAAGATGGGCGGGATCGGCGGCCCCGCCAAGGATGCTGCGAAGGCCTATGCGCCCGGCGCGGTCGGGGTGATGTCACGCTCGGGCGGGATGACCACCGAGATCTCCTCCTCGCTGACCCAGGCGGGGCTCGGGGTCTCGACGGCGATCTCGATCGGCGGCGACGCGATCATCGGATCGGCCTACGCAGAGCTGATGCCCTACTTCGAAGCCGATGATCAGACCGAGGCGATCGTCATCTACACCGAGCCCGGCGGCCGGATGGAGGCTCAGCTTGCCGAGTGGGTGGCCGAGAACGACTCCCGGCTCCCGATCGTCGCCTTCATGGCGGGCAAGTTCATGGACGACGCGGAGATGCAGGGGATGAGCTTCGGGCACGCCGGCACGATCGTCGAGGGCAAGGAGGACACCGCAACCGAGAAGATCGCCCGGCTCGATGCCGCCGGAATCCGGGTGGTCGAGCGCATCGATGAGATCCCGGGAGCGGTGAAGGAGAGGCTGGAGGCGCGGTGAGCTCCGAGCACGACGGGATCTTCATCGCGGTCGAGGTCGACGCCTCGGTATCCGGAGACGCCGAGCTCGCCCGGCGCCTCGAGGAGGTCTGCCCGGTGGACATCTTCGCGGCCGGCGACGGCGGGGTCGAGGTCGTCACCTCGAACCTCGACGAGTGCGTGCTCTGCAACCTTTGCGTGGAGGCGGCGCCCGCCGGCGCGGTGAGGATCAGGAAGCTCTACGAGCAACAGGGGTGAGCGAAACCACTTTCGTCGGGGTGCGTGGCCAAGCACCCGATCCCCTGGCGCGGCGAGTCCTCTTCACCCCGGCGACTGAGGCAGACTGCGCGATGTGAACCTGATCGAGGACCTGCTCGAGGCCTTCCCGTCGTCGAAGCTCGGGGTGATCGCGATCGACGCCGACTGCCGGCGCCGGGACTGGCACTTCGGTGAGCTGATCGCGCGCAGCGCCGGCCTCTCGGGTGCGTTCGCAGCCCGCGGCGTGAGCCGTGGCGACGTGGTGCTGATGCTGATCGGCAACCGGATCGAGTGGGTCCTGGCGATGCTGGCCTGCTGGCGAATGGGAGCCGTGGCGCTGCCGTGCAGCACGCAGCTACGCGCTCACGACCTCGAGCTTCGAGTCGCTGCGGCGGCCCCGTCGCTGGCCGTCGGCGAGGACGCGCTCCTCGCTGAGCTGCCTGGGGGCGTCCCTGCGATGACGCTGGCCGAGGTCGCCGAGGTACTCGATGAAGATCGTCCCCAGGAGACACCGGCGGCGATCGCGGAGATGGACGATTCCGATCCCGCACTGATCGTCTTCACATCGGGGACCACCGGGGGGCCGCGGGGCGTCGTCCACGCCTACCGCTACCTGTTCGGCAACCGCGTCCAGGCCGAGCACTGGTTCGGGAGCCGGGCGGGGGAGCTGGCCTGGTGCACCACGGCGACCGGCTGGTCGAAGTCGGCCCGCAACGTCTTCCTCACTCCATGGCTGACCGGGGCTACCGCGGTGCTGCACGACGGCCGCTTCGACCCCTCCCGGCGGCTCGATCTGATCGAGAGCCTCGGGGTGAACGTCCTCTGCCAGGCGCCGACCGAGTACCGGATGCTGGCCAAGCGGGCGAGCCTGCGCCGAATTCCCACCCTGCGGCGGATGGTCTCCGCCGGCGAGCCGCTCAACCCTGAAGTGATCGGCGCCTTTCGCGAGGCCACGGGACTGGAGATCTCCGATGGCTACGGCCAGACCGAGACCGGGCAGATCACCGGCAATCTCTCCGGAGAGCCGGTCCGCGAGGGTTCGATGGGCCTACCGCTCCCCGGTTTCGAGACGCGGGTGCTGGAGGGCGAGCTGCAGCTTCGGGCCGCTTCCTGTCCGACCTTCTTCTCCCGCTACCTCGACGGGCCCGGGTTCGACGGGGAGTGGTGGCGGACCGGTGATCTGGTCCGCGCCGACGATCAGGGCTTTCTCTACTTCGAGGGCCGCGGCGACGACATCATCCTCTCCTCCGGGTACCGGATCGGCCCGTTCGAGGTCGAATCGGCACTGCTCACCCACCCCCGGGTCGCTGAAGCTGCGGCGGTCGCCACGCCCGATCCCGACCGCGGCTCGGTGGTCCGCGCCGTCGTTGTCCTGCGTGACGGGGCCCCCTCAGAGCAGCTGGCACGGGAGCTGCAGGAGCACTGCAAACGGGAGACGGCCCCCTACAAGTTTCCCCGGCTGGTCGAGTTCGTCGAGGAACTGCCCAAGACTGCGAGCGGAAAGATCAAGCGGGCGCAGCTCCGAGAGGGGTGGGACCTTTGAACCGACCATATAGACGGTTCAAAGGTCCCACGTCGCGTGGCGACCGGGCCTGTCCAGTTAGGCTCCACGAAACCGAGTACGAAGGAGACGAATGACCGTCGAGAGCAGCACGGGGGAGACACAGAGCATCGATAGGGACCGGGTCGCGGCATTGACGGAGCAGCAGATCAACTCCTACAAGGAGCGCACCGGCACCTCCAGCGAGTACTTCCAGCGGGCGACCAAGGTGATGCCGAACGGCGTCCCCTCCTCCTTCCAGTCGAACGACCCCTGGCCCGTCTATATCGAGCGCGGGGAGGGCTCACGGGTCTGGGACGTGGACGGCGGCGAGTACGTCGACTTCCACAACGGCTTCGGCGTGATGTGCATCGGACATGCCAACCTGATCGTCGGCGCCGCGGTCAAGGCGCGAATCGATCAGGGCACCCATTTCGCGGCCCCGACCGGTGGCTCGATCGCCGTCGCCGAGGAGCTGGCAGGCCGCTTCAATCTGCCGCAATGGCGCTTCACCAACTCGGGCACGGAGTCGACGATGGCCGCGATCCACCTCGCCCGGGGGGCAACCGGCCGCGACATGGTGATCAAGATCGAGGGCTCCTACGACGGCCATCACGACGCGGTGATGGTCTCCTGCTATCCCGGCCTCGACGAGCTCGGGCCGCGCGAGAGCCCCAACCCGGTCCCATTCGGCGAGGGCTATCCGAAGGCGCTCACCGACCTGACCGTGCCCGTCCCCTTCAACGACGCCGAGGTCCTCGAGGGGATCCTGGCAAGCCACGAAGGGCAGATAGGCGGCCTGATCATGGAGCCGGCGATGATGAACATCAACATCATCCCGCCGCGCGAGGGCTACCTCGAGCGGGTCCGCGAGCTCTGCACCGAGCACGGGGTCAAGCTGATCTTCGACGAGGTGAAGACGGGGGCGACGATCGCCTACGGGGGCGCGACCCAGCGCTTCGGGGTGCAGCCCGACATGGTCGCCCTGGCGAAGGCGGTCTGCGGCGGCTATCCGGGCGGGGCGATCGGGATGACCGCCGAGCTCGGCGAAGTGGTGGCCAGCGACAAGGTCCACCAGATCGGCACCTTCAACGGCAACCCGCTGGTGATGGCTGCAGCGGAGGCGACCCTGACCGAGGTCCTCACCAAGGACGCCTACGCCGAGCTCGAGAGTAAGAACAATGCGCTGCTCGAGGGCTGTCAGGGGCTGATCGAGGAGTACGGCCTGCCCGCCTACACGCAGGGCCTGGGCGCCAAGGGCTGCGTGATCTTCTCGCCGGAACCGTTGTACGAGTACCGCGACTACCTGACCAAGGTGGACGACGATCTCTCGACCCTGGCCTGGCTCTACCACATGAACCACGGCATCTTCATGACACCGGGTGTCGAGGAGGAGTGGACCCTCTCGATCGCCCACGGCGACGAGGACCTGGAGCGCTACCTGAACGCCTTCGAGGCCTTCGCCAAGGACGTCAGCGGCAACTGATCCGCCCTGGGGCGGATCAGCCCAGAGTCTCGCTCAGCGCCGCCGGCCTTCCCAGGTGAAACCCCTGGGCCATGTCGACCCCAAAGGAGCGCAGCAGGGACTCGGTGCGCTCGCTCTCCACGTACTCGGCGATCGTCTCCTTGCCGAGGCCCCTCGCGATGCCGACGATCGCCTTCACTGTGAGCTGGTCGACGTCGCTGGTCGGCAGGTCGCGGACGAAGTGCCCGTCGATCTTGATCAGGTCGAAGGGCAGGTGCTTGAGGTAGTGAAAGGGGCCGATCCCGGCCCCGTAGTCGTCGATCGCGACCTGGCAGCCGAACTCAGTCAGCCGCTCGGCGAAGATCGCCGCCGTCTCGAAGCCGCCGATCGCCGCCGTCTCGGTGATCTCGAAAGTGATCCGGGAGGGATCGGCGGCACCCTCCTCGAGCCGCCCCTCGATGAACGCCAGCACCTCGAGGTCGGTGATCGAGGAGCCCGAGAGGTTGACGTGGATCGAGACCGGGCTGCCGGCCCGAGCCCGGTCTGCCATCAGCTCGAGCCCGTGGGCGATCACCCATCGGTCGAGCTCCACCACCACGCCGCTGCGCTCGGCGGCCTCGATGAACTCTCCCGCCGGCACCAGCTCCCCCTCGGATGTCTCCATCCTCAGCAGCAGCTCGTGCCTGGCGACCCGCCCGGAGCCGAGCTCGACGATCGGTTGGCTGTGCAAGGTCAGCCGGTCCGCGTCGAGCGCGGCGCGGATCCGGGCGGCGGAGCTTTGGCGCCGCTCCCTTCGCGGGCGCTCCCCGCCAGCCTCGAACAGCGCCACCTGGTCCCCACCCCGCTCCTTGGCACTGTACATCGCCTGGTCGGCGCTCTCGAGAACCGCGTCGGCGCCGCGTTCCGGCCCGCCGAAGGTCGCGATTCCGATGCTGGCGCTGACCGCGGGCCCGTCCTCGTCGGGATCCGGCTCGCTGATGCCCGCCCTCAGGTCCTCGGCGAACTGCAGCGCTCCGTCGGGGGCTGATCTGGGCGCGAGGACCGCGAACTCGTCGCCGCCCATGCGGGCAATCAGGTCGGTCTCACGAACCCGTCCCCTGAGGTTGGCCGCCACCCGCCGCAGGACGTTGTCCCCGGCTGGATGTCCGTAGCTGTCGTTGACAGCCTTCAGCCCGTCGATGTCGATCACCAGGACCGCGCCGCTCGCGCCGTAGCGCGAGTTGAAGGAGATCGTCTCCTCGAGGACCCGCCTGAATCGCCGGCGATTGACCAGGCCGGTCAGCGAGTCGTGATCGGCAAGGTAGCGCAGGCGCTGCTCGAAATGCCTGCGCTCGCTGATGTCCTCGATCTGGACGACCCCGCCCGGGCGGCCCCCCTTGGCGGGGATCAGGGATGCGGTCACCTGGCACCAGAGCATGTTTCCGGCCTCGTGTCGCATCCGGCGCTGGAAGCTGTAGGAGTCGAGCTCACCCGAGAGCAGCATCCGCCGCTGCTCGCGATCGGAGTCGCGGTCTGCCGGCTCGATCAGGTCCTCGAAGTCGAGCCCGCGCAGCTTGCGGCGGCGCCGGCCGGTGATCACGGACAGCGCCCGGTTGGCCTCGACGATCCTGGTTCGTCCCTTCTCGAAGGAGACCAGGGCGACGCCCAGCGGCGCGTACTCGAAGGCCTTGCGGAACGGCTGCTTGGTCTTCCTCGGCAAGCCACGAACGTAGTCCTTCGACGCGGTTTCCGCCACCCGCCTCCCGGCTGTCGTGACTACGGCTCGAACCTTTTTCCATACTTGCGCCTAACCTGGGCCGGTGAGCAATCGCCTCGCCAAGGAGACCAGCCCCTACCTCCTCCAGCACCGCGACAACCCGGTCGACTGGTATCCCTGGGGGGCCGACGCGCTGGCCCTGGCCCGCTCCGAGGACCGCCCGATCCTGCTCTCGGTCGGCTACTCCTCATGCCACTGGTGCCACGTGATGGAGCGCGAGTCCTTCGAGGACACCGAGACCGCCGAGTTCATGAACCGGCACTTCGTCAACGTCAAGGTGGACCGCGAGGAGCGACCCGACGTCGACGCCCTCTACATGGAGGCCGTGCAGGGGATGACGGGTCGGGGCGGCTGGCCGATGACCCTCTTCCTCGACCCGGAAGGCGTGCCCTTCTATGCGGGCACCTACTATCCACCCGAGCCTGCGCCCGGGATGCCCAGCTTCCGGCAGGTGATGGAGGCGGTGAGCCAGGCCTTCGGCGAGCGGCGCGAGGAGATCCGCGCCTCGGCGCCTAGCACCCGCGCCCAGCTCGCAGCGATCGGGGAGATAGAGCCGAGCGCCGGGGCGCTCGAGCCCGGGATCCTCGACGATGCGGTGGCCGGGCTGCGTCGGCAGGCCGACCCGGTCAACGGAGGCTTCGGTGGCGCCCCGAAGTTCCCGCCGGCCTCGGCGCTCGAGTTCCTACTGACACGGGGCGCCGATGAGATCGTCGAGCGGACCCTCGACGCGATGGCCGCAGGAGGCATCTACGACCAGATCGGCGGCGGTTTCTCGCGCTACTCCGTCGACGCCGTCTGGCTCGTCCCCCATTTCGAGAAGATGCTCTACGACAACGCCCTGCTGGCGCGCTGCTACCTGCACGGCTGGCAGGCTCTCGGCCACGAGCGCTACCGCCGCATCTGCACGGAGACGCTCGACTGGGCGCTGCGGGAGATGCGCGGGCCCGAGGGCGGGTTCTTCTCGGCGCTCGACGCCGACTCGGAGGGCGCCGAAGGGCGGTTCTACGTCTGGTCGCGGCCGGAGATCGAGGACCTCCTGGGCGACCGCGCGGAGGCAGCGATCTCCCACCTCGGCGTCACCGAAGGCGGCAACTTCGAGGGCGCCAACGTCCTCCATCTACCCGGCGGCGCCGCCTCGACGGCCCCGAAAGGGTTCGAGGAGGACCGGGCCCTGCTCTATGAGGCCCGAGCGAAGCGGGTTCGTCCTGGCCTGGATGACAAGCGCCTGACCGCCTGGAACGCGCTGATGATCGCCGCCCTGGCCGAGGCCGGGGCGGCGCTCCGCCGTGACGACTACCTGGAGGCGGCGGAGCGCTGCGCGGAGTTCGTCCTCGGGGAGCTGCGGGACGCCGAGGGGGTCCTGCTGCGGACCTATAAGGACGGCGAGGCGAAGCTGCCGGCCTACCTCGAGGATCATGCCTTCCTGCTCGAAGGCCTGCTGGCGCTCTATCAGGCGGGCTTCGACCAGCACCGGTTCGAGCAGGCCCGCGAAGTCGCCGAGGCGCTTCTCGCCCGCTTCTCGGACCCCGAACGCGGCGGCTTCTTCACCACATCAGCGGACCAGGAGCAGCTGATCGCCCGCCGCAAGGAGATCGGCGATCACCCGATCCCCTCCGGCAACTCCTCGGCCGCGCTCGGCTTGCTGCGGCTCGCCGCGCTGAGTGGCGAGCGCCGCTACGAGCGCGAAGCGGTCGGCGTTCTGAGGCTCTTCGCCCCAGCAGCCCGTCGCCAGCCGGAGGGGTTCGGTCACCTGCTGCAAGCGCTCGACTTCCACCTCGCCTCGACTCGCGAGCTGGCGCTGGCCGGGGACGGGCTCGAGGACCTTGCGGCGGTCGCCCGTTCGGAGTTCCGCCCCCACCTGGTGATCGCCGCAGGGCCGCAGGGCACCGAGGTACCGGAGCTGATGCGAGGCCGCACCGAGGTCGACGGGAGCCCGACCGCCTATCTTTGCGAGAACTTCACCTGCCGGATGCCTGTCACAGACCCCGATGCGTTGAGGGAGGAACTCGATGGGAACGACTGAGAAGACGACCGAGGAACTGGCCCGCGAGTACTTCGCGGGGGCCGCCGAGCGCAACGTCGACGAGATGCTCTCGAAATGGGCTCCCGGCGGGGTCGCCTACATCTACGGGATGGCCGAGCTCCAGGTCCCGGCCGGCTATCGCGAATATTTCGAGAACCTGTTCGCCGCCTTCCCCGACTTCACGTTCGAGGTGGTCGACGTGGTCGCCGGCGGGAATCAGGGCGCGGTGCGGTGGCGGGCCACGGGCACCTTCTCGGGCGAGGCCCGGTTCCAGGGCCTGGTCGCAAACGGCGCCCGGATCGAGACCGAGGGTTGCGATGTGATCACCTTCAACGACGAGGGTCTGGCGACCGAGAACCGCGCCTACGTCAACGGCGCCGACGTCGCCCAGAAGCTTGGGGCGTTGCCTCCGACGGGCTCGTCCGCCGAGCGGCTGATGCTCGGCGCGATGAACCTGAAGACGGCGGCGCTCGAGCGGCTCAACCGGCGGGGCTGAGCGGGTACTCGCGGCGCTCGTCGAGCGCGACCCTGCCGCCGACCTCGCCCCGCCCGGCGCCGAGCGCCCGGGCGTGGAGGACCGACCCCCTCCCCTGGTGGATGGTCAGCCCGCGGCCGAGTCTCACCGCCAGGCCGAGCGCCGCCGACCCGGTTGCCTCGTCCTCGGCGATGCCGAAATCCGGTGCAAAGCAGCGGGCTCTGACCGTTCCCGCGGCCTCGTCGATCCAGGCCCAGGCATAGACGTCTCCCCCGCTTCCCTCGGGAGCCCCGCGCAGCTCCTCGACGAGCCCGGGGTCCGACAGCTCGACAGCTTCGAAATCGGACCAATCACCGCGGCCCTCGATGATGGCGCGGTCATCCTCGAAGCGGACCCCCGCCTCTCCGGCCGGGGGACGCAACACATCGGGAGGGCGGCCGCGCCGGGCCAGCAGCCATGCGGTGCCGACCAGAGGGTGCCCGGCGAAGGGAATCTCGGCAGCCGGGGTGTAGATCGAGAGCTCCGCCCGCTCTGGGTTGGCGAGGAAGACCGTCTCGCTGTAGCCGAGCTCAGCCGCGACCCGCTGGCGATCGGGCCCCGGCACGGAGGTCCCATCGAGGAAGACGCCGAGCGGGTTTCCCCAATCGCCCTCGTCGTCGACGAAAACGCGAAGGACGTGCAGCTCAGCCATCAGCGCCGCTGCCGATAGTTCATTCCGGCCCCGGTATCAGAGGATCGGGAGGAAGTGCTCGATCTCGAACGGGGTCACCTGCACCCGGTAGTCGTCCCACTCCTGGCGCTTGATCTCGACGAAACGCCGGAAGGTGTGCTCACCCAGGGTGCGCAGCACCAACTCCGATTCGGCGGCGACCTCGATCGCCTCGCCCAGGGTCTCCGGGAGCTGCTCGATCCCCCGCTGCGCCCTTTCCTCGGGCGAGAGGTGGTAGAGGTTCTGCTCCATCGGCTCCGGCAGCTCGTAGCCATGCTCGATCCCCTCCAGGCCCGCCTGCAGCATCCCGGCGAAGCAGAGATAGGGGTTGCAAGCGGGGTCGGGGCAGCGCAATTCGGCCCGGGTCGCGGTCTCCTTGCCGGGGTGGTATAGCGGCACCCTGATCAGCGCCGAGCGGTTGCGCCGCGACCAGGCGAGATAGACCGGCGCCTCGTAGCCCGGCACCAGCCGCTTGTAGGAGTTGACCCACTGGGCGAACAGGGAGGAGATCTCGCGAGCGTGCTTCAGCTGCCCGGCGATGAACGACTTCGCCGTCGACGAGAGGAAGTACTGATCGTCGGCCTCGTAGAAGGCATTGCCGCCGTCCTTGCCGAGCGACTGGTGGACGTGCATCCCGGAGCCGTTCTCCCCGAACAGGGGCTTCGGCATGAAGGTCGCGTGCCAGCCGTACTTCATCGCGTACTCCTTGACGACGATGCGGTACGTCATGCAGTCGTCGGCCATCGCCAGCGCGTCCTTGTAGCGCATGTCCACCTCGTGCTGGGAGGGGCCGACCTCGTGGTGGGTGTACTCGACGTGGATCCCCATCTTCTCCAGGGCGAGGACCGTCTCGCGTCGCACGTCCGAGCCGGCGTCGAGCGTGGTCAGGTCGAAGTAGCCGCCCTCGTCGAGCACTTCGGGAGCCGCCTCCGGTGTCGCCGACTTGAAGTAGAAGAACTCGAGCTCCGGGCCTACGTTGTATGCATCGAAGCCGAGCTCCGAGGCCCGCTCCAGCGCGCGCCTGAGGATCCACCGGGGGTCGCCTTCGTATGGGTCGCCGCCGGGGACGCGGATGTCGCAGAACATCCGCCCGGTGGCATTCTCGTCCTCGGGGCGCCACGGCAGCAGCGCGAAGGTCTCGGGATCGGGCATCGCGATCATGTCCGACTCCTCGATCGGGTTGAAGCCGGTGATCGAGGAGCCGTCGAAGCCCATCCCGCCCTCGAAGGCGTCCTCGAGCTCCAGGGAATTGATCGAAAAGCTCTTCAGCTGCCCGAGGACGTCGGTGAACCAGAGGCGGACGAAGCGAACGTCGCGCTCCTCGCAGATCGCGATTACGTCGCTGGCGCTGCCCGGCTTCTCTGCCATCTGCAAGGTCTCCCGAGGTCAAGTTGCCCGAGCGGGCAACGATATGCGAAACGGTGAACCACGGAGGCGTCGAGAAGCGTATATCCGGGTAGCAGCAAGGTCGAGGCGGGGCTTGCGACCCCGTCAGAGAAGGGCTATAACTTACCTCTAGTAAGTAATTGGCCCAAAGTAAAGTAGAGGGCCGAGCAGGAAGCAGGTTCAATTTGACGGTCAAGACAGACGTAAGCAGGTTCCAGATCCACGACGAGCTGACGGCGCCTGACGGAAGCGCTCCGATTCTGAAGACGATCGAGGCCGCGGGCGGGGCGATCAGCAAGTTCATCGGGGTGCTCGCCGGCGCTCCGGCCGTGCTTCGCGCCTATACGAGGATGCGCTCCGAGCTTCGCGGCGGGGTCCTCCCACAGGCGACACGTGAGCGGATCGCCCTCGCCGTCGCCGAGCACCGCGGGGACACCTACAGCATCGCCCAGCACGTGAAGTCTGCCCGGCGCGCCGGACTCGGTCTCGACGAGGTCTCGAGGGCGCGCAGGTTCACCTCCGGCGACGAGCGGGAGGCGGCGCTGCTCACCTACCTGAAGGCCGCACTGGAGGCAGACGGCCACCCACCACTCCACCTCCACGAGGAGGCCAGGGAGATCGGCTGGACCGACGAGGAGATTCTCGAGGCGGTCGCCCACTTGGCGCTGAACGAGTTCCAGAGCCTGATCGCGGCCGCGGCGGCGCTGCCCCAGGACCAGGCAACGCCCCGCGTACTGCCCTCGGCGGCATAGGAGGAGCCCCAGGCGCGTGCCGCGTCAGCGCCCTGGGGCTCGAAGGGGGGCCAGCGTCGCCGTGTAGAGCAGCCTGTAGCCGCGGTAGCGGCAGCCGTAGGCGCGCTTGGAGTCCGGAATCTGATGCGGGCGGGACCGGCGCAGGTCCTTCGGGCTGCTGCACCTACCCTGGTGTCGGCTCGCCCTCCAGACGTTCTTGCCGGAGAGGCTGATCCCGAACGCCGGCGCCCAGGTCGGCACCGTGAGCGCGACGATGTTGCCGGGCTGGGCCTGAAGCGGCCGGCTGAGCCCGAACCGGACCCGCTGGCCGAGGTACGGAGTGAGCACCCGGATCGGGCTCTGACCTCGCAGCTTGTAGCGGGGCGGCCGGGTGCCCGGGATACGCTTGAGGATCGCGATACGCGCCTCCGGCGGGGGGCCGAAGAAGTCGTTGAAGAAAGAGCGCTGCTTGTTGGTCGGAAGCGCAAGGGTGATGGTCCAAGCGGTGATCTCGCCCCGCTCGGGGACCCGGAAGGGGAGATTTCCAGCCGGCGTCCGGGCCTGGAACCCGGTGACGCTGCCGATCGCCAGGCACGGCGGCTTGGGGCAGGACGGCTGAGGAAGCGGACCGGCGCCCAGCACGACCCTGGTCCCCCCCGCCTGGCCCGCGGCGCCGAGGCCGATAGCGGGAATCAGGCAGGCAATGCCGGCCACCGCCAAGGCGAACGCCAGTGCGCTCCACGGCCGGCTCACACGGCGCGGCCTCTCGCTCGATCGTCTCTTCCATCGTCACCCTGCCGGTCGTCTAGTGGTTACAGCAGCCTTCGATGCCGCCGAGGCTAGCGGGCGACCGCGTAGCGAATCTGGTCGCTGCCAGCGAACCGCAGCTGCCTGCGCAGGCCGTTGGTCAGGTCCCAGGCGTTGCCCTTGGTGTAGGGGCCACGGTCGATCACCGTCGCGATCGCGGAATGTCCGTGGTAGAAGAAGGTCACCTTCGTCCCGCAGGGCAGGGTCTTGTGCGCGACCCCTATCGTTCCCGCTCGAAGCACCTGGCCGCATGCGGTGTGGCTGCCGTAGAAGCCCGGGCCGTACCAGGTGGCTCCGGCGTGCCTCATCGAGCCGGCCAGCTCCCTGGCGGTGACCCGGTTGACGACGCCGCTCGGCCTCAGGTCCACCCGCCGCTGGAACTGCCTCACCGCCCGGGCTGTCGGATCCCTGAACTCGCCGTTGAAGCGAACCGACGCACCGTAGGCCTTCGACTTGACGATCCCGTTCAGCACAGCGACGTCTTCGCCGCTCATCCCCAGCTTCAGGACTCGAGCACCGAAGGGGATCGCCGGGCCGCTTGGGGAGGCGCCTCCACTCAACGAGGAGATGCCTCCGCTTGCCGCCTCCGCCACGCTGGCGACCATCGCGGGCAGGAGCGCGAGCCCGAACGCCAGCAGGGCCACACGGAAGCGAGGCCCGACGCGACGGGTGTACCCGAAATCCCGGTTTCTATCTGCCCGAAGGCGTACGCCGTCTCTCAAACTCTTTCCTGCGCTTACGGGGTTAGCTGACGGGCTCGCGCTGAAAGAGCTGCGCTACGCGGCGGATGCCGGCGATTCGCCCCGAACTGACGGGTCCCCCGATCTCCGGATATGTGGCGGAGACTCAGCGGTAACGGGCGGCACCCTAACAGAGCGCCGGGCGTATCGAAAATCACGGCACCGAAGCGCCATGAGTGATCGCTTCGCGTACCGTCCACGGATTTCGCGGGAGCGCGGCAATATCCTCCGTCCATGGCGGCTGCGGTGATCACCGGAGCGGGTCGTGGCCTCGGCCGCGCGGTGGCCTCGACGCTCGCCGCCCGCGGCTTCATCGTCCACCTCACCGATCTCGAGGAGTCGCTGGCGACCGGCGCGGCGGCGAAGATCGGCCGGGGCGCGTTCGGCTCGGGTCTCGACGTGCGTGACGAGGAGGCGTGCCACTCGGTCGCTGCGACGACCGTGCAGATGGCCGGATCACTCGACGTCTGGGTCAACAACGCCGGGGTGTTGATCACCGGTAACGCCTGGGACCAGGACGCCGCCACGCGCAGGCTGATGGTCGAGGTCAACACGCTCGGCACGATGAACGGCACCGTTGCTGCCCTGGAGCCGATGATCGCCGCGGCTCGCGGACACGTGATCAACATCGTCTCGCTCGCCGGCCTGATCGCCGCACCGGGCGAGGTCGCCTACGCCGCCAGCAAGCACGGCGCGATCGCCTTCACCCTCGGGACCCAACTCGACCTTCGCAGGGCCGGCATCCGCGACATCCACCTCTCGGCGGTCTGTCCGGATGGGATCTGGACGCCGATGCTCGAGGACAAGCTCGACGACCCCGCCGCCGCAGGCTCCTTCTCGGGCGTGTTGCAGACCCCAGAGGCGGTCGCAGCGGAGGTCGGCCAGCTGATCGACCGACCCCGGCCGGTGCTGACGATCCCACGATGGCGCGGGGCCCTGGTCCGCCTGCTCGACGCCTTCCCCTCGCTCAGCAGCCGCAGCGTGACCTGGATCATGCGCGACGCCGAGCGGCGCCAGCGCCGCTACCGGAAGCTGATCGAGTCCGGTCGCTGGCCCCCAGCCTGACCTGTCGATCCGAGAGCGCCTCGAAATGGGAGAGGCCCCCTCGCGGGAGCCTCTCCGTTAGCGGGCCTGTAAGCCGGATCCTGTCGTGAGCGACCATCTGTCTCGCCGGGGCCTAGCCCCGGCGGAGCCGCCGCCGAAGCGGCCGCTCTGCAGCCCACCTGGACCTCTCCGGGCCGGGTCATCGGTCCTGTTTGGCCTTGCACCGGGCGGGGTTTGCCTGGCCGCCGCGTCACCGCGACGCCGGTGCGCTCTTACCGCACCCTTTCACCTTTGCCTGTGCGCGGCTCACGTGTGGCCGCGCCATCGGCCGTGTGTTTCTGTGGCACTTTCCCGCGGGTTTCCCCGGGTGGCGTTACCCACCGCCCTCGCCCTCTGGTGTCCGGACTTTCCTCGAGGGGTTTTCTCTCCCCCCGCGGTCGCTCAGCCCGCTTGCTGAATGGTAGGCCCGGCGGCCGGCTGCAAGGCTACGCATCTCGGCGTCCTCGGCCGGCCGTCTTGCTCACGCACCGAAAGTGCGCTCGCTTCACCGGCCGGCCTACGTCCTTGAGCTGCTTGCTTTTCGCCGGCTCGGTGCTTTGAGAGCTAGCTCAGCTCGGAGCCGCAGTCCCCGCAGCCGCTGCTGACCCGCATCCGTCCGTGGCAGACGGGGCATTCGGCGGGGTTGCCGGCGGTCAGGTCCTCCCAGACGGCGAGGATCGCGTCCTCGAGCGTCCAACCTGACGGCTCGAACAACCGCGCCGCCGAACGTCCCATCTCCTCCGCCGTGAGCGCGCTCCAATTCGACTCTGTGGCAAGTGCGCTCACGTCAGACTTTCCTGAAGACTCCCACGACGCGCCCGAGCACCCGCGCGTCGGCGGTTCTGATCGGCTCCATCGCCTCGTTCTCCGGCTGCAGGCGTATGTGGTCGGACTCGCGGTATATCCGCTTCACGGTCGCCTCTTCGCCGATCAGGGCGACGACGATCTCGCCGTTATCGGCGTCGTCGCTGGGGCGGACGACCACGTAGTCCCCCTCGAGGATCCCGGCGTCCTTCATGCTCTCGCCGCGAACCTGGAGGATGTAATCGCCGTCCTCGCCGCCGATCACATCCGGGATCTCGAGGTACTCCTCGATGTTCTCCTCGGCGACGATCGGCTCTCCCGCGGCGACCTGGCCGACCAGGGGCAGGCCATCGGTACGGATCGCCTTCTTCGCTTTGTCAATCAGCAGCTCGATCGCCCGGGGCTTGGAGGGATCGCGGCGCAGGAACCCCGCCTTCTCGAGGTTGGCGAGATGTGCATGCACGGTCGAGGAAGAGTGCAGCCCCACGGCCTTGCCGATCTCCCGCACAGTCGGCGGATACCCCGTCTTGGCCGCGTAGCGGCGGATGAAATCGAAGATCTCCTTCTGCCTCTTGGTCAAGTCCACCAGTCGTCCATCTCCTCTTCAGCCGTCGCCCCGGGGATCGATTGTTTCGAACACATGTTCGTAGAGTAGCTGCCCCCGCGGACACTTTCAAGCCACCCTCCCGACCACTAGAATCTGCCGCCCTCGAGCGGCTGTGGCGGAACTGGTAGACGCGCAAGGTTGAGGGCCTTGTGGCCCTTTTGGGCCGTGGAGGTTCGACTCCTCTCAGCCGCACTCTTGAACGCCCTGCAAAGGCCGCACTTCCGCGTTCTGCGTTCTCCCCCTCCCCGCCACTACGCCCCCGGCGGGCACCAATCGGGCACCAAATCTTGCTTCCCCAGGCTCGCCTCTCGTAGCCTCAGTCCCGTGAGAGGGAAGCTGATCGCCGGGGGAACGGTCCTCGCGCTGTTGGTGGCGCTCGCAGGTTGCGGGGGCGGGGGCGGCTTGACTGCATCGGAGGCGAAATCGGCGAGCGCCAGTCCGTCAGCTCATCAAGCCTTTCCTGCCCTGCACACGGACTCCATCGCCACTACAGCCACGTGCGGCAGCTAAGCGTGTCCTGGTCCCTCACGGAGCCGACCGACTACTGCTCTGTCGCTACAAGCATGGCAAGCTCGTCCACTCCCGCGCGGTAGGGCGAAGGGCCGCGATCCGCAGCCTGACCAAGCAGTTTGATCGGCTCAACCCCGCGCCCCGAGGGCCGTATTCCTGCCCCATCGACTTCGGTGGGCGGATCATCACCGTTTTCGGCTACCCGCACGGAGCGGATGTCCTCGTCACCTGGAGTCTGGGCGGTTGCCCGCTCGTCAGCAACGGTCCACTTCTGCGATGGCAGAGCGTCCGGCTGGGGCGTCGCCTAGCAACGCTGACCGATGGATAAGGCCGGACCGCCCGGCCCACCGTTGCACCGCTGACCGGCCCTCTATTCCTCGGCAGCCCGCCAGCGGTGGGCCGATGGTCCGGCGATGTGGACCGCCTCCCCCGCTTCGACAAGCTGCGCGACCCCCCGCTGCGCCGAGCTTCGCGGGGTGCCACTCCGCTCGCAAATCTCCGTCAGCGTGAGCGCCGCCCCACCGGCCTCCGTGAGCGTCTGCCGGACCGCTTCCCTCGCCCCCTTCCTCGGACCGCTCGGCTGCTTCGGTGGGATCGCGGGCAACCCGAGCGCCACCTGCGGCGCTTCACGCGCTCCCCGCTCGTGTGCAGCTTGCGGGCCAGCGAGACCAGCGAGGCTTCGGGGTCATCCAAGAGCATGCGGTCGATGTCGGCGTCGGTGGTGTCGCTCAGCTTGTGGCGGATTCGGCCCACCGTCCGCTCGCCGCATCCGACCTCGCGGGCGATGGCAATGTTCGTCAGGCTCGGACTCTCTTTCAGTAGGCGCTCGATTTGCTCTTGGACTGAGGGCTTCGGCGGAGGAGCGGGGTCCGACAAGACTCCCTCGCGGACCAACTGCTTCCGCACCTTCGCCACGGCCGGACCCCGAACGCGCGTCATTCTCGCAACGTCGCGCTGACTATTTCCGCCAGCCAATGGCCCTCGCTCCCGAGGCTGGGGATCGGCTGGAGAGCCTGATCCGCAGAGATCGGCAGGGCATTGACGCCCGCTACATCGCGGCCGTTTCAGACCCGCATTACGAGACGGGATTCTGGAAACGGCTGGCCGATCCGCAGGGCGCACAGCACAGCTACACCGAGAAGGAGGCAGCCGCCGTGCGGATCGCCTCTGAGGTCCAGGCCGAGCGGGCGATGGCCGAGGGCACTGGATCAGCGGGAGGCTTCGGGGTTCCCTATGCCCTGGACCCCACCATCATGATCTCGGGCTCCGGCTCGCAATCTCCGCTCCGCGAGCTGGCGACCACCTCGACGATCACCACGAGGACATGGCTCGGCGTTTCATCGGATGGCGTGACTGCCTCCTTCGATGCCGAGGCAGCCGAGGTCTCAGACGACACTCCGACCCTGGCCCAGCCGACGATCAACGCGGAGATGGCTCGCGCCTTCATCCCGTTCAGCATCGAGGTTGGCGAGGATTATCTCGGCGGCCTCCAGGCCGAACTGGGAGGCCTGCTCGCCGATGCGAAGGATCAGTTAGAGGCCACGAAGTTCGTGCTCGGCGCTGGCACTGCATCGAACGAGCCGACCGGGATCACTCTCGGCGGCACGGCGACGACCTACACGCCTCGGCTGGCACCGCCGCCTTCGCGGTGGCGGATGTCTACACGCTCCAGGAGGCCCTGCCGCCGCGCTTCCAGCCCAACGCGACATTCCTCAGCAGCAACGCCACCGGCAACTCGATCTGGAAGTTCGTGGCCAAGGGAGACACCAGCAACGCGACGCTCTTCAACGACGACCGCACCCTGCTCCTCGGCAAGCCCTGGAGGGAATGCTCGACGCTGGTGAGCACGACCAGCTCCGGCTCGATCAACCTGGCCTATGGGGACTTCGCCAAGGCGTACAGGCTGGTCGAAAGGATCGGTTTGCAAATTGAGCTGATTCCCCATCTCTTCCATACCTCCAACAATCGCCCCAGCGGGCAGCGCGGCCTATTCGCAAGATGGCGAGTTGGCGGAGGGGTGGTAGTGCCGAACGCCTTGCGGGTGCTGAAGATCAAGTGACCCGCCCCAAGCTTCGGCCTAAACCTCGAATGCGGGCCGGAGAGTGACCAATAGGGAAACAGCGAGAGCCCGCGCCGTGGCCCATCATCGGCGCGGGCCTCGCTGGGTCTGAGGGATACTGCACAGGAGATGTCGCAGGAGAACGTGGAGATCGTGCGGCGGATCTACTCCGAATGGCAGAGCGGAAACATGAAGGCCGGAGTGGAGCGATTCGATCCCGAGATCGTCTTCGAGAGCTTCATGCCGGACGCGAGTGAGCGATTCGTGGCGAAGGGACCCGCCGAAGTCGAAGCGTTCAAGCGATGAGTTTCTCCGGCACTGGCGCGATTACCGGATGATCGGCGACGAGTACCGCAAGGTCAGCGCAACAAGTGTCTTCGTGAAGGGCCGCCAAGCTGCCATGGGCCGCGAGAGCGGCGTCACCGTTGAAGACACGATCTTCTCGGTCTGGACCTTCCGCGATGACAAGGTCGTTCACGAAGATCTTCGACCGCGACAGGCAGCGGTCGCTCGAAGCCGCCGGGCTTTAGGAGTAGGCGATGTCGGAGGAGAACGTGAAGGCGCTAAGGCGGGTCTATGAGGGCTGGGCGCAGGGAGACTTCCTCGCAGAGGGATCCTTGTTTGACCCTTACATGGTCGGCGTGTACCCCGACCCTGAACCCAAGCCGCAGTACGGACTGGAAGCCGTGAGGCAATACATGCGCGAGTTCCTGGGAACCGTCGAGAGCGCGCGCTTCGAGGCGAAGCGATTTCGCGAGGGCGACGGGAGCGTGGTTGTCGATGTGCATCGCTCCGGTCTCGGCAAGCAAAGCGGTGTCCCGGTGGAGGATGAGGCATTCCACGTCGTGACGTTTCGTGGAAGGCAGATCATTCGGATCGACGTGTTCACCCGCGAGGACGCGGCCCTCGAAGCCGCCGGGCTGTCGGAGTAGGCGATGTCGGAGGAGAACGTGGAGATCTTCAAGCGCTTCGTGGACGCGTTCAACTGCCGCGACGTTGAAGCCATAGTCGAAGTGGTCGACGCCGGGGTGGAGTGGCGTCCGGCGGCTGCGGTGGCGATGGGAGGGGAGGCAACGGTGTATCGGGGCCACTCGGGCATATCCGAGGGGCTTCGAGATCTTCACGACAGTTTTGCCGAGCTTCAGATCGAGGTCTTCGAGTTCCAAGAGGTTGGCGACCGGGTTGTAGGGACCGGCCGCATCCACACGCGCGGCAAGGGAAGCGGAGCCGAGTTCGACTCGGTTTTTGGTGCCGTGATCGAGTTCAAGAACGGCAAGGCGATTCAGATTCGCTCCTACCTCGACGTCGGGGAGGCCCTCGAAGCCGCCGGGCTATCGGAGTAGGCGATGTCGCAGGAGAACGTGGAGATCGTGCGGCGGATGTTCGAAGCCTTCGTGCAGGGCTTGGAGCGCGGCAACCCCGGTGCCGCGTTCGATACCGGGACGCTCGCGGCAGACGTCGAGTGGCAGACGTCCGACCTCATGGGGGCGGAGACGTTTCGGGGCCGTGAGGGGTTCATCGAGTTCATGCGCAGATGGACTGAGGATTTCCAGGACTATGGAATTCAGCTTGAGCGGCTGATCGACGCCGGCGATGACCGAGTGGTGGGGCTGTTGCATCAGTGGGCGACCGGCAAGGGAAGCGGCGTACCAGTCGAACTGAACCTCGCCATCGTCTACGAGCTGGATGCGGGTCGCGTGATTCGGATGCGCAACTACACGAGCCAAGCCGAGGCCCTCAAAGCCGCCGGACTGCGGGAGATGCCATGAAGCACGACGGCGTCCATCCGGAGACCGTTCTTGTTCTGATCCGGCAGATGTCCAAGAACTGGGTTACCGGGCCGACCTGGGAAGGCGCGGGAATGGCCCTGGGGATGCTGCCGTCTTTCTGGCGAAAGCCGCGAGGGTTGAGGCCCGTTGATCCAGTTAGGTGCAATGGCCAGCCCCAACACCACGCGGAGGTTGATCTTGACGGAGCGGCAAGGGAGCACCAGCGCGTGGGTAGGACGGGGCGGCGCAAGGGAGCTGATATTCCAAGCTCTCAGCACCTCCTTCGGCTCTGATCTCGCCAACCTCATCATCGGCATCGAGGCGAGCGGAAACCCCCGGCCGCTTGCAGGCCTTACCCCGGAGCAACTCAGCGGCGTTAGGGGCCAGCTTGAGGAGATAGGGATCGAGATCCGCCAGACCCACAACCCCGCAGAGCAGGCGGAGTTCGAGGTCTCGCTGGATGCGGCGCAGGAGATCATCGCCGCTGAGATGCGGGCGAAGGTCAGCGCCTAAGCGGCTCCAACGAACAGCGCCCCGTCTCCGGGGCGCTGTAGATGAATGGCCCTACTCCAGGCTGCTGAACTTTTAGATCACACATTAACCACTTACACCGCCACATCCAGCTGAACAGGCGTGCCTCCCCAGCGCTCCGCGCTAGCATTCCCATGCTAGAGACGACTCCGCCTCTCGAAGACGCGCGATGAATGGTCCTACTCCAGCTGCTGAGACCCGTGAACCCTGCCTCTTCACCTGACCTGGCATCTCGGCCCCGGCGATCCTCTCCTCGTCGAGCTACCGAGGCTCAGCGGTTGGGGTCACCTGGCGCGACCGGGGTGGCCTTGCCCATTGTGAGCTGGCGAGCATGATGTAGGTCCAGCCACCAATGACGCTGCGGGCGCCGCCTTTGGAGTCGCTCCATTCGCCAACCCGCTCACTACGTTCCGCCGGGCGGTGGGGACTTCCCGCCGGCCCCAACAAGAAGCGGTAGGACAGGAAGCTCAATGCAAGGTCCCGACTATCGGCAGCGCAGAGCCGGCCGACGAGCCTCGACCGGCTGAGTTCACCCTGATCGGGCGTCGGGGGGCTCGTCGAGAGAGCGAGCGCCGCAGCGGAATCTCACCCCTTTCGTGCGATGCGCCCGAGATCTCGAGACCTCAGACTCGCCCTAGCGGAGACCGCTGTCAGACGCGACCCTTCTGCTGGGGGTCACACGAGGCGAGCGGTTTCAACCTGAGTCGCGACGAACGGAGATAGAGATGAAGATGAGATGGGTAATGTGGCAGGCGCGGGCAGGAGGCGGGCGATGACCGGCATCGACGTCGACAAGATGGGACCCGTCGACTATCTGGTGGTCGAGTTCCCGGCAGACAAAGCTGATTTTTCGGGCGAGATCGCCTCCGAGCTGAAGAAGCTCACCGACTCTGGAATCGTGCGCGTCCTCGACATGCTCCTGATTTACGAAGGATCCCGACGGATCGTTCGAGGCGGCCGAGCTGCACGAGACCGACGACAGCGACGTTGGCCAGCTGCGCGAGGTCGAAGCCGATCTGGCGCTGCTGCTCGCCGAGGACGACGTCGCGGAGATCGCAGAGGTGATGGAGCCCGGCAGCGTGGCTGCGGTTCTGGTCTGGGAGAACGCTTTCGCCGGTCCGTTCGGCGCTGCCGTGCGGCGTGCAGGCGGACAGCTGGTTGCCAACGGCCGGATCCCGGCCCAGGCGCTCCTGGCAGCGCTCGAAGCCGAGCAAGAGGCCGCATCGGGAGGAGCCTGAGGATGCCACCGGGAAGAGGCCGTATGGGCCGACCCGGCGTTATCGGTGGAGGAATCGGTCGCCGCGACGACCGCGGTGATCGGCGCGAAGGCAGACGAGAGGACCGCGGACCGGGAGGCGGTCGCCGCGGACCGGGAGGCGGTCGCCGCGGACCGGGACTCTTCAGGTAGTTGATCAAATCCACTGTGCACTAGGCCCTAACGCAGCAGTCGAGGCTCAAGGAGGACGTGATGATGAAGCGGTGCAGCGCTTCAAGGACGCGCTCAATCGCCACGGCGGGCGATTCCTGTTCATCGGCGCTCTCGTGATGGGTGCCGCCCTGGTGCTACGGGGCTTGGTGGGGCTGCTCGGCTGACCTGGCCGACCAGCCCTCAGGGTGAACCCGAGCCCGCCGGGGGAGCTTTCGTCGCCTGCACTCTCTCCCGGGGAGGGCTCGATGTCGAGCTGTCACAGCGTGAAGCGTAAAAGCGATCAGGCCGTCGCGCGCTCCTCCATCAGGATCGCCAGGCCGCCCAGCACCGTGACGTCAAGGCCGAGCAGCAAGACCCCCAGCAAGGTCGAGTCCGAGAGGAACATGATTGAGGCAGCGATGTGGCCGAAGACGGAGAGGACCGCGATCCAGAGCGCCCACCGCCTGCCCGCGAGGATGCCGGCGGCGGCCAGCAGCTGCAGGAGCGCAACGATCAGCATCAACCAGCCCCAGGGACGCGCGTCGCCGACCAGCCATCCCGCTGTGGTGATGAAGATCTTCGATCCGACGATCACCGAGATCGCGTAGAACAGGTTGAGCATGCCGATTACCAACAACCAGGTGGCCGCAAATAACAGCACCCCGACGCCGGTCAGATCCGGGCGCGGGGTGTACTGGAAGTTGTTCGGCTCAGCTGTGGCGATGGGGCATCAGGTCACTTTTTCAGGCCATCATTTTTCAGGCCATCATCATCACGCTAATCATTTCAAGATGCGCACGGACCCGCGGGCGAGGCTAGTTGGGCCTCGTCCGGTCTCATCCCAGAGCCAATCCTCGACGTCGCCGAGCAAGGGGAAGAGCGGGGATCGTCCCGGGTGCCGGCGCCGATGGCCGGGCGATCACCCGTTTGCGAGTTGGGCAACAACAAGATTGTCCGGGATGGGTTAACTCCCGGCGATGTTGCGGCCCTCTCGTGAAAGCTCCGTCGAAGCCCGGTGAATCGTTAGGCATCGTCGCCGGCCTAATTGCATCGCCTCGCTCCCAGGTGCTCGCGCTCCGCTCCATCCCTGATCAACTCCCTCGTGTACTGTCGCTCAGCTCCGCGCAGCTCCAGGATGTCAACGGCGAGCTTGCCGAGATGGGTACTCGGACCGAAACGAGGCCCTCGAAGCCGCCGGGCTTAAGGCGTAGCGGAGCGCCCCATCCCAAGACGCGGGTTTCAACTCCTCTCAGCCCCACTCTGAAGTGCCTGCAATGGGCGATCCCCGCGGTTCTACGCTCGGCCCTCCTCGCTACTCCACCCCGATGGGCACCAATCCGGCACCAAAAAGCCCGCGGGCGGGGTTCTTGGAGCTGGTAACCGATGACATCGTCTGGACCAGCGACCCGCGCTTCCCCGGCGGGGGAAGGCACGTCGGCAAGGAGAACGTTCGCCGCTGGTTGAGACAGCTCTGCATCTACGACGAGGTCTCGATCGATGTAGAGGAGATCATTGACCTCGACGGCAGGGCACTGGGAATTACCCAGTTCCACGGGGCCTCTGTGGGTGCCCCTCCGGTGGACTGGACGTGGTGCCACCTCGTCGCGTTCAGAGATGGACTGATCAGTGAGGCGCAAAGCTTTCTTGATAGAGCGGAAGCTCTCAAAGCCGCCGGGTTGTCGGAGTGGCGATGTAGGAGCAGAACGCGGATATCGTGTGGCGACTCCATGAAGTCGAGGGTGGAATTTGGTGATCCGCAGGCCTTGTCGACCCATCGGTCGCCGATCGCGCGGGCAGGGCACGCACGCGAGGCGCCGCTCGACCTCCTTCAGCTCATGCACCGCCGAGCAGCGCCTGCCAGACACCCGAGAGCGGAGCCGGGCGGCCGCTGTCGATCCCGCGCACCGAGCGCTCGAAGCCGATCCACTCGCCTACCCGGCTCCCGAGCCGATCGGGCCTTCCCCCGATCGCAGTAAGCAGCGGGTCGCCGTTGATAATCCGCGCCGAGCGCCGACTCAGCCCTGAGGCGACCCGGACGGCGCCGTCCCGCAGCAGCACGACCCGCCGTGAATCGTCGGGAACGATCCGGAAGACGACCTCGTCCAGCGACGGACCGAGGGCCAGATCGCTACCCCACCAGCTCCGGTTGCGCTCCAACACGGTGATCGAGGCGACCCGGCCGCGGAGCTCGAATGGCCCGGATCCGGCGCGCCGCGCGCCGAGGAATCTTGCCCCCACACCGGACTGCGGCGCCAGCGCCAGAGGCGAGACGATCCCCAGACGGGGGTCGGCGAGCCGCGCCGGCAGGTCGGGCAACGGCTCGGCAAGGATGAGGCGGACCGCGTCGGGCCTGGGCGCGGCGACCGCGAGCAGCCCGGGGACGAGGCTGCGGCCGACCGGATCGCCGCGCCAGCGCTCAGCGTTGGCGGCTACGGCGCCGGCGTCGAGCGGCATCCCGTCCTGGAACCGCAGCCCCCGGCGGAGTCGGAAGCTCCAGACCCGCGAGTCGCCCGACCGCGACCAGCCGACGGCAAGCCCGGGCCGGGGCGGCTCGCCCGCCGAGTAGGGACCGCTCAACCGGGCGGTCAACGGCTCGAATATCTGGCGGGCGACCTCTTGGGCCGAGAACGTCGCCGCGTGGAGTGGATCGAGGTCCCCCGGACCATCGGCGATCGCATAGAAGAGGCGTCCTCCCTCTCCGGGCTCCGGCGCGCCCCCGCCGGCGAAAGGCCGACTGCTCCCGCCCCCGCAACCCCCGAGCACCGCCAGTACGAGCCCCGCGACCAGGATGGCGCGAACCGCTGGCGCCACCGGTCAGTCCTCAGATCTTCAGCAGGACGATCGTGTTGAGGACGAAGAGGATGGCGAAGAAGATCGTCGCCCGGTCAAGGTTGCGCTCGACCATCGAGCCGCCGCCGATCGAGCTTCCCCCTCCGCCGATCCCGAAGGCGCCGGAGAGGCCGGCGTCCTTCCCTGAGTGCAGGAGGATGAGGAAGATCAGGGTGACGGCGATGATCACCTGGATGACGCTGAGGATCGTGTACACGGCGGTGGATTCTAGGGGGAATCGTCCTCGTTGCGGGTAGATGCCGCCGTGCGCGCCTCCTCGCGCGCCTGGTCGAGCCGTTTCAAAAGCTCGACCGCCTCCGATCGCAGCTGGGCATCCTGGCCGCGGAAGTCCTCCTCGGAGAGCTTGCCGGAGGCGTGGTCGAGCTCGGTGTCGCGGATCTCGCGGTACTTCACCTCCTTGCGCGCCTCGAGGTCGGCCAGCACCGGGTCCTCCCCCGCCTGCAACTCGGCGTCCTCGCGAAGCAATGGCCGCAGCACGAAGGCACCGACGAGGGCGAGGAGGACGGCTCCGAACAGGACCTCCACGGAGCTAGGCCCGCGAGAGGCCGCGGCCCAGCCGGGCACCCTGGAAGCTGGTGACCTTGCGCCGGCCGGCGCCAGGGGTGGGCCAGATCGCGATCAGGGCGCCGGCCAGGGCGATCAGCCCCCCGATCCACATCCAGGTGACCAACGGGTCGACGATCACCCGGAAGGTGGCGGCGGCGCCCTCGGTGAGGAAGCTCTGCGCCAGCCGGTCGGCAGTCCGCGACTGCAGGTCGTTGATCTGGGCGAGCGCGGTCGGGCGCAGCGCGGGGTTGGCGGCGGCGCTGCGCATCAGGGCGCTGACCGCGCGGCATTGCGGCGGGGTCCCGGGGGCCGCCCTGACGCAATCGCGGAAGCCGCGGTCCGCCACCCTGACCCGTCGCTGCACGCCGCCGATGTTCGGCTGCACCGCGGTCCAGAAGTCGCTGCGGGCACCGGTCTTCAGGCCGACCTCGCTGGTCGACTCCCCGTCGAAGAAGCTGGCGATGCTCCTGCTCGGAACGCCGGTCGGCCTGAAGTAGCGCCGGCTCGGGCTGAGCAGGGCGAACTGCTTCCCGTTGCGCTGCACGTCGAGTACGGCGCCGAAGGTCAGCGCCTCGCGATCGACGCTGACCGTCGGCCGCTCGTAGGTGACCCGGTAGTCGCCTACCCCGGCGCTCTGCCCGGGCCGCAGGGTGACGTCGCGATTCGTCTGAAAGCTCGACGATGCGGCGATCCCGATCAGCAGGATCGCCACGCCGGCATGGACGATGTAGCCACCGTAGCGTCGGCGGTTGCGCGCCGCGACCCCGAAGATCGCCGCCGGTATCGAGCCTCCGGCCACGTCGCGTCGCGCCTTGCCGCCGCGCCAGAACTCCTGCGCCAGCGCGGCCAGGGCGAAGAAGGCGAAGACGAAGAGCGCGAACGCCCACGGCCTGTGCTCCGCGTCGCTCGCCATCGCGAGGACCACCCCTCCGGCGGCGGCGATCGCCGCCGGCCAGACGAATACCCGCTTCGCCGATGACCAGCTCACCCGGCGCCAGGCGAGCAGCGGGCCGATTCCCGTGAACAGCACCAGGAGGATCGCCAGCGGCGTCGTGTAACGGTCGAACCATGGCGCCGCCAGCGAGGCCTTGTTGCCGGTGAACAGCTCGGAGATCAGCGGGAAGAAGGTGCCCCAGAAGATCACCGCGGTCAACGCCACCAGCAGCAGGTTGTTGACCAGGAAGACCGCCTCGCGAGAGGCGAGCGAGTCGATCCGCTTTTCGCTGCGCAGATCGTCGAGCCGGCTCGCTATCAGCACCGTCGAGCCGACCAGGACGGCCGCGATCAGGCCAAGGATGTAGGGACCGACGGTCGAGTCGCCGAAGGCGTGGATCGACTGAAGCACTCCCGAGCGCACCAGGAATGTCCCCAGCAGGGCGAGCGAGAAGGTCGCCGTGATCAGCGAGACGTTCCAGACCTTCAGCATGCCTCGCTTCTCCTGGACCATGATCGAGTGCAGGAAGGCCGTGCACATCAGCCACGGCATCAGCGCCGCGTTCTCCACCGGGTCCCAGGCCCAGTAGCCCCCCCAGCCGAGCTCGGTGTAGGACCAGCGAGCCCCGAGCAGCAGGCCGATTCCGAGAAAGGTCCAGGCGATCAGCGCGAAGCGCCGGGTCATGCGGATCCATGCCGCGTCGAGTCGGCGGGTGATCAGGGCGCCGACGGCGAACGCGAAGGGGATGGTCAGCGCGACGTAGCCCGAGTAGAGCATCGGCGGGTGGATCATCATGCTCGGGTGCTGGAGAAGAGGGGTGAGGCCGACGCCGTCCGCAGGCGCAGGGGAGACGGTCGCGAACGGGTTGACGTTCTTGGCGAAGAGCATCAGCCCGACGAAGAAGGTCGCGATCCCCATCATCACCGCGGTCGCGTAGGGAACGATCTCGCGGAGGCGGTTGCGGGTGGCGAACAGCGCCGCGCTGGAGGCGATCGAGAGCACCCAGGCCCAGAGCAGCAGCGAGCCCTCCTGGCTCGACCACATCGCCGCCAGCTTGTAGAAGGTCGGCGTCTCCAAGGAGGAGTGCTCGGCGACCAGGTTGAAGGAGAAGTCGTTGCTGACGAAGGCGATCTCGATCACCACCACGCACAGAGTGAGCAGGGCACAGAGCGCGTAGACGGCCCGCCGGGAGGAGTCGACCCAGCGGCGGTCGCCGTGGCGGCCGACCAACGCCGCGACCGCAGCGTAGATCGCGGTCAGCAGGGCAAGCGCAAGCGCGGCGGCGCCGAGGCTATTGATTCTTCGCCTCCGTGAACTTCGACGGGCACTTGGTGACGAGAGTGTCGCGCTCACCGACGAAAGTGTCGCCGTGGAGCTCGCCGTTGAGGACTATCTCCCGGCCGCCGCGGAAGGGATCGGGGATCGTGCCCCGGTAGGAGACCGGAATGCTGCGGCCGCCGTCGCGGTCGGCGACGCGGAACCTCAGCGAGCCCTCCCCGCGGCGGACGGTGCCGGGCACGACCTTGCCGGTCATCTCATAGCTCTGGCCGGGTGCTGCATTGAGCAGCTGTGATGGCTCCTTCGCCTCGGTCGAGGCGCTGAACGATGTGTAGACGAGCGCGGCCGAAAGCAGCACGGCGGCGCCGAGCGCGACGATCAGGCGTATCTGGCGCTTCCTCGCCGGATCCATGGGCTCCCGAATTATCGCAAGGCGGCCGCCGCGGGCACCGCGACCCGATCTGGGAGAATCGCGAGATGGCAGCCAGCAACCCGGTCCTCCTGATAACCGGCGCCGGCAGCGGGATCGGCGCCGCGACGGCCAGAGCCGCCGCAGGAAGCCACCGCCTGGTCCTCGCCGGACGCCGGCCGGAGCCGATCCGGGCGCTTGCCGCGGATCTGGGCGGCGATCAGCAGGCCCTGGCGGTCCCCTGCGACGTCACCGAGCCGGAGCAGGTCGAGGCCATGACCAGCGCTGCTCTCGAGCATTTCGGCCGCATAGACGCGGTCTTCGCCAATGCCGGCTTCGGCGCCTCGCGGGGGTTCCTCGAGGAGTCGGTCGAGCACTGGCGCTCGATGATCCTCACCAACGTGTTCGGCGTCGCCCTGACGATCCGCGCCACCCTCCCCCACCTGCTCGAACGCGGCGACGGTCACTTCCTGATCACCAGCTCGGTCGCCGGCCGCAGGGCGCTCCCCGGGTCGCTCTACTCGGCGACGAAGTGGGCGGCAACCGCGATGGGAGAGGCGCTCAGGGCGGAGCTGCGGACGATGCACGAGAACACCGCGATCAAGGTGACCCTGATCGAGCCGGGGATGGTCGACACCCCGTTCTTCGAGAACCGTCCCGGGGACCGAGCGCTGAGCGACGAGGACATCGCCCGGGCGGTGATCTTCGCCCTCGAGCAGCCCGACGGGGTCGACGTCAACGAGATCCTCATCCGGCCGACCCGGCAGCCGACCTGATCAGCCGCTGCGAAGCAGCGCCCGGACCAGCATCCAGTAGGCGCGCATCGCCACCCTCGCGGGTGCGCTGCGGACGATCGGGTGGATGAAGGGCGATTCGAGGTCCGGGGTCAGCCAGCGCGCGAACTCGGCCGTATCCACCGCCCTATCCGCCTGGATCGCCCGGCGCTCGCGCAGCAGCCGCGGCATCCAGCCGGCCAGGTCGGCGAAGGAGCCCAGTTTTGCGGCGCCCCACCCTCCCGCCAGGGCGACCGGGATAAGGGCCAGCTCGGTCAGCGCCAGGGCGGGCGCCAGGAGAATCAGCAGGGGCGCCGGGTAGACGCGGATCAGGAAGGCCCAGCGGTTGCGCTCCAGATGGCGCCACTTTGCCGTGCCCCGATCGAAGCTGTAGTCGTGATCGACGACCGCGCGGGGCTCCAGACCGACCCGTCCGCCGAACAACCTGAGGCGCATCGAGAGGTCTATGTCCTCGTGGTAGAGGAAGAAAGGCGCCGAGAATCCGCCCACCTCGCGCCAGCGCCGCAACGGCATCGCCAGGCAAGCACCGGAGGCCGCGGCGACCTCCCGGGGCCCGATCGCGGTCGGCATCGGCTCCCCGTGGCGACCCGCCCAGGCGATCCCGGTGAAGTGGACGGGGTTGCCGAGGCTGTTGACCGTGGCGCCCCCGTCACAGGCGATCGTCGCCATCCATGCCTCCCAGCCGCGGCCTTCGACCCAGGGCAGCCGGATCGCCCGGCCGAAGCCCGGGAGCGGCTTTGCATCCGGGTTGAGCACGACCAAGAGCTCGCCGGAGGCCAGCCCGGCGGCGGCGTCACAGCCGGCCGCGAAGCCCGAGTTCCCGGCCAGCTCGACCAACCTGGCCTGCGGCGCCAGCGAGCGCACCACCTCGAGGCTGGCGTCGGTCGAAGCGTTGTCGGCAACGATCAGCTCGTCTCCATCGTCCAGCTCGGCGACCAGAGCCGGTAGGGCCCGGTTCAGCTCGGACGCCGAGTCATGGCAGACGATGACGACGCTCAGCGAGGGCGTTGACACGCCCGCACAGTACCCCCGGCCGGGCGCGGCGACGGGGGACGCCGCCGTCGCCGGGGATGTATAGCCTCCAGCCTGAACTGCGCCTGTCCGGCTCCACCGGGCGGCGCATCAACTCGATATCACAACCAAAGTGAAAGGACTGAGCAGGTGGCATTAGCCGAATACACGTTTGGCCAGGCGCTGCTGACCGTCTTCGAGATCTTCCTGTTCGTGATCTGGATCTGGATCATGATCACGATCTTGATCGACGTCTTCCGCGATCACGAGCTCTCCGGCTGGGGAAAGGCGATTTGGGTCTTCTTCCTGGTTTTCGTGCCGTTCCTGACGGCGCTGATCTACCTGATCGCCCGTGGCAGTGGAATGCGCGATCGGGCGATCAAGGAGCAGGCCGATCAGAAGAAGCACTTCGACGAGTACGTCCGCACCACCGCCGGGACCTCTGAGGTCGACGAGCTACACAAGCTCAATGACCTCAAGGAGAAGGGCGGGATCTCGGCGGAGGAGTACGAGACGATGAAGGCCAAGGTCCTGGCCAGGGGCTAGGGCCGGAGCGCTACAGCCGCCCGCGCCGGTCGGGGCCGTCGTGCCCCGACCGGTCCGCGCCGGCTCGGCTCACGGGGCGGTCGGAATTACTTGCGGCGGCTGCGCCGCCTGACATGCCTCTGCCGGCGCTAACACCGCGCCGGCTCTTCGGGAATTACTTGCGGCGGCTGCGCCGCCTGACATGCCTCTGCCGGCGCTAACACCGCGCCGGCTCTTCGGGAATTACTTGCGGCGGCTGCGCCGCCTGACATGCCTCTGCCGGCGCTAACACCGCGCCGGCTCTTCGAATTACTTGCGGCGGCTTCGCCGCCTGACATGCCTCTGCCGGCGCTAACACCGCGCCGGCAAACGCAACTAGTTGACGACCCGGAATGCGCCGCGCATCATCGGGTGGATGCGGCAGAAGTAGGTGTAGGTGCCGACCGGGAGGTTCTTGGGCGTCGTCCAGGCCGTGCGGCCGACGGTCGGCGCGTCACCCCGTCCGTTGAGGTCTCCGAGCTGGCCCGAGTCAAACCGGAACTTGCCGTCGGCGATCGGGTAGGCGATCCCGGTCGAACCGTTGCACGGGGCGGCGCAGGAGGTCAGCGAGTGCCATTCCTCACGGGCGGCGTCGGGGGCGGACAGCTCGAAGGTCAGCGACTGTCCCTTCTCAACCACCGGCGGGCGGCCCTGCGCGCCGGGGATCCGGAAGTCGCCGGCCCCGTACTGGAAGCCGCTGATCAGGAAGGGGTCGCCGCTGCTCGCGGCGGAGGCCAGCTTGCGCGGATCGGGCAGGTCGGTCTTGCGGCCACCGTGAACGTCGTTCTCCGGCAGGTGGCCGTGAGTCACCTGGCCGGGGTAGTCGACCTTGGACTTGTAGGGGTTGCGTCCACCCGAGCCGTCGGCCATGTAGACGACCATGATCCCCATCGACTCGTACCAGGAGCCGAGCTTCGTCTCGTAGGTCGCCTGGGTCGAGAGGGTGTCGCCCTTATGCACCTGGATCAGCCAGTTCGCCGGAGTGCCCTTCATGCTGACGTCCCATGAGACCGGTCCTGCGGGCTCGTAATACTTGCCGTGCGAGCGGAACAGGTGCACTGTGCTGCCGTTGACCCGCGGAGCCTTTGCCCAGCAGGCACGCCGGGCCACCGCCCTCCGCTTGCTGTTGCACTTCGGCCCCTGGTACTTGGCACCCGGACGGCTCAGGGAGAGGTCCGTGTAGAGGCCGCCCGTGTGGACGTGTCCGGCAGTGGAGACGAGTACGCCGTCCCGATCTACGGTCCAGACGTTTTTCGGCGGCCCGCCGTGATAGGGGTCCTTGGCCTCGCGCGGGTAGGTGAACTTTCCGTCCTTGCCCCCTGTGCCCCGATGGACGTCGAACACCGGGTAGCCGTTGCCGTTCTCTACGTCCATCCAGATCGGGCGAACCCCTGTTATGCCTGCAGCCTGGGGTGCGCTGTCGGGGATGAAGTCGACCGTGTACTGGATGTCGAGCTTCATCGGCTGAGAGGTCAGGTTATGAATCATGTGGTTGAGCCACCACTTGTCCGTGGTCTTGTAGCGGTAGCCGTAGCCGTCCGGGAACTGCATGATCGTCTTCTCCTCGCCCGTGCCCATGAAGCGCTCGGGGAAGTTGGAGGTGGCGTCGGAGCGTGAGAGGTTGAGGAAGACGCCGTGATGGAACATCACGTGGTCGGACCTGGGTGCGTGGCCCTTTCTTGGACCGCTCGCCCAGACCAGGTCGGGCTTCATCCGCACGATCCAGCCATTCACCGGCGGCCGGTCCGCTCCCTCGATCGTCTTGTAGGCGATCCGGTTCTGGCCGGGGTCCACGGTGAGCGGCCCGACGTCGTAGGTGATCCGCTCGACTCCATCGGGGAGGCGCTTGGCAGAGCTGTGATCGGCCTGCGCAGGGGGAGCTGCGGCTAGCAGCAGGCTGGCGATCGCCAGAGCAATCCCTCCTCCCCCAGGACGAGATAGCCTCATCGCTCTTAGTTGACGACCCGGAAGGCGCCGCGCATCGACGGGTGGATGCGGCAGAAGTAGGTGTAGGTGCCGACCCGGAGGTTCTTCGGCGTCGACCAGGTGGTGCGGCCGACGGTCGGCGGCGCGCCCACTCCGTTCAGGTTTCCGAGCTGGCCGGAGTCGAACCGGTACTTGCCGTTGGGGATCGGGTATCCGATCCCGGTCGAGCCGTTGCACGGGGCGGCGCAGGAGGTCAGCGAGTGCCACTGCTCGCGGGCGGCGTCGGGGGCGGCCAGCTCGAAGGTCAGCGACTGTCCCTTCTTGACCACCGGCGGGCGGCCCCCTGCGCCGGGGATGCGGTAGTCGCCGGCGCCGTACTGGAAGCCGCTGATCAGGAAGGGATCGCCGGTGGTCGCGCCGGAGGGCAGCTTGCGCGGGTCGGGCAGGTCGGTCTTGCGGCCACCGTGAACGTCGTTCTCCGGCAGGTGGCCATGGGTCACCTGGCCGGGGTAGTCGACCTTGGTCTTGAACGGATTGCGACCGTCCTCGGCGCCGGGGGCCCAGTAGACGACCATGATGCCCATCGACTCGTACCAGGAGGCGCGCTTGGTCTCATAGGTCGCCTGGATGTTGAGGGTGTCGCCCTTCTGCACCTGCACCTGCCAGTCCGGGAGGGGCGCCCTTCATCGACATGTCCCAGGAAACCGGCCCGGCCGGCTCGTAGTACTTGGCATGGGAGCGGAACAGGTGGACGTGGTCGCCTTTGACGCGAGGCGCCCTGTCCCAGCAGGCACGTCGGGCCTCCGCCCGACGCTTGCTGTTGCACTTCGGGCCGGCGTATTTGGCGCCAGGACGGATCAGGGAGAGATCCGTGTAGAGGCCGCCCGAGTGGACATGGCCGGCGCCGGAGACCAGCACTCCGTCCTCGGGAACCGTCCACAGGTTCTTGTGGACGCCGGGGGGATAGGCGTTCGGATCGTCTCGCGGGTAGGTGAACTTGCCGTTCTCGCCGGAGCCCTTGTGAACGTCGAACACGGGGTAAATCCTGCCCCTCTCGACGTCCATCCAGATCGGCTCCACGGGCTTGATGTTCGCCGCCTGGGGCGCGGTGTCGGGGATGAAGTCGATCGTGTACCGGACGTTGAGCTTCATGTCCTTGGAGCTGAGGTTGTGGAGCATGTGGTTGAGAAGCCAAGTGTCGCTCGCCTTGTAGCGGTAGCCGTAGCCACCCGGGAACTCCATGATCGTCTTCTCCTCACCGGTGGCGAAGAAAAGCTGGCCGAAGCTGCTGTTCGACCTCGACAGGTTCACCCAGACGCCGTGGTGGAACATCACGTTGATCGACTGTGGCGGATGGCCCTTGCGCGGACCGTTGGCCCAGACGAGGTCGGGCTTCATGCGAACGATCCAGCCGTCCACGGGGGGTTTCTGGGAGCCGGTCACCGGCCTGAAGGCGATCCGGTTCTGGCCTGGAGGGACGTCGATCGGCCCGATGTTGTAGGTGATCCGCTCGACCCCGCCGCCGAGGCGCTTGACCGGCCCGTGGAAGGCCTGCGCGGCGGGCGCAGCCGCAAGCATCGCACCCGCAAGCACCAATCCTCCCGCTGTGCGCCAGATCCGTCCCACGACGGCAGCCTATCACTACGCCATGATATGTGTCACAGATCGATGTCGAATTCGGCGGGCGGCGTTTGGACAATCCGGCGCATCTGCCTGCAAGTCCTGTGGCGAAGCGGACGACGGGTCTCGAACCCGCGACCTCGAGCTTGGGAAGCTCGCGCTCTACCAGCTGAGCTACGTCCGCGCTGCGCCGATTCTACGCGCGGCCGGCGCGGCGGCCGGCTCCCCTATCTACGCTGTGGCGCGATGGGCGCCAAACCCTTCCTCGCCGTGATCGCCGTGCTCGCCGTGGTCGGACTGCTCGCCTTCGGGCTCTCCAAGAAGGGCGCCTCGGGAGCCGAGGTCGGCTCGGCGGCGCCGGCCAGCGACCCTGCCGCGGCTCGATGGGGCCGGCGAGGGCTCGCTCGCCGAGCAGCGGGGAAAGTGGGTGCTGGTCAACTTCTGGGCCTCCTGGTGCGGGCCCTGCCGGCAGGAGTCCCCGGCCCTGCAGGAATTCCAGGACCGCCAAGGCGGCCCCCGGTTCACCGTCCTCGGGATCGACACCCGCGACCTCACCGGGGACGGTCGCACCTTCGTGCGCCAGCTCGGGCTCAGCTACCCCCAGCTGCGCGACGGGGACGGTGACGAGGCGTCGGCCTACGGGACCACCGGCGTCCCCGAGAGCTTCCTCGTCGATCCCCGTGGCCGGCTGCGGCTCCTGCGCCGCGGGCCGGTCACCGTGGCTTACCTGAGCCAGTTCGTCGAACCGATGATCACCGGTCGGGGTGAAGCGGGATGAGGGGCACAGCGCTGCTGACGGCAGTCCTCGTCGGGCTGTTCGCCTTTCCCGAGGCGCTCGGCGCCTCTCCCAGGGCTTCGCTGCCCGACATCGAGGATGAGGTGATGTGCCCGATCTGCGGCACCTTGCTTGAGCTCTCGAGCTCGCCCCAGGCGGAGCGTGAGCGGACTTTCATCCGCAGGCTGATCGCCAAGGGGCGCTCCAAGCAGCAGATCGAGGACGCCCTGGTCGCCGAATATGGAAACGAGGTCCTCGCCGTTCCCAGCGGCTCCGGCTTCGACCTCTCCGCCTACCTCGTCCCGGTGATCGCCTTCGTCCTCGGGATCGGGGCGCTGGCCCTCGGGGTGCTTCGCTGGCGGCGCCGGGGCGGTGACGGAGAGGATCGCGCCGTCGCGCCCCGGGGTGAGGATGCCGAGCGGCTCGACTCGGACCTGGCCCGCTACGACCTCTGACCGGAGGTCGCGACGAGGCCGACCGTCCGCGGGAACCAGCGGTGCGCGGCCGCCGCGGCGCGCTGCGCCCGCTCCATGCTGACCGCCGCCGGGCGGACGCAGACCATGCTCGCGTCGACCAGCGAGATCAGCTGACCCGGCTGGGAGGGGGACAGCATCGGCTCGCCCGAGAGCACGACGAGCTCATAGGCCCTGGTCACCTTGGCGAGAAAGTGCCGGAAGCGTTCCCAGGTCGGCGGCGGCATCGGTTCGGGGCTGCCATCGCCGGCGGCGATGAACACCAGGCTGCCGGCGCCGTCGGCGGCGGCGCGCCCTTCGAGCTGCAGCGCCTGGAGCAGCCGCTGGGGGTGGGCGGCGCGGTTTAGGTAGTCACCGATCCCTGGGGAGGGGGCGAGATTCAGACCGCCCGACATCGAGCGGTGCCGGAAGTCGACCTCGACCAGCAGGGTGCGCCGGCCGTCAAGCGCGGCGACCGTGGCCAGCGCCAGCGCCGGCGAGACGCCGTCGCCCTCCTCGATCCCGTCCGAGACGAAGATCGAGCGCGGCGGCTCCCCCTCGGTCAGGGTGCGCAGGCCGCCGATCAGCGATCGCGCCGCCTCCAGCTGACCCCGGCTGAGCGACGGCGACGGGGTACCTCCTCCGCCGCCCCCGAGGGCGCTCTCCGGCGCCTCGAGGAGGAGGGGCAGTCCAGTCTGATCGGCGAGCCGCTGACCGGTGAGGACCGGCGATCGGTCGCGGCGGCGCCGACGCGGCAATCGGATCCGGCTCAGAGTTCCCATCGGCGCCTCTTTCGGCGCGGGCCCGCCGCACCCTTGCCGGGCGCGGCGCTGAAACGAGTCTGCCGCCCTACATCCGCTCCGGCGCCGAGATCCCCAACAGGCCGAGCGAACGGGCGATCGTCCTGCGCGCCAGCAGGCAGAGCAGCAGCCGCGAGGATTCGACCCCCTCCCCCTCGGCGCCCAGCACCTGGCAGTCGCGGTAGAAGGCGTGGAAGTCGGCTGCGACCGCGCTCGCGTAGGCACACAGCCTGTGCGGTGCGCGGCGATCGGCGGCCTCGGCGATCTCACCGGGAAGCTCCAGCATGCGCTTCACGAGCACCCGCTCTGCCGGCTCCAGCGGGGCGACGCGACGCGATGCGGCGGCGGCTTCTCTCTCCGGGTCCAGACCGGCCTCATCCGCCTTGCGCAGAATGCTCGAGATCCGGGCGTGCGCGTACTGAACGTAATAGACGGGATTCTCGTTCGATTCTCGGCGCGCCAGCTCGAGATCGAGATCGACCGTGGTCTCGTGGCTGCGCTGGAGCATGAAGAACCGGGTCGCATCGATCCCGATGTCGTCGACCAGCTCGTCGAGGCTGACGAACTCCCCCCGGCGCTTCGACATCCGCGAGCGCTCGTCGCCCTCGACGATGTGGACCAGCTGCATGATCACCGCCTCGAAGCTGTCGCCGGACCGGCCGAGGCACTCGATCGCGGCCCTCATCCGCGCCAAGTAACCGTGGTGATCGGCGCCGAGCACGTTGATCAACCGCTCGTAGCCGCGCTCCAGCTTCTCCCAGTGGTATGCGACGTCGCCCGCGAAGTAGGTCGGCGAGCCGTCGGCGCGCAGCAGGACACGGTCCTTGTCGTCGCCGAACTCGGTGGTCCGCAGCCACAGCGCTCCCTCACTCTTGTAGGTGTGTCCGGTGTCCCGCAGCCGGTCGAGGGCGGCGGTGACCTTGCCGCTCTCGTGGAAGTGCCTCTCCGAAGTCCAGGTGTCGAACTCGACTCCGTAACGGTGAAGCGAGCCGCGGATCTGCTCGAGCATCCGCTCGACCCCCCGCCGCGCCACGGCATCGGGGTCGGCGGGGTCGACGCCGTCCGCGGCCAGCTGTCCGGCGAGCTCCGAGATATAGGCCCCCTTGTAACCGTCCTCGGGAGCGGTCTCGCCGCTCATCGCGGCAGCGATCGAGGCGGCGAAACGCTCGATCTGACCGCCCTGGTCGTTGACGTAGTACTCGCGGCCGACCTCATGCCCCACCGCGGCCTGCAGCCGCGCGACCGCGTCGCCGAAGGCGGCGTGGCGGCCCGAGGCGGCGGTGATTGGGCCGGTCGGGTTGGCGGAGACGAACTCGACCAGGATCCGCTCCGGGCTCGGCGTCCGGCGGGCCGCGAGCCCGTCGCCGGCCTCGGTCAGTTGCTCGATCGCTCGCGCGAACCAGGCGTCCGAGAGGAAGAGGTTGACGAAGCCGGGTCCCGCCACCTCGATCCGCTCGACGCTCTCGCCGAGCTCGCCGCGGAGCTCCGCGGCGATCGCCTCAGCGACCTCGCGGGGATTGCGCCCCAGCGGCGCCGCGAGGAGCATCGCGGCGTTCGAGCTGTAGTCGCCGAGCTCGGGCTTCGGAGGCCGCTCCAACGACGGTTCCGGGGCCCTGCCCTCGCCGTGCAGCGAGCCGGCGGCGCGCTCGACTGCGGCGCGCAGCTCTGAAACCGTGTCGGTGCTCGTCTCGGGCATCGTCTAGATCGTACGTTCAGTGGTGGTAGGGCTCTCCGGCGAGGATCTTGGCGGCGCGGAAGAGCTGCTCGAGGACGATCACCCGTGAAAGCTGGTGGGCCATCGTCTGCGGTCCGAGTGAGATCATTTCGTCGGCGGCGGTGAGGGCATCGCCCGGAATCCCGATGGGCCCGCCGAGCAGCAGGCAGACATCACGGGCCTCGAGCCGCCGCTGGTCGAGCCAGCGACTCCACTCGATCGAGTCCATCCCCCGCCCCCCCGCGTCGATTGCGACCAGTCGGGCTCGATCCGGGAGCTTTTTCAGCAGGTCGCGCTCGTCGCGGGCCTCGACCAGTTCGACGGGCTGGTAGCGCGAGAGCAGCTTGCGGTAGTGGGCGACGTCGTCGGCGAATGGCGGCCTGGTCCGGCCGACTGTGAGCAGGTTTGTCTTCATCGGTGCGAGCCCGGTCGAGGCGGCACTGCGATACTAGGCGGAGGCGGAGTTCGCACGAGAGGAGACGGATGCCCGAGGAAGAGCACGGCGAGCGGCAGATCAATATCCACAGCTCGCCAGAGCAGATGGCCGGCGTCTATGCCAACTTCGCAAACGTCAGCCACTCCGACTACGAGTTCACGATCACCTTTGCCCGGGTCGACCACGAGATCGAAGAGGACGAAGTGCCCGGGGTGGTGGTCTCTCGGGTCGCGCTCGCGCCGCAGTTCATGCGCGAGCTGATCGACGCCCTGCAGGACAACTACTCGAAGTGGAGCACCCGGGAAGGGATCAAGAGCCTGCCCGAATACCCGGGCGAGCAGTAGAGCCCGCCGCTGCGGCGCGCCGCCGGAAGGCGATCGCGGCGCCGATCCGCTCCATGGTCGTGGGGTGGGTGCCGAAGAGGAACTGCAGCAGCCCCGGGGGCTGGGGATCCGCAAGGTTGGTGAGAGCGAGGCGCTTCTGCACGGCGACGAAGGCGCCGGGATCGCGAGTCAGCTCGAGGGCGAAGCTGTCGGCGCGCGCCTCGACCCGGCGGGAGAGCTGGTTTCCCGGAACTCCGAGCACCAGGGTCGCCAGGGCCAGCGCGAGCGCCAGCGCCGGGATCACCCCGGGTGAGCCGACGTCGTCGCCGCTGCGGCGGGCGAGGCCGAAGCTGAAGAGCTGCACGAACAGCACCCCCAGGGGGGCGATCAGCGCGACGAAGATCAGGCCATGAACGATGTCGTCGCGCTTCACGTGCCCGAGCTCGTGGGCGATGATCGATCCAAGCTCCGCCCGGCTCAGCTCGCGGAGCGCGTTGTCGTAGATCACCACCCGCTTGGATGGGCCGAGGCCGTCGACGTAGGCGTTGATCGCAGTCGAGCGGCGGCTGGCGTCGACCCGATAGACCTGCCCGATGCTGACCCCCGCCTCGCGGCCCAGCTTCAGAACCTGGCTGCGGGTCGGCCCCTTGGGCAGCCGCTCGAAATCATTGAACTCGGGAGCCAGGAGTACCGGGGCCAGCCAGGTGGTGATCACCGCGTAGCAGATCACCAGCACGGTGCCGCCGATCCAGAAGCGGCGCCCCAACCGGCGCAGCATGGCCAGCGCGGCGATCCCCCCGATCGCCGCCAGGCCGGCGGCGATCCCCGTCGAACGCGCCTGATCGGCGAGCCACGGCCCGATCGACTGGGTCGCCAGCCCGAAGTCCTTGGCGCGCTCGTGGCCGAGGGCCGCCAGAGGCAGGCCGGCGATCGCGAGGATCACCGAGAGCGCCGCGGCGACCGCTGCCGCGCCCAGCCATGGGCGCCGCGATGCGAGCGCCAGGGCCCGCCGCATCGGCGGGGGCCGCCAGAGGGCGAGGAGCGCCAGCACCGCCAGCTCCACGGCGAGGCCGCCGAGGCCGATCCAGCGCTGCGGCCCGCTGAAGTCGGCCGCGCGGTCGAGCTGCGCGGCACTGAAATAGGCGCCGGCGGAGACATGGTCGGGGTCGATCAGGCCGCCGTGGGGCCCGATCGCCCAGGCGGCGATCTCGGCGACCGCGACCGCTGCCACCGCAACCGCGGCAATCGCTATTGCGGGCCGCCGGTTCGGGTGGGTGCGCGCGGCCACTCATCTCTACGATAGACGCCCCCTGGCCCCGGTCGGCGAGGGTCTGGCCGGACCCGGGAACGCCTCTGGGAGGCCGGCCGAAGACCCATGCTCGTAGCTGTGATCAGCGACATCCACTCGAACCTCCCGGCGCTCGAGGCCGTGATCTCCTCGATCGACGGCCACGAGCAGCCGATCGAGGAGATCTGGTGCCTGGGCGACGTCGTCGGCTACGGGGCCCAGCCGGATCGCTGCGCCGAGCTGGTCGGCGAGCGCTGCGACACCTGCCTGATCGGCAACCACGACCTTGCCGTGCTGGGGCAGCTCGACATCTCCTCCTTCTCGGCCGCCGCCGCCGACGCGGTTCGCTGGACGATCGAGAACGCCGCGACGGAGACGCTCGAGATGCTGCGCCCGCTCGCCCCCTCAGGCCTGCGCTCCGGCCTGGCGATCTTCCATGCCTCGCCCCGGGACCCGGTGTGGGAGTACGTGCTCTCGGTCGACCAGGCGGCCGAGTGCATGCAGCTCCAACCGGAGAGGATCAGCCTGATCGGGCACTCCCACGTCGCCCTCTATTTCGTCGGCGCCGAAGGGGGTGGCGAGGGCGATGGTTTGGTGACCCGCGGCGCCCAGGCCCCGGACGGCTGCGCCGTGGACCTGGCCGAGGGGACCTGGCTGCTGAACCCCGGCAGCGTCGGCCAACCCCGGGACGGCGATCCCCGGGCGGCCTGGCTCGAGCTCGACACCGCCGAGGCCCGAGCCGTCTTTCACCGGGTCGAATACGAGGTCGAGAGAGCGGCCCGCCCGATCCTCGACAGCGGCCTTCCCAAGCACCTCGCCGAGCGCCTTTACTCCGGCCAATGACTCCTCTCTAGACTCGCCACGTGACTCGATTGATCCCCTACATCCTTGTCTTCGCCACCGGCGTCGCGACCGCGCTGGCGCTGGTTTCCTGCGGCGGATCGAGCGATGACAACCTGCTCCCGGGGGGCTCGGCGTCGGAGATCGTCGCCAACCTCGACAAGGTCAAGAAGCTCACCGCCGAGGGCAGCTGCGTCAACGCCGAGACGGCCGCAGACAAGGTCCGGCTCCAGGTCACCGAGTTGCCGAGCAGCGTCGACCCGAGGCTACGACGGGCGCTTGCGAAGGGCGCCGCGAGGCTGCAATCGGTCACCGCCGGCTGCGTCGAGACCAGCCCGGTGACCGACTTCGACACGCCGACGACCTCCAGCGAACAGACACATACCCGCAGCAAGGAGACCACCAAGGAGACGACCAGGCCCTCGCCGACGACCACGGAGACGCACCCGACCACAACCACCACCCAGACGACCACGACGACGCCGACCGGTCCGACCACGACCCCGCCGATCACCGGGGGCGGCTCCGGTGGAGTCGGGCCCGGGAAGCCGAAGCGAGGGAAGTGATGGAAGCCGGGACGATCTCACGCCGCTACGAGATCCTCGACCGGCTCGGATCGGGGGGGATGTCGAACGTCTACCGCGCCACCGACCTGATCCTCGAGCGCACCGTGGCGGTGAAGATCCTCGCCGAGCACCTCTCCGACGACGATCGTTTCGTCGCCCGCTTCCGGCGTGAGGCGCTATCGGTGGCGAAGTTGATTCACCCGAACATCGTCCAGGTCTATGACCACGGGGTCGACGAGGGCCGCCACTACATCGTCATGGAGTACGTCGAGGGCCGCTCCGGAGCGCAGCTCCTGCAGCGACACGGACCGCTCGAGCCCCGGACCACGGTCGGGATCGGGATCCGGGCGTGCGCAGGTCTCGACTATGCCCACAAGCGGGGGATCATCCACCGTGACGTCAAGCCGGGCAACCTGATGATCGACGGGGGGCCCGCGGGCGGCGGTGAGATGGTCGTCAAGCTGACCGACTTCGGGATCGCCCGGGCGGCGGAGCAGACCCGGATCACCCAGGTCGGCTCGGTCGTCGGGACCGCGGCCTACCTCGCGCCCGAGCAGGTCCGCGGCGAGGAGGCGACGCCGGCTTCGGACGTCTACGCGCTGGGGGTCGTCCTCTACCAGTTCCTCACCGGGCGGCTTCCCTATGAGGGCTCCTCCCTCGCCGAGCTTGCGGTGCGCCAGCAGAACGAGCGCCCCCTGCCGCCCAGCACCTACAACGACGAGGTTCCGGAGGCGATCGGGGCCGCGGTGCTGAGGGCGCTCGAAGGTGACACGCTGCGGCGCTATTCGAACGCCGATGATCTGGCGACCGGCCTCGAGCGCAGCCTCACCGGGGAGGACGTCACCCTGCCTCTGGTCGACGGGGACACGCCGACCCGCCACCTCGGCACCGAGACCAACACCCGCCCGCTGGAGCGCACCGCGGCGACCGAGTACCGGCCGGAGCCGCCGGCGGCGCCGCTGCGCCGCCAGCCTCGCCCCCGGGAGCCCGCGGTCGAGCCGTCCGGGCGCCGCAAGCGCTCGGCCCTCAGCCGCTTCGTGAGGGTGGTGATGGCGCTGATCGCGCTGGTCCTGATCGCCGCCGCCGTCGCCGCCGCGGTGATCCTGACCACCGACAAGGCGGCCGGGGTGCAGATCCGCAGGGTGGCCGGCGACACCGTCGACAACGTCGTCAACGACCTCAAGCAGCTGGTCAAGGACAACACCAAGTAGCCGGACCGAACCCGGGGGACCCGGTCACCGAACGCGGTGCGGTCCGCGGGCGGTCAGGCGTCCCAGGGCGGGCGGCCGGCGAGGACCGCCTCTCGGTAGGCGGCGAACGAGGCAGCACCGATCGCCGCCCGCGCACCAGCCATCAACCGCTCCAGGTAGGTGAGGTTGTGGAGGACGAGGAGGCGGACCGCGGTCAGCTCCTCGGCTCGCGAGAGGTAGCTGAGGTAGTCGCGGTCGTGGTGGCCGCAGGCCGGGCAGGGGCAGCCCTCGACCAGGGGCCGGCGATCGCCCTCGTGGCCGGACTTGCGCAGATCTAGCCGGAAGCGCCGCTCCTGATCGGGGACGAGGGCGACGCCGTGCCGGGCCAGCCTGGTGGGAACGGCGCAGTCGAAGAGGTCGATCCCCAGGCGCGATCCCCTCGAGCAGGTCGTCCACCTCGCCGATCCCGAGCAGGTGCTTCGGCGCCGCGGGAGGCAACAGCGGTGCCGTCAGGCGAGCACGCCGCGCATCTCCTCCTTGTCGCGGCCGAGCGTGCCGCCGATCGCGATCGCCGTCGACGGCCGACTCCGAGACGAACTGGGCGGACTCCCGCCTCAGGTCCTCGTGAACACCCCCTTGGACGATCCCGAAGAGCGCCTGGCTCGGAGGCCCGAGGCGCTCGTGCCAGGCGAGGCACCGATCCAGCCAGCGATGGGTGCGCTGGGTCGAGCGCGCCGTGTAGTCGCGATCGACGTGATAGGGGGTGCACTCGTCGAAGGCGAGGGCGATGTCCGAGCCGAGCGCCGCCTGGATCTCCATCGACGCCTCGGGGGATAGGAAGCGCTCGGCCCCGTCGCGGTAGGAGCGAAAGCGGACGCCCTCCTCCTCGATCTCGATGATCGCCCCCTGGCCCTCACCCCTGCGACCGCTCCCCTTGATCTCCTCGGCGACGTTCCCGTGAGCGAGCGAGAACACCTGAAAGCCGCCCGAATCGGTGATCACCGCCCGCTCCCAGCCGATGAAGGAGTGCAGGCCGCCGGCCGCGGCGATCCTCGCCGGGCCCGGCGAGACCAGCAGGTGGAAGGTGTTGCCGAGCACCATCTCGAAGCCAAGGCCGGCGACCTCGGGCGTGTCCAGGCCGCGGACAGAACCCTTCGTCGCGAGCGGGATGAAGGCCGGCGTCTCGACCGGGCCGTGGGGGGTCCGGATCACCCCGCTGCGGGCGCCCGCGTCGCGGGCGCCGATCTCGAACCGCAACCGCTGCGGGTCACTGCGCATCGGCGCCAATCTAGTGGGCCCACCCCGGCTCGCGACCGCCCCAGGCGCCGCCCCGATCTGGGTCGGCTTGCGCTGGGCGGGCGCCGACAAGCCAACGCGAACTGTTACGATATATCGCGTACTGTCGAATAAGGAAAGGAATCGAACATGTACGGCAGACACCAACGCAATCCCGCTTCGGCGCCCCCCATTGCCGGGAGCGGCGCAGGCACGGACACGGCCGGCACTTCGGCCGGGGCGGCCCCCGAGCCCGCCGGGGCGACGTCAAGGCCGCGGTGCTCGCGCTACTCGGCGAGAGGCCGATGCACGGCTACGAGATGATCAAGGAGATCGAGGAGCGCAGTGGCGGCATCTGGCGCCCCAGCGCCGGGTCGATCTATCCGACTCTGCAGCTGCTCGAGGAATCGGGGCTGATCAGCGGCGCCGATCACGACGGCAAGCGCCAGTTCTCCCTCACCGAGGAGGGGCGAGCCGCCGTCGCTGAGCGCAGCGGCGCGCTGCCCTGGGAGCAGGTCAATGCCGACGCCGACCAGGACGAGGTCCGGCTTAGGGACTCCTTCTTCGCCCTGCGGGCCGCGGTGCTCCAGATCGGCCGGGCAGGCAGCGAGGACCAGCGCTCACGGGCACGCGAAGCCCTCGACACCGCCCGCCGACAGATCTACGCGATCCTCGCCGAGGACAGCTAGGCCACCCGTCCCCTGGCCTCAACCGCGCAGCAGCGAGCGGCCGGTCATCTCGGCCGGCTGCGCGATCCCGAGCAGCTCCAGCGCGGTGGGGGCGACGTCGGCGAGGATGCCGCCGTCGCGCAGCGAGACGCCTTCGGCGGTGACGATCAGCGGCACCGGGTTCAGCGAGTGGGCCGTGTTGGGCGAGCCGTCGGGCTCCAGCATGTTGTCGGAGTTGCCGTGATCCGCGGTGACGATGCAGGCGCCGCCCTTGGCATGGACCGCGCCGACCACCTCTCCCAGGCATGAGTCGACCGTCGTCACCGCCCGCACCGCGGCCGGGATGTCGCCGGTATGGCCGACCATGTCCGAGTTGGCGAAGTTGATGATCCCGAAGCGGAACCCGTCCTCGCCCCAGGCTCCGGTGAAGGCGTCGGCCGCCGCCCGGGCGCTCATCTCGGGCTTCTGGTCGTAGGTCGCGACGTCCCGGGGGGAGTCCACGAGGATCCGCTCCTCCCCCTCCCACTCCTGCTCGCGGCCGCCGTTGAAGAAGTAGGTGACGTGGGCGTACTTCTCCGTCTCTGCGACGTGCAGCTGCCTGCCCCCTCCCGCCGCGATGACCTCGGCGATCGTCGTCTTCGGCCGCTGCTCGGGAAACGCCACCGGATAGGGCCAGCCCTTGCGATAGGAGGTCATCGTGGTCAGGTCGACCAGCGGCGCTCCGGCGCGCGGGAAGCCCTCGAACTCGGGGTCGGCCAGCGCCATGGTCATCTCCCGGGCGCGATCGGGGCGGAAGTTGACGAAGAAGGCGACATCGCCCTCGGTCAGGCCCTGGTAGCCGCCGATTACCGTCGGCTTCACGAACTCATCAGTCTCGCCGCGCTCGTAGGCCTCGGCGATCGCCTCGTCGGCCCCGCCGGCCCGGAGTCCCTCTCCGTGGGCGATCGCGTCGTAGGCGAGCTTGATCCGCTCCCAGCGGGTGTCGCGGTCCATCGCGTAGAAGCGCCCCGCGACGGTGCCGACGCGGCCCGCCTGGCGCAGCCAGCGCTCCAGCTCGGCGAGGTAGCCTCGGCCCGCCGTGGGCAGGGTGTCGCGGCCGTCGGTGAAGGCGTGGAATACGACCTCCGGGACGCCCTCCTGTGCCGCCAGCTCGATGCTCGCCTCGAGGTGCTCCCAGCCCGAATGAACCCCGCCGTCGGAGACCAGCCCGAGCAGGTGGATGCGCCGCCGGGGCTGGAGCGGGCCCGCTCGCAGGCTGCCCGCAGGGGCTCGTTGTCGAAGAAGCTGCCGTCGGCGATCGCGTCGTCGATCCGGGTCAGGTCCTGGTGGACGACTGCGCCGGCGCCGAGGTTGAGGTGGCCCACCTCAGAGTTCCCCATCTGCCCCGCGGGCAGGCCGACGTCACGGCCCTGGGCGGAGAGCTGTGTGTGCGCGCATTGCGACCAGAGCCGGTCGAAGTTCGGGGTCTCGGCCAGGGAGATCGCGTTCCCCGGACCCGGCGGCGCCAGGCCCCAGCCGTCGAGGATGACCAGCGCGAGCGAGTCGAGCGGAAGTTGCGAAGGCCCGCTCATCCCGCCGCAGCGACGATCGCCGCGAAGTCGCCTGGATCGAGCGACGCTCCGCCGACCAGCGCCCCGTCGATGTCGGCCTCGGCCATCAGCTCGGCGGCGTTACCCGGCTTGACCGAACCGCCGTAGAGGATGCGCACCCGGTCGGCGTCGCCTCCGCGAGCGCGGAGCAGGTCGCGGATGAAGGCGAGGGCCTCCTGAGCCTGCCCGGGGGTGGCGGTGCGCCCTGTTCCGATTGCCCAGATCGGCTCGTAGGCGATCACCAGCCGGTCCATATGGGCGCCCTCGACCGCCTCCAGGTCGGCCGCGATCTGGCGCTCGAGCACGGCTTCCGTCTGCTCCGCATCCCGGGCCTCCTCGGTCTCCCCGACGCAGAGGATCGGCTCCAGCCCGGCCGCGAGCGCCGCGGGGACCTTGCGGGCGAGCGCCTCATCGGTCTCGCCGAACAGCTCGCGCCGCTCCGAGTGCCCGAGCACCACCGCCGTCGACACCCGCCTCGAGCAGCATCGGCGCCGACACCTCGCCCGTGAATGCCCCCGAATCCTCCTCGTGCATGTTCTGGGCGGCGATCCTCACGGCGCTCCCCGAGCAGCGCTCGGCGCTCGCGCGCAGGGCGATGAAGGAGGGGCAGATCACCACCTCGGGCCCGTTGGCCCCGGGCGCGCCGGGGAGAAAGGCATCCAGGAACGCCTCGGCCTCGGAGATCGTCTTGTTCATCTTCCAGTTTGCTGCCACATAGGGCCTTCTGTCGCTCAAGCCGGCTCACCTTCCTCCGCCGCAGTCTGCTCGTCCATCAACGCCTCGACTCCCGGCAGCCGCTTGCCCTCGAGCAGCTCCAGGGACGCACCGCCGCCGGTGCTCAGCCAGTCGACTTTCTCGGAGAGGCCGAACTGCGCCAGCGCGGCGACCGAGTCGCCGCCGCCGACCACCGTCTTCGCCTTCGTCGCGGCGACCGCTTCGGCGAGGATCCTGGTGCCGTCGGCGAACGGCTCGAGCTCGAACGCTCCCATCGGGCCGTTCCAGAGCACGGTCCCCGCCGCCAAGACCTCGGCCGCGTACTCGCGGGCCGTGCGAGGGCCGACGTCGAGGCCCATCCAGCCGTCGGGAACCTCGCTGCCCTCGGAGACCCGCCGCTCGGCCCCGGCGTCGAAGCGATCGCCGAGCACCAGATCGACGGGGAGCCGCAGGGCGCATCGAGATCCCTCGGACTTGCGTAGCGCCTCCGCCGCCAGCTCGATGCCCCTCTCCTCGACCAGCGAGTCGCCGGTGGAGGCCCCCTGGGCACGGAAGAAGCTGAAGCACATCGCGCCTCCGATCAGTATCTGGTCGGCGATCTCGAGGAAGCGGTCGATCACCCCGACCTTGTCGCTGACCTTGGCGCCACCCAGGACGAGGACCAGGGGACGCTCCGGGTCGGCGACGACACGCCCGAGCTCCTGCAGCTCGCGCTCGAGCAGGAGCCCCGCATAGGCCGGAAGCCGCTGGGCGACCCCAACGGTCGTCGCGTGGGCCCGATGGGCGGCGCCGAAAGCATCGTCGACGAAGAGGTCGGCGAGGCCGGCGAGGGCCGCGGCGAGCTCCGGATCGTTGTCGGTTTCGCCAGGCTCGAAACGGCTGTTCTCGAGCAGCATCACGCCGCCCGGCTCCAACTCGCCGGCCATCGCGGCGGCGCGCTCGCCGACCACCTCGGGAGCGAGCGCGATCTCGCTCGCGAGCAGCTCCGAGAGCCGCTCGGCCACCGGCTTCATCGACAGCGCCGGATCCGGCTTCCCGCCCGGGCGGCCGAGGTGGGAGACGAGGATCACCCCGGCGCCGCGGCTTCGCAGCAGCTCGATCGTCGGCAGCGCCGCTCTGATCCTGGTGTCGTCCTCGACCGCGCCGGCGGAGAGCGGGACGTTGAAGTCGACCCGCACCAGCACCCGCTTGCCCGCGACCTCTGCGTCGCGGACGCTTGCCTTGACCGGGCCCAACGCCGCCGCGGCTCTAGGCCCCGGCCGTGACCGGGGCGAGGACCTTGCCGGCGAGCTCGACACAGCGGTTCGAGTAGCCCCACTCGTTGTCGTACCAGGAGACCGCCTTGATCATCCTCCCGTCGCCGATCACCATGGTCTGGCCGGAGTCGAAGATCGAGGAATGGGGATCGCCGATTATGTCGGTGGAGACGATCGGGTCCTCGGTGTAGGAGAGGATCCCCTCGCAGAGGGCCCTCCGCTGCGGCCCGCACGGCCTCGTTGATCTGCTCGGCGCTGGCTCCGGTGGAGAGGTTGGCGACCAGGTCGACGACCGACCCGGTCGGGACCGGCGCCCGTATCGCGAACCCGTTGAGCTTCCCGTTGAGGTCCGGGAGGACCAGCCCGACGGCCTTGGCCGCACCCGTGGTGGTCGGGATCAGGTTGAGCGCCGCGGCGCGGGCCCGGCGAGGGTCCTTGTGCGGCATGTCCTGGAGGCGCTGGTCGGCCGTGTAGGCGTGGATCGTGGTCATCAGGCCTTGCTCTATCCCGAAGGTCTCGTGCAGGACCTTGGCTACGGGAGCCAGGCAGTTGGTCGTGCAGGATGCGTTGGAGATGATGTGGTGCTTCTGGGGGTCGTAGGCGTCGTCGAAGTTGACGCCGAGCGCCACGGTTACGTCGGGCTCCTTTGCCGGAGCCGAGATGATCACCTTCTTCGCGCCCGCTTCGAGATGCTTGGCGGCATCGGCGCGGGCGGTGAACAACCCGGTCGACTCGATTACCACGTCGGCCCCCAGCTCGCCCCAGGGGATCTCTGCCGGATCGCGCTCCGAGAGCACCTTGATCTCCGAGCCGTTGACGATGATCGAGCCATCGCCGGCCTCGATCTCACCGGTGAAGCGGCCGTAGACCGAGTCGTACTTGAGCAGGTGGGCGATCGTCTCCGGGTCGATCAGGTCGTTGAGCCCGACGAACTCTAGCTCCGCGTCGGCCGCCAGAGCGACCCGGAAGACGTTGCGCCCGATTCGCCCGAAGCCATTTATCCCGACCTTGACAGCCATTCAGTCATTCCCTCCTGGGATCCGAGATCGTTGTCTTCATCGATCTTATGGATATGGCGGCGATCAGTCGGCGCCGATCGTCACCTCGACGTCGTAGCCGTCGGGATCCCGGAGGAACGCCGAGTAGCTGCCGGAGCCGTGGCTGCGCGACTCGCCTGGCTCCCCGGTGCTCTTGCCGCCGGCCCCGACGCCCCCCTCCCAGGCCGCCTTGACGGCCGCGATCCCCTTTCCCGAGAAGCAGATCAGGCCGAACCCGGGGGCCGGCGGATGGTGGGCGGAGATGAAGAAGACGGGCTTTGCGATCCCCCAGCCGACGGTCTCGTCGCGCTCGAAATGGCGCCGCCAGCCAAGTGGAGCCAGGAGCGAGTCGTAGAAGGCGGCGCTGACGTCGAGATCGCCGACCTCGAGGCGGACGTGGTGTAGCACGGCGGGCAGGCTATAGGGGAGGGCTGATCCGTGTCGCCGCCGCCGCGCCGGGCGCGGCTCAGCCGGATCTGGGCGTCCAGCGGAAATAGCGTACGGCGAAGAGCAGGCCCGCGATGCCCCAGATCGCGACGATCGCAAGGTTGCCCCACTCGATCCCCGAGCCCCCCGCTCCGGCGGGCACGTAGGCGCTGAAGAAGGCCTCGAAGAAATGCCTGATCGGGAAAGCGTCGGCGAAGTGGATGACGCCGTTCGGCAGCTGGTCGTCGGGGATGAAGACCCCGGAGAGGAAGTAGAGGGGCAGGAGGATCGCGTTGACGATCGGCGCGGCGGCGTCCTGGGAGGGGATCAGCGCAGTCAGGGACACACCCAGGCAGCAGAAGGAGGCGGCCCCGACCGTCAACGTCAGGAGGATCGCCGGGAGGCGGTCCCAGGGGACCTCGACCCCGTAGAGGACGCCGCCGATCGCCGCCAGCAGGACGAGCATCAGCAGCGAGACGACGATCGCGTTGCCGACCCTGCCTGCGACGAAGACCCAGGCGGGCATCGGCGTGCCGCGGCCGCGCTTCAGGCGGCCGTCCTCGCGAGCGATGGTCAGCGACATCGCCAGGCTCTGCATGGTCGCGGAGATCACCGACAGGGTGATGATCGCCGGGACGTAGTAGGTGGTCGTCTTGATCCCGCCGCGGACGTCCACCGTCTGCCCGCCGAACACCGTGGCGAAGATCAGCAGCAGCACCACCGGGAACATCACGGTGAAGAAGACCGAGGCGGGATTTCGCCAGAAGGCCTTCTGGTCGTAGCGGAACTGGTGCAGTGCGAGAGCGGCGCCGCTGATCAGGGTTCCTCCGCAGTCAGCTCGAGGTAGATGTCCTCGAGGCTCGGCCTGCTGACCTCGAGGCCCTCGAGGTCGATGCCACGCTCCAGGGCCCAGCCGGTTAGCTGGTTGAGGGTGCTCACCGGGTTCCGGGTGCTGAGGGTGACGATTCCGGCGCCGTTCCCCCCCGCCACCTCCAGGGGGATCTCCTCCGGGGCGTGCCCGTCCGGGAGGCGGAAGCTGATCCTCGCAGGCTCGGCGTCTCGGTTGCCGAGGTCCTCGGGCGTGCCCCGGGCGACGATCTCGCCGCGCGAGATGATCATCACGCGGTCGGCCAGCTGCTGGGCCTCGTCCATGTAGTGGGTGGTGAGGAAGACGGTCTTCCCGAGGTCGCGCAACCCGGCGATCACCTCCCACGCCTGGCGCCGGGCGGACGGATCGAAGCCGGTGGTCGGCTCATCGAGGAAGAGCAGCTCGGGGTCCCCGACAAGGGCGATGCCGACGTCGAGTCGTCGCTGCTGGCCGCCGGAGAGCCGGCTCGCCCGCTGATCGGCCTTCTCCTCGAGGCCGACCAGCCTGATCACCTCCCCCACCTCGCGCGGGCGGCGGTAGTACCCCGCGTAGAGCTGCAGCGACTCGGTCACGGTCAGGTAGGGATCGAGCCTGTCGCTCTGCAGGACGATCCCGATCCCCTCCCGCCACTCGGAGCCGGCCTTCTGCGGGTCCTCCCCGAGCACCGCCACCTCTCCCCCGCTGCGGCGGCGGTAGCCCTCGAGGATCTCCACGGTCGTCGTCTTGCCGGCGCCGTTCGGACCGAGGAAGGCGAGGATCTCGCCCGGCTCGACGTCGAGGTCGATGCCGCTGACGGCCTCCACGTCGCCGTAGGACATGCGCAGGCCACGGACGGAGATCGCGGGAGCGGGCATCGGCAGGGATGTTAGGCGGCGAAAGCGGCCGCAGGCCGCCTTTCAGGACTCCAGCTCGACGTCGCGGTGCTTGACCCGGACGATCACGTCCTCCCGGCCTGCGAGGTCACGACGGATCCGGTCGGCGACCGTGACCGAGCGGTGGCGGCCACCGGTGCAGCCGACCGCGATCGTCAGGTGGCTCTTCCCCTCGGCCACGTAGGCCGGGACGAGGAACTCGAGCAGCGGGAGCAGCCGCCCGTAGAACTCGCCCGCCTGGGTGCCGGACTCGACGTAGCCCCGCACCTCCTCGTCGAGCCCGGTGAGCGGCCGCAGCTCGTCGACGTAGTGCGGGTTCGGCAGGAAGCGGACGTCGAGGGTGAGATCGGCGTCACGCGGCGGCCCGTTCTTAAAACCGAAGGTGAGCAGGGTCAGGGCCAGCTTCCCCCCGGGAAGCGCGCTGAGCATCTCCTCGGCGATCCGGCGGCGCAGCTCCCCACCGGTCAGATCGCCCGTGTCCATGACCACGTCGGCCCGCTCCCGCAACGGCGCCAGCATCTCGCGCTCGGCCCGAATCCCCTCGACGATCCGGCCCTCCGGGGCCAGCGGGTGGCGCCGTCGCGTCTCCTTGTAGCGATCGACCAGGGTCTCCTGGTCGGCCTCGAGGAAGAGCACCTGAGGCCGCAGCCGGTCGCTCTCCAGGTCCTCGAGTACGTGGATCAGCTCCTCGAAGTACTCGCCTCCGCGAACGTCCGAGACCACCGCGGCGCGCTCGACGCCGCTGCCGGAGTGCCGGAACAGCTCGCCCAGGGAGCCGATCATCCGCGGCGGCAGGTTGTCGACGCAGAAGTATCCCCCGTCCTCGAAGGCGGCGATCGCCTCCGACTTCCCGGCTCCCGAATGCCCCGTGATCACGACCAGCTCGACGGGGGTTGAATCCGGCCCGGTCATCCCGTCCTGTTGAGCTGCTCGTGGATTTCCCGGGCGACCTTGCCGGGGACCCCCGGCACCGCCTCGAGCTCCTCGCGGCTGGCTGCGAGGAAGCGGTCGGGTGAGCCGAAGTGCTGAAGCAGCGCCCGTTTGCGCACCGGCCCGACCCCTCTGAGGCCGTCCAGCACCGAGCCGGTCATCGCCTGGTCGCGGCGGCCGCGATGGTGCTCGATCGCGAACCGGTGGGCCTCGTCGCGTACCCGCTGCAGCAGCTTCGAGGCCTCCGAGTCGGCAGCGAGATCGATCGGCGCCGAGCGGCCCGGGACGTATACCTCCTCCAGCCTCTTCGCCAGGCTGATCACAGTCACTCCCCGCTCGCTGAACGGGCGCAGGGCCCGCATTCCGGCCGCCAGCTGGCCCTTGCCTCCGTCGACCACGACCAGCGAGGGCAGCGAGGAGAAGCTCTCGTCGCGCTCCGCATCGTGGGGCGAGAGATCGGCCTGCTCGAGGTAACGGTTGATGCGGCGGCCCAGCACTTCCTCCATAGCGGCGAAGTCGTCGGGACCGCTCCGACCGCCTCCTCCGCTTCGCGTCCGGGAGGAATCAATCCGACCGCCTCCTCCGCTTCGCGTCCGGGGGCGGTCGGGTTCCTGTGCTGCTGCGTCTCCTCTTACCCGGAACCTCCGGTAGTGGGCCTTCTTGGTTGCGCCGCCCTCGAACACGACCATCGAGGCGACCGTGTGCTCGGCGCCGAGATTGGAGATGTCGAAACCCTCGATCCGCACCGGCAGATCCTCCATCCCCAGCGCTTCGCGGAGGGCCGAAAGCGACTCGACCCGCCGCTGGCGCCGGTGCTCGCGGCGCAGGCGGTCCTGGTCGAGCGCGAGGCGTGCGTTTCGCTCGGCCAGCTCCCGCAGGCGCCGTTTGTCGCCGCGCTCCGCCGCCCGCACCTCGACCGGGGAGCCGCGGCGCTCGCTGAGCGCCTCCGAAAGCAGCTCGGCGCGCTCCCTCAGGTAGGGGCCGACGACGATCGTCCGCGGCATTGCCGGCGAGGCCGCGTAGTACTGGCCGATGAACTCCTCGGCGACCTCAGCGATGGCGCGCTCGCCCTGGTTTTCGAGGTAGAAGCTCTGGCGCTCGGCGAGGATGCCGTCGCGCACCTGGAAGACCTGGGCGTTGGCGTCGGAGCCCTCCGCCGCAACACCGATCAGGTCGGCCGTGCCAACCGAGCCACCGGCAACGCGCTGGCGCTCGAACAGCGAGCGGATCGCCTTGAGGCGGTCGCGGTGGAGGGCGGCGCGCTCGTAGTGGCGGCCGGCCGCAGCCTCCTCCATCTTCCGCTCCTCCTCGCTCTCGACCTGGCGATAGCGGCCGGAGAGGAAGTCGACGATCGCCTCGATGTTGCGGCGGTACTCGTCACGATCGACGTAACCGACGCAGGGGGCCCCACATCGCTTGATGAAGTAGTCGAGGCAGGGATTTCCGGAGCGCCGCCCCGGCTCCGGCCCATCACAGGTTCGGTACTGGAACAGCTTGCCGAGCAGGTCGAGCGTCTCCCGAACCCGCTTGGCGCTGGAAAACGGCCCGAAGTAGGCGCGGCCGGACCGGTGCCGCTCGCGGGTGAAGTAGACGCGCGGGAAGTCCTCGTCGAGGCTGACGCCGACGTAGGGGTAGGACTTGTCATCGCGCAGGCGGATGTTGAACCGGGGCCGGTGGCGCTTGATGAAGCTCTGCTCGGCAAGCAGCGCCTCGGCCTCGTTCGCGGTGACCAGGAACTCGATCCGCTCGACGCGGCGGGTGATCTCGGTCTCTCCGCCCGAGAAGTGCGATGCGACCCGCTTGCGGATCGAACGCGCCTTGCCGACGTAGAGCACCTCCCCCTGCGCGCCGTGGAAGACGTAGACGCCGGGAGAATCGGGCAGGCCGCGGCGCTGCTCGGCGATCCGCTCCGCCCTCGTGCCCTTGCCGTTACCTTTGGCCATCGGGTCAAAGGGTAGGCTCCTGGCCGAACGGCCAAACCGGCGGCCCGGCCGGACGACGAGCAGGAGACCGAGAGCAGATGACGACCCAGACACTGAGCCCGCCCGACCTGGCGACGATGCGGCTCGAGATCGACGGCGAGACCGGCATCCTCACCCTCGACCGCCCCGACGTCTTCAACGCGATGAGCCCCGAGATGATCGGCGAGTTCACGGTCGCCTTCGCATGGCTGGCCGACCGGGCCCCGCTGAGGGCGCTGATCATCACCGGCGCCGGCAAGGCGTTCAGCTCGGGCGGCGACGTCGGCTGGTTCCGCAAGGGGGTCGAGTCGGAGGATTTCGACCTCCCCTCCGACGTGCGGCGGGGGGCCGAGGTGCTGCACCAGGCGATCATCGACCTGCGCCGCATCCCCTTCCCGGTGATCGCGGCGATCAACGGCCCCGCGGCCGGGGCCGGCTTCTCGCTTGCCCTCGCCTGCGACACCCGGATCGCCTCGGAGAACGCCTTCTTCGCCTGCGCCTACGGGCGGATCGGCGCCTCCCCGGACGGCGGAATGACCTACTTCCTGCCGCGGGTCGTCGGCCCGAGCCGGGCGCTGGAGATCATCCTCGAGGACCCCAACATGAGCGCCGCCGACGCGCTCGGGGAGCGGCTCGTCTCCGAGGTCGTTCCCGCCGATCGATTGATGGACCGCGCCCGCGAGGTGGCCGAGAAGTGGGGTGCCAAGGCGCCCCACTACGTGCGGATGGCGAAGCTGCTCTGCGGGCAGAGCATCGAGAACAGCCTCACCGACCACCTCCAGGTGGAGCGGCACGGGATCGCCGACAGCATGGGCACCGAGGACCTGCGCTCCGGGGTGCAGGCTTTCTTCGCCGGCGAGGAGCCGGAGTTCACCGGGCGCTGAATAAGCTGCGGCGGCTTCGCCGCCTGGCACGCCCGAGCCGGCGCTAACACCCGCGCCGGCAAAGCAAGAACCGGCTGCGGCGGCTGACTGAACCCGCCTTGCGCCGGTCCCGTATCTGACTAGAGTCTGGCCCTGAACCCATGAAAGGACCGTCAATGAAGAAAGCATTCGCCCTGCTGGGCATCGCGGCCGCCTCGGTCGCCCTCGTCGCCTGCGGCAGCAGCAGCAGCTCGACCGACACCGGCGCCTCGTCAGGCGGAGGTGGCGGCACTACGACGACGGTCACCAAGGGCTCGACGGTGAAGCTGACGGCCAACGCCGACAACCAGCTCTCCTACGACCAGAAGACGCTGTCGGCGAAGTCGGGCACAGTCTCGATCGACTTCGACAACCCGGCGTCGATCCAGCACGACGTCGCGGTCGCGGATTCCAGCGGCAAGGTGCTGGGGACCTCGGACCTGGTCAGCCAGGGCAAGGTCAACCTGACCCTCAGCGACCTGAAGCCGGGCAAATACACCTTCTACTGCACGGTCCCGGGCCACCGCGAGGCCGGCATGGAGGGCACCCTCAACGTCAACTAGCCGGTTTCGCGCTCGGCCGGCGCGATGATTCGGTCGCCGGCCGCGGCCGATCAGCCGGGCAGGGCGCGGCCGACGCTGTCGGCGACACAGCAGGGCTTCTCGTTGCCCTCGACCTCCAGGCTGAAGCGGTTGACGACCTGCCACCAGCCGCCGCCGACCTCCTCCACCGAAACCACCTCGGCGCGGGCCCGCACCCTGCTGCCGGCCGGCACAGGGGCCGGGAAGCGAACCTTGTTCCAGCCGTAGTTGACGCCGAGCACGAACCCGCTGGAGGCGATCACGTCCTTGCGGAATCCGTCGATCAGCGACAGGGTCAGGTTGCCGTGCGCGACGGTGGTGCCGAAGGGGCTCTCCTTCCTGGCCCGCTCGACATCGACGTGTATCCACTGGTCGTCCCCGGAGAGCTCGGCGAAGCGGTCGATGTCCTCCTGGGTGACGGTGCGCCAATCGCTGGGCCCGATCTCCTCGCCGATCAGCCTTTTCAGCCCCTCGATTCCCTCGACCTCGACCAGTGCCGGCACGGGCGGGACCCTACTCGATCGGTCGAAGGGTGGATACAGCGAAGGTATGGCGGTTATTGTCGGGTTTGGACGGCCCCAATAGCGAGGAGAAGACGATGCTCGAGAGATCGCGCCGCCACCTGAGCTTCGCCAACGTGGCTGCGGCGCTGGCGCTCTTTGCCGCGGTCGGCGGGGGCGCCTTCGCAGTCGCCTCATCCCAGAATCATCAGCAGAGAAGGATCGCCCGCAGGGTGGTGCGCAGGCTGGCGCCGAAACTTTCGGTGAAACACGCGGCGAGCGCGACCAACGCCACCAGCCTCGGGGGAGCGCCGGCCTCCGATTACCGACTGCATTGCCTCGCCGGCCTTCACCAGGGGACGGACCTCTGCTTCGAGGACAACGAGCGCCCCGCCGCCCCGTACGCCACCGCGTTGAAGACCTGCGCTCTGGCCCGGCGCCAGTTGCCCGATGAGGGAGAGCTCGCCGTCGTCTTCGACAACCTTGGTGCACTCCAGGACGAGGAGTGGGTCGTCAGCCACTACTACGTCAGCCGGCCAAACCAAGCCGACCAGGTGGTCGCATCGCTGCTCTCCCAGGACTCGAATCGCAACATCATGCTCAACGGTGACACGGTGACCACGAGCCACCCCTACCGTTGTGTGACCTCGGCGACGAACTGAACAACAGGGGGCAGCGGTGGCCGACGCGTGGCGAGGATCAATCGATCAGCCGCACCTCGAATGGCGGCAGCAGCAGGGCGCCGGCGCCGCCGAGCAGGCCGAGAATGCGGGAGACGTAGGCCTCGGTCTCGGGGATGCCGGGCACACAGCGGCAGGCAGTGACCGCGGCGGGGCCGGCGTTGTAGGCGGCGAGGGCCAGGGCGGGTGAGCCGAAATGGCGCAGCAGGTCCGACATCAGGTGCGCCTGGGCGTCGATCGCGGCCTCCGGATCGAACGGATCCCGTAGGCCGTAGGCGGCCGCGGTCGAGGGGATGAACTGGGCGATCCCCCGGGCCCCGGCGCCGGACTGGGCGAAGGGGTTGAAGTTGGACTCGGCCATCAGCTGCGCGGCGAGTAGGGCGGCGGAGACGTTCCAGCGTGCCGCCGAGCGAAACAGCGGCGCCCGGAACCGACCGGGCACGAAGGAGGGCAGCCCTCCCCCGCCCGCCGCCGTGCCGTCGTCCCCGGGGCCGAGCACCGAGTTGCCCGTCGTCGAGCATGGCGGCGGTCCGCCGTCGTAGCCATAGTGCCAGGGCTCCCAGGAATACGACCCCTTTCCCTTAGGGCTGGTTCTACCAGCACTCACGGTCCAAATCGGGCCGAAGCAATCGGAGGTGCGACCGCTGTAGCGGGACGCAATTGGGCGCCCGATCAGTCGCCTGCGGCTATCCGCGGACAGTTGAGTTGGGATTCCTGGCGCATTGGCGACTCGAAGACGTGGATACCCTGAGAAAACGAGGTCTTCCGGTCTCACCCGCAAGGACAAACGTGCGGCTCCCCGACGAGCCGGCCGGAGCTTGGCGCCCGCCGATCCTTCGGTTGCCGGCGCGATCGTGCGCTTCGCACTCGCAGGGCTCATCGCTCTCGCCGTGGTGGGGGTGATCAGCTTCCTGGTAATGCGCGATGTCGGCACTACCGAAGCGCTCAAGAACGCCCGCGACGTCTCCCGGCTCGTCGGCCGGGGCATCGTCGAGCCGAGCATGCCAAAGGGCCTTCTGCAGGGCAAGCCAGCCGCAATTGCTCGCCTTGATCGCGTCGTGCGCAATCGCGTTCTCGGCGACCCCCTGGTCCGCGTGAAGATCTGGACCCCGAGCGGCCGCATCATCTATTCGGACAGACGCGGCCTGATCGGTCGCCGCTACCGGCTGGGAGCGGATGAGGTCGCCTCGCTGCACACCGGTGCGGTGGACTCCGGCGTCTCTGACCTGGCTCTCCCGGAGAACCGCTCTGAGAGCGGGCAGGGCAAGCTGCTCGAGGTCTACCTTCCGATTCGGGCGCCCAATGGCAGACCATTGCTCTTCGAGACCTACCAGCGGTTTAGCTCGGTCGCATCCAGCGCCCAGGACCTGCTGCTCGCGTTCGTCCCGGCACTGATCCTCGCACTCGTCGTCCTGGAGTTGGTCCAGATACCTCTTGCCTCCTCGATGGCACTGCGGATCCGGCGCGGCAGCCGGGAACGCGAGGCGCTGCTGCGCCGAGCGGTTGACGCCTCAAATGCCGAAAGACGCCGAATTGCCGGCGACCTGCATGACGGAATCGTTCAGGATCTTGCCGGCCTCTCCTACTCGCTTGCCGCGTCGGCCGAGCGGGTCCAATCAAACGACGGCGACCCAGAGGCCGCTGCAACGCTTCGCAACGGCGCCGAGCGGACCCGCCAGAACGTGCGCGAGCTGCGAAGCCTGTTGGTCGAGATCCATCCCCCGCGGCTGCGTGAGGCCGGCCTCGCGGCCGCCGTCTCGGATCTCCTCTCGCCGCTCGCGGCCCGCGGGATCGAGACCAGCGCCGAGATACCGGAAGACCTCGAGTTGGCGCCGGAGAGCGAGGCCCTGTTCTTCCGGGTCGCCCAGGAAGCGGTGCGCAACGCAGCCTCCCACGCGGACCCTTCGCGGGTCGACGTGCGCGTCTCGCAATCGGCTCAGAGGGTCGCCCTCGAGGTGTTGGACGACGGCTGCGGCTTCGACGTCGACCATACCTTCAGCGCCACGGGCGAGGGACACCTCGGCCTGGAGCTCGTGAGCGAGTTGGCCGAGGACGCAGGCGCTGAGATCACAATCGACTCGGCTCGAGGTGATGGGACGCGGGTGCGCATGGAGTTGGGTCGCTCGTGATCAGTGTGCTCCTGGCCGAGGATCACGCCGTCGTACGCGCCGGCCTCGAGCAGCTGCTCGCCGAGGCCGAGGGCATCGATGTGATCGGCACTGCTTCCGACGGGGCGCGGGCAGTCGAACTGGCTGCCCAAACGAGCCCAGACGTCGTGCTCTGCGATCTCTCGATGCCTGTCCTCGATGGGATCGAGACCACGCGGCAGATTCTCGAGAAGAATCCGCATACGCGGGTGGTGATTCTCACGGCATTTTCGGAGCGTGATCGGATCCTCGGTGCGCTGGACGCAGGAGCAGTGGGCTATCTGCTCAAGGATGCCGAGCCGCCGGAGATCTTTGCGGCCATTCGCACGGCGGCGCGAGGGGAGGCCGCGCTAGCGCCGAAGGCCGCCCAAGCGGTCCTCTCCGACCGCGCGGCGCACCGCTCCGCCGATCTGACAGACCGGGAAAAGGAGGTTCTCTCGCTTGTCGCGGAGGGACTACCGAACAAGCTGATCGCCCGGCGCCTTGAGATCAGCGAAAAGACCGTCAAGGCCCATCTGACGAGAATCTTCGAAGGGATCGGCGTGACAGACCGCACCCAGGCCGCCCTCTGGGCAAATCGGCACGGCCTCGGGCCAGACCCCGGTCCGGGCTCTGAGCCCGGACCCGAAGAAGACTGAAGCGGCCCCGCCGACGGCGAGACCGCTCCGTTGACCCACAGCTGGACTGTCTAGTGGTGATGCTTCTTCTCGCGGTGATGCTTCTTCTCGCACTCCCGATGCCTCTTGCCGTGCAGGCGCTTGCAGACATCATGCTTCTTGCCGTGGTGGTCGGGGCTCGCCTGGGCGATCCCGACGCCGCCGATGGCCATCACGGCGCTCACACCGACCAATGCGAGCACCCTCGAGAAACGGTTGAACATGACTCCTCCTCGTGTTGTACATGAGTGGTTGTCCATGGATCCAGCATGCTGGAGTCGTGGTCGCGGTTGCAATTGGACGTTGGTCGTAGGACCCGCCATTTGCGAGGAGTCGCGGATACAGTCAGGGTCTTCTCGGACCTCACTCGATCAGCCGCACCTCGAATGGCGGCAGCAGCAGGGCGCCGGCGCCGCCGAGCAGGCCGAGAATGCGGGAGACGTAGGCCTCGGTCTCGGGGATGCCGGGCACGCAGCGGCAGGCAGTGACCGCGGCGGGGCCGGCGTTGTAGGCGGCGAGGGCCAGGGCGGGTGAGCCGAAATGGCGCAGCAGGTCCGACATCAGGTGCGCCTGGGCGTCGATCGCGGCCTCCGGATCGAACGGATCCCGTAGGCCGTAGGCGGCCGCGGTCGAGGGGATGAACTGGGCGATCCCCCGGGCCCCGGCGCCGGACTGGGCGAAGGGGTTGAAGTTGGACTCGGCCATCAGCTGCGCGGCGAGTAGGGCGGCGGAGACGTTCCAGCGTGCCGCCGAGCGAAACAGCGGCGCCCGGAACCGACCGGGCACGAAGGAGGGCAGCCCTCCCCCGCCCGCCGCCGTGCCGTCGTCCCCGGGGCCGAGCACCGAGTTGCCCGCCGTCGAGCATGGCGGCGGTCCGCCGTCGTAGCCGTAGTGCCAGGGCTCCCAGGAATAGCGCTGGGTGAAGCCGAAACGGTAGGCGTTGGAGGCGAGCCAGCCGTAGGCCGCGGAGGGCCCGAGATCGAGCTCGGTGGCGCAGCGATGGAGCGAGTGCCCGGGGGGCGCCACCCACTGCGGGTCGGGGTGGGCGGCGAACAGCGCCGCCTGCTCGGCGTCCGAGCGAAATCCGGAGCTGACGACGAGCGAGAGCCCGTGGCGAGCCGCTGCCGCCGACATACGATCGAATGCTGCAGCGACGTCGGGCCTCATTCCCTCTCCCTGCCGGTAGACGAGCGACCCGCTGTAGCCACCGCCGCTGGCCATCGCCGGCACCCCGGCCGAAGCCCCGGAGGGCGCCATCGCCTCGGCGACCGCCGAGACCCCCGACCCCGAACGCGGGTCACCGTCCTCGACCGTGACCGGGACGACTGCGCTGGCCCGAAGCGGGGCGAACGATGCGCGGTCGGGAAACGAGACTCGCAACCGTCGGACCCCGTTGGCCAGGGCGGCGTCATCGGCGGCTCTGCGGGCTCGGGCCAGGTAGCGCGTCTTGCTCAGATGGGCCGGGTTGGGAACCCCGCCGGGGAGCGTGCTCGGCGAGAGCAGCCGGGGCAGATCGTCCCTCATCGACCGCGCCGCCGAGACTGCGGCGAGGTCGGCAGCCCGCTGCGCCCGCGCCTTTCCGGTCAGCGCCCCGGCGATCGCGACCAGGGCGATCGCCAGGACCAGCACGATCGCAATCCCGCCGAGCGCCAGCGGCAACGCCTGCCCCGCGGATCCTGGCGCGGCGCTCTCCGGCGGGCGACTCTCCTTCTCGCGCATGAGCGCAGGCTTGCCGTTCCCGGCGCACGCGGGGCGCGCAAACTGGGACGATCCCGGCGCGAATCGGAAACGCCGCGCGTGACAGCCCTACGCCGGGCCGGCGACCACCACCGGGACGCCGAGGCCCGGCGCGCTTGCGATCCGGCGGTCGGCGGTGATCAGCGGGCAGCCGAGCCGCCGGGCGAGGGCGATGTAGAAGGCGTCGTAGGGGCCGAGGTCTTCGCGCAGCTCCCAGGCGTCGAGGAGCAGCGGGGAGAGCGGCAGTCGTTCGATGCTGGCCCGGGCGAGCCGGTGCATCGCGAGACGCCCCCGCTCCTCCGAGACCGCTCCCTCACGAACCTTACGGACGATCGCGCCGGCGACCTCGGCGTCGATCAGCTCCGGGGCGAACGGCTCGGTCCCGGAGACGGCCGAGCGGACCTCCGGCGAGGAGGCCAGAAGGAGGTCGAGGAGCACGGAGGCGTCAACGACGACAATCGCCACGCCCGGCTCCGGCACGATCGAGCTCCCCAGCCCTCTCCTCGCGGCCGTCCCGGACGGCGCCGGCCGGCGATCCGGAGACCCTCACCGGAGCGTCGCCGGCAACCTCCTCCAGCCATTCCTCGAGGGTCGGCCGGCTCTGGTCGCGGGCGATCAGGGCGATCACGTAGTCGCGCACGGTCATCCCGGAGCGACGCGACCTGCGGCGCAGCTCCTGATGGAGGTCGTCGGGCACGTTCTTCATCTGAATAATGCCCATAGCATTATCCTAGCATTCCACAATCATTCCCAAGGATCTTTTCGATGATTGGCGCCGTCCAAGAAGGCCGGACAGAAGCCGTTGGGCGTCCCGCTCTGCGGCCTCCCCGGGGGGCAGGCCGCTCAGCGCCAGGCGGCCCGCCAGCCACCGCGTCGGGCGCTTCGCGACGCGGATCCTCAGGCCGCGTGCGTTCAGGTCTCCCACGATCAGCGCCGTTAGCGAGCGGTCGAGCTCGAGGTCTGCGCGCAGCACCGCTCCCCGGGGATGCAGGCCGGCATCGTCGACCAATGCGCGCAGCAAGGTCGGGGCAGTGTGGAGGATGCAGACCGAGCGTCCGGGGAGGGCCGAGACGGCAGCAGCGGCCAGCTCGATTCCCTCCGGGGCCGCGGGAAGCCGCAGATGGCACATCCGCCCCCTCGCGGCAGCCCGCCCACCGGCGACCGCGGCCAGCGCCGACTCCGATTCGCGGGCGGCGGCCGCGGCGATGATCGTCGGCCTCGAGGGCCGCCGCTCGCCGAGCTCGACCAGCGCCGCCGCGCTCGCCTCCCCGCCACCTCGCCGCGCCGCGGCCACCGCGAGCACGGCGGCCAGCGCCACTGAGCCAGCTGCATCGCCGAGCCGGGTGACGACGATCAGCTCGGCGCTCATCCGCGCGGTGCCCTGACCCGGGTGCTGGAGGTGACCGCGAGCCGATCGGCCAGTCCGGAGAACGGGGAAGGCGGCCGCAGCCGGACGGTCACCTGCCCGCCGGAGACCGAGATCCGAACCCGGTCCCGGGCCCACCCCGGTAGGGATTCGCGAGCTGCGGAGGCTGCCCTGTGCCCTGCCGCGAGGGCGAGCGCCCCCGATTCGGCGGCCCCGTCGGCGAGGCTGAGCGAGTAGCCCGCCGCGAGAAGCTGCAGCGCGATCAAGCCGGCGAGAAGCATTGCGGGCAGGGCGGCGATCGCCTCGACCGTGGCCTGCCCGCGTTCATCCATCGTCCGGGCCCAGCGACGTCTTCGACCCTACCCGGAGCTCGGGCAGCCCCGGAAGCAGGCGGGGAACCTCGACCCGCACCGAGACCCCGCCATCCTCCCCGATCCGCGCGTCTTCACGCAACACCCCTGGTAGCGCCCGCCGCGCCGCGCGGGCGGCGTCTCTGCCGACCACCGAGGCCCGGGCGCCGGCCCTCGCCGCCAACCCTGCGGACCAGAGCGCGTGGCCGGCGGCGACCAGCTGCGCGGCGATCAGCACCGCGACCAGCAGCGCCGGGATTGCCCCGATCAGCTCGACCGAAGCCTGGCCCCGCTCACTTCCGCGCTCCAGATCCGGCTGCTCCTCCATCGGCGAAGCGTGGCAGCGCCCGACGCGCGAATTGCGCGCACCGGGTCAGGACTCCGTCAATCTGAAGGCTCCGAACTCTGCGACCCTGGGAGCGCCTCAACCGCGCGGCCCCCCCCGACCTCGAAGCCGCTGAATCCGAGCTGCTCCGCCTCGGCGCGGCAGGCAGCGCAATCCGTCTCAGCATCGCGGCCTGCCAGTCTGGCGAGCCCACCCCCGTTCCGCTGGTCAGTAGGTGTTGGCCTCCACCCAGACCCGCCAGATGGCGGCGATCGCCGCCCCCAGGAGGAGGATCCAGGCGAGGGTGCCACCGCCGCTGGCGAAGAACTCGTCGGTGCCGGCGATCAGCAGGGCGATCAGGCCGAGCGATCCGTAGAGGATCGCCCGCCGGCCGTCGCTCAGGGTCGCCAGGGTCAGCTGGTTCTCGCGGCTGAGCGTGTAGAGCAGCCAGGCGATCGCGGCGAGGAAGCCGATGGTCAGCGCCGCGAATACCGTGTCGGCGGCGTTCCCGCCACCGGGGAGAAAGGCGACCCCGAGGGCGAGCACCATGATGATCGCCACGTTCCTGGCCGTTTTCACGCTCCCGATTCTACGCCCCTACTTCTGAGTCATCACGACGATCCCGAGGACGACGGCCCCGGCCGTGCCGATCAGAGCCAGCAGGGTCAGAGCAGCCGCCGCACCGGCCGCCAGGTGGCGCTCGTCCCGGCTGAACTCGGAGAACCTCGTCGCACCCCAGACCGCCAGCGCGAAGACCAGAGTGAGCCCGATGCCGGCGACGAGCGAGTAGAGGACCGTGTCGAGCAGCTCCTTGCCCTGAATCAGGGTCGCCTCGATCACGCTTGCCCCGATGCGGCCGGTACCGGCGACCCCTGTTGGGCCCGACGGACGAAGGCGGCGACGACCAGGGAGATCGCGATCACCGAGACCACCACCGGACCCACGGCGCCGGAGCCGAAGATCCGGGTCACACCGTAGGTGGCGGCGCCGATCAGCGCCGCCGCGGGCAGCGTCAGCACCCAGGCCAGGCCGATGTTCCCCGCGACCCCCCATCGCACGGCCGAGAACCGCTTGGCCGCACCGGAACCCATCACCCCCCCGTTGATCACGTGGGTGGTCGAGAGCGGGAAGCCGAAATGGGTCGAGGCGAGGATCACGGTGGCGCCGGCGCCCTGGGAGGAGAAACCCTGCGCAGCGTCCATCTTGATGATCCGGGTCCCGGTCGTGCGGATGATCCGCCAGCCACCGATCCAGGTGCCCGGCGGCGATCGCGGTCGCCGCCGATATCACCACCCAGGTCGGCACGCCGGCATTCGCGGAGAGGGTTCCGTTGGCGATCAGGGCGAGGGTGATCACACCCATCGTCTTCTGGGCGTCGTTGGTCCCGTGGGCGAGTGCCAGCAGCCCACCGGAGACGACCTGGCCGGCCCGGTAGCCGCGGGTGACCGGCCCGGGCCGCAGACCTCCGACGACCCGGTAGGCGACCGCGATCGCGATGCCGGCGACGACGAAGGCCAGGATCGGCGCGACCACGGCGGGCGCCAGGACCTTGCCGACCAGCCCGTCGGCGAGCACCGCCGAGGTCCCGACCGCGGCCACGGAGGAGCCGACGACCCCCCCGATCAAGGCGTGCGACGAGCTCGAGGGGAGACCGAAGTACCAGGTGATCAGGTTCCAGCTGATCGCGCCGATCAGCCCGGCGAAGACGATCGTCGGGGTGATCACATCGGGATTGACGACGTCGTTGGCGACGGTCGCTGCGACCGAGAGCGAGAGGAAGGCGCCGACGAAATTGAGGATCGCCGCCATCGCGATCGCCACCCGGGGCGGCGCCGCCCCGGTCGAGATCGTCGTCGCGACGACGTTGGCGGTGTCGTGGAAGCCGTTGGTGAAATCGAAGGCGAGCGCCGTTCCGACGACGATGACCAGGATGACGTCGGAGCTCAAGCCCAGCTCAGCTGTTCTTGATGACGATCCCCTCGAGGATCTGGGCGGCGGTCTCGGTCGCGTCGATCGCGTTCTCGAGCACTGCGAACATGTCCTTCCAGCGGATCACGACCATCGGGTCGATCCCGTTGGAGAACAGCGAGGCGACCGCGTCGCGGGAGATCCTGTCGCCCTCGTTCTCGAGCCGGTGGATCTCGATCCAGTACTTGTCGAGGTCCTTGAACTCGCGCAGGTGGTCGAGGCCCTCCGCGAGCTGCTCGCAGGCCGCCACCAGGACCTGGGTGAGGGCCCCCGCCTGCTCCATCGGAGCCTCGATCTGGTAGAGGCCGAGGAAGTCGGCCGCCTCCTCGGTGAAGTCGACGATGTCGTCCATCTGGGTCGCGAGGCCGTAGATGTCCTCGCGATCGATCGGGGTGACGAAGGTCTGGTTGAGCCGCTGGATGATGTCGTGGGTGATCCGGTCACCCTCCTGCTCCGCCTTCAGCACGTCGCGGGCGAGGCCGGACTCGTCGGGCCAGACCCGCATCATCTGGTCGAGCAGCTTGGCGGCCCGTACCGTGTTCTGTCCCGCCTCGCTGAACAGGTCGAAGAAGGTGCGATCCCGCGGGAGGAGTGAGAGGCGCGGCACGGCGCTGGCCAAACTAGCAGAGGCTCAGGCGCTCACAGCAGGCTCCGCGGCTCGCGCCGCGTGCAGCTCGCGAAGCTCCCGCTGGACGTTTCGCTCCTCGCCGCCCTCGGGGCTGAGCCGGGTCCAGCGGCCGCTCTGATCGAGGCTCCAGGAATTGGTGTTGTCGGCGAAGCAGCGCTCCATCACATCCATCACCTCGGCCTTCAGGGCCGGATCCTCGATCGGGGTCACCAGTTCCACCCGGCTGTCGAGGTTGCGGGGCATCAGGTCGGCCGACCCGGTCACCACCCGGGTCTCCTCGCCGCGCTCGAAGGCGTAGATGCGGGAGTGCTCGAGGAAGCGGCCGACGATCGAGGTCACCCGGATCGTCTCCGAAACGCCCGGGACCCCCGGCCGCAGGCAGCAGATCCCGCGCACGTTGAGCTCGATCGGGACGCCCGGCGGCTGACGCCCGGTAGAGCGCCCGGATGCAGGCCGCGTCGACCAGCGAGTTCATCTTCAGCGCGATCCGGGCGTGCCTCCCGGCGCGATGCGCCTCGACCGTTTTCGAGATCTCATCGACGATCGTCGTGCGCATCGTGGTCGGCGAGACCAGGACCTTGCGGTACTGGGCCGGGCGGCCGTATCCCGTCAAAAAGTTGAACATCTCGGCGACGTCGGAGCCGATCTCGGGGTCGGCGGTGAACAGACCCAGATCGGTGTAGAGCCGAGCGGTCTTCGGGTGGTAGTTGCCCGTGCCGACATGGACGTAGTGGCGCACCTGGTCGCCCTCGCGGCGGGCGACGAGGATCGCCTTGACGTGCGTCTTCAGCCCTGGAATGCCGTAGACGACGTGGACGCCCGCCTCCTCCAGCGACTTCGCCCACTGGATGTTGGCCTCCTCGTCGAAGCGGGCCTTCAGCTCGACCATGCAGACCGCCTGTTTGCCGCGCTCCGATGCCCGGATCAGGGACGGGACGAGCGGCGAGTCATCGCTGGTCCGGTACACGGTCTGCTTGATCGCCAGCACGTCCGGATCGGCGACGGCCTGCTCGACGAAGCGCTCGACCGAGCTCGAGAACGAGTCGTAGGGATGGTGGACCAGCAGGTCGCCGTTGCGGATCGCCGAGAAGATGTCCACCGCCTCGTCCTCGTCGGCCTGCAGCTTCGGCTGGGTGACCGGCGACCAGGGCTCGAAGCGCAGCTCCGAGTGCCCCGGGACGGCGGCGATGTCCCAGAGGTCGGCAAGGTCGATCAGCCCGCGCGATCTCGTAGACCTCGCGATCCTCGAGCCGCAGCGCCTCGATCAGCTGCTGTCGGAGAGTCGGGTTCATCCCGCCGGCGATCTCCAGCCGGACGACCTCGCCGAAACGTCGGGCCCTGATCTCGTCCTGGACCGCCTGCAGGAGATCGTCTGCCTCGTCGGAGACCGTGAAGTCGGCGTCCCTGGTGACCCGGAAGTAGCCGTGGTCGATCACCTCGGTTCCGGGGAAGAGCGCGTCGAGGTTGGCGGCGATCACGTCCTCGAGGGCGACGAACCTGGTGCCGTCCTCGCCAATCGGCAGGAAGCGCCCGAGCAGTTCCTTCGGCACCTTGACGCGGGCGATCACCTCGTGGCCGCCGTCGGGGTCCCGGAGGAGCACGCCGAGGCTGAGCGAGAGGTTGGAGATGTAGGGGAAGGGGCGGCCGAGGCCGATCACCAGCGGGGTCAGCGCCGGGAACACCTGCTCGTGGAAGTGCTGGTCGATCTCCGCCCGCTCGGAGTCGCTCGCCGAGGACAGGGGGACGATCCGGATTCCCTCCTCCTCCAGAGCGGGGCGCAGGGTCCCGTTGAAGCAGCGGCTGAGCCTTGCGTCGAGCTCCAGGACGCGCTCCTGGATCGCGTCGATCTGCTCCCCGGGCGAGAGCCCGTCTGGGCCGCGGGCGTCGATCCCCGCGTCGACCTGGTCGAACAGCCCCGCTACCCGCACCATGATGAACTCATCGAGGTTCGAGGCGTAGATCGCGCAGAACTTGACCCGCTCCAGAAGCGGGACGGACGATTCCTCCGCCAGCTCGAGCACCCGCTCGTTGAAGTCGAGCCAGGAGAGCTCGCGGTTGAAGTAGAGCACCGGGTCCTCGAGGTCGGGGCCGTCCCCATCGCTTCGCCCGGCCAGGGCCTCGACGGTCTCGGTGCTGATCTCCTCTTCAAGCACTACATCTCCTAGCGGCTGGCTTGGCACTCATCGTACTCGCGGGGCGAAGGCCGGACCGGTCCGTCGTCACCGGCTAGGAATGCACCGCCCGGCGCAGCTCGCTCCAGATGCCCGCGGACTGCTGGTCATGCAAGAGCTCGAGGAACTTCACGAACAACAAGGCCCGCCTGCCGTCGATGTGGTTGGCGAGCAGCTCGAGGCCATCGCCGGCGTCCTCACCCCCTGCCCGCTCGATCTGCTCGGCGACCCGCGGCGCCATCACGTCGCAGTCGTGGATGTCCCCCAACACCCCCTGCAGGTCCCTCGCCGCCTTACGTGCCCTGCGCGCCTCCGCGCCGAAGCACCCCTCGGTGATCTCGAGCACGTAGCGTAGCCGCTTCGCAGCGATCCTCATGTCGTGCTGGGCCGTGCCCTCCGCGGGCTCGGAGGCAGTATCCGCGAAGCAGAGCATCTCCTCGAGGCGGGTCTCGATGATCCGGGCGGCATTGGCACGCAGCGGTCCGGTCGGGTCGAGGCCCTTGACCTTGCCCGCCTTCACGAGCGCGATGGTCCCGCGGTGGCTAGTTCGCGCGCGGCGGCCGCCAGCTCGCCGAGATCGGCGCGCAGCAGCCGCAGTCGCCCTTCGGCCACGAACGGGGCGAGCCGCTCGTTAGCCGCCATCTGCTCGCGCCTGAAGTGCTCGATCAGCGCCGTGATGCGGGAATCCTCGCCGCTCTTGATCTCCCCCGCGAGGCGCTCCAGGGACTCGATCGAGACGTCGGGATCGCGACGCTCCCCGAGCGCGTCGGCCAGCGCCCTCACCTGCTTCAGCCCCGCTCGCCGGCGCTTTCGCGGGAAGCACTTGCGGAACACCTCCATAGCCGCCTGCAGCCGACGGGTCGCGACCCTCATGTCGTGGACCCGCTCGATCTCGTCGAGGTCGAGGACCCCCCTCGACTGCTGGATCACCTCGTCGGCGCGGACCTCGATCACCTGCGCCGCCGCCAGCGCGAAGGGCCGATCACAGTTGAGCTCTCCGATCTCACGCCCCCTGGCCATCGCGGCGAGCCCCTCGCAGCCGGGTGCGGCTCAGGCCGCCAAGGCCTCGGGGGAGGACCCGTTGACGCTGCCGTTGAGTAGATCGAGGATGACGCCTTCGCGCAGCCCGCCCTTGCCGATCTGAAGGGGCTGGCCGAGCAACTCAGAGATCTTCTCGAGCAGCAGCACACCGGTTGGCAGGATCCGAACCCGCAGCGGATCGAGCTCGAATCGCCGCGCCACCTCCTCGACCGGATCACCGGCCAGGACACGGATCCCCCGCTCCAGAGTCTCGTATTCGAGCACCGCCCCCACCAACCGCCGCAGCGACGTGGCGCTGCCGCCGACGGCCACCGCCTGCTTGGGCTTCTCTATCTCGACCCCGGCGAAGATGTCCTCGATCCTGTCGCGGATCTTGCGGATCTCCGTCGGAGATGGCGGATCGCACTCGATCAGATCATCGGCGAGGACGCCAGAGCCGACCTGCCAGGATCTGACCGACGCGACCCCGCCTTCGACGGTTCCGAGGATCACCTCACTGGAGCCGCCGCCAACGTCGACCACCCCGATCTTTCCCTTCACGGGGTGGCCCAGGGCCTTGGTCGCGCCGATGAATGAGAGGCGACCCTCCTCCTTTTCGCTGAGCACCTCGACCTCGACTCCGGAGACTTCGGAGATCGCGTGGACGACCTCGTCGGTGTTTCGCGCCTCGCGGATCGCCGCCGTGGCAACCGTCTTGATCACCTCGGCTCCGAGCTGCTCGGCGAGCCGCACCTGGGTGGCGACGACCTCCCCGACCTCGTGAATCTTCGGCTGTCCGATCGCCCCCTCCGGATCGATTGCCTTGTTGATCCGGGTGTAGGCGCGCTGCTCCATCACCTTCTTCAGCTGCCCGCCAACGGGCTCGGCGACGAGCACCCGGGTGGTATTGGATCCGATGTCGATCGCGGCGCAGAGCACGGCCTGGAATCAATGGTGGCAGACCTCACGGATAGGCCGGGCCCCGAGCGACGATGTTCACAAGCTGTTCACATGCCTACGCACGGGAGGTCCGAGTTGTTCGCGATTTGCGGGTAAAACGGCTGCCCGGCGGCGGCGACTACGCCTGCGGGTCGAGGATCTCTTCGCCCGGATGCGAGGCGTCCTCGAACTCGCGGAACAGCCCGGTGACGACGAAGGCGACCTGCTCGCCGATGTCGACCGCGTTGTCGCCGATCCTCTCCAGCGCCCGGGCGGCGAGCAGCATCGTCATCGCCCACTCGCGCCGATCGGGATCGTCGCCGATCTCCAGAGCGATGTGGAAGCACACGCGGTTGAGGTTGTCGACCACGTCGTCCTGGCGGACCAGGTCGCGGGCAAGGGCGACGTCGCGCTCGACGAAGCAGCGCTTCGCCTGCTTCACCTCGGTCTGGACGTGCCGCCCCATGAGCACGAGCCGGCCGATCATCTCCTCGTCCGCCGGCGGGTCATTCCCCGACAGCGGGATCATTTTGCAGATGTTCACGCACTGATCTCCCATGCGCTCGATGTTCTTCATCACGTGCATCAGGGCAGCGATCTGGCGCAGGTCGGTGGCGACCGGAGATTGCGTGGCGAGCAATGTGATCAGCGACTGATGCACCTCCAGGTAGCGGCCGTCGATCCGATCGTCGTCGGCGATCACCAGGGCCGCCAGCTCGACATCCTGATGCTGGATCGCCTCGAGTGTCTTCCCTATCGCGACCATCACCATGTCCAGCCCGCCAAGGCCCGCGTCCTCGAGGCGCGCCAGCTCCTCGTGATAATGGGTTCGGGTGCCGCCCTCTTCCATCATCCGAACTTGCCGGTCACGTACTGCTCGGTGCGGTCGTCATTCGGGTTGGTGAAGATCTTCTCGGTCGGGCCGACTTCGACCAGCTCGCCGTCGAGCATGAACGCGGTGGTGTCGGCCACCCTGGAGGCCTGCTGCATGTTGTGGGTGACGATCACGATCGTCACCCTCTGCTTGAGCTCGACGATCAGCTCCTCGATCTTCAGCGTCGCCACTGGGTCGAGCGCCGAGCAGGGCTCGTCCATCAGCAGCACCTCCGGGTTCACGGCGAGCGCCCGCGCGATGCACAGCCGCTGCTGCTGTCCGCCCGAGAGCCCGGCGCCGGGCGAGCCAAGGCGATCCTTGACCTCGTCCCACAGCCCGGCGCCCTGGAGGGCGTTTCGGACCTTGTCCTGGATGTCGCCGCGCTTGGCGCCGGTGAGGCGGAGACCGGAGGCGACATTCGCCTCGATCGACATAGTCGGGAACGGGTTCGGCTTCTGGAAGACCATCCCGATCGAGCGGCGCACGGCGACGACGTCGACAGCCGTGCCGTAGAGATCGATCTCATCGAGCAGCACCTCGCCCTCGGCCCGCGCGCTCGGGATCTCCTCGTGCATGCGGTTTATGCATCGCACCATCGTCGACTTGCCGCACCCCGAGGGCCCGATGATCGCGGTCACGTCGTCTGACTCGAACTTCAAGTCGATCCCCTTGACCGCGTGGTTCGAGCCATAGTAGGCGTGCAGTCCCCTGAGTTCGACCGTACCGGCTTCGACCGCACCGGATACCGTCTGGCGAGGTTGCTCGGGAGCCGGCATGCGCCCCATGGCTCGCGCGTCTGGGACGGCGAACTCTTCCGGGGCTCCTGATTCAGGTTTGGATTCGGTCAAGATTGGGTCGCTCGCATTTTCGGGCTTCATCGTATGGGCTCCTTGGCTGTGCGCGACACGATCGCCGCGACTATCCCTTCATCCGTTTCTGGGTTCGCGCGTAGAAGGCCCGCGCGACGATGTTCAGGATCAAAACGAAAAGAATCAGGATGAAGGCCGCCGCCCATGCCTGATCGTGTGCTTCGGGACTCGGTGACTCCGACAACTGGAAGATCGAGAGCGGGATCGAGGCCAGCGCCTGGCTGTAATCGGTTGAGGTCTCGGTGGAAACTATGGAGCTGAGCAGCAGCAGGGGGGCGGTCTCACCGGCCACCCGGGCGACCGCGAGCAGCGAACCAGTCAGCAATCCTCCTGCCGCAGTGGGAAGCACGATCCGCATCACTATGCGCCAGCGGGCCACGCCGAGGGCGGTGGCGGCCTCCTTGAGGGTGTTTGGCACCAGGCTCAGCACCTCCTGCCCCGCTCGGGCAACGATCGGGAGCATGATGATCGCCAGGGCAATCGACCCGGCGAACCCGCTCTGCTTCCCTTGGGGGATGACGATCAGGCCGAGGATGAAGATGCCGGTGATGATCGTCGGTACACCGTTGAGAATGTCCAGTGCGAAGCGGATTGCCGCGGCAAATCGGTTATCCGCGAACTCGGTGGTGAAAATCGCGATCAGCAGGCCCACCGGAATCGCAATTACGCTGGCCAGACCGACCAGCATCGCCGATCCGACAATGGCATTTGCGATGCCTCCACCGCTCTCGCCGAAGGGGGCCGGGCCCTTGGTGAGGAAATCGATGTTGATCGAACCGATGCCCCGAGCAAGCACCGAACCGACGACGACGATCAGCACGGCAACCGCCAAGAGGGTTGCAAGCGTCGAGAGGATCTCAACCGCTCTACTGATGGCGCGACGGCGTCGCAGGTTGCCACGGTCACTTAGCAGCCCGTGGCTTTCGATCGAACCACCTGGCGAGCCGGCCATCTGTTAGTGGGCCTCCTCCATCGAGCTCCTGCGAACGATCCAGCGGGCGATGACGTTGACGATCAGGGCAAACGCAAGCAGGATGAGACCCAGGTATGCGAGCGACTGCTTCTGCAGAGCGCCCGGGGCGCCTTGGTATTCGGAGGCGATTCGGCTGGCGAGCGTGTCGGCACCGTGGAAGAAGGAGATGTTGATTCCGGCGAAGCCTCCGATCACCTGGGTGACGGCGATCGCCTCTCCGATTGCGCGACCGAGACCGAGAATCGTGGCGCCGACTATGCCCGGCTTGGCGTAGGGAAGGATTACCATTCGCACCATCTCCCATCGGGTGGCTCCAAGCGCGTAGGCGCCCTCCTTCAACTCGATGGGAACCGTCTCGAAAACTTCCCGGGTAACGCTGGAGACGATCGGCACGGTCATGATCGTCAGGATCGCCGCGGCCGTCAGTAGGCCGAGGGCAGACGGGTCGCCACCAAAAATCGGCAGGAAGCCCAGCACGCTATGGAGCGCCGGCTCGATCGTGTCCCGCATGAACGGCCCCAGGACGAGGATCCCCCAGAGGCCGAGAATTACGCTCGGTATTGCCGCCAACAGATCCACCAGCGTCGCCACCGGCCGTCGAAGTCGGCGAGGGGAGAGCTCGGTGAGATAGAGCGCGATTGCAATCGAAAGAGGCGCGGCGAAGAGCAGTGCAATCGCGGAAGTGACGACGGTTCCATAGATGAAGGAGAGGGCGCCGAAGTTCTCGGTTACCGGGTTCCAATCGTTGGTGGTAAGAAAGCTCAGCCCGAACTTGCTGATCGCGGGCGCGGCCAAATGGATCGACCTCATAGACGATCCCTGCGATCACGGCGACGCCCAGGACTGCCGCGAGCCCCGAAAGCCACTTCAGGATCGGATCACCGATGCGATCCGCGAGATTCCGTTTCGCGCGAAGCGCCGGAGCGGCGATGGTCTCGGCAGCGGCTGGCGGACTCATCAGACCCGAACCAAATCAGTTACCGATTGGGGGCGCGGTGTCGAAACCGTTAATCATGATCAATAGTCACCTGGGGCCGGGCGCCCAGCATTGGCCCCGGCCCCAGGATGCGGATTTGCTCAGCTGCCGATCTTCGCGATCGCCTTCTTGGCTGCTGCGACGACCTGTGACGGCAGCGGGGCGAAATTGAGGTCCGGGCCGAAGGCCTGCCCGGGACCGATCGCGTAGGTGATGAACTTCTTCAGCTCATCCGCCTTGTCCGTCTTCAGCGGAACGATCACGTACGTGTAGGTCGAGATCGGGTACGCGTTCGTCGCCGAAGCCGGCAGATTGATCAACGAGATCGAGTTGTCACTGTTGATCTTGCTGACCGCTGCGGCCGCTGCCTTGATACTGGCGACGTCCGGATTCGGGAACTTCCCAGCGTCGTTCTGAACCAACCCGTAGCTGAGACCGTTGGACGCGATGTAGGCAAGCCCGAGGTAGCCGATCGATCCGTCGGTCTGGGAAACGGCCGCGGCGACGCCGTCGCTCTTCTCGGCGCCTACCCCTGTCGGGAACTTCACCTGGGTGGACACGCCGACGGTCGACTTGAACTCCGGGCTGATCGACGACAGGTAGTTGGTCCAGGCAAAGGTGTCGCCGCTTCCGTCACTGCGGTAGACGGGCGTCACCTTGGTGCTTGGCAGGTTGACCCCGGGGTTCAGCTTCGCAATCGCCGGATCGTCCCAGGCCGTGATCTTGCCGAGATACATGTCGGCGAGCACAGGGCCGCTCAGCTTGAGCTTGTTCGGGACGCCCTTGACGTTGTAGGACGGGAGAACACCTGTGAGGGCCCAGGGAATCTGCTCGACTCCGTTCGCGGCCGAGAACTGGTCCGACGTCAGCGGCGCGTCGCTGGCACCGAAATCGACCGTGTGCGCGGTGATCTGGTCGATCCCACCGCCGCTCCCGATCGCCCCGTAGGTGACCGTTATCCCCGACTTGTCGTCGAAGTCCGGCTGCCACTTCGACATCAGCGGCGCGACCAGAGTGCTACCGGCGCCGGTGATGGGCCCGGTGGCCGAGCCGCCCGGAGCTGGTGGTGTCGCTCGAGGAACTTCCGCACGCCGTGATCCCCGCGGCGAGGGCAAGCGCCCCGACGACGCTGAGAAGTCTCTTCGTCACTCGGTATCTCCTTTTGATTGGTTGGCCCATGGGCCGTTTCGGTTGCCAGTCGCCAGCCAGGCTCGCAGCGGCTCCCCGGCAGCTTGTTACGCCGCCTGTAGTGGCGATGTAAAAAGGATGTGAATGCGCCGTGAACGGCGCCGACCCCCGGGAGCGCCTCAGGGCTCGGGAGAGAAGCGATAGCCCGACCCCGATGTGGGTGTGGATCAGCCTCGACTCCGGGAAGGGCACGGCGCAGCTTCGAGCGCAAGCGGCTGACGTAGACGTCGACGGAGCGGTCGGCGCGGCGCGGCGCCCGGCCCCAGACCTCGGCGTAGAGCTCCTCGCGGGTCATGATCCGCTGGGGGTGCGAGGCGAGGCAGCGCAGCAGCTGCAGCTCGCGAACCGTGAGGCTCAGGGGCCGCCCATCGACCAGCGCGGCGTGCTCGTCCGGCCGGATCTCGAGGCGGCCGGAGAGATAGCGCGATCGGGTTCCGTTGTCGCTGATCACCCAGCGGAGCATTCCCCAGGGACGAGCTGCGGCGGTTACGGCGTTGTGAACCTTCGGTGAACGCGTCGTGAACGAGCGGGCCGGGCCGGGGCTAGGAGCTGCTCGGCACCGCCTGCGCTCCTCTGCGGGCGCCTCCGCGACGGGCGACCTCCGGCGCTGCTCCGAGCTCTGCCCCGGGCCGCCTGCTCGCCGCCACCGCCGGGACCGCCGGCTCGGGGTCGAAGCGGTAGCCGACCCCGAAGTGGGTGTGGATGTAGCTCCAGCCGGGCGAGCGCTTCGCAGCTTCTGGCGCAGCTTGCGGACGAAGACATCGACCGAGCGGTCCCCATGGGCCATCGCGTAGCCCCAGACCCGCTGGTAGATCGTCTCCCGCTCCAGCGCCTGCCCCTTGGCGGCGGAGAGCAGGTGCAGCAACTCGAACTCGCGCCTCGTGAGGTCGAGGCTGGCGCCGCTGACGAAGGCCTGGAACTGGTCGGGCCGGATCTCCAGCTCGCCGACCACCAGCGGGCCGGACTCGACGCTGTGGCTGCGCCGGCGGCGGCGGACGATCGCCTCGATCCTGGCGATCACCTCCTCCGGATGGCAGGGCTTGCTGACCCAGTCGTCGGCCCCGAGCCGCAGGCCCCGAACCCGCTGGGCGACGCTGGAGGGCCCGGTGCAGACGACCACCGCCAGGTCCGGCAGCATGCCGCAGATTCGCTCCAGGTAGGCCCAGCCATCCTCGCCGAGAACGGCGGGGTCGAGGACGACCGCCCCCAGCTTCATCGCCACGAGCTCCTCCGGCGGAGCCGCGCTGGAGAGGTGGCGTTGCTGCCAGCCGGCCGACTCGACCCGCTTGGCGAGCACGCGGACGAAGCCGCTGTCGTTGTCTATGACCGCGAGTCTGATGGCGCTCGCGATTGTAGGGCGGCCGCCGCCGCCGGACAGCGGATCTGCTGCAGCTTTTCACAAGTCTTTTCACATGCATCAGAGCGGGATTTGCGCCGCTCTCGGGCTTGGCCGATCGCGTCCTACTCTCGGGCGCTTCTCCGGATCTTCACCTGCGTCTCGGTCGCCGGCCAGGAAGCTGCATCCACTCACGAGATTCCTCTCTCGTCAGCGCGCGGCCCGATCTGCCCCGGGGCCGCGCGCCTCATTTGGGGCTGATCCGACCCGGCGCGGGCGGCGATCAGAAGGTCGCCGGGCGCAGGCTGGTGGCGATGATCAGGATCACCGCGACGCCGACCACCAGCCGGTAGTAGACGAAGGGCCGGTAGCTGCTGGTCCGCAGCAGCCTCAGCAGGAAGGCGATCGCCAGGAACCCGGAGACGGCGGCCGCGATCGTGCCGACGATCATCGGGCCGGCGACGCCGTGGGGAGCCCGTTGCTGATCACCTTCGCCCCCTTGTAGAGGGTGGCGCCGGCGACCACCGGGATCAGCATCAGAAAGGAGAAGCGGGCGGCGCTGTCGCGGTCGAGGCCGAGGAAGCGGGCGGCGGTGATCGTGATCCCCGAGCGCGAGGTGCCCGGGGCGAGCGCGAGGACCTGGGCCAGCCCGATCCAGATGCCGTCACGGTTGTCCGCGTCGGAGAGCGAGCGGCGCTGCGGGCAGGCTGTCGGCGAGGCCGAGCAGGAGGGCGAAGACGATCAGCTGGATCGCGATCATCCAGGGCTCGCCGAGGTGCTTGTCGATGAAGTCCGAGCCCAGGCCGCCGAAGATCACCGCGGGGATCGTGCCGATCGCGATCGCCACCGAGAGCCGCTCGCTCGCGGTCTCCACGGCCCGCTTGCGGACGCGCCGAGATGAACCCCTTGGTGAGGGCGACGACCTCGGCCCGGAAGTAGGCGATCGCGGCGATCAGGGTGCCCGGCGTGCAGGGCGACGTCGAAGGTCTTGTTGAACTCCGGGTGGTCGAGCAGGAAGCGGTAGTCCTGCAGCCAGGGGACGAGGATCAGGTGGCCGGAGGAGGAGATCGGCAGGAACTCGGTCAAGCCCTGCACAATCCCCAGCAGCAGAGCTTCGAGGCTGGACATCGGGCCGGGATCGTAGTCGAGGTCGCCTCAAGCCCGCCTAAAGCAGCCGCCCCGGTGCGATAGATTCATCCCGTGAGCATCGGACGCACCCTCGCCCGGATCGCCGCGCGTCTCCTGCCTGATCGCGCTGGTGCTGGTGCTCGCCGCCCCGGCCGCCTTCGCCGCCGACGGCGTCGGCCTCGCGGGCCGCACCGACGACAAGACGATCACCTTCTTCTGCTTCGGCGTGATCGCCTTCTTCCCGATCCTGGTCACGGTGCTCTCGCTGATCCAGGGCCGCCTGGAGAAGCGCAAGGAGCGCCGCCGCTACGACCTCGAGCGGCTGAGCTGAGCCCGGCTGAGCGCAGCGCCGAGCTGCGCTGAACGCGCTTGTGTGATCTCGGTCACACAAGCGAGGCCATCCGGCACGGCCGGTGTAGTTCCGACCTCCGCCGTGAAGACCTTCGCCCGGGCCGCTGCGCTGGCGGCCACATCCACACCTCCTCGGCGCGGCGCTCGCCGCCGCCTGCCCGCCTGCCCAGGCCTCGCTGCCCGCTCCATCGGGCGGCGGCCCGGTGATGCCGCTGGAGAAGATGCCGCACTACGGCGACGGGCCGGGCGCCGGCCGCGGGCACGAGGGCCAGGACCTGTTTGCGCCGATCGGCACCGACGAGCTGGCGATCGTCGACGCGGTTGTCACCGACACCGGCAGCGGCTACCAGGGCGGCCGCGGCAACTATGCCTCGATCTACAGCAGCGAGACCGACCGCACCTACAACTACTTCCACATGCTGAGCCCCCCGGAGGTCAATGTCGGGCAGCGCGTCAGCGCCGGCCAGAAGCTCGGCGACCTCGGCTGCACCGGCTCCTGCTGGGGGCCGCACCTGCACTTCGAGATGCGCCGCGGCGACGACGAGTACGGCCCGATCGAAGACCCCCGGCCGCTGCTCGAGACCCTTCACCTCGCCTCCGCGTCGCCCACCGACGCCTTCTCCGAGACGATCCGGCCCTAAGGTCGGCCATGCCGGCGCGGTGTTAGCGCCGGCACAGGCATGTCAGGCGGCGAAGCCGCCGCAAGTAATTAGCCGGGGAGCCTGAACCCCGAGAGCAGCCGTTTCTCGCTCTCGCCGCTGACCTCCGCGACGACCTCGATCCTGCCCTCCAGCGGGGTGCCCCGGATCTTCGTCGCCAGCAGATCGTCGACCTGGAAGATCCCGGCCGAGTTGTTCAGCTCGATCTCGATCCGGACCGGCCTCTCCTCGCCGGCGGCGATCCGGACCTCGTCGATCGCCGCCGCCGAGATCGAGTGGATCCCCTCCCGCCCCGACTCCAGCGGGATCCGCGAGCGGCCCTGAGCCATGTCGAGGGCGTCGGCGACCCGGACGACTCCCGCCTCCAGCGTGTAGGGGTCGCCGCGGCGGCGGTGGCCGATGATCGCGTGCAGGGTCTCGGCGATCATCACGCTGCGCCTCGGCTCCCGGTAGGTGCCGGCCAGCAGCCTGCTGAGGGCCTCCTTGGCCAGGAAGAGGCTGTAGGCCTCGTGGTCGGCGCGGTGGATCGACATCCGACGTCGTGCAGCAGAGCCCCGCCGGCGACGACGACCTCGGCGTCGCGGATGCCCATCCCGTGGTCGCTGACCATCGCCGGCTGGACCCCGGCCCTGGTCAGCAGGCGCAACAGCCGAAGGGCGATGTTGAGGACGATCTGCACGTGGACCCAGGAGTGGTCGGACATCCCCAGCCGCTCCGACTGCACCTGCGCCATGTACCACCAGGCGCGCACCTCGTCGTCGGAGTTGACCGCCTCCAGGAAGGACTCGAGCTTGCGGTTTCCTCGGGTCGGCGCCCGGACCCGGCTCTCGGCGACCGCCTCCGCCGGCGGCTTCCGGGCCGGGCCCCCGGGCCCGGGGAGGGCTTCCGGCTCCGCGCTCAAGGGGTTTCCCGCCCGCCGGCCGGCTGCCGGCCGCGCTCCAGCGCCAGGCCCTCTCTCGCTCCGCCGTGGGCGATCCGCAGCGGCTCAGGAAGGAGCTCGCAGACCGCCTCGAGCACCGCCAGCGCGGCCGGCAGGAGCCGCACGCGTTGCGGCGCGAGCCCCAGCTCGGCCGCCAGCTCTTCGCTGGGCGCCGAGCGCAGGCGCTCCTGCAGCTCGGCGATCGCCTCCCGGTCGAGCCTGCCGCCGGAGATCCGCCGCAGCGACGTGGCCCCCCCGCCCACCGCCAGCGCCAGCTCGGTGGGCGGCGGCTCGACCCCGACGAAGCGGCGGGCGGCAGCGTTGCGGGCGGCGGCGAGCTGGTCACGGCTGGGCGGGTCCGAGCGCAGGGCGCGGTCGGTCAAGCGACGAGAGCCCACCGGCCGCGAGGCCCACCACGAGGGCGGCTCTCCGGGGGTCCCCACGGCAACCTCGGTCGAACCTCCGCCGACGTCGACGACTGCGACCGTCTCGGGCAGCTCACCGGGCTCGCAGGAGGTCGCGCCGAGGAAGGCGAGCGCCGCCTCCTCGCCGGGGGTGAGGATCCTCAGCCGGCCGGCGCCGATCCGGGTGCAGACACGGCTGAGATCCCGCGCCAGACGGGAACCGCGCAGCGCTGCCGTACCCGCGCTGAGCAGCGCCTCGGCGCCCGAATCCCGGGCGATCGCCGCCTCGCGCTCCAGCAGCGCGGGGAGCGCCTCGGCCGCTTCAGCGGAGACGGCAGAGAGGAAATGGCGCCGCTCGAGCCGACGCCGCAGGCGCCCGTCGGTGACCTCGGCGACCAGGAGCCTGGTCGTGTTGGTGCCGATGTCGATCACCCCGATGATCACCGTCGGCGCATCCTCTCAGACCGGCGGAGCAGGGACGCTTCCCCCGCAGGTGCAGCGGATTTTTCCGCCGGGAGCGCGAATACCGTGGCCCCGGCAGCGTTGCTTAGAGACGATGTCGACCTGCCCGAACACCGGACTGACGGTTCCCGAGTGCAGCTGCACCCGGTGCATCGAGCGCCAGCTGGAGCAGTTCGCCCCCGAGAGCCGCGCGGCACGCCGCCTCATCCACGATCCGCTGCTCTGGAACGAGGTGCGCCCCAGCGCTCCCTCACCCACTCCGGTATCTGAGCGGCTGCAGCGGCCGGTCCTCTAACGGTCAGGCGCCCAGAACCTTGATCACGAGCCGCTTCCGGCGGCGGCCGTCGAACTCGCAGTAGAAGACCTGCTGCCAGGGGCCGAGGTCGAGCCGGCCCGCGGTCACCGGCAGCACAACCTGGTGGTGGACCAGGAGGTTCTTCAGGTGCGCATCGCCATTGTCTTCACCGCCGCGGTGATGGCGATAGTCCCCGGGCTCCGGAAGCAGCGCCTCGGCGACCTGGTTAGAGGGCTCCGACCAGCTCGGGGGCGCGACCTTGTCGAGCCACTCGAGAACGTCCTCGTGCAGGCCGGGTTCATCGTCATTCACCCAGACTCCGGCGGTGATGTGCATCGCAGAAACGAGCACCATTCCCTCGGCGATATCGGCCTCGTCCACCTCCGCCTGCACGTCCTCTGTGATCCGGATCAGCTCCCGACGTGCCGCTGTCTCGAAGGTCCGGTACGCGGTATGTGATTTCATCGGGCGAGCTTCGCAGAGGCGTCCACACCACGTCGTGTGACGAAGGTCACCCCGCCACCCGGATCACTTCGCTGAGCTGTCCGGACCGCTCCGAGGCGAGCGGGGCCGAGATACCCGAGAAACCCAAGGTTCGGAACGATGGAAGGAAAGCCGCGAAACATCGCAGCCAGGGCCGGGCGCTGGAGCGCCCAGCACCGCAGGCTGGCGATCTGGGGCTGGCTCGCCTTCGTCCTGGTCGCGTTCGTCGTCGGCGGCTCGGTCGGTCTGAAGACGCTCGACAACGATCACAACGGCGTCGGGGAGTCGGGAAGGGCATCGGAGACGCTCGCCTCGGCCTACCCCGACAACGCCAATGAGACCGTGCTGATCCAGAGCGAGACGCAGACCGCGGACTCTGCCCCGTTCCGTACCGCCGTCGACGATGTCGAGAGGCGGATCGCGGCGTTGCCCCACGCGCAGGACATCAAGGGGCCTTATGACCCGGCAAACGCCGGTCAGATCTCGCGCGACGGCCACTCGGCTCTGCTGACCTTCAAGATCCCCGGCGACGAGGACCTCGCGAAGAAGCGGGTGACCGCCGCCCTCGCCACCGTCTCGGCTGCCCAGAAGGCGAACCCCGACTTCGTGATCGAGGAGTTCGGCGACGCCAGCGCCGACAAGGAGCTGAGCAAGGCATTCGAGGACGACTTCCGCAAGGCGGAGCTGACTTCGCTTCCGATCACCCTCGTGATCCTGGTGATCGCCTTCGGCGCCCTGGTCGCGGCCGGAGTGCCGCTGATCCTCGCCCTGACCGCGGTGTTCGCGACGATCGGGCTGCTAGGTCCGATCAGCCAGATCGGCGCCGTGGATGAGGCAATCAGCTCGGTGGTCCTGCTGATCGGGCTCGCTGTCGGAGTCGACTACTCGATGTTCTACCTGCGCCGAGAGCGCGAGGAGCGTGCCGCCGGCAATTCGGAGAAGGCCTCGCTCGAGGCGGCGGCCGCCACCTCGGGCCGCGCAGTGATCATCTCCGGCTTCACGGTGATGCTCGCGATGGCCGGGATGTACCTGGCCGGCGCCGCCACCTTCCAGTCGTTCGCGACCGGGACGATCCTCGTCGTCGCCGTGGCGATGATCGGCTCGCTGACCGTGCTTCCAGCCGTTCTCGCCTGGCTCGGCGACAGGGTCGAGAAGGGGCACATCCCGTTCATCAGCCGGATCAAGCGGAGCACGGCCGAGGCCGGGATCTGGGCGAGGATCGTTGACCGCGTGCTCCGTCATCCCTTGGTCTCGGGGGTCTCGGCCACCGCACTGCTCCTGTTCCTGGCGATCCCGGCGCTCGGCCTGCACACAGCCGTCTCAGGGGTCGAGACGCTGCCCCAGAACCTCGGCGTGATCAAGACCTACAACCGCATCCAGGAGGCGTTCCCGGGCGGGCCGATACCGGCCCAGGTCGTGGTCAGCGCCGAGGACGTCAGCTCCGCCAAGGTGAAGCGGGCGATCGGGGAGCTGGAGCGGCGGGCAGCCGCCGACCCGCTTTTCGAGCAGCCGATTACCACGGACATCAACCCCGATGGCACGGTCACCGAGGTGGACATCCCGGTGGCGGGCGACGGCACCGACTCGACCTCGAACCAAGCCCTGACCGAGCTGCGCTCAAAGCTGATCCCGGAGACGATCGGGCAGGTGCCGGGGGCGACGGCGGACGTCACCGGCTACACGGCGCAGTCGCGGGACTTCAACGACACGATGAAGTCGCACGCCCCGCTCGTCTTCGCCTTCGTGCTCTCTGCGGCGTTCCTGCTGCTGCTGATCACCTTCCGTTCGATCGTCATCCCGCTGAAGGCGATCCTGCTCAACCTGCTCTCGGTCGCCGCGGCCTACGGCGTGGTCGTCTGGATCTTCCAGGAGGGCCACCTCGAGTCGCTGCTCGGATTCGAGTCGAACGGGGCAATCACCTCGTGGCTGCCGCTGTTTCTGTTCGTCGTGCTCTTCGGGCTCTCGATGGACTACCACGTCTTCATCCTCACCCGGGTCCGGGAGGGCTACGATCGCGGCCGCCCGACCGGCGACGCGGTCGCCCACGCGATCAAGACCACCGCCGGGGTGGTCACCAGCGCCGCGGTGGTGATGGTCGCGGTGTTCGCGATCTTCGCAACCCTCTCGCTGCTCGAGTTCAAGGAGATGGGCGTCGGCCTGGCGCTGGCGGTGCTAATCGACGCAACGATCATCCGCGGCGTGCTGCTGCCGGCGACGATGAAGCTGCTCGGGGACTGGAACTGGTACCTGCCGAGTTGGCTGGAGTGGCTGCCGCGGGTCACACCCGAGGGCCTGGAGGGCCTCCCCCCCGACCCCACACCGATCCCCGAGGAAGAGCGCGAGCCCGAGCCGGCGCGAGCCTGACGCCGGCATGACCTCGGGAGATGGGCGTCGGCGTCGCCATCACCGGCGTTAGAGTGACCCGAGTGGCAGGTTTTTTGTCGATCGAGCGCCGCGACGAGGTCGCCGTGGTCACCCTGCAACGCCCCGAGAAGCGGAACGCGCTGTCGATCGACCTCCGTGTCGAGCTGGCCGACGCCCTCCGGGCGCTGGGCGAGGACCGGGAGGTCGGGTGCATCGCCATCACCGGGGCGGCGCCAGCCTTCTGCGCCGGGATGGACGTCACCGAGTTTGGCGGGGACGCCGCTCACAAGCGGCGACTGGTCGAGACCTCGACCGGCGCGTTCGAGACTCTCGGATCGTGCCCGCGGCCGGTGGTCGCGGCGGTCAACGGTCCGGCTTTGGCGGGCGGCTTCGCTCTGGCGCTGCTCTGCGACATCCGCATCGCCGCCGCGTCGGCCAGCTTCGGCTTTCCGGAGCTGCCCCGCGGGATCCCCCCTTCCTATGCCTCGGCCCGGGCGGTGCTCGGCCCGGGCCAGGCCGCCGAGGTCTCGCTCAGCGGCCGCACCTTCGGCTCCGAGGAGGCGCTGGCGATGGGCATCGTAAACGAGGTCGTGGCCGACGGGGAGGCGCTGGAGCGCTCACTCCAGGTGGCGGCGAGGATCGCCGCCGCACCGCGCTCGGCGACCCTGGAGACAAAGCGCAAGATCCTGCTCGACCGGGAGCGGACCTTCGGCCAGCTGTTCGCCGAAGAGGCGCGCGTGTTCCGCGAGGCCCTCCTCGGCTCCGAGCCGGACGACGCCGCCTAGGCGGCCGGGCTCACTGGCCGCAGATCGGCCAGGGGCTGGAGCCCGAGCGCTCATAGAGCAGCGCCGCCCGGTAGTCCTGCTCGGCCTCCGGAGCGGCTGCCGGGTCTCCGCTGCCGCCCACCGAAGCCCAGGTGCCCGTGTCGAACTGGTACTTGCCCCTGTAGGTACCCGAGGCGTCGACCGCGGTCGGGTCCCCACCCGACTCGCAGGCGGCGATCGCGTCGAGCGTCGCCTGCGAGATGCCGCCCGGCAGGGTGGCGAAGGCCTCCTGGCGCTGCTTACGCAGGCGGGCCCGCCGCTCCGAGCGGATCTTCGGGACCTGGACCTCGATCGTCCGGTGCAGGTGCTCCGCCGGGCGCTGCAGCGAGACCATCCGCGCTGCTATGCGCGGCGTCGGTCCAACGTTCTCGGTCCCCTGGCTCTCGGACGCGGCCAGGGCGGCCGCCGGGCAGGCGACTCCCACCAGGGCGGCGAGCGTGACTCCGATCCTCGAAACGCGTGTCTTCAACATCTGCGAACAACCTCCGTTCGTGCGTCGATGCCCGGTCGTCCGCGCGCATCCGGCGCGCGGAGCGGCCGCGTGTCGGCCTCGCGAACGGGAGCTGCGAGGCAAAGGCGACTTTCCGGACTCCATGGCCCCGGCGGCAGTGATTTGGAGCGCCGCCCGCCTATTGGCGTGCCGGCGCCTGCCGGGGTCTGTTCCGTGTAAGGGAGGGAACCCTCGCAGGAGACCGTGTTGCGGTGTGTGACCCTCGTCACACAACACAAACGCAACAATCCCACAAACTCGCCCACCCCGCGCCGAACGCAACGTCAGGGGCCAATGGGCCCCTAAGGTTGCGTTCGGCCGGCGGGGGGCGGCGTTAGACTCGCGGCGCGATGGCTGACGGACCCGATCCGACGGCGCCCCCACCGGGGGACCGCCGCCCGGAGCGTCCCCTTCCCCTCTCGGCCCGCCTGCTCGGCGCAGGCGTTCGCGGAGCCCAGTCGGTCGCGGGCGCCACCGGTGTCGACCGGGCCGTGGAGGCCGCGACCGAGGAGGCGATCGTCGCGGCGGTCGAGAGCGAGGCGGTGGAGCGGGCGCTGACCCGGGTCCTGGAAGGTCCCGCGGTGGAGCAGGCGGTGCAGAGCGCCTTGCAGAGCGAGGCGCTGAAGCAGGCGATGATCGAGGCGCTGGACAGCGAGTTGGTCGACGAGGTCTGGCGACGGCTGCTGGCGAGTGATGAGGCCCAGCAGCTGGTCGAGCGGATCGCCGAGGCGCCCGAGGTGCGGGCCGCGGTCGCCGCCCAAGGGGTCGGGCTGATCTCCGACATCGGCCGCCAGGTGGCGCGCTTCGCCCACCGCGTCGACGCGAGACTGGAGCGGCTGGCGTGCCGGATGATCTCCAGGACCCCTCGGGAGGAGCCCTCCGGCAACGCCGGCCTGATCAGCCGCGCCCTGGCGATCGGGGTCGACGCGGTGATCGTCAACCTCTCCTTCTCCGCCCTGGCGGCGGTAGTCGCCCTGGTCGGCTCGGCGCTGAACGGCAACAACCAGGGCTACTCGGACAGGGCGCTGGCGTTGGGCGCGGGCGTATGGCTGACGATGAGCGCCCTCTACCTGCTGATCTTCTGGACTCTCGCCGGGCAGACTCCGGGGATGCGCTTCCTGCGGATCAGGCTCGACTCGCACGGGAAACGGCGCCTACGCCTCGGTCAGGCGGTGAGGCGGCTGATCGGCCTCGGGCTCTCGATCCTCACCCTGGGGATCGGCTTCCTCGGGATCCTCTTCAACCGGCGGCGGCGGGGGTGGGAGGACCGGCTGAGCGATTCCGAGGTCGTCTACATCGAGCCGATCGCCGCACCGGCGCCGTGGGCGACCCTGCAGCAGCCGGCGGCTGAGCAGCCGGCGACCGGGGCCCTAGGCGGCGACCGGGCGCCTCTCGAGGAGGGCTTCGGCCCCCAGGGCGGGACTGATCGTTATCGCCCGACGACGCGCCACCTCGGTCGCGTCGCCGGTTGCGATCAGCTCGGTGGCGGCGAGCACGGTGCGCAGCACGATCCGCATCTCCAGCAGGGCGAAGTTGGCGCCGATGCAGCGCCTGCGCCCGCCGCCGAACGGGATCCAGGTGTAGGTCCCGGGCGAGGAGCCCAGGAAGCGCTCGGGGCGGAAGGAGTAGGGATCCGGGTAGATCTCGGGATCGTGCTGGACGAGATAGGCGTTGGGGACGAGGCAGACCCCGGCCGGATAGGACCAGCCGCCGACCTCGATCGGCGCCGTCGACGTAGCGAGGCGCCGCGTTGGGCAGCACCGGCCGCCTGCGCAGGGTCTCCTGAACGGTCGCGGTTAGGTACTCCTCGTCCTCTCCGGCGTCGATCTCGCCGACCAGCCGCTCCAGCACCGCGGGCTCGTGGGAGAGCCGGGCGAAGCACCAGGCCAGCTCCGACGCGGTGGTCTCGTGCCCGGCGACCAGCAGGGTCATCAACTCGTCGCGGACCTCCTCCCGCGACATCTCGGAGCCGTCCTCGTGGCGGGCCTCCAGCAGCATCGCCAGCACGTCGTCGCCGGCGCTTCCGGCCGCGCGGCGCTCGTCGATCAGGCCGCTGAGGATCGCGTCGGTCTCCTGGCTGAGCTCGTCGAACCGGCGCCAGGGGCCGCGCCCACCGAGCAACCGCTGCAGCGGGGGCAGCAGCGAGACCGGGTTGGAGCCGAACTCGAGGATCCCCTTCAACCGCTCGCGCAGCGATTCGAGCCGCTCGCCCTCATCCAGGCCGAACACGGCCCGCAGGATCACCTCGAGGGTCAATTCCTGAAGCCGCGGATGCAGGGTGACCCGCTCCCCGCGTGGCCAGCGATCGACCTCGCTGCGCGCCACCTCCTCCATCAATCCCTTAAGCCGCGCCATCCGCTCGCCGTGGAAGGCGCCGAGGATCAGCTTGCGCTGCTCGAGATGCTCGCCCTCGTCGAGCAGGATCACCGAGTGCCTGCCGACGATCGGCTCGAGGATCCTGGCGCCCTCACCGGGATGAAGGACCTCGGGCGGCGCCGTGAAGACCTGCTTGATCTCCTCCGGGTCGGTGATCATCACGAAGGGCGGCGTCGCCAGCAGTCGGATCGTGAAGCGCTTGCCATGGCGAGACCGGCAGCGCTCAAGGAAAGGGATGGGGCGCGCCCACCAGCCGATCGTCTGGATCGACTTCGGCTGACGGGGCCCTGGAGGGAGCGCCGCGGGCATCGCGATCCAGGTTACGCCACCGGCGGGAGGCGGAAACGTGTGATCCGCCACACAGCGCCCCCGCACCGTCCGCCGCGATCAGACCCGGCCGCCGGCCAGCAGGCGCCTCAGGAACCTCTGCGTCTGCGGCTGGGTGGGGTTGGCGAGGACCCGCTGAGGCGTTCCCTGCTCGATGATCGAGCCGTCGTGCAGGAAGGCGACCGAGTCCGCGACCTCGCGGGCAAAGCTCATCTCATGGGTGGCGATCACCATGGTCACGCCCTCGGCCTTGAGGTCGCGAACCGCTGAGAGCACCTCGCCGACGAGCTCCGGGTCGAGCGCGCTGGTCACCTCGTCGAGCAGCAGCGCCCGCGGCTGAGAGGCGATCGCCCGGACGATCGCCACCCGCTGCTGCTGACCACCGGAGAGCTGGTCGGGGCGGTCCCTCTCGCGCCCCGCGAGCCCGAATCGGGCCAGCAGCTCCCGACCCCGCTCCTCCGCCTCGCGCCTGGCAACCCGTTGCGCCCGGGTCGCGCCGAGCGCGACGTTGTCGAGCACGCTGAGGTGAGGGAAGAGGTTGTAGGCCTGGAAGACGACCCCGAGCCGCCGGCGGATCGCCACCGGGTCGACCGAGGGATCCGTGATCACATCTCCGTCGAGGAAGATGTCGCCGTCGTCGATCTCCTCGAGCAGATCGACGCAGCGCAGCAGGGTCGACTTGCCCGAACCGGAGGCACCGATCAGGGCAACCGCGTCGTGCTCGCCGACCGCCAGGCTGACGCCGCGCAGCACCTGGCGCTCGCCGAATGACTTGGTCACCCCCCGGACCTCGATCACCGGCGTCTCCATCAGCGCGTCTCCAGTCCCGTCCCAACCCGGTCGACGATTCGCGCCAGAGGCACGGTCACGGTTAGGTAGAGGATCGCCGCGGCGATCAGGGGCGTGTAGTTGAAGGTCGAGGCGGAGTCGATCTGGGCCACCCGAAAGGCCTCGCCAGCGACGCCGAGGATCGAGATCAGCGCGACGTCCTTCTGCAGCGAGATGAAGTCGTTGAGCAGGGGCGGTCCGACCCTGCGAACGGCCTGGGGCAGGATCACGTGGCGCAGGGACTGCGCCGGCGTCAGCCCGATCGCCAGCGCCGCGTCACGCTGGCTGCTGTGGACCGATGCGATCCCGGCCCGGTAGACCTCGGCCACGTAGGCGCCGTAGGCAAGCGCCAGGGCGATCGCGCCGAGGATCACCGGGTCGGTCGGAAGGCCGCTGAGCTGCAGCGCAGGGATCCCGAAGCCGACCAGGTAGACGAGCAGGATCACCGGGATGCCCCGCAGGACATCGGTGTAGACGGTCGCGATCAGACGCAGCGGATAGAGCGAGGGCATCCGGCTGGTGCGGATCAGGGCGACTCCCAGGCCGAGGGCGAGGACGACGAGCTCGACCACCATGAATATCCGGATGTCGAGCCAGAAGGCCCGGAGCACGGCCGGAAAGGAGTCCTTGAAGGCGCTCCAGGAGAAGAACGTGTCGCGGACGCTGGGCCAGCCGGGGCTGGTCAGGATCAGCACGGTGAGGCCGCCGACGACGATCACCGTCGAAGCGGCTGCGATCAGCTGCCCCCGGCGGGCGCGCCGGTGCTTTGCCGCCTCGCGGGCAGCGTGGCGGTCACCGATGGCAGCGGTCTCGGTCAAGGAACGCCGATTCTGACCGCACGGTGGGACGGCTTCGGGCCGTCCCGGAGCCTCAGCTGGAGAGCTTCGGAGCCCCCGCCGCCTGGCTCATCCAGCGGTTGGTGATCTGCTGCAGCTGGCCCGAGGAGCGCAACGACGTCGATCGCCTTCGAGACGCACGCGGTGAGCGCCGAGCCCTTGCTGAGCAGCGCCCCCCAGCGATCGCCCCCCGGCGCCGGGAACTGGCCGACCACCGTCGCCTTGGGCACCTGGACCGCGGTCAGGTAGAGCGCGGTCGGGACGTCGACGACGACCGCGTCGACCTGGCCCTGCTTCAACGCAGTGACCACGTCGTTGGAGTTGTCGAAGACCTTGGGATCGGTGGACGGCTTGATCACGTTGTTGACGGCGTCGAGGCTGGTGGTGCCGATCTGCACGCCGATCGTCGCATCGCTGAGGTCGGCGAGGGAGGTCGCCTTCGCCGCGTCCGAGCCCTTCAGCGCGACCACGGCCTGGTTCGCGGTGTAGTAGGGAGCCGTGAAGTCCACCTGCTTTGAGCGGGCCGGCGTGATCGAGATCTGGTTGACGTCGAAATCGAAGTCCTTCGGGCCAGGGGCGTAGGAGGCATTGAACGGCTCCTCTGTCCACACCACCTTCGACTTCGGGTAGCCGAGCTGGTCGGCGATCGCGTATGCGACGGCGCTTTCGAAGCCCTTGCCGTTGGTCGGATCGTCGTCCTCGAAGTAAGGCGGATAGGCCGGCTTGTCGGTGGCCACGGTCAGCTTGCCCTTGACGTGGGTGGCGAGCTTCGCCGGGGTGCAGCCCGTGGCTCCCGCGACCTCGCTGGTGGTATCGCTGCTCGAGCCACAGCCGGCGACGATCGCGCCGAGGAAGGCGAAAAGAGCGAGGGCGGCTGGCAGTCGGGGCACGGTCAGGTGGGGCGGGACGAGCTTCTGCGGCAATCCTAAGCGAATGCGTTCGCGCCGTGCAAGGCGGCGGCCCTCGGGCCGAGGACCTCGCGGGCGCAAGCGCTCCCCCGATTCGACCGCCCCCTCGAGGAAGCCCTGGTAGGCGACCGAGGTGTGCTCGCCGGCGAAATGAACGCCGCGCTCGGGCCGGGCGATCGCGCCGAGGAATCCGGTGACCTGTCCCGGGAGGAACGCTGCGTAGGAGCCCCGCGACCAGGATCGGACGACCACTGGTCGAGCCAGGCTCGGCCGTTGAAGTCGGCGCTGATCCCCGGGACCGAGCGCTCCAGCGCCGCCAGGGTCTCGCGGACGACCGGCGCGGGCGCCGGCCCGTGGGGGCGACCGCCTCTGTAGCGGGTGCCCGCGGCACCACCGGTGTAGACGGTCAGCAGCCCCGGGCGCCCGGGCTGGGTCAGCGATGTGTCCCAAGTGTCGAACAGCGGGTGGTCGCTGACCAGTTCCCCGTTCCAGCGCCGGAAGTGCGCGGGGCGGTGGCGAAATTGCATCAACAACTTCGCATTCGTCCCCATTCCCAACTGCTCGATCGCCTTCCGTTTCAGCCGGCTGAGACCGGCGTGCGCGAGATCGACCCGGCGCAGGGTCGCGAACGGGATCGCCAGCACCACCCTGTCGGCGGCGACGTCGGGGCGGACACCGCCGAAGCGCAACCCGTAGGAGCCGTCGCGACGTCGCCACAACGCCTCCAGCGGGGCGTCCAAATGCAAGCTGCCGGCTGGCAGGCCGGATGCCAGCCGCCGGGGGATCTGATCGTTGCCGCCGCGGACGTGGTAGCGCTCGTCCGAGCCGTCGCTGGAGGCCGGGTCGGCGCCGGGCTCCTCCAGGATGTAGAAGAGGTTGGTCGCGGAGAGGCGGCCCGGATCGAGGCCGAACTCGTCCGAGAGGTACTCCGAGAGGAGCTCGCCGAGCGGCGAACGCGACCCGCCCGGGACGTTCCGCTCCAGCCAGGCCGCCGCGCTGGTCGCGTCGAAGCGCCGCGCCACAAGGCTGTCGTAGCCGTCGGTCAGGTATCCCGTCCGCCTCGCGTCCTCGCGCAGGCGCCGCTTGACGGCCGGGAATCCGCGCAGGATCTCCCGTCGTTTTCGCGGGGAGCCGTCCAGATATAAGAGCGAGACGACCCCGGCGCGCCGCCGCTCCCATGCCACCCCGTCCTCGAGGCCGAGCCCGAGCTCGGCCGCAAGTGCGCGGATCCGAGCATGGTCGCTGTCGATGAACTCTCCCCCGTGCTCGGCGACCTGGTCGGCGGCGAAGCCGCGCGCCGTCCAGCAGCGGCCGCCGACCCGGTCGGGGCGGGCCTCGTACAAGCTGGCCTCCAAGCCGTGACCTCGCAACCGGTGAGCGCAGGTCAGCCCGGCCAGGCCCGCGCCGACGATCACCACCCTGCGCCGCTCTTCCGCGGGAGCCTCCCCGGAGGCCCCGCAGGCCGCGAGCGGCCCCGCCGCAATCAGCGCCCCTCCGAGCACCAGACCGCGGCCGAGGAATCCGCGCCGCGAGATCGTCCGGGAATCCCCGCCGATCCGCGAGGGGGCGCTAGGCGCTCTCGGTTGCATCCAACTCCCCGCCGATCGAGCGGGCCCAGCGGCGGATCTCCGCCCAGTCGCGAAAATCGCCGAGCGGGGCGCGCATCGCGCTGACCAGCAGCCGCTCCCTGCGCTTCAGCCGCCCCAGCTCGATCCGCCCGGCGAAGACCTCGTGCCCCCTTGCGCCGGTGGCCTCGATCGCCTCCGCGATCCCGACCGGCTCGGCCTCCGCAGGAAGCGGCGGGGCCCCGGTCGGCCCGCTGCTGAACAGCCAGGCAGGGCGGCCCCGCAGCTCGGAGCCGTGCCCTGCGAGCAGCTTTCGGGCCGGCTTCAGCCAGCGGCCGGCATAGACGGCGCTGCCGAGGATGACGGCGCCCGCCCCCGTGAAGTTGCGGATCTCCTCCACCGCGAGGGTGCGGCAATCGCGTCCGTCGCCCCGCAGCTCATCGGTGATCGCCTCGGCGATCTCCCTGGTGCTCCCGTATCTGCTGGCGGCCACGACCCAGACCTCCAACTCAGCCTCCGAGCCATTCCCGGATCGGCGGGCGGACGCCGAGCGACGAGAAGTCCCCCGAGTCCCGAATGCCCTCCACGGCCTCGGCCATCGCGGCGTAGGCGACCCAGGCAAGGCTGCCTCCGACACTGACGCGCTGCGCGCCGGCGGTGGCGATCTGCTCCATCGAGAGTCCCGGGCGGGCGAGGACGTTGACCGGCTTTGAAACGGCCTCGCAGACGGCCCTCACCGCCTCGCCGCTGTCCAGTCCCGGCGCAAAGAGAACGTCCGCGCCGGCCTCCTCGTAGGCCCGCAGCCTGGCGATCGTGTCATCGAGATCGGGGTTACCGCGGATTTGGTTCTCCGCCCGGGCGGTCAGCGTGAACGGGAAGTCGAGCGAGCGGGCCGCCTCCGAGGCGGCGGCCACCCGCTCAGCCGAGTGCGCGAGGTCGTAGATCCCGCTCTCACGGTCGAAGTCCTCGATCGAGCCACCCACGGCGCCGGCTTCGGCAGCACCGGAGATCGCCTGCGCCGCGGCCTCCGGCTCGGCGCCGTAGCCGTTCTCGAGGTCGACCGATACGGGCAACGAGGTGGCCCCGGCCAGCGCCCCGACGTGCGCGAGGACCTGCTCCAGGGTTGCGCTCCCATCCGGCAGTCCCTGGGTGAAGGCGAACCCGGAGCTAGTCGTCGCCAGCGCCTTGAAGCCGAGTGCCGCCAGCGCCTTGGCCGAACCGAGGTCCCAAGGATTGGGGATCACGAACGGGTCAGCCTGGTGAAGCGCCCAGGAAGGCCTCTCCCCGCTGCAGCTGGACGGTTCGGGTCCCCGCTTCGCTCATCCCGATGAGCCTAGCCGCGAACCGCCGCCATCACCCTGCGGCATGTGGTCGATTTGACATGTGACTATTTGGTCACATATACTCCGGCGCATTGGACGCGGTATTCAGAGCCCTCGCAGACCCGACGCGCCGCACGCTGCTCGACCGCTTGTTCGAGCAGGACGGGCAGACGCTGAGCGCGCTCGAGCGGGGACTGCCGATGACGCGATTCGGCGTCATGAAGCATCTGAGGGTGCTCGAGGAAGCGGGCCTTCTGACCACCAGGAGGCGCGGCCGCGAGAAGCTGCACTTCCTCAACCCGGTCCCTATCCGGCTCATCCACGACCGCTGGGTGAGTAAGTACGCAGAGCCGCTGGCGGCGACGCTCAGCGGCCTGAAGCGAGAGCTCGAGGAGGAATGATGGTGGAGTACATAGTGGTCGACGGCGCCGGGACGATGACTGTTTTCGAGATCTACATCAAGACGACGCCGGAGCGTCTCTGGGAGGCGATCACAGATTCCGAGATGCGCGCCAAATACAGCTTCGGGGTGCAGACGACCTCGGACTGGACGCCGGGATCGGAGTACCGCTCCGGGGTCCCCGGGGTGATCGACATCGCGACGGGCGAGAACCTCGAGGTCGACCCGCCGCGCCGGCTGGTGCAGAGCTTCAATGCCCTTTGGAGCGACGAGGTGAAGTCAGCCGGGTCATCGAGGGTCACCTGGGAGATCGAGCAGGTCGAGGACTCCTGCCAGCTCCGGGTCATCCACGATCAGTTGCCCGAGGACGCCAGCGGAGAGCTGTTCGGGGGCTGGCCGATGATCCTCTCCGGCCTGAAGACGCTGCTGGAGACCGGCGAGAACCTGACCACGCCCGGCTCGCTGCGCTACGCGGAGGCCTCGAACTGGTCGAACTGAGGTTCGCCGCGGCGGGCCGGGCGCACCCCGTGCCCGCCGCGGTATTCACTTTCGATGGAGACGGCCGGAATCGAACCGGCGTCCGCGACCGCGTTACGAAGGCGTCTACAGGCTTAGCCGGCTCTTCGGTCTCGCTTCCCGGTGTCCGAGCCGGCGGGCACTGCCGGGAAGCCAGCCCCCTGGATTTCCCCTGGCGGCGGAGGCGGGCCGCTTCGGGTGAGCCCGTTTCTGAAGCCGGTGCCCCTCCCCACGGGCGAGGGAGGACCGACTCTCATCGCTTAGCTACTAACTAAGCGGCGAGGGCGAACTCATGGTCCGCACGTATTGGTTTTTCCCGGGGTTTTACGAGGCCTCCGGGAACCTCGGCCTGCAACCGTTCGCACTGACGACCACGTCGAAGCCATGTCGTCCCCGTGCTATGTCGCCCCAATTGTACGGGTCAGACGGTGGCGCTGCGCTTCAGCTCCGCCAGGAAATCGGCGGGGAAGCCGGGTACGCCGTCCAGGTCGTCGACCGAGCGGTAGCCGCCGAGGCGCTCGCGATAGGCCAGCACCCTGGTCGCCTGGGTCACGGAGAGGCGGGCGTTGCGGAGGTCGTCGAAGCTCGCCGTGTTCAGGTTGATCGCGCCCGGCGCCGAAGCCGCCGGAGCCTGATCGGGCGCCGCCGGAGGCTGGGGGACGCCCGAGGCCGGGGCGGCTTGCTGGGGCGGCGGCGGGGCGGGCGGCTGCGGGGGCGGCTGAGTCTGTGAGGGCGAGGGCAGGGGCGGAGCCGCCTCGGCCGGCGGCGGCGGTTCGTGTGGCGCCGGAGCTGCTTGATCAGGCGCCGGTGCAGAGGGTGGTGGGGGCGGGGGCGCAGCCGCCGTGAGGCGGCTGGGGATCGACGAAGGAGGCGGCCGGCGCTGGCGGGGTCGCCCCCGCTGCCTGCTCCGCGGCCGCAGCGCGCTGCTCGGCTTCCTCGGCCCGGCGCTCGGCCTCGGCGACGTTCTCGAGCACCTGCTGGAGCTCGCGCTGGCGCCGCTCCTCCTCGGCCCGCCGGCGAGCCTCCTCTTCCGCCTTTTGACGGGCGACCTGCTCGGCGGCCGCCGCCCTTCTCTCGGCCTCCTGTGTTCGCTCCTCGATCTCCCGCAGTCGTGCCTGCGCCTCGCTCAGCGCCTGCTCGCTCGATTGTCGCAGCCGAGGCCGTTGGCTCCGGCGTCGACCGCGGGCCCCTCGGGGGCCGGCGGGCGGCTCCTGTGCACGGCGGCGTCGTGGCCGCCACTGCCTCGGCACGAGCCTTCTCCTCGGCCTCGGCGCGCGCTCTCGCTCCGCCTCAGCTCTGGCCCGCTCCTCGGCCTCGGCGCGCGCCCTCTCGGCCTCGGCGCGGACGCGCTCGTCGGCCTCGCGGCGGGCCTGCTCAGCCGCCGCCTGGGCCTCGGCCTGGGCACGTTGCTGCGCCTCGATCCGGGCCCGTTCGGCCTCCTGGCGGACGCGCTCGTCCGCCTCGGCCTGCGCCCTGCGCTCCGCCTCGGCGCGAATCCGCTCCGCTTCCTCTGCCTGGACGTCCCCCTGCTGCTGGATGGAGGCCTGCTCAGCGGTGGCCTGCTGGAGCCGCTCGGCCTCCTGAAGCCGCCGCTCACTCTCGGTGCGGATCCGCTCCTCCTCACGACGCAGCTGCTCCACCTTGGAGCGAACCCGCTGCTCGGCCTCCAGCGCCGCCTGTCGCTCGGCGGCATCGCCGGGAGCCTCTGCCGCCGGTGGGCCGAACGGCTGCGGGGCGGGCGACGGCGCATCGGGGGCAGGCGGCGGAGGCGGCTGCGGAGGCTGCTGCTGCGCAGGCGGCGGCGTCGGAGGCAGCTCCAGGCTCTGGGTCGGCGGGGGCTCGGGGGTCGGGGGCTGCGGCGGTTGCGGACCCGGCGGTGACTGCTCCGGTGTCTGTGGTGGAGGTGTCTGAGGCGCCTGCGCGGGCTGACTCCCACGCGCTGCTCCCGCGGCGGCCACGCCCACCGCGGCGGCGCCCGCCGCAGCCGCTGCGGTCCCGGGCGAAACGCCCTCCGCCTGTGCCGGGGCGGGGGCTCCGGCCTGGCGCTCCTGGCGCGCCTGCGCGATCAACTGCTCCGCCCTCTGCCTCTCGGCCTCCGCCTTCTTCTGGGCCTTCTCCAGCTTGCGTTGCTGACGCTTCGAGACCTTCTTCGGCGACGCCGGCGGCTGCGAGGGCGTAACTCCGGGAGCCTGTCCCGCCGCGTCGCCGATCGGGGCCGAGGCCGGAGCGGCCGTCTGGGCGGCGGGCTTCTTCTTGCCTCCGAACAGGCTGAATCCCTTCTTCTGCTTCCCGGGCGGTCCCGCCGGAGAACCCGCGGCGCTTGCCGCCGCCGCCGCGGGAGCAGCAGCAGCGGGTACGGAGACGGTGCCGGGCCCCTGGGGCACGGTCCCCCCGGGCCCCGTGTTGGCCGTCCCCATGGCTGTGGGCGGAGAAGGCGTCGGCGTCGCTTGCGAAGCTGCGGCCGGAGGTGGCTTTGGGCCGCCCACCTTCTGCCTGCGCTTCTCCTCCTTGCGGCGCTTCGCGTCCTCGGCCCGCTTGCGGCGCTGCTGGTTTCGGGCCGCGCGCTTCTGCTCACGCTCCAGTCGCTTACGCTCGGCCCGGCTCATCCTGTTCCCAGCCGCGGCCCCGGCCGCTGCCCCCGCGGCTACGGAGGGTTGCTGGGCAGTCGCCGACCCGCCGGGCGCTCCTTCCTGGGCCGCCTTCTCCTGCTTGCTCTTGTCGCTGGAGCGGATCACCGTCATCACGATCAGCAAGAGCAGGATCGCCGCCACCAGGCCGCCGACGATGAACTCGGTGTTGTCGTCAATGAAGTTGCGGACATCGTCGGTGACGCTGGCAACGGTGAGGCTCGCAGCCGGGGCGGTCCCGGTTCGGCCCAGCGCCTGGGCCGAGGGAGCGAGGATGGCAGCGATCGCCAGCACGGCGACGCAGATCGGCAGGGCAAGACGGTTGCGCATCGTCTCCGAATCCTTGCATGCATCGCCCGCAGAGGATGTCAAAGAGCGGCCGACTGGCATCGATCTTGCCCGGGCGATCAACGCATCCGCCCCTTCAGCTCTCGCTCGACCTCGCGTCTCGCGTCGCGCTCGGCGATCTCGCGCCTGCGATCGCGACCCTCCTTGCCGCGCGCCAGTGCCAGCTCGACCTTCGCCCGACTACCCTTGAAGTAGATCCGCGTCGGGATCAGGGTCAATCCCTTCTGTGCCGTCTTCCCGATCAACCGCTCGATCTCGGCCCGGTGCAGCAGCAGCTTCCGCGGCCGCTCGGGCTCGTGGTTCTGGCTGCTCGCAGGGGCATAGGGCGGGATGTGCAGGTTCCGCAGCCAGACCTCGCCCCGCTCGACGACGGCATAGGCATCGCTCATCTGCGCCTTTCCCTCGCGCAGGGCCTTCACCTCGGAGCCGCGCAGCTCGATCCCGGCCTCCATCGTCTCCACGTAGGTGAAGCGGAACCTCGCGCGCCGATTGGTCGCGACGTCGCCGGAGGCCGCCGGCCGTTTCTTCTTTGACTTCGCCATCGCGCCCTCTCAGCCCTCGGCCGGCTCCAGATCGACCCGACCGCGGGCGCGCTCGACCTTGACGACCTTGACCGCGACCGGGTCGCCGAGGCGAACCCTGCGACCGCTCCTGGTGCCGGCCAGCGCCGTTTCCTCGCGGTTCAGCTCGAACCGCTCGCCGCGCAGCTTCCTCGCCGGCAGGAAGCCCTCGTAGACGTCGCCGAGCTCTCCGCCGAATGCGACGAACGCCCCGGCGCCGATCACACCCGAGACCTCCCCGTCGAACATCTTCTCCCACCCGGATTCGAGCAGCTCGCGCTCCAGCAGGAAGGCGGAGCAGACGTCGTCGGCATCGCGCTCGATCCGCGACGAGGCACGCTCCCGCTCCGAGCAGTGGAGGGCGGCATCGGCGACCTCGCCCCGCGACGGCGGCTCCTCTCCCTCGCCGAGGGCCGAGAGCAATGCCCGGTGGACGACCAGATCCGGGTAGCGCCTGATCGGCGAGGTGAAGTGGCAATAGGCATCGCTGGCGAGGCCGGCGTGCCCGAGGTTGCGGTCGCCGTAGTGGGCCTGCTTGAGGGCGCGGAGCACGAGAGATGTATACGCCGAGCGGCCGTGCCCCCGCCGGGCGGCCTCGGCGGCGACCATGCGGCTTGCCTCACCGGCGAGGTGGGCGGCCTCCCGCGAGCTCATCTGCTCCGGGAGCGGCGGAGTGGGCAGGTCGAGCGAGGCGAGCTGCTCGATCATCGACTCGATCCTCTGCGGGTCGGGCTGCTCGTGCACCCGGTAGATCGCCGGAACCCGGCGCTGCTCGAGCAGAGCGGCGACCTGCTCGTTGGCGAGGATCATCAGGCGCTCGATCAAGCGGTGCGCCTCGGTCTGCTCGACGCCGCGGGCTCGGAGCACATCGCCGGAGTCGTCGAACTCGAACTCGGGCTCGCGCGAGTCGACCGCGAGCTCGCTGCCGGAGCGGGTCGCGCCCAGCCCCGACGCGACGGCACGTGCGACCTCCAGGGGCTCCGCCACCCCGGAGGGCGCGGCCTCGCCACCGGCGAAGACCCGATCGAGCTGGTCATAGTCGAGCCGGGCATCGGAGCGGATCACGCTGCGGTAGAAGCGCGAAGATCCGGTCCGCGCATCGGAGCCGAGCTCGATCTCCGCGGTCACCGCGAGGCGATCGACCCCCGGTGCGAGGCTGCATGCCTCGTCGCTCAGCACCGGGGGCAGCATTGGCTCGACCGTCCCCGGCACGTAGGTGCTGTTTCCCCTCTCGGCCGCCTCGCGATCGAGCCCGGAGCCCGCCCGCACGTGCGCGGCGACGTCGGCGATGTGGACCCAGAGCCTCACCCCGTCCCCCTCGCGCTGGGCGGAGACCGCGTCGTCGAAATCCCGTGCCGAGGCCGGATCGACGGTGAAGGTCGCGAGCCCGGTGAGGTCGCGCCGGTGGCCCGGGTTTGCGGCGACCGTGACAGCAGCCTCGCGGGCCTCCTGCTCGAAGCGGCTGCGGAACCCCCGCCCCGGGCCGTGCTCCCAGAGCAGCGCGACGGAGACGTCGCGGGCGACCCCGGCCGAACCAAGCTCGCGCAGGACCCGTCCGGCCCCGGCGCCGAACTCGACCAGGGCGATCCTGCCGTCCAGCTTGCGGCCATCCCGCCCGAGAGCGATCTGGGGGCCCCGCTCGAACAACGGCACCGCAGCGGCGAAGCGGCCGCGTCGCTCGATCTCGGCGACGTGCGTGCCACGGAAGGAGCGCGAACCGCCCCCTCTGGGCGAGCGCCCCGTCAACCCTTCGCCTGTGCCCCGGCCTGCGGAGGGACCAGGCCGCCGAGCACCCCGAGGGCCCGCGCCAGGCCCTCGTCGGCCCGGGTCCGGGGATCGTCGAGCGCCCTGACGTCGGGCTTGATCCCCTTGCCGGCCAGCGAGATGCCGTCGGCGGTGAAGAACTCGCCGATCGTCAGGTCGAGCGCGCCCCCGCTGGCGAGATCGATCACCTGTTGGAAGACGCCCTTGCCGAACGATCTGGTCCCGACCACGGTCGCGTCGCCGTCGTCGGCGAGCGCCGAAGCGAGGATCTCGGCGGCCGAGGCGGTGTCGCGGTTGATCAGCACGACCAGCGGGCGGGACGGCAGGTTTCCGCCAACCGTCTTGTAGACCGCGTTGCCCTGGGTCCGCGACTTGGTGGAGACGACAACCTCGCCCTTCGGGAGGAAGATGCTCGAGGTGAGGACTGCCTCCGTCAGCAAGCCGCCGCCATTGCCGCGAAGGTCGAGAATGATCCCTTCGGCGCCGCGCTGCTCGACCTTCCTGACCGCGCGGCGAAGGAACGCGTGGGCACCGTCGGTGAACCCGAGCAGGGCGACGTAGCCGAGCCTGTGACCACCGGCCTCGATGATCCGGCTGGTTGTTATAGGCAGGGCGATCTGCTCGCGGGTCAGCCGGATCGAGCGGGTGCTTCCCCGCGAGGGGCGGAGCACGCCGACCGTCACCCCGCTCCCCTCCGGCCCCTTGATCTTCGCGGTGGCGATATCGGCGTCCTCGCCGGCGATCGATTTCCCGTTGACCGAGACGATCAGATCGCCGACCGCGATCCCCGCCCTCGAGGCGGGGGTTTTGGGGAAGACCCGGCCGACCCGCAGACCGCGCTTCACCTCACTGACACTGAGCCCGACCCCGGAGAAGCGACCGCTGATCGACTCGTTGAAACGGGACAGGTTCTCGGGAGAGAAGTAATGCGAGAAGCGATCCTTGAAATGTCGCCTGATCGAGCGGACCATGCCGTCGACCGAGGCATTTCCAAGCTCCTGCGAGCCGACCCGGCGGAAGTAGTTGTCCTCGATCACCGAGGTCGCCTCGGCGTTCAGCGCGGTGGAGTCCTCGACGAACGCGTCGCGCAGCGGCCCCGGGAGGTCTGAGGGATGCCCGCCAAGCCAGATGCCGAGGCAGATGGCGGCGATCAGCATCGCGGCGAGCGCCGCAACCCGGGCGGTGCTCACGGGGAGGTCAGACCTTGAGGAAGCGCCGCAGCGTTATCCCCGAGCCGAGCGCCGAGACGAGCACCGCGGAGCCAAACAGGATCGCCACCAGCAGCCCGAACGAGATCGTGTTCTGCGCCGCGACCAGGGCGAAGCTGTCGGAGAGGGGATCGACGATCGTGACCTTGCCGAGCCACAGCACCAGTATGGCGATCGCGCCCCCGGCAAACCCCACGGCAACTCCTTCGATCATGAACGGCCAGCGGATGAACCAGCGGGTCGCTCCGACCAGACGCATCACCTCGACCTCGCGCCGGCGGGTGTAGATCGAGAGCCGGATCGTGTTGCCGACCAGCATCAGCGAGGCGATCACCAGCAGCGCCGTGAGGATGGTGAGGACGAGCTTCAGGGCCCCGGTCACCTGCTCGATCTTCCCGGCCTCCTCGCGAGAGTCCTTGACCGTGTCGATGATCGGGCTGATCGCCTGCGGCTTGCCGTTCGGCCCCGGCGGAGTGATCGCCGCGCGGATCGACTCGAGCTGGGACGCGTCGTCGGGCTTCACGTTGAAGGACGCCGGCAGCGGGTTGGAGTTGAGCTCGGCGAGCACGTTGGGGTCCTTGAGTCTCCCCTTGAGGATCTTCAGCGCCTCGGGCTTCGAGACGTAGGAGACCGACTTGACGTGCGTTAGCGATCCCAGCTTCCCCTTCAGCGAGGCGGTCTCCGAATTGGTCGCATCGTCGTAGAGGAAGACCTTCAGCTCCAGCTGGTTGCGGACCTCCTGGCTCTTGCCCTGGGTGGTCTGGAAGACGGGGATCAGGACACCGAGCAGGATCACCGTGACCACGGTGGTGACGATCGCCGCGACGCTCGGGGCTGCGTTGCGCCGCAGGGCCCTGAACGCCTCCTGGATGAAGAACCAGAATCTCGACATCAACGCCTCACCAGTCGAGCCGCTCGTCGCCGTGACCGTTGGCCTGGCCCTCGACCCCGACGCCCATCTCCGCCCGCATCCGGACCCCGAATTCGGTCGTCGACTCCTCGGTGTAGCCGCCCGTGGATTCGTCGCGGACCACCCGGCCCTCGTAGAGCTCGATCACCCGGCGGCGCATCTTGTCGACCATCTCGCGGTCGTGGGTGACGACCACGACGGTCGTCCCGGTGCGATTGATCCGGTAGAGCAGCTGCATGATCCCGATCGAAGTGACCGGGTCGAGGTTGCCGCTGGGCTCGTCGGCGAGCAGCAGCGGCGGGTGATTGACGAAGGCCCGGGCGATCGAGACGCGCTGCTGCTCACCGCCGGAGAGCTGGTCAGGGTAATTGTGAAGCTTGGTGGAGAGCCCAACCAGCCGCAAAGTCTCCGGCACCTTTTCCCGGATCTCCGAGCGGCCGGCGCCGATCACCTGGAGCGCGTAGGCGACGTTGTCGTACACGTTGCGGTTCGGCAGCAGCTTGAAGTCCTGGAAAACGGTTCCGATGTTGCGTCGCAGCTGCGGGATCTTCTTCTCGGAGAGGCTCCCGATGTCGCGGCCGGCGATCCTCACCGTGCCCTCGGTCGGTTCGAGCTCCCGGATCAGCAACTTGATCAGGGTCGACTTGCCGCATCCGGTGGGACCGACGAGAAAGAGGAACTCGCCCCGGTTCAGCGCCAGCGACACACGCTCGAGCGCAAGGTGACCTCCCGGGTAGACCTTGGTCACGTCATCGAGCTCGATGATCGACGCGCCACCCCTGCGGGGCCGCGCCGGGGCAGCGCCCTTAGGCTGCTCCTCGACTCGCTTCTTCCGTCTTCCCATGCTCGCGCTCAGTCTCCGGGGCGGGTGTTTACTCGATCGGCGGCCGGCGGACCGCAAAAACTCGCCCGTTTCGAGTTGAGCGGCATGTTAGCTGAATGTTTGTAAATGCTTGTAACCCCGTCGTTTGAGTCTTCGACCCCGTTTGCAAGTCAGACCAGTCTCCCCGGCCGACCATCAGCGGCAACTGAGAGCCCGCAGCCGGCGCGCAATAGGCTGAGGCCGTGCTGCGCCTCACCTCCCTGCCCGGATCCGAGGTTGGTGGTCGCCTGCTCGGCCCCCTTGCCGACCTCGGCGCCGCGCAAGACGGGGTCGGGCATCCGCGAATCGAGACTGTGGGTGCGGCGGGGCCGGCGGAAAGCGTCGGGGTTCGGGCTGGGTCCTGCTGCTCTCGACGGTGGCGCTGGCCATCTTCCATGAGGCCCGCGCCCGCATGGGAGTCGCCACCGGCCAGGGATGATGGGGCTGATCCGTGACCGCACCGGCGTCCGCCTCGCCGGCGCCGCGCTGATCTCGCCCTTTTGCTCGCCAAACCTCGGCACGACTTGCGCCGAGTTCGCCGGCGCTGCGGCCCAGCCTCGAGCTCGCAGGGGCGACCAAGTACGTGAGCGTGCCGATCGCAGCCCTGGGCGTTTCCCTCCTCCTGTGGGGAGGGTTCCGCCGGGTCGAGCACGTCCTGCTCGCGCTGCTGCTCAGTCAGGCGCACTGGCGATGCGGCTGTGAGCCCGGTGGCCGTTCTGCTGCTCGCGGGCTGTGCGACCGCTCTGGCGACAGGTGTCGGAGCGATCCCGGTGTTCTTCCTCGGCGAGCGGGCGATGACCTTGCAGCCCCTGCTGCTCGGTGTCGCCGCCGGCGTGATGGGGGTGGCCTCGGTTGCAGGCCTGATCCTGCCCGGTCTCGACCAGGGTTCAGCGGCCTCGGTCGGAGCGGGCATCGCCACCGGGGTCGCCTTCCTGCTGACCGCGAGAGGGCTGCTGGAGAGGCGCGAGCGGCACCTCGCGCACCCTCGTGGCCAAGGCCTGACGACGTCGATCCTGGTCTTCGTCGTCCTCCTCGTCCACAGCCTGCCCGAAGGGTTCGCGATCGGCACCGCCTATGCCTCAGACACGGCCGGTCTGGGGCTCTTCGTCATCCTCGCGATCGGGATCCAGAACGTCCCCGAGGGGACCAGCGTGGCGATTCCGATGGCGTCAGCGGGCTTCAGCCACACCCGCCAGTTCTGGGCTGCGGTCGCGACCAGCCTCCCCCAGCCGATCGGGGCGCTGATCGCCTACCTGCTGGTTCGCGAGATCTCCGCCCTCCTGCCTATCTCCTTCGGCTTCGCCGCTGGCGCGATGCTCGCGCTGATCGTGATCGAGCTGATCCCGCAGGGGTGGCAGGGAAACGCCTCTGGTTGCCTCGCCGGGATCCTGGCGGGCGGGATGGTGATGCTCGGCCTCAGCTTCGCGCTCGGCGTCTGAGGCGCCGATCCTCCCGACCGGGACCGGCGTCCACTCGATGCGCAGGAAGAGAACCAAGCCCGCCCAGCGAGTATTCCGTTCCACCCAACGGTCCCACCGAAATCGGCTCCGGGACACAGCAACCGCCCCGAGATCCGTGAATATCCCGCCGATGGGATCCTGCTCAGGGGAAGACCGTTTCGCCAGTGGCGTCGTCGACGACGGTGATCGCCAGCGACGGGCAGGCCTCCGCTGCCTCGAGAATCAGCTCGTCTGGGCCGATTCCGATCACCGCGGCAGTCTGTTCGAGGCGGAACACCTCCGGGGCGATCTCGACGCAGTCCCCGTGCGCGGCGCACGCCCCGGGGTCGATCCTGGGCAGATAGCTCATGCTGCTCTCGCTTTCTCTTCGTGAGCCGCGGGGAAGTGCCCCCGCTCGATCGATTTACGAAGCTCCGGGATCGACCGTGGACGCCCGACCGCAACCCCGGCGACAGGGGTCCCGCCTCGGGTGAAGACCGCGGTGAACTCCAGCTCCTCCGGGTCGCCCTCGAAGTGGACCGCGTCGGCGCGACTCGCATGACCGATGTAGTGGATGCGAACGCCGTGCTGATCGCTCCAGAAGCTGGGCAGGGGCGGCGTTCCAGGGTACTCCCCGAGCATCGCCGCTGCGGCCGCCGCACCCTGCCAGGCGGCTGCGTCCCAATGCTCAGCCCGCGCGTAGGTGCCGGTCCGCGGATCGAATGCCGCGGCGGCGTCGCCGGCGGCGAAGACGTCGGGCAGGTGAGTGCGACCTGCGGTGTCCGTCTTCACGCCGGCCATGTCGAGCCCGGCGCGCCGCAGCCATCCCGTCGCCGGCGCCGAGCCGATTCCGGCAACGACGCATTCAAAGCCGACCCTCTCGCCGCCGGCCAGAACCAGCTCCTCCACCGAGCCATCGCCGCCGGCGCCCTCGAGCATCGCGCCGAGTCGCATCTCGACGCCCTGGTCGCGGTGAAATCCGGCAAACCAGTTGCCGACCCTCTCTCCGAGGATGCCCGCAAGGGGCGTTGGCAGGGCCTCGATCATGGTCACCGCGGCGCCGGCCCGGTGAGCGGCGGCCGCGACCTCGAGACCGATGAAGCCGGCGCCGACGATCCCGATCCGCGCCCCGGGGACGAGCGCGGGTCGCAGTCGACGGGCGTCCGCGAGGGTCCGCAGGTAGTGGACATTGTCGAATCCTTCGAGCAGCGCCAGCCTGCGAGCCTCGCTGCCGGTGGCGATCAGCAGCTTGCCGTAGCGCATCTCGGTGCCGCCCTCCAGCGTGACGGTCCTCCGCGCCGGGTCGAGATCGCGGGCAGCGCTCGAGAGGAGTAGGTCGACCTCGTTCTGCGAATACCAATCGGTGGAGCGATAGGCGAGGTCCTGCGAGCCTGACCTCCCCCACCAGTGCCTGCTTCGAGAGCGGGGGGCGATCGTAGGGGGGCTCGGGCTCGCCGCAGACGATCCGGATCGGCAGCTCGCAACCACGGCGGCGCAGCGTCTCGGCGCAGCGCTGGCCGGCCAGACCCCCGCCGACTATCAGTACGCCATCGTCCTTCATCATGCCTCCTCGGGAACAGGTGAGCTGCGGATCGGCGCTGCCGGGCGCGAGCTCCGTCCCGATCCGCGGCGCGCTCCGACGAGCCGGATCACGAAGAGCGCGGCGATCGGCGGGGCTGTGGCGAGAAGCCACCAGCGCATCCACGGGGTGGAGGCGTCGGTGCCGGCTCCGATCGTGTGGACGACGGCTAGGGCGTACACGGCGACCGTCAGCCGGTGGGCCTTGCGCCAGAGGCGGGCGCCGAGGCGGCGGCGGGCGTAGAAACTGAGGCCGAGCAGCGCCGCGAGGTAGCCGCCGATGATCCCCAGCCCGGTGAAGAGCGGCTGATAGGCCATCGAGAAGGGCACCGTTATCCCCGACAGGCCGGGATTCAACCATGGGTCGCCGAGCAGGGTGATCCCGTGGACGGCGATCGCGATCAGACCGGCGAGCGCGGTGTGCTCATGCGCCGCGACCAGCTTGCGGCCGAGACCCGGGCGGCGCATGACCTTTCCGGCCATCGTCAGCCCCAACGCAACCGATGCGGTCACCAAAGCGAGGGCGACCAGGCCCGAGGCCCTGGCGGCAAGCCACCAGCCATGGGTCGCGAGTGTCGTGCTCAGCGAGTTCACAAAGCCCCCGCAGCAGTCGGAGCCGGCTCGGGAAAGCGGATCCTGGGCGCCACGCTGAGCGGGCCGACGAGCTCGACCCTGCCGCTCTCGTGCACGATCAGGCCGCCACGCCCAGCGAGCAACCGCCGGCCTCCCTCGGGGCCCGAGAGCAGCGCGGCCTTGGAGAGGGTCTCGGCCTCCAGCGCGGTATCGGCCAGCGCGGTTGCGCCGACCAGCCCCGTCCAGGCCGGCTCGCCGGTCGAGGGGTCGAGCAGGTGGTGGGCGAAGCTGCCGTCTTCACGGCGCCAGATGCGGACGTTGAGACCCGAGGTCGCGACGGCGCCCGTGCCGAGCCTCAGCACGTGGGCACGGTCGCCGCTCAGGGGGTGCTCGACGAAGACCTCATAGGGATGGACGAGGGCATCGGCGCCGCCGATGCGGATATCGCCGCCGCAATCGACGATGAAGCGCGAGTAGCCGCGCAGCCGGGCGGCGATCATGTCGGCGGCGAGGCCCTTTCCGGTTCCCCCGGTATCGAACAACAGCCCCGGGGGCCGGGTGATGGTCTCCTCCCGGTCGTCCACCTCGAACAGCCGCCAGCGACCGGCGGGATCGGGCCGGGCCGGCCTGCGTTCCGGCGCCTGCTCCAGCGCGTCGCCGAGCGGAGCGCCCGCGATCCCTGCCCGCGACTCGCGATAACCGCTGGACTCGATCTCCCGTACCAGGGTCGGGTCGACGAGGCCGCCGCTGCGCTCCGCAGCCCACAGCCCGGATCGGACCGCCTCTCTGAGCAGGTCGGAAGCCGGGACGGTGTGGCGCCCGTCAGCGTTCAGCATGCACAGCTCGCTCTCCTTCCGGAACCGCGAGAGCGCCCGGTCGAACTCGGCCACGAACGATCTTGCCTCCTCGGCCGCAGCGGGGGCCGGGGGCTGCCCCTCTCCCGGATCGCCGATCAGGAACCGCACATGCGATCCCATCGCCTCGAATACGACGTCGTGCTCGCTCATGACGCACCTGTTGTCACGGGCGCGGGAGCGGGCGCTGCGGCGGTCGCGCTCGACGTCACCGGGGCAGCGCTGGTCGAGACCGTGGTGCCAGAGGCGCCCGCGGTCGGAACCACTCGGGTGATGATGCGGTGCTTGATCACCTTCCTGACGAGGACCGGCCGCGGCTGAACCGCCAGGGCCTGGGCGCCGAGCGAGGGGTCGTTGCCCGAGCGCAGCTGGTACGTGAGGAAGCCGAAGGTGACCGCGAACAGGGCGATCGCTCCGGAGATCACCATGCCGGGACCGGAGCGCCCGTTGCGAGGCGGCGACTTCGCGCTCCGCTGGATGGGCGGGTTCGAGAGGACCGGGGAGGACTCAGTCATCGCCGCCCCCCTTGCGCCCACCACCGTGGTGGCTCGCGCCGCCTCCGCCACCGCCGACATGGATGCTCGGCCGGTCGCCGCCCTCGGACTCGCCGCCGCCAGTGTGGCCGCCGCCGCTGGTCGAGGTGACGACGTGATGACCGCCGCCGCTGTGGCCGCCGCCGCTGTGGCCGCCGCCGCTGTGGCCGCCGCTGGTCGAGGTGACTACGTGATGGCCGCCGCCGCTGTGGCCGCCGCCGCTGTGGCCGCCGCCCGAAGCGTGATGGCCGCTGCCGCTGGTGCGGGTCGAAACCGGGACCGACTTCGGGGAGGAGCCAGCGCTGGAGGACGGCGCAGATGGCGCGGCGCCGCTGGAGGCGGTCGTTACCGGGGAGGAATATGAACCGGCGCCCGATGCGGGAGAGCCGGTGGAAGAGGACCCGGTGGTGGCGCTGCCGTACTCGGCCGCGGCCCCGGCCGCAGCACCCCATGCGGAGCCGCCGGGTGCGGCGCCGGCGGGGTAGCGGGGCTTGACGTGCCTGGTCATCCGGGTGGTGCGGCGGATCACCTTGGTACGGACGTCAGGCTTGACCGCCTGGGAGTTGGCGTTACCGCCCGGGGCACCGGAGCTCAGGGCCACCCCCGCCAGTCCTCCGAGGCCAACCAAAGTCGCGCTGGTCGCGATTCTCTTCTTCAAATTCTGCACCTATTCCTCCTGATCGCCGATTGCACCCCGGCATCCTGCGGCGGCGGCTGCCAAGCGCCACCAAGGGGTCGGTAAAGGCTCGGCAAAACCTCGGGCGAGGGCCTTAGCGGTGATCGGCCGCCGCTACAGTGGCCGCATGGGCACTCCAGCCCCAAGCAACGGGCGGATCCTCTTCGTCGAGGATGAGAAGTCCATATCGCAGCCGTTCGCCGACGCCCTCCGCAGGGCGGGCTACGAGCCGATGGTGACGACCACGGGCGCCGAGGCCCTGGAGCTGGCCGACGACACCGATCCCGATCTCGTGCTCCTCGATCTCGGCCTTCCGGACGCCGACGGGCGGGACGTCTGCCGCGAGCTGCGGCGCCGCTCCGACGTGCCGATCGTGATGCTGACCGCGCGCGGTACCGAGATGGACCGGATCGTCGGCCTCGAGCTGGGAGCCGACGACTACGTGGTGAAACCGTTCAGCGCCAGCGAAGTGATCTCCCGGATCCGGGCGGTGCTGCGCCGCAGCACCCCGCGGCCTAAGGGCGAGGAGCCGGTGATCGCTATCAGCGAACTCGAGCTGGACCCGGGGGCCCGTATCGCCCGACTCGCCGGCGAGGAGCTCCAGCTCAGCCGCAAGGAGTTCGACCTGCTAGCGGAACTGGCGCGCAACGGCGGTCAGGTGGTGACCCGGGAGGACCTGATGTCGAGGGTCTGGGACGTCAACTGGTTCGGCTCGACCAAGACGCTCGACGTCCACATTGGTTGGCTGCGGCGCAAGCTCGGCGATGACCCCGGGAGCCCCCGCTACATCGAGACCGTGCGAGGCGTGGGCTTCCGCTTCGCTGCGCCGGAGGTGGAGGCGCCGTAAGCCTCAGGGCCACCCTCCTGCTGGCGCTGGCATATGTCCTCCTGCTCGCGCTGATCGCCCTGGGAGTGCCGCTCGCGATCAGCCTCCGCGATCGGGTGGACTCGGAGGTTCGTGGCCAGGCCAAGAGCCAAGCTGACGTCGTCGCAGCCACCTCCGCCGAGCTTCTCGGCCCGGCCCAGCGGTGGAATCTTCACCAGCTCGTCGGGATCTCTGCGGGAACCGTTCGCGGCAGGGTGATAGTCGTCGACCGCAACGGCTCTCTGCTGGCCGACAGCGCCTCCGGCGCTCCGCTCGGGAGCAATTACGGCGGCAGGCCCGAGGTGGCCACAGCACTGAGCGGCACCAGCGAGCAGGTCCAGCGCCACAGCAACACGCTCGGTGCGGAGATTCTCGCCACCGCCGTCCCGGTGATCCGCCGTGGCCGCCCGGTCGGAGCAGTGCGCATCACCCAGAGCGTCGCGGCAGTCCACCGGGCCGTGAAGACATCAATCCTCGACCTCGCCCTTCTCGCCGGAGTGGTGCTGGTCCTCGGGATGGCAGCCGGAGCGCTGATCGCGCAGCAGGTCGCGCGCCCGATTCGCAAGCTCGATGATGCCGCCAGGGCAGTCGCTCACGGCAACCTCGACGCGACGGTGGCGATCGAGGGCAGCTCCGAGCAGCGATCGCTGGCGAGGAACTTCAACGAGATGACCAGGCGGATCAAGCGCCTGCTGCGGGTGCAGGAGGACTTCGTCGCCGACGCCTCGCACCAGCTGAGGACTCCGCTGACCGGATTGCGGTTACGGTTGGAGGCGCTCAGGGATCGGGTTAGGAACGACGATCCGGCGGCCTCCGAGCTCGACGCCGGAATGCGAGAGATCGACCGTCTCTCCGGCATGGTCGACGAGCTGCTGATCCTCGGTCGGGCCGGTGAGCGCGAGTTGCCCGGGGAGCCGATGGACCTGGGCGAGGCCGTCGAGCGCGCTGGCGAGAGATGGCGCAGCACCGCCGCCGAGCAGGGGGTTGACCTGGTGACGAATTCCGACGGGCGGCCCGGGCGGCCTCTCGGCACCCGTGGAGATCTCGATCGCGCAATAGACGCGCTGGTCGAGAACGCGATCACATACTCCGGGAGCGGCTCGACCGTGACCGTCAGCGCCGGCCCCGACCGCGTCGCCGTCCGCGATCAGGGCCCTGGACTCGAGCCGGGCGAGGAAGAAGGTGTGTTCGAGCGCTTCAGGCGTGGGAGCGCGGGCCGCAGGGTCTCCGGAGGGACCGGGCTGGGACTGGCGATCGCGCGCGAGCTGGCCCGCGAATGGGGCGGCGACGTCAGGCTCGAGAATCGCGCCAGCGGAGGGCTGGAGGCCACGATCATGCTGGACCGAGAGCGTCAGGGCCGGGAATGGAGCGACTGACTTTGCCGGCTCTTTACGCTCGTCCGCCTATCGTCGCGATAGTGATTCGACCCGATCGGAGCAGTGGGTGGTGAGCCCTCCCGCCTGGATCCGGTGGCTGGGGTTTGCGCTGCTCGGAATTGTTGTCGCGGCGGCCGTTTCGCTCGCGGCGAGTCGCCTCTCGAGCCAGCAGATCGGGCTCGCGTCCGAACCAATATCCGCCGGCGACCAGCTGGTCCCGAAACCGGCGTCGCCCGTATCCCCCAATCCGCAACGGCGGCGACATCACCGGCGACACCGCGATCATGCGGGGGGGGTGCAGACGCCGTCGCCGGTGCCGACTGCGCCATCGTCCACTTCGACCGCCCCGGCCCCGGCGCCCCCACCGGCCTCTTCGACCACTCCGCCCGCTCCGCCGGCCCCATCATCGCCGGCCGGCTCGGGCGATGGTTCCGCCTCCCACGCGGGTGGGAGTTCCGACTCCCACGGAGGCGGGGGCCACTCCGCAGGCGGGGACGACTAAGCAGGGCCGGCCGCCGCGCGGCCGAAAGCTTCGCCGGCTCTTTCCGATCTCGATGCCGTCCCTTGTGCGACGCAGTGCTCCAATTGCTTGGACAGCCTCGCTCAGAAGCCGAAGGAGGCCGAAGAATGGACGAGATCAACTATGTCGGTAAATGGACGGCGTTCGGGAGAGCCGTGTTCGTCGAGGCGGGGAATCTCTCACACCCGCTGATCGTCGGCGAAGAGGAGTCGGCCGGCCCTCTCGGCCGGTGCGACGACGACACCGAGATCTCGCGGGCGCTCCTACTCCATGCGACCAGCAACGAGGAGCTCGCGGGGCGCCTGAGCGCGAGCTTCGCCGAGCTCATCCTCGCCTCCCTGCCTCCTGCGGGGTTTCGTCTTTCGAGAAAGGGCATCCTGAGCTGGGTCGATGACCGCGTCACGCGCCAAACCCGGGCGCTTCTTCGGACGGCGTCATCCCCAGGTCAGCCGGCCTCCCGCCCGCGAATGCGCCTCATAGATGGGAGCGGCGAGGGCCCAGACACCCCGGCTCCGATCCCGCCCAGGGGAATTAACCGCCGCCGCCGATCGGTGGCAGGTCCGAACCATAGAGCCGCGTGAGCGCGTGGGCCAGTTGTGACTTCTCAGCCGTCGAAAGGCCGGCGGAGGGATGGATCAGCGTGTACTGGATCGGCGGCATCCCGCCGCCCGATACCTGGTCGAGCAGCTCGCCGAGGTCCGGCTGTGCTCGGTTCCACTCGGAGAAGTTGAGCACCGCCCGGCCCTCGTCGACGTCGCGCTGGATCAGCCAGGACATCGGCGCGATATTCGAGTACCAGCGCCACTCGGTGAGATTGCTGTGGCAGTCGTAACAGGACTGCCGGGCGAGCTGCTCCCCCTTGGGGTCCGTCCACCGGGCGGCCCTGCTGACCGGGGGATTGCCGTGGTCACGTCCGTAGGGAATGAGCTGAATCAGCAGCAGCAGCCCAAGGCCTCCGAGCAGCGCATAGCGGACGATGCGGCGCAGGCCCCAGCGTCGCATCATTCGATTCCCTGATCCCTCTTGGCTTCCTCCTCCATCGCCTCGAGGCGGGTGTAGTAGTCCGGGAACTCCTTCAGGTGGGCCAGCGCGATCTTGGCGGTCACGATCGGGTCGTCGCCGGTGACGTCGGTGGTGGCGTCCTGTGACCCGTGCTCGAGCTCGACGCCCATGCCGATCCGGAACTGCTCGACGTCGAAGGGAGCTGACTCCCATTCGATTCCGATCTCCTCGCCGTAGCGGCGCGCCTGCTCGGAGGTGAAGCTCATGCCGGCGCCCACGTCAATCGTCGCGCTCCTCGCCACCGAAGGTCCCGGCGGCGCCGCTGGTCCGGGTAACCACCGGGCGGTGGCGCGACCCGCCCGCCGGAGCCGTGATCGCGTGGCCGGCGGGAATGCTGGAGGCGGTCGGCAAGGCGGGCGCCGCGCCGCTTGCGCCGGTCACGATCGGCCGCGTTCCCGGCGCTGAGCGGCTGGCGGCCGTCGCCGGACCGGTGGGAGTCCCGGGGTTGGAAGCGAGAGCCACGCCGGCGAGCCCGCCAAGACCGACCACGGTGGCCATTGCCGCGAGTTTTGCTCTTTTCCTTTTCATCTGGTCCGACTCCTCTTTGGATGGTCCAATCAGGATGCTCCGCGTCTTGTAAGGATCCGGCAAAGAACGCGACAAGAGGCCTCGAAACCGGGCTCGTTCGCTAGCGGGAGAGCAGGCCGAGGAAGACCTCGAAGTAGCTCAGCAGCCGGCCGGTGACGAGGAACTTCTCCGCGACCCTCTCGCGGCCGGCGAGACCGAGGCGCTCGGCGCGGGCCGGATCGTCGAGCAGGGAGGAGACGGCGGCGCCGAATCCGGGCAGGTCGCGGGGCTCGAGCATCAGGCCGCTCTCCCCGTCGACGATCTGATCCTGGATGCCCCCGACTCTGCTGGCGACGACGGGAGTCTCCTTCCACATCGCCTCCGAGACGGTCAGGCCGAAGCCTTCGGCGATGCTCTTCTGTACCACCACCTGCGAGCGCCGTTGAACGGCGTTGACAATCGCCGCGTTCTCCTCGATGTCGTCGAGCGGCAGCATCGCAAGGTGGACCCGCGATCGCGCATCCGGATCGAGGGCGGCGCGGCGGGCGATCACCTGGTCGAGGACCTCGGCGCCCTCGGGGTCGTCGGCGACAGCCTTGACGTCCGGGCCCGCCAGCAGCAGGTGGGCGGCCGGATCGGGAACGTACTCGGCGAAGCAGTCGATCAGCCCGATCGGGTCCTTGAGCTTGTCCCAGCGGGAGACCTGGGAGACCAGCAACGCATCTTTCGCCACCGGAGATTCCTGGATCATCTCGCCGGGGCGATCGACCCGCCCCGGCGTGTCGTCGGTTCGCTTGAAAACCGATGGCCCCTCCCGGCCGTCGGGACCGATCCCGGCCACGTCGAGGATCGCCTCCAACGCCTCGGGGGCGAGCTCTTGGTTCTTGGGCGAGAACGGGTCGATCGACGGCGGGATGATCGTCACCTTGTCGCGGTCGAGGTCGTCCCAGACGTATTGCTCACGGGAGAAGACGCAGGCGTCGGCCCTGCTCGCGTAGGGCTGCAGGAAGCGCCAGGAGCGCTTGACGATCTCGTTCGGCTCATCGACGCCGACATGGCAGCGCCAGAGCACCTTGGCGCCGACCTCGCGCATCGGGCCGATCAGGCCGAGCGTTTGGGGGTCGTGGAGGAAGGCGATGTCCCCGGGCCGAACCACCCGGGACAGCTCCGCCATTGTCGTCTCCAGGCCGCGTTCATAGGCGGCGCGCTCGGCCGGTCCGAGCTCTCCGCCGTCGCCGGCGGACCCGTGCAAATTGTTGTGGATCCGCTTGGTGACCACGAAGAAATCGTCTCCCCCGCCGGCCAGGACCCAGCGAACGTCGATCCCGACCGCCCGCACGTAGGCCAGATGGCTGCGCAGCATCTCCGCCACCCCACCCCCCCGGGCGGTCGAGTTGACCTGCCAGATCACCCGTCCGGCGAGGAATTCGCGCGCCCGCGAGGCCCCGGCCTCGACCGCCGCATAGTCGGCCCCGAGCAGATCTCGGAACCTCTCCACCGGCTCTGGGGCAACTTCTACTTGGACGAGTCCAGCCATCTCCGACCACCCTAATGTCCCGAGGGCAGTGGCGTGCCGAATGGAGGATGATTCAGGAGACATGACCCACGGCGGCGGCAACACTGACAGGGCCCGGGTCCTGATTGCGGGCGGCGGAATCGCCGGTCTCGAATCGCTGATCGCCCTGCACCACCTCGCCGGCGACCGGGTCGAAGTGACGCTGGTCGCGCCGCGCCCCGACTTCGTCTACAAGCCGCACCTCGTCGAGGAGCCCTTCACCTCCGAGGCGGCCGCACACCGCGAGCTTGCTCCTATCGCCGAGGAATTCGGCGCCCGCTTCGTCCAGCAGGGCATCGAGGGGGTCAACGCGGAAGCGCACTACGCGCAGCTCGGCGACGGCTCCCGGGTCGAGTACGAGATCGCGGTGATCTGCGTCGGGGGCGTCTTCCGCCCCGCCTTCGAGGACGCGATAACCCTCGACGTCTCCGGCGATCGAATCGCACTCGCGGATCTGCTGACCGATCTCGATCCTGATCAGCCGGCGAGCATGGCTTTCGTGGTCCCGCCCAGCGGTGCCTGGCCGCTGCCGGTCTACGAGCTGGCCCTGATGACCCAGAGGAAGGCCCGGGAGGCCGGCCTGCTGAAACTCAAGCTGGTCCTGATCACACCGGAGGAGTCCCCGCTGATCGTCTTCGGCACACAGGCCTCGGAGGCCCTCTCCGAGATGCTCGCCGCGCGCGGGATCGACGTCAGATCCTCGACCCGCGCCACCGAGGAGGGCGGCGGGGTGCTCAGCCTCCATCCGGGCGGCGAGCGGCTCGAGGTCGCCCGGGTCGTCTCGCTGCCTTTGCTCGAGGGCCCCTCGATCCCCGGCCTGCCCGCCGATGCGGGGGGATTCATCCCGATCGACGAGCATGCCAGGGTGAAGGGAGAGCCCGACCACTACGCCGCTGGCGACGGAACGAACTTCCCGATCAAGCATGGCGGGCTCGGCACCCAGCAGGCCGACGCGGCTGCCGAGGACATTGCGGCCCGCCTCGGGGCCGACCTGGAGCCACAACCGTTCCACCCGGTGCTGCGCGGGATGCTCCTCACCGGCGGGGAGTCGCTGAACCTCGCCCACACCCTCTCCGGCGGCGCCGGAGAGGGCGCGGTCTCGAGCGACCGCCTCTGGTGGCCGCCGCAGAAGGTGAGCGGCCGCTTCCTGGCGCCGTATCTGGCCGGGGGCGTATTGAGGGAGGAGCTCGAGCCCCCGATCGCGCCGCTCGAGGTCGAGGTCGAGCTGCCGCGGGAGTGGCATGACGAGCCGAGGGCGCCCGGAAAAACCGAGCCCCCGCAGTAGCCGCGCGCTCTGGCGCTCGCGGCGGCCGCGATCTGGCTCGCCGGTTGTGCTGGGGTGGGGACGGCGGTCAGGGGACCGGAGGCGCCGGCGACGGGTCAGGCGGAACAGCAGCGGCGGACGGGGCACCCAAGCGAGCGGCGAGCACCACCTTGGGGCAACCACGCCGTCCGCGGGAGACGAGCGGGCCGCGATCCTCGCTTCGCGCCTCGATCGGGCACCCCGGCCCGACCGGCTCGCCCCGGTGGTTGCCAACCAGGCTGGTCGACGCCGACTCGGTGGTGACGATCGAGGGCGGGCTCGGCCGCTCATTGACCTCGAGCTGGAGTGGGCGCAGCAGTCCATTAACTTGCGGACGTGGACCCCGCAGCAGCGATACCGGGAGGGGTCGTGCTCAGCCATGGGCTTGTGGCATCGGCTCCTCGGCGGCACGGCGCCGCTCGGCGGTGGCGAGGATGCTCTCCATCTGGGTGAGGCTGTTGAAGCTTCCCTTGGCGAGGACGAGACCGTCGAGATCGAGCGCAGCGGCGTAGGGGCTGCCGGGGACCGCCAACCGCCGCCATTCCTCGGCATCGCGGACCTCGTCGAACACGAGCACCGAGAGGGCGGGGTCCGAGGCGAGACCCTCGACCACGGGCTCCAGGCCGCGGCAGACGTGGCACCCCTCCGAGAGGAAGACCGCGAGCAGCAGGCTGTCGGGCGGGGCAGGGGCGAATCGCTCCGTGAGCCCGGCGTCCTCGCCCAGAGGCGGGCCCTCGCCGATGATCTCAAGGGCCGCCGCCGGGCCCATCCGCAGTCTCAGCATGCCCACCTCCCGGGCCAGGGCGAGGACCGCGACGGCAAGTCCGGCAGAGGCGAGCAGGGCAGCTGCCAGCCCCAGCCCCAACCACTGATCGGTGCTCAGTGAGGGCTCGGGCAGCAGCGGCAGCGCCGCGTAGGCGGCGGCCATCGCCAGGTTGCGGAGCACTCCCAGCCCGCCGACCCGGGAGCGGGAGCCGAAACAGGCGCACGGCGCTCCGGCGCGGCCCCGGATCAGGGCGCCGAGCAGCAGCAAGCCGAACATCGCCATCAGGGTGGCCGCCAGGTACGCGGCCGCTTCGGACCCGGCGGCGACCCCGACCCCGAGAGTCAGCTCGGCGGCGATCAGCGACCCCCACGCAACCCAGCGCAGGGCCGAATCGGCGAACCCGAAGGTGGCCAGCGCGGCGACGCTCGAGCGCGGGCTGGCGAGCTTCAACAGGGCCGCCCCCACCAGCACCGCTCCCATGCCCAGGCGAATCGCCGTCGCCACCATCGGCCCCTATCTTTGCGCTTCCGGCGGCCGGGGGCAACACGGCTAATGTCCGTTTGTTGATCTGATTAGACGGTTCAGGAGGGCAGATGAGCGCCACGGATGATCTGCTGGCCAACAACCAGAGCTATGCCGACGGTTTCGACAAAGCCGACCTGCCGCTGCCACCCGGCCGCAAGGTCGCTGTGGTCGCCTGCATGGACGCCCGCCTCGACCCCGCCAGGGCGCTCGGCCTCGAAGAGGGCGACGCCCACGTGATCCGCAACGCCGGGGGGGTGGTCACCGATCAGGAGATCCGCTCGCTGGCGATCTCCCAGAACCTGCTCGGCACAGAGGAGATCGTCCTCATCCGCCACACCGACTGCGGCATGCTCACCTTCAGCGACGAGGAGTTCGCCGATCGCCTCGAGCAGGAGACCGGCAGCCGGCCAGCCTGGGATGCCCATCCCTTCGCCGATCTCGAGGAAGGCGTGCGGGCCTCGATCGAGCGGATCCGCGAAAGCCCCTTCATCCCCCGCAAAGAGAGCGTGCGGGGATTCGTCTACGAGGTCGGGAGCGGCCGACTGCGAGAAGTCGGCTGAGAGTCGTCTAAAGACGGACCGGCGCTCAGCCGATCGCGACCATTCGCTCGATCGGCAGCCTCGCCCGCTCGGCGATCTCCGCTGGGACGCTGACCTCGAACTGCATCTCGCGCAGCGAGTCGCGCAGCTTCGGCAGGGTGATCATCTTCATGTACTTGCAGAAGGCCATCCGATTGGCCTCGATCAAATTGGCCCCCGGGGCGACCTGTTGCAGCGGATGAAGCATCCCGTTCTCGGTTGCGACGATGAACTCCCCTTCGGGGTGATCGCCGAGATAGTCGAGCATCTGCCCGGTGGAGAGCATGTGGACGCCTTCCTCGGACACGTCCCCCGCGGCGACGTACTCCATGATCTGGGTGACGCAGCCGCACTCCGGGTGGACGAGGAACTCGGCCCCCGGATGCGCCTCGCGCTGAGCCGTGATGTCCTCCGGACGAATCCCGGCGTGGACGTGGCACTCGCCGGGCCAGACGTGCATGCGGTGACCCGAGACCCGCTCGACATATGAGCCGAGCCACATGTCGGGGCCGAAGAGGATCTCGGTGGCCGGCCCGTGCTCACGGAGGATGTGCTCTACGACCTTGACGGCGTTCGAGGAGGTGCAGCAGTAGTCGGTCTCGGCCTTCACCTCTGCCGATGTGTTGACGTACATGACGACGACGGCGTCGGGGCTGTGGCGCGACTTCCAATTGCGCAGCTCGCCGGCCGTGATCGAGTCCGAGAGCGAGCATCCGGCCTCGGGGTCGGGGATCAGCACCGTCTTCTGCGGCGAGAGGATCGACGCGGTCTCGGCCATGAAGTGAACCCCGCAGAAGGCGATCGCCGACGCGTCGGCTGCGGCCGCCCTGCGGGAGAGGCCGAGCGAGTCGCCGACGAAGTCGGCGACGTCCTGGACCTCGGCGACCTGGTAGTTGTGGGCGAGGATCACCGCGTCGCGCTCGACCGCCAGGGCCCGAACCTCCTCGGAGAGCTCGTCGATCTCCGCAGGGGAGAGGTCGAGCATCGGAACCGGCTCATTGATGGTTGGTAGCTCTCTCATCGCGGCCCTCCTCAAAGGGTCCCTGATGGTGTGGCTGTTTGATGTTCGCTGGCTCGGCAGCCTCGAGGGGCTCCTGCAACCAGTCGAATGAACTCTGCTCAAGTCTACCCTCTGGGCATGCCCGAAGTGCCGGAAGTCGAGATCACAGCGCGCAGGCTCGACCGGGCGCTGCGCGGCGAGACGGTCAGCTCGGCTCTGGCGCCGGGGATGAACGTGATGAAGACCTTCGAGCCTCCGCTGCAGGCGCTGGAGGGGCTCGCTGTCACCAGGGTGGGCAGGATCGGCAAGATGCCGGTTGTCGAGCTGGGTGACCTGGCGCTGCTGATCCATCTGATGTCTGCCGGCCGGCTGCAGGCGTTCGGGAAGCCCGCATCCCCCCGGGACCGGGCCTCACGGCTGTTGGTCAGGCTCGGCGACGGGCGGGAGCTGAGGCTGCGCGAGTTCGGGACCCGGCAGCGCGCCTGGGCGAAGCTTCTCGCCGCCGCGGAGGTCCAGGACGACGAGATGGTGGCGACCCTCGGCCCGGAGGCGTGGCCGGCTCCACCGCTGGCCGATTTCAGCGAACTGATCGACCAGCCCCGCCACCTGCACCCCCTGCTCCGCGACCAGCGGGCGATCGCCGGGATCGGCCGATCCTGGGTCGATGAGATCCTCTGGGAGGCCCGCATCTCGCCCTTCCGCAAGGGCTCCGAGCTGGAGTCCGAGGAGGTGGAGCGGCTGCAGGACGCGCTCGGCGTCCTCGACGGGGCGATCCGCCACTACGAGGAGGTGATCGGCGACCGGGTTCCCGACAAGCTGCCGATGCCGCTCAAGGTGCACCGCCGCGAGGGCGAGCCCTGCCCCCGATGCGGGGCGACGATCGAGGCGGTCTTCTTCTCCGAGCATCAGACCAACTACTGCCCGGAAGAGCAGACCGGCGGCAGGGTGCTCAAGGATCGCCGCCTCTCGCGGCTGCTCAAGTAGTCAAGTGCCGGCGCGGTGTTAGCGCCGGCAGCGGCATGTCAGGCGGCGAAAGCCGCCGCAGGTTGTGCATCGGCCTGGACGCCCGCGGACTCCGCCCCTTTCAGCGCCCGGTCACCTGGCGCAGCACGGCGCGGCCGACCGTGACAGGGTGATTGAGCACGGTCGCCACCCGGCCGCTCACGGAGAGGGGGTCGTGGGCGATCCCGAGCTGCCTCAGCACGGTCGCCTGGTCGAAGTAGACCCGTTCGCAGATCAGCCGGTCGTCTTCGAAGACGAAGATCGCCAGGAAGCGCATCTCGAAGCCGCGCCCGGTCGGCGGCAGGCCGCGGAACGGGCCATCGTGGGTCCCGTAGAGCATCGCCTCGACCAGAACGGCACCGTCGGCGTGGTGCATCGCGATCAGCTCGTTGCGCTGGTCGGGGAAGGCGGTGCGGGTCTCATCGAAGTAGGCATCGACCTCCGCCGCGCCGTCGTAGGTGTCCCCGGTGGCGATCAGCTCATAGCGGGGGTGATGGAAGGTCTCCATCGTCCGGTCGAACTCGTGCCGGTTCTCCGACTCCATGTGCTCGCGGACTATCTCCTCACGCCTGCGCCGCGTCTCCTCGTTGACCGCCATGCGCCGACTCTACCCCGCCCCCGCGTCGCCGTCGGGCTCGATCAGCATGCTGAGGTCCAGGGCCGGGGCCGAGTGGGTCAGAGCGCCGACCGAGATGTACTCGACGCCGGTCTCAGCGACCGCCCGGACGTTCTCCAGACTGATCCCTCCCGATGCCTCGAACTGCGGCCGATCGGCCGCCGCCCGCAGTCCGACCGCCTCCCGGATCTGTTCCGCATCCATGTTGTCTAGGAGGATTCGGCCGGCGCCCCCGGCGATCGCTCGCGACACCTCGTCGAGGTCCCGGCATTCGACCTCGACCTCCCCCCCTGTGGCGCGCGCACTTTCCAGGGCCGGCTCGAGGCCTCCGGCGAGGGCGATGTGGTTCTCCTTGATCAGGATCGCGTCATAGAGCCCCATGCGGTGGTTGACGCCCCCCGCCGCCGCCACCGCCCGCTTTTCAAGCGCCCGCAGACCGGGCGTAGTCTTCCGGGTGTCGAGGATCCTGGCTCCGGTGCCGGCGACCGCGGCGACGAAACGGGCCGTGATCGTTGCGATGCCCGAGAGGTGGCCGAGGAAGTTCAGCGCGGTGCGCTCGGCGGCGAGCAACGATGCCGCTGGGCCGGCGGCGGTCGCCACCAATGCCGGGACCTCGTCGCGCCACTCCCCCTCGACTGCCTCGGCCTCGAAGCGCTCCACCCCGCTCTGCCGCATCACCTCGCGGACGATCTCGAGCCCGAACACCGCCCCGGGTGCCTTCTGGGTGATCGAGGCGCGTCCCCGCGCCCCCGTGGGGAGGAGCGCCTCGGCCGTGAGGTCAGCGGCGCCGATGTCCTCTGACAGCGCCGTCGCGACCAGCCGTGTGATCGCCTCCGCGTCGTCCATGCCGCCACCCTAGCTGGGCCGATCTGAGGCGTCTCACGTTTCCGGCGCGCGCAGCGTTTAATTGACGAGGTGAAAGGCCTGCCGCCATTCCAGGAGCTGCTCGACCGCCACGCCAACGACGTCCTCGGCTTCCTGATCGCCGCCGTCGGGCCGCAGGAGGCCGAGGACTGCTTCCAGGAAACCTTCCTGGCTGCGCTGCGCGGCTATCCGAAGCTCGGCGACGACGGCAACCTGCGCGGCTGGCTGCTGACCATCGCCCACAACAAGGCGATCGACCACCACCGCGGTCGCGGTCGCCGGGCTTTGCCGAGCGGATACTCGCCCGAGGTGGCGGCCCCGGGGCCGGAGCCGGGCCTCGGGATCTGGGGCGCGGTGGCGGGGCTGCCGCCGAAGCAGCGCACCGCGGTGGCACTCCGCTTCGCCTGCGACATGCCCCATCGTGAGATCGCCGCGGCGCTCGACTGCTCCGAGGACGCGGCGCGCAGGAACGTACATGAAGGCGTGAAGAAGCTGAGAGAGGTGCTGGCATGAGCCATGAGACGGACAGTGTGCTTCGGGAGCTGGTCGACGGACCCCCAGCTAACTCGCTGGCGGCGGCCCGGCAGCGGTTCGTCGGGATCGCCGAGCGGGCGGGCCTGGTCGACGTCGCTTATGCGATCGAGGACTCCCCGTTCGGCCCCATCCTGCTGGCGGCCACCGAGCTCGGCCTGGTGATGGTCAGCCTCCCCGGGCAGGAGCCCGACTCCGCCCTGCGGCGGCTCGCCGCCGAGGTCTCGCCGCGGGTCGTCGAGGCGCCGGCCCGCCTCGACGAGGTCCGCCGGGAGCTCGACCTCTACTTTGCCGGCAGCCTGCGCGATTTCGACCTGGCGCTCGACTGGCAGCTGACCAGCGGATTTCGCCGCAGGGTGCTTCGGTCCACCGCTCGGATCCCTTACGGCGAAACCCGCAACTACACCGAGATGGCCCGCAGCGCCGGCAACGAGCGCGCCCAGCGGGCGGCCGGCTCGGCGCTCGGCGCCAACCCGATCCCGATCGTCGTGCCCTGCCACCGGGTGCTGCGGGCAGGGGGCGCCCTCGGCGGCTACGGCGGCGGGCCGGCGATGAAGGAGGCTCTGCTGAGGCTCGAGGGTGCCCTCGCAGACCCTTGGTGAATCCACCCCGGACTCAGCGCGGGACGCGGCCGAGCGCCTGCGCGGCAAAGCGCGAGGCGAGCTTGCACCCTGACGGGGATGGCGCGTCTCGTAGATGCAGGTTGGTCCCTGCATCCCGGCGAGCCCAGGCCCCAGCGCGAGTGGGAAGGCGAGCGGCCGCCCAGCTCACGAGGGCGCTCCGCGCGAGTGGTGGCGAGGCCGATGAAATCTGGCTGCCCGCCATCTAGAGACATTTCCCGCCGAATCCTTGGCCCGAACAAACAACCTGCGAACACCCGCCGAGACTGCAAAGGTCTTCCTCAGATGGTTCTTGCGCGCTACACGGAAGACGTGGGCAACGTGCCGGCGATTTGTCGATATCTCGATTGCCTTTAGGCCTGAAGCATTGTCGTAGGCATCAAGATGCAATGCATAGCTCTTCTTCCTCGAGGCGGATTTTGGCTGGCCAACCTTCCTCCTTGACTGGACTCGCTTGACCCAAGCCGAGGCAATTCGGGGCGCTGTCTTATCGAGGATGATGTCGTCCGTGTAAGTCTCTGGCCCAGCCGGCCCTCCCACAAACCGCACGTAAACCGCCCTAGGAATGCGTTCCGGCCCGGACGAGGGAAGAGTCCAGTGAATCGACCGGCTGACTACTCGGCTCCCAGGGTGATCGAACCCCTCGTCGTTGCTGATAAGCGCGGTTGTAGCGCGGGCTGGCCACCGGATCATCAGTAGCACGCGGGAGTTGTTGGTTGCCCAGGCCCCTCCGTCGATTGAGACCCCTAAAGGCCCATGAGGCGGAGTGGCGGGAACGTCAAGCTCGGCTACAGCACCGCTCGAAAGATGTACCGAATCCCCGGAATATCGAGCGGTCAAGCTGTGCCTAGGCATTCCAACGTTCTCGGTGGGAAAATAGGAAACTTGGCATTTCGAGGTTGAGCCGCTCACCTGAAGCAGAGTGCATTTGCCGGAGTTGCTAAAACGGCCCGCGGCCACGCTCGATGTAAACTGCACAGATCCCGTCGGTGGACTCGCCAAGCCGCCGAAGTCATCAACGACAGTGGCCATGCACTCCGTCTGCTCGGATTTAAGTATGGGATTTGGATCGCATGTAAACGTCAGGGTCGTAGTTCGCTCGGGGATAGTTACAACTGTCGATCCGGCGCTTGCAGCATGGCCTGAGTCGCCGAGATACTCGGCGGTAATCCGATGCGAGCCACTTTCTACGACCTCGGGCGTGTACGCGAGCGCGCACTTCGATGCCCCTACCATGGATGTAGGAGTCAAGGTGCATTCGGCTTCGCCGGAGAATTGACCGCCAGGAGTGTTGGAAGTCATTTGAATAGTCCCGCTCGGGTAGCTAAAACCGTCTAGTTCATTGTCCAATACGGTGGCAGTGCAGGTTGTGCTGCTCGTGTGCAATAGGGAGGCCGGGGTGCAAGAGACCGAGGTACTGGTTGCATGGAGTGGCACTCCGTAAGGCGTCACCGACGCCGAGGGCGCCGACTCCTGCCCGGGCCCGACGCTGTTGATCGCGGTCACCGTGAAGGTGTAGGTCGTGCCGCCGGTGAGGCCGGTGATCGTCTTCGAAGTCGCCGGGGCGCTGACCGTGGTCGGCGTCTGGGCGTTGGCGCCGATGTAGGGGGTGATCCGGTAGCTGGTGATCGCGCTGCCGCCGTCGTTGGCCGGCGGCGTCCAGTTGACGGTCGCCTGCTCCGACTCCGGCGGTGGCGCTCACCCCCGTCGGCGCCCCGGGCGACGTCGTAGGGGTGGTGGCGTTCGAGGGCGCCGACTCCTGCCCCGGCCCGACGCTGTTGATCGCGGTCACCGTGAAGGTGTAGGTCGTGCCGCCGGTGAGGCCGGTGATCGTCTTCGAAGTCGCCGGGGCGCTGACCGTGGTCGGCGTCTGGGCGTTGGCGCCGATGTAGGGGGTGATCCGGTAGCTGGTGATCGCGCTGCCGCCGTCGTTGGCCGGCGGCGTCCAGTTGACGGTCGCCTGCTCCGACTCCGGCGGTGGCGCTCACCCCCGTCGGCGCCCCGGGCGACGTCGTAGGGGTGGTGGCGTTCGAGGGCGCCGACTCCTGCCCCGGCCCGACGCTGTTGATCGCGGTCACCGTGAAGGTGTAGGTCGTGCCGCCGGTGAGGCCGGTGATCGTCTTCGAAGTCGCCGGGGCGCTGACCGTGGTCGGCGTCTGGGCGTTGGCGCCGATGTAGGGGGTGATCCGGTAGCTGGTGATCGCGCTGCCGCCGTCGTTGGCCGGCGGCGTCCAGTTGACGGTCGCCTGCTCCGACTCCGGCGGTGGCGCTCACCCCCGTCGGCGCCCCGGGCGACGTCGTAGGGGTGGTGGCGTTCGAGGGCGCCGACTCCTGCCCCGGCCCGACGCTGTTGATCGCGGTCACCGTGAAGGTGTAGGTCGTGCCGCCGGTGAGGCCGGTGATCGTCTTCGAGGTCGCCGGGGCGCTGACCGTGGTCGGCGTCTGGGCGTTGGCGCCGATGTAGGGGGTGATCCGGTAGCTGGTGATCGCGCTGCCGCCGTCGTTGGCCGGCGGCGTCCAGTTGACGGTCGCCTGCTCCGACTCCGGCGGTGGCGCTCACCCCCGTCGGCGCCCCGGGCGACGTCGTAGGGGTGGTGGCGTTCGAGGGCGCCGACTCCTGCCCCGGCCCGACGCTGTTGATCGCGGTCACCGTGAAGGTGTAGGTCGTGCCGCCGGTGAGGCCGGTGATCGTCTTCGAAGACGCCGGGGCGCTGACCGTGGTCGGCGTCTGGGCGTTGGCGCCGATGTAGGGGGTGATCCGGTAGCTGGTGATCGCGCTGCCGCCGTCGTTGGCCGGCGGCGTCCAGTTGACGGTCGCCTGCCCGACTCCGGCGGTGGCGCTGACGTTGGTCACCTGCCCCGGAGCCTGGGCCGGTGTCGAGGGGTTGAACTGCACGTCGACCCAGTAGTTCTCGGACTGGTAGGTGTTGGTCGGGAAGACGGGGCTCGAGTCGTACTGGTAGAGCCCGTTGCCGCCGCTGCTGGAATCGGGCAGGACGTGCAGCGGCGGGGCGTCGAGGTTGTCGGGCCCGGTCGCTGGCGGATGGTTTAGCGCCCACTCCTGGGCGGAGTAATGCCCGTTGGGTGCGAAGTAGCCCGCCACGTAGGTGGTGTTCGGCTGGATCGTCACCGGGCTGGAGAAGTTGACCTTCTGCCAGCCGCTGGCGGTCTCGCCGCTGAAGGTCGCCTGCGCCAGCAGGGTGCCGTCGGCCTTCCAGAGGCTGCCGACGTGGGTGCCGGTGTTCTTGGCGCTCTTGTAGAAGCGGACGCCGCTGATCGTCCCCGGGAGGTCGCTGCGGAACTTCACCCCTACCTCGAGCGAGCCGTTGTCACCCGAGTCCGTGGTCCCGGGGACGGTGCCGCCGAAGACCGTGCATGGGCAGTTGACGGTGACCGGCGTGCCCGCGGTGGCGTTGCCGATGTTGCCGGAGTCATCGATGGCCCGGGCCTTGACCGTGGTCGAGGGGCCGCCGTGGACGTTCCACGAGTAGGTCCAGGAGCTGGTCCCGTTCGCGGTGTGCCAGGTCGAGCCCCCGTCGGTGGAGACCTCGACCGCGGCGACGTTGCCCCCGCCGGTGTCCGCGGCCGTTCCGGAGACGGTGACGGTGTTGCCGTCGGTGAGCGAGGCCCCCGACGAGGGCGAGCTGATGGCCGCGGTGGGCGCCGTCGTGTCGGTCGACTTGGGGGTGCCGACGAGCCCGGACTGCAGGGTCGCCGGCTGGGCACCCATGTCGGCCAGCAGGTTGACCGTGGCCTGCTGCATGTTGGCGTCGGTGTGGGTGGCGTCGGGGTTGGTGGCGCCGCTGTTCCAGGCGTTGGTTATGTCGAGCCCCCATGACCACTGCACGGTGCCGGCGCCGAAGACCAGGGCGCCGCTCGGGGCGCGGTAGAGGGAGAGGCTGTGCGAGGCGGTGGTGTTGTCTGCGACCCCGGTGCCATAGTCGGTGAACGTCTGCAGGCCACTGACCGTAGTCGAGGAGAGCGGGAAGCGCCCAGCGGGACGGAAGCCGTTGTCAGGGTCGACGTCCCACTCGTAGCCCAGGGTGCCGGTGCCCGCCCCCAGGGTCAGGGTCTGACCCGAGGTCAGGGTGGAGACGGCGGTGTTCCGCCAGAAGCGGAGCTTGCTGAAGGTGGACGGCACCTTGATATCCGAAGTGCCCGCGTTGACCAGGAAGATCTGACCGCTGAGGCTGTTCTCGGGGCGGCCGGCGTCGCCCGGCGGGCTGTAGCGCGGATCGCGCCAGGTCGGGGTCGTGACCGGCGGGTAGGACGGATCGACCGGCGCGTCGAAGTGGGTGTCCTTGTAGTCGACCAGGGTGCGATAGGGCGTACTGGTCCCGTCGGCAGAGCTCGGGGTCCAGCGCGTCTTCCAGAACAGCTCGTTGCCGCTGAAGAAGGCGAGGTTGACCCCGGCGTTGCGCGCCGCCTCGACGCTCTGGCGCTCGCCTGCGGCCCAGTACTCGTCGTGGCCGCTGGAGATGAACGTCTTGTGGTTCTGGAGCAATGTCCCGTTGGAGTCGACGTCCTTCTGGGCGACGTAGCTGAGGTCGTAGCCATTGCGCTCCAGGAAGCGGATCATCTGGTACTCGGAGTAGAACGGGTCCGACATCCCGTTGTCGGTGGCCAGAGTCCCGTCGAAGGGGCGGTTGTAGGAGACCGCGTATGCAGCCTTGTAGCCGCCGGGGTTCCCGGGCGGGCAGGAGACGGTGCAGGAGTAGAGGCTGTTGCCCCCGTAGGCGTTGTAGGCCTGCCAGGTCGCGTCGGCGGTCTTCAGCACGACATCCGAATGGCTGGAGTCATCGCGCACGACGAAGAAGATCTGGCTCTCGCCGCCGGTGTCGTTGCGGACCAGGTGGGCTATGTAGAGGCCAGAGACGGCGTTGTTCGGGACCGTCCAGGAGGCGGAGACCTTCCAGTTGCCGCAGTCGACCAGGCCGGTGGAGCTGGTCGTCTGGCAGGCCGGCTGGGTCTGCGGCAGGCTCGCCGAGGGCTGGATGTTGGAGGCGATTTTGCGGGCGCCGTCGCCGTTGTAGTAGCCGAGCCGGAGGATGTCGATGTGGTAGGAGCTCGCCGGGGTCTTGATCTTGAAGTTGACCGTCTGGCCGAGATTGACGCTCATCGAGGTGGCGAATCCCTGGATCGAGCTGTCTCCAACCCCGTTGATCTGCCAATCGGAGGGGGGATCGCCCGGCTTGGTGTTCTCGCAGGCGACCTGGTTGGTCACCGGAGGGGCGCATGGATCGGCTGCGGAGGCCGGGCCGCCCAACTGAACTAGGACGATGCCCGCCAGAAGGGAGGCAAGCGAAAATGAGGGCACCAGGCGTCTCGGCAAGCTCATGCGGGGAACCAACGGGGCGGGCCTAGGGGAGCTCCTGCCCACCAGGTACAAAAGGCGACCGACTCCGGCCACGGCCGTGGCGGCCCGAGTCGTCCTAGGAAGCCGACGCATTCGACCTCTGGACGCTCGACCTGCTGCTCCAGCAGAGTCCGGGTCAAAGGCCCTGCTGAGGCTTGAGGGCGCCCTCGCGGACCCCTCGTGAGCCTTCCCGGCCTCAGCGCGGGACTCAGCGCGGGACGCGGCCGAGCGCCCTCGACGCGAAGCGCTTGGCGAGCTTGCACGGGGCGCTGACGCTCAGCATCCGGCCCCCGGACAGGGGAACCGCCAGCGAGGTCGATCCATAGCGCAGACACCAGCCGGTCCGCCCCCTGACCGCAGCGCGGGTGGCGCTGCGCGCATGACGGCGAAGGCCGGCGATCCGGGTCGGCAGGACGGCGACGGTCACCTGGCGGCTGGGATGGCGCATCTCGTAGATGCAGGTCGGACCCTGCATCCCGGCGCTCATCTGCACTGCCGCGCCGGTTATCGTGCGCGCCTCGCCGCCGGAGACGAAGCTGCAGGGACGGATCGGGTCGGCCCCGGTCGTGCTCACCTCGTCGTTGTCGGGCCCGGTCGGGTAGCGGGCGACGCTCGGCCGGTTGGTCGTCGCGGTGATCGGGTCGGATGAGGAGACGATGTAGCCGGACCCGTTCTGTGCGCCCTTGGGGTTCACCAGGGGATTCTGCAGCGCGGCCAGCTCGACCCCGGCGCGATCGGCGCCGGCGCTCCCCGCCGGCGAGGACGCCGAGCCACCGCACGCCGCGAGCGCGGAGGCCGCGGTCAGCGCTAGAGCGATGGCGAGGGCACGGCGGAAGGGAATGGCTGTCTCCTTGGGCACGATTGCTCCGATCAGGGGGTGAAGAGGACGTCGACCCAGTAGTTGGTCGCGTTGTAGTTGTTGGTAGGGAAGGTGTTCGAGGCGCTGTAGGCGTAGACCCCGTTGGGGCTGGTGGCGTTGGCGAGGGCATGCAACGGAGGCGCGTCCGTGGCGCTGGCGAAGCCCTGTCCGTTGGCCGAGTAGTGGCCGGCGGGCGCCAGATAGCTGGCGACATACGTCGTGTTGGCAGCGATCGAAACAGGGTTGGCGAACTGCACCTCCTGCCAGCCGGATGCGGTCTCGTTGGTTGCCGTTGCCTGCGCCAGCAGGGTCCCCGAGCTGCTCCAGAGGCTGACGATGTGGGTCCCCGTGTTGGCGGTCGACTTGAAGAAGCGGATACCCCGTGATCGTGCCGGCGGTGTCGCTTTGGAACTTCACCCCGAGCACCACCGAGCCCGCGTCGTTGACGTTCTGGGTCGCGGGCACCCCCTGCTCGAAGATCGTCGCGCGGGGCATCACCGCAGCGGTTGCGTCCGAGGCGGGCCCGGGTCCGATGGCATTGATCGCGGTGACGGTGAAGGTGTAGTTGGTGCCGTTGGTCAGCCCGCTGACCGTCGCCGAGGTTGCGGCCGCGCCAACGGTGGTCGGCGTCTGCGCGGTGGTCCCCACGAACGGGGTGATTCGATAACTGGTGACCGGGCTGCCGCCGTCGCTGGCCGGCGCTGTCCAGCTCACAAGAGCGCTCTGGCTGCGAGCCGCCGCGGTCGCCGCGGTCGGCTTGCCCGGCGCCGCCGCGGTGGACGGCGTGACCGGGTTCGACGGCGCCGACTCAGGCCCCGAGCCGCTGCCGTTGACCGCCCTGACGGTGAAGGTGTAGGTGGTTCCAGGCGTCAGCCCGCTGATCGTCGTCGTCGTCGCCGGAGGCGAGCCGGTGACGGTGGCCGGCGCCTGCGGATTGCCGCCGACGTAGGGGGTGACCACGTAGCTGGTCGGAGCGCCGCCGCTCGACGGAGCCGACCAGGAGATCGTGGCCGTGCCGAGGCCGGCGGTCGCCGAGACGCCCGTAACCGGCCCAGGTGCGGCGGGAGGCGCCGCCGCCGAATAGAGGACGTCGACCCAGTAGTTCGAGGACTGGTAGGTGTTAGTCGGGAAGGCCACGCTCGAGCCGTAGGCGTAGACCCCGTTGGCGCTGGTGCCGTTGGCAAGGGCATGCAGCGGCGGATTGTCGACGCCGGCGGCGAGGGTCGGGCCGTTGACCGAGTAATGCCCGTTCGGAGCCAGGTAGCCGGCGACATAGGTGGTGTTTGCCTGGATCGGCACCGGGTTGGCGAAGCGCACCTGCTGCCAGCCCGACCCGCTCTCCCCGCTGAAGGTCGCCTGCGCCAGCAGCGTCCCGCTGGCGTTCCAGAGGCTGCCGATGTGGGTGCCGGTGTTGGCGGCCGCCTTGTAGAAGCGGATGCCGTCGATCGTTCCGGCGGTGTCGCTCTGGAACTTCACCCCGAGCTCCACCGAGCCGCCGTCTCCCGAGTCGACCACCGACGGGGTCGCGAGGTCGAAGATCATCCCGTTCGGGGTGACCGGGCTCGAGGGCGCGGACTCGGCGCCGGGCCCGCCGCTGTTGATCGCGGTGACCGTGAAGGTGTAGGCGGTGCCATTTGTGAGCCCGGTGACGCTCGCCGACGTCGCACCCGAGGGTGCGCTGGTCGTCGCCTGCGGGCTCGAGCCGACGTAAGGCGTTATCCGATAGCTGGTGATCGGGCTGCCGCCGTTGCTCGCCGGCGCCGTCCACGAAACCTGGGCACCCGCGCTCTTGGGCGCGGCGCTCACCCCGGTCGGGGCACTGGGGACGCTGACAGTGGTCGGCGTGACCGGATTTGATGGAGCGGACTCCTGCCCGGGCCCGACGCTGTTGATCGCGGTCACCGTGAAGGTGTAGGTCGTGCCGCCGGTGAGGCCGGTGATCGTCGCCGAGGTCGCCGTCGACGCCGCGGTCGAGGGCGTCTGGGCGTTGGAGCCGATATACGGCGTTATCCGGTAGCTGGTGATCGGGCTGCCGCCGTCGTTGGCCGGCGGCGTCCAGTTGACGGTGGCCTGGTTGCCCCCTGCCGCGGCGCTGACTCCGGTCGGCACTCCCGGGGCGGTCGCCGAGGTCGGCGTCACCGGATTCGAGGCCGCCGAGTCCGGCCCGGCCCCGACGCTGTTGATCGCGGCGACCTTGAAGGTGTAGGTCGTGCCGCCGGTGAGGCCGGTGATCGTCTTCGAAGTCGCCGGGGCGCTGACCGTGGTCGGCGTCTGGGCGTTGGCGCCGATGTAGGGGGTGATCCGGTAGCTGGTGATCGCGCTGCCGCCGTCGTTGGCCGGCGGCGTCCAGTTGACGGTCGCCTGCCCGACTCCGGCGGTGGCGCTGACGTTGGTCGGTGCTCCCGGAGCGGTCACCGGGGAGGTCGGCGTGACCGGGTTCGACGCCGCCGAGTCCGACCCGGCCCCGACGCTGTTGATCGCGGCGACCTTGAAGGTGTATGTCGTGCCGCCGGTGAGGCCGGTGATCGTCTTCGAGGTCGCCGGGGCGCTGACCGTGGTCGGCGTCTGGGCGTTGGCGCCGATGTAGGGGGTGATCCGGTAGCTGGTGATCGCGCTGCCGCCGTCGTTGGCCGGCGGCGTCCAGTTGACGGTCGCCTGCTCCACTCCGGCGGTGGCGCTGACGTTGGTCGGTGCTCCCGGGGCGGTCACCGAGGTGGACGGCGTGACCGGGTTCGACGGCGCCGACTCAGGCCCCGAGCCGCTGCCGTTGACCGCCCTGACGGTGAAGGTGTAGGTGGTTCCAGGCGTCAGCCCGCTGATCGTCGTCGTCGTCGCCGGAGGCGAGCCGGTGACGGTGGCCGGCGCCTGCGGATTGCCGCCGACGTAGGGGGTGACCACGTAGCTGGTCGGAGCGCCGCCGCTCGACGGAGCCGACCAGGAGATCGTGGCCGTGCCGAGGCCGGCGGTCGCCGAGACGCCCGTAACCGGCCCAGGTGCGGCGGGAGGCGCCGCCGCCGAATAGAGCACGTCGACCCAGTAGTTCGAGGACTGGTAGGTGTTAGTCGGGAAGGCCACGCTCGAGCCGTAGGCGTAGACCCCGTTGGCGCTGGTGCCGTTGGCAAGGGCATGCAGCGGCGGATTGTCGACGCCGGCGGCGAGGGTCGGGCCGTTGACCGAGTAATGCCCGTTCGGAGCCAGGTAGCCGGCGACATAGGTGGTGTTTGCCTGGATCGGCACCGGGTTGGCGAAGCGCACCTGCTGCCAGCCCGACCCGCTCTCCCCGCTGAAGGTCGCCTGCGCCAGCAGCGTCCCGCTGGCGTTCCAGAGGCTGCCGATGTGGGTGCCGGTGTTGGCGGCCGCCTTGTAGAAGCGGATGCCGTCGATCGTTCCGGCGGTGTCGCTCTGGAACTTCACCCCGAGCTCCACCGAGCCGCCGTCTCCCGAGTCGACCACCGACGGGGTCGCGAGGTCGAAGATCATCCCGTTCGGGGTGACCGGGCTCGAGGGCGCGGACTCGGCGCCGGGCCCGCCGCTGTTGATCGCGGTGACCGTGAAGGTGTAGGCGGTGCCATTTGTGAGCCCGGTGACGCTCGCCGACGTCGCACCCGAGGGTGCGCTGGTCGTCGCCTGCGGGCTCGAGCCGACGTAAGGCGTTATCCGATAGCTGGTGATCGGGCTGCCGCCGTTGCTCGCCGGCGCCGTCCACGAAACCTGGGCACCCGCGCTCTTGGGCGCGGCGCTCACCCCGGTCGGGGCACTGGGGACGCTGACAGTGGTCGGCGTGACCGGATTTGATGGAGCGGACTCCTGCCCGGGCCCGACGCTGTTGATCGCGGTCACCGTGAAGGTGTAGGTCGTGCCGCCGGTGAGGCCGGTGATCGTCGCCGAGGTCGCCGTCGACGCCGCGGTCGAGGGCGTCTGGGCGTTGGAGCCGATATACGGCGTTATCCGGTAGCTGGTGATCGGGCTGCCGCCGTCGTTGGCCGGCGGCGTCCAGTTGACGGTGGCCTGGTTGCCCCCTGCCGCGGCGCTGACTCCGGTCGGCACTCCCGGGGCGGTCGCCGAGGTCGGCGTCACCGGATTCGAGGCCGCCGAGTCCGGCCCGGCCCCGACGCTGTTGATCGCGGCGACCTTGAAGGTGTAGGTCGTGCCGCCGGTGAGGCCGGTGATCGTCTTCGAGGTCGCCGGGGCGCTGACCGTGGTCGGCGTCTGGGCGTTGGCGCCGATGTAGGGGGTGATCCGGTAGCTGGTGATCGCGCTGCCGCCGTCGTTGGCCGGCGGCGTCCAGTTGACGGTCGCCTGCCCGACTCCGGCGGTGGCGCTGACGTTGGTCACCTGCCCCGGAGCCTGGGCCGGTGTCGAGGGGTTGAACTGCACGTCGACCCAGTAGTTCTCGGACTGGTAGGTGTTGGTCGGGAAGACGGGGCTCGAGTCGTACTGGTAGAGCCCGTTGCCGCCGCTGCTGGAATCGGGCAGGACGTGCAGCGGCGGGGCGTCGAGGTTGTCGGGCCCGGTCGCTGGCGGATGGTTTAGCGCCCACTCCTGGGCGGAGTAATGCCCGTTGGGTGCGAAGTAGCCCGCCACGTAGGTGGTGTTCGGCTGGATCGTCACCGGGCTGGAGAAGTTGACCTTCTGCCAGCCGCTGGCGGTCTCGCCGCTGAAGGTCGCCTGCGCCAGCAGGGTGCCGTCGGCCTTCCAGAGGCTGCCGACGTGGGTGCCGGTGTTCTTGGCGCTCTTGTAGAAGCGGACGCCGCTGATCGTCCCCGGGAGGTCGCTGCGGAACTTCACCCCTACCTCGAGCGAGCCGTTGTCACCCGAGTCCGTGGTCCCGGGGACGGTGCCGCCGAAGACCGTGCATGGGCAGTTGACGGTGACCGGCGTGCCCGCGGTGGCGTTGCCGATGTTGCCGGAGTCATCGATGGCCCGGGCCTTGACCGTGGTCGAGGGGCCGCCGTGGACGTTCCACGAGTAGGTCCAGGAGCTGGTCCCGTTCGCGGTGTGCCAGGTCGAGCCCCCGTCGGTGGAGACCTCGACCGCGGCGACGTTGCCCCCGCCGGTGTCCGCGGCCGTTCCGGAGACGGTGACGGTGTTGCCGTCGGTGAGCGAGGCCCCCGACGAGGGCGAGCTGATGGCCGCGGTGGGCGCCGTCGTGTCGGTCGACTTGGGGGTGCCGACGAGCCCGGACTGCAGGGTCGCCGGCTGGGCACCCATGTCGGCCAGCAGGTTGACCGTGGCCTGCTGCATGTTGGCGTCGGTGTGGGTGGCGTCGGGGTTGGTGGCGCCGCTGTTCCAGGCGTTGGTTATGTCGAGCCCCCATGACCACTGCACGGTGCCGGCGCCGAAGACCAGGGCGCCGCTCGGGGCGCGGTAGAGGGAGAGGCTGTGCGAGGCGGTGGTGTTGTCTGCGACCCCGGTGCCATAGTCGGTGAACGTCTGCAGGCCACTGACCGTAGTCGAGGAGAGCGGGAAGCGCCCAGCGGGACGGAAGCCGTTGTCAGGGTCGACGTCCCACTCGTAGCCCAGGGTGCCGGTGCCCGCCCCCAGGGTCAGGGTCTGACCCGAGGTCAGGGTGGAGACGGCGGTGTTCCGCCAGAAGCGGAGCTTGCTGAAGGTGGACGGCACCTTGATATCCGAAGTGCCCGCGTTGACCAGGAAGATCTGACCGCTGAGGCTGTTCTCGGGGCGGCCGGCGTCGCCCGGCGGGCTGTAGCGCGGATCGCGCCAGGTCGGGGTCGTGACCGGCGGGTAGGACGGATCGACCGGCGCGTCGAAGTGGGTGTCCTTGTAGTCGACCAGGGTGCGATAGGGCGTACTGGTCCCGTCGGCAGAGCTCGGGGTCCAGCGCGTCTTCCAGAACAGCTCGTTGCCGCTGAAGAAGGCGAGGTTGACCCCGGCGTTGCGCGCCGCCTCGACGCTCTGGCGCTCGCCTGCGGCCCAGTACTCGTCGTGGCCGCTGGAGATGAACGTCTTGTGGTTCTGGAGCAATGTCCCGTTGGAGTCGACGTCCTTCTGGGCGACGTAGCTGAGGTCGTAGCCATTGCGCTCCAGGAAGCGGATCATCTGGTACTCGGAGTAGAACGGGTCCGACATCCCGTTGTCGGTGGCCAGAGTCCCGTCGAAGGGGCGGTTGTAGGAGACCGCGTATGCAGCCTTGTAGCCGCCGGGGTTCCCGGGCGGGCAGGAGACGGTGCAGGAGTAGAGGCTGTTGCCCCCGTAGGCGTTGTAGGCCTGCCAGGTCGCGTCGGCGGTCTTCAGCACGACATCCGAATGGCTGGAGTCATCGCGCACGACGAAGAAGATCTGGCTCTCGCCGCCGGTGTCGTTGCGGACCAGGTGGGCTATGTAGAGGCCAGAGACGGCGTTGTTCGGGACCGTCCAGGAGGCGGAGACCTTCCAGTTGCCGCAGTCGACCAGGCCGGTGGAGCTGGTCGTCTGGCAGGCCGGCTGGGTCTGCGGCAGGCTCGCCGAGGGCTGGATGTTGGAGGCGATTTTGCGGGCGCCGTCGCCGTTGTAGTAGCCGAGCCGGAGGATGTCGATGTGGTAGGAGCTCGCCGGGGTCTTGATCTTGAAGTTGACCGTCTGGCCGAGATTGACGCTCATCGAGGTGGCGAATCCCTGGATGGAGCTGTCTCCAACCCCGTTGATCTGCCAATCGGAGGGGGGATCGCCCGGCTTGGTGTTCTCGCAGGCGACCTGGTTGGTCACCGGAGGGGCGCATGGATCGGCAGCCGAGGCGGTGCTGCCCTGCCGCACCGCGACCACGGCAACGGCCGCGATCAGGACCAGCAGGAACGACGCGATCATTCGTCGGGAGGGCCTCATCCGCTCGGGTAAACGACGCCTGGCGCCAGCCCAAACTTGCTTCGCAAACGTGCCAAATTAGGACGAGTTTGCGCTGTTCCGAGCGGCCGCCGTCCCGGTCCCGCCCTCTATCCCGCCGATGAAGCCGCGGTCTTGTTGAGGTAATCGCGGATGAAGTCGTCGATGTCGCCGTCGAGGACGCGCTCGGTGTCGCCGGACTCGTGTCCGGTGCGATGGTCCTTGACACGCTGGTCCGGGTGCAGGAAATAGCTGCGGATCTGCGACCCCCAGGCCACGTCCTTCACCTCGCCGCGCACTTTGGCGAGCTCTTCAGCGCGCTTTCGCTCCTCGATCTCGATCAGCTTCGAGCGCAGGAACTGCATCGCCACGGCCTTGTTCTGGGTCTGGGACCGCTCGTTCTGGCACTGGACGACGACGCCCGTCGGGATGTGGGTGATCCGCACCGCAGAGTCGGTCTTGTTGACGTGCTGACCTCCGGCGCCCGAAGCCCGGTAGGTATCGACCCGGATCTCGGAATCGTCGATCTCGACCTCGACGTCCTCGTCGACCAGGGGCGCGACGTCGACCTGGGCGAAGCTCGTGTGGCGGCGGGCGGAGGAGTCGAACGGTGAGATCCGGACCAGCCGGTGGACGCCGCGCTCGGCGGCGAATAGGCCATAGGCGTTCTCGCCCCGGGCGAGGAAGGTCGCTGACTTCAGCCCCGCCTCCTCGCCCTCGGAGGCCTCCTTCATCGCGACCTCGAAGCCGCGCCGCTCGGCCCAGCGGAGGTACATGCGCAGCAGCATCTCGGCCCAGTCTTGGGAATCGGTGCCGCCGGCGCCGGCGTGGACAGTGACCACGGCGTCGCGGGCGTCGTAGGGGCCGCTGAACAGGCGCGCCTCCTCCAGCTCGGCCAGGCGCCGCTCGACCGAGTCGAGCTGGGCCGAGAGCTCGGAGGCCATCTCCTGATCGGATGCGGCAATCTCGGCCAGCTCGTCGAGATCGGCGGCGTCGGACTCCAGCTCGCGGAAGGTCTTCAGCCGGCGCTGGGCCCGCGCCTGCGCGGCGGACGTCGTGGCGGCGGCTTCCTGATCGTCCCAGAAGCCAGGCCGCTGCATATCGGCCTCGAGGCGGCCGACCTCCTGCTCGAGCGAGGCCGGGTCAAAGGTAGTCCGAGAGCAGGGACAGCTGCTCGCGGATCTCGGCCAACCGCGCGGGGAGCGACTCGGTGGACGCGGTCTCGGCCATGGCGGCAGCTTAGCCGCCGAGGCTCATCCGCCCCCGGGCCGTTAGGGTCGCTCCTCGAACGAGCGCCAGGAGGAGATCAGCCCGTCGCGGAGCTCGAAGACCCAGGCGAGCTCGTCCTCGCCCGCCGGCGAGCCGTCCTCGTCCCAGTGCCAGCGCCTCGTGACGTGGGCGAGCGCCCGGCCGGGCTCCTCCCAGAGCTCGTCGAGGATGATCGTCTGCTGGACGCCGCCAGGAGCACGGGTCGCCCAGATTCGCGCCGCCTCGATCCCCCGCCGCAGCCCGCGGGCGGCATGGATCTCAACCTGAGGGTGAAGGACGCCGACGAAGGCGTCGAGATCGCGCTCGTTGAAGGCGCGGATGAACTCACGGACGGGGTCGGGACGCTTCAAGCCGTCAGCGGGGCTAGGCCCCGTGACACTTCTTGAACTTCTTGCCCGAACCGCACCAGCAGGGGTCGTTGCGGCCGATGTTCTCCTGCTCGGTGTTGACCTTGGTCTCGATCAGTTCGTCGCCGTTCTGGGGCGCTTCGGGAAGCGCCGGATGGGCGCCACCGGTGACCCCCGGAATGCCCGGCGTTCCCACCGGACCCGAGGCCGCCGCCACCTCGGTCAGCGCCGAGGGCTGCGCCTCCAGGGTGCCGCCCGAGTAGTCGAGGGCCGCGGGCCCGGCGGCCGGGGCGAAAGCCTGCTCAGCCTCGGCCGGGGCGATGTCGACCTCGACCTGGAAGATCAGCCGGCTGAACTCCTCCCAGATCGAGTGCATCAGCTCCTCGAACATCCCGAAGCCCTCGTTCTTGTAGGCGACCAGCGGATCTATCTGGGCGAAGCCACGGAGGTGGATCCCCTCGCGTAGGTAGTCCATGTCGTAGAGGTGCTCGCGCCAGCGGTTGTCGATCACCTGTAGCAGGATGGAGCGCTCGAGGTAGCGCATCAACTCGTCGCCGAATTGCTCCTCGCGCTCCTCGTAGGCGTCCTCGGCGTCCTCGATCAACTCGTCGGAGAGCTTCTCGCGCTCGACAGCCTCCGGCGCCATCCCCCCGATATCAAGCTTCACCGGCCAGATCTGGCGAAGCTGCGTCTCCAGCTCCGGCATGTCCCAGTCCTCGAGGACGTCTCCGGGCGTGTACTCCTCGACCAGGCGCTCGATCACGCCGCCCAGCTCCTCGCGGGCGACATCGGAGATGTCGCGCCCCTCGAGGATCTCGTGCCGGTACCTGTAGACCACTCGGCGCTGCTCGTTCATCACGTCGTCGTACTCGAGCACCCGCTTTCGGATCAGGAAGTTCTGCTCCTCGACCTTTTTCTGGGCGTTCTCGACCGTCCGGGTCAGCATCTTCGCCTCCAGCGGCATCTCCTTGCCCTCCTCGTCGACCGGCCCCAGGCGGTCGAGGATCTTGTAGATGCGGTCGCCGGCGAAGAGCCGGATCACGTCGTCCTCGGCGGAGAGGAAGAAACGGGACTCCCCCGGGTCGCCCTGGCGGCCGGAGCGACCGCGCAGCTGGTTGTCGATCCGCCGCGATTCGTGGCGCTCGGTGCCGCAGATGAACAGCCCGCCGAGCTCGCAAACCTCCTCTGCCTCGGCCTCGATCCCCGGCCTCAGCTCCTCGGCCTTGGCAGCCAGCGCCTCCTCGTAGCCCTGGTCGCCGGGTGTGACTCCCTTCTTCGCCAGCTCCAGCCTGGCCATCCCCTCCGGATCGCCGCCGAGCTTGATGTCAACACCGCGTCCCGCCATGTTGGTGGCGATCGTCACCGCGCCTTTGCGGCCCGCCTGGGCGATCGTCTCGCCCTCCCGCTGGGCGTGCTCCGGCTTTGCGTTCAGCACAACCAGCTCGATGCCGCGGCGGCGGAGCTCTTCCGAGATCATTTCGGATACCTCGACCGAGACGGTGCCCACCAGGATCGGCTGGCCCCGCTCGTGGCGCTCGGTGATCTCCCCGATCACAGCCTCCCACTTGCCGTTCTTGGTCTTGAAGATCTGGTCGTTGTGGTCGCCGCGGACCATCGGCCGGTTGGTCGGGATGTCGACCACGGGGATCTTGTAGATCTTCATGAACTCGGTCGCCTCGGTCAGCGCCGTGCCGGTCATCCCCGAGAGCTTGTCGTAGAGGCGGAAGAAGTTCTGCAGGGTGATCGTCGCCAGCGTCTGGTTCTCCTCGCGGATCGCGACGCCCTCCTTGGCCTCGACCGCCTGGTGCAGACCCTCCGACCAACGCCTGCCCTCGAGGATGCGGCCCGTGTGCTCGTCGATGATCATCACCTCGCCCTCGACGACCGCGTATTCCTTGTCGCGCTTGTACAGGGACTCCGCCTTCAGCGATTGAATCAGGTGGTTGACGAGCGAGCCGTGCTCGCCGAGGTAGAGGTGATCGACCCCGATGAACTCCTCAGTGCGCTGTACCCCGGCTTCGGTCGGGGCGACGGTCTTGTGCTTCTCGTCGTACTCGTAGTCGTACTCGGCCTCCGAGGTGTCCTTCGACTCCCCCATCGAGCGCAGCTTGTCCTTGGCCGGGACGCCGGTCAGCTGCTTGGCCAGGCGGGCGAAGGTGTAGTAGGTCTCCGCCGCCTGCTCGGGGGCGCCGGAGATGATCAGCGGGGTCCGCGCCTCGTCGATCAGGATGTTGTCGACCTCGTCGACTATCGCGAAGTGGTGACCGCGCTGCACGCAGTGCTCGAGCGCCGCCGCCATGTTGTCTCGCAGGTAGTCGAAGCCGAATTCCGAGTTGGTCCCGTAGGTGACGTCGCCGGCGTACTTGCGCTGCCGGGTCTCGTGATCGTCGCCCTCCTGGATCGCCGAGACGCTCACTCCGAGCGCCTCGTAGATCGGCCCCATCCACTCGGCGTCACGACGGGCGAGGTAGTCGTTGACGGTTACCAGGTGGACACTGTCGCCGCTGAGCGTGTTGAGGAAGACCGCGAGGGTCGCGGTCAGCGTCTTGCCCTCGCCGGTCTTCATCTCGGCGATCGCCCCGTCGTGAAGCACCATGCCGCCGATCAGCTGCACGTCGTAGTGACGCTGGCCGATCGTCCGGCGCGCCGCCTCCCGGGTCAGCGCAAAGGCCTCCGGCAGGAGATCGTCGAGCGCTTCGCCGTTGCGGGCGCGCTCGCGCAGCCGGTCGGCCTCCCTGCGCAGCTCGGAGTCCTCCAGCAGCTCCATCTCGGGCTCGATCCTGTTGATCGCGTCGACCCGCTTCTCGTAGGCGCGGAACTTTCGCCCCTCGCCCACTCGCAGGGCGCGATCGATCACACTCTTCGCCATCGCGGACTAGATTAGCTGCCTGCCCAGGAGGCGCCCCTCAGGACTCGGCGGAGCGTCCTCTGAGGCGCCCGACGGCCCGGCGGGTGCGGCTTCGCTTGCGCCGCAGCTCGCGGTGCTTCTTCACCTGGCGGCGGAAGTCCTCGGCCAGCTCGTGGATCGTGTGCATCATCTCCGGCGAGGACTCGCTGGCGCGCAAGGTCACCCCTTTGAGCCGCAGGGTGGCCTCGGCGACCTGGCTGTCGGCGATCGACGGGTTGCGCTCCTCGGAGAGCTCGACGTCGAGCGTGGCCAGCTCGGATACCTGCTTGCCGACCCGGGCGAAGCGCTTGGTCACGTGCTCGCGCAGCTCATCGGTGACCTCGACGTTACGGCCGCGTATCTCGATCCGCACGATGCCTCCTTCGTTCTCCGCTTGGGGAAATTCTACGGACAGCCGGCGGCGCGGGCAAGGGCACTCAGAGCCGCCGCGCGAAGCTGACCGCTGTCACCGAGCCGGTCCCGGCGCGTCGCAGCGCCCTGGCGCATGAGCCCAGCGTCGCCCCGGTGGTCACGACGTCGTCGACCAGCACCGCGTGGGCGGGCGCCGCGCCGCGCGCTTCGATCCGGGGCGGCCGGGCAATCCTCTCGCTGCGGACCCGCCCCACCTGGCGCCGCAGGCCGCGGCGGCGCAGGCACTCGGAGACTGGCAGGCCGGTCCGGGCGCCGAGCTCGAGCGCGATCTCGCTGGCGGGGTCAAAGCCGCGCCAGCGCAATCGCAGCGGCGCCGCCGGCACGGGGACCAGGGTTCCCGAGAGGGCGCCGGGCGGCGCCAGCGCGGCGATCCGCGCCGCGATCGGGCCGGCCACCGCCCTCATCCGCCCGAACTTCAGGGCTCTGACCAGCTCCCGGGCGACCCCGTCGTGAGGGGCGGCGGCGAAGCCGAGCTCGACTCCCGCCGCGGGGCTGCCGTACAGCGACCCGGAGGCGGCGAGGGCTCGCGCGCAGCCGGGACAGAGCACGGCATCCGCCTCGCAAGCCGAGGGACAGGCGACGCAGAGCGGCGGCGTCAGCAACCTGGCGATCAAAGCGGCGGCCTCCATCGGCGGCGGAGGATTGCGCCCCGAGGCGCACCCAGCGCGCGCAGATCGTCAAGGTTCGGGACGTGGGACCTTTCAACCGCGCATACCGCGGCTCAAAGGTCCCACCCCGGGTCAGGTGCTGAGGGTGGCCCCGAGGATCGCGTCGACCAGGATCGCGCCCCCGGCCAGCTGCGCGCCGGGGAGGATGATCGAGTTGCTGATCCTCGCGCCCTCGCCGACCCGCGAGCCGTCTCCGATCACCGCCGGGCCGTCGATCCGGACTCCGGGCCCAAGCTCGACCCCGGCGCCGACCAGCACCGGGGCCTCGACCTCTGCCCCGGCGAGATCGCTCGCGGCGCGGACTCCGGCGGAGACCACGGGCGCGCCGGCATCGACCTCGACCTCACCGGTCAGCGCGTCGATGCTGCCCTGCCGCAGCTCGTCGAGGTTGCCGATGTCGTTCCAGTAGGCGTCGATCTCGTGGGAGTAGAAAGGGGCGCCGGACTCGAGCAGCGAGGGGAAGACGTCCATCGCCCAGTCCGCGAACCCCGGGGGATCGTCCGGCCCCGCGAGCTTGCTGCGCTCGCCCTCGCCCGGGAAGTGATCGAAGATCTCGGCGTCGAACATGTAGATGCCGCAGTTGGCCAGGTCCGAGAGCGCCTCCGCGGCGGCGGGCTTCTCCTGGAAGCCCTGGACGCGGCCGTCGGAGGAGAGGATCACGACCCCGAACTGGGTGGTGTCGGCGACCCGCTTGGTGGCGAGGGTGGCAATCCCGTCGTGTGAGCGGTGGAACTCCCGCATCGCCGCCAGGTCGATGTCGGTGAGCGCGTCGCCGGAGATCACCAGGAAGGAGTCGCCGAGGAATTCCGCGGCTCGGCCAACGCCGCCCGCGGTGCCGAGCAGTTGCTCCTCCTCGCTGTAGGAGAGGTCTATCCCGAACTTCGAGCCGTCGCCGAAGTGGCCGCGGATCAGCTCCGGGAACCAGTGCAGGTTGGCGATCACTTCGCAGAAGCCGTGACCGGCGAGAAGCACGGCGATGTGCTCCATCACCGGGCGGTTGAGCACCGGCACCATCGGCTTCGGCCGGTCGTAGGTGATCGGGCGCAGCCGGGTCCCCAGCCCGGCCGCGAGGATCATCGCCCGCATTACAGATTCGCCGAGCTCACCGCAAGCCCCGCCGGCGCGGACGCGGGAGCGAGCGCGGGTCGATCGTTGATTCTCCCCGCGCGGGCGGGAGCGGAGCAGCCGGCGGGCAGTTGTTCATGTCCCCTGGTCCCAGCTGCTCAGGTACTTCGACTGGACGTCGGTGAGCTGGTCGATCTCGACGCCCTTCGAGGCCAGCTTGAGACGGGCGATCTCGGCGTCGATCTCCCGCGGCACCGGATAGACCTTCTTCTCCAGGCCGGTGTGGTTCTGCGCCACATATTCGGCAGCCAGCGCCTGGTTGGCGAAGCTCATGTCCATGACCGCCGCCGGATGGCCCTCTGCGGCCGCCAGGTTGACCAGCCGCCCCTCGGCGAGCAGGAATATCTCCCGGCCATCGGCCAGCACGTGGCCCTCGACCAGCGGGCGCGCCTCGAATGTGGACTCGGTCCGCTCGTCGAGGTCCCCCTTGTTGATCTCGACGTCGAAGTGCCCGGAGTTGGCGACGATCGAGCCGCTCTTCATCGAGTCGAACATCTCACCGGCGATCGCGTCACGGTTGCCCGTCACCGAGATGAAGACGTCGCCGACGGCGGCCGCCTGCTTCGAGGGCATCACCTCGAAGCCGTCCATCACAGCTTCGAGGGCGCGCAGCGGATCGACCTCGCAGACGATCACGTGGGCGCCGTGGCCCTTGGCCCGCATCGCCACGCCCTTGCCGCACCAGCCGTATCCGATCACCACGACGCGGAGGCCGGCGATCAACACGTTGGTGGCCCGGATCAACCCGTCGAGGGTCGATTGACCGGTGCCGTAGCGATTGTCGAAGAAGTGCTTGGTGTTGGCGTCGTTGACGGCGACGATCGGGAAGCCGAGCTTGCCCTCTGCCTCGAGCGCATTCAGCCTGATCACTCCGGTAGTCGTCTCCTCCGTCCCTCCGAGAACCTCGGAGAGCTGCTCCGGGCGCTCTCCGTGGAGGACGGAGATCACGTCAGCGCCGTCGTCCATGGTGATGTGCGGGTGCTTGTCGACCGCGGTGGTGATGTGCTTGTAGTAGGTCTCGTTGTCCTCGCCGTTGATCGCGTGGACCTCGGCCCCGTAACGGTCGACAAGCGCCGCCGCGGTCTCGTCCTGTGTCGAGAGTGGATTGGAGGCGCACAGCGCGACGTCGGCACCGCCGGCCATCAGCGTCCGGACGAGGTTCGCGGTCTCGGTGGTGACGTGGAGGCAGCAGGCGAGCCGGAGGCCGTCAAGCGGCTGCTCGCGCTCGAACCGCTCGCGGATCTGGGCCAGCACCGGCATCTGGCGATCAGCCCACTCGATTCTCTTCTGGCCCGCGTCCGCGAGCGAGATATCGGCGATGTCGTAGTCGGAGGCGGCGGTGGCCATCGGTTCCTTTCTTCGTAATCGGACCCGGGAAGGATACGGGGATGAGCGCCGGATGCAGGCTCGACCCGGCCGCTCCGTCTGAGAGCCTGATTGGCCCTGATTGAAAGGATGATCCGGATGAGCACCGCCGAGTTCGCCGAAACAGCCGCCCCCGAGGCGCTTCCCGGCGCCCGGACGCCGCGCGTCGCGATCATCCGCCGGCTGGCGCTGCTTGCCTATGCCTTCGTCTTCCTCCTCTGGACGCTGCGCTACGGGATCTCGGTCCAGCGGGAGCTGGTGATCGCCTGGATCGTCGGCGCCCTCGGCTGCGCCTCGATCGGCCGCACCTCGAGGGAGATCGCCCAGCTGGTCACCGACTGGCTGCCGATGGCGGCGCTCCTGCTCGCCTATGACTACACGCGGGGGCTGGCGGACTCGACTCGGGATCGCCCCCCACTTCACGACGATGATCGACGTCGACCGCTTCGTCTTCTTCGGGCAGACCCCGACCGAGTGGCTGCAACAGCGGATCGTCGACCCGACCGCGGTCCACTGGTGGGACGTCTGCTTCACCTTCCTCTACACCTCCCATTTCATCGTCCCCTTCGCCCTCGGCGGGGTGCTCTGGGCGCGCAGCCGCACCGTCTTCAAGCAGTTCAGCCGCCGCTTTCTCACGCTCAGCTTCGCCGGGCTGGCGACCTACATCCTCTTCCCCGCCGCGCCGCCCTGGATGGCCTCCGAGGACGGCCTGCTCGAGCCGATCACCCGCAGCTCCAGCCGCGGCTTCGAGGTGATCAGCGTCCACACCGCTGCCGCCTTCGACAAGGGGCAGTCGATCGTCAACCTGGTCGCCGCGGTCCCCTCCCTGCACGCCGGGATCTCGATGCTCGTCTCGCTCTTCCTCTGGCCGCGGGTCGGCTGGTGGTGGCGGCCGCTGGTGGCGCTCTACCCGCTGGCGATGGCCCTGATGTTGATCGCCACCGGCGAGCATTATTTCTTCGACGTCGCGCTCGGCTGGCTCTACGCCGCGGCGGTGATGACGGGCTGGGCCTGGTGGGAGAACCGCCAGCCGGCAGCGGAGGCCCTCATGGCCGCCCGAGCTCGTCCTTGAGACCCTCGATGGCGTCCATCGTGGCCGGATCGACACCCCGCGACTCGGCCAGGCGCAGCGAGACCAGATCGCCGAGCATCACCGCCCAGAGCTGGCGCGCCGTGGGGCTGCCGCCCTCCGTCTCGACCCTGACCACCTCCTCGACGTCGGCTGAGATCGCCTTCGCCGTCAGCTCGAAGCGGCGCCGCTCCCGGGGATGCTGGTCAGCGTCCTCGAGGAATACCGCGGAGAAGCGGGCTCCGGCGCCCGGGGCACCTTCCCAGCCGGGCAGCTCATTGTGATCGCCCTCAGGCAGCTCGGTGAAGAAGGCCGGCAGCTTCGCGTTCTCGTTCACTTGGGTCTTCCAGCGACGCGCCACGGGGGCGGTGACTCCGGCTCCGTGGATCACAGGCACCGAGCCCTCGATCCGCTCGGCGATATCGGCAGACAGCGCCAACAGGCCGTCGCGGGAGGATTCGAGGTGGGCGGCGGCGCCGTCGATCTCGGTATTGATGCGGGGGGCTGCCTCGGCCAGGGCGGCCACCTCGGCGGCGACGGCGAACATGTAGGCGACCGCGGTCCGCGGCTGCAGGGTCCCCGGCAGGCCCACCACCGGCACCCCGGCGGCGCGCGCCTGCTCGGTGAGCACCCCACCGGTGCTGGCGACAAGGCGCCGCGCCCCCAGCGCCTCGGCCGCGGCAAAGCAGGCGATCGTCTCCTCTGTGTCGCCCGAGTAGCTGCAGCAGAGAACCGACCAGCCGGGAGTCGCCCAGGGCGGCAGCCCGTATCCGCGGATGGTCTGAAGCGGGCGGGTGGCGCGTTCAGCGAGCGCCGCGGCGGCGAGGTCCGCGCCGATCGCGGAGCCGCCCATGCCGCAGGCGAAGACTCCCTCTGCCGCCTCGCCGCGAAGCTGCGCCGACTCGATCCGCCAGAGGCCGTCCCGCAGGTGATCGGGCATCGCGAGGATGTCGTCGAGCATCACCCGGATACCCTTTCACCCTCGCCGAGCACCGCGCCTTCAAGCCTGGCGCCGGGCTCCACCCTCACTCCGGGAGCGAGGATCGAGTCGATCACCACCGCCCCGCCGCCGACCTCGCAGCCGGACAGCAGCACCGAGGCCCTGACCTGCGCTCCGGCGGCGATCCGGCAGGCGGCCGAGATCACCGCTCGCGGTCCCAGAGAGGCACCTGGTTCGACCACGGCGGTTGGGTCGACCAGCAACCCTGGAGTGGCGGTCTCGACCTCCGTACGTACCCTTCCCTCGAGGATGTCCCAGGTCGCCTCGAGATAGCGCTCCGGCGTGCCGACGTCGAGCCAATAGCCGGAAAGCGGCAGAGCGAAGAGGCCATCGCCGACCAACTCCGGGAAGACCTCGTGCTCGATCGAGACCGCTCGGTCCGGCTCGATCAGCTCGAGCACGGAGCGCTCGAGCACGTATGTGCCGGCGTTGATCTCTCCGGCGGGAGCCGCCTCGGTGCCGGGTTTCTCGATGAACTCGGCCACCTCGCCGCGCGGCCCGGTGTGGACTAGGCCGTAGGCCGAGGCGTCGGCGACGGCGACCAGCCCCAGCGTCGCCATGGCCCCCCGGGCCTCGTGCTGCCGGACCAGTGCCGTCAGGTCGAGATCGGCGAGCACGTCGCCATTGAGGGCGAGGAAACGATCGTCGAGCAGGTCTTCGGCATAGCGGATCGCCCCTCCTGTGCCGAGCGGCGCGGGCTCGACCAGATAACGGAGCCGCGGCCCCCCCGACCCGCCTTCCCCCAAGTTTCTCGCGCAGCGCGTCAGGGAGGAAGCCGCAGGCGAGGATCACCTCCTCGACGCCGTGCCCCGCGAGCCAGTCGATCACGTAGGAGATCAGCGGCCTGCCGGCGAGCGGCACCACCGGCTTCGGCACGGTCGCGGTAAGGGGTCGCAGGCGGGTTCCCTCCCCGCCGACGAGCACCAGAGCCTGCACTAGGCGATCGACCCGTCGGCGGCCGAGCGTCCGATGCCTTCGTAAACGAAGCCCGACTCCCGCAGGCGCTCGGGGTCGAGGAAGTTTCGGCCGTCAATCAGCAGCGGGGTCGCCATCGCCGAGGCGGCGCTCTTCCAGTCGAGCTCGGCGAATTCGGGCCACTCGGTGACGAGGACCGCCGCGTCGGCGCGACCGAGCGCCTCCAGAGCCGAGGGCGCCATCTCGACCGCGGGGAGCAAGGCGGCGGCCTTTTCCTCGGCGACGGGGTCATAGGCGCTGACCTGGACCTCCTCCCCCTGCAGCCGGGCGGCGAGAACGAGGCTGGCGGCGTCCCGCATGTCGTCGGTGTCCGGCTTGAAGGCGAGACCGAGCAGAGCGACTCGCTTGCCCGCCAGCGGGCCCAGGTGACGCCGCAGCTTGGTGATCACCCGGCGCTTCTGCAGCTCGTTGACCTCGACCACCGCGTTCAGCAGCTGGAAGTGATATCCGGTGTTCGCCGCGAGCTTGCGAAGAGCCGAGACGTCCTTGCCGAAGCAGGAACCCCCGAAGCCGATCCCTGCCTGCAGGAACTTGGGACCAATCCGGTCGTCGAGCCCCATACCCCGCGCCACCTCGTGGACGTCTGCGCCGACCTCCTCGCAGACGTTGGCTATCTCGTTGATGAAGGAGATCTTGGTCGCCAGGAAGTTGTTCGAGGCCAGCTTGATCATCTCGGCGCTGGAGACGTCGGTGCGCATCAGCTCGCCACCGACCGGCGCATAGAGCTCCGCGACCGCCTCTGCCGCCCACTCGCTGCCGGGGTCCACCCCGATCACGACCCGGTCGGGATGAAGGAAATCCTCGACTGCCGACCCTTCCCGGAGGAACTCGGGGCAGGAGACGTATGCCGTCCGGTCGAGGTCGCGCTGAATCTTGCGGCCCGTGCCCACCGGGACGGTGCTCTTCATGATGAGCGCGTGCTCACCCTCGTCCTCGAGCTCCTCGACGACCGACATCACGCGGCCGAGGTCGGCGTCCCCGGAGTAGGTCGGCGGGGTGTCGACGCAGACGAACAGCAGCCTGGCGCCTTCGAGCAGCTCCGACATCTCGGTGGTGAAGGTCAGCCGCTCCCGGTTGCCGGTGAGCAGCCCCTCGAGGCCGGGCTCGTGGATCGGCAGCTGTCCGGCCTCCAGCGCCGCCACCTTCTCGGGGACGATGTCGCGGGCGATCACCGGGTGGCCGAGCTCGGCGAAGCAGGCCGCCGTCACCAGGCCGACCCAGCCGACGCCTATCACCCCGATCGGCTCCTCCCTGCTCACCCTCCCTTCCCCCTCTTGGCGCGGTGCTTCAGCTTCGGGTTGATGAACTCGGCCGAGCGCGCGATTCCGATCATCTGGTCGTTGGTCAGGGTCTGCAGGATGCTGTTCGAGACCCAATATGTGTTGTCGCCCTGGTGCCAGGCGACCAGCCGGACGCGGTCCCCGTCGAGGTAGATGCTGTAGTCGTGACCGGCGATCGTCTTCGAGACGCTCGGTCCGCTGAGAATCGGGGGATCGCTCCAGCCCCTGATCCCCTGCACCCCGAAGTAGTCGCCGAGAAGCGGAAGCTGCATCGTCATCCGGTAGGCGCCGTGGATCTTTCCGTCGGTGTCGCGCAGGTGGTAGGTGCGCGGATTCTGCACGTGCTCGTAGCTGTTGTTGGTGACGAAATACGCACCCGAGGGCAGGCGGGTGGGATAGTAAACGCGGAAGCCCGCGCTGACCTTGCGGGCCACCGCCGAGCCCTCAGCCTTGCCGGCGTCGGAGGAGGGGACGAGACCGTCACCGCCGGGGGCCTTCGCCCCCGGCTTGTGTTTTGAGGGTTTCTTCGTGTTGCCGTTGCGGTCGGGATTGAGGGACCCCCGCGGGCCGCCGCTGGCCCGGAAGCCGAGGAACTGATCCACGGCGCGGTGGATCGCGGGCTCCGAGGCGTATACGTAGCTGGGGCCCAGGACCGCGGGAAAGTGGACCTCCTTGATCGCGGCCCCCCGGGCGTCGACGAACAGGTTGATCACCTGCAGGAACTGACTGAGGCTGTTGATGTCGGAGGTTGTGTAGGTCGTGAAGATCTTGATCAGCTTGTGGTAGTTGCCGATCAGCGTCGTGATCGGCACCCGCTGGCGGGCCTCCCGGAGGAAGTCCTGCTGACGGGCGGAGCGCACCAGGTCGGTGTCGGAGTGGCGGTAGCGCGCGTAGGCGAGTGCGTCCTTGCCGCAAAGCCGTTGGTAGCCCGCCTTGATGTTGATCTCGGAGTACTGCTGGGCGGGCGGCACCCCGACGTTCGAGTGGTAGTAGCGGCGGTCGACATCCACCCAGACGCAGCCGATCGCATCGATCGCCCGGACGAAGCCGAGGAAATCGACATTGACCACGTGGTTGAACTCGAGACCCGTCAGATGCTTGACGACCCGCAGTGCGAGCTTCGGGCCTCCGAACGTGTAGGCGGCGTTGAACTTATTGACCCCGTAGCCGGGGATGTTCACTTTGAGGTCGCGGGGAATAGACATCATCGCGATCCGCGACTGGTCGGGGTCGAGGCGAAGCAGCATGGTCGTGTCGGAGCGACCTGGGTCCCCCGGCGTCCCGGCGCGCTTGTCGGAGCCGAGGATGAGGATGTTCTGCGGGCCGCTGGAAGGGACCTGGAGGAGCGGGCTGAGCTGTCTGTGAAGCTTGTCCCCGTGGCCGAGCGCGTCGGCGATGTCGTTGAGATAGAGGAGGATCGTCGAGGAGGTCGCCGCGGCCGCCGCGGCGACGATCACGAACGAGGCCAGCGAGAAGCGCCACCAGAAGCGCTTCGGCTTCGGGGGCGGCTCGTGGTCGCCCCCCTGGGGGGGTTTGCAATGGGGCGCGGGCGGAGGGGAGGCCGCGGCCGCCGTGGGGGCCTGCGGCGGGCCGGCGGCCCCGGCGCCGATCACCACCTCGCGTACCGGCTTCTCCTCGGTGAGCTGGGCGTCCGGGGCCTCTCCCGGTGCGTACTCGACGGTCGCCCCGGGGTCCTCGGGCGGCGCCTGGCGCTCGGGTTCTTCAGCGGGCTGCCCGAATTCGTCTGGCGGCGCGGGGTGCTCCCCGCCCGTCTCGGTCGATGGCGGCTCCGGCTCCCCGGCGGCGCGCAGCGCGTCGGCGAACTGCGGCTCCAGCGCCGGGAACTCGCCCGATTCCGGCAGCGGCTGCTCGGCGGGAAGCTTGTCCGGGGGGATCCCTTCAAAGTGCTCCTCGGAGGGCGCCGGCAGGCCCGCCTCGAGCGCGAACTGCTCCTCGGTCGGCTGCTCGCCGCCCCCTCCGGATTCGGGATCGGGCTCCGGGGTCGGGCGCTGATCCTCCTCAGGCGGGCTCACCGGCATCCCCCTCGAGCTGCCCGGGCAGGGCCCGCAGGAAGTCGTCCAGAGACTGGCGGTAGGCCTCCAGGGAAGAGATAGAAACCCATTCCTCGGGCCCGTGGTGACCGCCGCCGATCGGTCCGAACTCGACCGCCGGCACCCCGACCCGTAGGAAGGAGACGGCATCCGAGGCGCCGTCGCGCCCGACGCTCCTCGGCTCGTGGTCGAGATGGGGGGCGGTCGCCTCTGCCAAGCTGCGGACGAAGACAGACTCGCCGTCGACCCTGGCAGGCGGGCGCGAGAAGATCGTCGCGACCTCGGCGTCGGGCAGTCCCCTCACCTGCTCCAGCACATCGTCTGGATCCTGCTCCGGCAGGTAGCGGATATCGACGTCGAGCACGCATTTGTCGGGAACCTTGTTGAGTGCGTCCCCGCCCCAGATCCGGCCGAGATTGATCGAGGGGCGGTCGAACAGCTCGGAGCTCTGCCTCGCAAACGGTAGCGACTCGATATTCCGGAACATGTCGTGTGCCTTGAGTACCGCGTTGTCTCCGAGCCAGGGCGTGGCGCCATGAGCCGCCCTCCCCCGCACCTCGAGGCGGATCGCGAGCACGCCCTTCGCCTCGACACCGATGTGCAGGTCGGTCGGCTCCCCGGTGATCGCGAAGTCTCCGAGGAAGCCCGCCTCGATCAGATGGTCGCAGCCACGGTCCTCCGCAACCTCGGACTCCTCGTCGCCGACGATGCCGAGCCGCACCCGGACCCCGTCCTGGTCGTTCATCGCCGCGGTGGTCAGGAGCATCGCGGCGAGCGCCCCCTTCATGTCATAGGCGCCGCGGCCATAGAGCCGGTCACCGTCGACCCGCGGCTCGAACTGCCCGGGGAGCGCCGGGACCACATCGAGGTGTCCGTGCAGGACAACGGTCGGCGCGCCCTGCGGGCCGACCTCCGCCATAAGCACCGGCAGACCTCGCGCCGATTCCTCCTTAGCCTCCACCCCGCGAGCTTCGAGCCATCCCTTGACGAACCCTGCCGCCTCGTGGACGCTGTCGGCGTCCGAGGTGTCGTAGGAGATCAGCCGCTCGGCGAGGGCAACGAGAACGCTCAATTGCCCTGGGCGATCTTCAGGAACGCCTCGGCGCGATCGCGGTCCTTGACCGCCCGGCGCCGCGCGGCGCTGTCCTCGGCGGCCTCGGAGAGGCGCTGCTCGGCCTCGGCGAGGTCAGCCTCGAGGCTCGCCGGGTCGAGGTCCTCGGGTGCCGTCGCCTGCTCGACCAGGACCTGGGCGTGGTTGCCGTAAACCTGGAGCATTCCGTGCGACTGGGCGTAGCGCTCGGTCTCGGAGTCCGAGATCTTCAACCTCAACTCGGTCGGCCGCAGCGATGCGAGCATCGGCGCGTGGTTGGCGAGGATCCCGACCTCACCGACCATGGTCCGGGTGGAGAGCTGCACGACCTCGCCGTTGAAGACCTCCCCCTCCGGGGTGAGGACCTCGACCGGGAAGGTGTGGTCGCCAACGGCCATCGTCCGGGAGGCCTAGTCGCCCTTCTTGGCGTCCTCGATGACCTGCTCGATCGAGCCCTTCATGTAGAAGGCGCCCTCCGTGACGTCATCGTGCTCGCCGTCCAGGATCTCGCGGAATCCCCGCACCGTCTCCCCAACCGGCACGTACTCGCCCGAACGGCCGGTGAACTGCTCGGCGACGAAGAACGGCTGCGACAGGAAGCGCTCCATCTTGCGCGCCCTGCCGACGGTCAGCTTGTCCTCGTCGGAGAGCTCGTCGATGCCGAGGATGGCGATGATGTCCTGAAGCTCCTTGTAGCGCTGCAGCACTTCCTGGACGTCGGTCGCGGTGCGGTAATGGTCCTCTCCGAGGATCTCCGGCTTGAGGATCGTCGAGGTCGAGTCAAGCGGGTCCACCGCTGGGTAGATCCCCTTCTCGGAGATCGCCCGCGAAAGCGTGGTGGTGGCATTCAGGTGGGCGAACACAGACGCCGGTGCCGGGTCGGTGAGATCGTCGGCGGGAACGTAGACCGCCTGGATCGAGGTCACCGATCCGCGCGAGGTCGAGGTGATCCGCTCCTGCAGCCCGCCCATCTCGGTCTCCAAGGTCGGCTGGTAGCCGACCGCCGAGGGCATCCGCCCGAGCAGCGCGGAGACCTCGGAGCCGGCCTGGACAAACCGGAAGATGTTGTCGATGAACAGCAGCACATCCTGACCGCCGGCCTCGCGGTAGTACTCGGCCATGGTCAGCCCGGAGAGCGCGACCCGGAGCCGAGCGCCAGGGGGCTCGTTCATCTGGCCGAAGACCAGCATCGTCTTGTCGATGACGCCGGATTCCTTCATCTCGAGCCAGAGATCGTTGCCCTCTCGGGAGCGTTCGCCGACCCCGCAGAAGGCAGAGAGGCCCTCGTGCTCTTCAGCGATCGAGCGGATCAGCTCCTGGATCAGCACGGTCTTACCGACGCCGGCGCCCCCGAACAGGCCGACCTTGCCCCCCTTCGCGTACGGCGCCAGCAGGTCGATCACCTTGATCCCGGTCTCGAGGATCTCCTGGGTGGGAGTCAGGTCCTCAACCGCCGGAGCAGGACGATGGATCGGCCAGCGTTCCGTCCCCTCCACCGCCGGGCCGTTGTCAATCGGGTCGCCGAGCAGGTTGAAGATCCGGCCCAGCGTCTCGTCGCCGACCGGGACGGTGATCGGACCGCCGGTGTCGACCACCTTGGCGCCGCGCTTTAGACCGTCGGTGGCGTCCATCGCGACGGTGCGGACGCGGTCGTCGCCGAGGTGCTGCTGGACCTCGCAGACCAGGTCGGCGGCGTCCTTCTCGTCGTCTGCCGGCATCTCGATCGTCACCGCCGAGTAGATCCCGGGCAGATGGTCGGGGAAGACGGCGTCGACGACGACGCCGGTTACTTCCTTAACCCTGCCGATGTTCGGTGCGTTTCCGTTTGTCTCAGCCAATTATCTCGTCCTAGTCGATAGTCGATAGTGCTCTTTATCCGAGCGCCTCGGCGCCGGCAACCACTTCCAAGATCTCCTGGGTGATCTCGGCCTGCCTGACCCGGTTCATCTCCAGGGTCAGATCGCCGATCATCGTCTCCGCGTTCTCCGAGGCACTCCGCATCGCGGTCATCCGGGCGCCGAGCTCCGAGGCAGCCGATTCGAGCAATGCCCTGTAGACCGAGATGTTGACGTACTCGGGGATCAGCTGGCCAAGTAGCTCCTCGGGTTCTGGCTCGTAGATCCACAGCGACCGGCTGTGAGCCTTCTCTATCTCGGTCTCCTCGACTTCGGCCTCCTCCTCGATGCCCTCGCCGAACACCTCGGCCTGCTGCAGGGGCAGCAGCGTCTGGCGGCGGACGTACTGGGTTAGCGGTGAGACGTAGCGGTTGTAGATCAGCTCGACCCGGTCGAAGTCCTCGTCGATGTAATGGGAGGTGAGCTTTTCGCCGATCTCGCGGGCGTTGGCGAAGGCGGGGCGATCGGTGAAGCCCGTGTAGGACTCGGCCAGCGGCTGCTTGCGGAAGGTGAGCGCCGACTCGCCGCGACGCCCGACCACCGAGTAGGTGATCTCCGCCCCGTCCGATGCGAGCTCACGCCCCAGCCGCAGGCCCTCGCGGATGATGTTGGTGTTGAAGGCGCCGGCGAGGCCGCGGTCCCCGGTGACCAGGAGAATCCCCGCCCGGTGCACCTCCGGGCGCTCGATCAGCACCGGCACCCGGGGGATCTCCCCGGCGTGCTCGGCGGCGAGCTTGGTCAGCTTGCGCATCGCCTGGGCGTAGGGCCGCAGATCGTCGATTCGCTGCTCTGCCCGGCGCAGCCGCGCCGCGGCGACCATCTCCATCGCACGGGTTATCTTGTGGATGTTCTTCACCGAGGCGATCCGGTTCCTGACTTCCTTCTGGGTGGCCATCGCCGATTCGGGCGCTCCCTAGGCGGGAGCCGCCTCCTTCTCCTCTTCCTCTTCCTCCTCTTCCTCCGGCTCGGCGGCGCTGTGGGCCGGGGCCGGAACGGCGCGCTCCTCCTCGTCGAGGATGCGATCCGACTCGCCTTCCTCCAGCGGCTCGCCGTCGGCATCGAAGTCCGGGCCGAAATCGTCGACGAACACCTCGATCCCCTTGCCGAGCTCTGCCTCGTCCTCGTCGGAGAGCTCGCCGGTCTCGTTGATCCGCCGCAACAGTTCCGCCTTCTCGGAGCGCAGCCGCGATCGCAGGCCGACCAGGAACTCGCCGATCCGCTCGGTCTTGATCCGGTCCAGGTAGCCGCCGGTGCCGGAGTAGATCGAGGCGACCTGGTCAGCGACCTCGAGCGGGTCGCGCTCCTTCTGCTTGAGCAGCTCGACCAGCCGCTCGCCGCGGGCCAGCGCCTTCTGGGTCTCGGGGTCTAGCTCCGACCCGAACTGGGCGAAGGCCTCCAGATCCCGGTACTGCGAGAGGTCGAGGCGCAGCTTTCCGGCCACCTTCTTCATCGCCTTGGTCTGGGCGTTGCCCCCTACCCGCGAGACCGAGATGCCGACGTTGATCGCCGGCCGCACACCCGAGTAGAAGAGGTCCGACTCGAGGAAGATCTGGCCGTCGGTGATCGAGATCACGTTGGTCGGGATGTAGGCCGAGACGTCGTTCGCCTGCGTCTCGATGATCGGCAGCGAGGTCAGCGAGCCCCCGCCGAGGTCGTCGTTGAGCTTCACCGCACGCTCCAGGAGCCGCGAGTGCAGGTAGAAGACATCGCCCGGATAGGCCTCGCGTCCCGGCGGGCGCCGCAGCAGCAAAGACATCTGGCGGTAGGCGAACGCGTGCTTTGTGAGGTCGTCATAGACCGTCAGCGCAGCCTTGCCGTCATAGAGGAAGTGCTCGCCCATCGCACAGCCGGCGTACGGGGCGATGAACTTGATCGGTGCCGCCTCGTCGGCCGGCGCGGCGACGATGATCGTGTTCTCCATCGCGCCATTCTCGTCGAGCACCTCCATCAGCTGGACCACGGTCGACATCCGCTGGCCGATCGCGACGTAGATGCAGACCAGGTCCTTGTCCTTGTTGTTGATGATCGTGTCGATCGCGATCGCCGTCTTACCGGTTTGGCGGTCGCCGATGATCAGCTCGCGCTGCCCGCGCCCGATCGGGATCATCCCGTCGATCGCCATCAGGCCGGTCTGAACCGGCTCCTTCACCGGCTGGCGCTGCACCACGCCCGGGGCCTTGAACTCGGCCGGCCTGGTCTCGGAGGTGTGGATGTCGCCCTTGTCGTCGAGGGGTCGGCCCAGCGGGTCGACCAGCCGCCCCAGCAGCTCCTCCCCCACCGGGATCCGCAGCAGGTGCCCGGTGCGCTTCACCGTGTCGCCCTCGACGATCTTGTCCCACTCGCCGAACAACACCGCGCCTACGTTGTCCTCCTCGAGGTTGAGGGCGAGGCCGGTGACGTCGTGCGGAAGGTCGAGCATCTCCAGCGCCATGCAGTTGTCGAGACCGTGGATCCGGGCGATGCCGTCGGCGACCGAGAGCACTGTCCCGACCTCGGAGAGGTCGACGCTGCCCGCCTCCATCCCCTCGATCCGCTCCCGGAGGATGCTGGCGATCTCGTCTGGCTTGATTTCCATCTTCCTCCGGTGCCTCCTTAAGCCGCCTCGGCGACGTTCTTTCGAAGTTTCTCCAAGCGATTTCGGATGCTTGCGTCGAGGACCATGTTGCCGACCTGGAGCACGATCCCGCCGAGGATTGCCTCATCCACACGGCTGGACAGCTCGACCGACTGCCCCGTCTGCCCCTCGATCTCGGAGCCGATCCGGCCGACCACATCGGAATCGAGCTCGATAGCGCTGGTCACGGTCACGTCGAGCTTTCGGTTCGCCGTCTTCCAGAGGTCGTCGAACCGGTGCCGGATCCGGAAGATCGCCGGCATCCGGTGCTTCTCCACCAGCAGCTCGAGGAAGTTGACGAACTCGCGATCGGCGCCGAGCACCGCCTTCTCGATCCCTTGGCGCTTCTCGACCGAGGAGAAGTAGGGGCTGAAGAAGAACACCTGGAGCTCGCGGTCGCCCTTGAGCGCGTCGGCGAACTGTCCAAGCTCCTCACGGATCTGATCGACCTTGCCCTTCTGCTCGGCGACATCGAACAGCGCTTCGGCGTACACGCGGGCGATTTCCTCCATCAGAACACCACCGGCCGCGTGCTCTGCTTCCACGAGCGCGCACCAAACACACAGACGCTTGCGCGCTCGCTCCCGCGTCCCCCGCGGCCGGGCTTCGGGCAGGATGAGCATCTCGCGACACTCATTCGCGTCCGGGGGCGGCTTGGCTGGGGATGGGTCGGGGTCACTGCTTCTCCGCGTCTCCGTTGCCCGAGAGGGCGGTGAAATCGACTTCGTCCAGGGCGTCGTCGACCAGGCGCTTCTGGTCCTCTGGCGTCAGCGACTTGCGGGTCACCTTTTCGGTCGCGATCACGGTCAGCTCGGCGACCTCCTGGCGGATCTGTTCCAGCGAGCGGCGCGTCTCCGCCTCGATGTCGCGGCGGGCGGCGCCGACCAGCTCCTCGCGTTTGGCCCTGCCGTCGGCGGTCGCCTCGGCGATCGCCGTCTCCGATGCCTTCCGCGCCCGGGCGGTGATGTCGTCGGCCTGCTCGCGCGCCTCCTTCAGCCGCTCACGGTACTCGTCGAGCAGCTTGTCGGCCTCCTCGCGCTGGCGCTCGGAGTCCTCGATGTTCTCGGCGATCGCGTTGGCGCGCTTCTCCAGCGCCTCGCTGATCCGCGGGAAGGCGAACTTGGCGAGCACGAACATGGTCACGCCGAACAGCGCCAGGGTCCAGATCATCAGCCCGAGGCCGGGCGATACGAGGAAGCTCCCCCCCTCGTCCTTGCCGCTGCCAGCGGCCAGGACGACCAGGTTGGCGGCTATGTCGGCGAGATGGGCCACCGGCCTAGAGGAAGAAGGCGATCAGACCGAAGATGAAGGTGTAGAAGGCGACCGCCTCGGTCAGAGCGAAGCCGAGCCAGCGGATGCTCTGTAGCTCGTCCTTCATCTCGGGCTGGCGGGCGACCGACTCGATCTCCTTGCCGAAGATGAAGCCGATGCCGATCCCGGCCCCGATCGAGCCGAGCCCGGCCCCCACACCGAGTGCGATCGCCTTGCCGGCATCGGTGATGCCGGTATCCGAGATCGCGGCAATTGGCGAAAGATCCATCGAAACCGCTCCTTTTCTAGTGACTTTCGGCGGTCGCGCCGCCAATGTAGATCGCTGTCAGGGTCGAGAAGATAAAGGCCTGCAGGGTGGCGACAAGTCCCACCTCGAAGATGTAGAAGGCGAAGGCCATCGGGGCAGTCAGCGCTCCGAGGGCCGCCAGGCCGAGCAGCACCGCGAGGCCGCCGCCCATGAACAGCAGCAGCAGGTGGCCGGCGAGGATGTTGGCGAAAAGTCGCACGGAGAGCGAGATCAGCCGAACGAAATGGGAGACCACCTCGATCGCGAAGATCGCCGCCTTGCCGAACGGGTTCATGTCCTCGAGGCCGGAGGGCAGCCAGCTCTTCAGGTAGGGGATCAGGCCCTTTGCCCGCACCCCTTCGACGTGGTAGGAGCCCCAGACGACCAGGGTCAGGGCAAGCGGGATCGAGATGTTCGCGGTGGCGGCGTAGAGCGCGAAGGCAGGGATCTGCAGGCCGAAGATGTCGACCGTGTGCTCGGTGTTTATCGGCAGGGGGATGTAGCCGATCATGTTCGAGAACCAGATGAAGAAGAAGAGCGCCGCCAGGAACGGGAACCAGCGCCGCGCCAGGCGCGCTTCGTCGATGTTCCCCCCGGTGATGTTGTTTCGGGTCAGGTCATAGGCGAGCTCGACGATCATCTGCACCTTGTTCGGCTTCTGCTGCATGCGGCGGGAGATCCAGACCATGGTCGCGATCGTCAGGGCGCTGGCCAGGAACAGGTAGAGGACTACCTTGTTGACACTGAGGTCGACCCCGCCAAGCTTGATGTTGATCCAGGGCTCGACCTTGAACTCGTCCTGGGGCTTGAAGGCGTCGTTCTTGCCGGCGCTGCCGAACAGCAGCCCGAGGGCGATCGTCAAAGCCAGGTAGAGCCCGGCGCCGAGCAGGACCTTGCTGCGGGTCTTCATGCCGTGCCCTGCTCGGGCTCGAACAGCCTGGCCAGGGCCTGGGAGGCGAGCGAGACGGTTACGAGGACGGCGCTGAGGATCGCTGCGGCGAGCCCGTCCTGGCGCTCGGCGAGGCCACCGACCAGGAGGATCGACAGGGTCACCAGCCAGAGACGACCGAGGATCGAGCCGGCGAGCACGCCCATCGCCGAGCGGCGGTCGCCTTCCGCCAGGGCTCGCGTCGTGCGGCGCTCGGCCGCCACCTGGACCGTCCGCTGCAGGAGCCAGACGATCGCGATCACGGCGTATCCGAGGAGCGGCCAGCCGGCGATCAGGAAGGCGGGCAGGGCAAGCCCCAGGACCACCAGATCCGAATAGCGGAGCGCCCGCAGCGTGCGGCTGGCGCCCCCGACCCGCTCAGACCCTTCTAAAGCGAGCGTAGACAAGGCCGAGTCCGGCGAACAGCCCCGCGAAGAGGCCGGCGAGGCCGAGCGGGACGGCGAGATCGAACAGCGCTCCCACACCCCACCCCAACGCCCCGCCGATCAACATCGCGACGATCAGCTGTAATCCGGCCGTCGAGGCCTCCGCCCTCGGGGAGCGCTCGTCGTTCATCGGAGCCTGTGTTCTGACGGCCTGGCAATTGCGGTCGCGGGTGGCACTGGAAGAGACAGAGCCGCTCAGCTCGGGAGCGACTCCCCGGCGCTGGCGGCCGGGCGACTATAGCCGAACGGGGCTCTCGGCCGCCCTCTCAGCGGCACCGTCAGGCGGTGGCCCGACCGCTAGGGACCCAGCGCCTCGAACTCGCCGGTTTCGGGGTCCACGGCGGGAAAGCTGCCGGTTTCGAGCTCTTCCGCGACGCCCCGGTTGATCGTTTCGGCATCGGGCTCGGGACGCCCGGCCTCGCGGCGGAGGCCGCGCAGCTGGCGCCCCCTGACCCTCCGCAGCTTGAGGATCTCGAGCACGTAGACCAGGTAGATGCTGGCCGCCAGCGCGGCGAGCCCGCAGACGATCATCACCGCCGTCCAGCCGGCGTTGAAATGCCCGTGGTTGTCGCTGTAGGGGACGAACCGCAGAGCGAGCGCCAGGGCCGCGAGGATCAGGGTCCAGCCGTATAGGTAGGCGAGGGTGCGCCGCTGCGAGAAGCCGATGTTGGCCATCCGGTGATGGAAATGGGAGCGGTCCGCCTGGTAGATCGGCTGGCGGTACTTGAGGCGCTTGGCGACGACGAAGCCGCTGTCGAGGATCGGCACGGCGAGGACCACCAGCGGGAAGGCGAAAGCGACCACCGCGTTGGTCTTCAGGGCACCCTGGATCGCGGCGGCCGCCAGCAGGTATCCGAGCAGGTTCGAGCCGGTGTCACCCATGAAGCTCGAGGCCGGGGGAAAGCCGTGCCGGAGGAAGCCCAGCGCCGACCCGGCGGTCAGGGCTGCAAGGACCCCGGCGGAGTTGCGATCGAGGGAGAGGGCGATGGCCGCCAGCGCCAGAGCGGCGATCGCGCAGACCCCGGCGGCGAGGCCGTCGACGCCGTCGATGAAGTTGGTGACGTTGACGATCGCGACGATTGCCAGCACCGTCCCCGGATAGGCGACCCAGCCCAGCTCGAACCCGCCGATGAACGGCAACGTCAACGCGTCCACCCGGACGCCACCGAGGACGGGGATCAGCGCAGCCAGCGTCTGGCCGAGGAGCTTCGGGAAGGCCGGCAGGTCGTAGACGTCGTCGAGCGCGCCCACCAGGGCGATTGCCGCTGCGCCGAGCAGAATCGAGCGCGTCTCGCCGTCGCCAGGCAGCCAGATCCAGCCGGCGACCTCGACTGCGGCGAGGATCGCCAGCCCCGAGAGCTTCGGGGTCGGCACGTCGTGCAAGCCGCGGTCGCGGGGATAGTCGATCGCCCCGATCCTCCGCGCCAGCCTCTCGGCCGGGGGGACAAGCACCCAGGCGATCGCGGCGGCGACAATGAAGGCGAGGACGGCGTCGGTTGTCGATGCCATTTCGTCAGGCCCCGGTGAGTTCCCGAAGCGGAGGGGCGGAGGGTGAGGCTACCCGACGGCCCCGAGGACACCTTCGACCAGCAGATCTGGGTCGCGCCGGACCCGCTCGGCGGGCGGCGCCGGTCGCTTCTCCAGCGCCAGCTCCCCGGGATCGCTGAGAACGACGAGCCTTCCCTCGGCGATCAGCTTCTCGTCCACTCCTCCCATGCGCCCGGCGAAGGTGGTGTACGCAGGGGTCCCGAGGGCGACGGCCTCGCGGTTCATGGTGCCCCCGGCGCTGACCACCAGGTCGGCCAGGGCGATCAGGCTTTGAGCGTCGATCGCCCCTCCGGGGACGATCAGCCGCGCCGATCCGGTCGCGCGCGCCGCCTCCGCCTGGGCGCCGGTCCGGGGGATCACCACCGAGACGGTGCCCTCCGCCCCCGCGAGCCGCTCGAGCAGGCGCCGGTTGAGATCACTCGGAGCGTGGTACTCCGAGGTCTCCGGCGGGGGGCGGACGACGACGAGCACGTCGTCAGGGTCGATCCCCAGCGCCCCAAGGACCCCGGGGTCGGGATCGAGGTCGGAGAGGTAGTACTCCTCCTTCAGCCCGGGGTAGCGGAACAGCTTCCGCTCGGGCGCCCCAACCCGCTTCAGCCTCTCGACCGGGATCGAGTCGGGGACGATCACCCGCCGCGCCGCCCGGAAGGCCGCCTGCCGCTGCAGGCCTGCGAACTCGTAGTCCTGCATCTGCACGGAGGGAATGCGGAAACCGGCGGAGACCATCGCCAGATCGACCGAGCCGTGGGCGAGCGCCAGGTCCGGGCGCCGCTTCCAGGCGATCGGGGCAAGGCGCCGCGAGCGCGAGGCCAGCGCCCAAGCCTTGCCGGCTCGGGAGGCGCCCCCGTGACTCCCGACCGCCTCATAGGGAATCCCAAGGCGATCGAGGACGCCGAGCGTCTGCCCGTATGTGCGGGTGGTGACGAAGACCTCGTCACCGCGAGCATCGAGCCGCTCGATGATCGGACGGAGGACCAGCGGGTGCGCCGCGGCTGTGCAATCGACCCAGACAAGCATCAGCCGCACGTCCTCCGCTTCGCGTCCGGGCGTGCGGCGGTGATGCCCACCCTGCTCCCGATCACCAAATCCGCCTCCGCTTCGCGTCCGGGCGTGCGGCGGTGATGCCCACCCTGCTCACCCCCCGAAGCTCAGACGGAGGCAGGCGACAGCTGGGGGTAGAGCGGGTATCGGTCCATCAGGGCGCGGGTTCGCTCCGACAGCGACGCCCGCTGCGCCTCGAAATCGTCGCCGAGCGCGGCGGCGATCACCGCCGCGACCTCGCGCAGGTCGTCCTCGAGCAGGCCGCGGGTGGTCAGCGCCGGTGTCCCGATTCGCAGCCCCGAGGGGTTCATCGGCGGCCGCTCGTCGAACGGGATCGCGTTGCGGTTGACGGTGATCCCGACCTCCTCGAGGCGCGACTCGGCGGTCTTTCCGTCGAGCCCGGTCGGGGTCAGGTCGACGAGCACGAGATGGACGTCGGTGCCGCCGGTGAGCACCTCGACCCCGCCGGCCTGGAGGCCCTCGGCCAGGGCGCGGGCGTTGGCGATCGTCTGCCGCTGGCGGGCGCGGAACGGCTCGCTCGAGGCGATCCCCAGGGCCACCGCCTTGGCGGCGATCACGTGCATCAGCGGCCCGCCCTGCTGCCCCGGGAAGACCGAGCGGTCGATGTCCTTCGCGTACTCCTCGCGGCAGAGGATCATCCCGCTGCGCGGTCCGCAGAGCGTCTTGTGGATGGTCGTGGTGACGACGTCCGCGTGATCGACCGGGTTGGGGTGCTCGCCGGCCGCGACCAGGCCGGCGAAGTGCGCCATGTCGACCATCAGCCGGGCGCCGACCGAGTCGGCGATCTCTCGGAAGGCGGCGAAGTCGAGCTGGCGCGGATAGGCCGACCATCCGGCGACGATCAGCTTCGGGCGGTGCTCGTTGGCGAGCCGCTCGACCTCCTCCATGTCGACCAGCAGGTCCTCGCGGCCGACGTGGTAGGCGACGACCTCATAGAGCTTGCCCGAGACGTTCAGCTTCATCCCGTGGGTGAGGTGCCCCCCGTGGTCGAGCGCCAGGCCCATGATCGTGTCGCCGGGCTCGATCAGCGCCATGTAGGCGGCGTTGTTCGCCTGGGCGCCCGCGTGGGGCTGGACGTTGACGTGCTCGGCGCCGAACAGCTCCCTGTGCCCGGTCGATCGCCAGCTGCTCGGCGACGTCGACCTCCTCGCAGCCGCCGTAGTAGCGACGGCCGGGATAGCCCTCCGCGTACTTGTTGGTGAGCACCGAGCCGGTCGGCCTCGAGCACGGCGCGCGGGGACGAAGTTCTCCGAGGCGATCATCTCCAGCGTCCCCTGCTGGCGGCGCAGCTCGCCCTCGAGGACGGCGGCGATCTCGGGGTCGACCTCGGCCAGCGGCGCGTTGTGGAAATCCTCGGGCAGCTCCTGGCTCATCGCGCCCGACCATAGCAATGGGACCCGAGCCCTCCGGGCTACCCTTCCGGCCATGTCGGCGGCCGACGTCGAGATGGTCCGATCCGGGTTCGAGACGCTGGCCCGCGAGGGCGTCGAGGGCCTGCTGGCGCTGATCCACCCGGAGTTCGAGATGACCACGCCCGCCGGGGCTGGCCGCCGAGCCCGACACCTACCGCGGGCGAGAGGGGATGCGCCGCTACTGGGACTCCTTCGGCGACGGCATGGAGGAAGTCGAGTTCGTCGGCCGCGAGTTCGAGGACCTCGGCGACGGGCAGTGTGCTCAACACCGTCGGTCCTGCGGGGCAGGGGGCGGAGCACCGGGATCGAGGTCTCCCAGGAGGTGGTCCTCGTCTGGGAGGTGCGCGACGCAGATGGCCTACCGGGTCAACATCTTCACCTCTGTCGAGGAGGCCCGGGCGGCCTTCAGGTCCGCTCGCTAACCGGGCCTGGCCAGAACCTCCGCGAAGCTCCGCCTCGGGCATCCCCCCTCGCGCAGCACGCGTCCACTCCCCCTCGCTGATCGAGCCGCGACAGATCGACCACGGTCGAGGGCGTCCCTGCCAACTCACCACCGTCGATCGCCAGGTCGGCGGCGGCCCGAAGCACCGGGATCGATCTCGCGCGAAGCGCGCAAGGCGCCGGCTCACCGCTGCGGTTGGCGCTGGTCTGGAAGACGGGCACAGGCGCGCCCGCGAGCGGCCCACCGATCAACCGCAGCCCGAGCCGCTCGGCGTCCTCCCGGCAGGCGAGCGGGTAGCGGCGCTCCGGATTGGCGACCACCAGGGTCACCGGGCCGGGCATCAGCGCCGCCACCGCCCCGCGGGTGCGCGGGCCGAGTCTCTCGACGCACCTCGCGCATCGCGAGCGGCGAGAAGTACATGACCGCCGAGGGCTTGCCGTCGTCGCGGCCCTTGATCCGGTGGATCCGCTCGATCGCCGCGGCGTCGAGCGGGTCGCAGGCGAGCCCGTAGAGGCCGTCGGCAGGGAACACCGCCACCCCGCCCGATGCGATGCAGCGCTCGAGCGCGGCGCGCGCCTCGCCGGCCCCGTCGCGCTCGACCGAGACCGTCTCGCTCATCGCCTCGCCACCACCACTCGCTCGATCCCGGAGAGGTCCCTGCGGGTCTCGGGCGAGCCGAAGCCGCTATCGCCGCGAGCGCGGCGACCGCCTCCGCCTGGCCGGCGCCGACCTCGAGCGCGATCGTCGCCGCCACGCCCTCGAGGCGGGGCAGGACCTCGCGGAGCGCATCGAGGCCGTCGTCGCCGGCGAACAGGGCCTCGGCCGGCTCCCAGGATGAGATCTCGGGCGGGAGCGAGGCGCGCTCGGTCGTCGGCGACGTAGGGGAGGTTGGCGACGGCGAGGTCGAACGTCTCGCCCTCCGGGCACGGAGCCCTCCACGAACCTCACCGCGCCGTCGAGCCCGAGGCGGCGGGCGTTGGCGCGCGCCACCTCCAGCGCCGCGGCCGAGGTGTCGGTTGCGGTCACCTCGCAGCCGGGCAGCTCGTCCGCGATCGCCAGCGCCACGGCGCCCGAGCCGGTGCCGACGTCGAGCACCGTGGCGGGTCCGAGCTCGAGCGCGACCTCGACCAGCAGCTCGCTCTCCGGGCGCGGGATCAGCACCCGCCGGTCGACCGCGACCTCGATCCGCCGGAAGCCCTTGGCACCGAGGATGTAGGCGACCGGCTCGCGCCGCAGCCGCCGCCGCACCATCGCCGCGAACTGCCGCGCGCCGCGGGCGCAGACAGCTCCCGCTCAGGCGCGGCCGACGATGCGGGCACGCTCCAAGCCGGTGGCCGCGCCGAGCAGCACCGACGCATCGAGGCCGGGCGTCTCGACCCCGGCCGCCGCCAGCGCCTCGGTAGCCGCCTGAAGCGCCTCGGCGATGGCCGTCCCTCCGGACCGAAGGTTCGGCTCGGCGGGCTCAGCGGGCATCGGCGGCCTGCGCCTCCAGCCGCCGGCGCTTCTCCTCGGCGGCGAGCGCGTCGGTGAACCCGCCCAGGTTCCCGCCCAGCACCCCGTCGAGGTCGTGGGAGGTGTGCTTGATCCGGTGATCGGTGACCCGGCCCTGGGGGAAGTTGTAGGTGCGGATCTTCTCCGAGCGCTCGCCGCTGCCCACCTGGGCGCGACGCTCGGAGGCGATCTCCGCCTGCTGCTCGGCCAGCTTCTGCTCATAGAGCCGCGCCCGCAGCACCCGCATCGCCCGCTCCTTGTTCTGGAGCTGGGATTTCTCGTCCTGCATCGAGACCACGATCCCGGTCGGCTGGTGGGTGATCCGCACCGCCGAGTCGGTGGTGTTGACCGATTGGCCGCCGGGGCCGGAGGAGCGGTAGACGTCGATCTGGAGCTCGTTCGGGTCGATCTCGATCTCCACCTCTTCGGCCTCGGGCAATACCGCGACGGTCGCGGTCGAGGTGTGGATCCGCCCCTGCGACTCGGTTGCGGGGACGCGCTGTACGCGGTGGGTGCCGCCCTCGTACTTGAACACCGAGTAGGCGGCGTCGCCCTTGATCCCGAAGGTGACCTCTTTGAACCCCCCGACCTCGGCCGGGGACTGCGAGATCACCTCTGTCGCGAAGCCCAGCTCCTCGGCGTAACGGGTGAGCATCTTGAACAGATCCGCCGCAAACAGCGCCGCCTCGTCGCCGCCGGTCCCGGCCCTGATTTCGACCAGGACGTTCTTGGAGTCGTTGGGATCGCGCTCGACCATCGCCATCCGGATCTCCTCCTCCAATTGCGCGAGCCGCGCCGGGGCCTCGGCGACCACCGCCTTCAGCTCGGGGTCCTCGCCGTCCTCGGCGAGCATCTCCCGCGCTCCCTCGAGGTCGTCGCGGAGCCGCAGGTACTCCTGCGCCAGGGCCTGCGCCGGCGCCAGCTCTCGGTAGTCGCGCCCGACCTGCGCGTAGCGCTCCCGGTCGGCGATCACCTCGGGGTCCGACATCTGCGCCTCGAGGTCGGAAAACCGGTCCTGGATCTGTTGCACGAGCGACTCGATCATCGGCAGGGATTGTGACGTTTGCGGCCCTCCCGTCACTCCCCACCGCAGGTGGGACCGTCGTCGGAGGTCGGGGAGGAGAGAGCCGGCGGCGGCCGGCGCTCAGGCGACGATCTCTATCGGGGAGGCCTCTTCCTCGAGCGGGCTCTCGACCGCCAGCACCGCCTCGAGCGCCGCGATCGCGACCGCGAGCTGGCTCTCGTCCGGCTCGCGGGTGGTCAGGTTCTGCAGCATCAGCCCGGGCCACATCAGGACCCGAACCCAGCCCTTGCGTCGGTGCTTGCCGGCCCACTTGATCACCTCGTAGGAGAGGCCTGCGATCAGCGGGATGCCGAGCAGACGGGAGAGCAGCAGCCAGTACCAGGCCGGGAGGCCGATCGGGGCGAAGACGAAGATCGCCAGCACCATGACGATCAGCAGGAAGCTGGTACCGCAACGAGGGTGGAGGCGGGAGTACAGCTTGGCGCGGGCCGGGACCAGCTCGTCCTCGGCCTCATAGCAGGAGATCGTCTTGTGCTCGGCGCCGTGGTACTCGAACACCCGGCGTAGGTCGGAAAGGCGGCTGATCAGGACGATATAGCCGATGAAGATCGCCGTCCGCAGGACGCCCTCGACCAGCCAGAAGAGGAATGGCGAGCCGAGCTGGTCCTTGATCAGACTGGTGGCCCCGACCGGGATCAGGAAGAAAAGGCCGACCGCGAGCAGCAGGGAGAAGACGATCGTCACTCCCCAGGTGAAGCCGCCGATCTCCTCCTGCTCCTCGGGGTCGAGTTGCGCGTTTGCCGAGATCGCCAGGGCGCGAAAGCCGATCTTCATCGACTCGGCAAGCGCGACCACCCCGCGGACGATGGGCAGCCGCAGCAATCGATGGCGCTTCGCCCAGGAGACCAGCGGCTCGGAGGTGACGTCGATCTCCTCCTCCGGGGTGCGAACCGCCACCGCCCAGACGGAGATCCCGCGCATCATCACCCCCTCGAGCACCGCCTGCCCGCCGACCGGCGCGTCTCGCTTGGCGACCAGGGCGCCGTCGGGCATCCGCATCGGGTCGGCGCCGTTGCGCGCCTCCCCCCTCGTCGCGCCCAGGGTGCCGGCGGGGTCGCTGCCTCCCCCGTCCACCGGGGGCTAGGTCCTAGCCTTGGCGCGTTTCGCGGCGCGCCTCTGAAAGCGCTCGACCCGCCCACCGGTGTCGACCAGCTTCTGCTTGCCGGTGTAGAAGGGGTGGCAAGCGGAGCAGAGCTCGACGTGCAGGTCGGGCGAGGTCGAGCGGGTGTAGAACTGGTTCCCGCAGGAGCAGTGGACGTTGGAGAGCGTGTACTCGGGGTGGATTTCGGTCTTCATTGGGCGGTGAAGTCTAGCGGGGGTCCTGCCGATATCGAGAGGGTGCCGAGCGCATCCGAGAGCAGCGAGCGCTACGAGCGCCATGCGGCCAAGATCCGCCGCCGGCTCGGCCTGGGGCTGTTCGGGTCCACCTGCCTGATCGCGGTCTTCGACATTGCCGGGATCGGCGGCGAGGATCTCGCCTTCGCGGTGGGTGGGCCGATCTACGACATCGTCGTGATCACCGCCGGCGTCGCCTGCCTGGCGCGGGCCGCATACACGCCGAGGGAGCGTTCGGCCTGGGTGCTGATCGGCGCGGGCATCCTCGCCTGGGCGGCCGGCGAGAGCTACTGGACCTGGTTTTACTTCCACGATCCCTCGCCGCCCACCCCCTCGCCGTCGGACGTCGGCTACCTGGCGCTCTACCCGCTGCTCCTAGCCGGCCTCTGGCTGCTGGTGCGAGCCAGGATCAGGGAGATCGACCCGCGCCTCTGGATGGACGCGCTGGTCGCCGCCCTGGGGACCGCCGCGCTGGGGACGACCTTCATCTTCGACTTCGTCGCTGACCGCACCAGCGGGACCCAGGCCGAGGTGATCGTCAACCTCACCTACCCGCTCCTCGACATCGTCCTGCTCAGCGCGGTGGTCGGCGTGATCGCGCTCACCGGCTGGCGGCCCGGGAGGACCTGGACGATGCTGCTGTTCGGTTTGGCGGCGACCGCGATCGCCGACATCGGCTTCAGCTTCGAGTCGGCAAGCCTCAGCGCCGCGTCCGGCGATTGGACCGAGCCCGTCTACCTGCTCTCGGCCTCGGCTCTCGGGGTCGCCGCCTGGCAGTCGGAGGTGCGGCCCTCCCGCTCCTTCGTCGGGCTCGACGGCTGGCGGGAGCTGATGGTCCCGGTGATCTTCGGCGCGATCTTCGTCGGCCTGCTGGTCATGCACTACCTCTCCCCCGCCAGCGGGCTCTCAGTATTGCTCGGAGCGGCCACTGTGATCGCAATCCTCGCCCGGCTCGCCGCCAGCGTGCGCCAGAACCAGAACCTGCTCGAGCGGGCCCAGACGGACCCTCTGACGACGCTCGGCAGCCGCAGCCGCATGCAGACGGACCTGGCCCGCGAGTGCCGTTCGGCCACCTCGGACGAGCCGGTCGCGCTGCTGCTCTTCGACCTCGACGGCTTCAAGCTCTACAACGACACCTTCGGGCACCCGGCCGGTGACGCCCTGCTGAGCCGCCTAGGCCGGGCGCTCGGGGATGCGGTCAGCCCCTACGGCTCCGCCTACCGGATCGGCGGGGACGAGTTCTGCGTCCTGCTGCCCTGTGAGCCCGAGCGCTTCGCCGCCGCGGTCGCCGCCGCCGAGGAGGCGCTGCGGGAGGACGGCAGCGGCTTTCAGGTGACCAGCTCATGGGGCCGCGTCCTGATCCCCGAGGAGGCAGCCCACCCGACGGCTGCGCTGCAGACGGCCGACGTGCGAATGTACGAGCGCAAGGACTCCGGCCGGATCTCGGCCGGGAGCCAGGTCGAGGAGGCCCTGCTGCAGGCGCTCGAGGAGCGCCAGCCCGAGCTCGGGCGCCACGGCCACAGCGTCGCCGGGTTGGCGATCAAGATCGGGCAGCGGCTCGGCTTCGAGGCCAGTGAGCTGACGCTGCTGCACCGGGCTGCCCAGCTGCACGACATCGGCAAGATGGCGATCCCCGACGCGATCCTCCGCAAGCCCGGGCCGCTGGACACCGAGGAGCGCCGCTTCATCGAGCGCCACACGATCTTCGGGGAGCGGATCATCGCCGCGGCGCCCTCGCTGGCCCCGGTGGCCCCGATCGTCCGCTCCAGCCACGAGCGCTTCGACGGCACCGGCTACCCCGACGAGCTGGCTGGCGACGAGATCCCCCTCGCCTCCCGGATCGTCTTCGCCTGCGACGCCTTCTACGCGATCACCACCGAGCGCCCCTACTCGGAGGCGCACAGCGCCGCCGAGGCGATCGAGGAGCTGCGCTTCTGTGCCGGCGGCCAGTTCGACCCCGCGGTGGTCGAGGCCGTCTGCGCCGAGCTGACGGCGCCGGTCGGCGCCGAGGCCGAGGCTTCCGGCGCGCCGGTGCGGCGGACGGGCCCCGTCCCCCGGCGGGCGCTGGGCGGGCTTACGGCGCTGGGGTCCTGAGGCTCTCAAGGAGCCGTTCGAGGACCGCGGTCACATCCCCGCGCACCCCGGCGTCCTCCGTGCGCGCGACGAGCATCGCTGCCTCGTCGAGCGCACCGATCAGCACGTGGGCGAGCGGGGTCACCGGCTGCGGGGAGATCTCGCCGGCATCGATCGCCGCCTCGAGGCTAGCCTCGATCAACCCCAGCCCGTAGGAGGCGGCGATCTCACGCCAGCGGTCCCAGCCGAGCACGGCGGGGGCGTCGAGCAGGACGATCCGCTGCACCTCGGGCTCCGCGCAGGCGTCGATGAACATCGCGATCCCAGCCTTCATCGACTCCAGCGGGCCGGAAGCGCCCGAGCCGAGCGCCTCCTCCGCTATCCGAGCGGTGATCTCCTCTTCGACCTGGCGATAGACGGCCTCGAGCAGGTCGCTCTTGCCCCCGAAGTGGTGGTAGAGGGCGCCACGAGTGACGCCGGCGGCCCGCACAACCTCTTCGGTGCCCACCGCGGCGTAGCCCCGCCCTCCAAACAGCCGTCGAGCGGATGCGACCAGCGCCGCCCGGGTCGCCTCCGACTGCTCGGCCTTGCGACCCCCCTCCGGGGGTCGCCCCTCTTCCTCCTTGACATTCATGCTGTATGTATGTTAGATACCTGCTGCTTGTATGTCAAAGGCCGAAGCTCTGGCCCCGCACCCAAGGAGGAACCAGATGACCACAGCCACCGAAGCCAATCAATCCGGGCAGACGGGGCGCTTCGCGTCGCTCCCCCATCGCGAGCTGGAGCTCTCGGCGGGAACTGTGCGCTACAAGGAGGCAGGGGAGGGCGAGCCGATCCTCTTCGTCCACGGGCTGCTGGTCGACGGCCGCCTCTGGCACGGCGTCGCAGACCTGCTCAGCGACCGCCACCGCTGCATCGTCCCCGACTGGCCGATTGGCTCCCACGCCCTGCCGATGCGCGCCGACTGCGGAGCTCTCACCCCCGGCCCTGTCGCTTCTGATCGCGGAGTTCATCGAGACGCTCGGCCTTGGTGCCCCGACTGTGATCGGCAATGACAGCGGCGGCGCGCTCTCCCAAATGCTTGTCGAGCGGCGGCCCGACGCGGTCGGGCGGCTGGTCCTGACCAACTGCGACATCGATGACAATTTCCCGCCCTTCCCATTCAACCTGATGCCGCCGATGGCCCGGATCCCAGGCGGTACGCGGGCCCTCGTCGGGCCGCTCCGCATCAGAGCGCTGCGGCGGTTGATTTACGGCTGGCTTGCGCAGAATCCGATCCCCGACGAGCTGGTCGAGTCCTGGCTGAGCCCCTCCATCGAGGATCGCGAGATTCGCGCCAACCTGACCGCCACCTTGGCCGCGGCCCGCAAGCAGGACCTGATCCGGGCGACGGCGAGCCTGGCCGGCTTCGAGCGACCAGCGCTCTTCGCCTGGGCACCGGCGGATCGCTTCTTCCCGATCACCGATGCTCGCGAGGCCGCCGCTGCGATGCCCGACGCCCGGGTGGTGGAGATCGAAGGCTCGAAGACCTTCGTGGCGCTCGATCAGCCGCAGCGGTTGGCTGATGCGATCCGCGGGTTCATCGCCTAGAGCGCATTTCCGCAAGCTGGGGGTTCTTTTTCGGGGGCGTGACTTGCGTTACGTCTGACACGAGCGCCATGCTGCCGCCATTCACCTGACCCGGAAGGACGGACGCATGGCCAAGAGGATCTTCGACCAGGACCAGCCGCGCAGCGTTCTTGCCCGCCGCCTCAACGAGGCGTTCGCGGGTTGTGAGAAGTGGACCGTGGCGCCGCCGCGCGAGCGAAGGCTCGCCGACGCACCGATCCCCGCGCCCAAGATCGGGCGGCTGCCGGTGGCTTCCCAGCAGTACTTCTAGAGCGCCAAAGCGACAGTCCCGATCCGGTCAGGCCGGCCGCCACCGAGCGGCACGATCGTCAGATCCCTGCGGGCGATCTCGTCGATGATCGGCGGCAGCGCCTCCGCGGTGCGCCTCCATGAGCCCGGGACGCTGTAGTGATCGGCGTCGTGCAGCAGGAGGATCTCGCCGCCCCTCAGGTCCGCGGGTGCAGAGCCGGGCGATCGACTCCGGGGTGGCGTCGCCGGCCCAGTCGCGCCCCCACCGCGACCACAGCACGGGCTCCCATCCCCGACTTCGGACCACGGCGAGCCCGGCGCCGCTGTAGATGCCGTAGGGCGGCCGGTGCAGGGCGATCGGCCGCTCCGTCGCCTCCTCGATCAAGGCCCGCGCGCGCTCCAGGTCGGCGCGGATCTGTCCCGGGCCGAGCCTCAGCAGGTTGCGGTGGCGGTGGCAGTGGAGGCCGACCCCGTGCCCGGCCGCGACGATCTCCGCGGCGATCGCGCGGTGCTGCTCCACCTGCTCGCCGACCAGGAAGAAGGTCGCCGCCACTCCGGCGGCCCGGAGCGCCTCCAGGGTGCGCTCGGTTCCCTGCGGGTGTGGCCCGTCGTCGAAGGTGAGCGCGATCTCCGCTGCCCCGTCGAGCCGGTGACGCAGGCCGAGGGCGGGACCGACCCCCGGCAGGACGGGCGCCAGCGCCGGGCCGGCATGGAGGACCGCGGCGGCCCCCAGACCGGCCCCGGCGAGGGGTCGGATCATCGAGTGGTCGGCTCGTCTTCTCTCTGATCCGCCGGCGCCCGCTTGGAAATTGTCGCCTGCTTGCCGATGTGCAGGCGACGCTCGATCGGCTTGGCGATCACCCGGTAGGGCGTATCCCAGTTGACCGAGGCGGCGACGGCGATCACCAGGATGGTCGCGATCAGGGACATCAGCCCGGCGGTCGCGAGCCGATTGATCCGCAGGTGCCATACCGCCTGGGGCCTGACCCGCGGCCGCGCGGAAAGGGTTTTGGAGGCAATCGAGGGAAGTGAGGCGAAGGTCGATGCGGGGGCGCGCCGTTCGCGGGTGACATGGCGCAGGACCGACTCCAGCTCGTGCTCGGAGCGCGCCACCTCGGCCAGGCCGAAACGCTCGAAGGCACTGTTGTTGGCGCGAAGGTGCCCCACCGAGAACCCGTAGGAGACCACCGGGCAACCCCGGATGTGGGCTTCGAGCACCGTCAGCCCGGCCGTCGAATGGACCATCGCGTCGGCGGCAGCCATCCAGTCGCTCATCTGATCGGTGAAACCGAGCAGCCTCAGCCGCTGCTCATCGCCGAAACGCTGCTCGAGCTTCTCGCGGGCGACCTGATTGCGGCCCGTGACGCAGGCCACAAAGGTGTCTTCGAGGGCGAGCGACGCCTTCAATGCACCCACCATGTCGCCCACTCCCCAGCCTCCGCCGGAGACGAGGATGACCCGGGCGTGAGCGGGTACGCCGAGGGCTCGCCGCGCGTCGGCGCGGGTCCTCGGCATCAGGAAGTCGGGTGAGATAGGCGGCCGCGCCCACTCGACGCTGGCCGGCCCGGCGATCCGCTCCACCTCCTCGATCGATTCCGGGTGGGTGACGTAGTGCATGTCGATCCCGGGATGGGCCCAGTGGTGCAGGCCGGCGAGATCGGTGATCGCCGACTGGGCCGGGACCGGCAACCGCCTCTTCTGCCGCAGCATGCCGAGGATCGCCGTCACACCCGGATAGGTCGAGATCACCACATCGGGGTCGTGCTCGGCGATTAGCCGCAGCAGCCCGCGGGAGCCCAGCCAGTAGTTGAGCCGGCTGGCGAGCCAGCGGGTCGGCGCGAAGCGGGCGATCAGCCAGTACTGGATGTCGAAGAGCCACGGCATCCAGCGAAAGGTGACCTTCGATCCGCCGCAGATGACCGCGTAGAGGATCCGCCCCATCGCCGCCAGGCCGTTGGCGACCTCGACCTCGCTCCCCGGTATCTCCTGCTCGACCTCGGCGGCGATGATCCGGGCCGGCAGGTCGTGACCCTCGCCGATGTCCGCGGTCAGCACCAGCACCCGGGTCGGCTCCTCCTCTGCCTTCTCCGAGCCGGCGAGCAGCGCGGTCGGGGCGCGGTCGCCGTTCGCGGGGACCTTCGGCGTGCCAGGCCGCTCGACCGGCGCCGTCCTCGGCAGGCGCGAGGACCGTACCCAATCGACGTAGCGGCGCACCCCCTCGCGGAAGGGCGTATCCGCGGCCCAGCCGAGCTCCTCACGGGCCCGTTCGCTGGAGATCTCCTTGCCGGGGAAATCCCCGGGCCGCGGCGGCGTATGGACGATCTCGCATCCGCCGGTCATCTCCTGAACGGCCTCGGCGATCTCGAGGATCGTCACGGTCTCGTCACTCGAGAGGTTGTAGATGCGGTTCTTCGCCTCCGGCGCAAGTCCGGCGACGACGCCGGCGGCGAGGTCCTCGACGTAGACGAAGCTGCGGCATTGCTGGCCGTCGCCCGCGATCGTCAGCGATTCGCCGTCCAGCGCCAGATCGATGAATCGGGCGACGACGCCTGCTGCCCTCGCCCGCGGGCCGTAGGGAATGCCGAAGCGCAGCACGGTGTACTCGAGGTCGAACAGCTCCGCGTAGCCGGCGCAGTAGGTCTCTCCCGCCAGCTTGGTCGCCGTGTAGAGGTGGCGCGGAGCCGGGATCGGGGTTTCCTCGTCGACCGCGTGAGGCTCCGCGTCGCTGTAGACCCAGGTGGTGCTGCCGTAGACGACCCGACCCGCACCGGCGCGGCCGACCGACTCCAGGACGTTGAGGGTGCCGCGCGTATTGATCTCCTCCGCCAGCACGGGGTCGCCGACGACCTGGGCCACGTCGGCGACCGCGGCGAGGTGGATCACCGCGTCGCAGTCGCGCATCGCCAGGTCGAGGTTGGCCGGATCGGTGATAGAGCCGGTAAAGGTCTCAACCTCGAGCGGCGAGTGATAAGGGGAAGCGCTGAGATCGAAGATCCTCGGCGTGATCCCGCGCTCGGTCAGGCGGTCGACGACATGCGAGCCGATGAAGCCTCCGCCGCCGGTGACCAGGACCCTCATGCCCGCTCCGGGGTCGCCTCGCGCGAGGCGGGTCGGTAGTAGAGGGGGACGCACCAGTGGCTCTCCGCGACCCAGTCGGTGTTGGGGAGCTCGGCCCCGGTCCCCATGATCCGGTGGCAGGGGCGATCGTAGACGCGGCCGCTGGAGCGCTCGATCTCCTCGAAGACCACGTACTTGTAGAGGCCGGAGATCATGCCCTCGGGGAGCTCCAAGCGGGCGGGATGGAGAGGATCGAGGTGCTCACGCGCATAGGCGTTCTTCCAGGCGACGATCTCCTCGAGGCGCTCCACGCCGACCAGGCCGAGGGCAGCATTGAACTCGCTCATTCGGAAGTTGAGGCCGGCGATCTCGTGCCCGGGCTTGCCGTAGTTGCGAAAGCCGCGGGCGAACTCGGCCAGCTCCGGGTCGGCCGTGACCAGCACCCCGCCCTCGCCGGTGGAGATCGTCTTGGTCGCGTAGAGGGAAAAGACGCCGGCGTCACCCCACGATCCGGGCCTCCTGCCGCTCCAGTCCGCACCGTGGGCGTGTGCGCAGTCCTCGAGCAGGAAGATGCCCCGCTCGCGGCAGTAGGCGGCGATCCGCTCCGCCTCGAATGCGAGGTGGCCACCGATATGGACGAGGATCGCGGCGCGGGGGCGCAGCCGCTCCGCCTTTGCCTCGAAGTCCGCGAACGACATGCAGAGATCTTCGCGGTTGCAGTCGACGAACTCGACCTCGGCTCCCGCCCGCAGCGCCGCCAGAGGCGTCGCCATGAAGGTGTTCGAAGGGCAGAGCACCGTCTCGCCCCGGACCCGGGCGAACTCGAGGGCGGCGATGGCGCCGCCGGCCCAGCTCGACATCCCGACCGCCTCCGGGAGCTGGTTCCACTCGGTCCAGCGCTGCTCGAAGCGGGTCAGCATCTGTCCCTCGGACCACTGCTCGGAATCGAGGACCTCCTCCCAGAGCTCGTGCAGCCGCTCACGGTCGCGATGGTCGAACCCGATAGCGAAGCTCGACGCATCGGGCCGGGTGGCATCTGCGGGCGCGGATGGTGGCATTCCTTCTCCAGGCTTATTATCGGCGGAGCGCGCTGGGAATAGGAGCACTCGCCCGGGCGTGATCAGCGCGCCCTCAGGCTAGCAGCGAGAGCAGCCGTGATCGCGCCCGCTCGGCTCCAGGCGTCATCGCTCCTGCTGGGCGGCTGTCTCCAGCACTCCGGCGACCGCGGGGGAGGCGGCGACCAGGGCTGTCCCGGCGACCGAGACTGCGATCGAGGCACCGAGCAGGACGCCCCCCAGCGGAGTGTCCCCCCAGCTCTCCCCGAACAGGAACGGCGCGACCAGGACCGGGATCAGCACCTGGACGGTGAACATCGGCGGCGCCACGTGGGTGGCGGGACGGCGCTGCAGGGCGCTCATCTCGCTGAGTAGCGCGACGAACTCGGAGGCCGCGAGGGTGGCGAGCCAGGCGAGCGCGATGGCGATCGACCCCGCGGCGACCTCATCGGTGACCAGTTTGCTGACGATTCCCGTCCAGGCGTAGCCGCAGCCGGCGCTGATCACGACGATGAACGCTCCGGCGCCGATCCGGCCCCGCAACAGGTGGGGCAGCAGCGCGATCAGGGCGATCGCCCCCAGCGAGACGGCGAGCGCCGTTGCCGAGGCGTGCTCGGTGGTCCGCTCGGGGGCAGCGAGGGCGACGCCCGTCAGCCCGAGCAGGATCGCACCGATCGCCGCGAACTCCCGCGGGCCGGGCCGTTCCCCAAGCCGGCTCGCCCCAAGATAGAGCAGCAGGAGGAGGCCCGAGGCAAGCACTGGCTGGACCACGGTCAGCGGCGCCAGCAGCAGCGCCGCCAGCTCCAGCGGCCATCCCAGCAACCCGATCCCGGTCGCCCCGAGCCATCGGGGGTTCTTGACTAACCGCACCAGCAGCGAGGGCCGCAGTCCGTGGTCGCGCGGGACCTCGCGCGCCTGCAGCGCCTGCATCGCGATCGAGAGGTTGTAGAGGCAGGAGGAGGCGACCGCGGCGAGGATTCCGAGGACCAGCACGACCGCGAGCGTATTCGAGCGCTGTTACGTCTCCTGGTAGAGGGGGCCGTCGCCGCCCTCGGGCAAGGTGAGGCGGCCGCCCTTGGCGGTGATCGCCCCGCACTGCACGCAGTTGGAGGCGGTGACGTGGACGTCGACCACCTCGGTCCCGTCGGAGAGCTGCTCGTCCGGGATCTCGTAGACCTGGGCCGGGCACATCGAGACCCATGTCTGGGCGATCTCACGCGGCACCCGAGTCTGCACCCGGATGTGGTTGGGGGCGTCGTCGCGCGTCGCGTTGCCGGAGAGGAAGACCGAGTCGAGCTTGTTGAAGGTCAGCTCGTTGTCGGGCTTCGGGTACCCGTCGGCCGCCTCGCCGATCTTCATCTCGACCTCGGCGTCGTCCTCGTTTCGCCAGTGGCCGCCGGGGAAGGCGCCCTTCGTCGCGACCATCGCGCTGCCGACGATCCCGCCGGCGATCAGCCCCTTGGAGAGCGGCTGGCGCATGTTCCGGGAGCGGTAGATGTCCTTCTCGATCACCGAGTCGTGGACCTTCTCGTCGTAGGCCTCGAAGTTGACCGAGTCGTTCTTCAGCGCCTCGATGATCGTCTCCGCCGCGTAGATCCCGGCATGCATCGCGTAGTGGACGCCCTTCAGCTCGGCGATGTTGACCATCCCGGCGGCGTCGCCGGCGATCACCATCCCCGGCACGGAGAGCCGCTTCGGCATCGACCAGTAGCCGCCGGAGGGGATCGTCTTCGCCCCCCAGGCGACCCGCTTGCCGCCATCGATGATCTTCTTGATGAACGGGTGGGTCTTCATCAGCTGCAGCGCGTCGTGGCAGCTGAAGGTGGCATCGGTGTAGTCGAGGCCCACCACCAGCCCGAGGCAGACCTTGTCCTCCCCCATCGGGTAGATGAAGCTGCCCCCGGCCTCGGCGTACTTGCCGCTCCAGCGCAGCGGCCAGCCCAGCGTGTGGATCACCCGGTCGAGCGGCTGGGGAACCTCCCAGATCTCCTTCACGCCGAGCTCCCAGCGCTGCGGGTCGACCCCGTGCATGTCGAAGTAGTCGAGTGCCGCGTAGGTGAGGTGGCCAAGCGTCCCCTCGGCAAGCAGCGTCGCCTTGGCCACGAGGTCCGAGCCGGGCTCGAAGTTCGCCAGCTCCTGCCCGTCCTTGCCGCGACCGCGATCTCCGGAGCGGACCCCCCGGACGATCCGGTCCTCGACCAGGAGCTTGGTGGCGGCGGTCTCGGCGAGCAGGTAGACGCCGGCCTCCTCCGCCTTGTCCCCGAGGAAGCGTCCCAGCTTCGAGACCGAGGTCACGTAGTTGCCGTGGTTGCGGAAGTTCGGCGGCATCGGCTTCAGCGGGAACGCGGCCTTCGAGGTGAGGAAGTAGACCGCGTCCTTCGTCACCTCCTGGTAGACCGGCCACTCGGAGGGATCGAGATCCGGGAACAGCTCACGCATCGCCGAGGGCCGCATGTTCGCCCCCGAGAGCAGGTGCGCCCCGGCCACCTTGCCCTTCTCGACCACCGCCACCGGGACCTCGCCGAGCCGCTCACTCAGCTCCGGCTCGTCCTCGAGCAGCTGCATCAGCTTGATCGCGCAGGCGAGGCCCGCCGGGCCGGCGCCGACGATCGCCACCCCAACCTCGATCCGATCCTCCTCGGGATCGGTCGGAGGCCCGATCACGTCGTCGGCGTCGAATGGGGGCGGGAACTCGGCAGGTGCGTGGGCCATGGCGCTCGCCGGGTCTAGCCGCCCTTCTTCGCCTTGATCGCCTCGGTCAGCTTCGGGACGATCTTGTGCAGGTCCCCGACCACACCGAGATCGGAGAACTCGAAGATCGGCGCGTTGGGGTCCTTGTTGATCGCCAGGATGCTCTCGGAATTCTGCATCCCGACCTTGTGCTGGATCGCGCCGGAGATGCCGGCGGCGAGGTAGAGCTTCGGCGCGACCGTCTTCCCCGTCTGCCCGATCTGGGCGGCGTAGGGGTACCAGCCGGCATCGACCACTGCGCGGGTCGCGGCGACAGCGCCGCCCATCGAGTCGGCCAGCTCCTCGCAGAGCTTGAAGCCGTCGGCCTCGCCGAGGCCGCGTCCGCCTCCGACGAGGATCTCAGCGTCCTCGATGTTGACGTCGGCGCCCCGCTGCTCTCCGCGCTGGATCATCGACGCCTTGGTCGACCAGGGCGAGAGCTCGACCGATACGTCGACCACCTCGGCCGCGCCCGATCCGGACTCCTCAACGTCGAAGGCGTTGAGGCGGCCGATGATGATCCCGGGCTCGGAGACATAGCCAACGTCGGCGATCTGGGAGTCCTGGAGGATCGGCCGCTCCGCGACCAACTTGCCGTCGGCGACCTTGACCTCGGTCACCTCCATCGTCACCCCGGCGCCGAGTCGAGCGGTCAGCCCGGCTCCGATCTCGAAGCCGAGCAGACCGCCGCCGAACAGGGCGTAGCTGTATCCCTGCTCGCCGATCACCTTCGCCATCACGTCGATGATCGGCTGGGCGAGGCCCTCCTGGACGTCCTTGGCCCGGAAGACCTTGGCGGCGCCGTAGGTGCCGAGCGAGGCGCAGGCATCGTCGGCGACCTCGCCGACCACCACCACGCCAGCCTCTGAGCCGAGCTCCCCGGCGAGCTTCGACGCCGCCGAGACCGCGCCGAGCGAGTTCTTGTTGAAGTTGCCCTCGTCGTCGTGGAGGGCGTAGACCAGGATGCCAGCCAATTAGATCAGCTTCCTTTCGTCGAGCCAGGCGACGATCTTCTCGACCGTCTCGTTGGTGTCCTCGTCCTCGATGATCTCTCCGGACTCCTTCTGAGGCGGAGGGTTGAGCTCGAGGACCGCGGTGCGGGAGCCGCCCTCGCCGACCCGGTCGGCCTCGATCCCGACGTCGCCGGTTGCCTTGGTGTCGAGCGGCTTCTTCTTCGCGCCCATGATCGCCTTCAGCGAGGGATAGCGCGGCTCGTTGATCGCGTCGCCGACGCTGATCACGGCCGGAAGCTCGACCGAGACCGTGTCGTAGCCGTACTCGGCCTGGCGCTCGCAGCGCAGCTTGCCGTCCTCGACGTCGATCTTGATCACCTGGGTCAGGGAGGGCATCTTCAGGTGGTCGGCGACCACGGCGCCGATCGTGTAGCACTCGCCGTCATCGGACTGCTGGCCGAGCAGGACGAGGTCGGGATTCTCGGCCTCGAGGATCTTCGCCAGCGCATAGCCTGTCGCGCAGACGTCGGACCCCTCGAGGACGCCGTCGGAGAGATGCAGGGAGCGGTCGGCCCCGAGGGCGACTGCCTTGTGCAGAGCGCGGACCGCGGAATCGGGCCCCATGGTCACCGCGACCACCTCCTCGACCGGGATCGCGCCGCCCTCCTTGATCTGCATCGCCGCCTCGATGGCGTGCGTGTCGAAGGGGTTGAGGTTCTTCTCACCGCTCCGGTCGAGCCGCATCGTGCTCGGATCGATCCGTTTCTGAACCGCGGCGTCCGGTACCTCTTTGACCAGAACGCAGATCTTCACGTAAGGCCTCCTTGAGGGGGGGGATCTGAGGCACGCCGCGAGGCCTGGGCGAGGCGTCGGGGTGCGTTGCGGGCGGGGATGTTAGCGATTGCCGGGACTGGTTGACTGACCAGTCAATCGATTCCCGCGGCGGGGTCGATCAGTGGCGGCCGGCGGCGCCGGAGCGGATGAACTCAACGATCTCGTCGGTACCCGCCCCCGGGGTGAAGACCTCGGCGACCCCGAGCTCCTTCAAGGCGGGGATGTCCTCGGCCGGGATCGTCCCGCCGACCGTCACCAGGACGTCGTCGACTCCCTGCTCTGAGAGCAGGGAGACCACCCGCGGCACCAGGGTCATGTGCGCCCCGGAGAGGATCGAAAGCCCGACTGCGTCGGCATCCTCCTGGATCACCGTCTCGGCGATCTGCTCGGGCGTCTGGTGAAGGCCCGTGTAGATCACCTCCATGCCCGCGTCGCGCAGGGCGCGGGCGATGATCTTGGCGCCCCGGTCGTGGCCGTCGAGGCCGGGCTTGGCGACGACGACGCGGACCTTGCGGCCCGCTGGGGTTTCCGTTGCTCCCGCCACGTGGCGGGAGCTTAGAGAGGCGGCGAGGGCGGGGCGGGGCTCATCGCCCGGAGCCTGCGCCCGCGTCCGAGGCCCGCAAGTAGGCGCGCTCGAGCAACCGCCCGACCTTGGCCGGGTCCTCGAAGGGGTTGCCCTCAGCGTGGTCGGCCTCGGCACTGTCCTGCCCGGATGCGTTGGGGCCCGGGGGCGGCGGCGCCGAGCGGCTGCCACGCGCGTAGTGCCAGAGGATCGCGTCGAGTTTGCGTTGCGGCAGTTGGTCGAGTGAATTCAGCGGCAGCCCAGCCGAAGCCCGCCTGTTGGCGAGCGTGTTCGGGTTGATCGCAGTCATGTCGAGGCCTGGGACCATCGCGTCGTATGGAGCGCTGTTGCTCGGGTTCTTCTGGAATGCGTCGTACATCGGCACGGCCAGGGCCTCCGCGAGGTTCTTCGGCTTCAGGCCCATCACCAGCTCGGCCGTGCGCAGGATGGAGAGCTGGTCGTAGCGGGTGTGCACCACCGCCCCCTTTCGGGTGTAGGGGCTGATCGCAAGCGCCGGGATGCGGTGCGCGTCGACGTGGTCGGCGCCGTCTTGGGAGTCGTCCTCCTGGACCAGGATCAGCGAGCTCCCCCAGATCGAGGAGTGGGAGATCTCGTCGACGATCTGGCCGAGCCCGTAATCATTGGAGGCGATCTGGGCGTTCGGGGTGCGGCGTCCGGGCCTGACCCCCTCGGTGTGGTCGTTGGGCAGCACCAGATAATTGAATCTGGGCACCGAGTCAGCCGCGAGCTGGGACTCGAAAATCAGCTTGAAACAGGAGAATCGCGAATGCGATCCGGCGGGCGCACCGGGCGGCAATGAGGAGTCATAGACCTGCTTCCCATCGAGGAAGGAGGTGCTGTTCGAAAGGTCGGACTCATAGCAGGGCCCCGGGGGCGGGCCGAACAGCGCCACGTCGGATTTTGCCAAGACCGCGGCGTTTGTCGCCGTCTCCTGGGCGGTGCGATCCTTGTCGGCAAACGGCGAGAGCCCGGCAAGTGCCTCGCCGTAGTTGAAGAAACCGACGCCCGCGTCGAGCATCCTCTCGAAGAGGTAGCCGCGGGGCGGTGCGCTGACGACGTAGGAGCCGAAGTCATAGGGCCGCCCACGGTCGGCGTAGTTTTGATGCCAGTTCTTGACGACGTAGTCGGAAACCGCTCCAGCGGCGGTCCAATAATGGCCGTCAATCGAGGCCTCCGAGTCCGCGTAGACGTGATCGAGCAGCGGAAAGCGCCTTGCGAGCGCGTGCAGATTCGGAGTGACGCTCTCACCGAAGATCGTCAAGCCTGGGTCACCGTCACCGCGCTTGTCGTCGCCGAGAAGCTGGTCGTAGGTGCGGTTCTCTTTGACGATATAGAAGACGTGCTTGATCGGCCCGTTCGCCCGCAGCGGGGTGCCGGCCGGCGCCTCGCGGCTGTTCGACGGGACGATCTGGCGTGACGCCAGCGGCGTCAGCTTGCGGATCCTCGAGTCCGAGGGAAACCGCAGGATCCCCGAGCTGCCGGTCACCAGGACCGGCAGGTACTGGGTGCTGTTGATGGCGTCGTCGGTGTCATTCGGCTGGGTCGGGTTCGGCCCCTTCGGGTTGGGGCCGACGCCGAGGCCGCGCGCGGAAACCCATACGAGGCTGCCGCGCCGGGGGGTGGCGGTCGCGACAGTCGGGTAGGAGGCGACCGGGATGCGGCCGACAAGGCTGAACGGCTTGGCCCGTCGCCTCTGCCCTCCGGAGTCGCCGTCGCACTTGCTACGGCTGGACAGCGAGAAGATCGCGACCGCGTCCTCGCCCGAATCGGCCGAGATCAGATCGCAGCCGTCGCCCGTGACGCTGACGTAGCTGGGGAAGGTGCCCTCGCCCTGCGGACGGGCCACAGAGAGCGTTCGCAGGACACGCATCCGCCTCGTGTCGATCACCGAGATCTGGTCGTCGTTGGTGATCGCGACGTAGGCTCTCTGGCGCTTCGGGTCCATCGCGATCGACTCGGGGTGCGAGAGGTGTGAGCCGACCTGGATCGTCTTCACGACGTCCCCGGATGCGAGATCGACGACGTAGACGGCGCCCTCCGTTTCGCTCGTCAGGAGGCCGAAGCGCCCGTCGCGGGTGATGCCGGCGCCGTAGGGGTAGTGACCGACGCTGACGTAACGCACGCTTCGCGACTTCGTGTCGATGATCGCCCCGGCGTCGGCGAGATTGAGCGCCGCCAGCAGAGTCGATCCGTCGCCGCTGACGGCGAGGTCGCGAGGCCAGGACTCGACCTTGGTCGAAGGAGGGAACTCCTGAATCGGGGTCGCCGTCGGCGGTGGCGGCACCGCGATCACCCCGTTTCGAGTCGCATGACCGCTGCGGCGGTCGATCTTGAAGACGTGGATCACGTCCCCCTCGCGCCCGGGCACCTTCGAGGAGACCTGCTGGTCGGTGTGACCGGAATCCTGGAGGCCGGAGACGTAGGCGGTACGGCCGTCGGGGGACATCGCGATGCCGCCGGAGACACCCGGCATCGGAATCCGCTGGATCACCTTTCCGACGTGGTGGCTGCGCCTCGCCCGGCACTCACGTCCAGTTCTTCCCCGCCGGCAGCGGCCCCTCGGGTTGACGCGGACAATGCGGATGTCGTTGCGGCCGCGACCGGTGGAAAGGGCCCAGAGGAATCTTCCGTCCTGCGTCAGAGCGCCTCCTGTCGAGAGGTTCCCGAGCCGGGTCATCTTGCCAACCGGCTCGAGTTTGCGGCCGGTTGGTTGGATCCTGTTCTTGGGCCCGATTCGCCCGCCCGGAGCGTTGACGGCGACGGCGATTCCCACCGCCGAGATGACAAGCGCTCCCGACGTCAATCCAATCAGCCACCTGCGGCGGCCTCGAGTTGCTCTTCTCACGCCCACAGCATTTCAGAGCCGCGCCCTCAACGGTGAGTCCAGCACGGCGCGCTCAGAACACCGGGGTCTCGGTGTAGGTCCCGAAGACCTCCTGCATCGCGGCGATCATCTCGCCTTCCGCGGCGCGGACCCGCGCCGCCGCGATGATCGGCTCCATCAGGTTGCGCTCCGAGCCCGCCGCATCCTTGAGCTCGGCGAGGGCCCGCTCGACCGCGGCCGAGTCGCGGGCCGCGCGAGTGGCGGCGAGGCGCTCGATCTGCTTGTTCTCCAGCGCCGGGTCGATCCGCAATATCGGCATCTCGTCCTCTTCCTGGTGGAAGTCGTTGACGCCGACGACTATCCGGCGGCGGTCGTTCAGCTCCTGCTGGTATGTGAACGAGGCCTCGGCGATCTCCCGCTGTGGAAAGTTCTTGCGGATCGCCTCGACCATGCCGCCGAGCTCGTCGATCCGCGAGAAGTAGTCATAGGCCTCGGACTCGATCTCGTCGGTCAGCTTCTCGATGAAGTAGGAACCGCCGAGCGGGTCGACGGTGTTCGTCACCCCGGACTCCGCGGCGATGATCTGCTGGCTGCGCAACGCCACCCGCACCGCTTCCTCGGTGGGCAGCGCCAGCGCTTCGTCGTAGGAGTTGGTGTGCAGCGACTGGGTTCCCCCCATGACCGCCGCCAGAGCCTCGATCGTGGTGCGAACGACGTTGTTGAGCGGCTGCTGCGCGGTGAGGCTGACGCCGGCGGTCTGGGCGTGAAAGCGCAGCCGCATCGACTCGGCCTTCTTCGCCCCGTGGCGATCCCTCATCTCCCTCGCCCAGATGCGGCGGGCAGCGCGGTACTTGGCGATCTCCTCGAAGAAGTCGATGTGAGCGTTGAAGAAGAAGGAGAGCCTCGGCGCGAAGTCGTCGACGTCGAGTCCGCGCTCGATCGCCTTCTCGACGTAGGTGAAGCCGTCCTTCAGCGTGAAGGCGAGCTCCTGGGCGGCGGTAGAGCCCGCCTCCCGGATGTGGTAGCCGGAGATCGAGATCGGATGCCAGCGGGGCATCCGGCGGGTGCAGAACTCGACCATGTCGGTGACCAGGCGCATCGCCTGGGAGATCGGGAAGCACCACTCCTTCTGCGCGATGTACTCCTTGAGGATGTCGGTCTGGATCGTCCCCGCCAGGTCCTCGGGTGCGGTGCCCTGCTCCTCGGCGGCGAGCACGTAGAAAGCCAGCAGGATCGCCGCCGGAGCGTTGATCGTCATCGAGGTCGAGACTCCCGCCAGCGGTATCCCCTCGAACAGGCGGACCATGTCGTCGAGGGTGTCGACGGCGACTCCCTCCCGCCCCACCTCGCCCAGGGAGCGGGCGTGGTCGGAGTCGTAGCCCATCAGGGTCGGCATGTCGAAGGCGACCGAGAGTCCCTCCTGGCCGTGCTCGAGCAGGTAGTGGAAGCGCTCGTTGGTCTCTTCGACCGTGCCGAAGCCGGCGAACTGGCGCATCGTCCAGAGGCGCCCCCGGTACATCGACTCATACGGCCCCCGGGTGAAGGGGTACTCGCCGGGTTTGCCGAGGCTCTCCTCGGGGTCGGCGGGCCCGTCCTCCGGGCCGTAGAGGGACTTCACCGGGTGCCCGGAGAGGGTGCTGAAATCACCGTCGCGCTCGAGGGAGCGGGGCTCGACCGCCATCCGTCCCAGTGTAATCCGCGCCGAGGCGTGCCGGGCGCGGGGGCGCTTCAGGCGAACAGCCGCCGGACCGGGATCCTCCCTCCGGCGGCAGCGGGCCTGCGCCTCACCCGCGAGGCGCCGAGCCCGATCAGGCCGGCGAGCAGCGCGGCCGAGGCGATCCCCAGTCGCCTCCCCAGTCGCTCGAACCGCATCACCGGCCATCCCTCGCGCCCGGCCACCTCGGCCAGCGCCGGGTCGGGGTTGACCGCGACAGGGTGGCCGACGGCGCGCATCATCGGCAGGTCCGACGCGGAGTCCGAGTAGGCGTAGGAGACGCCGAGGTCTATCCCTTGCTCGTCTGCGAAAGTCCGCATCGCCTCGACCTTTCCCTCCCCGTAGACGAAGGGGCCGTCGAGGCGCCCGGTGAAGGAGCCCTCGAGGTCGATCTCGTAGCGGGTGCCGATCCCGCCCTCCATGCCGAGCACGCCGGCCAGGGTCGAAACGATCCCGTTGCCGGCCGCGCTGAGTATGAAGCTCTGCCGCCCCGCGTCGGCGTGGGCGTTGATCTCCTCCAGCATCTGCGGGTAGACCCGCGGCAGGATTCCCGCCAACACCTCAGGCCCCATGCGGTCGATCTCGACGCCCGGCACCCCGGTGATCAAATCGCGCGCCACCTTCATGACCTCCGCGGTCTGCGCGTCGCTCGCGCCCCGCAGGCGGTAGCGCAGATGGTCGACCCCCCAGCGGGCGAGCTGGCGCCGCGAGACGATCCCCCGCTTCGCCGCAACTCGGGCGAAGACCATCCCGGAGGAGCCCGCCATCAGCGTCTTGTCGAGGTCGAAGAAGGCCGCGGCTTTCTTCGACCTCGCCACTATGCCCACCGCCTCCGGCTCGGAATCAATGCCCGGAATCTCCTCCGCTTCGCGTCCGGGGGAATAACTGCCCGGCATCTCCTCCGCTTCGCGTCCGGGGATGCCGGGGTTCCGGGCGGGATGCGGTTTGCGCTTACTGACCGTTGACCTCGAGGACGATGGCGTCGCCCTGACCTCCGCCGCTGCAGATCGCGGCTACGCCGAGGCCGCCGCCCCGGCGGCGGAGCTCATGGACGAGGCCGCCGACGATCCGGGCTCCGGAGGCTCCGATCGGGTGGCCGAGGGCGATCGCGCCGCCGTTGACATTGACGTTCTCCTCGTCGACGCCGAGCATCCGCATCGAGTTGATCGCGACCGAGGCGAAGGCCTCGTTGATTTCCCAGAGGTCCACGTCCTCGGGGGAGCGGCTGATCTTCTCCAACGCCTGCTTGGCGGCGTTTGCCGGTGTCCTCGCCAGGTAGGGGAAATCGTCGGCGACCGCGCCGTAGGAGAGAACCGTCGCGATCGGGGCGTGGCTGTTGCCCTCGGCCCACTCCTCGGAGACCGCGACCATCGCACCGGCGCCGTCGTTCACCCCCGGTGAGTTGCCGGCGGTGTGAGTCGCATCCTCACCGCCGACTGCGCGCAGCTTCGCCAGGGTCTCGACGTCGGTCTCGGGGCGGATTGCCTCGTCGACGTCGACCGTGGTCGCCCCCTTGCGGGATTTGACCGTGACCCCGACGATCTCCTCGGCGAGGATGCCGTCGTCACTCGCCCTCGCGGCGAGCTGGTGTGAGCGGGTCGCGAAGCGGTCCATGTCGGCCCGGGTGATCTCGAGCTCGTTCGAGACTTCGCTCGCCTCGTTGATCATCTGCTTCTCCGTGAAGGGATTGGTCAGTCCGTCATGGGTCATCGCGTCGATCGCCGAGACGTCGCCCATGCGGAAGCCGAAGCGGGCGCCCGGCAGCAGATAGGGCGCCTGGCTCATCGATTCCATGCCGCCGGTCACCGCCACCTCGACGTCGCCGGCGCGGATCGCCTGGTCGGCTAGGCCGAGCGAGCGCATTCCGGAGGCGCAGACCTTGTTGATCGTCTCCGAGGGGACCTCCTTCGGGATCCCGGCCTTGATCTGCGCCTGACGCGAAGGGATCTGCCCCTGTCCGGCCTGCAGGACCTGCCCGAAGACCACCTGCTCGACCTGCTCGGGCTCGACCCCTGAGCGCTCCAGGGCAGCTTCGATCACCGTCCCGCCGAGATCGGTGGCGTCGAGGGTCGAGAGCCCGCCGCCCATCTTCCCGAAAGGGGTTCTCGCCGTTCCGAGGATCACAGTCCTGGGCATCTCTGCCTTTCTTGTCCGGAGATTCGTCAGGTTGGCTGTATCAGCGGGCACATTGCCCGGACAGGTCACGATAGCGGCAAGCCGACTCGCTCCGACCGCATAGACTCACCGCCCGATGAGGGTGGAGATGCGCGACAGCGCAATCGGGGACGCAGACGCCGACATCGTCGTCGCCGGCCTCTACGAGGGGGAAGAGCTGCCCGAGTCCCTCTCCGCAGCCAGGGGCGCCGACGACGTGAAGACCGCCTACCGGAAGCTCACGGTGCTCCACCCGGAGCGTCCACCGAGGGCAATCGTCGCCGGGCTCGGGAAGCGTGACGAAAATGAGCCCGAGCGGGCCAGGGTGGTGGCCGCGCTCGCCGCCATCGAAGCCGCCGGGCTCGGAGCGCGCAGAATCGCCTGGGATCTGCCGGACTCCGGCGACCCCCCGGCGACCGCCGCGGCGATCGTCACCGGCTCGATCCTCGCCGGTTATCGCTTCGACCGATATCGAAGTGACGAGGAGGATGGGGAGAAGCCGGCGGAGATCGAGGTGCTGACCGTGCTCGGCCCGGGCGAGCTCTCGGCAGAGGTGGAGATGGCGCGGGTCTGCGCCGAGGCCCAGAACCGGGCCCGCGAGCTCCAGGACCTGCCGTCGAACGTCGCCACGCCCTCCTACCTGGCCCGCCGCGCCGAGCAGATCGACGCCGAGCACGAATCGGTGTCGGCCGAGGTTCTCGGGCGCGAGCAGATCTCCGAGCGCGGCATGGGCGGGCTGGAGGCGGTCAGCGCCGGATCGGCCGAGGATCCTGTGCTGATCGTGCTTCGCTATTCCGGCGGCGGCGATTCCCCACTCGGCCTGGTCGGCAAGGGGGTCACCTTCGACACCGGCGGGATCTCGCTGAAGCCCGGCACCGCGATGCACGAGATGAAGATGGACATGTCCGGCGCCGCCGCGGTCCTCGAGGCGGTCGCGGCGATCGCCGAGCTGGGGCTGGCTGTCGATCTGATCGCCGTCGTCCCCTCGACCGAGAACATGCCTTCCGGAACCGCGGTGAAGCCGGGCGACATCATCACCCAATACAACGGCAAGACGGTCGAGGTCAACAACACCGACGCGGAAGGCAGACTGATCCTCGCCGACGCGCTCGCCTACTGCGTCGAGCTCGGGGCGGAGCGGATCGTCGACATCGCGACCCTGACCGGCGCCGTCCTCGTCGCCCTCGGCTCGACCTACGCGGCGCTGATCTCCAACGACGACGAGCTCGCATCAGCCGTCGAGCGCGCCGCCGAGGAGACCGGCGAACTCGCCTGGCGGCTGCCGCTGCACCCCGAGTACAAGGAGCTGACCAAGGGGACCGTCGCCGACCTGACCAATCTGGCGGCGAAGCGCAAGGCGGGGACGATCTACGCCGGCTCCTTCCTCGAGGAGTTCGTGGACGGCCGTCCCTGGGCGCATCTCGACATCGCCGGCACCGCTTGGGACGTCGGCCGGCCCTACGTCGGCACCGGGCCGACCGGCGTCGGGGTACGCCTCTTCGCCGCGCTCGCCCGCGAGATCGCGGGCAGCTGAGCAGCGACGGCTGTGGCTGCCACGCTCAGGCGCTAGGTTGGTCGCGAGGGCAAACTGACCAGGAGGAGTTGAGGATGGCATCCGAGCTGAGCGACGCTCACCGGCAGACCTTGACGGCGATCTGCGACACCGTGGTCCCGGCGATCCCCCGCGAGCCGGACCCCGAGGGCTTCTGGGCCCGGCGGGCCAGCGACCTCGGCGCCGACCTCGCCCTCGCCGAGCTGATCTCGGAGCTGCCGCCGGAGCAGCTCGGCGGGACGATCCAGCTGCTCGACGCCCTCGGCGATCAGGGATTCGCCGCCGCCTCGCAGGCCTCGCGGGAGCAGATCCTCCGCAACATCTCGATGCTCGGACCCGAGGCGGCCGCGGGGGTCGGGGCGCTGGTGGCCGGCAGCCTTTTCCTCGCCTACGCGATCCCGGACGGGAGCACGGGGCAGAACCCTTTCTGGAAGACCTTCGGCTACCCGGGGCCGATCGGCGCTCCCTCGACGGAGCCGAAGCCCCTCCATCCGCTGGTGCCGGAGGGCGACGAGCTGACCCTCGAGGCGGACATCGTCGTGATCGGATCCGGCGCCGGAGGAGGCGTGATCGCCGGCGCCCTGGCCGGCGCCGGCCACCGGGTGGTCGTGCTCGAGGCCGGTGGTTACTTCGACGAATCCGACTTCAACATGCTCGAGCTCTGGGCTTACCAGAACCTCTATTACCGAGGTGGACCGGTGCCGACGATCGACGGCAACGTCTCGATGCAGGCCGGAGCCGGCCTCGGCGGCGGTACGACGATCAACTGGACCAACTGCCTGCGGACCACCCCCTGGGTGCGCGAGCAGTGGGCCCGGGAGTACGGGCTGGAGGGAGTCGACGGGCCCGAATACGACCGCCATCTCGACGCCGTGCTGGAGCGGATCGGGGCCAACGACGCCTGCAGCGACTACAACGGCCCGACCCTGCGGATGAAGGAGGGCGCCGAGAGGCTCGGCTGGTCCTTCCAGCGGGTCGTCCGCAATGCGGACCCGGCGAGCTACAGGCCCGAGACCGCGGCCTACATGGGGTTCGGCGACATCAGCGGCTCGAAGATGAGCACCGCCAAGACCTTCCTCGCTGACGCCACAGCCGCCGGGGCGGAGATCCTGGTGCGGACCGCGGCTCGCAGGGTCCTGGTCGAAGGCGGCCGCGCCGCCGGGGTCGAGGCGCGCTACGAGGATCCGGAGAGCGGGCGCGCCGCCGAGGTCACGGTCCGCGCTCCCCAGGTCGTGGTCGCCTGCGGCTCGCTGGAGTCACCGGCGCTGCTGCTCCGCTCCCAGATCGGCGGTCCGGCAGTGGGCGAGAACCTCCGGCTGCACCCCTGCACAGCGATGTTCGGCTACTACGTCGACGATCAGCGCTCCTGGTGGGGCGCTCCCCAGACCGGCGTAGTTGACGAGTTCGCCGACACCGGTGAGGGCTGGGGCTTCCTGATCGAGACCGCCCAGTACACGACCGGGATCGGCGCCTCGGCGCTTCCCTTCACCACCGCCGAGGCGCACAAGGCCGCGATGGAGCAGTACGCGCACGGCGCGACGACGATCGCCCTGCTGCGGGACCGCGGCAGCGGGCGGGTGACGATCGACGGAGACGGCCAGGCGATCCACTCCTACACGCTCGACGACGAGGTCGACGTCGCCAACGCGCGGCACGGGATCGAGGCTCAAGCGCGGATCCACGAGACCGCCGGGGCGATCGAGATCCGGGCGCTCGCCGGCGGCCCGGCGCCGTGGCGGCGCGGCGATGATCTCGCGCAGTTCATCTCCCGGGCGCAGCGGGCGCCACTCGCCTTCGGTGGGCACCGCCTCTTCTCGGCTCACCAGATGGGCAGCTGCCGCATGGGGGACGACCCGAAGATGAGCGTCGCCGGCCCCTGGGGAGAGCTGCATGACACCCCCGGGGTCTGGATCGGCGACGCCAGTGCCTTCCCGACCTCTTCCGGCACCAACCCGATGATCTCGATAATGGCCCTTGCGCACCGCACCGCGGAAGCGATCTCCGCCGCCGCTCCGGTATCGGCCGCAGCGGCTCCGGCGGCCACCACCACGACCTAGGAGGACCCGAAGAGATGGCGACAACGGCAGAGATCCAGACCCGCGAGGCGCTTTTCATCGGCGGCGAGTGGGTCGATCCGCAGGGCTCCGAGACGATCGAGGTGGCCAACCCGTCCAGCGAAGAGGTGATCGGGTCGATCCCGGCCGGGACGGCCGCGGACGTCGGCCGGGCCGTAGAAGCCGCCCGCGGCGCCTTCGAGGGCTGGGCGGCGACGGGCCGCGAGGAGCGCGCCTCCTACCTGGCCGCGATCTCCGCCGGCCTCGGCGAGCGATCCCAGGAGATCGCCGCGACGATCTCCGGTGAGCTGGGGATGCCGCTGAAGCTCTCGGTCCAGATTCAGGCCGGGCTGCCGACCATGCAGTTCGGCGCGATGCCCTCGGTGATGGAGGAGGTCGCCTGGGAAGAGCAGATCGGCAACTCGCGGGTGCTCCGCGAGCCGATCGGCGTGCTCGGCGCGATCACCCCGTGGAACTACCCGCTGAACCAGATCGCGCTGAAGGTCGCACCCGCGCTGGCGGCAGGCTGCACCATCGTCCTGAAGCCAAGCGAGATCGTGCCGCTCAACGCCTTCATCCTCGCCGAGATCATCGAATCCGTCGGGCTGCCGCCGGGCGTCTTCAACCTGGTCAGCGGCACGGGTCCGAGCGCCGGCGAGGCGGTGGCCGGCCACCCGGGTGTCGACATGGTCTCCTTCACCGGCTCGACCCGGGCCGGCAAGCGGGTATCCGAGCTCGCCTCGGCGACCGTCAAGCCGGTGGCGCTGGAGCTGGGCGGGAAGTCGCCGAACGTGATCCTCGACGACGCCGACTTCGACCGGGCCGTGCCGGACGGTGTTGCTAAGTGCTTTCTGAACTCGGGGCAGACGTGCAGCGCCCTGACCCGGATGCTCGTCCCCCGCGAGCAGCTCGGGGCGGTCGAGGAGATCGCCGCGGCCACCGCCGAGTCGTTCACCCCGGGTGACCCCTTCGAGCCGGAGACCCGCCTGGGGCCGTTGGTCTCCGAGGTGCAGCGCGAGCGGGTCCGCGGCTATATCGCCAAGGGGACCGAGGAGGGGGCGAAGCTGGTGACCGGCGGGGCCGAGGCGCCGGAGGGTCTCGATCGCGGCTACTTCGTGCGGCCGACGGTGTTCAGCGAGGTCACCCCGGAGATGACCATCGCCCAGGAGGAGATCTTCGGGCCGGTGCTGGCGATCCAGCCCTACGAGGACGAGGCCGACGCCGTGCGGATCGCCAACGACACCAGCTACGGCCTCGCCGGGGGGGTGTGGTCGGGGAGCGAGGAGCGGGCGATCGCCCTCGCCCGGCGCATCCGCACCGGGCAGATCGAGATCAACGGCGGCACCTACAACCCGCTTGCCCCATTCGGCGGCTACAAGCAGTCCGGCCACGGTCGCGAGAACGGACGCTTCGGGATCGAGGAGATGCTCCAGGTGAAGTCCCTGCAGCTCTAGGTTCACAGCGTGGATTTCGAGCTGAGCGACGAACAGCGTTTGCTTCGCGACACGGTTCGGGAGTTCGCCCGGGCCGAGGTCGCGCCGGTCGCGGAGGAGCTCGACCGGGCCAAGGCCTTCCCCTACGAGATCGTCGCCGAGATGGGCGAGCTGGGCCTGATGGGTATCCCCTTCCCCGAGGAGTTCGGGGGCGGCGGCGCCGACACCCTCTCCTACGCCCTGGCGGTCGAGGAGCTGGCCAAGGTGGACTCCTCGGTCTGCATCACGATGGCGGCCCACACCTCGCTGGGGACGATGCCGATCTACCTCTGGGGGACGGACGAGCAGAAGGGCGAATGGCTGCCGCGGCTTTGCAGCGGCGAGCAGCTCGCCGCCTTCGGGTTGACCGAGCCGGAGGCCGGCTCGGACGCCGGCGCCACCCGGACCACCGCCAGCCTCGAGGGCGGCGAGTGGGTGATCGACGGTGCAAAGCAGTTCATCACCAACTCGGGCACCGAGATCTCCGGCTGCGTGACGATCACGGCGCTGACCGGCCGCAACGGGCAGCGCGAGATCTCCAACATCGTCGTCCCCAACGGGACCCCCGGCTTCGAGCCCGGGGAGCCCTACCGGAAGATGGGGTGGAACGCGTCGGATACCCGCCCGCTCAGCTTCGACGGCTGCAGGGTCCCCGAGGCCAACCTGCTCGGACGGCGCGGCGAGGGGTTCAAGAACTTCCTCCACATCCTCGACGGAGGCCGGATCGGGGTCGCCGCGATGGCGGTCGGCGTAGCCCAGGGAGCCCTCGACGAGGCGATTTCCTACGCGAAGGAGCGGCGCGCCTTCGGAAAGCCGATCGCCAGCTTCCAGGCGATTCAGGCGAAGATCGCCGACCTCTCGGCCCAGATCGAGGCCGCCCGTCTGCTCACCCACCGGGCCGCCCTGGAGAAGGACGCCGGGCAATCCTTCACTCTGACCGCCGCCCAGGCAAAGCTGATCACCGGGCGGCTCGCCGTGAGGGCGACCGAGGAGGCGGTCCAGATCCACGGCGGCTACGGCTACATCGAGGAGTACCCGGTCTGCCGCTTCTACCGCGACGCCAAGATCCTCACGATCGGCGAAGGCACCGACGAGGTCCAGCAGATGGTGATCGCACGGGCCCTCGGCTGCTAGCCGCTGGGCTCCTCGCTCTTCTCGCCACCCTGGTCCGCGGCGGGCGCCATCTTCGCGGTGACGGCTCCGGGAGCGCGGGCGGCAACCTCGGCGGCGCGGCCGTGCCCCTCGTGGATCCCGTAGTGGGCGCAGATCGCCAGCTCGTGCTCTCGGGCGAACGGCTGAGCCGGGTCGACGCTCGGCGCGCCGCGGACGACCTCGCGGGCGTGCGGGACCCAGACGCGCCCGGCGACCTGGGCGCAGTCGTGGATCGGGATCGCCACGGCCTTGCCGAAGCGGCCGAGCTTGGCGATCACCCAGGCGGGCTCGGCGCTGTCAGCGTCGACGAAGATCGCCTGCACCCGGGCGATCCCCGACCCGCCGAGGTCGTCGATCCCGTCGTCGACCCAGTCCAGCGCCTGCTCTGGCGAGGGGAGCTGGCGGGCTCCCGGCGGGCGCGGATCAGCCATTGCCCCGGCGTTCGAGCAACTCCCCCGCCGCGCTCGCCGGGTCGAGCTCCCGCCTCACGACGCGCTCGAGCAGCGAGGCGACCTGGTCGTCGCCGGCCACCGATTCCTCCAGACGCCGGCGCAGCCGCGAGGCGGCGATCCCCAGGACCTCGTTGCGAAGGTTGCGCGCCCGCCGCTCCTCCAGGGTTCCCTCGGACTCGATCAGCTCCCGGTGATCGTCGATCTTCTCCTTCAGCTCGGCGGTGCCCTCCCCCGTGGTCGCCTCGGTGCGGACGATCGGCACCTGCCAGCCCCCCGGTTCGTGGGCCAGGGCGAGCACGCCCCGGACCTCGCGCACCATCGTGTCGGTCATCGGGTGATCGGCCTTGTTGACGACGATCACGTCGGGGATCTCCATCACCCCGGCCTTCAGCGCCTGGATCGAGTCGCCGGACCCCGGCATCAGCACGAGGACGATCGTGTCGGCGTGGTCGACGATGTCGATCTCCGCCTGGCCGACGCCGACCGTCTCGATCAGCACATCGTCCTTGCCGGCCGCGTCCATGACCAGCGCCACCTGCAGCGCCGCCTCGGAGAGGCCGCCCAGGGCGCCCCGGGAGGCCATCGAGCGGATGAACACGCCGGGGTCGAGGAAGTGGTCGGAGAGACGGATCCGGTCGCCGAGCAAAGCGCCGTGAGTGAACGGGCTCGAGGGGTCGATCGAAAGCACCGCGACCTCCCGCTCGGCCACTCGAAGCTCGGCGGTCAGCGCCCCGATCAGGGTGCTCTTGCCGACCCCGGGCGGGCCGGTGAAGCCGATGATCCGTGCCGCCCCGGTGCGTGGATAGACCTCGCGGACCAGCTCCCAGCCGGCCGGATCGTCTGACTCGATCAGGGTGATCGCCCGGGCCAGGGCCCTCTTGTCCCCGCTCACCAGGCGGGCCGCCAGCGAGGCTGATTCGGTCACGTCGGCCATGCCGCGCTCAGTCTAGAGTCACGCCGCGATGAGACGGCTGCGATTCCTCGCCTCCAACAGGATGCTTACGCCCAAGTACGGGCTGCTGCTCTGGCGCTACCTCTGGCGCCGCCTGCTCACCCCCGCGGGCTGGCGCTGGAGCACCACCGGGATGGTCTTCTTCGGCCGCGGCCTTGCGGTCCAGATCGGCCGTCGCGGACGGCTCGACTTCGGCCGCTTCGTCTGGATCGGAGACGGGACCAAGATCCGCTGCCACGAGGGCGTGGTCGAGATCGGCGAGAAGACCGTGTTCGGCCAGGAGTGCACGATCTCCGCCTACCAGCGGGTGCGGATCGGCGAGCAGTGCGTGATCGCCGACCGGGCGATGTTCATCGACTTCGATCACGGCGTGGTCGACGTCGAGACCCCGATCCGCCGCCAGGGCATCTACAAACGCGACGTCGAGGTGGGCTCAAACGTCTGGATCGGCTACGGCGCCTGCATCCTGCGCGGCGTTCGCGTCGGCGACAACTCAATCATCGGCACCAACTCGGTGGTCACCAAGGACGTCCCGGCGAATGCGGTCGTCGGCGGCGTCCCTGCCAAGGTGCTGCGGATGCGGGACAGGCCCGGGCACCTGCGCTGGCCGCGACCAGTGGAGCCCGGCTAGGCCAGCTCGGAGACCACCAGCCGGACCCCAACGTTTGATGATCGCCACCGCTGTGCGGCCCGCCCCCAGGTCGACCGGACCGACCGAACCCGGAGTCTCGTTGTCGCCGATCGGCTCGCCGTTGCCGTAGCCGAGTAGGCCGTACACTCCTTGGCCCCAGCAGCGCACCGTGCCGTTGTCGAGTATCGCGCAGGTGTGATTGGCGCCAGCGGCGAGCAGCCCGGCCTGCTGGCGAAGCTGCTTGGAGCCGGCCTGCTCCCCAGAGGCCCCCGGGGCCAGCCCGGCGATCAGGATCAGCCCGCCGAAAGAGCGCGACGAGCCCGGCAAGTCTCGTCGCGCGGGATTCGTGCCGAGTGCCCAATCCTGCTGCTCCAAGAGCGCCTCCTCCTTGCGTGACGTGGCCCCCCGGGCGCCTACCCTACGCCCGCTCGAATGCCGGCGAAAGGGGGCGCGGAGTCAGGCGGGAGCGGCTTCCGAGACCAGCTCGGCGTACACCTCAGAGGTCTGCTCGGCGATGTCGTTCCAGTCGAAGCGGCGCAGGTGCTCATAGGCCTCGGCGACCAGGCGCCTCCCCAGCTCGTCGTCTGAGAGGACCCTGACCGCGACCTCGGCGAGTGCCTCGGGGTCGCGGGGGCGGAAGCGCAGCCCCACCTCCTCGTGGGGGACTACCTCGCGCAGGCCGCCGGTGTCGGCGACGATGCAGGGGCAGCCGGAGGCCATCGCCTCCAGGGCCACCAGGCCGAAGGGCTCGTAGATCGAGGGGACGACACAAACGTCGGCGATCGCGTAGAGCGAGTGCAGGACGTCGTCGCCGATCCAGCCGAGGAAGGTCCCGTGCTCGCCGAGCCCGAGCTCGTCGGCCTGCTTGTGCAGCTCGGCCTCGTGGGTCCCCGACCCGGCGACCAGGAAGCGGGTCCCAGGCACGTCCTCGATCACCTTCGGCATCGCCTCGAGCGCCAGCTGGAATCCTTTCTCGTAGACGAGGCGTCCGATCAGCAGGACGAGGTTCTGGCCGGGCTCGGCGAACTCGCCACGGAGGCGCTCGAGCTCAGCCGGGTCCTGGGGGCGCAGGTCCTCCGGGTCGATCCCGTTGGGGATGACGCTGACCTTCGACTCCTCGACCCCGAAGATGTCGACGACCTGCTCGCGCATGTAGTGAGAGCAGGCGATCACCCGCTCGGAGCGGTTGGTGATCCAGCGCTCGACCCCGTGGATGTAGGTCTGCGGGTGCTCCCTGACCCAACCCTGGTGGCGGCCGTGCTCGGTGGCGTGGATCGTCGTCACCAGCGGCACCCCGTAGCGCTTCGCCAGGTGATCGCAGGCGTTGGCGACCAGCCAGTCGTGACCGTGGACGACGTCGAAGCAGTGGCGGTCGCCAAGCTCGACCCCCGCGGCGAGCATGTCCGAGTTCATCCGCTCGACCCAGGCCACGAACTCGCCCAGGTCGGTGGGGCGGTTGGGCTCGCGGATCCGGTGGATCGACACCCCCGCCGCGTCCTCCTCGGCCGGTGACTCCTCACCGCCGCGGGTCAGCACGTGGACCTCGACTCCGGAGTCGACCAGCGCCTCCGAGAGCTTGCGGACGTGGCGGGCGAGGCCGCCCTCGATCAGTGGCGGGTACTCCCAGGAGAGGATCAGGGCTCGGGTCAAGGCGATCCCCTAGGGCCGCAGCAGGGGGGCGAGATTGAGGTCCGGTGCCAGGGCTCGCATGCGGGGTTCGGGGGACGGCGCGGTTGAGTCTATGGCCTCGAGCATCGCCCGGGAGTGATTGACCGCCCGCAGGTACGCGTACTCGCCCGCCTGGCGGCGCCCGTCGAGGAAGGCCCAATCGCTCGACTGAACGGCGAGCAGCTCGCGGGCCGCGCGGCTCGCCGCGCGGCGGCCGAGCCCCGCCGCGATCGCCTGCAGCAATCTCAGTTCGCTGCGCCGCGCCCCCCAGGCGAGGTCGGCAACCCGGGCCGAGTCCCAAGTGCGCAGGTCGCCTCCCTCGCCCCAGCTCGAGGCGGGAAGCGGCCGGGCCACCGGCGCGTGCTCGTCAAGCGCCCCGCGAAGGGTGAGCAATCGAAGGCCGTGCTCCGGCGCCGATCCGAGGACCTCGGCCAGCCAGATCGGCCCCTCCGACCACCAGTGGCCGATCAGCTCGGTGTCGACCGCGAAGACGAGCAGGCCACGCCTGCCTCCGGCGTCGCGGAACCGGCCGAGGCGGGCGGCGGCGGCTGTGCAGAACTCCGCCGCATGGGCCCGTGCCGCGGCCTCCGCCGCCGCCGGTTCGTACGGCCCGCCGCCGACCTTCCAGATCCTCGATCCTCGCAGCGAACGCCCGGCGAACTGGGCGTACGGCTCCCCGGATGGATAGCCGCTGCGGGACCACAGCCACTTAACGGCCTCCCAGTCGATCGTGAAGGCGATTGGGCCGGCCTCAGTTGCCGCCGGGGTGAGCGTCGCGGATGCCGCTTCGTGGGCGCTCTGGTTGAGGCAGAACCAGCGCACGCCATGCTCGGCGAGCCGCCATTCGAGGCCCGGCGCATAGGCGCATTCGGGCAGCCAGAAGCCGCCCTCCCAGCCGAAGCGCCGCCGGTGTGAGCGCAGGCCCGTCTCGATCTGCAACGCCATCCCGGCCTGAGTTGCGATCAATGGCAGCACGGCATGGGTCGCGGCAGAGGCGGCCAGCTCGATCCGCCCTGATTCCTGGGCCTCCCTGAAGGAACCGACCACGTCCCCCCCACACCGGTCCAGCAGGTCCAGCGCGTGCCGGTAGCGGGCGATCTCGTTTTCGGCCGCCGGCCGGCACTCGGGATCGACGTCGTCGGCGTCCGCCTCGGCGGCACCAATCCGGTGGCAGATCAGGAATTCGCGCAAACGGTCCATCACCGAGCTGTCCTCGAGCTGATCTGCGAGCACAGGGGTCACGGTCATCGTCAGGTCCCGTGCCACCTCCAGCACCGGCAGATATGACCGGATCACCGCGTCGAACAGCCACTCCTCGCCGAACGGGTACGTCCCAAACCCCTCCACATACGGCATGTGGCTGTGCAGCACGATCGCCAGGTCCCCGACCGTGTCTCCCTGGGCGGATCGGCGGGCGGGTCCTGTCATGGCATGGGACCCACCATTCCCTGCGCTCCACGGCGGGTGCTCGGGAATGGGCCCTCCCATGCCATGCCACCCGCCCGAGGATCCGTTCCGGCGGACAAGATCAGGCCCTGCAGATAGCGACGAAATCCAGGGCCCCGTCGAGGTTCTCGGACCGCAGGGTGAAATCCGAAGCTTCGAGCCCCGGCGTAAAGCGGTCGTAGAACGGTTTGGTGATCCGCAGGGCGCGGTGGACGCGGTCCCAGCCGAGCTTGATCGCCAGCTCGTGTGCCCGCAACTTGCGGGCATGGAACAGACCGAGGACCTCGACCTGGGAGAAGTGCGGGCGCAGCAGCTCCCGGTACTCGGAGATCGTGTACTCGCGCAGGTGCCAGGGGTTCTCCGACTTCTCGGCGCCGGGCGGCGCCAGGGTGAGCCGGTTCGGGGTCGAGACGTAGGAGACCGGAGCGAGCCCGGCGAAGCGGCTGAGCAGCTCGTCAGGCCGCTCGACATGCTCGATCGTCTGCAGGAAGACGATCGCGTCACAGCTCTGATCGAACTGCTCGACCAGCATCCGTTCGAAACGCAGGTTGGCCCGCCGGTAGCGCAGCCGGGCGTGCTCGAATGCCTCAGGATTGGCGTCGACGCCGACCACATCGGTGGCGCTCTGCGCCAGCACGTCGGAGCCGTAGCCCTCGCCGCAGGCCATGTCGACTACCCGCAGCCGCCCGCAGCGACGCGCCAGCCACTCGTAGACGACCAGGTGGCGGCGGAACCAGTAGTTCTCCTCGGGAAGGTCGGGAAGGGTTCGCTCGCCGGTCAGCGCGAGCGGCGGGACCCCGGGGGGCTGGTCCTGTTGCAAATAGGGGGGCAGATCCCGGAACGTAGCCGTATCGTTCCGCGCCATGCCCTCCGCCCCCGGGACGAGTGCCGAGCGAATCCGCGAGGTCAACACCGCCTACCACGACGTCGCCGCCGAGACCTACGACTCCAAGTGGGGGATCGACTTCGGCACCACCGGCCAGGCGCAGGTCCGCGCCAAACTCCGCAAGGCCCTCGGCGGGCTTCCTCCCGAGCCGTTTGGCGAGGCGCTCGAGATCGGCGCGGGGACCGGCTACTTCTCGCTCAACCTGCTGCAGCTCGGCTTGATCGAGAGGGCGACCGCGACCGACATCTCGCCCGGGATGCTCGCTTCCCTGGAGGCCAATGCCGCCGGGCTCGGGCTCGCCGTCTCGACCGAGGTCAGCGACGCCGAGCTGCTGCCCTTCGCCGACCGGAGCTTCGACCTGGTCTTTGGCCACGCGGTCCTCCACCACATCCCCGACCTGGAGCGTGCCTTCGCGGAGCTACACCGCGTGCTCCGCCCGGGCGGGGCGCTGGCCTTCTGCGGGGAGCCGTCGCGTCATGGCGACCGTTTGGCGGCGCTGCCGAAGCGGGCGGGCAGGCTGTTGGCGCCTGCCTGGCGCTCGGCTCTGGGGGCGAGCCCCGCTGCCGGCGCCCACGGTCCGTCCGAGGACAACGGTCACGCGCTGGAGGGTGAGGTGGACGTCCACTCCTTCACCCCCGCCGACCTGGGCGACGATTTGACGCGGGCAGGCTTCGAAAGAGCCCGGGTCCGCGGCGAAGAGCTGCTCGCCAACCTCTGGGGCTGGGGCCTGCGCTCGGTCGAAGCGAGCGCCGAACCCGACACCGTTCCGGTTGCCTGGCGGCGCTTTGCCTTCCGCAGCTACCTGGCCCTGCAGCGGGTCGACGAGTCGGTACTGGAGCCGCGCCTGCCCCCGCCGCTCTTCTACAACCTGGTTCTGTCGGCGCGAAAAGGCCCCTGAGCCCCGCCGAACTGCAGGTGGCGTGCCCATTGGGGCCCCAAGGTTGCGCTCGGCGAAAGCCGCTCAGCCGAAGGTGAAGGCATAGCCGGAGATCCCCGGCGAGAGGCGCAGGGTGAGCTTGTGCGTTCCGACCGCGGGCAGGTCGACCAGGCCGTAGAGCCGCTGGGCGTTGACCTCGAGCATCCCGCCGTGGACGTCCCTTCCGGCCAGCCGGTCCGGAAGCGGCCGGCCGTCGAGCAGCACCCGGGCGTTTCTCGCCCGCCCCGGGGACCCGAGCACGAGGAAGACCCGGCGGGCGTGGAAATCGAGGTCGAGCGACGAGCCTCCCGCCGCGGTGGCGCCCTCCGGCGCCAGCGTCCAGCGGCCGCCGTAGGCGAGCTGGTTGGGCGCCAGCCGCGCCGGAGCGCTGTAGCGACGCGTTCCGGGGCGGGGCGGCTCGGCGAATCGCTCTGCGCGGGCGAGCCCCAGATAGCTCTCCGGAGTGAGCACCGCCCGGGAGGGCACCTCGGCGCGGACCCGCGTCTCGGCTCCGAGGCGGCGTGTGCCGCGCTCGTCTAGCAGGGAGCGGATCGCCCGCTCCGTCACTCCGTAGTCGCCCTCGCCAAAGTGCACGTAGCGGACGTTGCCGTCGGCGTCGATCAGGTACTTGGCGGGCCAGTACTGGTTCCCGTAGGCGTTCCAAGTGCCGTAACCGTTGTCCTGGACGACCGGGTAGGTGAGCCCGTTGGAATCGACCGCCTCCTTGACATTCGAGGAGATCCGCTCGAAGGGGAATTCGGGCGTGTGCACCCCGACCACCACCAGCCCGTCGCGACGGTACTTCTCATACCAGGCCTCCACGTGGGGCAGGGTGCGAAGGCAGTTGATGCAGGTGTAGGTCCAGAAGTCGATCAACACGACCTTGCCGCGAAGCCCGGCTATCGAGAGCGGCCTCGAGTTGAACCAATCGCCGGGGTCGGTGAAGTCGGGGGCACGGCCGAGGACGGGCAGCGAGCTGCCCGTCTCCGCCTGCCGGGCGCCCTCCTGCCGCGAGGCCGGGTGACCCGATCCCCGCAGGGAGGCGAGGTCGTCGGCAATCGCCGAGCTGTCCTCGACCCCGTGGGCAGGGTCGACCAGGGCGGAGGGCGCGTGACGGGCGAGGAAGGTCTCGAAGCGGATGTCGAGGTTGGTCGCCAGCATCAGGGCGACCACGATCATCACGGCCCCCATCACCGGGTTGACTTTGCCGCGGATTGGCGCCAGCCGATCGGTCAGCCGGCGGCCGCCGAGCAGGATCGCGTAGAGGACCGCTCCCGTCCCGGCTCCGTAGGCGAGGGCGATCAGCAGCTTGTCGGCGGTCAGGTCCTGCGAGGCCGAGACCGTGATCACCCCGGCCAGGATCGGCCCGGCGCAGGGCGCGTAGACGAGGCCGAGGCTGGCGCCGAGCAGGAAGCCGGACCAAAGCCCGTCGCCGCGCCCGGCGCGGGGGCCTCCGACGAGGCGACCGGCAAAGGCCTCGACCCGGTCTCCCAGCGATGGGATCAGCAGGATCAGGCCGAAGCAGACGAGGACGACGATCGCGATCGTGCGGGTGATGTCCCCCGGCAGGCCGAGGGCGTCGATCACGTAGGCCAGCGCGACCGTGGCGAAGGTGAAAGAGAGGGTGAGGCCTGCAACCACGCCCAGCGGCCGACGGCGGCCGCCGGTGGTCCCCGCGGCGAGCACCGCGGGAAGCACGGGAAGAACGCACGGCGAGAGCGCGGTGGCCGCGCCGGCGATCAGGGCGAAGAGCGTCAGGAGGAGCAATTTCTCGGATCCCAGCTTGCCTGCGGGTGGTCAACCAGACCTAAGTCCCGCCACTGGTTGATTCGTGACAACCGCAAGACGCGGATCAGGGCGATCACCGCGACGATCACGAAGTTGCGGTCTGGAATCAGCTCATTCGCTTGAGTTGGCGGCGGATTCCTCCCCCGGACGCCGCACGCGGTAGAGCTTCACCCGCGAGTCGATCCCCTTAAGGCGGCGCTCCCCCGCGAACGAGTAGGCGAAGTCCCCACCTGCCATCTCGGTCGCGGATTCGCTCGCCAGCACCGACCCGGGTCGGGCGATGTCGGTGATCCGGCTGGCAAGGTTGACCGGGCGCCCGTACCAGTCGCCGCCCCTGCCGATCGCCTCCCCCGCCGCCGCCCCGGCCCGTACCTGCGGAAATCCCTCCCCCTCCTCCTCCCCGGCTGCGACCAGGTCGAGCGCCGCCCCGAGCAGGGCGCCGGCGTCCGGGGAGATCAGCATCGCGGCGTCGCCGATCAGCTTGATCAGGCGGACCGGGGGCTCGGCGGCCTCCGTGGCCAGCTCGGCGAGCCGTCCGGCGACCCGCCCAAGCTCCTCGCCCGGCAGGCGCTCGCCGAGCTTCGTGAAGCCGACCAGGTCGGCGAAGCAGACGCAGACCTCGGTCCCGCCCGAGTCCCGTCCGAATCCACCGCCCGCCGCCATCACGTCACGACGAATCTGATCGCGGAGCTGGCGGTTGAGCACGTACTGGATGATGTTCGCGAGCTCGGGGCCGAGGATGCGCGCGGACATCGCGAATCGCAGCGCCACCGCCCGCTCGTCGTCTCCGGGGTGGATCACGGTCCGGCCGAGCACCTCCCGGGTCCCCTCGGCGATGTTCGCCATCGCCATCCCCATCACCCGGGCCATATCGACGATGTCGTCGTCGGCGATCCCGGCTTCGCGAAAGGCCCGAAGCCGCTCCGCCGCGGCGAGGTCGTGCTCGTCGAGCCCGGCCTGGCCCGGCTCGACTCGGGGTAGCCCCATCGCCCGGTAGAGCTCCTGGAGCAGGTCGAGCTCGACCCCGGTGACCTCCGCGACCTGCCTCGGCGTGTAGCGCGTGCTCTCGGCGGAGAGCACCCGCTCGACCGGAAGCAGGGCGAGCCGGTTTTCCTGAACTGCCTCCCTCAGCTCGTCTAGGCCGACCCCGTCTGCTTCGAGCTCGCGCAACAGCCCGAGGCGCGCCTCGCGGGCTTCCCCTTCGAGCCCGTCGAGCAGGCCCTCGGCTTCGAAGTCGGTCCCGGGTCGGTCTTCCATCGCCGGCCATTCTTCCCTGCCGGGGCGCCTGACGCGGCCTCCTAGACTCCATGGGGTGCCGCAACGGCTTCCGATCTTCGAGCTGCCGGTGACCCTGCTCCCCGGCGAGCGCCTGCCCCTCCACATCTTCGAGGAGCGCTACAAGCGGATGATCGGCACGAGCCTCTCCTCCGGGGACCCTTTCGGGATCCTCCTGGTCGACGCCGACGGCGCCCGCTCGGTCGGCTGCACCGCGCGGGTCGAGCAGGTGCTGCAGCGCTTCGAAGACGGCCGCCTCAACGTCGTGGTCACCGGGGGGCGGCCGTTCAAGGTGATCGACCGGCTCGGCGACCCCGACGACCCCGGCGCCGAGGTCGAGATGCTCGAGGCGGCCGAGTCCGGCCCCGAGCAGGACGGCGCCGAGGCGGCGCGATCCGCCTTCCTGGATCTAGCCGAGCGGGCGTCGGGCGAGCGGCCGGCGGAGGAAGAGGTGGCCTCGGAGAGCTCCTACGGGCTCGGCGCCAGGGTCGAGCTCCCTCCCGATACCAAGCAGGAGCTCCTGCAGATGCGCGACGAGGCAGAGCGGATGACGCTGCTGGCCGCGGTCTTCCGGAGCCTGCTCGAGGCCCTGGGGCGGGCTGAGGAGGTCGCCGAGCTGGCCCAGTCGAACGGCAAGGTCCAAATCGACCCCTGAGGGGATCGCTCCGTCGATTGGACGAAAACAGGAGACATGGACCGGTTTTCGGCCACTCGACGAGGTCCGGGGGGCGGATTGGCCACTCAAGCGTGGGCCACGGATCCGCCCCTGCGGGGATCGCCACCTCCCAGCAGATCCCCGGTAGCCGGGTCGCGGGTCACCGCCTGGACACCGCCGAAGAACAGGTTGCGCTCGCGCCAACGGACGACCGGCACCCCGGCGGCCTCGACCCGGCGCAGCCCCCGCTCGTCCACGCCGGGCTCTGCCTGCAGGGTTCCCGCCTCGTAATGGACCCGGGGCGCCGAGACCGCATCCGAGGGACCCATGCCGTCGGCCAGAAGCCGCACCACGGTCTGCAGCACTGCGGAGCGGATCCTGTTTGAGCCGGCGCTGCCGAGCCCGGCGATCACCCGGTCATCGTGCAGGACGATCGTTGGAGCCATCATCGAGGTGATTCGGCGGCCGGCCGGGTTGCGGTGGAAGCCACCGGGATTGAGGTCCTCCTCGCCGAGCATGTTGTTGACGTGGATCCCCGTCCCGGGAACGACCAGTCCTGAGCCAGTCCCGTTCGAGCAGGTGACGCTGGCGCAGACGCCGCCCTCGTCGATCACCGCCAGATGCGTGGTCGAGCCGAAGCGGTCCTTCCGGCTTGACTCGGCGCCCCGCCCAAGCGGCGGCGTCCCTGCGCCGAGACGCCGCAGCGAGAGAAACTCGGCGCTGAAGCCCTCTCTGTAGAGGCCATCGCTGAACTGCTCCCCCCGTGCCTCGTTGGCGGCTCCCATCACCGCGACCAGCGCCTCGATCCCCTCGTCGCCTCCGCGTTCGAGAAGCTCGAGCGCGTAGGCGATCAGGATCCCGCCGGAGGAGGGCGGCGGGTTTGTGAGGATCCGGCGGCCGCGATAGGAGGCGCTGACCGGCTGGCGCTCGATCGGCTGGTAGGCGGCCATATCGGAGCGGGAGACGATGCCGCCGCGATCGGTGACGAAGTCGGCGACGGCGCGGCCCAGCTCGCCCTCGTAGAAGGGTGCCGGGCCTTCGGCCGCGAGTCGCTCCAGCGCGCTCGCCAGGTCCGGGAAGCGGAACGCCTCGCCCTCTCCGAGGATCCTGCCCTGCGGCGCATAGATCGCCCGGCACTCCGGCAGGCGCGTGTAGATCGGCTCGAGGATCTTCAGTACGAAAGCCTGTTGGCGGTTGATCGGGGCGCCCTCGCGGGCGTGATGCACCGCCGGCCCGATCAGGGCTCCCATCGGCATCGTCCCAAACCGCTCCAGCGCGGCGGCCAGGCCGGCGGCGGTGCCGGGAACCCCGCAGGACGCGGCGCCGACATGGAAAACCTGGGCCGTTGCCTCGTCGAAATGGACGTCGATCGGTACCAGCTCCTCGCCGCGCTCGGCGCCCTCGCGCCCCGGAGCCTCTACGAAGAAGTCGAACAGCACCGACTCCTCGCCCCGGTGGACGACCATGAACCCGCCTGCGCCCAGCCCGGTCAGGGGACTCTCGACGGCGAACGATGCAAGGGCCGCCGCGACCGCCGCATCGACCGCGTTCCCGCCCTCGCGAAGCACCCCGGCTCCCGCCTCCGCGGTGAGCGGATGGCCGGCGGCGACGACGCCCTTCATCTATTCCTTCCCGCGGCTACCCCGGGAGGAACTCTGGGACGTCGACCCCGCCGAGCTCGCCCGGCCGCTCGCCCCGGCGAGCCGGACCGGCGTCCTTGGTCCGGCGGATCGTCGGCTCGGCGCTGCGCCGTGGAGGCGCGGCATGGCCGTCGAAGCGGGTGGCGACGACGGTGACCCAGATCTGGTCGCCCAGGTCGCCGTCGACGTTGGCGCCGAAGATGATGTTGGCGTCGGGGTGGGCCGCCTCGCCCACAACCTTGGCAGCCTCGCTGACCTCGACCAGCGAGAGGTCGGGACCCCCGGTGATCGAGAGCAGGATCGAGCGGGCACCCTCCATCGAGGTCTCGAGCAGAGGCGACGAGATCGCCTTCTCCGCCGCGGCCACGGCCCGCTCCTCACCGGCGCCCATGCCGATCCCGAGCAGGGCCTGCCCCGCTTCGGACATGATCGTACGGACGTCCGCGAAGTCGAGGTTGATCAGCGCCGGCAGGGTGACCAGGTCGGAAATTCCCTGGACGCCCTGGCGCAGCACGTCGTCGGCGACCTGGAACGCCTCGACCATCGAGGTCTGCTGGTCGAGGACGTCGAGCAGGCGATCGTTGGGAACGACGATCAAGGTGTCGACCTCAGCGGCCAGGGCATCGATGCCCTGGCCGGCCTGATTGCCGCGACGGCTGCCCTCGAAGCTGAACGGCTTGGTGACGATGCCGACGGTCAGCGCCCCCACCTCGCGGGCCAGCCGGGCGACCACGGGTGCCGCGCCGGTCCCGGTCCCGCCGCCCGCTCCGGCGGCGACGAAGACCATGTCGGAGCCCTTCAGCAGGCGCTTGATCTTGTCCTGCTCCTCGAAGGCCGACTTGTAACCGAGATCGGGGTCGGCGCCGGCGCCGAGGCCGCGTGTCTGCTCAGAGCCGATGTGGACGGTGACGTCCGCGATGCAGAGTTGCAGCGACTGCAGGTCGGTGTTGACGGCCATGAACTCGACCCCGGGAATCTGGGCTTCGACCATCCTGTTGACGGCGTTGACGCCGGCCCCGCCGACCCCGACCACGCGGATCTTCGGGGTGTGGGGCTCACCACCCCTGGGCGCGTAGGCGGGCTCATCGCGGCCGTAGCGGGGGACCTCCATCACATCGCCGGGGCGCTCGTCGAAGACCCGCTTCACCCGGTCCCCCGGCTCCGGGACGTTCGGAGGTGGCTCGGCCGCCCGCGGTGGCTCGGGCTCGGGGGGAGCGTCCTGCGGCTCGCTTCGCTCGACCGGGTCGCGACGGCCGAAGCGCGCCGCGTAGGGATCGTCCTCGCCGGCGCCAGCGGGCACTTCGGACCGCTCAGCGGGCGCGGCGGGCTCGGGCGAAGCTGCTTGCGGCTCCTCGGCCTCGCGCTCCCCCGGACTCGGAGCCTCGGGGGGATCCTCGGGCAGGTCGTCGGACGTCGAGCGGAAGAGGTCGGCGAGGGGGCCCTCGCGCATGCTCGCGCGCTTACGACGACGTGCCATCCGTCAGAACCTCCTTCGCCAGGTCCCGGTAGTAGTTGGCGGCGTTCGAGTCGGGATCGTACTTGAGCACACTAGCTCCCCGCACGGGCGCCTCGGCGAACTTCACCGCCTTGCGGATGCGGGACTTGAAGACGAGGTCGCCGAAGTTCTCCTCGAGGATCTCCACCGCCTCCTTGGCGTGGACCGTGCGGGCGTCGAACATGGTCGGCAGGATCCCCTCGATCTCGACGTCGGGGTTGAGGTTCTCCTGGATCATCTTCAGCGTGTTCTGGAGCTGTACCAGCCCGCGCATGGAGAGATACTCGCATTGGACGGGGACGATCACCTTGTCGGAGGCGGTCAGCGCGTTGATCGTCAGCAGGCCGAGGCTGGGTGGCGTGTCGATGCAGATGAAGTCGTAGTCGCCCGAGACCTCCCGCAGGGCCTTCTCCAGCGAGCGCTCGCGGCCAATCTTGGTGCTCATCGCGATCTCGGCGCCGGCAAGGTCGATCGAGGCGACGGCGATGTCGATCTCCCGCTTCGCGATCACCTCGCTGATCGGGAGATCGTTGACCAGGACGTCGTAGAGGCTCTTATCGACCTTGTCGGGATCGATCCCCTGGCTCATGGTCAGGTTCCCCTGGGGGTCGAGGTCTATGCACAGCACCTTGAGCCCGGACTCGGCGAAGGCGACGGCCAGGTTGAGCGTTGTCGTGGTCTTGGCGACGCCGCCCTTCTGGTTGGCGAAGGAAATCACCTGCGCGTCGGCGGTCGGCGCCTCCACCACCGCCGCGGACTCGGCGGCCATCTGGTGGCGGCTCGGCGCGATCAGGTCCTCTGGGCGCATCCTGGCGGGCTCCTCGGGCTCCGGGGAGACCGGCTCGGGGCTCTCGGCCGGCGGCGCTTCCTCGAACTGTGGGCTGCCGAGGCCCTGGGAGACGACGATCTCTACGTCGTCGGGCTCAGGCGGAGTCGGCGTGCTGTCAGCCTCCTCCGGCGCTGCCGGGACGCGGATGTCGAGCTCCTCGGCGATCTCGTCGGCATACGGCTCGGCGAGCTCGGTAGGAGAGTTCGGCTCTACGGTCTTCTGCTTGCGGCTGAGGAATCCCATTTGCGCGGGTTATTCGCATGGGCAGGGACTTTTCCTGCCGCTCCCCGAAATTGCTACAGACGGTGCAAGCACTTGCGGCGGCTGCGCCGCCTCACATGCCGGTGCCGGCGCTAACACCGCGCCGGCATAGCTGAACCACTTGCGGCGGCTGCGCCGCCTCACATGCCGGTGCCGGCGCTAACACCACGCCGGCATAGCACCACCTGCTGCTTGAATGACCGGATCGCCGAGCTTCTCGACAAGAGGCTGGTCTTCGTCACCGGCAAGGGCGGAGTCGGCAAGAGCACCGTGGCCGTTGCCCTCGGCCTGCGCGCCGCCGCCGAGGGCCGCCGGACGATCGTCTGCGAGGTCGCCTCGCAGGAGCACGCCTCGCGCGTCTTCAACCGGGCCGAGGTCGGTTTCCACGAAGTCGAGATGGCCGAGAACCTCTGGTCCATCTCGATCGACCCGGACGAGTCGATGAGGGAGTACGTGCTGCTCCAGCTGAAGGTGCGGGCGATGCGCGACATGCTGTTTCGCAGCCGCATCTTCACCTACCTCACAGCGGCAACTCCCGGCCTCAAGGAGCTGGTCACGATCGGCAAGATCTGGGAGCTGGCGCAGCCCGACCGCAGGGTCAAGCAGGGACGCAAGTACGACCTCGTCGTGGTCGACGCCCCGGCGACGGGCCACGGGATCGGCTTCCTCGAGACGCCGCGGACCTTCGCCAATATCGCCCGGGTCGGCCCGATCCACGGCCAGGCGCGCGAGCTCGACCGCCTGATCACCGATCACGCCCATACCGGCGTCGCGATCGTCTCGCTCCCCGAGGAGATGCCCGTGAACGAGTCGGCGGTGCTGGAGCGGGCGCTGCGCGACGAGATCGGCATCTCCGTCGACCGCGTCTACATGAACGCGCTCTACCCGGAGCGCTTCTCGAAGGACGATGCCGAGCGGCTCACCGCCCTCGGGCCGGCGGATGCGGGCAAGGGGGCGATGCGAGACGCCGCCCGTGCCGCCGTCTCGGAGTTTCGCAGGGCGCGCTCGCAGCGCTCCCAGCTCGCCCGCCTGCGCCGCCGAACCGCGAGCCCGGTGAAGACCCTCCCGTTCGTGTTCGAGCCGGAGCTCGGGATCGAGCAGGCCCGGATGCTCTCGACGAGGGTCTGATGCCGGCCGTCTCCGAAGCGCTCGAGGGAAAGGGGATCTGCATCTGCGCCGGCTCCGGCGGAGTCGGCAAGACCACGACCTCGGCGGCGATCGCCGCCGGGATGGCGGAGCGCGGCAAGAAGGTCTGCGTGCTGACCATCGACCCCGCCAAGAGGCTGGCCGATTCCCTCGGGCTCGAGCAGCTCGGCAACGAGGCGAGGAGGGTGGAACCGGCGCTGTTCGCCAAGCACGGGATCGAGATCGAGGGCGAGCTGTGGGCGATGATGCTCGACGCGAAGGCGACCTTCGACGAGCTGGTCAGCCGCCACGCCCCGGACGAGGAATCACGCGATCGGGTCCTCCAGAACCGCATCTACCAGCAGATCTCCAACGCCCTCGCGGGCTCCCAGGAGTACATGGCGATGGAGAAGCTGTTCGAGCTCCACTCCGAGGGGGAGTTCGATCTGCTGGTGCTCGACACCCCGCCCAGCCGCGACGCTCTGGATTTCCTCGACGCTCCACGGCGGCTCACCCAGTTCATCGAGGGCCGCTCGCTGCGGGTCTTCATGCGGCCGACCGGGATCGCCGCCAAGGTCGCCGGGCGCGGCGCGACCGTCGCGCTCTCGGTGCTGAAGAGGATCCTCGGGTTCGACCTGCTCGCCGATCTCTCCGAGTTCTTCACCGCCTTCAGCGGCATGGTTGACGGCTTCCAGGAGCGGGCCAAGCGGGTCAACGAGCTGCTCGCGGATCCCGGCACCTGCTTCCTGGTGATCTGCGGCCCGCAGGGGGAGCCGATCTCCGAGGCCGTCTACTTTCACCGCAAGCTGGTCGAGGCGAAGCTTCCCTTCGGCGGCGTGATCGTCAACAAGGTCCACTACCCCTCTGAGCACCTGCGCGGAAACGGCGAGGACCTGGTCGCGGCCCTGGAGGGCGCGCTCGGTGACCTCGGGCTGGCCCAGAGGGTCGCCCGCAACTTCTTCGACTACCAGGCCCTGGCCGACCGAGACCGGCGGAACATCGAGCACCTTGCCGCGCAGCTGCGCACCCGCAGCGTAATCCAGGTCCCCTACCTCGACGAGGACGTCCACGACCTCGCCGGGCTGGCGACAGATCAACCGCTACCTGTTCGCCAGCGGCAGGGAGCGGGCGAAGATCGTGGCGGCGGCTCCGGTCAGCTGACCCGCGCCCGCCTGTTGCGGTCGTACTCGAGCTCCGAGACGTCCCAGTCGGCGTCCTCGGGAACCGGGAACAGATGGCGTACCCGGGGGCTGTCGATCCGCTCCCGCTCGGCCTCCTCGCGACCCGCCTCGCGGGGGAAAGGGGCCATTCCAGGGTCGCGGTTCGCGCCTCCTCGTCGTTCCAGTCGCGGTTGATCATCTCTTCCTCCCTTGCTGGGTCGCCGTGCTCGTCGAACTCCTCGAACCAGTCGTCGGCCGCGCCCTCCTCGGGCTCGTCCTCCGTTTCCCGCCGCATGGCGCTGACCCGGATCTCTGACTGATCGCTGGGGATCGGCTCGAGGATCCGCGTCTGCGGCTCCTCTTCCGACTCGGGCTCAGGGTCGGGCTCGGGGTCCGACGTGATCCGGGTGACCGAGATCTCGTCGGTGCCGGGCTGGGGCTCAACCACGGACTCCCCCGTCTCGGCCAGGTCGGTGACCGCCTCCTCGTCCTCGGATTCCGCAGCATGCTCATCCGCCTCCGCCGTGTCTTCGGCGCCGAGCGCCTCCCACTCGGCGGTGCCGCCCATCTGCGGAGCGTCGGCCGGCTCGCCGGCATCGAGGCCGTCGGCGATCAGCGTCTCGTCGGCCGCGGCGCAGAGATCGTCGCCGAAGTAGCCGAGCGCGCCGTCGCGCAGGATCGAGCGGGCACAGCCCTCGACCCACGCCGCCAGCTCCAGAGCGCTGGAGCGGTCCTCGCCGCTCGGCTCGAGCCGCCGGCCGCTCATCAATGCGTGCTCGAGCTGCTGGGCGCGCTCGATCCGGAAGTTCGCGTCGTCACGATCGGGCCCGTCGGGCAGCAGGGCGGCGATCCGGGCCGGCAGGGGAGCGTTGACCGGCCCCGGTCCCTCCAGCACCGCGCGGAGCGCCAGCAGGTGGTCGCTCAGCCCCTCGAGCGCTGTCGCCCGCTCGCAGCCCATCTCGAACCTCCCGACTGCCCAGGCGAGGGCGCCGTCCGGATCGGGGCGGATCTCGAGGTCGTGGGCGAAGCCCCGGAGCTCGATCGTGTCGTCCTCACTCAGCTGGTAGCCACCGGGCCTGGTCGGGGGCGCGCCGGTGGCGATGCGGCGCCAGTTGCGCTCGCCGGTTGGAGCGAAGGCGTAGGGGCCGAGGCCGAGGCTTCCCTCCCGGTAGAGGCGCAGGACGCTGATCAGGTCGTGGAGCTGGCTGAGGGCGGCGCCAACCCCTTCGGGGCCCTCTCCCTGCTCGGCCAGGGCGAGGTACTGGGGCTCCCAGGCGGCTCGCTGCATGCCCTCGCTTCGCATCGCCTCGATCGGCGCGTCGAGCGTGTCGGCCCTGACCACGCGAACGCCGCTGGGAAGCTGCAGGCGGGGAAGCGGCATCTGCAGGCCGACGATCGGCGCGATCAGCAGGTCGGCCTCGTGGACGTCGCGGGTCTCGGCGTCGAGCTCGCCGATCGCCCGCTCGAGGCGGGCGGCGTCGAGCGTGAACTCGGCACATCCCTCCCAGAGGTCGGCGATGAAGCCGATCAGCATCGTCGCGGCGCGCTCGTCGGGGTCGGCGGGAACGGTCGCCCCGCGGGCCTCCAGGTAGGGCGCGGCGATGCCGGCGGCGCTGACCGCCGCGCAGGCGGGACCGAACGAGGGCAGCGTCCGCAGCTGGTCGGAGCGCTCCGCGACGAATCGCGAGGTCAGGGGGACGTAACGGTAGAAGTGGGCGCTCTCGCCGGAGTCCTCGGCGACGTCGAAGGGGATCTCGTCTCCGGTCGCGACCAGCGAGCGAAGCCGCGTCGCCGCCTCGGCGGCGAGCGTGCTCAGGGCTTCGCGTAGGACTGGGTCACGCACGGGTGAGGGCTTCTCCCGCGCCTGCGGCCCTCCTGCGGCTGCACGTTAGGTTGCAGCGAGCTGCTCAGGCGGCGGCGACCGGCTCGGCCGAGAGCCACCTGTTCCCGTAGGCGCGCATGTCGTCGATCAGCGGCACCAGCGCCCGGCCCTTCTCGGTCAGGGCGTACTCGACCCGGGGCGGGACCTCGGGGTAGGTGTGGCGTTCGACGATCCCCACCTCCTCGAGCGCCCGCAGGCGCAGCGAGAGGGTCCGCGGGCTGATCCCCTCCAGCGAGCGCTCCAGCTCGCAGAAGCGGCTGTTCCCGTCGGCGAGGTCGCGGATCACCAGTAGCGTCCACTTGCCGGAGATCACGTCAGCGGTGCGACAGACCGGGCATCTGGAGTTGCTGATTGCGCTCATCGGCTTCGATCAAGGTGCCGCTCGAACGGCGAGCGACCCGCTTCAGCGAGTATAGCGCCAAGACTTCACTAACTGAAGCATTGGCCGGAGGCCCTGCTCGACACACGTACTAGGGCGCCGGCGCACCGCGTCCTGCGGCTGCTCCCCCATTCGTCCACCGGCCTCGGCGGCTGCGGCGCCGCCCCCCGCGCCCGGCCGATGCTTGAAAGGCCGTGAACATCTGCCCCGTCCAGGTGCGGGAGGCGCTCCCGCGGTCGTCTGCTGCGTCCCGAGCGCAGCGCGCTCACCCCCGCGCCGAGGCGGGCTTCGCGCTGATCGAGGTGCTGATGAGCGCGCTCGTCGCCACACTGCTCGCCGGAGCCGCCTTCAGCCTGCTCGGCGCCACCGCCCACCAGGCCTCCGAGCAGCGCCAGCACTCCGCGGCCTACGCCGTCGCCCAGGAGGACCAGGCCCGGCTGCGCTCGCTGCGGGTGCCGACGCTGAACAAGCTCAGCCAGACCCGCACGGTCAGCTTCGACGGCACCCAGTTCACGGTCAACTCCACCGGGCAGTTCATCAACGACACCACCGGCACCGCGTCCTGCGGGCAGGGAACCTCATCGGCCGACTACGTCAAGGTGACCTCGTCCGTCACCTGGGCCGGCATCGGGGCGCGGCCCCCGGTGGTGATCCAGAGCATCATCGCCCCGCCGACCGGTTCGCTCGACCCGGCGCACGGCACCCTGACGATCTCGGCGATCGAACGCTCAGGGAGCCCCGATCTCCGGGATCGGGGTGAGCGGCTCCGGCGCCGGCTCGTTCAGCGGCTCGACCGACTCCACCGGCTGCGCGGTGTTCGCCGACCAGGCGGCCGGCACCTACACGCTGACCCCCTCCGGCGGGGCCCCGGGCCTGGTCGACAAGGACGGCAATGCACCGAGCCCGCAGACGATCAGCGTGATCGCCGGGACGACCAACACGGTCGCGCTCCAGTACGACCAGGGGGGCTCGATCCCGGTCACCTTCAAGACCCGGATCGGCAGCTCGCCGACGCTGGTCAACTCCAGCGCCGACTCGGTCGTCGTCTTCAACACCGGGATGACCACCCCGAGGGCCTACGGATCGCCGGGCGGCGCCCGGCTGAGCACGGTGACGGCCACCCCCGTCTTCCCCTTCGCCTCGCCCGACACGGTCTACGCCGGCGCCTGCTCGAGCAACAACCCGAACCCGAACAGCCTTCCCAACCCGCCCGGCGCGGCGGCGATGGCAAGCGTCTCCGTCCCCGCCGGCGGCAGCGCTCCGGCGCAGGTCCAGCTGCCGGCGCTCAACCTGACCGTGTTCAGCGGCACCAGCTCGCTCACCCCCGGCTCGCCGGTCTCCAACGCCCACGTGATCGTCAACGACACCGCCTGCTCGGTGAAGCGCACCTATGCGACCAACAGCTCGGGCAAGCTGGCCGACCCCGGGCTCCCCTGGAGCAGCAGCAGCGGCTACACGGTCTGCGTCGACAACGGCAGCCGCCGCAAGACGACCAGCGGCGTCCTCGTCCAGGACCTGGTCAACGGCACGACGCTCGAACGTGTTCATGGGCTCCGGCACCAGCGAGCGGGGTGTGCACGTGAGCCGCGGGGCCCTGATCTCCGATCAGAGCGGCTTCACCCTGGTCGAGCAGCTGGTGGCGATGGCCGCCGGCATGCTCGTCCTCTTCGGCCTGACCACCGTGATCATGACCACGCTGCACCAGAGCGCCCGGATCAACGGCCGCGTCGACGCGACCCAGCGGGCGCGGATCGCGCTGTATCAGGTGATCGACGGGCTCCACTCGGCCTGCGTCGCGCCCCAGATCGCGCCGATCCAGGCAGGCAGCACCGGCACCTCGCTGCGGTTCCTGCACCAGACCGGCTCGGCGGTCGCCCCCACCCCGGTGCTCAGCCAGGTCGACCTCAACGGCGGCACCCTCTCGGAGTCGGTCTTCCCGGCGACCGGCGGCTCGGTGCCCGCCTGGACCTTCGCCAGCACGCCCTCGAGCAGCCAGGCAACTGATGACCGGCGTCGCCTCGAGCCCGGCGCCCTTCCGCTACTACGCCTACAGCAGCGGCCAGGTCTCCGCGACGCCGCTGCCCGACCCCGCTGCTCCCCTCCGACGCGGCGCGCACGGTGCAGGTGACGGTCGCGCTGAAGGTCTCGCCGAGCTACTCGGCGACGCCCGACCCGGGCGCCGCGGCAAGCGTCCAGGACACCGCGCTGCTGCGCTTCAGCCCCGCCGCCTTCAGCACCAGCGCCAACAACCTCCCCTGCCAATGAGAGAGCGGCTGAGATCCGAGCAGGGCTTCACGATGGCGACGACGGCGCTGGGGCTGTTCGTGGTCACCCTGCTGGTCCTGGCGACGGTCACCGCGGTCAGCGGCGACGTCCACCTGAGCCGCGGCGACCTCGACCGCAAGCAGGCCTACGAGGCGGCCCAGGCCGGGATCAACGACTACTCCTTCCACCTCAACGCCGACAACAACTACTGGACCGACTGCACCGCGGTGCCGACCCCCAACGCGGTCAACCAGCAGGGGTCGACGACGCGGCGGCGGCCGGTGCCGGGCAACACCGGGGCGACCTACGCGATCGAGCTGATCCCGGCCACCGGGCACTCCAGCTGCGACACCGCGGACGCGGTCGGGAGCATGATCGAGTCGAGCGGGGCGATGGCCGGGCTCCTTCCGGATCCGCTCCACCGGCTACTCGGGCAACGCCAAGGTCTCGCTGGTCGCCACCTACAAGCGGGCCAGCTTCCTCGACTACATGTACTTCACCCAGCTCGAGACCTCCGACCCGGTGGTCTACGGTCGACCCGCAACACGGTGCAGGGCGCCTACCAGCAGTGCACCCTGACCTACGAGCAGGGCCGCTACAACTCGCCGATCCCGAACTCGGGCGGGCAGTTCTGCACCAAGATCGCCTTCATCAGCGGCGACGCGATCAACGGGCCGCTGCACACCAACGACTCCCTGGGGATCTGCGGCTCGCCGACCTTCGGCCGCGACCAGCGCCGACTCGATCGAGGCCAGCGCCGCCATCCCCTGGCTGGTTCTCGATCTGCAGCCCGAGCAGCCCGAACTTCATCGGCCAACAGCGTCACCAGCGCCCCGGTCCTCACCCCTCCGCCCAGCAACCAGCAGCTCGCCAACATCACCCAGCCGGCCTACAAGTTCAACGGCCAGATCTACATCACGCTGAACGGCAACAGCATGACGGTGACCACGGGACCGGCACGGTCGGGCCGATCTCCTTCCCCTCCAACGGCGTCGTCTACGTCACCAACAACTCCTGCTCGGCCGCCTACACGCCGTTCGGGACCACCTACCCGGGCGCCACCGGCTGCGGCAACGTCTACGTCCACGGCAACTACTCCGGCCAGCTGACGATCGCCGCCGAGAACGACGTCGTCGTCGACGGCAACCTGACCAACTCCGGCGGCGGGATGCTGGGCCTGATCGCCAACAACTTCGTCCGCGTCTACCACCCCTGCTCGAACGGCACCAACGGCAGCGGCTCGCTCAGCAACCCGACGATCGACGCCGCGATCCTCACCATCAACCACTCCTTCATCGTCGACAACTACAACTGCGGCGCCCGCTCGGGACGCTGACCGTCCACGGCGCGATCGCGCAGAAGTTCCGCGGCCCGGTCGGGACCTACGGCTCCTCCACCACCGGCTACACCAAGAACTACGTCTACGACGACCGTCTGCGCTACGTCGAGCCGCCCAATTTCATCGACCCGGTGCAGTCCGCCTGGGTGGTCGGCAGGGAGACCAGGGGATGAGGGCTGCCGAGCTTTTCCTAATTCTAGGTAGGAAAGGGCACAAGATCTGGTGCAAATCGGCCGATCCAATACAAGCAACGGGCGGCTGAGAGGCGCTGGATGATCCAACTTAACGAAGAGAAAGGACGATGCGCTGGTCGGGCTCGAGATCGAGGCCGGCAGCATCGCCGCGGCCGAGGTCCGGACCAACGGCGCCCCGAGGCTGTCCGCCACCGCGATCGCGCCGCTGGCGCCCGAGGTCTTCCACGACGGCGAGGTCGCCGACCCCGAGGCGTTGGCCGAGGCGCTGGGCGCCGTCTTCTCCGAGCACCGGCTGAGCCGCCGGGTCCGCCTCGGAGTCGCCAACCAGTGGGTCGTGGTGCGCAACCTGCGGCTGCCGGCGATCGACGACCCCACCGAGCTCGAGGCGGCCGTCCGCTTCCAGGCCCAGGAGCAGATCCCGATGCCGATCGAGCAGGCGGTCCTCGACCACCGGATGGTCGGCGGGGTCGCGGCCGCCGAGGGCTCGCCCGCGCAGGTCGACGTGGTCGTCGTCGCCGCCCGCCGCGAGATGATCCTCGCGCTGCTCGAGCCGCTGCGAAGCGCCGGCCTGCAGCCGGTGGGCGTCGACCTCTCCGCCTTCGGGCTGATCCGGGCGCTGGCGGCCCCGGCGGAACAGCCGGTCGGCGCCGGGGAGGCGCCCCAGCAGCCTGCCATCGGCCTCGCTGTTCTGCCACGTCGGCGCGGTCACCAACCTCGCCGTCGCGCGGGGCAGCTCCTGCCTCTTCACCCGGGTCTCGCCGGTCGGGCTGGAGGCCCCCGCCGCCGACCTTGCCGCCATCCACCGGGCTGCCGCTCGAGCACGCCCGCCTGTGGCTGGCCCACGTCGGGCTCGGCAGGCCGCTGGAGCAGATCGACGGCGACCCGCAGACGGCGCTCCAGGCCCGCAGGGCGATCGAGGAGGGAGCGTCTCCCCTGCTCGACGAGCTGAGGACGTCGCTCGACTTCTACGGCGCCCAGGAGGGCGCCGTGCCGATCGAGAAGGTCGTCCTCTGCGGCCCCGGGTCAGCGCGATCCCGGGCCTGGCCGAGCACATGCAGGAAGTGATCGGACTGCCTTTCGCGATCGGCCGCCCGCCGGCGCTCGCCGGCTACGACGAGGCCTCGGCCGCGCGCCTCACCCTCTCCTACGGACTCGCCCTGGAGAGCTGACGATGCGCCCCGTCAATCTGATCCCCTCCGAACAGCGCCGCGGCGAGCGTGCCGCGATGCGGGGCGGCCCGGCCGCCTACATCGTCGTCGGCGCCCTGCTCGCCGCGCTCGCCGGGGTCACCGTGATGGTGATCACCGACAACCAGATCTCCGACCGCAAGGCCGAGGTCGCCCGCCTCAAGCAGCAGGAAGCCGTCGCCAAGGCGCGGGCCCAGCGACTCGCCGCCTACACCCAGTTCGGCGCGGTCCGCGACCAGCGGGTCGCGACTGTGACCAGCCTCGCCGACAGCCGCTTCGACTGGGAGCGGGTGATGCGGGAGCTCTCGCTTGATCCTCCCCGACGACGTCTGGCTCACCAACCTCACCGGCAAGGCCAGCCCCGCCGTGCAGATCGACGGTGAGGCCAACATCGCCCTGCGCGGATCGGTCCAAGGACCGGCACTGGAGCTGGTCGGCTGCGCAAAGGGGCAGGAGGCCGTCGCCCGCTTCGTCTCCGCGCTGAATGACATCGACGGGGTGACCCGGGTCGGCGTGCAGTCCTCGCAGCTAGGCAGCGACCAGTCGAGCGGCGGAGCCGCGCCTTCCCTGTCCGGCGCCGGCACCAGCTCCTCCGGCTGCCAGACACGCGACTTCGTCGCCCAGTTCGAGATCGTCGCCGCCTTTGACGCCGCGCCGACACCAGCCGCGGACACGGGCACCGCCCCGACCACCCCCGCCCCGGCCCCGTCGAGCACCGAGGGCTCCGCGCCCGCGTCGACGACGACACCGACCACCTCGACCACCTCGGACTCCGGGGGCTGAGATGAGCGCCGCCAACCGGATGATCATCGTGATGCTGGTGGTGGTGGCCCTCGCCGCCGCCTTCTGGCTCCTGCTGCTCGGCCCGAAGCGGCAGCAGGCCGACGACCTCTCCAAGCAGGTGGACCGGGCGCAGGCCTCGCTGGCCGAGTCGCAGAGCAAGGCGGCAGAGGCCGCGGCCGCGCGGCGCGGGTTCCCCTCCGACTACCAGCAGCTGGTGGTGCTCGGCAAGGCGGTGCCGGAGAGCGATGACACCTCGTCGCTCCTGGTCGAGCGTGAACAGCATCGCGAAGCACTCCAGGGTCCGTTTCGACGCGATCTCGATCAGCGATGCCTCAGGCGCCTCGACGACTTCCAACCTGGCGCCGGCGCCGGCCCCGGCGGCCCCGGCTCCGAGTACCCCGCCCTCGGGCGAGACCGCGTCCGGCGACTCGACCGCGGTGCCGGCCTCCGCCACCGTCGCTCCAACCGAGACGGCGGCGTCGCTGCTGCCGATCGGCGCCACGATCGGGACCGCCGGGCTCGGTGTGATGCCCTATGACCTCAGCTTCAGCGGCGACTTCTTCCATGTCGCCGACTTCATCTCCGGGATCGACGCGATGGTCCACACCAAGGGCTCGCGCGTCGCCGTCGACGGGCGCCTGCTGACCCTGGACGGCTTCGCCCTGAACGGAGACTCCGATCTCGGCTTCCCCCACCTCGACGCGACCTTCGCCGTCACGACCTACGTCACTCCTTCCGAACAGGGGCTGACGGCGGGCGCCTCACCCAGCGGGCCGGGGGCGGCCGGGACCGCCACTCCCGCCTCGACCACCCCGCCGGTGACCACACCCTCGGGGGCGGGCGCGACCGCGACCACGGCAGCCAACACCGGGGCGACGCGATGAACCAGCTGAAGCGCCCGGAGATCAAGCTGCCCGACGCCAAGGTGCCCGATTTCCTCAGGCATCTGGCGGGCGACCTGCGCGATCGCCACCTGCTGCCCCTGGTCGGCCTGCTGCTGGTCGCGATCGTCGTCGTCCCGTTCGCGCTGAGCAGCTCCGGGAAGAGCGACGGCTCCGGCGATCAGGCCGGGGGCGCGGGGCTCGCCGCTGCCGGCTCAGCGAGCGCCGGATCGCGAGTCACGACCTTCGCCGACTCGGTCACCGGCCTGCGCGATTACCGGCGGCGGCTGCGCGCCCTCAGGGCCAAGGACCCCTTCAGACAGCAGTACGCGAAGCCCGCGGCCGCCGGGGGCGGGAGCGCCCCGGCCTCGCCCGGAGGCGTCGCGCCGAGCGCCTCGCTGGGAGCGGCGCCGTCGAGCAGCGGCTCGGGCGTGCAGGCCTCCCCTCCGCCGACCTCGGGCGGTACCGCGAGCGGGGGCGGAGGCGACGGCTCGACGGTCAAGGTGAAGACCAAGTACGCCTCCTATGAGATCGACGTGCGGATCGTCGGGGCCGGATCGGGTGGCAGCAGCGCCTCGTCGACCGGGACCGCCTCTGCAAAGGGCGGGGTCAGGGTGCGCCGCGGCCTGCCGGAGCTGACCAAGCTGCCCGATCGCAAGCACCCCGCCGCGATCTTCATGGGGGTCAGCTCGGACTCCAAGAAGGCGCTGTTGCTGGTCTCCTCAGACGTCAGCGCCGTGTTCGGCGACGCCCGCTGCCTGGTCGGCTCGCGGAGCTGCCAGCTGCTGGCGCTGGAGCCGGGACTGCCGGAGACCTTCGTCTACGGCTCCCGCGGAAAGAGCTACCGGATCGAGCTGCTGAAGATCCACCGGGTGCTCAGCCGCCACCCTCGCCGCGCCTCGCTCGGCGACTGACCCCACGGCCGCCCACTCGGGGCTCTAGCCGAGGTAGAGGTCGATCAGCCCTGAGCCGGCGAGCATCCCCACGACCCCGCCCAAGGCGAGGAACGGGCCGAAGGGGATCGCCATCTTCCGCCCGGCGGCCCCGTGGCGGGCGATCAGCGCCAGGCCGACGACGCTGCCGGCGAGCAGGGCGACGAACAGCGCCGGGGCGATGTTTCGGCCGAGGAAGAGGCCCATCACCGCCGCCAGCTTGACGTCCCCCATGCCCATCCCCTTCGGGTAGGCGAGGGCCGCGAGCAGCAGCAGCCCGCCCGCGGCGGCGGCGGCGATCGCCCGCTCCGCGAGCCCGCCGGTATCGGTGGGGACGGCGATCGCGACGCAGATGATCGCGGCGGCGAGCAGGATCCGGTTGGGGATGATCCGCTGTTCGAGGTCGGTCAGGGTCACCGCGGCGAGCATCGCGATGAACACCATGTCGATCGCGATCTCGGCAGGGTCACCCCATTCGACCAGCATCGCCGCCGCGAACAGCGCGCCGACGAGCAGCTCGGTGAGCGGGTAAAGCGGCGAGATCGGCGCTCCGCAGCAGCGGGCCCGTCCGCGCAGCAGGACCCAGGAGATCACCGGGATGTTGTCGTAGGCGGCGATCTCCGCATCGCAGGCCGGGCATTGCGATCGAGGGCCGACGATCGACTGTCCGCGCGGCACCCGGTGGGCAATCACAGTGACGAAGCTGCCGATCAGCAGCCCGCCCAGGAATGCGATCAGAGCCGCGGCGGCCAAGAGGTGAGCAGCTTCCCAGGCGCCCCGGCGGGCCCGCCGGGGCGCCCGGCCACCCGGGCGCTAGTGGCGCCTGTGCCGGCGGATCACCTTGAAGCGGCGCTTGGCGCCGACCCGCTCCCGGTTGCCCGCGCTGTCGGTGGCCTTGACGCGGACGACGTGGCGGCCGAAGCGCAGCCGGCGGAACTTGCGCGGGGTGCGGCAGGGCCTCCACTTGCCGTGGTCGAGCCTGCAGAGGAAGGCTGTCCCCTGGTTCCCGGTCGCGTCGAGGAAGCGGAACACCGCGGTGCGCCGGCGGGTCTTGGCGCCTGGTGCGAGGGTTATCCGGGTACGGGGCGCCAGCGAGTCCTCGGTGTAGGTGACCGGGGCGGGCGAGCATCCCGATGAGTTGCCGGCGGCGTCGGTGGCGATCGCGAACAGGCTTGTGACGCTGTTGTCCTCGACCTCGAACGGGAAGCCCGCCGCCAGCTCGGCAGGGGTGCCACTGGCCAGGGCCGAGTCGCTGCAGCTCGGGTTCTCGTGGATTCCCACGGCGATCGCGCCGGGGGCACTGCCGCTGACCCGTGGGTTGTTGTCGTTTGCCCGCGCTCCAGGATGAATGGTCAGGGTCGGGACCTGCGGGGGTGTCGAGTCCTCGCGGTAGGTGACCGAGGTCGCGGAGCAGATCGAGTTGACCCCGGCCAGGGAGGCGCTGGCGTAGATCGTCGTCGTGGTGTTGTTGGCGACCGAGGCCTGAATGCCACCGGCGGCGAACTCGGTGGCGCTGCCCGAGCCGAGCGGGGTGCCGGTGCAGGTCGGGCTGCCGAACAGCTTCACGGTCGTCCCCGGCGAGGAGCTTCCGCTGATCTTCGGGGTGTTGTCGTTGGCGGGCGAGGCCGGGCTGACCGAGGCCGGCGACGGCGGACCCGGGCCGGTGGTCACCTGCTGGTAGGTGAGGCCTGGGTTCGAGCAGGGGGAGACGTTGGAGGCGCCATCGGTGGCGTTGGCGTAGAAGGTCGTGGTCGAGTCGGGGGCGACCGTCACCGGGATCCCCCCTGCCTCGAGCTCGTCACCCGAGCCGGTTGCCAGCGAGGCGCCGCTGCAGTTGGGGTCGGCGTAGATCGTGATCGTCACCGGGCCGGACCCCCTGGGAGCGATCCGGCCCTCGAACGGGCGCCCCCTCCTCGTGGTGATGATCCCGTCGGCCCGACCCCTGATCAACGGGGTCAGCGAGGTCGACGGCGAGGGCGGCACCGTCCCGGTCAGCGCCGGCCCCTTCGGGGCGGCCCCGGCCGCGGAGGGCGGCGCCAGCAGGCAGACGGCCAGCAGGGCGCCCGGCAGCGCTCGGCTGATCATGCTGACGATCGGGGTTTCCGCGGTAATGCTCACCGTCAAGGGTTCCTATCGGCCGGGTGGCCGCATGCCTTAGCCCTCGGCCCTCGTGACGGGCAGGAACACGAGAGCGGGCCCGGGTGGGCCCGCTCTCGTTGCTCGAAGCCTGCCGTGATCACAGGCTCAGATCGGGGGTCAGTCGACTACTGGCCCCAGTTCCCGCCTGTCGGGCAGCCACCCGTCCCCTGCGTCGTGCAGGTGTAGGTGAGCTGACCGTTGCCCGCCCGGCTCAGAATGAAATGGTTACCGGTGACCGGGGCGGTGACGTCGATCGTGTATGCGGTGCCAGAGAGCCCTGACAGCGTGAGATTCGCGCCAGTCAGCGTGGGCTCGATCGCTCTTAGCGCCGCCACGTCGGCGGTGGCGTAGCTTCCGTTGTTGTCTGTGGCGAACGTCTCCATCGAGACCTGGGCCGAGTGCGTGTAGGCCTTGGCCTGCGCGTCGTTGGCCTTCTGCTTCTGGTTGAAGAAGGCAGGGATCGCGATCGCGGCCAGGATGCCGAGGATCAGCATCACGACCAGGAGCTCGACCAGGGTGAAACCGGCCTCGCTCTCACCCGAGAGGCGGGCGCCAACCCGCTCGCGGAGCTTATGCAGCAGCATAGGTACCTCCTATGGACCTATCTGTTTTGCCAGTGCCCCGCTGGTGTCCCCCAGTGGGTGTCTTGCGACCCCGGTGGAAGCCCGGCTGACTCCAGCTGGAGTCCCGTTGGCTTTGCGCCTCCGCCTCGCGGCGGGTTTGCCTTTGGCACCTTGGGCCTGGCCGATTGATCATGTCTCAGTTATCGACCCGCCCTGGCTTCGCATCATCCTTACTTCTCGGTACCGATCGTCCCCAGATCCATGGAGGAATCCCGCCAAAATCGAGCGGTTTCCGGTGTTTGAGGGCCCGATTCCGGCCGACCCTTGAGCGAGCCGATTACCGCCCCGAACAGCCGTCCAGGCCGCCTTGCACGAACGTCCAGCCTCACGGGTCGATCCGCGCCAGCAGCTCGGCCGCGTCGGTTTCCTCGGCGCCCTGCCGCTTCCAGCTCCAGCGCCCGTCGGTAGGCCGAGCGCGCCTCCTCATTCTCACCGAGGGCCTCGGCCGCCCTCCCGAACCAGCACCAGTTCCAGCTCCCGGCCGGGGCGATTTCGGTGTAGTAGCGGAGATGCCCAAAGGCCTCCTGTAGTTGTCCCAGCTCGAAGAGCGTGTAGCCGAGGGCGAAGTGGGCCATCGCGTCGCCGGCCTCGTCAACCCCAGCTGCGACGAGTCGAACCGCGGGCCACGCCAGATCCGCTCCACGCAGGGGTGATCCGGGTCGAAGCCGGAAAAGCCGCGGACCCTGAAGCCCAGGCAGCGGCCCTCGGGGCCGTCGCGCAGGTAGCCGAATGACTCGCTGACGGCATCCCAGTTCTCGGATCGCTGGCCGTCGTCGACCCGCCCGAACTCGAGAGCCACCAGGCAGTCGCGGGCGGTGATCCGGCTGAGCTAGAGGCGAGGGCCGCGGGGCGCCGGCCGGCCCTCCGCGCCGTCACCGAGCAGGTTGGAGATCTGCCCCCTCTGAGGACTGCTCGGTTGCTGGGCCATGGGACTCCATCGTCGGCCGCAGGATCGGGCCTCGGCCGCTAGCGGATGTTGTTGTAGATCGTGAAGATCGGCAAGTACATCGCGATCACGATGAAGCCGACGACCCCGCCGACGAAGACGATCATCAGCGGCTCGATCAGCGAGGTCAGCGCCTTCACCTTGGCGTCGACCTCGGTCTCGTAGAAGTCGGCGATCTTGCTCAGCATGTGCTCGAGCTGGCCGGTCTCCTCGCCGACCGCGACCATGTGGGAGACCATCGCCGGGAAGATCGGCTCGGCTTCGATCGGGCCGGCGATCGAGCCGCCCTTCTTGACCGAGGAGTACATCTCCTCCATCGCGTTCTCGACCACGACGTTGCCCGAGGTCTCGCCGGTCAGCTTGATCGCCTGCAGCATCGGCACTCCGGAGGAGATCGCCCCGGAGAAGGTGCGCGACCAGCGGGCGAGGGCGACCTTCTGCACGACGTCGCCGATCTTGAAGGGGACGCGGAGCTTCGTCCTGTCCCAGACGGCGCGGCCGCGATCGGTCTTCTTCCATCGCAGCAAGGCGATGACGATCGCGATCAGCACCGGGAAGATGACAAACCAGTAGCCGGTCAGGGCGTTCGAGGCCGAGACGCAAATCTGGGTGGGTATCGGCAGGTTGGCGCTCACTCCCGGGGTCTCCGCGGCCAGCTCGTTGAAGACGCCGACGAACACGGGGATGATGAACATCACCACCGCGAGCAGGACGAGGATCGCGAAGACGAAGACGAAGGACGGGTACATCAACGCCGAGCGCACCTGGCGGCGCAGGGTGTCCATCTTCTCCAGGTGGAAGGCGATCCGGTCGAGGGCATCGTCGAGGCGGCCCGACTGCTCCCCCGAACGCACCATCGAGCGCATCAGGCGGTCGAAGACCTTCGGGTGGCGCTCCATCGCCGCCTCCAGCGAGCTTCCCGCCTCGACGTCGTCGTGGAGACCGGAGATCGCCTCCTTGAGCAGCTCGTCCTCGGATTGCTCGGCGAGTGTCTGAAGGGTTCGCAGCATCGGCATTCCCGAGGCCACCAGGGTCGCGAACTGGCGGGCGAAAATCGCCAGGTCACGGGTCTTCACCCCCTGCCAGCGCTTGAACAATTCCTCGATGTTGAGCGGGCTCGACTTCTCCGAGACGTCGAGGACGATCAGGCCGCGCTGTCGCAACTGCTCGGAGACCTGGGCTTTCGAGTCGGCCTGGATCTCGCCGCTCGAGCTGACCCCGCCGAGGTCCATCGCCCGAAACGCGAAGGTGGTCGCCGAGGCCAAGAGCTCCTCCTAGCCGGCCATGCCGGCGACCGGTTGCGGCGTGATCGGCGCTGCATTGACGCCGCCGCCCGCGAGCAGCCGCATCAGCTCCTCCGGGACCGAGGCGCGCTGCTGGGCAAGCTCCGGGGTGATCGTGCCGAGCCTCACCAGCCGGGCCAGGTCGGCGTCCATGGTCTGCATCCCGACCGACCCCGAGGTCTGGATCGCGGCGTAGATCTGGTGGGACTTCGCCTCGCGGATCAGATTGCGGATCGCCGGGGTGGGCACCAGGACCTCGGTCGCCACCACCCTGCCGGTTCCGTCCGAGGTCGGCAGCAGCTGCTGGGTGACGATTCCCTGCAGCGCGATCGAGAGCTGGGTGCGGACCTGGCCCTGCTGCTGGGGCGGGAAGACGTCGATGATCCGGTCGACCGTCTGGGCGGTCGACTGGGTGTGCAGGGTGGCGAAGACCAGATGGCCGGTCTCAGCCGCGGTCAGCGCGGTCGAGATCGTCTCCAGGTCGCGCATCTCGCCGACCAGGATCACATCGGGGTCCTGCCGCAGAGCCGCCTTCAGGCCGAGGGCGAAGTCGATCGCGTCGGCCCCCACCTCGCGCTGGTTGACGATCGAGCGCTTGTGGGCGTGGAGGAATTCGATCGGGTCCTCGATCGTCAGGATGTGGTCCTCGCGCTCGGAGTTGATCAGGTCGACCATCGCCGCCAGGGTCGTCGACTTGCCCGAGCCGGTCGGGCCGGTGACCAGGACGAAGCCGCGCGGTTTGCGGGAGAAGTCACGCAGCACTTCCGGAACCTTGAGCGAGCCGAGGTCGGGAATCTGGTGGGGGACCCGCCTGAAGGCTGCGCTGATCGCGCCGCGCTGGAAGAAGGTGTTGACGCGGAACCTCGCCACGTTCGGGATCGCGTATGCGAAGTCGAGCTGCTGGTTGTTCTCGAAGCGCTTGCGCTGGTGGTCATTGAGGATGCTGTAGACGATTTCGCGCGTTTGCTGGGAGTCGAGCGGGCCGTACCCCTCCATCGGCGAGATTCGCCCCTTCACCCGGATCGCCGGAGGGAAGCCGGCGGTCAGGTGCAGGTCGGAGGCGCCGGCCTCGACCATGCCGCGCAGAACCCCGGCGAAATCGAAATCCATGGGCCCTTAATCGGCCTGCCCCGGGGCCAACTTTAGGCGGTGACGCGCAGGATCTCCTCGAAACTGGTCAGCCCCGCCCGGACCTTGCCGAGGCCGTTCTCGCGCAGCGTCTGCATGCCCTGCTGACGGGCGACGGCGGCGATCTCGGCCTCGGGGGTGCCGGCCACGGTCATCTCCTTCAGCTGCTCGCTCATCTGCATCACCGAGTAGATGCCGACCCTGCCGCGGTAGCCGTTGCCGCCGCAGCGCCCGCAGCCGACCGGCTCGTAGCCCTCGACATCGGTCCCCATTCGGACCCCGTTCTCGGCCAGCAGGGCGGCCGGGATGATCGCCCTCCGCTTGCAGTGAGGGCAGAGCTTTCGGGCCAGGCGCTGGGCGATGACGCAATCGACCGCGGAGCCGGTCAGGAACGCCTCGATCCCCATCTTGCCCAGCCTGGAGATCGCCCCGGGGGCGTCGTTGGTGTGCAGGGTGGTGAGCATCATGTGCCCGGTCAGCGCCGCCTCGATCGCGATCCGCGCCGTCTCGGAGTCGCGGATCTCGCCGACCATGACGATGTCGGGATCGGCACGCAGGATCGACCGCAGGCCGGTGGCGAAGTCGAGCCCCGCCTTCCGGTTGACGTTGATCTGGTTGATCCCGTCGATCCGGTACTCGACCGGGTCCTCGATCGTGATGATCTTCTTCTCGACCCTGTTCAGGTCCTGGAGCGCCGCGTAGAGAGTCGTCGACTTTCCCGAGCCGGTCGGGCCGGTCACCAGCACGGCGCCGTAGGGCCGGTGGAAGGACGCCTCGAAGCGCTCCACGGCCACCCCCTCCATCCCCAGCGAATCGAGGTCGAGCTGGGCGTTCTCGTTGTCGAGGATGCGGATCGTCGCGCCCTCGCCGCGCTGTGTCGGAAGGGTGGTGACGCGAAGATCGACGTGCCGGTCCTCGACCGCGACACTTACCCGTCCGTCCTGGGGCATCCGCTTCTCGGCGATGTCGAGGTCGCTCATGATCTTGATCCGCGAGATCACCGCGCTGATCATCCGGTTGGGAACGTGGGCGGTCTCTCTCAGCACCCCGTCGACCCGGAATCGCACCCGCATCTCCCCCTCCTCGGGCTCCAGGTGGATGTCGGACGCTCCCTCGGCCACCGCCTGGCCGAGAATGGAGTAGACGAGCTTGATCACGGGGGCGTCCTCGGCGGTCGCCTGAAGATCGGAGACATCGGCAAGCTCGGACTGCTCGTCGCCCTCGGCCCGCTCCTGCTCTTCGATGATCGCCTCGGTCGCGGCGCTGTGAAGCGTGTTGAGGCGTCCGAGCAACGCCTCGAGGTCGTCCTCGGCGGCGACCGCAACTCGGCACTCCAACCCGGTGGCCATCTTGATGTCGTCGACCGCGAGCACGTTGCCGGGATCGGACATCGCGACCAGAAGCGTCTGCTGGTCGAGGAAGCCGATCGGCACGGCCTGATACCGGCGGGCTGTGTTGAGCGGGAACAGGGCGGCGGCGGCCATGTCCACCTGGTAGATGGAAAGGTCGACGTGATCGAGGCCGTACCGCTCGGCGATCCCACGTGAGAGCTGATCGCCGGAGATCGCACCCTCGACCAGGAGCAGCGCTTCCGGCGGAGCGCCCGCGGTGCGGGCCTCCTCGATCGCCCGGGCGACCCGCTCCGGGGTCGCGTAGCCGAGCTCGATCAGGACATCGGTCGTGAACCCTGCCGAGCGCCGCCGGTGCATCGGCGCGGTGAGGCCCAGCGGGCCGCTGCTCTCCGGCTGCTCCGGGACCGGCGCGGTCGAGTCGCCGGAGTCGGGGACGGGCCGCAAATGGTTGGGGTACTGGTCGTAGCTCATCCGAGCCTCCGCCGGTGGCGACTAGTTCGGGTGATAGGTCGCCGCAGGGCCGTTGTAGGAAGCGTCGATCACCGCCTGAGCGATCGCCGCCGGACTCTGGAAGCCGTAGCTCACCGTGGCCTGCGGGTGTCCGCCGCTGAGCGGGCGCGGGCGGACGACGACGAGCGCCGGGACCCGGTTGACGTTGACGCCGAGGGTGATCGCCGCATAACGGGCGATCCGCTTCGCGGGAGCGATAAACACGGCGACACCGGAGGCGGCCTTCAGCCTGCGGACCACAGGGGCCACCAGCGAATCGTCGATCCCCCCGCCGCGGACGACCAGGAGGACGACGGTCTCGCCGGAGGCATAGGCGCGCTTCAGCGGAGCCGGAAGAGACGGCGTCGGCACCGAAGCCGCGGCGCCGGCCGGCCCGGCGCCGGCGACGTCGGTCGGCAGGGCTGTCCCGGCGGCGGCGCTGGGATCGGTGACCGGGCTCGCCGGAGGAGCCGTCGTCGCCGGAGCGGTGGCGGTCGTCGGGGCGCTGCTCGAGGAGCCACCGCCTCCCCCCTGCCCGCTGAGCAGGAAGAAGGCGCCGCCCGCCAGCAGGATCGCGACGAGCGCGACCTGGGCGATCGGGCTGTTGTTGAGCTTGTCCCTCATCTGGACGGGTGTTCTAGCCCGGAGAACTTCCGTTGCCCGCGGGCGGCTCGTTTGCCTGCGGCGGCTCGGTCGCCGCAGGGGCGGCCGGCGCCGGTGCCCGCGGTTGGGCCTGGCCCGGCGGCGGGAGAGAGCTCACCGGCGCGGCCGCCGCTGCAGTGGGTTGAGGCTGTGCCACCGCCGGCGGTGGAGGAATCGCCTCGACCGGCGGGAATGGCGCAGGCGAGCCGTTGCCTCCGGCAGCCGACCTGCGGCCTGACTCGATCTGCTCGATCCCGCTGGCGCGCTCCCCGCCGGCCTCGAGCATCAGCTTGAAGTCGTGCGGGCGCGAGGCCGCCTCGAGCGCCACGTCGACGCTGACCCGTCCGGCCATGACGTGTTCGAGCAGATCCTGATCGAAGGTCCGCATCCCGTAATAGCCGCCTTCGGCGATCACCTCGGTGATCTTGCCCGTCTCCTCGGGCTGCAGGATCAGGTCCTTGACCCGCCCCGTCGCGACCAGGATCTCCGCTGCCGCGATCCGCCCGACACCGTCGATCCGCGGGATGAGGCGCTGCGACAACGCTCCCTTCAGGGTCGAGGCAAGCATCACGCGAGCCTGTTGCTGCAGGTGGGGCGGGAAGAAGTCGATGATCCGGTTGATCGTCTCGGTCGCGTCCAGGGTGTGCAGGGTCGAGAAGACGAGATGGCCGGTCTCCGCGGCTGAGAGCGCGGTTCGGACGGTCTCCTCGTCGCGCATCTCCCCGATCAGGATCACGTCGGGGTCCTGGCGCAGCACCCGCCGCATCGCCCTGCTGAAGCTCTCGGTGTCGGAGCCGACCTCGCGCTGGTTGATGATCGACATCCGGTCGCGATGCAGGTACTCGATCGGATCCTCGAGCGTGACGACGTGCCGGGCGCGGGTTGCGTTGATGTGGTCGACCATCGCCGCCAGGGTGGTCGACTTGCCCGAGCCGGTGGTGCCGGTCAAGAGCACGATCCCGCGTGGCTCCTCCGCCAGCTTGCGGACCACGTCCGGGAGCCCGAGCTCCTCGATCGTGCGGATGTTGAAGGGGATCGCGCGGCAGACGATCGAGACCGAGCCGCGCTGTTTGAAGGCGCTGACCCGGAAGCGGGCCACGGAGGGGATCGAGTAGGCAAAGTCGGCCTCGCCGACCTCCTCGAACTCGGTCAGCGACCGGGTCTCGGCGATGTCGTGGAAGGCCTTCTCGGTCTCCTCGCCGGTCAGCTCCCGCTCGTGGCCCTCGAGCGGGCCGAGCTTGCCGTCGATCCGGACGATCGGCGTCGTCCCGACCTTGACGTGAAGATCGGAGCCATCAAGCTCGACGAGCTTGCGCAGGGCCGCATCCATGTCCAGCATGCGGACATATATCGGCGCCTCAATCGAGGCCTTGAGGTCGACGCCACATGCCCCTGACGATCGGCCCTCCGAGCGGCAGGTTGAGCGAACCGGTGAGTCCGAACCCGTTGCGCTCGTAGAGCATCCGGCTGCGCTCGGTGCTCGCCTCGAGATGAGCCGGGACAGCCTGGAGATCGCAGGACGTGAGCACGGGGGCCAGAAGCGCCCCGCCAAGGCCCTTCCCCTGGTGGCGCGGCTCCACCCCCAGATAGTGCAGGTACCAATGCCTCGGGGAGGCAGGGTGGTGTCGCTCGATCCGCAGCAACGTCCAGGTCGCCACCGGTAGCCGGGCGCCGAAGACCCGGGTCATCGCGGTGGAGGCCCGAAGGGTTCGCGAGAACGGCACCCGCCAGCGGCCCGGTGGAGCCCAGATTGCCGCGCCGCTGCCGTCGCCGGTGACCCATAGCTGCCGCCATTCAGGCACGAGGTTGGCGATCTCTGCATCGAAGAAGGCGAGCAGGCGCTCCGCCCTGGCCCGATCGTCGGGAATCAGGTGGGCCCAAGCCGGGTCGTCGGCGAAGGCGAGCGCCAGCGCTTCCGCGGCGGCCTCGTGGTCCTCCTCCGTTGCCTCTCGCACCTCTGGGCCGGGTGAAACCTCCACGGCGCCAGCCTATGGGGCCACACCGTCCTTCAGAGAAACGTAGGAGTCGATCAGCTGACCCCGCTCCAACGGGATCAGTGGGCTGGCGGGGTCGCTGCCCTCGGCGACCCAGCGATCGGAGTGGCGCATCGCCAGGGCACGGTGAACGGCCGCCTCCCGCACCGTCTCCGGCCGGACCCCGTAGACGTGTGAGAAAAGCGCCGCGATCGCCCCGCTCAGCTCCAGCTCCCTGGAGTCGAGCTCGCCCTCCTCACCCCTCCGGGCCGGATCCTGGAGCTCCCGGTGCAGCCTCCACCACTCGACCTCGAGCCGCGCCGCCTCGCTGGTGTCGAAGCTCTCGCCGTGCCGCACCGCGACCAGCGCGTAGAAGCGGCGCATGCAGTCGCGGGCTCCATCCGGATCGTTTCCGGCCTTCGGCACCCAGAGCTGGTTGGCGCGAAGGACCAGCCAGGCGCCCCGGATCGTCTGCGGCCAGCTGAGGCCAAATGTCTCCCGCGTCAACGCGATCGCTGCCGCGAAGAAACGGGGCCAGCGGCGCCGGTAGTAGGCGACCCAGGCGTCACACTCGAGCCGGCCCACCCGGAGGGGATCGAAGGACCTCACGAGGCCATCGTTACCATCCCGCCCCGATGGGCGCTTTGCCGCTGACGGAGGCCGGGATGCTCGAGGTTTCTGCCTCTTCGCCTTTCCCGACGAGGGACTCAACTGGTAACCCGAGGGCGGGCAGGTGGCAAAGCTGATCTATTCGGCGATCGCCTCGCTCGACGGCTACGTCGCGGACCAGAACGGCGAGTTCGGTTGGGCCGCCCCCGACGAGGAGGTGCACCGGTACGTCAACGACCTGGAGCGACCGATCGGCACCTACCTGTACGGGCGCCGTATGTACGAGGTGATGGCCGCCTGGGAGACGATCGACGACGAGCGGCCGTCGATGCGTGACTACGCGGAGATCTGGCGCTCCGCGGAGAAGGTCGTCTTCTCGAAGACGCTCGGGGCGGTCGCAAGCCCGAAGACGCGGATCGAGCCGGACCTCGACCCGGATGCGATCAGGCGGATGAAGGCGGCGGCGTCGAGCGAAATCTCGGTCGGCGGTCCGGATCTCGCAGGCCAGGCGATCGCCGCCGGTCTGGTCGACGAGTGCCACCTCTTCCTGGCGCCGGTGGCGGTAGGCGGAGGCAAGCCCGTCCTACCGCTCGATGGCCTCCTGAAGCTGGACCTACTCGGCCAGAACACCTTCCCCAACGGCACCATCCACCTCCACTACCGCCTGCCCTGAGGAGAGCGGAGGAGCAGAAGCACCCGCGGCTGTTATGGGCGTCCGGCCCCCATCCGAACGGCTTTAGAGAGAGGTTGGGGGCCGGACGTCCCTACGCAACCTCGCGCAGCTTCTGCGCCTCGGCCAGCGACTGCAGCTTTTTCAGGCTCTGGTTCTCGATCTGGCGGATCCGCTCCCGGGTGACGTTGAAGGTCCTCCCGACCTCGTCCAGGGTGCGAGGGTGCTCGCCCCCGAGTCCGTAGCGGAGCTCGAGCACCCGCCGCTCACGGTAGGAGAGGTTCTCCAGGGCCTCCTTCAGCGCCTCCTTGGTGAGCAGGTCGGCGGCGCGGTCGAAGGGCGACTCGGCCTTCTCGTCGGCGATGAACTGGCCGAACTCGGATTCTTCCTCGTCGCCCACCGGCTTCTCCAGCGAGACCGGGGCCTGGGCGGAGCGCTTGATCGAGTCGACCTCCTCGGGGTCGATGCCGGTGACCTCGGCGATCTCCTCAGGAGTGGGCTCGCGGCCCAGCTCGGTGACCAGCTTGCGCTCGGCCCGGCCGATCTTGTTGAGCTTCTCGACGACATGGACCGGGATTCGGATCGTCCGCGCCTTGTCAGCAAGGGCCCGAGCGATCGCCTGGCGAATCCACCAGGTGGCGTAGGTCGAGAACTTGAAGCCCTTGCGGTAGTCGAACTTCTCGGCCGCGCGGACCAGCCCGAGCGTCCCCTCCTGGATCAGGTCGAGGAACGGCAGGCCCTGATTACGGTAGTTCTTGGCGATCGAAACGACCAGCCGCAGGTTGGACTCGACCATCTTCTGCTTCGCATCGAGGTCGCCTCTCTCGATCCGCTTGGCCAGGTCCACCTCCTCCTGCGCCGTCAACAGCCGCACCTTGCCGATGTCCTTGAGGAAGAGCTGCAGCGAGTCGGTGGTCATGTCCGGCTTCAGGTCGAGCGCCTGCTTCTGACGGCGCCGGCCCCGCTTGCCGGTCTCGGCCGGCATCGCGTCGGCCTGGGCCTTCTGGGCAGGGTCGACGTCCTCGACCAGCTCGATCCCCGACTTCTCGAGGTGTCCGTAGAGATCCTCGACGTCGGACTCGTCCAGGTCCACCTCGGAGACGGCCGAAGCCACGTCACCGAAGGTCAGCACGCCCAGCTGCTGCCCCCTGTTGATCAGCCCCTTTACCTCTTCAAGCTCTTGGAGTTCTGCTACCAGCATCCTGCTCTCTCTATCCGTTCTGTTGGCCGTTGGCGGTTTACAGGCCGAGAGGTGGGGTTGGCGGCTCGAGGTCACAAAAACGCGGACCGGCAACTCCGGATCCGCGCAGTGATTCTGCTCTGCAGAGAGGCCTATGCCCGATTTTCCCGGTACTCAAACGTCTGTTCGTATCTTAGAACCTTCGATTTGGCCGGTCAAGACCTGAATGGCCCCGCCCGTCTCTGAAAACCCGAAAAAGGGCGAAGAGTCTCGGCACGAATCACTCGCCGTGGCACCAACACCAACTTGCCCGATTGTTACGGTGGCTCTGGATGACCGATCAGCGAGGACTGCTTGGCAGCCTGCCGAAGACGCGCCCCGGCGTCGAGAGCCCGCGACGTGCCGCCGCCCGCTCCTCGGCCCGTGGGGAGACCGCCGAGCAGGCCGAACCCCTGGCGACGCCCCCGGCAGCATCCAGGTCGGGGGTCGAGGATCTCGCCCGCGCCGGGTTCGGACTGGCCGCCGGCGCAGCCGCGGTGGGCATGAAGCTCGCCGGACGGGCGGCAGGCGAGATCGGAAAGGCCGTGGGAGGGCGCTGACCGGCTCCGGGCAGCGCCCCCTTCCCGCCGCTGTCGTGCCCGCCTCACCCGCCACCCGGCCCGGCAAGGCGTCCCCCGGCGGGCGGGACCCGACGGCGGCCGGCGAGCGCATCAACCGCGGCACCCCATGGCTTCGCGCCTTCTGGCATCGCGCCTATTCCGAGAACGTCACGGGGCTCTCGGCGATGGTCGCCTACAACCTGATGCTCGCCGTCTTCCCGTTCGTGCTGCTGGTCCTCTTCGTGTTCAGCCAGGTGCTGCGGATCAAGGGAGTCGAGGCGGGAATCCTCAACGACCTGCAGCGGCTCTTCCCCAACACCGAGCAGGACACCCTGAACACGGTCATCGACCGGATCCGCGGCAACTCGGCCACCTTCGGGATCCTCGCCGCGCTCGGTTCGCTGTGGATCGGCGCCTCCTTCTGGGGCGCGATGGACACGGCTTTCTGCCGCATCTACCACGTCGATTGCCGTGGCTGGGTCGAGCAGAAGCGGTTCTCCTTCGTGATGCTGATCGTCGTCGTCGCCTTCCTCGCCGCCAGCGTCGTCCTGCCGGCGGTCGAGGGGGCCGTGATCAGCTCGACGGACAAGCTCCCCTTCGGGCTCTCCGACCTGCAGGGGCTCGACACCGTGCTGCTGATCGGGGGCGCCCTGCTGATCACCTTCCTGATCTGCTGCGTGATCTACTGGGCGGTGCCCAAGGGCCACATGCGATGGCGGGCCGTCTGGCCCGGAGCGCTGTTCGTGACCATCACCACCGGCCTCGCCAACTGGCTCTTCCCGATCTACCTGACCAGCATTTCCAGCCTCTCCCGCTTCGGCTCCACCGTCGGCTTCATCCTGATCGCCCTGGTCTGGTTTTACCTTCTCGCCCTCGGCCTGATGGCCGGCGCCGTAATCAACTCGCTGCGCCACGAGTTCCACGACACCGGGACGATCCCTTATGAGCCAGGGGCCGAAGAGCGAGCGGATTGACCCCTCGACGGTGCAGATCCGGCTGCTGCCGGAGGCACACGCACCCGTCGATCCCTACGGTCCCGCGGGCTCGGTGCAGGAGGCCGAGGCGATCGTCCCGGCGGAGCTGCTCGAGCGCCTCTGGCGCCCGTCGTACCTAGAGCGCCTCGCCCACGCCTATTGGCGGAATCTGCGCCGGATCTCGCTCGGCCTGATCCGGGTCCTCTACGCACCCGACTCCCGCTCGATCGTCCTCGTCCATCGCCCTCTGGTGCTGCTTCGGTTCCGCCGGCCCCGCTATGACACCGGCCTCGGTTTCGGACAGGTCACCTGGCCGATCGAGCGCGGCCTGCTGGTGGCGAAGCGCGGTCGCGGGCACCTGCGAATCTCGGTTCGACGGATCGAATCTTCCCCCGGAGACCCCGATCGGCAGGAACGGATCCGGATCCGGGCCGAGGTCCAGAACTTCTATCCCCTGTTGCGGGGAGGGGGGCGGTTCGCGCAGCTGGGCGCGCACATCTATGCGGCGACCGAGCTGCGCATCCACGTGCTCGTCACCCGTGGCTTCCTGCGATCACTGAGCCGCCTCGACCTTCCCCCCTCCGCGGTTGGGGCACTGGCCGAGGACGAGGTGCCGCTCTAGCGTTCATGCTTCGCCGTCCTCGGCCAGGGCCGCGCGCATCGCCACGTCGATCGGGGTCGGGGTGACCTCGAACACCTCCATTCCCGAGCGGTCGCTGACGATTGTTTCCGTCGTCATCCCCTCGATCAGCGGCCTGGCGATTCCGGCGTCGACCGGTGTGATCAGGCCGATCCACAGCGAGGAGAGCCCCGGGCTGAGGACCGGGACGCTGATCCGCAGCGGCGGGCGCCTTCCCATCGCATCCGCGAGCGCGTCCATCATCCCTCCGTAGGTGGTCACGTCGGGGCCGCCGATCTCGATCGTCCGCTCCGCCGGCAGGTCGAGGTCGGCAGCGGCGCTGAGGTAGTCGATCACGTCGGATATCGCTATCGGCTGCGTCCTGGTTGTCACCCAGCGCGGCGTGACCATCGCCGGAAGCCGCTTGACCAGGTAGAGGACCGTCCTGAAGGACTCGCTGCCGGCGCCGATCACCGCGGCCGCCCGGAAGTAGGTCAGCGGCACCTCTCCCCCGCCCAGCACCCGAGCGGTCTCGTGGCGGCTGTCGAGGTGCTCGGAGCCCTGCCCGAGGCCGCCGAGGTAGACGATCCGCTCGACTCCGTTGGCCGCTGCCGCGGCGGTGAAGTTGGCGGCGCCGCGCCGGTCCCTCGCTGCGAAGTCCGAGTCCGACCCCCGACCCATCGAGTGCACCAGGTAATAGGCAACGCTCGCGCCCTCCAGCCCCTCCTCCAACTCCTCCCGGTCGAGGACGTCGGCACGACGCAGCTCGGCGCCGGCCGCCCCCAGGGCCTCGGCCGCGTCCGGGCGACGGGCGAGGGCCCGCACCGGGACTCCGGAGCGCAGCAGGCGCCGCGTCAGCAGGCCGCCGATGTAGCCGCTGGCCCCGGCGATCGCCACGATCGAGGCGCCTCCGGCCCGGGCGCCGACGCCCACCTGGATCTACCCGTAGAGGCTGCTGGCGGTCAGCTCGCGCAGCTTCGCCTGGTCGTGGGTGGCTCCGACCGTTCGGACCGTCCCCGACCGCGAGCGCATCACCAGCGAGTCGGTCGAGGCCTTGCCGTCGCCGAGGTAGCGGACCCCGTCGAGCAGATCTCCGTCGGTCACCCCGGTGGCGGCGAAGAAGACATCGCTGCCACCGACCAGGTCGTCGACGTCGAGGATCCGCTCGAGCTCGTACCCGCCGTCGACAGCCGCCTTGCGTTCGTCCTCGTCGCGGGGCCAAAGCCGACCGAGGATCTGGCCGCCGAGCGACTTGATCGCCGCCGCGGAGAGCACCCCCTCGGGGGTCCCGCCGATGCCCCAGAGGAGGTCCACCCCCGTGCCGGGGCTGACGGCGAGGAGCGCGGCCGCCACGTCGCCGTCCTTGATGAAGCGGATGCGTCCGCCGACCTCGCGGATCTCCTCGACGGCCTCGGCGTGGCGCTCGCGGTCGAGCATCACCACCGTGACCTCGCCGACGCTGCCGCCCTTGCGCTCCGCCACCCTGCCGATCACCTCGCCGATCGAATCGCTGAGGCTGAGGCAGTCGGCGATCCGCGGCGATCCGGCGATCTTCTCCATGTAGACGCAGGGGCCGGGGTCGAACATCGTGCCCCGCTCCGCCAGCGCGACCACCGCCAGCGCCGAGGGCTCGCCCTGGGCGCACAGCCTCGTCCCCTCCAGCGGGTCGACGGCGATGTCGACGACCGGCGGGCTGCCGTCTCCGATCCGCTCGCCGTTGTAGAGCATCGGCGCTTCGTCCTTCTCTCCCTCGCCGATCACCACGATCCCGTCCATCGGCACGGTGTGGAGCATCACCCTCATCGCGTCCACGGCGGCCTGGTCGGCGGCGATCTTGTCGCCCCGGCCGACCCAGCGAGCAGCCGCTAGCGCCGCGGCCTCGGTGACCCGCACCACCTCGAGTGCCAGGTTGCGGTCCGGCTTGGCGCCGGAGCGGACGTCTTGGGAGATCACGCCCATCGCCGCAGCCTAGATGGTCGCATCGAGCACCTAGTAGGTCGCCGGCGGTTTTCGCTGGGCACCGCCGCCCGACTTCAGCGAGCGCATCGCGCCCGCCCCCGCCATCAACAGCCCGGCCAGCGTCGCCAGCCAGAAGCCGATCTTGAGGCTGATCCCGAACTGGACCGTGCTGCCGGGCTTCGAGATCAGGCCGTTGAAGCAGGCGAGGACGACCACGGCCAGGCCCGCGGTCATCGTGAACTCCCCGGTCGGGTACTTGCCCTTCTGGTTGGAGACCACCAGGTAGGTGAGGATGAACGGGGCGGCCGCGGCCAAAAGGAAAAGCCAGCGGTTGACCGGGAAGGTCTGCCAGGCGGTGCAGCTGTAGTTGCCCGCGCCACAGATCCAGGCGCCCTGCGAGGTCCGCTCGGGAACCTCGGTGAGTCCGTACCAGGGGACGAAAAGGCTGATGGCGAGCAGCACCCCCGCGAACATCCCGACCACCTCGGTCCGCTGTAGTCGCGAGAAGTCCACCCGGGGGCGAGACTATCCGATGGCGATAGGGTGCGGCGGGCATGGCTGAGCGGCGATGGGGACTGACGCTTCCACTGCCCGGGATCTCCCTTCCCGAGCATGCCGAGCACGTCCGCAGGGCCGAGGCGGCGGGCTACACGGACCTCTGGACCGGGGAGACCAACGGGCCCGACGGCTTCACGCCGCTGGCCCTGAGCGCCGCCTGGACCAGCGAGGCGCGCCTCGGCACCGGCATCGTTGGCGTCTTCCAGCGCGGCCCAGCGCTGCTGGCACAGCAGGCGGCCGCGATGGCCGATGCATCCAACGGGCGCTTCGTCCTCGGGATCGGCTCCTCCTCGGATCGCATCGTCGAGGGCTGGAACGGGATCCCCTTCGAGAAACCCCTCAGCAAGGTCGCCGATAGCCTCGACTTTCTCAGGACGGCGCTCGACGGCGAGCGCACCCCGACCGGCTTCAAGCTCGAGCGGGCACCGGAGATGCGGGTGCCGATCATCCTCGCGGCGCTGCGGGGGAAGATGCTCGAGCTGGCGGTTGACCGCGCGGACGGGGCCTTCACCAACTTCCTGCCGCTGAGCGGACTCCCCAGGGTCGCCGAGGGCATCGCGAGCGCACCGGCCGGCTTCGAGCTTCTCTGCCGATTCTTCTGCCTTCCCGGTGAACGCGAGCAGGTCGAGCCGCTGGCGCGCTTCATGTTCGCCTCCTACATCACCGTCCCCGTCTACACGGCATTCTTCGAGTGGCTCGGATACGGGGACGAGATCGCCGAGATGGTCGAGGCCTGGGGCGCCAAGGACCGCGAGGCGGCGATCGCCGCCGCGCCTTGGGAGCTGATCGAGCAGACCTTCATCTTCGGCTCGCCGGAGCAGATGCGCGAGCGCCTCGATCAATTCGTCGCCGGCGGGGTGACCCTGCCGATCCTCACCCCGATCACAGCCCCCGAGGGCCTGGGTGAGCTGATCTCCTCGCTCTCCCCGGGCGGCTGATCAGCCGCCCGAGCGGCGATGGCGGTAGGCGCGCGTCTTCGAGCGGTTGCCGCAGACCTCCATCGAGCACCAGGTGCGCGAGCGGTTGCGTGACTCGTCGTAGAAGGCCCACTGGCAGTCGCCCGCCGGGCAGGCCTTGATCCGCTGCCAGCTGCCGCGATCCTGAGCGTCGGCGACGGCGAGCAAGAGCTCTGCCTCGAACGCCGCCAGGCCCCGGGGCTCCGAGCGCAGCTCCACCTCGCCGCCGTCGACGGAGATCCGATCCTCGCCCGCCCGGCCGCCTCTTCCAGGGGAGCGAGAGCGGCGGGCTCGACCTCGACGCCGTTGTTGGCGAGCAGCATCCCCCGCAGGGCTTCGCGCAGCTCCAGGGCATGGGCGTGCTCGGCCGGGTCGGGCAGCGGCACCCGGATCGAGGCCCGTTCCGCGATCCAAGCCGCCAGCGCCGCCGGTTCGGAGACCCTGTCGAGCCCCTCCTCGACGTCATACGTATTGACGAAGTCTCGGATCAGCTCGAGCGCTGAATCTGACCTTGTCGAAGTCACCCTTGACACCAGCTATCTAGTTTAGCTAGTGTTAGCCACACCTGCAAATGCGTTACGCCGGTGTTGCCGGCCCCGTAGAAGGAGGGAACATGAGGTACCTGGCCCATTTGGTTATCGCCAACTCCCACGAGCACCAGCGCCGCCTCCGCGAGGCCGGCCAGCGCTCCCGCACCGCTCGCCGCCAGCCCCGCCCAGCGATGATCGGAGACGAGCTCGCCCCGGGTTTGCACCGCTGGACGACGTTCCACCCGGAGTGGGGCGAGGAGGTCGGTTCGGTGGCCCTGCGGCGCGGGGGCGAGCTCGTCCTGGTCGATCCCCTGTTCAGCCCGGAGCAGATGCGGCGGTTCGAGCCGCCCGCAGGACGCAGAGCTGCACGTGGTGCTGACGATCCATTGGCACGCTCGCTCCGCCGCCGAGATCCTCGACCGGCATCCGGCGACCAGGATCTGGGCTCACGCGCCGGACGCCGCCCCGATACGCCGGCGCACCCCTGTGACCGACCTCTTCCGCCCCGGCGAACGCCTCCCCGTGGGGCTCGAGGCGCAGCGTCGCCCGGCCCCGCACCGAGGTCGTCCTCTGGGATCCGGCCTCGCGGGCGCTGATCCCGGGGGACGTGCTGCTCGGCGGCGAAGACGGAGGATCTGCGGATGTGCCCCCACGGCTGGCTGCCGCAGAGCGCGACGATCGAGCAGCTGCGCGGGAAGCTCGAGCCACTTCTCGAGCTGCCGGTGGAGATGGTCCTGGTCTCCCACGGCGAGCCCGTCCTCGTGGACGCCGGCGAGGCCCTGGGGAAGGCGCTCGCTGAATAACCGGGACCCTCAGGCGGCCCGGGCCAGCGAGAGGGCGAAGTCGCCGTCGCGGTCGGTGAACCAGCCGGCCATCTCCAACCCGGCGCCGGCGAAGATCCGCTCGAGGCGCGGTCGCGTGAACTTGCAGGAGATCTCGGTGCGGATCTCCTCGCCGCGCTCCAGGTCGATCGTCATGCCGATCCCCGGCAGGCTCACCGACTGCTCGGTGAGGGACCGGAGGCGGATGTCGATGCGGGCGTTCTCGGTGTCGTAGAAGGCGCGGTGCTCGAAGGCCTCGACCTCGAAGTCGGCGTCAAGTTCGCGGTTCAGAACGCGAAGGACGTTCTTGTTGAACTCAGCAGTGACCCCGGCGGCGTCGTCGTAGGCGGCCTCAAGCCGATCCGTCTCCTTGACCAGGTCGGTACCCAGGAGGAGGCGGTCGTCGGGATCGAGCAGGCCCGCGATCCTGGCCAGGAACTCGCGGCGCGACTCGGGATAGAAGTTGCCGATCGTCCCGCCCAGGAAGGCGATCAGCCGCGGGCCGCCGACCGAGATCCGCTCCAGGTGCTGCTCGAAGTCGCAGACCACCCCGCTGACATCGAGGCCGGGGTACTCGGCGACCAGGCATTCGGCGGTCTCGCGGGTGATCTCCTCGGAGATGTCGACCGGCACGTAGGTCTCGAGGCAACCCGCGTCTCGCATTGCGTCGAGCAGGGTGCGGGTCTTCGCCGCGGAGCCCGAGCCGAGCTCGATCAGGGTGACGGGCCGGCCTGCCGCAGCGATCACTTCGTCCGCCCGCGACTCGAGGATCGAGCGCTCGACCCGGGTCGGGTAGTACTCGGGGAGCTCGGTGATCTGCTCGAAGAGCTGCGAGCCTCGCTCGTCGTAGAAGTACTTCGGGGGAAGCTCCTTCAGAGCCCGAGCGAGCCCGAGGCGCGCGTCGGAGGCGAGGTCGTCGCCGCCGTCCGCGGGCCGGTGCACCGCGATCGATATCCGCTCCGGGGCCGACTGGGGTTCCACAGCGATCTCTTCTCGTCCTCCCGGGGTCCGATTCGTTTCGGATCAGCCGGTCTCAGGCGTCCCTGGCACAGCGGATGCCGGCGAATATCTGGCGGCGCTGCGGCAGATCCCAGTTGCGGAAGCTGGGCCGGATCAGGTCGCGGCGGGTCGCCCAGGCGCCGCCCCGCAGCACCTTGTGGGCCGGCCCGAAGAAGACCTCGGAGTACTCGCGATAGGGGAAGGCCTCGAACCCGGGGTAGGCGATGAAATCCGAGCTCGTCCACTCCCAGACGTCGCCCAGCATCTGCACCGCACCGCAATCCGAGGCGCCGTCGGCGTAGGCGCCGGCAGGAGCGGTTCCGAAGGAGAGCTGATCGAGGTTGGCGCGCTCGCGATCGGCCCCCGCACAGGCCGCCTCCCACTCGTGCTCGCTGGGCAGCCGCTTGCCCTCCCAGCGCGCAAAGGCGGCGGCGTCCTCGTGGGAGACGTGGACGACGGGATGGTCCTGGTCCAGGGGCTCCGTCCTGCCCATCGCGGTCCGCACCCATCCCCGTTCGCCGTCGCGCTCCCAGTACATCGGCGGCTCGGCGCCGGTATCCGCGATGTAGCCCGCGTAGCGCCCGTTGCTGACCGGAGCGCGGTCGATCAGGAAGGACCCCAGCTCGATCGCGTGGCGGGCTCGCTCGTTGTCGTAGGAGAAGCCGGTTCGGGCGCCGACCTCGAAGCTCCCTCCCTCCACCGGGACCATCTCGGGGCCGGGTCTGAGCGGCTCGGCGGCGGGAGCGGAATCGACCTCGGGCGGCTCGTAGGAGGGAACCATCTGCAGCAGCTGCAGGATCGTCTCGGTGTGCTGGTGCTCGTGGGCGAGAAGCATCTCGTAGACGAAGCCGTCGCGCAGCAGCGGGTCCGCCGAGTCCTCGAGGTCGACCTCGGAAAGCACCTCGAGGGTGCGCTCTCGGACCGCCTCCATGTAGGGCTGGACCTCACCGGAGCGAAGGATGGGCAGCTCGCCGCGGCTCTTGCGGGGGTTCTCGATCGCGTCGTAGAAGCGGCCCAGGTCGCCGCGGAGCGGCTCCCGCCCGCCGATCGTCTGCACCAGCCAGAGCTCCTCGAAGTTGGCGATATGGCCGAGGTCCCAGATCAGCGGGCTGAGGATCGGCGAGTACGACCCGGTTGAGCTGCTCCTCGTCGAGCGGCTCGATCAGCAGCAGGGTGCGACGGCGCGCCTCCCCTAGACGCTCGGCGATCGCTGCCTTTGGGCTTGCCGTCACCTCCGGTGCGATGCGGAAACCCTACCGGGCCACATTGCCCGGGATGTGAGGCAAGCGTCACGCAGGTAGTCTCCCCCGCCGGAATGGACCCCAGGGGGAAAGCGGCGCTGGTGGCGGGCGGGGCGTCCGGCCTCGGCGAGGCGACCGCGAGGGCTCTGGCCGAGGCGGGAGCAAGTGTCGTGATCGCCGACCTCAACGAGGAGAAGGGCGAGGCGCTGGCCGCGGAGATCGGCGCCTCGTTCGTGGCCGCCGACGTCACCGACGAGGCCGCAGTCTCCTCGGCGGTGGGCAAGGCGGCCGGGGGCGAGGGCGGACTGCGGATCTCGGTCTGCTGCGCCGGGATCGGCTGGGCCGAGCGGGTCGCCCACAAGGGCGGGCCCCACAACCTCGAGTTGTTCACCAACGTGATCCGGGTCAACCTGATCGGCTCCTTCAACGTGCTGCGGATCGCCGCCGCGGCGATGAACGCCAACGACCCCGATCGGGGCGGCGAGCGCGGCGTCTGCGTCAACACCGCCTCGATCGCCGCCTACGACGGCCAGATCGGGCAGATCGCCTACGCCGCCTCGAAGGGCGGCATCGTCAGCATGACGCTGCCCGCCGCCCGCGACCTCGCCTCGCGAGGGATCCGGGTGATGACGATCGCACCGGGCCTCTTCGACACGCCCTTGCTGGCGGCCCTCCCGGAGGAGGCGCGCCAGGCCTTGGGCGCCGGGATTCCCTTCCCATCGCGCCTCGGGCAGCCGCGCGAGTACGCCGACCTGGTCGGCCAGATCGTCGCCAACCCGATGCTCAACGGGGAGACGATCCGCCTCGACGGCGCCCTGCGGATGCCGCCGAAGTAGCGGCCCGCTTCAATCTGTCCCATCGGCCTCGGGATCGCGCCAGAGTCGCTTTCGCCAGGGCGGGGGGATCGCGAAACCCGGCAGCTCGCCGCCTTCGGCGATCGGCTCCAGCGGCACCAGCAGCAGGCGCCGGCCCGGCGTGATCCGACCGACGTCGCCGCGGCCAGCCTTGACGTTGCCGGCGTGCGAGCCGCCGGAGACGAACAGCCAGCCGGTCCGCGGCCCCCAGCCGCCCTCCGGGCGGGCGCCGACCAGCTCGGTCAGGTCCCGGAGGAAGCCGATGCCGGCGTCCGAGCCCCAGTTCCAGGCGCTCTGCTCGTAGTTGAAGCCGTGGTGCGAGGAAGCCCGCTCGGCGACCTCCCCGTCGGGGCCGATCCGGATCTCGGCCCCCTCCCAGTCGTCGCGGTGATAGCCGGTGGAGCCCGCAACGGGAACTCCGCGGAGGGTGGCGCTGTCCGCGTAGTAGGTCCAGTACTCGAGATAGAGGTTGCCCGTCCTCGACCCCGAGCAGTCGCCCCCGGCGGCCTCCGTGTCGGCGGCGGATCCCGGGCGGCAGTCGACGACGTGGACGAACCCCACCACCGGCTCTCCTGCCCCGGAGCGGGTGACGACCCCGTTCTGCGGCCCGTCGCCGCAGGTCGGGTGCCGGCAATGGCGGTAGTCGACCGGCAGCGCCCGCATCCCCTTTTCGTAAGCGAGACCCGGGGCCTCCCGGCGGACGATCCCGGCGACATCCACGCCGTAGGCGGAGACCAGGCCGCCCACCTGCCCGCAGTAGCCCTCGAAGGAGACGGCGCAGAGGATCCGCCCGGCGATCGCCCGGCCGAGGGAGGCTCCGGGCAGCCCGATCCCGGCGGTCAGGATCGCCGCGAAGGCGAGACCGACGAGCAGGGTGAGGCCGACCCACTCGACGCTGGCCTGGCCGCGCTCGCAGCGAATTCGGGTTGCCGTGCTGCTCACGCGACCACGCTAGGGGGCCGCGGCGCGCGTGAGCTTTGCAGACCGTCAGGAGTTACAGTCGCGCTCGATGGCCGATCCGACCAAACCGCATCCCGCCCCGTCCCGCGCCGACCGGGACGGAGAGGGGCGGCCGTGGCGGCGCTGGCTGCTCTACGCGGCGATCGCCGTCCTCGCGATCGTCGCCCTGCAGAACTCGCAGACGGTCGAGGTCAAGTTCCTGACCATCAACGGCTCGGCGCCGTTGATCATCGCCCTGCTGTTCGCCGCCCTGCTCGGCGCCGCGATCGGCTACGCGGCGCCGGTGTTGCGCCGCCACCGCCGCGAGGAACGGCGCCGCGACGCCGAGTAGCGAAACCCGCGCCACCAGGCCCGCGCCGCGATAGCTTTCAGAAGCTTCCGAAGTCGAGAGGAGGGCCCCGATGAGAGCCGCATCAGCCCGGCCGGTGAGCGCAACCGAGCCCTATCCGAGTCGCCAGGCCGCCACCCAGGCCTTCGCTGGGCACGTCAACCGAGGCAAGGCGCGGGCACTCGAGGCGATCGGGGTCGAGATCGTCGTCGGAGAGCGCGAGGGCGCCCGGTTCCGCGACGCCTACAGCGGACGGTGGTACTGGAACTGCCACTGCAACGGGGGCGTCTTCAACCTCGGCCACCGCAACCCCGCGGTCGTCGCGGCACTGCGCGATGCCCTCGACCACATCGACGTCGGCAACCACCACCTGATCTCGGGCTGGCGCGGCCGGCTGGCGACCCAGCTCTCGGACAGCACCGCAGGGAAGCTTCCCTTCGCCCTCTTCACCCCCTCGGGCAGCGAGGCCGTGGACCTGGCGCTGAGCCTTGCCCGGGGCCATACCGGCCGCCGGAAGATAGTCGCCACCACGGGCGGCTACCACGGTCTCGCCGGCCTTGCCCGGGCCGCCAGCGACCCGCGCTGGTCCGAACCGTTCGGCGAGTCCCTGCCGGGCTTCGCCCACGTCCCCTTCAACGACCTCGAGGCGCTGGCGTTCGAGATCGATTCGGACACCGCGGCCGTGATCCTGGAATCGATCCCGGCGACCCTCGGTTTCCCGCCGCCTGCACCCGGCTACCTGCGCGAGGCGGGCGAGCTGGCGCGGCGAAGCGGCGCCCTGCTGATCCTCGACGAGGTCCAGACCGGGCTCGGGCGCACGGGGACCGCCTGGTTCCACCAGCAGGAGGAGGCCGAGCCGGACATGGTCATCACCGGCAAGGGCCTCGGGGGTGGCCTCTACCCGGTGAGCGCGGCGCTCGTCAACGAGGAGCTGGAGGGGTTTTTCGACGAGCGCCCCTTCGCCTACGTCTCGACCTTCGGCGGCTCCGAGCTGGGCTGCGCGGCGGCCTCCGCGGTGATGGAGGAGGTCACCCGGCCAGAGTTCCTCGAGCGGGTGCGCTCGCTGGGCGAGCGCTTCGAGCAGGGTTTCGAGGGCCTGCCGTTCGAGCTGCGGCGGCGAGGGCTGACGATGGGGCTGGCCTTCGCCGAGGACGAGGGCGGCGTGCTCGCGGCGAAGCGGCTGATCGATGCCGGCGTCTTCGCGGTCTACGCCGAGCACGACCACCGCGTCACCCAGTTCAAGCCGCCGCTGATCATCAACGACGAGGAGGCCGACGAGATCATCGCCACGGTCGCCGAGATCCTGGGAGGGTGAGCGCCGGCTCGACGCCGCGGCTGGCCGAGGCCGAGGTCCGCTTGCTCGACCGCGCGGTGGAGGGGGCTCTCGCCTCGGGTGAGGAGGGCGGGCTGCGCGTGCTGGGCTCGGGCGAGATCTCGCTTGTCCTCGGCTGGCCGGCGACAGAGCCGGCCTTCGCCTGCAAGCGACTCCCTGCCTTCCCCGACCGAGGCCGCTTCGATGCCTACGGGCGCACCCTTGCCGACTACGTCGAGGCGCTGCGAACGGCCGGGGTGGACGTAGTCGAGACCGCCTTCGTGCCGGTCCCCCACGGCGACGGCAGCGTGGTCGGCTATGCGGTCCAGCCGGTTCTGCCGGCGGAGACCCTTGCCCCGACGGTCCTCGCCGCCGCTGACCCGAGCGCCGGACATCCGATCGTCGAGGCGATCGTCGCCAGGATCCGCGCCGTGGTCTCCCCGACGCTCGGCATCGACGCCCAGCTCTCCAACTGGACCTGGGAGGCGGGAGGGCGGCTGCGCTACCTCGACGTGACCACGCCGATGCTGTGGTCGGAGGACGGCAGCCCGCTGCTCGACGTCGAGATCCTCACCAGTCCGCTGCCGGCGATCCTCCGCCCGCCGATCAGGCACTTCCTCGGGCCTCGCATCCTCGACGGCTACCGCGACCTGCGCGGGGTGATGAGCGACCTCTGCGGGAACCTGCTCAAGGAGCGCCTCGACCCGTGGGTGCCGGTCTTCCTGGGGGCGGTGGAGGGAGCCCTGGACCCGGCGATCAGCGAGGAGGAGGTGCGCCGCTACTACCGCTCCGATGCCCGGCTGTGGGAGGCGCTACTGCGACTGCGACGCCTCGATCGGGCCTGGTGCCGGCACGTCCGCCGCCGGACCTACCCCTTCCTGCTCCCCGCCGAGGTCGAGCGCTAGCCCTCTCAGAGCTCCTCGATCTCCGCGGCGATGTCGGCGGCGGCCTTCTTCGCGTCGTCGAAGAGCATCGAGGTGTTGGCTTCGTAGAAGAGGTCATTGTCGATGCCGGCGAAGCCCGGGGCTGAGCGAGCGCTTGATCACGATCACCTGCTGGGCCTCGGAGACCTCGATGATCGGCATCCCGGCGATCGGGCTGTCGGGGTCGTTCTTGGCCGCCGGATTGGTGACGTCGTTGGCGCCGATCACCACGGCGACGTCGGTGCGCGGCATCTCCGGGTTGATGTCCTCCATCTCCCGCAGCTTCTCGTAGGGGACGTCGGCCTCGGCGAGGAGGACGTTCATGTGTCCCGGCATGCGACCGGCGACCGGATGGATCGCGTAGTTCACCTCCACCCCGCGCTTCTCCAGCTGGTTCGCCATCTCCTTGACGCTGTGCTGCGCCTGGGCGACGGCCATCCCGTAACCGGGGACGATCACCACCGAGTCGGCGTAGGCGAGCTTGATCGCCGCGTCCTGGGCGCCGATCGAGACCACCGGGCGCTCCTCGGTGGCGGCGGCGCCTGCGGCCGGGGCGCCGCCGAAGCCGGCGAACAGCACGTTGCCCACCGAGCGGTTCATCGCCGTCGCCATCTCCATCGTCAGGATCGTTCCCGAGGAGCCGACCAGGGTGCCGGCGACGATCAGGGCGACGTTGTCGAGGGCGAATCCCGCCGCCGCGGCCGAGAGGCCGGTGAAGGCGTTGAGCATGCGAGATCACCACCGGCATGTCGGCGCCGCCGATCGGCAGCACGACCAGGTTGCCGAGGATCGCCGCGGCGATCAGAACCCCGATGAAGATCGCCTGGGAGGGATCGTCGTTGTTGGCGGCGATCACCACGCAGGCGACGACGATCGCCGCCAGCAGCACCGCGTTGAGGAACTGCTGGCCGGGAGCCTTCACCGGCTGACCAGGCAGGATCCCCTGGAGCTTGCCGAAGGCGATGTTCGATCCCCAGAAGGAGACCGAGCCGACCACCGCCGCGAAGAGGACCGGGATCAGCTCGTCGAGGGGGATGGTCTCCCCGAGGGAGATCCCGTGGCGGATCTCCGACCAGGCGATCAGGGCGACGGCACCGCCACCGACCCCGTTGTAGAGGGCGACCATCTGCGGCATCTCGGTCATCTGAACCCGGATCGAGGCGATCACCCCGACCGCGGTGCCGATCGCCAGACCGAGCGCGATCAGCCCCCAGTTGCCGATCCCGTCGAGAAGCAGGGTGGTGACGACCGCAAGCGCCATCCCGGCGGCGGCGATCTGATTGCCCTGTTTCGCGGTGGTCGGATGGGTGCCGCGCCGCAACCCGAGAATGAAGCAGGAGAAGGCGACGATGTAGAGCGCAGTGGCGGCGTCGCCCCCGGGCTTCAGCACGGCTGTCACCAGGTCGGGCACCAGCTACCTCATCCCTTCTCCGACCCGTCCGAACCGGACGCGTCAGCGGAGGATTCGGACGGCGGTTGTTCCTTTGGTTTCCGCACGAACATCCCGAGCATGCGGTCCGTGACCATGAAGCCGCCGACGATGTTGATCGTCCCGAAGGCGATCGCGATCACGCCGATCACGTACTCGAGCGGATCGTTCGGCGAAGCCGACGACGATCAGGCCGCCGAGCATGACGATCCCGTGGATCGCGTTGGTCTGCGACATCAGCGGCGTGTGCAGCGTGGTCGGGACCTTGGAGATCACCTCGAAGCCGACGAAGGCGGCGAGCACGAAGATGGTGATCTCGGTCATCAGTGACATACCTAGGTCGCGTCCTCTGCTCCGGCTGCCCTCTCGTTGCGGATCTCGCCCGCATCGGTGATGCAGGCGGCGTCGAGGATGTCGTCTTCGAAGTCGATCTCGAGCCGGCCCTCCTCGGTGATCATCAGCCCCAGCAGGTTCTCGAGGTTCTTGGCGTAGAGCTGGGAGGCCGGCGCCGGCATCTCGCTGGGCAGGTTCTTCGGCCCGGCGACCGTGACCCCGTCCTCGCTCACCGTCTCGCCGGGACTGGTCAGCTCGCAGTTGCCGCCGGTCTCGGCAGCGAGGTCGACGATCACCGAGCCCGGCTTCATCCCGCGCACCGCCTCGGCGGTGATCAGGATCGGCGCCGCCCGCCCGGGGATCGCCGCGGTGGTGACGATGATGTCCTGTTTCGCGGCCTCGGCCGCGAGGGCCTCGCGGACCTGGGCGTTCTCCTCGTCGGTCAGCGGGCGGGCATAGCCCCCCTCCCCCTCTGCGTCGGGGATGAAGTCGAGCTCGAGCGGGCGCCCGCCGAGCGAGGCGATCTGCTCCCAGGCGGCGCGGCGGATGTCGAAGCCGGTGACGATCGCCCCGAGGCGCTTCGCGGTGGCAACCGCCTGCAGCCCGGCGACGCCGGCGCCGAGAACCATCACCCTCGCCGGGGGCACCGTGCCCGCGGCGGTGGTCATCATCCCGAAGAAGCGGCCCGACTCCCGGGCGGCGATCAGCATCGCCGCGTATCCCGCGGCCGCGGCCTGCGAGGAGAGCGCGTCCATCGCCTGGGCGCGGGTGGTGCGGGGGATCGCCTCCATCGCGAAGCTCCTCACCCCGGCGGCGGCCAGCGCCCGGTTGGTCTCCGCCGAGGTCCATGGGGCGAGGTGGGCGATCAGCACCTGGCCCCGGCTGCATCGAGCCGATCTCCTCCACAGAGGGGGTGCCGACGCGCAGCACGACCTCGGCGCCCGAGGCGGTTGCGGCGTCGGAGACCTCGGCCCCGGCCTCGGCGTAGGCCTCGTCGGGATGTCCGGCGGCGATCCCGGCCCCCGCCTCGACGACGACCTCGACCTGCTCGTTTCGCTTCAGCGACTTGACGACGTCGGGCACCAGCGCCACCCGGCGCTCCCCCTCAGCCGTCTCTTTCGGGACTCCGATCCTCATCGAGAGCGGCGAGAGCCTACGACAATCCGGCCCATCTAGACGGGGGCGGCGACGTCGGCCATCGCGGCGAGGCGCTCGATCGTGTGCAGCCGCTCCGCCTGGTCGAGCTGGGCCGGCCAGGCGATCAGCCGGTCCACGCCCGCCTCCCGGAAGCGCGCCGAGCCGCTCGGCGACCTCCGACTCGGAGCCGATCAGCGAGATGGCGTGCGCGAGTTCGTCGCTGATCGCCGCGTATGCGGCCTCGCGGTCGCCGTCCTGGTAGAGGCGCTGGACCTCGTCGGCGACCTCGCCGAAGCCGTAGCGATGGGCGAGCTCGACGTAGAAGTTGGTCCTGCGGCTGCCCATGCCGCCGAGGTAAAGGAGGAGGCCGGCCTTGACCACCGCCGAGCGCGGTCTCGGTGTCGCCGTCGATCGCCACCTGGAGGGTCGGCGAGATCTCCAGCTCGGAGCGCTCGCGGCCGCCCCGCTCGAGGCCCGCCTCGATGTGCTCGCCCCAGATCTGCTCGAAGTCCTCGACGCTGAAGAAGGCGGGGATCCAGCCGTCGCGATCTCCGCCGCCAGCTCGACCGACTTGCGGCCGATCGCCCCGAGGAAGACCGGGATGCGGTCCCGCACCGGGTGGAAGCCGAGCTTCAGCGCCTTGCCCTCGCCATCGGGCAGGGGGAGGTCGTAGTGCTCGCCGTGGTGGGTCAGCGGGCCCTCGCGGGCGATGATCTCGCGGACGATCTCGACGTACTCGCGGGTCCGGCCCCAGGGCTTCGGGTAGGGGACCCCGTACCAGCCCTCCGAGACCTGCGGCCCCGAGGGTCCGAAGCCGAAGATGAAGCGCCCGCCGGAGAGCCTGTCGATCGTCGCGCCGGCCATCGCCGCCGCGGCCGGCGGCCTAGCAGGGACCTGCATCACCGCGGCGCCGAGCTTGATCGTCTCGGTCTGCGGCGCCAGCCAGGCGAGGACGCTGACGATGTCGGAGCCGTAGGCCTCCGCCGACCCAGACCGAGTCGAACCCGGCCGCGCTCCGCGGCCTGGACGAGCTCCAGCGCCTCGGCGCCCTCGGGGCCGATGCCCCAGTAACCGAGATTGAGCCCGAGCTTCAGCGACACGGCGGCGAACCCTATTTCAACGGCAGGGGAACCGCGACCCGGTAAACATCCTGGCGTGACCGACGCCGCGATCGAGAGAGGCCTCTCCAGCGAAGAGGCCGCAGCCCGCCTCAAGCAGCTTGGCCCAGCCGAGACGACCTCGTCGCGCTCGACCTCGAGCATCGTCGCCGGCAACGTCTTCACCCTGTTCAACGCGATCATCGGGGTCTTCTTCGTCCTCGTCCTCTCGCTCGGGCTGTTCGCCGACGCGATCTTCGGCCTGATCGCGATCATCAACTCCTACATCGGGATCCGCCAGGAGCTGAAGGCGAAGCGGACCCTCGACGAGCTGGCGGTGGTGGTCGCGCCCCGCGCCAGGGTGATCCGCGACGGCGCCAAGGTCGAGCTGCTCGCCGGCGAGGTCGTCCCCGGCGACATCGTCGAGATCGAGCCCGGCGACCAGCTGGTCGCCGACGGCGAGGTGGTCAGCTCCCGCGGGATGACCATGGACGAGTCGGTGCTGACCGGCGAGGCCGACGGGGTTCGCAAGGGCCTCGGCGACCGGGCCCTGTCGGGCTCCTTCTGCGTCTCCGGCTCCGGCTACTACCTGGTCGACGCGGTCCGCGAGCAGAGCTACGCAGGCAGCATCGCCGGCGAGGCGAGGACGTTTCGCCATCCCCCCTCGCCGCTTCAGGAGGAGGTCAACCGGGTGATCCTCGCCTGCACCTACCTGATGATCCCGCTGGCGATCCTCCTGATCGTCGCCCTCCAGGTCCGCCAGGTCGGGCTGACCGAGGCGGCGCAGACGGCGACGGCCGGGCTGATCACCCTGATTCCCGAGGGGCTGGTGCTGCTGATGAGCGTCACCTTCGCGGTCGCCGCGGTGCGGCTTGCCCGCCGCGGCACCCTGGTCCAGCAGATGAGCGGGACCGAGTCCCTGGCGGCAGTGGACACGATCTGCGTCGACAAGACCGGGACCCTCACCGACGGCGAGCTGGAGCTGCGCTCGGTCGAGGCGGCGAACCCGAGCGACCCCGAGGCCGCGCATCGCGCCCTTGCCCGCTTCGCCGCCAGCGCCGGAGACCGCAACCGCACCCTGGAGGCGATCGCCGAGCGCTTCCCGGCGCGCCCGGAGCCGGTCAGCGCCGAGGTCCCCTTCTCCTCGGAGTGGAAGTGGAGTGGCCTCACCCTGGACGGCGGCGGCCCCGGCGCCAGCTACGTGCTGGGCGCCCCGGACGTGCTGGTCGAGTCAGGGGCGCTGGAGCTCACCCCGGCGCTCGACGCGAAGCTGCGCGAAGAGACCCGGGCGGGGCGGCGGGTGGTCGCCTTCGGCGAGGCCGACCGGCCCGCTGCCCGAGGACCCGGCGACCGCGCCGCCGCCGCGGCTCTCGGCCCGGGCACTGGTGGTGATGACCGAGAACCTCCGTCCCGACGCCGCCGAGACCGTCGATTTCATTCGCTCCGAGGAGGTCGACCTGAAGCTGATCTCCGGCGATGCGCGCGAGACGGTCACCGCGGTCGCCTACTCGGTGGGCGTGCCCGCAGGACGCCGGGGTGATCGAAGGAAGCCAGCTTCCCGAGGACCCCGAGGGGCTGGCCGAGGCCGCCCAGCGGAACAGCGTCTTCTGCCGGATCAAGCCGGAACAGAAGAAATCTCTGGTCGGGGCGCTCTCGGACGCGGGCCGCTACACGGCGATGATCGGCGACGGCGTCAACGACGTCCCGGCGCTGAAGCGGGCGCGGATGGCGGTGGCGATGGGCTCCGGCAGCCAGGTGACCAAGGGCGTCGCCGACGTCGTCCTGCTCGAGGACGAGTTCTCGCGCCTGCCGGAGGCGGTCGCCGAAGGGCGGCGAATCGCCCGCAACGTGCACCGGCTGGGGCGCCTGTATCTGACCAAGACCGTTTACGCCGCGACCCTGATCCTGCTCGTCGCGGTACCCGGCTTCGCCTTCCCCTTCCTCCCCCGCCACCTGACGCTGGCGGCGCTGCTGACGATCGGGATCCCCTCCTTCGTCCTCGCCCTGGCGCCCTCCGACGGGCCCCTCTACCGCGGCCGCCTGCTGCGCTCCCTGGCCGCCTTCGCGGTCCCCGCCGGGGTCGCGATGGCGCTCGGCTCGATCCTCTCCTTCCTGCTGGTCGACACGATCTTCGGCGGCTCGCTCGAGGACGGCCGCACCGCGGCGACCACCACCCTGATCATTCTCGGCCTCAGCTTCGTACTGCTGCTCGAGCGCGGCCCGGGGCGCGAGCACATCGCGATCCAGAGCTACATGCTGGCGATGGTCGCCGGCCTCGGGGCGCTGTTCGCGCTCGGGCTGGCGGCGCCGCCGGTGCGCGAGTTCTTCCAGATGAGCATCCTCACCGCGCTGCAATGGTTCCTCGCCCTGTTCTCCGCCGCACTCGGTTTGGTCATCGCCAGCGCGCTTTGGCGGCTGCCCCAGATCCAGCGACTCGAGGCGCCCGACATCAAGACCGACGAGGAGGGCCCGGCACCGATCCACGTCCCCGTGCCTGAGGCCGCGAAGGGCGCGGGGCGGGCCGCTAGCCGACTGATCCGACGCGGGAGAGGAGGCGGCTGAGCGTCTCCGCCTCCTCGTCGCTGAACCCGACGGCGAATGTCTCGGCCAGCTCGCTCTCGTAGACAGGTCGCATCCTCGTAAGCATCCGCCCACCGGCGTCGGTGAGGACAACCCAGGTTCCCCGCCGGTCGGAGGGGCAGCGACCCGCTCGACCAGGTTCGCCGACTCCATCCTGTCCAGCAGCCTGGTCAGGCCGCTGCGGCTGATCGAGACCCCGCAGCCCAGGTCGCGGGGGCGCGCCGCCTTATCAGGAGCACGCTCCAGGGTCGAGAGGACGTCGTACCAGGTGAGTGGCGGCAGGTCCTCCTCGGCCAGGGCCCTCCCGACGCTCGCGGTCAGCGCCGTGTGGGCCTGGAGCAGGGAGCGCCAGGCCTCCAGCTTCGGGTCCGGCATCGTCGTCGTCTGGGGAGTGGCTGCCATACCGTCATTGTAACCGCAATTGTTGACACTGCAATTAACCCTGCTACTGTTGTTGCGTGAGCAATAAATGCACAGGCAACTAATAGGAGGAAGCAGATGACCACCGCAACCACCGAGCAGCGGGCACTCGAGTCCGGCACCTGGGCGATCGACCCGGTCCACAGCCGCATCGGCTTCGAGGTCAAGCACCTCGGCATCTCCACCTTCCGCGGACGCTTCGGCAGCTACGAGGGTCGCATCGTCACCTCGAATGGGGCGCTGAACGGGATCCAGGGCACGATCGACGTCGCGAGCATCGACGTCGACGACGAGTCGCTCGCGACCCACCTCGCCAGCGAGGACTTCTTCGCCGCCGAGCAGCACCCTCAGGCGCGCTTCGCCTCCACCTCTGTCGAGGGCGCGGGCGAGCGTCGCTACACGCTCCGCGGCGATCTCACCCTGCGGGGCGTTACCCGCCCGATCGAGCTCGACCTCACGGTCGAGGGAGTCGGCGTCGGCCCTGACGGAGGCGACCGCATCAGCCTCGCCGCGGTCGGTGAGCTGGACCGCACCGAGTACGGGATCAGCTGGAACAGCAAGCTCGCCAACGGAGCCTCGGTCGTCGGCGAGAAGGTGCGCCTGGTGCTGTCGGTCGAGGCCGGCCGCACCGAGTGAGGCGCGCGATGAGGATCCTGGCCATCTCGGGCAGTCTCCGCGAAGGCTCCTACTCGACCGGGCTCCTGCGCGCAGCGCACGAGCTCGCTCCGGCCGGGGCGGAGGTGGAGCTGTACCAAGGGCTGGCCGGGCTTCCCGCCTACAACGAGGATCTCGAGGTCGAGGGGTCGGCACCGGAGCCGGTGGCCGATCTGAGGAAGAGAATCGCCGCGGCCGATGCTCTCCTGGTGGCGACTCCCGAATACAACGGCTCGGTCCCCGGCGCCCTGAAGAACGCAGTGGACTGGGCTTCGCGGCCCCATGGATCATCGGCCCTGGCGTCGAAGCCGGTGGCGGTGATCGGCTCCAGCCCCTCCCCCTTCGGCGCCGCCTGGGCGCAGGAAGGGCTGCGGCGTGTGCTGGCGATCGCCGGGGCGCAGCTGCTCGACACCGAGCTCACCCTGGGCCGGGTGGACGGGCGCTTCGAGGATAACCAGCTCGCCGATGCCGGAACCCGCGAGGAGGTCGCGGCTCTGCTCGACGAGCTGTCCCGCTTCGCGGCGGCCCGGGAAGAAGGCGAGGAGGCGGTGGCCGCCTAGGACACGGCGGTGCCGAGCTCGGCCATCGCCGCACGCAGCCGCTCGCCAAGCTCCTCGCGCAGCAGCCGGTCCCGGGAGGATCGGGCCTCGCCGGTGTGAACGTCCAACAGGTTCTGGCGCTCCTCGGGGTCGCGTTCGAGGTCGTACATCTCGTACTCGGGCGCCATCTTTCCCTCGGGGTCGAGGTAGACGGCGTACTTGCGCAGGCCGTCGTGCAGGCACCGGACACGGTTCGGCTGGCCGGGCGCGTCGGCCATCGCTGTGCCCGCCTGATGGTCGTCGTAGGTGAAGTGAAGGGACTCCTGGACCGAGTCGGAGGGGCCCGGATGCTCGCGGAGCGCGCCGAAGTCGATCCCGGGAGCGTCGCCATCCCCGGCCGGCGAGGCGTGCCGTGCGAGCATCGGCGAGAGGTCGCGACCCTGCGTGCCCGGCGGAGCCTCGGCCCCCGAGAGGGTGGCGATGGTCGGCAGCACGTCGATCAGCGAGGCGAGCGCCGGCGAGCGGCCCGGCTGCGGGAAGAGCGCCGGATTGGAGACGAGCAGCGGGATGTGGATCGTCTCCTCGTAGACGTTGAAGGCCTTCTGCCGCAGGCCGCCGTGGGAAAGCCCCATCTCGCCGTGATCGGAGGTGCGCACGATCAGCGTCCGCGAGCGAAGCGAGTCGGGGCTCGCGGGGTCTCCGAGGCAGGCCAGCAGGCGGCCGATGTGGCGATCGACGACCCGGTGCAGGTAGGCGTAGAAGTTGACGTAGTCGAACTGCGCTCGGCGGCTGCTGAGGGAGCCCATGTAGGCGGTCATCCCCATCTGCATCAAGGTGTGGGCGCTCGGCTTCGAGGTCAGGTCCTCGTCGATCGTCGGCGGCAGGCCCGACCCCGAGGTCTCGGAAGGCGGCGTCCGTGTAGCCGCCGCGCCGGTAGGAGGCCGGGTAGCCGAGGACGTCGTGCGGGTTGACCAGCGAGACCACCAGGCAGAAGGGCTCGGGGAGATCGGCCCGGCCCAGCCAGCGCTCGACTCCGCGGATGTAGAGCTCGTCCCAGCCCTGGCCGAGTGGCCCGACGTTGCCGCCCCCGAAGTTCTCGGCCTTGGCGTTCTCCCCGGCGTCGGGCGGGTCCCAGTCGGCGAACCCGAAGTCCCGCTCGATCCTCTCGGCGTCGCCACCGCCCCAGCCGCTCTGCTCGAGCGGCTGGGTCAGATGCCACTTGCCCTTGTAGGCGACCTCGTAGCCGGCCGAGCGGAGCATTCCGGCGAGATTCGGAATGGAGGGCGAGAGCTCCGGCTCTCCCCCGCCCGTCGTCCGCCGCAGCGCCCCGCGGGCGAAGCCGCGAAGCGCCCGGCGGCGCGGGGAGCCCGGCCGCCGCAGGATCTCGACCAGCTCGCGGGTCACCGCCGGCGTGTTGCGCGGGTCGGGCTTCAGGTCGGCGGCGGTCAGGGTGAGCGGTACGCCGTGGCGGGCCGGGTAGAGACCGGTGAACAGAGTCGAGCGGCTGGGCGAGCACATCGCCGTGTTGCAGAAGGCGTTGGTGAAGCTCAGGCCGGTGCGCGCCAACTCCGCCTGGTTCGGCATCAGCTCCCGGAGCCACCCCGGATCCTCGGGCCAGTGCCTCGTCGCCCGCTGCTGATCGGTGATCAGCAGGACGATGTTGGGTGGCCGGGTCCGCTCGGCAGCCGCCATCGCTCAGTCCCCGGGCTCGATCACGAACTGGGTGACGGTGAACAGCGCCACCTGGCGCTCGGCGCGGTGGATTCGCACCTCCCAGACCTGGGTACGGGCACCGATGTGATGCGGCTCGGCGGTGGCGATCAGCTCGTCGCCCTCGGCCGCCGCGGCGAACACGTTGAGCTTCATCTCGACCGTGGTGAAGTCATGCCCCGGCGGGAGGTTCCGGAAGGTCCCCCAGGCGGCGACGCTGTCGGCGAGGGCGACCCAGGCGCCGCCGTGGACGTAACCGCCGGGGTGCAGGTGGCGCTCGTCGACCACGACGCGGCCGGTCGCCCTGGTGTCGCTGATCTCCACGGGATCGATGCCGAGCCGGCCCGGAAAGAAGCCCGCCACCCGCTCGCGGATCGACTCCGGCGTCACCTCTGAATTTGTCCGGCGGCGGCACCGCGGCGGACCCTATTGGTTGATCCCGAAGCCCTCGAGCCCGAAGTCGCCGAAGGGCTCGTCGCGTTCGCGGACCGCCTCCTTGAAGCCCGCCTCGGCGGCGCGCCGCACGAAGCCGTGGCCCTCCTCGGTGTGCCGGGTGATCCCGTCGAAGAAGGTCCCGAGGATCTGGGTCTGGTGAAGACCCTGCGCGTAGGCGCACCTGGTTGGTCAGCAGCTTCATCATCACCAGCTGGTTGATCGGCAGCCGGGCGACTCTGGCGATGAGGCGCTCGAAGCGGGCGTCGAGCTCGCTCCGCGGCGCCGCCTCGGTCGCCAGCCCCCACTCCGCGGCCTCGGCCCCGGTCAGCGAATCGCCCGTCAGCAGCAGCCGCTTTGCGCGCATCACCCCGACCCGGTGCGCCCACATCGCGGTGGTCGGCGAGCCCCAGACCCGGGCCGGCGGATAGCCGATCTTCGCGTCCTCGGCGATCACCAGCAGGTCGGAGCAGAGCGCCATGTCCGTGCCCCCGGCGACGCAGTAGCCGTGCACCTTGCAGAGCACCGGCTTCTCCGAGTGGAAGAGGCTCATGAAGCCGCGCACGTTGCGCGACATGAACTGGAAGTCGGTGACCGGGTCCCAGTTGCTCTCCGGGGCATGGTTGGCGGCGATCACCGCCGGGTCGAGCGGGCGAGCCCTGCGGGCGCCTCGGCGGAGATCCCCGCCATCTCGCCCTCGGCGGAGGCGACCAGGTCGTAGCCGCCGCAGAAGCCGCTGCCGTTGCCGGCCAGGGCGATCGCGTGGATCGCGGGGTCGAGGTTCGCCTCCTCGACGCAGGCGGCGAGCTCGGCCGCCATCCGGTTGGTGATGCCGTTGCCGCGCTCCGGCCGGTCGAGGGTGATGCGAGCGATCCGCCCCTCGCGCTCGAAGGCGATCGTGCTCAACTCGTCCACTGGCGCCCCTCCTTCCTCTCGGTTCGGCGATCCGACCCGCAGCCTATTTGCCCGGCGCCGGCGGTTGCTCCGGGCCTTCGCCTAACGTCACGGTGCGTGAGCCAGGCCAGGCAGCGATTCCCCGCCCCCGAAGGAGTGCGACGTCGCGATCGTCGGCGGCGGGATCATCGGGCTCTCGGTCGCCCGCGAGCTGCTGCGGCGCCGGCCCGGGGCGAGGCTCTGCGTGCTCGAGGCCGAGCCGGAGATCGGGCGCCACCAGACGGGGCGCTCCAGCGGCGTCGTCCATGCCGGGATCTACTACGCGCCGGGGTCGCTGAAGGCGCGGCTCTGCGTCGAGGGCGCCCGCGACCTCTACGCCTACTGCGAGGAGAAGGGCATCGCCTTCGACCGCTCCGGGAAGCTGATCGTCGCAACCGCCGAAGAGGAGCTGCCGCGGCTCGACGAGCTCGAGCGGCGCGGGACCGAGAACCGGGTCGAGGGCCTGCGCCGCGCTCGGGGGCGATCGGATCGCCGAGATCGAGCCGCACGCCCGCGGGATCGAGGCCCTGCACTCGCCGGCCACCGGGGTCGTCGACTTCGTCGCGGTCGCCCGCGCCTACGCTGCGGACGTGACCGCGTCCGGCGGCAGCGTCCACCTGGGCGCCGCGGTGCGCGCCGCGGTGCCGCGCGCGATCCGGGATCTCGGTCGAGCACACCCGGGGTGCCACGACCGCGGGCCAGGCGGTCTTCTGCGCGGGGCTCTGGTCGGATCGCCTCGCGGTCGCCTGCGGGGCGCCGAAGGACCCGCGGATCGTCCCCTTCCGCGGCGGCTACCTGCGGGTCGAGGGCGAGGCCGACCGGCTGGTCCGGGCCAACGTCTACCCGGTGCCCGATCCCGACCTGCCCTTCCTCGGCGCCCACCTCACCCGGAACATCGCACGGAGAGCTGCTGATCGGCCCCAGCGCCCTGCTGGCGCCGGCCCGCGACGCCTACCGGCTGACGACGATCCGCCCCCGCGACATCGGCGCCACCCTTGCCTGGCCCGGCACCTGGCGGATGGCGCGGCGCCACTGGCGAACCGGCCTCGAGGAGATCCGCCGCGCCGCCAGCCGCCGCTCCTTCGTCGCCGAGGCGGCCCGCTTCGTCCCCGAGATGCGCGGCGCCCGGGTCAGCCACGGCCCGGCCGGGATCAGGGCCCAGGCGCTGGCCCGCGACGGCAAGCTGGTCGACGACTTCGTCCTGCACCGCACCGAGCACGCGGTCCACGTCCGCAACGCCCCCTCGCCGGCGGCGACCTCCTCCCTCGCCCTGGCCCGGCTGATCGCCGATCGGCTCGAGGAGTAGGCGGCGCGGCCCGGTGAGCACGTTCGCCCTGATCCACGGCAGCTGGCACGACAGCTCATCGTGGCGACGGATTGATCGGACCGCTGGAGCCCGGGGCCACGCGGCGCTGGCACCCGACCTGCCGATCGACGATCCGACGACGGGTTGGGAGGAGCGCGTCGAGCCCGTTCTGCTGCGCGCTGCAGGAGGTCCGGGGCGATGTCGTCATCGTCGCCCACTCGGCGGCATCCGGATACGGGGCGCTGGTCGCCGACCGGCTCGACGAGCCGCTGCTGGTCCACCTCTGCCCGCGGCTCAACCCGTTCCCTGCCCCGCCGGGTGCACCGCAGGTCTTCAGACCCGGCTTTCCGTTTCCGCCAGCCGGGTCCCGACGGGACGAGCGCCTGGGAGCGGGATGCAGCGATTGACGCGATGTACCCGCGCCTCAGCCGCGGGACGGCCGAGGAGCTGGCCGAGGGACCTCCGTCCGACGGGGCCACCGGCGGACGACTTCCCGATGCCGCGGCCATCCCGATGTCGCCGCCGCCCTGGTCTACGCCAGCGAGGACGAGTTCTTCGAGCCCGGCTGGGAGCGATTCATGGCGCGGGAGCTGCTCGGCGTCGAACCGATCGAGATCGGCGGCGGACACTTTCCGATGGCAGAGGACCCGGAGAGCCTCGCCGAAGTTCTCGCGCGCTTGGCGGGTGAGCACAGCCGCCGGATCCGGCCCACCCCGAGCTGAGCGGGGAGGCCTCCTCGCCCTCAGCCCGGCGGCAGCTGCCGCGGCTGGGGCTGGATGTCCTTCGCCCGGCCGGCGATCGAGACGACCGTGTCGTAGGCGTCACGGAGGCTGGAGGCGTTGGCCGGGTCCTTGCGCAGGCCGATCCCCACCGGGAGGACCACGTAGTCGGTCAGCCGCACCCAGGTGGGGACGTAGGTGATCCGCTGCACGTGGACGCCCCTGCCGTCGGCGACCATGTGGAGGATCGCCACCAGGCCGTACTGGGTCTCGGCGGGGAGGCCGGCGGCGGCGCTCTGGTTGGAGACCAGGTTGCCCTCGCTGAAGACGACGAACTTGCCGTTGATCTTCTCGATCGGCTGCACGACGTGGGGGCCCTGGCCGACGATCGCGGTGATCAGCGGCGACTTGGTCAGCGCCTTGGCCAGGGCCATCTGGGAGTCGTTCGGCGTGGTCGAGTTCTCATCGCCCCACTGCATGGTCACGATCACCGCCTCGGCCCCGGCCTTGCGATCGCGCTTGGCGTCGGCGAGGATCCGCTTCGCCTTCGGCCCGACGTCCTGGTTGTAGGCGACGTAGTTGACCGACCAGGGGTGCGGCAGCGGGATTCCGTTGGTGAAGTCGGTGTAGGCGATGTAGCCGACCTTCACCCCGTTGGCGTCGAGGATCAGCGGCTTGCGGCGGGCCGCCGCCGAGGGGAACGAGCCGGTGTGCTTGACCCCGGCCTTGTCCAGCGCCTTGCCCGTCTGGTCGACCCCCGACTGGTGCTGGTCGAGCGAGTGGTTGGAGGCGGTGTCGCAGGCATCCCAGCCGCTCGACTTGATTCCCGTGGCCAGGTCGGTGGGGGTGTTGAAGATCGGGTAGCTGGTCGGCTCGCTCGAGGTCATCGGCGTCTCGACATGGCAGACCCCGACGTCGACGTCCGCCACGTAGGGCGCCAGCTCGGAGAACATCGGCGCGAAGTCGTACTTCGAGCCGCCCCCGTTGGCGAGCGCCCGCTCCCAGAGGAAGGAGTGGATCAGGATGTCGCCGCTGAACGACATCGTGAAGTGGACCGGGTTCTCGGCCCGGGCCGCCAGCTTGGCCTGTTCGGGCGTCAGCTGCGGCGCGTTGCTGTCGGCGCCGCGGATGACCAGCACGACGAGCAGGATGAGCACCGCGAGGATGCCGACCGCGGCGACTCTGCGGCGCCGGTAGATGGAGCGCCGCGAGGGACGCGAGGGGCGCTGCTCTCCCACCGCCCGGCGGGCCTGCCGCGCCCGCGACCTCTCGCTGGCCTCCGACATGGCCCCATTCTGCCGCTCGCACCGGAGCCATCCGGGTCAACCTCTCAGCCGAACTGCACCTTAGGTGCCCATAGGGGGGCCCTAACCTTGCGTTCGACCTCGTGGGGGCTAGGGGCGCAGGCGGGAGAGGAGCTCTCCGAGCGAGGCCAGCTCGGCCGGGTCAAACCGGTCGGCGAAGAGGCGCTTGACCTCGGCCAGGTGGTCCCGGCGGGCCGCCTCGAGGCGACGGGCGCCGCCCCGGTCAGCTGCGCGTAGGCGACGCGGCCATCGTCGGGACATGGGACCCGCTCGACCAGGCCGGCGCGCTCGAGCACGGCGAGCAGGCGGGTGATACCCCCCTGGGTGACGAGCAACCGCTGTGCCAGGTCGACCCGGCGCAGGCGGCGATCCTCCGCCAGCCAGAGTTGCAGCAGCACCTCGTACTCGTTGAGGCTGAGCTGATGGCGATCCCGCATCGAGAGATCGAGCTCGCGGTTGATCGCCGCGTGGGCGCGGAGGAAGTCGAGCCAGGCCTCCGGCGCTCGCAGCTCTGGCTGAGGCGGGTTTCCGGCGACTTGCTTGATTACTCAAGTGTATTGCGGGAGGGCGGCGTCCCCGCTCCCCCGCTGAAAATCCGGTCCGTGCGCGGTCTCAGTGGCGCGTCACGACCACGTCGGTGGTCGTCACCGACGCGCAGGCGCGGTAACCGGCCGATCCGCCGCGCAGCACTTTGGTCCGGATCACCGCGTAGTAGCGCCCGGCACCGACCTTGTGATGCGGTGGAACTGCCTTCCAGGCGCCGCCCCTGCGGCTCCTGGCCGCCCTTATCCGGTCGTCAGCTCCGGAGCGCTTGCGGAAAATGATCACCTTGCGCTTGCGGCAGCCCGGCTTGGCCGAGCTGACCCTGCCGCTGAAGCGGTCCCCCGACGGCGCCGAGCGAAAGGTGACCGAGAGCTGGCTGGTGTAGATCGTCGACCCGGTCGCCGCCGTGGCCGCCAGGGCGATCAACAGGGCAGCAGCCGAAGCAACCGCGAACCAGCGTTTTGGCCTCAAGATTCCCTCCTCCGCGAACGAGTTGGCCAGGACACTAACGCCCGACGCCCGATCGGCCTTTCTCGCGTATCCGCCTGATTGCCGCGCGCCCGACGCCCAGCCCGTGCTGAACAGGGTTGCGCCGATCTCCATCCGGGCTCAGCGCGGCGCCTGCTGCGGCTCAGCCGGCGGCTTGACTAGTTGAGGCGCTCGACGATCATCGCCTTGCCCTGGCCGCCGGCGACGCACATCGTCTCCAGACCCACCTGGTGGTCGTCGGTCTCGAGCACGTTGAGCAGAGTCCCCATGATCCGCGCCCCGGTCATCCCGAAGGGGTGCCCGAGGGCGATCGCGCCGCCGTGGGAGTTGAGCTTCTCCAGCGGGATGTCGCACTCGTCCATGATCGGGATCACCTGGGCGGCGAACGCTTCGTTCAGCTCGACCGCACCGACGTCCTCGATCGTCATCCCGGCCCGATCGAGCACCTTCTTGATCGCCCCGATCGGGGCCACCCCCATGTACTCGGGCTCGTTGCCGAAGCTGGCCGCGGTGACGATCCGGGCCCGCGGCTGAAGGCCCAGCTCCTTCGCCTTCTCGTCGCTCATCAACAGCACGGCCGCGGCACCGTCGTTGAGCGGGCAGGAGTTGCCGGCGGTGACCCCGCCGCCCCCCGCCTCGGGGAAGGCATCGTCGAGCTGGGAGAGCTTCTCCAGGGTCGAGCTGGCCCGCGGCCCGTCGTCTTTGGCGACCTCGGTGCCGTCGGGCAGCGTCACGGGGACGATTTCGCGATCGAAAAAACCATCCTCCTGGGAGGCGACGGCGAGCTCCTGGGAGCGCTGCGCGAATTTGTCCATCTCGGGGCGGCTGACCTCGTAGCGCTTGGCGACATTGACGGCCGTGTGGCCCATCGCGATATAGGCGTCGGGCTGGCCGTCGTTGCCCTGCAGGTTCTCGTTCTGATCTGCCTCACCGGCCGGCTCGGTGCGCTCGTTGTAGCGGCTCACCCACTCGACCCCGGCGGCGATGTAGATCTCGCCCTCGCCTGCCTTGATCGCATTCCCGGCGTGCTGGATCGCGTCGAGGCTGGAGGAGCAGTAGCGAGACACGGTGACTCCGTTGACCGCCTCCGGGAGCTTCTCCGAGAGCAGCGTGATGATCCGGCCGATGTTGAAGGCCTGTAGGCCCTGGGGCATCCCGCAGCCGCAGAAGACTTCCTCGACCGAGGCCGGGTCGACCTGCTGATTTCGCTCCAGCAGGGCGTCGACCGCGTAGGCACCCATCTCGTCGGGGCGGAGCTGCGCGAGCGACCCCTTGAAGGCGCGGCCGATCGGGGTACGAACGGTGTCGACAATCACAGCTTCGGGCATCTCGAGTCTCCTTGAAGGGCGGCGGATTGGGGATTGGGGAGGCTAGAGGTTCGGGCTTTTTGTGACGATCTGCACATATATGCGTGGAATCGTCCTCGGTCTGCGTTACATTCGCCGCAATCCGACCTCGCGGGCGACCGTGAGCTTTGCCGCGAAGCGGCAGCGAAAGGAGCCCTCTCATGCCTGAGGGATACTGCGTCAAGGAGCGCAAGAAGGTCGAGATCAAGGATCCCCAGCAAGTGACCATGAAGAACGGTCGCCCGGCGATCCAGGGGACGTGCCCCGACTGCGGCACCAAGATCTTCAAGATCGGCAAGCTCTCCTAGCCGACCTCTGAAGCTGCCGCCTCCCGGTGCCGGCGATCGGCCGGCACCGGGAGCGTCCGCCGCTCGCCACGCCTGGCCGCGTAGCACCCGCGGCCAGGCCTGAACCAACTCCCCCGCTGCTCCGTAGACCCGGCAGCGTGAATCCGACCGACTCGACACTGGGAAGATAGGGCCGTGCCCGCGGGAGCCCTCAGCGGGGAGCGCGACGTGCGCGAGGCGTACGCCGCCCACTCGGGCGAGCTTTACCGCTTCGCGCTGCGATCCCTGGGCGACTCCGGGCTCGCAGAGGAGGCCGTGCAGGAGGCCTTCGTGCGGGCCTGGCGCGCCGGCGAGCGCTTCGATCCCGAGATCGGCTCCCTGCGCACCTGGCTGTTCGCGATCCTGCGCAACGTGGTCATCGACTTCGGCCGGGCCCGCGCCTCCCGCCCCCGGGTCGCGGCGGAGGGACGGGAGCCCTCGATCGATCCGCTCGACGACGCCCTGCTCGCCTGGCAGGTCGAGGAGGCGCTGCGCCGGATCGGCGACGACCACCGCCGGGTGATCGTCGAGACCTACTACCGCGGGCGCCCTCACGCGGAGGTCGCCGCGGAGATCGGGGTGCCGGTCGGCACCGTGAAGAGCCGCGTCTATTACGGCCTGCGCGCGCTGCGCAACGTGCTCGAGGAGATGGGCTATGACGGCTGAAGGGTGCAGGCAGTGGCGGGAGTCGCTGGGCGTCTACGCGCTGGGCCAGCTCGGCGGGCGCGAGCGGGCAGCCCTCGAGGCGCATCTCGAGGGCTGCCCCGGGTGCAGCGAGGAGGTGGCCTCGCTGGCCGGGGTCGCCGAGGTGCTGCCGATGGCCGACCCGCAGCGGTTGGTCAATGCCCCTGAGCCCTCCGCCGGGCTCGGCCGGCGGATCGCCGCCGAGATCGCCGCCGAGCGGCGTTCGGCCCGCCGCCGGCGCCGCTTCAACTTCGGCCTGGCGATCGGCACCGCGGCCGCGGCCGCCGCCGCCGCGTTCGTCCTCCTGGTGCTTCCCGGTGGCAGCAGCGAGCCCTCGCAGCGGGTCGACTTCGCTTCCCTGCCGCCCGGGATGCAGATCTCGGCGGCGCTCGAGCCGAGGCCGTTCGGCACCCAGATCAGCATGCAGGTGAGCGGGGTGCGCTCGGGCACGCTCTGCCGGGTCTTCCTGCGCCGCGCCGACGGCGCACGGGTCGCGGCAGGCACCTTCCGCTACCGCTACGGCGGCGACTCCGAGGCGGTGCTCAGCTCTGCCCTCGATCTCTCCCGGGCCGAGTCGATCGGGGTGCGCGCCGGAAACCGCACCTTCCTGGCGCCGATCGAGAACGCGCCGACGACTGAACGCTTCGAGAAGGGCGAATACAAAAAGGAGAACACATGAGGCGAATGGGCAGACCGATGACGGCTCTGCTGGTGGCGCTCGTCGTCGGCGCGGCGCTGATTGTCGCCGGCTGCGGCTCCAGCTCCGAGACGACCGGCTCGAGCTCGGGCGGGGGCGGAAGCCTCTACGGCTCGGGCGGATCCGGGTCGTCGACCACCGCGAGCAGCCAGTCCGGCGCCGGAGGCGGCGGTGTGGTCTCGGTGGCAAGCAATCCGAAGCTGGGCAAGATCATCGTCACATCGAAGGGCTTCACCCTCTATGACTTCCACAAGGACAAAGGCACGAAGTCGGCCTGCTACGGCGGCTGCGCGAAGGTCTGGCCACCCCTGTTGAGCGGCGGTGCGCCGAAGGCCGAGGGCGGCGCCCAGGCATCGAAGCTGGGCACCACGAAGCGCACCGACGGCACCACCCAGGTGACCTATGCCGGCCACCCGCTCTACACCTACGTCGCCGACAAAAAGCCCGGCGACGCCACCGGCAACGACTTCACCTCGTTCGGGGCCCAGTGGTACGCGCTGACCCCCGCCGGTCAGGAGGCCGGCGACTAGACGATCAGGGCCACCGGCGGGCGGCAGCGACCGGGGACACCGCCTCCCGCAGCTCAACCAGCAAGCGGACGGCGAGCGCCCCCGGTTCCTCGCCGGCCGTCACCTGCCCCGTCCGGGGCTCGAAGAAGCGGGCCCGGACCCGCGGCCGACGCGGAAATCTGACGATCTCGGTCGTCCCCTCGATCGCGACCAGCACGATCCTCGCCTCGGGGACCTCGATCGCCAGCCGGCCGACCCCGCTTCGCGCCCGCAACCGCTCGCCGCGGGAGATCGTCCCCTCCGGGAAGATCCCGATGCAGGCGCCGCCGCGGAGCTCGGAGACGGCTCGCCCCAGGGCCGCGGCGTCCCCGGCCCCTCGCTCGATCGGGATCTGCCCCATGCCGTTGAGCACCGGACCGAGGCCGGGCACACCCCAGAGGGTCGACTTCGCCAACGCCCGGATCTGTCGCCGGCCACGCGCCGCGAGGCCGATCAGCACCGGATCCCAGTGGCTGTCGTGGTTGCCGACCACCAGCAGCGGCCCGCTGTCGGGCACGGAATCGAGCCCTTCGACCCGGAGGCGACTCCAGAGCCCGAGCGGCCGGCAGATCGACATCGCCAAGCGGTAGGTGTGGGTCGGCTCGCGCAAGGCCCTAGATATACGACACCGGCCCCTCGCTAGTGTCAACCGCTGATGCGCGAGCAAGCCAAAGGGATCGAGACAGCGGGCCTGGTGCGCGAGTTCAAGAACGGCCCGCGAGCCGTGGACGGCATCGATCTGCTGGTCGAGCCGGGTGAGATCTACGGCTTCCTCGGCCCGAACGGGGCGGGGAAGTCGACCACGGTCCTGATGCTGACCACGCTGCTGCCGCCCACCGGGGGGAGTGCCACGGTGGCCGGCCACGACGTGGTCCGCGAGGGCCCCCGCGTACGGGAGGCGATCGGCGCCGCCCTGCAGGAGGCGGCGCTCGACCCGCTGCTCTCCGGCCGCGAGCACATGCGCCTGCAGACCGCGCTGCACGGTCTGCCGAAAACCGAGCGCCGCGGACGCTCCGACGAGCTGCTTCGTCGGGTCGGGCTGTTCGATGCCGCCGATCGCAAGGTGGGCGGCTATTCCGGCGGGATGAAGCGGCGCCTCGACCTGGCGCTCGCCCTGGTCCATCGCCCCCGCATCCTCTTCCTCGATGAGCCGACCACGGGCCTCGACGTGCAGAGCCGCACCGCCCTCTGGGACGAGGTTGCGAGGCTGGCGGCGGACGACGGGGTGACCGTGTTCCTGACCACCCAGTACCTCGAGGAGGCCGACGCCCTCGCCGACCGGGTCGGGATCATCGACCACGGGCGGATCGTCGCCGAGGGAACCCCGGCGGAGCTGAAGGCCGAGATCGGCCGCCCGACGGTGGAGGCGATCCCCCGCGACCCCGGCGATCGCGAGACGATGGCCTCGGTGATGGAGCGCTTCGGAGAGCGCGCAGCCGGGGCGCCGAAGGGGGTCGCCGTTCGCCTCCGGGGAGGCGATTCGATCTGGCCGAGGTGATCCGCTCGCTCGACGAGAGCGGGATCGGGATCGAGAACCTGCAGCTGCACGCGCCCTCGCTCGACGACGTCTTCCTGGCCAAGACCGGCCGCTCCCTGGAGGGGGCCGGGCGACGAGAAGGACACCGGGGAAACCGAGGCGGTGCCGCGCATGAGCGCCTCGCCGGCGGGCCAGGTAGGCCAGCTGGCCCGGCGCTCGGTGCTGAGGACGCTGCGCCAGCCGGCTCAGATCGTCCCGGCGCTGGTCTTCCCGCTGTTTCTGCTCGCGGTCAACTCGAACGGCCTGGCGAGGGCGACCAGCATCCCCGGCTTCCCAACCGACTCCTACCTCACCTTCCTGCTCGCGGTGCCCTTCATCCAGGGGGCGCTCTTCTCGGTGCTCAACGCCGGCACCGACCTGGCCCGCGACATCGAGTCCGGCTTCCTCAACCGCCTCGCCCTGACCCCGCTGGGCGGCGCCGCGCTGCTCAGCGGGCTGCTGGCCGGCGCGGCGCTGCTCGGCGTCATCCAGGCCGCCACCTACCTGCTGGTCGGGTTGATCTTCGGGGCCCACTTCTCGGCGGGCATCGGCGGGGTCGCGACGATTCTCGCGCTCTCGATTCTGATCACGGTCGGCTTCGGGTCGATCGGCCTGTTCGCGGCCTTGCGGACCGGCACCGGGGAGGCTGTCCAGGGCCTCTTCCCCGTCTTCTTCGTCTTCCTCTTCCTCTCCTCGATGGCGCTGCCGCGCAACCTGATCCAGACCGACTGGTTTCGCGAGATCGCCACCTACAACCCGGTCTCCTACCTGCTCGAGGCGATCCGCTCGCTGCTTATCGACGGCTGGGATCCGCAGGCCCTGGCGCTCGGGTTCGGGGTCGCGCTGGCCATCCTCGTCGTCGGGATGGCGGCGGCGAGCGGATCGCTGAAGACCCGGCTGGTGCGAACGTGAGCCTTCGAAGCTTCCGCTCGGTCGCCCTCGCCGTCGCCTGGCGCAGCGTCCACAACTTCCTCACCAACCCGGCCTTCGCGGTCCCGGCCCTGATCTTCCCGCTGTTCTTCTTCGCCGCCTTCGCCGGAGGGCTCTCGGCGATCAGCAAGGTCCCGAACTTCGACTTCCCGAGCGGCTACACGGCCTTCCAGTTCGTCTTCGTCCTGCTCCAGTCGGCCGCCTTCGGCGGGGTCTTCACCGGGTTCGGGATCGCCCGCGACTTCGAGACCGGGTTCTCCGGTCGCTTCATGCTTGCCGCCCCGAACCGGGGGGCGATCGTGGTCGGCTACGCGCTCGCCGCCCTGTTCCGGGCCCTGGTCACCTGGACCGTGCTGGGAATCGTCGCGCTGATCGCCGGGATGCAGGTCGGCGGCGGCGGGGTTGACCTCTTCGGCCTGGTCGCGATGGCGATCATCCTCAACCTCGCCGCGGCCCTCTGGGCCTGCGGCGTGGCGATGCGGGTCCGCTCGATCCAGGGTGGGCCGCTGATCCAGCTGCCGGTGTTCTTCGTGCTCTTCCTGGCGCCCGTCTACGTACCCCTGGACCTGCTCTCGGGATGGATTCACACGGTGGCATCGGCCAACCCGGCGACCCTCCTTCTCGAAGCGGGCCGGGGCTTGATCTCGGGGCAGGAGACGGTGCTCCTCCCGGCCTTTGTGGTCGTGATCGCCCTGGTCGGGGTCTTCGCCCTCTGGGCCAGGGGCGGGCTGAGGAGCGCCGAGGCGGCCGGATAGGCCCAGACCCGGGTGACGGTGACCGGAGCTGACCTCCCCACCACGGCGGCTGCCGCCGACTAGGGTTTGCCCGTGTCGCAGAAGCCGATCGAGCTGATCCTCGCCCGCAACCTGATGTCCTCGCTCTCGACCCCCGCCTTCCTGGTCGACGAGGGAGGCATCCTGATCTTCTACAACGAAGCAGCGGGCAGTCTGCTCGGCCGCCGCTTCGAGGAGCTCGGCAAGGTCGACCCGGAGGAATGGGGCTCGCTCTTCGGGCCGTTCGACGACGACGGGGGGCCGCTCCCCTACGACGATCTTCCGCTGGTCGTCGCGGTCCGACAGGGCCGCCCGGCCCACGCGACCTTCAAGATCCGCTCCGCCGACGGGTCGATGCAGGCGATCGAGGCCTCGGCCTTCCCGATCCTCACCGCCCACGGTTCCCAGGGGGCGATAGCCGTCTTCTGGCCGACCAAGTCCGACGGCTCCAGCGGGCCGGCATGAGGGTGAAGCTCTGGGGAACGCGCGGATCGGTCCCCTCTCCCGGCCCGGAGACGATCCGCTACGGCGGAAATACCTCATGCGTCCAGGTGACCCTCTCCGACGGGACGATGCTTGCACTCGACGCGGGCACGGGGATCCGCGGCCTCGGGATCGCGCTGGCCGAGGAGCCGGCCCGGCTCCACATCCTCCTCACGCACCTCCACCTCGACCACATCCAGGGCCTGGTCTTCTTCGCCCCCGCCTTCCGCCCGCAGACCGAGATCGTCATCTGGGGCCCGGCCTCGCCGGAAGCCTCCCTTCGCGACCGCATCGCCCGCTACATCTCGGCCCCGCTCTCCCCGGTTGAGGTGCGCGAGCTGCCGTGCGACGTCTCCTTCCGTCACTGCCCCGAGTCGGAGTGGGAGATCGGCCCGGCCCGGATCGGCGCTGCTTCGGTCACCCACCGCGGTCCGACCCTCGGCTACTCGATCAGCGAGGGCGACCTGAAGCTGACCTACATCCCTGATCACGAGCCCGCCCTCGGCGGCGAGCTCGACCGGCTTGACGATGACTGGATATCCGGCTTCGACCTGGCCCGCGACGCCAGCCTGCTGATCCATGACGGCCAGTACTCCGACGCCGAGTATCCCGAACACCTCGGCTGGGGCCACTCCTCGATCTCCGACGCGCTGGCCTTCGCCCGCCGGACGAGGGCCGAGCGCACCCTCCTCTTCCACCACGACCCGCTGCACTCGGACGATTTCCTCGATGCCCTCGGCCGCACCGTCAGGGAGCGCTGGGCGGGGCTCGGCGGCGCCCCGAACGCGGTGGAGCTGGCCTTCGAACGGGCCGAGCTCGAGCTCGCGGCGGTTCCCCAGGGGTAGGCTGGCGGCCCTTGTACGAGCAGCTCCGATACGAGCAGCGCGGCGCCGTGACGCTGATCACGATCAATCGCCCGGAGCGGATGAACGCGATCGGGCCGGTCACCTCGCTCGAGCTGATCGACGCCTGGGGCCGATTCCGCGACGACGACGATGCGCGGGTGGCGGTGATCACAGGCGCCGGCGAGTCCGCCTTCTGCGCCGGAGCCGACCTGAAGGCGGCGGCCGCGGGCTTCAGCGACCAGGGCGACGAGGAGCCGCTGGTGCGCTGGACCCCGGAGGAGGTCGAGGCGCATGACCGCGGCGAGCGCGACGGGATCATCGGGCCATCGCGCTGGACCGACATCTACAAGCCGATCATCGCCGCGGTCAACGGCGTCGCCTATGCCGGTGGTCTCGAGTGGGCCTGCTTCGCCGATATCCGGATCGCCGATCGGCATGCCAGCTTCGGGGTCACCTGCCGCCGCTGGAACATCGGCCTCGGTGACGGCGGCACCCAGCGGCTGCCTCGGATCGTCGGCTTGGGCCGGGCGATGGAGCTGATCATCACCGGCCGGGTGATCGGGGCAGAGGAGGCGGAGCGGATCGGCCTCGTCAACGAGGTCACCGAGAGCGGGCGCTGCGTGGAGCGCGCCCTGGAGCTCGCCGAGGAGATCGCCGAGCTACCCCAGCCGGCGATCCACACCGACAAGGAGGCTGCCCTCCGCGGCTACGGGCGGCCGCTCGAGGAGGGGTTGCGGATCGAGGCGCAGTGCTTCAACCGCCTGCTCACCTCGCCCGAGATGACCGAGGGGATCCGCCGCTTCGTCGAGCGCGACCACCCCGACCGGGATCCCGCCGGGGGATCGGTGACGCGCGGACTCGCCCGTGATCTCTCCGATGGTTGAGGCGGGGGCTGGCTCGCCGCTGGCGACCGAGGCGGAGGTCTTCGCCGCCGAGGGACACGCCGGTCAGATCCGCAACTACAGCGGGCGCCCCTACATAGAGCACCCGCGCGCGGTGGCCGGCCTTCTCCGCATCGAGGGGTTCGACGACGAGGTGCTTGCGGCGGCCCTGCTCCACGACCTGCTCGAGGACACGGAGGCGACCTCTGAGGAGATCCAAGAGCGCTTCGGCGATCGGGTCGCCGAGCTGGTCGACGTGCTCACCGACGACCCTTCGATCGAGCCCTACGAGCGCCGCAAGGATGCCCTGCGCGAGAAGGTGATCGCCGCGGGGCCGGACGCGATCGCCGTCTACGCCGCCGACAAGCTCTCCAACGTCTCCGACATGCGGATCCTCTATGACGAGGAGGGCGAAGAGGTCGGGCGCCGCTTCAAGGCCCCCCTCGAGCTGCGCCTGGAGCTGTGGCGACGCGACGCGGAGGTGATCGGCGAGCTCAACTCCCCGCCGCCCTTCGCCTCGGAGCTGCGGCGGCAGGTCGATGCCCTCATGGCCGCGAGGGAAGCGGCTGTTCACAACACTTAAACCTGCTTCCGCCGGGGCGCGCCTACGGTCGTGGCATGAAGACCGAAAGGCATCAGACCAGGTCAGAGAATCTCGTCCGGAGGATTTCAGGCGCGGTGGCGATGACCGTGATGACGATCGCGCTGGTCGCCGGGCTGGGGTCCGCCGAGGTCGTCGCGGTGACCGCGCTGGCGCTGGCCGCAGGCAGGCGAAGCGGCGGCTTCGGCCTCCCGGCGGCGCTGGGCCGGTCGAGGCGGACCGCCCGGCCGCGGGTCCCGCAGCCGCGCTGACGATAGGCGAGTCGGGCGGGGAGAGCCGGCAGCATCCGGCTCCTGGCTTAGCGTGCCACTGCAGGGGTAGCGTAGAGGCCGTGACGGTGTCGCTGCTTCTGTTCAACCGCGACCTCAGGGTGCACGACCATCCCGCCTTGCTGGCGGTTGCAGGCGCGGAGCGGGTGATTCCGCTTTTCGTCTTCGATGAGGGGATCCTGGAAACGCGGTTCGCCTCCCCGAACCGCCTCGCATTCATGCTCGAGGCGCTGGCGGATCTGAAGGAGTCGCTGCGCCGGCTCGGCGCCCCGCTCCTGGTCCGCAGGGGAGATCCGGTCCGCGAGGCCATGCGGCTGGCGAAGCTGGAGGGCGCCACGGAGATCCACTCCAGCGCCGACTTCAGCGCCTACGCCCGGCGGCGCGAGGCGCGTCTGGAGGCGGCCTGTGAGGAGGAGCGAATCGCACTGCGGCTCCACCCCGGGGTGACGATCGTCCCGCCGGGGAGGCTGCGGCCCTCGGGCGGCGATCACTTCAAGGTCTACAGCCCCTATTACCGGGCCTGGTCTGAGGTCGAGCTCGAGCCCGCCGCCGGCCCGCCGCGGCGGCTCAGCGCAGCAGACGGCCTCAGCGGGGTGGGGGTCCCGGCGCTCCGGAAGCTGACCTCTGGTAGCCCTTCGCCTGACCTCGCCCCGGGGGGCGAGCAGGAAGGGCGGCGGCGGATGCGCGCCTTCATGCGCGGCTCGCTCGCCGGCTACGGGGATGGCCACGACGACCTCCCGGGCGATCTCACCTCCCGCCTCTCGGCCTACCTGCGCTTCGGCTGCCTCTCGCCGCGGGAGCTGGTGCAGCGGGCGCGAGCGGAGCGCGGCAGCGAGGCCTTTGTCAGGCAGCTCTGCTGGAGAGACTTCCACCACCAGGTGCTGGCCGCGTTCCCCGCCTACCCCAACCGCAACTACCGCTCCCGCGGCGACCGCTGGTCGCGATCGAGGCAGTCCCTCGAGTCCTGGAAGGAGGGCCTCACCGGCTATCCGATCGTCGACGCCGGGATGCGACAGCTGGCCCGTGAGGGATTCATGCACAACCGGGCCCGGCTGATCACCGCCTCGTTCCTGACCAAGGACCTCCATATCGACTGGCGGCTCGGGGCCCGGCACTTCTGGGACCTGCTGGCCGACGGCGAGATCGCCAACAACTCCGGCAACTGGCAGTGGGTCGCCGGCACCGGCAACGACACGCGTCCGAACCGGGTCTTCAATCCGATCCGCCAGGCCCGCCGCTTCGATCCCGGCGGCGACTACGTCCGCCGCTACCTGCCCGAGCTCGAGGCGATCGAGGGCGGCGCCGTGCACGAGCCGTGGAAGCTCGAGGCGAGCGCCCGGCGCAAGCTCGCCTACCCGGAGCGGATCGTCGATCACGCGGAGGCGGTGGCCGCCTTCCGCTCGAGGCGGGGCCGCGGCTGACCCTTAGGATCGGGGCCGTGAGCCGCCTGGGCCTGATCGTCGGATCCGCGCTGCTAGGAGCCGAGCCTTCGCTCGGAGCCGAGGTCATCGTCGTGCAGCGCCATGGCGGGGGCGAATATCTGCCCCCTCACCGAATCGATCACCCGGCGAATCTGCGGCTGCTCGCCGAGCGAGGCTGCAAAACGGTGCTGGCGCTGTCCTCGGTCGGCTCCCTTAGGGAGGAGATCGAGGTGGGCAGCTTCCTCTGCCCTGACGACTTCGTCGCCCTCCACCTCGGAGGATCGGGATTCGACGACGCCCGCGGCCACGTCGTCCCTGGCTTCGACCCCGACTGGCGCTCGCGGGTGATCGAAGCCTGGCGGCGCAGCTCGGGCGAGCCGCTCCGCGGCGGCGGCACCTATTGGGAGACGATCGGGCCGCGGTTCGAGACCCCGGCGGAGATCCGCCTGATCGCCTCCCACGCCGAGGTGATCGGGATGACCCTCGCCTCGGAATGCGTCGCCGCCGGCGAGCTCGGGATCGCCTTCGCCGCGGTCTGCGCGGTAGACAACCTCGCCAACGGGATCGGCGGCGAGCAGCTGAGCGGCGGCGCCTACGAGGCCGGGCGCGCCGCCAACCGGGCGCGCCTCGGGCAGCTCGTCCCGGGGCTGGTCGCCGAGCTGGGCGCCGAGGTCGCTCTTTGAGCCTCTGCGTGATCAAGGCGAACCTGGGCGGCGCGGCCGTCGGTCTGCGCTGCGAGGAGGGATTGATCGCGGCCGTCGGGCCCTCGGTCACCCCCGATCCCGGGGACGAGGTGATCGACGCCGCGGGCGCGCCACTGGTCTCTCCCCTGATAAACGGGCACACCCATGCGGCGATGACCCTGTTCCGCGGCTACGGCGACGATCTCCCGCTGATGCGCTGGCTCGGGGAGCGGATCTGGCCGCTCGAGGCGAAGCTCGAGGCAGACGACGTCTACTGGGGAACGCGGCTCGCCTGCGTCGAGATGATCCGTACCGGGACGGTGCGGTTCTGGGACATGTACTGGCAGGCGGAGGCCAGCGCCCGGGCGGTCCTCGACGGAGGGTTGCAGGCGACGATCGGCGCGCCGCTGATCGACGCCAACGGGGATCCCGGCGCGCTGCGCGACAGCGCCCGCCGCAGCCTCGAGCACCTCACCGGACTCGACCGGCGGATCCAGCCCTCGCTCGCGCCGCACGCGATCTACACCGTCAGCGAGGACTCGCTGCGCTGGATCGCCGAGCTCGCCGAAGAGCACCGGGTGCCGGTGCAGATCCACCTCTCCGAGACGGAGGCCGAGGTCGAGCGATGCCTCGCTGAGCACGGGGTGCGCCCCGCCCACTACCTCGACCGGCTCGGGCTGCTCGGGCCGCGCATCCTGCTGGCCCATGGAGTCTGGCTCGACGGGTCGGAGCTGGAGCTGATCGCCGAGCGGGGAGCGACCGTGGTCAGCAACCCGGTCGCCAACATGAAGCTTGCGGTCGGCGGCGTCTTCCCCCTGCCGGAGGCGCAGCGCCGGGGGGTGGCGATCGGCCTCGGCACCGACGGCGCCGGCTCGAACAACTCACTCGATCTCTTCTCCGACCTCAAGGCGCTGGCCCTGATCCAGAAGCACACCGCCGCCGACCCGTCGGTCCTCGAGGCGGCCGAGGCCTGGGCGATCGCCACCGGCGCCCGGGCCGGGCTGCTCGGAGCGGGGCGGCTCGAGGCGGACGAGCCGGCCGACTTCCTGCTGCTGCGCCGCGACTCCTACGAGCTCGGCCTCGGAGATAGCGCCGCGGGCCTCGTCTACGCCGCGACGGGCTCGATCGTCGACACCACCGTGGTCGCCGGACGGGTGCTGATGCGCGACGGGGTCGTGCCCGGCGCCGCGGAGGTGCTCGCCCGCGCCCAGGAACGGGCGGAACGCCTCGGGACACGCTGAGCCACGCGATCCGGGGCCGTTGCTATACCCCCGAGGGGTATAATCGAGCCCAATGAGCGGAGTCGCCGAGACGATCGCCGAGGGCTTCAAGCAATCGCTGCTGATGGCCTACGAGGTGTGGTGGGCGCTGGTCCTCGGCTTCGCGATCTCGGCGATCGTCCAGGCCTGGATTCCCCGCGAGCGGATCGAGCGATCGCTCTCCGGCGAGGGCCCGAAGCAGATCACGCTCGCCACCGGGCTCGGGGCTGCCAGCTCATCCTGCTCATACGCGGCGATAGCGATCGCCAAGTCACTGTTCCAGAAGGGCGCCTCGGCGGTCACCGCGCTGAGCTTCCAGTTCGCCTCGACCAACCTCGTCTGGGAGCTGGGGCTCGTGCTCTGGGTGCTGATCGGCTGGCAGTTCACCCTGGCCGAATACGTCGGCGGGGTGGTGATGATCGTGCTGATGGCGCTCGGCCTGCGCGTCTTCGTCTCCCCGAAGCTGGAGCGGCGAGCCCGCGAGCACGCCCAGGCCGCCGACACGGGCCACCAGCACCGCACCGCCGGGTCGCAGATGGGCTGGCGCGAGCGCCTCACCTCCACCGACGCCTGGTCGGACGTCGCCTACAACTTCCGCGGCGACTGGACAGATGCTGTGGAAGGAGATCACCATCGGCTTCCTGCTGGCCGGCTTCATCGGGCTGCTCGGCGACGACTTCTTCAACGGCCTGTTCATCGAGAACGCTCCGCCGGTCCTGACCGCGATCGAGAACGTCCTGGTCGGGCCGCTGATCGCCGCGCTGAGCTTCGTCTGCTCGGTCGGCAACATCCCCCTCGCGGCGGTGCTCTGGTCGGGTGGCATCTCCTTCGCGGGGGTAATGGCGTTCATCTTCGCCGACCTGATCGTGATCCCGATCATCCTCGCCTACCGCAAGTACTACGGCACCTCCTTTGCCCTGCGGATCACCGCGCTGATGTTTGTGACGATGGTGATCGCCGCGCTGGTCGTCGACGGGCTGTTCAGCGCGGCAGGACTGATCCCGACCGGCCCGCGGCCGACTCGCGACGATATCTTCGGCTCGGTTGAGCTCGACTACAAGCTGGTCCTCAACCTGATCGGCCTGGCCATCTTCGCCGCGCTCTTCTGGCTGACCGCCCGACGCGGCGTCACCGACCCGGTCTGCGGGATGAAGGTCGACCGGACCAAGGCGATCACCGCCGAACTGGGGAACCGGACCGTCTACTTCTGCTCGGCCGACTGCCGAGATCGGTTTTGCTCGGGGCCACCGAGCGCCTCGCCGACCAGCTCGACATCGTGACCGTAGGTGAGCAGTCCGGCGGCTGCCGCCGGGTCGAGCCAGCGGAGCTCGTCAACCTCGTCGTTGGGCTCGAAATCGCCGCTCAGCGGGCGCATCAGCCAGTAGCGGACCAGCTTCGAGCGCCCCTTGCGATCGGTGTAGGCGACTGATCCGAGCTCGCGACCGAGCTCGCAGCGCAGTCCCGCCTCCTCCTCGACCTCCCTGAGCGCGGCCTGCTCGAACCCCTCGCCGGGGTCGAGCTTCCCCTTCGGCAGGGTCCAGTCGCCGTACTTCGGCCGGTGGATCACCGCGATCCTCGCCTCCGCGCCCTCCCCGCGGACGACGACGCCGCCGGCCGCCAGCACCTCCGCCACACCACCGGGGTCGAGCTCCGTCCTCGCCATCGCCCCAGATTACGTCGAACCGCTCCGCTGCGTTTCCGCGGCGCGACCGCGGGTAGCATCCCCCGAGCGTGCCCGACGAAGTGCCCAGCCCGCGAGCACCGGCGCATGACGAGGTCTCGTCCCTCCGCTACGACCACGTCACCAAGCGCTACGGGAACTCTTCGGAGCCCGCGGTCGACGACCTGACGATCGAGCTGCCCGCCGGTGAGATCTGCGTCCTCGTCGGGCCCTCCGGGTGCGGCAAGACGACTGCGATGCGGATGGCCAACCGCACGGTCGAGATCAGCGAAGGCGACATTCTCCTCGGCGATCGCTCGATCCGCGACCGCGAGCCGGCCCAGTTGCGGCGCGAGATCGGCTACGTGATCCAGCAGATCGGCCTCTTCCCCCACCGGACGATCGCTCAGAACATCGCCACAGTGCCCCAGCTGCTCGGCTGGAAGCGGGATCGCATCGAGGCGAGGGTCGCCGAGCTGCTCGAGCTGATCGGCCTCGACCCAGGGATCGCTGACCGCTACCCCGCGCAGCTCTCCGGCGGGCAGCAGCAGCGGGTCGGGGTGGCGCGGGCGCTCGCCGCCGACCCGCTGGTGATGCTGATGGATGAGCCGTTCGGCGCGATCGACCCGATCAACCGGGAGCGCCTCCAGAACGAGTTCCTCCGCCTCCAGGCCGAGATCCGCAAGACGGTTCTGTTCGTCACCCACGACATCGACGAGGCGATCAAGATCGGCGATCGGATCGCGGTGATGCGCGAGGGCGGCCGCGTCGCCCAGTACGCGACCCCCGCAGAGCTGTTGATGGCACCGGCCAACGAGTTCGTCGAGGACTTCGTCGGCGCCGACCGGGCCCTGAAACGGCTGGCGCTGATGAGGGTCGGTGACGTCGAGCTCTGGGAGGCCCCGCTCGCCTACGTCGGCCAGCCGACCTCGGAGGTGCTGTCGAAGCTCGAATCCGCCGAGGTCCCCTTCCCGCTGCTGATCGACTCCGAGCGCCGCCCCCTCGGCTGGCTCTCCGAGAGGGACCTGGCGAAGGAGATCGTCCCGCAGAAGCCGGACTCGCCGTTGGGCGCCCTGCTCGATCGCGACGACGTCCTGCGCGACGCGCTGGCCGACCTGCTGCAGGAGGGCACCCAGTACGCCCCGGTGACCGATGCCTCCGGGCGGATCGACGGGGTGCTCTCGGTCGAGATCATCTCCGAGTTCCTCGCCTCTCCGGCGGCGGAGAGGGAGGAGCGAGGACCGGAGGAGCGCGTCCATGGCTAGCACCGCGCCGATCGCCGCGGTCCTCCTCCACAACCGCAGCAACCCCGATTGCATCCAGCGCAACGAGATCTTCTGCCCCGGCTGGGTGGTCGACAACTTCAACCGCTACGTCGATCCCGCGGTCCAGCACGTCATCCTCGTCCTCGTCTCGGTCTGCGTCGGCTTCGCGATCGCCTTCGCGCTCTCGCTGCTCGCCCACCGGCATCGCTGGCTGGGGGGCCCCTTCCTCGGCGCCACTGGAGTTCTCTACACGATCCCCAGCATCGCCTTCTTCTTCCTGCTGCTGCCGCTCACCGGTCGTGGCCGCACCACGGCGATCATCGCCCTGACCGCCTTCACCCTTCAGATCATCTACCGCAATGTGACGACCGGCCTCAACAACGTCCCGGCTGACATCAAGGACGCGGGCCGCGGCATGGGCCTCACCGACCGGCAGCTCCTCTGGCGGGTCGAGATCCCCCTCGCCGTGCCCGAGATCATCGCCGGGCTGCGGATCGCTACGGTCAGCACCGTCGCCCTTGCGACGCTGGCCGTGTTCGTCAACGGCGGGGGCCTGGGAAGCGAGATCCTGATCGGCGGCAACCTCACCTTCAAGACCGGGATCATCGTGGCCGGCGGGCTCGCGATATTGATCGCGGTCGCCTTCGACCTGATCCTGGTGGGGATCGGGCGCCGCGCCACCTCCTGGAGGCGGGCCGCGGAGGCGTGACCGGCTTCGTCCTCCACCCCCCGCTCTCCGCCCTCGGCCTGTTCGGGGATGCGCTCGACTTCATCTTCAACCAGCAGGCGGGAAACAACGTCACCGGGCAGAACACGATTGGCGGCCTCGACCAGGTCGGCTCGCTTGCCGCCGAACAGCTCAAGGTGACTCTGCTGGCGCTCTGCGCCTCTCTCGTAATCGCCTTCCCGCTGGGCCTGCTGCTCGGCCATCGGCGCGCCGGCGAGGGCCTGGCGCTGGCGATCGGCAACGCCGGCCGCGCGATCCCCGAGCTCGCCCTGATCGCCTTCTTCGCGGCCGCGATCGGAGTCGGCCTCGGCAACCTGACCCTGGCGCTGGCGGTGCTCGGCATCCCGCCGATCCTCACCAACACCTACGTCGGGATCAGCCAGGTGGACCGCGATGCGGTCGAGGCCGCCAGGGGGATGGGGATGTCGGAAGCCGGGGTGATCCGCAGGGTCGAGCTGCCGCTGGCCGTGCCGACGATCATGAGCGGTGTGCGGACGGCGACGATCAACATCGTCGCGACGGCGACGATCGCCCCCCTGGTCGGCGTGCTCACCCTGGGCGACTTCATAATCAACTCGAACGTCTACGGCGACAAGGGGGTGCTGGCCGGGGCGATCCTGGTGGCCCTGATGGCGCTCACCCTGGAGCTGGCGCTCGCCGGAATCCAGTGGCTTCTGACCTCGCCGGGACTTCGGCTCCGCAGGGGATGAAAGGCTACGGGAACCATCACCCCACTAAGGAGGAATCTCGTCATGAAGAGCAGCGCGCGATGGTCGGCGGCAATTGCCGTCGGTGCGGTCACTCTCGGCCTGGGGCTTTCCGCCTGCGGCAGCAGCAACAACGACACCACCGCCGGCACTGGAGGAGCGGGCGGCAAGGCGATCGTCTCGAACCCCGGCAATGGCAAGGTCACGCTGACGATCGGCTCGAAGAATTTCACCGAGCAGATCGTCCTCGGTGAGATCTACTCGCAGGCGCTCGAGGCGGCCGGCTACAAGGTCAAGAAGGACCTCAACCTGGGATCCGAGACGGTGGCGTTGCAGGCGCTCAAGGCCGGGCAGATCTCCGGTTATCCGGAATACGCGAGCACGGCGCTGACCTCGTTCTTCGGGGTGGACCCGGAGAAGGTCCCGGCAAGCGCGGAGGCCGCATACGCACAGGCCAACGCCGACTTCAAAAAGGAGAACGTGCAGGCGTTCCCGCCGACTCCCTTCGCCAGCGCCAACGCGGTCGGGGCGTTGAAGTCGACGGCCCAGAAGCTCGGGCTGAAGGACATCTCGGACCTGAAGGGCAAGTCGCAGAACCTCACCCTGTACGGCTCCCCGGAGTGCCGCCAGCGGATCGACTGCCTGCTCGGCCTGCAGAAGTACTACGGGCTGCAGTTCAAGTCGTTCACCCCGGTGGACATCGCGCTGCGCTACGAGGTCCTCGACAAGGGACAGGCCGATCTCTCGATCCTGTTCACGACCGACGCGCAGCTCGCAGCGCAGAAGAACAAGTACGTGATCCTTAACGACGACAAGCACGTCTTCCCGGCGGGCAACGTCATCTTCGTCACCGATCCGTCGACGGTCAGCAAGGCCGGGCCCGGACTTCGAGAAGACGATCATCTCCGTCCAGAAGGGCCTGACGATCCCGGTGATGCAGGAGCTCGATGCTCGGGTCGACATCGACAAGCAGACCCCGGCAGCGGTCGCCGGCGATTACCTGAAGGAGGACGGTTACGTCAAGTAACCAGGCCTGAGGGTGCGGGCCGGGGAGCGGCCCCGGCCCGCACCTCGATCTGTCACGCTTGGCTGCATGGAGACCGCGAGCGCGACCCGAGCCCCGACCCTGCGCAATTACGTCGGTGGAGCATGGACCGAGGCGGCGGCCGCCGAGGCCCTGGAGGACCTCGACCCTGCCTCGGGGGAGGTGCTGGCCAGAGTTCCCCTCTCCGGCCGCGCCGATGTCGAAGCGGCGGTGCGCAGCGCCGCCGAGGCGCAGCCCGAATGGCGCGCCATCCCGACGCCGCAGCGCGCCCGGGCAGTGCTCGACCTCCGCGACGCCCTGAACGCCCACCGGGACGATCTCGCCCGACTGGTTACAGCCGACATGGGCAAGACCCTCGCCGACGCCCGTGGGGAGGTCGGGCGCGGGATCGAGTCGGTGGAGTCGGCGGCCGCCGTGCCGCACCTGATGAAGGGCCAGAACCTCGAGGGGGCCGCCCGCGGGATCGACGTCGAGCTGGTGCGACAGCCCGTCGGCGTGGTCGCCGCGATCACCCCGTTCAACTTCCCGGCGATGATCCCGCTCTGGTTCCTTCCGAACGCGATCGCCACCGGGAACACCTTCGTGTTGAAACCATCGGAGCGCGATCCGCGCCCGGCCGAGCTGATCGTCGAGCTGGTCGACACGATCTCCTCGATCCCCGACGGGGTCGTCAACCTCGTCCATGGGGGGCGCGAGGCGGTCGAGACTCTGCTCGCCGATCCGGGCGTCGACGCGATCTCCTTCGTCGGCCAGGCCTCGACCGCGAGGTTGATCGCCAGCCGGGGGGCCGAACAGGGCAAGCGGGTTCAGGCCCTCGGCGGGGCGAAGAACTCGCTCGTCGTGATGCCGGACGCCGACCTCGAGAAGTCGGTCCCGGCGATCATGGGCTCCGCCTTCGGTGCAGCCGGCCAGCGCTGCCTCGCCGGCTCGGTCTGCGTCCTGGTCGGCGACTCGGATCGCCGCTCCGAGGTGTGCGAGGCACTCGCCGCGGCGGCCGGCGAGCTGCGGACCGGCGCCGGCGCCGACGATTCCACCGACGTCTGCCCGATGATCGGCTCCGACGCCCGGGAGCGTGCGGCGGCCGCGGTGGCGGAGGCGGAGGCCCACGGAGCCGTCGTCGTCCTCGACGGGCGCGATCAGGGGACCGGGCCGGCGGGGACGATCCTCGGCCCGACGATCGTCGAGACCGCCGAACACGAGTCCGATATCGCCCGCGAGGAGATCTTCGGCCCGGTGCTGACCCTGATCGCCGCCGACGATCTGCCGGGCGCGCTCGAGTTCGTCAACGGCTCGCGGTACGGAAACTCGGGCTCGATCTTCACCACCTCGGGCGCCGCCGCGAGGGAGTACCGCTACGGGGTCGAGGCCGGCATGCTGGGCGTCAACATCGGCGTCCCCGCTCCGGTCGCCTGGTTCCCGTTCGCCGGCTGGAAGGACTCCTGCGACGGGGACCTGCACGCCAACGGCGAGGATGCGATCGAGTTCTACACGCGGAAGAAGGTCGTCACCAGCCGATGGTGAGCGGCGGCCCGCCTGCGGCGCGGCGGGCTAGCGGCCGACATGAAAGCCGATCAGCGCCGGCACTGCCGCCAGGGCACGGCTGGCCGGGTCGGGGCGCCGTCCCCCCTCCTCGGCCCGCTCCTTGCGGAGCAGTCCGGCGCGGATCGCCGTCCCGCCTATGTAGCGGAGCGGCTCGGGCGGGACGGCCCTGGCGGGAGGCTCGACGAAGGCAAGGCGCGAATCAGCGTCTCGCCGGTCGAGACATAGCGAGGCGAGTGAGCGGCCGACCATCTGCGAGGGGCCGACCCCGTTCCCGGTGTAGCCGAAGGCCGCCCAGACCCGGCTTCCCGGCGTCGACGCGACCACCGGCAGGTGGGTGGGCGAGACGTCGATCGGGCCGCCCCATGCGTTGGTCAGACTCCGCCCTTCGAGACCCGGGAAGAAGGCGCGGATTCCCTTCGCCACCTCGGCCACGACCGTCGGGTCGCGCTCCGCCAGCCCGCCGAGCCGCCCGCCGCAGGCGAGCCGCCCGCCGCCCCAGCCGAAGGCGATGCGACCGTCCCGCGTGGTCCGCATGTAGTGGACCATCGCGCGGCTGTCGGAGATCGCCTCTCCCCCGGTCCAGCCGATCTCCTCCAGCAGGTCCGGCACCGGTTCGCTGATCACCATGTGGGAGGAGGTGACCGTGAGCGCGTTGCGGAAGGGAGAGCGCGCCCGCGCCGCCCCTCCGCCCACCGCGAGCACCGCGCGCGTTGCGCTCACCGACCCGGTCTCGGTCAGTGCCTCGACCCCGCCGGCGCCCTCGCTGAGGCGGCGGACGGGGGAACGTTCGAAGAGCGCCGCGCCCCGCTCCATGAGCCGCTCGCGGAGGCCGAGGGCGAGCCGAGCCGGTTGCACCGTGGCGGCGTCGGCGAAGAGCGCCCCGGCGCGGAAGCGCGGCGAGGAGCAGCGATCGGCGACCTGGTCAGGGCTGAGCCCGGTGACTAGCTCCGGCCCGGCGGTGGCGGGGACGGAGGAGGCCGCGAGCTGCAGAGCGCCGTCCTGGGCGGCCGCGGCGGAGACCTGCATGTACCCTGACCTGCGATACCAGGCGTCGATCTCCTGCTCCTCGCAGAAGCGCCCCACCGCGTCGACGGAGTCGGCGGAAGCCCGGCAGAGCTCCAGCGCCGCCGTCTCGCCGAATCGCTCCCGCAGGGTGGCGAAGCTGAGCCACATCGAGTTGACGAAGCCGCCGTTTCGCCCGCTGGGGCCGTGCCCGAACCGATCCGCCTCGAGCACCACCACCCTGGCCGAGGGCTCGGCCTCGAGCAGATGCCAGGCTGCCCACATTCCCGTGTAGCCGCCGCCGATGACGAGCACGTCCGCCTCCAGCCGGTGCTCCTCCAGCGCTGGCAGCGGGACCACCGGGCCGGCCTCCTCGAGCCAGTATCCGTGGGGGTCGTGCTTCAAGGCGCCGCAGCCTAGATGGTTGACCCAGACGGCGAGCGGCGGGCCAATGGCCCGCCGTTCGCCGGGGAGGGTGGTATTGATTTGGACGAGAGCTTTCGCCGGACGCTAGGAGAGGCGACTAAGCGGCCGGTAACGACTCCCTAATGACACTCTCAGTATCCGGCCGGGCCTTCGCCGACCCGGACATCCGTCCGAAGCCGGAATGGGCGGCCCAGGCGGCCGAGAGCCCGGCGGCGGCCGAGAGCAGTAGCGCGATGCGCGGGTCATAGGCTTGGGAGAGCCAGCCGGCGAGCGGGCCGCCGAAGGCGGTCGAACCGAGGAAGACGACCGAGTAGAGCGCCATCACCCTGCCCCGCATCTCGGGAGTCACCGAGAGCTGTAGGGAGGAGTTGATCGCCGCCGCGAAGGTGACCGCCGAGGCGCCGAGTAGGGCGAGCACCGGAACTTCGAAGGCGATACTGGGGGCGGCCGCGGCGAGCAGCGAGAGCAGCCCGAAGCTGAGCGCAGCGCCGGCCACGAGCTTCGGGCTGGTGCGCCCGCGGGCACCGGTGATCAGCGCTCCGCCGACCGCCCCGACCCCCATCGCCGAAATCAGCGCTGCGTAGGCCGAGGCCCCGCCGCCGAAGCTGAACCGCGCCAGCAGCGGCAGGATCACCTGGAAGTTGAGGCCGAGGGTGCCGACCAGGGCCATCAGCGCCAGCGGCATCGCCAGCTCGGGAGTCTCGCGGACGTACCGGAGCCCGGCGCGGATCGCTCCGGGCTCCCGCGGGGCGGGCGGAGCGCTGGACAGCTCGGAGGGCCTCATCCGCACCAGGGCGGCGATCATCACCACGAAGCTGAGCGCGTTGATCGCGAAGCAGGCGGCGACGCCGACGGTCGCGATCAGGATCGCTGCGACGGCCGGGCCGAAAATCCGGGCGGAGTGGACGATGACACTGTTGAGGCTGACCGCGTTGACGACGCGGTCGGCGCCGACCATTTCGATCACGAAGCTCTGCCGCGTTGGGTTGTCCACCGAGTTGACGGCACCGCGGGCGAAGACCAGCGCGTAGACCATCCACGGAGCCACGACCCCGGTCACGGTCACCGCCAGCAACCCGAGGGCGGGGAGGATCATCATCGACTGGGTCGCGATCAGGAGCGTCCGCTTCGGAAGGCGGTCGGCGAGCAGGCCGCCCCAGGGGGCGAACAGCAAAATCGGCAGGAACTGGAGGGCCGTGTTGAAGCCGACCGCGACACCGCTGTCTGTGAGCTGGAGGATCAGCCACGACTCGGCGACCATCTGCATCCAGTTTCCCGAGAGCGATACGACCTGGCCGGCGAAGTAGCGCCGGTAGTTGGCGACCGCCAAAGAATCGAATGAGCGGCGCAGGGCGGCGGTCAACCGCGCTCACCCTCGAGCATGCGCTCGAGGATCTCGGCCGCACGCTCCAGGGTGCGGACGTCGTCCTCCGACATCCCGCGCATTCGGCGCGCCAGATACGCGTTCTTTCGCCCCCGCAGGCGGCGCAGCCGCTCCCGTCCGGCCGGCGTGGCCGAAACCAGGGCGCTGCGACCGTCGGTGGGATCGGGGGTGCGATCGACCAGGCCGAGCTCCGCGAGCTGCTGCAGGGTGCGGGTCGCCGAGGGGCGCTTGACCCGCTCGATCTCCGCCAGCTCACTGGGGGTCAGCGGTCCGTGGCGCTCGACGCTGGCCAACGCAGCGGCGGAGGCCGGGGTCAGCTCCCCGGAGGCCTCCTGACGAAGTCGCCTGGCTACCCGGGTGATCGCCATCCGCAGGCGGGCGGCTGACGGGCTCAGCTCCTTGGTCGGTTCGGTAAGTGCATTCATTTTGATTAGCCTTGCTAATTAGTGTAGCAAACTAATTTCGGCTGCAATCCCCCACCCCTCTTCCCAGCCGGGCCGGAAGGCAGCCGGTCCCCTGCGTCGAATCACGGTGTCATGGACGCTCGCAGCGAGCGCGTCGCCGCGCGCCTCAACACGCCGATGATGATCGCCGCGGCGCTGACCCTGCCAGCTGTGGCGCTCTCGGAGACACACGAGACCGGGGCCACCGCGGTGATCGCCAACACGCTCAACTGGGTCGTCTGGCTGGCATTCCTGGGCGAGCTGCTGATCATGCTCGCCGTCGTCCCGAGCCGCCGTCACTGGCTCTGGAGGCACCCGCTCGATCTGGTGATCGTGGTCCTCACCCCGCCGATCCTGCCGGCGGGGCTCCAGGTGCTGCGCCTGCTGCGCCTGCTGCGCCTGCTGCGCCTCGCGCAGCTCTCCCGGCAGGCGTTTTCGCTCGAGGGCCTGCGCTACGCAGCCCTGCTTGCGCTGTTCACGGTGGTCGCCGGCGGTGCAGCGTTCGTCGCCTTCGAGAAGCACAACCAGCATCTGACCGCCTGGCAGGGCGCCTACTGGGCGATCACGACGATGACCACGGTCGGCTCCAGCATCTACCCGACGACCACCGGATCGCAGATCGTCGCTGTGGTGATCGTGATCGTCGGGATCTGCTTCGTCGCCCTGCTCACCGGCGCGGTGGCGCAGCGGTTCCTCGGACCGGAGCTGGCCGACGTCGAGGCGGAGATCGCCTCCGGACCGAAGTCGGCCGAGGCGGTGGCGATGCGGGAGCTGAAGGGGGTCCGCGAGCAGCTGCAGGCGCTGGAGCTGGCGATGCAGCGGCTGGTCGAGGGCCGCGAACCCGACTTACGGCCAGCGGACGCTTCCTCGCCGGAACCCTGATCTAGGCTTCTCCTCCTATGGGTTGGAGTCCCGCCGACATCCCCGACCAGGCTGGGCGCGTCGCCGTCGTCACCGGCGCCAACAGCGGCCTCGGCCTCGCCACCTCGCGCGTGCTGGCACGAGCGGGAGCGAGCGTGTTGATGGCCTGCAGGGATCGCGACCGGGGCGAGGAGGCACTCGCCGCGGTGCGCTCCATGGTCCCGGGCGGCTCGCTCGAGCTCGTCCCGCTCGACCTGGCCAGCCTCGACTCGGTCTCCGAGCTGGCCGAGGCCTTGCTCGCCGAGCACGAGTCGATCGACCTGCTGATCAACAACGCCGGCGTGATGGCCACCCCGAGGCGCCTCACCGAGGACGGGTTCGAGCTTCAATTCGGGACAAATCACCTCGGCCATTTCGCGCTCACCGGCCGCCTGCTGCCGGCCCTGCTGCGAGGAGCCGGGTGCCGGGTAGTGACCGTCTCCAGCCTGGCGCACCGGAGCGGCAGGATCAGCTTCGACGACCTCACCGGCGAGCGGCGCTACTTCCGTTGGGCCGCCTACGGGCAGTCGAAGCTGGCAAACCTGCTGTTCGCCTATGAGCTTCAGCGCCGCGCCGATGCGGCGGCGGCGGCGCTGGCGAGCATGGCAGCCCATCCCGGCTACTCCGCCACCAACCTCCAGTCCTCCGGTCCCGGCGTCGGGGGCGGGATCATCGCGACGGCCAATACGGCAGTGATGACGATCTCCAACCGGCTGATCGCCCAGAGCGATGACGACGGAGCCCTGCCCTCGCTGTATGCGGCGACATTCCCGGGACTCCCCGGCGGCTCGTTCATCGGTCCCGACGGTCTGTTCGAAGCGAGAGGAGCGCCGCGTGTCGTCGATTCCAGCTCGGCTTCGAAGGACGAGGCGACGGCTCGGCGCCTCTGGTCGGTCTCCGAGGAGTTGACCGGGGTCGGCTTCGATCTCGGCTAGGTCCTCAGCGCCCATCTCGCCGGGACGTTGTGGGCGCCGCCTGCTCTAATTCTCGCGTGCTCCGCCGCGTCCTCCCGCTGGTCTGCGCCGCGGTCCTGCTCGGAGCGACGCTCGCGGTCGGGGCCCCGGCGAGGGCAGGCCGCGACCCGTTCTTCCCGGGCAGCGGCAGCAGCGCCTACGACGTCGCTCACTACGGCGTTTCGCTCTCCTACATCCCGGCGACGCGGGCGGCGGGCAGGGACGGGATCGCCGCCAAGGCCAGCATCCGGGCGCGCTCTCGCCGCCGGCTGCGGCGCTTGGGCCTCGACCTCGCCGGGCTGCACGTCAAGAAGGTCGAGATCGATGGCGCTACGGCGGCCTTCAGGCGACGTCACCGCAAGCTGATCGTTAGGCCGTCGTCGCCGATACCCTCGGGGACAGAGTTCGTCGCCACCGTCTCCTATAGCGGCCACCCGAGGACGATCACCGACCCGGACCGCTCCAAGGAAGGCTGGACCAGGACGGACGACGGCGGCGCGGTTGCCCTGGGCGAGCCGGTGGGGACCGCGGCCTGGTTGCCCTGCAACAACTCGCTGACCGACAAGGCCAGCTTCGGGTTCCGCCTCGACGCTCCCGCCCGCAGCCGCGGGAGGCATCTCGTCGCCGTCGCCAACGGTCGCCTCGTCTCCCGCCGCTCGCACGGCAGGCGCATCCGTTGGATCTGGGCCATGGGGCAGCCGATGGCTCCCTACCTCGCGACCGTCGCCTTCGACAACTTCCGCCTCCGCCACGCCAGGGTCGACGGCATCCCAGCCTGGACGGCGGTGGGCGCCGACCTCTACCGTGATCGGGGAGCGCTGATCCGCAGGGGGATCCGCAACCTGCCGGAGATCATCCGCTTCGAGCGCAAGCTGTTCGGGCCATACCCGTTCGACGCGGTCGGGACCACGATCACCGACGGTGGCGAATACGCCCTCGAGACCCAGTCGCGCCCTACCTACCCCGGCCCACCCAGGCGCAACCTGCTCGTCCACGAGCTCGCCCATCAATGGGTAGGGGACTCGACCGGCCTGCGGCGCTGGCCGGATATCTGGTTGAACGAGGGGTTCGCGACCTTCACCGAATGGGTCTACCGCGAGCGGCACGGCGGCCCCAGCGCGCGCTCGGTCTTCGCCGAGCTCCGCCGCCGGCCGACGGCCGATCCTTTCTGGTCGCCCCCGCCGGGCCGGCCCGGCACCCCGAAGAATCTCTTCGACGGGTCGGTCTATGTCCGCGGCGCGATGACCCTCGAGGCGCTGCGGATCAGGCTTGGCGACCGCGCCTTCTTCGGTCTCCTGCGGGCCTGGACGACGACCCACCGCTACGGCAACGCCTTGACCTCGCAGTTCATCGCCTTCGCCGAGCGCCATTCGGGCCGCAAGGTCGGACCCCTGCTGCGGCGCTGGCTGTTCCGGCGGGGCAAGGCCTAGGCCGCCGACCTCGCTGCGGCCCTGGCCTACCATGGACGGGTGGCCACGATGCCCGAGCTCGATCCCGTCGCCGTAGCCGAGATCGGGGAGCGATTGCGCGCCAGCATCCGTCGCGCGGTCAAGGTCCGCGACGAGGTCCTCGAGCAGCTGATCGTCTCCCTGATCGCCGAGGGCCACGTGCTGATCGAGGACCACCCCGGTGTCGGCAAGACGGCGCTGGCGCGGTCGCTCGCGAGCTCGATCGACGCCTCCTACGCGCGGGTCCAGTGCACCGTCGACCTGCTGCCGGCCGACGTGGTCGGGACCAACGTCTTCGACCAGCGCGACGCCCGCTTCGAGTTCCACCCGGGCCCGGTGTTCGCGAACATCGTCCTCGTCGACGAGATCAACCGGGCCTCTCCCAAGACCCAGTCGGGGCTGCTGGAGTGCATGCAGGAGCGCCGGGTCACCGTGGACGGGCAGGCGCACGAGCTGGCCCGGCCGTTCCTGGTGATAGCGACCCAGAACCCGGTCTCCTACGAGGGGACCTATCCGCTTCCCGAGGCCCAGCTCGACCGCTTCATGGTCAGGCTGGAGATGGGTTACCCGGATTCGGGCGAGGAGGCGGCGATGCTGGCAGAGCATGCCTCCGCCGACCGGGTCCTGGACGTTGAGCCGGTGGCCGACGTCGGCTCGATCCTCGCCGCACAGGCCGCCGCCGGCGCGACCAACGGCAGCGAGGCGCTGCGGGCCTACGTGGTGGCGCTGTGCGAAGCGACCCGCTCCGATCAGCGGGTCGACCTCGGCGCAAGCCCCCGGGCCGGGCTCCTCCTCTACCGGGCCGCGATGGCGCGGGCCGCCCTCTACGGTCGCGACCACACCTTGCCGGATGACGTCCAGGCGCTCGCCCACGCGGTGCTCGAGCATCGACTGCTGCTCGCCCCCGGAGCCGCTCCCGGCGAGCGCACGGCGGTGGTGGCGGACGCCCTCATGCACACCCCGGCGCTCTGACGGCGATGGGAGCGAGAACGGCCACCCTGCTGCTGGCGGTGGCCTTCGTGGTCTCCGCCGCCGCCTTCGGATCCACCTCGCTCTACGTACCCGGCGTCGCCATGGCGATCCTGGTCGCCGGCCTGGGAATCTGGGTGAGGGCCTCTGCCCGCCGCCCGCGTGTCGAGCGGGTGCCGGGCCCGTGGAGCATCATCGAGGGGGAGAGCTACCCGCTCGGCGCGAGAGTCTCGACAGCGGGCCTGCTGCCGGGGAGCAGGATCGAGCACCCGCTCGCCGATCAACCTCTGCAGACCGGGGTCCGGCCCTCCGGCCTCCACATGCTCGAGCTTCGCATCCGTCGGCGGGGCCGCCACCTCCTCGAACCACCGGCGCTGCTTGTCTCGGACCCCTTCGGACTCCAGCGCCGGCGGATCAGCGCCGGTGAGTCGATCCCGGTGCTGGTCCTGCCGCGAATCGAGCCCGTCCTCGCCCCGGCGGGACCCGGAGGGCTCGATCGGCTGCTCGGCTCGGCCGACAGCGGCTCAGGCTCCGCCGGACTCGATCCCCGTGCCGTCGAGTTCGAGGTCGAGGGCGTGCGCCCCTACCGGGAGGGGACGCCGGCCTCGCGCATCCACTGGCCGACCGTCGCCCGCAGCGGCGAGCTGGCCGAGCGGAGGCTGATCAGCGGCGGCGAGTCGCCCCCGCTCATCGTCCTCGACGCCTTCGACCCCGCCTCGGAGGAGGCGCTGGACCGCGCGGTGCGGGCGGCCGCTTCGATCTGCGCCCACCTCGCCGGGGAGGGCGGCTGCTCGCTGCTGCTGCCGGAGGCGACCCACCCGGTGCGGATCGGCGCGCGGATGTCCCGCGGCTGGCGCCAGGCGCATGCGAGGCTCGCCCTGGTCGAGCCCTGCAGCCGCCCGCCGACGGTTGCCGCCCGGCACACGGCAGGGACCACCTTCCTGGTCTCGGCGGCGGCCTCACCGAAAGTCCCGGCCATCCGGGGATCCGAGCGCCTCTGCCTGGTGACGGCCGAGCCGATCGACGGGATGCGGACGCTGTTCAACGTCGCCGGCTGCCGGGGCCATGCCCCGGCAGCCAGGGACACCGCTTCCCGGGAGGCGGCGTGAGCTCCGAGTTCCGGGTCATCCGGTCCCTGCCGCTGGCGCGGCTGGGGGCCTTCGCGGCGCTTTCTCTGCTTGTCGCGCTCAGCTGGTCTGCGCTGCTCAGCGATCCTCCCCTCTCTGGGCTGCTCGGCACGACCCTGGCCCTGGTCGCCGTGGCGACCGTGCTGGCAGCGATCGGCGCCCTGGCGCCGCCGCGGAAGTGGCGCTGGCCGCTCGCTCTGGCGGCTGCATTGCTCGGACTGGCGCTGGCGGCCCTGATCCTCGGAGTCCCCGCCCGCCTGCTCCTCCCGGTCCACTGGGACGAGCTCGGCGCCCGCCTCGGCTCCGGCCTCGACCTCGCTGCCGGAGCGAGCTACCCCTATCCGGGCGGTGGAGACGACTGGGCCCGGCGGGCGATCACCCTCGCGGTGCCGCTCGTGGTTTGCGCTGCCGCAGTGGTGTCCTTCTGGCCGTCCGCGGCGGCGGCCGGCGCCCGCTCGATCGCCGGGCTGACGATCCTGGTCGCCGCCTACGGGACCGCTGCGACCCTCTCGCCTCCCACGGCGCCCCTGCTTCAGGGCCTGCTGCTCTTCGCCCTGGTCGCGGGCTGGCTCTGGCTGCCGCTGATCCGCCGCCGCAACGCAGCAATGGGTCTGGGGCTGATCGCTGTCGCCGGGGCCCTCGCCCTGCCGCTCTGCTCGAGGACGATGGGCGCAGAGCCGCTGCTCGACTACACCCACTGGGATCTGTCGGCCAACTCCAGCGGCGGCACCGAGTTCTTCAGCTGGAATCACGACTACGGACCGCTCGGTTGGCCGCGGAGGGGACAGCGGCTGCTGATCGTCCGCAGCCCCGAGCCCCACTACTGGCGGACCGCCGTGCTCGACCGCTTCGACGGGTTCCGCTGGCTCGAACCTCTCGACAAGTCGCCACCGTCGCTGGAGCTGCCCTCGCTTTTCGGGGGCGCTTCCGCCGCCTATCTCAACTCCCGGTGGGTTCACACGGCCCGCTTCCGGATCGACCAGCTGAGCAGCCAGCTCGTCGTCGCCGCCGGCACGCCCCTCTCTGTACAGGGCCTCGGCGAGACCGACCTCTCGGACGGAGGCGTCGTCCCGGCGGATGGAGACGGCATCTCCGGCGGGGACACCTACAGCGTGCACTACTACTCCCCCCAGCCGACCCCGACCCAGATGCGACGGGCCGGCTCGCTCCCCTACCAGGCGGCACTGCGCCGGTACACGACCCTAGCCGTACCGCAGACCTCCCCCGGGGCGGTCGAGGCCCAGAACGGCGACCAGGTGGCAGTCGAGGGACTCACCCAGCTCACGGTGCCCTTGCGATCGTCTCCCGGCGCCGCCCGCAGAGCGGCAGTCGATCGCCGTCTCCTGCGCTCGCCGTACGGATCGGTATACCGACTTGCCCACCGCCTCACCGCCGGGACGGCGGACACCTACGATGCGGTGGAGGCGATCAATCAGCAGCTGCTCGGCGCCTACTCCTACGACGAGAATCCCCCGGTCCGGCACTTCCCGCTGCGCGCCTTCCTGTTCCGCGATCGAAGGGGCTATTGCCAGCAGTTCTCCGGGGCGATGGCGCTGATGTTGAGGATGCTCGGCATACCAAGCAGGGTCGCATCGGGGTTCAGTCCCGGCTCTCCGAGCGAAGCGCGGAACCGCTTCACGGTCCACGACTTCGACGCGCATTCCTGGGTAGAGGTCTATTTCGAGCGGATCGGCTGGGTCCCCTTCGACCCCACCCCCGGCGTCTCCCCGGCGGCGTCGACCTCGGCGCAGCCGTCGCTGCCGGTCCTCCGGGCCCGGCGCCCGGTGCCTCCGCTCGGCGCCGGAGGCTCGCACGCCCCCGGCCCCGCCGACCTGCGCTCGAGCGGGGGCGGCTCGAGCTTGCCGGCGCTGGCCGGCGTCGCCGGAGTCGCCGCGCTGCTGGTCCTGGTGGCCCTCGCTCTCGGCCTACCCGTCCTCGCCCGCCGGCGCCGGTCGCTGCGGGGAGAATCTCTCGCGGCGGCCCAGATCGCTGAGCTGCGCCGCGCCCTGCCGGCGATGGGAAGGCCGATCGCCGCCGGCCTCACCCTGCGGCGCCTGGAGGACGACTCGGCAGCGCTCGGGCGTCCCCGCCTCGCCGCCTACGCAGCAAAGTTGCGCGCCTACCGGTACGGCGCCGGCGCCGCGCCCCCCGGCGCCGAGGAGCGCAGCCGGATGCGCCGCGAGCTCGGAGGAGGACGCGGAGCCCGCCGGGCCCTGCGAGCCCTCCTGGCCGTCCCCCCCTTCGGGCCGAAGCCGCTCCCGCCCTCAGGCCCCTGAAGGCTGGCGCCGGATCGAGGCCAGCACCGAACCGGCGCGATCGACGATCCAAGCCCAGCCGAGGCTGCGCAGGATCGTCGCCTCCCCGGGAAGGCCCGGCGCCAGGTGCTCGATCTCCGCGTCGACCGCCCCGGGGTCACCGTCCCCGCTGAGCTCGGTTTCGAGAGCCGCCCAGTAGTGCGAGTTGTTGACGTGACCGGCGAGATCGAGGTCGGTCGCCCGGAACGCCCAAGGCTCGGGCTCGGCGTCGGGGGACGGCCCGGGATGGTGGAGGCGGGTGCTGGCGCCTCGCCCCGCGGCACTCTCTCCATAGAGCGCCGCGAACTCCTCGTCGAAGCGCATCGGCACGAGGCGCTCGGGGTCGAGTGCGACCCATGTGGCGACTGCCTCGACCGAGGCGCTCGGCCCCGAGATCGCCGTCCGCCGTTCGGCGCAGAACCGGCCGATCCCGCTGCAGAAGGTGCGCAGCGCCAGGTCCTCTCCGAACTGGGGAAGCACCTCCGCACGGATTCTGGTGCGCCTGACTATCCAGGCGCAGCGGCGCTCGAAGCCGGCGTCGACGACATCGAGGTAGGCGACGTCCTGCAGCCAGCGGGCGATCGCGTCGAGCCGGGCCAGGCCGCTCGGCGCGACGTCGGCGATCCCCGGTCGCATCAGCTTCTCGAACACCCGCCCCCTCCCGGGCTCGGGGACGATCTCCGCGGGCGGCGGAGCCTCGCTCATCTCGGTCCGATCAGCTCGGCCAGCTCGGCAACCGGGCGGTCAGCGTCGTCGAGTGCGCCCTCGAGCCGCTCCCCCGCGAGGGCGCGTCGCTTCGCCGCGAGCCCGGCCGGATCGAGCGGGCGCTGGGGCGAGCCGAGCGCCGCCGGCACCCTCGAGACCTGCTCGCCGTCCAGCACCAGCACAGCCTCCGATTCGCCGAGGTCCGGCTCGGCCCGCACCTCGATCGCCGCCGCGAGACGGACGGCCTCGGCATCGACCCCGGCGAAGCTCTCCAGGCCCGGTGGCCCGTGCAGCAGAGTGAAGGCGGCCAGGTAGGGGATCGAGAACTTCGCCTCCAGCCCATCGCCCGGAATCGTGATCGGCGCCGCCTGCAGGGAGAGCGGGTGGACGGAGATCTCAATCGTCGCGCCGCCGGCGCCCGGTTGCCCCGCTGCCGCCTCGATCGAGCTATGGGTCTGCAGGCAGCAGGGGTAGGCCTTGATCCAGTTCTGCTCGACCGCCGGGGCTGCACCCTCGGGCCCGCTCCCCTGAGTCGCGCCGAAGGCGGTCGAGAAACCGGCGTATCCGGACGCCACCGTTTGCAGGCCGACTTCCGCCCCCGACGCCGCGACCCGGGCCGCCGCCACCCCCTCCGCTGCCGCCATCCCGACCTGGAGGCTTTTCCCGGCGGAACCGAAGGCCGAGCGAAATCCCGAGGCGCGCAGCAGGGCGAGCGCCGAGGCCGATTCCTCGGCTTCGGCCTCGAGGCCAAGCAGCCGCGAGGCGACCACCGCGGCGCCCAGACCTCCGCAGACCGAGGTCGGGTGCCAGCCGCCGCCATAGAGCTCGGGATGCGCCGCCCCGGAGAAGGCGCCCATCGCCTCGAACCCGGCGATGTAGGCAGTCAGAGCCTCCCCCACGCCGGCGCCCAGCTCGGCGCCGAGGACCAGCGCGACCGGGGCGGTGGCCGAGCTGAGATGGGCGACGCCGGGGAGATAGGTGTCGTCGTAGTCGAGCACGTGCCCGGCGGTCCCGGCCGCCGCGACCCGCTCGAGGAGCCCGTCGCCGGCGCCCGCCGCGGCGATCGCGGCGGGCTCGGCGGCGCCGCCGATCGCGCAGGCGAGCCAGTCGAGCAGGGCGATCCGGTAGCCGTCCGCTGCGTTCATCGGTCCCGGAGGCTAGCCCGGGGCGTCGAGTGGACGAAAAGTGGTCCCTATCTGCTGATTCCGGCCACTCGACCGGGGAGCGTGGGGAAAGCGCTCAGTAGCCGCTTGGGTGGCGGGCGATGAAGCCGGCGGTCGAGGCAATGTCGGTGTGCCAGCGGGGCCCGGTGCCCGAGACATCCCCGGAGGTGTCCCAGCGCAGGCCGGCGATCACTGCCCAGGCGTGGCCGGAGTTGGCGTAGACGGTGATCCAGCTTCCGGCTCCCGGGACGCCCCAGGTCTCGAGACCGGTCGAGTCGAGCGGGCTGGAGAGGAAGCCGCCCCCGTTCAGGGCAAAGCTGACCGCCCCCGAGCAATCGTAGCCGGAGGAGCTGAACGAGCCGTGCCCACCTCCCCAGACGTAGGGGGTGGTGGCGATCGAGTTGGCCGCGGCGATCACCGCTTTGACGGCCGCCGGAGCGCTCGCCGGGGCGGCGGCCTGCCCGTTGGGCAGCAGGGTGGCAGACTCACCCGGCACCGAGGCTGGGGCAGGAGCGGGGCAGGAGCGGGGGCAGGTGCGCTCGGCGCCGGGGCGGCGGCCTCGGCTTCGGCCTGCTGGCGGGCCGCCTGGCGCTGGGCGAGCTGATCGGAGACCGAAGAGAGGTTGTCGCGGAGTGCCGCCGCCCTGCCCTGAAGCCCGTCCAGCGCCTGCTGTCGGGCGCTCTGGGCGGCGACCAGCTGCGAGTGGCGGGCCTGCAGCGTCGCCTCCATCCCCGCCAGCTGGTCCTCCTCGGCGGCGATCGCGTCACGGGCCTGGGAAATCTGCTCGCGGGTCACGGCGAGTCGCTTCACCGCTGCCTTGGTCTGATTGCGGATCTCCTGGACCCGCTCGACCACGCTGCCCTCGTAGTCCTTGATCTGGCCGAGGTACTCGCTCTGGGAGACGACGTCGGACCAGCTCGCGGAGTTGGCGATCACGCTGAGCACGTCGGGATTGCCGGAGACGTAGACGGTGACCAACCATTTACGCAGCACCTTCAGCGCCCGTCTCAGCTGTGCGCGGACCACTACCAGGTGCTGGCGCTGGCGCTGCAGCGCGGCCGTCGCCCGGTCGAGCTCGGCCTGCTTCGCGGCGAGCTCCTGCTGCACCTCGGCCCGGCGACTCTGCATTGCGGCGACCTGGCCGATCAGGGCGTCGATCTGGCTGTTCTGCTGCTCGATCGATGCAGCCACCGCCCCGCTTTTCTGTTGCAGTTGATCGAGCCTCGCCTGGCCGTGGTGGAGCTTGCTCTGCAGGTTCTCGGCCGGGGCGACGCCGCCGAGCGCCAAGAGCAGGGCAAATCCCGCGAGCAGCGCCGCGACGAAGGTCGAGCGGGCCCTGGGGGACCGGCGTGTCTGCTGGCTCGAAACTGAGTTCATTCGCGCCGCTAGTCGATTTCCCTTCGAACAACCGTTTACAGGGCGACCGGCGGAGCGCGAGAGGCTATCCAGCCCCGCCAAAGTGTGAGGAGTTGCTAATAACCTGCAAACATAATTGCATGGATAACTGCGCCGCACGTCCTCCCCTCCCGCGAGGCCCGTCACTCAGAGTCAAATGATGCTGTCGGGCCTCGCTCCCGCGTCCGGGCGTGCGGCGGTTCGCGGAAGGACGAGGTTTGCTTGCGGGCAAGCGGCCCCCGGACGCGGAGCGAGAGCCCGCAGATGGCCGATGTCTCTGGGGGCGGGCTCTCGCGGAGCAGAGGAGGAGGCGTAGTTATTCAGGCGCAGCGCCGGCCGTGGCTGAAGGTGCGGTCGAGACCGAAGTCGGTGGTCACCTGCTGGCGACCGCCACGCGTGATCAACAGGCGGGTCCAGCCGTTCGGGCCCCTCATCACGCAGCCGGCCTCGCGGTGCAGCTGCCAGTAGGGCGAGAACTGGAGCCGCACCAGGAACCTTCCCGGCCGCCTCGCCCGCAGCGTGAATGAGTCGGGCCGCACGCTGAGCAGCCGGCCCGGACCGCTGAGCAAGGGAGTCGCGTCCCGGACCGCGTAGACCTTCCAGTGTTGGGAGTGCCAGACTAGGTCGAGGTAAGGGGGGTGGGCGGCGATCGCCCGGGCCTCGGCGCGGGCCGACTCGTCAAGGGGCGCGTCGGGGACGGCGACGTATCGCACCCCGGAGGCCCGCAGCCAGTCGAAGTACACCTCGGGGTCGAGGGAGCGGTGCCTGGCCTGGTAGAAGATCGGGTTCCGCTCCCGGTCGAGCTGGCGCTCCCATCCGCGGGCCAGCATGAAGTGACGGGCGACATAGACGGCCTCCCAATGCTGCCTGGTGAAGGGGATCTCGACCCGCGCCGGGGGGTTGTCGTGGCGCGCCAGGAAGGCCTCGAGGGGCGCATAGTAGGCGGCGCTGGCACTCGGCCCGCCGACGTCTTCGAGGTCGCTTGCGGATGGCGCCCATGACCAGAAGAGCAACAGCGGCGCCGCGGCGGCCAGCACCAGAGCGCGGCGGCCGCTGAGGGCGCAGGCGAGCAGAGGGCCTACCGCGATCAGCGCCAGCCGCCCGCAGTTGTAGCCGAGCGGGCTGGGCACCAGGAAAGCGATGATCGAGAGCAGCCCGTAGAGGGCGAAGCCGGTCCTCAGCACCCGCTGCTCGGTCGGCAGCACCAGGATCCCGCCGGTCAGCGCGGTCAGCAGCAACGCGAGCTCGATCGGCGGGAAGGGGAAGGTGCCGCCCTCGGGGAAGGCGACCTGCAGAGCCAGCAGCGGCGCGATCGAGGCGGCGATCAGCGAGACCGGGGCGAGGCGGCGCTGCCCGATCGCCCATGCGGCGCCGGCCCCGGCGAGGAAGAGACCGGCCAGAGGGCTCGCCAGGGGGCAGGCGAAGGCGAGGGCGAGCGCGGGGACCTGGCGGCCCCTGCGCGCCGCCAGCAGGGCGCCGAGGCCGATCGCAAGCCCGAGCGCGAAGGTGAGACGGGCGCTGAGCAGGTTGAGCCCGGCTCCGACCGCGAACCATACGGTCCCCCGCCAGGCGCGGCTGCCGAACTCGTCGCGGGCCAGCCGGTCGAAGAGGACGATCGCCGCCGCCGTCGCCAGGGCGCCGGCGAGCCGCACGCCGATCAGCGCCCCCAGCGGTGGGAAGAGGACGCTGTACGCCGGCAGCAGGTGCCCGCCGTACCAGTTCGCGTCGTACAGCGCGAAACCGTGGTTGGCGAACAGGTGGACGCGGTAGACCTGCGCGGCGAGGTCCGGGGTCGCCGGAGCGACCGCGAGCCAGAGGCTGGCGATCGCTGCCGCAAGCAGCATGCCCCGCAGGGCCCGGCTCGGCGCGAGGACGTCGCTGGTCATCTCGGTCGCAGCTCGGCTCTCGGGGTCGCGGGCATCGGCGCGAATTGTCGCCGACCGCGACCACGGAATGTATGCGGGGCCTGGGGCGGGGGGCAACGGTTGCCAGACTGTCCCCGGTGGCCGAAGACAAGGGACGCAGCCCGACCAGGGGCAGGGGGGCGCGAACGGCACGGCTCGGGCGGGTCGCTGCGGGCGGAGCGATGCGATGGGCCGGGGACCGGTTCGACTCCAGGGGGACTTCCGAGCAGCAGCGACGCCGGCGGGGAGATCGCGTAGTCGCGACGATCGATTCGCTGATCGACCAGCTCGCGGTGATGAGGGGTGCGGCGATGAAGGCCGGCCAGGTGCTCTCGACCGTCGAGTTCCCCGGTCTCGACCCCGACCAGTCCGAGTACCTGCAGAGCCGCCTCGCTTCGCTTCGCGACGATGTCCCGCCGGTCGGCTGGAGGCAGATGCGCGAGGTGATCGCCGAGGACTGGGGATCGGACCCGGAGCGGATCCTGGCCGAGATCGGCCCCGAGCCCGCCGCGGCGGCGAGCATCGGACAGGTCTACCGAGGGCTGACCCGCGAGGGGCGCGAGGTCGCGATCAAGGTCCAGTACCCGGGGATCGCTGAGACGGTCGAGTCCGACATGCGCAACCTGCGGTTGCTCACCCCGCTGCTGCGCCAGCTGATGCCGGGGCTGGAGATCAAGGACCTGCTCGCGGAGCTGCGGGAGCGGATCGTCGAGGAATGCGACTACGAGCTGGAGGCGAGCAACCACCGCCGCGTCGCCCGCTTCTGGCGCGGCCATCCGTTCGCCTGCGTCCCCGAGGTGGACACCGAGCTCAGTCGCCGGCGGGTCCTGGTCACCGAATGGGTCGACGGAATCGGGTTCCAGGAGGTCGCCGCCCAGCCCGACCCGATCCGCGACCGCTACGTCGAGATCGTCTACCGCTTCTACTACGGCACCGTGCGGGAGCTGGGGCTGGCCCTCGGCGACCCGCATCCGGGCAACTACCTTCTTCGCCCGGACGGTCGTGTCGCCTTCTTCGACTTCGGCATGCTCCGGCGCCTCCCGTCCGGATATCTCGCCGACGAGGGGGAGATCGCCGCGGCGATCCGCGAGGACGATGCGGTGACCCTGCTGCGCGGGATGCGCGAGCTGGGCTACCTCCCCGGCGAGGTCTCCGATTGGGACGGGCCGCTTCTTCTCGAGTACATGCGCGAGGTCTCCTGGTGGCTGAAGACCGATGGCGTGCTGCGACTGGCTCCAGAGGACCTCTGGCGAAGCGCCGAGACAATGCGCGAGCAGCGCCAAGACCTGTTCGAGCAGCTGCGCCGGATGACCCTGCCGCCTGAGGCCCTGCTGCTGCGGAGGATGGAGGGGCTGCTCTTCCAGATCGCATCGACGATGCGAGCCGGCGGGCGCTGGGGCGCGTTGCTGCGGGAGCTGATCGAGGACGGCGAGCCGGTCGGCGAGCTGGGCGCCGAGCACGCCGCCTGGCTGGCCGCGCGCTAGCTCCCCGCGGTCTGTCCGGCGGCCGGGGCCCGAGCCGAGATGATCCAGGTCGAGGAGTTCGCGTAGAGCCCGTCGTCGCGGACGAAGTCCGACAGGGCCTCGCGCAGGGCTGCTTCGAACACCGGCCTCACCCTCTCGGCGTCCCAGCCGGCGAGGCGGATCACCTCGCCCGCAGGACCCAGGGCCGTCATCAGCGCCACGCCGCTGTCAAGGTCGCCGCCGAAGCGGAACTCGAGGTCGCAGCGGGAGAGCGAGACGTTCTCGAAACCGGCTCCGACGAGGATCTCGGAGACTGTGTCGGCGTCGGCCATCGAGAAGGGACCCGGGCCGCAGGTCGGCTCGTCGCTCTCCTCCGGCTTGTCGACGAAGCTCTTGACGACGGTCTCCGCCCGGTGGAGCCAATCGTTGTCGAGCTTGCGCCGCCAGACGACCATGCAGAGGCGACCGCCGGGGCGCAGCGCGCCGAGGACCCGGCGCATGGCCGCGCCTGGGTTGGCGAAGAACATTGTCCCGAAGCGTGAGAAGACGTAGTCGTAGGTCGGCTCGAACTCGGCGATCTCGACGTCGACGACCTCAAACGCCACGTTCTCCGTTCCCGCCTCCTCCGCCTCCTCGCGTGCGAGCACGATGAAGCGCTCGGCTACGTCCACCCCCTTTACCGAGCCGTCGGGCCCGACGATCGAGGCGATCCGCTGAGCCGTGTCCCCGAACCCGCAACCGATGTCGAGGACCCGGTCTCCGGCTCCCGGAGGATGCAGGCCCAGAGCGACCTCGCCATGGCCGCCGAGCCCATCGACGATCACATCCCGGTATTGCACGAACCGGTCGAAGAGGACGCCGTTCCAGGCCTCGTGTGCCTCCTCATTCGCAGGGGCGATCCCGGGCATTGCGGGAATGCTAGCCGGGCGGAGCCCCCCCGCTTCCAGCCGAACTGCAGGTTCCGTGCCAATTCGAGCCTCAACCTTTCCTTCGGCGCGGCCGGGGGCGCGTCCGCTCCGAATCGCACGGGAACGTGTTGAGGCAGGATGAACCCTGGCCGGTCCGAAGATCTAGGGTTAGGCCGGTCCCCCCACGCCAGGAGAGAGCTTGAACGCCCACTGCCCCCGCCCACGCACGCGCATCGCGATCCTCGTCGCCGCACTGGCCGTATTCGGGGCAGCGTTCAGTTCGAGTGCATCCGCCAAGGTCCACAGGGGACCGGCGGGCCTCGCCTTCTATCACCCGCCGAAGCACCTGCCGCGCGGGCACGGCCGGCTGATCTGGGCGCGCAAGGCGGGCGGGCTGGTACCGCTGGCGAAGGCGGCATCGACCAAGCTCGTCCTCTACACGTCGGTGACCCCAAAGGGCCAGCGGGTCGCTGTCTCGGGCTCGGTCAGCGTCCCCAAGGGCAAGCCTCCGAAGGGAGGGTGGCCGGTGATCAGCTACGCCCACGGGACCACCGGAACGGCCGATGTCTGCGCTCCATCCCGCAACCACAAGGGCGCCCCGGCGAGCGCCTACATCTCCTACATTGACCCCGAGTTGAACGCCTGGCTGAAGGCCGGCTACGCGGTGCTCCGAACCGACTACCAGGGACTCGGGACGCCCGGCCCCCATCCGTACCTGATCGGCAAGTCCGAGGGGCGCAGCGTCCTCGACATCGTCCGCGCCGCCCGCGCGCTCAACCCGCGGATCGGCAAGCGCTTCCTGATCTCCGGCCACTCGCAGGGCGGTCACGCGGCTCTGTTCGCCGCCGGCGAAGCGAAGATCTATGTTCCCGATCTGAAGCTTCGCGGGACAGTCGCCTACGCCCCGGCGTCCCACCTCCGCGACCAGGCCGAGGTGCTCGACATCCTCACCAGCCCCAGCCCGCTGACCGGGCTCGCGACCCTGATCCTCGAGGGCGCCGCCACCCAATCCACGCCGGCCGTGCCGATCAAGCCCGGCAAGCTCCTCTCCGACCGGGTGCTCGGCTACTACCCGCTGGTCAAGCAGCTCTGCCTGCCGCAGCTGAACACCCCCAACCGCCTTGCCGGGATCCCCCCGGCGCAGATCATCCGCAGCGGCGCCGACACCGCCGGGCTGTTCAACCTGCTGTCGAGGCAGAACCCGGCGGTGAGGACGAAGCCGCCGGTGCTGGTCGCCCAGGGCGAGGCCGATACCACCGTGTTCATCCCCTACACGACCCAGCTCGTCTCCCAGCTGCACGACCTCGGGGACCACGTCAACTACAAGACATATCCCGGGGTCGACCACGGCGGCGTGGTCAGCGCGGCGGAGAGCGACGCGCTCGCCTTCTTCCGCTCGAAGCTGCCGTCGAGGCGCTGATCTGAGGCCCGTCCCGCCGACCCAGGCCGGCAGGGACGAAGAGGCGGCGGCCGAGGCGCTGCCGCCGGGGACGGCGCGGCCGCAGCGCTTCCTGCCGCGCTTCCACTGGGAGCTCCTCGCCTGCGGGGTCGGCGGGCACCTCCTGGTCGGGACCGACGCGGCCGAGATCACACCCGGCGACCGCCTCGTGGTGCGCGAGATCGAGGGGTTGCGCTGGCACCGCTGCCTGCGCTGTGACAGTTGGCTGGCGCTCGAACCCCCGGCCGAGCCGGTCCGCCGTTATCCACCGGCGCGGGAGGAGATCGAGCTGCCGCTCCGCGGCAGGCCACTGAGAGACAAGTTCATCCTGCGCCTGATCGCTGTCGACAAGACCTTCCGCTTCCTGCTGTTCGGCGCGCTGACGGTCGGCGTCTTCCTGATCGCCGCCAACGAGACCGGGGTGCGCGACCTCTACTACCGGCTGCTCGCGGACTTCCGCGGCAACAGCGAGCTGCCCCAGCACGGGCTCCTGCACGAGATCGACCGGCTGCTCAACCTGCGCGCCGGAACCCTCAACCTGGTCGGGGTCGGCCTCGCTTCCTACGCCCTGCTCCAGGCGACCGAGGCGGTCGGGCTGTGGATGACCAAGCGATGGGCCGAGTACCTGACCTTCATCGCCACCGGCGTCTTCGTCCCGCTCGAGGTCTGGGAGCTGACCGTCAGCCAGACGCCGCTGAAGATCGCCGCGCTGCTGCTCAACCTGGCGATCCTCGGCTACCTGCTGTCGGCGAAGCGGCTGTTCGGGGTCCGCGGCGGAGCCGCCGCAGACGAGGCACTCGCGGCCCGCGACGTCGGCTGGGAGTCGCTGGAGTGAACCGCACCGGGTTGAGGATCCCCTTCAGGGGGGCCCGGCGAGCAGCTACGATCGGCATCCTGTGCCCCTGATCCGCAGACGAGGCGCTCGCGGACCCCGGGAGAGACTCGGACACGAGAAGCCCGGGGCTGCATTGCGCGGTCCGCCGATCACCCTCAGGTGCGAGTGCGGTGTTCAAGCCGAGGTCGCCTACGGGGACTCATGGCGATGCCCGGACTGCGGGCGCCGCTTCCGCCGAGCCCGCCGCGAGGTGCGAAGTGGCGCTCACTGCCTGGTCTGGACCGCGTAGCCGGCGGGTGCTTGAACCTCAGCCGCCCAGCGGCGAGGGCGGGATCCGGGTGGTGCCGCGGATCTGCGGGATCACCATGCCGACCTCGTCGAGGTAGCAGTACGACCAGGTCTCACCGGGCTCGAGGGATCGAATCAGCGGATGCCGGGACTGTTCCGCGTGCCTGGAAGCGTGTTGATTGGGCGAGCTGTCACAGCAGCCGACCTGGCCGCATTCGAGGCAGATCCGAAGATGAAGCCATCGATCGCCGCTCTTCAGGCACTCCTCGCAACCCTCTACCGCCTCGGGAAGCTCGGTCACCTTGACGTGGCCGAGGTGTTCGCAGGCCGCCGAGGCTTCCATTCAATTCTCCTCCTCGTTGGTCAAAGGGGGGCGGTTTGGCTTCGCGACGCGCTCCGCCCCAACTGTCCTCAGCATCCCAGAGCCGTCAACTCGGGCCCAGAGCCGTCAACTCGGATCGTCGATTTCCGGTACAAATTGCGACAAATCTGTCCAGGGTTAGGAGAGGATTGCATGGGCGAGAAGATGTGGGGCGAGGAGCCTTTCTGGGGCCTCGGTTACGACTGGGATCCCGACTGGGTGCTGAGCGACCGCCAGCGTGAGCTGCGCGAGAAGCTGATCGAGCTGTGCGAGAGCGAGCTGCGGGCCAACGCCAAGCGCTCCGACGACGAGCTGCTCTACCCGCGCCGAAACTTCGAGCTCCTGGCCGAGCACGGCTTCCTCAGCCTCACGGTGCCCGAGGAGTACGGTGGGCTGGGCGAGAACCACGTCGGCTTCGCGATGGTCTGCGAGACCCTTGCCCGCTACGGCTGCGCTTCGACCGCGATGTGCTACGTGATGCACATCGGCGCGGTGGCAACGATCATGCTGCGCCCCACCGAGGAGCTGATCGACCGCTACATCCGCCCCCTGGACTCGGAATGCCGGATCGGCACCCTCTCCTACTCCGACCCGGAGACCGGCTCGCATTTCTGGTACCCCGTGTCATCCGGCGCCGAGCGCTCCAACGGGGGATTCAAGGTCCGCAAGAAGGCATCCTGGACGACCTCGGGCGGGTTCGCCGACTTCTACGTGGTGCAGACCACCAGCCCCGACTTCTCGGGCTACGACGACCTCTCGGTGTTCGTGATCGACGGCGACGACGTCAAGGCGCAGCCATCCCTCTGGGATGCGCTGGGGCTGCGCGGCAACCAGTCCGGGCCGATCGAGGTTGACGAGATCGAAGTGCCGGCCGAGCAGGTTGTCGGCCCGCTCGGCGACGGAGCCAACTCAAACGACGAGGCGGTCGACCCATGGTTCCTGGTCGGCTCCTCCTCGGTCTGGAACGGGATCGCCCTCGGCGCGATCGACATCGCCAGGCGCCACACGACCCGCAAGCGCCATGTCGACGTCGGCATGCGGGTCGCCGACTACCCGACGATCCAGGACTACGTCGGCGAGGCGGTGATGGACACCAACGCGGCCCGCCTCTTCGTCTACTCGATAGCCCAGGCGATGGACCGGGCCACCGACGACAACACCAAGGTGCTCGCCCCCGGCGAGACGGCCCGCGCCGACTACCTGCACTGGGCCTGGCAGATCAAGTTCGAGGCGGCCAAGAATGTCGCCCACGTGGTCGACAAGATGCTCCATGCCTGCGGCGGGTCCGGCTACAAGCGCGACATGGAGCTGGAGCGCTACGTCCGCGACGCCAAGGCAGGCTGGGTAATGGGGCCGACCAACGAGGTCCTGCGCCAGTTCGTCGGCAAGGCGGTGCTGCTCGGCTTCGACGCCCTCGACTACTGGAACCAGAACTACAACCGGCGGGTGGTCGAGAACGAGGTCAAGAAGCTCGACCCCGACGGCAAGCGCGAGCTCGCCGCGCAGCTGGTCGAGGAAGCCGAGACCGCCGAGGCATCGACCGCGAAGGCCTGAGCGTGGCCGCGGTGCGACCTGCCTTGCTGGAGCGGGGCCTGCGCCCGGTGGACCGCTCGCTGGAGTCGCACTGGGTGAGGCCGGGGGCGGCGACCGCGGTGCGGCTGGCGCCCGGCGACGCGCTGACCCTGATCAACCGCGATGGTGGGCAGGTCGCAGAGCTGAGCGTCCTCGACGCCGAGGGCGGCGAGGACGGGGCGGCGATCGGGGTGCGGCCGGACGCAGAGGCGAGCGTCCTTCGCAGCCTGATCGCCGAGGGCGAGGCCGATGGGTTTCTCGGCGCCCTGCACGCCGAGGGCCTGATCCCCGACGAGGCACGCGCACTTCGGCTGTTCGGCCGGGAAACGCCGCGGGGGGAGTCGGAGTCGTTCACCGCCGAGCGGGAGGCGGTCGCGATCGCCGCCGCGCCCGGAGGCAGGGTCGTCGACGGCGCCTGGCCTTCCTCGCCGCTGCTGCTGGAGATCCGCAGGGAGGTGCCTCGGGCGGCGGAGGGGGCCGAGCTGCCCCCGCCGCTGGCCGAGCCGCGCCTCGACTTCCGGGTCGACCGGGCCACCGCGGCGGCCTACGAGGTCGCCGCCGGCGAGTTCATCCAGATCATCGACGTCGAGGGCAAGCAATGCTCCGACTTCCTCGCCTTCAACCGCGGCAAGCTGGAACGGGGTTTGGAGCGTGGCCTCGATGCGACGACGACGCGAACCCTGATGGGAACCGCCTACCCTCAGCCGGGGCTCCATCGCAAGAGCTTCGACGTCGACATGGACCCGCTGGTCGAGGTGGTCCAGGACACCGTCGGGCGCCACGACAGCTTCGCCCTTGCCTGCACCGCGAAGTACTACGAGGACCTCGGCTATCCAGGCCACGTCAACTGCTCGCAGAACTTCAACGGACAGGTGACGCCCTTCGGGGTGGAGCCGCGCAAGGGCTGGGAGGCGCTCAACTTCTTCTACAACACGGGCTTTGACGAGAGCAACAGCTTCATCGCCGACGAGCCCTGGTCGCGGCCCGGCGACTACGTCCTGCTGCGGGCCGCCGACGACCTGCTCTGCGCCTCCTCGGCATGCCCCGACGACATCGACCCCGCCAACGGCTGGGAGATCACCGACGTTCACGTCCGCGTCTACCGCCCGGAGAACCGCTTCTCGATGGCGATCGCCCACCGCGTCACCCCGGAGGCTGAACCCCAGATGACCCAGGAAACCGCGTTCCATCCCCGCACCTCGGCGCTGACCCGCGACCTGGTCGAGTACCGCGGCTACTGGCTGCCCGGACTGCTATCAGGGCGAGGGCACGATCGCCGAGTACTGGGCCTGCCGCGAGGCGGCGGTGGTCATGGACCTCTCGCCGCTGCGCAAGTTCGAGGTGCTCGGCCCCGACGCCGAGATGCTGATGCAGCGGGCGGTCACCCGCGACGTCCGCAAGCTGGCGGTCGGCCAGGTCACCTACACGGCGGTATGCAACGAGACCGGCGGCATGCTGGACGACGCAACCGTCTACCGGCTCGGCGACGACAACTTCCGATTCGTCGTCGGCGACCCCTACACCGGCGTCCACCTGACCGCCCTCGCCGAGGCGGAGTCGATGCGGGCCTGGGTGAAGCCCTCCACCGACGAGCTCCACAACCTCGCCGTGCAGGGCCCGAACAGCCGCGAGATCCTCCGGCGGCTCGTCTGGACGCCGCCGACCCAGCCGGAGCTCGGAGAGCTGCGCTGGTTCCGCCTGCTGATCGGGCGGATCGGGGCGCCCGACGGGATCCCGATCGTCGTCTCGCGCACCGGCTACACGGGCGAGCTCGGCTACGAGGTCTGGTGCCACCCCGACGACGGCCCGGCCGTCTGGGACGCGGTCTGGGAGGCGGGTGGCGACCAGGGTCTGAAGCCGCTCGGACTCTCCGCTCTCGACATGCTGCGAATCGAGTCGGGGCTGATCTTCGCCGGGTATGAGTTCGACGATCAGGTCGACCCGTTCGAGGCCGGGATCGGCTTCGCCGTCGCCCTCGACAGCGAGGACGACTTCGTCGGCAAGGAGGCGCTCGAGGAGCGAAAGGCCCACCCCCAGCGCAAGCTGGTCGGCCTCGAGCTGGCCGGGCAGGAGACGGCCGCCCACGGCGACTGCGTCCACGTCCCGGGCGAGCGCGCCTCGGTCGGGGTGATCACCAGCGCCACCCGCAGCCCGGTGCTGCGCAAGAACATCGCGCTCTGCCGGATCGCCGTCCAGCACGCCGAGCCGGGCACCGAGATCGAGGTCGGCAAGCTCGACGGCCAGCAGAAGCGGATCCCGGCGACCGTGGTGCCGATCCCCTTCTACGACCCCGAGAAGAAGCGCCCGCGCTCCTAGCTCGGCGAGTGTGAGCTCGAAAGCCTGGGCCGGAAGCTCGATCGGCCGTTCAGGCGTCGGCCGAGAGTCTCCCGTACTGGCCGCCGTGGAAGAGCAGCGGCCGGGCGCCATCGTCGTGGCAGGCGTACTCGACCCGGCCGAGGAACAGCGAGTGATCGCCTCCCCAGTAGGAGCGGACGACCTTGGCGACGAACTGGGCCGCCGAGCCCTCGACCAGCGGCGTCTCGTGGACGATCTCGAAGCTCGGCTCCCCCGGGCCGTCCTCGCGATCCCGCCCGCGAAGCGGTCGGAGAGCGAGTTCTGGTCGGCCGCGAGGACGCTGACCGCGAAGCTGCTGGCCCTCGTGAAGCAGCGAGCACATCTTGGTGCGCCGGTCGATCGAGATCAGCACCAGCGGCGGCTCCATCGAGACCGACATGAAGGCGTTGGCGGTCATCCCATGGATCTGGTCGCCGCCGCCGAGTGGTGATCACGGTGACACCGGTGGCGAACATGCCGAGCGTCCGGCGCAGCGCCACCGCCGGGTCGTCGCCCTCGATTTCGAGCTTCTCGGGGATCGGGCGCGACCATCGGCGCCTCGCCGATCCCTTCCGGGCCGCTGCCCACCCAGGCGCCCGCCTCGGCCAGGGTCAGGTCGAACTCGGGCGGCGTCGGCGGCGATTCGCCCATAGCCGCATTATCCATCGCCCGCTACTAGTGGGCGGGTGGCGGCTCCCCCTGCCCCCAGGCGTCGAGGCCGCCGTCGACGACGATGCTGGTGCCGGTGATGTAGCTGCCGCCATCGGTCGCCAGGAAGGCGATCGTCTCCCCCACCTCCTGGGGCGGCCCAGCCTGCCCAGCGGCACCTGCCGCCGCGAGGCCTCGAGCGCCTCGGCGCCGTAGGCGGCGAGGCCCTCGGTCTCGATGTTTCCGGGGACGACGCAGACGGCGCGGATCCCGTGCCGGCTCCACTCCAGCGCCAGTCCTGAGGCGAGGTTCTCGAGCCCGGCGCGGATCGCGGCCGCGTGGGCGAAGCCCGGGATCCCGCGGCGCGGCGAGAACCCGATGAAGACGATCAGCCCGCCCGCGCCCGGGATCATCGAGCGGTTCGCGGACCTCGCGGGTCAGCTCCCAGGCGGCGTCGAGGTTGAGCCGGCCGATCGCCCGCAGGCCCTTCGGCGACACCTCCTCGGCCGGCGCGGTGAACTGCCCGCCGGCGTTGTTGACCAGCACGTCGATCGCGCCGAACCGCTCCAGCGTCGCGTCGAGCAGGGCTGCGACCTGCTGCGGCTCGCGCAGGTCGCAGGGGAAGGCGAGGCACTCGGCGCCGCTTCGGTCCAGCTCCTCGCGCACCGCCTCGAGCGGCTCCGGGCGGCGGCCGCAGATCGCCACCCTGGCGCCGCTGGCGGCGAAGGCGTGCGCCGTGGCCCGGCCGATCCCGGTGCCACCGCCGCTGATCAGGGCGACCCTGCCCCGGTTGGCGTCGGCGGCGAGGGACCGCGTCATTCGCCTCGCCAGCGGGGCGAGCGGCCCTCGGCGAAGGCGCGCGGGCCCTCCTCCGCATCAGCCGAGGCCATCGCCCGGTCGTATGCCGGGATCCGTCCATCGCGCAGCGCCGCGAAGCCCTCCTCGACGGTCAGCTCCTCGCTCGCCGCCAGAGTCGCCTTGACCGCCCGCACCGCGAGCGGCGCGGCCGCCTCGATCCGGGCGGCCAGCTCGGCGCGCGGCGCCCAGCAGCTCGGCCGGCTCGACGACGCGGTTGACGAGTCCCCAGCGCTCTGCCTCGGCCGCGTCGATCGGCTCGCCGGTCAGCAGCATCTCCATCGCCAGCGGATGCGGCATCCGCCGCGGCAGGCGGAAGATGCCGCCCGAGTCGGGGATGAATCCGAGCTTCACCTCGGGCAGCGAGAACCGCGCTTCGGGGACGGCGAGGACCAGGTCGCAGGAGAGCACCAGCTCGAAGCCGCCTCCGGCGGCATAGCCGTTGACCGCGGCGATCACCGGCTTGTCGAGGTCGAACAGCTCGGTCAGCCCGGCGAGCCCCCCGGAGCCGAAGTCGTCGGGGTCGCCGGCGGCGTAGGCCTTCAGGTCCCAGCCGGCCGAGAAGAAGCGCTCGCCGGCACCGGTGACGATCGCCACCCGCAGCTCGGGATCGTCGCGGAGCTCGGCGAAGGCCTCGCCCATCGCCCTGCTGGTCGCCGAGTCGATCGCGTTCGCCTTCGGCCGGTCGATCGTCAGCTCCATCGTCGCGCCGCGACGCTCGACCCGGATCCCGTCCATGGCGCCGGACCCTACCTGCAGCCGGGCCCAGCTCGTGCCAAAGGCTCAGGCGGCCTGCTCGGCCTCGTCGATCGCGGCGGCGAGCCCGTCGAGCTCCTCGGGTTCGAGCGCCTCCTCGATCATCTCGAACAGCTCCCTCTCCTCGAAGCGGACGTGCTCGGCCAGCCGCCGGCCCAGCTCGTGCAGCTCGTCGAGCGGCAGCGGGCGCTCAGCGAGCCGCAGGGCCTCGCGGCGGATCTCGAGGTGGTCTTCCAGCATCCTGGCGACGGCCTCCCGGTCGACCTCGGCGTGAAGCGCCCAGCCGGGAAGCAGCACTTCCTCCTCGACTCGGAAGTGGAGAATGCCGTGCGATCGCCAGAACTCGAGGAAGACCTGCCCGGCCGGCTCCGGCTCGGACGCGTCGCGGAGCGTCTTCGCGACGATCAGCGCCGCATGATGATCGCGCGACAGCGGGCGGAGTGCCTCGGCTCGCTTCACCCACCCAGCCTGTCACGAAAGCGCCGATCTCGCCTCAGCGCGCGTCGCGAGTTTCGGGCGGCGCCGGATCGGGGCGATCCCGAGGTTCCATCGGGGTCATCCCCAATAGACGGGGCCGACGGGCGCTGGAACCCTAGAGATGCAACCGACGATCATCCACAAGGAGGCATCTCCGATGAACGACGAAACTCCCAGAATCGACCGCCCCGGAAGCGAACGCCCGGATTCGAGCGAGCCCCCCACCGCAGGAGGGGCCGGCGCCCCGCCGCCTGCGGCGCTCCTCGAGCGACCGCGTCCTGGTCGGCGTCGCAGGCGGCCTCGGCCGCTACTTCGGCGTCGATCCGGTGATCTTCAGGATCGGCTTCGGGATCTCGATCCTGTTCGGCGGGATCGGCGCCCTGGCCTACCTGCTGCTCGCGGCCTTCGTCCCCACCGACGGCGAGCCCGACCGGGCCCAGCGGCTGGGCGGGCGCCTGCAGTCGCTGGGCTTCTGGCGGGGTGCCGGGATGGTGGCGCTCGTCGCCCTTGCCCTGGCGGGGCTGCTCGGCCTCGCCGGGGGGGCGGCATTCGCGGTCGCGCTCGGCTGGGGCGTCCCGGTGGCGATCTTCGTGATCGCGATCGGGGCGCTGCTCGGGATCGCCGCCCTGCGAGGCGGAGCTCGCTGGCTGATCGCCCCGGCGCTGGCGCTGGCGCTCGGAGCAGGCGTCGCCGCCGCCTCCGACCTCGACTTCCGCGGCGGCATCGGCAAGCGCGAGTACCACCCACTCTCGATCCGGGCGATTCCCGCCGACGGCTACCGCCTCGGCATCGGCCGCCTCGACGTTGACCTTCGCGACCTGACCTGGGGCAAGCGGCGGGTGGTCCGGCTGAAGGTCGAGCTGGGAGCCGGCCAGGCCAGCGTCTACGTGCCGTCCTCGGTCTGCGTCTCCGGCCCGACCCACGTGGGCGCCGGGGAGAGCGAGGTCGCCGGGGAGCTCAGCGACGGTCTCGACGTCGACCACAGCTCCGGCAGAGGGCACGGGATCGACCCCGCGGCTCGAGATCGACGCGAACGTCCAGCTCGGGCAGCTGCGGGTCATCAACAGCGACAGCGCGAGCATCGAGAACGCCGGATATGGGCCGGGCCCCCTGCACGAGGACACCGCGCCGCAGCGCGCGGCGGAGGCGAGGGCGTGCGCGACCCGGTGAAGCCGGACCCGGTCTCGCTGACCTCGGGGGCGGCGATCGCCGCCATCGGCGCGCTCGTGCTGCTCGACGCCGGCGGCGCGCTCGACGTCTCCCTCGGGTGGATGGCGGTCGCGCTGACCGCGGCGGCCGGCCTCATCCTGCTGGTCTCCGGCCTCGACCGCGATGGGCACGGGGATGGGAGCTGAGTCGGTGGGCGCTCGCTCCGGGAGAGCCCCGCTTCGCCGCGACACCGCGCACGGGCTGATCGGCGGGGTGATCGCCGGGGTCGCGCGGCGCACCGGCGCCGACACGAATCCTGCTGCGGGTCGGATTCGTGCTGATCGCGATCGCCAGCGGTGGGCTGGCGCTGCTCGCCTACCTCGTCGCCTGGGCCTCGATACCCGCCGTCGCGGGGGAGGAGGCGCCGTTGCGGCGGGTCGGCATGCGACGGAGATCTGGAGGGGGCTGGCGGCTTGCCGCCGGGGTCGGCCTGCTCACTCTCTCGGCGCTGCTCGCCTTCCGCGAGCTCGGGATCTGGTGGAGCGACGCCCTGGTCTGGCCGCTGGTCCTGGCCGCCTTCGGCGCCGCCCTCCTCTGGCGCCGCACCCGTGGCGGCGGTTCCGTCGCCGGACCCGGCACGCCTGCCTGGGGGACGAAGCCACCGGCACCCGCAGAGGACAGAGCGGCCCGGGCGCCGCGGCGCTCCGGACTCGCCGACCTCTACCGGGGCGTCTTCGGAGTGTTGCTGGTGGTCGGCGCGGCCCTGCTGTTCATCTCCTCGAACGACATCTTCGGCGGAGTTCGTGACGCCGCCCTGACCTCGGTGGTCGTGGTCGTCGCCCTCGGCCTGATCCTCGCCCCATTCCTCTGGCGCCTCGGTCGCAGCCTGACGCTGGAGAGGGCCGAGCGGATCCGCTCTCAGGAGCGGGCCGAGGTCGCCGCGCACCTGCACGACTCGGTGCTGCAGACGCTCGCGCTGATGCAGAAGCGGGCCGATGACCCGCGCGAGGTCGCAGCCCTGGCTCGGCGCCAGGAGCGCGAGCTTCGGAGCTGGCTCGCCGGTTCCGGGAACGGGGAGGCCGGTGGCAGCTTCGCCGCGGCGCTGCGCTCCGTCGCCGAAGAGATCGAGGACGAGCGTCGGGTCGCGATCGAGACGGTGATCGTCGGCGACTGCGAGCTCGATGAAGCGTGCGAGGCCGTGATCGGCGCCGCCCGGGAGGCGTTGACGAACGCCGCCCAGCACGCGCCGGAGCCGGGGCCGATCCGCCTCTTCGCCGAGGTCGAGGCCGGCTCGATCGAGGTCTTCGTCCGCGATCGCGGTTCGGGCTTCGACCCGGCCGCCGTCTCGGCCGACCGCCACGGCGTGCGTGAGTCGATACTGGGCAGGATGAGACGTGCGGGCGGTCACGCCGAGATCAGCTCCCCGGGCGAGGGCGGCACCGAGGTCGCGCTCGAGATCGGCCGCGCCGGGGTCGGGGGGAGCGAGCGCCGGTGAGTGGGGAGCTGCCCAGCGTCGTTATCGTCGACGACCACGCCCTGTTCCGCGCCGGCGTCCGCGCCGAGCTCGAGGGGATGGCCGAGGTGCGGGCCGAGGCTGGGGTTGTCTCAGAGGCCGTCGCTGCCGCCCTCGCCGAGCAGCCTGACGTGGTCCTGGTCGACGTCCACATGCCTGACGGAGGCGGCGCCGAGGTGATCCGGCGGGTAAACCGGGAGCGTCCCGACCAGCGCTTCCTGGCGCTCTCGGTCTCCGACGCGGCCGAGGACGTGATCGCGACCATCCGCGCCGGTGCCCGCGGCTACGTCACCAAGTCGATTTCCGGCGAAGAGCTGGCTGCAGCGATCCGCCGGGTACGCGACGGCGACGCGGTGTTCTCGCCGCGGCTGGCCGGATTCGTCCTCGACGCCTTCCAGGGAGAGATCCCGGCGGCCGAGATCGATCCCGAGCTCGACCAGCTCACCCCGCGCGAGCGTCAGGTCCTGCGCCTTATCGCCCGCGGCTACCTCTACAAGGAGATTGCCCGCCAGCTCGAGATCTCGCCCCGGACCGTCGAGGCCCACGTCAGCGCCGTACTGCGCAAGCTGCAGCTCTCCACCCGCCACGAGCTGAGCCGCTGGGCCGCGGACCGCCGCATCGACTGACCCCCCACCCCACCCGCCGAACGCAACCTTTCGTGCCCATTGGGAGCCCCTAACCGTGTCGTTCGGCCCGGAGGTTGGGTCAGGGAGCGGATCGCGTGCAGGTGGAACTCGGCCATCTCGACCAGGTCGGCGAGCTCGATCGCCTCGTCGGCGCCGTGGGCGGCGTCCATGTAGGCGACCGGGTCTGTGGAGAAGACCGGGGCGAAGCCGTAGGCGATGGTGCCGTGTTCCTTCCTCACCCAGTGGGAGTCGCTGAAGCCCGGGGTCACGACGGGGAAGAGCATCGCCCCGGGGACCCGCTCCTCCACATAGGACTCGCAGGCCGCGTACAGCGCCGTGTCGATCGGTGACTCGGTCCCGCCGGCCGGCGGCTCCAGCAGCTCCAGCTCGTAGGAGATTTCCCCTCCCAGGGCGCGCTCGACCTGCTCGCGGATCTCCTCCTCGCCCTCGCCCGGGAGTGCCCGGCAGTCGCAGATCACGTCGGCGAAGGGCGGGATCACGTTGCTCGGCTCAAAGGTCTGGAGCCCGGTCGGGGTGATCGTCATCCGGGTCATCGCCGGCAGCAGCGCGCCCAGGACCGGGTTCTGCTCGGCGGCCCACTCGGCAGCCCGATCGGCATCCAGGGGCGCGCCCAGCGCGTCCAGGGCGGCGGCGACCGAGGGCACCAACCGGGACGGAGCACGATGCGCCAGGAGGCTCTCCACCGCCCGCGCCGCGTGGCGCAGGGGGTTATCGCCGCGCGCCGGGACCGAGGCGTGGGCGGCGCGGCCGTGGAGGCGGATCCGCAGCGAGGTGACCGCCTTCTCTCCCACCGAGACGATCACGATGCGCCCGCCGTTCGCCAGCTCGAGCAAGGTCCCGCCCCCCTCGTTGAGGGCGAAATCGCAGCGCAGCTCCGGCCGCTCGCGAACCAACCAGAGCATCCCGACGTCCGCCGTGTTTCGCTCCTCGTCGGACTCGGCGACCAGCAGGACGTCCCCGGCCGGGCGGACGCCGCTGCGGGCGAAGGCGGCGAGCGCGACGGCACGGGCCGCCAGCTCGTTCTTCATGTCGGTCGCACCGCGGCCGATCAACCGGCCGTCGCGCACCACCCCTTCAAAGGGCGGGACCGTCCAGCCGGCGCTCGCGGCGGGCACGACGTCAGTGTGGGCCATCAGCATCAGCGACGGGCCGGTGCCATCGCCGCCGATCCGCCCCACCAGGTTGAGCCTCGAAGGGTCGGGACCGAGCAGCTCGCACTCGACGCCGGCGCCGCGCAGATAGGAGGCGAGGTGCTCGGCGGCGGGGGTCTCGTTCCCGGGGGGATTCGAGGTGTCGAAGCGGATCAGCTCCCGGGCCAGCCCGACGACCTCCTCGCGGAGGTCAGGATCGCTCATCGCAGGCCCGGGCGAGCCGCCTCACGTGCTCGACCGGAAAGGCGTCCTGCATGGCGCCGTCGCGTAGCCGGCCGGGCCGCGCCGCGACCAGGCAGTTGTAGACGGCCTCGTGCCCGGCCTCCCAGGCGGCGGCGAAATAGGGATTGAGCGCCTCGTCGAGCAGGGGCGGCTCGGCGCCGGTCGAGAAGGCTAGGCCAATCTCCCCAGAGCCCTCGGCGGCGTAGGAGCCGGCCCGGGCGAGGCCGAGTAGAGGACGCAGGGCCAGGCGCCGCAACTGGCGAGAGTCGAGCGGTGCGTCGGTCGCGCAGACGGCTATGCAGGAGCCCTCGGTCGCCGCCTCGTGCCCGGCCGGCTCGAGGTTGGTCCCGAGCAGGTCGAGGCGCTCGCGGTCGCCGAAGTTGCAGAGCAGCAGGACCCCGACATGGTGCTCGCCCACTGCCCGCGAAGCCGTGCCGATCCCGCCGGGGAAGCCGAAGCACATCATCCCGGTCCCGGCGCCAACCGTGCCCTCCTCGACCTCGTCCGCGAGGGCGCCCAGCGCCTGCTCGACGTCCGCGGCGCTGACCGTCCGCGAGTCGGCCCTCCAGCTGTCATCGCACTCCCCGACCACCGGCAGCACGACGCTCTCCGGCCCGCGCCCCGAGGCGATCACCGCCGCATGATGGACCGTGCCGACCGCGTGTGACCCGCACAAGTAGACCGGCGTCCCGATGCTCCCCCGCACGTCGATCTCCAGTTTCCCGGTCAGCTCGCCCATCCCGTTGACGACCGCCGCCCCGGCCGGGGCGGGAAGTGAGGGTGGGTCGATCACGGTCACCCCCGTGGGCTCGCCGCTCGCGGCCTGGGAATGGCCCACCCGGACGCCGGCCACGTCGGTGATCGCGTTGCGAGGGCCGGTGGCGATGCGGCCGACCGGCCCGGCGATCTCCCGCCAGCGCTCAGCCATCGCCGGCCTCGACCACGCCGGGCGCGAGGCCGGGATCGTGCAGCAGGCAGGCCGCCGCCTGCTCCCGGCCACCGGTCGGGATCAGCGGCGGGTCGACCCGGTCACACGGCTCGAAGCGCCGGGGGCAGCGAGGATGGAAGCGGCAGCCGGCGGGCACGTCGGTGGCGTCGGGGAGCTCGCCCCCGAGCAGCTCGCGCCTGCCCCCGCCGCCGGCGGTCGGCACGGGGATCGCGTCGACCAGGGCCTGGGTGTAGGGATGGCGCGGGCGCTCGATCACGTCCACCGCCGTCCCCTCCTCCACCACCCGCCCCAGGTACATCACCGCGAGGCGGTCGCAGAGCGACCAGGCGAGGCTGAGGTCGTGGGTGATGAACAGCAGCGAGAGCCCGCGGCGCTCCTGCAGCTCCCCGAGCACCTTGAGGATCTGGGCGCGGACCGAGGCATCGAGCATCGAGACCGGCTCGTCGCAGATCAGGCCCTCGGGCTCGAGCACCAGCGCTGCCGCGATCGCCACCCGCTGGCGCTGGCCCCCGGAGAGCTGGTGCGGGTAGCGGCGCCCGTAGCGCTCCGGGTCCAGCCCGACGTCCTCCAGCGCCCGATGCACCCGCTCTTCGTGCTCTGCCCGGGCCACCTTCTGCACGACCAGCGGCTCGGCGACGATCGAGCGCACCCGCTGGCGAGGGTTGAGCGTCTGGTAGGGGTCCTGGAAGATCATCTGCACCCGCCGGCGCAGCTCCCCCACCCCGGCCCTTCCCTCCACCGTGCCGCCGTGCAGGGTCAGCTCGCCCGCGGCGGGCTCGACCAGGCCGAGCAGCGCCCGGGCGAGGGTCGACTTGCCGCAACCCGACTCGCCCACCACCCCGAAGATCTCCCCCGGCATCCACTGCAGCGTGATCCCGTCCACCGCCCGGGTCACCCCCCTGCGCACCTTGAACTGCACCTCGAGGTCACGCACCTCCATCAGCGGCTCGCTCATGGCCCACCTTCCGCGGCCGCGGGAGCTTGCGCGGCAGGCCACTCGCTCCACGGCGCGAAGTGGCAGGCGCTAGCGTGGCCCGCTCGGACCTCGCGCAGCGGTGGGTCGGTGATGCAGCGCTCGGCGGCATAGGGGCAGCGCGGGCGGAAGCGGCATCCCTCGGGCATGTCGCCCGGGTCGGGAGGCCCGCCGGGGATCGGCGTAGCCAGCCCCCGCTCCCCGCCGATTACCGGCAGGGCGTCGAGCAGGCGCTTGGTGTAGGGATGCTGGGGCGCCGCGAAGACCGAGTCCACCGAGCCGACCTCGACGATCCGCCCGGCGTACATGATCGCAATCCGGTCGCAGGTCTCGGCCAGGACCCCTAGGTCGTGGGAGATCAGGATCAGGGCCAAGCCAAGCTTCTCGCGGAGACGCTCGAGCAGTTCCAGGACCTGGGCCTGCATGACCACGTCGAGCGCCGTGGTCGGCTCATCGGCGATCACCAGCGAGGGGCGGCAGGCAAGCGCCAGGGCGATCATCACCCGCTGGCGCTGGCCCCCGGAGAGCTGGTGCGGGTAGCGGCGGCCGAGGCCGGGGGTCAGCCCGACCGTCTTCAGCAGCTCGGCGATTCGCTCCCGCACATCGCTCGCCTTCGGCCGCGCCTCGTGCAGACGGATCGCCTCGGCGATCTGCGCGTCGACCCGTTGCACCGGGTCGAGCGAGTTCATCGCTCCCTGGAAGACGAGCGAGATGTGGCGCCAGCGGACCAGCCCCATCCCGGCCTCGGTGCGCTTCTCGATGTTGATCGGCTCCTCGGCCCCGGGAGGACGCAAAGTGAGGCGGCCGGATTGCCTCAAGGTCCCCGGCAGCAGCTTCATCAGCGCCAGGGCGGTCGTCGTCTTGCCGCAGCCGGACTCGCCGGCAAGGCCGAGCGCCTCCCCCGCCTCGAGGTCGAAGTCGACGCCGTCGACGATCGGATGCCCTTCGTGCGTGACCCGCAGGTCGTTGACCTCCAACAGGGCGCTCACTGATGCTCCCGCAGGCGTGGGTTGACGTGCTCCTCGAGCATGTAGCCGAGGATCGAGACCGCCAGCACCAGGACGGTGATGCAGAGGCCCGGGGGAATCACGTACCACCAGGCGCCGGCGCTCGGAGCTCCGGCGTTGAAGGCGTTCTCGAGCATCGTGCCCCAGGAGATCCGGGTCGGGTCGCCGAGCCCGAGAAAGGCGAGCGCGGACTCGGAGAGGATCGCGACGGCGACGATCAGCACCGTGTTGGCGAAGATCAGCGGCAGCGTGTTGGGGAGGATGTGAGTGCGGATGATGTAGGTGTCCCGGGCCCCCAGGGCTCGAGCCCGCTCGACGAAGGCGCGCTCGCGCAGGGTCAGCACCTGTGCGCGGACGATCCGCCCCGTCCCGGCCCAGGAGGTAAGCCCGATGACCGCGATCAGCACTCCCAGCGAGGGGCTCAGCAGCCGGGCGAGGACGATCATCAGCGGCAGCGTCGGAATCACCAGGAACCAGTTCTCGAGCGGGTCGAGGATGCGGTCAGTCCAGCCGCCGAAGTAGCCGCCGGCAAGGCCCACCGCCGCGCCGAGAACCGCCGAGATCAGCGCCGCCGAGAAGCCGACGATGATCGAGACCTGGGCCCCGACCATCAGCTGGGAGAGGACGTCGGAACCGAACTCGGTCGTCCCCAGCGGGTGATCGACGCTGATCCCCTTCAGGACCTGGAGGCTGGAGGCGTTGGGGTCGTCGGGCGCGATCGCGCTGCCGAAGATCGCGATCAGGACGAACAGCCCGACCACGCCGAGGCCGATCCGACCTCGCCATGTGCCCAGGAAGAGCTCTCGGACGCTGCGATCGGCGAGGTTGCCCCGAGGGGCAACCACGGGCGTTCCCGGGTCGGGCGCTGTCTGCACCTCGGTCACTTCGACTGCACCCTCGGGTCGAGGTAGAAGTAGAGGCAGTCGGCTGCGAGGTTGGCGAGGATGACGCCGGCCGAAAAGATCAGGAAGGTCCCCTGCAGCACCGGGAAGTCCTTGTTGTTGATCGCGTCGAAGCTGAGCAGCCCGAGGCCGGGCCAGGAGAACACCGTCTCGATCGTGATCGCCCCCCCGACCACTGCGCCGAACTGGATGGCGGAGAGCGTCACCAGCGGGAGGAGGGCGTTGGGGACCGCGTGGCGGCGGACCACCCGCTCCCAGGGCAATCCGATCGCCCGTTTCACCGTGACGAAGTCCTCGGTCAGCACGTCGACCATCGAGGAGCGCATGATCAGGAAGTACTGGCCGAGCAGCATCAGGGTCATCGCCGTCGCGGGTAGAACGAGGTGGTCGGCGACGTCGACGGCATTGTCGAAGAAGCTGGAGAACTCGACCCCGGGCGTCACCTGCTGTCCCGCCGGGAAGATCGGGATCTCGACCGCGAAGAGAATGATCAGGATGATCCCGATCCAGTACTCCGGCGCCGCGTATGTGAACAGGCTGAAGCTGAGCAGGCCGTCGTCGGTGGGCTTGCCGCGCCGGGTCGCGGCGATCACCCCCATCCAAGATCCGATCAAGGTGGCCAGCAGCGTCCCGGTGCCGACCAGCAGCAGGGTCCACGGCAGCGCGTCCTTGATCTCGTCCCAGACGGGGCGCCTGGTGGTCTGGCTGGTGCCGAAATCGAGGCGCAGCGTATCTCCCACGTAATCGCCGAACTGGCCGAGCAACGGCTTGTCGAGCCCGTACTGGGCGCGGATCCTCTCGACCGCCTTCGGGGTCGCCCGGGGCACGTGGGCCAACTGCGTCGTCGGGTCGCCCATCACCCGGAAGAGGAAGAAGTTGAAGACGACGACGAAGGCGAAGGTGATCAGCGCCGCCGCCGCCTTGCCCGCGAGCCAGCGACCGCTCATCCGCGGCGCCTCACTCCTCCAGCTCCAGCGGCTCGCCCTTGCGCCGACGCGAGCGGATGATCAGGAAGACCGCTCCGGCGGCGACCACGACGATCGCCGCGATCACGATCCCGGTGCTGTTACCGCCACCGCTGGTGTCCGCGCTGGTCGGCGTGAGATTAACCAGCGGCTGATAGCCGACCTGCTCGCAGATGATGTCGCCGGTCTTGTCCTGCGGGCACTGCGGGCTGACGTTGCCGATCCTGTCGGTCCGGTAGGCCTGCAGGTTGGGGTCGTAGGTGAGCACCAGGTAGGGCAGATCGCGCTGGCTGATCGCGATCATCTTCCTGATCGTCGCCCGTCGCGCCGCGGTGTCGAACTGGGTCGACTGCTTCTCGTAGAGCCGGTCGTAGGTCGGGTTCGAGAAGAAGGAATCCGACGAGTTGCCGATCTCCCCGGTGGTCAGCAGGCTGAGCAGGAAGCTCGGGTCATACGGGTCCCCGCCCCAGCCCCAGATGAAGGTGTCGAAGTCCGGCGCCGGCTTGCCGTTCTGCGTCTGGGTGGTCAGCTCGGTCAGCTTGTCGGTGCTGACCACCTGGACGTTGAAGTCGACCCCGATCGCCTTCGCCTGCTCGGCGACCAGCTTCGCCGCCTGGATGTTGTACGGCGACTCGGAGCGGACGTAGAGGTTGAAGGAGAGGTCGTTGCCGTTCTTCGAGCGAACTCCGCCCCCGGAACGGGTGTAGCCCGCGTCGTCGAGGATCTTGTTCGCCTTGGCGACGTTCAGGGGATAGTCCATCGCCGGCTTCTCGAAGAAGGACTTGTAGAAGGTCGGCAGCAGACCCTGGCCGGGGAACGAGGTGCCGCGGGCGGCGATCTCGTTGATCCGGTTGCGGTCGACCGCGTATCCGATCGCCTGGCGCACGGCCCGGTCCTGGACAGCCGGGTTGAACTTCGCGTCGGGGCAGTTCTTTTTCGAGCAGAGGTTGAATGCCAGCTCGGTGAACGCCGGCGTGCTGCTGCGGAAGGTGTCGATGTTCGGCTCGTTGCCGAGCGACTCGAATGTCGACGCCTGGACCTCGAGGTCGAGGTCGATCTCACCCAGCTGCAGGGCGCGCTCGACGGCATCCTGGCTGCCGTAGGTGAAGAACTGGATCTCGTCGAACTTCGGCTTCGGACCGCGCCAGTACGGATTTCGCTCGAGCTTCAGCAGCTTGGCCCGCTGGAACTCGGTGACCACGAAGGGCCCGCTGCCGACCAGCGGCATCTTCGGCTGGTAGGAACCGGTCAGCTTGCTCACCGGGACCTTGCCCCAGATGTGCTTGGGGATGATGTAGATGAACAGGCCCCCGACGATCCCCGTGTCCGGCCTCTTGGTGTTGATCACCACCGTGTCCGGGTTCGGGGTTTCGATCGAGGTGACGTTGTCCGTGTAGCTCGTGAACAGCGCGCCGTTCCCGCCCAGCACGTCGAGCGAGTACTTGACGTCGGCGGAGGTGATCGGCTGCCCGTCGGACCACTTCGCGTTCGGGTCGAGCTTGAAGGTGACCGTCTTGCCGCCGTTGGAGACCTTCCAGCTCTTCGCGATCCCCGGGGTCGGCGACAGGTCCTTGGGGCTGAAGTCGACAAGCAGATCCCAGTTCATCGCCCAGGCCGTATAGGACTCCTCGTCGAGGCCGACGAAGGGGTTGATCGTCGAGGGGTTCTGAGCCCAGCCGATCTTCAGGATCTTCTTCTGGGATGCATCACCGCCCTTGGCGGAGGTGGTGTCCTCAGCACTGGCCGGCAGGGCGATCAGGGCGACGCCCAGCGCGACAATCGTGGCCAGCAAACCCGCGGCGGTCCAGATGCTCCTCAGCCTCATCAGCGGTCCTCTCCTCCTGGTTGGTCCTGCGGTTGGGCCACCGCAGCCTCTATCACTTCCAAGCTCTTTGCATCCCCGTCGAGCCGCACCGTCGCCCCCAGCGGCATCGTCGCCATGTGCTTGCCGTGGCCGACGGGCAGGTTGGCGATCGCTGGGATCCCCAGGGGGGCGATCAGCTCATCGAGCATCTCCTCGATCGACAGGGTCGACTCGGTGAACTCCGGGATCGTCTGCCCCTTCAGGTTGACGTCGGTGCCGAACACGAACCCCGCGGCGCGTTCGAGCTTGCCGGCGCGGATCAACTGGTTCAACGCCGTGTCCACCAGGTAGACATCGGTGTTGAGGTCCTCGACCAAGACCACGCAGCCGTCGGTCTCCAGCTCGAACGGGGTCCCGATGCTGGCGCAAAGCAGGGTCAGGCAACCTCCGACCAGCGGCGCCTCGGCACTGCCTGAGCCGACCGTCAGCACGTAGGGGTTCACGGGGTCCTCGAATACCTGGCCGAGTGGCTGCGGCTCGAATGCCCGGTGAAACCACTCCTCAGTTTGTTTGGTGAGGGCATCCTCGTGCCGCGTGAAGCGCAGGAAGTTGGGGCCGTAGAAGGTCACCCAGCCGGCGTGGGCGGCGAGCGCCAGGTGAAGCGCGGTAATGTCGCTGTAGCCGCAGACGATCCGCGGCTCGCCGACCGCCTCCCAGTCGATCAGGTCGTGAAGTCGCGCCGTGCCGTAGCCCCCCCCGAGGGCATGGACCATGTCGATCCCCGGCTCGCTCAGCGCCCACTGCAGGTCCGCCGCCCGCTCCGCATCGGTGCCGGCCAGGTATCCGTGGACCTTGCGGTGATTCGGCCCGAACACCACTTCGTGCCCGCGGGCCTCGAAGTAGGCCGTCGCCTGCTCGATGTCCGAGCGGGTCTGGGGTGGGCTGGCCGGCGCCACCACGGCGATCGTCGCCTTCTCCGGCAGCGCTGGTGGCTTGAGACGCGCCATCGCCGCTACTCGCCCTCCCTCTCCTCGGGGCCGAGCTCGCGGGAGACGCTCTCGATCGCCTCCGTGACCAGCGTCCTTTCGGCTCCCACAGAGCCGAGCACGATCTCGACGTGGATGTCGGCGACGCGCTCCAGCCGCAGCGGGCCGGCGGGGTCGAACCAGAGCGCCGCGCCGGTGCATTGGAGGAGGATCGCGTAGGTGGCGACGTTGGCGTCGGAGACCCGGAGCGCGCCGTCCTTAAGCCCCTCCCGGATCATCCGGTTGAACATCTCCTGGTAGGAGTCGCGTTTGGCGATCAGGGCTCGCCGCGGCTCCTCGGTCAGCGCCCGGATCTCGCTGTCAGTGACGAACGCGGCGCGCCGGTGGATCCCGTGGTAGGCGACGTGCTCCCAGACCGCGGCCGCAAGCCTCAGCGCCGGGCGGCGCTGGCGCCCGACCGCCTCCAGCACCCTCGCGGTCAGCTTCTCCATGAAGTCGTCCTGGAAACCGACCAGGATCGCCTCCTTGCCCGGGTACCAGTGGTAGATCGCAGCCGGCTGGACCTCGGCCGCCGAAGCGATCGCCCGCATCGAGGTCGCGTGGTAGCCGCGCCGCGCGAACAGCTCCAACGCCGCCCGGTCGATCGCCTCGCGGGTCCCGGGCCCGCGCCTCGCCGAGGAGCGGCCGTCCTCGCCGTCCTGGCGGGGGCCCGTGGGAACCATCGCGCCTGCCTCAGCCAAGGCTGAGCAGCTCCGGCGTCTGGGCCTGGGTCGCGACCTCCCGCCCCAGGGCTCCCGCCAGGCCGACGGCCATCTCGACCAGAGCGGCGTTGGAGGGGGCGTGGACCCCCCTGCTGAGGTAGGCAACGTCCTCGAGGCCGGTGCGGATCCCCGGCGCCCCGAGCAGCAGCGCCAGGCCGAGCATCCGCTGGTGGTGGCGGCCGATGCAGGTGACAGTCCAGAAGGCATCCGGCGGCAGCGGGCGCAGCATCGCCTCCAGCGCCCCGGGAGAGGCGTCGATCCCGCCGGGGACGCCGAACACCAGGTTGATCCGCAGCGGCGGGGAGAGCAGGCCCTGCTCGAGCCAGCGAACCGCGCTGACAACGTGGCCGACATCGAAGGCCTCGACCTCGAGCGCGATCCCCGCCCCGGTGGCGCGCTCGATGATCCCGCGCCCGGCCGGGGGCGGCGTGATGAAGGTCTCGTCTCCGAAGTTCATCGAGCCGGACTCGACCCCGGAGATGTCCGGCTTCGCCTCCAGGCCTGTGGTCCGCTCCTCGATCGTCATGTCGTTGGCGCCGCCGGTCGAGACCATGGTCAGTATCTCCGTCTCGGCCCGGATCCGGTCGATCACGTCGACGAACAGCTCCGGCCGGCCGCTGGGAGTGCCGTCGTCCTCGCGAACGTGCAGGTGGGCGACCGTCGCGCCGGCGGCGTTCGCCCCGATCGCAGAGTCGGCGATCTCCTGCGTCGTGTAGGGGATGTTCGGGTTGTTCTCGCGGAATACGTCGGCGCCCGTGACGGCGACCGTGAGGACGACTGGGTTGCTGTTCCATTCGCTCATCCGCAGGCCTCCTCGCCCCTCATCAGTGCAGCGCGCTCATCATCGGTTATCTGCCGCGACTCCCGCCGAGCCGGATCCCACAGCACAAGCCCAAACTCCCCCTCGACCACCACCCGGCCCCTGTCGTCGAGGATGCGCTCGCTGGTGGTCAGGCTCGAGCGGCCCAGCTCCCGCAACGCGCACTGCACGGTCACGGAGCGAAACGCGGGGTCGATCTCCCCGTTGAAGCTGACCGAGCAGCGGCCGACCACGTACTCCTCGCGGCGCACCCCGCGCTCCGCCAGGAAGGCGTCGCGGCCCTCCTCGAGGTAGGTGAGGACGACGGTGTGGTTTACGTGGCCGAGGCCGTCGAGGTCGCGCCAGCGCATCTGCACCCGATGTCCTGGAGGCTCGCTCATTGGGGAACCTCTCCCAGCTCTCATGCCGCCTCTTCCAGCGGTGCGCCGAGCGCCTCGCGCAGCGCGGGGTTGCGCCGGACCAGGTCGAGCGCGTAGGACCCGAGGTCCGGGGTGTAGCCGCTGCCGACGATCATCCGCGCGTCCGAGGAGAGACCGTCGCCGGCCAGGGCGGCTGTCGAGAACCGGGTCGCCATCGAGAGGAAGAGGACGGACCCGCCGTCAGCGGTGAGCATGATCGCGGTGGGCTCGCAGCCGCCGGCGTTGACCACTGAGATGGTCAGCTCGGCGGACGGGGCGCCGGCGCCTCGGAGCGCCTCGACCGCGGCGAGCGGGTCGCGGACGTCGGCGGCGACCCCGATGTCGCAGAGCCCGAGCCGCGTCACCAGCTCGATCGCCTCCGGATCGACGTCCACGGCGACCACGTTGCCGCCATCCATCGTTTCCCGCGCGGCCGCCATCGCCAGCTTGCCGGCGTGACCGGCACCGAGAACGCAGACCGTGCCCGATCGCGGAGCGAGATCGCGGGTGTGGGAGGCGGCTGTGTAGACGTCGTAGACCTCGAGCGCCGTCCGCAGCGGCAGGTCAGGCGGCACCGGCCCCCAGGGCGCACGGTCGCAGACGTATGCGGTGCCGGAGACCTCGACCTGTGGCGAGACGGGATCGAGGCGGTCGATCCGCTCGAGCCGCAGCGGAGTCAGGGTCAGGGAGGCGAGGGTGACGATGCGGGCGCCGAGCTGCGGCGGCGAGTCGAGGCGCTCCCCGGCCGCGGCGACCGTTCCCAGGAGGACGCCACCGGAATCGGTCTCGGGGTTGTGCATCTTCCCCCGCGCCCGGACGATCTCGAGGATCCGATCCGCCATCGCATCCGGGGCGCCGCCGGAACGCTCACGGATCTGCCGGTAGGAGGTCGAGTCGATGCACAGGCGCTCGACCGAGACCTCGAACTCGAACGGCCGGGCCGGCCCGGATGGGTCGAGGCGCTCGGCCGGCTGGGGCAGCGCGCCGGGCGGGTCGAGCACCCTGTCAGCGCCAACCCGCTGCCCCATCTCCCCGTTCAGCTCGCTCTTCATGAACGCTCGTTAGAAGCTATAACGAACGTTCGGCGATTGTCAACCGGGCAAAACGCGGAATGACTTGCGGCGGCTGCGCCGCCTGACATGCCTGTGCCGGCGCTAACAACGCGCCGGCAAACGCGGAATGACTTGCGGCGGCTGCGCCGCCTGACATGCCTGTGCCGGCGCTAACAACGCGCCGGCAAACGCGGAATGACTTGCGGCGGCTGCGCCGCCTGACATGCCTGTGCCGGCGCTAACAACGCGCCGGCAAACGCGGAATGACTTGCGGCGGCTGCGCCGCCTGACATGCCTGTGCCGGCGCTAACAACGCGCCGGCAAAAGAACTACTCATACGCTGGCCGGGTGGGATTGGGGATGCCAGCGGTGTGGAGCGACCGGGTGCGGCTGCACGATCCGGGGGGCGAGGTATGGGTCGGGGTCAGAACCCACGGCACAGAGGTCCCGGCTCGCGCCGATCGGATCCGCGAGGCTCTGGAGGCGGCGGGCGCCCGCCCGGTCGAGGCCGAGCCCGCCGAGGAGGGCGGCCTGCTCGCCGTGCACGATCGCGAGCTCCTCGAATACCTCTCGACCGCATGGGAGGAGTGGCGGCGAGCAGATCTGACCGCGGACCCCGGCCAGGACCGGGTCGTGCCTTACCTCTTCCCCCACCCCGAAATGCTCGGCGATCTTCCGCTGCGCGATCCGCCCGCCCCGTCGGCTCGGGCGGGCCGCTTCGCCTATGACACGATGACCCTGATCGGCCCTGGTACCTGGGAGGCTGCGATGGGGGCGGCGGGCGCCGCGCTCGCTGCTGCCGATCTGGTCGCGGCCGGGGAGCCCGCCGCCTACGCCTGCTGCCGGCCGCCGGGCCACCACGCCAGCCGGGGCGTCTTTGGCGGCTCCTGCTATCTCAACAACGCCGCCGCGGCGGCCGCCCGGCTGCGCGAGGCGAATCGCGCTCCGGTCGCCGTGATCGACATCGACGCCCACCACGGCAACGGCACCCAGTCGATCTTCTACGACGACCCCGAGGTGCTCACCGGCTCGGTCCACGTCGACCCAGGGGCCGGCTGGTTCCCGCATTTCCTCGGCTTCGCCTCGGAGACGGGCGACGGCGCCGGAGCGGGTGCCACCCGCAACCTGCCGCTGGCCCCGGGCGCGGGCGACGGGCCATGGCTCGAGGCGGTGGCCGAGCTGGCCGCCTGGGCGACCGACGCGGGCGCGCGCAGCCTGGTGATCGCCCTCGGCGTCGATGCCGCCGCGAGCGATCCGGAGAGTCCGCTGGAGGTAACGGCCGCCGGCTACCGGGAGTCGGGCGGCATCCTCGGCGCTGTCGGCCTGCCGACCGTCGTTGTCCAGGAGGGCGGCTACGACCTGGGGACGATCGGCGGGCTCGTGGTCGAGACCCTCCTCGGTCTCGAACGGGGCCGCCCCTAGCAAATCCACAGCCGAACGGAACGTTGGTGCCCATAGGGGCCCAAACCTTGCGTTCGGCCGGAGACGGCCCCGATCGCCTCGTTCAGCAGGGCGACGGATTATGAGTTTCTGATTCCAGGCACACACCCAGGTGTCAACACCTGCAAATAGCCCCCGGGTCTCTTGTCACGGCCCGCGCGCGTGGCTTTCCTGGGGGAGAGCTTCCGAGCGGAAGCCCTTAGGCAGTGGTAACCGAGAAGGAGGAGATATGCAGCACGCTTTGAAGAGGTCGGGCGCCTGGCGAGTCACCGTCGGAACCGCCCTCCTCGGCCTCGCGATGTTCGCGCTGGTCGCTTCGTCGGCGCAGGCCAAGGTCGTCAAGGTCACCGGCGAGCAGGCGACGATCGCGCCCTCAGATCAGCTGACCCATTTCCTCAGCGACCACGGGGTCGCTGTCGAGGCGAGGGGGGCTGCGTCGTTCGACGGCGCCGGCAACCTGACGCTGCCGATCGCCGGCGGCCTAGTCAACACAAAGAACCTGCACGGCGTGCTGGTTACCAAGGGCGGGGTCAGGTTCTCCAAGGGCGACCGCTCGGTGAGGCTGCACCGCATCGTTGCTGTCAACCGCGGCAAGAGGGCCTTCCTCAGCGCCAAGGTCGGAGGCCGCCGGGTGCGGATCGCACACCTCACCAAGCGCAGTGCCGACATCGCCACGGGCACCGCCGAGGCCGACCTGCGCCTCAGCAGGAAAGTGGCGCGGCGGATCAACCACGTCGCCGGGGACCACGTGGTCAGCGCCGGAGCGCTGCTCGGTCACGTCACCGCGACGGTGACCACCGGCTGAACCCCCGGTCCACCGGTATCGGCGGGCTGCTTCCCTGAGGCCCGCCGTCGGAGAGCCCCCGCCCAGAGCGGGGGCTCTTTCGTTCTCGACCGCGCCGTCCCTCAGTCGTGCTCGATCGCTGAGCGCACCGCCGCAGCCACGGCCTCCGAGGTGATCCCGAGGCGCTCGAACACCTCCGCCGCCGGAGCGCTGGCGCCGAACCTGCGCAGCGCGACGGAGCCGTCGGCGTAGCGCTCCCAGCCCTGGGGGACACCGGCCTCGACCGAGACGGTCGGCACCCCATCCGGAAGGACCCCGGCCCGATAGCTCTCCGGCTGGGACTCGAACAGCTCCCAGGAGGGCATCGAGACCACCGCGGCGTCGATCCCGGCGCCGGCCAGCTGCTGCCTCGCCTCGAGCGCGATCGAGACCTCGGACCCGGTGGCGACGATCACCGCCGCCGGCCGGCCTTCGCTCGCGGATGCGAGGACGTAACCGCCCCGGCACAGTCCCTCGGCCCCCGCCAGCTCACCGCGGTCGAGGACGGGCAGGTCCTGACGGGTCAGGAGGAAGCAGACCGGCCCCTCGAGCTCCTCCAGGGTCACCCGCCAGGCCTCCGCGGTCTCGGCGGCGTCGGCGGGACGGATCACCGTGAGGCCGGGGATCGCCCGCAGCGCCGCATAGTGCTCGATCGGCTGGTGGGTCGGACCGTCCTCCCCGACCCCGATCGAGTCGTGCGAGTAGACCCAGGCGACCCGCAGACCCATGATCGCCGAGAGCCTGATCGCCGGGCGCATGTAATCGGAGAAGACCAGGAAGGTCGACCCGTAGGGCCTGACGATCCCCCCGTGCAGGGCGAGCCCATTGACGGCGGCGCCCATCGCGTGCTCCCGCACCCCCCAGTGGACATTGCGCCCGGCCGCGTCCCGCGTGTAGGCGGGGTCGTCGGCGAACTCGGTCTTGGTCGAGCCGGCGAGGTCGGCTGATCCGCCGACCATGGTCGGGACCAGGTCGGCGAAAGCCTGCATCACCTTGCCGGAGGCGCTCCGCGTCGAGCTCCTCGGGCCCTCGAAGCTGGGCAGCAGCGGACCGACCTCACCGCTCGGCCTGCCCGCCCAGGCAGCGTCCCACTCGGCCGCGGCCCTCGGCTCGGCCCCTCGCCAGCTCTCCAGGCGTCCCCGCCAGGCGCGATTCGCGTCCCCTCCGCGCTCCCGCGCCCCGCCGAACGCGACTCGGGCCTCCGCGGGCACCTCGAACGCCGCCTCCGGGTCGAGGCCGAGGGCTAGCTTCGTCTCCCGAGCCTCCTTGGCGCCGAGCGGCGAGCCGTGCACACCGGCGGTGCCGGCCTTGTTCGGTGAGGGCCAGCCGATCACCGAGCGCACCCTGACCAGCGACGGGCGCTCCTCCTCGTCGCCGGCCTCTCGCAGCGCCGCCTCCAACGCCGCCAGGTCGTTGGCGTCCTCGACCGAGAGCGTCTGCCAGCCGTAGGCGCGGAATCGCGCCTCGACGTCTTCGCTGGAGAAGGAGAGATCGGTCGGGCCGTCGATCGTGATCCGGTTGTCGTCATAGATGTAAACGAGGCGGCCCAGGCCGAGGTGGCCGGCGAGCGAGGCCGCCTCCGAGCCGACTCCCTCCATCAGGTCGCCGTCGGAGCAGATGCCGTAGATCCGGTGGTCCATCAACTCGGCGCCGTAGCGCTCACGCAGGAAGCGCTCGGCCATCGCCATCCCCACCCCGTTGGCGAAACCCTGCCCCAGCGGCCCCGTGGTCGTCTCGACCCCGGGGGTCTCGGGACCGCGCTCGGGATGGCCAGGGGTCGCGGAGCCCCACCGGCGGAAGCGCCGCAACTCCTCCAACGACAGGTCGTATCCGGCCAAGTGGAGGACGGAGTAGAGCAGCGCCGAGCCGTGCCCGGCAGAGAGCACGAAGCGATCCCGGTCGGGCCAGCCGGGGTCGGTGGGGTCGTGGGCCATGATCCGGGCGTAGAGCAGGTAGGCGGCGGGCGCCATCGCCAGCGGCAGGCCGGGGTGGCCCGAGCCGGCCGCCTCCACAGCGTCGATGCAGAGCCCGCGAATCGTTCTGATCGCAGTCTCCGCGAGGTCGTCGGAGTCGGTCGCGGACCGTACGGCGTGGGGATCGGCAAGGTCGCGGGAGGCCATCCCCGGCACTATTAGCAAGGGCGGCGGCGGGGTGTCGCCGGATCTAGGGACCGAGGTCCTGCTGCAGCGAGGCGGCGCCCGGGACGTTGCCGTCGGTCGCCATCCTGTGCAGGGCCCGCCGCTTGCCCTTGAGGAAGCCGTCGAAGAAATCCGTCGTGGTGTCGACGAACGGCTCGAGCCATTGCCCGTAGAAGAAGACGTGTGGAGCACCCACCAGGGTCAGGAACGCCTTCGGCGGAGCCGACCCGGCGTAGGCCGCCGCGCTTCCGCTGTATGGCAGTGTCCCGTCGTCCTCCCCGTGCACGAACAGGAAGGGGGGCGTTCGCTGCGGGAAAAAGCTGCCGCCGGGGAAGGGGAGCAGGGCGCCCGACCACTCGCTCGCCGCGTCGATCCGGGGATCGAGGCAGCAGCTGTTGTCGGCGACTCCGAGGGTCGTGATCCCGCCGAGCGAATGGCCGGCGACGCCGATCTCGTGCCTGTCGACGACCCGCCTCAGTCCAGGCCGGACCCGGGCGAGGTGCAGCACCTTGGTCAGCACGAAGCTGACGTCCGCCGGCTGGTTCAGGTAGTCGCCGCCCTTCGGACCGCCCGGTGCGTCGGCGCTGGAGAGCGGGAAGGTGGGCGCAGCGACGACGTATCCCCGGCTGACGAACGGGGCCAGCACCCGGGCGTAGGCCGGCCCGGTCGCCAGGTAGCCATGGGAGAAGACGATCAGCGGGAAGCGGCGCCCGCGGCGCCGGCGGATCGGCTTCGCGCCGGTGCTGATCGGCCCGGCGGGATCGCCCTTCGCCGGATAGAGCAGCATCGTCTTCAGGGTGCGGGTCGGGGCGCCGGGATAGGTGCCGTTGGGCGCGGTCGGCCGGCCTGCGTCGACGAAGGTGTAGTCCCTTCGCCCCACCGCGAAGGGTGCCCTCTGCTGCTTGCCACCGGAGTTCGGGTGCCCAGGTCGCGCCGCAGCGGTTGGCACGGAGCAGGCGAGCAGAGCCCCTGCCGCAAGAAGGATCGTGATCCGTCTCCCCGCCATAGCCCCACACGATAAACACTCTGCGGTGCCGGAGATGCGATGCTCTTGGGGCAAACGAGCCTGGCGGAGGGTGAGTCGATGGCGAGGAGAGGCAGGCCGAGCCGGCGGGGACGGCCTCCGAGCATCCGGACGAAGCTGGGCGTGCTCGCCCTCAGCCTCATCGCAATCGCGGGCCTCGCGCAAGCCCTCGCAGAGGGATCCGGGCCCGGCGAACAATTCGTCGTCAGAGCGAACCCCTACACGCTCGGCCAGGCTCCGGACTGGCTCGACTCACGCCACGTCGTCTACCAGGCCCCCGCCAGCGACGGCGATCGCCAGATCTTCCGCTCCACGCTGAGCGGAGCCGGGCGCCGCTGCCTGACCTGCGGGCTCAGCGGCCCCAACCAGGTGCCGGTGGTCCAGCCCCACGGGGGCTGGATCCTCTTCCACTCCTTCCACGGCCACGCGGTCCGGGCCGGTTCGCCCGGGTTCGGCGGACTGGGCTCGGACGTCTGGGTGATGAAGCGCGACGGCAGCCACCGCACCGACGTCACGCCGAGCGGCGAGTTCCACGACAACTTCCACGCCTACTGGTCGCCGGACGGGCATTACATCGTCTGGACGGCGCTCAACTGGAACCCTGACGAGGGCGGCAACGGGAAATCGGACATCCGGGTCGGCCGCTTCGATCCGCGCGGCCCGAAGGGGCCGAGGCTGGTCGGCGTGCACCGGGTCCGCCCGCCGAACGGCCACTGGTACGAGACGCAGTGGTGGGCGCCGGACGGCTCGGGCTTCCTCTACACCGAGTCGGTCGACACCTCGCTCAACAACGAGCTGTTCTTCTGCCGGTTGCCAGATCCCGCCCACGGCGCCTGCCATCCCCAGCGCCTGACGCGGAACCCGGCCTGGGACGAGCAGGCGATCTTCACCCCCGACATGGAGGGGATCATCTTCATGTCGACCCGGGATCACGCCGGGGCCTTCAACAACTGGACCCGGCTCGCGACCCTGCTCGACCTTCCTGCCAGGTACGACTACGCACTTATCCTCCAGGTGTTCACCGAGGGCTTCCTGAAGCCGGTGTTCGAACAGGCCGACGACCTCTACCGGATCGACCTCGACTGGACCTCGGACCACACCCGCTTCGATCAGCGGGGGCCGGTCCGCCGTCTCACCCATTCCGGGGTGAACGGCTGGATCATCCCCGAGTTCGCCTGGGATCCCGCCGGGCGACGGCTGTTGTGGACACAGGGGAAGCTGCCCGGCCGGGTCGACGAGCCGACCATCCTCCGTCGCATCCGCCGCGACATCGTCGGGCAGTTGCGGGGGGTCGACCGGATCAACGAGATCCCCCTGGATATCGTCTCCCAGGTCCGCGACCGGGTCGGGAAGGTGCTCGTCGACCCTGGCTCGTTCGGCGGTGGCGGCTCTGGGCAGCTGCTGCAGAAGACGGTGATCGGAAGCTTCGTGCAGCCCTAGTGGCGCGCCCTAGGATCAGACGATGACCCCGGCCCGCCTCGCCGTCGCCGTTGCCCTGCTCAGCGCCGCGGCCGCCTCGCCCGCCGCGGCGAGCGCGACTCCAGACGCCCGCCCGGCGACGATTCCCGCCCTGCGCTCCTGGGACCCGGGCAGGGGCCACTTCGTCCTGCGCCGTGATGCCCGCGTCGTCGCGATAGGAGGCGGCGTGCGAGAGGCGAGGACCCTGGCCGGCGATCTGGCCCGCCTCGGCGGCCGCCGCGTTCCGGTGACGCGCGCCGTACCTCCTCGCCGCGGCGACATCGTGCTCGGGATCGGCCGCCGTGGCGGGCGCCTCGGCCGCGAGGGCTACCGGTTGCGGATCGGCCGCTGGTTCGAGATCGACGCCGCCCAACCGGCCGGCGCCTTCTACGGCGGGCAGACGCTGGTCCAGCTGCTCCGGGGCGGAAAGCCGATCCCCCGCGGCACCGCCGCCGACCGCCCGCGGTATCCGGAGCGCGGGCTGATGATCGACCTCGGGAGGCGGCTCTACAGGTATGCCTGGATCCGGCGCGAGATCCGCCAGCTCTCCTACCTGAAGCTCAACCTCCTGCACCTCCATCTGACCGACGATCAGCGCTGGGGGATCGAGAGCGATCGCCACCCCGAGCTCGCCTCACCCGGGGCGCTCAGCAAGTCGGAGATTCGCTCGCTGCTCAACTTCGCGCGGCGGCGCCACGTCACGGTCGTTCCGGAGATCGACATGCCGGGGCACATGGGGGCGTTGCTGGCAAAGCACCCGGATCTCGCACTGCGCAAGCCGGGCGAACCGGCCGGCACCGTGCCGACCAGGCTCGACATCACCAACCCGGCCGCTTTGAGCTTTGCGCGGCGCGTAATCGGCGAATACCTGCCCCTTTTTGACGATCGCTGGTGGCACCTCGGCGCCGATGAGTTCATCGGCGACGCCGAGCTTTCCGGCTATCCGCAGCTCACCGCCTACGCAAAGCAGAGATACGGCGCCGCCGCGACTGCGAAGGACGCCCTGCTCGGGTTCGTCAACTCGATCGACCGCTTCGTCCGCGCACGCGGGGCGACGCTTCGCGCCTGGAGCGACGAGCTCGGCGACGGCCAGGCGGTCGAGGTCAACCCGGACGTCGTGGTCGAGTGGTGGACGCCGGCATCGCCCCTCTCCGACCTCACCCCACCGACGCCCGGCGAGCTGCTCGCCGCGGGGCACCGGATCGTCAACGCCGGCTGGTTCCCGACCTACTTCACCGGAGACGTCGGGCCGATCGAGGGCAAGCCGGATATGCGCGCCGCCTACGAGGGGTGGGCGGTCAACCGGTTCGCCGGCCCGACGATCGCCGGCGAGGAGATCTTCCCGCGAAGCGTCGTCCCATCTTCGGAGCGAGACAATCTCGGGGCAAAGATCAACGCCTGGGAGGACACCGACCTCAGCGACGCCGAGCTGACCGGCGCGCTGCTGCCGCGCCTCGCGGTTCTCGCCCAGAAGACCTGGCGCTCGCCTCCCCTGACCCCTGACTACGCCAAGTTCCTCTCGATCGTCGCCGCGATCGGCTCCGCCCCGGGGGCGGAGCCGCTGGGTTGACACCGTGTGACACACGGTGTAGGTTTGCCTGGTGAGACTGCTCCCGGGCAGGTTGAAGAGGTCGGCGGTAGCGCTTACGCTGCTGGCGGCCATCGCGATCCTCGGCTCCACCGCCTGGGCGGGGGCTGCGCCGACCCGCGAAGCGACACACCTCCACAACGCCCGCTACTGCGAGATCATCGAGGTCAAGGGGACGCCGCCCGACGTCGTCGTCACGGTCTGGAACACGATCAAGCTGAACCGCTGTCCCGAGGACAAGTGGAAGACGTTTAACGCCACCGACCTGGCGAGCGAGCTGGGCGACTTCCTGGTCGTCCTCAACGGACCCCGCCACTTCCTGATGGACTCGGCGGCAGCGGTCCCCGGCCCGGTGCGCTCTTTTCACGGGCTCCGCTTGCAGAAGGTCGCGACGATCCCGGTCTCCAACTTCGCCGACCTGGTGCAGACGCCCTACAAGGAGCGGGTGATCGACCGCGACAACACCTGGACCTGGAAGCGCGGGCGACGCGTCTACGAGCTGGTTGCCCCCTGCGGCACCCGCTACCTGATGCAGAGCTACTCCCAGATCCGCGACCCCAACCTGAAGATCGGGCAGCTGAAGTCTCTCGGCAAGCGCCTCGATCTGCCCAACGGGTGGCGCTTCCAGTCCCGCCGCCTCCGGCACGGCCTCACCCTGAAGGCCCATGGCAGCGCCCGGATCGTGCAGGACGACCTGCTCGACACCTACCAGCGAGAGCCGGCCAGCCTCTTCTCGCCGCACCCCAAGCGCCACCGCGTCAAGCTCACCGGAAAGACCCGCACCGTCGATGTCCCCTCCCCAGGGGTGCTCGAGGACCAGGGCACGATCTCGGGCGATCCGTTCGGCACTGGCACGATCGACCTGGTGGCCACGCTCGCCGGCCCGAAGGCCAGCGGTCCGTTCCGGATCAAGTCCGCTGCCGGATCGGCGGACGGGCGCTTCTGGATGGACTACAAGATCGAGGGCGGTGAGATCACCTTCGACGGCACCGCGTGCTTCGCCTCGGGAACCGGCGCCTACCGGGGGATCCGCGGCTCAGGCCTCAAGGCCCACGACCAAAACACCCTCGACGGCCAGAACGGCGAGATCTCCCTGAAGGGGTTCGCGACCTACTGACCCGCGGGCGTCGGGTCGGAGCGCAAAAGGTCGAGCGTCGGCCAATCCGAGGGAGGCCCGGGCGGGCGTCGCACCCGCTCGGGGCGGCTCCCGGAGGGAAGCTCGGCCAGCAGCTGGCGGTTCTCGGGGCGCTCCAGCTGTGATGCGACGGTGCGGCGGGCGATCTCGATCACCCGGTCTCGATCCTTGGTGCTCATCAGGTTGAGTCCCATCGCCTCGAGGTCCTCGCCCAACGGCTGCACCAGGACGACCTCGGTGCCGGCGGCCCGCAGCTTCTTGGCCTCGTAGCCGAGTCGCCGTCCGGAGGCGCGATTCAGGATCAGCCTCGCCGCAGCGCCCGGGTCCAGCGCCCGGATCGGATGAAGCGACGAGGTGGGGTTGAGACAGATGACGAGGTCGAGGGCGGCTTCACGCAGGACGTCGGCGTTCGAGGCCGAGTAGACGCCGCCGTCGACGTAGCTGCGGCCGTCGATCTGCACGGGCCGGTAAAAGCCGGGAATGGCGCACGACGCGGCGACGGCGTCGGCCAGCTCAGCCGGCGGCGCGCCGGCCGCCCCGAAGGCGACCCGCCTGCCGGTCGCGTAGTCACAGGCGATTATCCGCAGGTCGGGGTGAGGACTCCAGCCGCTGGGCATGACCCGGTGCACCTGCTGGCGCAGCGCCTCGGTCGAGATGATCCCCCGTGGCAGCCAGGCGCTGAGCGCCGCCGCCGGCGTGTGCCGGTTGGGGCGCGCGATCGTGCGGAGCAGCAGCGGCCACGAACCGGGGCCGATCCCCGGGAAGCCGCGGTGGATCCGGAAGACGGCGCCGCCGCTACGGTCGGCGTCGGCCGCCGCGCGCCCCTCGGCGTCGGTGACGCCCTCGAAGCTCTCACCGCGGGAGTGGGCGACCATGAACCAGGGCGGCACGCCGGAAGCCAGCAGGGCCCCGATCATCGATCCCGCCGAGGTGCCGACGATGCAGTCCGCGCTCGCCGGGTCCCAGCCGGTCTGCTCCGCCAGTGCGTCGAGGCCACCGGTCAGCCAAGCGCCGCCCTTCACCCCACCGGCCCCCAGCACCAGCCCGATCCTCACCGCCGCTCCCCCCCTCTTCGAGATCGCGTCATCGATGCAATAGCCAATCACGCTCCGGGGATGGCTTGCGTCCGCGGCCGGTCGGAGCGCCTCTTCGGTCGTGCCCATGCGTCAAACTTGGGGAACGCCCCGACGACCCAGCATCGAAGCTGACCAGGAGGCCAAGAAGCGGATGAGCGAGCAGACGATCACCCTGACGCTGAGCAGGAGCGACGCCGAGGTCCTCCTCGGAGTGCTCTCCTCGGAGCGCTACAACCCCGACGCCGAAGCAGTCTGCGACGCGGTTCGCAGGCAGCTCGACGAGGCGCTAGGCAGCTAGGGCGCCGTCAGGCTCGCCCAGCGACGAGTTCAGGCAGGCACCTTGGAATCGGCAACCGGGGACCGGCGGCGGGATCGGCCTCCAGCCGGGCTCGAGGCGCTGATCGAGCGCTTCGACGCGGAGGTGATCGATCTTCCGGGCGGATCGGCGCGGATCCGCCTGATCGTCGACGGCGGGGGCGAGTGGGATGCCCTGATCGAGGCGGAGGAGATCAGGATCGAGCCGGCGGGAGGCTCGCAACCCGACGCGCTGCTCAGCGCCGGAGCCGAGGCCTGGGAGCAGGTCGCCCGCGACGTGCGCGGCGGGATGACTGCGTTTCGGGCCGGCAGGATGCGCATCCGCCAGAACCTTCATCTCGGAGTCGGGTTCCTCGCGGCGACCAGTGGGATCACCGACGAGCGTCGCCTGCGCTTCGACTCGGTGCAGACGCGGGTCGGGACGATCTCGACCCTCTCGGCGGGCGAGGGGGACCCGGTCGTCTGCGTCCACGGTCTCGGTGCCACCAAGGCCTCGTTCCTGCCAACCGTCGCGGCGCTCGCCGATCACCACCGGGTGATCGCGATCGACCTCCCGGGCTTCGGTGAGTCCGACAAGCCGATCTCCGCCCCCTACGACGCCCCCTACTTCGCCGGCGCCGTCACCGCGCTGCTCGACCGGCTGGAGATCGAACGGGCCCATCTGATCGGCAACAGCATGGGCGGGCGGGTCTCGATCGAGATGGGCCTTCGGGAGCCCGAGCGCATTGGGCGGATCGCCCTGCTGAGCCCGGCGCTGGCCTGGCTGCGCGACCGGCGCTGGCGCTGGCTGCTCTCCGCGCCGCTCCCCAAGCTGGGCCTGATCCAGCCGGCCCCGCGAGTGATCACCGAGCCGATCGTCCGCAACCTGGTCCCGGGCGGCAACGACGGGTGGTCGGCGGCCGGGGTGGACGAGTTCCTCCGCTCCTTCCTCACCCCCCGGGGCCGGGTCGCCTTCTACGAGTCGGCGCGCAACATCTACCTCGACGAGCCCTACGGCGAGGGCGGGCTGTGGTCCCGCCTGGCGGGCATGCAGCCGGACTGCCTGTTTGTCTGGGGCCGCCACGACCAGCTCGTCCCGATCGGGTTTCGCAAGCACGTCGAGCGCGCCCTGCCTGCGGCGCGCCACCTGGAGCTCGACTGCGGGCACGTCCCCCAGATGGAGGCCCCGGAGGCGACCCACGGCGCGATCCTCGAGTTCTTCAGCGAGGCCCGGCGCCGGACGCCGTAGCTGCCGGACACACGTAGGAGGCGCGGGACCGACGTGGTAGGTTCGGCGCATCTGACGAGCCAAAAAGGCGTCAGGGGAAAAGGAGAAGAGAATGAGTCGCAAGCTTGTGGCAGGGGTGGCGATCCTGGTCCTCTGCGGCGTTGCCGCGGGGTCGGTCGTCTCGGCAGGCGCCCGCAGCCCCGCGAAGACCAAGGTGACGATCATCCCCGAGTCCGGCGGGTTCTTCGGGTACGTCTACAGCCCGAAGCCGGGCCGCTGCGCGAACAACCGCGTCGTCAGGCTCTACAAGCAGCGGGGGCGCCATCAGAAGCCGAGCGTCGACACGAAGATCGGCTCCGACATCGCCCAGGCCAACGGCAACCGCTACATGTGGTCCACCGGCAACACCGGCTTCATGCCCGGCAAGTTCTATGCCCGCGCCGGCAAGGTTCCCGGCTGCCAGCCGGACTCGAGCAAGTCGATCCGGGCCCAGCACTAGGCACCCGTCCCGGACGTGGGACCTTTCACCCGCGCAATACGCGGTCGAAAGGTCCCACCTCCCGGGTGGGCTAGCGGCGCGAAATCCCCCGCAGGAAGGGGATCAGATGGTTGACGAAGGCGTTCTTCGGCGCCGCCGTGTTGGGATCGTTGTGCGCGTAGGTCGCCTGGCGGTTGATCAGGGTCAGGTTGCACTTCGGGATGCCTGACTGCTCGGCCAGGGTCGAGGCCGCGTCGAGCACCCGCTGCCCGCCGAGCGCCGCCCCGAAGGCGTAGATCCGCAGCTTCCGCGAGAGGTCGTCGCCGTGGATCGCCCGCACCTTGAGGATCTTCTGGGCCGGGTTCGGATTGCCGGCGGCAACCGCGCCAGCATCGATCGTCAGCCGCAACGGGTGATACCAGGCGGTTCCGTCGAGGCCCTTGAGGCCCCAGCCGCCGAACGCCTTGGCGTAGCGGCGGATCGGGGTCAGCTCGCCCGCCCGCACCCAGCCGCGGGGGCTGCCGCTTGCCGCGAGGTGGCCGAGGTGGGCCTGGGCCGCGGCGAGCCCGGGAGGCGAGGTCTCGGTGTCGAGCGCGTAGCCGTACTGACCCTCGTTGGTCGGCGGCACCGGAGGCTTCAGGTTCGCCGGCAGCAGCGGGAAGCTGTACGCGAGGGATGGCTCGTTGGGGGCGACGATCTCCGCAAGCGCCCCGGCGGTGTTGAACAGGCCCGTGAACGGCGACGGGATCCCTCCGAACACCAGCCACGGCGAGGCAGCCGGGGCCATCAGGTCACTCAGCGACTGGGTCGCCTGCTCCGGGGTCACCGGAGTCGGCCCGCTGCCCCCGTCGATGTAGACCAGGCCAGAGAGCCCCTTCGCCCCCGGCTTTCCGTTGAAGTCCCAGGTCGCGTATGCGGTGGTGATCGAGCCGCCAAGCGAGTGCCCGCCGACAACCACACGGCGCCCGCGGCGCTGCGCCGCCCGCACCACGCGGTGCAAGTCGCCGATCTCGACCTTCATCCCCCAATTCTTCGCGTAGGCTACTTCGGCGTCGGGGATCATCTGGAAGTGCTTGGTGATGCTCGGATCGGTCAGCCAGCCGAGGTAGTAATCGAAGACCTGCTTCGGCGTCGCCTTGCCGGCCTTGGCGCGATTGAAGACCGACTGGTCCTCGAGCAGGTTCTCGCGGCGCTCCACCGACCAGACCTGCCAGCCCCGCGCCTTCGAGACGATCGTCTTCGCCAGCGGCTCGAAGTAGGCGGCGCTGGCGGAGGTACCGGGGTTGAGCACGAGGATGTTCCGGGCCCTGCGGGGCCCGGTCTTGAGGATTCCGACCTTGTCGTACTTGGCCGGGGTGCCGTGAGAGTCGACGCCATGGATTCGGTCGAACCTGACCAGGGGCCCCGCACTCGCAGCCGGGGCCGCCACCGCGGCGCCCAGCCCGATCGTCGCAGCCGCGATCGCCAGTCGCACACCCATCCACTTGCCTGTCCGCATGCTTCCTCCTGTCGGGTCCCGCCGGCGCTCCCTGGAGCGCGCTCGCCGCGCCAAGCCGGCAAACGATGCTGCCAGGCTACACGCTCGGCTGCCCGAGCGGCGCCGCCGGCGCCCGCGGGCCTGCCTGTATCCTTCCGCGCCCGGTGAGGGAGTGATGAAGAGATTCCTGATCTGCCTCGGTGCGATCGCTGTCGTGGCGGGTTCCGTGGTCGCGATCGCCCTCGGGGATGGCGGCGCCACGCGCACCGTGGAGCGCCCCGCCGCACAGCGCGGGCCGCTGGTGGCCACCCTTGGAGACTCGATCACCGCTGGCTGGCCGCGCTGGGACCCCGATCCGAAGTGGCGCGTCTGGCTGAGGCAGAACTGGCACCGGCACACGACGCCGCGCAGCCAGTACCAGTTCTGGGCCAAACAGCTCGAGCCGCGGCTCCGGTTCCACAACTGCGGGGTGCCGGGCGAGCGCACCGACGAGATCGCCCTGCGGCTGGACGGCTGCGCCCGCAATGCCGACGTGCTGCTGATCCAGGGCGGCACCAACGACCTGCTTCAGGCCTACAAGGGGGAGCTGCCGCACAGCCCGGTCGGGCAGGTCGACGTCGCCGCCTCGAACCTCCGCGCCATGGTCGGCAGCGCCCGCAGGGCCGGCGTCCGCCGGGTCCTGCTCGCCGACGTGCTCCCGATCGAGAAGACGACCCGGGCCCAGGCGGCCAAGGTGCGGCTTCTGAACCGCGCGATCCGGGCAATCGGGCGCCTGAAGAATGTGCAGATCATCCCCTTCTTCCACACCCTCAGCGACCACGGCAACCCGGGCCGCTTCGCCGCCGGCGACAACGCCGACAAGGTCCACCCCTCGGTCACCGGATACCGGCTGCTGGGGCGGGCGCTGCTCAAACGGCTCCCCTGAGGGGTCCGGCTAGCGCGGCTCCATCTGCTCGAGCCCGCGGTCGAGCCGGTGGTTCGTCACACGGCCCCTCGGCACAGGAACGGCCCGGTAGGAATTGCCCCACCACAACCTCCAGGCGACCTGCCGGTGCGTGTTGAAGGCTGAGACCAGGGTGGTGTCGCCGAACCCGACCAGCCATCCGCCGGGGATCGCCCGCACCGAGCCGCAGCAGTTGCCCCTTCGGGCCCGCCGATCGACCAGCTCACCGACGTACCTCGCCTTCCGGTCCTTCAGGTCCAACCGGTAGACCACCCCGCGCGGGGGCCTGGAGCGCCGCGTGCCGTTGTCGAAGATGCTGAGGGCGTGGTTCCCGTAGACCCTGACGTCGTGCTCCCCGCCGAACAGCTTGTCGGCTGAGTAGGGGCCACCGCTCATCGTCAGCGACTTGGGCTCGGGTGACCCGCCGAGCTTCCAGAGGATCTTCCCGGTCTTGCGCGAGAAGCCGAAGATCGCGTTGGTGTGGCGGGTCGAGACCACCAGCTCATGGCCCCACGGATCGATCGCGTTGACGTGGATCACGTCGTAGGTCGGAAGGCCGCCCCGCCGGCGCCGCGGGTTGCCGAGGATGATCGGCCACCAGTTCGACGCGGTGTCTGCGAGGGTGATCTTGTTCAGCAGGCTCCAGCGCCGCAACAGCCGGCCCTTGCGTGAGAGCTCCTGGACCTCCGGGTAGACGATCGCCGCCCGCTTCGGGCCCCCGTAGGGGCTGAGATCGACCGGCCCGTGGGGCACGTAGCTCTCGACCAGGAAATCCCGGTCCTTCTCCTGGGTCAGCTCGTGGGGATCGGAGATCCTGCCCCGGCTCGGCCGCAGCACCTGCAGCAGCTTGCCTGAGAGCGCGTGGATCTCCTGAGCCTGCCGGGGGTCGCGGCCGTATCCGTCGCCGAAGGCCCGCGACCAGGCCACCGTCCCGCCACGCAGCACCTGCACGTTGATCGGGCGGGTGTCCGACTGGTACCACCAGCGGGGCGTCCCGGAGCTGTCGAAGATCGCCACCCACGGCGGGATCCCCTTGGCCGCTCGTGAGCCCAGCGCGATCAGCCCCGGCTTCGGCTGCTTCACGCGGAGCCGCTGGAAATGCCACTTGGGGAAGCGGCTCGGCAGGCAGCGAACCTCGTAGGAGCGGGTCCGGTGGTGCCGGGTGACGCGGACGCTGAAGTTCTGGCCGGGTTTGACCGTGAGCTTCGCGTGGCTACGGCCCGAGCGCGGCCGCGAGCCCCCGGCCGAGATCCGGATCGGGCGCGCCGCCCGCATTGAGACCTTGATCCTGCCGTGCTTGCACTTGGCGACGTAATAGTGGCGGCCGGTCTGGAAGCCCGGGTAGAGGCTCGGGGCCGAGAAGCTGACCTTCGCGGCGGCCGACACCCTTGCCGGCCCGGCGCCGTCGCTTGCCCCGGCGACGACGGCCAAGACGACTCCGACGCTCACCGCGCCGGCTGCTAACGCGATCGTCTTTCTGGGGCTCACCAGGCGCAGGGAGTCTCTCCGATCGGGTCCGGGAATGCCATCGAGTCTCCGCTCAGGCGCAGTTGCGCGGTCTCAGATCTGCTGCGTATAGGTGAACTTGACCTTGTGCGAGCCGCGCCTGCAGGAGACGTTGACGCTGTATTGGATGTGCGGGGCGATCGTGCGCTTGCCCTCGCCGCACCTATAGCGCTTGACCTTGCTGGGGCAGCGCCCGTTCAGCCCGCCGTGCTTATAGCGGCACTTGGTGTAGCCCTTGACCACCTTGCGCCCGGTGCGACAGGAGGCGGCGTGGGTGGAGAGCGCGTCGAGGTACATGTTCTTGCCGTAGTCGCGCTGGTGCCCGGAGATGTTGCAGCTCTTCGAGGCGCCGGCGGAGGGCTGCGCCCCGGCGGAGGGGGCGATCAGCGCCGCGGCGCTGATCAGCGCCGCGGCGAGGCTGGTTGCGATCGAGATCCTGGTCCTCATTCTGGGTGGGTTTCCTTTCTCCCTGGCTTTCATCTGGCAAAGCGGTGCGGCATCCTAGCGAACCCCGATCCCGGAGAATCAGAGCTCACAACCGGTGAAGACCTCGAGGTTTATGCAGTGATCGGCGAGGATCTGCGGGCCACCGTCGCCGAAATCCCCGGCGCCTGACTCCGCGCCGGAGCCGCCGTCTAGGAGGTCGTCTCCGCCGATCTCGCAGGAGGCGCCGGCGCAGGGGTGGATGTCGCCGTAGAGGCGGTCATCGCCACGCTTGCCGTAGATCCTGTCGTTGCCCTCGTCGCCGATCAGCAGGTCGTTCCCGGTTCCCCCGTAGATCAGGTCGGCGCCGCCGTAGCCTTCGATCCGATCCTTGCCGGCGTCACCGTAGAGGGTGTCGAGGCCGCTGTAGCCGAGGATCCTGTCGTCCCCCCCGTCGCCGTGGACGACGTCCTGGCCCGGGCCGCCGTTGATCAGGTCATCGCCGCCCCCGCCCCGGATCACGTCCGGGGCGGCGGAGCCCGAGAGCAGGTTCGGGTGGTTGTCGCCGATGATCGTGTCGGGCAGGGTCGAGCCCATGACGCCCTCGATCCCGACCAGCCGGTCCAGCCCCTGCCCGTGGGCGATGCCGTGGCCGAGATCGACCTTGACCGACCCGAGGGGTCCGCCGAAGGCGGCGACGTCGGCGCCCGCCGGGGTGCCGCCGTCGGGCCCGCCGATGATCAGATCGCCGTCCTGGGCGCCCGAGAGGTAGTCGGCGCCGCGCTGGCCGCGCAGCCTGTCCTTGCCCTCGTTGCCGTGCAGAGAGTCGCGGTTGTCGCCCCCGTCGATCCGGTCGCCCCCGGGCCCGCCGAAGACGAAATCCTTGCCACGTCCAGCGCAGATCACGTCGTTGCCGCCCCGGCCGTGGATCTCGTCATCGCCGGCCCCGCCATTGATCACGTCGCGGTGCCTGGTGCCGGTGAGACGGTCGGCATGGGGACCCCCCTCGATCGTCACCCGCATCCCCTCGCACCGGGAGCTCGAATGCCCCCCCGGCCCGGAGCTAGGATGCCCCCCGCGGGGGAAGCGGGCCCCGTGAGGGACCTGGCCCGGCCGCGAGAACCGCGCGCCCATCGCCAGCAGGCGGGCGAAGGCGGCGGCGCCCTTGTAGGAGAGGTGGGCGTGATCGGGCTGGAACCAGCTGCTGTGGCGGCTGCTGTAGCGGACCCAGTCGAAGAGGACGATCCTGGTCCGATGCTGGCCCGCGGCCCTCCGCATCACGCTGGCGTCGAAGCCGGCTCCCCCGCCCAGCTCGTTCGGCGTGACCAGGCCGAGCACCCGCTCGGGGCCGGCGATCCGCAGCGCCTTCTTGATCTGGGCCATGCTCACCCGCCCGTCGGTTCCCAGGGCCAGGACGACGAGACGGGGCAGCTTCGCGGCGCGACGCTTGCTTCGTACCACCCGCAGGCCCTCGGCGAAAGACCGGCAGCCCTGCCCGTTGGTGTCGTAGCCGACCGCCGCGAGGTTGTGAAGAGCGAGGAGCATCACCGAGTCGCCGACCGCGAGCGGCGCCGCCCCGCCCGGGTTGACCTGCTTGGTCGCCGTCACCTGCTCGACATCGCCACAGCCGCGACGGGCGGAGGCCCCGTCGGCGAAGGTCGCGGCGAGAACCGCCGCTGCCGCCAGGCCGGCCACCGCCATCCAGCTCCTGCTGGGGGACAGGATCATCTGATCCCGAAACCCGCTCTCGGGGCCGCAGTTGCGGAACCAGGTTTGCCGCCGCGTCTCATCAGGCCAATCATTGCGCCCGGGCGAGTCGGAAAAAGCCTCTCGCCTGCCAGGGCTCAAGTTCCGCGCAGGGCCCTGACAGGCGCCGACAACCCTTCAACCGAGGAGTCCCAGAGCTGAAGTCCCTGCGGTCCCGTCTGACATTCTCAAACCTCGTCTCGATGATCGCTCTGTTCGCCTCCACTTCTCCGCGCACGCCGAGGCCGGATCGCGATTGTGTTCGGTCGGTACCGTCAGCGGCCTCACCCTGCGGGCCGCCTACCGCGCCACCGGCGGCGGCACGTCGCTGGTATTCGCCTTCGGGGGGCCTCCCCCGTCGGCCCCGGGCAGCTACTTCCGGACGATCGCGAACCTGGTTTTGGCCACCAAGCGCAGCACTTCCACGTTCAGCGTGGCGACCGTGGCCAACGGCACCACGGGGCTTGCACCGTCGACGGCCTCGCATTCCAGGCAGGCGCCTGAGCCTCCCCCGGCCGAGCGGGATCCCGCATAGACTGACCGCGGGGTTCCGATCGGCTGGCTGGAGGAGGACGATTGCCTGATCGCATCGTCGAAACCGAGGTTGCGGTGGTCGGGGCCGGCATCGCCGGCCTCACCGCCGCGTCCGCGCTCAGCCGCGAGGGCGTCGACGTCCTCGTCCTCGAGGCCCGCGACCGGGTCGGCGGGCGGGTCTGGAACACCGAGATCGGCGGCGAGGCTAACGAGCTCGGCGGCCAGTGGGTTGCCCCCTACCAGTCGGCACTCCAGGCGCTGCTCACCGAGCTCGACATAGGGCTGTTCCCAAGCTTCCGTGAGGGCGAGCACGTCTATATCGACCCGGCCGGGAAGGCGCGTCGCTACCGGGGCCATGACGCGCCCCTCGGTTCGGCCTCCGAGCGCGCCTTCGAGGAGGCCGATTCGAAGCTCGACGCGCTCGCCAAGCAGCTCGACCCGGAGGCGCCCTGGGCGCATCTCGACGCGGCCGAGCTCGACTCGATCACCTTTGAGGCCTGGCTGCAGCGGGAGGTCCGGGACGAGATGGCCCGCGATCTGCTGCGCTCCTGGCTCGCCGGTGGCTTCCTGGCCAAGCCGGCTCACACCTTCTCCCTCCTCCAGGGCCTATGGATGATCGCCGGCGCCGGCGGCACCTTCGAGCTGTTCGAGCCGGAACAGTGCCTCGCCTACCGGGTGGTCGGAGGGTCGCAGCTGATCGCGATCCGGCTGGCCGAGCGGCTCGGCGAGCGAGTGGTGCTGGAGGCGCCGGCCAGCGAGGTCCGCTGGACCGACGGCGGGGTGGAGATCGACGCCGGCCCGCTGCAGGTGCGGGCCGGCGCGGCGATCGTCGCCGTGCCGCCCAACCTGGCGAGCGCGATCCGCTTCCAGCCGGCGCTCCCCGCCTGGCGCCAGCGCCTCGAGCAGGGGCTCTCCCAGGGAAGCGTGACCAAGATGCTCGCCGTTTACGAGCAGCCCTTCTGGCGCGACGAGGGCCTTTCCGGCCAGGGTTTCGCGCCCTACCAGCTGGTCCGGGAGCTGTATGACAACTCGCCGCCCTCGGCCTCGGCGGGAGTGCTCTGCACCTTCCTCGCCGGTGAGTTCTCGGAGCAATTTGGCCGGATGGCGCCGAGCGCCCGGCGCGATGCGGTGCTCGAGGGGATGGCCGCCTACGTCGGAGACCGCGCCCGGCAGCCCGTGGACCTGATCGAGACCGAGTGGGCGGGGCAGGAATGGACCCGGGGCGCCTACGGGACCAGCTTCGGCGTCGGCGGCCTGAGCCGCTTCGGCGAGGACCTTCGCCGCCCGATCGGGCCGATTCACTGGGCCTGCACCGATATCGCCGGCGTCGGGCACATCCACATGGAGGGAGCGACCCGCTCCGGTGCCCGCGCGGCCGAGGCCTGTCTCGAGATCCTCCCGGCGCGCTCCTCGCCCGGCTGAAGCAGACGCTTTTCCCGGCAATCCGCGCTGCAGGGTTGATCGTAGTCGGTTGATCTGATTCGATCACCTCGATGAGCGCGATCGCCCCGCCAACGGACCTTGCCGAGGTCGACGTCAGCGATCTCGACCTCTGGAGGATAGGCCCGCCCCACGAGGTCTTCCGCCGGCTGCGGCGGGAGGAGCCGTTGCACTGGAGCGAGTTGGGTGACTTCCCCGACGAAGGGGGCTTCTGGTCGGTCGTCCGCTTCGATGACATCGCGGCGGTCGGTCGCGATCACGAGACCTTCTCCTCGGCGCGGAGCATCATCCTCGTCGACAAGCTCGCCTCGGAGCCGGGAGCTCCGGATCCGATGGACTTAGCCGCGAACATGATGATCACGCAGGATCCACCGCGCCACGACCGTCTCAAGGCCCTGGTCCAGCGCGCCTTCACGCCGAAGCGGGCGCTCGATCACACCGAGCGGATGCGGGAGATCATCACGGGTGTCTGGGACCGCGCCCTGGAGCGCCATCCCAACGCGCACGTCGACCTGGTCGGCGACGTCGGTATCCACGTGCCCGCGATGGTGATCGGCGACATGCTCGGTTGCCCGCGCGAGGACGCCGAGCAGCTGGTCGACTGGACCAACCGCACCACGGCCTTCCAGGATCCCAACCTCTCCCCGGACCTGGCGGATGTGATGCAGGCGCTGGAAGAGTTCATCCCCTACGTCAACACGATGATCGAGGAGCGCGAGGAGAATCCGACCGACGACCTCACCACCGCGTTCATCGAGGCCGAGGTGGACGCCGAGCGGCTCTCCCACGAGGAGGTGCTGATGTTCTTCTTCCTCCTGATGGTCGCCGGCAACGATTCCACCCGCGCCGTCTTCACCTCGGGAATGAAGAACTTGATCGAGGACCCCGAGCAGATGGAGCTGGTCCGCTCCGGTTCGGTGCCGCTCGAGCAGGTTGTGGAGGAATTCGTCCGCTGCAACCCGGCCTTCGCCTACATGCGCCGAACCGCCACCGCCGACGTCGAGCTGGCCGGCAAGCAGGTGCGGGCCGGCGACAAGCTTGCCCTCTGGTACGTCTCAGGGAATCGTGACGAGCGCGTTTTCTCGGACCCCGATCGTTTCGACGTTCGTCGCGACCCCAACCCCCACCAGGGCTTCGGCGGAGGCGGCCGCCACTTCTGCCTCGGCGCGGGGCTGGCGCGGCTCGAGCTGAAGCTTTGGATCGAGGAGACGCTGCGGCGCTTCGCGCAGATCGAACTGGACGGCGAGGCCGAGCGGGTCAGCTCGACTTTTCTCAACCAGTACCGGACGATGCCAGTCGCGCTCGAGCCGACCTGAGCGGTCGGCCGAGGGTCGATCCCCAGCCGATCGGGCTTCAGGCCCGCAGCGCCGCCTCGGCTGCGGCGCGCCCTGTTCGCACCGCACCCTCCATGTAACCGCACACCCACTGGTCCGAGCCGCAGACGTAAAAGGGCGGCTCGTGGGTCCCGTGCAACGGCCCCACGGCCATCACGTCGCCCGGCCGCCATGAGGTGATGTAGCCCTGCGTCCACGGGTCGATGCCCCACCGGCGCAGGAAGAAGGCGAGCGGACGGCCCGCCGGCTCGCCGAACGCAGCAACCATCTCGGCGGTCAGCTCCTCGGCGACCAGGTGGCCGGGCGTGGCGATCAGCGGCGCCAGCCGCTCCGGCGGCACCAGGGTCGAGATCACCCCGCCGGCCTGCGCCCAGGCGCCGCCGATCAACCCGGTCTCGGAATAGAGGTCGCCGTTCTGGCCTCCCTCCTCCCAGAAGGCCGACTCATAGGCGAAGACCGGCTTGGCGGCGAGGGCGTGGCGCTGCCTGTGCAGCGAGCCGAGGCGCTCGGCGGAGACGCCCTCGACCTGGATGTCACGCAGCGGCCCGGCGGGGACCGCCGAGACGACGACCTCCGCCTCGAACGTCTCCCCGCTAGCGGTGCCCACCGAGCAGCCCGACTGACTGACCCGGATCCGCTTCACCGGAGTCGCGTACCGAACCCGGTGACCGAGCTCCTCGGCCATCCGAAGGGCGACTGTGGCCGATCCCTCGGCGACCCGCTCCGCTTCCCATGTCTCATACGAGTAGAAGCCGCCGGCATCGGCTGAGGCCTCCTTCCGAAGCTCGGAGAGCAGCGAGGTCCGCTCAACCGACTCCGAGGACAGCGCCAGAGCGAACAGATCGCGGGCCCGGACGGCGTTCCGGGTTGCACCGGCCTCGCGCAGCCAGTCCCCGATCGAGAGCCGGTCGAGGCGGTCGGCATCCGGGTGCGACCAGGGATCGTCGGGGTCGACCGTCTTTGCGAGGCGGCCGAACTCCGCCTCCGCGTTCGCGTAGCTGGTCCGGTCCTCGTCGCTCATCCAGGGGTGGCCGTCGCCGACGATTCGCCCCTCCGCCAGGAGGTAGGTCTCCTCCCCGGCGTCGGCGACGAACGAGGGCTCCAGGGTCAGCCCCAGCTCGGCGACCAGCTCCCGGTAGGACGATTGATAGGGGCCGGTGAGCTCGCCGCCGAGCTGTACCAGCCTGCCGTCGGCGAGGGTCGTCTGGACTACCCGTCCGCCCGGGCGGTCGCGCGCCTCGAGCAGCACCACGTCCGTCCGCCCGGCTGCCAGGTCACGGGCAGCGCAGAGCCCTGCAAGACCGGCTCCGACGACTATCGCGTCAGGCACGGCCCCTTCGGTACTGCAGATGGGTGGCACCGGGTGCATCGACGACCCGGGCGATCTCCAGCGCGGCTCCGGCCCCAGCCCCCTCGTCGAAGAGACGTGCGCCGCTGCCGAGCAGGATCGGGACGAGGGTGAGATTGAGCAGCCGCATTCCGCCCTCCCCCAGCGGGTTCTCCTCGCTCTGGTTCGGCCCGGCGACGAAACCGTCGAGCGAGACCGAGATGTGGAGCTTCACCTTCGCCATCCCGGCCCCACGTTATTCGACCCGGCCCACCACCGGGACGGACTGTCAGCGATGATCGCCTCAGATGCTCCCGGCCGTAGAGAGCTGCGAGCTGATCACGATCCCGATCAGCCACTACTGCGAGAAGGCTCGCTGGGCGCTGGAGCGCGCCGGGGTCGCCTACGTCGAGCGCGCTCACCTGCAGCTGATCCATCGGGTCGCGGTGCGCCGGGCCGGGGGCGGGACGACCGCTCCCGTCCTGGTCTGCGGCGAGCGGGTGCTTGCCGACTCGGCGGACATCATCGCCTGGGCCGACGCGGCTTGCCCGGCTGATCGCCGCCTCTATCCCGACGACGCCGCCGAGCGGGCCGAGATCCGCAGGCTCGAGCGCGACTTCGATCGGCGGCTGGGCCCGGAGGGGCGGCGCTGGATGTACAACGAGCTTCGCGGCCGCCGCGGGATTGCAATCTCCTACGCCACCACCGGCGTCCCCACCTGGGAGCGGCGCGTTCTGCCGCTGCTCTACCCCCTGGTCTGGCGGGGGATAGACCGCTACCTCGATGTCACACCGCATACGGCAGCCCGGTCGGAGGGAGTGGTGCGATCGAGCTTCGACGAGGTAGCCGGGCTGCTCGACGACGGCCGTCCCTTCCTCAGTGGCGAGCGCTTCAGCGCCGCCGACCTCACCTTCTCCGCACTCGCCTCCTCGGTCCTGATGCCGCCGCAATACGGAGTGCCGCTTCCCCAACCGGACGAGCTGCCGGATGAAACCGGCGCCGTGGTGCGTGAGCTGCGCGCCCACCCGGCGGGCGAGCACGCGATGAGAATGTTCCGCGAGTACCGTCGCTGAGATCTGGATAGGGTCACTGCGTGGCGCAGGCCGGGCAGGAGATCGAGGGGCCCGACGGATTTCGGCTGCTGCTGATCAGGACAGGGAGCGAGACGGATGGCGAGCGCTTCGAGATGGAGGCCAGCTACGCCGGCAACGGGAACATGCCCCCGAACCACCTCCACCCCAAGCAGGTCGAGCGCTTCGCTCCGCATCCGAGCAGCGCTGCGGCGCCAGCCGCGCCAGCCGCGATCGCCAGCCTCGCCGCCCTTCTCAGACGGCGTCACCATCCGATGCCGGGTCGAGCCGCGCGTGCCAGCGGATCCCGGTTGCGCGGCAGTTCGTCCCGAAGGCCGTTCCCCTCTTGCGGGAGAGCGTCCCGGAGGCGGTCGAGCCCTTGATCCTCCCGTCAACGTGCGCGATGCCCCCTGTTTCGAGCAGGCCCCCGAGCGAGAAGACCCCGTAATGGATCCGCGCGCTGTCGAGGGCGATCGAATTGGTGTGGACCTCGCCGTCGGCGCACCGGGCCCGCCAGCCGAATCTGACCGAACTGACCGACCCGGGATTGACCACGAAGGTGATCGGCAGACCCTGGCTGGTCACTCCGACGTAGCTCCCCGATACCGGCGGTCCGGTCGCCGTCTCGGTGGATCCACCACCGCAAGCGACGAGGAGCGAGGCGGCGGCCAGCAGAGCGGCCGCCGTCGAAGCCGCCCGGCGGATTGATCGGATTTCTGGTCTGCGCAACGTCCCAGGCATCTATTTCACCAGGATCGGCCCGCGACGGCGCTCGCTTGAGCCCCGCAGGGCCCTAACGCAATGCGTCGCCGGCGGCGAAGGCTTCGGCTTCCTCGGCGGGCCCCCCAGTGAGCAGGGTGATGCCCTCGATCGAGTCCCCGGAGCTGACCCCCGCGCCGCCGACCGCCAGCCCAACGCCCTCGCCCAGCGGCCCCAGCCGGGCAACCGCCTCGGCGAGCAGGCCAGGCTGGGAGGCGGCGAGCACCACCCACCGGGGGCGAAGCGTCCCCGCCGCCTCCTCAAGCGTCTCGATCGGCGTATCGGGGCCGAGGTAGGCAATCCGCCAGCCGCGCTCGCCCAGGCAGAGGCCGAAGCAGATCAGCCCGAGGTCGTGCAGGTCGCCCGGCACGCAGGCGAGCAGCGCCAGCGGTCCCGAGCCGGCCCCCCAGCCGCGCGCCAGGCCGAGCAGCCGTCCGCGAATCAGGTTCGAGGCGAAGTGCTCCTGGGCAACGGAGACCTCACCCTGCTCCCAGCGGTCGCCGATTTCGGCCATCGCGCGCAGCACGACGCCCTCTGTGAAGCGATCGAGTGAGAGCCCGCCGAGCGACTCGTCGAGCAGTCGGTTGACAGCCGGCTCATCGAAAGCCTCGAGCGCCAAGCGGAGGCGCCTCGCCAGTGAGGCGGAGTCGAGCGCGGCGCTGCCGGTCGGTGGGGGCGCTGCCCCACCCGAGCGGGCCAGCTCTGCCGCCTCCGCCGCAGCGACGCCCTGCCCGGTCAGCTCGCGCATCTTGCGCAGCACGATCTCGTCGGCCGCCGAGTAGAGGCGATATCCGCCGGGGCTGCGCACCGGATCCAGCAGTCCGTAGCGCCGCTCCCAGGCCCGGATCGCGTCGGGGCCGACACCGGTCCGCCGGCTGATCTCGCCGATCCGCACCAGGGGTTTCAGTTCAGGCTGAGACATTGGACAAAGACTCGACAGACTGCTTACGCTGTGCTAGTTTGACTATACAAACTCTGGACGATCCTTGGACATGATCCATTCAACAGGCAGATGACCATCCCACGCGTTCTCGACACCGCACTCGACTTCGGCGTGGTCCCCGGATACGGCCGCCTCGGCTACGCGGCCCGCGGGCTTGCCTGGGACAGCGCCATCGCCGGAGATCTCAGTGGCCGAACCGCGCTGGTCACCGGGGCCAGCTCCGGAATCGGAGAGGCAGCATGCGAAGGGCTTGCCCGGGCAGGAGCCAGGGTCGAGATGGTTGTCCGCGACCGCCGACGCGGAGAGCTGGCGCGAGCCCGGGTCTCCGAGCGATTGGACGGTCCAGCGACGAACAGATCCCTGCGGATCGGCCTCTGCGATCTCTCTGAGCCCGATTCGATTCGCTCCTTCGCGAACGACTTCGCGCAGCGCGAGGACGAGCTGGCGGTGCTCGTCAACAACGCCGGCGTCCTGCCTGGACGACGCGAGCGAAACTCGGACGGTGTCGAGATGACCTTCGCGACCAACGTGCTCGGCCCGTTCTTGCTCACAGAGCTCTTGCTGCCACTGCTTCGACGCTCCGCCAGCGGGCGGGTGATCAGCGTCTCCTCGGGAGGCATGTACACGGCCCGCCTCGACGGGGAGGATCCTCAGCTGAACCTGCGACCCTTCGACGGGCCGCGCTTTTACGCCCACGCGAAGCGCGCCGAGGTGGTGCTGAGCGAGCTGTGCGCTGAGCGCGAGAGCGAGACCGGAGTGGTTTTCGCCTCGATGCACCCCGGCTGGGTGGACACCCCGGGGCTGCGCTCCTCGCTGCCGCGGTTCCAGCGCCTCGCCCGGCCGCTCCTCCGCGACGTGCGTCAGGGCGCCGACACGATCGTCTGGCTTGCCAGCGCACCTGGCGGCGAGGTGCCCAGCGGCCTATTCTGGCACGACCGTCGCCCCCGACAGACCCACCGCCTGCCGGGCACCCGGGAGGGTCTCGAGGATCGACGCCTGCTCTGGCGGGCGTGCGCGCCGGCGGGGGCGGAATTACCGCCGTCAGCCCGGATGCCGGTCTGATCCGACCGAGCCCCAGCCCACGAAGCAGAGAGGAGAACCGATGGCACGCTATGAGGCAACAGTCACTTCCCCCGAGGCCCGCGATGAGGTCTTTGACTTTCTGGCCGACTTCCGGAGGGCCGCGGAATGGGACCCCGGGGTCAGAGCGGCGCGTCTGGCCGGCGGTGAGCCCGGGGCCCAGGGCGCCGAGTATGAGCTGATCGTCCGCTTCCTCGGCCGCGACCTCACCCTCACCTATCGCGCCGAGGCGGTCGAGCGACCGCGCCGGGTCCAATTCGTCGCGGAGACCTCGACCGTCGTCTCCCGCGACGAGATCACCTTCGAGGATCTGAGTGGGGGGGGAACCGCCGTCACATACGCAGCAGACCTGCAGCTGTGCGGGCCCCTGCGCCTGCTCGACCCGGCGCTAGGCCTGATCTTTTCTCGGATCGGCGACCGCGCGCGGGAGGGAATGGCGGCTCGCTTGGTCGGTCCGCTGCATCGGCGCCATCGGGAGGCGGCGGCCCCTTGAACCCCAACCACAACGGAACAGCGCTGCGGATTGCCGTCGTCGGCGCCGGCGTATCCGGGCTGGTCGCCACCCACGAGCTTCTCGCCGCCGGCCACGACGTCCATCTGTTCGAGTCGGACGACCATGCCGGAGGCCATGCCAACACGATCCCGGTGGAGAATGACGCCGGTCGCTGGGAGGTGGACACCGGTTTCGTCGTGCTCAACGACCGCAACTACCCGAACCTCGATCGCCTCTTTGCCGAGCTCGGCGTCGCCACTCAGCCCGCCCAGATGAGCTTCTCGGTTTCCGACGGGGAAGGCGGCTTCGAGTGGGCGAGCAAGCCGCTCGGGGTGTTCGCGCGTCCGGCACACGCCGTCGACCCGCGCTTCCACCGGATGCTCGCCGACCTCGTCCGCTTCAACCGCGAGGCCCGGGACCTGGTCGGTCGCAACGGTGGCGGCCCCTCTCTGCGGGAGTTCCTCGCCGGGGGGCGCTACTCCCCCTATTTCGTGGAGCGCCTGATCGTTCCCCAGGTATCGGCCATCTGGTCCGCCGACCCGGCCGAGCTCTGGTCCTTCCCCGCCGGCTTCATGGCGGAGTTCTTCGCCAACCACGGCGCGCTCCAGCTCCTCGGCCGGCCCCGTTGGCGCAGCGTTTCCGGAGGATCGAAGCGCTACGTCGAGGCGCTGACCAGCGCCTTTGCGGACCGCCTCCACCTGAGCGCGCCGGTGCAGGGAATCGAGCGCGATCACGCAGGCGTCTCGCTGCGGCTCGAGCGGGGCTGCGAGCGGTTCGACCAGCTAGTCCTTGCGGTCCACTCCGACCAGGCTCTCGGCCTGCTCGCCGATCCGAGCCCCGCCGAGGCGGAGGTGCTGGGGGCGATCCCCTACAAGCCGAACGACACGGTGCTTCACAACGATGCGCGGCTGCTGCCGCGCCGTCGCGCGGCCAGAGCGAGCTGGAACTTCCACCTCAGACAGGAGCCCGCCGGGCGCACGACGATCACCTACGACATGAACCGGCTTCAGTCACTCGGCGCCCCACAGCCATTCCTCGTCACCCTGAACCGCAGCGAGGCGATCGACCCGTCGCGGGTGATCCGCCGCTTCGAGTATGCCCACCCGGTCTACACACGTGCCGGGGTCGCCGCACAGCGCCGCTGGGCGGAGATCAGCGGTGCTCGCCGCACCCACTACTGCGGCGCCTACTGGCGATGGGGCTTCCACGAGGACGGGGTCTGGTCGGGCCTGCGGGTCTCGGAGGCGCTCGGCGGCCGCGGGCCAATTGTCGCCGATGCAGGCACCTCTCAGCTGCCCCCCGTCGCCCTCCCCTTCCCCCAACCCGAGCCGGACGGGTTGCCACTGGCGGCATGACCACTGCTTCGGCCATCTACGAGGGGTGGGTGAACCATCGCCGCCTCAAGCCGCCCCGCCACCAGTTCTCCTACAGGATCTTCATGCCCCTCCTCGACCTCGCGGAGCTGCCCGAGGTGCTCGATCCCTACCCGCTGTGGTCGGCTCGGCGCCCCGCGCTCGCCCGGTTCCGCCGAGCGGACTTCCTCGGCGAGGCCGAGCTGCCGCTGCGCGAGGCGGTCGGCGAGCTCCTCACCCTGCGGCTCGGCCGGCGGCCTGGGGGGCCGATCAGGCTGCTCGCCCAACCCAGCTACCTCGGGGTCGCCTTCAACCCGGTGAGCTTCATCTTCTGCCACCTGCCCTCGGGTGAGCTTGATTCGGTCGTCGCCGAGGTCACCAACACCCCCTGGGGCGAGCGCCACGCCTACGTCCTCGACGCTCAGCGCAGCAGGCCGAGCGCCGACGGCACGATCGGTGGGCGGGTGCAGAAGCGCATGCACACCTCCCCCTTCATGGGGATCGACCAGGTTTACGAGTGGTGGACGACCCCGCCGGGCGACTCGCTGAGGCTCGGGCTCCGCAACCTCGAAGGCGACGAGACCGTGTTCGAGGCCTCGCTGGTCATGCGCCGCCGTGAGATCAGCCGGCGCCTGATGCGCCGGCTCCCGCTCACCTATCCGCCGATGACGATCGCCACTCTGGTCCGCATCTATGCGCAGGCGCTGCGACTGCGGGTCAAGGGGGCGCCATGGTTCGCGCACCCTCAGACGATGGCTGATAGCCGTCGGTCGCGCCGGCGCCAGCGATCCCTCAGCGGACCCGGATCCGCTGGAACAGGTAGATCGCCAACAGGACGAGGATGATCACGACCAGGATTCCGACGATCGACATCCACTCTCCTTGCATTGGGTTGGCATAGGAACACACACCTTCCCGGGACGAACGGAAATCAAACAATCGGTCCGCGGGGGGCGGCGATCTGCGGCTGAGCCTCGGCTTCGGACGTTGGCCCAGGCGAGCCTTCGACGTGTATCCATCAAGGATTGTTCCTGTTTGCCGAATGGGTAGGTGGCAGCGGAGGCCGGCCGGCTCCACCCATGGGGGTCGGCTCTGGCGGGACTAGCTTCGGCGGCAGCGAGGGAACCAGCACCGGCCTCAACAGCCAGAGGAGAACCCAACTCACATCAGCAATCGGGCAAGAACGGACACCCGCGAACCCGGCTCGGAGCCCTGCTCGGTGCCGGTGCGACCTCGAAGGGTGTCCTCACCAGCCCGACGTTACCTTCGGGGCCAGGTGGGCCTGGGCCGCCGTCGCGGGCACGAGGAGTGCTGCAAGCGAAGCTGCGATCGCCAGTGCCCGAGTGATGAGTGTGCTGATCGTGCTCATTTGGGATCTCCATGGTCGGTGTGGCCTTCGGGTGGCCTTTCCATCCAAGCTTCGGTCCGTTCTGCCGCCCTTCACAGGGGCCCAAGGGAGGGAACCGCCGCATCCGGAGGGTGGCTTCCCTCACACCCTGGGTCCCCCCGGGCTGCGATCATCGCGCCGTGAGCAGCGACTCGATTCGGATCGTCGAAGGCAAGGTCGGCGATATCGAGCGGGTCGAGCCACTGTGGCGCTCGATGGTCGAGTTCCACAGCGACCTCGCGGGCGGGGATTGGCCGGTGCGCCCCGTGGAGGCGGCCTGGGAGTTGCGCCGGGCCCAGTACCGCGAATGGATCGGCGACGAAGGTTGCTGGCTGTTGCTGGCGGTCGATACCGAGGGGGCGACCGGCGCTTCGGGCTACGCGGTGCTGCGGCTGGTCGAGCCGGGGCCGACCTGGGATTTGGGGGAGCGGATCGGCGAGATCGAGTCCCTGGCGGTCGCTCCCGAGGCCAGAGGCGAAGGGATCGGCACGGCGCTTCTCGAGGCGGCCCGCGGCCTGCTTCGGGAGCGGGGGATCAGCTACTGGTCGGTGGGAGTGGTCGAGAAGAACGCCGGCGCTACCCGCCACTACCGTCGCCACGGGTTCCGCAATTACTACAGGCAGCTTCTCGCAACCGTCGAATAGCAGAGGGCTGGATCGTCGCCGAGGAGACCGTTACTGCAGGAAGGTCCCGGGCCGGTAGCGCAGGATCAGCTCCCGGGTGCAGCTCGTGCACGAACACTCGGGGGTCGTCAGGCCGGAGTAACGGCAGCGCCCGGACGCCGGCGACTCGGTGGCTTCCTCCACGGCGTCCACCGCCGCGCCGATGTGGCGGAGCTGCATGATCAGGTAATCGAGGTCCGGGTCCTGGGCGCCAGGGTCGAGTTCGCTTGCCATCGGCGGCGATCTTGCCCGGGTTCCGTATACACGCCGCATGGGCGGAGTTTCCGCGGCGTTTCCTCGGCTTGGGACTAGGCCGTGGTGGGTATGGCTAGGCCTTACGCCGAACTGGCCCCGCGCTAGGCTGAGCTGCGTGACCGTCGCCCACCCCGCTCCCCCGGTCGAGGCTGCGGATCTCGGTGCCGCGCTGGAGGCGGTTCGGGCCGCCGGCCTGCGGGTCACCGCGCCGCGCCGGCTGTTGCTCGAGTCGCTCTGGGACGCCACCGAGCCGCTGACCGCGGAACGGCTGAACGAGCTCGCGGGCGGGGGTGGCGACGTCGCCTCGGTCTATCGCAACCTCGAGACCTTTGAACGGACCGGGCTGGTACGTCATTTCCATCTCGGCCACGGCCCCGGCCTCTACGCGAGGATCTCGCTCGGCCCCCGCGAGTACCTGGTCTGCGACGCCTGCGGGGAGCACCGCGCCGTCGAGCCCTCACAGCTCTCCGGCGTGCGGCGTCTGATCCGCAAGGAGTTCGGATACGAGGCGAGCTTCACCCATTTTCCGATCGCCGGCCTCTGCCCGGATTGCGCCCGGCGAGCGACTCGCGATCGCTAGTTGACAATTCATTGCACTAAGCAATAGGTTTCGTCTTGCTCGGAAGCCATTTCTCGAGGAGGCGAGATGGAAGCGATCGCATCCCGGAGGCCGGGAGCCTCCCGCTGGCAGCGCCTCCGAGGCGCACTGACCCCCTCCCAGTGGGCCACGGTCGGCGGGATGGCGGCGGTGATCGCCGGCCTTCACCTGATCGGCTTCGGGCTGCTCTTCGGGGTGGTCGTCCCCCACCACTTCGACCTCGGCTCCGGCGGCGCCTTCGGGGTCGGCCTTGGGGTCACCGCCTACACCCTGGGGCTGCGCCACGCCTTCGACGCCGATCACATCGGCGCGATCGATAACACCACCCGCAAGCTGATGACCGACGGGCAGCGCCCGCTGAGCGTCGGCTTCTTCTTCTCCCTGGGGCACTCGAGCATCGTCTTCCTTTTGGCGATCGGCTTCACAATCGGGATCAAGGGCCTAAGCGGGGCGGTCGAGAACGACAGCTCCACGCTTCACTCGGCGACCGGGCTGATCGGGCCGACCGTCTCGGGGACCTTTCTGTGGATCATCGGCATCCTCAACCTGCTGGTGCTCTTCAACATCGTCGGGATCTTCCGGCGAATGCGCGCCGGGCACTTCGACGAGGCAGAGCTCGAGGCAGAGCTCGATAACCGCGGCTTTATGAACCGCTTCTATAAGCGGGCCACCAACGCGATCAAAAAGCCCTGGCAGATGTACCCGCTGGGCTGCCTCTTCGGGCTCGGCTTCGACACCGCGACGGAGATCGCCCTGCTCGCCGTGGCGGGGACCGCGGCGGCTGCCGATCTGCCGATCTACGCGATCCTCTGCCTGCCGATCCTCTTCGCCGCAGGGATGTCGCTGCTGGACACGATCGACGGCGCCTTTATGAACTTCGCCTACGGCTGGGCCTTCTCCAAGCCGGTCAGAAAGCTCTATTACAACATCACGATCACCTGGCTCTCGGTCGTGGTCGCCCTGCTGATCGGGACGATCGAGCTGGTCTCGGTGCTGGCCGAAAAGCTCAGCCTCACCGGGCAGCCCTGGGACTTCGTTTCCGGCCTGGACCTCAACTACGTCGGCTACGCGATCGTCGCGATGTTCGTGCTCACCTGGCTGGGGGCGCTGGCGATCTGGCGCCTCTGGCGGATCGAGGACCGCTGGGGTGCGGGGGTGACAGCTCCTGCACCTATCAGCAGCCCGGACCCGCAATGATCTGGCCGATGGCTGGACCCGCAACCATCTAGTCGATGCCGGTCAAGGTCCTGTTCAGATGCGAGTTCTGCTCCGCCGAACCGGATGCACAGACGCGGCGGGCGCTCGAGGCGCAGTTGCAGGAGCTCCTCTTCGGCACCTACCTCGACGCCGACCCCGGCCACTGGCTCGTCTGGCACGGCGGCGGCCTCTACGGGCACACCCGCTATGCCTGCGGCGAGCACCGGGGCGAGCTCAAGGCAAAGGTGAGGGAGCACTACGGCTGCATCGGGCCCCACCCATGGAAGATGGGACCGCACAAGGTCGAGGTCCTGCGCCGTGGAAGGGTGACGGCGCGGAAGCGGGTCGGACCCGGCTGGTCATCCCGTCCTCGCTGGGGTCCGACCGTCTAGCCGTCTCACCGGCGAGCCTCAACCCTCCCCGAGGGCAGTCGCGGCGATCGCCGCCTGACCGTAGGAGATTCCGCCGTCGTTGGGCGGTACCAGCCGCGGGGTGAGGACCCGCAGGCCTTCCGCGCGAAGCCGGGTCGAGGTCCTCTCCAGCAGAAGCCTGTTCTGAAAGACGCCTCCCGAGAGAACAACGAGGTCGATCCCGCGACGTTCGGCCTCCGCCGCCAGGGCCTCCGCGGTCACCGCGGCGATCGCGTTGTGGAAGCGGCCTGAGAGCTCCGGAAGGGCCATCCCCCCGGCCGCGGCGTCGCTCAGCGCCCGGACCAGCTCACGGGCATCGAGCAGCAATGCGCCTCCGTGCTCGGGTCCCGCCTCGATCAGCGGCACCGGCCAGTCACGCTTCTCGCCGAGGTCGGCCGCCGCCTCCAGCTCCGCTGCCGCCTGACCCTCGTAGCTGACTGCCGTGCGCAGGCCGCAGATCGCGGCGACCGCGTCGAATAGGCGGCCCATGCTGGTCGTCGGAGGCGAGGCGAGGCCCGAGGCAAGCAGGCCGCAGACCTCGCTCCACCTCCCGGGCTCGACCCGATCGCGGAGCGCCGCCGGGATGGGCGGATGATTGACGCCGTGCGCCTGCGCAAGCCAAGCGCAGGCCATCCGCCAGGGCTCGCGGATCGCCGCCTCACCGCCCGGCAGCCGCACCGGCCACAGCAATCCGGCCCGCTGATAGCCGTCGAGCCCCCCGGCGAGCAGCTCTCCCCCCCAGATCGTCTCGTCCGGCCCGTAACCGGTGCCGTCGTAGATCGCCCCCAGCGCCGGGCCCGTCTCCCCGTGCTCGGCGAGGCAGGCGGCGAGGTGCGCGTGGTGGTGCTGGACCCCGAGATGGTCGACGCCTTCGCGCTCCAGCGCGTACTTGGTCGAGAGGTACTCGGGGTGAAGATCGTGGGCGATCGCCACCGGAGCGATCGCGAAGAGGCGCTGGAAATGCTCGATCCCCTCGCTGAACGAGGTCAGGGTCTCGAGGTTGGCGAGGTCTCCGATGTGATGACCGACCCAGGCCCGGCGGCCTTTTGCAAGGCAGAAGGTGTTCTTCAGCTCCGCGCCGCATGCAAGGAGCGGCGCGGCGCGCCGGGGCAGCGCTAGGCTCGCCGGCACATAGCCCCTCGAGCGCCGCAGCAGCAGCGGCCCGCGCGAGGAGGAGCGCAAGACCGAGTCATCGGTGCGGGTCTCGATCGGGCGGTCGTGGAAGAGGAAGAGGTCGGCGATCCGGTCCAGCCGCTCGAGGGCGTCGGCGTCGCGGTAGGCGATCGGCTCGTCGGAGACGTTGCCGCTGGTCATCACGAGCGCCCGGCCCGCGTCGCCCAGCAGCATGTGGTGAAGCGGCGAGTAGGGAAGCATCACGCCGAGGTCGGGCTTGCCGGGAGCGACAGAGGAAGCAACGTCGGCTCCCTCGCGGCGCCGGGCGACGATGATCGGGCGCTGCGGGGAGCTGAGCAGCGCTTCCTCCTCGGCAGCGAGCTCGACCAGGCTCCGCGCGGCAGGGAGATCCAGCGCCATCAGCGCGAAGGGCTTGTCCTCGCGGTGCTTTCGAGAGCGCAGCTTTGCCACGGCCGGCTGATCGCCGGCGCTGCAGGCGAGGTGGAAGCCACCGATGCCCTTGACGGCGACGATCGCCCCCTCGAGCATCGCCCTCGCGGCGCGCCCGACCGCGTCGGCTTCCTCGACCACAGTCCCGTCGGGCGCGGCGAGCCAGGTTCGGGGTCCGCAGTCCGAGCAGGCGTTCGGCTCGGCGTGGAAGCGCCGATCGGCAGGATCCTCGTACTCGGCCCGGCAGCGACGGCACATCTCGAACCCGGCCATCGTCGTCAGCGCCCGGTCGTAGGGCACCCCCCGGACGATCGTGAAGCGTGGACCGCAGTTGGTGCAGTTGATGAAGGGATAGCGGTGGCGGCGGTCGGCGGGGTCCCGCAGCTCGGCGAGGCACTCCGAGCAGGTCGGCGGTATCCGGAGAGACCTGGGCCTCGGGCTCCCCGGCGCGGGCGCTGGCCGCGATCTCGAAGGCGAGCTCGCCCCGCGGCGCCTCCTCCCGGGTGGCGACCCGCTCGACGGCCGCCAGCGGCGGCGCCTCGGCCGGGAGGCGCTCGAGGAAGCCGCTCGACCGCCGCGCCGGGGCCCTCGACTGCGAGCACGACGCCCCGCTCGTCGTTTCTGCACCTCCCCCCCGAGGCCCAGCTCTGCCGCCAGGCGGTAGACGTAGGGACGGAACCCCACCCCCTGCACTGTCCCCTCGACGCGGGCCCGGACCCGCCGCCGCGGGGTCGGCGCTTCGCTCAACCCGCGCTCCGCCGCCCTCGGCCCGACCAGCTCCACCAGCTCCCGCAGCGCGTGGTAGGCGCTCGCCTGGGCCTCCTGGATGCGGGGGATGTGCTGGGACCGGGTGACGATCAGGTGGTCGGCGAGGCCCTCGGCAGCGACCCGACCACCGTCATAGCCGACCATGGCGACCGTCGCCATCCCCCTGGTACGAGCCTCCTCCAGCGCCAGGATCACGTTCGCGGAGTTGCCGCTGGTGGAGAGCGCCAGGAGCGCGTCGCCCGGTCGGCCGTATGCGATCACCTGCCGCTGGAAGATCTCCTCGACGCCGATGTCGTTGGCGACCGCGGTGAGGATCGCCGGGTCCTCGGTGAGGTCGATTGCTGCCCGCGAGGTCCAATCGCTACCGCCCGGCGGGTAGCGGAAGTCGGCGACGGCGTCCATCGCATCCGTCGCCGAGCCGCCGTTCCCCAGTGCCAGCAGCCTTCCCCCTTCCTGGAAGCATTCCCGCAATAGCGCCGCGGCCTCGACCAGCGAGGCCGCCCCCTCGCCCAGCGTCTGCTCACGCAGCTCGCTGACCTCGGCGGCCTTCATCAGCGCGCTTGCCCGCACGTCCGAGACCACCGCCTCGAGGTCGCTCTCCGACTCCGAGAGGAACGGGTAGAGGAAGCTCGAGTGGCCGGTGTCGTGCACTCGGCCGGCTCTCGCGACCGGCCAGCAGGCCGCGGTGGTCGAAGAAGACGTGCACCAGCTCCCAGAGCACGTGGTAGGCGGTCTCCGCGACCTCCTGGCGGATGAACGGGTCCTCGTCGGGGACCAGCATCTCCCACTCGGCGCCCGGATGGCGCGAAGGCAAGCGTCAGGCACCCGCGCCGCCGGGCAGAGGCGAGCGCCTCGCCACCTCTTCCCCGCCCGGCTCGTCGGAACCGAAGGCGATTGCGATGTCGTTGGGCTCGACGATCAGCTCGACCTGGGCGCCCAGCGGCCCGCCTTCGCGCGAGAGCCCGATCGCCGGAAGCGCCCGCTTGCCGACGATCACCGGGTGGACGAACTCGACCGTGACGTGGCGGACGTCGGAGCGCGCCGACGGGGTGATCCCGAGCGCGACCAGGCGCCCGCCGAGTGCGAAGCGCTCGGCCATCCGGTGGCAGAGACGCGCCAGGCGTGTCCGCCTCGGCATCGAAGAAGCGCCGGTTCGCCTCGACCCTGCGCTCGAGCAGGGCGGCGACCCGGTCTCGCAGGGCAGGTGAGGCGGCGCTCTGGGCCAAGGTCAGGAGCCGTGCGGCGGGCGCGGTCGCGGCCCTCTCCCGCGTGCCGACCCCGGCCAGCCAGGAGCGGAAGGCCTCGACCCCCTCGCCGGTCTTGGCGCTCAGGAGCATCGTCTCGACGTCTGGATTGACCGCGTCGAGGTTGTGGAGCAGCCGCTCGAGATCGAAGTCGAGGTGCTCGAGCAGGTCGATCTTGTTGATCACCACCAGCTCGCAGGTGCGGAACATCAGCGGGTACTTCAGCGGCTTGTCCTCGCCTTCGGTGACCGAGCAGATCATCGCCTTCGCATCCTCGCCGATCCGGAACTCGGCCGGGCAGACGAGGTTGCCGACGTTCTCGACCACCAGCAGGTCGATATCGCCCAGGGGAAGGTCCGGCAGCGCGGTGCGGACCATGTTCGCGTCGAGGTGGCAGTCGCCGCCGAATCCGTTCTCGGTGTTGAGCTGGGTCACCGGGATATGCAGGGAGGCCAGCCGGTCGGCGTCGATGCTCCCCTGGACATCACCCTCCAGCACCCCGACCCGCGGCTCGAGGCCGGGCAGAGCCGCCTCCAGCAGGGTCGTCTTGCCGGCGCCGGGGGCGCTCATCAGGTTGACGACGCGCACCTGGTCGCGATCGAAGTCAGCCCGGTTGGCCTCGGCGATCGTCGAGTTGGCGTCGAGCGCGTCTTCGGTGACCTTGACCTTGGTGCGATGCATTCGCTCTCCTCAGGACGGGCTGCTTGCGGGGGCCTCGGCGATCCGCCTGGGGATCATCCTCCACCACGATCGATTCGACTTCGAACTCCTCGCCGCGGAGCACCTCGGCCGCCCCCCGCTTCGCATCGCGGACAGCGGAACATCGGCGCCAGCAGCAGATCACTCTCCTCCTCGGCCGGCTGGGGCGCCGGGTCCCACTCCTCACCACAGCCGCCGCAGCGCAGCATCGCGTCGATCAGCTCCAGCTCCAGCTCCGCTCCATCGCTGAGGGTGCCGGCCGAGACGATCCCGAAGTAGAAGCGAAGCGAGTCGGGCACGACCTGGCGCAGCCGCCCGATCCGCATCTGCACCGAGCGCACCGGCCGACCCTCGGCGTGGCTGGACCGCTGTCTCCTGGATCGCGCCGGCCAGCGACAGCTCGTGCATCAGCTCCCCGGCTCCCCGGCGCCGGGCGGCCCTCCGGCGTGCTCGGCCACGGCCTCGCTTCGCATCTCCTCGATCTGCTCCAGGACCACCTCGATCGCCCGGTCGACCGACGCCTGCACCGCCGCGGAGAGCTCGATCCCCATCTCGTCGACCTCCTGCGGCTCGCAGGCGACGATCACCACCTTCCCGGGCCACCCGTGAACCGCCTTGACGAAGCGCAGCACCGTCTGCGGGTCCATCCCGTGCGGGCTGATCACCTCGCCGTCCTCGATCCCCGCGTCGATCTCGTCGGGATCGGGCTCGAGCACGTAGAGGGTTCCCGGCTCGCCGCCCTGCCGGCTGACGTCGATCAGGATCAGTCCGTGGTAGCCGCGCATCACCTCGTAGGCGAGGTCGAGCCCGCCGGTGCCGAAGTCCATCACCTCGACGCCGCCGGGGAGATCGGCCCGCTCCAGCCTGCGGGCGACGTGGCCCCCGAAGCCGTCGTCGGTGAGCCACGAGTTGCCGACCCCGGCGACCAGGATCTGCGCCTCGACCTCCTTCACAGGGCGCCCCGATTCGCCTCCACCTCGACCTCGTCGCCGAAGAAGAAGAGGTAGCGGCCGGTCTCGCGCAGCAGGTCCTGGCCGGGGTCGTCGTCGACCGTCACCCCGAGGTAGACCCGGTCGTCATAGCCGCGGTAGATCCGCTCGATCGGTCGCCGTGCGGCCGTCGAGGATCTTGTCGAAGACGTCCCCCTCGGTCCCGGGCCGCAGCACGACCCTGTCGCCGCGCCGCACCCGCGCGCCCGAGAGCTCGGTCTCGGCGTCGCCCTGGATCTCGTCGATCCCCGCGCGGCGGGCGACGGTTGGCGTTCGAGTCGGGATCCGCGATCGCCCCGTCGCCTCCGTCGGGCTCGGTGAAAGTGAGCCGTCCGTGCAGGTCGAGCATCTCCTCGTTGCTGACCGAATCGGCCCGCTCGATCATCTGCCGCACCGCGGGGTCCTGCCCGGCGATCTCCTCGCGCTCACCTTCGGAGAGCGCCTGCACGTGGAGCAGCAGCGCCTCCTCGATCTCGGTGTTGTCGAAGAGGTTGCCGAGGCTCTCCGGCGCCAGCTCGGGATGCTCGGGGAGCGCTATCGCCGCGCCCAGCACGGCGTGGTCACCGTCCCCGACCAGCACCGGGAACGTGTTCAGCGGCTCGAGGCCGCCACCGCGTCGCCGGCCTCGCCGTCGCGCTCGAGCGGAGAGACGAAGCGTGCCCCCATCGACCTCGAGCAGCGGGTGGACCGAGAGCAGGCTGTGGCGCAACGCCTCTGCGCGCGAGACCTCGGAAGAGACGTCGATCTCGGTGGAGTTGTGGACGCAGAGCTTGACCCTGGCCAGCTCCGGCCCGAGCAGCTCGGCCCGAATCCGCACCCGCCCCCGCGATCGCCCCGGAGCTTTCCGCTTCGGAGTCGAAGCTGAACTCCCGCAGGGGGCCCGCCTCGGCCCTGGCCAGCTCGCCGAGGCCCACCGGACCGAGCTCGAGGCGCCGCTCCACCCCCCGGTGGCCGTAGCCGCTTGCCTGCAGGAAGCGCACCGTGGCGCTCAGCTGCGCCTCGGGGCCGGCCTGCCAGGACGCACTCCAGCCGCGCCATCCGGAAGGCGGCCGGCTGCGTCTCCGCGTAGGCAGGCGGGTAGACGATCCCGAACGGCGTCGGGGTGGCGTTTTTGGTCGATCCCGGCGTGTAGGGGTAGAGGGCGTAGCCCTCGTACAGAAGCGAGCTGACCAGCTCCTCGACGCCACGATCGCTCATCCGGGACCGCCTCCGGGCGCGAACCGGTCCTGGGTGACCTCGAGCAGCTCGCGCACCGCCCCGTCATAGGTGGGAAGGCCCGCTAGCGACCTTGCGCCGGCGCAGTTCCTCCAATGTCTCGCGCTGCAGCGGCAACCATCCGCGGTGCGGGTAGTAGGCGTCGATCATCTGCTTCCAGGCGCTCAGCGGCATCCGGAAGTCGGCGACCGTGTCCCAGGGGAGCTGGATGATCTGAAGGCCCCCATTCTCCGCGGGGTAGTAGACGCTGCCGTTGAAGTGGAGGGCGAGTGGGACCTCTCCGCCTTCCACAGCATGCAGGTAGCGCGTCGCTGCCAGCTCGAGGTCGTAGTTGCAGAGCACCTGCATCTCAACCGTGGTGCGCTGGCTGAAGGGCTGCACGAGGACGCTCTCGGTCGAGAGCATCACCCGCTGCGCCGAGGTGGCCCAGCGGTGCGGCTCGCCGAACAGCTCCGCGAGCCGCTCGCGCTCCTGCGGCTCGTAGGAGCGCTTGATCGGCTCGATCTGGATCATCACCGTCAGCGCAGCCATGAACACCTCGCGGCCGGTGCGGTCGGTGACGTCGAGGCTGAAGGAGAGGGTCGGCGCGGCGGCGTGGAGGACCGGGGTGACTGCGGCGACTCCGAACTCGAGCCAGGGCTGCCCCGGCGCGGGGCCCGTCTCGACCGGGCCGCGGCCCCGGATGTCGGCATCGACGCCGGGGGGCCTGACGGACGGCCAGCGGGAGCCGTTTCCACTCCCGCGGCGTCGGCGTCGGGTTCATCCGCCGCCCACCCCCGCCCGCTCACGGATCCCCTCGAAGAACCTGGGAACCTCGCGCTCGATCGCCGCGCCGCCCGAGATCCCCTCCCAGTTGACCTTCACCGCCCCGACCAGCGCGTAGCACTCGTCGATCGGCACGATCGCGAACTGCGCCGGCTCGGCGATGCGGTTGACGACCAGGGCCTCGGCGTCGGGCTCGAGCGAGTCGAGCACCGGGTTGGCGCGCTTCAGCTCATCCCAGGCCCCGAGCTCCAGCTCGGACTCCGTAGCTCCCGCCGGGCTGGGGTAGAGCGCGATCACGGAGTCGGTCGCGCTGGAGAAGATGAAGAAGGAGAGGCCGATCGGTATCTGCAGCCGGCCCCAGAGGTCGTCCGGGAGGTCGAATCCATCGAGCCAGAGAACCCGCTTCCCGGTCGGCCGGTAATCGGGATCGGCCGCGCGCTGCGCCCAGCAACTCGTGCAGACGCAGAGGATCCTGCGGTTGCTGAGCTCCAGAAGGTGGTTGTGCTTCTCCTGGATGCCGACCCCGCAGAGGTCGCATGACTCCTCCAGCGTTCCCGCCCCGGGCGCGGCGGCGCCGGGATCGCCGCTCGCCAGGCGACGCAGGTTGGCGATCATCGTCGAGCGCCGTCGCGCCGCCACCTTGTCCTCGATCGGCCGCCGGCCGTTGGAGCCGTTACCCCCGGGCTGGGTCATCTCTCCAGCGCCACCCGGACCCGGCCCTCGGAGCCGAGCAGCGGCACCGGTCTGAGATTGATTCGCTCGTCGTCGAGAGAGCGGCCCGCCCGGGGGAGGAAGTAGCGGCGGTCGCAACCGGGGCAGGCGAGCACCCCTTCGCTCAGCTCACCCCCGGCGAGCCCGCAGCCGCAGGACGGGCAGGCATCGAGGTAGGCCAGCATCGAGCCGTCGACCATGGCGACGATCAGCTTCGTGTCCTCCACCTCGATCGCGGCGAGCGAACCCTCGCCGAGGCCGTCGATCTCCCCGTTCAGCTCGTGCCAGGCGGGACCGGCGGGGGGGGCGCCCGCCTGGATCACCGGAAGCTCGGCGCCGGATAGCTCCAACGCAGCCACCCCAGTGTTCTCGACGGCTCCCTCGACCTCGATTCCCTGGAGGTCGGGCGCCGCCTCCTCGAGCGCCGACTTGACGGCCAGCTCCAGGGTCGCCGAGGAGGCCGGGCATCCGTCGCAGCTGCCGCTCAGGCGCAGGCGGGCGACGTCGTCCTCGAGGCCGAGAAGCTCGATGTCGCCGCCGTGGGACTCCATGTAGGGACGCACGGAGTCCAGTGCCTCCTCGACCCTCTCCGCAAGCGGCACCGGGTAGAGGTCATGGATCAGCAGCAGGCTGGCGACAGTCCCGTCGGCCGCGAGCCGCTCGCGAATCGCCGCCGCACCCTCTCCCGCTTCGTCGATCGCGGCGAGGATGCGCTCCAGACCACTTCCGTACAGCTCGAGCACGGCGCCGATCAGCTCCTGGGCCAGCCCGCGCGAATGCGGGTCGGGGAGCCGCTCGACCTCCTCGCTCAGCTTCTGGACCCTCTCGATCAGCTCCTCGGCTTCGCCGGGCACCCGCGGCGGCTCTCCTAGCTCATCCCGGTCGGGGTGTGCACGACCTTGCGAACCCTGCCCTGGCCGGTGTACATGTGCACTCCGCACGGCAGGCACGGGTCGAAGCTCCGCACCGCCCGCATGATGTCGACGCCCTTGAAGTTCTCGGGGCCGTTCTCCTCGAAGATCGGCGTGTTCTGCACCGCATCCTCGTACGGACCCGGCGTCCCGTAGGTGTCGCGCGGGTTGCTGTTCCAGGGAGTCGGCGGGTACGGCTGGTAGTTGGCCACCTTGCCTTCCCTGATCACCATGTGGTGCGAGAGGACTCCGCGGGCGGCCTCGCAGAAGCCGACCGAGACGGCGTCCTGGGGCACCGTGAAGTCGTTCCAGGACTTCGTCCGGCCCTCGCGTACCTCCTTCAGCGCCCGCTCCAGGCAGTGCAGCCCGATCAGAGCCGAGTAGGCCTGGTGATAGGTGCGGGCCCGGTCGCGCTCGATCGCGTTCGACTTCTCCGGGATCTTCCACTCCAGCTCCATTTCGGGCTGGCTGGCCGTCCTCGGGAGCACCATCTGCAGGCTCTGCCCCGTCGCCTTCGCGTAGCCGAAGTCGACCAGGCCGGCCTTGGCGGTCACCCACTGGCGTGCGAACGGTCCGCCGCCGGTGTCGTTGGCCACATAGGTGTCGTTGCGCTCGTCGTACATACGCGGCGACGCGACCCAGCTGTATTTGTCCGCGAAGTCCCGCTTCTGCGGCTTCGGCAGCGTCACCTTGTTCCACGGATGGCGTTTGTCGACCGGGTTGCCCAGCGGGTCGTGGGTGACGAAGGTCTCCTCGTCCGTCCAATCGTCGAAGTAGGAGCTGCCGAGCAGGATCCGCATCATCCCGTTGATCTCGACCAGGTCGGTCGAGACCAGCTGCCCCTTGAAGACCACGCCAGGGGTGACGTAGCGCTTCCGCCCCCACTCGGTCATCGTCTTGTAGTTGTAATCGACGTAATCTGGGTCGTCGAAGTAGCCCCAGCAGATCAGGTCGGTGTCGCGGTAGCCGACCATGTCGTACCCCGGCAACTCCTGCAGGAAGAAGTCGTAGAGGTCGTCGTGCATCGGCACCGAGCGCTTCGTGTAGTCGATGTAGCGCATCAGCCGCACGTAGTAATCGGTGCAGGTCTGGTGGGTGATGTCGACCGTGACCCCGCCCGGCATGATCGTCGAGGGGTGGGTGTGGCGCCCTCCGAACAGGCAGTACATCTCACGTGTGTAGCGCGCCACCTGCAGCGTCTCCAGGTAGAAGTCCCCGGTGAACGGATTCAGCGCCCGCATGATGTCGGCGATCGTCTTATATCCGTGGATGTCGCTGTGCGGCGCCGGGGTCGACTCCGCCTTCTGCAGCAGCGAGGGGTTGGTTTCCCTGACCATCTGCTCGCAGAAGTCGACGTTCGCCATGCAATCGTTGAAGATCGCGTGGTCGAACATGTAGTCGGCGCTCTCGGCGAGGTTGTAGCCAAGGTCACCCAGGGCCGGCGGCTTCACCCCGTAGGCCATGTTCTGGTTGACGCACGAGGTGGTGCAGTGGTTGTCGCCGCAGATCCCGCAGATCCGGCTGGTTATGAAGTGTGAGTCGCGGGGGTCGATCCCCTTCATGAAGATGTCGAAGCCCCGGAAGATCATCGAAGTCGAGTAGCACTTCTCGACCTTCTGGGCGTCGAAATCGATCTCCGTGTGGATCCCGAGGCTGCCGACGATCCGGGTGATCGGGTCCCACGACATCTCCTTGACCGCGACCTTCCTCTCGGTCGGTGTCTGTGCGGTTGCCATCTCAAACTCTCCTCTCGTTGACGGGTCTGGATGTCGTCAGGACCCGGGTGGCGAGTAGCCGGCGGATCGGGACTGATACCCGGTACTCAGGGTCTTGCCGCGTCTGCGCCATTCGGGCTCGCGGTCGTACTTGTTCTTGATGTTGCGCCGGCGGAAGGTGCGGACCAGCGCCCCGTAGGTGAATCGCATGGTGTTGGCGGCAAAGGCGCCGGCCGTGTCCTCGTCCATGAACGGCATGAACTTGTCGGGGAAGCCCGGCATCGTGCAGGCCATGCAGATGCCGCCGACGTTGGGGCAGCCCCCGATGCCGCTCTGCCAGCCTCGTATCGGAACGTTGCACTTGACCACCGGCCCCCGGCAGCCGAGCTTCACCAAGCAGCGATGATCCGATCCGTACTCGGTCGCGAACTCGCCCTGCTCGGAGAAGCCGGCGCGGTTGCAGCCCTCACGTACGGTACGCCCGAACAGCCAGGTCGGCCGGTGGGCCTCATCGAGCTCGGGCACCGGAGCGCGGCCGGCGAGGTGCAGCGCCAAATAGAGCAGCGCTTCGGTCATGTTGTCCGGCTGCGCCGGGCAACCCGGGATGCAGACGACCGGCAGCCCGGCGCTCGACTTCCAGTCCCAGCCGAGGTAGTCGGGCAGGCCCATCGCCCCGGTCGGGTTGTTGGCCATCGCCGGGATCCCGCCGTAGGTGGCGCAGGTCCCCACGGCGACCACCGCGGCGGCCCTCGGCGCGAGGCGATCGACCCACTCATTGGTTGTGATCGGCTGCCCGGTGTCGCGGTGGTTCCCCATCGCCGCCCAGTAGCCCTCGCCACTCAGCTCCTCGTTGGGGATCGAGCCCTCGACCACCAGCACGAAGGGATCAAGCCTTCCCTCCTCGGCGTCGTACCAAGCCTGCATGAACTCCTCGCCGACCTCGTATGCGAGCACCGGGTTGTGGACGATCACCTTCGGCATTCCGGGATCGCCTGGGTGACGATGTCCTCGAGGCTCGGGTCGACGGCAGAAGTCATCGCGACCGAGTCGCCATCGCAACTCAGCCCCGTGGTCATCCAGATCACGTGCGCCTCGACTGCCTCCGTCTTGGCCTGATCAGGTACGAACTCGGTCGCCGGCATCGGCTCTCCTCTCCACTAAGTCGCCACTGGTTGCTCGGGGCTTTCCTTCTGGCCTTTCAATGTCTTCTCGATCAGCAGATCCTCGGCAGGGGGTCTCCGGCGAGCATGTCCATGACCCGCTTGCCGCCGAAGGCGGTCTCCACCAGCACCATCCCCGGAGGCTCGGAGCGGACCTCGCCGATCTCGGCCGCGTCCTCGCAGCCCTCGACCTCGCGCAGCGCGCCGAGGGCGGCATCGCTTCGCTCCGGGTCGACGAAGGCGACGAACTTGCCCTCGTTGGCGATGTAGGCCGGGTCGATCCCGAGCAGCTCGGCTGCGCCCGCCACGGACGGCTTCACCGGCACCTCCCCTCCCTGACCAGGAGGGCGACCCCGGAAGCCCGGGCAAGCTCGTTCAGCGCCGAGGCGATCCCGCCCCGGGTGCCGTCGCGCATGCAGCGGATCCCTTCCCCGGCCGCATCGAGCAGCGCGTCCACGGCCGGCCACAGCGACCGGGTGTCGGAGGCGACCTCCGACTCCAGCTCGAACTCACCGCGAGCCAGCATGATCGCCGTCCCGTGATCGCCGATCGAGCCGGAGACGAGGATCCTGTCCCCTGGCTCCAGCGCCGCGGTCGAGAGCTCGGCGCGATCGTCGAGCTTGCCGATCCCGGCCGTGCAGATGTACATCTTGTCGGCGTGGCCCCGCTCCACGACCTTCGTGTCGCCGGTGATCACCTCGACCCCGGCCCGCTCGGCGGCCGCGGCGATCGCCTCGACCTCGGCCCGCAGCTCCCCGGCGTCGAGCCCCTCCTCGAGGATCAGGGCCAGGCTGAGCGCCTCGGGGCGGGCACCGGCCATCGCCAGGTCGTTGACGGTGCCGTTGACGGCAAGCTCGCCGATCGAGCCGCCGGGGAAGCGCATCGGGCGGACGACGAAGCTGTCGGTGCTCATCGCCAGCCCGAGGCCCTCGATCCGGACCACCCCGGAGTCGCCGAGTTGCTCCAGCGTCTGCGATCCGAGCGCAGGTACCAGCAGCCCCTCGATCAGGGTCTGGGTCGCCTTGCCGCCGGCGCCGTGGGCCATGGTCACCGCGGGATCCTTGAACCGCGGGCGCTTGGCGCGGGCGGTCTCGATGATCCCGAGGATCTTCTCCTCGCGGGCGCTGACGGCACCGGCCATCAGACGACCTCCCGCTCGCGCGCGAAGCGGCCGTAGTTGTAGTAGGCGGCGCAGGCGCCCTCCGGAGAGACCATGCAGGTGCCGATCGCGTGCTCCGGGGTACAGGCCGTGCCGAAGACCTTGCACTCCCAGGGCTTGATCACACCCTTCAGCACCTCGCCGCACTGACACGCCTTCGGGTCCGCGACCCGCACTCCTGGCACCTCATAGCGGCGCTCGGCGTCGAGGTCGGCGTAGGCCTCGGAGAGCTTCAGCGCGCTCTGCGAGATGAAGCCGAGGCCGCGCCACTCGAAGTGCGGCCGCAGCTCGAAGACCTCCGACATCACCCGCAGCGCCGCGACGTTGCCCTCGTAGGGGACGACCCGCTGGTACTGGTTCTCCACCTCGCAGCGGCCCTCGGCGATCTGGGCGAGGATCATCTGGATCGCCGAGAGGATGTCGAGCGGCTCGAAGCCTGCGATCACGATCGGCTTGCCGTAGTCGGCGGGGATGAACTCGAAGGGCCGGGCACCGACGATCGTCGCCACATGGCCGGGTCCGATGAAGCCGTCGAGCCGGAAGTCGGGCGAGTCGAGCAGCGCCCGCAGCGGCGGCACGATCGTCACGTGGTTGCACATGCAGAGGAAGTTGGGGACGCCCTCGGCCTTGGCGCGCTTCAGGGTCAGAGCGGTCGAGGGCGCGGTCGTCTCGAAGCCGATCGCGAAGAAGACGACGTCGCGATCGGGATTCTCCTTGGCGATCCGCAGCGCATCGAGGGGCGAGTAGACCATGCGGATGTCGGCTCCCTCCGCCTTGGCGTCGGTGAAGGTCTGCTCGGAGCCCGGCACCCGCATCATGTCGCCGAAGCAGGTGAAGATCACGTTCTCCTCGCGGGCCATCGCGATGCCGTCGTCGATCCGGCCCATCGGCATCACGCAGACGGGGCATCCGGGGCCGTGGACGAGCTCGATGTTCTCCGGCAGCAGGTCGTCGATCCCGTACTTGTAGATCGAGTGGGTATGGCCGCCGCAGACCTCCATCACCTTGTAGTGGCGGCCCGGCTCGACCGATGAGAGGATCTTCGCCGCCAGCGCCCGGCCGAGCTCGGCGTCGCGGTACTCGTCGACGTACTTCATCGTCATCGGGCCGGCTCCGCGGCGTGGGCGATCGCGGTGCCGGCGTGGACGAGCAGCCGGTCCCCGTCGCCGACCGGCTCGACCAGCGCGATCTCGACGCTGGTCGGAGCGTCGTCGCCGGTGCTGCAGAGCGCCAGGCCGCGATCCCGGTCCACGCGCAACACATTCATCTCAACCGCTTCGTCCCCGCAGGTGATGCACCCGGCGCGGTGATCAGCAGCTCACTCGATCACGCTCGCCTTCAGCTCCTCCAGCTCCGCCTCGTAGTCGGCGCCCATCCCCTCGAGCAGCTTGCAGGTGGCGAGCGCCTCCTCCTCGTCGACCTTGGAGATCGCGAAGCCGACGTGGATCAGCACCCAGTCCCCGCAACCGACCCCGCCCTCGTCGTCGAGCAGGCCGATGTTGACGTTGCGCTGCACGCCGGCCACGTCCACCCGGGCGAGCTGGTTTGCCTCGTCGACGAATTCGACGATCTGGCCCGGGATGGCAAGGCACATTGCTGCTCTCTTCCGTTGAACGGACGGGTTGGGAGTCGACGGCCCCAAACGCCTGACCCGAAGACGACGCTACTCCGCGGCAAATGCGAAGTCAACCCTTCCTCGAGCCCCTCCAAATGGCTTCAGAATCGGTGGTTTGGGGAATGCAGAAAGGGGTATACGTTGGGGCTAGCTTTGGATGATCCACTGCAGCGGGAGGTGTTCGTCGGCGGGCGCTTACAAGCCGTTCGGCAAGCTCACCTCTGAGGACGCCCGCGCGCTCGCGGCAGGCCTTCGGGGCGTCTCCGGCGGCGGCCTCGAGGCGAAGGTGATTCCGGTATCGACCGGCTGGACCGAGCTTGCGCGGATGCTCGAGGAAACTCAGGGCGACGGTCGCGGACCTCGACCCCGAGGTCATCGCCTCGATCGCCCAGCGGGTCTGGGTCGTCCCCCCCGGCGGCACCCTGCTTCCCTGAATTTGAGAGCCGGGAGACTCGGCCGGTTTGGAGTTCGCGGGCCCGCGGTGCTCCCGGTCTGGCTCCCCGGAGATTCGATCCTGCGGACCGAGCTGACCGAGCTGAGCCGAAGGGGTTTGTGCGGACTGCCTCGGTTGGGTAGGTTCGCTGGTGGATGCAACAGCTGACTGCATTGGACGCCCAGTTCCTGGCCCTCGAAACCGACCGCAACTACGGGCACGTCGGTTCGCTGGCGATCCTCGACCCCTCGACGATCCCCGGGGGGAAGGCGACGATCGAGGATGTCCGCAGCCTGCTCGCGGAGCGCCTCCACATGATCCCGCCCTTCACCTCGCGGCTGGCGGAAGTCCCGCTCGGACTCGACTGGCCCTACTGGGTTCCTGACGATCACTTCGACCTCGGCTACCACTGCCGCGAGCTCGCCCTGCCGCCGCCGGGGAGCATGGAGCAGCTGGCAGAGCAGACCGCGCGCATCTACTCCCGTCGCCTCGACCGCTCGCGCCCGCTCTGGGAGCTCTATCTGATCCACGGCCTGGAAGGTGGTCGGGTCGCCCTGGTTACCAAGATCCACCATGCCGCCGTGGACGGTATGTCCGGCGGCGAGATCATGACCATGCTGTACGACCTCGAGCCGGAGCCCCGCCGGGTCGAACCGCCGGAGGAGCCTTCGGACTCCGAGCCTCCGCCGGGCACCGGCTCGATGATGCTGCGGGGCGTCGCCGCGCTGCCGCGCTACCCATTCACAGTCGCGGGACGCTTTACGCGGCTCCTCCCCCACATCGACGTCCTTCCCTCCATTCTCGGCCTCCCCGGAGCCGAGGAAACCAGCCGCCTGCTGTCGCGGGCCCGTCGCGCCGTGACCCGCGACTCGACAGCCGAGATAATCGAGCGCCCCTCGATGCGGGCACCGCGCGGCCCTTACGGGGGGCGAGTCTCCCCCCACCGGATCTTCGGCATCGGCTCGATCTCGCTGGGCGACGTGAAGCGGGTCAAGAACCACTTCGGGGTCAAGGTCAACGACGTCGTCGTCGCTCTGGTCGCTGGTGCAATCCGAGAGCACCTGCTGGCCCACGACGAGCTGCCCGGGGAACCACTTCTCTCGCAGATCCCGGTCTCGGTGCGGACCGAGGAAGAGCGCGGCACCTTCGGTAACCAGGTGTCGATCATGATCGTCCCGATTCCCACCCACCTCGAGGATCCCGCTGCCCGCATCTCCTTCGCCAGCCAGAAGCTCTCCGGAGCCAAGGAGCGCCACAAGGCACTCCCCGCGAAGGCGCTTCGAGACGTATCGACCTTCGTCCCCCCCGCCCTCCACACCCGCGCTTCCCGGGTGCTGATCGGCCTGGCGGGAAGCCAGCTGACACGGCCGCTCTTCAACCTGATCATCTCCAACGTCCCCGGGCCCCCGATGGACATCTATTGCGGCGGTGCCCGGCTCGAAGCGCTCTACCCGTTGTCGATCATCGCCGACGGCAGCGGGTTGAACGTTACCGTGATGAGCTACCGCGACTCGATCGACATCGGGATCACCGCCGACCGCGAGCAGACCCCTGACGTGCAGTCGATCGTCGACGGGATGCGCAGGGAACTGGCCGCGCTGGTCGAGATCTGCGGGCCGCTGGAGGGAAACTCGCAGCCCCGGTCGGCAGCGGTCAGCTGACCTGCAGCTGCCGGCGCCGCTGAACGGCCGACCGGCGCCGCTGAACTTCAGGCGGCCTTTTCCTCGGCGTCGCTCGCGGCCGCTGCCCATGCCTCGTAGCCGCCGCTTCGCTCCCAGAGCGCGGTGAGAAGACCCTCCAGCTCCTCGCGTTCGGGGGGATCGAGGTCCGCGAGCATGTCGTTCTCGACCCCATCCATCACCTCGGAGACCTTTTCGAGTACCGCGATCCCCTTCTTCGAGATCACGACCAGGTGACGGCGTCGATCCGCCGGGTCGCGCCGCCGCGTCGCGAACCCCCTCTGCTCGAGCTCGTTCAAGACGGCGACCAGATTGGTCGGGTCGAGATGCAGCTGCCCGCACAGCGCCTGCTGAGTGAGCTCTCCGGTGTCGCGGAGCTCGATCAGCGCGGCGACGTGCCGGGGCCGGATCCCGAAGGGCTCGAGGGCCGCGGTGAAGCGATGCATGGTGATCCGCCCGAGCTTGATCATCAACAGGGTCGGCCATTGCTTGGCGATCCCCGGCGGGGTTGCCTGCGTGGGTTTGGTCACACAATAAAACCTAGCACGAACCAACCATTGGTGTCCACAAAGAATATGCTAGGGTCATTGATCTTGCGACGCGCCGCCGGCCCCAGCCCCCGGATCATCCTCGCCGTCCTCTCGCTCGGCGGCATCTCCTACGCCCTCCTGCAGTCGCTCGTCCTCCCGGCCCTACCGGAGATCCAGAACTCTCTGCACACCTCGGAGAGCGCCGTCGGCTGGGTGCTCACCGCATACCTGCTGAGCGCCTCGGTGACCACCCCGATCGTCGGGCGGCTCGGCGACATGTACGGCAAGGAGAGGCTGCTGATGATCGTCCTGCTGATGCTGGCCTTCGGGACGCTGGTCTCGGCGATCGCCTCCTCGCTGTGGCTGATGCTGCTCGGCCGGGTGATTCAGGGCGTCGGGGGAGGCATCTTCCCGCTCGCCTTCTCGATCATCCGCGACGAGTTCCCAAACGAACGGGTCCCGGGCGCGATCGGGCTGGTCTCCTCGCTGCTCGGGATCGGCGGCGGCGCCGGGGTCGTCTTCGCCGGGGTCGTCACCGAGAACCTCTCCTACCACTGGCTGTTCTGGTTCCCGCTGGTGATGATCGTCGCCACCGCCTATCTGACCTGGCGCTTTATCCCCGAGTCACCGGTGAAGAGCCCGGCGGAGATCAATTACCGCGCCGCGGCGCTGATGACGATCGGGATCTCCGGGGTGCTTCTGGCGATCACCGAGACCAGCACCTGGGGCTGGGGCTCGCCGAAGACCCTCGGCCTGCTCGCCCTGGGGACCGCGGTGATCCTCGCCTGGGTGCGGGAGGAGCTGCGTTCACGCGAGCCGCTGGTCGACATGCGGATGATGGCGATTCGCGGGGTCTGGACGACCAACACCGTCGCCTTCCTGATCGGCGTGGGCATGTACTCCTCCTTCGTCCTCCTGCCGGAGCTGGTGCAGGAGCCGGTCAGCACCGGCTACGGTTTCGGCGCCTCGGTGACCGTCGCCGGTCTGTTCCTGCTGCCCTCGACCATCGCAATCGTCGTCGTCGGGCAGATGGCCGGCTTCCTGGAGCGCCGGATCGGCTCACGGTGGTCGCTGATCGGCGGCGCCATGTTCGCCCTCGCCTGCTATGTGCTACTGGTCGCCGACCGCAGCCAGGAATGGCAGATCTATCTCGCCGCGGGGTTGCTCGGCATCGGCATCGGCCTCTCCTTCTCAGCGATGGCGAATCTGATCGTCCAGAACGTCAGCCAGAAGCAGACCGGAGTGGCCACCGGGATGAACGCTGTCACCCGAACCCTGGGCGGCGCCTTCGGCGGCCAGCTCGCCGCAACGCTGCTGGCCAACAACCTCGACGCCGCCGGCATCCCCACCTCCTCCGGATTCACCCTCTCCTTCCTGATGTGCCTGGTCGCCCTGGCCGCGGCGCTCGGCTTCGCCGTCGCGGTGCCGAAGCGAAGCGCCAACGACCTGGCCGCGGAGATCGCCGTGCTGCCGCAGGCCCCGCAGGGCGAGCCGCAGCGCAGCGTCGCCTGACCTCCGCCACGGACCCTGCGGAGTGCCCGTCCGCGCGGCCCTCCTGAAACGAGCACCGAGTTCACGGGGTGCCGACCACATAGGGTTCGGCGATGCAGGTGCGGTGCGGATTAACGTCCGGATTCGCGAGGTTCATCGCTGCCATCTCAGCCGCCGTCGTCGGCAACCCGACGCTGCGCAACTTCCGGGGTGTATGCGCGTCGACCTGGGTTCGGCTGAAGAGGCGAACGCATCCGGCGATCGGCAACCACGAGTACGCCCTTCCGAAGGCGCGCGGCTACTTCGACTACTTCGACGGGGTCGGCCGCAAACAGGGCAGGGCGGGGCGTAGGCGGAAAGGCTGGTACTCCTACGACCTCGGCCGCTGGCATTTGATCTCGCTCAACGCCAACTGCGAGCACGTCGGCGGCAAGAATTCCTCCCGAGAGGTCGTCTGGCTTCGGCGCAGGAGGATCGATCCGGAGACCGGCATCGTCCGATTCACGGTCGGTACAGGCGGGCGGTCGCATTTCCAGTTCACCCACCGGGCCCGCAACAGGCGGCGGCGGATCCCCAACCGGTTCGGGATCCTGCGGATGAGGCTGGGGCGCGGGAGATATCACTGGCGCTTCGTCGATCGACGCGGCGGGCGGAGCGACCTAGGGGTCGCCGACCACGACCGGGACCCTCTGCACCTCGTTGTTCGCGTAGCCCCCGAGGTTCCAGGCGGGCTCGAGCGGCTGCACGTTGCCGGCGCCGTCCCTGGCCCGGCAGCAGAGCTCGTACGTGCCGGACTCGACCTCCCACTCCCACTGCCATGAGCGCCAGGCCCATCTTGAGCTCTGCGGTCCGAGCTCGGCGCCGTTCCAGCTTGCGCCTCCGTCGTCGCTCACTTCGACCCCCTCGATCGGCCCCAGGCCCGACCAGGCGCGACCGCGGATCGTGCACGGACCGGAGGCAAGATTGCGCGCCCTGGTCGCGAAATCCGGGATCCCGGGGGGGACCATCAGAGAGCGGGGGAGCATCCGGGAGACCGGTACCCCGGGCTCGTCCGGCTTCTGACGGAAGCGATAGCCGCGCGCCTGCTGATAGCCCTCGAACGGGCTGTCGAGCACGGTGATCCGCTCCAGCCACTTGACGCTCGCCATCCCGTAGGAACCCGGCACGACCAGCCGCAGGGGAAAACCGTGCTGCGGCGGCAGCGGGGCGCCGTTCATCTCGTATGCGAGGAGCACCTCCTCGGACATCGCCTGATCGAGCGGCAGGCTGCGCTCGTAGTTCTGCTCCTCCTCGCCCTCGACGCCCCGGTCGATTCCCCGGAAGAGGACCTCTGGCGCGTCCTCCTCAGCCCCGGCCTGCTCGAGCAGCTCACGCAACGGCACCCCGGTCCACTCCGCGGTCCCGACGGCCTCCAGAAGCCATGGCTGGCTGACGGGTCGCGGCGACAACCTGGCGCGCCCGTTTCCCGCGCACTCCATCGTCACCGCTACGGTCGTCGCCGCTGGCTCCCGGAGCTCCTCGAGGGAGAGGGACAGCTTCCGGCTCACCCGGCCTTCGATTCGCAGCCGCCAGGCATCGGGGTCAACCGCCGGGATGTCGTAGTGAACGAGCAGATAGTGCATCCCGACCGGCGTGACGTCGTAGGAGAGGGCCTCCAGCGGCAACCCGTGGTTGCGGGTCGCCAGGCGAAGCTCGGCGGGGGTGATCTGCTCCGAGGCCTCGACGCCCGGCAGCTCGGAGCGGCTCTCTGTCAGATCGCTTGCCGTCCGTCGATCATAGGCGCTGTCTCAGGAGGCTTCGACCGCTTCCTTGATCCGCTGCGCGAATGCGTCGGCGTCCTTGCGAGCGGCGCGCAGGGCAAGCGGCGCGAGGAGCTTGCCGAGCCCGTGACCCTCCAGCTCGTTGTGGACCGTGAGCCGCGTCGATCCGCCCTCGTCAGCGAGGTCGTAGCCGCCTTCGGAAGCGGTAACCAGATTCTTCGAGACCTCGGCCCAGCGGATCCGGGTGGGCGGGTCGAACTCGGTGAGCTCGAACTCTCGCTTGGTCTTCATGCCGGCGTCCTTCACTGTGCTCGCATAGGTGGCTCCGACTCCGGGAGGCCCGTCGCTGGTCTTGGCGATCTCGAGCACCCTCGGACTGAACCTGGGGTCGTTCTCGCCATCCGCGAGAAAAGCGAAGACCTGCTCGATCGGGCGATCGATCTGCGCGATTCCCTCAAAGCGGCCGGCCATGGTGCCTCCATTCGTCGTTTCGATGCCAGGGCAGTATCTCGCCTCGGCGACCGCTTGGGTGCGGCCCGATGCGCCCCGCTTGAAGGCGACCGGGCGCAGCCGCTTCACCTGAAGAGCTAGGGGCGGTTGCGGGCCAGCTCGAGCGCGGCTCGCGGCCACCACTCGCCGGCCGGCGGCCCACCCCGGCAGGTGCCGTCGCTCGTCCCCGGCTCCTTGACCCAGAGGAAGGCGTCGACCGGCTTCTGGCCCGTATCCGTGGTCGGGTCGCGGCCCAGGGCGCGCCCGGGCGGATTGCACCAGTCGGGACCCTCCACTCCTCTCCCCAGGGGTCCGTTGCCGTTGCGGCCGGTGTCGACCACGAAGTGGGCGCCCCCCAGCCGCCGCGAGAGCTCCCGCCCGTAGCGGATGCTCTCGCCCGTCCGGAAGTAGTTGCTGACGTTGAGGGCAAAGCCCGAGGCCATGCCGATCCCGGAGCTCCTCAGCGGCTCCAGCAATCCTGACGGGGGACGGATCCAGCCGGCGTTGCCGGCATCGAGGTAGACGCTGGTGTCCGGACGCGCGGAGAGCTTGCCGACCGCGGCCCGCAGCAGCCTGTAGCGCTCCGCCCGCGCCTTTGGCGAGAGGCAACCCTGCAGGGCCTGGGGGATCGCGTCCGGCTCGAGGATGACCGCGGCCCGTCCCGCTCCGAGGCCGCCGGCGAACTCGCCGACCCACCTGCGGTAGGCCGCCGCCGAGCCGGCGCCTCCCGCCGAATAGCTGCCGCAGTCGCGGCCCGGAATGAAGTAGGCGACAAGCAGGGCGGTCCGACCGGCGCTCTCGGCACGCTGGACGAGGGAGTGCACCCGCACCCTGACTCGGCTTCCGTCAGCGATCCAGGTCGCGGTCGGGCGCCTCGCCAGCTCGCTGATCGCGCTCGCATCGGCGGAGCGACCGCTTGCCATCAACCGAGTCGCCTGGCGAGCAGCCTGGCTGGCGGGGTCGACGTAGATCGACTGCCCGACCAGCGGGTCCGAGCCGGCTCCTGCCGCGGGGGCGGTTCCGCCCGTGGATTGCCCTCCGGAGGAGCAACCCGCCAACGGCAACGCCACCAAGAGCATCCCAAGGGCGCCGAGCAGCGTCCTTCTTTCCCGGCGAGCAGGCGACATCCGATCGAGAATAGCCAGCCGTCTCCTCGGCCCGCCCAAACCGCGCGTCAGTTTTGGGGCTGTTTCTGCGTTCCCTTGACACTCGCCTCGGCAGGGATTCCGCAGGTGACGCGCTGGAGCGGTTGCCTGCCCCCGCAACCCCGACCACAAACGTTCCAATTTCAACCACCCAATACGACTACGAGAGCCGCAGCCGAGCTGCCGGCCCGCTGACCGGGCCGCCGCCCGAGGGCTACCGCGTGCAGTTTCGCCGGTTGCAGGGCGCGCGGCCGGTGCGCAGCAGCCTGCTGGTGGCGGCGGCGCTGCTGCTGCTGAGCGGCTTCCTCGCCTGGCTGATGATGCCGAGCCACTGGCCGACGGGAGAGGCCGGCCCGGTGATCGAGGTGGCCTCGATCACGATGACCGTGACCACCGGGGTGATCGGACTGTTCGCCTTCCTCAATCTGGCGACGCTCTGCCGGGCCACGCTGCTCGCCCGCGACCCGATCCCGGTGCATGCCCCGCCAGGGCAACGGGTGGCGTTCGTGACGACGATCGTTCCCTCGGCCGAGCCGCTCGAAATGGTCGTGACGACGCTCGAAGCCGCGCGACAGATCCGCTACGACGGCGGCATCGACGTCTGGCTGCTCGACGAGGGCGATGATCCTGCCGTGAAGGAGATGTGCCGTCGACTCGGCGTCGCACATTTCAGCCGGCGAGGGGTCGATCGCTGGAACCGGCCCACGGGTCGTTTCAAAGCGAAGAGCAAGCACGGCAACTGGAACGCCTGGCTGGACGCCTGCGGCGACGAATACGAATTCGTTCTCGGCGTCGACCCCGATCACGTTCCGCTTCCCAACTACGCCGAGCGCTTCCTCGGCTACTTCCGTGATCCCGACGTCGCCTTCGTGGTCGGTCCGCAGGTCTACGGCAACTACGAGGGTTTCGTGGTGCGGGCGGCGGAGTCCCAGCAGTTCCTGTTCCATTCGCTGCTGCAGCGTGCCGGCAACCGCTCGCGAAGCCCGATGCTGGTCGGCACCAACAACGCGCTGAGGGTCAGCGCCCTGCGCCAGATCGGGGGCTTCCAGGACTCGATCACCGAGGACATGGCGACCGGCCTGGCACTTCACGGCGCCCGCAACCCGCAGACCTCGCGGCGCTGGACCTCGGTCTACACCCCCGACGTGGTCGCGGTCGGAGAAGGCCCCTCCTCTTTCAGCGACTACTTCAACCAACAGGACCGCTGGTCGCGCGGAACCGATGAGGTCCTCACCGGCAAGCTCTGGCGGGTCGCGCACCGGCTCTCGCCCCGCGCTCTGGCCAATTACTCCTACCTTCTCTGCTACTACCCGACCGTCGCCGCCGCCTGGGTGCTCGGGGCCCTCAACGGCTTGATCTACTTCTCGCTCGGCGCCGGCGGGGTGCAGGTGCCGGCGCACCTGTGGCTGATGCTCTACCTGGACGCAGCCACGCTTCAGGTGGGCCTCTACTTCTTCAACCGCCGGCACAACGTCAGCCCCCACGAGGAGGAGGGCTCCACCGGAGCGATGGGCTTATTGATCTCCGCCCTCTCGGCCCCGGTCTACGCCGCCTCGCTGGCAGCGGTGCTGCTGCGGCGGGCGACCGGGTTCGTGACCACCCCGAAGGGGGATGCGGGAACCCGCGACCAGCTGCCCACCTTCCGCAAACACCTGCTCTGGGCGCTGGTCTTCTCCGTCCCACTTGCCCTTGGCTTCGTCCTCGGCAACGACCATGCCTCGATGCGCATCTGGTCACTGCTTTCGCTGGCGGCCTGCCTGGCGCCGGTGGCGATCTGGCGGGCCGAGGCGGCGGCGAAGCGACGCCGAAGCCGTGAGGCCAGGCAGATCCAGCACCCCGAGCTCGGCTGGAGCTCGCTTGAGGAGGCCGGCTCATGAGCGGGCCCACCCGCAAGCGGATCACCAGGCGGGTCATCGCCCTGCTGGCGCTGGCCGCGTTGATCGCGGTCAATGGCCCGACCCTGGTCTCGGCGGCGCGCGACGCCCTCCACAACTACGAGATCAACACCACCGGCTACAAGCAGGCCAACGGCCACTGGTCGATCCTCGACGTGCCCAAGGACATGCAGGTGAACGCGATCCATGCGGCGCTGCTGCGCACCGGCAAGGTGCTGCTGATCGCCGGTTCGGGCAACGACCGCCAGCAGTTCGAGGCCGGGCACTTCGAGACGCTGCTCTGGGATCCGAAGACCGACCAGTTCAAGAAGATCCCGACGCCATCTGACATGTTCTGCGGTGGCCACGTCTTCCTGCCCGACGGCAAGCTGCTGATCGCCGGCGGCACCCGGCGCTACGAGGTTCTCCACTCGAACATCAAGCGGGCGGCGGGCGTGATGACGGTCAAGAACGAGGATCCGGGCAGCCGGCCGTTGCGCCTGGCGGCCGGAACCGAGCTGGTCTCGTCCGATGGTCAGGCGTACCGCACCCGCAACAAGGTCACCGTCAAGCCGGCCAGCAAGCGGATCGCCGCCGACGGCACCACCACGGTCACCGCCAGCCAGGTCGGGGTCTGGGTGAAGGCGGTCGACAAGGGGCAGGCGTCGGTGATCAAGCGGCCGACCCAGTTCAGGATCTCCGGGGTGCCGGCCCGGCGCAGCCACGCCGTCTACGGCTATTCGGCCTCGCTGACCCGGGAGAAGCAGGAGTACTGGGGCGACAACAAGTCCTACCTGTTCGACCCGGTCAAGGAACGCTACGAGAAGGTCGACAACTTGGATCTGGCCCGCTGGTACCCGACCCTGGTCGGGCTCAAGGACGGGCGGGTGCTGGCCGTCTCCGGCCTGGACGGGTTCGGGCGGATCATCAACGGCCGCAACGAGATCTACGACCCGAAGACCAGGCAGTGGACCAGCCAACCCCAGCTACACCGCACCTTCCCGACCTTTCCCTCGCTCTTCCTGATGCCCAGCGGGAACCTCTTCTACTCGGGAAGCAACGCGGGCTACGGCTCCGCCTCGGTCGGTCGCCATCCCGGCATCTGGAATCTCGGCGACAACTCCTTTACCAAGGTGCCGGGGCTCCGGGTTCCGCACGAGACCGAAACCAGCGGCAGCGTCCTTCTGCCCCCTGCGCAGAACCAGCGCTACATGATCGCCGGCGGCGGCGGGATCGGCTCATCGAACAAGTCGACCGACCGCACCGACGTGATCGACCTCAACCAGCCCGACCCCCGCTTCACCCCCGGCCCCGACCTGGCAAAGCCGGTCCGCTACCCGAACCTGGTGATCACTCCCGACGACAAGGTTGTGATCACCGGCGGCTCGACCGGCTACCGGGGTGAGGGAGCGAGCGACGTCCTGCTCTGCCATCTGTACGACCCGAAGACCAACAAGCTGACCCGCGCGGCCGACCCGAGCGTCGGGCGCAACTACCACTCCTCGGCCCTGCTGCTGCCGGACGGGCGGGTGGTCACCCTGGGCAGCGACCCGCTCTACGCCGACGCCAACGACAAGATCCCCGGCACCTTCGAGAAGCGGATCGAGATCTACTCGCCGCCCTATCTCTATGCCAAGGGCCGCCCGAGCATCAAGAGCGGCCCGCAGCTGGTGCACCGCGGCGGCAGCGACAGCTTCGGCACCTCGAACCCGAAGGCGATCAAGGCCATGCGCCTGATCCGGCCCAGCGCCGTCACCCACGTCACCGACGTCGAGCAGCGCTCGATCGCCCTGCCCTTCACCCGCCGGGACGGTGGTATCCGGGTAACGATTCCCCACAACGCCGGCCTGGTGCCCTCCGGCTGGTACATGCTGTTCGCTGACAACGGCACCGGCACACCGTCCGAGGCGCGCTGGGTGCAGGTCGACTAGCACCCGGCGGCATTCAGCTACGCCGCCGTGAAGGTGGCCGGATCGGGCCCGATCCTCTCGGCTCGATCCAGTCCGCCGATCGCCTCCATCTCCTCGCCGCTCAGCAGCCGACGCGCGGATCTGGCCAGGGCGATTCGCCGTCGGGACTGGCGATCACGACCAGGTAGCCGTCCGGGTCGCGAACCCAGAGCTCCCGATGGTCCGGGCCGCCCGGCCCGTCGGGAGGGTTTCGGTGCGGCGGGTGGACGACCTCAGCTTCCAGCGCTCCGGCGCGCTGGACGGCGGCGTCGAAGTCGTCCACCTCGAACCAAAGCGCGACGCCGTTTCCGTAGGGGCGCGACGAGGGGTCGCCGATCCTGCCGTGATGATGCTCGACCTCGAACGCGTGCAGCTGGAGGACCAGCTCGCCTTCGCGAAGCAATCGCTCGTACTCCGCGCCGCCGTGACTGCTCTCGCAGCCCAGGAGCTCCTGGTAGAAGCGGCTGCTGTGCGGTACATCGGTGACCGAGATCAGGGGCTGGGGGCGCATCGCCGAACGCCGATTCTAGGATCTCGCCGGCTTGCGCACCGGTTGACCCCCCCCGCTCAGTGCAACACCACCTCACCCTCGGCGGTGCATATCGACACCGCCAGGATCGAGGGTGGCCCGTCGGCGATTCGCAGTGGAATCTCTGACGGGCCGAGCCAGTCTCGAAGCTTCGCGGGGTCGGCGGATACCTCGATCCACTCGAATCCCAGTGGTTCGGATCGATGTGCCACGGTGGCCGAGCCGGGGTGCGCCTCCACCGGTCCGTCCCACTCGATGAAGAACGGGAACCCGTTCGACTCCATCGCCTGCTCGAGTCCGGCGAGCCTCCAGGTCAGGGTTGAGCCGTCCGTTCTGGAACGGGACCCGCTCGAGACCTCGAGTCCGAGGCGCCTCCCGATTGCCTCGATCTCGTCGGTTGCCACCACCCAGCCCAGCAGCTGCTCGTGTTCTGCCACGGTCTCGGCGACGTGACGGCCGAACCATGAGGCGGCCGCCGCCGCCTCGTCCACGACCGCCATCAGCTCCAGATAGGTGCTCCCGAAGGGAACGATCCGGTTCGCGGTTCCCCAGGCGGGATGGGTTCCACCGGCGACCGACCCGAAACCGAACCGCCGCTCGATCTCCGCGCCGGCCTCGTCGAGGTCGCGCACGGCGAGGATCGCGTGGTCGAGCCGGGTCGAGCTCATCGCGTCCGCAAGCCTACGGCCCGACTTCCGAAATAGGATGGGCGCCGATGAGCGGGCGAGTGATCGTTTTGGGGGCGGGGTTTGGAGGCCTGGAGCTGAGCACGATGCTCTCCGAGGCAGCCGGCGACGCCGTCGATGTGACTCTGATCGACAAGGCCGACGCCTTCGTGTTCGGCTACTCGAAGCTCGACCTGATGTTCCGAGGGGCAAGCCTGGAGCAGGTGCGGCTGCCCTACTGCGAGATCGCCAAGCCCGGGGTTCGGGTGCTCCGCGAGACGGTCACCGCGATCGACCCCGACGCCCGCCGGGTGGAGACCGACGCCGGCACTCACGAGGCCGATTTCCTCGTTGTCGGGCTCGGCGCCGATTACGACTTCGACGCGACCCCGGGCCTGGCCGAGGGCGGCAACGAGTTCTATTCGGTCGCCGGGGCCGCGCGCCTGGCCGAGACCATTCCCGCCTTCTCGCGGGGCCGCGCCCTGATCGGCGTCTGCGGTGCCCCGTTCAAGTGCCCGCCGGCACCGAGTGAGTGCGCCCTGCTCCTCGACGACGAGCTGAGCGCCCGCGGAGTGCGTGACTCCTGCCAGATCTCCTTCGTGATCCCGTTCGGCGCGCCGGTGCCGCCATCCCCCGAGACCTCGGCCGCGCTGCGGGATGAGTTCGAGAGGCGCGGCATCGAGCTGATCACCGGCCACCGCGTCGGTGCGATCGACCCGGGCCGCTCAGTCGCAGTCCTCGACGACGGCGCCGAACTCCCCTTCGATCTCTTCCTAGGCGTACCGCGCCACCGCGCGCCAGAGGTCGTGATCGAGAGCGGGTTGACCGAGGATGGCTATATCCAGGTTGATCCAGCGACCCTTGCGACCAGCTTCCCCGGGGTCTACGCGGTTGGCGACGTCGCCACCGCAGGTGTGCCGAAGGCCGGCGTCTTCGCCGAGGGCGCCGCCCGGATCGTCGCCCAGACCCTGCTCGCGGAGCTCGGACGCGGTGAACGGCCCGACCGCCACCTCGGGCAGGGCACCTGCTACATCGAGTTCGGCGAGGGCCGGGTGGGCAGCGTCGACATCGACTTCCTCTCCGGCCCCGAGCGGACCGGGACCTTCAACGCCCCCTCGGTCGAGCTCGTCGCCGAGAAGGACCGGTTCGGCTCCAGCCGGCGGGAGCGCTGGTTCGGGCTGTCGGTGCCGGCCTCGAGTTAGAGGTTCGCTGGGCCGCATTTGTTGTGCGCCGGGGCTTGCGGCCGCGTCGATCCCGAGTGCACCGCCTAAGGTGGGAGAGTGCGCTGGATTGTCGACGGGATGAATGTCGTTGGAACCCGGCCCGATGGATGGTGGCGGGACCGGCACGGAGCGATGGTTCGCCTCGTCGATCGGCTGGAACGATGGTCGGCCGCGACGGGCGCCGACGTGACCGTGGTCTTTGAGCGCCCCCCGTCGCCGCCGATCTCCTCACCAGTGGTACAGGTGGCTCACGCCCCCCGCGCGGCCCCCAATTCGGCCGATGACGAGATCCTCCGGCTCCTCAAGGCCGAACCCGACCCGGCACAGGTCCGGGTCGTCACCTCCGACCGCGCCCTTGCCGATCAGGCCCGGTTCCTCAATGCGCTGGTCGAGCCCGCGGAGGCGTTTCGCAGCGAGATAGACGAATAGGCTCTCTCTCCGGGCGCGGGTCGGGCCCGGATAGCGGCGCGATCCGGACGTCGGTGTGCATCGATCCCCGAGGGACGACGAAACTACCCGGGCGCCTCCGACTGGGCGAGGTCGATCAGCTCCCGGCGCGAGGGGGACTCCTGGTCGCGGAAGGCCAGCTTGTATTCGTCGAAATTCCACGTCTGGAGGAACTTCTCCGCGGCGCTGCGGCCCGATTGGTACAGCTGCTCCGCACGCCGGCGAGAGAGGTCGAACTCGGTCGTCCGCACGCCGAGCGTGGGAACTCCGATGGTTCGCACGTAGGAGTCGTTCTCGAGATACATCCGGTCGTGGGCTTCGAGCATCGTCTGGACCAGGGCCTTGACGAAGTCGAAGATGTTCGGGTGCGATCCGCCGCCCGACGCATCGAGCCGAACCGAAACCGGTTTCCTCGGCTCCGGCTCGACCAGCATCAAACCGAAGGTCGGCCAGGGCGGCTCACCGTCGGAATCAAAGAGCCAGACCGGGAAATTGGAGAGCACCCCCCCATCGACGATGAGGTGCTCCTCCCCGTTCCCCGGCCGTTTCTCGTCCTGCTTCGTAACCCACCGCCAGGGCTCGAAGAAGATCGGGATGCTCATGCTCATCCGTACGGCCTCCGCCACCCCAAGTTCATCAGGGTCGATTCCGAACCGGGTCGCATCCCGCGGTAGGACGAGCAGGCGGCGGGCGGTGATGTCGGAGGCGATCACCTGCAGCCTGTAGCGGTAACGAGGCTCCTGCGCGGAGTGCTCGTCGACAAGGTCGCCGAATGTCGAGACGCCTCTCTGAGCGAGCAGCTCCCGCAACCACTCGAGCAGCCGCCGGCCCTCGAAGATGCCCTCGTCCTTGAGGATGCTGAGCGGTACTCCCACGATCGGCACTCTGTCTTCCCAGCCCTCGTCCTTGAAGCTGTTGAAGTCGAGCCCCCCGAGGATCTCGCGGAGCTCCGCAGCGGAGTAGCCCACCGCGGTGAGCGCCGCGGCGATCGCACCGGCAGAGGTGCCGGCGAGGTTCTGCGGGCGGAACCCGCGCTCCTCGAGCACCGCCAGGGCGCCGACCAATCCGATGCCCTTGACGCCGCCGCCCTCGAGAACCAGGTCGACCTTCTTCGTGTCGCTGTGGTTGTGCATCGGCTGAAGTCCTGCCGAGCAGCGAGTCTCCCGAAGTCACCGCGGAGGTGTCAAGGCGACTCGACGAAGCTCCGGCCCAGGCACTGATTGCCGGTTCTCAACATGGCCCGCACCTTCCGCACGAGCACGAGCGTCAACGTGCCCAACGGCCGCGGTGCCGGGCCGGTCAACCAGTTCAGCCACTTCACCAAGCTTGCCGACGCCAAGGACCGCACGGTCGTGGCGCCAAACAACGACACCCTCTACTCGATGGCCTGGCTCAACCTCAGCAGGGGGCCGGTCGTCATCCACACGGCCAGGGGCACCAAGCGCTTTCACGTCCTCGAGTTGCTGGAACCCTGGGACCCGCGGCTTCCGCCTGCTGATCCGACTCTACGGCCTCACCGACAAGGGGATCGAGGGCGTCGTCAGCGGCTCCGGCTGGCATGGCCCGACCCTGCTGCCGTGTGCCAGCGACGGCACGACGTCGGCCGGCATTCCCTGCGCAAGCTAGCTAGGAGTCTTCCTGATGATGCGGCGTGCGATACGGCTCTGAAAGGGGCTCTTACCCCTCACACCTCTTCAGCCGATCCCTGCCCGGCCCGCCGGCGCAGTGATCACGCTTCGGCCCGCCGTTCAGCACGTCCGCCCCCCTGTTGCCGAAGAGCCTGTCGCGGCCGGCGCCTCCGAACATTCGGTCGCGGCCGGCGCCTCCGAACATTCGGTCGCGCCCGGCGCCGCCGCGGAGCAGGTCCTTGCCCGCCGCTCCGATCATCCGGTCGGCTCCCGCGCCGCCGGCGGCCCTGTCGGCGCCGCGGCCGGTCTTGATCACGTCCTTGCCGGCGCCGGCGCAGACCACGTCCTTGCCGCCGAAGCTCTTGATCGTGTCGTTGCCGCCGAGGGAGACGATCACGTCGCGGCCTCGGGTTCCCCGCAGGTTATCTCGGCCGGAGGTGCCGACGACGGTGGCGGTCTTGCCGAAGCACGAGCGGACCTCGATTCTGACGGTGCCCCTATCGGTGCCGAAGCCGAAGTCGTCGAAGCTCCCGAAGATGATCCTGTCCCTTCCCTCGAAGCCCTGGTCCGGGGTGTATTTGACGGTGGACGGGTTCGCCAGCGGCGCATCGTCGCTGGTGGTGCCGTGCAGGGGACCGCCGTCGTTGGCGACGAAGCCGTTGGGGTCGGTTCGCTCGTACTGGGGGCCGGTGTCGGTGCACTCGAGCGGGATCGTGATCGGCTTGTTCGGAGCGGTGATCACCGTGCTGTCCGGGCAGTCGGGGCTCCCGTCGGGCGCCCAATCGGGGTTTCCGTCGAAGTGGCCAGCGACGTCCTCGAGCGGTATCGGGAACGTGCTGGTGCCGTCGGCCCTCTTCATCACGAGCGCGCCGGAGGTGAAGGTGCCGTTGACGTAGGCGATGAACTGCCCGTCGGGCGACCAGGTGCAGTTGATGTCGCCCTTCGTGTTGTCGTTGGAGATGTCGGTGAGGCCCGTGAAGCTGGGCAGGCTCGCCGTGTAGATCTCGGCAGTCGACGAGTTGCCGATCGTCGTTTGAAGCGTGAAGCAGATCTTCGACCCGTCGGGCGAGATCGAAGGCTGGTACTCGTCGACCCCGCTTGCGTTGCGCAACCGGTACCTCGTGCACCACCCGCAGCCGGCCGCTTCATGATGTCGAGGCCTTGAGTGCCGCCATTCTGCTTCGCGTAGTAGATCGTGCTCGAGTCGGGGCTCCAGGCGGCCTTGAACTCGATCGGCGCGTCGTTTGTCAGGTTGACCGCCGGGGCGGCGGTGCCGACGGTCTTGACCATGATGTCGCGCAGGTCGGTGTTGTCGGTGGTCTGGTGCTCGTAGGCGATCCTCGTCCCGTCCGGGGACCACGCGGGGTGGTCGGAGCTGAGGCTGTCAAGGACCTCAGGCGTATCGAGCGGCGTCAGCGTGCCCGTAACGAGGTCCCTGACGAACAGGTCGTAGAGCTCGGTCTGGGGGGTTCCCGGAGTTCCGTTGGCGAGGACGATCTTGGTGCGGTCGGGCGACCAGCTGCCGTGCCGGCTCTGGCCTCCGAGCGGGGTGATCGGAGCTGATACGAGCCCGCCGCCGGTACTTCCGGTCACCGGGCGCAGGTAGAGGCGGGCCTTTGAGTCGTCGCCCGCTGTGGCCCCGCGTCCGCTGGTGAAGACGATCCGTCCGTTCCTTCCCGAAAGAACCGCCCCGGCAGGCACCGCAACCACCAACCCAGCGGCTACCACGAGGAAAAGGACGAGGACGCGGCGTATCAAGCGAGACCCAGGCTACCACCCGACCCGTTGGCGGTGGACGGATCGCCTACACGCTCAATGTCCGCTACGCCTCGACGAGGCCCAGAATGGTCTCCGGGCGGACGCCGTCGACTTTCATCGCCTCCGCCGCCCCATCTGTCTCCAGCGCCGCCTCCCAGGCAGCAATGTCGGGGACCTCCACGATCAGCCCGACCCGATTTGAGCCCCCCGGGTCCCGAAAAGTGCGTGCCGTCATTCCCAGCGGCCCGAAGAATTCCTCTCGCTTCGAGGAAGCGATCCAGTGCTCGACGTCGTCTACCTCGTGAAACACAAGCAGCGTTTCCATCGTGCCTCGTCCTTCCAACAGCGAGAAGCTGTGTCGGTGTGTGAGCAGAGGAGACTCTAATATCGCTTCGTGAGCAGCGTCGAGCGGTTCGGATTTGCCTTCGCGCGGCCCTATCGCGCGCCGGCCCTTGCGTTCGGCATCACCCCTGGGACCGCCTGGGTCGACCTGGGCGAGGAGAATCTCGAGGCCCATTTCGGCCCGTGGCGGTTGTCAACGCCGCTGGCGAACATCGCCGACGTCGCGGTGACGGGGCCTTACGCATTCTGGAAGACCGCGGGTCCCGCCCGCCTGGCGATCACCGACCGGGGGCTGACGTTCGCGACCAACGGAAAGAGCGGCGTGCTGATCTCGTTTCGCACCCCGGTCCGTGGGCTCGAGCCGCTCGGCGTCATCCCCCACCCTGAACTGACCGCGACCGTGACCGAGGTGCACAGGTTGGCGGGGCTGCTGAGACCGAACCCGCAGTCCTGGGGCGCTTGACCCGGTCATGACCGCGGGGTAGCGTCGCAGCGCAGATGTCACCTCGGTTTTGTGGCCTGGTATTGCTGGCGACTGCCGCGATGCTCCTCGCGCCGTCGGCCGCATCCGCCGCGTGGACGGTCCCGCCGACGCCGAACATGGATGGAGCCGATACCAGCAACCTGCTGGCGGTCGACTGCTCGTCCGCGACCTCCTGCGTCGCCGTGGGCTTGAGTACGACCGGCTCCGGGACAGGCAGCGCGACGCTCGCCGAACGCTGGAACGGCGCGAGCTGGAGGATCATGCCCACCCCCAATCCGCCGGGGGCGACCTTCAGCTCGCTGAACGGAGTTTCGTGTCCACGGCCGAACGTCTGCTTCGCGGTCGGCAGCTCGGACTCGGGGCCGCTCGTTGAGCTCTGGAATGGGGCGAGCTGGTCAATCCGATCGAGCCCGGCCATCGCAAACGGCAAGCTCAACGCCGTCTCATGCTCCCGGCTCCTGGCCTGCACTGCAGTCGGGAGCGGCGGCACCGTCACGCTCGCGGAGCGCTGGGACGGCACTGGCTGGCACGTCCAGCCCACCCCAAACGCCGCTGGGTCCCAGTTCAGCTCGCTGGCCGGCGTCTCGTGTCCGCTGAAGCGCACCTGCACCGCTGTGGGTGAGTCGGTCGCGGGCAGCATTACCTCGCCCCTCGTCGAGCGGTGGTTCGGACGCGTCAACGCCTGGGGGCTACAGACCGCGCCGAAACCCGAGGGCGCTGAGAGCGCTTCCCTCGCCGATGTGTCCTGTCCGGATGGCCCGGTGTGTGTGGCCACAGGCAGCTCTATGACGCAGTTGGGGCCGACAACCACCCTGGCCGAGCGCCGCATCGGGTCGAACTGGTCAGTCCTCCCCACCCCGAATCCACCCCAGGGCACGGGGGTCAACCAGAGCGACATCTCCGGCGTCAGCTGCCCCGCACGGCGCGCGTGCCACGCCGTCGGAGCCTCGACCGTGTCGCAGAGCGATCCGATCCCTATCGCCGAGCGGTTCGACGGAGCGAGCTGGCGGCTCGAGCCGGTTCCGTCCGCGACGCTCCCGTTCCCCTTCCTGGCGGGCGTTTCGTGTCCCAACCGGCGCTTCTGCATGGCCGTTGGCGGCTACAACCTTCGCTTCTCCGGCGGGACGCTGTCGGCGAAGTGGGTGCCCTGAGTCGGCTTTCGCTGTCCGCTACCGGGAGATACTCCCGTCGGGGTAGTGTGCCAAATTTCTACATTTCCTTTGGCGGAGCGCCGGCGGGCGGCTGCTACCGTTAGGTAGTCGGGTTTGGCCATTTCGCCACCCGAGAGGTTCCGTTTCCTTCGTGTGCCCACTTGGTGCATAGGGCCGCTGGATCTCCCCTAAGCCCAAGAAGGAGCACACATAACTTCATTTGCCGATCTCGGCATCTCCAAACCGATCGTGCGCGCGCCGGTCGTGCGCGCGTCTGCGAGCCGCGACATCACTGAACCCTTTTCCCATCCAGGAGCGGCGAGTCATGCGTGACGCGCTCTCCGGCCAAGACCTGCTCGTCCAGTCGCCTACCGGGTCCGGGCAAGACGCTCGCCTTCGGCATCCCGCTGGCCGAGTGCATCGACCGGATGTGGCCGCCCTTGGGATCGACGTCGACGGCATCACCCGGGTGATCAACTTTGATGCCCCTGAGGACCCTGACAGCTACGTGCACCGGGTCGGTCGCACCGGCCGCGCCGGTCGCCGCGGGGCCGGCATCAGTTTTGTTCTGGCCGAGCAGGCCGATTCAGTCCGCAGCATGGCGGGCCACCTCGGCCTCGCCAGGGAGTTCGGTTCCGCCAACGGGGAACGTGGGTCCAATGCCGACAGGCCCCGGACCGCCCGCCGTTCCCGTCGCCGGCGCTCCAATCCAAGGACGGGCCGTTGAGCGCCCCGGTGGCGGCCCGAAGGTGGATCTGCTGCCGCTGCAGCATGGCGGTCGGCCGCATTGACGGCAGCCGAGTTCCGCTCCCAGAGAGCTGGGAAAGCTGCGGAGAGGGTGAGTTCTGCCTTTCCTGTCGTCGCCAGCGGGCGGGGGAGACAGCGCAGGCCGCAGTGCCGGCGGGGTCCGCGGGAGATATCCGCGCCAAGGCGCAGCGCGCCGGCCTGATCGAGTTCGAGGTGCGTCGCACCCCGCATCTGGCCGACAGCATCATCGCCAAGGCGTGCCGCACCAGCACCTCGGTGGTGACCGCGGCACGCCGGCGAATCGGCATGGCCAAGGGCCCTCCCCCGGCTCCGAAAACCGTGGGACGGCCGCGCTCCGCCTCCGGGCCGACCCGAAGTAGGCCCGCCGGACTTGCCTGAACAGGTGACCGCTTCGTCGGTTTGCGGCGGGGACTCAACCGGGGCGACCGCCTCGAGGTCACGGGCTGTCTCTCACGGGGCGTGGTGATCTGAGGGCGAGCCACACGTCTAGACGTGTGAGAGCGCGGCTGCAACCGCGAATCCGACGACGGTAAACAACCCCGCGGGTCGTCCCGCCTTCCTGCTTGCCTCAGGGATCATCGAGTCGATCAGCATGACCAGCAGAGCCCCAGCTGCGAAGCCGTTGACGATGGCTTGAGACTCGCCGGAAATCGAGTCGGCGATTGCGTATCCGAGACCCGTGGCCAGAGTGCACACCAAGCCGACGGCCACGAAGAGCCTGATGATCTTTTCCCGCGATGTCCCTGCGGCCTTCATGTCCGCCGCCGAACCGATCCCCTCTGGCAGATTCGAAACGAAAATCGCCACAAGGAGCGCAACGCTGACGCCTTGGCCACCCGCGAGCCCAACCCCGAGAACGAGCTGCTCCGGAACGCCGTCCAGGAATGAGCCAAGCGCGAGACCGACTCCCGAGTTCGGCCCGCGGGTTCTGCCAGCCTTTCCGGCGCCCGTCCCGGTGCGGCGCGCGATCAAACCGTCGGCCAGGTAATACGTGAGTGCCCCGACAGCGAGTCCGATCCCGACTGCCCGAGCGCTACCAACCCGAATCCCCTCCTCGGCGAGCTCAAAGCTGACCGCGCTGATCAAGGCACCCGCACCGAAGGCCAAGATCAAGCCGATCATCATCGGGGGCCAGCCGCGTACGAAGGCCAAGACGACGCCAAGAACGAGGGAGGCGGCGGCGAGACCGCCCCAGCCCAACGCCGCTGCCATCAGAGCTTTGGACCGAGCGCTGGATGGTCCCCGTCCAAGCCGCCGCGCGGCGGCAATAGGGGATCAGTGGAGTTCACTCATCGAGCGTATCCGCCGGGCGCCGACGCCTCCGCCAGGCATCCCCCGACACCACCCCCTCAGGCGCGATATAGCCTGCGCCGACCACGCCGATTCGCCCGCCCGAGGAGCAAATGAACGACTTCAGCCCGCAACGAGATATCCAAGCCATCTCCGATATCAACTCGGTTTCGAGCGGGCGGCCCCGAGGAGATCACCCCGTATCCCTACAAGTTCTTCTACTGGATCGATCCGTGGGGCGTGCAGTGGGAGATGGAGCAAGGCCGCCCGGCCGACCGCGTGGTGAAAGGGATTGTGGGCTGAGCGCGTCGTATTCCTCCGGCGTTCACCAATCGTCGACGGGTGGGCGGGGGCCGGGTTCTTTCCGGTGCTCCCCGTCATCGGAGTTGGAACCGGGCCTGTCCCGGCAAGCTTGGAAGCGGTCAAAGGGCTGGCTCAGTCGCGAAGAGTCCTGAAGCGCCGCGCCTCGGACCTCAGCGAGAGCGCCAGCAAACCGCCAACGGCGACCGGAAGGACCCACCAAGCCGACGCGCCCAGCGCCGCTATCGACGCGGTGAGTGCGATCGCGACGATGACGCCAAACGCCGTGCGCCAGTCGTCGCCGACAACGAAGTCCCAGACTCCGAACGCCAGCGTGCGGATGCGCGTCACGGTGCGGCCTCCCGCAGTGGGTCCGAGGCAGCGCCGGCCCGCCGGAGCGCCGCGACCAAGGCGAGGCCAAAGGCCAAGGTCATCGGGATGATCGCCAGCAGCGCGGCGTCACCTCCTGGCCATTCGGCGCCGGCGCCCTCCGCCGCCCAGAACATCCCGAAGGAGCTCAGCATCACTCCGACCGCGAACTTCAGCTTGTTCTCGGGGACCCGCGCAAGCGGCGCTCGGACGGCGATTCCGGCGACGACGACAACCGCGACTGCGGCCGCTGCGGCGATCGCCGCGAGCCCGACATCTTGCTGGTTGGCACCGAAGGTGAGAACGATGAAGGCGACCTCGAGTCCCTCCAGCAAGACGCCTTTGAAGGAGATCGCGAAGGAGTAGGCGTCGAACTCCGCGGCTCGCGGTCCGGCGGCGCGGGCGGCCGCGGTCTCCTCGGAGAAGGTCCCGAGCTCGTCGTGGAGGGCCTTCATGCCGGCTGCCCGCAGGATCGCCTTGCGCAGCCACTGCAGGCCGAAGACCAGGAGTAGCCCACCAACCACCACGCGCAGGACGCCGAGCGGCAGCGAAGTCAGGGTTGGCCCGAGGGCGATCACGACCATTGCCAAGGCCACCAGCGAAGCGGCGACCCCGAGGAGCGCCGAGCGCCAGCTGCGGGTGCTGCCCACCGCGAGCACGATCGTCAGCGCCTCGACCGCCTCCACCGCGCAGGCGAGAAAGACCGAGAGGGCAAGTCCCGCCTGCGCCGAGGCGATCATCAGAAGCGGTGCCGAGCCAGGCGTAGACCGCCGCGCTGCTCGTCCTCACTCGGCGCCGCCATCGCGGGCACCATCTCGCTGGTAACCAACCCGCGCTCCGCGGTCAGCTCGTCCACGATCTCGAAAGCGACAGCGATCCGCTGGGGCTCATCCACGACGATCGTGACCACCGGGACGTTTCGGCGGAGCTGGAGCAATCGGTCGCCGTGCGGCAGATGGTCGCCGTGGAAGCCCCAGACCCCCCTCACCGAAGTGGCTCCCGCGGCCCTCGACTCCCGCAGTCGGCGAATCGGCTCGTAGTGAAACGGCCGTCCCTCGTGTCTCGCCCCCTCCGATGAGTAGACCATCAGCTTCTGCCAGATGTCCAGACCATGTTCGTCCTTCGCCGGCAGGGCATGCGGGCGCTCGATCAGCTCACCATCGCGCTTGCAGACCCGGACGCGCTCGAGCGTGAACAGCGGTCGCTCGAGCAGCTCGGCAAGCTCGGGCAGCACGGCGGCAATTCGCTCACCCGTGCCAACGGCTAGCACCATCATCGGAACGTCGCCGTTGCGGGCGATGAAACGCGCCCGCTTGCGCTCCCCGCGAACGGTGCCGTCGACGCCGAGTAGCGCCGTTGCGCCCGCGATGCCTCGCCGATGCAGGAGGTCACAGACCGCCATGTAGGCCGGCCTGCCCTCGACCTGCTCCCGCCTTCCCACGTAGACGGTCAGTTTCGTGGCCTCGCTCAACTCCTCCGGCAACAAGACCTCATCAACTCCGTCGGTGATCATCCGGGCCCGCTCCAGGGTCAGCAGGCCCCGGCGCTGGAGCTTGCTCACCCGGCCGAGCACCGCCTCGATCCGGGGGCGGGTGTCGACTGCGACCGAGATCAGCGGCAGATCTTCAGAGAGGGTCAGCAGGCGATCCGTGCGCAGGTGGTGCTTCGAGCCGAACCCGGTGACGCCACGAAGCAGCACACTGGTTTCGATCTCGGCCTTGGCGTAGAGATCCAGCAGGGCGTCCGCGACCGGCCGCTGGTCCAGTCGGTCCCGCTCGCCGAAGTAGGTCGTCAGCTTCAGGCAGTCCTCGTTCACAGCATCTCTCCGATCGCGCGTCCCAGCACCGCGGCTCCAAGGCCGACGATCATGCTGACGAGCACGTTGGCCCACAGGAGGCCGATCTCGCCCTCCTCGCCGAGACGGTGGGTCTCGAACATCCAGGTCGAGAAGGTGGTGTAGGAACCGAGGGTCGCGGTGCCGGCGAGCAGGTAGGCATCGCCCTCCAAAGCGACGCCGAGGAGGAGGCCGAGGACGAAGGCGCCGCTGGCGTTGACGGCGAGGGTGCCGTAGGGGAATCCGCGTCCGGCTCGAGAGGAGACTGCGGCGTCGAGGAGGAAGCGTGCGATCGCACCGGTGCCCCCGAGCCCCGCGACCGCCACCCAGACGGCAACGCTCACGAGCTGAACCTAGGCCTGCGCACCAGCGCCGTCGCGAGGTAGATGCCCGCGAAGCCCGCCGCAATCGTGCCGAGGCCATAGCCACAAGCGAGAGTGAGGCGGCCGGCGTCGAGCATCTTTAAGAGCTCGATCTGCATCGTCGAGAAGGTCGTCAGCGCGCCGCAGAAGCCAGTTCCCAACAGCGGTCTGCGGAAAGTGGAGAGAGGCAGACGCTCCTGCAGGCGAGTGATGAAGTAGCCGAGTAGGAAGGCGCCGAGAACGTTCGCAGCGAAGGTCACCCAGGGCCAGCCCGGGGCAGCGTCGCCGTAACCGCTGGTAAGCCCAGCCCGCAGCAGGCCGCCCGCGGCGCCTCCGGCGAAGATCGCCAAGAGCTCTCGACGGTCCAGATCAGGCATTGCTCAGGTAGCTCCTTTCGCTAGTTGCGTGGTTCAGCGAAAGAAGCCATCAGCCAACCCTGCGGCGGTTCGAGAGGCATGTGTGCCTCTACACCAGAGCCTCATCTGGTCAGGTAGGACGATAGCGGACCTAGCCAGACCCCAATCAGCGGCTGGACCAGCTCCAGGGCGCAGAGATCGCGGGCCTCGCCGTCCACGTCGCCGCCCGTGTCATGGGCGAGGCCGGCGAACATGAAGTGTTCGCCTCGCGCACGGTCCGCGACCTTCCCGCGGGCTCTGGCCAACGGTTCGAAGATCCCGGCACCCACACGCTCAAGGGCGTCCCGGAGGATCAGCAGCTCTAAGCGCTCGGATAAGCGCGTCGAAGCAAATTCGCGCCCTACCCGGGGTTGGTGGCGGTGACGATCCAGGCGGACCCGCGGCCGACAACGGAGCCGTCCGGCTGCTGCCAGGCCCTGTAGTGGTCGGAGAGCGCCTCAGCTATCTCGGGCCGACGGCTCTCTCCCAACTCGCCGTTGAGACGAATCAGCTCGGCCCCTGGTCCGATCGCGAGCAGCGCTTCGACTGCCTCATCCAGGTCCTTGCCCATGTAGTAGTCGAAGTCGCACCGGTGCAGCTCGATCTGCTCGAATCCCGCGCCCTCGAGAATGCCGCGGGTCGTCTCGGGATTCCCCAGCGAGAACGGTCCGGGCCCGCAGGTGTCGGCGTCATACTCGTCGGGGCGCGAGAGAAAGCGCTGCACCACCTGCTCGGTCTCCGCCCAGAACTCGCTCTCCTCCTTGCGGCGCCAACATATCTTGCGAAGCTTGCCGCCGGGCTTGAGAGCCGCGCGGATCGTACGCATGGCAGGGACGGGCGCGGCGAAGAACTGCGTCCCCATGCGCGAGAAGGCGTAGTCGTAGCTCGGGTCCCAATCCGCCGTCTGCGCATCGGCGACCTCAAAGTCGATGTTGTCAACACCCGCCTCAGCCGCTTCGCGCCGGGCGTCCTCAACGAACTTCGGTGAGGAGTCGGTGCCGAGCGCGAATCCTCCGGCTCCCACGAGCTCAGCGAGCCGCTGGGTCGTATCGCCGAACCCGCAGCCGACGTCGATGCAGCGTCCGCCCTCTGGCGGGGGAAAGCGATCGAAGACCTCTTCGGTGATCTCGTCCAGCGCACGGACAAACACCTTGCGGTTGCTCTTCCACCGCTCGTATAGGACGGTGTCCCAGGCCCGTACGGCCTCCAGGTTGGCTGCTGCTGTGCCCGCGGGTTTCACTCAAACGCCCTGCACGAGCTTACCCATTCCGCCTTGCCTCCGAGAGGGCCCGCCCTAGCAATTCGAAGCCCGGCGGGGAGCGGCGGCCAGGCGAGGAGGATGGAGCGGTCTAAGAGCCGCTCGACACTGCCTCCACGGTCCCCTCCAGCTGTGGGATCGTCCGCGTCAACAGGTCCAGGAACACGCTCGTCAGCAGGGTGTGGACCTGATCGCGGGAGACTTTGCCGCTGAGCCATTGCGCGCAGGCGGCTTCGTGCATCGCTAGAAGTCCCCGTAGTGCCAGGCGGGCGCCCGGGGTGTCGGATATCAGGTCGGAATTCGCTTCGACGATCCGGTCCGTCGCCGCATCTCGGCCTGCATCCACAAGCTTGCGAATCACGGGGTCCGGAATCGCGCCGCCATGCATGGCCAATGCAAAAAACGTCTCGCGGTTGGATTCCGTCAGATCTAGCCAGGCGTCGATGTTGCGCGCGACCCGCTGTTCACGAGAGAGCCCCTCGATGCTGCCAGGAATGGCGATTGCCTCGGCCGCCACCTCCTCGAGCACGGTGATGTAGAGATCTCGGACGCCGCCAAAGTAGTGATGAACCAGGCCTCGCGTGACCCCAGCCTCGTGGGCAACCTCGGCGGTCGTGACCGCTGCGTAGGGGTGGGTGGCGTAGAGCCGCCGGGCGACGTCAAGGATCTGGCGGCGGCGGCTGTCCGGGGTGAGGCGGGTGCGTGCTTCTGGCGCCACGGGGAAATCATAGCCGTTATATTTGACAAGTCGCCAATAACGTGCTTTCCTTTCCACCTCAGAAGACGGAAGGACGGGCATGAGTTCAGATTGGGGATCGCGCAAGCTGATCGCGGCGGTGGCGGCGCTCTTCGCGGTGGGGGCGACGCCGGCGGCTGCGGGCGCCGCGGTGGAACCGGCGGTTCCGCTGATCAACTCGGGCCCGCCGCCCTCGACCCCCTCCTACACGGGAAGCCCTGCGCGTCCCAGCCCATTCTCGATCGGCTGGAAGGCGCCTCAGCATCCGCTGATGGCTCCCGATCCGAACAACAGCGTCCACAACGACACCTGGATGACCGACAACTACAGCCGGTACGCCGGGCCGCTGGGACGAAACCCGCGAGTCTTCTCGACAGCGATCAAGCGGGACTGCATCACCCTCACATTTGACAGTAAGGGCAGGCTGATCGGCTCCTGCACCGATATCGGCAACGGCCCCGGGCTCTACATGCTCGACCCGAACACGCTCGACGTGCTCGCCTTCAAGCAGATGCCCTACGTGCCGCCACCCGCGGGGACGAACCCGGCCCTGAATACAGCCGGCGGTGTCTACTTCTACCTCGACAACCAAGACCGATCGATCTTCGCCACCACAGACCGCCGCATCTTCGTCGTCGGCGAAACTCGGCAGCACGGTCGCCCCGACTTCAAGATCCTCTCGCGCTACGACCCCACTCCATGCCTGGGACCGGGTGAGCGGATACCCTCGGTGTTACCGGATTACCGGGGCAGGCTCTGGTTTATCGGCCGTCAGCAGGGCACGGTTGGCGTCCTCGACCGGAAGACGCGTCGCTGTCGCTCGATCCGGCTGGGGGAGGAGATCGAGAACTCCTTCGCCGTCGCACGCGACGGCACCTACATCGTCACTGACAAAGCTATGTACAAATTCCGCACTGGCCCGGGCCTCAAACCGCATGTCATCTGGCGGGCACGCTACGCCAACACGGGCACGATGAAGACAGGTCAGGTCAACGCGGGCAGCGGCACCACGCCGACGCTGATGCTGCCCAGACACCACCGCAGGGGCATTCCTGCCTACGTCGCGATCACCGACAACGCCGATCCGATGAACGTCATTGTCTACCGCGCGGCAGATCGGGCGCGGTCGGGCCGCAGGGTCTGCAAGGTCCCGGTCTTCGACAAAGGGGGCAGCGCAACCGAGAATTCGGTGATCGCCGCCGGACGCAGCATCTTCGTCGAAAACAACTACGGCTATGACGTCCAGGCCTTCAACGACGTGATCGGGGACGGGACGCCCCTGGGGGGCGACCCTGGCCTGGTCAGCGAGCCTGGAATCTCGCGCATCGACATCCGCCCCCGCGGCAAGGGCTGCCGCAAGGTCTGGACCAACCGCCGTATCCGACCGGCCTCGGTGGTCTCGAAATCAAACAGTCGCAACGGTGTCATCTACACCTTCGAGAACGCCAAAGACCCGGCGGTTCCGGGCTCGGACCCCTGGAACTGGGTCGCGCTCAGCATGCAAACCGGGAAGACACTGTGGAAGAAACGCGCCGGCTACGGAGGGCGTTTCAACAATCACTATGCCGGGATCGCCCTGCGCGCCGGACCCCATGTCAAACCGACGCTCTACCTCGGGGGGGTCGGCGGCATCATGGCCTTGCGGGACCGCTGATCGTGCGTCGACAATCGGAGTGATCAGAGGCATTCTGGAATACCGCGTGACCCGCGCGCCTACGATCACCGACGGGAACTGACGTTCGCGACCAACGGGATGAGCGGGGTGCTCACCGCGTTTCGCACCCTTGTCAGCGGACTCGAGCCGCTCGGAGTCATCCGCCACCCTGAGCTGACCATGACCGTCGCCGAGGTTCATAGCTTCCGAGACTGGGCTCCCCTCGGCATTCGCATGATCAAGGACGCCTCTGTGAAGCCATCGCGGCGCGACCCTAGAACCACCACCCCGTTTGAGGGTGGTGGGCGATCGACCGCCGGGGTTTAACGCCAGGCCGTCTTGAAGGCGGCCTTGGCGCTGCCCTGGCCCTGCAGGGTCGCCTTTGCGGTTGCGTGGCCACCCTTGCCGCGGACGACGCGCGGGGCGAGTTCGACCTCGACGGCGCTCGTCCCCTCGAAGAGGCCGCGAACCTTGACGACGTGACGGTAGAGGGAGACCTTGATCCCGTTGTAGCTGGCCTTCTTGCCGTTGATCGGGAAGTGAACGGTCGACTGACCGTAGGCGAAGACGCTTACCTGTCCGGTTCCTCGCTTGCGCGCCCGAATCGAGAGCTTCGGGGTCTTCAGATAACCCGACTGGACGCCGGTCTCGCCGGAGAGCGCATATGTGGTGCTGCCACCCCGGGAACCGCTGACCTGGCCGCTCAGCGTGCACGGCGCGAGCACTGCCTGACCTGCCTGGCCGTCAACCGTCAACGCCACCGCTCCGTCATCCAAACCGGTGAGCTGACGAGGCGTGAACCGGACTCGCTTTCCCTTGCGCTGAATTCCACCGAGATCGACGCTGAGCTTCTTCTTTCCCTTGAAGGTCAGCGGCGAGTCGGGAGTCGCCGGGTTGGTCCCGCTCAGGTTCACGCCGCGGATCGAATCCACGGCCACGAGTCGGCAGGATGCCTTGTCGACGAGCGAATGCGACTGATTCGAGAGGTTGCGGGCCGCGACGGGCGCCGTCTGGGGCGAATCCGCGCTGGCCGATCCCACCGGGTTCGATGCCGTGATCTGGCAGCTGATCAGCGCGCCGAAATCGGAATCGTCCAGTTCATAGCTGGACTTCTCGGCACCGCTGATCACAGCCCCGTTGTGAAGCCACCGATAGGAGAGCTCACCGTTTGCATTGATCGGATTGCATTCGAGCGACTTGCCGACCTCCGGCGCTCCCTCGATCACGGCGCCCACTCCCGGCTGGGCGTACCCCTGACCGCTAAGCCCGACCTGGGTGACGGGCGCGGGGCCGCTGCTGATCACGAAGATCGAACCCTCCTTCGCACCGACGCTGGCGGGAGAGAAGGAGATATCGAAGGTGCAAGTGTCGCCCGGCGCGATCACGTGCAGGGTGCAGTTGTCGTTGGAGACCGGGAAGAATTGCGGTGTTCCCGAGACGGGAAACACCTGCTGGATCTGATCGGGGAAGTCGCCGACGTTGGTCGACGTGAATGTCTGCGTCACCGATGCCGAGCCGAGCGCGACCGGGCCGAAGTCCTTGGTGGTCGGGGTGATCTCCTCCTCCGGCCCGCTCAGCGCGTTGGCCGTGATCGCAGTCGACTGCGGGCTGCCGTTGCCGTCGGAGGTGATCACGAGATTGGCGCTGGCCAGACCGGGCCCGGTCGGATTGAAGCCGACGCCGACCGAGCAGCCTTGGAACGCCTGCAGCGGGTGAACGGTGCAATCGTTGTAGTTGATCGAGAAGAGAGCCTGGTCGGGGCCGGCGATCTGCACATCGCTGACGGAGACGCCGTAGTTCTCGGCCTGGACGTTCACGTTGATGTTTTGGCCGCCGTAGAACCAGGGCTGCGGGTTGAAGTCGATCGGATCGGGGGTGGTGTGCAGCGTCCCGGTCATCGCCGTTGCTGTGAGCGGGACTGAGGTGATCCCGTTGCCATCATCGACGTCGAGAGAGGCAGACAGGGGCCCGGTGCTCTGCGGGTTGACGTAGGCTGAAAGGTTGCATGAGTTCCCGTCCGGGACGAACTGTCCCGAGCAGTTGTCATTGGTCAGCACGAACTGTCCCGCGTCCGTACCGCTCAATCCCGCCTGCGGGTAGACGGGGGAACCCTCGTGGTTAGTGAACTGAAAGTTCTGCTGGGGGGACTGCTGGTAGCTGCTCACGTTTCCCCAGTCGAAGGAGGACGGCGAGGGGTCGAGCGCCGCGACGGCGCTCGCCGGGAAGATCAGCAAAACAAACCCCACGGCCATGCCCGCTAGTCGTCTTCTGTCGTGTGGAAAATGCATGGAAGAGTCCCATCGGCCATTGCTCGGCAGGACTTGAGGCCCGAACCGCCGGCGTGCGGGAGCTCCCGCCCGAAGGTCGTGACCAAACCTCCCATCGGGGATCACCGCACTGATCGGCTAGAGACCCGAACGCGACCGGTAGTTGTCCAACCCCCACTCCACGGCGTCAGCGAAGCTGCTGACGGCCCGAGGCTGCAGGTCGTCCAGCGCTACGACGCTAACCGCGGAAGGCATCGAGCGCCGTGCTTGCCGCGTCGTAGCCCTGGCGCATCAGGCGCGGCCAATGGCCCCGGTCGAGAAAGAGGTCATAAAAGGAGGTCCCGTGCAGCTCGGAGTCCTCGACCGGGTCGATCACGGTCAACTTCTCCCCGAGCTGTTCCCTCGCGCGACGGGCGAGCTCGAGGTGATAGCCCTGTTGCATCTGGCGACTGGCCTCGAACAGCCCGCCCAGCCGGTCGGGCCAGCCGGTGATGTCCTTGGGCCGAAAGCCCTTGGGGAGCATGAAGTTGACGCCGAAGACGTGGTCGAAATCGCCCTCTTCGATCACTGGCTGTGCCGGCCAGACTTCGATGATCCCCCCGTCGACGTAGAGGTGCCCTCCGACGTCGACGGACTCGATGAAGAGCGGCAGCGCGATCGCGACGCGCACCAGGTTCCCGATCGTCACGTCGGGTGTGCGTGTGCTGCCGAAATACTCGACGGTGCCGAGGTCCATGTTGTAGACGATCGTCGTGATCGGGATCGCCGTTTCGCGGCAGGCCCTGCCCCTGAAGCGCCTGTCGAACAGCTGCTCGATCGCCTCCCCCTTCGCGATTCCTGTGAATCCGCGCAGCGCAGATAGCGCAAAACGGGGCAACCCCAGCCACTGGACGTCGAGGTAGTCCTCGGGCTTCCAAGAGAGCGAGAACTCGGCCATCTCCTGGGCGCTCATCCCGGCTGCCCACATCGAACCCCAGATCGCCCCTCCCGAACAGCCGACTATCTCGGCCGGCTCCAGGTCGGCCTCCTCGAAGGCGCGTGCAACACCGACCAGCGCCGCAGCGGCGCCTCCGCCTCCGGAGGCGACCAGGGCCACACGCTTGCCGAGCGCAGGGACCGGGCGCAACTCGAAGGGCGGAAAGACGCGAGACGCATCGATCTCCTCGGGACGGTCGACCAATGGCAGCGGCAGCAGCGCCCGCCGGGCCCGCCGCAAGAACCCCAGATCTGCGACAAAGGCGCCGAGCTCGAGCGATTCGGAGATGCGCTCGAACTGGGCCTTGATCGCGAACAGGTCAATGCGCTCGTCCATGGACATGGCTTGAGGACAGCACCGTAGCCCGATTCAGCTCTCGCTACCACCCGCGGATCGTCGGGCAGCGCAGCCGCAGGCTCGTCACGTCGAACTCGAGCGCGGACACGTGCTTCATGTCGAGCGTCCGCGCCAACCCCACGATGCAGTTGGCGAGTTCTCAGACGAGGCCGCTTCGGCACGCGATAGAGCTGCGAATGGCCCATGCGAAGCGCTCGAGCGCCGCCACCTCAGAAGCCTCAGGCGGGTGCCGCGAGCGCCTCTGGAGCTGTTGCCAGCCAACCGCGGAGGCGCTCGTAGACCTCGGGGTGGTTGAGCAGCGCGATGTGGTGGGTGCCTCCCACGTGATGTCCATGCTCGTCGCGGAATTGGATCCGCCGAGTCCTGCTCTTGCCGGTGGCGCTGGGAACCATCACCAAGATGTCGCCCAGTAGGCGCCCGAGCGGGTGGCGAGGGTTGCGGGTGACGGTTGCCGAGACGAAGCAGTGTGTCGCCCATGGCAACAACGGCACCTCCTGGCAGGCGAAGGCACGCAGCGCCTCGGGATCGCGGCCCCGCCAATCCTCGTCGACCAGCGATCCGTAGCGCAGGTCTCGAATGCCGGCGCTGCGACGGCGCAAGATTTTGCTCAGCATCCGCGTCTCGGGCAGCTTGTCGAGTGCCGCCGCAGCCCGGTGCGCTCCCTGCTCTAGAGGAGCACCCAGGTGGGGGGTTCCCAGCGAGACAACGTACCGGACGCGCTTGACCCACTCCTGGTCGTGCTCATCCGCCTGGTGGCAGGCACTGCGCGCCACCAAGCCGCCCATCGAGTGGCCGACCAGCGCGATCTGCTGCACCTCGACCGGCCACGCCTCCACCAGGTCCTCGAGCAGCGCCGCCACCGTGCGTCCGTTCTCGGAGATGTGCAGGCCGCTGTTGTAGCGCAGGTGAACCGCCGTACAGTCGAGGTCTGAAGCCAGCCGGGAGCCATACGCGTCCTCGGTGCCCCAAGACCAGCAGAACTCATCTCCCGTAAGCCCGTGTATGAAGACCACCAGACGACCGGTGGCCTGCGGGAAGGCATCGCGCAGCGAGGACTCATCCAGATCGATTCGCTCTCCATGCAGACGCGCTGACGTGGGCTGGTGAAGTCCGCTGCCATCGCGCTCAAGCCGGTCCCCGATCAGGCCGTGGAGCACGGCGATCCCGAAGCTGCCCCATTGGGTGGTGGACAACGAAGTCTGCTCGCCGATGCCCCGCCGCTCCATCGCCGCGTCGGTGGCCCTCCCGAGCATCGAAGTGCCCGCCCCGATCGCTCCATAGGCGCAACTCGACAACGCGTCGTGGATGAGCTGGACAGGGCGGCCCGCCGGCCCCACGCCCCGGAACGCGCGCTGGGCGATGCCCAGGTGCATGTCGCGGATGCCGGCGGGAAAGCTCCGCAGCTCCTCGAAGGCAAGCGCGCTCAGGGCCCGCAGCTCATTTGGCCCGCGTGCCGCCGTCTCGCGGTCATCAACATGGGCGCTGGTCAGTTCGGTGCCGGTCACGCGGGTCCTCCAGTCCGTGCTGGATGCCGATCAACGTGACGGTACTCCGCGACCCGATCCTCGCGGCCTACGGTCGGTTGCGGCCGAAGCGGTCGTGCGCCCTGACCCACTCTTCGACGACGATCGCCCATCCCAGCGAGAGCTCGCCACAGAACACGGTCGCCGCGACGATCTCAGCCAGCTTGCGGACCTTCCCCGTGCCGTAGCAGCCGAGCAGCTCCAGGCACTCGCGCTGGGTGGCGAGCCCGGTGCCGCCGCCGTAGGTGCCGACGATCAGCGAGGGGAGCGTTATCGAGCCGTAGTAATCGCCGTTGGGGAGCGGCTCGCTGAAGCCGAGGGCCGCCGAGGACTCCGCGACATTTGCGGCGTCCTGGCCGGTGGCGATGAACAAGGCGGCGATACCGTTTGCCGACTGCAGCCCGTTGTTGTTGACCCCGGACATGAAGCCACCGAGGTTCGACACCTGGCGGGCTCGGGCCAGTTTCTCGGCCGTCGTGTGCATGTGCTCCTCGATCAGGGCGGCGGGAATCGTCGCCTCCGCGACCACGCGCTTGCCCCGCGTGCGCAGCACGTTGACCTGCGAGCTCTTCTTGTCGGTGGCGAAGTTCGACTCCAGATAGAAATTGGTGATGCCCTCGAAGTTGGAGGTGATCCAGGCGCAGGCGGCGGCGGTCGCCTTGCCGGTGAGGTTCTGGCCGGCGGCGTCGCCCGTCGTGTAATCAAAGCGCGTGAATAGGATTCGGCTAGCCGAATACTGCTCGATGGCGCGCAGCCGGCCGGTCCGCGTGGTGGTCTCGGCCGCCTGTTTGATCTCCGCGAAGTGCTCGGTCAGCCACTCCCCGAACGCGCGTGCCTCGCGGGCACTCTCGAAGACGAAGGCGGGGGCGCGCTGCATGGCATCGTCGAGGATCGTGGTCTTCACCCCGCCGGCCTCGCGCAGCATCTTCATGCCACGGTTGTAGCTCGCGACCAGCGTGCCCTCGGTGGCGGCCAGCGGAACGTAGAACTCGCCCTGCGCGTGCTCCCCGTTGACAAGCAGCGGGCCGGCTATGCCGATCGGCACCTGCGCGACCCCGGTGAAGTGCTCGACGTTGCCGGGGAGAACCAACGGATCGAAAGAGTATTTGGAGACGTGCTCCAGCCCCACGCCCGTCTGCTCCCGCAGGAAAGCCCGGCGCGCCGCGGCGGCCTCGGGCGTGTAGTCGTTCTCGCCCTCTTCGCGCGGGATCTTTCTTGCGTGTCGCCCGAGGGGTTGTCACGTCGATGGCTCCTGTTACCGCGCCATCAATCTTTTCTCCGAATCCGGCAAGCCCCACACCGAGACGACAGGTGCAAACCAAGTACGCCGCCGACGCTGAGGACCATTCCGAAACTCGTAGACCAGCGCTCCCGCCCTATTTCGCGCTCAGGGACTTCCCGGCACTGTCTACGACCTTGCGCATGAAGTCGTACTGCGTGTGGACCAAGCGGTCGGACATCTCCAGGGCGGAGTCGATGATCTCCTGACGCCTGGACGGGCCCTCGTCGTGCGGCAACGCTGGCAGCACTCGGTCGACGCTGTCGACGAACTTCTGCACCGCCTCGATCGCGGCCCGCTGGCCGTCCTCGACGGATTGGAGTACCTCCTCGGACAGCTCCACGACCTGGTCGGTCCCGGTCTTGGAGTCGGCCTTGGACTTGGCCGGCGCTTTTGTCTTCGTGCTTCGTTGAGTCTTGGTCGCGGCCATTGTCAAACGCTCCCTTCAGGAGTTCGGTCTGTTAGCCAGGACACTACCGCGAGCTGAGGGTGGCCGACAAGCGTATTTGGCCACCGACCGACTGTGGAAGGCCCGCATGCCTCGAGTACCTTCGTGTGGTGATACCAGTGCCACATGCAGCCGGGCGATGTCATCTCCTATCTAGACATGTGCCGGGACATGTGCCGGGAGCTCGACAAATACGGTTGCATCGAGGACGATGTCCTTGAGCAGAAGCTCGTAGCGCGGTTACGAACATGGAGGCCTCCGTGGATCTCCGGCTGGCAGCCGCCTAGGGTCCGTGCCAGTGGTGCTTTTCGCGGCGGTGGTGGTGCTTCGGATGGGCTCGCAGGCGCGTCTTGGCGGTGCGGCCGGGTGTGTTGTCGGCCTTCAGGGCGGAGACCATGATCGAGGCGCTGTCGATTCCCGGCACCCTCTTGACCGTGAGCCCGTGCTGCTGGGTCACGAGAGTGAGCCGCCTGCCGTCCCTCAATCTAATCCGGACGGCGTAGCGGGCGGCGTGCGCCATCGGCTTCCAGCCCACGACGAGCTTGCTGCCGCGGCGGCGTGCCCGCAGCTTGCGCGGAGCCCGCAGCAGCACAGGCCTTGGCGCCTGGAACTTCGCCACCTTGAGGCGGGCGCGCAGAGAGCCGTTGGAGTCGACCAGCGCGACGACGCTGCGCTTGCTGCGCGGCCCGTCGGCGGCCCGGAAGTCGATCCGCCCTTTCGCCTTGCGGGTCGCATCGATCCGGTGCGCGACGCCCCGCCCCATCTCGTAGAAGCGAAGCCGCTGGCCGGCGATCCGCCGCGCCCGGAAGCTGAGCCGGAATTGTCGGCCGCGCACCCGCCGCACCCCGCCCGAGACCTTCGGCTTGGGCAGGCCGCGGGCGAGCAGGACGCGGGTGATCGGGGCCGAGCCCGACAGCTCCTCCAAACGCCAGGCGCCAGCGGCCGGTTTGCGCAGGAGCGTGTATGTGGTGCTCTGGCCAGCGTTGGGCCCGATCGCGCCGAGGTCGCCGGTGGCGCTGGTCGCGGGCGGGGTCGGCGAGGTCAGGGTCGCGCCTCCAGGTGCGACCAGACGCACCTGGGGTGCAGCCCCGTCTCCCTGCACGGCGACGTTTGCCTGCGGTAGGCCCTTCGGCATCCTGAACGACGTGGTGGCGCTGGCTCCGGCGCCGCCCCGCCGCGAGACCGCCTTGTAGGTGGAGAGGTCGCAGCCCAGGAAGAAGTCGAAGCCGTCGCTCCAGGGATGGCCGAGGCCGCCCGAAAGCGATACCGGGGGAAAGCCGAAATGGGCCGTGCCGCAGCCCGCGACCGCCTTACTGGAGAGCAGCGCGGTGACCCCGAACTTGACCGGGATCGCCGGGATCCCGCTGGCCGTGCCGGCGCCGAGCAGATCGAAAGACTTGTGGGGGACGTCGACGACTCCGTCGACCGAGCCGGAGACGTCGGCACCAAGCGCGCCGATCGAGAAGTCCCCACCCATGCTCAGCTTGCCGCTGGTCTCATACTGGGCGAAGACGTGTGCGGTGGGGATGTTGACGATGTAGCCATCGCCCTGGGCACGGAAGACACCGGGGGCAGGCGCGTCGGGGAACGTGTAGTTGACGGTGCCGTCAACACGGGCGGGCGCGACGTTTAGCACCGGCACGGTCGGGCCCGCGGTGACCGTGGCCGTGCCCGCGATTCGCAGCGGCTTCGTCTTCACATCGAAGCCGATCTTCTTCAGGTAGGTGAACTGGCTCACCGGTCGGCCGGGAGGATCGAACTCGAGATCCGCCGTCCCGTAATCGAAATCCCCGCTCTTGAGGCCGAACATCGTGTGCAACTTCGACTGCACCACGGGCAGCACGATGTCAGCCGAGCCCTGCCAGGTGTAGGGCGGGCCGCCGTTGTAGGCGAGGTCGAGGTTTCTGACCTCGGCGATGCCCATCCAGATCGAGGCGGCATGCAGGTGCACGTTCTTCAGGTGCAGCCCGTTCTTGTTGTCGAGAACCAGGGTGCTGTTGGCGGAGACGAACCCCCCCAGTAGCGAGTCGAACGGGGAGGGGAGGCGCAGGTGCACGGGCACCCGCATTCCCTGACCAGGCTGCACGCTGGGGCTGGTCTGGCCGAGCACCCGTAGGCCGAGGAAGTCGACCTTGATCTTGCCGGTGTCGAACACCGCCGGGTTGCCGGCTAGGTCGTGGATCTGCCCGGCCGCCTTCGGCAGGCGCCAGGCGAGCGGGCCGTTGTCGAGCTTCACGTTGCCGGCCTTGGCCAGGACCTTGCCGGTGCTCTTCAGCGTCCCTTTCGCCTTGTCGATCGAGATCGAGGTCTGGGAGGAGACCCGTGCGCCGCTTCCTCCGGCGGGGAGGAGGTCGAGGCCGTTCAGCCGCACCGAGCCTTCGGTCCGGAACACCGAGCCGTTGCGCTTGAAGCACCCGGACTTGGCGAGCGCGACCGACTTGCGGTAGACGACATCCTTAACGCAGCCTCCCCCCTCGTTCTTGCCGACCGGCCTAAACGGCGCCGCCCTCACCCGGCCGCTCCCCGACCCGGTCGTCCAGACGACCCAGCCGCCCCCGTCGGGAGCGGCGCCGATGTCGGGGGTGTAGATGCTGTCGGAGCCCGAAGCCAGGGTGCTGATCGTCCCCCAGTCGCTCACCTTGGTGGTGCTCGCAGAGCGCCGGTAGCGCAGGTGGTCGGTGCTGCCGTTGTCGACCCAGGCGGCGTGGACCGTGCCTCCCGCATCCTCGAAGAGGTCAGGGAAGATCGGCGTTCCCGTCGCGCTGACGCTGATCGGAGACCCGAACCCGAGCTGTGCCGCGTCGATCCCCGTGTAGCGGCGCACCACGTAGCGCTTCTTCGCGGGCTTGCCGACCCGGTTGAGGAGGAACGTGCCCCGTGGGCCTCCCGCCAAGCGCGGGTCGTCGCCGTTGCCCAGGGTCGAGGTCGGCTCCCAGGTGCCGACGTCGTTGTAGTTGCCGCTCCCACCCCAGAGCCGGGCGAAGGTCTTCGCGCCGTTGGTGAAGGTGACGATCGGGGTGAGCGGATCGACGAAGGTCAGTGAGGGGTTGTTGGTGTCCCCGGTCGGACCCGGCACGTCGTTGTCAAGCTGGGCGCGGGTGTGGACCGGCGGGCCGCCAAGCGGCGCCGCCTGGAAAAGGATCCCCTGCGTCTCGGCGCCCACCGTGGAGAGGCCGAAGTCCCCCGGGCCAAAGGCGGCGTCGCCGTCTAACGACATCGTGTTGTCGCCGACGATCACCGGGCCACTGAAGGTCTTGCCCCCATTGCTGGAGGTGAAGGTGACCAGCTCGTTCCACTGGTAGCCGCCAAAGCAGCAGCGCGGCGTCAGCAGGATCACTTGCCCGTTCCCGACCAGCACGCGCGGGCCCTGCACATCGATGCCCGGCAGGGGAAAGCTCTGCTTGGAGGCACAGGCCTTCGCCCCGCGGGGCAGCCGGCAGTAGTGGAGGATGTCGTTAAGGCTCGGCCCCTTCTCGATCCAAACCACGTGCCCGGTGCCAGAGTCGTCAACCGCCACGTGGGCGTGAGCACCGGAAGGATCGACGGTGAACGGACCGGCGGCAGCCCGAGGGGCGAAGATCGCCACGGCACACAGCGCAATGGGGCCCGCCACGGCTCTCAACCACCTGGCCCTGGTATCGCGTCCCGTCGGACACCACTGCTGTTTGATCACGTCGGTAATCTGATCGACAGCGGCGGCGGAAACATTAGCCTGAGTTCCTCGAGCGGCCTCGGACGATGCATCCGGTACCAAAGCAATACCAAGGACGCCTCTGTGAAGCCATCGCGGCGCGACCCTAGAACCACCACCCCGTTTGAGGGTGGTGGGCGATCGACCGCCGGGGTTTAACGCCAGGCCGTCTTGAAGGCGGCCTTGGCGCTGCCCTGGCCCTGCAGGGTCGCCTTTGCGGTTGCGTGGCCACCCTTGCCGCGGACGACGCGCGGGGCGAGTTCGACCTCGACGGCGCTCGTCCCCTCGAAGAGGCCGCGAACCTTGACGACGTGACGGTAGAGGGAGACCTTGATCCCGTTGTAGCTGGCCTTCTTGCCGTTGATCGGGAAGTGAACGGTCGACTGACCGTAGGCGAAGACGCTTACCTGTCCGGTTCCTCGCTTGCGCGCCCGAATCGAGAGCTTCGGAGTCTTCAGATAACCCGACTGGACGCCGGTCTCGCCGGAGAGCGCATATGTGGTGCTGCCACCCCGGGAACCGCTGACCTGGCCGCTCAGCGTGCACGGCGCGAGCACCGCCTGACCTGCCTGGCCGTCAACCGTCAACGCCACCGCTCCGTCATCCAAACCGGTGAGCTGACGAGGCGTGAACCGGACTCGCTTTCCCTTGCGCTGAATTCCACCGAGATCGACGCTGAGCTTCTTCTTTCCCTTGAAGGTCAGCGGCGAGTCGGGAGTCGCCGGGTTGGTCCCGCTCAGGTTCACGCCGCGGATCGAATCCACGGCCACGAGTCGGCAGGATGCCTTGTCGACGAGCGAATGCGACTGATTCGAGAGGTTGCGGGCCGCGACGGGCGCCGTCTGGGGCGAATCCGCGCTGGCCGATCCCACCGGGTTCGATGCCGTGATCTGGCAGCTGATCAGCGCGCCGAAATCGGAATCGTCCAGTTCATAGCTGGACTTCTCGGCACCGCTGATCACAGCCCCGTTGTGAAGCCACCGATAGGAGAGCTCACCGTTCGCATTGATCGGATTGCATTCGAGCGACTTGCCGACCTCCGGCGCTCCCTCGATCACGGCGTCCACTCCCGGCTGGGCGTACCCCTGACCGCTAAGCCCGACCTGGGTGACGGGCGCGGGGCCGCTGCTGATCACGAAGATCGAACCCTCCTTCGCACCGACGCTGGCGGGAGAGAAGGAGATATCGAAGGTGCAAGTGTCGCCCGGCGCGATCACGTGCAGGGTGCAGTTGTCGTTGGAGACCGGGAAGAATTGCGGTGTTCCCGAGACGGGAAACACCTGCTGGATCTGATCGGGGAAGTCGCCGACGTTGGTCGACGTGAATGTCTGCGTCACCGATGCCGAGCCGAGCGCGACCGGGCCGAAGTCCTTGGTGGTCGGGGTGATCTCCTCCTCCGGCCCGCTCAGCGCGTTGGCCGTGATCGCAGTCGACTGCGGGCTGCCGTTGCCGTCGGAGGTGATCACGAGATTGGCGCTGGCCAGACCGGGCCCGGTCGGATTGAAGCCGACGCCGACCGAGCAGCCTTGGAACGCCTGCAGCGGGTGAACGGTGCAATCGTTGTAGTTGATCGAGAAGAGAGCCTGGTCGGGGCCGGCGATCTGCACATCGCTGACGGAGACGCCGTAGTTCTCGGCCTGGACGTTCACGTTGATGTTTTGGCCGCCGTAGAACCAGGGCTGCGGGTTGAAGTCGATCGGATCGGGGGTGGTGTGCAGCGTCCCGGTCATCGCCGTTGCTGTGAGCGGGACTGAGGTGATCCCGTTGCCATCATCGACGTCGAGAGAGGCAGACAGGGGCCCGGTGCTCTGCGGGTTGACGTAGGCTGAAAGGTTGCATGAGTTCCCGTCCGGGACGAACTGTCCCGAGCAGTTGTCATTGGTCAGCACGAACTGTCCCGCGTCCGTACCGCTCAATCCCGCCTGCGGGTAGACGGGGGAACCCTCGTGGTTAGTGAACTGAAAGTTCTGCTGGGGGGACTGCTGGTAGCTGCTCACGTTTCCCCAGTCGAAGGAGGACGGCGAGGGGTCGAGCGCCGCGACGGCGCTCGCCGGGAAGATCAGCAAAACAAACCCCACGGCCATGCCCGCTAGTCGTCTTCTGTCGTGTGGAAAATGCATGGAAGAGTCCCATCGGCCATTGCTCGGCAGGACTTGAGGCCCGAACACCGCCGGCGGGCGGGGCTCAGCCTGCCGGGCTTACCGGGACTGAGCGTAACTGAGCCACCGGGTTTCTGACGGATGATGGTGTCGGGGTCGCTTCCATGAGCTGGACCCCGGAGCCGCCTACGCTTGCGGTCCCCGGTTGCCCGCCAGCGCCTGTGGCGTTCCCTCCCGCCTTCCCCGCGCCTCCGCCGGCGCCGCCACCAACCCCGCCTTCCCCAAACCGGTCCGGATGCAATACCACCACACCCTCATGTCTCGACATGCGTCCGTCGATAGACCAAGCAGGGGGAGCATTAGCTCGGCGCCAGCCGAGTAGGTAAACCAAAGGAGCAAGGCCGATGATGAATCGTGCAGCCAGAAGCACTGGAAACCACCAGCGGCGACGGGGGCCGACCCGTTCAATCGCCGTCGCCGGTGTCGCCCTGTTCATCGCACTCGGCGGATCGGCAGTCGCCGCAAGGGGCCTGATCCACAGTGGAGACATCGCGCCCGGCGCTGTCACCAGCAAGGCGATCAGGAACGGCGGAGTCAAGCCCTGGGACCTGAACACGCGGACGAAAGAGCTATTGCACGGTGCCAAGGGCGACATCGGCGTGAGCGGAAGTCCCGGTGCCAATGGCGCCAATGGGCCCAATGGCGCGAACGGCGCGAACGGCGCCGACGGAACGAACGGAACGAACGGCGCGAACGGCGCGAATGGCGCGAATGGCGCGAATGGCCCTAACGGGGCCAACGGCGCCGACGGAACCAACGGCACCGACGGGACAAACGGCACTGATGGCACCAACGGCACCATCGCGCCCTTGTCGGCCACCGGGGGCCTAACGGCCCTCCCTACCGCTAGCCCACCGACCACCGTGGTTGACCTTGCGGTTCCGGCCGGCAACTATGTCGTCTTGGCGAAGACGCAACTGTCCCACACGGGGGCTGGTGACACGATCAACTGCACGCTGAAGGCAGGCAGCACCACCATCGACCAAGTCTCCATGAAGACACTACCCGCGCTTGCGGCGATACCTGTGTCCCTACAGGCGGTGACCACAACAACGTCGCCGTCCACGCTGAGCGTCGAGTGCGCTGTGGTGACGGCCAACGGATCGGCCAATTTCAGCAGCCTGATAGCGATCCCGACCGCCTGAAGCCAACCGTTGCCAGGTCGACTTCAGGGACGTCCTCGAAGTTGAATCTACTGTGGCGTCGGCGGCCTCTGACACACGTGGAAATGTTGGTGCGGCTCGCCGGTTAGGCGCCTGCAAACCCTGCACCGCGAATTGTCGTTGCGGCCCCGTACATGCACGCGGCTGCACCCATCGCGAGAAACGCAAGGAAACTCGACAACTCAATTCGGGGGTCTTTGTCCGCAAGAGCGATCTATACCAGGCGGGATTCGAACCCGCGACCTTCGGTATGAGACTCGCCCATCCTTGCTCTGTGGGGTGCCCCATAGCACCGGCTGACGGCGCCCTACGGCGCCGGCAGTTGGCCGGGAAGCGGCGGCTGAACCGCCCCGAGCGTGTCGCTAACCGCTGGTATGTCTCCGCCGGAGGGGCACCGAAGTCACTTGTACTCCCGCGGTGCCCCGGCAGACCCCGGCAGAGGCAACCCAACCAGCGGGAAAGCCCGCGGTAGCGGGCTTTCCGATCCATAGCGGGGGCCCGAGTGGCTCAGCCCTCGACCCGGCGGTAGTGGTCGCGCCAGATCAGCCGATACACGCCGAGGTGTCGGGGCAGCCTCTTTAGCCCGGGGATGAACGGTATGCAGACGAAGGCGAGGCTGAGTACCCCCATCAGCGCGAAGATCAGGGCGTCCGCGTTGGGTGAGCTCTTGAAGGGCTCGACCTGATACCAGAACGTGTACAGCCAGAGCCAGACCTGACCCGGGTAGCTGCCGGTCTCGTTCATCATTCCCCACTGGTCGCCGAGCAGGTGCTGACCGGAGGCTCGATCCTCGAAATAGCTTCCGCCCGAGAGGAAAAGCAGCGGTTTCGTGTAGTTGGTCTGGTAGAAGCTCCCACTGGCCTGCAGGACTCCGTCGAGGCCGCCGCTCTGGGCGAGCGCCAACTCCGCGCTCATCATCGGCGCCAGCGGGCCGTAGCGACCCGGTGGCACGACCACCGCGACACCGCCTGGGTAACGCGCCTTTGCGAGGGCGTCCGTGTAGGCGGTGGTCCAGGCCGTCTGACGCGCCGGCGACGCTGCCTGGTAGGCGGCAAGCGCCACCTTCAGAGCCGGAGCGCCCGGGATCGTGCTGAGCGGATTGATTACGTAGTCCTGCGCGGTGTTGATCGGCTGGTGGACTCCGGCGAAGTCCTGCAGGGAGATCGGGCCGATCTTCTGTGCCGAGCCGGAGGTGTGGTTGTACGGCGGTCCATACGTGGCGATCTCGCTGCTCCCGTCCAGCTCGCTGATGGCCGTGGTTACGAAGTCCTGGGGGTCGGCCTTGGCCCAGCTCTGGATCGTCGTCGGCGGGTCGTCGGGGGAGGAGAAGAGGATGGTGAGGACTACCGCGAGCGCCGTGATCACCCCGAGCGCGACGACGAACTCCTTGATCAAGTCGTAGCGGACGTAGGGGCCCTGCCACGGAGCGGCGTCGTCCGGCGTCGCCGGTCCCGGGCTCGTCACGTTCACGGTGCGCTTCCCTCGCTCGGCGACGATGTCGGTTTGGCCACCCTCGCTGGATACGGCGGCACCACCCCATTGCGGCGCACCAGAAGCACGTGCCAGACGACCAGCACGACCACTACCAGCGGCAAGAGGATCACGTGAAAGGTGTACATCTGGCCGAAGTCGGCGACGTTGAAGAAGGCGCCGATTCCGACCGAGTTAAGCCCGTCCTTGCCCTCGCTGGCGATCCACTGGGAGTCGAAGTTCTGCTGGGAGAGGTAGCCGGTGAATGCCGCACCGATCGCGACCAGGAAGGTGATCGCGCCGGTCACCCAGGTGCGCCCGCGCCCATCGCGCCAGGCACCCATGAAGAACTTGCCCCAGAGGTGGACGACCATGGTGAAGAAGAACAGCTCGACCGCCCAGAGGTGGATGCTGTTGAAGAACTTGCCGACGCCTGAGATGTGCCACCAGGTTGGTCCCTTGAGGCCGAGGATCATCCCGGAGGCGACGATGACGACCAGCGAAGCGATCGCGGCGACCCCGAAGACGTAGATCCAGGAGGAGACATAGGAGGGCTGGCGGTCGGGGAGCAGCTTCTCCGGCGGCAGGGCGCCGACCGCGCGCTCGCGCACCCAAGTCGTCCACATGCGCCCCTCCTCTGGGGACACGGAGCGGCCTTCCTCGTTGCTCACGACTCACGCCCCCGCTTGGGGAAGGGGATGAGGATCGCGGCAACGAAGACGGCGATCATCAGCAGGACGACCACGACGTTGGCGACCGACATATGGAACCAATGCCAGTCCACGTAGCGCGCCGGATGGTTGAGATCGAACACTGCACCGAAGAGGCCGATCAGCGCCGATGACATCACTCGCCTCCTGTCTGCGGGGCTCTACCATACCGCGGAGCGGGAACGGTGCGTTTCGGCTCATGTTGGAGAACACGCTAGGGGCGGCGATGCTGCGCCGCCATCCGTAGTTCGCCCCACAATTCAGCACCCCAGTAGCTAGCCAATACGGATCTTCTTGCTTCCAGGGCAGAACAAGATCCTCAGCGATGGCACGCCCCGCCCGTCACCGAATTCAGTTGGCCACAAGGAGCGCTCCGAGCTCGAGCGGATCGCCCCGATCATCCTCTACGCGGCCGCGGGCAAGACCAGCGTCGAGATTGCGGCTCGGCTCGACACCTCGGCCGGGATCGTCGGGCGGTGGCGACGACGGTTCTTCGAGGAGCGCATCGATGGACTCAAGGACCGCCCACACGCGCGCGCCGCCCGGACTCGATCCTGGCGCCCGGCCCGGTCGGAAAGGCGCGGGCAGTTACGCGCCGAATTTCCGGGCGTCTCTACTAGCGGCGAGGCGAACCGTTCCTCGCGGCCGCGTACAGCGCCGCGGGGCCAGCCTCATAGCTTGCCTCGGACCTCCTTGGCGACTCGCTCGCCGGAACGTACCGCGCCGTCCATGTAGCCGGCCCAGAAGAACGAGGTCTCGCTGCCGGCCCAATGCACGCGCCGGAACGGCGCGCGGATCGCCGGGCCGAAGTCGGACAGGACGCCGGGAGGAAGAGTCACCGTGGGGCAGCCGCGGATCCAGGGCTCGTCGACCGCCGAGTCGTCCTCGATGTAGGAGCGCGGGTGCCTGGCACGTTCACCAAAGTAGGTGACGAGGTTGTCGAGCACCGCGGTCCGTCGTGCGCTCGGGGACAGCTTCATCCAGGCGCGAGCGTCGTGGCCGCCGACGAAGCCGAAGAGGACACCCGGGCGCCCGTCCGGCGGTGAGTTGTCGAAGGTGGTTCGCGCAGGTCCCGTGTCGGAGACGGCCTGACCGCTGAGTCCGTCGTCGCGCCAGAACGGCCGGTCATAGACGGCTTCCGCCTTGGCCAGGGTGCCGTGCGGCATGCGCTGGATCAGCTGAGCTCGCGGTCCCGGCAGCGGGGGGTGGAACTCGATCGCTGCTGTCAGCGCGGGCAGGATCGCCACGATCGCCCGGCGCGCCCGCACCGTGACCTGCTCGGACTCGACCGTGACCCCGTGGCGGTCCTGAATGATGCGCCGCACCGGCGAATCGACGACGACACGCTTCCCCAGCTTGGCGGCCATGCGGATCGAGATCAGCTCTGAGCCGCCGACGAAGCGGCTCTCCTGGGCTCCGTTGCCGGTACTAATCAGGCGCACGAAGCTGCCGGGCGTGGTCGCGTTGCCCGCGGCCCGCGCGTACCAGAGCGCGTAAAGAAGGGAGAGGTCGCGCGGCTCAGCTCCCCAGATCGCGTTGACGGCGGCCCCGAAGAGCGTTCGCACATCGGCGGATGCGATGTTGGCGGCGATCCAGGTATCGAGCGTCTGGGCGTCCCAGTCAGAGGCCTGGGCCGCACGCCATGGCTGCTGCAGGGGCACCTGGGCAACGAGCGAGTCGAAACTCTGCAGAGCGGCGAGGGTGTCGCCAAAGAGCGGCTGCTCGGTTGGAATGCCGACGGCCGCCGGATAGGTCGAGCGCTGACCGTTGAGGAAGAGGACGCTCTGGCCCTGGTTATAGGTCTTGAAGGTGCGAATCCCCAGCCGGCGGGCGAGGCGAACCACCCGGTCCTGGGTCGGTCCGACATATTCGCCCATCAGTTCGCTGATCTCGCCACCGCCGATCGGGTGGTTCTCGGTTCGCCCGCCCACGCGGTCGTCGGCCTCCATCACCACTACCGAGTGTCGGGCCCGGACGAGCGCCCGGGCCGCGGTGAGGCCTGCGAGGCCTCCGCCGACGATCGCAACGTCGGCGCGGCGGGTGCCGCCCTGCGCCGCCCAGGCCGCTCCCGCAGGAAGTGTGGTGGCAACGCTCGCCGCGGTCGCGCTGCCGATCAACTGTCGCCGGGTGATCGACCGCTTACTCATCGTCGGCTCGCCATTCTATATCGCTGATCCGGGGCAGGCATCCGTAATCCGCCGCATGCCAACTGCGAGAGAAACTCCGACATTCGCCCGGGCGCGGGCGGCCGCGAGAAAGCCCTGCAGATCAAGCGGAACGGCAAAGCGCATGACCGTCGCGCGGTCGAGGAACTCGGCCTAGCCTGACGCGGGCGCCGGAGGGCATTGCCCGCGGGGCCACCCTCGGCCATATCGAATCCGTTCGGGCCCGGATGACTGTCCTGCGATGGCGACGCTGTCAGCATGCCCCCGAATGGGGAACGCAACCAGGGAACAGCCGCAGCTCGTCTCCGCGATGCTCGAGCCGGGCTTCTACCCCCACGCGCCGGAATCGGTGGAGCTGCGCGAGACGCATATTTCGTGGGTCTTTCTCGCCGGCGAGCTCGCCTACAAGGTGAAGAAACCGCTGGCCCTGCCATTTCTCAACTACAGCAGCCCCGAACGGCGCCGCGAGATGTGCCGGGAGGAGGTGCGCCTGAACCGTCGCTACGCCCCGCGGATCTACCTTGGCGTGGTCGGCATCACCCGCGTGGGTGGCCGGTGGAGCATGACCTCCGAGGAGGACCCGGCCGCAGTCGAGTACGCGGTCGAGATGCGACCGGTTGACGAGAACAGGAGCATGGCCACCCTCGCCGCCGAGGGCAAGCTCGAGCGCAACCACGTCTTCACCGTCGCCCAGCGGTTGGCCCGCCTTCACGCCGACGCACCCCTTGCCCCGGAGCCGCAACGCAGCGTCGAGGTCCTGGTCGCGACGCTGAAGGAGAATCTGGCGACACTGCGTGAGACGGGCGCATCGCTTCTCGGCGAGCACCGTCTGAAGGCGGCAGAGCATTTCACGGACGCCTTTCTGTCTGCCCAGCGAGAACAGCTCGAGGCGAGGGCACGTCACGGATTGGTGCGCGAATGCCACGGCGATCTGCGCGCCGAGCACGTGATCGTCCCCGCAGAAGGATCCGTCTACATCTACGACTGCATCGAGTTCGACCCAACGCTGCGCCAGATCGACGTCGCCGCCGACATCGCGTTCCTGGTCATGGACGTGACCGCACTCGGTGCAGAGGACCTCGCGCTTGCTCTGGTCGAGGCCTACCGCGAGGCGGGCGGCGAGCCTGGGGACGATCCGGTGCTCTGGTTCTTCGCCTCCTACCGGGCCTGGGTCCGCGCAAAGGTCGCCTGCCTGCGGGCCCGCGAGCTCCCCGAGGATAGTCGCGAGCGGGGTACCCAGGAGGACGCCGCCCGCGAGCACTTCCGGCTCGGGCACCGGTTAGCCTGGCGCGCGCGGCAGCCGCTGGTGCTGGCGATCTGCGGCGTTGCGGCCAGCGGAAAGACCACGCTTGCGCACGAGCTGGCGTCCATCAGCGGCTGGGCCCACATCTCCTCCGATGTCACGCGCAAGCGCCTCGCCGGCCTTGCCTCCAAGGCGCGGGCGGCACCGAACCACTACTCGCCGGAGTTCACCGAGCGCACCTACCGCGAGCTGGGCGCTTCCGCGCAGCACGAGCTCCAGCGGTCGGGCGGAGCGATCGTCGACGCGACCTTCCACCGCCGCCGGGAGCGCGACGCTTTCCGGGCGGGCCTCGGCAAGAATCCGGTCCCGCTCTTGTTCGTCGAGTGCCGGGTTTCCGCCGACGTTCTACTCTCGCGCGCTAGCGAACGTCAGCTCGACCCCGAACGGGTCTCGGACGCGGATGTCGCCGTGGTCCGGCGCCAGCTGGCCGAGCGCGAGCCGCTCGAGGAACTCAGCCTAGAGGCGCGAGCAAAGATCGTCAGCGAGGCTCCGCCCGAGGAGCTGACCATGGAGGTGGAGGCGCTAGCGGACGCCAGTGCGGCCCTGGGCCGGAAATCGGTCCCTTCTTGAACGGCTCTCCCGGTTGCCAGCACAGCCCACCCCCTCGGCGCGGGTTCTTACACCACGGCGTGTTGGGGACCCCGGAGCATGGCGACCGCATCGAAGGCTGCACCGGCAGGGGCAGCATCTGAACGTTGGTCGGCCGCGGATAGCTCATGCCCGGTTGCGGCGGGCAGGGCCCGAACGCCTGCGTCGCGCAGATCACCTGCGCCGTCAGCGGGTCGGCGAGGCTGGCCCCCTGGTTGGGAATGCCGCAGGTCGCGTGGGTGGCCTGGAGGTTGGCGGGCGCGCTGGTCACCGGGGTGGCGTCGGGATGGAAGTTGCCGTGCCAGCAGTTGCCGGGATCGTGCGGTTGGGATATCTCGGCGAGGTCGCCGTTGGTCGGGTTGCCGAAGAACCCGTTGCCGCTCAGCGAGTTGTCGGAGACCTCGTTGCCCCAGTCGTCGTAGTAGCAGGCGACGACGAAGTTGAGGGTCCCGCCCTGGCAGTGCGACGGGGTGTCGAGCGGGTTCGGGGTGTCATCGGGGAACGGCGCGAGCAGGATTCCCCAGGCACCGTTGTCGGTGATCCGGTTACGGGTAACCGTGTCGAAGCGACCGCCGGAGACGACCATGCCGGTGCCCGGCGGGCCAAAGGAGGCGCTGCCGGCCATCGGCACGTTGGGGTTGTTGTTGTCGTGGATGAAGTTTTTGCGGAAGGTCGTGCAGGACCGGGTCGCGCTTCCGGGGCAGAGGCCGACCTGCGGCGACGGTGCGTCGTCATTGTTCTGCGAGTTGGTGACGATGCCTGTGTTGTTGAGATCCCACTCGGACTTCTCCACTATCAGGTGGCCGCCCGAGTTGGTCCCCGAGTAGCCCAGCGCGCTTCCCTCGGCGTGCGCGTGGGTCAGCACCTGGTTGCAGTCGGGGCAGGCGCCGATGTAGTAGCTGGCGTCGTTCATGTTGCTGGCGTAGGAGTGGTCGATCACTCCCGGCCCCCGGGAGTTGGAGGTGAAGATCCCGTAGGTGCCGGCGGGGGCATCGGAGCCGCCGTAGAAGGTCGAGGTCGCCGAGAGGTAGTCGCCGCGGAACGGTCCCATGCCGATCTGGCCGCTGCCGTCACCGCCGTTGAACCAGATCTCGTTGCCGCCGTCGCCGCTGCCGTCCAGGAAGTTGCAGACGGTGAGGTTCTCCACCGTGACGCCGTCTGCCTTGAAGACCTCGACCCCGTTTCGCCCCAGGCCGCCGGGCCCGAAGTCCTGATTCGCGGCCGCCGACGAGCACCTCGGCGAGCCCGGCTTGGTCCCATCGACGACGACGCCATTTCGATCCAGCCCGCGCAGGTGGATGTTCGGCGTCGTGATCAGCACGCCGGCGCCGGCCTCATCGGTCGGCTTGTGAGTGGTGTAGTCGCCGCGCTCGTGGTAGTCGCCCGGCGCAACCAGGATCCAGTCGCCGGGCCGAGCGGCGTCGACGGCGGCCTGGATCGAGCTGAACTGTGGGGCAGCCGTACCCGGCGAATGGCTCTGGGCGACGCGCAGGACGCGGGCCGACGCGGCCGCGGTGAAGGCAAGCGAAACGCCGAGGGCGACTGCGAGCGCCAGCAGACTCGCCCGAGGGACCTTCCATACGCGTGTGATCAAGCCCGCATGCCTCATTTGGCTGGCCTTGCCACTTGAAGGCCTACCACAGCGGAGTCGCGAGCGCAACACCGGCCCGGGCGATTTTCGGCTACGGCTTCTGTTGATCCCCCAAAGCGAGCTTGGTCTCGCTCGACGGATTGGGCTTCTGGCGCGTACTCCATCCTTCGCTCGAAAGCGAGCGCGCGTTCGAAGGCGCTCCTTTCCATGGAGCCTGTTGCGAAAACCCACCGCAAGAGGCAGCGAGGGCAGATGAGGGAGGGTGCCGATCGACAGCGGGCCGCCGGTTTCCAGCCGACCCGCCGAGGCTCGACGAGATCATCTCTGTGATGCGAGCAGCCGGCGAAGGCGCCTACGGTGTTCGCCAAGCGCGGAACCGAGGTGCTCTGACCGCCCGACGCCGACAGCAACTCGCCTGCTCAGGTGTCATCGACCTTCCAGGTGCTGGGCCAGGGACGATGCGGCGGCGCCTCCTCGACTCGGATCCTCGCATCGACCGCCAGCGACCTCTGCGGTCCCGCCATCACCGGGTTGAGGTCGAGCTCGACGATCTCGTGATGGGCGTCGACCATGGCGCCGATTCGCAACAAGACTCCCTGAAGCGCATCGAGGTCGGCCTCAGGCGCTCCACGAAAGCCGGTCAGAAGGGGATAGATCGCCAGCGAACGGATCATCTCGCCCGCTTCGCGCGCGGTCAGTGGGCAGATTCTCACGGTGATGTCCTTGTGTAGCTCGGCCTGTGTCCCGCCTGCGCCGCAGGCGAGCACCGGCCCGAACACGGGATCGCTGACCACGCCGACCAACAGCTCGGTGCCGATCTCGACCATGCTCTGGACGATGAAGCTCTGGCGCTCGACCCCGGCGCCGCTGAGCGCCTCGTCCATCTCCACCGCGGCCCATGAGACCTCGGCCGCCCCCTCGAGCCCGACCCGGACCGCGTCGAGATCGGTCTTGTGCACGATCGCCGGACCGGCCGCTTTGAGCGCCACGCGAGCTCCCAGCTCCTCTGCGGCGTGACCGGCGGCGACCGAGTCTGTGACCGAGCGCCACTCGGGCATCGCGACGCCATAGCAGCCCAGCAAATTGGTGATCTCCTCCAGGCCGAGCCATCCTCCGCCGCGGGCGAGGGCCTGGGCGATCACGGCGACGGCGCCGTCGACATCGGCGTCGGCGATCTCAGCCGGCTCCTCCTGCGGCTGTGCTCGCCACTCGACGTGGCGCATCACCCGACCGAGCGCCCGGACCGCGTCCTCGGGATAGAGGTGCGCGGGCACGCCGCCGGCAGCGGCCATCGCCGCGTGATCGTGAGTCGACATGAAGACAGCTTGCACGGGCATCTCCCGGCTCAGCCCCGCGCAGGCGTCTCGCACGGCCTCGGCGACGTCCTCGGCACGGGTCAGCAGTGGCCGGATGAAGATCACGATCAGCGCCTCGATTCCTTCCCACTCGGCGAGTCGGGTGATCGTCTTCCGGTACTGCTCGGCGCTCGCCGTCGCGATCATGTCGACCGGGTTGGCCAGCGAAGCCTCCGGTGCCAGCCATTCAGACAGTGACGCCTTGACCTGCTCGGGCAGCGTCGGGACCTCGAGACCAGCCGCCTCGCACGCGTCGGCGCACATGATCCCGGGCCCACCTGCATTGGTGATGATCCCCACCCTCGGGCCCGCCGGCAGAGGCTGGTTCGCGAGCAGCGACGCCACATCGAGGAGCTCCGCGAGACTATCGGTGCGGATAACCCCAACCTGGTCGAAGAGCGCGTCGACCGTCACGTCGGAGGCCGAGATCAGCGCCCCGGTGTGGGATCCGGTCGCGCGCGCACCCGCGGACGATCGCCCGCTCTTGACGACCACGATCGGCTTCTGGCGCCCGATCCGCCGAGCCACCTTGGAGAAGCGCCGCGGATTGCTGAACGACTCGATGTAGAGCAGCGCGACTCGGGTGCTCTCGTCGTCCTCCCAGTACTCGAGCAGGTCATTGGCCGTGACGTCGGCGCGGTTGCCGATCGAGGCGAACGAGGAGACACCCAGTCCGCGATCCGAAGCGAGATCGATCAGCGCCAAGCCGAGGGCACCGCTCTGCGTCACGAAGCCGACGTTGCCTGGAGGCGGCATCGACGGGGCAAAAGTGGCGTTGAGGCTGCTTTCGGGCGCGGTGTTGAGAATTCCCAGGCAGTTTGGCCCGATCAACCGGATCCCGGCCTCGCGGCAGATCTTGACTAGATGGCGCTGGCGCTCGACGCCCTTCTCTCCCACTTCCGCGAAGCCCGCCGAGATCACGACCATCGCCGGAATCCCTTTCTCGACACAGGCGTGGGCGGCGTCGACCACGGCCTCGGCAGGAACAGCGATCACGGCCAGGTCGACCTCACCTGGAACGTCGCTGATTTTGGGATAGGCCCGCACGGACTGGACGACCTCTGCCGATGGGTTGACCGGGTAGACGACGCCACCGAAACCGGCCTCCAGCATGTTGTGAAAGATCTCGCCGCCGACGCTGCCGCGTCGGCGCGATGCACCAACGACTGCGACCGAACGCGGCTCGAAAAAGCGGCGCACCGCGGCGGCGGCGGCGAGCCGATCTCGCTGCTCGAAGCGCTCCACCGCCTCGGGGGAGAACGAGGTCGGAAGCTCGATGTGGATGGCCCCGGGCACTGAGGACATCTCGACCGGGAATCCGCTCTCGCGGAACACTTCGACCATGCGGCGGTTTTCCGACTGCACCTCAGCCTCGAATACTGAGATTCCGAACTCGCCGGCGACCTCGGCCAGGTGGGCGAGCAGGATCGTTCCCAGGCCCCTTCCCATGAGCTCATCGGAGATCGCGAAGGCGATCTCCGCCCGGCTCGGGCCGATTGCCACGTAGGTGCCCTGGCCGACAAGGTGGTCGTCGTCGCCGCGCGTCGCGACCAATCCGTAGCGCGACTGGTAGTTGACGTCGACCGTGAGCCGGGCGGCGCCCTCCAGGCTCGCGCCGGCGGTGAAGAAGCGGAACCCGCGCGACTCCGGGCTGAGGGCGCCGAAGAATTCGACCAGAGCTGGTTCGTCACCCGGCCGAACCGGCCGAACGTGGACGGTGGAGCCGTCGCGTAGCGCAACATCGGCTTCCCGGTGGGCGGGGTAGACGGCTGTCACGCGTCGATCGTAGTCGCCGCGGTTACACGCGTGCCGGCGGGTTCTTGGTCGCGTTCCACTACGGCCAGCCCCTTCAGCCGGTGCGGCGTCATCCGGTTCAGAATCAGCTCGACCAATGCCTGGGGCCCGATCTCGCGATAGCGGCCGCGGCGCTGGGTCGTGATTCCCACCTCCTTTATCCGCGCGGGTACGGGGGAGTGTCACAATCCGGGGGGCCCCGATGGATCTCTTCAGGACTACCCACGGATAGAGTGAATAGGCGGATGAATGCGGTTCACGCATCAAAAGTGTGGCCAACTCTCGATGCGCTCTCGGCGAGGCTGAGCGAGACTCCTTGTTGAGCGGCCCGACCCCGGCCATCGCCACTCGTGCTGACGGGGTAGGGGAGAATCGATGAGAGAGATCTTCACCGAGGTGCTCGGCGCCACCCGCCGAACCGCCTCGGTGATGGCGCGAGATCTGCTCGGCTTCCGTGCCGAGGACCCGCTAGCCGAGCGAGATCCGAAGTTCATCCGCGAGACCCTGCCGGGGTTGGGCCGCTTGGCGAAGCTCTACTTCCGCCCCAAGGTGCGGGGCCTCGAGCAGATCCCCGCTGAGGGGCCGGTGCTGCTGGTCGGCAACCACTCGGGCGGGACACTGATCGCCGACACTTTCGCCTTCGCCTACTGCTTCTATGACCACTTCGGGCCCTACCGGATGTTCCACCAACTCGCCCACGACCTGGTCTTCCAGGTGCCAGGCCTCGCACCGCTGCGCAAGTACGGGACGATCCCGGCGAACCACGAGAACGCGACGGCGGCGCTGCGGAAGGGCGCAGCCCTCCTCGTCTACCCCGGCGGGGACCACGAGACCTATCGCCCCTCGTGGCACTCGGGGGAGATCGACTTCGGCCACCGCAGCGGCTTCGTTCGCCTCGCACTCGCGGCCGACGTGCCGATCGTCCCCGTGGTGGCGATCGGCGGCCAGGAGACCGCCCTCTTCCTGACCCGCGGCGAGCGGCTCTCTCACCTCCTTGCCCTCGACCGGCTGCTGCGTCTTAAGGTCGTGCCGATCCAGATCGCGCCTCCCTTCGGCGTGACCGTGCTGGACCTGCCGGGCCGCGTCCCTTTGCCCTCCCAGATCACGATCCAGGTGCTGCCCAGGATCGACCTGCGCCGCCGGTTCGGCCCCGACCCTGATGAGGAGGCGGTCTACCACGCGGTCACGGCGATGATGCAGGAAGCGCTCGACGAGCTCTCGGCCGAGCGTGACCTGCCGGTAGTCGGCACACTCGGTCCCCGCGAAGAAGAGAGCGAGGTTGTCGAGGAGCTTGAGCACGGCGGCCTCGAGCGCGAGGTCGAGGCGGCGATCGAGGCCGAGAGCTCCCCGCACGCGTAGCCCCCGCTAGGCTCCGCCCAGACGCTTCAAAGCGGGGCTCTCAGAACTTTGGGGTGGAGGTGCCATAGGTGCAGGCCGAGCCAGGAAGTCCCCCTCCCTGCCTCTCCCCTCCTCCCCCTCCCTGCCTCTCCCCTCCGCCCTGCGCCCCGGACGCTTCCATCCGCACCTCCTTCTCCTCGCCTGGTGTTGACGTCCACCGCGCCCTGGCTACCCGTTGATCCTAGTACCCCGATCGACCCCGGAATGGCGTCCGACCACGATGGTCGGCTTCAGGCCGAGCGCTCGCGCACCACCTCCGCGATGTCGAGTCTGCGGACCCCTCGCAGTCCCGGGCGCTCGGAGAGCAGGGCGACGAGCAGGATCGCGACCGCGGAGAGAACGAGGGTCGAGGCCCGGATCTCCAGCGCGAAGCTGAACTGGTCGCTCGAGAAGGAGTCCATGAAGAGCCGTGCTGTCTCGTAGCCCACGAGCAGTCCGAGCGGGATCGCCGCGAGGGTGACGAGCACGTTCTCCGCCGTGATCAGGTGCGAAACGGTGCCGAACGATGCCCCGGCAGCCCTGAGCGTCGCGATCTCGGTGCGGCGCTCGGAAATGCTGGCGGAGATCGCGCTGAACATCAGGGCGAACGCCATCGCACCGCCGAGCGCCAGCGTCACGCCCACGAACACATAGAAGAGCCCCAGGTAGCTGTTCACCGAGTCGTGAAGGGCGCTGGTGTCCTCGAATGCCGTCACCCCGGAAAGCGCGCTGAGTCGCCGGCGCATCGCCTCACGGTCGACGCCGGACTCATAGCGGACCAGGACCGAGTCGGGTCGCGCCCCGGCGCCCGCCGCCGCGCGAATCGCCGGCAGGGACGCGTACACATAGGTCCCCAGCGGCTCATCGAGGAAACCGTCGACCGGTGCGCGCGCCTCGAGGTCCGAGCCGAGCCCGGATATCGCCAGCTCGTCCCCCGCCGACAACCCCAGCCGCGAGCGAAGCGCCTGGCCGACGAGAACGCCGTCCGGGGGCAGTTTCGTGGTCCCGTCGCCTGTCAGGAGGAACCGGTGAAGCTGCGTGTTCGGCCTAAGCCCGACCAGCGCGGTCTGATAGCGCTCGCCATCCGCCGCCAGCGAAACCGGGGCATCGATGGCCGGCTCCGCGTGGGCGACGCCCGCGACGCGGTCAACGGAGCGCAGCTCGGCGGCGGCGAGCGGGCGCTCGAAGTAGATCTGGGCATCCTGCCGCTCGATCACGTTGAACTGGCGGTCGACGAGGATCTGGGTCGTGTCGATCATGCCCCAGGAGACGAGGATCAGGGTTAGGGCCAGGACGACACCGAGCCCGGTCGCGAGATTGCGCCGCCGGTTGCGGCCAAGGGAACGGAGGACCATCCGCCAGCGAACGGGCAGGCGGCGAAGCGGCGGCAACATGCGCTCCGGCAGGCTTAGCCTGCCCCCAGCGGCGGAGACGAAGCTGCGCATGGCTTCGGCCGGCGGAACCCGGGACGCCGCCCGCGCCGCGAGCGTCGCCGAGGCGACTCCGGTGGCGACGCCGAAGCCGAGGCCGACGATCGACGTCACCGGCGAGATCCTGGTCAGCGAGACAGGGATCGAGAGCTCTCCCGTGTAGACCTTCGTCAGCTGCCCGGCCAGCCCGAGTCCGGCGAGCGCCCCGGCCAGGCCGCCGACGACGCCGACCACGAGGCCGAAGGAGATGAAGTGGCCCACCACCTGGCGGCTCGAATAACCGCAGGCTCGTAGCATGCCGATAGTCGGTCTCTGCGCCGTGACGAGGCGCCGCATCAGCACCGCAGTGGCCAGGCCGGCTGCGGTGAGGAACAGAAGCGGAAACAGGATGGCCAGCTCCTGGAAGCCGTTGACATCCTGCTGCAGGGCGCTGTTGGATGGCTGATCCGCCCGCGTCATGGCGTCGGCGCCTCCAGCCTTCCCGGTCAGTTGCCGGGTCAGCGATTGATCCTCCGCGCCGCCGCGGTAGTAGATCGCTACCTGGTTTGGTCGTCTCGCGCCCGCGAGCTCCTCGGCGAGGCGCTCGGGGGCGAAGACGACGCCGAAGTCGTCCGCCGACGGGAGCACGTTCTGGCGGTTGAGGGTGGGCCAGTAGTACTCGGGGGAAGTTGCGACTCCGAGCACCCTCAGGCCTACCGACCCGGAGGCGCCGCGAACCTCGATGCGATCCCCGCGCTCGAGGCCGAAGTGATCGGCGGTGTGACGCTCGACGAGCACGCCGCGCGGGCGCTGCGGGCTCAGGTAGCTGCCCGAGTCGATCTCGACCCGGTTCACCGCCGGCTGGTGGGCGGCAGGCAGGCCGACGACACGGCCGAGGAGCTTGGTGCGGCCAATCTCGAAGGGAAGGTCGGCCTGGGCCCGTGACTGCACGGCCTCCACCCCGGCCGTGGCGCGCGCGATGCGCCCGGTGGGGCCGGCGGTCGTCGTCAGGTTGGCGAAGCGATAGCGAACGAAAGCTTCCCGGTAGGAGGCCTTGAGGTTGCGGTAGGCGTCATAGGTGCCACCGAAGAGGGTCACTCCGAGGAAGATCGTCAGCGTGATCGCCGCGAACTGGCCGCGCTGGCGCCTTAGGTCGCGACGAAGCTTTACCCGAAGCACCTTCACCGCTCACCACTCGAGCTGCCACGGGTCCAGGGGGCGCTCGTTGCGCTCGTCGGAGGCGATCCGGCCGTCGCGCATGCGAAGGATCCGGTCGGCCATGCCCGAGATCGCAGCGTTGTGGGTAACGACCAGCACCGTTTGATCGAGCTCTTGCGACATCCGGTTCAGGAGGTCGAGCACCATCCGGCCGGTTTCCAGGTCGAGGGCGCCGGTCGGCTCGTCGCCGAGCAGCAGACGGGGAGCCCCGGCCAGCGCCCGCGCCACCGCGACCCGCTGCTGCTCGCCGCCGGAGAGCTCGGCCGGGAAGCGGTCGAGATGGGCGCCGAGGCCGACGCGCCCGAGCAGCGGTGTCGCCTCGGCGCTCGCGCCCTGAAGCTCGGCGACCAGCTCCACGTTCTCACGCGCCGTCAGCGTCGGGATCAGGTTGAAGAACTGGAAGATGAAGCCGACCGCCTCGCGCCGAAAGGCGGTCCTCCCCTCCTCGTCGAGGGCGTTGACCTCGCGGCCCGCGACGATCACCTCTCCCCCGCTCGGCGGCTCGATTCCGCCGATCACGTTGAGCAGCGTGGTCTTCCCCGAGCCGCTCGGGCCGAGCAGGACGACGAACTCCTGCGGCCAGATCTCCAGGTCCACATCGCGCAGAGCATGGACGACGACCTCGCCGGCGCCGTATGTCTTGGTGACCCCGCGGAGACGCACGAGCGGGGCGGTGCGGTTGCGATCAGCGGGCTCAGGCACGGGGACGGCTGACATCTCGAGGCTCGGCGACGACGATCTGCGAGCTCACCGCCCAGCGCGTCACCACCTCGCTGGCGTCGACCAGCCAGCGCTCGGGGTCCAGCAGGGCGCGCAGGTCGATGGGCCGACACCCGCCTACCATGCGCGGAAACCTGTTGGCGATGGCCCCCCAGGTTTCCATCACGCCCCGCGTCATGCCACCCGGTCCCGGGGTGATGCCGACGACGCAGAGGCGACCTCCGGACCCGAGCAGCCGCGCTGCCTCGGCCAGCAGGCGCCGCGCGTCGTGCTCCTCGAGCAGGTCGAAGACGTAGGTGGCGACGAAGCGGTCAAAGGAGCGGGACTGGCCGGGGAGACCTCGGGCCGCGGGGTCGAGCGCGAGGACACTCGCGCGGCTCGCCCATGCGCCCAGCCGGTCCTCGGCGATCGAGACCATGCGCGTGCTGACGTCGGTGGCCAGGTACGAGGCCTGAAGCGGAAGGTGGTCCGCGAGCAAACGCTGGGCCAGCCGGCCAGTCCCACAGCCGAGCTCGAATACGGAGCGGGCGTTCGGTAGGTCGGCAAGGGCGATCATGCGATCGATCGCAGCATTCTCGTAGAACGCCTGCGAGTCCTGCAGCTGGCCGATCCGATCGTAGACCCGGCGCGCCACATCTGGAGACAGAGGCATCGAGTTGCTCCCATGTCAAGGCCAGACCTGTGACTGGCCGCATGTTGGGAACCTCGTCAAAACAATAAGGGAGGGAGTTGATCGACTCCCGGTCGCGGAAGGCGCGAAGCGTCTGAAGCTTTGCGGCGCTGAGCGCGTCCGTCGGCGGGGCGACCAGGCGAATCGGTCAGGACTCAGCGGCCTCGCAGGCCTCGACGAGCCGCTCGAAGATCAGACTGTGCGACGCCCGGTCCGCTAGCAGCTCCGCGTTCCACTGGATGCCGAGGAGGAATTCGCGGTCTTTGGCCTCGACCGCCTCGATCATCCCGTCCGGCGCCCTCGCGACGGCCACCCAGCATCTCACCGATCTGATCGACGCACTGGTGATGGAATGAGTTGACCGCGAGCCCGGGTCGAGCCAACAAGACTGGCGCCCTTGAGGAGACCAACGACATCATCGTCCGGGTGGTTCCATACGGCGTCGAAAGGGCCGAGAGTTCACCGACTACGGCACGCGGCCCCCGGTTGGAACCCAATCCGAGAGATGATTCGAGCCAACTGCGGCTGGCCGCTCGAGGAGGATTCGGGACCAAGGAGTTTTGGGTTATGGGCAGTCGAGCCCAAACGTGCGGCCTAAGACCAGAATCTGGGAACCATGGGGCCCTCGGAAACGGGGGTCCATGCCCAGCTTCGACTCGGTTCTAGGTACCCCCGCGGTACCCCGGGCGGCAGGCAATTCCAGCTGGAATTCGAAAATACCCCCGACTAGCGGGGGTTTCTCCTAATAGCGGGGCCCGATTCGTTTCTCACGGGGACGCACGGATAGTCGAGCGAGCTCGCATCGCCGATTGATCGCAAGCGACCTAGCCGGAGCCTCGACGTCTGACGCAGGCCGAACTCGACGCCTTTCTCGAAAAGGCCCGCCAACATCCTGCGAGCAACGTCGACCACTCAGAGTTTCGTGGCTACGTCTTTGCGCTGCTCTTCTTCAAGCGCATCAGCGACGTCTACCTCGAGGAGGTCAGGTCGCTGACCGAGCGTATAGGAGACGAGCAACTCGCTCGAGACCCGCGAATGCTCAACTTTGTCGTGCCCGAAATCGTTCTTTGGGACAACGTCGCGACCAAGCCGCGAAACGAGATCGGCACGGCGCTCAACCAAGCAAAGATCGCGATCGAGCGCGCCAACGAGCCGAAGTTCGACGGCATTCGCACCAACGCCTCCCCGTATCGCACCCGGAGGTCGCCGGTTCGAGTCCGGCTAGCTCCACTCGGAAGCGCCTGCACCTCGGCGCTCTTTCTCGACTAGTCCTTGGAATCGCGGGCTGCTCGCCGCAGACCGCGTACTTGCCGTTCGGCTGCATGGTAAACGCCCTGCTCCACGCGAACGGACTGGGCGGGGCACTGGATGTCGCTCATGTCTCCTCCGATCTCGATTGGAGACAAGGTCCTAGCGAACCCGGCTACCAACGCCGCGCCACGCCGAACAGCTCCTTGACGTAGCCGGAAACCGAGACCGGCGACATGAAGAGCTGGTAGGTCAGCAGGTAACCGAGATAGCCAAGCCAGTTCTTGCGGACCTTCAAGCCGACCTCCTCGAACGAGCCCCGGCTGAAGTGGAACATGATCGCGCCGAGCAGCAGGTTCAGCGGCAGCACCGCCAGCGTCATCGGGCCGATGATCGCGAAGTTGCCGGTGAGGGCCAGAAGGATCCCGATTGGGAAGGCGATCGAGTAGACGAGGTCGATGTAGGGGAAGACGAAGTTGACCAGGACGGCGTGGACGTTCGCGCGGCCCTTGGCCAAGAGGGCGCCGCCGTGCTCGCGCAGCCCCTCGATCATTCCTCGTGCCCAGCGCTCGCGCTGGCGGGCGAACGCCCTGATGTCGTCGGGCGCGCCGGTGAAGGCGATCGCCGTGCGCTCATAGCCAACCCGCCCGCCCTCCCGCATCATCGCCCAGGTGAGGACGATGTCCTCACCGATCCGGTCGGGCCAGCCTCCAACCTCGTTTAGCGCCGCCGTGCGATAGACGCTGAAGGCGCCCTGGGCGACCATCGTCCCCTGGAAGAGGCCCTGCTGGCGCTTCACCGAGGCGATCCCGAGGAAGTAATCCCACTCCTGAGCGCGGGTGATGAAGTTGCTTCGGGAGTTGCGGACGAAGACCGCGCCGGCGACCGCCACCGTGTCCGGCGGGGAGATCAGCAGGCGGGCGACGATGCGCCGAAGCGCAGACGCCATCAAGAGAGTGTCCGCATCGACGGTTGCCACCAGGGGCGTCCGCACCTGCTTCAGCGCGCCGGTGAGGGTCTGGGCCTTGCCGCCGTGAGGCAAGGTGAGGACGTCGACGCGAGGATCGGTCTTCGCGAAGCGGCGAGCGCGGGCGGCGGTGCGGTCCTTGGAGCCGTCATCGGCGACCAAGATCCGTAGCTCGCCGGGGTAATCCTGCTTGACGACGTAGTCGAGGGTCTCCTCGATCGTCCCCTCCTCTTCGAAGCAGGCGATGAGGAGGGTGAGCGCAGGGAAGTCGAGGTCGAAGCGCAGCGGCGGCGGCTTGTCGATCAGCAGGGAGGCGATCAGGTTGGCGTTGAGGTAACCGGGGATGATCGCGATCCCGAAGATCACGGCGATCGCGAGCGGCATCGTGATCGACTGGCCCAGGGTTTCGATCCACGGCAGCGAGAGCCAGAACGAGACGCCGGCCCAGCCGAGGGCGATGGCAATCACCGCCACCAGCTTCAGGGGCAGCTTGAGGTAGATGCCGCGGCGTTCCTGCGGGGTGCGCTCGAGGTCCTTGACGAATACCGCCGGATCCGCGACCGGCTTCGATGCGACGCCCGAGGAGGAGCGCGGCGAGTCAATCGGCCTTGGATCAAGCTTGGTCGTCGCCATTTCTCTAGATCCATCGACCAAACAGCGGTCGAGCTACACACCAAGAGCTACCGAGCCGCACTACCGCCCAAAGGGTCGCGAGGGCGAGTAGCCATAGGCGGCATCGCCGGCGAAATGGCTGTGGGAGGCGCAGCCGGGGTAGTTGGCGCAGCCGATCAGGGTGCCGTCGGCGAGGCGGATGCGATCCTCGGCCGGCGGTTGTATTGGGTCTGGTCGGGCAGGTGGGCGAACCAGCCGGGCAGCCGGTAGGCGATCATCCCCAGGAACTTGCGATCCGAGGACTCGCCCATCGCCGCCTGGGCCACCGCCGGGCGATCAGCTCGGCGTCGGTGATCTTGCAGAACCCAGACGTCCTCGTCCTCGGTGGCGGCGGCATCCTTGGTGGCGGATGAGGTAGTCGCGCACCGCGATCGCATCCGCCGGTCAGCCTCGAACTCGGCGCTTCGCGAGCGCAGCCGCTCAAAGGCCTCACGCGCTTAGCTCGATCCGGTTCGCCTCGCTGCCTGCGAGCGGCGACTGCGCCGGAACCAAACCGATCCCCACGCCGGACGGGGTCCGGTCGGTGGGTTGCTTCGGGTGCCCTACTTCTTGGCGGGCTCGAAGTAGGGGTTGGTGCCGACGGCGTGGTCGGTGACGTCGACTACGCGGGCGATCTCCGGAACCGCCTCGGTGATCGCGGCCTCGATCCCCTGGCCGAGGGTGACGGTGGCCATCCCGCAACCCTGGCAGCCGCCGCCCAGGCGCAGGTAGGCGGCGTCCTCCTCGACCGCGACCAGCTCCGCATGCCCGCCGTGCGCGGCGATGGCCGGGTTGACCTGCCGGTCGATCACCTGGATGACCCGCTGGGCGACATCGCCGCTGAGCTCGGCCGGCGGAGGAGCGTCGATCGGCGGGCTCGCGGGCGGCGCCATCGGCGGGCTCATCATCGGGAGGTCCGCCGGGGCCGGCGGCCTGTTCGGGTTCACGAGGGCGAGGCCGCTCTGCGCGAGACCTTCCAACCAGTCGATGGTGGCGCCTCGCAGCTTCTCGACGCTCGACTCGGGCACCACGATCGCCAGGTCGCCGTGGCGCTGCACCACGTCGTCCTGGCGCGCAACATGCAATGCGTTGAGGGAGATTTTGTAGAGGTACTCGCCGTTCGAGACACCGCTCACCTCCACCCACAGCGCCTGGCTCTCGGAGTCCTCGGATTGCGCGCGGAACCCCCTGACCTTCTCGATCGCCTGCTCGGTGATCGCGAGCGTCGGCTCAGCTGTGTCTTCGGCGGTCATCTCGTATCCCGTATGGCTGGTCGTTCGCCGGTGGCGCCGGCCCGCCGCTACCTACGATACGCCCATGCCCCGCGTTCTTCTGCTGCTGCCCACAGCCACCTACCGCGCGAGCGATTTCCTCGCCGCGTCGCGGGCGCTGGACGCCGAGGTGGTGGTCGCCTCCGAGCGCCGGCAGGCGATGTCGGGGACGTTGGGAGACCGGGCGCTGGTCGTGGACCTGAGGCGGCCCGAGGCCGCCGCCGAGGCCATCGTCGCCCGGGCGGAGGATAAGCCGCTCGACGCGGTGGTTGGCACCGACGAGCAGGGGGTGCTCGTGGCCGCGCTGGCCGCTGCGCGCTTGGGGCTTGCGCACAACCCGCCCGAGGCGGTGGCGACGACCAGGGACAAGACCGCGATGCGTGGAGCCTTCGCGGCCGCCGGCCTGCGCCAGCCCGACTACCGGGTCGCCGGGCCCGACGCGGACGTGGCGCAGCTGGCCGGCGAGGTCGGTCTTCCCTGCGTGGTCAAGGCGGTTTCGCTGTCGGCTAGCCGCGGCGTGATCCGCGCCGACGATCCGGCGGCGGCCGGCGCCGCGGCCGAGCGGGTCAGGGCGATCCTCGCCGAGGCCGGCGAGGACCCGAACGCGCCGCTGCTGGTCGAGCGCTACGTCCCGGGCGTGGAGGTGGCTGTCGAGGGCCTCTTGCGCGGCGGCGCCCTTGAGATCCTGGCGGTGTTCGACAAGCCGGATCCCCTCGAGGGCCCTTACTTCGAGGAGACCATCTACGTGACCCCGTCGCGCCTGCCCGCGGAGACCCTCTCGGCCGTCAGCCTGCTGACGGCCGAGGCGGCCGCCGCGCTCGGCCTGGTCGAGGGGCCGATACACGCCGAGCTGCGGATCGACGGGGGTCGGGTGTGGATGCTCGAGCTCGCCGCCCGTTCGATCGGTGGGCTGTGCTCGCGCTCGCTGCGCTTTGGAACGGGCGTGAGCCTCGAGGAGCTCATCCTGCGCCACGCCCTCGGGCTGCCGCTCGAGGACCTGGGCCGCGAGGCCACCGCCTCCGGGGTGATGATGCTTCCGATCCCGAAGGCGGGCGTGCTGAAGGAGGTGCGCGGGCAGGCCGAGGCCCGGGCGGTGCCCGGCGTGACCGGGCTCGAGATCTCGATCGCGCCCGGCAAGGCTGTGCGGGCGCTGCCCGAGGCCGACCGCTATCTCGGCTTCCTCTTCGCCCGGGGCGAGACGCCCGTGCAGGTCGAGCGGACGCTGCGCACCGCCCACGGCCGCTCGAGATCGTGATCGGCGAGCCGTCGGAGTGAAGCGAAGCGAAGGCTATCCTGGCGCTGTGCGGGTCCTGCTGATCTCCACCTACGAGCTTGGTCATCAGCCGTTGCACCTGGCCTCGCCGGCGGCCGCCCTGGAGGCCGCTGGGCATCGGGTTCGGTGCATCGATCTCTCCGTCGAACAGCTCGATCGAGACAAGATCGACTGGGCCGAGACCGTTGGCGTCTCCGTTCCAATGCACACCGCGATGCGACTGGCGATTGGCGCCGGCGAGCAAATTCGAGCGATCCGGCCGCGGTTGCCGATCTGTTTCTACGGTCTCTACGCCGCGGTCAGTGACGACCCGACGATCGGTGGACTGGTCGACCGGCTGATCGCCGGCGAGTACGAGTCGGACCTGGTGGATTGGGTTGGGGCGCTCGCCGACTCGCCGGCGCTGCGACCGGCAACCAGCTCGATTGACCTGGGGCGCCACGAGTTTCACACCCCGAGCCGAGGGCAGCTGCCGCCCCTCAAGCGCTATGCGCGGCTGGAGCGCGATGGCGAGGAGCAGCTCGCGGGGTACGTCGAGGCCAGCCACGGCTGCGTGCACAAGTGCCGGCACTGCCCGGTGCCCGTCGCCTACGACGGCCGGATCCGGATCATCGGGAACTCCGTGGTGATGGCGGATATCGCCCAGTTGGTGGCGGCAGGGGCGCGCCATATCACCTTCGGCGACCCGGACTTCCTAAACGGCGTCAAGCATTCCCTGCAAGTGGCGCGCGAGCTTCACCGCCACTTTCCCGAGGTCACCTTCGACTGCACGACCAAGGTCGAGCACATCCTCGAGCATCGTCAGGTCTGGCCCGAGCTCAGCGAGTACGGGTGCCTCTTCGTGATCTCGGCGTTCGAGTCGCTTAACGCCGAGATCCTCACCTATCTCGACAAGGGTCACACCGCCGACGAGGCCGCCCAGGCGGTGGCCCTGCTACGCGAGCATGGGATCGAGATCCGCCCCTCGTGGTTGCCGTTCACGCCCTGGGCGACACCGCAGGACATCCTCGAGATCCTCGATTTCGTGATTGCCAACGAGATGGTGGGGAACGTGGATCCGATCCAGTACACGATCCGTCTGCTCGTGCCCAAGGGCTCGCTGCTGCTCGATCGGCCCGAGATCACACCGCACCTGCAGGACTACGATCGCGACCGCCTCACGTATGACTGGCAAGCCGGGGATCCGCGGTTGGATCGCCTCCATGCCGAGCTCGCCGGAATCGTCGAGGCCGATGTCGCGGCGGAGGTCGACAGCGTGTCGACGTTTCGGACCCTGTATAGGGCGGTGGCCGATGCCGCGGGACATTCAGCCGACCCCGCCGACTTTGGCGACGTCGAGCCGCGCCCGCGGCTCACCGAGGCCTGGTTCTGCTGCGCCGAGCCCACCAACATCCAGCTCGCCTCGGTGGCCGGCAGCGAGCCGGTCACTTAGCGGGCTCGACCGAGCCCTAAGGCCGGTTTGCGCTTCGCAACTACAGCGTGATCACTTGGTCGGGCGGGTTTCCCGACAGCGCCCCGTAGAGGTCCGGAAAGCAGCCGACCCGCACTCCCGCGACCGTGCCGCTGGGACGGCAGTCGCCCGGCTCGCCCTCCGCGAGCGAGCGTTCGATCGCGCACCGGTCGCAGAGCATCAGCATGATCCCCTGCTCCTCGGCAACCTCGGCGAGCCGCTCGCCGAGCGGATCGCCCGCGCGCAGCACGTAGGTGTTGTCGTCGAAGAAGAACATCCCGACGACCTCCACCCCGTGGTTTCCCTGCTCGAGCTGCGGCAGGATCATCTTGCCGAGCTTGTAGCTCGCCGTGTGCCCGGAGGTGGAGAAGATGTAGGCGACCTTCACGCCCCGCAGCCTAGCTTCCACGCCGCGTCTCGCTGCGGCCCGGTCACGCAAGAGGCCGAGGGCGGCGACCCCCGGCTCGGCAGCGTGGCATCAGCGGCGGGACATCGTCTGTGGCCATGAAGAAGGTGCCGCGGTGGCCCTCGCCGAGCGGCAGCGTGTTCAGGACGGCGGGCAGCGCGTCACTCAGAGCCTCGGCGACGGCGAATACCGGACCCGATACGTCCCTCACTACCACCCGCGGATCGTCGAGCGGGCACGCCTGACGACCTGACCTCGGGCGTTGCGCAGCGGCCTGCAGTGAGGAAGACTTGAGCTCAATCAGTCACAGATCTGCTCACCACGACTCGAGGACCGTTTTCGGGCGTTGCCGCAGAACTTGAGCGAAAACGACCCACTGCGAGGCCATCCGCAGAGCCGCCTGCCGGAGACGGCCGATCTAGCCCGGATCGCGCTCGAGCCGCAGACGATCAGTCCCGCGCCGCGCACTGGCCGAGCTGGTGGTTCGCGTCCTCCAAGCCGGCCACGAACTCGCCGGGGCCACAGATCACGGCGTCAATCTCGCCGTCTATCTGCTCGACCCGGACGGCAACGGCGTCGAGCTGATGGTCGACCGCCCGCAGGAAGAATGGCCGCGCGGACCGGAGGGTCAGATAGGCATGCGGGTGGATCCTGTCGACCTGGATCGCCCGGTCAAACACACGCTGGAGCGCTGAAGCTCCGGCCGGGTTCGTCCTAAAGAGCTGACCTGGTCTGGTCAGACCACCTTGCCGCCGAGAAAACCGGTGCCGTAGGTCGCCTCGGCCCCCCTTGGCGGCGAGCCACAACTTCATGCGCAAGTTCGTAGACAGCGCCGGTAGGCAACTCAACGAGTAAGACGGCGCGAAATGGGGCACCAATCGGAGGCGAGATCGCGCATTATTCACGGCCTCCCGGCCGTCCCGCGAGGGGATCCCAGACGGCCATCTCCGATCCGTGTACCTTCGGTGCCTCGCTGGTGATGTGCTGCATTAGCCCATAGAAGCGCGGAAGCTCCGGATAGAGCACCGGCTTGCCGTTGGTTATCACCGCGCAGGCGAGCGCGCGCTCGGGGTCGGCCCAGGCGAGGATATTCGTGAAGCCGAGATGACCGAACGCGTGCTGCGTATCGCGACCGTACAGGCTCAGCAACTGCGCGCCCAGCATGAGCCCGTACCCGAACCGCGTAGGGAATCCGAGCGAGAGGTCAACCTCCAAGTGCGACTGCTCGGTGATCGCATTGCGCACTGTCTCCGGCCTCATCACCCGGACGCCGTCGAGCTCGCCCCCGCGGCGAAAGATCTCATAGAAGCGCGAGAGCTCGTTGGCTGTCGTGACCACGCTCGCCGACGGGACGATCGCGGTCAGGAGGCGCTCGTCGTTGCTGGCCTCGACCAACTCATCGAAGGGGAGCCCGAGCGCCCGCGAGAACAGCTGCGAGAATGGAGGCGCGGTGGGCAACCCAGTCACGTAGTTGAGCGCCACGCGCGAGACGTCCTCCGGTGCGACGCCGTAGTTGGTCCAACGGAAGCCCAAGGGGTCAAGGATCTCCTCCGCGAGCACCGTGCGGATGTCCTTGCCGGTCACCCGATGCACAATCTCGCCGAGGATGTAGCCGCCCGAGACGGAGTGGTAGGCGAGAAACCTCCCCGGCTTGGCGAACGGCTTTGCGTCGCAGAGGGTCCGGACCCAGAACTCGCGGTCAAGCGCGCGGTCGAGATCGAAGGCCTCCCGCGGGAGATTGGGCACTCCGGCGCGGTGGGAGAGCACGTGGGCGATCGTTATCTCGCCCTTGCCGTTACGGTCATACTCGGGGATGTGCTGGCAGACGCGGTCTGAGATGTCCAGCAACCCGCGCTCTTTGAGCATGTGGACCACGAACGCCGTGACCGCCTTGGCGCCGGAATAGATCACAAACGGCGTCGCCGGCGTCGCGGGCTGTCTTTCTGCCTCCGCCCTATCACGGGGGCCGTTGCCGCGGGCGTGACCGATCGCGCGGTCGAGCACGACTGCGCCCTGGCGGCGCACGCACACCTGCACGGCAGGGTGGACTCCGCTTCGATAAAGGTCGACGGCCGCGCTCCAGATGCGCTCCACGGACTCCCCGCTCATGCCGCCGGCTCCGGGCTCCTGCTCCTGGCCGATCGCGGTGACCGACTCGAGGTCGCGCGGGACGTGCACCCGTCGCAGTGGATCCGGCAGCCCGGGCAGGCGGGGAACCGACGGTATGCGAGACACGGCCAGGCCCTCCAGCTCAACCCGCCGGGGCCAACGCCCACGCGCTGAAATCACCAAGCGCCCTTACGGTGAACCTGGGCGGTCCGGCGATGGGCGCTCGAGCTCGTCGTGGACGGGTGGTCGTCCAGTAGCGAGGATCTGCCCTGCCGACCTCGCGGCCGTTCAGCCAGACACGACCGCCAACTCGGCGGGCCGCCAGTTCGCGCCTGGACTTGATCGCCTGCTCAACCCCGCGGTCGCCATCGGGGCGGCTCATCTCGCACCGCCGTCTTGTGGCCCATGCTGCCGAGCGGTGTCGCTCTGTGCTGGTCATGGTCCTCAACCTTCCCCCATTTGAAGCGAGTTTTCGCGGCGCTCGGCGAGGAGTTCGAACGGGCCCGCGTTGAGCCCTGGGTAGCCCTCGTCGTCGACCCAGTTGACCCAGGTCTCCCGCGCTGTGACTTGATCGGCCGCGGCGGAGAGCCGGTCGTAGGCTCCGAACTCGGTCGATGTGCCGACGGCGGCGTCAAAGCGCTCGCCCAGCCGGTTCTGCTTGACCAGCGCCGCCTCGAGCCGCTGCAGCGCGCGGTCGTGTTCTTGGCTTGCCATGGTTCTCAACCTTTGCAGTCCCTCTGTGGGGGCGCGCGAAAGGAGAGAGAGAGAGTGAGAGTGAGTGAGACCCAACGAACGTTGAAGCTATAGACCAGGCTACTCCGATGGGCGGTCCCCGGGCTGGCTTGCGCGAAACTTAGAGAGCAGGAGTACGGTGGTCACGTTGGTCGTCGCAACGAGCTAAACAAGCTTTGCACGCGAGCAGCACAACGGCGCGGCCGAGGCTCATTGCGCCTGTGGGGAACATCGGGTCAACCGATCGAGGCCCGTCGCCGCCTGACCGGGCGCGGAACCATCGGGCCGTCGCGCCAGACTTTGAAGCGCACCCCAATAGGAGAATCAAGCATGCCTACGATCATCGTCATGAGCACACCAACCACCGAGCACGACAGTTCGATCACGCTTCGGGAGGAAGTCCAACCGCAGCACCTGTCTAGCGAGCATCACGCGGCCCACCTGATCGAGCGCGTGGGCTGGGCGGTTGCCGACGCCAAGGAAGCCGAAAGCGCTGGGCGCTAAGCGTTCGTGCGGTGAAGAACGAACGGAGCGGCGAAGGAGATGGATTCGCCGCCCGGTGAGGACCCCCCGGGGCTGGCGACGGTAACGTGCGTCGGGTGGATGAGGGCCTTCCGATCGCCTACGAGGTGCTGGACGAAGATGTTCCTGTCTACGCCGCGGATGGCGAGCAGGTTGGAGCGGTCGACCACGTCATCTCCGCTCCCTCGCTGGACATCTTCCATGGAATCGTGATGCGGGCCGAGGGAGGCCGGCGCTTCGTGGCCGCCGACCAGGTCGGCTCGCTGCATGAGCACGGGGTGGACCTGCGTATCGATGCCGCGACGGCTGCGGCACTGCCCGACCCGCACGGCGGGGCGCCGGCTCTGCGCTTCCGCGACGCGGGCGCCAAGCCAAGCCGCTGGACGCACCTCCTGAACCTTGTGAGCGGCAAAGATTCGCCCGAGCGAGACTGGACGGAGGAGGACTAGGACAACCGCGCGCATAGGTTGCTGCTGGACATGGCCACCTTCGAGTTCGGACCGCGGAGGCGCCGAGGTACTTTCCCTCCCGCATGATGACCACTTGCCGAGGCGGGCTCGGGCTAGTCGTACGAGCGTCCTAGATGCACATAGCGAGCATCCGTGCTCTTTGACTTGCAGATCGCCTACGACAAGATCGGGAGGCGGATCGAGATCTCGGCCACGGTGTCGGAAGCAGTGGCAGACGCCTTTGAGGACGCGAAAGCCCTCCAGAAGGAGGGCTCAGCGGTGGTAGTGAGAGACATAGCGGGGGCGGGATTCGAACCCGCGACCTTCGGGTTATGCGTCACTCTGGCCGGTCGTCGACCCGAGCCGCCCCGCGGTCCAGTAGCCGCGGCACGTCTCACCTTCCCGCCCGCCCGATTCCGATCTGGCGGCGGGCGAGGCGTGAGAGGACGGGCATCGCTGCAGTCCGCATCGCGAGGTCGCGGACCGCCATTCGCCATCTCTTCTCGGGCACGAACCAGCCGGCGGTGCTGCGACCAGCGTCGAGCCTAGTAGCGAGGTGGGGCCGCAGCTCCCCCTCCCACCGGGCGAGCGCGCCTTCGACGTCGGTCCCGGCCCAGTCGAGCGCCGCCCCCAGGCGCTCCGCCCCGGCGAGCGCGAGCGAGGCGCCCTGCCCGGCCATCAGCGAGACGCACCAGGCGGCGTCGCCGCAAAGCGTCACCCGCCCCGAGGTCCAGGAGTCGATCCGGATCTGGGTGACGCGGTCGTAGTAGAGCGATGCGCCGTCGCTTCGCTCGAGCAGCTCCGGGACCAGCCATCCGAGGCCGCCGTAGACGTGACGCATGGTCTCGAGCGGCTCCTCGGGTCCGCGTTCGAGGTTCGTGCGGTGGACGAAGAAGGTCGCCGCCCGCCCACCACGGATCGGGTAGACGGCGACCATCCGGCCCGGAGCCGTCAGCATCGTGAAGTCGCGCTCGTCGACGCCGGCAGGGACACGATCGAGGATCGACGCCGCCGTGCGGTGGCCGAGCGGAACCTCGAACTTCGACTCGGGGCCGAAGACCAGCTCGCGAACCTTCGAGTGGACGCCGTCGGCTCCGATCAGCAGCTCGACCCGGTCGGCCGAGCCGTCGCTGAGCACGACCTCGACGCCGTCGTGGTCCTGGTCGATGGCGCTGACCCGCGCGCCCCAGCGGATCGGTGGGCTCTCGCCGAGCTCGTCGCGAAGCACCCGCTCGAGGTCGCCGCGAAGGAAGTTGAAGTGGCACCCCTCGAAGAGCCGCCGTCGCAGCGCCGGGTACGGGATCCCGAACCGGCGCCTTCCGGCGCCGTCGACGTACACGAGCTCGTCGATCGAATAGTGGATCTCCCGCAGCCGCTCGAGCAAGCCGAGCCGCCCCGCGGCCTCGTACCCGAGGCCGAAGAAGTCGACCATGTAGCCCTCGTCGCGGGGCCCGTCGGCGATCTCGACGATCACGACGTCCCAACCCGCGCCCCGCAGCCGTAGCGCCAAGGCGAGGCCCGCTATCCCCGCCCCAGCGATCAGCGCCCGCATCGGGCGGATCCTACGTCGGCGCGTCCGCGCTGAGTGAGTGCGCGGTTCAGCTCGCGACGGCGCAGAGGGCTACCCCCGGGATCTCGAGCCCGTCCGCGCCGGCGAATGGCCCGAGCACCGCCTCGGCCTGCGCCTTCAAAGCCTCCCGGGCCGCCACGGTGAGGCCCTGGATAGCGAGGCCGATCGGACCCGCGGTGTCGGCGACGAGATCGAGGTACCCGTCGACATCGGGCACTTCGAAGTGCACCGGGACCTGCTCGGTGCGCACCGAGCCAAATCCGGCCCCCTCGAGCAACCGAGTCGTGCGCTCCGCGCCGGCCATCGCGAAGACCCCCGGCCCGTCGGGATCGGGCGGCGGTATGTGCCCCCCCGCGACGAGGCCACCCACGACTGCGGTGAAGTAGGGATTGCGCTCCGGTGGACCCCAAACCGCCAGAGCCAGCCGCCCACCCGGACGAAGCACGCGGCGAGTCTCGGCGAGCGCAGCGGCGGTGTCAACCATCAGCATGTAGCCGTAGCGGCACAGCACGCCATCGACGGAGTCCGTCTCGAGCTCGATCCGTCCGGCGTCGATCACCCGGTACTCGGCGTTCGCGAGCCCGAGCTCGGCGCCCCGGCGGCGAGCCGCCCCCAGCATCGCCGGCGAGAAATCGGTCGAGATCAGCCGCCCGCGCTCGCCAACGATCGCCGCCGCCTCGAAGCCGGTGTCCCCAACGCCGGCCGCGAGCTCGAGCACCGTGTCGTCCGGCCGCGGCCGGAGCTCGCCGAGCAGCCACTCCCGCACCGGGGCCGAGAACCGCTCGACGTCGACTCGCCGACTCTCCCAGCTCGGCGCGATCGCCTCGGCGATCTCGTAGTTGGCGCGCTGAAGCTCCTCGATTGTGTCGGTGGTCATCGTGCCCTCCTTCGTTCGCTGGTCGCGTCGCTCGGTCGAGCGCCTGTCGGGCGGGACGCTACGGTCGAGCCCTGGCGCGCGCAATCGGGAGTTCTCCCCATGCGACGAGCCCGTGCTCCATCGCGAAAAGGGTCGCCGCGGCGCGGCTCGACACGCCGATCTTGCCGTACGTGTTCTGGATGTGGCGATCGGCGGTCTTGACCGAGATCCCGAGCTCGCGCGCGACCTGCTTGGTCTGCAAGCCGCGCGCAAGCAGACCGACGACCTCGGACTCGCGCTCGGTCAGTCCGGCCGGCCGCTCGATTCGCGGCGCCGGCTGCCCGGCCGCAGCGATCACCGCCGCCACCCCGTCGACGTCGAGCCGCCCGGCGCTCGCCTCGTCGCTCAGCAGCTTCGCGGCCCTCTCCGGCGACAGCGGCGGGCGGTGCGGGCGCGGCTCGGCCATCGCATGATAGGCGTCGGCCGCGGCCAAAAGGCGAGCAGGGGCGCGTCAGCTCCGCGCCGGAGGAGCCGCGGTGGTAGCCGGAACCGTCGAGGCGCTCGTGATGCGCACCCGCGATCGGCGCCAGCGCGGCAAGGAAGGGTGACGGTGAGAGGACCCGCTCGGTGTGGTAAGGATGGAGCCTCACCTTCTCCCATTCGTCGGCGCTTAGCGGGCCGGGCTTCTGCCAGCACCTGGCACCGATCGCCACCCGTCCGACGTCGTGGACCTGCGCCGCCCGCCGGACCTCGACGACCGCGTCGGAGGCCATCCCGCAGCGCTCGGCGGCCGCCGCGGCCAGCCCGGCAACGCCTGCCGAGTGGCCGGCGAGGTAGGGGGAGATGAGGTCGGCGAAGTCCCCGATCGCCGCCAGCGCGCGATCGATCGCCTCGCCCTCGAGAGTCAGCCGGGGGTGCGGCTCACGGTCAAGCGTCCGCTCCCAAGCCGAGGCGTCGACATCGAATGCGAGGATCTCCGCCGCTTCATCGGCTAGGACGGCGGCGATCTCGGGGTCGAACGCGTGTCCGGCGCGCTCGCGGACGACGCGTACCGCCTGCTCGATCCCCCCCAGCATGTGTTGAAAGGTGGCGTCCCGCGCGACCTGGACGATCCGCACGGGAAGCGCGATCTCCTCACCGCTCGCGCGGTCGAGCCGGCCCTTTCCGTCCCAGCGCTCCGTCAGGTGGGCAAGGGGGTCCGACGCCGATCTCGGAAGGCCGAGGCGCTCGGCCAGCATCCGGGCGACATCGCAGACGGCGACGAGGTGCGGCGTGTGTGTCCTCGCCGCCCTCGGCAGCCGCCGGGCGACCTGAATCGCCCGCGCTGGCGCGGAGCTGCCCGGCGACGGAAGTGCGTGCAGCATCCCGACCAGGTTCTCGCCGGCCGAGCCGTAGAGGACCGGCATCAGATGCGGCGTCATGTCGGCACCGAAGATCTCGGCGGCGACCTCGGCGTCGGCAGTGCAGCCCGAGTAGGCGAGCAGGCAGGTGTAGTAGGTCTGCGACGCGGTCTCGGAGTCGACCGCGAGGCGATCGCAAAGCCGCACCGCGGCGAGCGTGCCGTGCAGCCCGTGCTCGAACGGAAAGCCATGGCCGAGGTCGGTGGCCAGGCACAGCGCCGCGATCAGCTCCGCGGCGCGGACTCGCTTGACGTTCGGTGGATTACCCGCCACTCACCGAGGGTAAACGGGTGAGAGCAGCGCCAGACGCCCCCGCATCGTTGCGATCCAGGTTTCAGGGTGAGCCCAGCCCGCCCTCGATGTGAACGACCTCATTCGATGCTCCCGTGCAGCCATTGCCAGTAGGTCGGACGGTGCAGGAGCTCAAGCTTGATTCCGTCTGGGTCGTAGAAGAAGGCGTAATACCCGGGCGCGTAATCGTGCTCCGCGGGTCCGCATGCGATTCGGGCTCCGTGCTTGCGGGGCCACTGCGCCCGCTCGTCGACGACTTCGCAGCAGGAAACGTCGAAGCAGACGTGGTGGACACCGACCGCATAACTGCCGCCATCGAATCTGCACTACCGCTCGTACCACCGTGCTTCCATCCCAGAACACGCCACGGGGGTCAAGCTCCGAGCTCTGACCCACAGTGATTAGCCTTGACCACCGTGGAACTCGGCCTGCATCTGCCCCTGATGGAGTTTTCGGACGAGGGGCTCTCCCACCGGCGCTTGACGGAGAGTGTAGAAGCTGCACGCGAGGCCGGGTTCGCGGCGATCTCCGCCAACGACCACTTCCTGTTTTCAACCCCCTGGCTGGATGGGCCGACGGCTCTCGCCTCGATGATCGACCGCTCCGGCGAGATGGCCCTGGCAACGACCATCGCTCTGGCGGTCCTGCGCGGCCCCGTCCCTCTTGCGAAGACCCTCGCAGCCATTGACCTGCTTTCCGGCGGTCGACTGATCGCCGGTGTTGGCCCTGGGTCCTCAACTCGTGATTACGAAGCGATCGGGACCCCCTTTGAGGAGCGGTAGAAGCGGCTCGACGAATCGATCCCGATCCTGCGGGCACTTCTGGACGGCGAGCCACCTCCGACGAGCACTTACTACGCCTCACCCGAGCAGCAACTGGAACCTCGTCCCGTCCAAGAACACGGGGTACCGATCTGGATCGGTAGCTGGGGCTCACAGGCCGGTATCCGCAGGGTGGCTCGGCTGGGCGATGGCTGGCTGGCATCCGCATACAACACGTCACCCGACCGGTTCGCTGCCGGGCGAGAGTTGCTGGAGCAGGAGCTGGAGACAGCTGGCCGCTCTGAGCGCCGACTCCCGAACTCCTTGGCGACGATGTGGACCTGGGTGACGTCCAGCCAAGCCGAGGCCGAGCGGGTCCTCCGGGACCTGCTCGCACCGCTGCTTCGGCGAGAGGTGGACGAGCTGCGAGACCAACTCTGCATCGGCCCACCGAGTCGCATTGTCGAGCTTCTGTGCCGCTACGAAGAAGCCGGGTGCGAGCGCGTCTATATGTGGCCTCTAGGTGAGGAGCGTTCTCAGATCCAGCTGTTGGCCGAGCAGGTCATGACGCGAGTTCCCTGACCTCCTCAGCGCCCCGGGGACCTGGAGGGGCCGGCTAGGCCCCCGCTTCTCGTAGATCGAAGATCTCGCTCAACAGGTGCGTTGCGATCCAGGCCGCGAGTCGGGCGGTGGCCGCATTGGGATCATGAGGCGGGTTCAGTTCGACGATGTCGAAGCCAACGACGGTGCCGCGGCGGGCAACCTCGACCAGAACCTCACGGAGCTGGCGATAGCTGAGCCCGCCCGGCTCGGGCAGCGTTGTCCCGGGGACGACCGCTAGGTCGAGTACGTCGATGTCGATCGAGACGTAGATCGCCTCGGACTCGGGCACCACCTGGCGCACGACCGCCTCTGCGCCGCGCTCGATCAAGTCACGGCTCGTCGCTATCCCTGCCCCGCGCTCGCGCAGTGGCTCAAGCTCGAGCTTGCGGTCGACATTTCGCAGCCCGAGCGCCGCTATGTTGCGAATGGATGGCAGCTCGGCGAGCCGGCGAAGCTGGCTGCCGCCGGTCAGTCGGGCGGTGCCAAACTCGTCGGCGAAGTCCGCATGGGCGTCGATGTGGACGACATCGATCTCACCGTACGACTCCATTCCGCGCCCGAGGGGAAAGCTGATCGAGTGATCGCCGCCGACCGCCGCCAGCAACGCGCCGCTCTCGGCGATGCGCCGTGCCGCCTCGCTGATCCGCCCGTAGTTTCCCTCGACGTCGGACCCCTGGATCGCAACGTCGCCGACGTCGGCCATCGTCACGCCCACGAGGTAGTCGCGGTCGGCCTCGATGTCGTACCAGCCCGCTTCGTATTCGAACTGCTCGTAGGACTGGCGCCGTGTCGCCGCCGGCCCCTCTGCCTGCCCAGTTCGGTTACCAGGCTGCGGGGTCCCACCGTCATATGGCACACCGAGGAATGCGACCTCAGCGGTGAGGTCGTCGAGCGAGGCACTCGGAACTCCGAAGAAGGTCCGCGGCGCCACCCAGATCAGGTCGGCCGCAGCTGCCGAAGCGTCAACCGGTGGGGGAACCATCGGCGATCAGCCTAACCCGATCAGCTCAATGGTGATCAATCCAGAATTCGCGTTCGGGAACCTCCACCTCGATCCTACGAGCTGTCACGAGCCTGTCGGCCGAGCCTCGCCGGCAACACCGAGCCCTGCGGCAGAGCTCCGGAGGCGGCGGGGCCTTCACGGCAGACCCTGCCCGATCGGCTCATGCGGCTATGTCGACGGCGTAAACGTTGTCGGCTCGAGCGTGACGCGACCTACCCGAATTCAGAAAGCCCGCTCCAAAGAAGGAGCTTTCCATATAGCGGGGACCCGATTCGTTTCTCGCTACGACGCGCGGATAGTGGAATGAATGCCGCTCGCGGCCTGACGTCTGGTTGCGGATCGCACCTGCCTAGCACCGGTCTCCTTGGGGTTTCGTAGGTTGACCGTCGGTCTCCCCCTGACCGTCAGCTCATAGCCTCCTTTCAAGGAGTGACGCCTCTCGTCCAAAGCGGCCGATCGATCACAAAGAGGGTTCGACGCCCCAGGGGTCGGCTCAGAACATGCCGTTGTCGTTCTTCGACTCGGATGGAATCGCCTCGCTTCCCTCTCGGCCGCCCCCGCTCGATGACCCACTCGAGCTCGCCCTTTCACGTTCGCCGCCTCTCGTCCGGCGTCGGCCCACCCGCGAAGCGCGTTGAGATGGCCGGATGAGCATCTGGGTGCAAGCTCGCGACGCGGGCTCAAGGACCGGCGCTCGGTTTTAGCCAAACGCGAGCTTCGTTTTAGTCGAAAGCGTCCGCCGCGCCGAGGCCAGGAAACGCTAGCCGAGAGCGTGCCCGAGATCTTCAGATCGGCCGCGACGGATGTGACTCGTGAGCTTCTGAATCGATCCGCTCCGGGGAGACCGGCCCAGCTGCCGAAATCAGTAGCGAGACATATTGTCTCCATGCAAAGCGACATCTTCCGAGACGTCATCCCACGTCCATCGCCGCGGAGGGCATGGTGGCAGATAGAGCCAAACGCGCTTTAGAGGCCCTCGAGAGAGCGCGGGCCTGTCATGAGTCGGTCGACAACCGGGTCCCAGGCCTGACTTTGCCCTCGTCTCTTCGCGGCCTCCCAAGCGCAACCGACCGCGCCCGCGCCGCTCGCAGCGCGGAGCGCACGGCGAAGAAAACGGGCTTCGGGCGCAGGTCGCCGCCGAATAGCGTCGGCGCGAGGTCTGAGCGCCCGAACAGCCCGTTGAGCCACGACTCCTCGTCCTGAAGGTTCCAGAAGGTGATGCTCGAACAGCGGCGCACGGCCAGGCACGACTCGACCAGCGACCGGACCCGCCGCGCCTGCTCCTCTGAGCGGCCCGGCACGGTGGCCGGGAGCGGCGCGTCGATCTCGGTGAGCGAGACCTCCAGTCCGAGCGCGGTCAGCCGCCGCAGCGTGCGCCGCACCAGCGCGGCGTCCGGAGCGACCGGCTGCAGCGTCGGGGTGAAAAGGTGGCCCTGGAGTGAGACGCCGTCGATCGGCACGCCCTGGCGGACCAGCGAGCGCGCCAGGCGGACGAGGGCGCGCGCCTTCGCCGCGTCCGTCTCGGTGAAGATCTCGTTGAGCCACAGCTCGCTGCCCGGCGCTGCGCGGCGGGCGATTCGGAACGTCTGCGCGATCCAGTCGGGCCCCAGCACGCGGCTGAAGTGGTTCTCCTGGAGCTTCGTGGTGTCGCCGAAATACTGGAACGGCTCGTTGACCACGATCCAGCGGTCGATGGTGCCGTCGCCGTAGCGGCGCGTGATCGTCCTCAGGTGGCGGTACATCACACGACGCAGACGCGCCGGATCTGTGATCTGCTTCACCCACGCGGGCGTGCTTTGGTAGACGATCTGGTCCCAGGCGAAGTGCGTCGCGGTGAGGGAGAGATGGCGGCGCTTGGCCCACCTGATCGAGCTGTCGGCGCGGCTGAAGTCCCACCGGCGCGGCGCGGGATGCACCACGCTCCACTGCAGCGAGTTCTCCAGCGTCATCGCATTGAACTGGTGTGCAGTGAGGCGGTCCTCCGCCGGGTTGCCCGCCTCGCGGCCCACGCCGACGCGGACGCCGGCACGCTTCGCGGCGCAGCGGAGCGTGACGGGCCGGACGCTGCAGCTCGCTGACGCGGCCTGGGCCGATGGGCTCGCCGCACTCGCAACCAGCGCGGCGACGATCGACAGGAGCGCGGTCCGAGCCAAGGTCACAGCGCAGTCTAGGCGCCAGCGCCGAGGCTTCGCAAGGCCCACGGCGGCACCAAGACCGTCTCGAGGATTGGCTGATACGGCTGGTCCTGCGCTTCTTCGAGCAGCGGATCTTCGGACCGCTTCGCCTCGAGCGCCTGGGGGCGCAGCTTCGCACCCAGGCTCGCAGCGAGAGGCGCACCGCCAAGCTCGCCAAGACTCGGCTTCGCAAGCAGATCTCAGAGCTCGATCGCAAGATCAGGTCGCAGGTCGAAGCGTTGGAGAAGGGCGTCGAGCCCGGGCTGGTCTCTCAGCGGATCGCCGAACTGCGGAGCGAGAAGGAGGCGCTCGCCGACGCGCTGGCAGAGATTGGTGCCGAGGACGGAGGTGGCTAAGCAGCTCGAGCGGGTTCCCGATCTGAGTAAGGGCTGGCGAAGGCGAGCCCCGATGTCCAGCGCCAGGACCCGTTCGCGGTTGGCGCGGCGCGGGCAGGTCAGGTGCCCGATCAGCAATCCGCGAAGCCATTCCGCGGGAGCGTTAAGTACCACCGCGGTACCACGAGCGAAGCGGCTACCGGACGAGAGAACTAGAAAGCCCCGCATTTGCGGGGCTTTCCTGAATAGCGGGGGCGGGATTCGAACCCGCGACCTTCGGGTTATGAGCCCGACGAGCTACCTGACTGCTCCACCCCGCGGTGTGGCTCAAGGGTAGCAATGCCACGGCGCTCCGTCAGGCCACCACCCCCCTCTCGTACAGGCTTCCGATCTCGGTATCGGTGAGGTCGAGGACTCCCGCCAGCACCTCGTCGGTGTGCTCGCCCAGCTCGGGGGCGCGGCGCGGGGGCAGGCGGCCAGAGGCGCTGTAGTGGAGGGGTGAGCCGGCCATCAAGTAGCTGCCGATGCCGGGCTGCTCGACCTGCTCGAACATCGGGTTCTCGGTCGAGCAGCGGGGATCGTGGTCAACCAGCTCCATGAAGGTCTGATACGGCCCCCAGCAGACTCCCCCCTCGTCGAAGGTCCTTCGGATCTGGGCAAGGGTGCGTACGATGGTCCAGGGCTTGAGGATCGCGCCGAGGACCTCGCGGGCGACGAAGCGGTCGCCCTCCTTGGAGAGGTCCACCCCCATCGCGCGCTCGGCCAGGGCGAACTCCTCCCCGAGGCCGGTTGCCTCGACCAGGGCCTGCCACTGGCGTGAGGTCAGGGCGACGATCATGATCCGGTGCTCGTCCTTGGTCAGGAAGTCGCGGCCGAAGGCGCCGTACAAGTAGTTGCCCTCCTTCTGGCGCTCGCGGCGGCAGACCTGGGCCTCGGCGATCTTGCCGAGATTGCCGACCATCGCGAAGGCGACGTCGGAGAGGGCGACGCGGACCAGTTGGCCCTCGCCGGTCAGGCGGCGGTGGCGCTCGGCCGCCAGCAGGCCGGCGACAGCGAGGTTGCCGGTGATCGCATCCCAGGCCGGCAGCAGGTGGTTGAAGGGAACCGATAGGTTGCGCGGCCCGGTCGCCCATGGGAACCCGGTCGCCGGGTTGATCGTGTAGTCGACCGCCGAGCTGCCGTCGTAGTTGCCGTTGATGCTGACCATGATCAGGTCCTCGCGTCGCTCGCGCAGCGCCTCGTAGGCGAGCCAGCCGCGGGCCGGGAAGTTGGTCAGGAGCATCCCGGCATCCAATCCGGGGCGGGAGACCATCTCGGCGATCAGCTCGCGGCCCTCCTCCGAGCCGAGGTCGACCTGGATCGAGCGCTTCCCCTTGTTGAGCCCCGCCCAGAACATGCTGGTGCCGTCGTCGGTCACCGGCCAGCGGTTCCGGTCGAGGCCGCCGCCGATCGGGTCGAAGCGGATCACGTCGGCGCCGAGCTGGGCCAGGGTCATCCCGCCGAGCGGCGCGGCGACGTAGGCCGAGCCCTCGAACACCCGCAGCCCCTCCAGGATGCCTCGCGCCGGTGCGCTCCCGTCGCCGCCCGCCGTCTCGATCGTGGCTGCGTCCGTCTCACTCATTGCGTTCTCCCTCTCAGGCGAGGACACCGAGGAACCGCCAGTTGAGCACCTGCTCGGGCGGCCCCCCCGTGTCCCGGTCGGCGTGGACAATGGCGCGAAACTCGGCGAGGCTCGCTTTGATTCCGTCGAGCTGATGCCTCTCGACCAGCTCCAGCTCGATGCTGAGCACGTCCCCCTCGAAGACCGGCGCAGAATGCTCGCAGCTCCGCCAGGCGACGATCGTCGCCAGTCCGGGCAGAGCGGTAGCGGCCGCTGCGGCGGCGACCGAGATCGTCAGACCCCCGTAGACCAGCCTTCGCCCGTGGGCTCCGGCGGTCGGGTCGCGGTGAGTCATCGCCAGGTTGAGCGTCATCCGGGCCAGCTCCGGCGCGGAGGTGATGGTGTCGCGGCCCTCGATCGCGAACACGGTCCCCGGGCTCGGGTCGACCGCATCCGACGGGACGCGAGCCCGTAGCGCCTCATAGCGCCAGTCCGGCACCGCCGCGCGAACTCGTTCGGGGTCGAGCTCGCTGGAGATCGACTCGAAGCCGTCCTCGTGGCCAGTGGCCACCGAGGGGTCGCGGAGCGGCAGCATCGGGCAGCGGTAGAAGTCGAGCACCGGCTCACCGCGCTGGTTCTCGGTCTGGATCCGCAACGCCGCCAGCCCCGAGGCCGAGCCGTCCGGGCGCGATCGGTTCTGCTTCAGCGCGACCACCTCGGTGCGGGTCCGCAGGGTGTCGCCGGCGAACACCGGCCGCAGCAGGACGAGGCCGCGATAGAAGAGGTTGCCGAGCACCCGCTGGGTCGGGACCGTGGACTGGCCGATGGCGAGGTCGCAGACGAGGTTGGGATGGATCAGCGGCGACTCGGCGCCGGTGACCTCGCGGCAGAGGGTCGCGTCGAGCGGCAGGGCCAGACGGTCGCCGGCGATCGCCAGGTGGATCGCGGCGTGGCCACCGTTCAGCGTCATCGACGGGGCCTCGAACACCTGCCCGCGTTCGAGGTCCTCGAAGAAGGGTCCGCCGACTCCAACCGCTGTCTGCTGCGACACCGCCCTCTCCTCCGCTCTGCTGAAACGCGGAGCCTAGATCAGCCCATATGCTCGGGGCAAGTGAAGGCGCGACGCTCATGCCTGTCGGTCCCGGCGAGACCGGCCCGAAAGCTGGAGAAAGCACGGGGGCTGCGGGCCGACGAGATCATCCTCGACCTCGAGGACTCCGTCCCGCCCGATCTCAAGCCCGAGGCGCGCGACGCGGTCGCGGCGGCCCTCGCCGAAGATGGCTGGGAGTCGCCCTCGATCAGCGTGCGGGTGAACGGTCCGGCGACACCCTGGCACGAGGACGACCTGGGGGCGATCGCCGCCAGCCCCCGGCTCGCTTCGGTGATCCTCCCCAAGGTCGAGGACGCACGACGACCTCGGCCAAGCAGAGGCCCTGCTCGGAGATCCCGGCCGTGAGGGCGCCGGTATCCAGGCGCTGATCGAGTCGGCCCGCGGCCTTCAGGGCGTCGATCAGATCGCCGCGGCGGGCGGGCGCCTCGAGGCGCTGATCCTCGGCCCGGCCGACATGAGCGTCTCGCTCGGCTTTCCATCACCGGAGGAGGGCAGCCGCTGGGACTTCGTCCGCGGCGCGATCCTCGTCGCCGCCCGCTCCGCCGGCCTACAGGCAATCGACGGTCCCTTCCTGCAGATCTCCAACCTCGACGGCCTGCGGGCCTCGGCGCAACGGGCCCGGGAGTTCGGCTTCGACGGCAAGTGGGCGCTTCACCCCGACCAGATCGAGCCCCTCGACGAGATCTTCTCGCCGAGCGCGGGGGAGGTTGAGCAGGCCAGGGCGATCGTCGCCGCACTGCTCGGCTCGGAGGGCAGCGGTGCGGTGATTCTCGACGGCGAGATGGTCGACGAGGCGAGCCGAAAGCGGGCCGAGCTGGTGATCGCGCGGGCGGAGGCGGCCCACACCCTAGACGGCCCACACTCACTAGATAGAGTGCTCCGCCTCATGGCTGGGGGCGCCGAGCGCGTGGCAGTGATCGACATCGGGACGAACTCGACCCGCTTGCTGATCGCCGACGTCCGCGGCGACTCGGTCGAGGAGGTCGAGCGCAAGACGACCGTGACCCGGCTGGGCCGCGGCGTGGACGTCTCCGGACAGCTCTCATCCAGCGGGGTCGAGCGGGTCTGCGAGACCGTCGCCTCCTACGTCGCCCTTCACGAGGAGCTGGGGGCCGAAGAGGTGCGGACGATCGCCACCAGCGCCGTCCGCGACGCCTCCAACGGCGAGGCCTTCGTGGCGGAGCTGCGGGAGCGCTTCGCGCTCTCGGCAGAGGTGCTCGACGGCGCCGAGGAGGCGCGCCTCACCTATCTGGGCGCGACGGCCGGCCGCCCTCCCACCGACCCCACTGTGGTTGTCGACATCGGCGGCGGCTCGACCGAGCTGGTCGTCGGCACCGGCTCGAAGATCTCGTTCTCGACCTCGCTCCAGGTCGGGGTCGTCCGCCAGACCGAGCGCCGGATCTCCTCTGACCCGCCGAGCGCGACTGAGCTGGACGGGCTGGCCGGAGAAATCGAGTCCGCGCTTGATGAGGCGATTGCCAGCCGGCCCGATGCCCACGCGAACGCCGGGATCGGGGTCGCCGGAACCCCGACCTCGCTCGCCGCGATCGAGCTCGAGCTCGATCCCTATGACCCCGAGCGAGTGCACGGCCACGAACTCGCACTTCCCGCCGTGCAGAAAATGCTCGCCCGCCTCGCCACAGTGTCCGTGGGCGAGCGGGCTGCGATCACCGGCCTTCACTCCGACCGGGCTCCGACGATCGTCGCCGGGGTGGTCATCCTGATCGAGGTGATGCGCTCCTTCGGCCTGGAGGAGATCACCGTCTCCGAGCACGACATCCTCTACGGCGCCGCGATCGAGGCGGCCGGCGCCGGCGCCGGCCGCCCTCCGCCGCGTCGGCGATAATCGCTCGATGCCCTCAGCGATGACCGCGATCCGGAGGATCCCGTGGAAACGGGTCTGGATAACCGCGCTGTGGCTCTACAACCAGGGCCGCAACCGGCTGGAGAAGAATCTCAATCCGAAGGAACGTGACGAGCTCCGGGACCTGATGGGGCGCTCGAAAGGCATGCCGTCCAACCTCACGAAGCGCCAGCGCGACCGCTTTCGAGAGCTGGTCAGCAAGGCGATACGCGGCTAGCTCGCTCGGCGCGGCTAGACCTTCTTCGGGTTGTAGGTCCAGCCGGCGCCGGTGACGGCCTCGATCACGGGCTCGCGTAGCTCGCTCCAGGAGAACTTGTAGCCTGCCTCGTCGGCTCCGCCCTCGGTTTGGTGGGGCCCCAGCCAGGCGATCACATGCATGGTTTCCGAGCCGATGTGCTGGCCTCGCTCCCACCCCTTCGAGGCCGAGAGCGAGGATTCGCTGCCTATCTCGGCCTCGGTGTCGGTCTTGAAGCAGATGCCCCATGCGGTCTTCGAGCCGGGGTCGAGGTCGACGCGGACGGCCCGATAGCGGTACTCGTAATCACCTCCGCCGGCCCCGGCGGAGGCCACCTTGGCCGACCAGGAAACCACCACCTCATCGCCGTCATCACCGGCCTCGATTCCCGTCCCGGAGATCGCGTGCAGGCGCGATCTGACCTCGTTGGCGCCGGCCGGAGCGACGCCTTCCTCCGGCTTCGCGGCGGTGATCACGCCTCGCCCCTTCTCCTTCAGCTTGTCGAGGAAGCCCACGCGGCGAATATATCCGTCCGGAGACGAACCGCGGTAGGGTCAGGCGATGGGGAAGGGGACGGTGCAAGCAGCGGCGCTTGTGGTGCTCGCGGCGGTCCTGGCGATCGCGATCCTGGCCGGCTGCGGCTCATCGGAGCAGATAACACTTCGGGTGATGAGCTTCAACGTCTGGGGCGCCGGCGCCAATGAGTCAAAGCCGGTGGACGAGACGGCCGCTGCGATCCGGGCCGCGGGTGCAGACCTCGTCGGAGTCCAGGAGACAAGGGTCGAGGGACCGAAATGCACGGCGAAGCACTGTCCCCCGCTCGGCCACAGCGTCGCCCGCAAACTCGCCCGCAAACTCGGCTTCCACTACTACGACCAGACGGGGCGCAACCCGGCGCTATGGGCGAACGCGGTCCTCAGCCGCTACCCGATCGTCGGCGCAACCCCGCATGACCTCGGTGTCGAGCTCGATGTGGACGGACGCAGCGTCTATGCCTTCAACCTGCACCTCGACGACTCGCCGTATCAGCCCTACCAGCTTCTCGACATTCCCTACGGCGGTGCTCCGTTCATCCACACCGAGGCCGAGGCGATCCGCTTCGCGAGGCGGACCCGCGGCCCGGCGGTCCGGCTCTTCCGCCGCGACCTGCGGGCGGCAGGGAACGCGGACGCTGCCTTCGTCTTTGGAGACTTCAACGAGCCGTCTTGGCGCGACTGGACGAAAGCCGCGGTGCGCGCCGGAAACCAGCCGATCGCGGTTCGGTGGCCGACCACCCGGGCGATCGAGGTCTCCGGCTTCGTCGACGCCTACCGTGTGGCCAACCCCGACCCGGTCGCCAAGCCGGCCTTCACCTGGACCCCGACCAGCAAGCCGACGGTCAGCTGGGACCACCACGACAGGATCGACTTCGTCTTCGCCCGGGCCGATGATCTCGAGGTCCACAATGCGGCGATCGTCGGCGAAAAGCGACCCGAGGCAGCAATCGTTGTCAAGCCCTGGCCTTCAGACCACCGGTCCGTCGTCGCCACGGTGAGCTTCTAGGTCTCGACCTCAGGCGCGGGTGCCGACGACGAGTAGGTACTCCTTCTCGAACCGAGCCTGCTCCTTGCCGCCGCTGCTCCACTTTTCGCAAAAATCGCTGAGCGCCTGGTCGAACTCCCCGTCGCGACCGTCGCGTTCAGGGTTGGCGCGCGCCGCGATTGTCGGGCCGTAGCAGGCCTCGAAGTGCTCGCCGTAATCCCCAGGGCGCTCGAAGGCAGTGTCGACACCTGGCCTCCTTTCCCGGCCTTCTCAGGCCAGGTTCGACTTCCGCGGGTAGACGACTTCGGGATCGGTCAGCACGTTGACCAGGGTCGGCCGCCCCGAGGCGAATGCAGACTCCAGCGCAGGGCGCAGATCAGCGGGCTCGCGGACCAGGATCCCGTCGCAGCCGAGCGCCTCGACCATCTGCTCGTACGGGGTCTCGGGGCGCAGCTCGGCGGCGACCGAGTAGCCGTAGAGGAACTTCATCGGGTGATGCTCCAGCGCCCAGATGCCGTTGTTGCCCATCACCCCGACCACCCCGAGGCCGTGGCGGGCCATCGTGTCGAACTCGATCCCGGCGAAGCCGAAGGCGCCATCGCCGAGCAGCAGGCAGACCTGTCGCTCGGGGTGGGCGACCTTGGCGCCGATCGCCTGGCCCGGCCCGGCGCCGAGGCAGCCGAAGGGGCCCGGGTCCATCCAGCAGCCCGGCTGGTAGGTCTCGATGTAGCGGCCGGCGTAGGAGACGAAGTCGCCGCCGTCGCCGACCACGATCGCGTCGCGGTCGAGCACCTGCCCGAGCTCGTTGTAGACGCGGACCGGGTGAAGCGGCGAGCGGTCGTCGTTCAGCTCCTCCTGCTCGGCCGCCCGCTTCTCCTCCTCGACCTTCCTCAGCTCGCCCACCCAGGCCGCGGTGCGCCCGGCGACCGCCGTCCGCTGCCTCGCGGATCGCGGCGAGGCTGGCGGCGACGTCGCCGACCATGTCGAGGTCGGGGGCGCGGTTGGCGGTGAGCCGCGTTTGGCGCCGGGTCGAGGCGCAGCAGCTTCGTCTCCTCGCCGAAGCTGCCGCCGAAGCCGAGCCGGAAGTCGATCGGCACCCCGATCACCAGGGCGACGTCGGCGCCCTTCAGCCCGGTGCCGCGAGCCCGGCTGAAGGCGAGCTCGTGATCGGCAGGGAGGCAGCCGCGGCCGAGGCCGTTGAGGAAGACCGGGATCCCGAGCGCCTCGGCCAGCGCCGTCATCTCCTCCTCCCCATGGGCCCAGTAGAGCCCGGTGCCGGCCATGATCACCGGCCGCTCGGCGCCCGCCAGTAGCGCCGCCGCCTCCTCGACCCCCGCCGCCGGTTGGGGCGCCGGGGATCGGGGAGCCCCGGGATCTCGCACTCCGCAGGGGAGAAGACGACATCGAGCGGATAATCGACGAAGGTCGGCCCGCTCGGCGCCGCCAGCGCCAGGTCGATCGCGGCCGCGGTCAGCTCCGGGATCCGCGCCGTCTCGCGGACCGTCTCGGCCGACTTGACCAGCGGCGAGACGAGCGGCAGGTGGTCGATCTCCTGAAGCGAGCCCGAACCCCAGCGCATCTCCGGCGCCCGGCCGCCCAGGACGCAGATCGGCGAGCCGTTCGCCTCGGCCCCGGCCATCGCGCTGATCCCGTTGGTCACCCCGGGCCCGGCGGTCAGCGCCGCGACCCCGACCCTGCGGGTGGCCTTCGCGTAGCCCTCGGCGGCGAAGCTCGCCGACTGCTCGTGGCGGACGTCGATCAGGCCGATGCCCTCCTCCCGGCAGCCGTCGAAGATCGAGAACAGGTGTCCCCCGGAGAGCGTGAACAGATGCTCGACCCCTCGGGAGCGAAGCGTCTGCGCGACCAGCCGCCCGCCGTGGACGGCGCCGCTCGCATCCTCATCGGCGCTACCTGCCTTTCTCCTCGACGCTTGCCACCATCGGCGACGATATCGCTTGCGCGCAAATGCCTGCTGCGGCGATGGCGACGCTAGTCGCGATCCTCGAGGATCGCGGTCTTCTCGGCGGTCATCTCCTCCTCGGTGAGCACCCCACGCTCGTGGAGATCGGCGAGCCGCTCGAGGCGCTCCAGCTTGCGGTCCTCCGGCTCGGGAGCCGGGGCTGAGGATTCCGATTGCTGCTGGGGATCAGCGCGTCGCGCTTGTCCCCAGGCAGAGGAGACGCCGTCCCTGATCCGCTCGGGAAGGTCGCCCAGGGTGGCGTCGGGGGTCTCCTCGATCGCCCGCCGGCGCAGGGCGACGACCCCGGCGGCGGCCATCGCCACCAGTCCGAAGCGCAGCAGCAGCTGGCGGCCGCTGTCCGCGCCGGAGGCCACCCAGATCAAGGCGATCAGGCCGAGGACGCCGGCGACGACCGCCGGGTACTCCTTCAGCACCGGCGCGAGGAAGCGGCGGACGGCGAAGGCGCTGCGGGCCGGCGAGGCGAGCCAGGCGGCGATCATGAAGAAGACGCCGTACTCGATCGTGCTCCAGGCGATCGAGCTGAGCAGTGAGGTCGATACCGACCAGGCCTGATCGGCGGCGGGCTGCACGTCGGGTGCGGCGAGCTGGTCGACGACGATGTTGCCGCGCGACCTCGCGCAGGATCAGGACCAGCGCCCCGGCGATGATCAACCCGACGCCGACGCTTAGCACGGTTATCCAGCGGTAGCCCGCCGAGAGATAGATCGCCAGGCCGAACATGACCAGAACCAGGATCGTCGTCACCAGGGCGATCCCGTTGACCAGCCGGACGATCGTCTGCGCCAGGCCGAGGTCATTCGAGGAGAGGATCTTGATGTTGCCGACGTCGGCCGGGATCTTCGTGGCGACGTCGCTGCCCAGCCCGACCTCATCCGCCACCTGGATGATCAGCGGGCGCAGTCGAAGAGTCACGTTGCCCTCCCCGGTGCCGACGAAGCGGCCCTTGTCCTCGACCACCTTGATCAGCGCCTTGTGGGCGACGGTGTTGGCCTGCTCCCAAGCGTCCTGGAAGCGAGTCGTGCCGATCACATCCCCGGCGCCCTGCACCGCCACCCCGCGCAGGCCGCTCGCGGCGGGGCCGGCGATCCCCTTCACCTCCCCGGGCAGGATTGTCTTCAGCTCCTTGGCGACATCGACGTTGGCGTAGAGCTGATCGACCGCGTAGTTGGCGAGCGCATCGCGGATCTCGCTCTTATCGAGCAGCTTGCTGGAGGTGTTGACCCACTCGCCGGTGTCGAGCGCCTGGCGCTGGACCCAGGCGGAGAAGATCGCCACCACGGTCAGCACTGAGGCTGCGATGACCAGCGCCTTTACCCAGCCGCTGTGGTCTCTTCGCGCGGCGCCGCTTGCCTCGCTCACCCGGCGAAGACTAGAGCGCGGCCGCGGCTCATGCCGTCGCCGCGCTGGCAGATCAGGCGGCGGAGGCGGCCGGATCAGGCCGGACGATCACGGTGTCGGCGACTCGGATCACCTCGTCGACGGGCAGGTCGGCCCTGGAGGCATGGTCCCGAACCGCCTCGGCGCTGCTCGCCTGATAGATGCAGACGGTCCCGACGGTCATCCAGCCCTCCCGATCGGCATACAGCCTGTTCTAACGGCGCCAGCTGGCCCTGTCAATGGGCTTGGAGACCCCGGGTCCCCGACCACTCGGCGAGTCCGGCGGCTTCAAGCGCTTCCCGTTTGGCTGCGTACTGCTCGATCCGCCAGATTCTCCCCTTGCGTATGCGGGCCAGCCAGCCCTCCACCTCTTTGATCTCCACGTTCTCCTGCGACATCCCCTATTCCTGAAGCCCGACGGCTTCGAGGGCTTCGGCCTGATCCTGGTAGAGGACGATGTGGGTAATGAGGCCGTCCCGAAACCTCCACACCCACGCCCCCCGTGCTTCAACGGAGATTCCGTCGCGACCGATGAGCCGGTTATCGAACGGCGAAATGACGTGCTCTCCAGCTGCGATGAACTCGTCGAAGCGGAATTCGATCGACCCCCAGTGATCTTCCAGATCCCGCCAGAGTCGGCGGGTCTGGTCCCGGTCGAAGCTGCCGCGGTCGAGGCCGACAGCCCGAGTCTGGTCGAAGACGAAGTCCAGCGCCGCGTTCTCAAGGGCCGAGTCCACATCTCCTCGGTTGAGGGCGTTGACGACGCTGCGGGCTATCTCGACATTCCGGCTCTCCTGGGACATCGACGGCGCAGTATCTCTAACGCGGGCAGCGGCGTGAGCCGCGCCGTTGGCCTCAGCGCAGGATCCGCTTGCGGATGGGCGATCCCCTGTGCCAAGCGATGCCCGGGGCGGGACTCGAACCCGCACGTCCCCGAGGGGACAGCGGCTTTTAAGGCCGCCACGTCTGACCGATTCCGTCACCCGGGCAAGGCCGATGCTAGTCGTGCATGCGGGCCGGAACTGCGCTTCGCGCAACAAATCCGCTGCTACGGTGTTCAGTTGATCAGTAGCGCGTTCCAGTCACGCGTTCTCGGGACACTGCTTGGAGGCATCGGCCCTAACAACTGCCAGTCGGCGCGGGCTTTTGGTCCGCCGATCTCCCCTGCTGAAGCTGCAGAGAGACGAGGGCCTTGTCTCGCTGGTCCGCTCCGGTAACCCCGGCGCCTTCGAGACGGTCGTCGACCGCTACCAGGCGCGCTTGCTCGGCTTCTGCCGGCAGATGCTCGGTTCGACCGAGGATGCCGAAGACGTCCTCCAGGAAGTCTTTGTCAACGCCTACAAGGCAATGCTCGCCGACAACCGCGAGATCAACCTGCGGCCGTGGCTCTACCGGATTGCCCGCAACCGCTGCCTCAACCACCTCCGCAAGCCGACCCCGGATGCGACCGACACGATGGACAGCCTCCCCGAAGTCGAGGCGGCCTCGACCCACGAGCGCGCCCACAACCGCGAGGAGTTCCGCCAGCTCCTCAAGGACGTCAACAAGCTTCCCGAGACTCAGCGCTCGGCCCTGCTGCTGCGCGAGATGGACGCGATGTCCTACGAGGACATCGCCCATTCGATGGAAACGACCGTCCCCTCGGTCAAGTCGCTGCTGGTGCGGGCGCGGATCTCGCTCGCCGAGGCGAGCCAGGCTCGCCAGCTGACCTGCGGCGAGGTCCGCCTTGAGCTGGCCGAGGCCGCCGAGGGGCTGCGCAAGGTGTCCGGGCCGATCCGCCGCCATGTCCGCGAATGCGACGAGTGCGCGGACTTCCGCAGCCAGGTGAGAAGCGACGCCAAGGCCCTCGCCGCACTCGTACCGGTTGGTCCGCTGGTCGCGCTGAAGGGCTTCCTCGCCTCGAAGCTCGGCCTCGGGGGCGGCAGCGCTGCAGGAAGCGGCGCCGCGAGCGCCGGCTCCGGTATCGGCGCCGGCGGCTCCGCAGGCGCGATCGGAGCCGGAGGGGCCGCCGCGGGCGGCGCAGCCGGGAGCCTCGGCGCCGTCGGAAGCGCGCTCGGGGCCAAGGCGGTCGCCGGCGTCGTCACCGCCGCCGTGATCACCGCCGGGGCGGTCGAGGTCCGCAACCAAGTCACTACACCGGACCCGATGCCGACCGCATCGCTGGCTCCGGCCAAGCCGGTCGAGAAGCAGCCCGCCGACGTCAACCACCGCCGTCAACCGACTTCCGCTCCAGTGGCGCCCGACCCCGCCGTACCCGCGCCGCCCGCGGTCGACGCCCCGCCGGCCGACCCCGCGGCGACCCCGGCTCCGGCCCCCGAGGCCGCGCCCGCCGAGGATCCCCCTACGGCAGTCGGATCGGCTACCACAGCGGTCCCGCCCGTTGCCCCTGCCGAGGAGGCGGGCGGCACCGACGCCGGCGCCAGCAGCTCGACCGGCGCCACGGCTACCACGACCACGACCACTCCCGGAACCGGCACCGGCGAGACAGCGGTGACCACGATCGGCGGCTCCGATCCTGCGGATCCCTCCGCTTCGGTCACGCCCCCCTCCCCTGATGACGGGGACGCGGGCGCAGCCCTCGGCGGCTGAGCCTCAGGCCTTACGCAGCTTCCAGATCTGCTCCATCGGCCAGCGCCGGGCCCAGGCAGCCTCGGACGCGCTGCGATAGGGAGACTCCGCGCCCTCGGGGGCGCGGAGCTCGAGCAGGTCCTCAACGGTGAGTCCGTTGGCCCGAAACAGGCGGATCCAATCGCCGTGACCGAGGTTGAACTCGACCGATCCTTCCGGCGTCTCCCAGCGATGCATGCCGAAGTAGTCGTGGTTCAGGGTCCGCTCGGTGTCGTCTGTCTCCTCGTTCACAGCAGATCCAGGAGAGCGGCGTCGCGCCAGAGAAGGCGAAGAGGCCACCCGGGCGCAGCAGACGCGATACCTCCGGAACGACCAGATAGGGATCGGCGAAGTTGGTCGCTCCCCAGTCGCAGAAGACGATGTCGAGGGAGGAGTCCTCGAGTGGAACCTCCTCCGCAGCGGCCTGGATCAGGGGAATGTCCAGGTCCGCCGCCTCGATCTCCTCGCGGGCCCGCTCGAGACGGACCGGCGAGTTGTCCAGGCCGATCGGCCTGCGCCCCGCGCCGGGCCAGCGCCCGCGACCACTCCGCCGCCCCGCAGCCGAGCTCGAGCACGTCGGCGCCGGCGACATCCGCCGTCGAAGACCCCGAGCTCGTCCTCGGATATCGCCCACACCCCCCACGCCCCAGCCCTCGGCGATGTAGTCGCCGATCCCGCTGGTCGTACTCCACCGAAGAGAGGTCCCAGTAGACGCGGTTCTGGTCAGCGTCGGTCAAGCAGCCGAGATCCGCTGCGGCTGAGGGGCGCGCATCAGGGCGAGTGGCTCTCCCCCGGGGCGAGGACGACGACCTTCGAGGAGGTCTTCGACTCGACCTCGGACTTGAACGCCTCGGCGTCGGTCTCGATCGGCGGGAAGGTGTTGTAGTGCATCGGGATCACCGTCCCGGCTCCGATGAAATCGGCGGCGAGACCGCGTCGTGGCGGTCCATCGTGTAGTGACCGCCGATCGGCAGCAGGGCGATGTCGATCGGGTTGCGCTCGGCGATCAGCTTCATGTCGCTGAACAGGCAGGTGTCGCCTGCGTGGTAGACGGTGAGGCCGCCGATCTTGATCACGAACCCCGCCGGGGTGCCGATCGAGATCCCGTGCTCGGCGCTGAACGGGGCCTCGGCGAGCCGGGGATGGTGTTCGTGTGCCAGGCCGGGACCAGCTTGATCCAGCCCCAGTCGAAGGACACCGTCCCGCCGAGGTTGGGGTCGGAGACGTTCTCGACTCCCTTGGACCCGAGCCAGTCGGCGAGCTCGACGATGCCGACGCAGTGGGCGCCGGTCCGGGTCGCGACCGGGACCGCGTCGGCGACGTGATCGGCGTGGCCGTGGGTGATCGCGATGTGGGTCGGGTTGACGTCGTCGGCGCTGGCGACCGCACTCGGGTTGTTCGGCTTCAGGAAGGGATCGACGAGCAGGTTCGCGTCCCCCTCGCTCAGCTCGAAGCAGGCGTGGCCGTGGAACTTGATCTCCATCTTCAGCTATCTCCTTCGGTTTGGTCGTTCAAGAGCTCGGCGTGAAGCGCCCAGCCGACCGCGACCCCGACCATCATCCCCAGCCGGGTCTCCTCGGCGAGCAGGGTCTTGACCGCGCTGAGGCGCTCGTCGGGATCGGGGGTCGTCGCGGCCTTCAGCGTCGCCGCCTCGTGCGAGTCGCCGAACCAGCCTCCGGCGGCGAGCGCCGAAGCGAGCACCCGCTGCAGCTGGGGAGCGGCGCGGCCGACGATCCGCTCGGCCTCCTCGAAGCCGCTCACTCTCGCCGAGGCGCTCGACCGCCGCCTCAAGCCGCTCGTCGCTGATTGAGGCCTCCACGGTAGCCACCTTACCCGGGCCGGACGGGGTCACGCCGCGGGCTTCGGCTCTGCCTGACCGGCCAGCTCAGACGGGCGCAGCTCCCACATCTGCAGCGGGCCGAAATCTTCGTAACCGACCCGCTCGTAGACCGGGCGCCCGAGCCTGGTCGCCTGCAGCGTCGTGGTCGTGCATCCGCGGCGGCGAGCTTCGAACATCGCCCGGCGCATCAGGGCGCTCGCCAGGCCCCGGCCGCGGGCGGCCTCGAGGGTCCCGACGCACCAGACCGAGCAGTCACGGTCACCCCCGAGGCCGGGATGATCGGTGGTCAGGACGGTGGCGGCAGGCTCGCCCCCGACCCGGGCGACGTAGATGAAGCAAGGATCCGGGAGCGCCCCCAACCCTGCTCGCCAGGTTCCTTCCGGCCACCCGTAGGCGCGATCGTTGATCGCGAACATCTCCTCGGGCGCCGCATCGCCGCTCCAGTCGAGTCCACCAATGTCCGGCTCCTCGATCCCCTCCAGCTCTCTGCCCATCGCCCGCGGCTGCGCGTCGAGGCTGTGCCCGGCCCGCTCCAGCATCGCGGCGGTCGCGCCGTCATCTGAGCGCACCCAGACGGTCCATGCGCAACCGGCCTCGGCGTAGGCCGCCGCGATCTCCGTGTAGCGCGCCTCGAGCGCGGCCGGATCGGTGTAGGCGACGCTGTTGAAGACCGAGCGGCCGGCCGCGTCCGGGTTGATCGCGGCGACAACCCCATCGTCCTCGATCAGTCTGCTTCGAGGTACTCGCCCCCCGACCGCGGAGAGCCAGTCGGCGAGCGCCCCCACGTTGAGCTCGAGCCAGTCGCCCTCTCGCATCGGCGGTCCCGGCGTCAGGCCTTCAGCGCCAGGGTGATCCCGTCGGCGATGCCGACCATCGCCACCGGCTCCACCCTCGGGTCGGAGGCGACGCGGTCGTTGACCTCGCGGATCGCCCGCACTCCGTCGTCGTCGGCCTCGGGGTCGATCACCTCTCCGGCGCGGAAGACGTTGTCGATCATCACCAGCCCGCCCGGCCGCATCAGGCGCAGGGTCTCCTCGTAGTAGTCCGGGTAGCTGGTCTTGTCAGCGTCGATGAAGACGAAGTCGAAGGGCTCACCGGGGTCGAGGGATCGGAGCGTCTCGATCGCGGGACCGATCCGCAGCTCGATCTGCTCCGCGACTCCGGCCTGCTCGAAGTATCCGGCGGCGATCTTGGTCCATTCCTCCGAGACGTCGCAGGTGAGCAGCTGGCCGCCGTCGGCCAGTCCGCGGGCGATCGAGATCGAGCCGTAGCCGGTGAAGGTGCCGATCTCCAGGGCCCGGCGGGCGCCGATCGCCTGTACGAGCAGCGTGGTCAGCGCCCCCTGCTCGGGCGCCATCTGCATCACGGCGACGTCTCCGAGCGCCGCTGTCTCCCGATCGAGCGAGGCCAGCACCTCGTCCTGGCGGGAGTGCTCGACCGCATAGCGGTGCAGCCCGGCGGACATCGGCGTGAACTTCTCGCCCATCGATTAGGTCAGTCGCCCGGTCGGAGGCTGGCCGCTGCGAGGCCCGCGAGCGCTCCGACGGAGCCTCCGGCGAGGCCGGCGAAGGCATTGGCGGTGTCCTCGAAGATCGGCAGGGCCAGGAGCACGGCAGCCGCCACCGCGACGCCGATCGCGTCGTAGTCGTCGTCGATCGCCCCGCGCGTCTCGGAGTGGCGTAGCGCGAACCACGCAGCCAGCGCCCCGAGGGCGATTCCGTTCCCGCCGGCCGCGATCGTGATCTCGCCGAGCGCAGTCTCGATCCCGTCGGCGGCGAGCATCCCCAGAGAGCCGCAGGCGAGCAGCAGGACCAGGGTCGGCAGGCTGCCGAGGCGGCGCTCGAGGCCGGGCCCGAAGATCGCGATCATTACCCCGATCACGAACAGGTAGCCGATGTCCTGATAGGCGAAGGGGGCGGCCAGGTAGCGCCAGAACTCATTCCCGACAGGGCCGCCGATCGCGCCCAGATCTGCGAGCGGCTTGTCGAGGGCGCGCTGCACCAGGGTCATCACGACCGAGGCGCCGATCACCGCGCCGGTGACGTACGGCCTGGTCACATCGAGCCCGCTCAGCCTGCGGCGAAACCGCCGGCGACGGCTCTTCGATGGCTTCGCCTCGAATCCGTCGCCGCGACGTTCCAGCTTCGGGGCCCGCTTGCGAAGCCGGGCTCCGCAATAGGGACATTCGGTGACGTAGGGGCTGACCTCGGAGCCGCAGTTCTTACAGATGACGCTGAGCTCGGTCTCGCTCACCGTTCGAGGATAACCTCATCCCCGCTGCGCGCAGCACCCTCGGCCCAACGGTTGAGGTCGTAGAGGACCCGAGCCAGCTCGCGGCCGGCCGGCGAGAGCCTGTATCTGCGTCCTCCACCGGACTCGATCACTCCGGCGCCGGAGAGATCGCGGAGCCTCCCGGCAAGCACCGAGGAGCTGATCCCGGTGCGCTGGCGCAACTCAGAGAAGCCCACCGCGTCGCGGCGCAGCTCCCAGACCAGCCGCAACGACCAGCGTCGGCCCAGCAGGTCGAGGATCTCAAGGACGGGCGCTTCGCGAGGCATCGCTTCTATTTTCGAACTTGCCTGCGCAATTTGCAAGTAAGTTGGTGCTATTTCCGAAGTAAAAAGAAAAATCCCGTCGGGCGTTGGGACCTTTGAAGCGCCTATGTGGCAGCTGAACGGTCCCAGGTCGGACTGCGGCTATTCCAACGTCTGCTCGCAGAGGTAGCGGACCAGGTCCCGTGGGCTGCCGGAGCGCTGCAGGGCGCCGAGCTGTGTTCGCGCGCCGGTGCCCGCCTCGATCAGGCGAAGCACTCCGGCCAGCTCGGCCTCGCAGCCGAGCGCGGCCGCGTCGGGCTCGAGCTCGGCGATCATCTCGCGAGCCAGATCGGCGGCCGGCGCCTGGCGGTGGCGGGGGAAGTCGACCAGCTCTCCTTCGATCCCGCGCAGCGCCGCCCGCACCTTGTTGTCGTCGATCAGCTCGGTCGGGACCTCGATCAGCGCCTCCGACGCGTCGAAGTTGACGTGATAGCGATGCACGAGGCAGATCGCCAGCGCGGCCAGGGCGATCGAGTCCTCGAGCCTCGTCTGCTGATCGTAGACGCGGACCTCGACCGTGCCCAGGTTGGGATGTGGGCGGACGTCCCACCAGAGGTACGTGTAGTCGGGGATCGCACCGGAGCGCATCATCAGCTCGACCCGCCCAGAGAAGATCTCCCAGGTGCCGTAATGGGGCGGGACCCCGACCCTGGGGAAGGCCCGGAAGACCGGGGTGCGCGAGGACATCATCCCGGTCACCTCTCCGCGCCACAGAGGGGAGTTCGAGGAGACCGCGAGCATCAGGGGGATGTGTCGGCGGACGCCATCGACAATATAGATCGCCTTGTCCGCATCGTCGATCCCGACGTGGACGTGGGTTCCGAAGATCAGCTCCTGGCGGGCGATCCATCCGAGCTGCCCGGCCAGCTCGAGGTAGCGGGGGCGCTCGACGATCAGCTGCTCCTCGCCGAGCCCGGTTGGGTGAGTCCCGGACGCCGCCAGGGCCATCCCGTTGCGGGACGCAGTGTCGCCGACCCGCTGGCGGAGCTCGCCGAGCTGCTCCCCCGCCTCGCGGAGGTTGGCGCAGGGATCGGTGGCGATCTCGAGCATCGCCTGCATCAGCTCCGGCTTGACCTCGCCGACCCCGTCTCCGCAGTCAGCAAGGATCTCCTCGATGCCCTGGGCGAGCTCGAAGCTGGCGGCGTCCACCAGCATCAGCTCCTCCTCTATGCCGATCGTGAACGGGGTGCCTGAGAAGCGGTGTTCCATTTCGGCGCCGATTACCGCAGTTGCCGCGCTGGCGGCCGGACGTAACTGCGATCGTAACCCGGCTATCGGCCTGCCTCGGCGCCCACGCCTCCCCCTGCCCGGTGGCATACTGACACCACACCCGGATTCGAGGAGGGACGACGCTGATGGAAGTGAAGAGCCTGACCAAGCAGAAGTCGCTGCTGGAAGTGCTGCCGCCCGGCAAGAGGGCCCGGCTGCACCGGCTCCTTTTCGAGTTCGGCCCCGGCAACGGGACGTTGATGCTGCTGCCGATCGACCAGGGGATCGAGCACGGCCCCCGCGACTTCTTCCCCAACCCCGCCTCGAAGGACCCCGATTACCAGTTCCGGCTCGCCGCCGAGGCCGGCTACTCGGCCCTCGCCTGCCAGATCGGGATGGCCGAGAAGTACTACCCCGACTACGCCGGGCGGGTGCCGCTGATCCTCAAGGTCAATGGCAAGACGGACGTCCCCCCCTCCGACAACGCGCTGTCGACCACCAACGCATCGGTCGAGGACGCGGTGCGGCTCGGCGCCGACGCGGTCGGCTACACGCTCTACGTCGGCTCCCCCCGCCAGGACGAGGACCTGCACCAGCTGAAGGGGGTGCGGGAAGACTGCGACCGCTACGGGATGCCGCTGGTGATCTGGTCATACCCCCGCGGCTCAGCGATCAACCAAAAGGGCGGGCAGCTCTCCTTCTACGCGGTCGACTATGCGGCCCGGATGGCGATGGAGATGGGCGCCGACGTCGTCAAGCTGAACATGCCAGACCCGGGTGAGAAGGACAAGGACTCCCCCGCCCCCTACAACGAGATGGACGTCAGCCAGGAGGAGGCGGTCCAGCACTGCGTCGAGTCGGCAGGCCGCTCCCTCGTCGTCCTCTCCGGCGGCTCCAAGGTCGACGACGAGACGGTCCTCGCGCACGCCCGCTCGATCATGGAGGCGGGCGGCTCCGGGGTGATCTTCGGGCGCAACGTCTGGCAGCGCGAATGGAGCGAGGCGCTGGAGATCATCTCCCAGATCAAGGAGACCCTGCTCTCCAGCGTTCACCGTACCCCCTAGCGCGCCGCCAGCGGCGCCGAATTTCGCCGAGCTGCAGGTTGGGGCCCCGATGGGCACCTAACCATGGGTTCGGCCGGGCGGCCCGGCGCGGCGGGGAGGTTTCGCAGCGCCATGTACTTGTGGCTGGGTGGGTCGCTACTCGCACAGAGGGCGGATCGGCGGGGCGGTCCTGCTGGTCGCTGTCGCGTTCCTCGCGCTGCGCCCGCCGCCCCGTGATGGCGGCGACGTCGCTGATGTCCGGCGCGGGCCGGCGCGGCTCGAGGCCAGGGTCACCCGGGTGATCGACGGCGACACGATCGAGGTGCGAATCGGCCGGCGGCGGCACGACGAGGTCCGCTACATCGGGGTCGATACCCCCGAAACGGTGAAGCCCGGGACCCCGGTGCAGTGCTTCGGTCCGCGGGCCTCGAACTTCAACCACAGGCTGCTCGAGGGCCGGCGGGTACGGCTGGTGCCGGGCGTTGAGCGACGCGATGTCTACGGGCGCCTGCTCGCCTACGTCCACCTCGGCCGGCTCTTCGTCAACGCCGAGCTGGTCCGGCGTGGCCTGGCGCGGACCCTGACGATCCCGCCGAACGATCTCCACGCGCCGCTGTTTCGCTCCCTGGAGCGCTCCGCGGGACGGCGCGGCGCCGGGCTCTGGGGAGCCTGCTGAGGTCGGCGCCACTCCTCGTGTCCTTTGTGACTTTCACATATGCAATCGCTCATTCAGCTTTGGTAGCGTCACAGCCGCCCTGGTGAGACGATGAGAATGCGACAGAGCATCAACCAGTTCGAGGTGGCCTTCGAAGAGGAAACCGCGCTCGAACGGCGTCGGCGCGAGCAACTTCGCCGCCGAGCGGCCAACCGCTCGCGGGCCCGCCGCATCGCCCGTGTCGAAACCAAGGGAACGGTCCGCTTCAGCGTCCTCGCGATCTGCCTGACGCTCACCGTCGCCGTCGTCGCCGTGGTGATGTTCGAAGCGCTTGCGTTCCTGATGGCCTGAGCCGCCGGTCCGGCGCGTCGGTCGAATAGACTCGCCGCCGCCGATGGCCAAGCGATCCCTCAGGCCCCAGCTGAACCAGATCCGCGCCTGGGTGCGCCAGGGGCGCACCGACGCCTGGATCGCCCACCAGCTCGAGATCGGGACCTCCGAACTGCGCGAGTTCCGCCGCCAGCACGGTCTCTCACCCGACGAGGAGGACGGCACCGCGGAGGTCGACCTTCGCGACGAGATCGAGGCCGAGATCGCCGAAGCGAGCGAGGACGAGGAGGAAGAGGACGAGGAAGAGGACGAGGAAGAGAAGGCCACGGAGCCTGCGGGAGAGGAGCCTGAGCCCGCCGGCGGCGAGGCCGAGGGGCGGCCACGGCGCAGGCGTCGCCGGGGCCGGCGCGGGGGGCGCGGACGTCGCAAGGCGGAGCTGGAGGCGACCTTTGAGCAGGGGGCCGACGGCTACGGCCTCTGGCTCGACCCCGCCGTCCAGGACGACCCGGCCTACGCCGAGCATTGGGCCGGGCAACGGCAGGTGACGGTGAGGATCGAGCCCGATCAGATCGTCATCCGGCGCACCGGAGACGCCCCCGCCGGCGCGGACGGCGAGCAGGGCTAGGCGCTCAGTCGAGGGCCAGCTGGCGGCCGCCGGCGAAGTCCCTGGCGCCGCGCAGGTATACCCAAAAGCCTGCGTCGGCGATCGTCTGGGGATCAAGCGGGGGCTCCGGGTCGATCGCCATCACCGTCTCCAGGCACCAGTCGGTGCCCGCGGCGTAGAGCTCTGCCAGCTCGCCGGCGCGAAATGTCGGCCCGATCCGGCGGCGGAGCTCGTCGCGGATCGCGTTGAGCGCCCGGTCGGCACGACGCTGGGCCGACTGGTCACCGCGCAGCCCCTCGAGGCTCCGCCACCCCTCCTCCCACTGGAATAAGGCGTTCTCGACCGGGTAGGCGATCAGTCCTCCTCGCGGGCCGTGACCCGGTCGAACTCGACCGCCTCGCCGCTCTTGCTCTCGGGGTAGGCGACGTAGACGGCGGGCGGGCCACCGAAGAAGGCAGCAGCCTCGCCCTCGCCGACGAAGACGCCGGGACGAGCCGAGCCGTCGGCCTGCATCACCCAGATCGGGTCGCCTTCCTTGAAGCCCGGCTCGCTCACCGGCGCAAGCATAGGCGAGAGCCGGCGCTCAGGTCCCCGGTTGGTCGGGGATGAATCGCAGCGGCCCGTTGGGGCCCGCCCGGCAGCCGCCCGGGTCGAGCCGCCCCCGGACCCTCCAGACCGTCACCGGACCGTCGCGGTTGACCGGCGATACCGCCGGGTCGCCTCGCAGCCAGGCTGCCTCGGGCGATCGCAGTGGCCGCTCGGGGTGGATGAAGTTGAGGAAGGGCGCGGTGACCAGAAAGTCGAGGTCTGCCCGGTTGACCGCGGAGCGGAAGGCCTCGCAGGTGGGGATCGCGTTGAAGGCGCCGTGCGGGCCCGGCTGACCGAGGTAGACGACCCGGTTCGAGAGGTCGGGACCGTAGAAGCCGTAGCCGAGGAAGCCGGCGGTCGTCCCGGCCAACCCGATCCTGACGCCGCTTTGGCGGTTGGCCCAGCGGTAGGCGGTGTCGAGGTTCATCGAGGGGTCGAAGTCGTGGAAGCGGTCCCGCAGGTAGTCCCGCTGCACCGGGTAACCGACGCCGACCACGACCAGCGCGAGCGCGGCACCGGCGGCGATCAGCGGGCCACTCGGGGTGCCGCGGGAGCGGGCGTAGAGCAGGGCCGCGGGCAACGCCACCGCGACCAGCGCGATCCCTAGTCCGAACAGCCTCTCGGGGTCCCTGAGCACGGCGTCGGAGCGGTCGCTGATCACCATCACGGCGAGCAGCGCGCCGAGCAGTAGCCACTGGCTGCGCCGCCATCGAATCCCGGGACCTAGCGGAAGCAGGGCCGCCCCCAGCAGCAGCGCCGGGATCGCGAAGCGGATGTTGATCGCGAAGGCGACCGGGGCGCCCTCGGCTCCGGCTGCGCTCAGCGGGGTGACCAGGTAAGCGGCGATCGCGAACAGCGCGGTGCCTCCCGTCCAGCGCACGGCCCGGCCGGGGCCGCGGAGCAGGGCTAGGAGCGCCCCGGCGACGGCGCCGAGCAGCACCAGTGGCCAGAGAAGTCCGAAGGCTTGGTGGAGCCCGGGGGCGAAGTACTCTCGCCAAACGGCGGTGTCGGTCGCGTAGTGGAGGACGTTGAAGTCGGGACGGCCGACCTGAAGCCGTTCCGGGCCGGGAAGCGAGATCGGCCCGAGGTGGCGAACCTGGGGAATCGGATTGGCGGCGTCGATCAGGTTGCGCAGGTACCAGAACCCGCTGCCCGCGAGGACCGGGACGAACCACCAGGCGGCGGCGGTCGATCGCCGTCCCCGGGGCGAGAGGGCGAGCACGGTGACGCTCAGCGCCGCCACCGCCGCGAGCACGGTCACCTTGGTCCCGGCCGCCAGGCCGGCGGCGAGGCCGGCCGCCCCCAGAGCCCAGCCGGGCGCCATCGAGAGCCTCTCTCTGCCGGCCGGCGTGCCCTCATCGCCCGACCGCTGTGCCGCCCAGAGGTTGATCAGGATCGCCGCGGCCGCGAGCACCAGCGCCGCCGCGGCGACGTCATTCTTCGCGGCCCCGGGCTCTCGGACCACCAGGGTGTGGCACTCGAGCAGCACTGCCGCGGCGGTCAGCGAGAGAGGACCGCGCCCGAACGGTCGCCCCACGCACCAGGCGGCCAGCAGGGCGAGCGCCAGCCAGCCGAGGTTGACGAACAGGGAGACGGTGTCGCGCCCGGTCAGCAGGATCGAGACCGACTGGATCAACTCGGAGTTCTGCGGGTAGAACCAGTTGACGAAGACCGTGTCGGTGTGGGTCAGCGCGGTATTCGATCCGCTCTGCGCCATCTGCGCCGCGAAGGGCATGTGGTACCAGAGCGAGTCGAAGTTGACGATGCCGGAATCGAGCGCGTACTTCGCCTCGAAGCCCCAGTGGGCGACGACGACGCCGATCACCCCGATGGCGATCAGGATCGCCAGGCCCGGCACCGAAGGCGATGGTGGTCGGCCGGCCGAAGAGCCGGGGGTCGTGGCGCGCGATGACCAGAGCAGGGCGGCCGCCGCGACCGCGAGCGCGGAGAGCAGCAGGGCCCACTCCCGGAGAAGCCCGACCGCCCCCAGCAGCTCCGCGGTCAGAATTAGGAGCGCGACCCCGGTCACCGCCTCGACCAGCCTCCCCGGCGCCCCGCTCCAGCCCGGCAACAGGCGCGAGCGAAGCACCAGGGCCGCGAGCCCAAAGCAGAGCACGAGGAAGCCGAGCTCTGCGATACCGAGCAGGTAGGTGCCGAAGCCGACGCTCAACGGGCGCGGACCCCCCGGCCCGGGCGCCGCCTCAGCCGCGGAGGCCGTGAACCACGTAGGCCCGCTCGCCCGCCGCGACCATCCCCTGGCGGCGCGCCTCGCGCTCCAGCACGGCTGGGTCGTCGGCCGACTGGACGCGGTGGTGCAGGCGGGTGTTCTCGGCCTGGAGGCTGTGCATCTCCGCCTTGGCGGCCGTTGTGGCGCGATAGGTGTGGACGAAGTCGATCGCCGGGTTCAGGTAGGAGAAGAGGACGCCCGCGAGCACCAGGGTGAGGGCGACCCGGCCGACCTTGTCCCAGCGCACACGGCTGGCGGCGCGTCGCTGGGCAGGCCGACGCCTGGCGGCGGGACGCCGAGCCGGGGCGCGGCGCTTCCTTTGGGGAGTGCGGGTCTTTGCCTTGGCGCGGGCGGTTGCAGCCACGACCGCCCCTTCGCGGTCGAGGCCCGCATGCCTTCACTAACCGAACCGCTGGGCGAACGCCTGCATTCCTGGGAAGGTCGCCGCGGAGCCGAGCTCCTCCTCGATCCGCAGCAGCCGGTTGTATTTCGCCACCCGGTCAGAGCGCGACGGCGCCCCTGTCTTGATCTGCCCCGCCCCGGTCCCCACGGCGAGATCGGCGATCGTCGTGTCCTCGGTCTCCCCCGAGCGATGGGATATGACCGCGGTGTAGCCGGCATCGTGGGCCATCCGAATTGTCTCCAGGGTCTCGGTGAGTGTGCCGATCTGGTTGAGCTTCACGAGGATCGAATTGCCGACCTCCGCCTCGATGCCGCGCTGCAAACGCTCGGGGTTTGTGACGAAGTTGTCGTCGCCGACGAGTTGCACGCGCTTGCCGAGCCGATCCGTCAGCAGAGCCCAACCATCCCAGTCCTCCTCCGCCATTCCGTCTTCGAGCGAAACGACGGGGTAGCGGTCGTATCGCCTCCTCCCAGTAGGCGGTGATCTCCTCGGCTGAGAGAGTTCGATCTTCATGTTCCAGGACGTAGGAGCCGTCGATGAAGATCTCGCTGGTGGCTGGGTCAAGCGCAATGAAGACGTCGGAGCCGGGCTCGTACCCGGCCGAGGTGATGCCCTCGACCAGCGCCTCAAGGGCTGCATCGTTGGAAGGAAGGTCGGGTGCGAAACCCCCCTCGTCGCCGATCGCCGTGGCGAGTCCCTTCGAGGCGAGACTCTTCTTCAGCGCGTGGATAGATCTCCGCCCCGATGCGCAGGCACTCGGAGAAGCTGCCGGCTCCGGCCGGGACGATCATGAACTCCTGGAAGTCGACCGAGTTGTCCGCGTGAGCACCGCCGTTCAGCACGTTCATCATCGGCACCGGCAGCACCGCGGGCTCTCCGCCGCCGTAGAGCTCGGCGAGGTAAAGGTAGAGCGGTTGCTCGGCGTCGACGGCGGCGGCCTTGGCCGCGGCGAGCGACACCCCGAGGATCGCGTTGGCGCCCAGCCTTCCCTTGTTCGGGGTGCCATCGAGCTCGATCATCGTCCGGTCCAGGGCACCCTGCTCGGCCGCACGGGCGCCGCTCAACGTCTCGGCGATCTCCCCGTTGACGTTGGCGACCGCCTGCCCGACCCCCTTGCCGCCCCAGGCCTCGCCTCCGTCGCGCAGCTCGACCGCCTCGAACTCCCCGGTCGAGGCGCCGGAAGGGATCGCCGCTGTGCCGCGCGCCCCCGATCGCAGCGCCACCTCGACCTCGACCGTGGGGTTGCCTCGCGAGTCGAGGATCTGGCGGGCGTGGATCTGCTCGATCTGGCTCATCGAATCCACCGGCAGTCTTTCAGTTGGCGCTCTCCACCCGATGCCTGTAGCGCGATGCCGCCGCCCGCAACGCCAGCTCGGGGTCGCAGCGCAGCTGGCGGGCGGCGTCCACGGTCGCGAACAGGGCTTCGCCGAGCGCCCGCTCGATCGCCTCGCGGGTCTCCGAGGAGGTGGTCGGCCCCGCGTCGGCCCCCTCGGCGGCCCGAGCCTCGAGCTCGGCGAGCGCCTCCCGAGCCCGCCCCGCCGCCTCCAACGAACTCGGGCTCAACCCAGCGTCCTCACTCCGGTTCGCAGCTCGGCGCTGCAACTTCCGCGCATAAAGCAGCGCCGGCAGGTTCTCCGGCACTTCGGCGAAGAGACTCACCGCGGTCCCTGGCCCTCCACCTCCCGCTTGATCCGATCCCACTGGCCCAGCACAGCGCCTGCGTCCAGGGAGTGAGCCTCCGGCGCCTCTTCCGCGGGTGGCGCGCCCGCAGCCTGCGAGGACGAGGTTTCCTCCCCCGCGACAGGACCCGCGGCCGAGGCGTCCGAACCTTCCTCCCCCGACCCGAAGACGTGGGGGTGCCGACGGATCAGCTTGGCGCGGCAGTGATCGGCGACCGAGGCCATGTCGCCCGCCCCCCGCTCCTCCAGCAGCAGCGAGAGGAAGTGGACCTGGAAGAGCACGTCGCCGAGCTCGTCGAGGAGCTTCGCGTCGTCGCCGGCCTCCGCCGCCTCTGCCAGCTCGTAGGCCTCCTCGACTGTGTGGGGGACGATCGAGCGCTCGTCCTGCTCACGGTCCCAGGGGCACTCGGTCCGCAGCCGCCGGGTGATCGCGTCGAGCCGGCCGACGGCTTCGGCGCTGCGCTCCGGGTCGGACACCGGCCCTGAATCTAGGGAGAGGTCGGGACCGCCCCGGGCGCGGTCGCGCCCGGCACTCCCTGCAACCCGGCCCCGGCCGCCGAACGCACCGGCTTGAGACCCGCAGGGACCGGCCGCTGCGGCAGTCGCGTTCCCTGCGGGGTGAGCACCGACACCGTCCCGGGAAGGGCCGGCGAGAGCGCCAGCACCGGCGCCGGGCAGGACTCCGGCAGGCCGCCCTTGGGGTTGGCCTCGTAGCAGGCGGGCTGGGCGCCGTCGGGATGGCCGCTGCCCTTGTAGTTGGCGCAGCGGTTGATCACGTAGCCGGATGCGCAGAAGGTGCGCGACTGCCACTTGGTGCCGTAGTTGGAAACGAACTGCGAGAAGGCGCTCTGCTGCGCCTGCTGCTGGAGCTGGGTGCGGATCTGCTGCTCGACCTTGGAAAGCGGCTGGGTGGTGGCCGGTGAGACCTTGTCGACCTCGAACACGTAATAGCCGAGCTTGGTCTTCACCGGGCCCTCGATCTTGCCCGACATCGGCGCCGAAGACCTCGCCGTTCAGCGGGTCCTCGAGCAGCCCGTCGGTCAGCCCCTGGCGGAGGCCGCCGTTGTCCTTCGAGCTCGGATCGGTCGAGTACTGCTTCGCGACCTTCTTCCAGCTGGCCGCCGAGTCGTCGGCCTCCAGGGCCGACTTCGCCTGCTCGACCTTCGCCTGGTCCTTGTTGAGCACCAAACGGACGTCGCGGGTCTCGGGGACCGAGAACTGGGACTTGGCCGCGTCGTAGTAGTCCTGGACCTGGCTGTCGGATACCGAGGGGGCGTCCTTCGAGACCTTGGTCTGGATCGCCGTGCTGAGCAGCTGCAGCCTCACCCGCAGGTCGATGTCCTTCTGGGTGTAGCCCGAGCGCTTGATGAACTGCTGGTACTCGGCCTCGGTGCGGAAGTTCTGCTTCTTGATCGATGCCAGCGACTTGGCGACCTTCTGGTCGCTCACCGTTATCCCCTGCTCCGCCGCCTCCGACTGGATCCAGACGGTGTCGAGCAGGTCGCCGATCGCCGCGTCCCTGATGTCGCGAGTACTGCTTGCTGCTCGGCTTCGGAACCGTCTGCGAGCCCGATCGCGCCGCAGTCTGCTTCAGGGCGCGGTCGAACTGCTCCTTGGTGATCGGCGAGGTCCCGGCGGCGGCGTCCTCGACCACGGCGATCGAGTCCGAGGGAACGGTTGGCGCGCCGGAGACTCCCTGGGCGACCGCGAAGCCGACGAACAGGGCGACGCAGGCAGGACGCCGAAGATCAGCATGCCCAGGCGCCGGGCGCGGTCCCGGTCCCGGGCGGAGGTTGGCGCCTTGGCCTGAGCCTTCGGCTTCTTCGGATCGGGACTCACGGAGCGGGGAGCATATCCTCGGCGGCGCCGGAGGCGCGCTTTGCCTCGCCCAGGCCGCGGGCGAGGGCGAGCAGCGCCCCGAGCCTCGCCTCGGGCTCCCCCGGGACGCGCAACGCAGCGGTCCGCTCGCGCCACTCGTAGATCGCGCCGTCGACGTCGCGCCGCAGCGCCTCGGCGGCTTCGGAGTCGAGCTCGACCCCGGTGACGCTGAGCCGGCCGCCCCGGAACTCGACGCTCTCGGCCCCGGCCAGGCCGAGCTCGATCCGCGCCCGCTGCAGCTCCAGCAGGTTCTCCGCCTCGCGCGGCAGCGGCCCGAAGCGGTCGCGGAGCTCGTCCCTGATCGCCCGCAGCTCGCCGCCGGCCCTGGCGCCCGCGACCCGGCGGTGGACGTCGATCTTCGCCGCCTCGAAGGGGACGTAGGAGGCGGGGAGGTAGGCGTCGACGGGAACATCCACCCTGACCGGCTCGCCGCCCTCGCCGGAGCCGCCGCCGTCAGGCGCGGCCGAGAGCTCGGCGACCGCCTCGTCGATCATCTGGCAGTAGAGCTCGAATCCGACCGCGGCGACGTGCCCTGACTGCTCGTCGCCGAGCAGGTTCCCGGCGCCGCGGATGTCGAGGTCGCGCATCGCGATGCGAAATCCCGAGCCGAGCTCGGTGTGGTCGGCGAGGGTCGCCAGGCGCGCCGATGACTCCTCGGTCAGCGAGCGCTCGGAGGGGTAGAGCAGGTAGGCGAAGGCGCGCTCGCGGGAGCGGCCGACACGGCCACGGATCTGGTAGGCCTGGGCCAGGCCGAGCTGGTCGGCGCGTTCGACGATCAGCGTGTTCGCCGTCGGGATGTCGAGCCCCGACTCGATGATCGTCGTCGCGACCAGGCAATCGGCGTCCCCGCGCAGGAACCGCAGCATCGTCTCCTCGAGCTCGGCCTCCTCCATCTGCCCGTGGGCCTCGGCGAAGCGGGCGCCCGGCACCAGCCCGCGGAGCCGCTCGGAGACGTCGGGCAGGGTCTCGATCCGGTTGTGGAGGAAGAACGCCTGCCCCCCGCGCTCGACCTCGCGCTCGATCGCGCGGCGGACCAGATCGTCGTCGAAGGGGCCGACGTAGGTGCGGATCGGCCGCCGGCCCTCGGGCGGGGTCTCGATCACCGAGATGTCGCGCAGGCCCGCGAGCGACATCTGCAGGGTGCGCGGGATCGGGGTGGCCGAGAGCGAGAGGACGTCCACCTTCAGCTTCAGCTGGCGCAGCAGCTCCTTCTGCTTGACCCCGAAGCGCTGCTCCTCGTCGACGATCAGCAGGCCCAGCTCCTTGGCGCGGACGTCGCGCGAGAGCAGCCGATGGGTGCCGACGAGGATGTCGACCCGGCCCTCGGAGAAGTCGCCCAGCGACCCGCTTCACCTCGGCCGGCTTGCGCAGCCTCGAGACTCCCTCGACCACGAAGGGCAGGTCGGCGAGGCGCTCGCGAAAGGTCCCGAGGTGCTGCTGGGCGAGGATCGTCGTCGGCACCAGCATCATCACCTGGCGCCCGTCGGAGGCCGCCTTGACGGCGGCCCGCAGCGCGACCTCGGTCTTGCCGTAGCCGACGTCGCCGCAGACCAGGCGGTCCATCGGCCTGGCAGCCTCCATGTCTGCCTTGACCGCGTCGATCGCCTCGATCTGGTCCGCGGTCTCGCGGTAGGGGAAGGCCGCCTCCATCGCCAGCTGCCACTCGCCGTCGGGGGCGAAGGCGTGGCCCTTGCGCGAGCGGCGCTCGGCGTAGAGGTTGAGCAGCTCGCCGGCGAGCGCCCCGGCGGCGCTGCGGGCGCGGGCCTTCAGGTTCTGCCAGCGCTTCCCACCCAGCGCCGAGAGCGCCGGCTCGGCGCCGGCGCCGACGTAACGGGAGAGCTTCGCGAGCTGGTCGGTGGGGACGTAGACCCTGTCCTCCCCCTTGTACTCGAGGTAGAGGTAGTCGCGGGTGACGCCGCCAACCTCACGCGTCTCGAAGCCGGCGAAGCGGGCGACGCCGTGGTCCTCGTGGACGACGTAGTCACCGACCCGCAGCTCGGTGAAGGCGAGGCGGCCGCGCCCCGCTCCCGGCCGCCGTTCCTCGGCGCGCCGGCGGCGGTGGACGAGGCGCCTGAACGGATAGACGGCCAGCCGCAGCTCCGGCGAGACGAAGCCCTCCCTGAGGCGCGCCTCGGCGAAGGCCAGGCCGGGGTCCGGGGAGAGCGGGCGGCCGTCGAGGATCGCGACGTCGAGCCGGTCGAGGTTGTAGCGGGCGCGCTCCGCTTCGCCGAGCCCGTCGAAGGCGACGATGGTCCGGTAGCCGGAGGCGAGCAGCTTCTCCAGCTCTCCCTCGGCCTCCTTCATGCTGCGCGCCGGCGACTCCGCCCTCGAGGCGCGGAACGCCTCGGAATCCTGATCGCCGCCGGAGGTGATCGAGAGCACCGCGCGGCGCGGCCAGCGGGGCGGCGACGTCGACGTAGAGGTGGCGGGCGTCGTCCGCGTGCATCGCGGTGGTCGCATCCTCCCAGTGGTCGCGGAGCGCCGGCTCGATCTCATCGGCCGGGCTGAGAATCACCGCGGCGCCCTCGGCGACCAGCTCGAGCGGGGCGCGGAAGTGCTCCAGAGGGAGCGCTCCCGGCAGGCTCGGCTTCGCCCCCGCCCTCGCCGGAACCAGGTCATCCGCAAGTGCGAGCTCGGCGATCCCGCGATGCTCGGCGTCGAGCTCCGCCGCCGGTGCGAACTCGATCCGCTCAGCCTCCCCAGCGAGCGCTGGGTGAAGGTCGAGAACCAGCGCATCGAGTCGATTTCGTCCCCGAAGAGCTCGATCCGCACCGCCCGCTCCTCGGTCGCCGGAAAGACGTCGAGAATCCCGCCACGGACCGCGAACTGGCCTCGCTCGGTGACCTGCTCGACCCGCTCGTAGCCGGCAGCGACGAGGTCGTCCCCGAGTGCGTCCGAGGTCGATCTCCTCGCCGCGCGAGACCGAGAACCCGGCGGGGCGAAGCGAGGCGTCCGGAACCGTCTCGGCGAGCGCCACGGCGCTGGCCACGACCACCGGGTCGGTCTCCGCTGAGAGCGCGTCGAGCGCGTCGACCCGCAGGCCGACCAGGTGCGGCGGGGGGCTGATCTGCGAGGCGTAGCCGGTTCCGCGGGTCGGGTAGTAACGGACCCGCCGCGGCGCCAGGTAGGCGCGCAGGTCGGCGGCCATATCGCGGGCGGAGCGATCGTCGGGAGTGACGAGGAGCGCCGGGACGCCCGGCCAGCCCGCGGTCGTCCGAGAGCAGCGAGGCGATCAGCAGCGGCCGAAGGGTGGCCGAGGCGCGCAGCGTCGCCCCATCGCCGGGCGCTGCGTCGCGTACCCGGCCGCAGAGCGCGTGGACGCGCTCGTTCTCGAGGGCGATGTCGAGCAGAGGCCGAAGCGACACGTTCTGAAGGCTAGCCTCGCCGATCGCGCCGCTCGCCGGGGTCGAGGGATCGATTCCGTCGGCGGGGGGTTAGTCGCGAAACGGGAGCCCGGGGCCGGAGCGCTGCCACTCGACCTGCCCATGCCCCTCGGCCCGGGAGCGCTCCTCGACCGCATCCCATTCGTGCAGCATCCGCTTGATCCGCGCAACGGCCTCGGGCGGGTGGGCGGCGACCTCGGCGGCGAGATCGAGCGCGGCCTCCTCGGTCCCGGCCGCCGGCGCGACCCGGTTGACGAGGCCGAGCCGCAGCGCCTCCTCCGCCCCGACCGTGCGCGAGCTGAGCAGCAGGTACTTGGCCGTGGCCAGACCGCAGAGGGTGACCAGCCGTGCCGGCCCGACCGGCACCCCGAGCGCCGCGCCTGGGAAGCGCATCCTCAGATTGGAACCGCCGACTCTCATGTCGCAGGCGACCGCGATCTCGGCGCCGCCGCCGACGACGTCGCCGTGGCAGACCGCGATGGTCGGCTTCGGGAAGGCGGTGATCGCGTCGTAGAGGTCTGCGAACAGCTCCATGCGGCGCACCCTGCCGTCCTCGTCCAGCTCCTCGCGGACATCGGCACCGGCCGAGAGCCCGATGTGGTCGGCCGAAGAGATGACCAGCACCCGCGCCGAATCGTCTCCGGCGGCGACGGTCAGGTGCTCGAGCATCTCGGCCAGCATCTGGGTGTTGATCGCGTTGCGGGCCTCAGGGCGCTGCAGCCGCAGCACCGCGATGCCCTCCGCCGCTGAGCTCGTAGCTGCTCAGCTCATCCACGATCGCCCCCCTCGGTACGTGTCGGATGCGGCCTCGGCCTTCGCTTCGGCGATCCGCTCGATTAGCCGCTCGGCCTCGTCGGCGGCCTCGGCCACCAGGGCCTCGACCTCCTCGGGGGGCTCGGCGAAGCGGGAGAGGACATGCTGGGAGACGACCTCCGGGTCGGTCGAATCCGGGCGCCCCACCCCGGCCCTGACCCGCCAGAACTCGGCACCGCCGAGGCCATGGCGAAGGCTCTTCAAGCCGTTGTGGCCTGCGAGCCCGCCGCCCTGCCGCACCCGTACGTCGCCGAAGTCGAGGTCGATCTCGTCGTGCAGGACGATGACGTGATCGAGTGGCGCCCGCAGCTCGCCGCGCGCCGGCCCGGCGGCGGAGCCGGACTCGTTCATGTAGGTCTGGGGGATCAGCACCGCCACCCGTGGCCCGCCCGGGCCCGTCCTCCCCTCGCTGATCAACCCGCCGTAGCGCTGCCTGGGCTTCGGCAGCTCCCAGCGGCGCGCCAGCTCGGCGGCGATCCGGGAGCCGAGGTTGTGCCGGGTTCGCTCGTAGCGGGGGCCCGGGTTGCCGAGGCCGATGATCAGGATGCGCTCGCCGCCCTCGGCCTCCTCGGGGCCTCGCCGGCGGCGGAAGATCGACAGGGCTACTCCCCGTCGGAGTCGTCCGAGTCCGCCTCGGCCGGCTCTGGCTGCTCGGCATCGGCCGCGGGCTCCTCGCCCTCGATCGGCTCTCCGTCCTCGCCGACCAGCTCGGCCTCCTCCTCCAGCTCGGGCTCGGGCTCCTCCTCGACCCTTGGCGGAGAGAGGGTCGCGATCGTCACTTCCTCGGGCTCGTCGGCGACGAACCTGACCCCTGAGGGCGCGCTCACCGAGGAGAGCTGCAGGGTGTCGTTGATCTCCATCGCGGAGACGTCGACGACGATCCGGTCGGGAATCTCGGCCGGCAGCGCCTCCACCGTGACCTCCCGGGTGACGTGCTCCATCACGCCCCCCTCCTTGACCCCGGGAGCCTCCTCGGTCCCCTCGAGCTCGATCGAGACCTCGGCCTCGATCTCCTGGTCGAGCCGCACCTCCTGGAGGTCGAGGTGCTGGAGGCCGCCCCGAACCGGGTGGCGCTGCTGCTCCTTGACCACCACCGGAACCGCGGCCGAGCCCTCGATCTCGAGGTCGAAGAGGGCGTGTCCCGCGGAGATCACCTGCTGCGCCACCCGCTCCGGCACCTGGAACGGGCGGGCATCCTCGCCGCCGCTGTAGACGACGCCGGGGACCAGCCCTCCACGGCGCAGGCGGCGGCTGGTGCGGGAGCCGAACTCGGTTCGTGCAGCGGCTTGAAGTGTGGCGCGATCGGAGGCCATCGGCGGGCAGAGGATAGAGAAACGCGCGTCGCTCATCCCTCCCGCCACACTCCGACCGGGGTGGGACCTTTGAACCGCGCCTACCGCGGCTGAAAGGTCCCACGTCAGGCGTGTGGGATTCTTGGCCGATGGCCGACGAATCGAAGATTCCCAAGGGCCGAGTGCGGCGCTCCGCCAAGCTCGGCTCGGTGCTCGGCGCCCAGGGAGCGCGCTACGCCGGGACGAAAGCGGCGAATGTGGCGCGCTCCGAGAGCTCCGGGCACCGGCGGCTCGAGCAGCGCCACGCCGAGACGGCGATGAAGATGGTCGCCGCCCTCGGGCAGATGAAGGGGGCGGCGATGAAGCTGGGGCAGTTTGCCTCCTTCATCGACACTGAGTTCATCCCCGAGGACTACCGCGAGATCTATCAAGAGCAGCTCGCGAAGCTACGCACCGACGCCCCGCCGATGCCCTGGGAGAAGGTTGTCAAGGTGCTGGAGTCCGAATACGACGGCGAGCCGCTGGAGGAGCTGTTCGCCGAGTTCGAGCGCGAGGCCTTCGCCGCGGCGTCGATCGGGCAGGTGCACCGGGCCGAGCTGCTCGACGGCCGCCGGGTCGCGGTGAAGATCCAGTACCCGGGGATCGCCGAGGTGCTCGACGCCGACCTGCGCAACGCCGGCACCGTGGTACGGCTGGCCAAGGCGCTCGCCCCCGGCCTCGACGCCAAGGCGATCGCCGACGAAATCCGGGAGCGGGTGCTCGAGGAGCTCGACTACGAGTACGAGGCACAGAATCAGCGCAGCTTCGCGCGCGCCTACCGCGACCATCCCTTCATCTACGTCCCCGACGTCCTCACCCGGCTCTCGCGCCGCAGGGTGCTGGTCACCGAGTACGTCGAGGGGATGCAGTTTGAGCAGGTCAAGCAGCTCCCCGCCGAGCAGCGGAGCCGCTTCGGCGAGATCGTCTTCCGCGGCAGCTTCGGATCGATCTACCACCTGCAGCACTTCAATGCCGACCCCCACCCCGGCAACTTCATCCTCATGGACGACGGCCGCGTCGCCTTCCTCGACTTCGGCATGACCAAGCGGCTTGACCTCGAGCAGATCACCCTCGAGCAGAGGGCGATCGACGCGATCGTCCGCGACGACCCCGAAGAGCTGCGCTCATCGCTGCACGACCTCGGCTTCGTCAAGAACCCGTCGAAGCTCGACGCCGAGCGGCTGATGGCGCACGTCAAGGCGGTCGGCGGCTGGTACATGGAGGACGCCGAGATCGAGATCGACGCGACCCGGGTGATGGGGATCATCGAGTCGACCCACGACCCGCGCTCGGAGTACTTCGACCTGATGAGGCGCGAGGCGGTGCCCGCCGAGGAGCTGATGGGCCGCCGCATGGAGATCGGGGTCGTCGCCGTCCTCGGCCAGTTGCGGGCGCGGCGCAACTGGTACCGGATCATGCGCGAGTGGGTCTACGCAGACCCGCCGGCGACCGACCTGGGAGAGCAGGAATGGGACTACTTCGAGAGCCGCGGGGTGATCAGGACGCCGGGAATCGCCGCCCGGGGGTGATCGGCCACCGCTCAACTCGCGCCGCGCGGCGCCGATAGGAGGCGGGAGATCGAGCCGGAGACAGCCAGACCGAAAGCAGGTAGTCACGCATGAGCCGCATCCGCAAGGGCTGGGAGCTGACCAAGAAGAGCTGGGCGCTGCTGCGCGAGCACCCTGCGCTGATCCGCTTCCCGCTATACGGGGCCGCGGCGACGATCGTCTGCGCCGTGATCGTCCTCGGCCCGGGGATCTACCTGATCAGTGACGACAAGACCGCTGCGGGGGCCCCACTCGCTGTGATCGGCTTCTACCTGCTGGCCCTGGTGGGGATCTACTTCAGCGTCGGCCTCGCCGCCGCGGCCGAGATGATCTTCAGGGGCCAGGAGGCCGGCGTCGGTGAGGGACTCGCCGTGGCCCGTTCGCGGTTCGGCCAGATCGCCGCCTGGGCGGCGGTTTCGACGATCGTCGGCCTGGTGCTCAGCGCGCTGGAGAGCGAGGGCGGGATCTTCGGACAGATCTTCGGCCGGCTGCTCGACATCGGCTGGTCGCTGATCACCTTCCTGGCGGTCCCGGTGATCGCCCTCGAGGGGACGGGGCCGCTGGAGACGCTGAAGCGCTCCGCCGGGCTGTTCCGGGCCCGCTGGGGACAACAGATCACCGGCAACGTCGCGATCGGCGGCGCCGTCTTCCTGCTCGGCGTGCTGCCCGGCGCGATCCTCGTCGCCGCCGGGCTCGCGGTCTGGTCGCAGAGCAGCTACGTCGGGGCCCTGCTGCTGGTGATCGGGGCGATCGTGATCGCCGTCGCCGCGCTCGTCTCCCGCGCCCTCTCCGGCATCTTCGGGGTGGCGCTGTACCGCTACGCGACCGAGGGCGAGGCGGTCGGCGGCTTCACCGCGGCCGAGCTCGAGTCAGCGGTGCGCCGCCGTAAGGGCGCCCCCGAGCCGGGCACGATCTAGCCCGGCCCCCCGCCGCGCGACTTCAAGTTCCTCTCCTGGTGAGAGGAACTTCACTCTCGCGGGCGGCCGCCGAGCAGCGAGCCGCCGACGAAGAGCAGGGATACGACCAGACCGCCGACGGCGATCGCCGAGATCACCTCGAACGCGGTCGAGACGCCGGAGACGAACGACTCGCGCACCACGTCGATGAGTTTGTTCGCCGCATCAGGGAACTGATGGATCACCTGCTGGCCGGTGTCGGTGCCGGCGAGCGAGCCGTGGACGACGGCCGCCTGGCCCTCGCTCAGATGCAGCCCTTGCTTGAGCCCGTCGTCGGCGACCTGGCTCTGCGAGGTGGTGGTGAAGATCGTCGTCGCCAACCCGAGACCGACGGCCCCGCCGCCGATCTGGAACATATAGACGATGCCGCCGGCGAGGCTCGAGCGGGAGGGATCCAGCGCGGTGACCGCGGCGGTGGTCACGGATGGATAGAAGAGGCCGACGCCGAGGCCGGTGATCACCAGGCCCGGCACCAGAGCTCCGTAGCCGGAGTCCGCGCCGAATTGCGAGAGCAGAAAGGGGCCGACCACGAGCCCGACCGAGCCGGCGGTGACCACGGTCTTGCCGCCGATCCTGTTGTAGAGCGGGCCGGCGACGAACGAGGTCAAGGCGAAGACCGCGAGCATCGGCAGCATCCCGACCCCCGACTTGAGCGGTGAGTAGCCGAGGATTTTCTGCATCAGCTGCGGCGCGTAGAGGACCGTGGTGAAGAAGACCGCCGACATCAGAAGGGTGGCCATGCATGCGGCGGTGAAGGGCCGGTTGCGGATGATGTCGCCGGGGACCAGCGCCGCCGCTCTCATCCGCGGCTCGACAAAAGCGAAGGCGACCGCCAGCACCACTGCGGCGATGAACAGGCCGACCACCCTGGGGTCGCCCCAGCCCCAGTCGGCAGCCTGGTCCATCCCGACCAGGAGGAAGACGAGGGAGAGGGAGAGCGTGGTGATTCCGCCGTAGTCGATCCGCCGCTCGTCCACCTCGACCGGCGGCTGGTGGACCTTGAGGTAGGTGACGAGGATCGCCAGGGCGGCGATCGGGACGTTGAGGAAAAAGATCCAGCGCCAGCTGGCGAGGTCGCTGAGGGCGCCGCCGATCAGCGGGCCCATGGCGTTGCCGACCCCCGCTGCGCCGAGAATCAGCCCGCCGGCGAGCCCGGCCTTCGACTCAGGCAGGGCGGCGAAGGTCATGCCTAGGATCGCCGGCCACATCAGCGCCCCGCCGATCCCCATTCCAACCCGGGCGGCGATCAGCAGGCCGGTGTTGGGAGCGAAGCCGCCGGCGACCGAGAAGACGGCGAAGATCACCGAGCCGATGAAGAAGACCCTGCGGCGACCAAACATGTCGGCGAGCTTTCCGCCGGTGACGATCGCCATGCCGAAGGTCAGCGCGTAGGCGTTGATCACCCACTGAGTGGTGCCGACGTCGGTATCGAGGTCGTGCTCGATCGAGGGAAGCGCGACGTTCAGCGCGGTGAAGTCGTTGGCGATCACCAGCACGCCGAGCCCCATCGCGACCAGAGCCATCACCGTGCCGGGAGCAAGCCGGTCCCCGTTGGCGGTGGCCGCGGCGCTCTCCACGGTCCTCCACTCTAGGCGCCGCAGCGGAGGTTTCGGGGCCGGCTCAGTCGAGCTCGGCGAATAGCCGAGGATCGTTGCTGCAGATGCCGTCCACCCCCATCTCGGCGAGGCGGCGCATCGTCTTCAGCTCATCTACGGTCCAGGCGATCAGCTCGACCCGGGCGGCGCGGGTGGCGGCCAGCAGCCGGCTGGTGATCAGCGGGTGGTATACCCACATCGCCTCGACCCCCAGGCGCGGCAACTCCACCGCGACGAGCCGGGGCGCGCGGCGGCGCATCATCACCAGTCCGGCATAGACCGCGGGTATCGCCCAGCGCTTCGAGGTCCAGTCGCGGCTCACCTTCGGGTACGTCCAGCCCCGCCTCAGCCCCGGCGCCAGGCCACGCAGCCGCTCCAGGGTGCTGAGCTCCATGGTCGAGACCATCGCCCGGCCGAGCAGGTTGCGCTCCTCGAGGGCGGAGGCGAGCTCCTGCTCGCGCCCGGGAAGCTTCACGTCGCAGTCGATCTCGACCCGGTCGAGCGGTGCCCGGTTAAACGCGTCCAGCGCCTCGGCCAAGGTGAGCGGCCTGCGGCTGCGGGCGTCGTGCCAATCGTGGGCGACGACCAGCGGCGAGCGCTCCTCCGCCTTCATCTTCGGGTGGCCGTCGGGCATCCAGAGGACGTCGAGCTCGATCATGTCGACCCCGGTCTCGACCGCCGCGACAAAGCTCTCGAGCGTGTTCCCGGGGCGCAATCGGTCGGCGCCCTTATGGCCGACCAGCCTCAGAAGAGCTGGTTCTCCCCGGCGAAGATCTCGGAGACCGAGTCGTCGGTGAAGATGCGCCGGATCGAGTCGGCGAAGGTGCCCGCGGTGGATAGCACGGTGATGTTGTCCGGCGCCCCGGACCGCAGGGGGATCGTGTCGGTGACGACGATCCGCTCGATCTGCGAGTCGGCGAGGCGCTGGAAGGCCGGCCCGGAGAAGAGCCCGTGGGTCGCGCAGGCGATCACCCGGGCCGCCCCCTCTTCGATCACCGTCTCGGCGGCGGCGCAGAGGGTGCCAGCGGTGTCGATCATGTCGTCGACCAGGACCGCAGTCTTGCCCCTGACGTCGCCGACGACGTAGCCGATTTCGGCGACCTGCTGGGCGGGGCGCTCCTTCTCCATCACGGCCCAGTGGCTGCCGACCTTGCGGGCGAAGTTCCGCGCCGACTTCACCCGACCGGCATCCGGGGAGACGATCACCAGGTCCTCGCTGCCCTGGTCCTGGTCGGTGAACCACTGGGTCAGCATCGGCATCGCCGTCATGTGATCGACCGGGATGTGGAAGAAGCCCTGCACCTGGCCGGCATGGAGGTCCATGGTCAGCACCCGGTCGACGCCGACCTGCTCGAGGCACTTGGCGACCACCCGGGCGGAGATCGGCTCGCGGGGTGCCGACTTCTTGTCCTGGCGTGCGTAGCCGTACCAGGGCATCACAGCGATGATCCGGTGCGCCGAGGCACCCTGGGCCGCGTCGGCCATCATCAGCAGCTCCATCAGGGCGTCGTTGGGGGTCATCCCATTCTGCTCGTTGGCGCAGGTGGACTGGACGAGGAAGACGTCGGCGCCGCGGATCGACTCCTCGTAGCGGCAGTAGACCTCGCCGTCGGCGAAGGTCTTCAGGGTCACCTGGCCGCTGTCGAGATCGAGCTTGGCGGCGATCTTGGCGGCGAGATCGATCGAGCAGCGGCCGCCGAACACCATCATCCGCTTCGAGTAGTCGTGCGGGATCGCTGTGGCGGGCCGTACCTCGGGGATGGTGCTCAAGACTCGTCTTCCTCTTCGCTGCGCTGCGCCTTGCGGTCCGAATAGTCGGCGATGTTGCGTTGCTCCCCCGCCGAGACTGCCAGCGATCCCGGGGGGACGTCGGAGCGGATCACCGCGCCGGCGCCAGTGTAAGCGCCATCGCCGATGTCAACCGGCGCGACCATCATCGTGTCGACGCCGATCCGTACGTGATCGCCGATCACCGTCCGGTGCTTGCGCGACCCGTCGTAGTTGGCGGTGACCGCCCCGGCACCGAGGTTGGATCCGGCGCCGACGGTCGCGTCGCCGACATAGGAGAGGTGGGGCACCTTCGAGCCCTCGCCGATCTCCGAGTCCTTGATCTCGACGAAGGAGCCGGCCTTGGCGCCGTCGCGCAGCCTGGCTCCAGGCCGCAGGTGCGCGAACGGCCCGACGGTGCAGCCGTCGAGCACGTCGCACTCGACCAGGTAGGAGTGCGGAGCCCTCACCCCCTTCCCAAGCGTGGCGTCGATCAGGGTCGTGTGCGGCCCGACCACCGAGCCCTCGCCGATCTCCGTACGCCCGCGCAGCGAGGTGCCGGGCTCGAGCCTGACGTCGGCGGCGATCAGCACGTCCGCGTCCACCCAGGTCGAGGAGGGATCGACGACGGTGACCCCCTCGAGCATGTGACTCTCGAGGATCCTTGCCCTGGCCGTGGCCTCGGCCGCGGCGAGATCCGCCCGGTCGTTGACGCCGAGGGTGACCGCCTGATCGTCGGCCAGATGGGCAGCGACCTTCAGACCTTCGGAGCGAAGCAGCGGCAGGACGTCGCCGAGGTAGTACTCGCCCTGGGCGTTGTCGTTGCCGATCCGCGCCAGTGCCTCGGCCAGCGGGGCGGCGGCGAAGGCGTAGGTGCCGGTGTTGATCTCCTTGATCTCCAGCTCGTCGGCGCTCGCGTCGCCGGGCTCCTTCGCCTCGACGATCCGCTCCAGCTCACCACGCTCGTCGCGGACGATCCGGCCGTAGCTGCCCGGGTCCTCGAGGACCGTGGTCATCACGGTGGCCGCGGCGCCACCGTCCTCGTGGGCCGCGAGCAGGGCGGAGACGACCTCGGGCGAGATCAGCGGGTGGTCGCCGGAGAGCACCACGACGGTCTCCGAGGCCCGGACCAGTTCGGCCGCGGCGCGGATCGCCCCGCCGGTGCCGTCAGCCTCCTCCTGGAACACTGTCTCGGTTCCCGGCGGCAGCGCAGCGGAGATCTCCAGACCGGGCGAGACGATCACCGCGATTCGCCCGGCGCCCGCCTCGCGGGCGGCGATCACCGGCCAGGAGACCAGCGGCCGGCCGCAGACCGGGTGCAGGACCTTGGGCAGCGAGGAACGCATCCGCGTTCCCTCGCCGGCGGCCATGACGAGGACGGTTCGGCCCGTGCTCACCTGCGAATCGTAAACCGGAAACGGGACCGCGCGGACCACGAGCCCGCAGCAGACGAGCCTCAATGCACCGCGGCCTTCAGGCCGACCATGATCAGCCCGAGCCCGGCGCTGATCGCCGTCAGGACGATCGTCCCGATCACTCCGGCGCGGCGGCGGCGGGCCCCGATCAGTCCGAAGGCAGCCAGCAGGGCGACCCCGAGCAGCATCGCCAGGTTGTCCGAGTTGTCTTCGGAGAGCAACCCCAGCGGCTCCGCCAGCAGCACCAGGGCGGGCGGCAGGGCCCCGAAGACCAGCGGCAGCTGGCGGTAGAGCGCCTCGCGCACCGCCCAGCCGCTGATCGGCTCACGGCCGACGACTCCGGCGGCGAGGATGTGCGCGTAGCCGTGGGCGAGCCAGAAGATCACCGCGCTGGCGAGCACCGCGACGAAGGTCGCCACCTGCCCCACCTTGGGCTGCTCGCTGAAGGCGCCGATCAGCGCGGTCGCCAGGATGATCCCGTAGATCAGCCCGGCGAGATCGAGCCGGGCGAGATCGCGCTTTTCGGCGTCCGTTTCCATAGCGCGACTCTAGGACGGACGGCGGCGCTAAGGTCGGAGCCCGATCCGGGGTGGTGTAACCGGCAGCACGCCTGGTTTTGGTCCAGGAAGAGGGCGTTCAAATCGTCCCCCCGGAACTTCACCCGCCCTCCCCCCGAAAGCCGAACTCGCGCCGGCGCAGCTGGTGCGAGCTGATCACCCCGTCGATCAACCCGTACTCGACCGCTTCGGCGGGATCGAAGAAGCGGTCGCGGTCCATGTCCTCATGGATGCGCTCGGCGGGCTGGCCCGTATGGCGGGCGTAGATCCCCTCGATCCGCCCTCGCTGCTCGAGTATCTCGCGGGCGTGAATCTCGATATCGGCCGACTGACCCTCGAATCCACCCGAGGGTTGGTGGATGAGGATGCGGCTGTTCGGCAGCGCGCTCCGCTTAGCTGCCGCGCCCCCTGCGAGCAGCAGCGACCCCATCGACATCGCTATCCCGTAGCCGATCGTCTGAACGTCGGGCCGGATGAATTGCATCGCGTCGTAGATCGCGAGGCCGGCATGCACCGAGCCTCCGGGTGAGTTGACGTAGAGGCTTATGTCCTTGTCCGGATCGTCTGACTCGAGATGGATCAACTGGGCGACGATCAGGTTGGCGATCTCCTCGGTGACGGCGCCGCCGAGGAAGACGATCCTCTCCCCCAGGAGGCGGCTGTAGATATCGAACGAGCGCTCGCCCGTCGCGGTCCGCTCGACGACCATCGGCACCAGGGACATCGCGTCTCCTCTCAGTCGTGCAACCATTAGGTTGCGCATGGTGCCAGGACCGTAGCAGCTTGTGCAACCATTCAGTTGCGCGACATTCCCGAGCAAAGCGAGAACAGAGATGAACGAGCGCCTTCAGATTCGCCGCACGATCGGGCTCGACGCGAGCCCTGACCGGGTCTGGGATGCCCTCACCGAGGAATCGCTGCTCCGCGACTGGCTGGCGCCCGAGGTGGAGTTGGATGCGAGGGAAGGAGGCTCGATCGCCTGCCGCGAGGAGAACGGTGGGGAGCGCGCGGGCGAGATCATCGCCTTCGAGCCGGCCCGGCGCCTCGCCTTCCGCTGGTCGAACGAGGAGGGTGTCGAGAGCACGGTCGAGCTGCTCGTCGACGCCGTGGCCGGCGGCGCCCGGTTGACGGTCACCGAGACCGCGGCGGGCGGCGCTGCTCCCGGCGCCTCGGCGCTCTGGGGGGAGCGGATGCAGAGCCTGCGCCTCTGCCTCGCAAGCCTTGTTTACGCCTAGCGCCGGCGCCCGAGAGGAGTGCCGGGGCGAGGCCGACCGCCTCGAGGCCGTCTTTCACGCGCTCGCGGACCCGACCCGCAGGTATCTGATCGAGACGATCTCCGAATCACCCGAGGCGACCTCGACCTCGCTCGCCTCGGGCCTGCCGATCTCCCGCCAGGCGGTCTCCAAGCACCTCGCCGCCCTGGCCGATGCCGGACTTGTCGAGCCAACCCGCAGCGGCCGCGAGACCCGCTACCGGCTGGGGCCGCGGGGTCTCGGCGATGCCGCCAGCTGGATCGCCGCCGTGGGCGCCGGATGGGACCGGCGCCTCGCCCGGCTGGAACGGATGATGCGCAACTCGTGAGCCGCGAATCGCCGCTATTGTCCCGGTGGCAGGAGAGCACTGGGACAGGGGGCTTCAGGGACGGCCCGCTCATCACACGGAGGGAAGATTGCGCAAGCTCATCGCAGTTTCGGTCGTCTTCGCCGGCCTGGTCTGTGCGCCGGCCGCCAACGCCACGATCACCAGCGTCTTTGGCGGCGACGTCAGCTGCGCCGTGCAGAGCGACGGCGTCCGCTTCTGCGGCAACACCAGCCCTCGCAGCACCACCAAGACCTTCGACGGCGTGCCGATCGACGTCAATGCCGCCTTTCCCCCGGCGCCCGCCTCCGGGCCCGACGGCAACTACCCCCTGGTGATGATGTTCCACGGCTACGGCGGCTCGAAGCTCGAGCTATCTGCCATGCACCGCTGGCTCGACCGCGGCTACGCGACCTTCAGCATGACCGACCGCGGCTTCAACGAGTCCTGTGGGAACGACGCCTCCCGGGCGGCGGATCTCAGCGGAGCGTGCACCTCGAAGGGCTACATCCGCCTGATGGACGACCGCTACGAGGTCCGTGACGCCCAGGACTTCGCCGGCAAGCTGGCCGACGAGGGGCTGGTCTCCCCGACCAAGATCGGCGCGACCGGCGGGTCCTACGGCGGTGGCATGTCGATGGCCCTGGCGGCGCTCAAGAATCGCCAGATGCTCCCCGACGGCAGCCTCATTCCCTGGAAGAGCCCCGAGGGTACGCCGATGTCGCTGGCCGCCGCCACGCCCGAGGTCCCCTGGACCGACCTCTCCTACGCGCTGACCCCCAACGGGAGCACCCTCGACTACGTCGCCGACGCCTCCTACCGGGGCCGGCTGGGGATCTACAAGCAGTCCTTCGTCAGCGGGCTCTACCTGGTCGGCTGCGTGACCAACGGCAAATGCGCGCCGGCGGGAACCGACCCCGACGCCGACATCACCAACTGGAACACGCGGCTGAGCGCCGGGGAGCCCTACGACGGTGACCCCGAGGTCGCCGCGATCCTCGACGAGATCAAGGCGCACCATTCCTCCTATTACATCGACCACTCCGAGCCGCCCGCGCCGTTGCTGATCTCCAACGGATGGACCGACGACCTGTTCCCGGCCGACGAGGCGATCCGCTTCTACAACCGGACCAGGCGCGGGCACCCCGATGCGCCGATCTCGCTGTTCTTCATGGACTTCGGCCACATGCGTGGCCAGAACAAGGGCAGCGACATCGCCCTGCTGGCGGCCCGCGAGGAGAAGTGGTTCGACTACTACGTCAAGGGCAACGGCACCGGTAGCGGTAGCGGCTAGCTCCCTCCCCTACCAGGGGATCGAGACGTTGACCCAAACCTGCCCGCTGGCGAGCCCGTCCACCGGGCCCTACTTCGCCAAGGACTGGGCGCACGTCTCCAAGGGTGAGATCCGCCACGGGTCGGCGGCGGCGAAGCCGATCTCGCCGACCGCGGGCGACCCGACGATCGGCGCCACCTTCGACCCGGTATTCGGCGGGGGTGCCTGCGCCCAGGCCTCCGCTGCCGACCAGCCGGGCACCGCCACTTATCGCCTGCCGGCGGCGAGGGGCGCCGGGTACACGCTGATGGGCTCACCCACCGTGGTCGCAGACTTCAAACTCACCGACGCGAACTCCCAGGTCGCCGCGCGCCTCCTCGACGTCGGCCCCGACGGCAAGGAGACCCTGGTCAACCGCGGCCTGTGGCGCCCGAAGACCGACCCAGGCTTCGTCAAGCAGGTCTTCCAGCTCCACCCGAACGGCTGGCATTTCGCCGCCGGGCACATCGCCAAGCTCGAGCTGCTGCCCAACGACGCTCCCTACGGCCTGCCCTCGAACGACCAGCAGCAGGTCCAGGTGAAGGACCTGCATCTGACCCTTCCGGTGCTCGAAAAGCCGGGCTCGGTCGGCGGCGTGGTCAAGGCGAAGACGCCGAAGCTCCTTCCAAAGGGCTATGACCTGGCTCCGGGGTTCGCCAACTTCGGCAAGATCCGCGCCCAGAGCGTCGGCAAGCTCGACGTCCGCGGAACCCGACTCGCCGCGCAGGTCAGCTGCCCGGCCGGCTGGGCCTTCTGTCGCAAGGGGAAGATCACGGTTCGCGGCGCACCGAAGCACGGCAGACGGGGCCGCGGGCTGATCGCCAAGGGCAGCTTCAGCGCCCAGGGCGGCAAGACGAAGACGCTGCGGCTGAGGATGAACCGCAGGGGACGGCGCTACTTCAAGAGCCGCCACCACCTGCGGGTCAAGGTCAGGATCTCCACCTCCGAGTCGGTCGGCGCGGCCACCCGGACCACCGGCGCGAGCGACTAGACCTAGACGGGCGGCACCTTTCCGGCCTCGGCGCCCGGTTCCATCGCCGGGCCCCGCGCCGAGGGGATACCGAGGACGCGCATCGCCTTGAGGCCGAGCCCCAGCTTCTCGCGGCCGACCGTCGCCGAGACGTCGTGCCCGCACAGCTCCTTCGCCCTCTCCAGCCGGTAGCGGATCGTGTGGCGATGGGTGAACAGCTGCTTGGCCGTGGCGGCGACGTTGCCGTCATTCTCGAGATAGGTCTCGACCGTCAGCACCAGCTCGGTCTCGTACTGCTCGTCGTAGGCGGCGAGCGGCTCGATCGTCTCCGAGTAGAAGCGCTCCAGCTCTCCGGGGTCCTCGCTCATCGCCGGCAGCAACAGCCGGTAGGCGCCCGTGTCCTCGAAGGCGAGAAGCGAGCGCCCCTCGGCCTCGCCGACGTTGACCGCCAGCCGCGCCTCGTTGCCGGCCCGGTAGAGATCGACGGGATCCGCGGCGCGGCGGCTGCGCCCGATCGTCGAGTGAAAGGCCGATAGACCCTCGGCCAGCTCCCGCTCGAGCGCCGCCGCCGCGCGCTCGATCCGCTCCTCCTCGGGGGCCGGGACGATCACCGCGACCACGGCGGCCTCCCCTTCCTCGAGGGCCGCCAGCGAGCCCGGCGCGACGGAACGCAGCGAGCGCAACGCCAGGGTCAGCACCCGCGCCCTCCATTCCTCGGTCTGGGCCGCCCGCGGGGCCGCCCGCAGGATCAGCACCCCTGCGCCCTGCTCGAGCTCGGCGCCGAGCTCGGCGGCGCGGGCGCCGATGTCTCCGCGGTCGGTGACCTCGCGGGAGAGCACCGCGCGGACGAAGCCGGCGGCGGCCTCCTCGCTCTCCCATTCGGGCGAGCGGGCGCGTTCGAGCTCGAGGGCGAGCAGGGTCGCCACCATTCGGGCGATCGCCGCATCCGGCTTCGCCTTGCTTCGGTAGCGAAGCTCGCCTACGGGGCTGTCGGCGACCCGCAGCTCGACCGAGACCACCCCTTCCCCGCCCGCGAGCAGCCGCTGCTCCTGATCCGGCGAGGCCCCGGCCACCGCGAGCACCGCGCTGGAGCGGTCGATCAGCGCGACGCTTGCACCGAGGACCCGGGCGGCGGCCCGGGCCACGGCAGGCAGCCCGGCGCCGGACTCGACCGTCTCGGCAAGCCCGTCGAGGTCTCCCGGTCGTGCCTTCTCTGGGGGGGCTTTCCTTGTCGTCTCAGCGCTCAAGGGGGACCGATTATCCCGACCTGCCCGTTGCGGCGCCGGGCCGCGGGAGGCGCGAGGCGATCAGCCCTGGCTGAAGAGGTCGGTGATCTGGTTGTAGTTGACCACGATCAACACCCCGAGGCCGATCCCGATCGAGACCAGCACCAGGAGGACGAAAAGGGAGAGGAAGCCGGCTGCCACCTTCTCCCAGGCCCTCCCGTAGGAGCTCAGCGCCGGGGCGAGGATCAGGGTGATGAAGGCGACCAGGCTGATCAACCCGGCGGCCCCGAAGATCAGATACTCGTTGCCGATCCTGGCGAGCGCCACGTGGTCAGGAGGCCTCGGGTGTTGCTTTGGCCTTCGTTCTCACCTCGGACGGATTCTGGCGCAATTGGGTGACGATCAGGGCGATCGCAGCGCAGAGGGCAAAGGACGAGGCCCCGAGGGCCCAGCCGGCGCTGACGTCGCTGAGGTAGTGGACCCCGAGATAGACGCGCGAGAGCCCGATCGCGGCGGCCGCCCCGGCTCCGGCGAAGACGACGCCCGTGCGGCGCGTCATTCCCGGGCGCAGGCGCATTACAACGGTGACCGCCAGCCAGACGTAGAAGGTCGAGTAGGCGGCGTGGGCGCTGGGGAAGGAGGACCCCTCGGCCGCCACCAGCCCGCCCCCCGGGCGGGGCCGGTCGACGGCGTCCTTGATCAGGTGCACGCCGGCGATGATCAGAATCATGCCGCCGACGAGGATGCAGAGCTCCCACCAGCGACGGGCGAGCGCCAGGGCGACGGCGCAGCCGAAGGCGAGTGTCCAAACCAGGGCCGGTGAGCCGAAGGCCGTCACGACCTTTGCGATGCTGGTCAGCCATGGCGCCCGGATCGAGTCGACGACGTCCTGGGCGGTGACGTCGCCGGGGGTGGGCCCGGGATCGGCTCCGACGATCACCGTGTAGGCGATCAGCACGAAGAGGCCGACCGAGAGGGCCGCGAGGGTGCTGGTGAACTCGAGCCCGAAGGTTCCCCCGGGCGTGAGGCGGTTCCAGACGAAGCGCGCCTGGGGCCGGAAACGGCGACCGAGCGGCGGCAGCCAGGCCGTTGCCCGACGCTCCTCCATCCATTCAACCGCCCGCCGGCGGTTTCCGGGAACGCGCAGGAAGCGGAAGGCGATGACCGCGCCGACCGTGATCACGATCAGGGTGCCGAGGATGAAGGCGCCGCGCCCGGCGTACTTGGCGGCGCTGTCGATGCTGCGGGAGAAGATGTAGCCGATCAGGATGTGGGCGGAGGCCCAGATCCCAGTGCCGAGGATGCTGTAGGGGACGAAGGCCCGGTAGCGCATCCCCGAGCTGCCGGCGACGAAGGGCGCCAGTGCCCGGACCAGGCTGACGAAGCGCCCGATCAGGATCGTCTTGCCGCCGTGGCGATCGAAGTAGTCCTCGACGCGGGCGAACCTTTCCTCGCTGATCCCGACCCTGGGCCCGTGGCGGAGGACGAAGCCCCGACCGAGACGGCGACCGACGTAGAAGCTGGTGGTGTCCCCGAGCCAAGCCGCGAACCAGCCGATCGCGATCAGCAGGTAGATGTCGACCGCGCCCTGCCCGGCGACCGCGCCGCCGATCAGCATCACCGTCTCCCCGGGCACGACCAGACCGACGAATGCCCCGGTCTCGAGGAAGGCGAGCACGCCGACCAGCAGGTAGGTCCACGCCCCGAGCGCGTTGGAGACGTCGTTGAGCAGCCCCTGGAGGTTCTCGTGCGGGATCAGGCGGCTGACCGCGTAGTAGATGGCGATCACCGCCAGCACCGCCAGGACCAGGCCGAGGTGCTTGTTGCGCAGGCGAGCGGGGAGCTTCACGGGAGCGCACCCCCCTCGCAGACGATCGCGTCGTCGCGACCGAGCCTCAAGCCCGCCTCCCGCGCCGCGCCGAGGTCGCCGAAGAGGCCAAAGGCGGTCGGCCCGGAGCCGGTCATCGCGGCCAGCCCGGCGCCGGCCTCGCGCAAGGCCGAGAGCGCCTCGCCGCCCTCCGGCCGGAGGGCGAACGCGGCAGGCTCCAGGTCGTTGCGGAGCAGCTCGGCGTAGGCGAGCGGCGACGCCCCCGATCCTGCCGCCGCCAGCAGCTCGGAAGCGATCTCGTCGAGCTCGGGCCCGTCGCGGCCGAGGCCCTGGCGGTCGGCCTCGGCGAAGACCTCGGCGGTCGAGAGCCCGCCGCCGCCCGGCAGCAGGACGACGCCGTGGGGGGCCGGATCCGGGAGCCGCCGCACCCGCTCACCGGCGCCCTCGACCAAGGCCATCGCCGCAACCAGCTGCGAGGGCACGTCGGCCCCGAGGTCGGCGGCGAGCTGCCGCAGCTCCAGCGACTCTCCCCGGGCGAGCCTCAGCACCGCGGCTGCATCGGCACTGCCACCGCCCAGGCCCGCCGCGACCGGGATCCGCTTCTCGATTCGCAGGCGCAGTGGCGGATGCTGCCAGCCGCTCGCCCGGAGGGCGGAGAGGGCACGCGCCGCGAGGTTCTCGCCGTCGACGCCGGGGCAGAGCACCTCGTCGGCCTCCCCGCCGGCTTCGATCTCGATCGAGTCGGCGAGCGTCAGGGGCTCGAACAGGGAGCAGATCCGGTGCAGGCCGTCCTCCCGCCTCCCTCCCAGGAAGAGGCAGAGGTTGAGCTTGGCCGGGGCCGGCAAGGAGTTGGGCACGCGCTCAGACCGCCTGGGCGAGGGCCTCGAACTGTTCCGGCGTCAGCGACTCCGCCCTGGCGTCCTCCGGCAGGCCGATCTCGGCAAGCGCCCCGCGGACCGCATCGATCCGCCCCGGCTCGGCCAGCTCCAGCGACCTCGCCAGCGACTTGCGGCGGTGGGCGAACGCCTCACGGACGAGGCGCCTTGTCCTCTGATCGGCGCCCGGCCCGGTTCGGGAGATGCGCAGCAACGCGGAGGCAACCCGTGGCCGCGGCTTGAAAACCGCAGGATCCACGGTGCGGGCGAGCCGGACCTCAGCGGCTAGCTGGACCAGAACCGAAGCCGAGCCGTAGGTCCGTGAGCCGGAGTCCGCCCGGAGACGATCGGCGATCTCGCGCTGGACCATCACCGTCCACTCCGAGACCGTGGCCAGCTCGGTGAGGGTCCGCACGATCACCGGGGTCGCCACCGCGTAGGGAAGGTTCGAGACGATCGCGTTCGGAGCCGGATCGAGGGCGGTGAGGTCGACCTTGAGGGCGTCGCCCCAATGGATCTCGACGTTGGGCTCCCGGGCCGCCGGCGCCAGAGCACCTTGCAGCCGCCGGTCGAGCTCGAGCGCGTGAACCCTGCCTGCGACCGCGGCGAGCCGGCCGGTCAGCGCTCCCTCTCCGGCGCCGATCTCAAGCACGACGTCTCCCGCCCCCACCCCGGACTCCCGCACGATCGCCTCCAGCAGATTGGTGTCGGCGAGGAAGTTCTGCCCCAGCCTCGGGGGGGGCGGCGGAGCGGCCACGTCTCGGCTCACCACCCCAGCAGGCGCTCGGCGTTGGCCTCGACGATCCGCTCCAGCCGCTCCGCCGAGACGCCGCGCACCTCGGCGATCGTCGCGGCGGTGGCGAAGACATTGGCCGGCTGGTTCGGCTTTCCCCGTACGGGCTGGGGCGCCAGATAGGGAGAATCGGTCTCCACCAGAAGCAGCTCCTCCGGAACCGCCGTGGCGGCTGCCCGCAGCTCCCCGGCTTTCGGGTAGGTGACGTTGCCGGCGAAGGAGCAGAACCAACCGCGATCGGCGGCGTCGCCGACCCGCTGAGGCGCGGAGAAGCAGTGGAGGATCACCGGGCCCCGGGCCCGCTCCTCGAGAGTCGCGAAGGCCTCGTCGACCGCCTCGGTCGAGCCCTCGGGATCGCGGACGTGGATGACCACCGGCACCCCGGCGTCGCCGGCGATCTCGATCTGGGCGGCGAAGGCGGAGCGCTGGTCGGCCCGGGAGGCCCCGTCCCGGAAGTAATCGAGCCCGGTCTCTCCGACCGCGAGAACCGACGGCTCCCCGGCCAACCGGGAGATCTCGGCGGCCGCGGCGGCGTCGAAGCCGGCAGCCGAGTTCGGATGGCGCCCGACGCTCGCGAACACCCCGTCGTGCTCACCGGCGAGCGCCACAGCATCGCGGTTGCTCGCCTCGTCGATCCCGATCGTCAGGATCCGGCGCACCCCCGCCTCCCGCGCAGCGGCGACCAGCTCCGTAGCCGGAGGGTCGCAGAGCGAGAGATGGGCGTGGGTGTCGACCACCCGCGGAAGTCTAGGAACCGGATCCGAGCACTTCCCGCCCGGCGCCCCGCAGGCTCAGCGCCTGAAGCGGAACGTCTTGCGGGCGGTGTGCCTGACGTTGGTCTCCAGGTTTCGCGCCCGGACCACGATCTTCAGGCTGGAGACCCTATAGGCGGCCTTCAGGCCACGTCTCGCCGAGCCGTTGAGGGTGAGCTTGACCTGCTTCGGGTGCCGCTTGCGAATCACCCCCGAGACGCGCACCGGCAGATTCGGCCCGGGAAGGCGCAGCTTTCCTGTGACCTTGACGAAGGAGTTCGCGGAGACGAAGACCGGGAACTTGAGGACTCTCCGGGCGTGCAGCCTGTGCGGTCCACCGATCCTCACAGCTGGTCGGGCGCTGGCTCCGGCCACCGGGCTGGCCGGCGCCGGGACCGCGACGACAGCCGCGACGGCGACGGCCGCGACGGTGATGCCAACGCATTTGCGCCTCAATTCACCCTCCTCATCGGCGTGTCGGACGAACCGACTCTACAGCTCAGACTGGCGCCTCGATCCTCGGAAAAAGCGGCGGCAGCCGCTCGATCCGGGCCCCGCCCCCGCGGGAGCCGAACTCGGCCAGCCCGCGGCCATCCTCGCCCAGCGCCGCGAGCAGGCGATCGCCCGCGGACGGCAGGTAGGGCAGCAGCAGCAGCGTCACCACCCGAAGCCCCTCGGCCAGGTTGTAGAGGGCCCGGTCCAGCGCCTCCGCGTCCCCGTCCTGCTTGGCCAGCTCCCAGGGCCTCGTTTCCTCAACGTAGCGGTTCAACCTCCTGACCGCGCTCCAGGCCTCCTCCAGAGCGCCGCTCACCTGGGCCTCATCGAGCAGCTCGCGCAACCGGCTGTCGGCGCGCCCCAGCACCTCGGCGAGCTCGGGATCGACCTCGGCGGCGGGGACGACCCCTTCGCGGTAGCGGTCGAGCATCGCCAGGATGCGGCTGGCGAGGTTCCCGAAGTCGTTGGCGAGCTCGGTCTCGTAGCGGGCCTCGAAGCCGGCGGTCGAGATCGAGCCGTCCTGGCCGAAGCTGACCTCGCGGAAGAGGTAGTAGCGCAGCGCATCGGCGCCGAAACGGTCGATCACCTCGAACGGGTCGAGGACGTTGCCTAGCGACTTCGACATCTTCTTTTCGCCCATCAGCAGGAAGCCGTGGATCACCATGCGCCGCGGCGGGCCGATCTCCGCCGCCATGCAGAGCGCCGGCCAGATCACCGCGTGGAACTTGAGGATGTCCTTGCCCATCACATGCAGGTCGGCGGGCCAGAAGCGACCACTCAGGTCCTCGCCCTCGCGGGCGAAGGTGAGCGCCGTGTAGTAGTTGAGCAGCGCGTCGAACCAGACGTACATCCGCTGCGAGTCGTCCCAGGGGAGCTTCATCCCCCACTTCAGCTTCGGTCGGGAGAGCGAGACGTCCTCGAGCCCCTGCCTGATGAACGAAACCGCCTCGTTGCGGCGGATGTCCGGGACGACGAAGTCGGGATTCTCCTCGTAGAGCCGCTCCAGCCGCTCCTGGAAGGCTGAGAGCCTGAAGAACCAGTTCTCCTCGCGCTCGCGCTCAAGCGGGATCTCGTGGATCGGGCAGGTGTTTCCCGGTCCCAGCTCCCGCTCCGTCTTGAAGTCCGCGCAGCGCGGGCAGTACCAGCCTTCGTAGATCCCCTTGCTGACCCAGCCGCCGTCGTAGACCCGCTGCATGACCTCGGCGACCTTCGCACCGTGGCGGGGGTCGGAGGTGCGGATGAAGAAGTCGTTGGTGACCTCGATCTTCGGCATCAGCGCCCGGAACTTCTCGGCGTTGCGATCGGCGAGCTCCTGCGGGGTGATCCCCTCCCGCTCGGCCGCGGTCTCGACCGGCTCCCCGTGCTCGTCGGTCCCGGTCAGGAAGAAGACGTCCTCGCCGCGCTGGCGCATGTGGCGAGCGAGAACGTCGGCCGCCAGGCAGGTGTACGCGTGGCCGAGGTGGGGCTCGGCGTTGACGTAGTAGATCGGGGTTGTGACGTAGTACGACACGGCTGATCAGGGTAGAGGGGGGCGAGCCGGCTCCTACCGCCTCGCCTCCCTGCCGGTCAGCGCCCGGTAGAGCTCGTTGGCGCGCGTCCCGGTGAGGGCGGCGACGACGCTCGCGGCCGCCCGGGGGCGAGCCCCGAGGAGACCAGGTGACGGAGCGCATCGACCGCGAAGCTGATGTCGTCGCCGTGCTCCTCGGCCTGCGCGGGACCGATCACCAGCACGATCTCCCCCTTTACGTCGGACCGGAACCGCCGGGCCAGCTCGGCCAGCGTCCCGCGCGACACCTCCTCGTGGAGCTTGGAGATCTCCCGGCAGACTGCGGCGGGACGGTCCGGGGCGATCGCCGCCAGTGCAGCCAGGGACTCTCCCAGGCGGCGCGGGGACTCGAAGGCGATCACCGTCTCGGTCGAGCGCAGGACCCGCTCCATTTCACCGGTGCGCTTCGGCAGGAACCCCTCGAAGCGCCAGCGATCGGTCGGCAGCCCGGAGGCGACCAGAGCAACCGGGACGACCGACGGGCCCGGCAGCACCTCGACCTCGAGATTGCGGTCGATGCAGGTCCTCAGCAGGCGGTAGCCGGGGTCCGAGATCGCCGGCATCCCCGCGTCGGAGACCAGGGCGACCCGGGCCCCGCGCTCGATCCTCTGGGCCAGCTCCTGGGCCCGCGGCATCTCGTTTCCCTCGTGGTTGCTGATCAGGTGGGGCGCCGGGCGGATCCCGATCCGCTCCAGCAGCTTCCCGGTGCGACGGGTGTCCTCGCAGGCGATGTAGTCGGCCGAGACCAGGGCCTCGCGCACCCTCGGCGTGATATCGCCGAGGTTGCCGATCGGGGTGGGGCAGACGATCAGCCTCCCGGCCATCCGCTAGCCCGCTCGCCCGAGCTCGATCCGCGCCATCGCGGCGGCGCCGATCATCCCCGCGTCCGGCCCGAGCTGAGCCGCGAGCACCGGTGTCTCATTCATCGGCGAAAGCGCCCGTGAGCGGACCACCTCGCGCGCCGGCCCGAGCATCAGCTCCCCGGCGGCGATCACCCCTCCGCCGACGACGATCGCCTCGGGGTTGAAGATATTGGCGAAGCTGGTCAGCGCGGCGCCCAGCCGCCGGCCGATCAAAGCCACCACCCCGACCGCGGTCTCGTCACCCTCCAGGGCGGCCTCGGTCACCGCCTTCCCGTCGATCATGGCGCCTTCGGCCACCATCCTCCCGAGAGCCGAGTCGGGGCTGAGCTCGGCGGCCTCGCGCCCCTCGTGGCCCAGGGCCGTCCCCGAGGCCAGGATCTCGATGCAGCCGCGGCCGGGGCAGTTGCCCTGGCAGGGCGGGCCTTCCAGCTCGACGACCGTGTGGCCGAGCTCGGCCGCGGCCCCGGTCGAGCCGCGGTAGAGCTCCCCGTCAATGATCAGACCGCCACCGATTCCCGTCCCGATTGTGACCATGACCGCGTTCCGGGCGCCCTTCGAGGCGCCGTAGAGGTTCTCCGCCAGTGCGGCGACGTTTGCATCGTTGTCGACGAACACCGGAAGCCCGGTGCGCTCAGCGACTAGGTCCCTGATCGGCACGTCGGCGATCGGCAGGTTGACGGAGGCGATCGCGACACCGCGCCGGTGATCGATCGTCGCCGGGATGCCGAGGCCGGCCGCGAGCACGTCGGGACGGGCCCGGCGAGCCTCGTCGATCTCGCGCACGAGCATCTCGACCAGCTCGTCCTCGCTCTGCCCGGTGGATCGCTCCTTGCTCTCCCAGTGGACGCGGCGCTCCTCATCGAGCACTCCGAGCAGCATCTTCGTCCCGCCCAGGTCAACCCCGATCGTTTCGCTCACTCGGATGACCCGGCGCTTTCAAGGAGCGGGGGCGTTGGGCAGGAATAGAGCGGCATCGGCACTATTTCTAGCCTTTTATGCCTTCCGACGAAGAACAGCAGCGACCCGGCAAGCCCGAGTACAAGGTCTACCGCTCACGCAAGGGCCTCCTCTCGCGGTTCCGCAGCCCTGACCTCTCCAGCCTGCGGGAACGTGCCGGGCGAGCCCCGAAGGACGAGCGGAGCCGGGACAGGCGGAAGGACAAGCCGGCGGGCCCCGGGCCCGGGATCACCCGCCGCCGGGTCCTGAAGTGGGTTGGGATCGCGGTCGGCGGCTGGATCCTGCTCAGCATGCTGGCCTTCATGGTCTCGGCCCAGCTGCAGGCGTTCAAGCTCTCCGGCGACGCCAAGGACGCGCTTCATGGCAATCCTTTCCTGCTCGCCAGCCCGCAGACGATCCTCGTCCTGGGGACCGACGCGAGGCCGCCGGACACCAAGGAGCCCGGCGCCGCTCCATCCCAGAAGTGCTTCGACCAGCAGTCGCGCGGCGACGCCCCCCACGACGGCTGCTCGCAGGGCCAGTTCCGCGCCGATACGCTGATGCTGATCCGAGCCGGGGGCGGGGACTTCCAGAAGCTCTCGATTCCGCGCGACAGCTTTGCCGAGATCCCGGGGCAGAGTCCGCAGAAGATCAACGCCGCCTTCGCCTTCGGCGGGGCAAAGCTGCAGATCGAGACGGTCGAGAAGTTCCTCGGGATCAAGATCGACCACGTCGCGATCATCGACTTCACCGGATTCCAGGACCTGATTGACGCGGTCGGCGGGGTCGAGGTCAACGTCCCCCACAAACTCTGCGCCGACATCTCCGGGGGCGCCGGGCGGCGGCCAGGGCGGAATCACTCTCAGACTGGGGAAGGGCGAGAACACCCTCGACGGGGAGAAGGCCCTCGCCTACGCCCGGGTCCGCAAGCCCAGCCCCTGCCCGGGTCCCGGCAAGAGCGCCTTCGCCCTCGGGTACAGCGACTTCGACCGGGCCAAGGCGCAGCAGGCGGTGATCAGCGGGATCAAGGGCCGGCTCACAGACCCCCTGCGCATCCCCTACAACTTCATCAAGGGCCCGATCATCGGCTGGGAGGCGCCGAAGGCCTTCGTCTCCGACATGGGCTTCTTCACCATGCCGCAGATGATCCTGGCGGCCGGAATCGGTGGTGACTCGGGCGCCGACGTGCTCTGCGCAGGCGTCAGCTCCGGCTGCGGGGCCGGGCCCGGCGACAGCATCGAGGTACCCGAATCGGTCAGGCAGAAAGCCGTCGACCGGTTCCTCAACGGCTAGACCCTACGATTAGCCCGCCGTGCCGATTTACGAATACAAGTGCAGCAACGGCCACAGCTTCGAGGCGATCCAGAAGATGGCCGATGACCCGCTGACCGAATGCGAGCAGTGCGGCGCCCCGGTGGAGCGGGTCTTTCACCCGGTCGCCGTGCATTTCAAGGGCTCGGGCTTCTACACCACCGACTACGGCTCGAAGTCGAAATCAAAGTCCTCCGACAGCGACGGCGACTCGAAGTCCTCAAGCGGCGAGTCGAAGTCCTCGGGGGGCGACTCGAAGTCCTCGACGGCGAGTCGAAGTCCACCGGCGGCGAGTCGAAGTCCTCGGGGGGCTCGGGCTCCGGGTCCGGGGGCAGCGAGAACACGACCAAGAGCTCGAGCGGCGGCGACTGAGCCCGCACGGACAGATGCCCGCCGAGCCCGCTGTCGATGTTTCCATGGATGAGATCGTCGCCCTCTGCAAGCGGCGCGGCTTCATCTTCCCTTCCTCGGAGATCTATGGCGGGCTTGGCTCGACCTACGACTACGGCCACTACGGCGTCCTGCTGAAGACGAACGTCAAGGCTGAGTGGTGGCGCTCGATGCTCCAGGAGCGCGACGACATCGTCGCACTCGACTCGGCGATCCTCCAGCACCCGCGGGTCTGGGAGGCATCCGGCCATCTCGAGGGATTCACCGACCCCCTGGTCGACTGCCGCACCTGCAAGCTGCGCTTCCGGGCCGACAAGCTCGAGGACGGTCGCTGCGGGCAGAAGCCCTCGAAGCTCCCTGGCGAGGGTCCGGACTGCGACCTCACCGAGGCTCGCCAGTTCAACCTGATGTTTGAGACCCAGATCGGCCCGGTGGCGGGCGAGGGCGCCGAGGCCTACCTGCGCCCCGAGACGGCGCAGGGGATCTTCATCAACTTCAAGAACGTCCTCCAGTTCGCGCGCAAGCGACCGCCATTCGGGATCGCGCAGGTCGGAAAGTCGTTTCGCAACGAGATCACCCCCGGCAACTTCATCTTCCGCACCCGGGAGTTCGAGCAGATGGAGATGGAGTTCTTCACGCCGCCCGATCAGGCGGAGCGCTGGTATGAGACCTGGATCGAGCTGCGGCGGAAGTGGTACCTGGAGCTCGGGATCCGACCCGAATACCTCCGGGTCCGCCCCCATGACGCCGACGAGCTCTCCCACTACTCTTCGGGCACCAGCGACATCGAATACCTGTTCCCGATCGGCTGGTCCGAGCTCGAGGGGATCGCCAACCGCGGCGACTTCGACCTCAGCCGGCACACGGAGTTTTCCGGCGAGAAGCTCGAGTACTTCGACCAGGAGTCGAAGGAGCGCTACGTCCCCCACGTGATCGAGCCCGCTGCCGGCGCCGACCGGGCCACCCTGGCCTTCCTGGTCGATGCCTATGACACCGAGGAGGTGGAGGGGCGCCGGCGGACGGTGCTTCGCATCCATCCGCGCCTCGCCCCGGTGAAGGCCGCGGTGCTGCCGCTTGTCTCCAAGGAGGGCATGCCGGAGAAGGCGCGGGAGATCTTCGCGCTCACTTCGCGCCCGGATCCCGGCCGAGTTCGACGAGGGCGGCTCGATCGGTAAGCGCTACCGCCGCCAGGACGAGATCGGCACCCCCTGGGGAGTGACGGTGGACGGGCAGACGATGGAGGACGACACCGTCACGCTGCGCGACCGCGACTCCCTCGAGCAGGTGCGGGTCCCGGCCGAGGGGCTGGCCGAGGAGCTGGCGGGCCGGCTCGAGGCTCCCTGGCGCTCCCCGAAGCTAGCCGCCTGAGCGCCGCTCAAGGCCGATCGGGTCTCGACCCTCGGCTTCGTTCAGCCGGTCCATGCCTCGCCCTCGCCGAGACGCTCGAGGCCGATCCAGGCGAAGTCCATGGCGAGCGACAAAACCTGCTCCCGGGGGACCTCGCGGTGCTCGTCCCACCAGTTGGCAAGGGACTGCACTGCGCCGACCAGCTGCTGGGCGAGCATCTCGATCGCCAGCCCGCGCTCGATTCCCGCGGCGGGACTCTGCGGCGGCGCGTCGGCGACCATCAGCGCCGTGATCGCCGCCGCCGCCTCGTGGCGGAAGCGCTCGAATGAGCCGGCGAGGTCGCCGTCGGCGGCGTTTCGCACCAGCATGCGCCAGGCGTCACGGCGGTTCTCGACGAATCCGAGGAAGCCGTCGAGGCCGGCCCGCAGTCTCAGCTCTCCCTGGGCGGCGGCGGCCGTCGCCTCGGCGACGGTCGCCAGCAACTCCTGCATGTAGGTCTCGAGCAGCGCGCCGTGCAGATCCCGCTTCGAGGAGAAGTGCTCGTAGATCAGCGCCTTGGAGATGCCGGCGCGCTCAGCGACGTCGTCGAGCGAGGTCTCGTGATAGCCCCCGGCGGCGAACGCGTCGAGGGCGGCCGTGAGGATCGCCTCACGGCGGTCGGCGGACGGCATCCGCCGTCGGGGGCCCGCCTGTGTGACCGAGCTCACAGATTCGTCGCGTAACTGACTCATGAGTCAGTTATCTTAGGGAGCGGATGAAAATACGCGGAGGAGGAGCAATGTCCGTCGCCGGCCAGAAGGCAACCGCAACAGCCGACATCACCTACGAGGATCTCTACCGGCGCTGGGAGCAGGGCAACTGGAGCGCCTACGAGATCGACTTCACCGAGGACCGCGTCGGCTGGGAGGGCCTCAGCGAGATTCAGGCCCGCTCAGCCCTATGGACCTATTCGATGTTCTTTTACGGCGAGGACTCGGTCACCGACAACCTCTCCCCTTACATCGACGCCGCCCCGCTGGAGGAGCAGAAGTACTTCCTCGCCACCCAGCAGGTCGACGAGGCCAGGCACGCCGTCTTCTTCCACCGCTTCTTCAAGGAGGTGATCGGGGCCGGCGACAGCATCTCCTCGACCCTCGCCTACACCGTCCCGCAGCTGAACTGGGGCTATCGCGGCGTCTTCGGGCGCCTCGACCGGATGGCGGAGGAGCTGCGCAAGGACCGCTCGCTGCCGAAGTTCGCCCAGGCGATCGCCCTCTACCACATGGTGGTCGAGGCGACCCTGGCCCAGCCCGGGCAGCACTTCATCGAGGACTTCTTCGTCAAACAGGGGACGATGCCCGGATTCAGCTCCGGGATGGCGAACGTATCCCGCGACGAACAGCGCCACATCGGCTTCGGCGTCAAGGCGCTCGCGGAGATGTTCGCCGAGTCCGAGGAGTGCAAGGCGGCCGTGGTCGAGCTTCTGCGGGAGGTACTCCCCTACTCGGTGGCTGTCTTCATTCCGCCCGACTGGGACGAGCGCTATACGACCTCATACGGGTTCACGCTCGAGGACATCTACGTCTTCGGCACCCGCTCGATCGAGGCCAAGTGGAGGGCGGCCGGTTATCCCCTGGAGGAGATGCCGTCCGACATCTACCCGGTCGATCGCTCCCTCCCCCACGAGGAGCGCGCCCGTACCCAGATCACGCTGCTGAAGGCGGGGATCCTCGGCGAGCCCAATGCTCACCCGGCCTCCGATCCCGAGGTGCAGCGGCTCTACTTCGAGTCGATGAGCCGCTCAGCCGACTCCGGGGCGATCAACGGCGCCGGTCTGGTCGCCCAGTGGCGGTTCAGCGACGCCGACCCGTGGCACCTGGTGGTCGACAACGGCTCGACCCGGGCGGAGCCCGGGGAGGCGGCCGACCCCGACCTCACCTTCGAGACAAGCTGGCCGGAGTGGATCGCGATCTCGATGCACGGCCGCAACCCCGTGCGCTCGATCCTCGGGCGGCGGCTGCGCCCGCGGGGATCGCCGTCGGCCCTGCGTCGCTTCCGCCGCGTCTTCTCGGGCTAGGGCTCAAAAGTCCCGCCGGCCCGCCAGACGGGCCGCGGCCTCCGGTCGGGAGAGCTGGTAGAGGGCGAGCCGTTGCCCGCCCGGGGCTCGGTAGGAATGCAGGGGGCCATGCGGGATCCCGGAGCGCACTTCAGGTTCCCAGCCCCGCTCGGCAAGCCGCGCCCCTGCCTGAGCGAGATCTTCTACCCGGTAAACGAGGACCGGCGCCTCGCCCTCGAGATGCCCCGCAACCAGGATGCCGGGACCATCAGCCGAGAGCTCGACCATCGCCACTCGGGTGCCGAAAGCCTCGATCGCGAACACGCAGCGGCCCCCGGCGACCTCGGTGAAATGCTCCAGGTCGGCGGCGACATCTGTGCTCGGCATGTAGATGAAGTCGAGGCTGCCGAACATCGGCCGGCCGAGGGGTCAGTCGAGCGGTGGGCGGGCCTGCGCCCAGGGCCGCTCCGCCTCGATCTGCGCCGCCAGTGAGAGCAGCGTCGCCTCGTCCCCTGGGCGACCGATCAGCTGCACCGCGAGCGGCATCCCGTCTTGGTCGAATCCGGCCGGCACGGAGGCGGCCGGGTTGCCGAGGTGGTTCCAGACCGGAGTGAAGCAGTAGAAACGCGACTGATCGAGCATGGTCCGCAGCGCCCCGCGGCCCTCCGCGCTGCGGATTGGGATCGCCGTCCCTCCCATCACGGGAGTGATCAGCACGTCGAAGCGCTCGAACAGGGCGTTGATCCGGGCCGCGTCCGAGGCAGCCGCTCGCCGCGCCCGCTCCAACAGCCCGCTGCTGAAAGCCCCCCCTATCCGACCGTAGCCACGGGTCCGCCGCTCGAGGCGCTGCGGGAAGGGAACACGCTCGACATCGTCGTGGATACCGCGCAGGTAGCGGGTGACGACGTTGTTGCCGACCTGACCGAGCTCGGGATCGTGGGGCGCGACCTGGTGACCCGCGGAGGCGAGCAGCTCGCCGGTCTCGGCCACGGCTCGCTTGACGCTGTCGGCGACGAGCGGCGGCAGCGCCGCCCGGGCGGCCCTGATCGAAGTTGCGATCCGCAGCCTTTCCGGAGGGATCCGGGCGGCCTCGGCGAAGGGCCGCTCCGGATCCGCCGGCGCGCCGGGCTCGCGCGATCCGCCGGCGGTGATGTCGAGGAAGATCGCGGAATCGAGCACGGTGCGGCTGACACAGCCGTTGACCGACATCCCGTTCCAGTGCTCGAGGTCCGGAGCAAGGGAGATCCGCCCCCGCTGCGGTTTCAGTCCGAAGATCCCGCAGGAGGAGGCGGGGATGCGGATCGAGCCGGCGCCGTCCGATGCCGAGGCCAGCGGGACCATGCCGGCGGCAACCGCTCCGGCGCTGCCGCCGCTGGAGCCCCCTGTGCTCCGCTGCGGGTTCCACGGATTGCGGCTCACCCCCCAGGTCGCCGACTCGGTGAAGCCGCAGATCGCCAGCTCGGGGAGCAGCGTCTTGCCGATCACGATCGCTCCGGCCTCTCGCAGCCGCCTGACCATCTCCGAATCGGCCGCGACGGGATCGGGGAAGGCATCGGTGCCGTGCGTAGTCAGCTCACCGGCGAGGTCGACTGAGTCCTTGAGCGCGATCGGGACCCCCAGGAGGGGGCGATCGTCTCCGGCCCGCAACCTCGCCTCCGCCTGCTGGGCCTCCATCAGGGCGCGCTCTCCGAGCACCGCCCGAAACAGGTTGAGGCCGGGCTCGAGCCGCTCGATCCGGTCGAGATGGGCCCCGACCAGCTCGCTCGCCGAAACCTCGCCGTTGCGCACCATCTCCGCCTGGCGCGCCGCTCCCGCGTAGAAGAGCTCCTCGTCACTGGTTGGCATCGGCCGAGATCCTATGCGCAGCACCGCAACTCCGGACGTCGGTCCGGTTCGGGTACTCGTAGGATCCACCGATGCAAGGCAAGGGAAAGCTGAAGACGAGAAGCCGGCGACTCGGCAGGGCGGCCCTGCTGCCGGCTGCTGCTCTGTGCTTGCTGGTGCCGCTCTCCGCGGCCCGGGGGAAAGGCAGCGATGAGCACTACGCCGGCGGCGACCGGGCCGAGTCGACCGCCGGCAACCCGTGCCTCGGGCCGCAGCGGGCGGAGCTGCTCTGCCCCGACCTGCGCATCTCGGTGCCCGAAGACATCCACCTCGACCGCCGCTCGCGTCCGGGGAAGACGCTGATGCGAGCCACCAACAACATCCGCAGCCGCGGCGACGGGCCGGTGGAGATCCGAGGCGTCCGCATCTCCCCCGACTCGATGAGGGTGAATCAGCGGATCTACAGGCGAGGCGGAGGAAAGCTCGCGATCCGCACCCGGGGAAGGATCGACTGGTACCCGGTGCCCGGCCAGTACTACTATTGGAAGTTCCGCGACGCGGCCCGCTTCGAGCTGTGGACTGTCGGCGGCAGGGGCAGGCCGCTGAAGCGAATCAAGATCGGGCCGAAGCTGCACTACTGCCTGCGTGACCTCGAGCGGACCCGGCCCGGGCCGGACTCACCGCGGAGATTCGTCTACCCGGGCTGCAGCCAGCAGCACTCGCGGCGCTCCGTCGTCCTCGGTACCTCGGTCGGGTGGTCGGACATCTACCCGTCCACCTACCACCAGAACTGGATCAACGTGACCGGCCTTCACGGATGCTTCGCCTTCTACCTCGCGGTCGATCCGAAGAATCACATCCGCGAGTCGAACGAGCACAACAACCGCTCCCACGTATTCGTCCGGCTGCCCTCGGGCCGCGTGGTCGATCACTGCTGACGGAGGGGATTACTTGCGGCGGCTGCGCCGCCTTACATGCCTCTGCCGGCGCTAACACCGCGCCGGCTCTTCGGGAATTACTTGCGGCGGCTGCGCCGCCTTACATGCCTCTGCCGGCGCTAACACCGCGCCGGCTCTTCGGGAATTACTTGCGGCGGCTGCGCCGCCTTACATGCCTCTGCCGGCGCTAACACCGCGCCGGCTCGGATCACTCGTCGACCAGCAGGTACCGGGCCGCCGCGGTGGCAGCGGCGAGGGTCGCGTCGTGGTCTCGCTCGGGGTCGGAGAGGGTCTGTAGAGCGAATCCGTCGCCAACCGCGAATAGGTAGGAGACGACCGCCTCAGCGTCGTAGCGAAGGTTGAGGACGCCCTCGCGCTCCTTCGCCTTGAGGACGTCGGCGACGTGGGTCCGGGTTCGCTCGAACAGCGAGGCCAGCTCCTTCTGGATGTCCGGGTTGCGCCGGCCGGCGCTGAACAGCTCGAACAGCAGGAGAAAGAACCCAGGGTCGTTCTCGATCAGGTCCTTGAGCCCGGCAAGCAGGACGTTGATCACGTCGTCGACGGTGCTGGCGCCCTCCAGCTGCTCGTCCAGCCTCGCCACCCGGAACTCGGCGTCGCGACGGACGACCTCGACAAGCAGCCGTTCCTTGGTCCCGAAGTAGTAGTGGAGGAGGCCACGGCTGACGCCCGCCTCCTTCGCCACCCGCTCGAAGGTCGAGCCGGCGGCGCCGTGCCTGGCGACGCTCTCGCGCATCGCTACGACGATCCGCTGAGCCTTCTCCCCGGTCAGCTCCCTCTCTGTGGGCGCAGCTTCCACCTGCACCAGTCTAGATGCGGGCGGGAGCGGAGGAGGCGGCGCCAAGCCGCCCCGGACCCGGGAGCCGGGGCGCGAGGCTTCCAGTCGTGTGAGGCGCGTCCCGGCGGGAGCGGAGGAGGCGGCGCTTTACTCCGACGCGCCCGAGTTGCCGCCGGTCTCGGCGCCGGCGGGGGTGGTGGTCGCGCTCGGGGCGGAGTTGGTCGAATTGGGGGCCGTGGTGGTGCTGGTGTATTCGAACTCCTCCTCGGCTCCGAACAGGGTGTCCATCACTGTCTTGCGGGCGTTCTCGCTGAGCGCCAGGGTGACGCCGCCGGCCACGGCCCCAAGGACGAGCAGGCGTCCCAGCCTTCGCTTCTTCTTCTTCGGCTTGCGGATCTGGTCCGAGGCCTCGCGCAGCGAGTCGGCTGCGGCCCGCAGGTCGCGCTGGACCTTTTTGTCGTTGGCGACGGCCTGCACCGGGCTCTTGCCGTTGCTCGAGACCCGTCCGTAGGCCTTGCGGGCCGATTCGTAGGCGTCGTGGAGGTTCGCGCGCAGCTCGGCGTCCTCGATCAACCGCTGCACGTAGCGGTTGCTGCGCGCCGTCTCGTACAGCCCGGCGGCGCGATCCGCCGCCATGTTCGCCCGTCTGCTGCTGGCCATTCGCTCAACTCCTCGCTGTTCTTCTCGGAATGTGCGGCCTCAGGATATACCCGCCGGGCATTAGCCGTAATCCCTGGTTGGCCGATCGCATCATTCGCTCGGCCCGATGCCGTCCATCAGGACCCTGTCGTTGCGGAACCCGAGCGGCGCATGGGCGAGCTTGCGGACCGAGACCGGGGCCAGCCCGGGAGCCGAGTAGCGGGTGATCTCGAAGCGCCCGACCGTCCTCGCTCCGTCCCGGCGAAAGCTCGGGGCAAGCCCCGGAGGCCTGCCCGGGGGCGCAGGTCCGTTGGAGATCAGGTCCACCTCCCCGATGAACCAGCGCTCGCCCTGGGGCACCGCCTGGAATGAGCCGGTGGAGAGGTAGTGGCGCAGGACGCCCGCGCCGAGCAGCCAGGTGACCATCGCCCGCGGCCGGGTCGGCTCACCGAGGCTGCCGGCGACGGCTCGCCAGTCGGGCCGCTGCAGCGAGAGGTCGAAGTTGGTCCAAACGGCGAATCCGAGCGAGTAGGCGACCAGCGCGGTGCCAATCGCCACCCCGAGGCGCCCGGCTCGGCCGGCGGTGATCCCGAGGGCCGCGATCAGCAGCAACGGCACCAGAGCCGGGATCAGATTGCGATCGATCACGAAGTCCTTGCCTGCCGCGGCCAGCAGCAAGGGCAGCACCAGGGTCGCCGCCGCCAGGCCGGCGAGCACGACGCCATCGCGGCGCTGCTTCGGCGAGCCCCAAAGCAGGAGCAGAAGGCAGGCGGCCGCGACCAGCAGGCCCGGGGCCAGGGCCAGCGCAGGACGGACCGGCTCGGCGATCAGATCGCCGGTCTCCCCGACCATGAAGGCGACCGCGGTCTGGCCGACCCGGTAGGGCATCGCGAATCTCTCGATCCAATCGGTGTGATCGACCTGGCTCATCTGCCACAGGGCCAGCGGGGCGAGCAGGACGCCGACGGCTGCGACCCAGCCGAGCGCCTTGCGGGCGCCGGCGCGATGGCGCCACAGCAGCCAGGCGCCCTCCGCCGCCACCCCGAAGACGGCGAAGTAGTGGGTGGCGAGCGCCAGGGCGGAGGCGAGCGCCCACCAGGCGAGGTCGCGGCCCGACTCGGTGCGGCGGGCTCGGAGGAAGAAGAGCAGGGAGATCGAGGTGAGCAGGACGAGCAACGAGTAGCAGCGGGCCTCCTGCGAGTACCAGACGAGCATCGGGTTGGCGGCCACCAGAGCCGCCGCGGCGAGGCCGGTGCGCCGTCCGCTCAGCTCGGCTCCGAGCAGGAAGGCGACCGGCACAACGGCGATCCCCGCCACCGCGGAGAGCGATCGCAGGCCCACCTCCGCGGTCCCGAACACCTGCGTCCACAACCAGGCGAGCAGGTAGTAGAGCGGCGGCGCCGACTCGCTCGCGCCGATCTTCTCGACCGCGTGCCAGAGGCTTCCGCGCAGGACCCGGCCGGCGGTGACGATCTCGTCGTGGTGATAGCTCTGCAGCCCCAGGGTGGCCAGCCTCAGGGTCGCGGCGACGGCGGTGATCCCGGCGACCACCCAGAAGAGGCGGGAGCGCGACTGCACCGCCTCGCGGATTGCATCGGCCAGCTGGCCCAGGCTCCCCCGGCCAACCGCGGTTGCCTCCATCAGTGCTTGCCGAGCGCCTCGTCGATAGCCGCTGAGACCTCGTCGACGAAAACGAAGTCGAGTCCCCCGCGTTCATGCTCGGGTATCTCATCGACGTCGCCCTGGTTGCGCGAGGGGACGATCACCCGCTTGATCCCCGCCCTCTGCGCAGCCAGCGATTTCTCCTTCAGGCCGCCGATCGGCAGGACCTGGCCGGTGAGGGTCACCTCGCCGGTCATCGCGACCTGGTTGGAGACCGGCCGGCCGCTGATCAGCGAGGCGAGGGCAACGGTCATCGCCACCCCCGCCGAGGGGCCGTCTTTGGGGACGGCGCCCGCCGGGACATGAATGTGGATGTCGTGCTCGGCGAACCAGTCCTCCGGCAGCCCGCCGTCGATCGAGCCGCTATGGCCGCGGACGAAGGAGAGGGCGGCCTGAGCCGACTCGCGCATCACCTCACCGAGCTGCCCGGTGATCGTCAGCTTGCCGCCGCCGGGCATCGCCGTCGCCTCGATGAACAACACCTCGCCCCCGGTTGGGGTCCAGGCGAGTCCGGTGGAGACGCCCGGGACCCGGGTGCGCCGGCGTTGCTCAGCGAAGAAACGCCGCCGGCCGAGCAGCTCGCGGGCTCGCTTGCCCGATACCGAGACCTTCTTGCGCAGCCGACCCTCCGCCACCTCGCGGGCGAGCTTCCGGCAGACGGTGCCGATCTCGCGCTCCAGGCTGCGCACCCCGGCCTCGCGGGTGTACTCCTCGATGATCGCCACCAGGGCGGCATCGGTGAAGGCGATCTGCGATGGCTTCAGCCCGTTTGCAAAGATCTGCCGCGGGACCAGGTATTTGCGAGCGATGTGTTTCTTCTCGTCGATCGTGTATCCGGCGAGGTCGATCACCTCCATCCGGTCCCGAAGCGGACCCGGAACCGTGTCGAGGACGTTGGCGGTGGCGATGAACAGGACCTCGGAGAGGTCGAAGCTGAGATCGAGATAGTGGTCGCGGAAGGAGTCGTTCTGCGCCGGGTCGAGGACCTCGAGCATCGCCGAGGCGGGGTCGCCGCGGAAATCCGCTCCCATCTTGTCGACCTCGTCGATCATGAACACGGGGTTGCTGGAGCCGGCGTCGCGAAGGGCCCGGACGATCGTCCCCGGCATCGCCCCGATGTAGGTGCGGCGATGGCCGCGGATCTCGGCCTCGTCGCGGACGCCGCCGACCGAGATCCGCTCGAACTCCCGGCCCAGCGCCTTCGCGATCGACCTGCCGAGGCTCGTCTTGCCCACCCCCGGCGGGCCGACGAAGCAAAGGATCGGGCCGGGCGAGTCCGGCTTCAGCTTCCGCACCGCGAGGTACTCGAGGATCCTGTCCTTGACCTGCTCGAGGTCGTAGTGGTCGGCGTCGAGCACCTTGCGGGCGTGGCCGATGTCGAGGTTGTCCTCGGTCCGCTCTGACCAGGGCAGCTCGACCAGCCACTCCAGGTAGCTGCGGATCACCCCGTACTCGGCTGCCGCCGGCGGCAGCTTCTCCAGCCGGGAGAGCTCGCGATCAGCGGCCTTCTGCGCGTGCTCGGGCAGGCCGGCCGCCTCGAGGCGCTCGCGCAACTCGTTGATCTCGGCCTGCTGCTCGTCTCCCTCGCCCAGCTCGGACTGAATCGCCTTCAGCTGCTCGCGGAGGAAGTACTCGCGCTGGCCCTTGTCGAGCTCCGATTGGACCTGCGATTGGATCTGGGTGCCGAGCTGGATCACCTCGAGCTCCCGGGCGAGGATCTGCGAGAGCCGCCGCAGGCGCCGCCCGACGTTCAGCTCCTCCAGCAGCTCCTGCTTCTCCTCGGTGCCGATCCGCAACGCTCCGGCGATCAGGTGGGCGAGCGCCGACGGCTCGTCGATGTTGGCGACCGCCATCTGCAGCTCCTCGGGCAGGTAGGGGATCTGCTCGATGATCTCCGAGAAGGTGGTCTGGACGTTTCGGGTCAGAGCCTCGAGCTCGGGGCTCTCCTCAACCACGTCGGGAAGCTCCTCGACCTTGGCGACCAGGTAGGGCTCCTCGGCGAGATAGGGGCCGAGCTTCACCCGCTGCGTCCCCTGGACGAGGATGCGGATCGTGCCGTCAGGGACCTTCAGCATGCGGGCGACGACGCCGACCACGCCGACGTCGTAGAGCAGCTGCGGCCCCGGCTCCTCCTCGGCGGGATCGCGCGAGGAGACCATCGCCAGCATCCGGTTCGAGCCGAGGACGTCGTCGACAAGCTTGATCGACCGCTCCTGGCCGACCGCCAGCGGGGTGAGGCTCTCCGGGTAGGTGACCGTCTCCCGCAGCGGCAGCACCGGCAGCGCCTCGGGCAGCGGCTCGCCGGCCCGGATCGCGTCCTCGGCCTCGCCGGACTCGACGACCTCGAGCACCGGAGCCTCTTGCAGCGCCGGTGGATCGGCGGCGCCGTAACCGCCGATCCCGTTTCCCTCTTCGTTTCCGGCCACGGTCGCCCGGCCCGCTACTCGCGGTCGATCGGGACTCGTCGGGTCGTCTCGGCCTGATCGCGAAGCGGCAGCTCGATCCTCAGCACCCCGTCCTCATAGGTCGCCTTGGCCTGCTCGGCGTCGACGTCGACCTGGAGCTCGACGATCCTGCGGAACGGGCCGGTCGGGACCTCCACCTGCTGGTAGACGCGGCCCTCCGTCTCCTGGACCGGGCGCTCCCCGCTGATGGCCAGCTCGCGGCCGCTGATCTCGATGCTCACCTCGGCCAGCTCCACGCCGGAGAGGTCGGCCTTGACGATCGCCCGCTGCGGATCGCCGCAGTAGTAGACGTCGACGTTCGGGGAGAACCCCGAGGCGCGGCGGCTGACGTAGCCGGCCCGGCCCCAGGCGTCCCCGAGCAGCTGGTCCATCTCACGCCGCATCCGGGCGAAGTTGGAGAACAGGTCGCGTTCGGTCACGGGCCAAAGATAGCCCCCGGGCGCTACACCTCGAAGGTCGCGCCCTCACTGGCGATCTCGACCGCCCCGCCGAACGCCTCGGATGCAAGCTCTCGGGCCAGATCGTGGTCGAGCTCGTCGGAGATATGGGTGAGCACGACCCGCTTAGCGCCAGCCTGCCTGGCGTGCTCGCCCGCCTCAGCCGCGGTCAGGTGTCCCCGGGGTCCCTCCCGCTCGGGGCGTGGCAGGGTCGCCTCGATGATCAGCAGGTCTGTGTCCCGGGCGATCTCGACCAGCTCCTCGCTGGGCCCGCAGTCGGCGCCGTAGGTGATCCGCCCGCTGCCGCCGGCCGAGCTGATCTGCACGGAGAATGTCTCGGTGAAGTGCGGCACCTCTTCGAAGGTGAGCCGCAACGGCCCGGATTCGACCGTGGCGCCGGGCCCGTACTCGGCGAGGTCGAAAGCCTTCTCGATCAGGTCCTCGTTCCCCCAGGCTCCGACCACCCTGCGAAAGGTTGAGGCCGCGCCGGGCGGGGCGAACAGCCGGGGCCGAGCCGGATTATCGGTTCCGGGATGCGGAGGCACCGGCACGGGCTGCTGCCGCGGCGCGTAGGTGAGCGCGTAGCTGTAGGGAACCAGGTCGAGGAAGTGGTCGGCGTGCAGGTGGGAGATCGCCACCGTGTCGACGTCGACGTAGTCGCGGTGCTCTCGGAGCTTGGCGAAGACGCCGTTTCCGCAGTCGAGCAGCAGTCCGTGGTCGCCCTCCTCGATCAGGTATCCGCTGCATGCTCCACCGGCGTCCTGCCAGGACGGTGACTTGCCGAGAACTGTGAGCCTCACCGCATTCCCACTTCCCCTGGCCGTGACTCTAGATGAGCGATTCGGCGACCGCCGGGGCGGCGCGGCACTGAACCGATTCTCGCGACGGGCTGAAAACGACGAATTGGTCGACGTTTTCCGCCCGGCGACTCCGGCGGAGGGTCAGGCGATACTGCTGAGGCGAGGCTCCTCAGAGGCGCGCGCCTCCCGGGCCCAGCGGGGCGCTCGCATCAGCAGCACCGGCTGGCGCGGCGGGACGAGGCCCTCGGGTCGGTCGGGGCGGAAGGTGGCGCAGGGCTCCTCCAGCTCCAAGGCGCAGAGGAGGTTCCTGCGGAAGTAGCAGTCCTCGCAGGAGGGCGCCTTCCCCGATCCCGAACTACCCCTGCGCTTTGCCAATCCCACTCCTCTCCCGATAGAAACCGATTCTCTGTGCCGCCGGCCTGCCCGCCGGCTTGGGGCCATGTAAGCACCGCTGCGAGGGTCCCGCAGGAGCCAATTCCGCAATTCGCTTCTTTCTCGCCGGGGCGGTCTTGCAACTTCCCCGCGCTTTGCGGCCACCCCCTGTCGGCGCCCACGGCGCCGCTAAGATTCCGGCGATGGGAACGCATGAGCGAAGCGAGCGCCTGGCGGCCTCACCGGAGATGTTCGACAGCGCCTTTCTCAACTATTTCTCGCGGGTCCACCCGGCCGTCCCGGCGATCGTCTTCCTGCCGGTCGTGGTCGCGATGGAGTGGCTCGGAGCCGACCGCGGACTCGGCCTCGGGGCGCTTCTCCTGCTCACCCTGGGTGGCGTCGCGATCTGGACGTTGACCGAGTACTGGCTTCACCGACTGGTCTTCCACTGGGAGCCCGACAACGATTTCGGTCACCGCATGCACTTCATCATCCACGGGGTCCACCACGACCATCCCAACGACAAGCTGCGCCTTGTCATGCCCCCGGCGGTCAGCATCCCTCTCGCTGCTCTCTTCTACGGCGCCTTCTTCCTGCTCTTCGGCACCCCCGCTTCCTTCCCCCTGTTCGCCGGGTTCATCGGCGGCTACCTGATCTACGACTACACCCATTACTACGTGCACCACTTCGTCCCGAAGTCCGACCTCGCCAAGCAGCTGCGCGAGCAGCACATGCGCCACCACTTCCAGGACCACCGCTACGGCTTCGGCGTCTCCTCGCCGCTCTGGGACGCGGTCTTCCGCACGATCCCTCGGCGCCGGCGCTCCTAGGGCACTCGGGACGGCCGGCGCCGGACTCGTCGACCTGTCGAGTCTGCTTGCGTATCGCCCGGTCACGCCCTGAGTTTGAGGCGTGAAGCGGGGGCTCCTGATTGCAGGGATCGTCTTGGTGCTGCTCGACGTGCCCGCCCTGGCAGCGTCCCCAATTTCCACTTCAAACAGCCGTCGTTCGTCTCCGGGCAGTCGAAAGGCGGGGTCAGGGTGGGGATGACAAAGCACCAGGCGAAGGCCGGGTGGGGAGCGGCCGACACCTGCACGACCCGCGGCGGGCTGACCACCTGCGCCTACACATTGTCGACCAACACCGGACCCTCCTACGTCGCCGCCTTCTACGTCAAGAACGGCCAGGTCGTCGCGATCGAACTCGATTCTCCCCCATATGCAAGGCGCGCTGAGCAAGGTGAAGAGGTTGAAGACAGCGAAGAAGATCCACGTCGGCTCGCGGATCTCCGCCGCCCTCGCCAAGTACGGGGTTCCACTCACCGGCGGCGGTGAGGCAAACCTCTCGGGGCCAACCTGAAGCGGAACGACCACTGCGATCACTCTGGGCGTCAGCCGGTCGGTGATCCAGCTCTACTTCTAAGGGGGTTATGAAGTCTCAACGGAGGACGCCGTAGGCCCGGAGTTCGCCGTGATCCCCCGGATCTGGGACGGCACCATGTCGCTGACCGAGCCGATTTTCGGCTACGCGAAGATTGAGGATGAGGCAAGAACTCCAAGATCGGTCCCGGCGATGCGGGCCTCGTTCTCGATCCGGGCTGCTCTTTTACCGGGGTTTCATGAACACCTCAGACGCCTGGACCGCAACCCAGATTTGCAATGGGGTTTCGATACCGACGCCCCTGCGCTCGCTCGGCATCGCGATCCCGAACACCGGCCGCGATGACGAGAGCGAGACCAAGCTGAAAGACGAGAAGATCGTCGCCACCATCCTCGCCACCTTCACCACCAAGTGGGCTCTCGACGCGGAATGAAGCGATCCGGCCCGATTGCCGGCTGAGCGATTCAGACAACCCGGTTGGGAGGCTCCCGCCCCTCCAGCACAGCGATCACATTCTCGGCGACCGACCTCGCCATCCCGTCGCGGGCCCGGACCGTTGCCGAGCCGATGTGCGGTGTGAGCGATGTTCGCGGCGCCTCGAGGATCTCCGAGTGGACTGCGGGCTCCGCCTCGAACACATCGAGTCCCGCCGCGCCGATTCGACCCTCGCGCAGCGCGGCGGCAAGGGCCGAAAGATCGACCAGTCCGCCTCGGGAGGTGTTGACGAGGACCGCAGTCGGCTTGACCAGCTCGAGCGCGGTGGAATCGATCAGATGGTAGGTCGCAGCGGTTGACGGAGCGTGCAGGCTGATCAGGTCGGAGCGTCGCAGCAGCTCCTCGAGGCCGACGCGCGCCGCTCCCAGCGCCCGCTCTTCCTCCGGCTTGGGTGACGGTGAGGTGAAGAGGAGCTCGACCCCAAAGCCCCGAAGCAGCTCGGCGAACCGTCTCCCGATCCGGCCCAGGCCGACGATGCCGACCGTCGCTCCACTCAGCTCGAGCCCGAGGTGTGCAGCGGGATCCCATCCCTTCCACTCTCCAGTCCGCAGCTCCGCCTCGGTAGTCGGCAGATGCCTGGCGGCGGACAGTGCCAGGGCCAGGGCCAGCTCAGCGGTGGCGTTGGTGAGGATGTCGGGCGTATTCGTCACCGCGATTCCCCGCGCCCGGCAGGCGTCGAGATCGACGTTGTCGTAGCCGACGGCGAAGTTCGCCACCACCTGCAGGCCGGGTCCTGCGGCGTCGAGCAGCTCCTCGTCGATCGGGACGCTGGCATCAGCGACGATCGCCGCCGCGCCCGGGGCAAGCGAGCGCAACTCCTCCGGATCCGTTGCGATGCCCCCGGCGACGACCTCGTAGCGGTCTCGCAGCAGCTGCGCCCCCGCGGAGAGCAGGATCCGAGCGATCACCACCTTGGGAGTTCGATTCATAAGTGACTTACTTCCACACTGTCACGATTCACTCTTCACACAAGCACATACGTTTCGTGTCTAGACTGTAACCGTCAATTTCGATGATCACTGCTGAAAGGAGCAGCCTCGATGGCCGCCAATAGCAACGTGCTGGATGATGCTCGCAAACTCCTGGAGGAGCGCCTCGCCCAGCTCAGAGATGAGGTCCGCCGGGTCGAGCGCGCCATCACCCACCTCAGGGAGGGCACCGCCGAGCGGCGGGGACCGGGGCGGCCGCGCAAGTCGGCCGGACGGGCTGGCACCCCGCGGCGCCGCCGGCGCCGGCGCAACACCCGTGCAGACCAGGCGGTGAAGCTGATCTCCGAGAACCCGGGCGTCACCGCTTCGGAGGTGGCGAAGCAGATGAAGATCAAGCCGAACTACCTCTACCGTGTGCTCGGCGACCTACAGAAGGAGAAGCGGGTTCGGAAGGACGGGCGCAAGTACTACTCGACCAGCTGAGCCCTCAGGGGCAGGGGCCGGCTAGACCAGGCCGAGTCCGCTGACCGTCTCGCGCTCGTCGCGGAGCTCGGCGACGCTGGCGTCGATCCGCTGGCGCGAGAAGTCGTCGATCTCCAATCCCTCGACGATCGAGTGCTCGCCGTCCCGGCATTTGCAGGGGAAGCCGCAGATCAGGCCTTGGTCGACCCCGTAGGAGCCGTCCGAGGCCACCGCCATCGAGACCCAGTCGTCCCCCGGCGTGCCGGTCACCCAGTCGCGGACGTGATCGATTGCCGCGTTGGCGGCCGAAGCTGCGCTTGAGGCACCCCGCGCGTCGATGATCTCGGCACCGCGCTTTGCCACCCTGGGGATGTAGGAGTCTGCGATCCATGCCTCGTCGTCGACCGCGTCCCAGGCGCTTCCCCCCTTCACCCTGGCGTGGGTGAGGTCTGGATACTGGGTGGGCGAGTGGTTGCCCCAGATGGTCATGTTGGTGACGGTCGAGACAGGCTCGCTGAGCTTGTTGGCGAGCTGGGCGATGGCGCGGTTGTGGTCGAGGCGCATCATCGCGGTGAAGCGCTCCGGGGGAACGTCGGGTGCGTGTGACCTAGCGATCAGGGCGTTGGTGTTGGCCGGATTGCCGACGACCAGGACTCGGACGTCTTCGGCAGCCCCGGCGTTGATCGCCTCCCCTTGCGGCTTGAAGATCCCGCCGTTGGCCTCCAGCAGGTCGGAGCGCTCCATCCCCGGCCCGCGGGGGCGGGCCCCGACCAGGAGGCCGATGTTGACACCGTCGAACGCAGCCATCGGGTCGTCGGATATCTCGATCTTGCTGAGCAGGGGGAAGGCGCAGTCGTCGAGCTCCATCGCCGTGCCCTCGGCGACCTTCACCGCATCGGGGATCTCCAGCAGGGTCAGCTCCACCCGCGTCTCCGGCCCCAGCATCTGCCCGCTCGCGATCCGGAAGAGGATCGCGTAGCCGATCTGGCCGGCGGCTCCGGTTACGGTGACGTTTACTGGTGTGCTCACTGGTTCGTTCTCCTGAGATCGGTGGGGTTGGAGAGCGGACGCTACGCCATCGCCCGCTGCAGGTTCTCGTCGATCGAGCCGAGGAACTCCTCGGTGGTCTGGAATCCCTGCTCGGGCCCGACCAGGAGGGCAAGGTCCTTGGTCATCTTGCCGGCCTCGACCGTCTCCACGCAGACTTGCTCCAGCGTCTCGGCGAACCGCGATACCTCGGGGGTCGAGTCCATCCGCCCGCGCGCCGCAAGCGCTCGGGTCCAGGCGAAGATCGAGGCGATCGGGTTGGTCGAGGTGGGGTTGCCCTTCTGGTGCTCGCGGAAGTGGCGAGTCACCGTGCCGTGCGCCGCCTCGGCCTCGACTGTCTTGCCATCGGGGGTCATCAGCACACTGGTCATCAGCCCCAGAGAGCCAAAACCCTGGGCCACCGTGTCGGACTGGACGTCGCCGTCGTAGTTCTTGCAGGCCCAGACGTAGCCCCCCTCCCACTTCAGCGCCGCCGCGACCATGTCGTCGATCAACCGGTGCTCGTAGGTGAGGCCTGCCGCCTCGAAGTCGGCGCGGAACTCGCTCTCGTAGACCTCGGCGAAGAGGTCCTTGAAGCGTCCGTCGTAGCGCTTCAGGATCGTGTTCTTGGTGGATAGGTAGACGGGGAAGCCCCGATCGAGCCCGTAGCGCATCGAGGCGCGGGCGAAGTCCCGGATCGAGTCGTCGAGGTTGTACATCGCCATCGCCACCCCGCCCGAGGGGAAGTCGTAGACGTCGAGCTCGACCGGCGCGTCGCCGTTCCTGGGTGTGTAGGTCAGGGTCAGGGTTCCCTCCCCGGGCACGACCATGTCCTCGGCCCGGTACTGATCGCCGAATGCATGACGGCCGATCACGATCGGCTTCGTCCAGCCGGGCACCAGTCGCGGGATGTTGGAGATCACGATCGGCTCCCGGAAGATCACGCCGCCGAGGATGTTGCGAATCGTCCCGTTCGGCGAGCGGTACATCTCACTCAGCCCGAACTCCTTCACCCTGGCCTCGTCGGGGGTGATCGTCGCGCACTTGACGCCGACCCCGTGCTCCTTGATCGCATTGGCCGCGTCGACGGTGATCTGATCGCGGCTCGCCTCGCGGCTCTCGATCCCGAGGTCGAAATAGAGCAGCTCGACCTCGACGTGGGGCAGGATCAGCTTCTCCTTGATGAAGGACCAGAGGATCCGGGTCATCTCATCGCCGTCGAGCTCGACGATCGGGTTCTTGACTTCGACCTTGGCCATCTGGGAGTCAGGACCCTAGATGATCGGCGGTCGCTTCCGAGACCGACGTCGGCGCCGCATTTCGGAGCTTTCGGGCAGCTTGGCGGCACCCCGGGCTAAGGTCCGGCGAGCATCTGCGAGGAGACCGGCGACGAGGCGGGGGCGGCGTCCGCCTATGCGCGACTGGTGGAGGTCGCGACCAGGATGGGGGGATCAGCGGCAGGGTGGAGGAGTCCCGATCCCTCCAGGCCCGGGCCCGCGGGATGGCGGATCCCGAGGACGGGGTGACGCTGACCCGGCTGCGCCTCAACGACGCCTGGATCGCCTGGGCGCATGGCCACGAGGAGGAGATGGCCGATCCGGCCCGCGAGGGACTGGCGATGGCCCGGGAGATCGGCGACCCGACAGTGATCTTCGGCGCCCTGGACGCCGCCCAGGTGCCGGCATGGAACTGCGGCCAGCACAGCAGGGCGGTCGAGCTGGGCCAGGAGCGGCTGGAGCTGATCGAAACCAACCCCGCCTCCCCGACGCTCGACGTCGAGAGGAGCGACGCCCTGCACATGATGGTCGAGTCGCTTCTGCAGACCGGAGCGTTCCGCAAGGCCGCGGAATTCGCCGCCGACGCGAAGAGGCTTGACCTGGGCAGGGGGATCGCCTACTCGGCCTGGGAGCGGGACCGCCGCTGGCTGCGATGGCCGCGGCGCTTGCCTCGGTCGGAGCCATCCACGGTTACCGAGGCGACGAGGCGGCCGCCGAGGAGTGGTTCGTGTTCGGCGAGCAGGTCGCCCCCGACATCTCGGGGCAGGTTCACGGTATAGCGCTGTGGCGGGCGGACGTCGATCTCCACAACGGTCGCTTCTCCGCAGCCGCCAACCGAGTCATGGAGATCGCCATCGAGAGCTTCTGGTGGCGGACCGTCTATCACGCTGCCCGAGCCGAGACCTTTGCCCGAGCCGGGCGGGCCGACAGCGAAGAGGCGATCGCCCTGGCCCGGGAGTTCGTCGGCGAGAATCGCTACGCGGAGGCATTGCTGCGCCGGGCCGAGGGCAATTATGGGAACGACACCGAGATGCTGTCTGCCGCGCTCCAAATCTTCGAGCAGATCGAGTGCCCCACCAGGCCGCCCGGCTGGCTGATCGGCGGCGCGGCGCGCCAGCGGGCGGGTGCGGTGTTCGAGCGCCTGGGAGCGGTCGAGCCGGCGGACTAGGCGTGCCGGCGCGCCCCGGCCTCGCGCAGGTAGCTGGTCAGCGCCTGCAACAGAGGCCAGGCGAACTCGGGGTGCTTCTGCACCAGCGGGCGGAACTCCCAAGAGCTCATTCCCCGGCAGCGGAGATCGGTGGCTGCGACCACCGTCGCGAAACGGGGGCCCTCGTCGATCAGGGCGATCTCGCCGAAATGGTCGCCGGGACCGAGGGTGCGGATCGCCTCGCCGTCCATGCTGACCTGGGCGCTGCCGTCCTCGATCAGGAAGAAGCCCACACCCGCCTGCCCCTCGGTGGCGATCGCCTCGCCCTCGGAGAAGGTTCGCTCGCTCATCTGCCCGGCGAGCCGCTTCAGGTCCTTCTTGCCGAGGCCTGCGAAGAGGGGGACTCCGGCTAGGTTCTCGGCGAGATCCGCCATCTTCCCGATCATAACCGCGCCTCCCGGGGCAGGGCGTAGGATTTCCCCGTGGCCACGATCGAGGACCGCCGCTCCCGGGCGACCCACGCGGTCGCCAACCAGGCACCGCCGCTCGAGGATTTCAACAGCTTCGAGCAGGATCGCCCCTTGGCGGAAGCGCTCCAGCGCGAGGGCGGAGGGTGGGCAAGGGACCGGGCTCGGGACCTGGGCGGGCTGTGCGGCTCGGCCAGGGTGATCCACCTCGGGGTCGAGGCCAACCAGAAGCGCCCCGAGCTGCGCACCCACGACCGCTTCGGCCATCGCATCGACGAGGTCGTCTTCGACAGCTCCTGGCACGAGCTGATGTCGATCGGGGTCTCCCACGGCCTTCATGCGCTGCCCTGGCGGAAGCCCGGGCCCGGCGCCCATGTCGCCCGGGCGGCGCTGTTCATGCAGCTCGCCCAGGCCGAAGGTGGGGTCGGCTGCCCGATCTCCATGACCTACTCGGCGATCCCGGCATTGCGCGCCCAGCCGGAGCTCGCCGAGGAGTGGGAGGAGCGGCTGCTCTCGCTCTCCTACGACCAGCGCTTCGGACCGGCGCCGGAGAAGAGCGGCGCACTCTGCGGGATGGCGATGACCGAGAAGCAGGGCGGCTCCGACGTGCGCGCCAACACCACTGCGGCGACGCCGCTCAACGGGGGCGGTCCGGGCGCCGAGTACGAGATCACCGGCCACAAGTGGTTCTGCTCGGCGCCGATGTGCGACGTCTTCCTCACCCTGGCGCAGACCGAGTCGGGCATCTCCTGCTTCCTGATGCCGCGCTGGACCCCGGACGGCGAGCTCAACCGGTTCGAGATCCAGCGGCTCAAGGACAAGCTCGGCAACCGATCCAACGCTTCCAGCGAGGTCGAGTTCCGCGGCGCCTCGGCGCGGATGGTCGGCGAAGAGGGGCGCGGGGTGCCGACGATCATCGAGATGGTCAACCACACCCGCCTCGACTGCGCGGTCGGTTCGACCGCCGGAATGCGGGCGGGAGTTGCCCAGGCGACCCATCACGCGGCCCACCGCGCCGCCTTCGGCAAGCTGCTGATCGACCAGCCGCTGATGCAGAACGTCCTCGCAGACCTCTGCGTCGAGTCGGAGGCGGCGACCGTCTCCTCGATGCGGCTGGCCCGGACCTACGATGAGGTGGCCGCCGGTGACGAGGGGGCTGCCAACTTCAGGCGGCTGGCAAACGCGGTGCTGAAGTACTGGATCTGCAAGCGCGCCCCCTCGCACGCGGTCGAGAGCCTCGAATGCCTCGGCGGCAACGGCTACGTCGAGGAGTCGGGGATGCCGCGGCTGTTCCGCGAGAGCCCGCTCTCCTCGATCTGGGAGGGCTCGGGCAACGTCCAGTGCCTCGACGTGATGCGGGCAATGGTCAAGAGCCCGCCCGCAGTCGACGCCTTTTTCGCCGAGGTCGCAGAGGGGGCAGCGGCGGAGCCGCGACTCGCCGCCTACGGCGAGTCGCTACGCGAGGAGATCGGATCCGACCCCGAGACCCTGGAGCCCCGGGCCCGCCGGGTGGTCGAGCGAATGGCGTTGGCTCTGCAGGGATCGCTGCTGGTCCGCTACGGCGACGAGGCCGTCGCCGATGCCTTCTGCGCCTCGCGCCTCGCCGGTGATTGGGGCAGGGCCTTCGGCACCCTGCCCGCCGGAGTCGACTTCACCCGGATCATCGAGCGCCACCGCCCGCAGCTCTGAGCCCAACCGCAGGCCGAACTGCATGTTTGGTGCCCATAGCGCCCCTAGAGTTGCGTTCGGCAGGGTTCGGGGGGCCGGCGCCTACCATTGATGCGTGCTTGGCGGCGGCTCGATAACCCTGTTTCACGTCCGCGGGATCCGCATCGGGGTCGACTGGTCCTGGTTCATCGTCCTCTTCCTGGTGATCGTCTGGCTCTCGCGCTTCTACGGTGACGTGCTGGGCCAATCCAGCTCGTCCACCGAGGCATACGCGCTTGCGGTGGCCAGCGCGATGGGGTTCTTCGGCTCGATCCTTCTGCACGAGCTCGGCCACGCCTACTTCGCCCGCCGCGAGGGGATCGGGATCTCGAGCATCCAGTTGTGGATCTTCGGGGGGGTGGCCCGGATGGAGCGGGAGTCCGAGAGCCCCTCGGCCGAGTTCAAGGTCGCGATCGGCGGTCCGCTCGTCACCCTGGCGATCGCCGTGGCCCTCTCGGCCATAGGAGTCCTCGCCGCCGGAGCCGGCAACTTCAGGGACGCGATGCTGGTCGAAGGGACCGCAGACACCTCCGGGCTGCTGGCGATGGTCGCCTGGCTGGCCTCGATCAACCTCCTCGTCCTCGTCTTCAACCTGCTCCCCGCCTTCCCCATGGACGGCGGCCGGATCGCCCGGGCAATAGCTTGGTGGCGCACCGGCGACCGCGCCTCGGCGACCCGCTTCGCAGCCACCCTGGGGCAGGTCTTCGCCTATCTGTTCATCGGCGCCGGGATCTTCCTCGTCTTCACCGGCAAGGTCTTCAGCGGCGTCTGGCTGGCACTGATCGGGATGGTCATCAACGGCTCCGCCAGGGCAGCCAACATGCAGACGGCGATCACCAGCAGGATCGAGGGAATGCGCGTCTCCGACGTGATGGACCGCGAGCCGGTGGCTATCCCCGAGGAGCTGAGCGTGGCCAGGGCCCTGGACGAGTACTTCCTGCGCTACCGCTGGCCATGGTTCCCCGTGGTCGACGCCGGGCGCCGCTTCCGGGGCCTGCTCGAGCGCGACCGTGCCGACGAGGTTCCCGAGGTGAGTCGCTCGACCTCGACCGTCGCCGACCTGCTCGAGTTCGACCGCGGCACCCTGCACGTCAGCGAGGACGCTCCCCTCGACTCCCTGCTCGGCAACCAGAGCCTGAGGCGGTTCGGCGCGCTGATGGCGATCGACTCGAACGGGCGACTGTCGGGAATCATCACCGCCGAGCAGGTTGGCAGGGCGCTTCGCGACTCGCCCGGCACGGGCGGAGGGTGACCGACTTGGCACCCTCCCACCGGGTCGCCCACCTCGACGATCTCGAGTCGATCCCCGGCCCCGGGACACTCGTCTGGCGCCCCGTCCGCGCCCACTTCGGGGTGAGGGCCTTCGGCTGCAACGCCCACACGGCGGCAGATCCCGGCGACGATGTGGTCGAGCCCCATACCGAGAACCCCGATGCCGCCCATCAGGAGCTCTACGACCCCGCCTCCCATCGTCACGGTGGCGCGCGACGCCGCCACCACGGTTCTCAGCTTCGGCGGGCCAGCGGTGTTCGAATCATCGGCCTGGGAGTGGACGTTCCGCGCCGGGCCGTCGATCGAGAGCGACCCTGAGGCGGCCCGCGAGGTCCTCGAGGAGGGCCTCGCCGCCCATCCCGTGAGCTCCGGGATCCGCCTCCGCCTAGCGGAGCTGGATCTGCCTCGGGCCGGCGTGCGGAGGCGCTGGCCCTGGTTGAGGAGGTCCGGCGGCGGAGCCCGGCGGTCGCCGAATGGGTGCTCGAGGATGATGCCTTTTCGAGGCTGCGTGAGGACGGCGAGGTCGCGGGGCTGCGGCGCGACCTGGCTCCGGGCCCCGGGGGGAGGTAGCCAGCGGCTCGATATGTGAGGTCCGGGCCAGGCCCGCGCTGTCTATAGGATCGGATGCGTGCCCACCCACGACGTCCTGGTCATCGGAGCCGGCCTAGCCGGACAGCGGGCGGCCCTCGCCGCCGCCGAGGACGGCGTCTCGGTCGGGATCATCAGCAAGGTCCATCCGGTGCGCTCGCACTCCAACGCCGCGCAGGGCGGGATCAACGCGGCGCTCAACCCCGAGGACTCCTGGGAGTCCCACGCCTTCGACACGATCAAGGGCTCCGACTACCTCTCCGACCAGGATGCAGTCGAGATCATGTGCCGCGAGGCACCGGACGAGATCCTCCACCTCGAGCACCTCGGGGTGACCTTTCACCGCAACGCCGAGGGGATGCTTGGCACCCGGGCCTTCGGCGGCGCCTCGGCCGCCCGCACCTACTACGTCGCCGACATCACCGGCCAGGCGATCATGCACGTCCTCTACGAGCAACTGATGAAGCACTCCGAATCTGTGGCCCGCTACGAGGAATGGTTCAGCACCGCGCTGGCGATCGATCAGGACGGGGAGTGTTGCGGCGTCGTCACCCGCAACATCGCCGACGGCTCGATGGAGCTGTTCCGGGCGAAGTCGGTGATTCTTGCCTGCGGCGGCAACGGACAGGCCTGGAAGCCGACCACCAACGCCCTGATCTGCACCGGCGACGGGATCGCGATGGCCTACCGGGCCGGGGCGAAGCTGATGGACATGGAGATGATCCAGTACCACCCGACTACCCTCGCCGGAAAGGGCTTCCTGATCACCGAGGGCGCCCGCGGCGAGGGCGCCCACCTGCTCAATGCAGAGGGCGAGCGCTTCATGGAGCGCTACGCACCGAACAAGATGGAGCTCGCCTCCCGCGACGTGGTCTCACGCGCCGAGCAGACCGAGATCAGCGAGGGGCGTGGGTTCCCCGACGGCACCGTGGCGCTTGACATCACGGTCGTCCCCCGCAAGCGGATCCACGAGGCGCTGCGGGAGATCGTCCTCGTCGGCCGCGATTTCGCCGGAGTCGACATCACCCGGGAGCCGATCCACATCAAGCCTGGAAACCACTACACGATGGGCGGGGTGAAGACCGACGTGCGGGGCCGCACCAACATCCCCGGCCTCTACGCCGCCGGCGAGACGGCCTGCGTCTCGGTGCACGGCGGAAACCGGCTCGGCGCCAATTCCCTGCTCGACACGCTGATCTTCGGCAAGGCATCGGGCCGCGACGCCGCGACGCGGGCGAAGGCGACCCCGCTCGCCCGCGTCTCGCCCAGCGTGCTCGCCGATGAGAGCGCCGCGATAGAGGAGATCGTCGCCCGCGAGAAGGGCTCAGGCCGGCGCGTCTCGGAGATCAAGCTCGATCTCGGCACGACGATGGACAAGCACGTCGCCGTCTTCCGTGACGAGGCGGGGATCCAGACCGCGCTGGAGACGGTCCGCCGCCTCAAGGAGGAGGCGGCGAGCGCCTACGTCGACGACCGCGGGACAGTCTTCAACCAGGACGTGCTGGGGGCGATCGAGCTCGGTTACATGCTCGAAAACGCCGAGTGCTGCTGCGTGGCGGCGATCGAGCGGAAGGAGAGCCGCGGAGCCCAGTACCGGACGGATTTCCCCGAGCGCAACGATGACGAGTGGCTCAAGCACATCGACATCTCGGTCAACGGCGCCGGTCCCGAGATCAGCTTCTCCGAGGTGACGATCACCCAATGGCAGCCCCAGGAAAGGACCTACTGATAGATGGCTTCCTATGAGCTGAAGGTGCGCCGCTACCTGCCCGAGTCGGGCAAGGGGGCCTACTGGGAGTCCTTTGAGGTGGAGCTCGACCCGACGCTTAGCGTCCTGGACGGGATCCTCCAGGCCAAGGACCGAGACGACGGCTCGCTATCGGTGCGCTGCTCCTGCCGGGCGGCGATCTGCGGATCCTGCGGGATGAAGATCAACGGCCAGTCCGGCCTCGCCTGCAAGACCCAGATCGGCGACGCCCAGCAGCATGCCGACAAGATGGTGGCCGCCGGCGCCAACGGAGCGGACCAGGCGACACCAAGCGGCTCCCGGACGCGGGAGGCCGATCGCGAGGCTTCCAGTGATTCGGTGCGCGATCGGCCGGGAGCGGAGGAAGCCGCGCCTATTCTGGTCGAGCCGATGGGGAACATGCCGGTGATCAAGGATTTGATCACCGACATGGAGTCGACCCACTGGACGAAGATCCGCCGGGTCACTCCCTGGCTGCTGCCGGCCGGCGATCCGCCGGAGCGCGAGTACGTGGTCGAGCCGAACTCGATGATCGACATCACCCAGTCGATGGCCTGCATCCAGTGCGGCGCCTGCGTTTCCTCCTGCCTCTCGATGGAGGCCGATCCGGACTTCATCGGCCCGGCGGCGCTGGCCAAGGCCTACAGGTTCGTCGGCGACCCCCGCGACGCCGACACCGAGGAGCGCCTCTACGACCTCGCCCAGGATCCCCACGGGATCTATGACTGCACCCACTGCTTCTCCTGCATCGATGCCTGCCCGAAGGGCGTTGCGCCGATGGACCAGATCATGCGCCTCCGCCGCCGTGCCGGCGAGCACGGGATCAGTGACCAGAACCACGGCCACAACCACGAGGCCGCCTTCGTGAAGATCATCGAAAAGAAGGGGACGCTCGACGAGTCGCTGCTGCTCCAGGAGTCCTACGCGCCCGGCGTCAAGGGCAAGCTGATGCCGACGGGTGGGGCGATAAAGGGGATGATCGGCTCGATCCCGACGGCGATCCGCGGTATCCGGACCGGCAAGATGCGCTCGCTCCCGAAGCTGATCCCCGGGGTCCATCCGAAGCTGCCGGAGGGCGCCCAGGACGAGGTCAAGGCGATCTATACCCGCGCCGAGGAGCACCGCGAGGAGTTCAACCTCTACATCAGGGGCGAGGAGGAGATCGAGCCCGAGCCCGACGAGCCCACGGACGAGGGGCTGGCCGCGGAGTCGGCGGCCGCCGCGGAAAGCGAGAGCGAGTGAGCGAGAAGATCAAGGTCGCGTACTGGCCCGGCTGCGTCTCGAGGGGCTTCACCACCGAACTCCACGGCTCGATGGCGCTGGTCGCGGAGCGGCTGGGAATCGAGCTGGTCACCCTCGATCGGGCCAACTGCTGCGGCGCCGGGGTGATCGCCGAGCACAACCAGGAGCTCGCCGACACCCTCAACGCCCGCACCTTCGCACTCGCCCAGCAGACCGGACTATCGATGATGAACATCTGCTCGACCTGTCAGGGCGCCCAATCGGAGTGCCAGCAGCGCCTCGACGCCGATTCCTCCTACCGGGCCCATATCAACGAGGCCCTCTCGGGCCAGGGCCTCGAGTACGTCAAGGACAGGGACGGGTTCACGAACAAGAACTTCCTCTGGCTGCTGGTCGAGGACTACGGGCTCGACCGTCTCGCCCAGCAAGTGAAGCGGCCGCTCTCCGGGCTGCGAATCGGTCCCTTCTACGGCTGCTACGTGGTGCGCCCGAAGCCGCGGCTCGGCTACGACGAGCACCCTGATCGCGACATCTACCTGGAGAAGGTGATCGCCACCCTGGGCGGCGAGGTGGTCGCCTACGACGGCGCCCGCAAGTGCTGCGGCTTCCCGGTGATAACTATGAACAAGGAGACCTCGCTGCGCCAGGCGGGGACGCACGTCGGCGACGCCCTCGACGCCGGCGCCGACTGCCTCGTCACCCCCTGCCCGCTGTGCCACCTCAACCTCGACATGCAGCAGCCGGAGGCGGCGAAGATCGTCAACCGCGACCTCGGCCTCGCCGTCCTTCATCTCCCGCAGCTGGTGGGGCTGGCGCTGGGCGCCGACCCTCGCGAGCTGGGCATGGAGCGCCACATCGCCTCGACCGGCTGGGTCGAGGAGCGCGTCGCGGCCGGCGCGCCGGCGTGACCGTCCCCCGCGAGCTCTATGAGCGGATCTCCGCGATCGAGCGCGCCATCGGCCATCTCTACGAGCACGTCGGACTCGATCAGCCCACGGCGCCCAGCGCTCGATCGAGGAAATCAGCGGCTAGTCGGTAGCGTCCTCCTCCTCCGGCGAGGGTGTCCCTCCGGACGCGAGTCGGCGACGGATCCAGCCGGCCCCTACGGTGTCGGTAAGCCCGTGGGCGATGATCGAGGCGAGGATCGTGAAGGCGGCGACGTCGAAGATCAGCTCCCGCGATCCGGCGTCGGAGTTGAGCACCAAGAGGGCAAAGAGCATCGAGGCAACCCCCTTGGGCCCGAACCAGGCGATGAACAGCTTCATCGGCGCCGGCATCCGCTCGCGCAGGAAGGAGAGCATCACAGCCGCCGGGCGGGCGATCAGCAGAGCCGCGACGATGAACAGCGCCAGTACCCAGATGTCGCGCTCGTAGCCGGTGGCGACGATCAGCGCCCCGAAGGCGAAGAAGGTGATCACCTGGAAGATGGCGCTGACGTTCTCTGAGAACTCGACGAACGCCTCCGGCACTTCGCGCTCGGCCGCGCCGAGCGCGATCCCGGCTACGAAGGCGGCGATCAGTCCGTTGCCGATCGTCACGTCGGCGAGGCCGAAAGCGAGGAGGGCGAAGCCGATCGCGTAGATGCCCTCGTAGCGCGAGGTCAGTCCCCCACCCGGGAGATGGCGGTGAAGGCGTCCCCCGACCATTCCCACCGCGACCCCAACCAGGGCGCCGAAGGCAGCCTCCCCGAGCAGTTGGACGCCCTGGGTGGCGGCATCACCCCCAGGCGAGGCGAGAACGAGGAAGAAAAGGACGAAGGGCAGCGCCAGTCCGTCGTTCAGCCCAGATTCGAGGTTGAGCGTGTGGCGGACGCCGGAGGGCACATCGGTGGAGGTGACGACCGAGGAGGTGACGACCGGGTCTGTTGGAGTCAGCACCGCTGCCAGCAGGAACGCCTCGGCCCAGTTGATCGAGGGGAACAGGGCCTTCGCGGCGAGGGCCAGCAGGACCAGAGTGATCGGCATCGCGATCACGATCGCGCGCGCGACCGGGGACCAGTGGCGGGCCAGCAGCTCCCGCTCGACCAGCATCCCGTCTGAGAACAGGGTGAGGATCAGCGCCACCTCGACCAGGTGGACGATCGCGTCATCCTTGGCGTCAACGGTGACCACACCCGCCTCGGCCATGACGATCCCAAGCGCGACCGAGAGCACCGAGATCGACAGAACGGTCCCACGCATCAGCCCCGACAGCGCGGCAGCCACAGCGAGGAGGCCGCCGAAGACCAGCATCGCGTCGCCGAAGCCGATCTCCATTCGGTTCCCCTGGGCCTAGCTGCTGCGGTCGGCTTCGAGCAGGCCGCGTTCGGCGAGAAGCTCCGCGACCTGGACGGCGTTGGTCGCCGCACCCTTGCGGAGGTTGTCGCCCACCACCCAGAGGTTGAGGCAGCACTCCTGGCCGGGATCGCGGCGGATCCGCCCCACCAGGACCTCGTCGCGGCCGGTGGCGTCGATCGCCATCGGGTAGCGGCCCTCGGCCGGGTCGTCGACCACGACGACTCCAGGCGCAGCGCGCAGCAGCTCCCGGCACTCATCGGGGGGGAGGTCCTCTCGGGTCTGCACGTTGAGCGACTCCGAGTGGGCGCCGATCACCGGCACCCGGACGCAGGTGGCGGAGATCCCCACCTCGTCGCCGAGCCCGAGGATCTTGCGGGTCTCCGCCATCACCTTGCGTTCCTCGGTGGTGTAGTCGTCCCCGTCAGAAAAGGTCTCCACCTGCGGCAGCACGTTGAAGGCGATCTGATGGGGGTAGACCTCGGCCTTCGGCGTGCGCCCGGAGAGAATGTCCGCCGTCTGGGTGCGCAGCTCCTCGATCGCCCGTCGCCCGGTCCCGGAGACGGACTGGTAGCTGGAAAGGATCAGCCGTTCGAGGCCGGCGGCGCGGTGGATCGGGGCGAGCGCCACCAGCGCCTGCATCGCGGTGCAGTTCGGGTTGGCGACGATCCCCTTGTGGCCATCGAGCGCCTCGGGGTTGACCTCGGCGACCACCAGGGGAACGTCATCGTGCATCCGCCAGTAGCTGGTGTTGTCGACGACCACCGCCCCGGCCTCGACCAGCCGCGGCGCCCACTCGGCGCTGACCGCGCCTCCTGCCGAGGAGAGCACCAGATCGAGGCCGGCTATCCCCTCCTCGCTCAGCGGGCGGCACTCGAGCAGCTGACCGTTCCACTCGATCTGCTTGCCGGCGGATCGCGCCGAGGCGAACGGGATCACCTCGCCGGCCGGGAAGCCGCGTTCGGCGAGCACCTCGAGAATGGTCGAGCCGACCGCTCCGGTCGAGCCGAGTACCCCGACCCTGTATCCATTGGTGGACATCGTCGGATCAGTATGACTGGAGGGATCGATGACGCTAACCGTGGGAACCGGCCCGTTCGGGCACAACCCGGCCGGCAGCTTCAACATCGAGATCCCCGAGCGCGAGCGGCTGCTCTACGTCGAGCCCTCGCCGCGCTGGATCAGGGGCGTCCTCGCGGAGGAGATCGTGATCGACAGCCGCGACGCGCGGGTGGTCTACGAGCAGGGCAGGCTGCCGATCTACTTCTTCCGGCGTGAGCAGGTGCGCACTGACCTCCTCAACGAGTCCGAGCACCGCACCGGGTCCGCGATCCTCGGTGAGGCGCGGTGGTTCGACCTGCAGGCAGGCGAGACGATCGCCGAGAAGGCCGCGTGGAGCTTCGAGGAGCCACCGCCCGGCGCGGAGGTGATGGCGGGGTTGATCGCCTTCGATTGGAACGCGCTCGACCACTGGTATGAGGAGGACGAGGAGCTGATCGTCCACCTTCGCGACCCCTACCACCGGATCGACGTGATGCCGACCTCCCGGCAGCTTCGGATCAGTCTCGACGGTGAGCCCCTGGCGGAGACAAACCGCGCGACGGTTCTCTTCGAGACCGGTCTCCCGCCCCGCTGGTACATCCCCCGCGCGGACGTCAGGGAAGAGCTCTTGGCGCGCAGCGATCACCGCACCGGTTGCGCCTACAAGGGGTTTGCCTCCTACTTCAGCGCCAGGATCCGCGACCACGAAGAGCGGGACCTGGTCTGGACCTATCCGGATCCGCGCCACGAGGTCGAGTCGATCGGCGGATTCCTCTGCTTCTTCGACGAGCGGGTCGACACGGAGATCGACGGCGAGCTGCAGGAGCGGCCGCTGACGCCCTGGTCACCGGGTTGGGGAGACCCGAAACCGGAGCGGCCAAGCGTCAGCTAGTCGCTAGGAGGTGACCGTGGGCCGGTGCTGGCTGCCGGTCGGGTCCTCCTCACGGACCGCATCGGCGCCCAACTCGAACGCCTCGTGCAGCGCCCGCACGGCGTCGGGCACGCGTTCGGCATCGATCACACAGGAGATCTTGATCGGGGAGGTGGAGATCATCTCGATGTTGATCTCTGATCGGCCCAGTGTCTGGAAGACCTTGGCGGCGACCCCGGGATGGCTGCGCATTCCGGCGCCGACGATCGAGACCTTGCCGATCCGGTCGTCCCGCTCGATCCCCGAGCTCACCCCGCCGAGGCCCTCGATCGTCTCCAGCGCGGTCTCCAGATCGCTGCGCTCGAGGGTGAAGGAGAGGTCGGCGAGCGCCTCCTCGGAGACCGGCTCGTTCTGGATGATCATGTCGACGTTGACGTTGGCATCGGCGAGGGCGCCGAAGATCCGGCCCGCGACCCCGGGCTCGTCGCGAACCCCGCAGAGCGTTACGCGCGCCTCGGCGTCCGAGTGGGTCACGGCTGTCACCAGCGGTCTCTCCATCGTCTCCTCCTCGGGGAGGACGAGGGTACCGGGGCCGTCCTCGAAGCTGCTGCGGCAGTGGATGCGGACTGCATGGTTCCGGGCGTACTCGACCGACCGCAACTGCAGCACCTTCGCACCCGAGGCCGACATCTCCAGCATCTCCTCGTAGGAGACCATCGGCAGCTTTCGGGCCCCGGGCACGATCCTCGGGTCGGCGCTGAACACCCCCTGCACATCGCTGTAGATCTGACACTCCCGCGCCCCGAGCGCAGCGGCCAGCGCCGTCGCCGTGGTGTCCGAGCCGCCGCGCCCCAGGGTGGTGACGTCGCGGCTCTCGGTCGAGACTCCCTGGAACCCGGCGACGAGGACGATCCTGTCCTGCTCGAGCGCCTCGCTGATCCGCTCGGCGCGGATGTCGATGATCCGAGCCTTGGTGTGGGAGGAGTCGGTGACGATCCCCGCCTGCGAGCCGGTCAGGGAGATCGCCTCGTGGTTCATGTCGCGGATCGCCATTGCACAAAGCGCGCAGGAGATCCTCTCCCCGGTGGAGAGCAGCATGTCCATCTCCCGCGGATCGGGGCGCTCGGAGATCTCCAGTGCCATCGCGGTCAGCTCATCGGTGGTCGAGCCGCGGGCCGAGAGCACCGCGACCACCCGGCTGCCCGCCTCGCGCGCGGCGACGATCCGGCCCGCGGCGCGCTTCAGCTGCTCGGCGCCGGCGACCGAGGTGCCGCCGAACTTCATCACCACGATGTCGGTCTGCCCGCGTTCCATCGAGCGCCTGAGGATACGGCTCGGGCGAAGTGTGACCGGTATCACTCTCGCGGATATATCAAATTGATATATCTACTTAGGTGGATCTCAGCCCAACCGCCTACGTCATCCTCGGCATGGTCAACCTCGCCCCCCGTTCGGGCTACGAGATCAAGGCCTTCGCCGATCAGACCACCCGCTTCTTCTGGGCGGCGAGCTACGGGCAGATCTACCCGGAGCTGAAGCGACTCGAGAGGGCAGGCCTGATCGAGGGAACCAGCTCCCCCCAAGGCGGACGCAAGCGGAAGATCTTCGAGATCACCCCGGCCGGGCGAGAGGAGCTGCAGGCGTGGTTGGAGAGGCCTCCGACCACCTTCGAACTTCGAGACGAAGGCCTGCTGAAGCTGTTCTTCTCGGGGGCGGTTGATCCGGAGGTCGCAGCGCGCAACCTGCGCTCGATGCGGGCCGAGCACATGGCCACGGCCGAGCGCCTGGAGCAGATCGAGCCGATGGCGGCGGAGAAGGGCGGCTACCCGCTGCGGGTGCTGCGCTTCGGCCTCGCCTACCACGGCTGGGTCGCTGAAGCCTGCCGCGAGATGGAGGAGGAGGTTCTCTCGGAAGCCTCTGAACCGGAAGGGACGAGACGATGATGGACGCACTCGCACGCCTCGCCGATGGGCAAGCCCGCCGCGTCGGGCTGATCGCGATCGTCTTCTTCCTGCTCGCCGCGGCCCTTGGCGGCTCCGTCGCGGGGAAGCTCGCCCCCTACGGCGCCGATGACCCCGCGTCCGAGAGCGTCCGTGCCAACACCCTGCTCGAAGACGCCGGCTACCGCAGCACCGGCGTCGTCGTCCTGATCCGCGGCGGCGATGTGACCAAGCCGGCCTTCGCGGCCAGGGTGAGGGCGATCCAGCACCGTCTCGCCGAGCGAGGCGACGTGGCCTCGGTCAGCGGCTACCTCGACACCGGATCGCGCGCCTTCGTCTCCCGCAGCCGCGACGCCACCTACCTGGCGGTGGCGCTCCGCGCGACTGGCGACCGCGAGGCTCAGGACGCGGCGGTCGCCATCGGCCGCACCCTCTCAGATTCGCCCGGAGTCACGGTCGGCGGGCGGGCGCTTGCCCAGGAGCAGATCAACAAGCAGGTGGAGAGCGACCTGCGGATGGCGGAGATGCTCGCCTTCCCGCTTCTCTTCCTGCTCTCGCTGCTTTTCTTCCGCAGCCTGGTGGCATCGCTGCTGCCGCTGATGGTCGGGGCGCTGGCGATCGTCGGCACCTTCCTGGCGCTGCGGATCGCGGCCGAGATCGGCTCGATCTCAGTCTTCGCCCTCAACCTCACGACAGGGCTGGGGCTGGGACTGGCGATCGACTACAGCCTGTTCATCGTCTCCCGCTACCGCGAGGAGATCGCCAAGGACGGGCCGGGACTGGCGGCGATGCGGCGCACCCTGGCCACCGCCGGGCGCACCGTCCTCTTCTCCTCGCTCACCGTCGCCACCGCGATCGCCTCGCTGATCGTCTTCCCGCAACGCTTCCTCTACTCGATGGGAATCGGCGGCGCGGTGGTCGCCCTGATCGCGGCGGCCGTCTCGCTGACCGTGCTCCCCGCCGTGCTCACACTGCTCGGAACCCGGGTCAACTCGCTCTCGCCGCGCTTCCTGCAGCGTCGGGCGCAGCGCGAGACGACCGTCGTCACCGAGGGCTTCTGGTACCGGCTCTCCCGCCTGGTCATGCGCAGGCCGGTCCCGATCGCGACCATCACGGCCACCGCACTGATCGTCCTCGGGGTCCCCTTCCTCGGGATCAAGTTCGACTCCGTCGACACCCGGGTGCTGCCCAAGAGCGCCAGTGCCCGCCAGGTCGACGCCGCCGTGCGCGCCGAGTTCCCGCCATATCACGACACCCCGTTCGTGCTCGCGGTCGAAGGCGGCGGGCCAGGTGCCGCCTCGAAGCTGGCGGCGCGGGCGGGTTCGGTGCCCGGGGTCGCCGCGGTCAACCCGCCCCGCAGGCTCAGCCGCGACCTCTCGGTGGTTGAGGCGATCGGTGATAGCCCGCGCGTCTCCGATCGCGCCCATTCCACCGCCGAGCGGCTTCGCGACCTTCCGGCTCCCCTGGGCTCCACCGTCCTCGTCGGAGGCGCCGCGGCCGAGTTCATCGACCTTCAGTCGAGCCTCGCCGCGCACCTGCCGTTGGCCCTGGCGATCGTCGTCGTCGCCACCCTCATCGTCCTCTTCCTGATGACCGGATCGGTCGTCCTGCCGATCAAGTCGCTGCTGATGAACGTGCTGAACCTGAGCGCGGTCTTCGGCCTGCTGGTGCTGATCTTCCAGGACGGCCGCCTCGAGGGGCTGCTCGGCTATTCAAGCAGCGGCGGGATCGAGCAGACGATGCCGATCCTCCTCTTCGCGGTCGCCTTCGGGCTCTCCACCGACTATGCGGTCTTCCTGCTCTCTCGGATCAAGGAGGCCCGCGATGGCGGCGCGCCCAACTCCGAAGCGGTGGCGATCGGCCTCGAGCGGACCGGGCGCATAGTCACCGCCGCCGCTCTGCTGTTTGCGATCGCGATCGGCGCCTTCGCCACCTCCGAGATCGTCTTCATCAAGGAGAACGGAGTCGGCACGGCGCTGGCCGTCCTGATCGACGCGACGATCATCCGCGCCCTGCTGGTGCCTTCGCTGATGGAGCTGCTTGGCGAGTGGAACTGGTGGGCACCGGCCCCGCTGAGGCGCCTGCACGAGCGGCTCGGGATCTCCGAATCGGAACAGACCGAAACCGGCCCCGGCAGCGGCCCGGCGACGGAAGGAGCGCACTGATGGCGACCATCCACCCCGGCCGCTTCACCGCGAGGGCCGATGGCGACTTCGTCGTCTTCCTGATCGGGATGAGGATCAACCGCCCCCTGCGCGTCCGCAAGTGGTGGCCGGTGTTCACCGCGATGCCGAAGATGATCCGCGAGCTGGAGAAGAACCCGGAGATCGGGATGATGCATGCCCAGTTCGCCCTCGTCGGCAGCTCCTTCGCCTATGTCCAGTACTGGCGCAGCTTCGAGCACCTCGGCCGCTTCGCCCGCGACCCCGAAAGCGCACACCTGCCGGCCTGGAAACGCTTCAACCAGGCGGTGCGGGCCTCTGGCGACGTCGGCATCTGGCACGAGACCTACAAGGTCAGCGCCGGGCAGAGCGAGGCGATCTACGGGAACATGCCCGACTGGGGACTGGCAGAAGCGTTCGAGCGGGTCGCGGTCGGCTCTACCGTCGGCCAGTCGGCGGCTCGTCGGATCGGGGCCAGCGAGACCGACGAGGTCCCGGTGGAGACCTACGCCAACCCCGGCGACGCCGATGGCTGAGGCCGCGGCTGGACGGGTGCTGAACCCGTTCGACCAGGACATCGCGGTCGAGCCGCTTGCGGAGAACCGCTTCGGCGCGATCATCCGCGAGAACTGGTGGGTGGGTCGCGGCCCGAACGGCGGCTACATCGCGGCGATCCTGCTCAACGCACTCGGCGAGGTGGCGCCGCAGCGGCCGCCGCGCTCGCTCAGCGTCCACTACCTGCGCCCACCGGCCGCCGGCCCGGCGGAGGTCGCCGTCACGGTCGAGCGCCAGGGCCGGGCGGCGAGCTTCCTCTCCGCGCGCCTCGAGCAGGAGGGAAAGGTCTCGGTCACCGCCCTGGCCGCCTTCTCCGATCCCTGGGAGGGGCCGTCCTACGAGGCGTATGAGATGCCCGCGGCCCGCCCGCCGGGGGAGCTTCCCCGCCTCACCCCAGAGGAGCAGAACCTGCCTGCCTTCTTCCACAACTACGAGGCGGTTCCGGCGATCGGCTCCCCGCCCTTCCGCAGCGCCGAGGAGCCGGTCACCGGGGGCTGGATCCGCAGCCGCGAGCCGCGCGCACTCGACCCGCCGCTGGCCGCGGCGATCCTCGACGCCTGGATCCCCACGGCATTCATCGTCCTAGACCGCGCCCACCGGGCGCCGACCCTCGATCTGACCATCCACTTCCGCTCGCCGCTGCCTCCGCCGGGCAGCGAGCCGGGCGACTGGTACCTGAGCGTCTTCCGCTCCGGCCTGGCGCGTGACGGCTTCTTCGATGAGGACGGGGAGCTGTGGAGCGCAGATGGCAGGCTGCTGGCGCAATGCCGCCAGCTGGCGCTGCTGCTCGGCTGAGCGCGAAGCTTCGCTCAGGCAAACGCGCGGACAGCTTGCCGGCGCAGGTCCGAGTTGAGCATCCCGGTCACCTGACTCGGGGTATCGCCGGCCGAGAGGATGCCGTCGGCGCCCTCGCTGAGCGGGCCGGCGCGGAAGCCATAGAGCGGCGCGTCGACGCCCAGTTCGCGCACCCGGCGCAGCACCCTCACCGCCCCGGCGGGGCTCGATCCGGGACCGCAGAGGAGGATCGCGGTCGGCTCGAGCGCCCCGACCGCCCGCTCGAGCCGTTCGTCGGCCAGCTCGCTGGAGAGCAATAGCACTCGGAAGCCGGCGCGGCGCAGGGCCAGGTCGAGGGCCTGGGTGTGGACCGCCTCGGCGCCCTGACCGGGGCTCGAGTCAAGCAGCAGGATCCCCGCCGGGCGCGAGGCGGAGGAGGCGAGCCGGCGGGCCCCGAGCAGCCAGCCGGTGGCCCAGCGGCTGGCGAACTCGAGCTCGGCCGCCCTCTCGGAATCGGCGGCGAGCGAGTCCAGGGTCGGCAGCAGCAGCTCCTCGACGGTGCGCTCCAGCGGGCGCAGCGCCAGGCTCTCCTCCATGGCCCGGTCGGCCGCGGCCTCGTCGAAGGCCTCGAGTGCCCCCGCCAGATCGGCCGTCGTCGCCGGGGCCTCCTGGCGCTGCAGGGCGAGCTCGATCGCAGAGGAGATGTTGCCGGTCTCGACCAGCGCGTCGCGCAGGGTCTGAAGCTCGAGCAACTCGTACTGACGGTGGTTCCCAGGCGAACGCCTGGGCTGGGGATAGCCGTAACGACGCTCCCAGCTGCGCAGGGTGTTGGGGCTGACGCCGAGCACCTCTGCGGCTGCGTTTGTGCGTATTCCTGGGGTCATCTGGGGATCATCTCACGGGGGGCTGGGGCGAAACCCTTCTTCGCGGGCGCCGATTGTCCCACCGGGGCCGCGGGTTTACGCCGGTTATCGGCAGCTTTTACGGAAACTGTGAGCGATCTTGCACGCCGCCGCTGGCCGCGGGCTTGCCTGTCGCCCGCGCCCGCCACATCCCGGTATCGGCCCCTCGCAGCAGCAGATCGGCGTCGGAGCCGTGCTCGGGGCAGGAGACGACCCCGGCGGAGACATTGATCCGCACCCCCCCGGCCGCCTCCAGCTCCTCCAGCATCTGGGCCAGCCGCTGGCCCATCTTCATCCCCTCGGCGGTGGTTTGCTCCGGGGCGAGAATGCAGAGCTCGTCGTGCTCGAGGCGGTAGGCCTCGTCGACCAGGCGAACGCTCTCCCGCAGGGCCGCGGTGACGATCGCCAGGACCGTTTCCATCCCGGGATCCTCCGGCTCTCCGCGAGCCCCGGGTCCCTCGATGTCGAGCAGGACGATCGCGAACGGATGCCCGTAGCGGCGGTGAGTCTCGATCAGCTGCCCGAGGCGGTGGTGCATCTGGGCCGGCCGCTGTAGTCCGGTCACCGGGTCGCGCCCGGGCTCGCCCTGGGCGAACAGCGCCTCGGTCGCGGTTCCCGAGATCAGCCCGAACAGGGAGGAGAGCCGCTGAACGGCCTGGGCGAACAGCTGTGGCTCGGAGGACGGCAGTTCCTGGCTCAGTGTCGAGAGGAGCGCCGTCTGCAGCGAGGAGATCTCCCGGGTCAGCTGAGCGGGGGCAGAGCCGGGTTGGAGCTCAGCCAGCCGCGCTGCCCGCTCCAGGCCCTGGGGAGACAGATGGGGCGCGCCCTCCTCGCCGACTGCTGCGAGCAGATCGCTGATCAACTCCGGCAGGTCACTGGTCGCCCAGGCGAGCGGCATCCGCTCCACCGCGGCCAGCGGCGAGGCGAGGATCACGTCTATCAGCCAGGCCTTGGCCACCTGCTCGCGCAGCCTCTCGATCCGAGCCAGCTGCGCACGCAGGGCAGCCGCGTCGCGGTTACCGTTCTCGCTCATCGACCGCCCGCACCTTTGCGAAGCGGTCGGACAGCGGGAGGGCTCAGCCCAGCGCCCGGCGCCCGGCGAGGGCCTTGCCCAGGGTGACCTCGTCGGCGTGCTCGAGGTCGGCGCCGACCGGCAGGCCGCTGGCCAGCCGGGTGACCTCGAGGGTTTCGGGGAGCCGCCCGGCGATGTGGATGGCGGTCGCCTCCCCTGTCGTGGTCGGGTTGGTCGCGAGGACGATCTCGCGCACCTCGTCGGAGTCCGCGACCCGCCCGATCAACTCGGCGATCCGCAGGTCCTGCGGGTCGACCCCGTCAATCGGCGAGAGGGCGCCTCCGAGGACGTGGTAGAGGCCGCGGTACTCGTGGGTCCGCTCGATCGGGATCACGTCACCGGGCTCCTCGACCACACAGATCACCGAGCGGTCGCGCGTCGCGTCCTCGCAGATCCGGCAGCGCGGGCCCTCCGCGAGGTTGAAGCAGACCTCGCAGAGGCCGACCTTCTCCTTCACCTCGCGGATCGCGGCGGCGAGGCGGGCGGCCTCCTCGTCGTCGGCTCGCAGGATGTGGAAGGCGAGCCGCTGCGCCGTCCGCTGCCCGATCCCCGGCAGGCGGGACAGCTCGGCGACCAGGCGGCCTAGCGGGGCCGGGCCCTCACTCAACCGGGCACCCGCTCAAGTGCCGGGGAGGCCGAGCCCGCCGGCTCCGCCGAGACCGCCCGCGATCGGGCCCATCTTCGTGGCGGCCAGCTCCTGGGCGGCGCGGATCGCCTCGTTGACTGCGGCCTGAACCATCTCCGAGAGCAGCTCCACCTCACCGGGATCAACCGCCTCGGGGTCGATCGTGATCTCCCGCATCTGCAGGTCGCCGCTGATCTTCACCTTGACCATGCCGCCGCCGGCGCTTGCCTCCACCACCTCGTCGGCGAGCTGCTCCTGAGCCTTCAGCATCTGGGCCTGCATCTCCTGCGCCTGCTTCATCAGGGCACCCATGTCCATCCCCCCGGGGCCGCCACCTCGAGCCATCAGCTCACCTCCTCCGCGTCGAACTCGCTCTTCAGCCGCTCCAGCAGCTCGTCCTCGTCGAGCGCCTCCTCGGCGCCCTCGGGGCCGGCCTCGCCGTCGAGCAGCACGTAGACCGGCCGCAGATGAGCGCCGACGATCGACCCCAGGGCCTCGGCGAAGCGCTCGCGCTGCTCCACCGCCTCGGCCTTTCGCTTGTGGAAGGTCGCGGTCGAGGGGAATCCGACCCGCAGCACGGACTCCTCGCTGTCGAGGGCGACCGGACGGGTGCCCTCGAACAGCGCCGAGAGCATCGCCGAGCCGGACTGGCGCACCTGGTCGAGCACCGCGGGCCAGAGCCGGTTGAGCTTCTCGAGGTCGAGCTCGCCGCCGGCGGGCGAGGCGGGCGCCGACCCGGAGGAGGCGGCCGGTCCCGGTGTCTCGCTCTCCGGCTCGGGCTCCCCCTCGCTCGCGGCCCCCTCGTCCTTCTCGGGCTGCGCCCGGGGCTCGGAGGGTTCCGGCCTGGCGGGTTCGAGCGGTCCCTCCGATCCCCCGCCTCGCTGCTCCAGCCTCTCGACCCTTCGCGCCAGGCCCTCAGCGCGGCCGTCGAGCTCCGGGCTTGCCGCCTTCAGCAGCGAGACCTCGACCGCGAGCCGGGCATCATCGCCCTCGCGCACCGCGGCCAGCGCCTCGGCGAGCTGATCGATCGTCCGCACCAGGGTCGCGGCGCCGAGCGAGGCGGCCTGCGCGCGCAGGCGCTCCCCGTCGGCGGCGGTGATCAGGAAGGATTCCGGGACCTCGCCGATCGTCTGGGTGACCAGCAGCTGGCGCAGGTGGGCAAGGAGGTCGCGGGCGAACTGGACCGGGTCGCGGCCCGAGGACGCCACCCTTGCGACGGTTTCCAGCACCGCCTTGGGATCCTCGGCCGCGACCGCGTCCACCGCCTCGAAGAGGAGATCGGCGTCGGCGGCGCCGAGCATCTCGAGCACCGCGTCGAGGCCGACCGAGTGCTCCCCCCCGAAGGCGACGAGCTGGTCGAGGGTGCCGAGGGCATCGCGGAAGCTTCCCGAAGCCGAGCGGGCGATCATCGCCACTGCGCCGTCCTCGATCTCGATCTGCTCGCTGGCTGCGACCCGGCGCAGGACCACGGCGATCTCCTCCAGGGAGGGACGGGCGAAGTCGAAGCGCTGGCAGCGATCCGCGATCGTCGGCATCACCTTGTGGGCCTCGGTCGTGGCAAGGACGAAGACGGTGTTCGGCGGCGGCTCCTCGAGCGTCTTCAGGAAGGCGTTCCACGCCTCCTTGGTCAACATGTGGGCCTCGTCGATGATGTAGACCTTCCAGCGCCCGGCGGCGGCCGCGTAGGCGACCCGCTCGCGCAGCTCGCGGACATCGTCGACCGAGCGGTTCGACGCTGCATCCATCTCGATCACGTCCATCGAGTGCCCCGCGGCGATACCCCGGCAGGAGTCGCACTCGCCACACGGGCTCGTGGTCGGCCCGCCTCGCTCGCAGTTCAGCGAGCGGGCGAGGATCTTTGCCATCGAGGTCTTGCCGGTTCCGCGCGACCCGACGAACAGGTAGGCATGATGGACCTTCCCCTGGGTGATGGCGTTTCGCAGGGTGCGGACCACATGCTGTTGGCCCACCACCTCGTCGAGGGAGCCGGGGCGGTGGCGGCGGTAGAGGGAGGTCGATTCGCTCATCGGCAAGTTGGGGGCCAGTCTATCTGCGGCCCGGGCGCCGCCCCGGGTCCCGAGCGGGCGGTGGCGGCAGCTCTCTGTAGTTTGCGGCGATGCCTCCGGCCGCCCGCAAGCTGTCAGCGCCCGCGGCCTGGATCGCCGGCGTTTCGGCGGCGCTGCTGGCGATCTTCCCGCTCGGGTTCCCCAACTACGACACGATCTACGCGCTGGTCTGGGGACGGGAGCTGGCCCACGGGATGGGCCTCGATTACGGCGCAGCTCTGCCCCCCACCCCCCACCCCCTCGCCGACCTGCTCGGCCTCCTGACCACCCCGCTGGGGCAGGGAGCAATCACCGTGACGATGGTGATCGCCTATGCCTCGTTGGGGCTGATCGGCTACCTGGTCTACCGGCTCGGCAGCCTCTGGTTCGACCGCGCGATCGGGGTGGTCGCGGCGCTGATCGTCCTCACCCGGGCGCCCTTCCTCTCCAACGGCATCCGCGCATATGTCGATCTGCCCTACATCGCTCTCTGCCTCGGCGCCCTGGCGATCGAGACGAGGCGACCGCGGGCCGGCTGGCCGGTGCTGGCGGGGCTGGCCGCGGCCGGGCTGCTGCGGCCCGAGGCCTGGTTGTTCTCGGCCGCCTATCTCGCCTGGCTTGCGCTGGCCCTGGAGCGCTCGCCCGGCTTGCGGCTGCGAGCGCGCGGCGAGCGGAGCGCCGCGGAGCTCGCCTGGCTGGCGGCGCTCGCCGCCTCGGCGCCGGTGGCCTGGGGGCTGTTCGATCTGATCACGGCCGGCAGCCCGACCTACTCGTTCACCGGTACCCGCGACACGGTCTCCACCCTCGATCGGCAGACCGGCGCCCTCGATCTCGTCCTCTACGGGCCCCGGCGGCTCGGCGAGGTGCTGCAGTGGCCGGGAATGGTCGGCGCCGCCGGGGGGATCGTCCTCTGTCTGGCCCTGCTGCGCCGCCGTGCCGTGGTCGGGATCGTCGCGGCCGCACTGGCGCTCGGCGCCTTCGCCCTGCTGGCGGTCGCTGGGCTGGCGATCATCCCCCGCTACACGATGCTCGCCGCGGCGATCCTCGCGGTGTTCGTCGCCGCCGGGCTGCTGGGATGGCGCCTGCTCGAGCCCGGCCGCCGCTGGCGCGCCGCCTGGCAGGCATTCGCTGTTCTGGTCGCCGTGATGTTCCTCGCCTGGGGGCCGAACCAGTACGACCTGCTGAGCACCGTCCACACCGATCTCGCCAACCAGGGCCGGATCGAGCGCGACCTCGGCGACCTCGCCACCTCCGATGCCTTCGAGCCGCTCTGCCTGCCGATCTCCGTGCCCAACCACCGCGCCGTCCCCCGCCTCGCCTTCGACCTCGACGTCCGCCCCTCGCGGATCGTCAGCTCCAGCGAGCAGGCCCGGCCTCGCCGCGGATATTTCCTTGCCCCGGCGAGCCCGTTCGTGATCCACAACTTCATCCTCGACCCGAAGGACCCGACCCGATTCGTGACCGCGAAACCGGGTCGCGGGTTCGTCCGGGTCGGGGGCAATCGGTCGTGGATCCTCTATCGGCACTGCGGATAGCCTGAGTCGCGATGCTGACGAGGCTGCTGCGCAGCAACTGGGGCAGGCTCGCCGTGCTTCTCGCGGCGATCGCGATCGTGCTCCTCGCCTCGGCGGCCCTTCTGCACTACGGCTTCGACGAGTTCGACACATTCGGCGATTCGCTTTGGTCCTCCGTCAAGCACCTGCTCGACCCCTCCAGCCTCCAGGACGACGAGGGCGCCCCGAATCGGGTGATCGGCCTCTTCCAGGTGATCGCCGGCCTTGTTCTGCTGGTCGGGCTCCTGTTCACCGTTACCGCCGAGACCCTGGGGCGCTCGATCGAGCGGCTCGGCCGCACCGAGGTGCCGGTCCGGGCTGACGACCACCTGGTCGTGATCGGCGGAATCGACCTGGCGCCGGAGACCCCCTCCACCCTGGTCCGGGTCGGGCGGCCCGAGACCCTGCCGAGGGAGCTGGTCCTCCTCGCCCCCGAGGGCGCCAGGGACCAGCGGGAGGAGCTGCTCGCGGCGCTGCGCGAACAGTCCGGGTCGATGCGGGTGGAGATGGTGGTCGGCGATACCGCGGCCGCCTCCGGGCTCGAGCTGGCCTCCGTGGAAACGGCCCGCAGGATCATCGTCTTCCCGACCACCAGCGGGCCGACGCCGGCCGACAGCGCCGATGTCGAGGTGCTGCAGAGCGGCCTGGCGTTACGGGCGTACCTCGAGGAGCGTGCACCGGCCGCGAACCCCAGGGTTTGCCTGCTGTTTCGCCGCGGGCGCAACGTCGACGCGGCCTGGCAGCTGTTGCCCCACGAGTGGGACGCGGTGGTCGGCGACCGGGTGGTCGCGGCCGTCCTCCGCCTGGCGATCGTGCGGCCCGAGCTGGGTTCGGTCCTGCCTGGCCTCGGCGAGGAGGCCGCGGTACGGGCGATTCCGCCGGACGGGCTCTCCGGAAGCCCCTTCGGGTCGCTCTCGAAGCGGATCCACGACGGCATCCCGATCGGCTTGATCCGTGGCAAGGAGGCGCGCTACGCCCCGGATCCCGAGGAGACCGTGGGCGAGGAGGATCGGGTCATCGTCATCGGCCTCGGCCGCGGTCGGTCGGCGAGGTACCTGACGGCAGGCGGCCACCGCCGCCGCGACGGTGCGCTGAAGATCGCCATGGTCGGCTGCGGGATCAACGCCCCCGCCCTGATGGAGGAGTTCAGCGCAGCCCAGCGTGGGCGGGTCGCGGTGACGGTGCTGGCGACCCGGGCCGCCCACGACGGCTACCTGCCCGCGCGGGACTACGACGGGGTCTCGCTCGACTTCGTCGAAATCCGCCCCACCGACCCGGCCGATCTGGAGCGCGGGCTGCGAGCGGCCGCCCCCGACATCGTCCTCGTTACCCCCAGCCCGAGCAGTTACGACCTGCGAGCCTCGGACGCCGAGGCCACCCTCTCGACCCTGCACGTGCTGAGGCTGATCGGCGCCGAGACCCCTGTGGTGGCGGAGATGTTCTTGCCCGACTCGGTGCGCAGGCTGCCTGACGACCGGCGGCTGAGCGCCGTCTCGACCCTCGACGTGATCTCGACCGCGATCGCCTTCAGCGTCCTCGACTCCCGGGCGGCGACCGCGCTCGAGGCACTGTTCGGAGGCGATGTGCGGATCGAGACCGAGAAGCTCGGCGCCTCCGAGGGGGCCAGCTTCGGCGAGCTCTATGCTGCCGGGCTCTCTCGCGGAGTCGTCCCCTTCGCCGTCAGAGAGGAAAACGGCACCGTGACGATCGCCCCCGAGGAGAGGGCAAGGCTCGGCGCCGGCGACGAGCTGCTGATCCTCGATCCCGGACTCCCCGGACCCTAAGGTGGCCCGGGCGAGACCCCGTCGAGTGGACGAATTCGGCCTATATAGACCGGTTTTCGTCCACTCGACGAAGTAGCGGACCGTGCACCCGTCCCTCGAAACGAAGTCCCCGGGCGTGGCCGCCGAATTTGGCTCGGGCCAGGCTTGCCTGCGGCACCCGCGGCTTCCGCTTAAGGCTGCTTCCTTCCGGATCTGACCTGATTCACGTGCCTACGTCGCGCAGGACCTGGCCGTCAACGCCGCCCTCGGCGCACTGACCCCGAAGGCCAGCACCTCAGAACGGTAGTCGGCCCCGCTAGAGCGGATTGCGGGTTACAGGGCACCGCTGATTCCCCGCCTAGCACGGTCCGCCGAAAACCTTAGCGCCTCGAAGCCGGGCAGCCGAGGCGCCGAGGTCGTCGCCGAGTTCTGCGAACGTTGCGCAATGTCGATCGACTCGACCCGCAGGCGCGGTCCGGCAGGCCGGCGGGCGGCCGCAGTCGCCGCTGCCCTGCTCGCCCTCATCGTCCCGCCCCTCGCGCTGGACGGTGCCGACGCATCAGCTGCGGGGCCGGGCGGGGCGGCAAGACCCAGCCTCCTGGTGATCCAGACGGATGACCAGACCGTGCAGGAGCTCGACTCCACCTGGATCACACCGCTGGGCCTGAGGGCCCGATCGATGCCCCACACGATCGACGAGATCCGCCGCAGGGGAATCGCGTTCAGCCGCTATTACGTCTCCTACCCGCTCTGCTGTCCGTCGCGGGCCTCGCTGCTCAGCGGCCGCTACGCGCACAACACCAAGGTGCTCGGCAACCTGCCGCCGACCGGCGGCTTCACCGCCTTTCAACGGAGCCCCAACTACCGGCACAACATCGCCACCTGGCTGCAGCACTCCGGCTACCGGACGATCCACCTCGGGAAGTTCCTCAACAACTACGGCCACTCGGCCCCGGAGACGACGATCCCGCCGGGCTGGGACGCATGGGAAACGCTGACGCCCGCCGCCGAGTCCGCCTTCTACTACGGATACCACCTCAACGTCAACGGCCGCATCGATGGCCCGTTCGGAGACCCGGAATACGGCCTCGGCCTCGGCGGGGACGACCGCCGCTGCTCGGCCCTGCCGGACGCGGACCTGACCTGCAACTACCTGACCGACTCGCTGACCCGCCGCGCCGTGGCTCAGATCAGGCAGGCGCCGGACGGCCGGCCCTTCTACCTGCAGGTCGACTACACCGCTCCCCACGGCGACCCCCGACCGCCGATCGGACCTCAACCGGCCAGCCGCCACTATGACTCGGCCCAGGAAACCCCCCTGCCGAAGCCGCTCGGCTTCGACGAGGCTGACGTCTCCGACAAGCCCGACTTCATCCGCGCGCTGCGGCGCTTCGATTCGAGCTCGGTGCGCCGGATCAGGACCGAGTACCGAAAGAGCATCGAGGCGATGCGGGCGGTCGACGACGGCGTCGGCAAGCTGATCGCCGCCCTGCGACGGTCCGGCCGCCTCGCCAATACCTACGTCCTCTTCACCACCGACAACGGCTTCTTCACCGGCGAGCACCGAATCGAGCGCGGCAAGTCCCTCCCCTACGAGCCCGCGATCCACCTGCCGCTGCTGATCCGCGGCCCCGGGATCAGGCCGGGCTCGAAGAGCGCCGAGCTGGTCGCAAACATCGACATCGCCCCGACCCTTCTGCGGCTCGCAGGGGTGCGTCCAGATCGCTCCTTCGACGGCCGGGCGCTCGAGCCGTACTGGCGCGACACGTCACGCCGCTCGCGCCGCCCGATCCTGCTCGAGTCCTACCGCGATTCCCCCTCCGACGGGGAGCGCTCGAACCGTGGCGAGGCGCCCGTCAACGCCCCCCAGCTCGCCTACCGCGGTGTCCGCCTCGGCCCCTACTCCTACGTCGAATACGGGTCGGGAGAGCGAGAGCTCTACGACCTCGCCAGGGACCCGGGCGAGCTGCGGAACCAGATCGGTCGCTTCCGCTACGCCGGCGTCCAGGCATTCCTGCGGCGCCTGCTCGACAGGCTGAAGCACTGCGACGGGGCCGGATGCAAGCGCGAATCCGGACGGCTCCCGCGGCCGAGCCGATAGCGCCCTGATGCCCGGCACGGACGCCTCAGGAGACCAGCCCTTCACAGCGGCAGATGAGCCGCGCCGGAAGGGGGACGGCTCCCCGGACGCCCGCCGCCGTCGCGAGGCCGGCGTCGCCTTGCTCGCGCTCGGCGCGCTAGGGGTCGTCTTCGGCGACATCGGAACCAGTCCGCTGTATGCGCTCCAAACCGTCTTCTCGGCTGACCACAACGCGGTGAAGCCGACCGTAGTAGACGTCTATGGGGTGATCTCCCTCGTCTTCTGGTCGATCACCCTGATCGTCTCGATCGAGTTCGTCGCCCTGATCATGCGGGCCGACAATGACGGTGAGGGCGGGATCATGGCCCTGACCGCGCTACTCGAGAAGCTGCCGCTCAGGCGTCCGCGCGCCAAGGCGCTGCTGATCGCCCTGGGGATGTTCGGCGTCGCGCTCTTCTACGGGGATGGGATGATCACGCCGGCGATCTCGGTCCTCTCGGCGGTCGAGGGGGTGAAGGTGGCGACCCCCGGACTCAGCTCGGTGGTCGTTCCGGTCACGATCGCCGTGATCACCGGGCTGTTCGCGATCCAGCGCTTCGGCACCCATGCGGTGGGCGGGATCTTCGGACCGGTGATGGTCGTGTGGTTCGCGGCGATCGCGCTCGCCGGCCTCGGACGGGTGCTCGCCCACCCCGCGATCGTCAAGGCGCTCTCGCCAAGCTACGGCGTCGAGTTCTTCAGCGCTCACCCGGGCGTCGCTTTCATCTCGCTTTCGGCGATCGTGCTGACGATCACCGGCGCCGAGGCGCTCTACGCGGACATGGGTCACTTCGGCCGCAAGCCGATCAATCGCGCCTGGTTCTTCGTCGTCTTCCCGGCGCTGACGCTCAACTACATGGGTCAGGGCTCGCTGATCCTCGACAGCCCGAGCGCGATCGACAATCCGTTCTTCCTGCTGATCCCGCACTGGTCGCGGATCCCGATGGTGGTGCTCGCGACCGTCGCCACGGTGATCGCCTCGCAAGCGGTCATATCGGGAGCGTTTTCGGTGACCCGCCAAGCGATCCAGCTGGGCTTCCTGCCGCGGCTCTCGATCCGGCACACCTCCACCCGCGAGATTGGTCAGGTGTACGCCCCCGCCGTCAACTGGATCCTGTTCGTCGCCGTCGTCGGCCTCGTGCTGGGCTTCGGCTCTTCCACGAAACTGGCCTCGGCCTACGGGATAGCCGTAACCGGCACGATTACGGTCGACACCCTCCTCTTCCTCGTAGTCGTCAGGGCGCTGTGGCGAAAGCCGACCTGGATGGTGGCCGCCGGCGCTCTCGTGTTCGGGACCGTCGACCTCGCATTTCTCGGCGCCAACGTCCCCAAGATCGTCCACGGCGCCTGGTTCCCGCTCTCCGTCGGGTTGGTCGTCTTCGTAATCCTCAACACCTGGAAGCACGGAGCCGAGGTATTCCGCGCCGCTCGCGTCGCGAAGGAGGGGCCGCTGAAGGAATTCGTCCGAGAGGTCCGCGCCATGGAGCCGCCCGCCGTCCGGGTGCGGGGCACCGCTGTCTATCTCAACGCCCGACCGGAGACGACGCCACTGGCCCTGCGGGCGTTTCTTCGTCACAGCCGGGCCCTGCATGAAACCGTGGTGATCATCTCCATCACCTCGACCAGGGAGCCCCACGTCCGGGAGGACGTGCGGCTGAAGGTGGACTCCTTCGGCTACGAGGACGACGGCATCTGTCACCTCACGGCTCGAGTCGGCTTTCAGGACACGCCGGACGTCCCCCGCCTCCTGCGCCTGGCGGCGGACCTCGACCTCGAGCTGGAGATCGATGTCGACGATGCCGTCTACTACATCTCACAAGGCGACATCGAGCCGACCTCCGCGCGCAACATGGCCCGCTGGCGCAAGCGCCTGTTCACGGCGATGGCGCGCAACTCCGCCAGCCCGGTCGACTACTTCTGCCTGCCGCTCGAACGCACCGTCACCGTCGCCACCCCGATCGAGGTGTAGCGCCTCGGCATGCGTCCAAGAAACTCTTCCCCCGAGCCATCTCAGGCACGCGGAGGGTGACTTGTTGCACGCTCGGCGTCCGGCGTGCCGGGTCTACCTCTGGATTCTCCGACTGACAACTGCCAGTTGAAGGCTGGCGCCCAGGAGATAGACGGTCGTGGCCGCGAACATCGCCAGCGGCCAGGCGACCCAGTCCGGGATCTGGGCGATCAGCGCCACGACACCAAGGGCGGCGCCGATCGCGAACCAATGCAAGACGCCGGCCAGGATTCGCTCGGCGGGGGAGTGAACCTCCTCTGCCCGCAGGCCCCGATGGGCGAGCAGGCCGATCACTGAGAAACCCGCCAGCGCGCCGATTGCGAAGCCGAACACGTCACCCACGTTTGGGGCTCCCCGGAAGTGGATCAGCACTGCCCCCGAACTCCAGACCGTGATTGTGTAGCCGTACGGCGCCGCGCTGGCAGATACGAAAGCTCCGAGGGCGCTCCCGACTCCGCGGTATCGATTGCGCTCGTCCATGAGGGCAGCCTACGCGTCGCTCCCATGCCGGTCGACTAGCGCGATCGTCTGCGCCCGTTGGGAGATCAGCCTGGCTTGTGCGAATCGCGGGCCGCGGCGCCGAAGATGGCCTTGGCCATCAGCGAGGGTTCCGCAGCCTGGCGCAGCTCGCTTATCTCCACCCGGGCGGCCTGCACCTCGGGATCGTCGGGCTCGGCGTTCGCCGCCATCTCAATGAGATGGCCGGCGAGCCGAAGCTCGCCGTCGGACGCCAGGGTCTTCGCTCTCTTGGCCAACGCCGAACCTCCTCCGGCAAGGGTCGCGATCTCTCGGGCGATCTCGCTGCTGGGGGCAGGCTTGAGAGTCGCGGGGTCAAGGTCATACCAGCCGCCATACAGCCGCCAGACCCCGCGAACGATGAACTCGGGATCGTCGTAGATCGGCCGCAGGTAGGGCTTCCGAAGCAGCTCAGGCGGTGCAGTGACCTCATGCAGGATTTCGTTCAGGGTCGCGCCCTCGTTCATCATGCGCACGGTCTCGTCGTGGAGGTGCTCGAGCATCGCCGCCGTGTCGGTGAGGATGGCGCGTACCCGGTCCTCTCCAATCACCGGCAAACCATGCCCCGGCAGTAGTGTCTCGACGCCCAACTCGGACATCTCGCGAAGCGCCTGAGCCCACTCCCGCGCATAGCGCTGGACCTTCTGCGGGTTGCCCGCATTCGGAGCGCACCAGACGATCAGGTCGCCGGTGCAGAGGACGCCGCGCCCGGGCACCCAGGTCCAGGTGTGGTCATCCGTTTCCCCCTTTGCGTGATTGAGGTGGAACCGCTCGCCACCCACCTCGAGAGTGAGCGCCTCGCGGTACGTCTGATCGGGATATCTGTACTCAGTCGGCCAGGCGACGTCGACCCCGAACTGGCGGGAATTGATAGTGGCGTTGTACCCGGCCGTGAGCTGGTAACGATCGAATCGCGCGGGAACACCCTCATGAGCGACCACCCGGGGAGACGGCCAACCCTTCTCCATCGCCTCCAGCTCGAAGGCGCCGACCCCAAAGACATGATCGATATGGCCGTGGGAGAAGATCGTCGTATTGAGGCGGGCGGGCGACCAATCCCGGATCATCCGGTGAATCTCGGTCGCGGAAAAGGGCGCGCCGCTATCCACGCAGACCAGCCCGTCGTCAGTCTCGAACGCGGTGACGTTTGCGAACGAGCTGACGAAAGCAGTTCCCTTCCCAATTGCCGCGAGCTCGCCTCGGGGCGCGAAGGGATTGATCCCCCGGTCGGCTCCGGGAGCCTCCGGGGCCTCGAACCCGGCGATCTCTACTTCGCCGCGCCAGGCCTTATCCGAGAGCTCCAGCAGATCCACTGCGTGCAAGCTATCCACTTCGAGCCATCGGTAGGCACGTGGGCAGATGCCTCGCGACCCGGGACGGCGGGTATCGCTCTCTGCCTATCATCCGCCTTCGGGCGCGTAGCTCAGCGGGAGAGCGCTCGCTTCACACGCGAGAGGTCGCTGGTTCGAAACCAGCCGCGCCCATCGGCTAGCAGAGCCAAATCGAACGTATCTGCGAGAGGTCAGCGGCCGGATTTCCGAACATCCTCCGAACGTCGGGCTTCACCGAGCGTCCCCTTCTTCGGCACCGAGTACCTTCGTTCGTGCCTCTCGGATCAGGTCATCGATGCCGAGCTTCGTCCCTCGCAGCTCCTCGATCAGGTGCTGGTAGATCCGCTCAGACGTGTCGGCTCGATGTCCGAGCTGGGCCTCGATCTCCACTCGAGGAGTGTTCACCGCAGCCAGCAGCGAGGCGCAGGTGTGGCGAAGATCGCGAGGTTGGAGGTCGGACTGTCCGATCGCCGCTGCCGCCTTAGAGAACCAGCGGCGACGCCAGTTGCCGCGGTCTGACTTTGACCAGGGATGGCCGTTCGGCTTCGGGAAGATCAGCCCTCCGGGCGCACCCAAAGCGAGCCGCCACTCGGAAAGGTCGGCTACGGTCGCTTCTGGCAGCTCGATCCAGCGGGGCCCGCGCTTCTTGTCGCTCGGGTGTTTGAGGACCAGCTCGCCGTCGACGTTCTTCTCCTCGATCAGGTATCGGTCGCCTCGCAGGTTCTTCCAGCGCATCGCCAGCGCTTCCTCGGGTCGCGGGCCGGCATAGGCCATGACGGAGACGAGCGTCGCATCGCCGAGGCGATGCCGCTTGAGAAACCACCCTCGCAGCTGCTCGACGCCGAGAGGCGCGAGGGCAATCCCCTCGGCGTGACGGTGCCTCACGCGGTCCATCGACCGCGCCGGGTTGCCCTGCAGGTATCCCATTCGCACCGCAAGATCGAGAATCCGGACAAGCAGCTGGGTGGCGCGCTGGACCATGTAGGGCGTCCCGGCGCGAAACGCAGCTTGCTGCCAGGAATCGAGGCGCCGCGGCGTCAGGTCGACGAGCGAGAGGTGGCCGATGAAGGGGTCGATATGACGGTCGAGGAGGGCAGCGTCGAAGAGCATGGTGTTTTGCGACACCTCTTTCCGCAGCTGTCTGCCGTCCATCCACTCCTGGGCGAGGTCCCGCAGGACCGGGACATCGCGGCGAAGCAGGACCGGCCGGCCGTGCTCGATTTCGCGGCGAACCTCCCGGTCAAAGCGCAGCGCATCGCCCTCGCGGCTGAAGGTCTTCGACCGGTTGCGCCTCCCCTCCCGCCATCGAACCTCGAACTTGCCGGTCCTGGTCGGGTGGATGCTCACCTGGCCCCCGCCCGCTTCTCGCTCATGCGCAGTGCCCGCGAGCGGAAGCTGCTTCGGGGCCCGACACGAGCGGCCGGCATCGCGTCGCTGGCCGCGCGGGACGCCGGTGCTCGACCGTCGCGCACCAGCTCGACGAGCTGAGAGCGCAGCGTTCGCCACCGTCCGCAAACCTTGGCCCCGGGGATCCGTCCGTCTTCGAGCGCGCGATAGACAGTCGACTTCCCCAGCTTCAACTCGGCCGCCAATTCCTCGGGGGTGAGGAACTCGCTCACCTGATTCGCTCCCCTGCGGAGAAGAGATTCGTGGCATTGGCGGTCCCGGCGCACATGGGGTCTCACCCCTCTATGTCGCAGAACCCGCCCAAAGGCGTCAGGGGGTCGGCGCCGACCTGCTGGCACTCGATGAGAATGAGTGAGTCGAATACGTGCTTGAGTCGACCGCGGCGGCGATTAGCCCCCTGCCGCAGCGAGCTCCTTGCGCACCGCCGCTCGGCCCTCGGCGATGCAGCGGTTCACTTTGGTGTGGCTCCAGCCGGTCAGCTGACAGATCTCCGCGTAACTGAAGCCGATCCCGAGCAGGAGCAGCGCACGGCGCTCATCGGGCTTCAGCTCGGCGAGCAGGCGCTGGCGCTCGGCCAGCTCGGCGATGCGGATCGCAAGGTCGCACGGCCCGGGACCCTCGCCTGCCAGAGCCTCGATCCAGGCCCTTTCACCCTCGGCGACGGGACAGGGGGCATCGAGGCTGACCTCGCGCCGCCGCGAGGCGCGCCGCCGGATCCGCCAGGCCTCACGCTTCACCGTCGTGTAGAGCCAAGCGAGCGGGTCGCAGTCGCCGCGGTAGCGCTCGATGAACAGGGCGTAGGCCGACTGCAGCGCGTCCTCGGCGTCCTCCGGTGATGCGGCATGGCGCCCGGCGTGCCGGCGCAGCCGGGGCTCGGAATCGGTGAGGACCGAGCGCAACAGATGGGCGTTTCGCTCGCGGTTTGCAGATGCGCGTGACTTCGGCTGGGCGGCCATGCGGGTGGCCGCCGCACGGCGAAGCCGTGCCAAAATCGGCCGCCGCCGCCCAGCCGAAGGCAGGCAGATGAGCCGCGAGTGGCGCCCACACGTCAGCGCCCGATCTCGAGCTCGAGGCTGGGCTCCCGCACCCGCTCCCTCCTTCGCTCATGCTCCGGTTGGATCCCTCGCACTCGCTCGAGCTCGCGCCGGCGCTCCTCGAGCCGCTCCTGGGCCCGGTCCCACTCGAGCCGCTCCGAGCCCTCGCGCGGCTTGGCGCCAAGCGCCCGCTGCGGGTCCGTGACCCCGTGCGCCTGGCGGTAGGCGTGGATCTCCTGCACCGCCTGGTTCCAGGTCTCGAGCTCGCGAACGTCGGAGGGGCGCTCGCCGATCGCCTCGCGGACGTGATGGGAGGGCTGAAGCCGCTCGGCCGCGACCTCGCGCCGCAGCACCTGCTCGAGGCGCTCGGAGATCAGCTCGCGCTCGAGGCGCTGATCGGCCGAGAGCTGCGGCGGCCGCTTGGCCTCGAAGCGCCCGATCTCCGCCACGAGTCGCTCGCGCTCCTCGTCGAGCCGGCGCAGATGCCCGATGGCCACCTCGAGGTCGCGCTCTGCCATCGAGAGCTCGAGCTTCGGCGGAAACCACCTCGCCGCCAGCGCATCGCGCTCAGCGGCGATCCGCTCCGCGCCCTGCTCGGCCCACTCGAGCCGCTGCTCGAGCTCGCGCAGCTCCCCGAGCTTCGGGGCCTGCGCCTGCACCTCGCGCTGCTGCTGTGAGAGCTCGGCACCTCGCGCCCGCAGCGCCGCCACCTCCTGGTGGGCGATCCGCTCGCGCAGCGCCACCTCAGCCGCGGCGACGTCCGCACCCGGTCGTTCCGCCGCGATCCGCAGCTCGTGCAGCTCGTCCTCGATCGCCCGCCGGCCGGGGCCGAGCTCGGGGTCGGTCAGCTCGAGCGAGGCGACGCCGTAGGCGAGCGTCGCCTCGCGGGCGCGGGAGACGGCGACGGTCAGCTCCTCCTGGCTCGCGCCTGCGTCGAGCAGGGCGAAGGTCTGATCGAAGGTCTTCCCTTCGGAGCCGTAGATCGTCACCGCGTAGGCGTGCTCGAGGGCGGGCTCGCCGTTCGGCGTCGTCCGTTCCAGGTAGTCGGGACCGAGGGTGACGGTTCGCCCATCGCCGCCGATCCGCTGCAGCTCGACCTCGCCGCGGTCCGGGTCGACCGCCGTGAGCACGAAGCGCTCGCGGTTTGCGACCTCGGGCGTGTTGACCCGGGTCATCACCCGATCTCCGGCCGCGAACTCCTGGGCGCCGACGCGAATCGCCTCACCGCCCAGCTTCCCTTCTGCCTGCAGCAGCGCGTGGGCGCCGGCGTTCAGCTCGTCGACGTCGCGGTTTCGCCGCGCGATCATCACCGCGTCGGCGCCGCAGGCGTAGGCGCGGTGCCAGTCAAGAAGGGCGGCGTGGCGCGCCTCCTCGATCGTGTCGGCGACCGCAAGCCGTCCCTCGCCACGCAGCAGGTCGAGCGCGTCAGAGCCCCTTCCCGCGTGTGCCAGCTCGACTACGCGGCGGTCGAGCTCGTGCACCTGGCGGCGGATCTCGGTCAGCATGCTCGGCTCGACGACGCGGGTCAGGTGGACGAAGAGGCCGCCCGGGCCGACCGCGCCGATCTGCCTCGTGTCGCCGATCATCACCAGCTTTCCCTGGCAGCGCTCGGCGAGCTCGGCGAGTTCTGCCGCCTGGAGGGTCGCGGTGGTCGATGCTTCGTCAACGACGATCACCGTCCCGCGGGCAAGCGGCTCGGCCCCGAGCATCTGCAGCTCGTCGGCGCGCTTCAGCAAGGAGGCGATCGAGGTCGCCGGCACGCCGGCGTCGGAGAGCTCAGTTGACGCCGTCCTCGCGGTCGCCACCCCGACCACCTCGTGGCCCTCCACCTGCCAGGCCTCCTTGGCGACAACCAGCGCCGTCGTCTTACCGGTCCCCGGCAGGGCGGCGATGGGGACGATCCGCTCACCGCCCTCGACCAGGCGCCGGACCATCTCGCGCTGATCCTCTCCCAGGTAGGGGTGGCGCTCCAGCGCGGTGGCGAGGCTGGCGGCGCTCACCCGGCCGGCGCCGGCAGCCTCGCCGCCTCCGGCGATCTCGAGGAAGCTCCGCTCGGAGGCGATGATGCTCGGGGTCGTGAACTGGGTCGGCTGGGATGGATCGCTCGGCCGGCCGAGCGAGACGACCCGCTCGGAGGCGAGCAGGCGGTCGGCGGCGGTCTCCAGCTCGCGCAGCCCGATCCCCTCCGGGGCGGCGCCCGCGATCGCGCAGAGGAGGTCGCGGCGGTCGAAGTGGGAGCGGCTCCGCTCGAGGGAGAAGAGCGCCTTATCGAGGTCGTGCTCGAAAAGCGACTTCGGCGGGCGGCGCAGCTCCTCGCGGGTCAGCTCGGCGATCTTCTCGCGCGTCAGCTCGAACTCCTGAGCCCGCGCCGCCCACTCCTCCCTGCGCCGGTCGGGATCGACTCCGTAATCCTTTCCCTGGCGGGTGCGGTAGGCGGCGACCTCGGCTGCCTTCGCCGAGGAGGCGCCGCGCCCTGCCAGCGCCTCGAGGATCTCCGCCCGGCGCTGGGAGAAGTGCTCGATCACCGGCCGCTCGATCCCCTTGATGTCGGCGTAGCCGTTTCTCGTCGGGCCCCACTCGACCCCGAGCTCGCGCACGAGCTCGGCCCGCAGCTGGGCTTGGAAGACATAGCCGGCCGCCTTGCCGTGCTGGTAGAGGGCGGAGCGGCCGAGCGGCGCGGCGAGTGAGAGCCAGCGGCCATCGCTCTGCGCGCGGGTCATGTTGGCGACGAGGACGTGGGTGTGGAGCGCCGGGTCGCCGGCGCGGCTCATGCGGTGGCGGAAGGCCATCGCGACGAAGCCCTGGCCGGGCTCGATCGTCTTGCCGCCGCGGCCGCGCTGCACAAAGCAGGCCTCGCGCTCGAGATAGGAAATGCCGGCGGCGACGGCGCGATCATAGGCGGCGAGGAGGCGCTCACGTGTTTCCTCGCCGCCGAGCGCGTAGATCAGCGAGACCGACTTCGGGGCGGCGAAGCGGACGTCGTAGGCGAGCACGGGCTCCTTGGTTCGCTCGCGACCGGATGGGTCGATGAAGGTGCGAGTCGGCGGGCGGTTGACGAGGACCTCACCGTCCTCGGGGTTGCGACCCTCGAGGATCGCGGCGTAGGCCGCTCGGCCGACCTCGCCCTCTAAGCCGAGCTCCTTCGCCAGGCCACCGAGCCACGCGCCGGGCGCCTCGCCGGGCTTGGCGTAGTAGTCCTCGCCGCCCTCGGCGACCGCCTCGATCCAATAGCTGGCGTTGGCGCGCTGGACCTTGGTGACTCCGACCATCTCTTCTGCTGTCGAGGGGGAGGGGTCGCTGCGTCACCGGAACCAAGGCGGTTCATAGTGTGTCGGTGGTTGGAGAGTTGGAGGGAGCTCCTGAGAGTGAGGTCTGCTGGAGGCTCGGCGGTGAGATCACTGTGCCGGGAGCAGATCGGCTCGAGTCGTTGAGATTCAGGTCGAGCGCCGAGAGCACGTGGCGAAGCAACTGGTCCTCCCGCCAGATCAACCCTGGCCACCCTCCCGCAATTTCGACCAATGCTTCAATCCAACGCGACGCGTTCGGACGCTGGGAATGGCGTCCACCGCGACTGCAATTGCCGTGCCGAGGGCCACACGGTCTCGGACGCGCGCTCCATGACCCCGGACAGGTCATCGAAGGTGGCGCGAACCAGGTCCTCGGCACGCGCGTCGGACCCGATCACCAATCGGGCCATGGCATCGAGCAGTTCCTCCTGCGTCAACGCGGCGGCGGTGCGATCCCTAGCCGGGATCGCCGCCATTGCAAGCGGCGCGCCGTCGACGCAGAAGGCACCCAGGCGGCTGACGAAAGCGAAGATGTCCTCCACCTCTACGTCGGCCTCGTCCATCTCGAAGCCCGCGTCCTCCAAGCGCCCGAGGCGGTAGCTCATCTCCGACCATGCCAACTGCGTGGCCTGCACGGGGGTTACCCAAACCACGGCCGCACGCACCGCCGTCCCGGGACTGGCAAATAGCGTGGCGGGCAGATAGCCGAGGAGCCCAGGCGCGGCGACGGCGCCGACGTCGAGGTCGTGTAGGTCGCCGGTCAGCACAAGCACCTGCCGGTCGGCTTCGCTGGGAAAGTGCGCGAACTTCATTGCCAGCCGGGAGGGTGCTGCGTTGGCGCCGAATGAGAGGATCGGATGGCGGTCCTCGGTTAGGGCATCGAGGATGGACGCCCGATCCGCCGGGCCAACGTCATCCAGCAGCGATACGTCGTCGTCGCGAAGGACATACGACCCCGGGGGGCGCTCCCACGGGTAGCCGAGCGCCCGCTCCATCGCCGCCGGATCGAATTCGCGTCGAGGCCACGCGTCGATCAGTTCGACCATGAACGCAACGAACTCCTCGTCGTCGAGCGCCATGCGACCGAGCAGCTCCGGCTCGCTGATTGGCGGCCACTCGCGCATCGAGGAGAATCTACACCGGAGATTGCGGCCGTCTCTCGAGCGTTCGCTCCGACCGCTGCTTCGAGACCGGCACAGATTCGGCCTAACTGCCCCACGTGAGAGAGGTCGATAATGGGGCGCTGCCCCGCTTAGGCCCGTGACGGCTCCGTCGCCGCCACGGCCGCCGCGGCAACTGCTAGGGCGATGGCCAAGTTCGCCTGCTCACCGCCATCGGCCACGATCTGTTCAGCAGCCGCCAGCGCGGCGTCTACGCGCTCGAGTGCCCATCCGGCGTCTGCCGGGTCCGGGTCGCGGCAGGCGTAACGGGCGAGAGCCACCCCTTCCTGGGCCCGCGCAAGGTCGGGCGGGTTTGCCGTCAACGCTGCCCCTACGGCCATCATCAGGTAGCCGTTGACGCGCTGCAGCCGACCGCTCACGGGCCGCACCTCCTCAAGACGCGGCTTGTTCGCCGCCGGCAGCGGTTGGCGGTCCAGCACCGCGGCCATCGTGCCGCCCGCGATCATCGCCCGCCCCTCAGCGTCGACCCCAGCCCGAGCCGCTGCCCGCATCGCCAGGTAGAGCCCCGGAAGGGGGTGCCCGTAAGGGGAGTCGGAGCCGAACACGATGCGCTCCGCCGGCACGCGAGCGAACAGCTCGACGACATCGATGGCTGAGAAGGCAGAGGTGTCGTAGAGCACCGATGGGTGCTCGGCGAGCTTGGACGCGAACATCCCCTGCCCGGCGATGCCCCCATGGGCGAGGACGAGAGTCACGTCCGGGAAGCGGAGCGCCAGTTCGGCGAGGGTATCCATCGGTGGCATCCCGCGCCCGGCGTGGACGAGGATCGGAACCGCGGCATCCCGAGCCACCCCAAAGATTCCTTCGGCCGCTGCGTCGTCGAAGCCGAAGGCTTGGGCGCGAGGATGCAACTTGATGCCTTTCGCACTGAGCGCCAGGCATCGCTCCGCTTCGCCGACGGGATCGTCGGCAGGGTCAAGCCGACAATATGGCGTCAGCCGACCCTCACTCTGAGCTGCCCAGGCCATTACGCGGTCGTTGGGTCTTCGGTAGGCCGGACGCCGATCAGGATCGTGCAGAGGAAAGACACAGGCCCGGCTCTGGGCGCCGACCGTGTCGAGCTGTTCGAGCAGGGCGGAAAGTCCCTGTGACCGGCCATCCTCGTCGGCTCCCAGGTGCGTGTGCGCGTCGAAGACGACGGCTTCTGCCGGCACCAACTCGGCCACCTCCTGGGCAAACGGCATGAATGCCGACCCAAACGACTCCACACTCATCAACGAGCCTTTCGGGCAGCGTGCCTGGCTCGACTCTCGGCCGCGAGCGTGATGATCTCCACGCACACGGCCAGATCGATGGCCGTTGAGTCGATAAGCAAGTGGTAGAGGGCGGGGTTCCGTGCGTCGGTGTGATGGAAGTCGCGCACGTAGGCGTGGCGTGCGCGGTCGGTCTCCCTCAAGCGCCGCTCGGCAACGGGGCGCTCGACGCCCTGAATCCGCATCGCCTGCCTCAGGCGCGCCTCACGGGGGCCGTCCAACCGCACATGCAGGACCCGCGGGTCATCACGCAGGACGACTGCTCCGGCGCGGCCGAGGATGACGGCCCGCCCGCTTTCGGCATGCTCGAAGATGATTTGCTCGGTCTTCTCACAGAAGTCCCGATCGCGAGAGGCGCGGCCGGCCGGCGCCTCAGCACCGATGGCCTGAGCCATCGGTGCCAGGCTCAGGAGCAGGCGGGAAATCACGCCACTCGACTTATCGTCATGTGAGCGCGCGGCAGCGAGCCCGATGGCGAGGCGGGCCGCGACCTCGGAGGGGATCAGACGGTCCACAAAAGGCACGCCGAGGCGCTGCGCCAGCGCGGGCCCGAGCTCGCTACCACCGGCACCGTAGGTGGCCGAGAGGGTAACGAGGCTCACGTCCTCATCTCTCATCCAAGACTCCCAGCCCTTTAGGGCAGCCTTGCACTCGGCACCGTCTAATGCAAGTGAGCCGCGCTCAACGCCCCCCGCGGTCTCTAGCGGTCTGGATCGGAGGGTGGGCGCCGATGGCCCACAGCTGCTCGCAGCACATTCCCTGCTTTCCGGCTCTACAAAGCGGAGGGGGTGGGATTCGAATCCACGAGGCGCCTTACGACGCCCCAACGCTTTTCGAGACCGCCTCCAGTTTCACGCGGCTGGGGTCATCGTCATTCAGCACATCACTGTTTCCAGAGTGTGACCGGAGTCGCAGTAATACCTTCGATGGAGGTGAGAGGTTAGGTGCCAACCCAAGCAACTAGAGATGTCGCGCCAATGAACTAAGGAACTGTCGGAGCTGGCGACATGAGGAGATTGTGATGTCATCCACGCGGCGAAACCGGCACTCGCACCTACGCCTTGGGGACGCGCACATGACGGGTTGTGTGAACGATCTCGCGGTAACGGCGTCACCGCAGGTGAGACGCTTGGTGCCCACCAGAATCGATCCAAGTCAAATGGATTAGAGGGGAGCGAAAGAATGCCGATGCGCTCAGGTGGTGCGAAGCGGGAGATCAGCTCAGGATTCGGGCGAGGGGGTCGTGAGAACCGGCGTGCCCCGAGCCGGATAGAGCACCGTCTGTGCCGCATGGTCCTCGCGTTGACCCTTGTCGTAGTGGCGGTGATCGCCTCGGCGCCCGAGGCGCAGGCAGCGAGACCCCAGCGCCTCTACCTCGCCCTCGGCGACTCGATCGCCTTCGGCATCGGTGCCTCGGACCCCAGCACAAAGGGCTACGCGGGTCAGCTCTTCCAGACCCTGCGGGCGCCGGGGAAGTGGCAGGTCGACAGCCTGCGAAATCTCTCAAATCCAGTCAACGAGACGAGCAGCAGCATCCTCGGCAATCAGCTCTCGGCCGCTCTTGAGGCGATCGAGGATCCGACCACGGATACGCGGGTGGTTACTCTGGGGATCGGCGGCAACGACGTCGGATTCGATCTGCTCACGCACGGCCCCTGCGCGACGCCCGCGGTCGCGGCCTGCGGATTTGTCGCCAACTACAGGACGCTGCTGAGGCGTTTGACCAACGCCCTTGGCAACGACCCCGGCCGGGAGGCCCTGGTGGTTGTGACCTACTACAACCCCCTGCAGGGAACCGACCTTGAGACGAGTTTCGACGATGCCGTGGTCGGCAGCGACCGTCGTGTCGACTGCTCGGGCAAAGGCAAGCGAGTCGGCCTCAACGACCTCCTGGCGTGCCTCGGGCGGCGCTTCGGCGCCCGTGTGGCCGACATCTATCCGCCTCTGACCGGCAGGATTCCTGAGCTCTCGGCAGCCGGCACCCACCTCAACGACGACGGATACGCCCTCGTTGCCAAGGTGATTGGCCGAGCTCTGCAACACCCACGATTGGATGTTCGTGCGGCGGCCTCTGCCCTCGTTCAGGCCGGAGCGCCAGGCGCGATCGCCCTAGTCGCCAAGGGAAAGAGGACCAAGCTGGCGACCGCGGGAGCCGAGGTCTTGGCTCAACCGGGCAGGCCACGCGGAAAGGATCGCTTCCGCGCCGGCAGCGTCACCAAGTCCTTCGTCGCCACGCTCGTTCTCCAACTGGTCCAAAAACACCGGCTGAGGCTCAACGACAGCGTCGAGCGCTGGCTGCCCGGCTTGCTGCCCAACGGGGATCAGATCACGATCAAGGAGCTGCTCGATCACCGCAGCGGCCTCTTTGACTACACCAGCGACCCGAGCTTCTTCGGCGGTTATCTGGCCGGGACGCGGCCCTTGGGATATAGGTGGTCCGAACGCCAGCTGGTTGCCCTTGGCACCTCGCATCCCCCGGTCTTCCCCCCGGGCACCGCCGCGGCGTACTCCAACACCAACTACATCGTCTTGGGGATGGTGATCGAGGCGGCGACCCACCATTCGCTCCCCTACGAGCTGAGGCGCCGGATCACATCGCCGCTCCATCTCAGGTCCACGTCACTTAAGGCACGTGCTCCGACAGGCCGCTACCTGCACGGCTACATCACCCCCGCGGGCGTGCTGGCGCCCGGGCGCGGCGGCCTCTTTGACACCGGGGCGCTGAACGCCTCCCTTGCCGGAGCGGCGGGCGGCCTGCTCACCAGCGCCCCCGACCTGGCGCGCTTTTACCGGGCCCTGTTCGCGGGACGGATCATCGGGCGGCGGCTGCTCTCCTTGATGCGCAGCCCGCTCTCCCCGCTCGCCACCCTGATCGCCAAGCAAGATGGCTACGGGCTCGGACTGGCGCGCTTTCGCTACCGCTGCGGGACCGTCTGGGGCCACGACGGCGACTACCCGGGCTACATCACGCTGGCCTTGGCGTCGCGCCCCGGGCGCCGTGCCGTGGTCATCGCCATTAACACCGACAGCATCACCCTCAGACTCGCCCAAGCGATCTCCTCGGTTGGCGAGGATCTTTACTGCGGCGGGTGAGCGACTGCCCGTCGACGCATTCCAAGCGAGGACCCAGGCAAGCCGGCCCTCGGTTTGTGATCCGTGTCCTCGCCGAAGTTCTTCGAGAAGGACGATCGGGCGGCCACTTTCCTCCAATGCATGCTTTTCGAGCCGCTCTAGGGAAGGCGACGATCCAGTCGTGGTGCTCGGTGCCCTCTCTGAGAATGCTGGATGTGCAGTGATCGCTTTCTCGTCCACGGTGCGAAAGCTGGCAAGTGGGGCGGATATAGCGTCTATCCGAGAGATACTGCGTAGGCGATGTCGCGGCAGAACGTCGAGATCGTGCGGAAAGCGATCGATGCTGTCAATCGGGGCGACTTGGATGCCTGGTTGGGTTTCCTCAGCCCAGAGGTCGTATGGGAGTCCGGGCCCCTCGTTGGGTTTAGAGACGTCTACCGCGGGCGGGCGGAGGCGCGAAAGTGGATCGCGCTGCTCCTCGAAGTCTTTGATGCCCATCTCGAGGTCGACGAGATCACGGCCCTGAGCGATGACAGGGTCTTCTTGGAGACCACCGCCAGGGGGCGTGGTAGGGGTAGCGGCGCCCCGGTGGAGCACACGTCTTGGGAGGTCTCCTGGCTCGCGGATGGCCTGATCACGAGGCGTCAGGTCTTCTGGACCAGGGACGAGGCCCTCGAAGCCGCCGGACTTCAGGAGTAGGCGATGTCGCAGGAGAACGTGGAGATCGTCAGGCGGGTGGTGGCGGCGACCCAGACGGCAATGGAGTCCGGAGATCCTGCCGCTGCGTTCCCCGCAGGTGTCTTCGCCGTCGATTTTGAGTGGATCCTTCCTTTCGCGTTCGAGGGGAAGACGGTATGGACCGGGGTAGAAGAGTGCGTCGAGTTCCTTCGCGTCTGGACCGAGCCTTTCGACCACTACTCGTTTCAGAGCCCACGCTTCATTGACGCAGGCGATGATCGAGTTGTGGTGCTTCTACATCACTCGGCGATCGGAAAGGAGAGCGGGGTCCGGGTCGAACAGAAGAACGGAGTGGTCTACGAGCTCAGCGACGGACGCATAGTTCGGGCGAGCAACTACCTCGCGCACGCCGAGGCCCTCGAAGCCGCCGGACTTGAGGAGTAGCCGATGTCGCAGGAGAACGTGGAGGTTGTGCGGAGTGCTTGGGAGGCGGCGTGGTTGGGCAAGGACAATGAGACCGCGCTTGCGTTTGGGGCTCGAAGGCGTCCAGGAGTGGCTTCGGGACTTGCTCGCCAGCAACCCGGAGACGATCTTGCGGCGCTCTTCGAAGCAAGGCGGCGAAGGGGTTGCCCCCACACCCCCTGGCGCAAGATACTGCGAGGCGATGTCGCAGGAGAACGTGGAGACCTTTAAGCGCTCCAATGATGCGTTCAACCGTGGGGAAATCGACGCGTGGCTGGAGGAGTTCATCGACCCCGAGGTCGAATGGCATTCGGCTCTTCCGGGGCTGCTCACACAAGGAGGAACGGTGTACCGCGGACAAGAAGGTGTTCGCGAGATGCTCCGAGAGATCGCCGAGGTTCTCGATGAGATGACGGTCGAGTATTCGGAGATTCAAGGTCTCGGCGACCGAGTCGTCGCGGTCGGCGAGATGCACACGCGCGGCCGGGGGAGCGGCGTCGAGACGGAGGTGCCATTCGCGATAGTGGCTGATTACCGAAACGGCAAGTCGATTCGGGTGCGGACCTACCGCGACCCGGAAGCAGCTTTCGAAGCCGCCGGGATGTCGGAGCAGGCCATGTCGCAGGAGAACGTCGAGGTCGTCCGTCGCCTCTACGAGAGGTTCAACCGTGGTGACATTGATGCCCTCCTCCAGTCCTACGACCCCGAGGTTGAGCTCTATCCCGGTATTAGGACACCAGACCAGGACACGCGATATTCCGGCCACCAGGGAATGAAGGAGTTCTTCCGGGACGCCACCGAGGCCTGGGAGACCGTGACCGTCGAGCCCAAAGAGTTGATTGAGTGCGGGGGCAACCGAATTCTCACTATCGACAGGTGGCGGTTCTTTGGAAGGGAGGGCATTGAAATTGACGTCGAGCTTCCGACCCTCTTTTCCTTCCGAGACGGCTTCATAGTCCGGATCGACGGGTTTACGGACAAGGCCGAGGCCCTCGAAGCCGCCGGGCTGTCGGAGCAGGCGATGTCGCAGGAGAACGTGGAGCTGGTCAGGTCGGCGACCGAGGCCTACATCGCCGGAGAGCGCGACGCGATGGTCGACGACTTCGCTGCAGAAGACATCGAGGTGTGCCCTGACGCCTCCCGTTTTCCCCAGGCAGAGCCGTTTCGCGGTCGCGAGAAGTACAAGCGCTTCCTCGCCGAGATCGACCAGGGCTGGGAGGGGGGTTCAAGCATGAGTGAAATCAAAGAACTCTTCCCCGTGGGCGACCGGGTGGTGGTTCGGGCCGAGTGGGGAGGCAGGGGCAAAGCCAGCGGGATCGACATGCGCTCCAGCCTGACCGGCATCTACACCGTCCGGGATGGGCGGTGCATCAAGGCCGAGTTCTTCTTCGACCACGCCGAGGCCCTCAAAGCCGCCGGGCTTGAGGAGTAGGCGATGTCGCAGGAGAACGTGGAGATCTTCAAGCGCGGCCTCGAAGCTTGGAACCGCAAGGACATTCCGGGCTTCCTTCGGGCGGCGGACCCCGAAATTAGGTGGGAACATTGGTTGGCTGATCTCGAAGGGGACTTCACCGGAGTTGACGCGGTCCGAGCCTGGCACGAGGACCTCGCTCGCCACTTTGACCATTGGAGGGTCGACTGCGACGACTTCCGTGATTTGGGTGACCGGGTGCTGGCACTCGGCACGCTCCGCGCCGTCGGGAAGGAAAGCGGGGTCGAGACCGAGGTGCCGTGGACGGTTGTGGCCACGTTTCGTAACGGGCTGGTCACCCACTTCATCGACTACGCCGACAGGGACAGAGCCCTCGAAGCCGCCGGGCTTCAGGAGTAGGCGATGTCGGAGGAGAACGTCAAGGTCGTGCGGCAGAGCCTCGAGGCCGCGAACGCGTTCATGCGGGACGAGTTTTCCGCCGAAGCTTTTGGGGACTGCTTCGATACGCAGATCGAGTGCCACTGGCGTGACCAGCGAACGTACCCTGACGCCCCACAGCATCTTCGTGGCGTCCAAGAGCTCATCGGGTTCTCGGAGCAATTTCGAAGGGTGTGGGCTGACGTGGTCCAGGAGCCGCTCGAGTTCATTGAAGCGCCGGACGATCGCGTCCTGGCTCCAATCCGCCTCAGCGGCCGAGGTCGGGAGAGCGGCGTCCCGATCGAGATCCACTTCTTTCAGGTTTGGACGATCCGAGAGGGAAACCTGCGCGAGATCGAGTTCTTCCGCCACCGCGCCGATGCCCTCAAAGCGGCCGGGCTTGAGGAGTAGGCGATGTCGCAGGAGAACGTGGAGACCCTCCAGCGAGCCCGTGAGGCTTGGGACGCCGACAACCTGGACGCCTTCCTGGCCGAGGCCGATCCCGAGGTCGAGTGGCACACCGCCATTGAGCAAGCCCTGGAGGGCAGAGAAAGTACCTATCGGGGCCTCGACGGTGTGCGAGAGGTCTGGGAGGAGTATCGCGGTGAGGCGTGGGGAGGTTTCACGAGTCAGGTTCAGGAGATTCGCGACCTCGGCGAGTCGCTTCTTCTCCTCGGTCATCTCGAGGTGAGCGGCCGGACGACCGGGATCGAGCTCGGCCAGGAGTTCGGGCAACTCGTCACCTTTCGAGACGGGAAGATCCTCCGCTCGCAGGATTTCCTGAGCCACGCGGAAGCCCTCGAAGCCGCCGGGCTTCAGGAGTAGGCGATGTCGCAGGAGAACGTGGAGATCGTGCGGGCCGCGTTCGACGCCTGGGAGCGCGACGACTTCGACGCTTGGATCGGGTACTTCGACCCCGAGGTCAAGTGGTCCGCACTGCTGGAGGAGTATCGAGGGCACACCGGAATCCGGCAGGCCTGGCAGAGCTTCAAAGGTGACCTTGAACTGAAGGCTCGATTCGACGACATCCGCGATCTCGGCGATTCGGTCCTTGCGCTGGGCGAACTCACGGGAACGGGCCGAATCACCGAATTGGACCTCAGCAGCGAGATCGCGCAGCTGGCCACGTTTCGGGACGGCAAGATCGTCGGCTTCCGCGATTTCCCAAGCCACGCCGAGGCCCTCGAAGCCGCCGGGCTTGAGGAGTAGGCGATGTCGCAGGAGAACGTGAAGATCGTTCGCCGCAGTTATGAGGCCTGGCTCCGCGGCGACTTTGACGCTGGGTCCGAAGACTTTGCGCCAGATATCGAGTTCGACATGTCGCGAGCGATCGGCATAGACCGAGGCATCTACAGTTTCAACCAGGCGCGACGCCTCCAGGAGGAGTTCCTTGCGGCCTTGGAGATTGTTCACGTCGGGGCCGAGTACATCGATGCCGGGGAGCACGTGGTCATAACGTTCACGAACCGCGCCCGGGGCCGGGACGGGGTCGAGGTGCAGGCTCGCGGGACCTGGCTCTGCACGATCCGCGACGGGTTGATCGTGCGGATCTGCCTCTATCAAGAGGTTCAGGAAGCCCTCGAAGCCGCCGGGCTGTCGGAGTAGGCGATGTCGCAGGAGAACGTGGATGCAATGCGCACGGTCTACGAGGCGATGGCTCGCGGCGACTTCTGGGCGGCGCGGGAGGTCTTCGACCCCGAGATCGAGTGGTCGTGGTCGCCCAGCATGTCGGGTCTGACCGGAGTCGGCACCTATCACGGGATCGAGGGCGTCGAGGCAGCGACTCGTGATGTGTTCGAAGCTTGGGGGAGATGTTCCGCCAGGAGGCCGAGGAGTTCTTCGAGGAAGGCGATGACGTTGTGGTTCTGGCTCGCATGCACGGACGGCTGAAGGGCAGCAACCAGGAGATCGAGACCACGGCTGGCCACGTATGGACGTTCCGCGATGGCAGGGTGATTCGGTTTAGGGCCTTCGACAACCCGACAGAAGCCCTCGAAGCTTCCGGGCTCTCGGAGTAGGCGATGTCGCAGGAGGATGCCGACAGAATCCGGCGGGCCTCTGAGGTTTGGAATGAGTCGGGTCCAGCAGCGGTGACGGATCAGTTCTGGGCTGAGGATGCCGTCTACCGCGAGGGGCCGGGCTGGCCCAATGCCGGTGTCTATGAAGGGCGTGCAGCCGCCCTTGAACGCATGCAAGGTCTGATCGACCTGATGGGGTCGATCGAGGTGCGCCTCGATGAGTTGATCGATGTCGGTGATGGCCGCGTGGTTGCCTGCACGAGCATGGTCGGGGAGGGTGCGAACGCGCCCTACACTCAGTCCTTCGCCGTCGTGCATCGGATGCGGGACGGCCTCATCGTCGAGGCCGACTACTACCTCGACCGCGCCCAGGCCCTCGAGGCCGCCGGGCTTGCGGAGTAGGCGATGTCGCAGGAGAACGTGGAGATCGTGCGGGCTGCATGGGAAGCCTGGAATCGCGGGGATTGGGACGAGTGGCGGAGCTACTTGAGCCCGGACTTCGAACTCGACGACTCGTCGGCCCTCGGTGAGTGGCGCGGGGTCACCAGAGGACCGGATCAGGTCTTGCGTGAGATACAGCAGTTCCTGGAACCGTGGAAGTCCGTGCGTATCGAGATCGACGAGTTGATCGACGCTGGTGAGCACGTCGTTCAGCGCGGGACCGCTCACTTCGTGGGCCGAGACGGGATTGAGGTGCAGGCCAAGGGCGCTTATTGCTGGACGTTTCGAGACGGAGTCATGATTCGTGGCCTCTTTTCCAACGAGTTCGACGAAGCACTCGAAGCCGCAGGGCTTGAGGAGTAGACGATGTCGGAGGAGAACGTGGAGTTCGTGCGGAGCCTGGACCGCCCGAACGATCCGAGCCGCTTCTTCGAGCTGCTAGACGAGGACGTCGAAGTGGTATCGAGGGTCAATGTGTTGCCCGATCATCCGGATCTCATGCGGGGCAAGGACACCGTGATCGACTTCTATCGCCATTATTGGGGCACCTGGGACGACTACGCCCTGGAACCGACCGAAATCGTCGACGCTGGCGATGACCGCGTTCTTGTCGCCTATCACGAGCGAGGACGCGGGAAGGGAAGCGGCGTGCCGATTGAGAACCGATTCGTCGTTCTCCTTACCGTTCGCGAGAACAAGGTGGCGAAACTCCAGTTCTTCAGCACCCGAGACGAAGCCCTCGAAGCCGCCGGGCTTCAGGAGTAGGCGATGTCGCAGGAGAACGTGGAGATCCTCCGAGCCGGTTTCGATGCGTGGAACGCCGGGGACATGAACAGCCTGCGCGAGCGGTTCGACCCGGACATCATCTGGCGCCCTCCGGTAGGTTGGCCTGAGCCGGGGCCTTTCGTAGGTCGAGAGGAGGTCATGCGGTGGTTCGAACAACTCCGCGAGGCCTACGATTCCTACAGAACGGACTTGATCGGCGACTTGACCGAAACCGGTGACCGAGTTGTCGTGAGCCAGGTCTGGCGCGGCGCGGGCAGCGGCCCTGAGGCGGATATCGAGTCCACGGGCGTCTTCACGATGCACAAGGGCAGGGTCATCGGCGTGGAGCAATTCTGGGAGCGCTCCGAAGCCCTCAAAGCCGCCGGGCTTCAGGAGTAGCGCCCTCACCCGTCGCAGTCCTATCTCCTCGATCAGCAGTCCCTGCAAGTTGCCGATTCACCCCCAAGCTACCACCGTCGTTTGCTACCGATGAGTTGAGGGGTCCCAGAACCTGACGTCGATGCACTAAGCATGCTTTTCCTCAGAAGAGAGGAGGTTGAAGTCCGCCCCGAACACCATGACCGTCACCCGCAACTGACCAATTCGCCTGATCCCCTAGCCAAGTGTCGGCGGTCTTCGAAAACTCTAGGCATGGGCCCAACAAGCGGAGTGGGAGGGATTCGAACCTACGAGGCGCCTAACGACGCCCAACGGTTTTCGAGACCGCCCCGGATACCACGTTTCTACCTGCACATAGGCTGTTTTCCATTTCTCGTGCGCCTCGAATTGCGCCAGTTTTCGGGCAACTACGTCTAAGAGGGATCCGGTAAAAAGGCTCTAGCCCAAAGCCCCTTCCGGCTCAGTTGGACTTACCGCGTTGTCGTCGGGCACTCAGGCGCTCTCGCACGTGCCCATGTTCGCCCTTCTGTTTGATGTATTGCTGGGCGACAGAACTCAGCAAAGCGACGAGCACACCGAGTCCCGTGAGGATGTAGATGATCGTGAATATCTGCGTTCCATCGGTTGTCGGGTGGAGGTCTCCGTACCCAACAGTCGTCAGTGTCACGACCGAGAAGTAGAGAGCCTGGATGATGCTCCAGTCCTCGAAGCGCCAATAGAAGATCGTCCCGGTAAGGACCAAAGCGCCCGCGACCACGGGCAATGCCCTGGTCTCGGGGTCGCGCCAGACGGCTAGGAGGGCTCGTGCTAGTCCCCGAAAGGCAAGGAGTAGGGAAAACACAGAGGGGCCCTTCGCGACTCTCTCGTGCTTTCCTGGTTTAAACGATGTGGTTGAAGCCTCCATGGGTGCATCGAAATGCCGTTGGGAAGCGGTTACCACAACTTGCTACATCAAGTCCGTCTCAACCTCGATGCGGCCAGATTTCGCGGCGTCGGCGAGGGCTCCGTAGTCGAGCTCGTTCTGGTCGGCATAGCGCGCAGAGAAGTCGGCGATCGCCTCATCAAAGCTCTCGCCCTTGCCGAGGTAGGCGCCGATTGCGATCCGATCGCCCGAGCGGGCGTGGGCGCGGGCCAGGGTCCAGCCGCAGATCCGCCCGTAGATCTGAAGCCCCTCGGGGAGCAGGGTCTCGATCTCGACCGAGCGCTTCCCGTCCCAGAGCTGGCGCACGTAGAAGGCGCGCTCCTTGTCGTCGAGCCCGAGCGCCGGCAGCCAGCCGAGGAGGATGTCGCTGGCGGCCTGCATCAGCCACTGGCCCTCGACCACCCGCTCGCCGTGGTTATCGAACTCGCTCGCGCCGACGTAGGGCTCGAGCACCGAGGCCTCGGCCTCCTTGGCCTGCAGGAAGAGCGGGTCCCGGCCGTCGCGGCCCATCATCAAGAGCACCCAGGCGCGGGTGCCGACGCTGCCGACCCCGACCACCTTGCGGGCGATGTCGACCAGCCGGTAGCTGTCGAGCAGGTGGCGTCGGTCGCCCTTGAGGCTCTCCCGGTAGGCGCCGAGCAGCTCCAGCAGCCGCTCCTCGAGCTCCTCCTCCTGTTCGGGGGAGACCAGCTCCCGCGCCGGCACGATCAGCGGCGGGTCGCTGATGATCCGCGGCTCGCCGTCGACCTCGTGGACGAGACGGTCGAAAGCCTTGAGGCTGTTCTTCTTTTGTGCCTTGGCGACGTTCTTTTGCGCCGCCTTCATCTGCTTTTTGTCGGCGACCTTGGCGATCTCGGCGAGCAGGGACTCGATGTCGAGGCGGGCATACCAGACGTCGAGGTTTCGCATCCCCGCGAGCTCCCGCATCGCCTCGCGATAGCTGCGGACGGCGCTGAGCACGGCGTCCCTGGTCTCCGTCGGGGTGAAGTCGCTGTTTCGCCCGGCGATCTCAAAGCTCGCGGCGAGGCGCTTGACGTCCCACTCCCACGGCCCCGGGAGCGTCTCGTCGAAGTCGTTGACGTCCATCACCAGGCGGCGATCGGGGGCGGCGAAGACGCCGAAGTTCGAGAGGTGGGCATCGCCGCAGACCTGCACCCGCAATCCGGAGTCCGGGGTCTTCGCGAGGTCCATCGCCATGATCGCCGCGGCACCGCGGTAGAAGGTGAAGGGCGAGGCGAGCATCCGCCCGTAGCGGATCGGGACCAGCTCGGGGACGCGGCTCTCCGCCTGATCCTCGAGCAGCTTGACCGGGTCCCGGCGTCCGCTTGCCGGTTCCCACTCCCCGTGGCTCGAGCGGGGGGTCTTCTCGCGGGCCGCCTTGCCAGCCTGTTCGCGGTCCTTTACTGAGGGAAAGTCCTTGCGGGGGTTCTTTGTGGTTGTGGTTGGCATTGCCAGGGACTCCTTTCAAGGGCGCTCGCTTCGGGCCATCTGATCATCGACCATCTGGTCCGGCTTTCGACTCTCAGTCACTGGCGGAGGGTTCGCCTCACCATTTCAACTCGATCTCGAGCTCGCGCTGATCGGTTTCAACCTCGAGCTCGACCTTGAGCTGGATCTTGTCGGGGACGTGAACGTTGAAGTGCATGCCGCCCGCTCGAAGTCGAGATCGCCGCTGTCGGAGAGCATCTTCGCGAGCCTCCGGAGCCGGGTCGCGATCTCCTTCCGGGTCAGGGTCTCTGTCTGTTCGACCTCGAAAACGTCCATTGACTCTCCTTGCCTAGCGTGTGTCTGTTCGTTTGGTCTGGCTCGGGCATTGGTGGTGCACTGCCGGTTCCCGGTCGCGCCCTGCCGCGATTTGCACCAGCGCACCGATGCCGTCCCAGAAACCTTCGGGCATCGCGGCCGACGGCGAGGCGCCCGGATGGGCGTGGGCGATCCGAACCCGCAGTACGCCGGGTCTGATTCGGAAGCGAAGCGGTGGGTCCAGCTTCAGTGCCTCACCATCGATTCCGGCGGGAACAGCGGCGTCTGCGTCGACCTCGAACGCGGGGGCGGACCACTCCGCCTTCTTGGCTCCCCCGATCCGACCCCCACCTCGACCCGATGCCACTGCGATCCCGAGCAGGCCGCCGTTGATCCTCGGCCGAGTCCCGGAGCCGACGGCCCGCCCCAGCCGGTACCGGTTGTTGGACACCAGGATGATCGCCCCCGAGGAGTGCTCGGGGCCATCCGGCCCGGTCCAGCGCAGCTCGAGGCCGCCGTCCTCCGGCCCGAATGCTTCGGGCAACGTATCGAGCATCGTTCGCAGTTTCGCATCGCGGTAGCCCTTCTGCTGCACCGCCTCGGCGTAGAGCCCCAGCGAGACATTGTTGACGAAGACGCGTCCGTTTACCTCAGCCAGGTCGACGCGGCGCTCACCACCGTCGACAAACGCCTCGAGAGCGCCGACGACGTCGTCGCGGTCGACCCCGAGGTCGAGAGCGAAGTGGTTCCGGGTCCCGGCCGGAATGCATGCGTAGGGCAGGTCAAGCTCGGCGGCGACCATTGCTACGACCGCTTGGGAGCCATCGCCCCCGGCCATCGCCAACGCATCTGCGCCGTCCCCAACCGCCGATCGGGCCAGTTGCTCCAGGTCGGTCCCGAGCGTCAACTCGATCGGCTCGATACCCCTCTTTCGGGCCTCCTCGGTGAGTTTGAACTTCTCCGCCTTGCCACCTCCCGATTTAGGGTTGTAGAAGAGGACGGGGCGCTTCGGCGCCGGAGCATCGGGAAGTGGCGCGTGATATCTGACGGCGGTCCTCGCCGCCAGGGCCGCAAGGGCGAGCCCGGCCACGATCACGATTGCTGCTGGGACGTGGTCGCCGTTGCTCACGAGCAGGATCACCATTGCCGCGAGGGCGAGAATCCCAACCGCCAGGCCCAGGGCTCTGGCAGCCCCTCTGCGAATCAGGCCGTACCAGAAAGCGGCCATCGCGATCAGCAGCAACCCGAAGACGACCAAGACTCGGGGGAACTCCTGGATCATGACCACGACCGCGACGAGCAGCATTAAAGGCGGGAGGAGGAGAGCGGCGATCGCTGCCGCCCGCCGGGTCTCGCGACGCTTCACCACGGGTGGAGACTGCCGCGGTGGCACCGGCGCCTAGCCCTCGCCGACGAGCCGGCGACTGCGGGTCACCTCAGCAGGGGCGCTTTCCATCGGCGGTGTCTTGTCTCGGGGATGGCGCGCGAACCAGTCTGCGTAGCGATTGGCCAGGGGAGCGGCGGTGAGGCCGTGGGCGAAGACCGAGAGCCCGACGGTGAAGTAAATCGCAAGGACGATCAGGTGCTCATGGGGAAGCTGGGATTCCTCGATGATGATCACGGCGAACACGATCGAGGCCAGGCCGCGAGGACCGAACCAGCCCATGAAGCCGAGGGTGGGCAGTCGGGCGTGTGTGCCGAGCATCGCGATTGCGACCGGGATGATTCGAACCACCGTCAGGCTGAGGACCCCGTAGAGGACGAGGTCCCAGCTGAGATCGCCGAGCGCCGGCCCGAGCAGGATCGCCCCGAAGATGACAAAGGTCAGCCCGTTGAGAACGCTGCCGACCTCTTCGGTGAGCTCGTTCATGTCCCCGGGATCGCGCTTGATCACCGCGCGGAAGACCATTCCGGCGACGAAGGCCGCGATGAAGCCCGACCCGTCGAGCGCGTTCGCGGTGCCGTAGGCGAGGGCAGCGCCGGCGGCCGGGATCACCTGACGCCAAGCGCCGTCGATCAGGTCCTTGCGGCCGGCATAGTTGACCACGGCTCCGATCAAGAGCGCTGCGGCGACGCCGCCGACGATGCCGTAGCCGACCTCATCCAGAACAAGCGTCAACCCGGTTCGCCCGCCGGAGATCGAGGATTGGACGTCGGCGGCCGCCACGGCGGCAAAGAGCAGCGGCACGCAGATCCCGTCGTTGAGCCCGCTTTCGACATTCAGGCCCTGGCGGATCCGGCCCGGGACGCGCGGTTCGGTGACGACCGCCTGGCCGAGAGCCGCGTCGGTCGGCGCCAGGATGATCGCGACGATGGCGGCCTCCCAGAAGGTCAGCTGGTCGAAGATCACTCCAGCCGCAAGCGCCCCCAGTGCGATCGTCAGCGGTAGCCCAATCCCGAGCAGGCGGACGGGAACCGAGACCTCCCGCCGCAGCGCTCCGAGGTCGATCCTCGAAGCATCGGAGAAGAGCACGAAAGCAAGCGTCGCCTCGGCCAACGCCCTCACGGTCGAGCTGGTGCTCTCGATGTCGATCCCGTCGAGCACCTTGGGACCGACCAGGAGCCCGATCGAAACGAACAGGATTGCGGGCGTGATCGGCGATCCGGTTAACCGCTTCGAGACAGTGGCGACGGCGATCAGCGCCAACGCAAGGATCGTCAGGGACCACTCCACTAGGTTCGCCCGGCCACCGGTGGCTCGACTCGTAACAACCTGCGGCTCAGTCGGCCGGCCTCGGATCCCAACCCGCAGTCAGGTAATAGATGACCAGAACGTCGAGCAGCACGATTGTCATCGACAGAAGCGGAAAGGCGCCGAAGACGCCCATCTGGGCGATCGCGTTGATGCCGGCGAAGATGACACCGGTCACGCGCGCCCACGTTGCCCCCGCGAACAATCCGAACCCGGTCAGGGCCTGAATCGCGCCAAGGATCAGGAGGAACCATCCCCAGGCGGTGAAGTCGAGGATCAGTACCCCGTGCCCGGTGTTCCTCACCACCTCGTCGTTGAGTATGCCGGCGAGGCCGTAAATGACGTTGAGCATGCCCGCGATGGTGAGCACCACTCCCGCGAACACGGCCCATCCCGACGTACCTCTTCCATCCATTTCAATTGCCTCCGGTTTTCAGCGCCACGGTGACGGGATTCGAAGAAGCGCTACTTGGCATCGTCTCGTGCCGCCGCCTCGATCTGGCGCTCGAGCTCGTCGGGATCGGCATCTACCTGCTTCTCGATCAGCTTGTTGGAGCGCGCCATTGCCTTCTCCAGCTGCTCCTCGATCTTCGACTCGCCGATCACGATCACGGCGGCGTTGCCCGCCCCCAGCTCGTCGCCGAGCTCCTTCAGATCACCGCGTGAGATCCCGCCCCTGAGGTGCCCGACCAATCCCCCGGCACCCGCACCGACGATCGCGCTGCCGATCACCGCGGGCGGGAACACGATCCCGACCAGGGCTCCGACGGCGGCACCGGTCCAGGCTCCGTGCTGGGTTGGCTTCTCGGTCTTGGTGACGCGGACCTTGCCGTCTGGCTCCTTGCGGATCACCGCCGAGTCATAGGTGCCGATCGCCCCCGCGGCGTGAAGGTCGAACACGGCCTCGTAATCGGCCTCGGCATCGTCGATCTCGTCGTAGACGGCTGCGTACAGGAATACTGGACGGTCGGACATTAGGGCTCCCTTCGTGGATAGCGGCGGTTGCAGGTCCCATCCTCGGGCAGGCCGGGCACCGTCTCATCACCCCGCTGGGATGATTTGACGCGGCCGGACGACCGCACAGATCTGAATACGGTCAGGATCCGTTCGGACTTGGCGGGAACTCCCGCGCCGCCTGCCGGCGCAGCAGCTCGATGCCCACCACCGCCAGGGCCGCGAGCACGATGATCACCAGCACCTGCCCGAGGTTGTTGATTCCGGGCACGAAGGACAGCCAGAGCAAGAAGAGCGCCGCCCCAACTGCGTAAACCCCGACCGGATGGTCGCGCAAGTAGGGCGCAAGGAAGCGACGCACCGTTACCTCGTGGCGGCCGGGTCCTGCCAGCAACCCTCCGCCGACAAATGCTGCACCGATCACGAGAACGAACAGCGCCCGCTGGCGAAGTCCTTCGGAAATGATGGTCCAGACCGACGTGACGGCTGGCTTGACCGTGTCCGAGCTGGCCACCGAGTCCACTCCGTTGCCGATCAGGCGCCTGGCCAACAAAACGAAGAGCATCGCCACCAGGACGCCGCCTCCCGCGGCGATCAGCGCCTCCCGCCGCCATCCCTTTGCCAGATAGAGGGCGCTCATGTAGAGCAACAGTGCCAGCGCCGGCAAGACGAAACCAAGGTTCCGCAGCGCGCTGACGAGGGTCTGGAGTCCCGAGAGCTGACTCGAGCTCATCAGGACGAGTTGGCCCGGAGTCTGCACCACCTGGCGCGCGAGAAGCGTGTCGATTCGTGCCTGAAGCGCGGCCAGGGAGGCGTCAAGCGTTTGGACGTTCGCCTGGCTGGGGTCCCGGAGCACGGCTGTCGTTCGCTGTTTGAGCGCGATCAGCCTGGCGTTGGCGGTGGACAGTCGGCTCTCGAGTTGGGACAGCCTGTCATTGAGTTGCGCCGGGACGCTGCCCTGCGCGCTCTTGATCGCCCCCTCGACGCTGGCGGTTTTCGCCTGAAGCGCTTCGGCAACCTTCAGGAGATCCTCGAGGTTCTGTTTCAGCTTTGGGGTCAGCCTGCCGGCCTGTAGCTCAGAGAGGGTTGCCCGCACGGACCTGATCCGTACCTGAGCCGATGTCAGGCGCTTCTTGAGGTCCCCAGAGAAGCTCTTCACGAGACCCTGAAGCTTGGAAATGGTCGCCGGATCCACTCCGAGGCGGGTGGCGAGATCGGCCACCACGCTTCCGTATTCGAAGGTGACGTTCCCTCCCGTGGTCGAGACGAACCTCCCTTTGTTCTCGATCAGGTCGACGAACTGCTTCTGCGCCCCCGCGACCGCCGTGGAGACCAGGCTCTGAACCTGTGGGGACGCCAATGCCCTCTCGGCCGCGCTTGTGGCGAGTTGCCTGACCGCCGCAGCAATGGGAAGGGCCAGGGGCTGCGCTGAGCTCGGCAGCTCCTTTCCGATCTGGCCCTGAACATCGACGTTTGCGTAGAGCTGATCGACCGTGTAGGTCGCGAGGGCCTGCTGAACGTCCTTGTCCTTGAGGATCTGGTCGGTCGTGCCCTTGATCTGGTTCGTATCCAGTGCCTCGCGCTGAACCCAGTTCGCGATGACCGAGAAGACCAGCACCACGGAGGCGATCACGATCAGCGACCACACGATTGCCCGATGGCGGCGCCCAGGATCCGATGAGTCCTGCCGGCGACGGCTCGTCATCGCTCGGGCTGCTCGAGCGCGGCGTCGACGTCATAGCCGAGCGCAAGCGCGATCTTCGGGGCGCACTGGACCACTCGGGCGGGCCCAGTCACCGGGGTCACCGCCTCGAGGCTGGCAACGACCTCGTCCTCCGTAGCTCCTGCTGCCATGGCGTGCGCCACGGCGTGCTGGATTGTGGAAGGGGCCGCATCGAGGGCAATGCTGGCGGCGACGCGAACGAGTGCCTTCGTCCTGTCGTCGAAGACCGACGTTGTGATCGAACTGCCTTCCGCCGCGATTGAGCTCAGGAGGGCGTCGTCGTGCAGGGCGAGCCTACGCAGGTGCTGCTTGTATTCGTCCATTGCGTTAGACGCACAATCAACACGCTCCGCATTGCCGCCGCATCATCCTTCCGGCATGAGATTTGCGATCCCCGGATAGACGAAGTTCTCCAAGAGCCCGAACTCGACAGCACGCTCGATCGCCTCGCTGCGTGATGAGACCCCGAGCTTGCGGTAGATCGAGATCGCTTCGCTCTTGACGGTGTTGCGTGAGATGAACAACCTGCTGGCGATCTCCGGAAACATCAGGTGGGTGGCGAGATAGGGAAGCAGCCGGAGCTCGGCTTCGGTCAGGCTCATCGCCCAGGCGCCGTCGGACCCAGATGTCGCCGCCACTCGGTCGCGCAGCTCGCGGGCATCCTTGACCAGAACACCCATATCCGGCCGGAGCTCGAGCACCCGCTCGGTCTCGATGAGGATTGTTCGGGCAGGGACGGGTTCAGCGAGCGCGAGATGCGCGCGGCCGAGCTCCAGCCCGACTTGGATGGTCAGCCAGGGAAGGCCGTGGTCGAGCTGTGGTCGCAGACGGTGAGCGCGCGCAACCGCCGCTCGAGCATCGCCTGGCTTCGCCTCATGGAGCGCCACCCGTGCCACCGCCACATGGCCCAGCGCACTGGTGACATAGTCGCCCATCCCCATGTCCTCGATGGCCGCCTCCGCCGCGCTTGAGTGGCGCCCGGCTTCAGCCCACGCCCCCTGCCCCGCCGCGAGGAGCGCAAGCTGTGCCTCTGCGAGGATCACCACTTCGGCAGCGTCCGTGGCGAGCCCAGCCTCGATTCCCCTGGTCAGGTCGTCGATCGCGCTATCGGCCGCACCGAGCAATGCATGGGCAATGCCCCGGAGGACGAGCGCTGCCGGTCTCCAACGACTTTCCGCGGAGAGCTGACTCATGGCCCGATCGGCGTCGTCCAGGGCCTGATCGACACCGCCCTGCATCATGCCTGCCCGCAGAGTGGCGATCCACGGCTCATACGTGGCGCTGCCATCCGAGGGCGGGATCGTCGAGGTCGCCGCCCGGGCTATGGCAAGCCACCGCTCGGCCTCCACGGTCCGGCCCGTCAGCACCCTGACCCATGCTCCAACGACGGCGAGCGCCGGGTACCGCTCCAACTCGCTGTCGTTGAAACACCCAAGCCACTCATCCAGCGTCGCCATCCGGCCGTCGTAGTGAACCGGCAGGGCAAGCGAGTCGACCAAGTCGGCGACAGCGTCTGTCTCACCGGCAGCGTGGCCGTAGAAGACCGCCGGTTCAGCCATTTCGTTTCCGATGCACCAGGTCATCGCCCGCCGGTTGAGCTCTCGCACCATGTCCGGCTCGGTACGTTCGAGCTCCTTGCGCAACAGCTCTGCGAATAGGTGGTGGTAGCGATACCACTCGCCTTCCCGGTCGAGGGGAACCACGAAGCAGTTCGTGCGCTCGAGCGCCTCGAGGGTTGGTGCCGACCCGGACGACTCGAGCACAGAATCGCAAAGGCCGCCGCACATTCGATCGAGCACCGAGGTGTATTTGAGAAACCGCGCCTCGGCTGCTGACAGCCGCGAGAGGAGCTCCAGGCGGAAGTATTCGGCCAGGAATCTGTCTTCGCCGGTGAAGGAGGCGACGCTCGTCGCCCCTGCTTGCAGCGATAGCGCCGCGAGGTATAGGCCGGCAGGCCAGCCTTCGGTTCGCTTGGTCAGCTCGGACAATTCGCCCGCATCAAGCTCGGCACCGGCTGCGGCAAGCAAGGTCTCAGCCTCCAGCTCGTCCATACGGAGGTCAGGCACACCGATCTCGTGCACCAGTCCCATCGACCGCCACCGGGCGAGGGGCAATGCTGGGTCCTCCCTGCTTGCAACCGCGATCTGCGAGCCCGCCGGGACGTATTCGAACAGTTCTGCGAGCACGTCCAGACAGACGCGGTTGGAAACGCCGTGCAGATCGTCGAGAACCAGTACCACAGGGCGCCCCAGCGAGCCGAGTGCGCTCCCGACTCCTGGGACGCGCTTCTCCCAGGCGGACCCCCCCGGGCCCGATATGGCCTCCAATACTTTCGGCGGTAGCGGCTCGACGCGATGGATTGCGGCTGCGATGTATCGGAGGAAGACCACAGGGTCGTCGTCGCGGCCGTCGAGCGCAACCCAGGCGAAGGGACGTGGATCAGCTTCGGCCCATTTGGCAAGGACCGTCGTCTTGCCGTAGCCGGCGGGCGCGATCACGGTCACGAAACGGGCATCCGACCCGCACAGCTCCCCGATCAGGTCCGTCTTCGCCACGGTTCCGGGGCGCGACGACGGCGTGGCGAGCTTGACCTCCCCAAGGTCGAAAGGAAGCTCCACGCCGGTCATCGCGCCGAATCCTATGAGGATCAGGCGACGTAGGACGAGTGGGTGAAGCCTGATTTCATGCCAGCGGCATGAAGACGCCAGACGGACACCCGCCTACCGTTGCCACAAGTCGTGCTAACCGCAACTAACACGCGAGGTGCCTGATGTCCGCTCCCACTGAGACGCCCCGTTCCGTCTCCACGCCCGATCGGCTCGATACCCGGCTCGGGACGCTTAGGTTCCCCGACGGCGTCCCGGATGCCGATTCCGCGAGCACCCTCTACGACCATCTGGACTCCGTCCGCGGGATCGACGCCTTCCTGAACGCGTTCCAGGGCGTGTCGATGCTGGCCATCCGTCGAGGCTTTCGCGATGCCGGGGTCGCCGATGGCAGCGTCCTGCTGTTCTCGAAACTGATGGACTCGCACTCGCTGTTTCTTACCGGGAACGCCGACACCGTCTACTTCCTCGCCTTCGTCGACCTCAGCGACGGGCCGGTCGTGATCGATGTCCCGCCCGAGTCCCTCGGGCTGGTCAATGACATGTGGTTCCGCTGGGTGATCGACGTCGGTCTCCCCGGCCCGGATCGGGGCATGGGCGCGCGGTTCCTACTGGTTGGGCCGGGGTACGACGGGCCGCTGCCGGAGGGAGGGTTCGAGGTCGCCCATTCACCCACCAACGGCGCCTGCCTTCTGGGTCGCGCCTTCATGGAGGACAGCGACCCGGCACCGACTGTGGAGAGAATCAAGCAGGGGTTGAAGATCTACCCCTACGTCCCAGGCACACTCGGGACCAGCATCGGCAGCTTCCTGGCCGGGGAGGCGCCGTTGGCGGCTCTGAAGGAACCCAAGCCGCCGGAGTTCATCGAGGGCACCGGAGTCGAGATGAACACGCTGCCACCGAATGACTTCTCCTTTTACGAGCTGCTCGACGAGCTCGTTCAGTCGGAGCCGGCCTCCGCTCTCGACCCGGAGATCGCCGGCCACCTGAGGTCGATCGGGATCGTCAAGGGACAGGACTTCAAGCCGGACGCTCGCATGCACAAGATCCTCGAGGAAGCCGTGGCGATCGCCAACGCAACCGCCCGCACGATCAGCACGCGGGCCAGGAGCGATGAGGGGTTTGCCTACTACGAGGACGATCCCCAATCCCACTGGTTCAACCCCCTCTTCGCCGGAGGATACAAGTGGATGGATCCGCCGGCGGAGATCACCAAGGAGGGCGTGAAGCCGTACCCGACGACGGGTGCGCGCGCGTTCAACTCGCGGATTGGCTTCTTCTACATCGCGACCGGTGACTCCCCCTCGATGTGCATGCGCCTGACGGGCGTCGGCTCGCAATACCTGATGACCTTCTTCGACGCGAAGGGAGATGTGCTGGACGGGAAGAATCACTACCACATGACCCTGCCGCCGGAAATCCCGGCGGAGCGCTTCTGGTCGATTACGGTCTACGACAACCAGACCCGTTCGATGCTGCAGACCGATCAGGGCTATCCCCGCGCCGGCAGCCAGAGCTTTCCGTCGCCGGCGGCCACCGCTGAGAAGGACGGATCGACGACGGTGCATTTCTCCCCCGAGAAACCCGACGGTGTGGACCCGGGCAACTGGATACAGACTGTGCCGGAGAAGGGCTGGTTCCCCATTCTGCGCTGCTACAGCCCAAAGCCGTCGTTCTTCGACAAGAGCTGGCGGCCGAGCGAGATAGAGGCCGGGGACTAGGACTGGTGACGGTCGCCGGTGTTTCAGGTTCTCGCCTACGCCTTGGCGGCGGCCCTGAACCCGGTCTTGTTGACAGCGACGACGGTAATGCTGTTGCTCCCAGCCCGAAGCGTCTCCTGTTCGGCTACCTCCTCGGCGCCTACACGACGAGCATCGCCCTAGGCCTGCTGATCGTCTACAAGTTGCAGGGGTCGGGCGTGGTGGACACGGCGGAGAACACGCTCAGCCCTGCTGCGAGTATCGCCATCGGACTCGGCGTCCTCGGGACCACCGCGAGGGAGGCGCGCCGTCACCAAAAGCACTCCGGGGAGCGCAAAAGCAAAGGAACCGAGAAGCCCGCGGAGACGCCACGCTGGCGGAAGCTGCTCAACAAGGGCAAGCCCCGGGACACCTTCGTCGTCGGCGCGGTGCTGAGCCTTCCCGGCGCCGCCTACCTCGCCGGTCTAGGTGAGATCGCGAAGCAGAGCTCGAGCGATACCGTGACCGTGCTGGCCGTGCTCGGGGTCACCCTGGTGATGATGGTCATCCTCGAGGTTCCACTACTTGGCTACACGTTCGCGCCGGATTCGACGGTCCGGGCCGTCGAGCGCTTCCAGGTGTGGGTGACGAGGGACGCCCGCAAGATCGGCACCGCAGCAGCGCTGATCCTCGGTGCGTTGCTCCTGCTGCGCGGATTGATCGAGCTGGCCGGCTGATGTCTCACCCCCCCGCCGACTCGAGGGGACGGATGGGAAGCGCGCTGTCGCAGGGGCGCCGGCTGGCCCGGATCGCCTACCGTGACCCTGAGCACGTCCCGGAGCGGATCACGCTGAACGGCGCGCAGCAGCTCGGCGAGGAATCGGTCGAGTGGGCCGAGCGCGCCCGCCGCGAGCGACCGAACGTTCCCCGGGGCGTGATCGCCGAGGAGGTACGCATCCAAACAGCGCGGGTCGCGCGTCTCGACGGGGCAGTTGCAGGCACCCCATTCCTGATCGCGCTCGTCCCCGGTTACCTCGCATACCTCTGGCAGGAGGGGGTGATGGAGCGGCATATTGCAGCCCTTTACGGTCGCGATGCGGGTGACCTTCAGACCAGCGCGGAGGTCCTGGTACTGCGTCAGGTCCATCCCACAGTGGAGGCCGCTCGGGCAGCCCTCCGCAAAGTGATCGACGATGCTTCCCCGGAGAAGCCCACCATGCGGAGGCCGCTGCGGGTATGGGTGCGCAGCATCTACACGATGCTCTTGTTCGGAGGATTTGTCTCCCCCTCCGAAGATGATCAGCGCGACAAGTACGCCCACTGGCGGCTGAGGGCCGCTGTCGGGGCGCTGATCGGCGCCGCGGTCTGGGTCACCACCTGGGTTCTGCCCGTCACCTTCATGATCGCGATGGCCTGGAGCTGCGAGAGCCACGCCCGCAGTTTGGGCCGACGCTCACTCCGCTTCTACGGCGGCCAAGCTGCCTGCGATGAGGCCGCTGCCGGAAATCCTGGCGAGGAGCGGGGTCGCACCAAGCGCGACCTCATTCGTGGTCTCTTTTTGGTTCTCTCGATCGCAATTCCGGTCGCTTTCATCGCTTACGCGGACCACGTTCGCCAGAGCACCGGCATCAACTGGATCGGCGCCCTCGGCGCCCTGGTCGCCGCATCCCTCGTCATCGCGATAACCGTGATCGCCAGGCGCCGCTAGGCCATGGACCAATCCGGTCAGACAAGTGGACGGCGTCGATTTCGCGGCAGCCGCCGCGGGCTCTCTCGCGGCGGCGGGGAAACGCGACTGCAGCTGGTCGAGCGGATCGGGGAGGCCTACGGCCTCGTCCTCGTCCTCATCCTGTTGACGTTCACCGTGACGATGACGCTGCCCCCCGAGGGCTGGGGCGGCCGGGTCGCGGCGATGGCGGTTGCCGGCCTCACGGCGATCGTCGCGCTGACGAGCTCGAATGTCCGCCCGGCGCGGGTACGCCTCACGGTGATGGTTGTCGCCGCCTCGGTCGGGGCAACCGCGCTGGCCCAGGCCACCACTTCGGATCGTTTGCTCAGCGTCGCATTCATCGCTACCTCGATTCTCCTGGCGATCGCGGCAGGCACGATTCTGCGCCGCGTCATCGGCGCCATCGGGGTCGACTTCCGCACGATCCTTGGAGCGATAAGCGTCTTCACCATGCTCGGCCTCTTGTTCGCCTTCCTCTTCCTGGCCTTCGGCCATTGGACCCACACCGAGTTCTTCACCGGCGTCCCCCATGCGCGCGCGAGCGACTACCTCTTCTTCAGCTACACGACGCTGACCACGACCGGCTACGGCAACCTCGTCCCTGCCGGGACGGTTGGTCAGTCCTTCGCTGTCTTCGAGATGCTCGTCGGCCAGATCTTCCTAGTCACCCTGGTCGCCGGGCTGGTCAGCCTTTGGCGCCCAGGCTCTGCGAGGCCACGGGGAGAGCGATGAAGGGCCGCCGCCGCCGCTTTGCGGGGATTTTCGAGCGAACCAGCGGAGGGGGTGGCATTCGGACCCACGGTAGACCCTAAGGCCCCACAACGGGTTCGAGACGATGCCCAAGGGCTAGTGAAAACGCCACTTTGCAGGTTATTCCCTAAGAGAAGCAGGGGTCGCGCGATCGGATTGCGATCGGCTACTGCAAGCCGGTTTGGGGTTTGAGGGTCCCGTGGAGGCTTTGGTGGCTGCCCCGAAACGGGTTATCAACCTTGCACCATCCGGGCTAGTAGTGGGCGAGGTGTTCGTTGTCAGGCCAGAAGGTGTCGCCGCCCATGTCGAGTCGATCGGTCAGCGGCTGGCGCCATTCGGGTGTCACGGTGGGCTCACCCCAGTAGTCGGTGACGCGCACGGCCTGCCCGTCCTCCAACTCACCGATGGTCACGTTCCGATACAGGCGTCCGTCACCGTAGTTGCAAGTCCACTCGACCACGACGACATCATCAAGTTGCAGGCGCCTGCCGACTTCCAATGTGAGTTCGGGGTAGTTTCCCTCGACATCGGCGACGAGCCTGCTGGTGCGCACAATCTCGCCCATCTGTGGCCACTGGCGCACGACGTTCTCGGCCAGGGGTACGCCGAGGATGTAGGCCACCCGCGTCGCGCCGTCGGTCTCCTGCCGTTTCGCGTTCATTCGGAGCAAGTTCCTTCCATGTCGGTTTTGCAGGCTTGGTAAGCGACAGCATCGTACGACTCAATATGCAGTCGCCGAGGCGCAGAGCAGTCTGGTCGAGCGCGGGCGCGCGGCAGGCGTTAGAGTGGCGCCGGCTGTAACGGTGCTGGGCGCCTCTACCTGTTGCCATGGCCGACCTCTCGCACCACGGCCCGCATGGCGCATGACGACGCCCTCGAGGCGGCCAGCGTTTCGGGCAGTGGCATCGCCAACACATCAAGCTCTGATCGATTCAGATCGGATGTCCGCGTAGCACTGTGCGATCGACGCGCGATCCGCAGATTCCGCGACGGAGCGCGAAATCCAGGAAATGGGAGCCGAGACCCGCCCTTATGCGCCAGCTTCCGGCGCGTCAATGCCCTGCCTTGCATAGCCGTTTGCAGGGACTTGTCAGCCAACCAGCGGAGGGGGTGGGATTCGAACCCACGGTACGCCTTACGACGCACAACGGTTTTCGAGACCGCCCCGGACTCTCCGAACGTTCTCCGAACATCACCTCGGCCACCGGCACCGACTCCCGGCCAATAGCGGCGAAGGGATCTCACCCAGTTGCAGGGAAGACTTGCCGCGAATCGCGGCGCATTGCCGCTGTTCAACCACGGCCCTCGCTTCACACGCGAGAGGTCGCTGGTTCGAAACCAGCCGCGCCCATCAAGTCACAGAGCCAAATCGAACAGCTTTGCGAGTGCTCACCCCGCTAGAGGGCAACCTGTGACCCGACGATCACCGTACTCTCCCTGGGCAAGCCGAACGAATCGATCGGACTCGCGGCGTTGCGGGCCATCGCGATGAAGAGCTTCTTGCGCAACCGCTTGAACGGCGGCGCGTCGGTCGGCGTGATCGCGATCCGAGACACGAAGTAGCCCGCATGCTCGAGGTCGAGGTTGCGCTCCAGCAAGCCCTGCTTGCGGCATTCCCGAAGCGCTTCGGGCACGTCGGACCGCTCGTAATACCCGACCCGGATGGTCACGTGCAAGACCTTGAACTTGCCCCCGATCTCCTCGACCGTGAAGCGGTCGTACTCATCGACTTGAGGAAGGCTGATGAGGTCGACCGAGACGATCAGCGCTCGCTTCGGAACCGTACGGGTGTAGCGGACCTGGGCGAGCAGAGCGAGAGGCGTCGTTTCCTTGGTTGGATTGAGGAATACGGCAACCTCCGGAACCTTGGCGACCGGCGGCTCCAGGTTTGGCAGCTCGGCGAGGAATTCGCCCAATGACCCCTCCTGCGCAGCGCGATTGCGGGTGACCACTACCTGCCCGCGCCGCCAGTTGATCATCACCGCCGACAAGACGAGTGCGATCGCCAGCGACAGCCAGGCTCCGTGCTCGATCTTGGCGATGTTGGCCGTGAAGAAGGCGGTCTCGACTGTGAGGAAGAGCGCCGCGATCGGCACCAGCCGCCTCCGTGGCGTGCCCCAGAGGAAGCGGGCGACCGCCAGGAAGAGCAGCGTATTGAGAATGAAGGTTCCGGTGACGGCCACGCCGTAGATGTCGCCGAGCCTGTCGGCCGACTGGAAGACCAGCACCAGCACGACGACGCCTATGCAGAGCGCCCAGTTGATGATCGGCACGTAGATCTGACCCTCGACGAGCTTGGAGGAATGCTGGATCTTGAGGCGGGGCAGAAAGCCGAGCTGAAAGGCCTGCCGGGCGACCGAGAAGGAGCCGGAGATCGCCGCCTGCGAGGCGATGATCGTCGCCGAAGTCGCCAGGAAGAGCATCGGGTAGCGGGCCCAGCCGGGAGCCATCAAGAAGAACGGGTTGACCGCGGTCCCGGGGTGGTGGCGGATCATGGCTGCCTGGCCGAGGTAGTTGATCATCAGCGCGGGCAGCGCCACGCAGAACCAACCGAGCCGGATAGGGGCGGAGCCGAAGTGCCCCCGGTCGGCATAGAGCGCCTCGGCGCCGGTCACCGCAAGGACGACTCCCCCCAACGTCAGGAAGCCGGCGGCCCCGTTGTCGACAAGGAACCGGATGCCCCAGGTCGGCGAGAGGCCCTGCAGCACCGCCGGATCTTTGACCAACTGGTTCAGGCCGAGCAGCGCGATCGCGACGAACCAGACGAGGATCACGGGGCCGAAGAGCCAGCCGATCGTGCCCGACCCGCGCCGCTGCAGGAAGAAAAGCGCGATCAGGATCGCGACCGATATCGGCACCACGAGATGCGCGAGACCCGGCTCTACGACCTTGAGGCCCTGCACCGAGCCGAGGACGGAGATCGCCGGCGTGATGATTCCGTCGCCGAAGAACAGCGCCGCACCGAAGATCCCGAGCGTCACCAACCCCGCCCTGTAGGCGACCTTGTGGCGCTGAAGTAGTGAGGCCAGAGCCATGATGCCGCCGTCGCCGCGGTTGTGGGCGCGCATGAGGAACCCCGCGTACTTGGTCGAGACGACGATCATCAGCGCCCAGAAGATCAGCGATACCACCCCGTAGACGCCGGCCGCCGTCGTATGTGCGGCGGCTTTGTGGGAGGTGAAGATGACCTGCTCGGTGTAGAGCGGGCTGGTGCCGATGTCACCATAGACGACGCCAAGGGCCCCAAGGGCAAGCGCCGCCTTGCCGGCGTCCGTGACTACGTCGCGACGGGTGTCCTCTAGGGCCTCGAATCGCTTCCGGACGGCCTCGGCGTCGGCTTCCTTGTCACTTGCAGCCTCCGGGCGCCAGTAGCCCAGCTTGTGGGCCGCCTCGTATAGAGCGCGCTTCTCGCCCGGCCGCCGAGCCGTGCGGACCGGGGGCTCCGACTCAGGTGGCTCCTTGATGGTGTGCACCCCTTCGTGAAGGCTGCGCCTGTGCCGCTGATCCATCCGGCTCATCGCAACATGACCGAGGGTCGGGTCCGTTGGGCGCCGGACAGCGGTCGGAGCGCGAACAACAACGAGAGCGCTGTGTACCAGAGGCGGTCGGCGTCGCCTGAGCCTCCGGGGGGCGCGTAGATCGGACCTCGGGCGTCGGTCAGCAGGCACCAGCCGAGAGCAACGCCATGCGCCTCGACCTCATCTGCGGATCTGAGGCCGCGGATCAGCTCTTCGAGTACGGGCTTCGCGGTCCCCACGGCCCGCCGGTCAATCGGAGCCGCGCTGCTGAGCTCGGCGGGGCGGCTGTATGCGTCGAGCACGCGCTCGAGGGCGTCGGCGAAGCGCCTCCTCTCACGCATGCCACGCAGCTGTGTCTCTCGCAACGCCAGCGCGCCCTTATATGGGCGCTCACTGCCCCAGGCGATGCGGCGGTCTAGCTTCCGGCGTCGCAGCCGTGTCCGTAGGCGCAAAACGAGCAGGCGAGCGCTCGATTGCCTGGGTGGCGCGCCGACCGTTGCCATGACTACAGCTTCGGGGCGGCGGCGTTAAGGGGCCGCTGAGAATCAGGGGCGGCGCGTAGAGATTTCGCTAAGGCGGCTCGCTCAGGCGATAGCCGACACCGGGCTCGGTCAGTAGGTATCGCGGCTGAGCGGGGTTCCGCTCGATCTTTGCGCGGATGTGGGCGATATGGACGCGCAGGTAATGGGTCTCGGTCTCGTACCCCGGCCCCCACACTTCGCGTAGCAGCTGGCGGTGGGTCACCAGCTTTCCCTGATGTGTCGCCAGCACGCGCAGTAGATCAAACTCGATCGGCGTGAGATGCACCTCCTCGCCGTCGCGGATTACGCGCCGTGTCGGCAAATCGACCACCAGTTCGCCGATCTCCACCCGCGGCTCCCCCTCCGCGCTCTCGCTGCGCCGCAGGACGGCCCTCAACCGCGCCAGCAGCTCATCGGGGCCGAACGGCTTGGTCACGTAATCGTCGGCCCCTGCATCGAGCGCCCGAACCTTCTCCCGCTCGTCCCCAACCGCCGAAAGGACGATTATCGGCAACTGGCTCCAAGTGCGGATCTCCGCGCAGACCTCTACGCCGCTGCGGTCCGGCAGCACGAGGTCGAGGACGATCGCGTCCGGCGGGCGCACCGACGCGGCATCGATCGCTTCCTCCGCGTTCTCGGCTACCTCGACGTCGTAGCCGGCGCCGTCGAGGATCACTTTCAGCCCACGCAGGATCTGCGGCTCGTCGTCGACTACGAGCACGTGGGAATCCGAACTCAACCGACGGCGGCGGGTTGTGCGACGAGCGGGAAGGACACTGCGAATGAGGTTCCCCGACCCGGCGTGCTCTGCAATTGGATTCTGCCGCCGTTCGCCTCGACCAATCCGCGGCAGATCGCAAGTCCCAGGCCGGAGCCCTGGTGGTTGTCGCGCCCGCGCGAAAACGGCTCGAAGATCTCCTTCTGGCGCCCCTTCGCGATCCCCTCTCCATGGTCGGTCACGCGGAGGACCACCCGACCTCCACCGCTGCCGCCGCTGATGCCCACCGGTTTGCCCGGAGGCGAGAAGCGCACCGCGTTCTCGATCAGGTTAGAAAAGACCCGTTCGAGCTGGGCGGCGTCCGCCTGAACCAGCGGCAGGTCTGCGGGCAGATTGAACTCGATCGGATGTTCGCCGCTTCTCGCCATGACGTGAGAGGCGGCAGTTGAGGCGATCTCGCCAAGATCGCACCAGTCCGCTCTTGGGTTGATCGCGCCCGCCTGGATTCGGGAGAGATCGAGCAGATCATCGACCAGCCGCGCGAGACGGGCACTCTCGCCATCGATCACGCCCAGCAGGGCGCGGCGATCGTCCGCCGAGATGTCTGCCCGCAGACCACCCGCTGCGGTGGTGATCGCGGTGAGCGGCGATCGCAGGTCATGAGATATCGCGTGAAGCAACGCCGTCTTGGTCGCGTCGGCGCGTCGCGTCACCTCCGCCGCCGCCTGGCGCTCCAGCATGGCCTTGCGCTCGAACACGACATCCACCAGTCGGCCCAGGGGCTCGGCCATTCGCTCGAGATCGTCTCGACCGATGCCGGCCTGACCGGATCCGTATAGCCACCCGGATCGCCTGCGCGAGCCAAGGGGAACAGCAAGCTCGCGATCCTCCCCGGGAGGGGCCGAGCGCATCTCGATCCGCAGCTTGCCGCCGCTGGCGCTGGCGACACTCTCCTCCAGGCCGGCGAGTTGAGACTCAAGATCGGATTCGAGCACCGCCGATGCCGCCGCGGCAAGGATGTTCGCCTCCTCCATGCGGGCGGCCGCCTCGTAGGCGCGGACCTCCGCCTCGGTGGCGCGTTGCCGGGCTGTGGCGGCCAGTCGTCCTACGACGACTGCCACGATGAGAAAGACAATTAGGGCCACCACATTCTCGGAGTCGGCAATCGTCAGTCGGTGCCGTGGCTCAATGAAGAAGTAGTTGAGTGCTAGAACGCTCAGGAACGCTGTGACCAGGGCCGCGGGCTCGCCGCGCCGAACCGCCAGTAGCAGCACCGCGAGCAGGTAGATGACCCCGAGCCCAGTGATCGGGGCGGCAGTGTCGAGAAGTGCCACCAGTCCCGTGGCGGCCGCGACCGCGGCCGTGATCTCGAGAGCAGCGGTGACTACAACTCGGCTGGTGGAGCTATCGGCGCGCGATTTGCGCACGGATCAAGTCTAAGACCGCTGAGGACAGGTAACTCTTTCGATCGGGCGCCGTCCGGCCGTCTCCCTGAGTCAAGGTCGAGGCTCGAACCGGAGCGAGGCGCGGCGCGCCGCTTCTTAGGGGTGGGCGGGGCAGCCCGCGGGACACGGATGCAGCGTGCCTTTCGCTAGGAGAGCAGGTCCAATCGTACGGACCCGCGCTTGAGCGACCGCCGGAGCCTCGGCGCTCGTGGCGGAGGCACCGAACTCACACCGAACATCGCGTCGGCAAGCGCCGGTTATCAAGCGGCGCTCGACGCCGGTCCGATTACAGCTACAGAGCCAGATCCCTTGTCGCGAGTGCCATGGCTTGTCGCCGGGTGCTCACCCGCGCTCGCTTCACACGCGAGAGGTCGCTGGTTCGAAACCAGCCGCGCCCATCGACGAAAGCCCCGCAAATTAGCGGTTCTGAGAAGGCCAGACAGAGATTTCGCCGATGGGAAAGCGATCCGCAAGCTCGGCGAAGGGTCGGCGCACGATCTCGATGTTCTCCTCCCCGTGGGCCGGCTATGACCACCTCGACGAGAGACAGGTAATCGATCGGCTCTCCGACCACTCACAGATCGAGCTCGAGGAGGCCGAGAGCTACGAGCGGGGTCATAAGGACCGGAAGCCTGTGCTGCAGAAGCTGCACCCATATGCGCGTACGCGAACCGCTCCCAGGTTACGACGCGCTCAGCGTCGAGGAGATCGTGGCGGCGCTCGAGGAAGCCGACCTGGCCACGATCAAGAAGGTCTGCGTGTACGAGCGGAAGTTCGACAACCGCCCCGAGGTCCTGGAGGCGGCCGTCCGCGTTCAACACCGGAGTCAAGCCATCGAGCCCAAGAGCGCCGCGCCCAAGTATCAGTCGCTGGGCGGGGCATCGGCCACGAGCGCTCCGGCCACTGGCCCGGAGAGCAGCGCTCGGACCTGACCGACTTCCCTGACCGACTTCCCAAGGTTGTCGGCGGGATTGGCCCTGGAGCCAACGCTTTGGCAGGGCGCCCCGCGCTCGCTCCTCCCACGGAGGAGTCAGCGCCACCCTGCGCAGAGTCACCCGGGCCGAGGTCCTCCGCTGCGACCATGATCCGATGGCATCGCTCGATCAGGCGCGTCTACCACCGGCGGCGGTGGACTGGAGCTCGCTTGTGCTTGCGAGGGCTGCGGCGCTGCCGGCCGACGATGTCCTGGGGCGCCTGAAGAGCACCGCGGGCGGCCTCAAACACGACGAGGCGTCGGCGCGGCTGGTCGAGGTCGGGGCCAACGCATTGCGCAGCCACGGCGCGCGCCCGCTCACGGTGCTGCTGCGTCAGCTGCGCAATCCGCTGTTGATCCTGCTCGTGGCCGCGGCGCTGACCTCGTTCGCCGTCGGTGAGCGCACCTCCGCCGCGATCATCCTCCTGATCATCTGCCTCAGCGTGGGGCTGGGGTTCTTCAACGAATACCGCTCAGAGCTAGCGGTCGAGGCCCTGCACTCCCAGCTTCGCCACACCGCGCTGGCCATGCGCGACGGCGAGCCCCAAGCGGTCGACGTCACCGAACTCGTGCCCGGCGATGTCGTGCGACTCGCCGTTGGCGACGTCGTGCCGGCCGACCTGCGCCTTCTGCATGCCGACGGCCTGGAGTGCGACGAGGCGGTGCTCACCGGCGAGTCGCTGCCGGCGGAGAAGCGCAGCGATCCCATCACGGCGCCGGAGTCCTCCCTGGACCTCTCCTCGTGCGCATTCATGGGCACCGTCGTGCGCGAAGGAAGCGGCTTGGGCGTCGTCGTGGGCACCGGCGGTCGGACGGAGTTCGGCGCGATCGCCGCCCAGCTCGGAGAACGACAGCCGCAGACCGCGTTCCAGCTCGGCCTGCGCGACTTTTCGCTGCTGCTCGTCAGGGTGACCGCCGTGCTGGCCGGCTCGATCCTGGTCATAAACGTCGTGCTCGGCCGCTCGCCGCTTGAGTCGGTGCTCTTTGCCCTGGCGATCGCAGTTGGCCTCACCCCCCAGCTTTTGCCGGCGATCGTCACGATCAGCCTCTCGACTGGCGCCGAGCGCCTGGCCGAGCGCGCGGTCGTGGTCAAGCGACTTGTCAGCATCGAGGACCTCGGCAACATCGTCGTCCTCTTCACCGACAAGACGGGCACCCTGACCGAGGGCAGGATCACGTTCGCCGCCGCTCTGGACACCGCGGGCCGGCCGTCGGATGCGGTACTGCGCGCTGGGCTGCTCTGCAACGACGCGACGTTCTCCGACGGGCGGGTGATCGGCGGCAACCAGCTCGATCAAGCGCTCTGGAAGGCGCCGGGCGCCCGCGGCGCCGGCGCCGAGCACGCTCGGCGCCTTGCCGACCGCCCCTTCGACTACCAGCGCCGGCTGGCGGCGGTCCTCGTCGAAGGCGTTGGTGGCCAGCGGCAGATCATCGTCAAGGGTGCACCCGAGGCGGTGCTCGCCCGCTGCGTTGGCGTCCCTCCAGATGCGCAGGCGGTGCTCGACGGCCAGTTCGCCGCCGGCAGCCGTGTGATCGCCGTCGCCACCCGCGCCGCCGACGGCCGCGCGACCCTGAGCGCCGACGACGAGGGTGATCTGGACCTCCAAGGCTTCCTCTGCTTCGTCGATCGCCCGAAGGCCGACGCGCGCGAAGCGCTGGACCGCCTCAGACGCCTCGACGTGCAGGTCAAGGTGATCACCGGCGACAACGACCGCGTCGCGCAGAAGGTCTGCGCCGACATCGGCCTGGCAGCGAACCGAACGCTCACCGGCGCCGAGCTCGATCGACTCGACGACACGCAGCTCGCAGCCGCGCTGCCGCAAACCACGATCTTCGCACGCGTAACTCCGGAGCAGAAGTCGCGGATCATCAAGGCCCAGCGTGCCTCAGGCTCGACGGTCGGATTCCTCGGCGACGGCGTCAACGACGCGGTCGCCCTGCACGACGCGGACGTCGGCGTCTCCGTGGAGACCGCGACCGACGTGGCCAAGGACGCCGCCGACATCGTGCTGCTCGACAAGGATCTCGGCATCCTCGCGGGCGGCGTCGTCGAAGGCCGGCGCATCTTCGCCAACACGATGAAGTACGTCCTGATGGGTACCTCGTCGAACTTCGGGAACATGTTCAGCGCCGGCGGCGCGTCGCTCTTCCTCAGCTTCCTGCCGATGCTCCCAACCCAGATCCTGCTCAACAACCTGCTCTACGACGGCAGCGAGATGGCGATCCCCACCGACAACGTCGACGAGGAGCAGCTCCAGCGTCCGGCGCACTGGGATACCGGGTTCATTCGCCGCTTCATGACCTTCTTTGGTCCGATCAGCTCGATCTTCGACTTCGCCACCTTCGGGATCATGATCTGGGTCTTCAACGCCCACGCGCCGCTGTTCCGATCGGGCTGGTTCGTCGAGTCGCTCGCGACCCAGAGCCTGGTCATCTTCGCGATCCGCACCCGCCGCGTACCGTTCTTCCGCAGCCGGCCCAGCACGCCGCTCGCCGTCGCCACCTTCATCTGCGTGGCGATCGGCGTCCTGCTGCCCTTCTCCCCACTCGCTGGCGTCCTCGGCTTCACCGCGCTGCCCGCCGGCTTCCTGGCTGCGCTCGTGGCGATGATTCCCGTCTACCTCGTGCTCATCGAACTCGGCAAGCGGCGCTTCTATCGCGTCCGGCCCCCGGGACCCCCGATCGCTCGCCCACGCCCTGACCGTGAGCGCTGGATCCATCATCGCGCCTCACGCTGGAGCACTCACGCAGGCCCACGCCGCCGGAGCGCCGCGCACACCGCGTAGCTCGCCAGCGGCACCGGAGGCGCCCCTCTCACGCACGGACCATTGATCGGGCACTCGTACTCGCCCACTGCCCGGTGAAGATGCTGAACGATTGTTGGGAGATCTATCCCCTCAAATCCGTAGAGACAAGTGGGAAAGCTCTTCGGTCTCCCGAATCCAACCACCTGCCGGCGCTACTGCTAATGGCATATCCCGCAACCGTGCCGCCGCTCGAACCACGTCCTGAATGGCTGCGCCGTCGACGTTGCTCTTGACACTGATGGCGGCCATCACAGTCTCGATTGGATATTTGGATGCCGTGTCAGCTCGGTAGAGGTGCGGCGGGTTTGGCTGTTGTAGACCACAGATCCCATTGACTTGAGTGAGCCAGGCCGGGTTTTTGACGGAGACTCCGAAACCGGGATTCTGCCCTGGAGGAAGTCGAGTCTTCGCTCATGCCACGACCGAGGAAGTACCCAGAGGAGTTGCTGGACCGCGGCGTCCGTCTGGTGTTCGAGTCCGGGCGCCCGGTCGCTCATGTTGCGGCCGACCTGAGCATCCATCCCTAGACGCTCAGGAAGCGAGTCCGCCAGGCCGAGGCCGACGGCGGCGTGCGCAGCGAGCTGCTGAGCAGCTCCGAGCGCGAGGAGCTAAAGCGGCTGCGAGGCGAGAACAAGGAGCCGCGCTGCGCCAACGAGGAAGAAGTGCCACGGCGGCCGCGGCTGCCGCGCCCGCCCATGCTTGAGATCGCGTCGGCGGCGCCGCGCAGCGCCTAGCGCTCGGTCACCGAGATTACGTCAGCGGCGGCAGGCCCTTGGCGATGAGGTCGACGCCAAGGATGAGGAACACCACGGCCGTGACCGCGCCATTGTGGATGGCCAGCCAATCCTTCATCTCGTTCAACCGGGTCTCGGCGTTCCGGCCAGCCGCGAAGTAGTAGACGACCGGCCCGGCGATGGTGAGGCTGCCCACGATCACGAAGACGAGCAGGGAGACGAGCGAGTCGCCCGTTGAGAGCCCGAGTTGTGCGAGCCCCGCCCCGGCGGCGACGGAGAGCATGAGGTTCTTGGGGTTGACGCCGGCCAGGAGAAGGGCTAGACCGAGCGCCTTGCCGGGTGTCAGGGCGTCGATCCCGCCCATCCACTTGGGCATCTCCGGTTCGGTTCCGGGCGCCGGGCGGTTGCGCCAGTTGCGCACGGCGAGCAGCAGGAACAGCACCCCGAAGACGATCTTCCCCCACGCGATGGAGTCCGAGGCGGAGGAGCTGGTCGAGGCGTCGCCCTGGTCGCCCATGAGGTAGGCCACCCCGCTGACCACCGCCAATGCGAGCACCCACCCGAGCAGGAACACCGGGCCGTTCACCCGCGCCCGCTTTGAGAACAACATCAGGGTGACGGCGATGATCGAGATCAGGCTGAGCGCCACGCCGACTGCGTACACGATGACTTCGCTGATCCCTTGGCCCATCGGCTCGGATCCTCGCAGACCTCACACGCAGAAGAGACGCGTGGGTTCCCTGGCGCCGGCGTGGGGGATTAGCGACTCGAGAGGTATCGATTTCCCATGGAGCCTGTTGCGAAAACCCGCCGCAAGAGGCAGCGCGGGCCGATGAGGGAGGGTGCCGATCGAAGATCGGCCCCGATGCGGCCGATCAGGCCGCTTGGAGGCCCAGATTCGCCCGGGTAGAGCTTCAGCAGGTTGTGGGTCGCCGCCGTCAGACGCCATTCGGCGCGGCAGGCGGCTAAGCCGCGACGCGAGAACCGCCCGGCTCTCTGTCTCAGCTTGATCTGGGCGAAGACCGGCTCGACCATCTGCTGTCTTCGCCGGTAAGCCTGCTCGGCCTCGGGTTCTCGAAGCCGTCTTCGCATCCGCCGAGCTGCGTCAAGTGCAGGCCACGCTGCCCAACCTCTTCGCAGAGCCGGGGACCGATCACCTGTAGGTCGAGATTCTCATCCGCCAAGCGGTGATGGCGGTGCGAGTGTCCCAGTCAGGTCAAAGTTTCGAATTCCCGAGCTTCGCCGGCACGATCTGCGCGAGTTGGCGCCAATGCCCTTCGAGCCGCTCCCCGTCGACGAAGAAGGTCGGCGTGCCATGGACTTCGGCGCGCCTGCCCCCGTCGATATCCGCGAGGACGCGCTCCCGATAGCCGCGCCCAGCAAGCGCCTCTTCGGCCTCATCCCCGTCCAGTTCAAGCCTCCCCGCCGTGGAAAGCAGATCCTCCCGAGAGAACTGCTCCCGCCCCGCCAACAACAGGGAATGTGCCTCCCAGAACTTTCCATGCACCGCGGCAAGCTCGGAAAGCTCCGCGGCGAGGTCCGATCCAGGATGCAGCTCGGCGTCTGGTAGATGCCGCCAGACAAGGCGAAGGGTGTCGAAGCGATCCAGGAGGGATCTGACCGGCAAACTGGAGGTGAAGCAGAAGGGACAACCGAAGTCCCCATACTCGACAAGCGTCAGCTTTGGCTCCTCAGCGCCGAGGACGTGATCGCCCTCTTCGACGGGACTCAGCGCGCTCGAGGCGTTCACTGCTCAACCGACCCGCGGGTTTTCGAAGACAAGCGCGACCCCCTGGCCCGAACCGACGCAGTACGCCGAGGACGCCGTAGCGGGATTCGCGAAGCCGTAGCTCGGTCGCGAGCGTGAGCACGTAGCGAGTGCCGGATGAGCCGAATGGGTGGCCAATGGCGACCGCCCCGCCATTCGGGTTGAGCCGCTCGTCCGGAACCTCGAAGCCATCCAGCTGGCGCGGGAGCTCACGAAGCACCCCTAGCGCATGGGCCGCGTAGGCCTCGTGGATCTCCCACACGTCGACCTCCGAGGCATCCAGGCCGGCGCGCTCGAGCGCCTTCGGGATCGCGAACGCGGGCGCAATACCCATGACCTGCGGGTCGAGTGCGTAGGTCGCCGATGCGACGATCCGCGCCAGCGGCTCGGCGCCCAAGTTCTCGGCGGCGGCCGCGCTGGCGACGACGGCGGCGCTCGCGCCGCCGTTCAACGGTGAGGAGTTGCCAGCCCTCACCTGGGTCGTATTCGGTTGCGGAGGCAGGCATCATCTCGATAGTCCGCAGCCGACCTCACCCGGTTGAGTCCAGGCGATGTTGATGCGGGGCACTGGCTGCTCCTCTATCCTCGGGTCCCGGTCAGCATCGCAGAGTCGGCAAGGGCCGCCGAGCTCTTGCGTTTCTCGCTACGACGGCAGGGATCATGAGCTGATCGCGCAGTAGCGCGACCTGGCCGCGTCTCCTATCCCTCAGTACGCTTGACGAGTGGCAAGTCCGGCGAGCCCGTCCCTTTCTGAATCGCAACTGGAGACGCTCGCCCGGCATGGTGAGGAGCGCACGGCTGAGGTCGGCGAGGTGCTGTACAGCGTCGGCGATCGTCGCTTTCCGTTCATAGCGATTATCGAGGGCGAGGCGGCGATCCAAAGCGCGACCGGCCACGAGATCGTCCGGCACGGCGCCTCCGGGTTCCTGGGCGAAATGAATCTCCTGACCGGCCAAACGGTCTACCTGTCGGCGATCGTGACGCAACGCATGCGCTACATCGCGGTCGACCGCGACGAGCTTCGCATGCTTCTGTTCGACGACGGTCCGCTCTCCGAGCTGTTGCTGTCGACGTTCATGATCCGCCGCGAGGCGCTCCAGCAGCAACAGGGGATTGGCCTCGAGGTTCTCGGGCCCCGTTCATCGCAGGAGACTCGGCGGATAGTCGAGTACGCCGGGCGCAGCCGTCTCCCGTACACCTGGCGCGACCCTGAGCACTCGGACGACGCAGAGGCCGCGGCGCTGATCGGCGCGCTTGACCCCGGCGAGCTCCCGTTGGTGCGACTGCCGGGGGGGATGGAGTTGCGCAACCCGTCCGATGGCGAGGTGTCTCGCGCGCTAGGCATCGGCCTCGAACTCGATGCCCACGAGGAGGTCGACCTCGTGATCATCGGCGGTGGGCCGGCCGGGCTGGGAGCTGCGGTCTACGGAGCGTCGGAGGGCCTGGACACACTGTTGGTTGAGAGCACCGTGCTCGGCGGCCAGGCGGGGACCTCCCGGCGCATCGAGAACTACCTCGGCTTCCCCGCCGGCATCACCGGCGCCGAGCTCACGGGCCGCGCCGTGACCCAGGCGCGTAAGTTCAACGCCCGAACCGCGACGCCATACCGGGCGCTCGCCCTCGAGCCAGGATCCGATCGCCACCTTGTCCGGCTGGAGGACAACCGCGTGATCGCGGCGCGCGCCGCGGTGCTCGCCACCGGCGCGGACTACCGCCGGCTGCCGGTCGACGACCTCGAGGAGTATGAGGGCATCAGCGTCTTCTACGCCGCGGGCCCGCCCGAAGCGCAGCGCTGCGCTGCAACGCGAGTCGGGGTCATCGGCGGCGGCAACTCGGCGGCGCAGGCGGCGATCTGGTTGGCCCGTGGCGGCGCCCTCGTAACGCTGCTGCACCGCCGCGCCCATCTTCGCGAGACGATGTCCGACTACCTCCTGCTGGAGCTCGAGCGCTACGGCGTTGCCGTGCGGGACCGCAGCGAGGTGGCCGAGCTGCACGGCACCGACGGGGAGCTCGAGGCCGTCACGCTGCGCGACGGCGAGCGCCTGCCCTTCTCCTTCCTCTTCCTCTTCCTCGGAGCCGCGCCCTGCACGGATTGGCTCGGCGACACGGTCGCGCGGGACGAGGAGGGCTTCGTCCTCACGGGTCCGGGCGCCGGAGCCGAGGGCCTGCTAGAGACCAGCGTGCCGGGCATCTACGCGGCCGGCGACGTGCGATCGGGCTCCATCAAGCGCTGCGCCACCGCCGTCGGAGAAGGGGCGATGGTGGTGCGCTTCGTGCACGAGCGCATCTCCCGCGTGGCCGGGGTAGCTGCCTAACGGCCGGTCCGCTCGTCGCGCGCCCTGCAAGTGGGCGGGGACCAGCCGGGGTCGGGCCATCGCTCGCTCGGGCTTTGTCTTCGATCAGAGCGTCTGCACGAGCCCGCCGTCGATCACGAAGTCAGCGCCGGTTACGTTGCCGGCGCGATCGCCCGCCAGCAGGATCACCAATTCCGCGACCTCCTGCGGATCGGTGAAGCGCCCGGTCGCGGCCTCCTTAGCCTGTTGCTCGGCAACCGCGGCGGGGTCCCCGCCCTGAGCCCCGGCAACCGTTGCCGCAACGCCATGGTCTCCGAGCCAGAGGGCGGTGGAGACCGGGCCCGGGCTTACCGTATTGACACGAATCCCGTTTGGCCCCACCTCCTTGGACAGCGCCTTGGAGAAATTTGCCAGCGCAGCCTTGGCGGCGCAGTAGTCGATCACCGCGGGATCCGGCAGGAACGAATTGACCGAGCAGGTGTTGACGATCGTCCCCCGGCCGACCTCCAGCATGCCCGGAAGGGCGGCACGAGTCGTCCGAACCGCGGCCATGAAGGTGAGCGTCCACGACTGCAACCACTGTTCGTCCGTCACCGAGAGGAACCCCTCGAGCCGTGGGGTGACGGTGCCAACATTGTTGACGAGCACGTCAAGACGCCCGCTCTCCATCGCCGCCTCGACGAGCTCCGCAGGGCCGCCCGCAGTCGAGAGATCGACGCGGACCTCCTCCACTTGGTCACTCTGGACCAATTCGCTCAACCCTCCGCTGGTGTCGCGCGCACCGGCGACCACGTGCACACCTTCGGCGACCAGGGCGCGGGTAATTTCAAGGCCGATCCCCTTGCTTGCGCCCGTTACCAGGGCACGCTTGCCGCTGAGGCCGAAGTCCATTCGCCGCGAAGCCTATTCTTCCGATCGTTGGGCAGAGTTCGGAGCGGAGGTGAGTGGCGGGATCTTCAGTGAAGCGGCAACACGGGCTCACGCGGACGACACGACGATGTGCTTGACCTCCGCCATGTAGCGCCCGGCGGCCGCGGAGGCCTCCTCCGGAGTGCTCCCGCTCTGACGAGCGTCCATGTAAGCCGCGTACCAGTCCCACCAGTCGTGCGCCGGGGCTACCGCCTCGAATGAGCCGTGATGCTCGGCCGTCTCGTGCAAGAGCTCTGCCAGGGAGGCTACGTCCACGTCAATCTTCCCATGCCCGACCTGGAAGACGGGTAGTGATCTCTTGGAGCTCCCAGCCGTTGCCGTCGGGGTCGCTGAACGATGCCCGGGCGAAGTACGAGCGCCCCGGCGAGTCGAAGCCAGGCGGGCGCGCCTCGTGGACCTCGCTGACATCGACGCCGCGGCTGATCAGATCTTCCCGGGCGGCATCGATGTCCTCGACCACGAGGATCATCGCCTGAGCGGATCCTGGCTCGGCCGTGGTCCGGCCCTTGCCCACTTGGATCGAGCACTGCGAGTGGGGCGGCGTCAACTGCACCGTCCGGACGTCGTCGCTGACGACCAAGTCAATGTCCAGCCGCCATCCGAGGCTCTCGTAGAAGCTCTTAGCCCGGTCGACGTCGGAAACGGGCAAGGTCACGACCTCGAGGTTCATGTCGACGCCCAGAGCGGTCTGCGTCCCACTCGTCGGTTCAATGCTTGCGTCGGTGCCGGCCATCTCGACCTCCGTTCCGGTTCGGGGCTGGGTGGGCGAATCCGGCGGGGGCCGGAAAGACCAGCCTCTCACTGGGGGACGGGTGGGTCAATCCAGGATGTGAAGGATCAGTGAACGTTCAAAGCGGCCTCGGGCCGCTGGCGATAGGTTCAACTTCTGGCAGGAGCGGCAATACGGTGGAGGTCAAGATGAGCAGGACCGAAGTGGGCGACGGTGGCTTGACTTTCGGCGAGCAGGCCGGAGAGGAGCTGCCGAGATGAGCGCCGACTACGACGTCATCGTGGTCGGCGGCGGCTCACCGGGGGAACATTGCGCCGGCGAGTTGGCCGAGGGCGGCCTACGGGTCGCACTCGTCGAGCGCGAACTGGTCGGGGGCGAGTGCTCCTACTGGGCCTGCATTCCCTCCAAGACGCTACTGCGCCCCGGTGAGGCAGTGCACGCCGCGCGCGACGCGTCGGCCAGCGCCGAAGTCGACGTCGAGGCGGCATTGGCCTGGCGGGACTTCATGGTCTCCGACTACTCCGACGCCGGCCAAGAGCGATGGCTGGCCGACAACGGGATCGACTTATTACGGGGCAGCGGCCGGCTCGCCGGAACGGGCGTGGTCGAGGTCGACGGCGAGCGCTACACCGCCGACAACGTCGTGCTCGCGAACGGTGCCGATCCGATCGTGCCGCCCGTCCCCGGCCTGCGTGAGCTCGACGGCATCTGGACGAACCGTGAAGTGACCGGCATGAAGGCCATTCCCCGTAGGCTGCTCGTGCTCGGCGGGGGGCCGGTCGGCGCCGAGATGGCTCAGGCCGTCCGGCGCTTCGGGGGCGAGGTGGCGCTCGTGGAGGGTGCCGAACACATCCTTCCCCGAGAGCCGGCGCCGCTGGGTGAGGCTCTGGCCGGGGTACTGCGTCGCGACGGTGTCGAGCTCGTCCTCGGGGGACGTGCAACCGCGGCGCGGCGCGACGGCGCGAACTACGTGCTCGAATTCGAGAGTGGAGACGAGCTGCGCGGTGACCGCCTCCTGGTCGCCACCGGCCGCCGCCCCCGCGTCGACGGAATGGGCCTCGAGACCGTCGGGGTCGAAACGGATGGCCACGGAATCCCGGTCGACGAGCACCTGTGTGCGGGGGAGCGCCTCTGGGCGATAGGCGACGTCGTCGGGATCTGGCCGCTTACCCACGTCGGCAAGTATCAGGGAGAAGTCGTCGCCGCAAACATCCTCGGCGACTCGCGCGATGCCGACTACGAGGCGGTGCCGCGGGCGGTATTCACCGACCCGCAGGCAGCGTCGGTGGGCGCCACGGAGGCGTCGTTCAGCGCTACCGCCCCTGTGTCGGAGGTGGCCAAGACTGAGACCTACACACGCGCCTACGCCGAGAGCAACGGATTCTTGACCCTGCTCAGCGACGGCCAGCAGCTGACGGGCGCCTATGCGCTCGGCCCCGAAGCGGGGGAGTGGCTGCAGCAGGCCACGCTCGCGATCAGAGCTCGCGTTCCGCTCGAGGTGCTTCGCGACACGATCCAACCCTTTCCTACTTTCTCGGAGATCTACGTCGCCGCACTGAAGGCTCTTGGCCGCGAGATTGCGGCGAGGGCTGAGACCGCGGCCACGCCTCGTCGATGAGCCCGCCGCCTGGCCCCCAACCTCCGTCGGCCCGGCTGACTAAGTCACAAAAGATCGCGGTCATCACCGGCGCCTCGCAGGGCATCGGCGCGGGCCTGGTAGCCGCCTTCCGTTGTGCTGGATACGCCGTCGTAGCCAACTCGCGCTCGATCCACCCCTCCAAGGAGTCCGACCTTCTCACCGTGCAGGGTGACATCGCAGAAGTCGAGACGGCGCAGCGGGTGGTGGAGCAGGCGCTCGATCGATTCGGACGGCTCGACAGCCTGATCAACAACGCCGGGGTCTTTATCGGAAAGCCGTTCACTGAATACACCCCTGATGATTATGCCGCGATCACTGCCGTCAACTTGGCCGGGTTCTTCCACATCACTCAGCGCGCCATCCGTCAGATGGTGAGCCAGGGCAACGGCCACATCGTCAACATCACCACGACCCTCGTCGACCAACCCGATAGCAAGAGGCCCTCCGCGCTCGCGTCCCTCACAAAGGGCGGATTGGCCGCCGTAACCCGCTCCCTCGCCACCGAATACGCGTCAAGCAGCGTACGGGTGAACGCAGTCGCCCTCGGAGTAATCAAGACCCCCGATCACGACCCAGCCTCCTACGAGGGCATGGCCGGCCTTCACCCGCTGGGCCGTGTGGGCGAGATCGATGACGTCGTCGAGGGGATTCTGTATTTGGAGCGGGCGACGTTCGTCACCGGTGAGACCCTACATATCGACGGCGGTCAGGCCGCTGGACACTGACATCCGTTGCCGACCCCAACAGTTGGAGGAATCATGAGCACCGCAAACCTTGACTCGCCCACCCAGCGCGAACCACGCGCCAAGGGGGGGCTGACGTCGTCCTCACCGGCCGGAACCCCGAACGGCTACAACGCGCCGCGGTCGAGCTCGGCGCGATGAGCACCGAGGCCTTTGACGCCACCGACTCTGCTTCGCTCGAGCGGTTCTTCGGGGATCTACCCACCCCGATCGACCATGTGATAATTACGGCCGGCGGTCCGACCTACGGGCCCTTACTCGAGATGGACCCAGCTCAGGTACGGGAGGCGATCAGCGACCACGTGGTGCTGGGGCTCGGGGTCGCGCGCAACGCGGCAGGAAAGATGAGGGCGGGCGGCACGCTTGTGCTCATGGGCGCCACCGGCGGCCGGCGGATCAGTCGCGACCTCGGGATCGCCTCGGCGGCCACGCGACGATCCCTCCGTTCACGGCGGGGCTCGCGCTCGAGCTCGCGCCGGTCCGGGTCAACCTGATTGCCCCCGGCTTCGTCGACACCCCATTGTCGGCTTCGCTCCTTGGCGAGGGACTCGAGGCGAGGCGCGACGAGCTGCGTGCGACGCTCCCCATCGGCCGCGTGGTCGATCCGGCTGACGTCGCAGCTCTCGCCGTTCACCTCATGATCAATACCGCGATCACCGGCGCGACCTATGACATCGACGGCGGGCAACAGTTTGTCTCCGCCTAGCGAACGGCACGAAAGGAGTTCACCATGCGCTCTGACATCCAACCCGGCGCCACGTTCCCCGACTACGAGCTGCCCGACCACGAGACTGTCCCCCGAAAGCTCAGCGAGCTGCAGGGCGACGACCCCCTGATCCTCACCCTCGCACGCGGCCACTACTGCCCGAAGGAGCACCAGCAGCACCTCGACCTCGCCGCGTTCTATCCCAAGGTCGCAGTCGCCTACACACAGATGGCCACGATCGCGACCGACGAGCATCACTAGCTCCAGGAGTTCCGCGCCTCGGTCGGCGCCCAGTGGCCCTTCCTATCCGACCCCGAGCGGACGGTGCAGAAGGACCTCGAGATCCGGGAGTACACCGACCCCGAGCACGACCCGATGATCCCGCACACCGTCGTGCTGAAGCCCGGGCTCGTCATCCACAGCATCTACAACGGTTATTGGTTCTGGGGGCGCCCCTCGGTCATGGACCTCTGGCGCGACCTGCGGGCTGTCAGTAGTGAGATCCGCCCCGACTGGGACCTGAGCGCGCCGGGACTCCGCGAGGCCTGGGAGTCGGACGATCTCTCGCACTTCCATGGCTGGAACAAGCGCGGCGCGGGAAGCCGGACCGCCGAGGAGTCGAGGAGCTAGGTGGGGACGCCGAGCGGCGGGTCCACATCGTCGTAGATGCGGGCCGCGGCGAGCTTGCCGCTCTCACCCCGAACGTAGACAGCCACCCCCGCCTCCGGGCGCAGCTCCGTCCTTCCCCACCGCACGACGTTGTACTCCAGCGCGCACGCGCGCCCGTCATCGATCACCGTGCAGTGCTCCAGCGGAATGCCGCCACCATTCGAGAACAAACGTTCATAGAACGTGCGCAGGCCGTCAGTGCCTCTGTGGACGTGCTCGCCACCCGCAGGCTCGCGGGCATAGGCGTCCGGCTCGAATGCCGCAACGATCGAGTCGACATCGCCGGCTGCGAGCGCACGCTGGTACTCGCTCACGACGTCTGACTCGCGCAAGTCCGGATCGGGTTGCAGCAGCGGCGAGCGGTGCACGTGCCGGCCGTTCAGCGGCCAGCTGCTGTAGTAGATCCGCACCTCTTCGATCCGTCCGTCGGACCGTTGGTCGGCGACGATCGTCACCGGGAGATCGACGCTCCCATCCTGACCGCCGAGGTGGAGGACCGCCTCACCAACGCTGCGGCGCTCGGTCCTTAGGAGGCCGATGTCTTCGATCGAGTCCTCGCGTTCCTCCAGCCATGCTTTGGTTGCCGCCGCGTATGCGGCGAACGCCCGCTCGCCCTTGACGCGGCCACGGACCGGATAGTGAACCTCGGGTTCGCCTGCGAAGGACTGAATGAGGGCGTCGGTCTCGCCGGTCAGGAAACCGGCGAAGTAGGGCACGGTGTCAAGCTCCTCCCGCCGGAGTCTGTCGTCAATGTCCGCCAGCGCCCGCGCAGAGAACAGCTCAGGGAACCAAGGCACCAGGCTACTCGTCCCTGGGAGTGATGCGAAAGATCGGGACCACCTCTCCCTGGTTGGTCCCTGGGTCCACGACATGGGCGCGCGGAACGCCGCCCATCCAACTCGCGCTCTCGGTTTCGCCGAGAAATATCGCGGGACGCATCTTCCCGTCGCCGTCTTCGACCCAGACCGCCTGGCCTTCCTCGAATCCGTGGGCGGGCTCGCTCATCGGCTCAGCCTAAGGCAGAAAGTCGCCTTTTCCCCCCGAATCCCCGTCAATCGCGCGCAATCCACGGCAATCCGAGGCGACGGGCCGTCGTTGCCTCTGGCAATGCATTCCGCTTCGTTTACTGGTACGGGCAACACAAAGCCGACGCCTATCCCGCAGCCCTACAACGTCGCAAACCCGTGGCCGGGCTCAAGCTCCACCGCCGGCAGGAGAGGCTCCCGAGCACGCAGCCCCAAGTCGAAAACGCCCTACGCCGCGATAGCCGCTGCCGCGATCCGGCTCTCCAGCGAGCGACGCGCCCGGTCGATCGGTGTCGAATCCTGTTTGAACGCGAACTGCGCGTTGGCGAAGGACATGTAGGCGCTGAGCTCAAAGGCGAGCCGCTCGGCATCCTCTGAGGGATCGATCGCGCCCTCCGCCTGGGCATCGCGAACGGCGCTCACCACCTGGCCGGAAAACTCGTCCAGGACCTCGACCGCACCGTCACGCACGGGGCCCGGGCGCATGGCCATCTCGGCTGCGACCGACCAGAAGAAGCAGCCGCCTGGATATAGGCCTCCTCCGACATACCGGAGGAAGTTGTCACCGAGCCGGTTCAACCGCTCGAGCCCGGTCCGGCCAGCCAGCGCGGGGTCGATCACCTGTTCCGTGAACACCTCGCGCGCCATCTCGATCGTCGCGATCTGGAGCTCCTCCTTGGAGCCGAAATGGGCGAAGAGGCCGCTCTTGCTCATCCCGACGGCGTCGGCCAGCCGGCTGATCGAGAGCCCGCTGATGCCCTCGACGGTGGCGAGTTGCCCTGCCTCCCGGAGGATCGCGTTGCGGCTCCGCTCGCCATCACTGCGCCGCCTCCGCTCGGGGCGCTGCTCAGGCTCGCGGCGGATATTCGTCACACTCATATTGACAAGTTAGCACGATCGGTCGTATGTTCTTGCGCGCGCCCCAGTTCGCACGAACGATCGTACTAACTACGGAGGAAAGTCATGATTAACGCTTCCCACCCGAGTCCCGATCTGAAAAGCGCCCTCGGCCCGATCGGCCGCCTCGGCCGGTTGGCGGCCGAGCATCGGGGACGGGTATTCATCGCCTGGGCGGTGGTCGCCGTGGGACTCGGCGTCCTCGCCCCCCGCGTCGAGACAGCGCTATCCGGCGCAGGCTGGCAGGCGAACGGCTCGGAGTCCGTCCAGGCCCGCCAGCTGATCGATCGCGACTTCGCCGGCACCGGCAGTTATGCCCTCCAAGTCGCTGTCCATTCGCGAGGTCTCGTGGTGACCGCGCCCGAGTTCAGGCAAGCGGTGACCGTTTCCGAACGGGTCCTGCGGCGCGATCCGGCCGTGGGTCGTGTCTCTGCGCCGCAGCCGGGTATCTCGATCTCGCCCGACGGCCATACGGCCGTGATCCGAGCGGCCGCGGCCGCCGATCCCAACGCGATGGTCGCCGCCGCTGACCGCGTCAAGTCCAAACTTGCCGACGCGGCCAGCCCGGGAGTTGCCGTCAACGTGACCGGCGCCTCGGGGATGTGGTCGGATTTCAACCACGCGAACCGCGAGGCGATGCTCAAGTCCGAGTTCATCTCCTGGCCGGTGACGATGGCGATTCTCGTCCTGGCCTTCGGCTCGCTGGTCGCCGCGGGCCTCCCATTGATGCTGACCATCGTCGGGCTGACCGCCTCTGCAGGCCTGCTTTACCTAGGAACGACGGTCTCGCCGATCTCGATCTGGGCGATGAACTTTGCGCTGATGTTCTCGCTTGCGCTGGGCATCGACTACGCCCTGTTCATCGTCTTTCGCTACCGAGGCGCCCATTTCGGCGAGAAGCTAGGTCCGGTCGAGGCGGTGGCAAGGACGATGGATACGGCCGGCAAGGCCGTCCTCTTCTCCGGTCTGACCGTGCTGGTCTCGCTCTCGGCGGTGATGCTGGTGCCGAGTCCAGCCTTCCGATCGACCTCTCTGGGGATCATCGTCTCGGTGATCTTCGTGCTGGCCGCGACGCTGACGCTGCTGCCGGCGACGCTCGCCAGCCTCGGCCCCCGGGTCGATCGCTTCTCGCTTCCCTGGATGCACAGCGGCGAGCATCGCTCGCCCGGCTTTGCCCGCTGGGGCGAGCTGCTCTGGCGGCGGCCGTACACGTTCGGCGGCCTCGCCGTGGCCGCGCTGCTTGCCCTGGCCGTACCCGTGGTCTCGCTGCATACCGGGATGCCGTCAATCAAAGTGGTGCCACCTGGCGACCAGTCTCGCCAGGGATATGAGCAGATCCAGGCCGGCTTCGGCCGAGGCGCACCGGGCGCCCTGCAGATCGTCGCCCCGGCCTCGGCGGCGCGTCAGACGATGACCGCGCTGCGGGGTGACTCGGGCATAGCCCAATCCCTTCCGCCCAGACTTGGCGGCGGTGCCCAGGCGTTGATCGAGGCGATCCCATCGAGCGATCCCGCGGGCTCCCGGCTCGGCCAAATCATCGATCGCCTCCGCTCGAAGCTCCCCCCCGGCGTACTGATCGGGGGTCCCGCGGCCGAGAACCACGACCTCGAGGCCGCGCTGGCGGCCAAGACACCCGTGGTGATCGGAGTCGTCCTGGCGCTCGGCTTCCTGCTCCTGCTGGTTGCATTCCAGGCGCCTGTGGCGGCAGCGATCGGCGTGATCACCAATCTGCTCTCCACCGGTGCCGCCTTCGGGATCGCCAAGTGGATCTTCCAGGACGGCCACCTCGCTGGATTGCTCGGCTTCCAGCCGCAGGGCTTCCTCGACGCCTGGGCGCCGGTGTTCTTCTTCGCGATGATCTTCGCGATCTCGATGGACTACACCGTTTTCCTGCTCTCCTCGACGAAGGAGCATTGGGACAGGGAGGGAGACGCGCACCGGGCGATGGTCGGTGGCCTCGCCCACTCCGGCCGCGTCATCCTCGCTGCCGGGGCGGTCATGGTGGCCGTCTTCTTCACCTTCGCTCTCTCGGGTCCCCTGCCGCCCAAGGAGATGGGGGTGATCCTCGGTATCGCCGTGTTGCTCGACGCCTTCCTGGTGCGGCTGCTACTCGTGCCGGTGCTCCTGCGCGTCGCGGGACCAGCCGCCTGGCATGTGCCGAGTTGGCTGGGTCGCGTGCTGCCGGACATTCGCTTCGGCCACGGCACGACCACCCCCTCCAGAAGTCCAGCCCTGCCGGAGGGCAGGCCGGCCCGCGCGTAGACTCGTATCGGCGCGGGCTACATCGGGCATCTGTTCGCACAGCAGTTCGCCCTGGCCGGATACGAGGTGCGGGCATGGTCACCCGGCGAGTCGGCGGGCACGTTGCACGAGCGGCTGCGGGAGAGCATGTCCAGTCTGGCCGAGATCGGCGCTGTGGATCCCTCGGATCTCGAAGGAGCTCTGGCTCGGGTCTCCGCACACGACGATCTCCCTACGGCGCTGGGGCCGTGCGCCGCCGTGATGGAGTCGATCGTCGAAGACGCCGAGGTGAAGTCGGCCTGCTACCGGGAGATCGAGGCCGCGGTCGGCTCCGAGGTGCTCCTCTGGAGCTCGACGTCCAACTTCCCGATGACACGGCTCGCCGCGGCCATCGCCCACCCCGAGCGAGCCATCGTCGTCCATCCGGTGCAGACGCAGCTGATCATCTTCGTCGAGGTCGTCGCCGGGGAGCGGACGAGCGAGGAAACCCTCTCGACCACCATGCGCTTCTGCGAGGACGCCAATGCTGCGCGAGATGCTGCACCTGGTGGACATCGGCGCCGCCGAACCGCAGGAGCTCGACTCGATGGTCCAGACGACCCAGCGCGCCTTCGTCCCGGTGTTCGGGCCGCTGCAGATGACCGATCTGATCGGCCACGACACCCTGCGGGACATCTCAAACGCGCTCTACCCCGAGCTCGCCGCCGATCAGAGCGCGTCGACGACGATCGAGAAGCACGTCGAGGATGGCATGCTGGGAGTGAAGAGCGGGCGGGGCTTCTAGGACGACAACGAGGAGCGGTTATCCGAGCTGACCGCCCGGTTGTATCAGGCAGCTGGGGAGCTCACCTAGACCGGATTGGAAGTCGGTGGACCGGCAAGTCAGCGACGTGGCCCGGCCTCGGCACACCGCATCGCACTGCCACGCTTCGTGTAGCGGGACAGGAAGCGCCAGGAGATGCTGGCTCCATTCGGCGCCCGGGGATCGGTCCAGTTCGCCCAGGCGGGGTCCTTCGAGCGACCAGGCCGGAAGTGGTTCATCCCGTGGAAGAGCCGGCGCTCTCCGACGAGGCGACCGCCCCGGTCGCGGTAGGCGCTGACCGTCGAGGAGTAGCGATCGGGGGTGTTGACTGTCCGGACCGAGCCGGCCGCAGGCAGGTCGAGTCGGCATAGGCACCCCCTGCATTGATCGCGACAGCTGCGAACAGCGCGGGTAGGCCGCGGCAATGATCGATGTCATGAAGATGCCAGCCGACATCCCGACCATGTAAACCAGCTGGCGGTCGATTAGGATCGCTGTGTGATCTACCGCCCAAAGATCAAGGCTCGGTTGATCAGGGCGATCCCGGCGCTGTTGGCGCTTGCGGCGGGCGCGGGCGTCTCGGTTGCGGTCGCCTCCGGCGGCTCGACCCTGCTGGGGCAGACGACCACGGCACCGGTGTACGGGGCGGAGGCTCCGGTCGTGCAGCTCTCGACGACCCCCGGAACGAATCCCTACACGACCCCCCGCGGCGTGCTGACGAGCTGGCGCTACCACAGCAGCCCCGACACTCCCGCGGGGACCGTGAGGCTGGAGCTGTTTCACCGCGTGGCCCCACCCGGCGTCTATGAGGCGGTTGCGACGAGCGACGCCGAGACGCTGGAGCCTGACTCGGGCTACCGGTTCCCGGTGCGGATCCCGGTGAAGCGCGGCTGGGCGCTCGGCCTCGACCCCAGTGACGACGCGGAGGTTGGGATCAACGTCCCGATGTCGAACGGCGACCAGATGTTCCAGTTCACCGGAGACGTGCCGGTTGGCAGCACCGCCACCGCTACCGGGCCGTTCCCGACCTACCGGGTCAACGTCGCCGCGACGGTCGAGCCGGATGCCGACCGCGACCGCTACGGGGACCGCAGCCAGGACGGATGCCCGACCCAGGCGGCGACCCATCGCCGCTGCTCGAATCGCTTCAGCCTCGGCAGGCTGAAGCGGGACAAGGGGGACGGAACGGTCGCGATCAGCGTGACCGCGCCGGGTCCCGGGAAGGTCTCGCTGCGCGGGAAGGGAGTGATCGGCCGCGGCCGGGCGATCCACAGGATCTCGCCCGCGACCACGGTGACTCTCTTGGTCAAGGCGAAGGGAAGCGCACGACACCGGCTGGAGCGCAAGGGTCGGGTATCGGTCAGGACGAGAATCACCTACAAACCGGCCGGCGGCAGGCCTAGGACGAAATCCGAAGGGCGTCTTGCTCGTCCTTAGGTACCGGTGACAGAGGGAGTCGCTGTCGATTTCCGCGTCGCTCGTTCGACGTCTTTGTAGGAGGACCGGTATCGGAGATTCCAGACCCCCGGTCGAAGCGATCCACCAAGGAGGAACGAGATGCGCGTCATGGTGCTGGTCAAGGCAGACGGTGAGAGCGAGGCCGGGCAGATGCCGAGCCAGGAGCTGCTCGCCGCGATGCAGGCGTTCAACGAGGAGCTGATCAAGGCCGGGGTGATGCTGGCCGGAGAAGGCCTGAAGGCGAGCTCCGAGGGCGCCCGGGTGGTCTTCGCCGCCAGCGAGCGCAGGGTCGTCGACGGTCCCTTTGCCGAGACCAAGGAGCTGCTCGCCGGCTACTGGCTCTGGCAGGTGCGCTCGATGGAGGAGGCGATCGAGTGGGCGAAGCGGATCCCCTTCGACGAGAGCGCTCCCGAGTCAGCGGTGGAGATCCGGCCGGTGTTCGAGACCGACGACTTCAGCGAGGAGATGACGCCGGAGATGCGCGAGCACGAGGAGCGGATGCGACGCGAGGTCGAGGCGAAGCAGTAGACGGCCGCCGGGAGCGAGTGGGAGGCCGGCGCGAGTGGCGAGCCGTGACGTCAACCGCACGGTCGAGGCCGTCTGGCGAATCGAGTCGGCGCGGTTGATCGCCTCGCTGGCCCGGGTCGTCGGCGACATCGGCCTCGCCGAGGACCTCGCCCAGGAGGCACTGCTCGCAGCCCTGGAGCAGTGGCCCGAGTCAGGCGTCCCGGACAGGCCGGGCGCCTGGCTGATGGCCACCGCGCGCAACCGGGGCGTGGACCGCCTCCGCCGCTCCGAGGTGCACGCGCGCAAGCTGGAGGAGCTGGGACGGAATCTCGAGGCAGGCGGAGACGGGAAGCACAGCGAACTCGCCGCCGAAATCGACGACCCGTTCGACGATGACCTGCTGCGCCTGATCTTCACCGCCTGCCATCCGCTGCTCTCGGTCGATGCGAGGGTGGCGCTGACCCTGCGCCTTCTCGGGGGCCTCACCACCGGCGAGATCACCCGCGCCTATCTCGTCGAAGAGGCGACCGTGGCACAGCGGATCGTCCGTGCCAAGCGCACCCTCTCGGCGGCGGATGTCCCCTTCGAGGTGCCGGAGCGCGAAGAGCTGCCCGGCCGCCTCGAAGCGGTCCTGGAGGTCATCTACCTGATCTTCAACGAGGGCTACGCGGCGAGCGCCGGAGAGGAGTGGATCCGTCCCGAACTGATCGAGGAGGCGTTGAGGCTGGGGCGGATCCTCGCAGGGCTGCTCCCCGGCGAGCCGGAGGCCCACGGCCTCGTTGCCCTGATGGAGTTGCAGGCATCGCGCTCCCGCGCCAGGATCGGCCCACGGGGCGAGGCGATCCCGCTCGACGAGCAGGACCGCGCGAGCTGGGATTGGGTTCTGATTGCGCGCGGTGAGGCGGCGCTCGCCCGCGCCCTCGGCTCCGGGACGGTCGGTCCCTATGGGCTGCAGGCGGCGATCGCCGCCTGCCACGCTGACGCGCGCACCCCCGCCGACACCGACTGGGAGCGGATCGCCGCTCTCTACGACGGGCTCGCCCAACTCACGAGGTCCCCTGTGGTCGAGCTGAACCGCGCGGTGGCGGTCGGCAGGGCGTTCGGACCCGAGGCCGGACTGAGCATCGTCGAGGCCCTGGGCGAGGACCCCTCGCTGTCGGGCTATCACCTACTGCCGGCTGTTCGGGGCGACTTGCTCTCAAGGCTCGGACGCGGCGACGAGGCGGGGGCGGAATTCGAGCGGGCCGCATCGCTGACCGGGAACGCCCGCGAGCGCGAAGTCCTCCTGGCCCGGGTGCAAGCGGAGGGGACCGGTCAGAGATAGTGGCTGCGCCGGAACGGCGCGTACAGCGCCACACAGGAGATCAGCAGGCTGCCGACCCCGTAGACGGCGAACACCCAAAAGGAGCCGATGTGGTCGACCATCCAGGGGAAGTTCATCCCGAAGAAGCCTGTGATGAAGCTGAGCGGCAGGAAGATCGTGGCGATCAGGGTCAGCTGCTTGCCGGTTTCGTTCTGCTGAACGCTGATCTCGTTCTGCCGGGCCCCGAGCACTGCCAGGTTGGCCTGCAGGATGCTGGTCAGCAGCTCGCGCTGGGATCCGATCTCGTCGTGGACGAGCTTGACGTGGGCCCGGCGAAGATGTGGATCTCGCCGAAGTCGACCCGCTCCTTCTCATCGTCGTAGCGCGCGGTCCGCAGGACGACGAAGTAGTGGTTCTCGTAGGCCTCTATCTTCGCCCGCTGGTGGCTCGAGCTCGCGTCCTCGATAGCCAGCTCGTGCACCGGAAAAGCGTCCGCCACCTCCCGCATCTCCTCCGCGGTCGGGTCGTGGATGCCGAGCCACACGAAGCCGGCGTCCCGGCCGGCCCGGCTGGCCGCCTCGGCAACCGACATCGGGCCCTCTTGCTGGCGGGCCCCGTCCTCGTAGTGGGCGCAATCGACGATCACGTTTGGGCTCCCGGCTGGGCATTCGGGTCTGCACCGCCGGTTCCTGCCGGCTCTAACTCGCAGGCCGATCCCTTTTGCTTCAGCCTGCCCTCGCGCCCCAGGATGGATGGCGGTCGGTGATCCCGCGATTGTGAGTCACCTGGTGCTGGTGGGAGCCGTCGGCCCGCATCGTGAAGATCTCGGCGTCCCGGTCGCGCGTGCTTTCAAATGTGATCAGCTTGCCGCTGGGGGAATAGGAGGCATGCAGGTCATCTCTCGAGGCGCGGGTAAGACGGCGCCGGTGAGTGCCGTTGGCCCTCATCGTGTAGATGTCCTCGTTGCCGCGAACGGTGGCCTCGAAGACGATTCGCTTGCCGTTCGGTGAGAACGAGGGGTGTCCTTCGTCGAAATTGGTGCGGGTGAGGCGGTGCTGGTGCCGGCCCTGGCCATCCATGGTGAAGATGTCCTCGTTGCCGCTGCGATCGCTGACGAAGACGATCAGATGACCGTGGTGGGCGAAGGTGGCGTCCGAATCATCCTTCTTGTTGTGGGTCAGCTGATGCTGATGGCTCCCGCCGGAGAGCATCTTGAAGATTTCCGAATCGCCGTCACGATCGCTGCCATAGACGATCTCGCCGCCGTTTGGCGAGTATGAGGGGTCCTCGTCGGTCCCGCCATCGTGAGTCAGCTGCCGTTGATGTGTGCCGTTCTCGACCATCGTGAAGATCTCGTCGTTCCCTGTGCGGGTGCTGTCGAAGGCGATCTTGCCGCTCTTGGGGTCATATGAGGCGTCGCCGTCAAACGACGTGTTGTTCGTCAGCTGGCGGAGGCTGCGACCACTCTGGCTCATCGTGAACAGCTCGAAGTCTCCGCCGCGGTTGCTGTCGAACGCGATCGGACCCTCGCTCGCTTTCCCGGTCGGGGGCCTCGGCCGGACAGCCTGGGTCGGTGCGGCGCGAGCGGACAGGCCCAGTGTCAGCACCGCCAGCCCGCAGACACCCGCCGCCAATGTCCTCGATCCCAGCCTGGGCATGCCGCGACCATATCCCCGGCTCCAGGTCCGGTCAAGCCGACCCGGTCGGTCGGGAGTTGGCACCTTTGTCTTCTGAAATGGCGATAGCGACCGCGACAGAGCTCGAGGTGTTCGTTGGCGGCCGCCGGCTGTTCTCCGACATCTCCTTCCGGCTCGATGCCGGTGAGCGGATGACCCTGGCCGGTCGCAACGGCGCCGGTAAGACGACCCTGTTGCGCCTACTGGCCGGCGAGCTGGCGCCCGAATCCGGCAGGATGGCGCTGGGCAAAGGCGTGCGGGTGGAGCTCCACGACCAGCGCCCGCCCCGCGATACGGGAGCCGCGCTCGGCGACTACGTGTTCTCAGGGCGCGCCGAGGCGATTGCCGCCGAGGCCGAGCTGGCGCGGCTCGAGTCCGAGATGAGAGATGGCGCGGGCCCGGAGCTGATGGCCGCCTACGCCGCCGCACAGCAGCGGCTCGAGCTGGCCGGCGGCTACCGCTGGCGTGAGGGGGTGCTCGCGGTGCTGCACGGGCTCGGGTTCACCGACACGGAAGCGGAGCGCTCCCTGGCGGCTTCTCCGGGGGCGAGCTGACCCGCGCTTCCCTGGCGCGGGCCCTGGCCAGCGGACCCGACCTACTGCTGCTCGACGAGCCCACCAACCATCTCGACATACCGACGCTGGAATGGCTGGAAGCCCATCTGTGCGGGCTGGAGGCGGCGATCGTCCTGGTCGCCCACGACCGCTGGTTCCTCGAGTCGGTTGGCACCTCGGTGCTCGAGCTGGAGGCCGGCCGCGGCCGTTACTTCGCCGGGCCCTGGCACGCCTGGCGCACCGAGCAGGCCGCACGGGAGCTCGCGCTCGGCCGTACGATCGAGCGCCAGCAGGCCGAGATCGCGCGGATGGAGCGATTCGTCGAGCGATTCCGCTACAAGGCGACCAAGGCACGGCAGGCCCAGTCCCGTCTGAAGCGGATCGAGAAGATCAAGCGCGACGGGTCCGTTCCCGAGCCTCACGAGCGTCGCAACCTGCGCTTCGCCTTCTCGGCACCGGAGCGCTCCGGCCGGGTCGTCGTTGAGATGAAGGAGGGCCGAATCGAGGTCCCGGGCCGGACCCTGCTGGAGGAGGCGAGCATGCACCTCGAGCGCGGCGAGCACGTCGTCCTGGTCGGTCCCAACGGCTCCGGCAAGACGACCCTGATCGAGACGATCGCCGGGCGGCGCCCCCCCGCGGCGGGCAGCGTCCGGCTCGGACACAAGGTCCGGCTCGGCTATCTCTCCCAGCACTCCGAGGAGGCGGCCGGCGCGGGCACCGTGTTCGAGGCGGCGCAGCGCCAGACCGGGCTGAGCACCCAGAGGACCCGCGACCTGCTCGGGGCATTCCTGTTCTCCGGTCGCGGAGTCCGAGAAGCTCCTGGCGGAGATCTCCGGCGGCGAGCAGCGCCGCCTTTCGCTGGCGATTCTGGTCGCCTCCGGCGCCAACCTGCTGGTCCTCGACGAGCCCACCAACCACCTCGACCTGGAGAGCCGCGAAGCGTTGGAGGACGCCCTGATCGCTTTCGAGGGGACCCTGCTGCTTGTCTCCCATGACCGGGCGCTGCTGGAGGCCGTCGGCAACAGGACGCTGGCCTGCGAGGCCGGGGCGCTGCGCGGCTACCCGGGCCCCTGGGCCGAGTACGTGCGAGACCGCGAGGCGCGCGCCGCGGAGCGCCGCGGGGCGCAGGCCCGGTCGGTGAGAAGCGGCGACCAACGGCCGAAGCAGCGCCGGAGCGGGCCCTCGAAGAACGCCCTGCGCAGGATCGGCGAGCTGGAGCGGCGGATCGAGCAGGCCGAGGCCGAGCTGCGGGAGCTGGAGGACGAGCTGGCAGACCCGGCGAGTGTGGTCGAGCCCCGGTCGGGCCGAGCGGGCCACCGCGCGCCACCGCGAGGCGAAGGGCGCGATCGAACGGCTCTACGAAGAGTGGCAGGCGGCGGAGGCGGGCGCGGGGCCGGCGGATCCCTAGTCGGTCGGCTTGCCCCAGCGCGAGTCGGCGTGATCGCGCTCTCGCTGATCGGCGATCCCCGCCGAGCCGTTGGGGGCGAACCCGGCTTCGGTCAGCATCCGCCGCAGGTCGGCGACGAGGCCCTTGTCGACATCCTTGCCGCGGGGCGGGTGGATGACCTCGGTCTCGGGTCCGAGGCTGACCTTGAGCTTGCCGTTGTGCTCCTCGGTGACCTCACCGACCGCCTCCAGCAGAGAGACCACATCGTGCCACTCGATGTTGGCGCTGGTCGGGTGGGCGAAGATCTCCTCGACCGTGCGGCGATGGTGGTTGTTGAGGTGGGTCGTCATCCGAGCCAGCCTAACCTGGGGCTGCCTCCGGCGCGGTATCGCCGATCTCACCCACCGGGGCCTCCTCGGCCGGCCCCGCGAGCGGATCGGCCGGGAGCCGCCTGGTGAACCAGAAGCCGACCAGGACGAAGAGGGCGGCTGCGGCGAATGCCTCCTTCAGCGCGAACAGCTGTGAGTCAGCGTAGTGGGCCGTGATCGCATCCGCCTGTCGCGGCGGGGCACCGGCCGCGCGGGCCGCTGCGTGAACCTCGCTGCTGGGGACGAACTCGATCCCCGACTCGGTCGCCTGCGTCACCCTCTCCTTGACCGGAGCGGCGATCGCGGGGTCGTCGTTGACGGCCTTCTGCACCGATGCCCCGAGTCCGGCGAGCAGCACGGCGCCGATCATCGCCGTGCCCAGCGAGGCGCCGAGGTTCTGGGCCGTCCCCTGCAGTCCGCCGGCTTCGCTGGCCCGTTCCGGGCCGACCGAGGACATGATGATGTTGCCGAGCTGGGAGGCGAGCATCCCGATCCCGACCCCGAACAGCGCCAGGCCGATCGAGAACCAGGTGCCGTTCAGCTCGACATCGATCGAGGCCATCAGGACGACCGCCGCGCCGAGCATCCCGCAGAGCCCGATCTGGACGATGCGCCGTGGTGAGATCCGCGTCGCGAGCCGCTGCGCGACGGCGACCGTGATCAGCATCGCGATCGAGATCGGCAGGATCTGGATCCCGGTCTCCAGCGCGTCCTTGCCGAGCACCACCTGTAGGTAGAGCGGCAGGATGAAGAAGATCCCGTTGAGGATCAGCTGCTGCGCGGCGAGCATCGAGAGGCCGGCGCGCAGCTGGAGGACCCGCAGCAGGTCAAGGCGCAGCAACGGTTCCTCGCCGCGACGCTCGCGGCGAGCGGCCCAGCGCGAGAAGAGGGCGAGAAGCCCGAAGCCGGCGAGGATCAGAAAGGGCACCACCGAGAAGCCGAATGGGGTTATCTGGGTGCCGGCGATCTCCAGCGCCCCCTTGGGGCGGACCAGCCCCCACTGCGGCGCTCTGAGGACGCCGAGCACGACCAGGGCCATCCCGGCGGCGGAGAGGGCGGCCCCGACCAGGTCCAATCTCGGGGGGCGGGCGGCGCGGGCCACGTCGCGCACCGTTCGCACCGTGAGCAGAATCGCGATGATCACCACCACCTCTCCTGCGAACACCCAGCGCCAGCTGGCGGCCTCCGTGACAAAGCCGCCGATCAGCGGCCCCGCGGCAACCCCCACCGCGGCCATGGCGCCGATCACGCCGTAGGCGATGGCCCGATCGCGGCCCTCGTAGTTGCTGGCGGTGAGCGAGGCTATCGCCGGGATCACCAGGGCGGCGCCGATCCCCTCCAGGCCCGACCAGCCGAAGAGGAGCACGCCGATGCTGGGGCTGAGCGCCGTCGTCAGCGAGCCGCAGCCGTAGATCGCGAGGCCGATCGAAAAGGTCCTTCGGCGACCGAGGATGTCGCCGAGCTTGCCGCCGGTGAGCATCAGCGCCGCCATCACCAGCGTGTAGAGGGTGATCGCCAGCTGCACCTGGGAGACCGAGGTGTCGAGGTCGTCGACGACGTTGGAGATCGCGACGTTCATCACCGTCGTGTCGAGCACCATCACGAATTGCGCCGACGCCAGCACCAGGATCGGAGCCCACTTCTTCATCGGGCCGGGTCGCTCAATTACAGGAGGGGCTCAGACCCTCGGTGGCGGCGTGCGGTCCCGCTGGCCGAACTCCTGGAAGAGGCCGATCACGAGTCCGACGGCGCCGGCAATCATCAGGATCAAACCGACGGTGGGGATGTCGACAGCATTCCAGCTGTCCTTGACCGCGTAGCGGGCGATCGCCCCGACCGCGATTAGGAAGATCGAGCCCCCGATCGTCACCGCGCCATTATCCACGCGGGAGCGGCGGCGTGCGCGGCGCTCAGCTCGCCGCGACCAGCTCCGGAACGGTGACGAACCTGTAGCCGTCGGCTCCGAGCTCCCCCAGGGTGCGCTCCGTGGCGGCGACCGAGGCCGCTCGGTCGCCGTCCGGCACCTTGTGGTCGCCGTCGTGCAGAAGGATGATGTCGCCGCCCCGCGCCTTCAGCGCCCGCTCCGTGATCGACCCGGCGGTCTCCCGGCGGCGCCAGTCGAAGCAGGTGATCGACCACAGCACCGGCACGTACCCCTCCTTCCGCATCGTCCGCAGCGTCCCCGGCCTGCGCCGCCCGTAGGGCGGGCGCATCAGCGCCGCACCGTCGATCTCGGAGAAGCTGCGCCCGGCAGCCTCGACCGCTTCCCGGCAGCGTCGCAGCTCGTCGCGGATCGTCCCTGCCGAACACAGCGGCATCGTCGGATGGTTGAAGGTGTGATTGCCGATCGCATGGCCGCGATCGACGACCTCGCGGACCAGCCCCGGCTCCCGCTCGGCCCAGCAGCCGACCAGGAAGAAGGTGCCCCGAGCGCCGTGGCGCTCGAGCACGTCCATCAATTGCTCGGTGTGGCGTGGGTTGGGCCCGTCGTCGTAGGTCAGGGCGATCTTGCCCTCGGCCTCCGGGGCCCTGCAGATCGTCCTCCCGTACAGCTGCGAGGTCGGGACCTGGCCGTTGTAGATCGCGAACCCCGTCGCTCCCGCGGCGCCGAGCGCTCCGAGCACGGCCCGCCTCACCCGGCGGCCCTCCGCCTCGGCCGCCGCCCGCCCCGGGAGGAACCGGCCTCCGCCGCGGCCGCGGCGCACTGCTCGATCGTCTCGAGGGCGACCGCGTTGCCTTTCTGCCGGTAGCTCTGCAGGGCCTCGCGGAAGCTCGGCAGCTGCTCGAGGAAGCTCTCGACCGGATCACCGTTCGCACCCGCGGCGCAGAGTCCGTAGCGTCGCGCCTCCAGATAGCGGGCGTTCATCAGCTGCTCGAACTGACCTCTAAGGGGCGCCGCCAGCACCGGCTTGCCCAGGTAGACGGCCTCGCTGAGCAGCGAGAACCCGCCCCCGGCCACGACTCCCCGGCAGGTCCTCAGTGCCTCGACAAAGCCCTGGTTCGAGGGCGGGCGGAACTCGAGGTTGCCCTCGACTCTGACCTCGCCGGAGCCGCCGCGCATGCCGTATACGAGGCAGGGTAGGCCGCAACTGCGCAGCGACTCGAGCAGGCCCTCGTCGCCGCCCCAGTAGACCAGGAGGTGGTCTCCGTCCTCGTTCTTCGCGGTGGCGATCTCCGGACGGAGGATCGGCGGCACCAGGGTGGTGCGCTTGCGCGCCAGCGGCGGCTGGAAGAAGGTCGTGACCACGTACTCGGCCGCACCCGGGACCATCCCCCTGACCACGGCCCGCGCGATCAGATAGTCCTCGCGCTCGGCACCGATGATCCGGCGGCCGTGGCGGCAGCGGTCGATCGCGTTGATGTTGTCGACGGCGATCAGCGGCGTCCGCCGGCGGCGAGCGAACGCAGCGGAGAGCGGCTCGAAATCGGTGATCACCACGTCCGGATCCCATTCCTCCACCTCCTCGGCCCACAGCCTGATCCCCTCGGGCAGCTCCTCGCGGGCGTTGCGGACGTTCTGGACGATTGTCTGCCAGCGCCGGATCTGGCCCTCCTGCATCGCGAAGGTCGGCCCGAACACCTGGTCCACCTCGGGCAGCCGCTCGCTGAGATGGCGGAAGGCGGCGCCGGAGGCGAAGACCCTCACCTGGTGTCGCTCGAGCAATGAGCCGATCACCACCTCCGAGCGGGTGGCGTGGCCCATCCCCTCGCCGTTGACCCCGTAGAGGACCTTCATCTCCCGGGCCACGATAGCCGCGGAGGTCGCATCAGCCCCCGGCCCGGTGAGGGCGGAGCTCCAGCCCGGTCTCGGCCAGCCAGCGCCGCAGCTGGATGTGCATCGCCTCGACCCCGACGATCGGCGCCGGCTCCGGCGTCCATTCGGCGGGGACGAGTGCAAAGGGGTGCATCTGCCAGCCGCCCAGCGCCCCGTGGGAGCCCATGAACTCCTCGAACGGCGCCACCTCGTTCTGCGCCGGGTAGAAGGCGCAGTTGACGAGGATGTCGGGGCAGTGCGGGAAACCGTCGGTGCGGCGCAGGTGATCGGCGGCGTTGACACCGAAATGCCGCAACGGGTCCTCGCCGGTGACGCTGTCGTCGTCGAGGTCCCGGGCGCCGGAGGCGCCGATCACCAGCCCATGGCCCCCGTCGGAGCGGACCAGCACGAACCCGATGCCGGGATGGGTGCTGATCGTCTCGATCAACCCGGGATAGATGTCGCCGATCTCCCCCACGGTCATCCGCTCTCGGCTTGCGCTCAGGGTGATCAGCCCGAGCCCGCCGGAGGCGAGCACGACCGCCGGGGTCGAGGCGCCCTGCTCGGCGGTCACCTGCTCCATCGCCTCCCGGTTGGAGCCGAGCGCCACCTCGCCGTCGACCAGGCGTTTGCGGGTGGCCCTCGCGACGATCCGCCCGGCGATGCTGTCCTCGGCCCGGGCCTCGGTCAGCGCGCCGCCCAGCGTGGCGAAGCCCTCGTCGATCGAGGCCGGGGCGAAGACGTCAACGTCGCCCATCGCTCCCTCGACCAGCTCCTCCAGCGTCAGCCCGTAGCGCTGTCTGAAGGGCCGGCCCTGCGTCTGGCCGTGATCGGAGAGGACGACCAGGCGGTATGGGCGCGGCGCCAGCCGCGCCGCCCGCTGCAGACGCGCAAGCTCGGCGTCGTGGCGTCGCAGGACCGCGAAGGCGTCGGGCTCGGTGATCCCGGAGTGGTGGGCGACCTCGTCATAGCCGACGAAGGTCGAGTAGACGACCGGGATTCCCTCGACGATGTCGCCCATCAGCAGGCCGACATTGAGATCCCGCATCGCCACCGTGATCGCCCCACGCATCCAGGGGTAGAGCCCGCCCCGTGCGACGTGCTCAGCGCCGGCGCGGCGCTGGCGGCGCGCCGCCCGCCACTCCATGAAGACATCGGCGAAGTAGAGCAGCAGGGTGCGAGCGAAGCCGAAGGGATCGGCGAAGTAGGCGAAGAACTCGCCGCTCCCGGTGCGCCCCGGGGCGCGAATCGTGCTCATCGTCACCGAGCAGCGCGGGGCGTCGCCGCTGAACATGTTGCCGCGGCTCGCTCCGCCGCCGGCGAGCAGGCCGCCCCCGTCGGAGCGGCGGCGCTCGATCTCGACCGCATCCATCATCCGGTTGGAGACGATCGTCCGGCCGTTGTCCTTCTCGTGCCAGCGGAAGGCCGGCATGTCGTGGTTGCTGCCGAGCAGAAGGCCTGCCTGGCTCGCTCCGGTCTGCGAGGAGAGGTCGCACTCCCATCCGAGCAGGCGATGGCTGCCCTCCTCGATCCACCCCGCCATGGTCGGCGCATGGCCCTCCTGCAGGGCGCAGCGCAGCACCGGTTCGGCGAGCCCGTCGATCTCGAACAGGATCACTCCGGGGACGTCCGTGCGGTTCTGCTTCCGCGCCCGGCGAGCCCGGCGTCGGACGACCCGCAATGCCCTCGCATCGGGGTCGATCCCGACCACCGGGGTGAGGAGCATCTCCGCGAGGGCGAGGAAGAAGGCGACCGCGATCGCGCCCAGCAGGCTCGGATCGGCTCCGTCGACGATCTCCAGCGCCAGGGTGATGATGATCCCGTTCAGCACCAGTGAGCCGAGGCCGAAGGTGAGGATCGTCAGCGGCAGGGCAATCCGGATCAACAGCGGCCAGAGGACGCCGTTGAGGATCGCGATGGTCGCCGTCGCCAGCAGGGCAGTAGTGAAGCGCGGCACCCCGATCCCGGGGACGATCGCGCTCAACGCGAGGAAGGCGAGCGCCGTCAGCACCCAGAGCGCCAGGCCCCCGAGAAGCCGGGAGCCGAACCCGCGCCTCACGGGCGCGCCGCCCGCTCGAGCGTCAGCCGCGCCCCCGGCTGCAGCACCTCCACCCTGACCTCCGGTGCGCGCTCCGCAGCGATCCGCGCGAACTCGTGCGGGGGGTCGGTGAGCCTCCGGCCGAGCGTCCGCCTCAGCCCCGCCGGGTGATAGGTCCCCCAATGGATCGGCACGGCGAGCCGCGGTCTCAGCATCGGCAGCGCACGCGCCGCCCGCTCGGGGTCGAGGTGCCCGGCGCCGACCTGGTGGCCCCAGCCCCAGACGGGGAGCAGCGCCAGCTCGAGCGGCCCGATCTCGGCCATGCCCTCGAACAGGTCGGTGTCACCGGCGAAGTAGACGCGCCTCGCGGAGCGCTCCTTGACGACGAAGCCGAGTGGCTGTGCGGTGGGTCCCCACGGGCCGCGGCGCTTGTCGTGCACGGCTGGCACGGCGGTCACCTCGACCGCCCCCAGCGAGTGGGTCTCGCCGACGCCGATCTCGACCACCTCCCGGCGGCCGCCCGAGGCGAGTCCGCCCCCGCCGCGCGGCACAAGAAGCGGGGTCCGCGGGCGGCAGCACCCGCAGCGAGGGCAGGTCGAGATGGTCGCGGTGCAGGTGGGAGATCAGCACCAGGTCGAGGGAGGCGAGGGAGTCAGGGCTGACGTCATCCGAGTGGCGGCGCAGGAAGCCGGCGCGAGAGCGCAGCATCGGGTCGGTGAGGATCCTCACCCCGCAGATCTCCAGCAGTACGGTCGAGTGACCGACATAGGTGATGCTGTCCCCGGCTCCGGCCATCAGGGTGCGAGCCGCTGGATGCTCCAGCCGCCTCCCTCGCGCGTATAGAGGAAGCGATCGTGCAGGCGGGCCTTCTGGCCCTGCCAGAACTCGACGGTTCTGTGTCGCAGCAGGAAGCCTCCCCAGTGCTGGGGGCGCGGGATCTCCTCCTCGCCTTGCCAGCGATCCTCGGCCTCGGCGAGGCGCCGGTCGAGGTGTTCGCGGCCGGGCAGCCGCCTGCTCTGCGGGGACGCCCAGGCGCCGAGACGGCTGCCGCGGTCCCTTGTAGCGAAGTAGGCGTCGGAGTCCGCCGCCGGGAGGCGCTCGAGCTCACCCCTCACCCGGACCTGGCGATCCAGCTCTCGCCAGTAGATGACCAGAGCGCCGCGAGGGTCGGCGCCGATCTGCCCGGCCTTGGCGCTCTCGTAATTGGTGAAGAAGCGAAAGCCATCAGCACCGTGGCCCTTGAGAAGGACCATACGAGCGTCCGGGCCGCTGCCCGCATCGACCGTGGCCAGGGTCATCGCCTCGGCCAGCGGCACCTCACGCACCGCCGTCTCGAGCCATCGGCTGAACTGCTCGACCGGGTCGTCGGCGAGGTCCGCCCGGCGCAGCGGCGGGTGTGAATGCCGGGTCGGCTCGCTCATCTCAGCCAGAGCCTACGAATCGGGCCCGCCTAGTTGAGCGAGGGGTCCTCGGGCATCCGCGCCAGCAATGCGTACTCGCCGCCCCTGCGCTTCAGCACCGTGGGCCAGAGGTCCTCGTCGATGAACGGATCTTCAGGGTGCGCGGGCTCGACCAGCCAGGCCTCACGCTCCAACTCGCTCTCCAACTGACCGGGGCTCCAGCCGGAGTGCCCGGCGTAGACGCGCACCCGGCGCAAGGCGGGCTGATCGCTCGGATCGACGACTCCGAGGTCACCGAAGACGAGCTTCGGCGATTCGGCCGGGTCCACGAACTCGCCCAGGACGACCACCGATTCCGGCCCGACCGGGCCCCCGATCCGCACCAACTGCTCGGCGCCGGCCAGCTCGGCAAGCGGCGGGACCGCCTCGGCGACGGTGCTCTCCGAGAGGCGGTTCAGTACCACCCCAAATGCCCCCTCCTCGCCATGTTCGACCATCAGGATCACGGTCCGCCGGAAGAAGTCGAAGAGGCTCGGAGCGGCGATCAACAGCTTGCCGCGCAGCGAGTCCATGCCGCCATTCTCCCCGGACTCCGGATCACGGGCGCAGGACTATCTTCAGCGCCTCGTGACGGTCGTATATCTCGTACGCCTGAGGTGCCTGATCGAGGCTCATGTGGTGGGTGACCAGGGGGCCGGGATCGAGCTCGCCCGCGGAGAGCGCCGCCAGAACCCGGTCCAGATGTGCGATCACGTTGGCCTGGCCGCTGCGAACGGTGAGCGACTTGATCCAGATCAGCCCCATGTGGATCTCGAGCCGCTCCGAGTAGACCCCGATCACCGAGACAGTCCCCGCCTTGCGGACGATGCGGCAGGCGAGCTCCAGGGCGTCGGGGTGGCCGACTGCCTCGATCGCGGCGTCGACCCCCCTCCCCTCGGAGACCTGCTTGGCGGCGGCACGGGGATCCTCCTCGGTCAGGTGCACCGCCGTGGCGCCGAAGGACTCGGCCATCCGCAGCCGGTCGGGAACGGTGTCGACGGCGATCACCGCGCCGGCGCCGGCCGCCAGCGCTGCCTGGGTCGCGCAGAGGCCGACCGGGCCTAGGCCGATGACGGCGACGCTCTGGCCGGCCTCTACCCCGGCCTGGGAGACGGCGTGGTACCCGGTCCCCATGACGTCTCCGGCAAACAGGGCGATGTCGTCCGACATGCCCTCGGGTACCCGGCGAAGGGTCAGATCGGCCCCCGGGACGAGCAGCTGCTCGGCCTGCGCTCCCTGCAGCGATCCCAGGGTGGAGCCGTGACCGAAGACCCGCCCGCTGTCGCACTTGTGGAATTCGCCGAGGCGACAGAAGAAGCACTCACCGCAAGCGGTCAGGAAGGTCCCCAGCACCCGCTCGCCCTCACGCACCGTGCTCACCCCTTCGCCGGTGGCCAGCACCGTGCCGACATACTCGTGGCCGATCGTGAAGCCCGGCTCTATCGGGATGCGGCCGTGGTAGATGTGCAGGTCCGAGCCGCAGACACCGGTCGCCTCGACCCGGACGATCGCCTCGTCCGATGAGCCGATCTCCGGCTCCGGCTTCTCGGTGACCCGGACCTCGCCGGGGGACTCGAAGGTGACGGCGCGCATCGCGGGCGAGCCTAGCGACCGGGCGGCCGAGGGGTCAGTCGAAGACGATTAGAGCCAGGGTGGCCAGCCCGAGCGCGATCCCGGTGGCGGTGAGCGCGTTGATCATCCCCTCGGGCGCTTCCGAGTAGCGGCCGCTGCGCAGCGCCTGCATCACCTGGCGCGAGCGGGCGTTCCCGTAGAGGACCAGACCCACCCCGTAGATCGCGAAGCCGGCGCCGACCAGCGTGTAGGGCCAGCGGGTGGGGCTGCCGCCCAGCTCTGGGACGACCCGGCCGATCGCCAGAGCAACGGCCAGCGCGGTCAGGCCGGTGCGCCACCAGGCGAGCTGGGTCCGCTCGTTGGCCAGGTGGGTGCGGCGGGTCGCGTCCTCGATCAGCTCCCTGCGAACGGGGCTCGGTTCTGCCGGGTCCACCATCGGCACTGAATATAAGCGGGAGGCCTCCGTGCAGGGTTAGTCTGAGGTGACCAATGAGGGGAGCGCAGTGATGAACGACGACACCAGGGCGATCCTGATCACCGGCTGCTCATCGGGAATCGGCCACGAGACGGCCCGCCACCTCGCCGCCAGCGGGCATCGCGTCTACGCGACCGCCCGCCGGCCGGAGGCGATCGCCGACCTCGCCGCGGCCGGCTGCGAGACGCTCGCCTGCGACGTCACCGAGGAGGCGTCGATGAAGGCCTGCGTCGAGGCGGTCGAGGAGGCCGAGGGCGCGATCTACGCGCTGGTCAACAACGCCGGCTACAGCCACTCTGGCGCGGTAGAGACGGTGCCGATGGAGAGCGTCCGCCGGCAATTCGAGACCAATGTCTTCGGGCTATTGCGGATGTGCCAGCTCGCCCTTCCGGGGATGCGCAACCGCAGCCGGGGCCGGATCGTCAACGTCAGCTCGATGGGCGGCAAGCTGACCTTCCCGGGCGGCGGCATCTATCACGCGACCAAGCACTCGGTCGAGGCCCTCTCCGACGCGATGCGCTTCGAGGTCCGCGGCTTCGGCATCGACGTGGTGGTGATCGAGCCGGGCCTGATCAAGACCGGCTTCGCGGACGCCGCGGTCGGCTCGATGGCTGAGAACGATGACGGACCCTACGCAGAGTTCAATCGCGCGGTCAGCGAGGCGACCGCCGGGGCCTACGAGGGCGGGCTGGCGAAGCTCGGCGGCGGCCCCGATGCAGTCGCCCGCAAGATCGAGAAGGCGATCACCGCAGGACGCCCGAAGACCCGCTACAAGGTGACGCCTTCTGCCGGCATGGCGATCGCCCAGCGGGGGCTGATGACCGACCGGATGTGGGACCGGTTCGTCGGCACCCAGTTCCCGCAGCCGAAGTCGGGCTAGCCCGTCCTCAGCTCTTGGCGTTGCCGACCAGGTCGGCGGCGGAGCCAGGACGCGGCGTCGCCGTCTCCTCGATCCTGCGCCTCCAGCGCCAGCTCCTTTTCGAAGTCGGCTTCCTCGCCGTGGCGGAAGGAGATGTCCTTGCCCTCGAGCAGCTCGATGAAGATCTCGACGAAGTTGGCGTCGAGCTGCTTGCCGGCGACGTTTCGCAGCTCCTGGATCGCCTCGAAGGAGGATACGGGAGCGCGGTAGGAGTCACGGGCGGTCATCACGTCGTAGGTGTCGGCGACGGAGATGATCCGCGCCGCCTCCGGGATGTCGTCCCCGGTGATCCCCCGCGGATAGCCCTTGCCGTCGATCCGCTCATGGTGGGCGAGGATGATCTCGGCGATCGGCCCGTAGCCATCCACCGAGGAGACCACCTTGGCGCCCTGCGCCGGGTGGCGGCGGATCAGCATCCAGTCCTCGTCGGTGAGCGGCACGTTGGCCTTGAGGATCCGGTCGGGGAGGATGAACTTGCCGATGTCGTGCAGCAGGGCGGCGATGTGGACCAGCTCCGCGTCGCTCTTCGAGTAGCCGGCCCGCTCGGCGATCGCCCGTGAGTAGCGGGCGACGGCGGCGCTGTGGCGTGCGGTCATCTGGTCCCGCAGGTCGAGGGTGCGCAGCAGCGCGCTCATCATCCCGACCTGGAAGCTGGCGAGCTGCTTGCTGCGCTTCTCCACCTCCTCGGCCCGCTGCTGGGAGAGCAGCAGAGCGCCGAGCAGGTACTGGAAGGTGACCAGGACTATCCCGAACAGAGCGACCCCCGCAATGCCGATCTGGTGATAGATGTAGGCGACCCCGACGGCCATCATCGCGGCCGCCAGCTCCGACGGCAGCAACGGGATCAAGGCCGTTCGAACCTTGTTCGCGAAGGAGCTTCGATCCAGGTAACAGGTGTAGCTGGCGATCATCGTGAAGTTGATCGCCAGCGCGAGCAGGAAGACCGCGAACACGAGCAGGTAGAAGGTGGGATCTTCGGCCGTTACGTTGGCGGCGGTCGTTGCCCGTTCAAAGGCGACGCCACCGATCAGCGGAAAGGTCGCGTAGGTCGCCAGGTTGTTGAGCAGATCGTGGGGCTCGTCGCGCCACCGGAACCAGCCGGCGAGGATGGTGACGGAGCCGATCAGCACGGCCGGTGCACCGCCGAGGAAGACCATCGCCAGGGTCAGCGCGAGGAAGCTCCCCGAGATCTTCACCCGAGAGGTGGGGATCGCCGTCAGGTCGCTGAATACCGAGAAGCCGAGCAGAATGCCGAACAGGGGCAGGTCCCAGTTGGCCTGCGGCGCGACCCAGACCGCGGCCGCGACGGCCACCAGGAGGATGGCCGCCATCAGGGCCTTGACGCGCGGTGTGGGTCGGTCTTCGGGCATCCGCATTCAGGCGGCGCCACCCAAGGGCAGCGCCACCGCTGTGCGTAGTGATTCGAAAGCCGGCACTCGTTCCCTGCGCGCAGGCGGCCCGTTTTGCCGTCTCGCACGCATTCATTCAAATCGTCAGATCGGCTCCCTTACTTGAGCCGAGGCCAGGCTGCATGCACGAAGGTGCCGCGGCGGGGTCGGGCGATCCGGCCCCGAAAATGAGCAAGGGACGCCCCGCGCAGGACGTCCCAGCTCTGGAACGAACGTAGTTACTACCGTTCGGTGCTTTGAAAGTTCTAGCGGCGGTAGCCCATGTTTCCGATTCCTTTTTTCTTGCCTTTTAGCTTGCTCTCTACGCGAAGCCTGTTCAATTGCTACGCATTTTTTACCACAGATCGGCGGGAAGTTGTGCAAATCGGGAGAAACTTATGCGTGGATGCATGATATTTGGCATCAAATGAGCCCTCGCCGTGCCTGAATCGGGTCTGCGGGACCCGCTGCGCCGGCCGCTATTCCGGAGATTGGCGGTCAGCTATGCGGTCAACGAGCTGGGCGACTGGATGGGGATCGTCGCCCTCTCGGTGCTGGTCTTCGAGCAAACCGGCAGCGCCCTCGCCACCACGGCGCTGTTCCTCGGGACCGGGTTCCTGCCGGCGCTGTTCACCCCGTTCCTCACCGCCCGGGGAGAGCGCGGCCGGGCCCGCTTCGTGCTGCCGGCGATCTATTGCGGCGAGGCCGTCGCCTTCGGCGCCCTCGCCCTCAGCGTGGGCCATTTCTCGCTCCCCGTGGTGGTCGTCCTGGCGACCATCGACGGCTCGCTGGCGCTGACCGCCCGCGCCCTGACCCGATCGGTCACGGCGACACTGCTCGCTCCCTCGGGGGAGCTGCGCGCCGGGAACGCGATCCTCAACGTCGCCTTCACCGGCGGCGCCGCGGTCGGCCCGGCGCTCGCCGGCGTCGTCGTCGCCGGTCTTCGGGGTCGCGCTCGGCGCTGCTCCTCGACGCCGCCTCGTTCTACGCGATCGCCTGGTTGCTGCTGACCGCCGGCCGCATCCCCCAGGCCGAGACCGAGGCCGGGGGGCTGCTGCAGCGGGTCCGGGCGGGTCTGCAATACATCCGCAGCCGGGTCGTGCTGAAGAGGCTGCTGATCGCCCAGGCGATCGCCCTCATCTTCTTCTCCGCGGTGCTCCCCGTCGAGATCGTCTACGTCAAGGAGACGCTGCGACGCGGGCGACTCCGGATACGGGCTCCTCCTGGCGAGCTGGGGAACCGGGATGGTGATCGGCAGCGTCGCCTTCGCGATCCTGCGCGGGGCGCGGCTCGGCTTCCTGCTGCTGGTCAGCACCCTGGTGATCGGGATCGCCTACCTGGGAATGGGCGCCGCCCCGACCCTGTGGGCCGCCTGCGCGATGGCGGCGCTGGGCGGGACCGGCAACGGCGTGCAGTGGGTCTCGGTGATCAGCGCCGTGCAGGAGCTGACCGCGGAGAGCATGCAGGCCCGGGTGATCAGCGTGCTCGAGGCCTCCGCCGTCCGCCACCCCCGGCCTCGGATTCGTGGTCGGCGGCCTGATCGCGGCCAGCTTCGATCCGCGGGCGACCTTCCTCGCCGCCGGAGCCGGCGTGGTTATCGTCGCCGTCGCCGCGGCGGTCTTCCTGCGGGCCGGATGGGAGGGACCTACCCGCAACCCGTCCGGAGCCCCTTGACTCCGACGATGAGGTTATGGTGGAGTTGCGTCCGCGAGGAGGAGCCCGACAGCATGTTTCGGCGAGGCCGGGTATGCGCCTAACAGCGGAGCATCAAAAGAGGAATCGAGATGACCGGGAGGTCGTGAGTTGAAGAAGCTAGGGACCGTTGTGAGCCTGCTCGGGCTGATCGTCGCGTCGGCGCTGGTGCTGGGCGCCTGCGGCAGCAGCAGCTCCAGCTCGGGCAAGGAAGGCGGCACGCTGAAGCTCGCCGACACCGCCGCCGCCGACTACCTCGATCCCCAGCTCTCCTACACCGCCGACGGGTTGACCGAGATGTGGAACACCTACATCCCGCTGCTCACCTACAAGCACGCCTCCGGAGTAGCCGGTTCGACCGTGATTCCCGGCCTCGCCGAGAGCCTGCCGAAGATCACCAACGGCGGCAAGACCTACGAGCTGACCCTGCGCAAGGGCCTCAAGTACTCAGATGGCACGCCGGTCAAGGCCAGCGACTTCCCTTACGCCGTGAAGCGGATGTTCGTGCTCGACTCGGGCGGCTCGGCCTTCTACACCGACATCGTCGGCGCGGCGCAGTTCCAGAAGACCAAGAAGGGCGACATCTCGGGGATCAAGACCGACGATGCGACCGGCAAGATCACGATCAACCTGACCGACCCGCGGGGCACCTTCAACAACGAGCTCGCCCTGCTGTTCGTGGCCCCGGTCCCGCAGGACACTCCGATGAAGGATCAGAGCGCGACTCCGATCCCGGCGACCGGCCCCTACTCCTTCGTCTAACAACAATCCCGCGCACCGGCTTCACCCAGGAGCGCAACCCGCAGTGGGCGAAGAACAACGCCAAGATCCTCGACGGGATCCCGAGCGGCCACGTCGACAAGATCGAGCTGCAGATCAACAAGAACGACTCGTCCCAGGTGGACGACGTCCTCAACGGCACGATCAACAACATGTACAACCCGCCGCCGCCGGACCGCTACGCGGAGATCAAGTCGAAGTACGAGGGCACCCAGTTCCGGCTCGAGGACTCGCCCTCGACCTACTACTACTGGATGAACTACAAGAGCCCGACCTTCAGCAACCTGAAGGTGCGCCAGGCGATCAACTACGCGGTCGACCCGCAGGCGCTGGTGCGGATCTACAGCGGCCAGCTGCAGCCGACCCAGCAGATCCTGCCGCCCAACTTCCCGGGCTACAAGAAGTACACGCTCTACCCGCACAACATGACCAAGGCGAAGCAGCTGATCGCCGAATCGGGCGTCAAGGACAAGGACGTCACCGTCTGGACCGACGACGAGAGCCCCAACGACAGCGCCGGCGCCTACCTGCAGGACGTGCTGAAGAAGCTCGGCTTCAACGCCCAGCTGAAGCAGATCAGCGCCGATAACTACTTCACGGTGATCGGCAATACCAGCACACCGGATCTCGATATCGGGTTGACCGACTGGTTCGAGGACTATCCGCACCCGAACGATTTCTTCGACCCCCTGCTGAACGGCGAGAACATCCTGCCCACCAACAACGAGATTTTCTCGCAGAACAACACGCCGTCCCTGAACAAGAAGATCACCGAGCTGGCGCGGGTGCCGCTGAGCCCCAAGGTCGAGGACCAGTACGCGACCCTCGACAAGGAGTTCATGAAGCAGGCCGTCTGGGCGCCCTACGGCAACCGGGTCCTGGCGCTGTTCGTGTCGAGCGACATCGACTTCGACAAGGTGATCTGGAACCCGACCTTCGAGATGGACTACACGAGCTTCCAGTTCAAGTAGGCCGCGAGGGATCGAGGCGGGGCGCAGGAGGGGACATGTGCGTCCTCCTCCTCCGATCGACTATTTCGCCCTGCAAACCCGGCTTGCCGGCCCCGCCCCGGGCGATAGTCTGAGGTCGATGGGGATTCGCGGAGAGCGGTTTAGCTGATGCCCGAGCCCTTCGCCGACGCATCGATCGAGCCCGAGACGCTTCCGGTCGATGATTTCTCGGCGGGCGAGGAGCCCGGCGGGTTCGAGGGCCGCAGCCCCTGGTACCTGGCCTGGCGCCGCCTGCGCCGCAACCGCGTCGCGCTCGCCTTCCTCGGGCTGTTCGTACTGATCGTCATCTTCGTGCTGGCGGCGCCGCTTGTGGGCGAACAATGTGGCCGACACCGGGCCCGACACCACCCATACGACCGAGAAGATCACTGTCGACGGCAAGAAGAAGGACGTGGTCAGCGTCGACGGGCAGCCGATCGGTCCCGGTCTTCTTCGGCGCCGGCGGCAAGTTCTTCCTCGGCGCGGACGGCAGTCTCGGCCGCGACGAGATGGTGAGGCTGATGTACGGCGGCCGGATCTCGCTGTTCATCGGCATCGTCTCGGCGCTGATCACCACGGTCCTCGCCGTCGTCTTCGGTCTGCTGGCCGGCTTTTACGGCGGCAAGCTCGACTCCGTGATCGGGGCGATCATGGACGTGATCTGGGCCTTCCCGGTGCTGCTGCTCGGGATCGCCCTGGGCACCGCCTTATCGATCGGGCAACGGGCTCGCAGCTGGGACCGATCACGATCCCCGGCAACTCGATCTGGATACCGATCCTGATCATCGGCTTCGTCTCCACCCCCTACATGCTGCGACCGATCCGCGGCGAGGTCCTGGGGCTGCGCGAGAAGGAGTTCGTCGAGGCTGCCACCGCCCAGGGGGCCGGACTCGCTGCGAATCATGTTCGGCGAGCTGCTGCCCAACCTGTGGTCGACGATCATCGTCTTCTTCACCCTCAACATCGCCGCCAACATGCTGTTCGAGTCTGCGCTCTCCTTCCTCGGCGCAGGGGTGCGACCGCCGACCTCCTCCTGGGGCTCGATGTCCTCGCAGGGCTTCACTCTGCTCACCAGCCAGCCCCAGCTGGTGACCATCCCCGGCCTGATGATCCTGCTCACCGTGCTCGCCCTCAACGTCTTCGGCGACGGCCTGCGCGACGCCCTCGACCCGAAGTCGAAGATCACCGTCCGGGCCCGCGGCGGTCAGGTCGAGATCGAGGAGGCCAAGGCGCCTGATGGGGCCATTCATCGCCAGGCGGCTGGTGCGGATGGTACTGGTGCTGTTCGCGGTCTCGGTCCTCGTCTTCCTGATCTTCAACGTCCTGCCCGGCGGCGGGACCGACGCCGCCGCCCGGCGGATCGCCGGCAAGAACGCCACCCCGCAGCTGATCGCCAACGTGAGGAAGGACTTCGGCTTCGACAAGTCGCTGCCCGAGCAGTACTGGACGATGATGAAGCAGATCTTCTCCGGGACCCTGGTCTCCTACCAGAGCCAGCTCAACGTCATGGACCAGATCAAGCAGGGCATCCCGGCGACCTTCTCGCTGTGCATCGGCGCGGCGATCATCTGGATGGGGTTCGGCGTCCTCTTCGGCTACCTCTCCGCCGTGCATGCCGGCCGCTTCACCGACCGCGCGCTGACGATCCTCGCCCTGGCCGGGATCTCGCTTACCGGTGTTCTGGCTGGCGGCGATCCTGATCGTCTACCTGAGCCAGAAGATCCCGATCTTCCCGAACGGCGACTACGTCCCGATTCAGGACGACCCCTGGGAGTGGTTCGTCCACCTGGTCCTGCCCTGGACCACCCTGGCGGTGCTGTTCGTCGGCTTCTACAGCCGCGTGCTGCGCTCCAACATGCTCGACGTGATGAACGAGGATTACGTGCGGGCGGCACGGGCCAAGGGCCTCGACGAGCACCAGGTGCGAACCCGGCACGTGCTGCGAAACGCGCTGATCCCGATCGTCACCCTTTTCGGCCTCGACTTCGCCGCGGTGATCGGCGGTGGAGCGCTGATCACCGAGCTCATCTTCAACCTCAACGGCGTCGGCCAGTACGCGGCGCAGTCGATCGGCAACCAGGACCTGCCGCCGATCATGGCGGTGACCCTGTTCGGCGCCTTCTTCGTCGTCCTCTTCAACGCCCTGGTCGACGTCGCCTACGCCTACCTCGACCCGCGGATCCGCCTCGGGACATCGGCGGAGGTCGCGTGAGCGCGCTTCCGGAGAGCGAGGGTGCGGGAGGCGGCGCCGCGGTCGCCGACGGCGGCCTGCTCCGGGTCGCCGACCTCGAGGTCAGCTTCGCCACCGAGGACGGCCTGCTGAAGGCCGTCGACGGCGTCTCCTTCGAGGTCGGCCCGAGCGAGATCGTCGCGATCGTCGGCGAATCGGGCTCGGGGAAGAGCGTCACCGCGCAGACGATCATGGGGCTGACCCGCTCGCCGAACGCCGAGATCGGCGGCTCGATCCGATTCCGCGACCGTGAGCTGACAGGACTGCGCGACAGCCGAGCTTCAGGACGTCCGCGGCAGCGAGATCGCGATGATCTTCCAGGACCCGATGACCTCGCTCAACCCCGTCTACCGGGTCGGCAGGCAGATCGTCGAGGCGATCCGCGCCCACGGCGAGGTATCGGCCGAGGAGGCGCGGGAGCGGGCTATCGAGATGCTCGCGGCGGTCGGGATCCCGGCCCCGGAGAAGCGGGTCGACAACTACCCGCACGAGTTCTCCGGAGGCATGCGACAGCGGGCGATGATCGCCATGGGCCTGGCGCTCGAGCCCAGCCTGCTGATCGCGGACGAGCCCTCGACCGCGCTCGACGTGACGATCCAGGCCCAGATCATCCGCCTGATCAAGCGGATCAACGAGGAGCGCGGCCTGGCGGTGATCCTGATCACCCACGACCTCGGCGTGGTCGCGGAGATCGCCGACCGCGTCCTCGTCATGTACGCCGGGCGGGTGGTCGAGCAGGGCACGATCGACGAGATCTTCTACGACCCCCAGCACCCCTACACCTGGGGGCTGCTCGGGTCACTGACGCGACTGGACCGGCCGCGCCCGCGACGCCTGCCGCAGATCAAGGGGCTGCCCCCCTCCCTGGTCGCCCCCCCGACCGGCTGCGCCTTCCGCCCGCGCTGTCCGCACGCCTTCGGCCGCTGTACCGAGCCCCCCGAGCTGGAGGCGCGGCTCGGTGAGGCACCAGCGCACCTGGACCGCTGCTGGAAATCCCCCGAGGAGAAGCGCGAGCTGCGCAACGTGGATGGTCGGATCGGCCTCGGGACGGGGGCCTGATGGCGACCGAGCCGCTGCTCGAGGTCTCCAACCTCGTCAAGCACTTCCCGATCAAGGAGGGACTGCTGATCGAGCGCGAGGTCGCCCGGGTCGAGGCCGTCGACGACGTCAGCTTCAGCGTCCAGCCGGGCGAGACCCTGGGCCTTGTCGGGGAGTCGGGTTGCGGCAAGTCGACGCTCTGCCGCACCATCCTGCAGCTGCTTCGGCCGACCTCAGGATCGGTCCGCTTCGAGGGGCGCGAGATCGCCGGCCTCTCCCACCGCGAGCTCCGTCCCCTGCGCCGGGAGATGCAGATGATCTTCCAGGATCCCTATGCATCGCTCAACCCCCGAAAGCGGGTCGGGCAGATAGTCGGCGACCCGCTGCGGCGCCAGGGCATCGCCTCCGGCGGCGAGCTGAGGGGCCAGGTCCAGTCCCTCCTCGAGCGGGTGGGGCTCTCCTCTGAGCACTACAACCGCTACCCGCACGAGTTCTCCGGCGGTCAGCGCCAGCGGATCGGGATAGCCCGTGCCCTCGCGCTACGCCCGAAGCTGATCGTCGCCGACGAGCCGGTCTCGGCCCTCGACGTCTCGATCCAGGCGCAGATCATCAACCTCCTCGACGATCTCCAGGACGAGTTCGGGCTGACCTACATCTTCGTCGCCCACGACCTCGGGGTGGTGCGGCACGTCTCCGACCGGATCGCCGTCATGTACCTCGGCAAGGTGGTCGAGAACGCCCCGGCCGATCGCCTCTACTCCCATCCGGTTCACCCCTACACCGCGGCGCTGCTCTCCGCCGTCCCGATCCCCGACCCGCGCGAGAACCGCTCCCGCGAGCAGATCGTGCTCGAGGGAGACGTGCCCAGCCCGATCGACCCACCGCCCGCCTGCCGCTTCCACACGCGCTGCCCGCGGGCGACAGACATATGCTCCAGCGAAGAGCCCCCGCTGAAGCCGCACGGCCCGGACGGGCATCTCGCGGCCTGCCATCATCCGCTCGAGGAGGCCTCGCGGCCCGAGACCGCCGGCTCCGCCTCGGCCTAAATGAGCACGCGGCGAGCGGCTGGGTGAGTATCGGCGTCGGCGCGATTTCACACGCACCCCCGAGCCCGAAGGCGGCGAGGGAGCGGCATGCCGGCGGCGGCCGCTTCGTCGTCCAGCAGCACGACGCCACAAACCTGCACTGGGACCTGCGGCTCGAGCACCGGGGCGTGGCGCTCTCCTGGGCGCTGCCACGCGGTGTCCCCCAGCTTCCGGACCGCGGCGCCAACCGGCTGGCGGTCCGCACCGAGGACCATCCCCTCTCCTACCTCGACTTCGAGGGCGAGATCCCCGCGGGCGAGTACGGGGCCGGCTCGATGTCCGTCTGGGACTCGGGCACCTACACCGGCGGAGAAGCTGCGCGACGACGAGGTGATCGCCGAGTTCGACGGCGAGCGGATGCGGGGCCGCTACGCCCTCTTCCAGACGCGGGGGAAGAACTGGATGATCCATCGCATCGACCCCCCTTTGGACCCCGAGCGCGAGCCGCTGCCCGGAGGAGGCGCAGGCCGATGCTCTCCCGGCGCGGAGAGCTCCCCGGACGCCTGAGAGCTGGGGCTTCGAGATCGCCTGGGGCGGGCTGCGGACGATGCTCTGGTGCGAGCCGGGGCACATCCTGCGCTCGCGCAGCCGCGGGCTCGAACCTGAGACCGTGGCCATCTTCCCCGAGCTGCGGCGGATCGCGCGGGCACTGGGCTCGATCGATGCGCTGCTCGACGGGGAGATCGTCGTCCTCGGAGAAGGCGGGGCGCCGGTTGCAACGCGCCTGCGAGCCAGGAAGCGGGCCGGCTCGGAGGCGGTGGCGAAGAGGCTGGCGCGCTCCTCGCCGGCGACGATCATGCTGTTCGACCTGCTCTTCCGTGAGGGGCGCCGCCTGACAGACGAGCCCTATACCGCCCGGCGCTCTGCGTTGGAGGAGCTGGGTCTCGCCGGCGCCGCCTGGCAGACTCCCGCCTTTCACCGAGGCGACGGCGCGGCGCTGCTCGAGGCGGCCCGCGATCGGGGGCTGGCGGGCATCGTCGCCAAGCGACTGCAGAGCCCCTACCGGGAGGGCCATCGCAGCCCGGACTGGGTAAAGATCGAAGCATGACCCTTCCGCTGAAGCCACCGCTGAAGCCGCAGCTCGCACTGACCCGCAAGCAGCTGCCGCTCGGCGAGGAGTGGGCCTACGAGCCGAAGCTCGACGGATTCCGGGCGATCGTCTTCGTCGACGGCGACGACGCCTACATCCAGTCGCGCGGGGGCAAGGCGCTGGCGCGCTACTTCCCCGAGCTGAGCTTCCCCGAGGGCCGCTACGTGGTCGACGGCGAGCTTGTGATCCGCGACGAGCGGGGCGAGCCGGTTTTCGATGCGCTGCAGAGCCGCATCCACCCGGCGGACTCGACGTATCACCCTGCTGGCCAAGGAGATCCCGGCGAACTTCATCGCCTTCGACCTGCTGGCCGAGGGCGACGATGTGCTGCTGGAAAAGCCGCTCTCGGAGCGGCGGGAGCGGCTCAGCCGGTTGGCCGATGGCCTGGAGCTGACCGACCTGACCCCGAACCCGCAGGAGGCCGAGCCATGGCTGCTCCGGGGCGAGGGGGTGATGGCGAAGCAGCTCGACGCCCCCTATGTCCTCGGCAAGCGGAAGGGAATGGCCAAGGTGAAGCGCGAGCGGACGATCGACTGTGTCGTCCTCGGCTGGCGCCCCGGCAAGGAGGAGGGAACCGTGGGGTCGCTGATCCTCGGCCTCTACGAGGGATCCGAGCTGCGGCCGGTGGGGCACATCTCGGGGTTCACGGCGGAGGCGAAGCGCAATCTCCGCTCGATGCTGGCGCCGCTGCAGACCGGGGAGAGCGGGACCGCCGAGCCGAGCCGCTGGACCGGGGGCGCGACCTCGAGTGGGTCGGGCTGCGCCCGGAGCTGGTGATCGAGGTCGGCTATGACCACGCCAGCGCCGGCCGCATCCGCCACGGCACCCGCTTCGTCCGCTTCCGCGACGACAAGGACCCGCGCGAGTGCCGCTTCTCCGACCTCGACCAGGGGCTCTGAGCGCGCCGTCGCCGGCGCCGGCGACGGTTACCCGAAAGAGGTGACTTACGGCACTCTCGGCGAGGGCGCCGGCTCGGAGGCCATGAACTCCTCGAGCTGGGCGCGGGCCCGCGAGCGGACCTTCGCCCGCAGCGGCGGGACCAGCGCCATCAGCACCCCCCGGATGCCCAGCGCCTGGCGCGCCCAGTGCCGGAAGTCGAACTCGTCGACGTGGTCGGCGATCAGCCCGTCCGAGAAGCGGAACGTGGCTCTGACGTCGTTGACCACGTGGCGGCCGGTGGCGCCGAAGGTGTAGCGGGCGATCCAGTTGGCCGAGCCGGTGGTCTCGGAGGCGTCGTGGCTCGCCAGCTCGATCTCCAGGTCTGTCGCCCTCGAGGTCAGCATCCGCCACATCGCCCCCACCTCCGGACCGTGGAGGTCGCCGAAGGCGGGGTCGCGAAAATGGGCGCCGTCAGCGTAGAGCGAGCTCATCTCCTCCCCGTCGCGACGGCCGAATGCTGCGTAGAAGCGTTCGATCAGCTTGCGATTCTCCTCGGACACGCCATGACCCTAGTTGCCCGGGTCTAGAAAAGCGAGGTTTGGCTGAATTTCGGCCCCCTTCCCGTGCCGAACTGTTGCGCGTCTCGGCGGCCGGAGGGAGGCCTGCCGCGATCCCGGGACCGGCCCCATCCCTTGACCCCCCGCGTCGCCTGCCGGCGTTCCCGCGGGGACATCTGCGCCCGTCCATCCGGGTAGAGCCGCTCATAGCGGGGAAGCAGGTCGGGGCGCTTCTGCTCCAGCCAGCCGAAGAAGACATCGCGCACCTCGCCGCGCAGGTGCAGGGCGACCCCGCCGAGGAAGGTCGCCCCGGCCTCGCGGGCCATCTCGACGATCGGCTCCACCTGCTCGGGCGCGTCGTTGATCCCCGGCATCAGCGGCGCGACCAGGACGCCGGAGGGAATGCCGCGTCGGCGCTAGCTCGGCCACGGCCTCGAGCCGCTTGCGGGGGTGGGGGGTGTGCGGCTCGGTCGCCCGCCAGGCCTTCTCGTCGAGGGTGGGGACCGAGAGGTTGACCGAGACCTCCAGCTTCTTCGCCATCCGCTCGAAGATCTCGACGTCGCGCATCACCAGCGAGGACTTGGTCAGGACCGAGACCGGGGTCGAGTGGCGCTCCAGCGCCGCGAGGATCTCCGGCATGAACCTGTAACGGCTCTCGGCCCACTGGTAGGGGTCGGTGTTCGTCCCGATCGCGACCAGATCGCGCCTCCATGCCGGGCGCGCCAGCTCGGCCCGCAGCACCTCGGGGGTGTTGACCTTGACGACGATCTCGCGCTCGAAATCCCGGCCGGCGTCAAACCCAAGGTACGGGTGGGTGCGGCGAGCGAAGCAAAAAACACAGGAGTGGGTGCATCCCCTGAAGGCGTTGATCGTCCAGTTAAAGCCGAAGCTGGAGCCGGGAACGTGGTTGAGGATGGAGCGCGCCCGGACCTCGTGGAAACGGACCCCCATCGCCTCCGGGGCGTCGAAGCTGCGGACCACCCCGCCGTCGCCGACTCCGGGGAGGCGGCCCTCGTCCTCACGCTCGACCTCCTGCTCCTTCCATCGCACGAACGTATGTTCGCACAGGCGCCGGGCGGACTGCGACCAGCGCCGATTCGCCCAGCCCCGCGCTCAGGGCAGCCTGCCCTCGATCGCGTAGCGCAGGACGTCGACGACCTGCTCGGAGGTCCGGGCGACCGCCAGAGCAGAGCGGTCGACCTCCTTGAGGGCGTGGTCGAGCTCGCCGTCGTGGAGGGTGATCACCGGCTTGCCGAGGGCCGCGGCGTAGCCCGCGTCGAAGGCGGCGTTCCACTGCCGGTACTTGTCGCCGAAGCGGACCACGACGACGTCGGCGGCGCGGATCAGGGTCTGGGTGCGGATCGCGTTGACTCCGGCTCCCTTGTGGTCGGCCCAGAACTTCTCGCCCTCCGCGCCGAGGGTGCCGGTCCCGGCGTCGTCGGAGGCAGCGTGGTCGGTGACCGGGGCGGAGAGGACGACCGGCAGCCCCGCCCGCTCCAGCCCGTCCTCGATCCGCTGGCGCCAGTCGCTGTGAATCTCCCCGGAGAGATAGACGTTCCAGGTCGGCCCGCTCACCGGCGGAATCCTAGATGAGTGATGCCACGGCCGCGTGTGCCCGGGGGCGAGCGTGGCCGAGCAGATCAAGGACGCAGGGCGAAGCCTTTGGTGGTGCCAAAGGCGAGCCCGAGGACGAAGAGATGCGAAGCGCCACGCGCGTCATCCGGGTGCGCGGGGTCGTGGGATTGCTCATCTAGTCGGCCCGGAGCGTCCGCCGATCGGGCTCGGCCTGCCGCACCCTCCAGCAGCGGCGGCAGCGCTGATAGAAGCCCTCTCGCGGCGCGATCGCCTGCCGCCAATCGTGCCCGAAGAGGACGCACCGGACCCTGTTGCGCAGCGGGGCGTTCACCTTGGACAGGGATCGGCAGTTTCAACTCCGCGCTTTAGGCGCAGCCGACGGCGCATCACGACGCGGATCGCTGATATGCAACCGGGATGAGGACCAGGCAGCTGACAGCGATGGCCGCGATCGTCTGCTTCGCCGCCGCGCTCGCCCTGGTCGCGCTCGTCTTCGCCAGGCACTTCTGGGTCGGGGTCTCGGCGCTCGCCTGCGTGCTGCTCGCCATCGGCGCGGCATGGTATGGCGTGCGCCGCCGCGGCGCAGCCCTGATCGCCGGGCTCGGGGCGGCGGTCCTCCTGCTGGCCGCATCGGTGCTGATCACCCAGCAGCACGGCCTGCTGCTCGAGGGGGTCGCCGCCCCCGCCGCGCTGGTGGTCTCGATCCTCTGCGCCAGGGCGGCGTTCCTCGTCCACGTCGCGCTGCCGGAGGCGGAGGCGCCGCGGCGGGCAGTGCTCTTCTTCAACCCGAAGTCCGGCGGCGGCAAGGCGGAGCGGTTCAACCTTGGCGCGGAGGCCCGGGCCCGGGGAATCGAGCCGGTCGAGCTGCAGAGGGGCGATGACCTTGCCGAGCTGGTCGCCGCGGCGATCGAGCGGGGCGCCGATGCACTGGCGATGGCCGGCGGGGACGGCTCGCAGGCGCTGGTCGCCGCCGCGGCCGCCGAGCACGACCTTCCCTACGCCTGCATCCCGGCCGGGACCCGCAACCACTTCGCCCTGGACCTCGGGGTGGATCGCGAAGACGTCGTCGGCGCTCTCGACGCCTTTGTCGACGGCGGCGAGCGACGGGTCGACCTCGCCGAGGTCAATGGCACGGTTTTCGTCAACAACGTCTCTCTCGGTCTCTACGCGGAGGCGGTGCAGCGGGCCGGCTACCGGGAGGCGAAGCTGCGCACGATCCTCGACACGATGCCCGACGTCCTCGGCCCCGGCGGCGACGGGCTCGACCTGCGCTGGAGTTCCCCTGGTGGCAGGGAACACGCTTCGGGCGCGGTCGTGCTCGTCTCCAACAACCGCTACCGGCTCGGCCGACCTCTCGGGTCAGGCACCCGTCCGAAGATCGACGACGGGGAGCTCGGGATCGCGGTGATGAGCGTCCCGGGCGGGCCGCAGGAAGCGGGGCCTGCTCCCGCGGACCCCCTGGGAGGAGTGGTCCGCGCCCCACTTCGAGGTCGACTCCGACGCCATGGTCCCCGCCGGGATCGACGGCGAGGCGGTCCAGCTCGACCCGCCGCTTCGCTTCTCGATCCGCCCGCTGGCGCTCAGGGTCCGGATCGCCCATGCCCATCCCGGCGCCTCGCCCTCGGCGAGGGTGCCGGAACGCCCCGCCCAGGTGCTCGCCGCCCTGCTGCGAATCGCCGCCGGCCGCGACCCCCGGCGCCGAGCGCAAGGTTAGGGGCCCTATTGGCACGTAACGTGCAGTTCGGCGGTCGGTGGCCGACGCGCTCGGGCGTTCAGGCGACCGTGACCCGGGCGATCGTGGTCAGCGACTGGTAGTAGACGTCGCGGCCGAAGCCTGGGGCCGGGAAGAGGAACGCCTGGCTCGGCGAGCGGACGTCCACCCGGGCCTTCTCCTCGCCGCTGTCGAGGTCGAGGACGACGAGCTGATCGCTGCCGATCGGCAGCGAGGCGCGGCGGACCCTCGCCGAGTGCGAGAGGAGCTGGAAGGCGGGCCGCAGCGCCCGGCGCAGTCCCGGACGGCGGAGCAGCGCCCGGTCGCGCCAGTCCTGGGCGACCAGCTCGCGGGTGTCGGGGTAGATGATCAGATGGCCGGCGTGGGCAAAGGAGTCGCGGCGCCAGAGCGGCTCCAGCTCGTCGCCGACCAGCCGCCAGGCGCGCAGGACGGCGTTGCCGGCGTCGTAGGCGACCACGATCCCGCCCACCGGGTCCCAGCCCGGGGGGTTCGACTCGGTGCCGAAGGGCAGCCCGCTGATCTCGACCGAGCGGACCCGCGGAGTCGTCGCGCCGCGCCCACCACAGCCTCACCGGGCCGGCGGCCTCGCCGCTGCCCCGCATCGTCCTGTCGGTTTGGTTGCGGCCGTTGTCCATCCAGAAGACGTGGTCGTCGGTGATCACCGGGTCCCAGCCGTAGCTGCGCTCCGGCGCCGGGCCGTAGCGGGGCCGCCAGCTCTCGTCGATCACGATCCGCCCGGCGTCGCGGTCCAGGCGCAGGCGGAGCACCGTCTCCGTCCCGACCGCGATCACGCTGTCGCCGTCGGAGGCGAGGCGGGCGATGCACGGCTCGGGCAGCTCCAGCGCGGGCGCCACCGGCAGCAGCGTCTCGGGGTCGAGCACGGAGAGCGTCGAGGGCACCCGGCCCGGCGGGCGCGTCGCAGTCCTTGGTCACCAGCTCGCCGCCGTCGAGGACGACGAAGGAGTTGTGGGGGCGCTCCGACCGGCAGCCGGTGTGAGGCCAGCACCTCGAGGCCTGGGCTGAGGCGATGGGCCCAGCGGCCGAACACCATGTGCAGGTCGCCGTTGCGGTGGGCGGCGATCCCGCCCGGCCAGTACCTGCCGCCCGGCAGCCGCGGCGAGGAGGCGACCGTCCGCGAGCGTCTCCGGGTCGAGCCGCTCGACCCATCCCTCGACCGGGCTGGCCAGCGGGTCGCCGAAGGGAATGTCGTGCCGCAGCGCGTAGAGCTCGCCCGGCTCGCGGCGGATCAGCAGGTCGGTCGCGAAGGCATCGCGCACCGCGGCGAGGACGAGCCTCTCCCCCGGCTCGATCCCCAGACCGGCCTGCCCCTCGGCCGAGCCCCAGCGCCGCGGCCCGCCGTCCTCGCAGGTCCACGGCCGCGGCCAGTAGCCGCCATCTCAGCCGCCGGGGCGACCGAAGGCCTCCAGCATCGCCGCGACGATCTCGGCGCCGCGGTCCTCCTGGAGGAAATGGGCGGCGCCGGCGATCCGCACCTGCTCGCCGGCGCTCGGGGATCAGCTCGGTGAACTGCTCCCCCGCGCGGGGGAACGGGAAGACCGGGTCCTGGTCGGAGAAGGCGACCAGGGTCGGCTTCTCCCAGTCTCCGCAGCTCGCTCGCGAACCGCGGCCATCTCGGCGGCGCCGGGGTCGGTCTCGCTGAGCGGCACCAGCAGCGGGAAACGCTGCGCCCCCGCCTTGCTCTCGGGGCTCGGGAAGGGCGCCTCGTAGGCGGCGACGACCTCGGGCGAGAGCTCGGTCGCCGTCGCCCCCTGGATGATCCGCCCGATCGGCAGGTCCGGGGTGCGCTCCGCGAACTCGCGCCAGGCCATGAACCCCTTGCTCACCCGTCCCGTGAACAGGCCGGTATTGAGAATCGCCAGGCGTCCCACCCGCTCGGGGTTCTCGGTCGCCCAGCGCAGCCCGATCGGCCCGCCCCAGTCCTGGACGACCACCGTGACGTCGTCGAGGTCGAGCTCGGCCAGGTGAGCGCTGACCGACTCGAGATGGCGCTCGTAGGTGTACCAGCGCTGATCGGTGGGCTTGTCGGAGCGGCCGAACCCGACCAGATCGGGGCAGACGACCCGATGACCGCTTTCCACGAGGTCCTCGAGCATCTGGCGGTAGAGGTAGCTCCAGCTCGGCTCGCCGTGGAAGCAGAGCACCGTGCGGCCGTCCCCCTGGTCGAGGTGGTGGAGCCGCAGCCCGTCTACCTCGACGTAGTTGGGCTCGTAGGCGTACCCGGGAAGGTCCTCGAAGCGCTCCTCCGGGGTGCGGAAGACGTCGGTCATCGCTTCACACCTTTCCGCGCCGGTTCGGGGCGCTCGGCCGGTCGGGAGAGGATCAGGCGGCTATCGGCGAGCGCGGCGACCCGGTGACGATGTACCTCGAGGTAGTCCGGGTCGGCGGTCATCGTCAGGAAGGCCTCCCGCGAGGGGTAGGCGACCAGGGCGACCATGTCCCACTCGGACCGTGGCGGACCGATCACACCCTCCTCGCAGAGGACCGCCTCGAGCAGCCTGCCCCCGACCCGCTCCAGATGTGGCGCCACCCCCTCCGCGTATCGGGCGTAGGCCTCGGCGCCGCTGAGGCCGGCGTCGATGCCGTCCGCCTGTCCCTTGAAGCGCAGCAGATTGACCATCACGATCGGGCCGCGGTCGGAGGAGGAGACGAGGCTGCGGACCTGCTCGGCGTCGGGATCGATCGTCGGTGTAGTCATCTGCTCAATCCTCGGTCTGCTGTCAGAGGCGCACCAGCGCCAGCCAGATCTCGCTCAGCGTCCGCACCGCGACCTCGACCGTGACCCGCGGCTCGCGCCCGAAGGCGTCGAGCAGGTAGGCCTCGTTCATCACGGTCATCGCCTCCGCTGTCTCGCGAGGTGTCGGCGAGCGGCGCAGCGCCGCGCTCCTGCGCCTCGCTCAGGTAGCGGCGATTGAGCTCGGTGAACCGCCTCCGCATCGCGGCGTGACCGCGGGCCAGCTCCTCGTCGCTGGTCGCCGCCTCGGCGACTGCGCGCAGCAGCGGGCCGTGGCGGCGATAGACCTCCGAAGCCGGCTCGAGTGCCCGCCTGATCGCCGCGATCTCGTCGCCGGGCGTCACCTCCTCGAGCGGCGGCTGAGCTTCGTAGAGCTCCTCGATCGCTTCCTGGCTGACCCGGATCAGGAGGTCGCCGAGGTCGTCGAAGTGGCGGTAGAAGATCGTCCGCCCTAGCCCGGCGGCGCGCATCACCTCGTCGACGCTGAGGTCGGCGTAGGAGCGGCGGCGGATCAGGTCCGTCGCGGCGGCGACGATCCTGGCCCGGACCTCTTGCCTGGTCCGGCGGCTCTGCTCCCGGGCGGTCTCGGTCGGCACAGCGCAAGCATAGACGAGTTGACACCGTGTGACACGGAGCGTTATGCTGCCCCCACAGGGAAACGGAACCGCCCGCCCCGCGCCGGGAACGGGCGACGTGAGGAGAGACGAGTGAGCAAGACGATAAACCGCGTCCTGGTCGCGTGTTGCGCGATCTCCGTGCTGGCGATGGTGGCGGTCTCCCCCGCGCAGGCCCGCAAGGCGGGGATCGGCAAGCGTCCGAACATCCTCGTGGTGATGACCGACGACGAGGCGCTCACCGACGTCGCCCACATGCCCACGTCCGCAAGCTGCTCGCCCACCGGGGGACCAGCTTCTCCAACGCGGTCGACTCCTTCCCGCTCTGCTGCCCGGCCCGCGCGACCTTCATCACCGGTCAGTACGCCCACAACCATGGCGTCGCCGGGAACTTCTATCCCTACGGCTGGTACGGGATGAAGCACCGCCGCAACATCCTCCCCGCCTGGCTGCAGAAGGCCGGCTACCGGACCGCCCTGATCGGCAAGTGGCTGAACGGATACGGCGCCAAGGACGCCCACGGCGAGATCCCCCACGGGTTCGACATCTGGCGGGGGCTGCTCGACGTCTCCGCCTACGACTACTTCAACTTCGTCATGAACATCAACGGCAAGCTGAAGATCTGGGGCGACAAGGACTTCGCCCGCAAGCTCGTCAAGTTCGCCAATATCGAGGTCAGCCCCGGCGAAAAGACGATCGGCGACGTCCTCACCTGGGCCCACTCATTGTTCGCCCCCGGCGATTTCGGCTCGGAGAAGACCAAGGACTACTCGCCCGACGTGACCGGCGCCGACGGCCCAGCGGATCGTTCGCCGCCAGCGGCACTCGCGCAAGCCGTTCTTCGTCTGGTGGTCCCCGGCTTCTCCTCACCGCGAGGACGTCGCGACCACCATCCTCGGCCGGCCCGGGCGCCGACCCGCGCCCGGCGCCGCGCTACCGCGATCGCTCCGAGCACTTCGTCCTCCCCCGCCCGCCGTCGTTCAACGACAGCGACCCGGCCGATCCCGACAACCTCGTCGCCAAGCTGCCGAAGATGACCGACGCCCAGATCCACCAGCTCGAGCTCGATTACCAGGGCCGCCTCGGATCCCTGCTCGCGGTCGACGATCACGTCGCCAAGCTGGTCAGGATCCTGAAGCGCACCGATCAGTACCGCAACACGCTGATCGTCTTCGTCTCCGACAACGGCTGGGTCCAGGGCCAGCACCGCATCCAGGGCGACAAGTTCACGCCCTATGAGGAGTCGATCCACGTGCCCTTCATCCTCAGCGGGCCCGGGATCCCGAAGGACCGGACGATCAGCAAGCAGGTCTCGAACATCGACTTCGCGAGCACCCTGCTCGACGCCGCCGGCGCCAAGCCCGGCCGCGTCCAGGACGGGATCTCGCTGCTGCCCATGACGCGGCATCCCGGACGGGCGCCGCGCCGCGCGATCGAGCTCGAGGCGACCGCTCCGCTGTTCGCGGCCGACGGGTTCCCGATGTCCTACGACAAGCCCTACACGGGGGTGAGGACCAACCGCTACAAGTACGTGGTCTGGAGCTACGGCGCCAAGGAGCTCTACGACCTGCGCAAGGATCCCTACGAGATCCACAACGTGGTCGCCAATCCCGCCTACAGCGCGATCCGCGCCCGCCTCGCGCACAAGCTCGCGAAGCTCCGCGACTGCCGCGGAAACGGCTGCATGATCGCGCCCTGAGCTGTAACGAAGCGCTCAAGGTCTACCTGCGCGAGCCGATATTCCCGGGAGATGGAATACGGCAGCCGAGGCTGCGGCCACACAACGCACCAGGCTCCGGCCACGCATCCCCAGCGGGTGGCGATCGAGACCGCCGATCAGCGCATAACCGGCGAGGTGATGCTGCCCAGCGAGGGCTACCGAACCCGCTTCTCGGACCTGCTCAACCGCCAGGACCGCCTTCGTGCCGGTGATCAACGCGGAGATCTCCTCGCTCCACGACGACCGCGTCGACGTGCGGCCCTTCATCGTGGTCGGCCGCGACCACATCCGCTTCGCCTACGAGCTGAGCTGAGCCGCTGCGGATCAGCCCGCCAGCCAGCGGGCCGGGTTCTCGGTCAGCATCGTCTCGATCCCCGCCTCGGGCACCCCGCCCTCCCGCAGGGCGGGCAGCACGCCCTCCCAGAGGAATGCCATGTGCCAGTTGGGGACCATCGATCGCATCTCCTCCGGGAACCAGTCGAAGGCCGCGACCGAGTCCTGCGAGATCGTCATCCGCTCCGTGTAGCCGCGCTCGCAGAGCTCGATCACGGTCGCGTTTCGCCGCTCGGTCGGCAGGATGATGTCGAGGCCGTATCGGTCCATCCCGATGTAAGGGCCGCGCCCGAGCAGCTCCTCGATGTAGTCGAGGTCGTCGGTGTCGCCAGTGTGCGCGATCTGCACCCTGGCCGGGTCGACGCCCTCCTCGTCGAAGACGTCCATGATCTCCAGACCTCGCCGGGTCCCGGGGTGGGAGTGGGCCATGATCGGCCGCCCGGTCCTGAGGCTGGCGCGGGCCACCGCCCGCAGGACCTTCTCGATGTGCTCGGTGACCCCGGGCTCGTCCACCGCGCACTTCAGGAAGGCGGCCTTGACCTCGGTCCCCTGGATCCCGACCTCGATGTCGTGGACGAAGGCGGCCTCGAGGTAGTCGATTTCGCGGTTGGCGAAGTGCTGCGGGAGGAAGGTGTACTGGGCGCCGTAGATGCCGGTGCACATGACCAGCTGGATCCCGGTCTCGGCGACCACCTCGCCGGGCGAGGGCGACGCTCCGGCCGAGGTCCATGCAGGCGGGGTCGACGATCGTCCTCACCCCCTGCTCCATCGCCCGCCTCACCTCGGCGATCCCCGCCTCCCGCTCGGCCTCGGGGTCATACAGGTGCGGGCCACTGCTCCCGCACCCCTTCCGAGGTGCGTCCGCAGGTGCTCGTGCGCCAGGGTGAGCGCCGAGCTCGCCCGGCCTCGATCGGCCCCGACACCGTCTCCACCCGCGCCATGCCCGGATCCTATGCGCCCTGCGGCGCAGGTCGGCTCGGCGGGTTGAGACGGACGCCCCTTCCGGTGGGTGGCATGGGAGGCTGGAGCGACCCATTGCCGAGCACCCGGCGTGGATCGCAGGCAATGGTGGGTCCATCCCATGACAGGACCCGCCGGCGGGGGCGTTGCTCCCGAAAGCCCGGCTCAGCCGTGGCGCAGCAGCCGGCGGACGGCGCCCATCATCTCCTCGGTGCGCTCGCCCTTCAGCGAATCGCTCAGCTTCGATCACGCAGTGCTTGGCGTGGTCGTCGAGGAGCTCCAGGGCGACCTTGTCGAGAGCCGCCTGGGCGGCGGTGATCTGGGTCAGGACGTCGATGCAGTAGCGGTCCTCCTCGACCATCCTCTCCACCCCGCGGACCTGGCCCTCGACCCGGCGCAGCCGCTTCAGCAGGGGGTCCTTGTTGGCCGCGTATCCGGGCATCCGATCGCGGATGATACCCCCGGGGGGTGTGCGAGCCAGGCCGGTGGGCGGCCGTGGAGCGGCTACGGCTTGCCGCGGGAGATCCTGACGAACCCGTACCAGGCCGGCTTCGGGGTGCCGCCAGCGGTGAACAGGCCGGAGCTGAGTGGCAGTAGAAGCAGGCGGGCTCGTGAGCCGGGATGTCATCCCAGGAGAACCAGTAGGTCCGGGTGATCCTCCATCGGCGCCGGTGGGAGATCAGCAGCTCTGTAGGCGTTGACCAGCATCCTTCTTCTGGCCCTGCGGTCCCTTGTCGAAGCCGTGGTAGTTCGCCCCCCGGAGCCCCAGCCGAACTCGGTCAAGCCACAGCGGAGTGCGCGCATCCCGTGCCTTCTTCATGATCGAGCGGATCCCGACGATCTGCCTTCGCATGTCCAGACGTTGTGCGCATAGGGATGCAGGGCGACCGCGTCGAAGCTCGACTTGATGCCCTTGACCTTGTAGAGACGCTTGAGGAAGCCGGTGGCGTAGTAGGGTGTGGGGCAGCCTCGGCCGGCCGTAGAGCCCGCCGATGACGACGGTGGCGCCGGGATCGGCCGCCTTGAGGCCCTGCTCGAGATCTTCAGCAGCTTCGCGTAGCCGGACACGGAGACCGGTCGGTGTACTAGAGTGGCGTTCTCCTCGTTCCAGATCTGCCAGGCCCGGATCGGCAGGTAGGGCAGAGTCGGATGGGCTTCCAGAACTCGCCATGCGGCCCGTAGCGCTTGACCGCCGCGCGTCAGGAAGGCCGACCAGGCGGTTCGTTGGGCCCGTTCTGGATCGGGAGCGTCTTCCAGTCCGCGGCCGAGCCAGGAGGGCGTCGAGTAAGACGAACGGCAGGACGTTGAGGTTCGCCTGCGCGGCGAGCGCGACCTGAAGTCGAATTAGGCCCAGTTCAGCGGCCTGCCGAAACTCGGCCAAACGGCGCTCCAGCCGAACGGTATCCGGTAGGAGCGGATGCCGCCCCGCTTCATCCTGGCGAACTCGGCCGGGCGTCGGGCAGTCCGCCGTTCGGGCTGATCCCGAAGAAGCGGGCCGGGAGCTTCGTGCTTCTTGCTTGTGCTTGTGCTTGTGCTTCTTGTGATGCTGGCCGCGCCGGTGGCACGCCGTTCGGGAGCGAGCGCCGCTGCCTCGGCGCCGATCGCGAGCAGGCAGACGACGACGGCCAGCCCCAGCGGCTTTCGGAACCGCTTCAGGGCGGGCGCGCGGAAGCCCGATTTCCCGCCTGCCGGAAACATTCTGGTCAATCCTACCCAGGTATCCCGGAAAGGAACCTCGACCCGAGCGAGGAGCCGGTCCTGTTTATGCTTCGCCGCCAGGGGTAACCGCTGCGCACGAACCCGTCGAACCTCAATAGCCGAAAATCAGTAGCCGCATTCAGCTTCGGTCAGCTAGGGTGCGTCAGCAATCGGGGCTTCGGATCGTTGTTGGAGTGAGACCTGCAGGCCAGTGAGCGAGTCCGCCGCCGGAAATCGGCGGTAGAAGCCGATCGACTATCGGCGGGAGAGCTGCCATACCAGAACAAGCGCTTCCATTCCCAAGGAGCAGCGAACAAGGTTCCCAATCGGGGCCTGCTGCCGAGTTGACGGTTGTTCGCGGCCGAGAGCCCGGGCCGGGCGATCGGCCTATGGGCGCCCCCGCCGTGAGCGTGATCATCCCCGCCCTGAACGAGGCCGAGAACCTGCCCCATGTGCTGCCCAAGGTCCCCGCCTGGGTGGACGAGGTGATCGTCGTCGACGACCACTGCACCGACCGGACAGTCGCCGTCGCCCGGGAGCTGAGCCCGGAGGTTCGCATCGTCGCCAACCGCAGGGCACCGGGCAAGGGCAACGCGCTCCGGACGGGATGGGAGGCCGCGACCGGGGAGATCATCGTCCAGGTGGACGCCGATGGCTCCGAGGACCCGGCCGAGATCCATGTCTTCGTCGGCGCCCTGCTCGCCGGGGCCGACTACGCGAAGGGGTCCCGCTTCATCCCGGGCGGGGGCACGGCGGACATGACCGCTCTGCGCAAGGCAGGCAACCGGGCCTTCGTGTGGATGGTCAGGGCGCTCTTCGGCGCCCGGTTCACCGACCTCTGCTACGGCTACAACGCCTTCTGGGCACGGGTCGTGCCCCAGCTCCAGATCGACGCCGACGGCTTCGAAGTCGAGGCAATGCTTAACATCCGGGCGGTGCGAAACGGATTGCGGATCGCCGAAGTACCGAGCTTCGAGGCCGAGCGAATCCACGGCGAGGGCCGGCTGGTGACCTTCCCCGATGGATGGCGGGTGCTTCGCACGATCGCCAGGGAATGGCGAATCGCCCGAGGCCGCCGAGGGGAGGACCCTGATGGCCCCTGACGCCCACGGCCCGGTGCCGAACGGCAACGGCAGCCGGCCCGAGCAAACACGCAAGGTCCTGGTGGTGGTCGGGACCCGCCCGGGCGCGATCAAGATGTCCCCGGTCGTCCGCGCCCTCGAGCAGCGCCCCGAGTTCGAGGTGCGCCTCTGCGCCACGGCTCAGCATCGAGAGCTGCTCGACCAGGTGATGATGACCTTCCAGCTGAAGCCCGACTACGACCTCGACATCATGGTCCACGGGCAGTCGCTGACCGGGATCACGCGCTCGGTGATGAAGGGGGTCGAGGAGGTGATCCAGCAGGAGCGCCCCGAGTGGGTTCTCGTCCAGGGCGACACGACGACTTCGATGTCCGCCAGCCTCGCCGCATTCCACGAGGGTGTCCGCCTCGGCCACGTCGAGGCCGGGCTGCGGACGCAGCAGATCCACTCGCCGTTCCCCGAGGAGGGAAACAGGCGGATCGCCGCGGCGGTCTCCGAGATCCACTTCGCCCCGACCGAGTGGGCGGCGGAGAACCTCCGCCGCGAGGGGATCTCGGCCGACGCCGTCGTGGTCACCGGCAACACCGTGATCGACGCCCTCCACCAGATGGCGAAGATCCCCTTCGACCATCACGCCGCCGGGCTGGCGCACCTCGCCCCGAACGGCGAGCGCCTGGTCCTGGTCACCGCCCACCGGCGGGAGAACCTCGGCGCCCCGATGGAGCATGATCTGCGAGGGGCTGCGGGAGGCGGCCGAACGCCACCCGGGCACCCATTTCGCCTGCCCGGTCCACCTCAATCCCAGAGCGCGCACCCCCTTCTTCCGGATCCTCTCCGGTCTTCCCAACGTCAGCCTGCTGCCGCCGCTCGATTACCCCTCTCTCGTCTGGATCCTCAACAAGAGCCACTTCGTGGTAACCGACTCGGGCGGGCTCCAGGAGGAGGCCGCGGGGCTCGGCAAGCCGGTGCTGGTGATGCGCGAGTGGACGGAGCGCCCGGAGGGAGTGCACGCCGGGATCGCCAGACTGATCGGTACCGAAAAGGACAGCGTCTTCGGCTCGATCGACGCCCTGCTGACCAGCGAGGGCTCCTACGAGATGATGGCCTCGGCGGACTCGATCTATGGCGACGGCAAGGCGGCCCCGCGGATCGCCGCGGCACTCGTCGATCACTCTCCCGCTTCCTCCCGACCGGGAGGTCGTCCATATGGAGGCGATGTCCGCCTCGCTCGGGATGGACCTGCTGACACGAAGGTTCCGAAGCGCCAGCCGCGGAGGGGTCACCGCGCCTGACAGGCCCTCGCCCTGATCGGGCGGAGCGCAGGAGGACAGGTGAGCGGACGGGGAAGGGACCCCGGGTCCCCGGTTTCAGGCGCAGGCGATACGCCGCAGGAGCTCCGCGGTTGGCTCGGCCATGGACCGATCCAGTCTGCCTCGGGGGCCTTCTACGCCTGGGTCGACGAGAGCACAGGAGTGGGGTCCTTTGAGTACCCCGAGATCACCGGCTACGCCCTCACCTATCTCGCCGGGCGGCCCCACCCGGATCCGGAGGAGCTGCAGCGAGGGCACTCCGCAGCCGAATGGCTGGCCGACCGCCTCGCCCGCGGAGAGCTGCAGGCCAGGGAGGGCTGGGACGGTGACGCCCTCTACAGCTTCGACCTGGCGATGATCTCGGCCGGCCTGATCTCCTTCGGCCGGGTCACGGGCAGCGATCGCCCGGCCGCGGCGGGCCTCGAGCTGGCGAGGATGCTCGCCGCCGAAGCGATCGAGCCATCCGGCCTGGGCCCGATCTTCGGCGACGGTGGCGTGACCTCGAGGGGCGGCTGGTCGGCCGAAGGCCGGCCGCACCTGGCGAAGACCGTCCAGTGCCTGCTTGCGGCGGCGGATGCCGGGCTGGCGGAAGGTCGCGATGCGGCCCTTCACCTGATCGAGGACATCTCCGCAATGCAGGACGACGACGGCTCCTTCCGCACCCAGCCCAGCAGCGACGGCGTGATGCTCCATGCGCATCTCTACGCCGCCGAGGGACTGTGGATCTGGGCAACCGCCGAGGGTGATGCGCAGGCCGCCGACCGGGCCCGCCGGGCGACCACCTGGGCCTGGGAGCAGCAGCTCCCCTCGGCGGGGTTCCCCCGCTCGGTCGGCTCTCCCGAAGGCGGCGGAGAGATGGAGCAGTGCGACTCGTCCGCACAGGCCGTGCGGATGGCGGCGACCCTGCCCTCTGCGCCTCCCCGGATGGACGACGCCATCGCCCGGCTCGCGGCTCTCACCCGCCCCGCCCCCGGCGGAGCGGCGCTCGTCTATCAGCCGGGCTGGGTTCCCGTTCACCACAACGCCTGGACGACGATGTTCGCGGCCCAGGCGATCGAGTGGGCCCACTCGGGGCCGACCGGCTGGAGGACGCTGGTCTGATGAGCGCGGCCGCCCGAGTGCCGGCATGTCGCGGAAGGCGCTGATGCGAGCGCTGGTCACAGGCGGCTGTGGGTTCGTCGGAGCCAGCCTCTGCCGGCGGCTCTCAGAGTCCGGCGACGAGGTGATCGCCGTCGACGACCTCAGCCTCGGCCCCGAGAATGCCTTGGGCGACGGCGTCCCGCTCGTCGTCGCCGACATCGGGGATCCCGCCCTCGGCGCCTTGATCGAGGAGCACCGCCCGCAGGTGGTCTTCCATCTCGCGGCGATCCACTTCATCCCCGCCTGCGAGCGGGACCCGGCGAAGGCGGTGGCAGTCAACGTCGAGGGCACCCAGCGGGTGCTCGACGCCGCCACGAAGGCGGATGCCGAAGCGGTCGTCGTCGCCTCCAGCGCCGCCGTCTACGCGCCCAGCCCCGACCCCCACCACGAGGGCAGCGCGCTCGGGCCAACCGACGTCTACGGCCACACCAAGCTCTGGGCCGAGCAGCTCGCCGCCCTCCATCATCGGCGGACCGGGACCCGCACGGCAATCGCCAGGCTGTTCAACGTCTTCGGGCCCGGCGAGACGAACCCGCACCTGATCCCGACGATTCTCCGCCAGGCGGAACTGGGTGGAGAGGTTCGGCTGGGGAACCTCTCAACGAGGCGCAGCTATCTCTTCGTCGAGGACGCCACCGCCGCCCTGGCGTCGCTCGGAAGGTATGCCCTGGGCGCCCGACACCTGGTCGCCAACATCGGCGGCAGCAGGGACTACGACGCGACCGAGATCGTCGAGACCGCCGGCCGGGTGCTGGGACGGGAGCTGATCGTCCGCACCGACGAGGCGCGGCTGCGGCGCTCCGACCGCGAGCGGCTCGCCGCCGACTGCTCCTGGGCGCGGGACCATCTGGATTGGCGGCCCGAGACCTCGCTCGAAGCGGGCCTGCGGATCGCCGTCCGCCAACCGCTGGCCGCCGGGGTCGAGGTCGAGTAGAAGCGGACCGGATGCGGGTCGCGATCGTCGCTCCCCTCTACCGCCCGGCCATCGGCGGGGTCGAGACCCACGTCGAGCAGCTGGCGACCAGGCTGGCCGCGGCGGGAGAGGCGGTTGAGGTCCTCTGCCAGACCGATGACCAAGGCCTACCGTCTAGCGAGAGCCTCGACGGCGTTCTGGTCAGGCGGTTCGCCGTGGCCGCGTCCAGCAGGCACTACCCGTTCTCCCCCGGCCTTGCCCGCTTCCTCCGTCGGAGCGGGAGTGACTACGACCTGATCCATGCCCACAACTACCACGCCCTGCCAGCCCTCTTCGCGGCGCTCGGCTCCCGCTCGCCGCTGGTCTTCACACCCCACTACCACGGACGCAGCGACTCACGGTTCAGGAACGCTCTGCACCGGCCCTACCGGTTGCTGGGCTCGCGGATCATGGAGCGCTCCGCGCGGGTGATCGCCGTCGCCCCCGCCGAGGCCGTCCTGCTCGCCGAGCACTTCCCCGCCACGGCAGCGAAGATCGTCGTGGTCCCCAACGGAGTCGATGCCGAGCGTCTCTCGGCGGCCACGCCGTTCGATTACGGGGACTCCCGCGTGGTGCTGAGCGCGGGACGAATCGATTCCTACAAGAGGCTCGACCAGACGATCCGCGCCCTCGCCCACCTCGACCAGCGCTTCGTGCTGCGGATCACCGGGGAGGGGCCGGTGCGGCCCGAGCTCGAGGGCCTGATCGGCGAGCTGGGCCTCGACGGCCGTGTGGAGCTCCTCGGCCGGCTCGAGGTCGGCGAGCTCTATCGCTGGTTCCGCACCGCTGACGTCTACGTGACGATGTCCGAGATCGAGGCTATGCCGGTCACCCCGCTGGAGGCGCTCTACGCGGGCGCCCGAGTCGTGGCCAGTGACATCCCCGCCCACCGCGGCACGGCGCGATTCGCGGGGGAGCGCCTCAGTCTGGTGCCGCTGTCGGCTCCCGCGGCAGAGCTGGCGGCGGCGATCGATGCCGCCGCCGAGAGCGACCCCCCGGGGGGCTCGATCCCGACCTGGGACAGCGTGCTCAAAGCGACAATGGCGGTCTACCGCGAGGCCCTCCCCTCAGCAGGGTAAAGATGCGAATCCTCCAGGTCTGCGATCACTATCCCCCGGACGGCGGCGGCCTCGCCACTCACGTCAGGCGCCTCGCCCGCAACCTCGCGTCGCGCGGCCACCAGGTCGAGGTCGTCGCCGTCGGAGACACCGATGCCCAAATCGGCGAGGAGGGCTTCGGGGCAAGGCGCGTCCGCTCCTCGTTCTCCCGCCTGCCCGGAGTCTATGAGGCGGGGTCCCCTCCGTTTCTTCCCCCCTGGCCCGACCGGGCCTTCGGGCGGGGGCTCGAAGCCGCGGCCGAGTCCTTCCGGCCCGACGTCGTCCACGCGCACGGTTGGTGCGCCTTCTCGGTCGCCGGCTGCTCCGGCGAGTGGGCGCGCCGCGCGGTCTGCACCCTGCACGATTACGGCCTCGCCTGCCCGAAGAAGTCGCTGCTGCGCTTCGATTCCGAGTGCGGCCCGGGCCGCGGTCGCGCCTGCCTGCACTGCGACGATCTCGCCTTCCCCAAGCGGGCCGGCCTGGCGCTGGCGCTGGAGCGGACGGTTTCGAAGCTCACGGGGAGGATGCGGTTGATGATCGCGGTCTCCGACCACGTCGCCAGGCGGGTCGGCGAAGCGGGCGTCGACCCCGGCCTGCTCCGCGTGGTCCCGAACTTCATCGACCTGCCCCTGGAGGCCGGGAGCGCTGCGGAGCCTGCCCCCGCGGGCCAGAAGCCCTCGATCCTCTTCGTCGGGCCGGCGGCGCCGCACAAGGGCCGCCAGGTGTTGCTGGAGGCGTTCCGCGGCCTCCGTGACCGGGGCCTCGATCTGAAGCTGGCGGGGGGCGACGGAACCCTCGCCGCCAAGGCGGTCAGCGACCTGGGGCAGCGCGGGGAGGCCGAGCTCGCCGGCCTCTACCGCGACGCCCTCCTGCTGGTGGTCCCCTCCGTCTGGCCCGACCCCTGCCCGACCGTCGCCCTGGAGGCGATGGCCTGGGGACGACCGGTGATTGCTTCGGCGACCGGTGGCTTGACCGAGATCGTCGAGGACGGCGTCAGCGGCCTCCTGGTTCAGCCCAAGAACTCGGCTGCCCTGTTGAGTGCGATCACCCTGCTGCTCGACGACCCCGGGCTGCGCGAGCGGCTCGGGCAGGGAGCGCGGGACGCGGTCGGGCGCTTCTCCTCCGAGGCCGTGCTGCCCGAGCTGGAGGCGATCTACGCCGAAGCGGGCGGATCGGGACCGGGCCGATGAACGAGGAGGTCCGGCTGCGGGCGACCGACTTCGCCGCGGACCTTCGTACCGATCCCGGCCATCGCGAAGTGCTCGGGGTCGTCGTCGCCGGCTCCGCCGCCCGCGACGAGGAGCGCTGGCGCGACGGGCGGCTCGACTCCGACATCGACATCATGGTGATCGGGCGCTCCCCCTCGATTCGCCTCGATCGCACCCGCGCGGTCGAGCGTGTGATCGCCCGCCACGCCGACCGCGGCATCGAGGGAGGTCGGATCCCGGTCGGCACCCTGCGCTACGCGACCCTGACCAACTACGAGGCCCGCCAGAACGGCGTCGTGGTCGATGGCGACCCGGCGGTGCTGGAGAAGATCTCGCTGGCCCGCCCGGAGCAGATTCCTGCGTGGGAGGGGGTCCGCCTCCTCGCCAATCGGCTGTTCGAGCAGCTCAAGCATCGCGCCGGGCTCGCGGAGGCCGAGTGGGCAACGCGGAAGAGCTACGAGGCGATCGGCGAGGCACAGCTGGTGCTCGAAGGCCGCTACAGGCCCAGCTTCCGCGAGCGCGCCGAGGAGATCCACCGCCGGCCCCTGGGCGGGCCGGTCGCAACCGCGAGCCGCCGCTACCTCGAGGCCGAGGACGCCCGCCGGAGCGGCACGGCGATGCCGGAGACGGATGCCGATCTCGCTCTCGAGGACCTGTTCGCCGAGCTCCAGCACGCGATGCAGCGACACAGCGGCGGCCCTGGCGGGCTCCGAGGCCAGCTCGGGCAGCTGGCCCGCACCGAGCGCCATCCCACCCACCGCGCCTACTGGGCGGCTCTCGGGCTGCGCGGCGGCCGGGACGGCATGCACGCGCCGACCCAGGACCCGATCGTCAGACTGTGGCGAGCCGCAGCCGTTGCTCTCTCCGGCAAGGGCTCGGGCGCCGAAGCCGCGGAGCTGGTGCGACTCTGGTCCCGATGCCCCCAGATACTGCGGACGACCAAGAACGCGAGATGAAGCTGATCCTCTACTTCGCCGACGGCTTTGCCTGGCAGTACACCGGGCAGCGGAGCTTCATGCCGGGCTTCTGGGACCAGCGGCGCCCACTGCGAACCCTGCTCGGTTACAGCTCCACCGTGATGCCGGCAATCGTCAGCGGGCGGCTGCCTCGCGAGACCGGGATCTGGACGGAGTACTACCTCGACCCCCGGGAGCGTTCCGCGACGCAGCGCTTCTTCTCGCGGCCGCGAACCGTTCTGCTGAGGCCGCTGATCGACCTCTGGCGGCTGGTCTGGTTCAGGATCACCCGCAAACTTGGTTACTCGGCGGAGCACCGGCTGCGCCTGCCGCTCGAGATCAGCCACCTGTTCTCGCGCCATGCAATCCGCTACGACGAGTTTCCGCCGATCGCGCTGCCGGTCCCGACCCTGGTGGACCTGTTCTCCGAGCTCGGACTGCGACACGAATTCCGCTACATCAAGGGCGGCCTGCGGGCCGAGGAGCAGCTCGCCTACCTGCGCAAGCGGATCGACGATGTCGACGTCTTCTTCTTCTATGACCCGGCGCTGGACAGCGGCGGGCACGTCGCCGGCGCTTCGGCCGAGGCTCTTGGCGGGCCGATCGCCGAGATCGAGCGCTTCCTCGAGCAGGCATGGGAGATCGCCCTCTCCCGCTCACCGCAGCCGGAGATGATGCTGTTCTCAGACCACGGGATGACAGATGTCGCCGAGACGTTCGACCTCTTCGCCCGGCTCGAGGGCTTCCGCCTCGGGGTCGATTACGTGGTCTTCATGGACAGCACCTTCGCCCGCTTCTGGTTTCCCAGCGAGGAGCGGCGCGCGTCGGTTCTTGCGGCGCTCGAGGGGGTCCCGGGACAGCTATTGGACGACGAGGATCGCCGTCGCTACGGGATAGATTTCGCCGACCGCTCGACCTACGGCGAGGAGGTGCTTGTCGCCGAGGAGGGGGTCGTCTTCCACCCCAACTACTTCGTCCCGGGCGTCCTCAAGCAGCGCCGCTACCCGGAGCGGGCGATGCACGGCTACCTTCCCGAGGCGCCTTCCACCGACGGCATCTTCTTCTACCGCGGCCGCGGCCTGACCCGGGATCTTCCCGACCCCTTTCCCGTCACCGAGATCTACGCCGCGGTGGCGGAGGTGATCTCACATCCCGCTCAGAGTCGCAGCTCGACCGAGCGATAGGGCACGGTGCTGGTGCCCTTGAACAGCTGCGCGCGGACCAGCCCGGCTCCGGGGGCGACCGGGAGCAGCACCTCGGCATCCTGGTCGGCGCCGACCAGAACTCCCCCCGAGTAGAGCCGGACGCCGGCGCCGTCGCTGAGCACATAGCGGAAGCGGGTCGCCTGGTTCTCGTGGCTGGAGATCGAGAGCCGCACCCCCTTCTGCGCCCGGGCCAGGGAGACGGCGGTGAACTCGGTCGGAAGCGAGTCGACGTTGAGCGCCGCCACCACCGAGGCAACGGCGACCAGCGCCAGGAGCCCGGTGACGATCGCCACCACCGGGGTGATCGACGATCGCGTCGGAAGCGAGAGCCGGGTCTTGCCGTCATCCCGGGCGAATGCGACCGCCCCCGCCACAGTCAGTGCCGCCCCCAGACCGAACGCGACCGCGACGTGAGAGATGTGGTCGCTGATCAGCGCCAGCGCGAGTCCCAGGAAGAGGGAGATCGCAACCGATAGGGCGACGGCGAGGACGGCTCTGAGCCGCCCGTCGATCCGCGATGCCGGCGGCAGGACGGCATAGCTGACCAGCGTCCCCGGGACGACTCCGACCAAGATCAGACCGGCCGCAGAGCGCACCGCTGTCCACGGCGCCACGGCGACGATCGCCGCCGCCACCCAGCCGCAGATCAGCAGCGAAGCGAAGAACAGCCGGTAACCGCGGTCGGGCGATCCCTGCGACCGCCGCTCCCTGCCGCCCTCACGATCCCCGGTCGGGGCGGTTTCAGATGCCTCGTTTGCGTGAATACTGACGATGCTATCGTCGCCCAGCCGCCGATCTCGGCCGGGAACCCAGCTTGCAAGCCCCCGTGAAGATTCTCTACATCGTCGGCTTCCCACGCAGCGGCAGCACGCTGCTGGATCGCCTCATTGCTGCAAATGGCGGACTTCTCTCGGCCGGGGAGGTGCGTCGCGTCTGGGAGCGCGGTCTGCTCGGCGACGAGCTGTGCGGCTGCGGTCAGACCTTCTCCTCCTGCCCATTCTGGAGCGGTGTGATCGAGAAGGCCTTCGGTGGCCCCGGGGGAGTTGACGCTGCCTCGATGGCCGCGGCGATCGGCGCTCTTCAACGGCGCCGTGCCCGCTGGGGCGAGGTCACTCGCCGGGTGCTCGGCGCCGGGAGCGAGCGGGGCGTCGACCGGGCCCTGCTGCGCCTCTACCGGGCGATGCTCGAGGTCTCCGGCGCTCCTGCGATCGTCGATTCCTCGAAGGACTCGACCTACGCCCTGCTGCTCTCGACGATCGACGGCCTCGAGGTCGAGATCGTCCATCTCGTCCGCGACAGCCGCGCCGTCGCCTTCTCCTGGCAGCGGAAGCGCCGCCGGCCGGAGATCGTCGACCGCGAGGAATACATGCCGATGATTCGCCCGGCCGGGGCGGCCGCGGGATGGAGCGCCCGCAACATCTCGGCGGAAGCCCTGCGCCGCTTCTCGAACCGCTACGTCCGGCTGCGCTACGAGGACCTCACCGCCGATCCCGACGCGGCCCTCGCCAAGGTGCTCGGCGGCCACCAGGCCGAGATCGCGCCGAACGGTTACGCCGGCAGAAGCGACGAGCTCCACCACACGGTCTCCGGGAACCCGATGCGGCTCGCCACCGGACCGCTCGAGGTCAAGGCCGACGTCGAGTGGATGTCGGCGATGAGCGGCCGCGACCGGACCGCGGTCACCGCGCTCTCCTCGCCGCTACTGCTCCGCTACGGATACCGCCTCTTCCCCGGCCGCACCCCGCTCGCCTCGATCTGATGGACCCTTCCCGTTCCGGTGGCGCCGGCCGCGCCGGCGCCATCCGCGAGAGGCTGCGAAGTCGCCTGGCCGAAGTCCGCCGTGCCCTGCCGGTCTCCGCCCTGGCGCGATCCGCAGCGATCGTGCTCGCGGTGCAGGTGGCGACCGGGCATCGCCCGCTACCTGGTGCAGATCATCTTCGCCCGCCGCGGCGGCACGGTCGAGTTCGGCATGTACTCCTTCGCCTTCGGCTGGACCCAGCTGCTGATCGTCCCGGCGACGCTCGGGCTGACCCTGAGCGTGCTCCGCTTCGTCCCCCAGTACATCCACGAGGAGCGCTGGGACCTGCTCCGCGGCCTGATCCGGCGCAGCTGCGAGGTCACGGTGATCAGCGCCGTCGATCTTCTCGGCGGTGGCGATCGGCGTCGTCCTCGTCATCGGCACCGGCTCGTCGCAGCCCTCGCTGATCATCGGCATGGCGCTGATCGGGGTGGTCGGGCTGGTCACCGCTGCTGCGCGAGGCCACCCGGGGAACCCACAAGGTCGTCCTCGCCTACGGGATCGGCGACCTCCTGCCGATGGTCCTGATCGTCCTCGTCGCCGTCGCGCTTCCTGCCGCGCTGCGGGGGATCTCTCCGCCGAGCAGATGCTGCTGGCGACCGCGGTGGGATTCGTGCTGGCGCTCGCCTTGCAACCGTTGGCTCTTCGCCGCGCGGTGCCGCGCGCTTTTGCCCCCGGCGCGCGTTCTTCCTACGAGATGCATGCCTGGCTGACCCTCTCGGCGCCGCTCTGGCTGGTGACGATGTTCACCCTCGCGATCAACCAGTCGGACCTGCTCGTGCTCGGAATCCTGAAGAGCTCATCCGACGTCGGCGTCTACGCCGCCGGGAGCAAGACGGCCTTCCTGGTCTCCTTCGTGCTGACCGCGGTAAGCGCGGTTCTGGCCCCGGTGTTCGTCCGCCACCACGCGGCCGGAGACGTCGCCAGCCTTCGCGACGCGATGCGATCCGGGACGCGCCTGCTGCTCTGGCCCTCGCTGGCGATCGCGGCAGTGCTGTTCGCCTGGCCCCAGATCGTCCTCGGAGCCTTCGGCTCGGGCTTCGAGAGCGCCTCGACCGTCGTCCGCATCCTGGTTGTCGGCCAGTTCGTCAACGCGATAACCGGCCCGGCGGGGTACCTGCTGCTGCTCACGGGTTCCCAGGCGACGGTGGCCAGGGTGTACGGTTTTTCGGCCGCGGCGCAGATCGCTCTGCTGCTGGCCTTGGTCCCCGGTTTCGGGATCGACGGCGCGGCGGTCGTGACCGCGACGACGATAACCGTGTCCAACTGCCTGTTGTACGTGTTTGCGCGGCAGCGGCTCGAGAGGGAATCGGCAGGGCAAGAACCGGCGTGACCGAAACTGCCCACCCGCATCGAGCCGGCTACGACGGAGATTCCGTGGACCCTGGACAAGCAGGAGAAGCCGGGCATCGCCCGGCACTGGAAACACTGGTGGCCGGCGGGGCTGCTGCTCTCGGCGACGATCTACGCATTCACCTATCTGAAGGCGTTCTCATCCGACACCAGCGGCGTCCACGTCCTCTTCTGGCTGGCCTCGGCGGTGATGGTCGTAACCGTGATCGGGCTGGTCGTGGCGGGGCCGAGCCGAATCTCCGGCTTCGCGGCATCGCTCTCGCTGGGCCTGCTGCTGTACCTGCCCAAGCTGATGCACAGCCCGCTGTTCTTCAACTTCTTCGACGAGCTCGCCCACGTCTGGACCCTGGGGCGCCTCAGCGACGGCGGCGGCCTCTTCGTCGAGAACCCGATCAACAAGGCGGTCGAGTTCTACCCCGGCCTCGAGTCCGCCGCGGGGGTCCTGACCTCGGCCACCGGCCTCTCGCAGTTCGTCGCCGGCAACATCCTGATCGCCGGCCTGCACGCGCTGCTCGCCGGGTCGCTGTTCCTGTTCTACGAGCGGGTCGCCGACTCCCCCAGGGTCGCCCTGCTCTCGGTGATGATCTACGCCGCCAATCCGGCCTTCGTCTTCTTCGACTCCTATTTCGCCTACGAGTCCTTCGCTCTGCCGCTGGCGGCATCGGCGATCGCAGCGGCGGTGCTCTCCGAGCGGATGTCCCGGCGCACCGCCTACGGGCTGCTCGGAGTCGCCTTCGCCCTCTGCCTCGCGGTCGTCGTCTCTCACCATGCCACCGCCTGGGTGCTCGCCGGTCTACTGCTCCTGCTCGGAGCCGGTGCCGCCTGGGAGCGGGGTTGGGGGTGGAGCTTCTCGAAGCGACTCGTTGCCGTGGGAACCGCAACCGCAGCCGTGGTCGGCGCCTGGCTGATCTTCGTGGCGCCCTACACCTTCTCCTACGTCGGGCCGACCTTCACCGAGAGCGCCGATGCGGTCGGCCGTTTCGCCAGCGGCAATACACAGCACCGCCAGCTCTTTTATCGCTCGACCGAGCCGTTCTATGAGAAGTACGGGAGCTACCTGGCGGTGTTGCTGCTCGCCGGCGCCTTCGCCTACGCGGTGTGGATGCTGATGCGGCGGGAGGCGACCCGGCGCGAGCACCTGACCACGCCGATGACCATCGTCGGCGCCCTGTATTTCCTCTCGCTGCCGATCGCCTTCCTGATCTCCAACAACGCCGTCACCCGAGCATGGGAGTTCGCCTTCATCGGAGTGGCGCCGCTGGTCGCGGTAGCGCTCAGCGATCTGCTGCTCGGGAAGCGGCCGCTGGTCAAGGTCGTCGCGGGGGTGGCGGTCTTCGTCATCTTCCTCGGGGGGGTGGTCAGCCGCACCAGCCTCCAGCAGGGCCTCCCCGGGCCGTATGAGCCGACCGCGGACCCGCGGTCGATGACCGGCGACGTCCTCGCCGCTTCCAATTGGCTTCGGAACAACTACGGCACCGACAACGTGGTGATCGGCGACCGCACCGCCTTCGAGGTGTTCGGCTCCTACGGAAGACAGAAGACCCTCTCGGGCCAGAACACGGGAACGCAGCCCTGGAAGGTGTTCTTCCCGCACCGGATCACCTACCGAGTCCTCTACGAGCTCAATCACCACAGGGTGAAGTTCCTGGTGATCGACCGGCGGATCACCAAGCTCCTGCCGCGGATCGGCTGGTACTACTCCGAGAACGAGCCAGGAGCGGGCAAGCGCAAGCTGCCCGTGCCGATCGAGCGGCTCGAGAAGTTCGACCACAGCCCTCTGTTCGAGCGGATCTATGACAATGGCCACATCCTGATCTACAAATACCTGCGCGACGGCAAGGCGCCGCTCGGGGCCTGATCGGGGCCGGTGGTGCCCGGTTTCGCCCAGGCCCCGCCAAGCAGTGCGCCGAGCGCGGCGGTCGTCGTCTGCGCCTACAGCGAGGAACGCTGGGAGCTGCTCAGCCAGGGGATGGAGGCGATCCTCCGCCAGAGCACCGAGCCGGACCGGGTGATCCTCGTGGTCGACCACAACGAGCGGCTGCTGGAGAGGGCCCGCCGGGAGTTCGGCGGGCGGGTGTCGGTGATCCCAAACGGCTCGCGCCAGGGACTCTCCGGCGCCCGCAACACCGGGATCGCAGCGGCGACGCAGGAGATCATCGCTTTCCTCGACGACGATGCGGTTCCGGACCGGGAATGGCTGGCGGCGCTGATCTCTGCCTACGACGACGGCGTTCTGGGGGTGGGCAGCGCGATCGAGCCCGATTGGGCGACTGCGCGGCCAGGCTGGTTCCCGCCGGAGTTCGATTGGGTGGTCGGCTGCACCTACAGCGGGATGCCCACCTCGGGGGGGAACGTCCGCAACCTGATCGGGGCCGCGATGTCGCTTCGCCGGGAGGTGTTCGAGCGGGTGGGAGGATTCCGCGACGAGCTCGGCAGGGTCGGAGCGCTGCCCTTCGGCTGCGAGGAGACGGAGCTCTGCATCCGCGCTGCCCAGGCGATGCCCGGCGGAGTCTTCCGCTATCAGCCTGCGGCCCGGGTCCGCCACTGGGTCGGCCCGGAGCGGACCCGCTTCGCCTACTTTCGCAAGCAGTGCTTCAACGAGGGCCGGGGGAAGGCGATGATCTCCGAGCTGGTCGGCAGCCGCGACGGACTCTCGGCCGAGCGCAGCCAGGCGCTACGGGTGCTCCCGGCCGCGATGCTCGCCGGGGTCGGGGAGACCTGGCGGAACCGTGATCCCGCCGGGCTGCTGCGAGCCGGGGCGATTCTGGTCGGCCTGCTCAGTGCCGCCGCCGGATACGCGGTGACGCTTCCGCGGCGACGCTCCTAACCAATACTCCATAGGCGCTCCGTCGATCCAGGTCGCAATCGCGCCGCCCGCTGTCAAGCACGGCGCGCGACCAGCCGAGTCATGACTCATCCCCATGCGTCCGCGCCGCCCCAGGAGCCTCGTCTATCTCACCTGGCTGCTCTCGTTCCTAGCCGTCGGGACGCTCGCCGTCTCGCTTGCCCCGGCCCGCGGCGAGGGAGGTCGAGGATCTCTGCGCGCGCTCCCTGGTCGCAGGACCCCCGCACGTTCCGGTCGGGATCACCGCCCGTCTCGCCGAGCGCAGCGACGCCGACCTCGCCCGGGTCGTATCGCGGCTGCGAGCGGCCGGGGTCGACTACGTCAAGGAGGACGTCTCCTGGAGGACGCTCGAGCCGAGCCCCGGTGCGTATGACTGGAGCAGCATGGACCGCTGGGTGGCCGCGGCGGCCAGGGGCGGGCTGGGGATCATCGCCCTGCCCGGGGACGCGCCGCGCTGGGCAACCCCGGCCTGGAATGTCGCCCCGGTCGGCGGCAACGGGCGGCTCGCCAGCTTCTCGGCGTTCGTCCGCAGCCTGGTCGAGCGCTACGGCAGCGGCGGCAGCTTCTGGGCGGAGAACCCCGACCTGCCGGCCAGGCCGATCCGCTACTACGACATTTGGAACGAGCCGTATGTGCCGCGTTTCTGGGGCCGCGACTTCCCCGACCCAGGCGGATATGCGCGCATGTTCAGGGCCGTGGTCAGAGCGGCGAGGCCGGCCGACCCTCGGGCCCGCTTCCTGCTCGAGGCGGATACCCGCGTGCTCGCCACCGGCCATCCTGGGAAGCCCTTCCTGGCCGCGATGCTGCGGGCGGTACCCAACCTCGATGCATACGCCTACGCGGTCAGCGTCCACCCCTACCAGGGCAACGGCGACTCTCCGCGCGAGTGCTCCCGGCCAAAGCGGAGACGCGGCTTGAGACGCGACTGGAGGGCGACCGTGCTCGACTTCTGCCGGATCGCCGATATCCGCCGGCTGCTCGACGCGCACGGCGCGCGTCGGGTGAGGATCTGGATCACGGAGATCGGCTGGTCGAGCGCTCCACGGGCCCGCAACAGCGTCACCAAGGCGGCCCAGGCGAGGTACGTCCGCCAGGTCTTCGACCTCTTGCGGACGAGATACCGGGGGATGGTGTCGGGGCTGGTCTGGTACGAGTACCAGAGCTCTCAAGCCCGGCCGTGGGATCAGGAGGACTACTTCGGCCTGGTTCGCCCGGACGGGGCCCCGAAGCCGGCCTGGCATGCATTTGCCAGGCAGGCCCGGCGGGGCCTCTGAGCGAGGCCGTGGATGGGCCGCGATCCCGGCGAGCCTCGAGCCGCACGGTCACCACGGCGGCGATCAGCACCAGCGCCAGCAAATAGACCCAGTAGGGAATACGCACTCCGGCGTCGCTGAACGGCCAGAGAAGGGCGACCCCGCTCGCTGTCCCCAGATCGCGCAGCAGGTGGGCGCAGACGCCGACCGCAGCCCCCAGCGCGACCGGGCGCAATCGGCCCCTCGCCATGACGCCGGCAACGGTCAGCAGGAGCGGTGTGACCAGGCTGTGCGTGCAGGGGCGCGGCGTGCCGTCGCTGAGCCCGTGCCATCCCAGGAACAGGGGCAGGTGATCGATGTCGATGGCCACGCTCCCGGCCAGGGCGGCAAGCACGAAGGCGAGGGCCGGTGGCGCCGGGACTAGCGTGACCAGCAGCAGGACGACGAGGATTCCCGTCGCCAGGTGGGCGGGCTCATCGAAGACCGCGACCCCGGGGGTGGAGCGTGAGTCCGCGTCGACGACCAGATCGAGCCCGACCACGACCAGGACCAGCAGCAGAGGCCAAAGGATGCCGATCCAGCGACTCTCAGCCTGGCTCGTGCCACCCATCCCGAGACGGTAACCCGATTCCATACCTAGCAGCGCCGCCGCGCTGTCAGCCGGGGATCGCGCCCCCTGAAAGTCGCGGTCAGCACGCCGTCCGCCCGGTCGAACGACCAGGCTCCGCCGGCGAGCCGCCGGCCGCCGATCGCCACGGCACACGGCGCGAACGGCCTGCGAAGCGTCCGCATCGAGGCCTGCAGCTCGAAGCGCCTCGCCGGCCCGCCGTCGATCCGCAGGACCCAGCCGACCCCACTCTCGCGTGAGCGGATCCGCCCGCGGTCGTAGAAGCGGGCCGAGCTGGCGCCGCGCGGGAAAGCGAGCAGCGCGAGGTTGCGGCGTCGCTCGGCGAGGGACGTGGTCGAGGGATCGCCATGGCCGCTGAGGGTGTCGACCCCGGCCGGAAGCAGCGGCAGGATGGCCCCGGCGCGCAGTTGCAGCGGCAACCTGCCCAGCGGGGCCGGGACCAGCCGCGATCCTCCGCCGCGCGTCAGCCGCGCCGCCCGCATCCGGAAGGAGCCGTCGCGCTTGTCGTAGGAGAGCGCGCGCCAGAAGTCGAGCCAGAGGCCGTGGGGCAGGTAGAGACGGCGGGTCCTTGCCCCCGGCTCCAGCACCGGCGCGGCCAGCAGGTCGGGGCCGAACAGGAACTCGTCCTCGCGCCCTGCCGCGATCCGGTCATCGGGATAGGCGAGCGAAAGCTGCCGCATCAACGGCATGCCCCGGCTCCGGTAGGTCACCTCGGCGGCGGCCAGATAGGGGTAGAGCTGGGTGCGCAGCTTCGCGTAGCGGCGCCAGTTGGAGATCTGATCCGGGTCCCAGACCTCTGGGCGCACCTTGGCGGGAATGTCGATCCCGTCGGCTTCCGTGCGCATCACCCCGGAGACCGCGCCCAGCTGGACCCAGCGCTTCAACAGCTCCGGTGTGAGGTGGTTTTCGAACAGGGCGAAGAAGCCTCCGATGTCCGAGCCCCAGAGGCTGATGCCGGAGAGCCCCATGCTGAGCCCCTGGCGCACGGCGGAGCGCAATCCGTCGAATCCCCACGAGGTGGTCGGGTCCCCTCCCCAGACGACCTGCGAGCAGGGCGCCGCGCCGGTCCAGCCGGAGCGCTGAAAACGGACGATGGGCTGGCTCGCGGACGCCGCCACACGCTGGGCGGCGCAGTGATACCCGCGTGGATAGGGATTGTGGAGAACAGTGCCCGGAGTTCCGGAAGAGTCGGCGGAGTCAAGGGGGGTGTACTCGCCGAAGTCCTCCATCCAGCCGTCGTAGCCGTCGTCGATCGCCTCGCCGGCGACCGAGGCGAAACCCTCGCGCCCCGCCTCGGCGCTGAAGTCGAACTCGGCGACGTCGAAGGACGTCGTGGTCGAATAGCGGAACAGGTACGGCTGCCCGGCCCCATCCTCGATCAGCCCGCCCCCTGCAGCCGCGTTGTCGAAAACCGGTTGATAGCCGGTGCAGATCATCGGGTTTAGATAGGTGGTGACCGCCAGACCCCGCCGGTGCATCGCCCGGGTCCGCTGCCGCTCGGCGTCGCGGGCGCCGAGCTGCGATCCGCAGGGCAGGTAGTGGGTGTAGGTCTGGGCTGCGGAGAGCGGCGCATCATCGGCCTGGAGGTGATCGATCAGCGCCGCCTGCTGCTCGGCAGACCCGGTCGGCTGAGCCCAGGGACCGAACAGCCAGGGCGCCGCCGGCGCCGGCTGTCGCCCGGTGGAACGAGTGAATCGCCGCAGCACCCCGGCGGGAGTGGGACCGGCGAAGAAGCGGAGATCGAGATGCTGCGGCGGCGGCGGCGGAAGAAGGCGGGTTCTCCTCCGAGGGGGCGTTGACCAGCTCGACGCTCCAAGAACCCCGCCTGCCCAGATCGAAGTAGCTGGTCTCCGGGTCGGCCACCAGGACGCCGTAGCCGGCGCTCGAGAGGAGCCACGGCATCGGGTAATAGGTGGCATCTGGCCGTGGGCGGAAGCCCCACTTGGGGACGGTTGCCTCGATCAGCGGGTATTCGCCCGCCTGGTAGGGACCGTCGGCGACGTAGCTCTCCACCGTTGCTCCGCGCTGATCGACCGCATTGGAGCGCTCGCCGAACCCGAGGTACCGCTCACCCGGGCGTGCCCTGAACCCGATCCCGAGCGCCTCGACCGCGGGCCCGGCGCCATGGACCGATTCCCGCAGGGCGATCACCCCCTCCCGGCCGGCTCGGATGCGGACCTCGAGGGTTCGCCTGGCCGGATCGGTGGTCTTCAGCTTGGCGACGTAGGCCCGTCGCTCGCGGTGAGCGCTGATCACCCGCGTGGCCCGGCGCCAGACCCCGACGCTGCGAAAGCCCAGGGTGCCGGAGGCTCCTTCGCCGGTGGAGGGGTCCTCTGCGAGCACCGGCCTGCCGCGGCGATCGACCAGAGACAGGCCCCAGGGGGCGGTCCCCACCCTGGCGCCCAGGGATCCGGCTTCCGCGACGAGCGATGCCTCGGCCGGCGCCGCTCCGGATGCAGCGATGCTGAGCAGCACCGCGACCGTTGCGCCGAGAAGCCTCCCCGAGATGCACGACGCCGGTTTGATCGCCACCGCAGCTCCCGGCCCGCCGCGGAGGTCGGCTAGTCCTCGAGCTCGCTGGGGACGATCTCGACCCGCTCCAACCGGCCCCGGCGGTCGATCCGCAGGGTCACGGCCCGGCCGATCCGCTGCCCGGTCATCAGTCGCTGCAGATCGCCGACGTCGCGGACCGCCTCGCCGTCCGCCTCGGTGATCAGGTCCCCGGCCCGCAGACCGGCGCGGGCGGCCGGGCTGCCCTCGACCACCTCGACCACCTCGACGGCGCTCTGGCGACCCACCGCGGCGGCCTGCTTCGGAGGCAGGGGGCGAGAGCCGCCGGTCACACCGATGTATGCGCGGCGAACCCGGCCCTCGCGCATCAGATCGGAGACGATCCGCCTGGTCGTCGCGTTGATCGGGACCGCGAGCCCCAATCCGACCCCTGCGACCGCGGTGTTAACTCCCACGACGCGGCCGAGCCCATCGGCCAGTGCCCCGCCGGAGTTTCCGGGGTTGAGGGCGGCGTCGGTCTGGATCACGTTCTCTACCAACCGTGTCGCGGTTCTCGAGCGTGTGGGCAGAGAGCGGCCGAGCCCCGAGACGACCCCGGCGGTCACCGATCCGCTGAAACCCAGCGGGCTGCCGATTGCGACGACGAGCTGGCCGACCCGGAGCCCTTCCGCATCGCCGAGCGGAGCCGGGAACAGGTCCCGGCTCTCTGCGCGGAGCACGGCGAGATCGGAGAGCGAGTCGGCGCCGACCACCTCGATCCCGGTCTCACCCCCGTCGGGGAAGGCGACATGACCCCGCCCGTCGCCCTCGGCGGTTACGTGGGCGGCGCTCAGCAGGAACCCGTCCGAGCTGATTGCGACGGCGCTGCCGGCGCCCGCCTGCCGCGACCCGCGGCGGGCGCGACGGGTGACGGTCACATGGGCGACCGAGGGACCGAGCTGCTCGGCGACCTCGGATACGGTCCTAGAGTAGGCATCGAGGGCCTCGGCGTCCGGCAAGGGGGGTTCGGGATTGTCGCCGGGCGGATGCTCGGTGCCGGATCCGGAAGCGATCAGATGCAGGCTTGCCATCCGAATCGAAGTTAGCAATCGGCCGTCTGCCGGCGGAAGACCGGCGGGCCGATCGCGAGGCGATCGTCAGCGACGGACCCGGAGGTACCGCACCCCGACCTGCTTCCCTTTTACGACCCAGGTCACCTTGTGGATGCCGGGGAGCTTGCTGTGTATTTCGTTGTAATGGAGTGCCCCCTTGGTTCCGGGCTGATCAACGGCGCACTGGCGCACCCCGGTCGGGAACCGGACGCAGATCCTGTAGCGCACGTCGGCCAGGTTGCTGCGGAAGAAGGCGGCCTTCTTCGAGCCCTTCGCGCAGCTGTGCGCGGGCGGGGCATTTGCGCTCAGCCCGCAGGCGACGTAGACCGTGTAGGGCTTCGGCTTGGCGCTGCGGGCCGGAGCCCCGGCCGGGACCAGCACGCCCAGCGCAAGCACCGCCGCCAGGATCGTGGCGCAGCCCCCCATTGTCAGTCGAAGCGGAAGGCGGTTCCCTGCCGGACAGCTACGGTGCTCCATGAGTCCCCCTCTCGACGCTGCTAGCCGGGCAGTCTAGCGGGGCGTCGGCGGCGCCCGGCCGCCCTCAGGAGCCCAGGGATCCGGCCCGGCTCCTATGCGTGGGCCGAGTAGTGCGCTGCCCCGTTGCAGCTCGGCGATTTGTCGAAGTGGGTCGTTATCTCGCCCTTCTCGCGTTTGTGGCGAAGGAACCGCCCGCTCACCCTGACAAATCCCTGACGCTGATGGGTGGGGGTGAAGACGATCGGCAGCTTCACCTCGAATGTTCCCCTGCGCGAGATTCTCGCGCTCCTCGACTGCGGAGCGCCGAAGCCTCCCCCCTGGCAGTAGACGGGGTAGCTCGAGGGAAAGCTGAACCCGCTCACCCGCTTGCCGCTACGCGAGGCCTTGAAGCTGATCGGGAAGTGGACGGTGGCGCTTCGCTTGATCTCCCCGCTGTAGGTCTTGCCCTTGGCGGGTTTGGCAGCAAAGGCGACCGCCGCCGTCAGCAGCAGCCCAGCGAGCAGAAGAAGTGAGGCGGCGGCCACTCGGCAGTGAGCTGGTCGGACCCCCGAATCGATGGTCACGCCCGCGAACCTACCGTCCGCGATTAAGGCGACGTAAATAAGCGGGTAGCCGACCCTCGGTACCGACTACGCGGGAGTAGGGGCGGGAGCCGCTCCGTGGCGGATCAGGCTCTCCCCGGTCTCGGCGATCGTGTCCTCGATCGGGCGCGTTGCCCAGCCGAGGTTGCTCCTCGCCTTCTCCGAGGACAGCTCGGTTCGCTTGCCGAGCCCGCCAACGACCGAGCGAATCGCCGGATCGAACAGCGCCATCGCCCTGACCAGCAGGTCGGGGACCTTGCGGGTGGGGACCTTCGCGGCCGCGTCGCCGAGCCGGTCGCGGAGGACCTCACCGATCTCGGCCGTCCACATGAACTTTGTGGTCGCGATGAAGCGCTCGCCTCCGGCTTCGGGTGCGGTCATCGCCCTGATCTCCAGGTCGGCGACGTCTCGGACGTCGACCAGGCTGAACCCGAGGCGCGGCATCCCGGGCATGCCGTTCAAGAGCCGTTGCACCGCCTGCAGCGAGTAGGAGAGGTCATCGTTCAGCACCGGCCCGACGATCGCCCCGGGATTGACGACGGCCAGGCGGTCCTCCTCGTCGCGCTCGCGGACCAGGTCCCAGGCCGCCTGCTCGGCGATCGTCTTCGAACGCACGTAGGGCGTCAGCCCCCCGGTATCGGGGTCTGTCCAGTCCTCCTCGGTCAGGGGTCTGGCGGCGACTTCATCGCTCAGCCTGATCGCCGCCACCGAGGAGGTGACGACGACCCGCTTCGCCCCGGCATCGAGGCCGGCGCGCAGAACCCGCAGCGTCCCCTCGCGCGCCGGCACGATCAGCTCGTCAGGGTCCTTCGGCTGCTTCGGCGGGAACGGGGAGGCGACGTGCAGGACGTATTCGCATCCCTCGACGGCCTCCGCCCAGCCATCGTCTCGGGTGAGGTCTGCGGCGAGCACCGACAGCCGGTCGCCGGGGTCGACCTCGGAGCCGACGGTTGCTCTCACCTCGGGCTCCCGGGAGAGGCTTCGCACCGTCGTCCTCACGGCGTAGCCGCGGCGAAGCAGCTCGATCACGCACCAGCCGCCGAGGAAGCCTGAGCCCCCCGTGACCAGAACCGTCGACCCGCGATCCTCCGCCATTGCCGGCTACAACCCTAACCGGCCAGGGAGCTATGTGCGCCGACTAAGCTGAGAGCAGCATGGCCCGCAGCTACGAGTGCCTTGACGCGGGCTGCGGTGAGGTGATCGTGGCCGAAGACGAGCAGTCGCTGGTCGAGGCGGTGCAGCGCCACATGTCGGAGAAGCATGGCTCCTTTGAGCTCGAAGACGTGATCGTCGACATGTCGACCGAGACCGGCGAGGAGGAGAGGTGATGCCCGAGCGGCCCGCCGCCGAGAACCGCTTCCCGGACCCGGACGTGGTCCGCCGGTTCCACTTCACCCGGGAGATGATCAAGGGCCCCGTCTACCGGAAGTACAAGTTCGCCATCAACAGGGTCTGGAGCGTCGACGACCTCGACTTCGCCCCAGACGCGGAGGACTGGAAGCGGATCACCCCGGAGCAGCAGCGCGGGTTGCTGGGAGTGACGGTGCGCTTCCTGGCCGGAGAGCAGGCCGTGACCGACGAGCTGGTGCCGATGATCGCCGCCTCGCACGCGCTCGGCCGCTTTGACTGGGTCACCTACCTCTCGACCTTCCTGATGGAGGAGGCCAAGCACGCCGAGTTCTTCATGCGCTGGCACAGCGAGGTGGTCGGGATCCTCGAGCCGGAAGAGGTCGCCAGGCACTTCCTGGTGCGCGGTAAGACGGTCGATCCGAGCGGGCGCTTCGAGGTCCGCGACGTCCTCCACGAGGCGCTGCCGAAATACGGCCGGGACTTGCTGGGGGCGGCCATGGACGGGAGCGAGGAGGAGACCGAGCGCGCCTTCGTGCGTTTCTCCGCCGCCTACAACGCCTTCGTCGAGGGAGTGCTGACGATGCCCTCCTACGAGATCGTGATCGACACCACCTTGCTCTGGGACGCCTTCCCGACCCTGCGCGAGGGCTTCCGCCTGATCCTCCTCGACGAGGGTCGCCACATCACTTTCGGCACCGGCACCTGCCGGACACTGATCGAGAAGAACCCTGAATACGAGGCGATCGTCCACGAGGTCTTCGACGCCTACCGCGGAAACGTCGTCGGACTGGTCGAGTACCAGAAGGCCGTGCCCGGGCTGGAGATCCAGAAATACCAGGACCAGAAGGTGCGCCACTACCGCAACCGCTGCCGGGAGATGGGCGTCACCCCCGACGAGGAGCTGATCGAGCAGATCCTCGACCCCGAGATCGACTTCGTGGTCGGAGTCGAGGCGGCTTAGAGGCAGGCCGAAGTGGCCCGCTGATCAGACCGATCGCCCGTTTACGCTGAGCGCCGTTCTGCACCAACAAAAGGGGGGAATCATGGAGGCAGCCAGAACCGCATCCGACCGGCAGCCGACGGGTTGGACGGTATTCGCCGGAGTCGTGCTTTTCATGGTCGGATCGCTCGACGCCCTATGGGGACTGGCGGCGATCCTCAACGATCAGATCGTCGTCGTCGGCGGCCACGGAGCGATCCTCGCGGACATCACGACCTGGGGTTGGGTTCACCTGATTCTCGGATCGATCATGGCGCTAACCGGGCTCGGCCTGTTTGCAGGCAGCTCCGGCGCCCGCTGGGCGGCGGTCTTCTTCGTCACCATCAACGCGATCACCCAGATCGTCTGGTTCCCGGCGGCACCGCTCTGGGCCTTCCTGATCATCCTCCTCGACGTGACGATCATTTATCAGCTGACCGCGCGCTGGGACAGCTGAGCGGTTGGGGTGCGGCGGTCGGCCTGAAGCCGGCCGCCGCCGCCGAAATTGCGATCGCGCCGAGCTGGTCCCCCACGCTGCGGCCGCATAGTCTGCAGCCAACGGTTGCACGAGGTGCGACCACGGATCGAGGAGAGGCAGATGGGCGTTGCTCACAAGGAGATCGTCACCGCCAACGTCAAGGCGGACTCGCTGCCATGGGTGCCGTTCACGCCCTACAGCGACGAGGTCTTCCTCAAGTACTTCAAGATCGACCCGATCCACGGGGAGATCGTCGTTTCGATGAAGTTCCCCCCGAGGTGCAGCTTCCGACCCACTACCACACCGGAACCGTCATCGGACACACGATGAAGGGAGCCTGGCGCTACCTCGAGCACGACTGGGTCTCGGAGGCCGGCGACACGGTCTACGAAACCGCCGCCTCATCGCACACGCCCCAAAGCGTTGGAGACGAGGACGCCGAGGTCTTCTTCGTGATCGTCGGAGAGCTGCTCTTCCTCGACGGTCCCGGCGGCAACATCATCGCTCGGGAGAACTGGAAGACCTCGCTGGAGCGTTACGAGGCCCACTGCGAGGCCGAGGGAATCGAGGCAGAGGACCTGACCAGCTTCGAGGGAGACTGAGCCCGGAGGGAGCCCACCGTGAATCTGGACGTCGATGCTCCAGCAGCTCGGCCTGCCTCCGAGCGCCTGAGCATTCGCCTGTCGGCGCCTAACCCCCGAAGACGCGCAGGAGCTCGGGCACCGAGGTGACCCCGTCGCGGACCTTCTCAAGGCCGTCCTCGGTGAGGCTCCGCATGCCTGCCTGCCTCGCTGCGGTGGCGATCTCGGTGGAGGAGCCCCGCTTGAGGATCAGCGATCGGATCTCGTCGTTGACCGTCATCACCTCATAGATACCGATGCGGCCGTCGTAACCGGTACGGCGGCAGCGGAGGCAGCCCACCGGCTCGTAGGCGTCGATGTCGGCACCGTAGAAGCCGAGGCCGCTCTGCTCGAGCTCAGTGGCAGTGATGTGCACCGGGGTCCTGCACTCCTCGCAAAGGCGGCGGGCGAGCCCCTGGGCGACGACGCACTGAATGCCGGAGGCGACCAGGAACGGCTCGATCCCCATCTCGATCAGCCGCGCAGGCGCCAGCGGGGCGCCGCTTGTGTGAAGGGTGGTGAAGACAAGGTGCCCTGTGAGCGCGGATTCGATCGCGATCTGCGCGGTCTCCCGGTCGCGGATCTCGCCGACCATGATCACGTCGGGGTCTGAGCGGATCATCGATCGCAGCCCCGAGGCGAAGGTCAATCCGGCCGTAGAATTGACCTGGACCTGCTTGACGCCGTCGAGCTCGTACTCGACCGGGTCTTCGATCGCGATCACCGTGCGCTCCGGCGTGTTGACCTCGCTGAGAGTGGCGTAGAGGGTAGTCGTCTTGCCAGCGCCCGTCGGCCCGGTGACGAGGATCGCACCGTGCACCTGGTTGATCGCGTGCTCCAGCCGGGCGCGCTCGTCGTTACCAATACCAAGATGATCGAGGTCGATGACGCCCCGGTCCTTGTCGAGGATTCGGAGCACGACCGACTCTCCTCGCATTATCGGCAGGGTCGAGACGCGCAGGTCGACGTAGCGCCCGTCGAGCGTCAGGCCGATGCGACCGTCCTGAGGAAGACGTCGTTCCGCGATGTTCAGCTCGGCCATGATCTTGATCCTGGAGACGAGCCCGGGGACAAGGCCGGCCGGGACGGTGCTCAGATCGGAAACGAGCCCGTCGATCCGCTGCCGGACCCGCATGTCGCCGTCGCGCGGGTCGAAGTGGATGTCGGACGCGCCGCGCCCGACCGCTTCGGCGATCACCGCGTTTACCATCTTGACGACCGGTTCCTGTTCGGCGGACTCGCGCAGCTCGATCACCTTCGACTGCTCGGGCTCGGAGTTTGGCTTGACCTCGTGAAGTGGGTCGGAGAGTCTTCCGACCTGGTCAATCAGCGCTTTGACGCTCTCTGGAGAACTCATCGCAAGCCGGCAGTTGTAGCCGGTGATGATCCGGATGTCGTCGATGCCGACCAGGTTCGCCGGGTTGGACGTCGCGATCAGCAGAGTCTCCTCCGCGAGGAAGCAGATCGGGATCGCCTGATAGCGGCTGGCCTCGGCCGCGCTAATCAGGCTCGCCGCTCCCCGATCGACCTCGAAGGTCTCGAGGTCGACAAAGGGCAGGGCGTTTCGCTCGGCGAGCGAGCGGGCGAGCTGCTCGGACGTGACCGCGCCCGCCCCGACTAGGACCTCCCCAAGTCGGCGCCGGCTCTCCCGCGCTTCGACCACGGCACGCTCCACCGTTTCCCGGTCGGTGAATCCCAGCGCGACGACGATGTCACCGATGCGGGCGTTCTCGGTCGATGTGCGGCCGCTCGGAGGGGTGAGCCCTGCGGGCAGGGCCCCAGGCTGCGTCGCTTGCGCCGGTGAGCTCATCGTCGATCTATCGTCAGCCGGCCCGCCGAGTTCAACTCCTGGGCAGCAAATCCTTCAGAAAGTCCAGACTTCTCCGCGAATCGATGGATTCTGTGGGTGAAAGGCAGCATCGGGCCCGCCGGTTGCCGAGTTCGGCCTGACCACGGCGCTAGAGTCGGCGCCATGCGCGCCGCGACGATAGGCAACGGCTCCGTCGGGGTCGCCGACCACCCGGATCCGGTTGCCGGGGCGGGCGAGCTGCTGGTCGAGGTCCGTGCTGCGGGCATCAACGGTGCCGACCTCTTGCAGCGCGCCGGGCACTATCCGGCCCCTCCCGGCTCGCCCCCGGAAATACCCGGGTTGGAGTTCGCCGGGCGAGATCCAGGCGACCGGCTCGGGCTCGGAGCGTTTCTCGGTCGGCGACCGCGTCATGGCGATCGTCGGCGGCGGCGGCCAGGCTGAGCTCGCGGTGGTCCACGAGCGGGTGGCGATGCGGGTTCCCGACGGGCTGGATTGGGAGGCGGCTGGAGGCTTGCCCGAGGTGTTCACCACCGCCCACGATGCCCTCTTCACCCAGGCCGGGCTGGGCCCGGGCGAGCGGGTCCTCATCCACGGAGGTGCGGGCGGGGTCGGAACAGCCGCCGTCCAGCTGGCCGCGGCGGCCGGAGCCCGGGTCAGCGCAACTGTTCGTGATCCCGGGCTGCGAACCGAGGTCGAGGCACTCGGGGCTGAGGCGGTGCTCGATCCGGACGAATTCGCCGAGGCGGGGCCGTTCGACGTGATCCTAGAGCTGGTCGGCGCTCCGAACCTGCCCGGCAACCTGGAGGCGCTCGCAACTGGCGGGAGAATCGTCGTGATCGGGGTCGGGGCGGGGGCTCGGGCCGAGATCAACCTGCTCGCCCTGATGGCGAAACGGGGAACGCTGCGGGCGTCGACGCTCCGCGCCCGCCCCCTGGAGGAGAAGGCGGCGACCGCGCGCGGCGTCGAGCGGGTCGTGCTGCCGCAGTTCGAGTCCGGCGCCCTCAGGGTGCCGATCGCCGCGACCTACCCGCTCGAGCAGGTCGAGGAGGCCTACGAGCGCTTCTCCGCCGGGTCAAAGCTGGGAAAGATCGTCATCGCCCCGTAGGCGCGCGGCACCTGAGCATGTGCCCCCGGGCCGGGAAACGGGGAGTCATTCGTGAACCTTTTTCCGGCCTGTTCGTAGACCCGGCAATGACCGCCGTTGACCTACTTCCGGTCGCATCCGCCTACGTGGCGAACTCGCAGGAGAACGTCGCGGTCGTCCGCTCTGTGTACGCGGCGTTCAATGCACTCGCCCAGGGAGGTGGCACTGACGCGTACGTAGCGGAGCACTTCGACCTCGAGTGCGAGTACTCGCCGGTCGAGGAGGCGAACACGATTCGCGGGCACGAAGCGCTGATCCGCTGGATCGGCCGGTGGCTCGATGCCTGGGACGATGCCTGGGACGAGGTGGATGAGATCACCGCCAGCGGCGAGCATGTCCTCGCAGCGACCAGGGTCCATGGCCGTGGCCGACACAGCGGAATGGTGATCAGCCAGCGGCTGTTCGACGTCTTCGAGATCCGCGACGGCCGGGTGTTGCGAATCAGGGAATACCTGGACCGCGACGAGGCCCTCGAAGCCGCCAGGCCGTCGATCCTGTGTGAGGACCCGCACTCAATGCCGGGGCCGATCGCCCCGTGTCCACCGGCTTCGACTTCTCGCTCACCCGCTTCCTCAACGGTTCCCGCTGAGGTGCTGGGACCGACCAGCTACTTCAGCACGCGGATCAGCTTCTTGTTGACGAACTCTTCGATTCCGTAGCGGCCGAGCTCCCTTCCGAAGCCGGATCGCTTGACGCCGCCGAAGGGCAGCTCGGCACCGTCGGCGCCTACCCCGTTGACGTAGACCATCCCGGTATCGAGGCTGTCCGCAACCCGCAGTGCCTGCTCCGGATCGTCGGAGAAGACGTATGAGCCGAGTCCGAACGGCGTGTCATTGGCCAGCTCGATCGCCTCCTCCTCGGAGCCGGCGCGGAAGACGCTCGCGACCGGCCCGAAGAATTCCTCGCGGTACGCGTCATTGTCTGGATCTATTCCGACCAGGACGGTGCTCGAGAAGTAATTGCCATCCCGATCGCCGCCGGCGGCCACCTCGGCGCCCTGGGCGACTGCCCGGTCGAGCTGATCCTGCAGGGTCTCCGCAGCATTCGATGAGGACAGCGGACCCATCTCGGCGTCATCGGAGGTTGGGTCGCCCGGCTCGGAGGCAGTCATCGCCGCCTTGAACTTCTCGAGGAACTGGTCGTAGAGCTCATCCGCGACGATGAACCGCTTCGCGGCATTGCACGACTGACCGGTGTTGTCCAGACGACCGGCGACCGCGGCCTCAACAGCCCCGTCGAGGTCCTCGGCTCCGAGGAGGATGAACGGATCGGATCCGCCGAGCTCGAGGACGACCTTCTTCAGGTTGCGCCCGGCAATCTCGGCCACCGCGGCTCCGGCTCGCTCGGAGCCGGTCAGCGAGACACCGCGGACTCTCGGATCGGCGATCACCTCCTCGATCTGATCGTTCGAGGCGAGCACGGTCTGGTAGGCGCCGTCAGGGAGACCGGCGTCCCGGAAGATCGTCTGCATTGCCTCCGCCGACTCGGGGCACTGGTGCGCCGGCTTCAGCAGGATCGTGTTGCCGACCACGAGGTTCGGCCCCGCGAAGCGCGCCACCTGGTAGTAGGGGAAGTTCCAGGGCATGATCCCCAGCAGGGGACCGACTGATGTCCGCCGGATCAGGGCGGAGCCCTCCCCCGCCAGAAGCGAGATCGGCTCGTCCTTGAGGAAGTCCTCGGCGTTTTCGGCGTAGTAGCCGTAGATGTCGGCGCAGAAGTCCACCTCGCCGAGGGCCTGCTCCATAGGCTTGCCCATCTCCCGAACTGCGATCTCCGCCAGCGTCTCCCTGCGCTCGGAGTGAAGCTCCGCGACCCGCTGAATCAATGAGGCCCGCTCGGAGACGGAGGTCTGAAGCGACCAGTTCCGATGGGCGTCATCCGCGGCCGAGATCGCCGCGGAGAGCTCCTCGTCGGAGATCTCGGGGTACTCGTTGACCGTCTCGCCAGTTGCGGGGTTAATGACTGCGTATTTGCTCATCTCGCTCCATTCCAAATCCGGGTCGCATGGCGTTCCAACTCATAGCCAGGTCGCTCACCCCAGGCTACCCGCTGCCGGCATAAAACCCACCCTGCATTGGCCAACTGCCGGCCAACCGCTTTTGGGTAGGGTCCCTGGGGTGAGATTCCGCAGGCTCGGCGATTCGGAAATAGACGTCTCGGAGGTCTCGCTCGGCTCTTGGCTCACCTACGGCGGCGGGCTCGAGCAAGAGCGCACCGAGGCCTGCACCCGTGCAGCGTTCGATGCCGGGATCAATTTCTTCGACACCGCCAACGTCTACGGGGGCGGCGCGGCGGAGTCCGTCTGGGGCGAGGTGCTGAAGGACTTCGACCGCGGTTCCTACGTGCTCGCCACCAAGGTCTTCTTTCCGATGTCAGAGACCGATCGCGGCCTCTCGCGCGAGCAGATCCACAAGCAGATCGACGCCTCGCTCGAGCGCCTGCAGACCGACTACGTCGACCTCTACCAGTGCCACCGCCCCGATCCCGAGACCCCGATCGAGGAGACGATGGAGGCGTTCACCGAGGTCTGCGATGCCGGCAAGGCGCGCGAGATCGGCTTCAGCGAGTGGACGATCGAGCAGATCGAGGCCGGCCTCGGGGTCCCGAACGCGAAGAAGTTCGTCTCCTCCCAGCCCCAGTACAACATGATCTGGCGGGCGCCCGAGGCGGAGCTGATCCCCTTCTGCGAGCAGCACGGGATCTCGCAGATCGTCTGGTCGCCGCTCGCCCAGGGAGTGCTGACCGGCAAATACACGCCGGGGGAGCCGCCGCCCGACGACTCGCGCGCCGCAAGCGACGAGATGAACTGGGCGATGGACCACTACCGATCAGACGATCTGCTCGAGGCGGTCCAGCGGCTGCTGCCGATCGCGGAGGGCGCCGGGCTGAGCATGACCACCATGGCTCTCGCATGGATCCTCCGCCAGGAGAACCTCGCCTCGGCGATCATCGGCGCCTCCCGGCCGGAGCAGGTCCACTCGAACGCCGAGGCCGTGGGAGTCGAGCTCTCCGAGGACATCCTCGACGCTATCGACGAGGCGCTGGGCGAGCTGCCGGTAACCGAGCCGCGGCGCGCGAACTTCGTCGAAGAGGGCGTCAAGCACCGCTAGGGACTCCCTGGCAATCAGCGGAGGGGGTGTGTTTCGAACCGACGGTACGCCTTACGACGCACAGGTTTACCGCCTCATCGTGCGTCTCGAGACCGGCTCGCGCCAGGCGGGCTGCTCGGCACATGTCTCGGCCAGAGCTACGACGCGTCGTGCAGTTCGCGGCCGCGACAGAAGGCACGCACGGCCTCGTTGAACAGGTCGACCCGCTCGAGGTTGCTGACGTGTCCGGCACCCGAAATGAGGACGAGCTTCGAGCCCGGGATCGCCTCCTCGAATTGGCGCGCGACGCTGAGCGGGGAGCGCGCGTCGCGCTCGCCCCAAATCAGCAGTGTCGGCGCGGAGATCCGGGGCAACATCTCACTCAGGTCTGCCTCGGCCAGCAGCGCGAGCTGGATCCTCAGGCTTTCCGGGCGCACGGCGGCGGCGATCTGCTCGAGAAGGGGAACGAACTCGGCCGGCGGATCGCCGGCGAACAGCCCCGGAAGCTCGGGGTAGAAATCTTCGGCGGATGCCGCGAACATCGCCCGGGCGGCGGCCACCCGGGCCGCTACCTCCTCCGCGGGCAACGATCCTCTCCATCCTGCATAGGTGTCGACGAGGATCAGCCCGGCGATGATCTCCGGGCGTCGGCGGTAGAGCTCCAGCGAGACTGTGCCCCCCCACGAGATGCCGGCGACGTACGCCGGACCGAGCCCGAGCTCCTCGACCAGCGCCGCGAGGCAGTCCGCGTAGTCAGACAGGGCGAAGTGCCCGGGCAGGTCTGAGGAGCGACCTGCCCCCGGCTCGTCCCAGGCGACCGCCGTGAATTCGTCCGAGAGGCCGGTCAGCTGCGGTCCCCAGATGCGGCCGTCTGAAGCGGCGCCGTGGACGAAAACGAGGGGCGGACCCTCGCCCTCTCGCTCGAAGGCTATCTTGAGTCCGCTAGCCCGCATGACCTCCACGCTTGCAACCTAGACGCAAGTGAAGGGCAGCGATGCGCGATCGATTTGCGATTCGGTTCGCGCGCAGTAGGTCGATGGCAGGTTGCTGCTCACTTGGCTTGGACGATCGCGTCATGCAGCGCCCGAGTGAAGGCTTCGGGCCGATCGCGCGGCGGGTCGTCGCCGCAATCCTCGACCACGTGCAGCGGCCATCCGTAGAGGGCGCTCGCCTGCTCGGCGATCCCCACCCGGTTTGCCCGATCCTGGCGTCCCCAGATCAGGCTCGTCGGCACCGTGATCCGCGCCAGGTCCGCGGGCGCGATCCGCGGCAGGCCGACCTGACGCAGCAGACGGCCGACCGCTTTCGAGTTCGGCCCGCGAACCGACTCGAGGTTGTAGGAGACGAAGGGCTCCCAATGCTCGCCCATCTCCTCGCGCAGCCCGTCAAGGTCGAGCGAGCACTGCCGCATGAAACGCTCGTAGCTCCGCTCGGTCGGCCTCACCTGGAAGCCGATCATGGTGAATGCGAATTTCAGGGCCGGCCGGAACCGAGCCAAGCCCAATGTGTCCACCAGCACCAACCCTCGAAGCCGGTCCGATTGCTCGATCGCGAAGCGGGCCGCGATTGCGCCGCCCAGCACGTGCCCTGCCACCACCGGGGGCTCGGGGCAGGTGCGCTCGACCAGCTCACCAAGCCAGGCGAGCAGGCGATCGGAGTCGAGCGGTCCGTCGGGCAGCCCGGAGGCACCATGCGCCGGGAGGTCGGGAGCGACGACCCGATGGGTTCCCACCAATCCCGGTATCACTCGCATCCACTTGCCGGCGAACTCGCCGGGGCCATGCAGAAGAACGATCGGCCGCCCGCTACCGCCCTCGAGTACGGAGGTCTCGATGCCGGCGAGGGTCAGCCGTCGCTCGGTGGCGGGAATCCCGGCGAGCAGCCGATCGCGGGCGTTGCCGGCCGGGCGTGAATCCGGCGGTGCGGCCGATCCCTGGGCTTCGGTCGAGGTTGTCGCGGGCGCTGTTGCCATCTCATCTCCTTTGGTCGCTTCGCAGGGCGAACCTATGGCGCAGATCACCAGCCCGCATCGCCTGGATCCACCAACTTCGCAGCAGCTCTGCGTGGTCAGTTCTGACCACTCGGGGGCGGTCAGACCAGGTCGTGCTCGAAGGCGAACGCGCCGGCCGCGGTACGCGAGGAGACGCCCAGCTTGACGAAGATGTTCTGCAGGTGCCGGGCTACGGTGTGCTCGCTGATCACGAGCTCCGAGGCGATCTCGCGGTTGCTCTTTCCGGCGGCGACGAGGCGCAGAACCTCCAGTTCGCGCGCCGTCAGACCCGCGACGCGGGAAGGCCTTGCGCGCCGCTGAAGCGCATCGGCCCGGGCCAGGTCGGGCGCCGCTCCGAGCCGGGCGAAGACATCGCGGGCGGCCGCCAGCTCCATGTCCGCGGTCTCCTCGTCGCCCAGCTCGCGGCAGGCGAGCCCCATCGCCAAGCGCGCCCGCGCGGCCTCGTAGGGCACCGCTAGCTCTCGCCACAGCTCCAACGACTTGCGCAGGGAGGTGAGCGCGATCCCGGGCTCGCCGGCACCAAGCTCGACCGTTCCCCGCGCATAAGAGGCGGTCGCCTCGAGCATCCCGCTCTCCCGCCTCTCGGCAATCCGGTCGAGCTCGTCGCTGGCCATCCGCGCCTCCCCGACCTCGCCTGTGGCGAGCATCACCTCGACCCGCGCTGGCAGCAGTCTTGCGCGATCCGGCGGGTCCGCGGTCTCCGACAGGGCCCGGCCGATCGCCGCGGCGGCTGCGTCGATCTTCCCTTCGGCAAGGCGCAGCAGGGCCAGGCCCGGCTGCGGTTCCCACCCGTGCCGGCTCGCCTCGATGTAAGCCTCCTCCGCGGCTGCGGAATCGCCCTGCAGCCGCCGGACCTCGGCCTCGCGGTAGGAGGCCTGGGCGGCGGACGGCCTGTTCACGTCGATTCGCTCGGCGAAGCGCCGACCCGCCTGCCGGGCCTCCTCCAGCGCGTCCGGCCACTCCCCGCGTAGCTGCATGATCTCCGCCCGGTGCACAAGGCACTGGCCGGTATAAGGAACCATGTCCGGTTGCTTCTCGCACCACCGCGTCAGGGCAGCGGTCCACTCCTGGGCGCGCGAAAGCTCGTAGGCCTCCCGGCAGCCATCGATCACGCTGCAGTAGACCAGCCCGGTGACGATCGGCGACGTCTCGCCGGCGGTCACGGCCACCATCGCCTCGTCGAGCAGTCCGATGCCCTCCTCGAACGCCCCCAGCTTGAGGAGCGCACGGCCCTGCTGCTGCACAGCGAGAGCGAGTAAGTCCGGATCGCCGAAGCGCTCGCCGACCTCGGCAGCCTCGGCGGAGATCGTCCGCACTGCCTCGTAATTGCCAGCGGCCTCCTCGCGCAGCGCGACCGGCAACCGCAGGTAGCCCTGCTCGACGCAGTCGCGCCCGACCCGGTCCACCAGGCGCTGTGCGCGGGCGAACCAGCCGCCGGCTCCGCCCATCGCCCCCCGGGTTGCGAGATGGATGCCCAGCCAGAAGGCGGAGTGAGCGGCCGGCAGTGGCTCGTCGGAGTCCAGGTGGGCGCGATAGGCACGCTCCAGAGCGCTCGCGTAAGCGTCGTCGCGCCCGGTCAGGTAGGCCGCCGTCGCCAGCAACTCGAGGTCGACCGCTCCAAACGTGGCCTGATCAGTTGACGAGAGGGCCTCGTATGCGTCGCCCCATGCTCGCCTTTTGGAGTACGCGCGGGCCCGTTGAACCGCGGCTAGCGGCTCCACTGCGGACCGCCGCACGAGGCGAAGTGCAGGGTGCTGGTTGTATGGCTCATTCCCGAACGAAGGTTAGGCGTCCTGACGGCCAGTCCCGGTGTGCATGAGTCGGCTTGCGGCAGTCCTGGGTGGTACGTATCTCAGCGAATTCGCTCCCAGATCATCTTGCCTCCAAGCCAGGCGCCCTAGTCAGACTCGGTCGTGGGGCCAGACTTGCTCGGCCTCAAGGAGCTCATGGACGAGCCTGATCGCGATCGATCCCTCACCGACCGCGGAAGCGACTCGGTTCATCGACCCGTGCCGGACGTCACCCACGGCGAAGACACCGGGCATGCTGCTCTCGAGTAAGAAGGGGCTACGCTCGAGCGGCCAGTTCTCGTCGTTCCCGACCTCCGCTCCGGTGAGAACGAACCCGCCGTCCCCACGCCTGATCTCCGCTGGCAGCCAGTCCGTGTTCGGATGGGAGCCGATCATCAGGAAGAGCGCATCGGCCCCAACCGTCGTCGTCGCTCCGTTGTCCTTCCGACGGAGCACCAGGTGCTCCAGCCAGTCCTCTCCCCCACCGCCGACGACCTCGGTCCCGAGACGCACATCCAGGTTGGCCGTGCCCTCGACCTGCCGCGCAAGGTAGTGCGACATCCCGATATCGAGCGACTCCGCCCGAACCACGAGGGTCACCCGTTTGGCGTATTCCGCCAGATGCAGCCCCGCCTGGCCCGCCGAGTTCGCGCCGCCGACGACATACACCTCCCGACCGGCCATTGCGGGCGCCTCCGAAGCGGGGCCGCTATAGAAGACGCCGGCCCCGATCAGCGCCTCGATCTCAGCCACACCGATTCGGCGATATGTGGCGCCCGCCGCAAGTACGACGGCCCGAGCGCTCACCTCGCCGCCGTCTGAGAGGCGGACGTAGAGACGCTCACCCTCGCGCCGAACTGAGATCGCGTTGTGCATGAACGCGAACTTCGCCCCGAAGATCCACGCCTGTTCGTAGGCACGCTCCGCAAGCAGACGGCCGCTGATGCCGCGTGGAAAGCCGAGGTAGTTGCGGATCAGCGAGCTCGAGGTGGCCTGCCCGCCGATCCCGCCGTTGTCAACGACCAGCGTCCGGAACCCCTCCGAAGCGCCGTAAACCGCTGCCGAGAGTCCAGCGGGCCCCGCCCCGATGATGATCACGTCGAAGTCACGGCGGTTTGGGTCGATCGTCGCGCCCGCGGCGCTCGCCAGCTCTATGTCGCTCGGGTCTGAGAGAGCGGTGCCGTTCGGGAACACCACGAGGGGAAGCGCCGCCTCCTCGCCGGCCTTCGTGATCAGCTCCTCGCCTTGGGGCGAACCGGAAAGAAGGAACGCGTGCGGGAGCGCGCAGCGCCCCAGAACCTCCCTCAGCTCGAAGGCCCGACCGGTCCACGCGTCGCTGACGATGTGAACGGTATGCGGCGACAGCCGGCGTGCATGGGCCCACTCGAGCAGAAAGGTCGTAACGGACTGATGGAAGAGCTCGTCGGGCGACCTCGAAGGCCGAATCACGTAGAACTCGATCTGCCGCCTCGCCATCGCCTGGTAGACGGCCTCGCCGGCACGGTCGTCGCCCCAGCTGCGCCACTCGATCATCAGCCCACGCTGAGCCTGCGGGTGAAGAGACCGCACCTTGCCCAGCAGTTCGCCTCCGGTTGTTTTGCTGAGCTGGTGCGAGGCGAGAGCGAGCGCGACTTCCTCCCCCGCGGCTGCCATCGCCTCGAGCTCCCCCATCGCCTCCTCGACCGAACCCACGCAGACGACCCGGTAGTTCCTTGCGTAGCGATCGAGCAGCTCGCGTTCGACGTCGCGCAGTGCGCGGGCGTCTTCATCGATGGCGATGAGGACGGGTTTCGACATAGGACCGGGAACGTACCTTCCGACGCGATTCGTCGACGGACGGTGCCGCCGCGTGCCCTCTCTGGGACTTCGGGCTGGCTTGCGATCCGATCATTTGGGAGTGAGGCTTGGGCCGAGGGACCAACCGGGGCGCGGTCTTCAGACCATTGTGATGACGACCTTGCCCTTGGTCCGGCCGCGTTCGACCTGAGCGAGGGCATGCGGGGCCTCGTCGAACGGGTACGTCTGGTCGACGATGGGACGGAGGCCTCCTGAGTCGATGAGCTTGGTGATCTCGTCGAGCTGGGCACCGCTCGCGCGCATCAAGAGGAACGAGTACCGAACGCCCTGACGGCGTGCCGCTCGGCGCGTCCTCCAGCTGAGTAGGGACATCACCAGCCGCAGCGGAAAACGTAGTCCTTGCTGGCGGGCGAAATCCGGGTCCGGCGGGCCGGCGATGCCGATGACGATGCCCCCTGGCTTGAGGATCCGCAGGGACTTCGCGAGCGTGTCTCCTCCCTGGGAGTCCAGGACGACGTCGTAGTCTTGGACGACCGTCTCGAAGTCCTGCGTTCGGTAGTCGATGACGATGTCGGCACCGAGGTCGCGGACCCATTCGACGTTGCTGGTGCCCGTTGTGGTGGCCACGGTCGCCCCAAGGTGCTTGGCCAGCTGGATCGCGTAGGTGCCGACGCCGCCGGAGCCGGCGTGGATAAGCACACTCTGGCCCGGTTGGAGGTGCGCTCGCTCGACAAGCGCCTGCCAGGCGGTCAGGGCGACGAGGGGCACGGAGGCCGCCTCGGCCATGGAGAGGCTTGCCGGCTTGGTCGCGAGATCGTCCTCGTGCACGCCGATTCGCTGGGCGAAGGTCCCGACGCGGCCGTCGCGCGGCCGGGCATAGACCTCGTCACCCACGGCGAAGCGCGTCACCCCCGGGCCGACGCGGGTCACCACGCCAGCGAGGTCGTGCCCGAGGACGAAGGGAGACTTGTACGGGAGGACGAGCTTGAACTCCCCGTCGCGAATCTTCGCGTCGAGCACGTTGACGCCGGCGGCGTGAATGTCAACGAGCAGGTCGCGGTCGCCGACACTCGGCTCCGCCGCCTCGCCGGCCTTCATCGGGCTCTTGTACTTCTTGACCAGGTACGCCTTCACGGGAGGGCGAACGGCGTGTCGAGGGCGATGATGAGCTTCGCATTCGGCGGGGTCCGAGTCATCATCAGGCCTCCGTGGTGCGTCCGAAGCTGCCTGCCTCGAGCGTGTGTTCAAAGGTTGGCCGGTCATACAGCGGCAGGTCGCCCATCTCCTCGGTGCGCTTCATGTACGCGAGCATCGCGGCCTGCGCGCCGGGGCTGGCGACCGTCGAGAGGAACTCGGCGTTCTCGACGTGGAGTCCCTCCTCGAGTCCGAGCGAGCCGCCGATGTAGGCGGCTCGCTTAACTGCGGCGACGGTGAACTTGAGTCGCTGCGCGAGCCGATCGCCGAGCGCGACGGCGCCGTCGATTAGCTCATCGGCCGGGATGACTTCATCGACGTACCCGATCTCCGCGGCCGCCTCGGGATCGAGGCCGCCGCCGTCGAGCATCCTCTTGAGTCCCTGGTGGGTTCCGACCAACCGTACGAGGCGCTGGGTCCCGCCGCCGCCGGGCGGGAACCCGAGGAGGATCTCGGGCTGACCGATCACGTGGTCCCCGGCCGCCATCAGGCGGTAGTCGCAGGCCAGCGCGAGCTCTGATCCGATGCCGAGCGCCGACCCATTGAGCGCGGCGACGAACACCGCTCCGCAGCGGTTCATCCGCAGGAAGGTCTCGTGCACGTCGAGGAGCTCCATGGCGCCGCCCAGCGGCGTGCGGTCCGCGAGTTTCCGCACTCCGGGAACGAATCGCGTGGCGCGGGCCGTGTGCACGACCGCCGAGGCGCCGCGCGGCCCGACGGTCGGGCTCGCGGCGCCCCCCTCCTGCAGCCAACGCAGGTTGGCGTGCGCGACGAACCGCTCGGGGTGGGTGCCGGTGATCACTACCGCGCCGACGCTCTCATCGGTCTCGGCGCGGGTGACCAGGGCCTCCAGGTCGGCGGCGATTTCTCGGCCGAACTCGCCACGCGGACCGCCATGGAGCCGGGCGAGGAGCACTCGTCCTCGCTGCTCGACCTCGATTCCGAGGCGGTGGTTCTGGATCGTCGTGGTCATGCGGCGGGCCTTTCGTTGAGCAGGGACGGGGTGAGAGCGGCAGCCTACCAGACTGAGTTGATAATGTAAACTTAGCTGCTAGCCTCCCTCTGGTGGCTTTTGAAACACGCACGAGACTCGACGTCGCCTTCTTCCTCGGACGGGGACGAGTGCCGTGGCTGGCTGTTCATGCCCGATGCTGAGTCGCCCCCGCTCGTGATCCTCGGACACGGCCTCGGCGCGACCCGGGAGTTCGGGCTCGAGCCCTACGCGCGCCGCTTCGCGGACGCGGGGATCGCCGCGCTCGTGTTCACCTACCGGCACTTCGGCGACAGCGGCGGCCAGCCCCGCCAGCTGCTCGACATCGAACGCCAGCTCGCCGACTGGGCGGCGGCGATCGCCTATGCGCGCAGCCTTGACGGAATCGACGGCGAGCGGATCGCGCTGTGGGGCACCTCGTTCGGGGGCGGTCACGTGATCGAGGCCGGCGCCCGCGACGGCGCCATCGCCGCGGTCGTCAGCCAGTGCCCCTTTACCGACGGGCTCGCGGGCGTCCGAGCGGCGAGCCCGCGCAGTCTCGCCCGCTCGGTCGTGCCGGCACTCCGCGACGAGGTGGCCCGTGTGCGCAAAAAGCCCCCGGTCCTGATCCCCCTGGTGGGCCCAGAAGGGTCGGCGGCTTTGATGACCTCGCCGGACTCCGAGCCGGGCTACCGCGCACTGATCCCACCGGGAGTTGATTTCGAGAACGGAGTGGCGGCTCGGTTCATCAACCACGTCGCGCTCTACCGTCCGGGGCGTTCGGCCCGCAAGGTGAGTGCGCCGATCCTGTTCTGCATCTGCGAGAAGGACGCCGTCGCTCCCTCCGAGACCGCGCTGCGCTACGCGGCGACCGCGCCACGCGGCGAGGTCAAGCGCTGTCCGGTCGGCCACTTCGACATCTACCTCGGCGAACCTTTCCAGCACGCCGTCCGCGACCAGACCGAGTTCCTGGTCCGCCATCTGGAGATGGCCTAGATGGCCGCCGAGGGTGCGACGGCCGACGTCGTGCACGTGCGGCTGACGGCCAGCTCCTACGCCGACGCCGACATCCGCCAGAACATCGCGCAGGCGTGATGTCCGGTCAAGCCAGCGAGCTGATGGATCTGCTCGACATCCAGTTCGAGGAGATTACTGCCACGCACGTGAGCGGCTCGGTCGCAGCTGACGAGCGCCACCACCAGCCGTGGGGCATCGTTCACGGCGGGCTCTATGCGACCGTCATCGAGACGTTCGCGACCACGGGCGCCTTCGAGGCGGTCAAGGACCGCGACCAGCAGGCCATGGGCGTCTCAAACGCGACGGACTTTCTCCGACCCCACCGCTCGGGCCGTCTGCATGTTCTCGCGGACCCGATCCAGCAGGGACGAACTCAGCAGCTCTGGCAGGTCGAGATCCGCCGCCCCGAGGACGACAAGCTGGTCGCCCGCGGTCAGGTGCGCCTGCAGAACATCGAGGTCGAACGCTAGAGAAGCTACATACAAAGAAGAAACTCAGCCTGCTAACCTGCAGCCGCGATGGAGCGCACCAACTACGAGGCGAGCAACTGCTCGATCGCCCGCACGCTGCAGGTCCTGGGCGAGAAGTGGACGCTGTTGATCATCCGCGAGAGCTTCTATGGGGCCACGCGGTTCGAGCAGTTCCACCGGGTCCTGCAGTGCCCGCGCAACCTGTTGTCAGAGCGTCTGGTTCTCCTCGTCGAGGAGGGGATCCTCGAGCGCTCGGAGTACCGCGAGCCCGGCAGCCGGGCACGGATGGAATACCGCTTGACGGACAAGGGCCGTGAGCTGATGCACATCATGCTCGCGTTCATGCAGTGGGGTGACCGCCACCAGGCGGACCCCGAAGGCCCGCCCGTGGTCGCTCGGCATGTCGAGTGCGGCCGTGACCTGCACCTCACGTTCGCATGCTCGAAGGGACACATCGTCACGGATCCCGACGACATCGAGCTGGTACCAGGTCCGGGCGCCCTCCCACACGTCCCAGCCTGAGACGAGTTCGCCGCGGCGCCCCCGTCGAGGTCGCAGCGCTTCAGGCGCTGCTGACTGGCCGCGGCGTGCTCATGGCTGGTGAGCGAGGGGGTGGGATTCGGACCCACGAGGCCCTTTACGACGCCCAACGGTTTTCGAGACGACCCTCGCTACCTGCCCAAGGATTTGGCTTTCTGGAGCAGATGCAGTCCTGTGACTCTTGCAGATGGGAACGGGCGTGGGAACGGCATCAAGCAACGACCCCAGATCGCTCGGTCCATCTCAGGCACCCCAAGCGGCGCGGCGGTCTCTCGGCGGGTGGCGAAGCGGGCCACCCGTGGTGTCGGGATCAGCCCCGATCGGCGGCCTGAGGCGGCTCGGCCGCGGTGTCAGCGTCGGCCTCCGCGCGCTTTGATGCATCTCGCATCTCGAAGATCTCCGTCGCGAAGCCGCCGACCTCGCGGGTCACCTCGCGCACGGCGTTGGTCACGATGTTGGCGATCCGGCCGACGTGAGAGGCACCCGATTCGACCACGACCTGGGCCGTGTCCTTGCGGGTTTCTGATTTGCTCAGCGGCGTCATCTGGCGAGTCTTCTGGAGCCACGTCGAGGTGGAGCGAATCGGGACCAGCCTAGGCTAGCGCCAGGGCACTCTCGCTGGGCTCGGGCTCGCTGGTCTCGGGTAGGGAAGCGGGAGGCTCTGACCCCCTCGCTCTTCCGCCGCCCCAGAGCCGGTCCGGCAGCGCCAGCCTGGCGATCTTGCGGACGACGCTACCGAACTGCTTGGTCAGCGGGCCCGAGTTGTAGGGGATCCCGTAGCGCGCGCAGATCTCCCGGACCTCGACCGAGATCTCTGCGTAGCGATGGGCCGGAATATCGGGGAACAGGTGGTGCTCGATCTGGTGGCTGAGGTTGCCCGACATGACGTGGAAGAGCTTGCTGCCGGTCAGGTTGGCCGAGCCGAGCAGCTGGCGGAAATACCAGCGGCCGCGTGTCTCACCTTCGGCCTCCTCCTCGGTGAACTCCTGGGTCCCATCCGGGAAATGCCCGCAGAAAATGATCATGAAAGACCACAGGTTGCGAGTCAGGTTGGCGGTCGCGTTGCCGGCTAGGACCAGCGGGAAGGACGGGCCCGAGAGCGCCGGGAACAGCACGTAGTCTTTGAGCCACTGGCCGCGGACCTTCTGCCAGATCTCTCCTGCCATCTCTCGTTTCTCGGCCAGGGTCGTTTCGCCGGCGACGATCCGCTCCGTCTCGAGGTCGTGCAGCGCGACGCCGTACTGGAAGAAGGCCGCCAGCAGCGTCGCGTAGAGCGGGTTGCCCAGGTAGTAGGGACGCCAGGGCTGATCCTCCGACATCCGCAGGATCCCGTAGCCGATGTCGCGATCCTTACCCTGGACGTTCGTGTGGGTGTGATGCATGTAGTTGTGCGAGTGGCGCCACTGGTCGCCTGGACAGGCCGTGTCCCACTCGAAGGTCTTGCCGTTCAGGCGGGGATCCCTCATCCAGTCGTATTGGCCGTGCATCACGTTGTGGCCGATCTCCATGTTGTCGAGGATCTTTGAGACCGAGAGGGCGGCGGTCCCGGCCAGCCAGGCTGGCGGCAGGAAGCCGGCCATCAAGAGGCCGCGGCCGGCGATCTCGAGTCCGCGCTGGGCGCGGATCACCCGGTTGATGTAGTCGGCGTCGCGCGCGCCCAGGTTGGCAACAGCGCGGGCACGGATTGTGTCGAGCTCGGCGCCGAAGGCCTCGAATTGCTCATCGGTCAGCGTCGGGTGTGGCTTGGGCATGCTTGTTCTCCTCAGGTAGTTGGAGTGAAGTGGAGCTCGAAGGGTTCAGAGGGCGATCTCGACGTCGCCGACGGGGACCGAGACGCAGATCCGGACCAGCTCGTCCTCCTCGGTGGAGGTCTCGCCGGTGAGCAGATTGCGCACCGCGCCGCTCGTCTTTCGACAGGAACAGGTGTTGCAGATGCCCATCCGGCAGCCGTGCGGTGGCAAGAGGCCGGCGTCCTCCGCCTGCTCGAGGAGCGGCAGCCCGGAGTTCTCGGCCTCGCGGCCAGTGCTGCCGAACCGAACCGTGCCCTCCGCGGAGTGAGGGTCGAGCAAGACGGTGGGTGGGGCAAAGGTCTCGAACGTTGGGGTCGGCAGGCGGTCGGTCGCCCAGGTCGACCGCACGGTGTCGATCAGCGCCGGTGGACCGCAGACGAACGTCGCAGCGTCACGATGGTCGGAAATCACGGAGCCGAGGTGCTCACGGTCGAATCGACCCTGGAGCGGACCACCGGGGGCCTGGGTGAAGCCGCGCGCGACCCGCACCCCGCGGTGGGAGCCGGCGAGCATCTGCAGCTCGGTCTCATAGAGCGCCAGATCGGGCGAGCGTGCGTAGTTGAGAAAGCCGACCTCCCCGGCGTAGCCCTCATCGCAGAGCGTGCGCAGCATCGCCATCACCGGAGTGATGCCACTGCCGCCGCTGATCAGCAGTACCCGGGCGGGCCGCGGGTCCGGCAGGACGAACTCGCCGGCCGCCGGCTCGAGGTGAACCAGCATCCCGGGGCGGGCCTGCTCCCGCAGGTGGCGGGACACGAGGCCCTCAGGATGAGTTGAGACCGTGAACTCGAGCAGGCCGTCAGGCCGGTGCTCGGAACTCGACGGCGAGTACGGGCGGGTCTCACGGCGACCATCGATCTCGACGCTCAGCCCGACGAACTGGCCGGCCCGGGCACCGGCCCAGTTCCCGTTCGGGGCGAGCGTCAACGTGACGCTCTTCGGGGTCTGGCGGTGAACGGCGGAGATCTCGGCCCTGACATCGTCGCGGGAGGCGAGCGGATCGACCAGCTCGAGGTAGCGCTCGGCGCCGTGCGGGAAGGTGAGGGCGTTGAGGAGCCGTGAGCGGAGCAGGCGGGTTGCGGTCTTGGTGGTCGGCATCGGAAGATCCCTGATTTGAGTGAACGACTGTGCACAGAATAACCCGTTGACGACAGAGGAACCACCTGCGTCCGTGAAGTTGGTCACACTCTCCCCGTGAACAGCCGTACCTCGGAGAGTCGTCAGGAGCGCAAGCAGCGGACCCGCCAGGAGCTGATGGACGCGGCGCTGGTGTTGCTCGAAGACCAGAGTTTCTCGAGCGTCAGCCTGCGCGAGGTCACGCGCGGGGCCGGAGTGGTGCCGACGGCCTTCTACCGCCATTTCGAGAACATGGAAGAGCTCGGGCTGGCTCTGATCGACGAGTCATTCCGGACCCTGCGGGAGATGATCCGCGAAGTTCGAGCCGAGCCGGCCAAGTTCGAGAATGTGATCCGCGACTCGGTTGACATCCTGATCAGCCACGTCCACGAGCATCGGCTCCACTTTCAGTTCATCGCTCGGGAGCGATTCAGCGGCGTCGGAGTCCTCCGCCATGCGATCCGTGCCGAGATCCGACTCTTCGCCAGCGAACTGGCAACCGACCTCGTCCGCGTCCCGGAGATGAGTAATTGGAGCGCTGAAGATCTTCGGGTTATGGCCGACCTGATCGTCATCGCGATGATCTCGATCATCGAGGACATCCTGGACACGCCGACTTCAAGCTCCGTGGGAAACGATGAGATCCGACGAACCGCGCAGAAGCGGATGCGGATGATCGTCCTGGGAGCGAGCCAGTGGCGACCCGTGCCCTCCGGCTAGCCCGGGCTCCTCTCCGCAACATCATTGAGCTCAAGTGCCCGGGGATCACCTCTCCGGTGCCCCCGCCGCCGCTGAGAATCGTGCCGCTTTCCATCGGCTACGGCCGGCGACCGCAGTGAGGCCTTGGCGAACTCCGGTAATCCCTCATCGAGAGAGACTTTGGCCGCGAAGCCGAGCTCACTTTGTGCCCGTCCGACCGAAGCGAAGACGTGGCGCACGTCGCCCAGGCGAAACTCGCCGGTTGTCTCCGGCGCTCGCCCCTCCATCGCCGCGGCCAGCCCCCGAGCCATCTCTCCGACCGCCGTCGGCCGCCCGCTGGCGATGTTGAACGCCTCGCAGCCCGGCGTCTCCCGCCCGATCGCCAGGACGTTGGCCCGGGCGACGTCCGCGACGTGGATGAAGTCTCGGCGCTGATCTCCGTCCTCGAATACCCGGGGAGGCCGGCCCGCCTCGAGCGAGCTGCGGAAGATGCTGGCGACGCCGGCGTAGGGCGTGTCCCTCGGCATCCGGGCTCCGTAGACGTTGTGGTAGCGGAGGATCGTGACGCTCGCCTCGGTTTCGCGGGCGAAGTGGCCACACAGCCTCTCCTGATCGTCTTTCGTACTCGCGTAGACACTGCGGGGATCCTTCGGCGCGTGCTCGGGCACCGGCTCTGATTCCAGAGGCTGTCCGCAGACCCGACACCGCGGCTCGAACTCTCCGGCCCGAAGGTCCTCCGCCTTTCGCGGGGGTGCCCTGATGATTCCGTGCTCCGGGCAGCGGTACCTCCCCTCGCCATAGACCACCATGCTGCCGGCAAGTACGAACGGCCCGTTGAATCCGGCATCGGCGAGGGCGGCGAGCAGCACCGCGGTGCCCAGAGAATTGTTGGCAACGAAGTCGGGAGCATCGCCGAGGTCGACGCCGAGCCCAACCATGGACGCCTGATGGGAGACGATTTCCACCCCCGCCACCGCCCGCGCCGCCGTCTCGGGATCCCGCAGATCGCCGAAGACGTACTCGGCGTTTGGATTGAGGTACTCGGGACGCCCGGCGTGAGCCGCAGGATGCAGGCAGTCGAGCACCCTGACCGAGTCACCACGCTCAACCAGGGCGTCGACCAGATGCGAGCCGATGAACCCGGCGCCGCCGGTGACCAGCACTCTCCGCGTCGCACCGCTCACCAGGGTGTCCTCACCCCTATCTGGATAGCCACGGCGCAGAGAGCCTGCGCGGTGAGCCAGCAACGGGTGGCGCCCAGGCGAGCCGGCAAGGCAGGCGGTCGCGAGCAGCAGCCACGGAACGAAGGGAAGCCAGATCCGCTCAACCTCGCCCTTCGACATGCCACTCAGATTGGCCAGCAGAACCGCGACTGCCGCACCTCCGGCGAGCAGCAGGATCCGACGGTCTCGGATGCGCGCGAAGGCGACGGCCGTCGCCGGCCCCAGGACCAGGGCCAGGGCGGCCAGGTTGTTGAGAAGAAAGAAGTCGTAGGGCCTCTTCATCGCCACGCCCGCCAGATACTCCGACCGGGTGGCCCTGAACCCTTCGACGATCCAGAATCCGGCCAGGTCCACCCCGAGGACGACTGCAGCGCCACCGGCGGCCCCCCAGAGGATCGGCTCGAAGCGACGCATGTTCACGGCGACCATCAGCGGGATGACGGCGATCAGAATCAGCCCGTAGGAGAGGAAGAGGCAGGCGCCGAAGAGCAGACCGCCGCCGAGCGCCATCAGCCGCGAGCGCCAGCCCCGGCGGTGCAGGGCGAGGATGAGCAGGCAGGCGGCCCAGGCGGAGACGCCGGTGAAGAAGGCGTCGGCGGAGACGGCGATCCAAACCGCGGCAGGGGCGAGAACCAGATATGGCGCCGCCGCCCGGGCCCGCTCCTCGCCGGCCGTCTCGCGCAGGGCGATCAGCGCCGCGGGAACCGCCGAGGCGCCGGCGCCGACGACCAGAAGTGCGGCGGGCAGGCTCCCCCCGAGGCCCACCTGGGCAAGCCCCCAAAAGACCAGCGCCATTCCCGGTGGGTGGCCCCGGACGTGGGTCGCGTAGGTGCCGATCCGCTCGGTGAAATGCGAGAGGAAGTCACCCGGGGAGCCGATCAACGGCACCGCGGTCAGGTACTCGTCGGCGGATCGCAAAGGCTCCAGCACTCCCCCGGTTCCGGCCGCGAGAGCAAGCGCAAGGGCCCAGGCGAAGGCGCCGGCGGCCGACAGGATCAGCAGCCGCCGCCACCCCGCCGCCCGAGCCAGCAGCGGGCCGCCCCAGACGATCGCCGCCGCCAAGAGCACGCCCAGGATCACCCCCGGCTCGATCCGGACGTCCCACCTTCCGTGCAGAGGCGGCGCATGAAGCAGCAGTCCGGCCCCGCGGGAGTTGAACTCGGTGCCCAGACCCCACGCGGCGGCGATCAGCACCGCCCAGACTGCAACCGCGGCGACCGTTCCGGACGCGGGAGGCCACATCGGGCGCAGTTCGATTCGCGGCACTCGCGCCGCCGCGCGTTCCATCTCTCCACCATAGGAACGCCTCATTACGAGAGTCGTAAGCGCCATGTAAGGCCACTCGTGCAACGTCCACGGCGTGCCCGACGTGATCCTCCCCGCACTGAACGAGGCCGAATCGCTGCCGGGAGTGCTCCGGGCGATGCCGTCCGGCTACCGTCCGATCGTCGTCGACAACGGATCGCGCGATGACACCGGCTCGGTCGCGGCGGCCCTCGGCGCGGTCGTCGTCTTCGAGCCGAGGCGCGGATTCGGCGCCGCGTGCTGGACCGGGCTTCAAGCCGCGACCGACGAGGTCGTCTGCTTCATGGACTGCGACGGCTCGCTCGATCCCTCCGACCTCCCCGCGGTCGCCGATCCGGTCTGCGAGGGGCGCGCGGGGCTAGGGCTCGGCGCCCGCAGGCCGCTCCCGGGGGCCTGGCCGCTACACGCCCGCCTCGCGAATCGTGCCCTCTGCCTCGAATTGCGGCGCCGCAGCGGGCTGCGATTGCGCGACATCGGTCCGATGCGCGCGGCGCCGAGGACGGGCCTGCTTTCGCTGGGGATCCGCGACCGCCGTTTCGGCTGGCCGCTGGAGATGGTCCTGCGCGCTCACCTGCAGGGCTGGGTCCTGACAGAGCGGGCCGTCAGCTACCGGCCGCGTTCGGCCGGCAGGTCGAAGGTGACCGGCAGCGTGCGGGGAACGCTTCGGGCAGTCAACGACATGGCCGGGGTGCTGCGGTGAGCTCAGTCAATCTGATCGTGATCGCGAAGGCACCGGTTCCCGGCCGCTCGAAGACGCGGCTCACGCCGCCTCTGAGCCCGGCCCAGGCCTCCTCGGTCGCCGAGGCCTCCCTGGCCGACACCCTGGAGGCGGTGACCGCGGCCGGCGCAAGGCGGCGCATCCTGGCTCTCGAAGGCGAGCCGGGCGCCTGGCTACCCCCCGGCTTTGAGGTGGTGGCGCAGGCCCAGGGTGGCCTCGAGCGGCGGCTCGAAGCGGCCTTCGCAGGCGCCGATGCGCCCTCGATTCTGATCGGAATGGACACTCCCCAGCTGAGCCGCGAATCGCTTGATCGGGCCTCCGCCGCGCTGCTCGAGCCCGGGGTTGACGCGACCATCGGCGCGGCCGAGGACGGCGGCTATTGGCTCGTCGGTCTCCACCGGCCCATACCGGGCGCCTTCCAGGGAGTGCCGATGAGCACCCGGCGGACATTCGCCGCCCAGACCGAAAGATTCCGGGAGCTCGGGTTGCGCTGGGCAGAGGTCCCGGCTCTTCGCGATGTCGACACGATCGAAGACGCGGTTGCCGTCGCTGCGATCTCACCCGGGTCTCGTTTCCCCGCGGCGCTGAAAGCTGCGATCTCAGGTTCGACGCGGACCGTCGAGCCCGTATCGACTCCCCTCCCCTCGACGTCTTGACGGTTGGTCGCACCGAGATCGGTAGCCGCGGTCGCCTCGCTTGCCCTCCTCGCGGTGGTTTGCGGGTGCGGGTCAGAGCTACCCCGCGCTGCCGAGCCGGCCAGCTCACCGCCATTGCACGCCGCGCCGGCGGGGCGTCTGTTCGAGGTCGGCAACATGCCCGAGGGCGTCGTGGTAGACCCCGCCACCCGATTGCTGGCGGTGGCGCTGCGCGACCCCGACCAGCTGGCCCTGGTGGACCCCCGAAGCGGCCGGGTTCGGCGCCGGGTGAAGCTTCCTGCGCCGGCCCGCCATCTGGCGCTCTCTGCGGCGGGAGGGACGGTGCTGGTGCCCGCGGAATCTGCTGATCAGCTGATCTACGTCTCCCTACCCGGCGGGAAGGCGCAGGCGGTTGGGGTTGGGGCCCACCCCCACGACGCCACCGTGGCAGCGGGACGGGCGTTCGTCGCAGACGAGTTCGGGGACACGGTCTCGGTGCTACGCGGCAGGCGCGTAACGACAACCCTCGACGCCCCGGTGCAGCCCGGGGGGATCGCAACGGCAGGCGACTTTGTCGCCCTGATCGCCGTCCGTCAGCGCGTACTCGAGACCTTCGATGCCCGCACCGAGAGCTCACTCGGATCGATCGACGCCGGGGAAGGGCCCACCCACATCGAGACCTGCGGTAGGCGTGCCTTCGTCGCCGATACCCAGGGCGATGCGATTCTCAAGTTCCTGATCGGGCCAGATTCCCGGCAAACCTCTTCCACCGCAGCCCCAGGGGCCCCGTACGGAATCGCCGCCGATTGCCGCAGGCACACGCTGTGGGTGACGCTGACCGCCCGAAACGAGGTCTTCGTGTACGCGATCCTCCCGGCCGGGCTGAGGCGGGTTGCCCGGTTCCCAACAGTGCGACAGCCGAACTCGGTCGCGGTCGATCCGCGCAGCGGCGACGCCTACGTCACCGCCTCCGAGGGGCGGGTCGTCGAGCGAATACCTGCGCCCGGAGCGGGACGGTGAGGCGCCGGCTTCCCACCCTCCCCGCCGATCCTCCCCCGGGACCGTTCCGAAAAGAGTTCTGGCGCAGCCCGCTGCGCGGACCCTGGCTCACCTCGGTGATCGGATCGGCACTGCTGCCGCTGATCGTCGTTTGCGCGATCACCGGCTTCCTCTCCCACCTCGCCTACTACCCGGATCTCGGGGGGAACTCCGTGGTCGGCCACGGCGGCATCGGTTTCGACCTCTACTTCTTTAACTGGCCGACCAACCCGACCTGGCTATATGCCGTGACCCAGGGACTGCACGTGACCTGCGGCGTCGCGGCGATACCGCTGCTGCTGGCCAAGCTGTGGTCGGCGATGCCGAAGCTCTTCGAGTGGCCGCCGGCGCGCTCGCTCGCGCACCTAATCGACCGGATGACCCTTGCCCTGCTCGTCGGCGGCAGCCTCTTCGTCTTCTTCACCGGGCTGCTCAACGTCCAGCTGTTCTATCCGTGGAAGTTCAGGTTCGTCCCCTCCCACTATTACGCCGCCTTCATCTTCCTCGCCGCTCTCGCCCTGCATCTCGTGGTCAAGGTCCCGGTGGCCCTGCGGGCGTTCCGCGAGCGCGGGGTGATCGCGCCCCTGCGCGATGACCTCGAGCACACGCGTCCTGAACCGGCTGCGGAGGACTCGACCGCTCCGCTGGCCCCGAACCCGGCGACTCTCTCCCGCCGGGGGCTGCTCGCGGCGGTCGGCGCGGGTTCCCTCGGCCTCGGGCTGATGGCCGCGGCGCAGTCGGTCGGCGGACCCTTCCGCGGTCTTGCCTTCTTGGCGCCGCGCGGGCGCAACCCCGGTACCGGCCCCAACGGCTTCCAGATCAATCGCACCGCCGCCGACGCGGAGATCGTTCGATCCGAGGTCGGCGCCGGCTGGCGGCTCGCGCTGAGCGGCTTGCGGAACGTGGAGCTATCCCGCGAACAGCTGCTGGCGATGCCCCAGCACACCTACGAACTGCCGATCGCCTGCGTTGAAGGATGGTCGACGACGCAGACATGGACCGGCGTGCGTTTGGGAGACCTGGCCCGGCTAAGCGGCACTGGTGAAGCGCAGGTGACGGTCAAATCCCTGCAGCGAGGCGGCGCGTTCAGCGAGGCCACCCTGAGCCCCAGCCAGGTCGGCGACGAGCGCTCGCTGCTGGCGCTGCGGGTGAACGGCGCCGATCTCTCGCTCGACCACGGCTTCCCCGCCCGGGTGATCGTCCCCGCCGCTCCGGGCGTCCATTGCACGAAGTGGGTGAAGTCGATGAGCTTCGAAAGGGCCTGAGCTGACCTCCTTCCGCAACAGCTACGGCGCCGGACCGCTCCATCTGCTGGCGGTGATCGCGAGCCTTGCGATCGCCGCTTATGCCTTCCTGCAGATCGTCGATCGTCCGAACGCGCTCAACACCCTGCTGTGGTTCGGGGGGGCGATAATCGCCCACGACCTGCTGGCGTTCCCGATCTACTCCGCCTTCGGCGTCTTCGCCGGCAGGGCGGCCGGCGCCAGCGGGCCGGCGCGCTCGCCATCGCGGACCGCCGCCCTGAATCACGTTCGAGTGCCGGTGCTCCTCTCCGCCTTCGCCTTCGTCGCCTGGTTCCCGTTGATCCTCGGGCTCAGCGACGAGAAGTACGTCGAGAAGACCGGGCTCACCGAGGGCGTCTATCTCGGGCGCTGGCTGCTGCTGACGGCGGTGCTGATGATCGTCTCGGGGATGATCTACGCGATCCGCCTCAGGCGCTTGAGCGGGCGCTGAGGGAAAGCGCCGCTTCGAGGTCGTTCCAGAGGTCCTCGGGGTCCTCGCAACCGATGCTGGCTCGCAGAAGGGCGGCGGGAACGTGGCCCTCGCCGGGCACCCGGCTGCGGCGCTCGATCAGGCTCTCGACACCACCGAGGCTGGTGGCGTGGGTGAAGACGCTCACCGACTCGCAAAGAGCGTCTGCGCGCCGCGCCCCTCCGGCAGGCTCGAAGGCGAGCAGGGCGCCGGGCCCGTCTAGCAGACGCCCTGCTCGCCGGTGGCCGGGATCCGCCGCCAGGCCGGGGTAGCGCACTGCGAGCACCTCCGGGTGGCGTGAGAGGTGCTCGGCGAGCTGCAGAGCGCTGGCCTGCCCCCGTTCCATTCGCAGCGGCAGCGTTCTCAGACCCCGCAGGCCGAGGAACGTCTCCATCGTTCCCGGTACGGCGCCCAGCAATGCCCGTGCCCGGCTGAGATCCTCGGCTCGAGCCTCGCCGCGCACCACCGCGACCCCGAGCAAGAGGTCGGAATGGCCACCGATGTATTTCGTCGCGCTGTGCAGGACGACATCGGCCCCGAGGTCGAGTGGCCTCTGCAGGATCGGAGTGGCGAGCGTCGCATCGACGACCACGGTCACCCCCTCACTGCGTGCAGCCGCAGCGACCCGGTCGATCTCGGCGACCTCGAGCAGAGGGTTGGACAGCGAGTCGAGCCAGACGAGGGCCGCTCCGGGCAGTTGCTCGATCAGCTCCTCGGTGCGCGCCCCGTCGACCTGGCAGAGCTGCACCTTGCCCTTCGACTCGCGCTCGCCGAGCAGTCTGCGGGCCTCGGCGTAGGCGTTCTTCGAGAGGACCACCCGCGCCTCCGCAGGCAGCGATTCGAGCACAGCGGCCGCGGCGCCCATGCCGGAGGAGAACGCAGTGGCCACACCTCCCTCGAGCGCCCCGATCGCCGCCTCGAACGCCTCCCAGGTCGGGCTGCCATCGCGCGCGTAGGGAAGGGTGCCGTTCGCGTGAAAGCCCGAGGCGAAGACCGGCGGGCGGTTCAGCGGCTCTCCCGGTCGGGGCTCGGCGCGACCCGCCATCACGGCCCTGGTCGATCGGTGCAGGCCACCGGTCTCGGCGGTCAGCTTCGCCCTGTACATCCTGCCGAAGCTAGAGACCCGACCTTTCGCTGCGATTACGGATGCGGCCGGCGCCGCCCGGTCAACCCGCTTCGGGCAACTTGATCGCGAACCGGGAACCGCGCTGGGGCGTCGAATCGACCGCGATCGTCCCTCCCAGCGCCTCGACGATGCGCTTCGCGAGGGCCAGGCCCAATCCGGAACCCTCCCCGCTTCGGGCGGAGTCGCCACTCCAGAAGGGCTCGAAGATCCGCTCGATCGCCTCGGGCTCGATTCCCTCTCCGCTGTCGGCGACCGAAAGCTCGACCCCGCCCGGGCCGCGATGGGCCTCGACCACGACCGTGCCGTCGGGCGGCGTGTGGCGGATCGCGTTTTGGAGGAGGTTCTGCACCACCCGGGTGAGCCGCGGCGAGCAGGGAGCCGCCCCGGCCCCATCGAGCCGGGTCTCCAGGACCAGGCCCTTTTCGGTCGCCTGGGCATCGCAGGCGGAAAGTGCTGAGCGAACTACGTCGCCGACTCTCGCGCGCTCGGACTCCGCCTCGATCACCCCGGCGTCCACCTGCACCAGCTCGAAGAGGTCGTCGATCAAGACCACGAGCGAGTCGACCGAGCCGCGCATCTCGGCCACGTATCGATCGATCGTGCCCGGGTCGGAGACGACTCCATCGTCGATCGCTTCGATCATCGCTCGCAGCCCCGAGAGAGGGGTGCGAAGGTCGTGGGAGACAGCGGTGATCAGATCTCGGCGCTGTGACTCCAGGGCGCGCTCGCGCTCGAGGGATTTGCCGAGCCGATCTGCCATCGCGTCCATCGCCTCGGCGAGGGCGCTGATCTCCGGACCGCCCCCGACCGGGCCGGCGCGCGCCGAGAGGTCGCCCTGCGCGAGTTGCCCGGCGGTGGCAGCGAGCCGATCGAAGGCGTCAGCGGACTCGCGAACCGTCGCCAGCGCCGCCCCCACCGCCGCAGCGGTCGCGTAAATGAGCAGGATCGCGATCGCCGCTGCGTCGTGCTTGCTGACCAGCATCAACCAGGAGAGCGCGGCGAGGTTGGCGAGACCGATCAGGGTGGCGAAGAGCGCGACCGCGACGAGTTGGACGCGCATCGACGATCCGACCAGGCGGCTGGCCACCAGCATGGTCGCGGTCACCGTGACCGCGACCGAGATCAGCAGGACAATCGCCAGGTGGCTCATCTCCTCGCCATCGAGCGAACCGGCGCTGAGCAACAGGGTGAGGCCGGCCCCGACCAGCGCGGGAATCGTGACCAGGGCGATCAGCGGCGGGCGCTTCATGGCTCGAATCGGTATCCCGCGCCCCACACGGTGATCAGATGGCGGGGATCAGAGGGGTCTGCCTCGATCTTCTCCCGGAGCCGGCGGATGTGGACCGTCACCGTCGACGGATCGCCGTCGTAGGCGATATCCCAGACCTGCTCGAGCAGCGCCAGGCGACTGAACACGGAGCGCGGGCTCGCAGCGAACAGATGGAGCAGATCGAATTCCTTCGGGGTGAGCGAAACCGACTCTCCCGAGATCGTCACCACCCGGGACCGGGGATCGATTCGCAGCTCCCCAATGGTGAGGACCCCCTCCTCCGCGTCCGCCGAACCGGGGGCTGCGCGCCTCAGGACCGCCCGCACCCTGGCGACGATCTCCCTGGGCGAGAACGGCTTGGCGACATAGTCGTCCGCACCGAGATCGAGACCGACGACGCGATCGGTCTCCTCGCCCTTTGCGGTCAGCATGATCACCGCTGTGCCGTTTCGCCGGTCGCGGATCCTTCTGTACACCTCGAGGCCGTCAATACGAGGCAGCATCAGGTCGAGGAGGATCAGGTCCGGCCTGCCCGCCTCGAACGCATCGATCGCCGCCTGGCCGTCGGCGACCGCGGTCACCTCGAAGCCCTCCCTGCGCAGATAGCGCTCGAGGACCTCCCGAACGATCGGCTGATCGTCGACTACGAGAACGTGGGCTGCATCCCCAGGCACGGCATCCATTGTCCCCCCTTGGGGTTGCCAAACGCTTGCGGATCGGATTTCGCTCGCCAGATTGCCGAGGAGCACGAACCCGTCGCACCTCCGGTATGCCGCCCGCGTATCGTGGGCCGAGATGAGCAGGTTCGTCTCCCGCGGATTCAGCGGCCACCGGGACACAGCGCAGGGGCTTTCGGACCACCTGCCTCCGGGCCAGTACGCGGAGACCGGTTTCCCCGTCCTCACCGCCGGCCCCACCCCCGAGGTCGGGATCGAGGATTGGCGCTTCCGGATCGACGGGATGGTGGCCGAGCCGAAGGAGTGGCGCTGGGAGGAGTTCGGGGAGCTGCCGTTCGAATCGGTGCCCTGCGACATTCACTGCGTGACCAAGTGGTCGAAGCTCGGGACGAGCTTCAGCGGCGTTTCGGTCGACACTCTTCTGGAGGCGGTCGAGCCGCTCGGCGCCTTCGCGATGGCCTTCTCACACGGCGGCTACACGACCAACCTGGCGGTCGAGGACATCAGCGACGGGAAGGCCTGGGTCGTCACCGAGCACGAGGGCGAGCCGCTTCCGCGCCAGCATGGTGGTCCGGCTCGCCTCCTGGTTCCGCACCTCTACCTCTGGAAGAGCGCGAAGTGGATTGCCGGTCTGCGGCTGATGGACCACGACGAGCCCGGCTTCTGGGAGGCCAACGGCTACCACAACCGCGGCGATCCCTGGAAGGAGGAGCGCTATTGGAGCGACTGACGCCGGTCGAGCAGCGCGCGCCTGGCAGATGGCAGATCGGCACTGTGACCTCGGTGAAGGCCGAAACGCCGCGGGTGAAGTCCTTTCGGCTCGATCTTCCGATGTGGATGCCCCACCTGCCCGGCCAGCACTACGACGTCCGCCTCACCGCCCCTGACGGCTATCGCGCCCAGCGCTCCTACTCGGTCGCTTCGTCCCCGCTCGAGGAGGGAGAGATCGAGCTGACGATCGACCGGCTCGACGGTGGCGAGGTCTCACCCTATTTCCACGACGTCGTCGTCGAAGGGGACCGGGTCGAAGTCCGCGGTCCGTTCGCCTCCTACTTCGTCTGGAGGGGCGAGGAGCCGGTATTGCTCGTCGGCGGCGGATCCGGCGTCGTGCCACTGATGGCGATGCTGCGCCACCGGCGCCGAACGATGCCAGAGCTCGAGATGCGGCTCGTCTACTCGGTCCGCTCGGCCGAAGAGGTGATCTACGCGGACGAGCTGGGAGAGGACGCGGTCCTCACCTACACCCGCACCCCTCCGGCGGGCTGGGAGGGGCACCGGGGCCGAATCGACGCTTCGCTGCTGGCCGGTGCGGTGGCCGAGGGCGGCACCGCCTTCGTCTGCGGATCGAACGGGTTCGTCGAGTCAGCCTCGCAACTGTTGCTTTCCAACGGGTTCGAGCCGCAACGGATCCGCACCGAGCGCTTCGGACCGACCGGCTGAGCGAAGTCGCTGCCTGGCGATGTCGAGCGATCACCGTCAGCCCAGCGGCGATGGCGGGACCCGAGTCGGCGAGGATATTGCCTTCGCGAGCAGCGCCGGCCGCTGGGTGCTGGCCGTCGCTGTATTGGGATCAGGCATGGCCTTTCTCGACGGCACGGTGGTCAATGTCGCCCTGCCGGACATTGGGCGTGATCTCAGCGCTTCCACCGCTTCCCTTCAGTGGATTCTCAACGGCTACCTGCTGACCCTGGCGTCACTGATCCTGCTCGGAGGATCCCTCGGCGACCGCTACGGGCGGCGGCTGATCTTCATGGTTGGCGCCGGCCTATTCACCGTTGCCTCCCTTCTCTGTGCCATGGCACCAAGCGTCGAGCTGCTGATCGCCGCCAGGCTCCTTCAGGGAGTCGGCGGAGCGTTGCTGACCCCGGGCAGCCTGGCGATGATCGAGGCCAGCTTTCGACCCCGCGACCGGGCCCGGGCGATCGGCGCCTGGTCTGGACTGGGTGGCGTCGCCACCGCGCTGGGCCCGCTCTTGGGCGGTTACCTGGTCGAAGCCGTGTCCTGGCGCGCGATCTTCCTGATCAACCTTCCGCTGGGACTGTTCGTGATCTTCGCCGCAGGCCGCCACGTGCCCGAGACACGGGACCCGACGACCAGCGGACACCTGGATGTCCGCGGGGCAGCGCTGGCGGCCCTCGGTCTGGGAGGAACCACCTACGCCCTGATTGAGGGGCCCGGCACGAGCGCCTCGCCACTGATCCTCGCGGCCGCGATCGGAGGCGTCCTCTCACTGATCGCCTTCATCATCGCCGAGCGCCGAAGCTCGAACCCGATGATGCCGCTGGGGATGTTCTCCTCGCGCCAGTTCAGTGCGGCCAACCTGGTCACCTTCGTCGTCTATGCCGGGCTCGGCGGAGTCTTCTTCCTGCTCGTCGCCTTCCTGCAGATCTCGCTCGGCTACACCCCGATCGCCGCTGGAGCGGCCTCTCTTCCGGTGACGCTGCTGATGCTCCTGCTCTCCGCTCGCTCAGGCGCGCTGGCCCAGCGAATCGGTGCCAGGATCCCGTTGACCGTGGGGCCCCTGGTGATCGCCCTCGGCCTGCTGCTGATGAGCCGAATCGAGCCCGGTGACAGCTATGTCGCCAGCGTCCTGCCGGCGGTCGTCGTCTTCGGCCTCGGCCTGACCTTGGTGGTGGCGCCGGTCACAGCGACGGTGCTCGCCGCCGCGGACTCGCGGCACGCGGGCATCGCGTCGGGGATCAACAACGCGGTCTCCCGCGTCGCCGGCCTGCTTGCGGTAGCTGTCCTACCCTTGATCGCCGGCCTCACGGGTGAGGGCTTCTACGACCCGGCGACGATGACCGATGGCTTCCACATCGCCATGTACGTGTGCGCGGGGCTCGCCACCGCAGGCGGGATCCTCGCCTGGCTGACGATCAGCTCGGAGGTGCTCGAGGCCGAGCCGGAGCCGGGCGGCGCTCCGCCCACCCAGGTCCTTCACGAATACTCGTGCGCCGTGGCCGGGGCGCCGCTGCGGCCCGGACGCGAGGCCGCCTGCCTGCCGGCCGACCTCGAGGGTTCGAGTACGCCGACGTTATGAGCGAGGTTCCGAGCCCCGATGCAATCCCCGGGCGAACGGCCTGGGCGCGAAGCCTGCAAACGCCGCTACGCGAATTCCTGGCGACCGAAACCGGTAGCGCCGCGGCGCTGCTCGGCATGACCGTCGCGGCCCTGGCCTGGGTCAACATCGACTCATCCTCATATGAGTCCGTATGGCACACCGAGCTGTCGATGCGGCTCGGGCACTGGGAGATAACTCAGAATCTGCGCGACTGGGTCAACAGTGGGCTGATGACCTTCTTCTTCTTCGTCGTGGGTCTCGAGGTGCGCCGCGAGTTCGACGTCGGCGAGCTGCGGCAGCGCAAACGGTTTGCCCTGCCGGTCCTTGCCGCCCTCGGAGGGATGCTGGTGCCGGTTGCGATCTACCTGGCGATCAACGACGGCCACTCCTCGACCCACGGTTGGGGCGTGGCGATGTCCACGGACACGGCGTTCGCACTGGGGGTGCTGGCTTTGGTCGGGCCGCGCTACCCCGACCGCCTGCGGGCTTTCCTGTTGACGATCATCGTCGTCGATGACGTCGTCGCGCTGCTCGTCATCGCGACTGCCTACAGCACGGAGTTGGCGCTGGGAGCGCTGCTGATCGCCGCCGGGATCTTTGCGGTGATCCTGCTTGTCCGCGCCGCCCGGGTCCGCTACGGGATCGTCTACTTCCTCCTCGCTGCCGCGGCCTGGGTCGCTCTGTTTGAGTCGGGCATCGATCCGATCGTCCTCGGCCTTGCCATGGGTCTGATCACCTGGGCCTATCCGTCAGCGCGGGATGAGCTCGAACGGGCAACCGACCTGTTTCGGGCCTTTCGCGAGCAACCGACCCCGGATCTGGCTCGTTCGGCACAGGCAGGTCTGCAATCGGCGGTCTCGCCAAACGCCCGACTGCAGCACCTCTACCACCCCTGGACGAGCTTCGCGATCGTCCCCCTTTTCGCCCTCGCCAATGCCGGCGTCGTCATCGACGGCGGCTTCCTCTCTCGCGCCTACTCTTCGCCGATCACCCTTGGGATCGTCGCCGGCTACGTGATCGGCAAGCCGGTAGGGATCCTCACGCTGTCCCGGATGGTCACACGGCTCAGCCGCAACCGTCTGCGCCCGCCCGTAGGTTGGGGGGCGGTCCTCGGCGGGGGGACGATCGCCGGGATCGGCTTCACCGTCGCGCTGCTGATCGCCAGCCTGAGCTTTCAGGGCCGACAACTCGAGGAGGCCAAGGTAGGAGTCCTGACCGCGGCCCTCGCCGCCTTGCTGCTGAGCTGGGTCGTCTTCCGCTTGGCCACCCTGCTTCCCCGCAAGATGCGGATCCGCGCCCTGCTCGGCACATCCGAGCCCCTCGTCGATCTCGCCCTTCCGGTCGATTTTGAACGCGACCACCTGCGAGGGCCGCGGGATGCACCCGTAACGGTGGTCGAGTACGGCGATTTCGAGTGCCCTTTTTGCGGCAGGGCTGAGCCCGCGGTGCGCGAGTTGCTGGCCGACTTCGGCGATGTCGCCTACGTCTGGCGACATCTACCACTGAGCGACGTTCACCCCAACGCCGAGCTGGCGGCGGAGGCGGCGGAGGCTGCCGCCGACCAGGGAAGCTTCTGGGAGATCCACGACGCGCTGCTCACCCACCAGGATGAGTTGCGACCTCGTGACCTCTTCGCCTACGCCGAGCGACTTGGCCTCGATCTGGATCGGTTCCGCGACGATCTCAAGCGCCACCGCTGGGCGCCACAAGTCGAAGAGGACGTCGACTCCGCCGATCTGAGCGGCGTCACAGGTACCCCGACCTTCTTCATCAACGGGCGCAAGCACCACGGGGCCTACGACATCGCCTCGCTTTCGGCCGCCGTCAGGGCAGCCGGTGCGCGCTCGGTGATTCAGAGCTGATCCGGGGCGGGCGCGGCCATTCATCCTTATCGGTGCAAATTGGGCACTTCGACGTCCGGCGCGCCTCGAAAGGCGCGCCAATGGAGAAAATTGACGCGTGGGAGACCTGCAGATCGTCATCGCGGCGTTGTTCGTTTCGGCCGCCGGCCTCAACGCTCTCGCCAACCGGTTCGAAGTTCCCTATCCGATCCCGTTGGTGATCGGCGGACTCCTGCTGGGTCTGGTGCCGGGGATCCCGGACGTACACCTCAACCCCGATCTGGTCCTGCTCGTCTTCCTGCCGCCGCTGCTCTACTCGGCGGCCTTCTTCGCGGACCTGCGCACGCTGCGGGCGGACGCGCGGGTGATCTCGCTGAACGCGATCGGCCTGGTGATCGCCACAGCGGTGGTCGTGGCGGTGATCGGACACGAACTGATCGACCTGCCCTGGGCGATGTCCTTCGTCCTCGGCGCGATCGTCTCGCCCACCGACCCGGCAGCAGCAACCGCTGTCATGCGGAGAGTTGGGGCGCCGCGGCGACTGGTCAACATCCTCGAGGGCGAGAGCCTCTTCAACGACGCCACGGCGTTGGTCGCATACAAGGTGGCGCTGGCGGCGGCGGTGGGCGAGAGCGTCTCGGCGTCACACACCGCCCTGGAGTTCTTTGTCGATGCGTTTGGGGGAATCGCGATCGGGCTGGCAGTCGGCTGGCTGATCGCCGAGGTGAGGAAACGGGTCGACGACGTCAATACGGAGCTGACGATCTCCCTGTTCAGCGCCTACGGAGCCTTCGTCCCGGCTGACCAGCTCGGAGTCTCCGGCGTCCTGGCGGTGGTCACGGCTGGAATCCACCTCGGATTTCGGGCCCCGGAGATCGCCTCGCCGGAGAGCCGGATGCAGGGCTTTGCGATGTGGTCCGTCCTCACCTTCCTGCTCAACGCAACCCTGTTCATCCTCATCGGGCTGCAGCTTCCCGTGATCGTCGATGGCCTCAGCGGCCGGCCGGCGAGCGAGGTGGTCGGCTACGCAGCGGCCGTCTGTGCGGCGGTGATCGGAGTCCGCTTCCTCTGGAACTTCATCGTCACCTACCTGATCCGTGCGATCGACCGGCGTCCTTCGCAGCGGGCGCGGCGGGCCGACTGGCGCACCCGGGTGGTAGGGAGCTGGGCCGGGATGCGCGGCGCGGTCTCGTTGGCGGCGGCACTGGCCCTCCCCCTCCACACCGACGCCGGCTCGTCGTTACCCGGCCGCGACTTGATCCAGTTCATCACCTTCGCCCTGATCCTGGTGACGGTGGTCGGTGAGGGTCTCACCTTGCCATTGCTGATCCGCCGCCTCGGCGTGGTCGAGGAGGGCACCGAGGAGGAGCAGGAGGAGATCCGGGCCCGGCTGGTGATCGCCCGAGCCGCGCTGGAGCGGGTCGAGGAGCTCGAGGGCGAGGATTGGACCCGCGACGGAACGGTCGAGCGAATCCGTGCTCTCTACCGGTACCGCCAGCGTCGCTTCAAGGTGCGGGCGGGGAAGATCGACGACACGGATGGGATCGAGGAGGGCTCGATCGCCTATCAACGGATGATGCACGAGATCTTCGCCGTGCAGCGCGAAGAGCTGGTTCGGCTTCGCAACACTCGCGAGATCAGCGCCGAGGTGATGCGTCGGGTCGAGCGCGAGCTCGACCTCGAGGAATCGCGGCTGGAGGTTTAGGGCGCAGGCCATGGTTCGATCCGCCGACCCGGATCCGCTGGGCCGAGCTTTCAACGAACCTCGGTGAGAGCTCCGCGCAGCGGATCAAGCAGGCCGTCGAAGCTTCCTGCCGACCTGGGGGATCCCGCCCTGGCCACGGTGTTTGTAGGCAATCGCCTCGGGAAGATCATCGGTGTGGGCGCGAAAACCCGAAACAAGACAATCCTCGGCGCCACGCCCTGTCACGGCTTTGCCCGCAGGACTCTGAATCGGGTCAGGGTCGTCGGTCCGTGTGAGCGTCCGGGAACCAGGGCACGGACACGGAACACGTGCTTTCGGACCTTGACCGTGTAGGCGCGGGGGGAGTGACAGAAGCTGAATGCCCCGCCATCGAGACTGCACTTGTACCGCACGCCGGGGGTCAGCGAGTGAAAGGCGAAGGAGACCCGAACGCGCCTCTTCTTGGTTCGGATAATCCTCGCCGGCCGATGCCTGATCTTCACAACCGGAGGCGACGCTTCGGCGACCACCCGCTGAACGAAGCCGAGGACGGCCTGGGTCTCACCTGAGGTGTCTTTCGGATTGCCCAGGGCATCGTTGATGCCCTCGTGGTCGAGCGGCTCCAGCAGGACGGAGCTCGGGTCCTGTTCAAGGGTCTGAGCCACTCCGTAGTCGCCGGCCTGACGCTTCCTGTTTCCCTGCTGGGTGACAAGGAGGTACTCCGGATCGCTGGGATCGGCGAAGTTGATCGGGGAAGCGTCGTACCAAGAGTTGGTTGCCGCGTTCTCAGCGACCGTGCCGAAGACGTTCTGGTAACCCTTCGTGTTGGACGGGCTGCGTCCCGGAAGCGAGGGGTCGGCGTAGAGCGCGATGTTGAAGATCCCATCGAGCGAGACGACGCCGAGGATCTGGGAGGGCAGAACTCCGTAGACGCGAAGATAGCTCGGATCGGAGCCGATCAGCGAGACGAGGTGCGCTCCGGCGGAATGCCCAGTGAGAACGATCCGGCCGGGGTCTCCACCGTATTCGCTCACGTTGCGGTTCAGCCACCCGATCGCTTCGCCGACGTCGTGAGGATGGTCGGGGAACTTGATGCGGCCGGGGTTATGCGATGGATCGCCGGTGACCGGAGAGAGCCTGTAGTTGATCGTGGCGTAGATGTAGCCCGCGTCGGTGAAGAGCCTCGCCTTGTCGGTCGGCTTGTTGCCCTTGTCGCCGCGTATCCAGCCTCCTCCGTGGACGAAGACGACCACCGGCCGGTGCGCCGTGGTTGGAAGGCCGCTAGGCACGTAGAGGTCGAGACTGTTCTGGCCGGATGGGACTGCGGGCGCGTCCGGCGGGTCGAGGTTGTAGTCGATGTCCGCGTGCTTGACGTAGGCAGCCGAGGCCGAGGCGCAAAGCCAGCACAGAGCGATCGTGGTCAATGCAAAGAACGCCGACATCAGATCGATGGGCGGGCGGGACTCTGATCTCAGCATTGCCTCGACGCCGATACGAAACTCGAACCGCGGTGGGAGCGCAAGGCCCCCCTGGGGCTAAAGGTCTATTTCACACCCAAGTGTGGTCGCCGCTGGGACGGGCCAAGACCGGTTACGGAACCGCATCTATCTCCAAGCCAAGGGAGGCCGAGACCCGGGTACCGTCAGTCGACGTCGTACTCGTCGTGACGACGGTAGAAGTTGAGGGGGCGGCCCTCGGCGCGCGTCTCGTTTTGCCCGCGCGGCGCTCGGTCGAGCCATTGGTACATTCCCCAGAGCCCGTCGAGGCCGCGCGCATAGGCGGAGTACGTGTGGTAGACGATGCCGTTCGCGGTTCGTGGCGCCGCGAGCTTCTGCGAGAGGGTGACGGTCGCGACAATCCACGACCAGGTGATGCTAATGGCGCTCAGCGCCAGCACTCCACCGCTGAGGCCGAGGTCGATCCGCGCAGTACCAGCCGAGCGCGCCGGCACGAATCGGCGAGCCGATCGGGTCGCGTCCACGCCGACCCCGAACCACGCAGTCGACGGTCTCAGGACGCGGCGGGATCATCGGAGGCCTGTGGGCCGCGATGGGCTGGATCCCTCGCAACTCTCCCCGGTACGGCGTGTTTCCGACGGCGATAACTACTTGTCCGAGGAGGATGACGTGCGCGGAGCTACGAGGTGGATGGCCGGAGCCGGCTCGATCGTCGCGGCGGGGGTTGCCCTCGCCGGGTGCTTTCCCCCGCCGCAGGGTGCCGCGCCAATGCGGTACCGCGATGACCTCCCAGGCGTGACCGTCACGAAGACGGCCAACGTCGTGTACTCCACCGCCCAGGACGGCACCGCGAACGACCTCCACCTCGACGTCTACCGGCCGACGCCGGACACCGAGAGCCAGCGCCCGCTCGTCCTGCTAGTCCACGGCGGGTCGTTCATCACCGGCACGAAGAAAAACGCGAAGATGGTCGCCCTGGCGACGGAGTACGCCAAGCGCGGATACGTCGCCGCCTCGATCGACTACCGGCTACTCGGCCAGCGCGGCACGGGCTGCGACGACCCCAACGCTTCGTGTGTGACCGCCGTGCTCGCCGCCCAGCACGACGCCCAGGCGGCCATCCGCTACCTTCGGGCCCACGCGGCGAGCTACGGTATCGACCCGACCCGCGTGGCGATTCAAGGCGGCTCGGCGGGCGGCGGCACCGCGCTGCTCGTCGGGCTCCACTCCGATGATCCCGGGAGCAGCGGCACGCCAGGCGAGGACTCCTCGGTGCGCGCCTCGATCCCGATCTCCGGCGGCGTCGCCCCCGCGTCGCTTGCGGCCCTCGAGCCGTACATGAACTCGGGCGACGCGCCGACCTACCTCTTGTACGGAACTCACGACCCGAGCCAGCCGGTGTCCTACCCCGAGGGCACCGCCGCCGACCTGAACGCCCACGGCGTCCCGGCCTTCACCCTTCCGCTCGACGGCGGCCACGTCCCAAGCGGCCCCGACGTGGACCAGATCGAGGAGGACCAGACGGCCTACTTCATGTACTACATGCTCGACCTCGCCCACGCCCACGGCCAAGCGGCTTCGGCCGCCCACGCGGAGGCGCGCCAGATCGGGCGACTGAGGACGACGCACCCCGCCCTCGCACGGGAGGTCGAGAAGGCCGCCAGACACTGAACGGGGCTTGCTGCATGGGTGGGACCGAGTGGTCTCCAGTCACCCTGCATGCCTACGGTCGCTACCGGACAAGGTGCGGCCATCGTGCGTATGCCCGCCTACGTGTGCATTTTCGCGGCGCGGGCACCGTCACACTGCGGCCCCCCGGCTGCGCCCGGCGCATCCGCATCCCCGGCGCATAGCCTTGAATCGTGGAAGCAACAAAGACTTGCCTGCCACGCTTCTCAACTGCGGCGTTTAGCCTCACCGTCGTCGTGGCCATCTTTTGGGCGCTGACGGGCTCTGCTCAGCCACCCCAAGGAGGACGTAACTGGGCCAAGAGTACCCCCGCCATGCGGTCATCCTCAAGCCTGCGAGCGTCGGAACAGCAACGACTTGCCAAACCCCCGGTCAGACGTTGGTTCATTCCATTCCCGGCAAGACGGAAGCACGAGATGGCCGCCTACTCGAAGCGCCATTACGGGGACCACACGTGGCGGCTGCGTAACCCGCATGTCATCGTCGAGCACATCTCCGCCACCAGCAGTGCCGCTGCCGTCTACAACACATTCGCGCCTGACCATCCCGATCCCGAGCTGCATGAACTTCCGAACGTCTGCGCACATTTCGTAATCTCGCCGTCAGGACGCATATTCCAGCTGGTCCACCTGACGGTCCGATGTCGCCATACGGTCGGCCTCAACTGGACCGCGATCGGGATCGAACACGCTGGATACCACGACTCTGATCTCCTCGGCAATCGTCGGGAGTTGAGAGCCTCTTTGCGGCTGACGCGCTACCTGCGGTGCCGCTTCGATATCAAGGTCAAGAACGTCATCGGACATCGGGAGAGTCTCCGTTCCCCATACCACCACGAGCGAATCCCCAGCCTTCGGAGTCAAACGCATGGCGACATGAGGCACGGCTCGATGCAGATCTACCGTCACAAGTTGCGCAAGATGAAGCGCTGCCCACGATAGGAGCCCGAGAGCAGCGAGCCACTTGTCCCGGCTTGCAGGAGCGCTTCGCACGCCTAGCTGTAAAGGACCGACCGGCTCGATATGCCAGGGGACGGCATTTGCCGGACGGAGAGCGCCTCGGCCACTACTAGAAGGAAAAAGGACCGATTCCGTTCCCTCGGGGGAGACGACGGCGCGAGAACCTGCGCTTCGCCCACCGTCTCTGCAATCCCGCAGGTCGCGATCCTGCCCTGGTTCTTCGCCGGCGCCCTTTTCCCAATCGGCGCCCCGTCGGGAGCCTGACCGCGAAGGTTTAGGTTGTGGTCCAGGCGGTCGCGGGTTCGGGTCCAAGAGCCTGGGTCAGGCCCCGCCTCGAGCCGACGCCATCGTGGTCTCTAGGCGCTCCAGCGCCTGCGCTTCGCCCATCGCGACGATCACGTCGCCCTCCTCGAGCACCCTGTCACTGGGCGGCTGCGGTTCCACAGTCCCGTCGCGCCACAATGCCACGACCGTTGCCGAGCCCCGCACCTCCTCCAGGGTCCCCCCTGCGCCGGAACAGCCGACGGTCACCTCGATCTCCTCCATCCGGTACCCGGGGGCGACCTCGACGACACCTGTCACCTGCGGGTGCAGGATGGAGCGAGCCATCTCCACGCCGCTCTCCCTGTACGGCGAGACGATGCGGTCAGCGCCCGCGCGACGCAACTTGCTCTCGGAGTCTTCGACGCTGGCGCGGGCGACGATCGCTATGTCGGGGCGCAGCTCGCGTGCGGTCAGTGTGATGAAGATGTTCTCGGCGTCCGAGTCGACGCAGGCGATTACCCCGGCAGCGCGCATGATCCCACCCCCACGCAGCACCTCGTCATCTGAGGGCGACCCCTCGATAAAGGGCGCGCCAATCGCGTCGGCGTGCTCCTTCGTCTCCTCTGGGTTGTTGTCGAGGACAACGAAGTCGCGCCCCGCCGCCTGGAGGTCGCGGGCGACCTGGCGGCCAACTCGGCCGAAGCCGCAGATCAGGATGTGGTTACGCAGCGAGTCGATCTTCCTCAAGACACTTCTCTCCTCGAGCAGGCCCGAGAGATGACCGGCGACGAAGAACTCGGTCGTCGTGACCAGGGCGTAGAAGAGGGTACCCACGCCGAAGATGATCAGCAGGACCTTGAGGATCTGGCCCCCTGTTCCGGTCGGCTCCGGGATCGAGCCGACAGTGGCAACGGTGTCGAGCGCCCAGACGAGGCCGAAACCGACGGACGTGCCTTCGGTGACCATGTAGCCGACGGTCCCAACGGCGAGCAGCGCGCAGACCACTAGGCCCAAGAGAGCGAGGCGCTCGAGCAATTCCACAAGCTGGCGGCGCAGCAGGGCGCGGGAGCCGCCGAGGCCGGGATGGTGTGCGATTCGGCGCAGGCCCGCGCGGCCGGCCGGGATGCCGAGGAGCTTCCTCGGATCGTCGGCCATTGCGGCCCGCTCAGCCCGCCCCGGCGGCGCGGGCGGTCTCGACGTGTGGGGCGGCCGGCTCGTCGGGCCCGAACTCCTCCGAGCCGGCAACAAAGCGGGAGGCGCCCACGTCGGCCAGTTCATCCTGCAGACGAGTCGCCTCAGATCGGCGGCGATCGCGGCCAGCGGTCTGGATATGGCGGCCGACCAGCATTTCCGCCAAACGGCGGGCATCAAGCTCCGGTGACACGGGACGAGCTTATGGGAGCTTTCACACGCAGGGGGAGCGAGTGTCAGCCGAGCGGCAAGCAGACAGCACGCGCGTGCGTTCTATGGTTCGTGCGCGCGGGCGAAGCGTCTGTGCGCGCGGGCGAAGCGTTGATAGAGATGAGCGGCCAGCCGCGGAGATCGCCCCGCCGGAGCTGTCGAGCTTCCTCGAGCAGGCCTCGGTCGCCGTTGAGGGGGGGTTCGGCGCCGGCGGTCTGAGCCGCGCAGGAGCGGGGCGCCTACCTTGACCGTGCCGCAGCCTGTTTGACCTCACCCTCGGCATCGCACCGAAGTTCTGCACAGGCGACCGAGGCATCACCAGAATGGCTCCAGAACTGGGACGACTGAACGGCGAACTGAAGTTGCCTCATTCCTTCAACGAAGGCCACTATCCGCCCTCTCGGTCGTCGGCCCTGCGCTAGCTATTGCTGTCGGGGTTTGGCTGCGGCGTCGCCATCTGCCGCCTGATCGCATCCCGACAGCTTGACGAGCATCCCCGGCTCCACTTCAAGAGCAGGAACCAAGTAACGCTTCGGTTCACCACCTCGCGATACCGTTCAGGTCGAAACGGCGCTGGCGACCGCAGGCGTACTCGCCTCGGCTCAGCCTCGACGCAGCTCCGGCATCGCCGGCGCTCGCTCCATGGCGGACTCGACGAGGGAGTCGTCGATCGTTCGGCGGTAGAGGATGGGGAAACTGGCTCGCGCGGGGCTCCGCTAGCGTTGCCGTGTGAGCAGCCGACGAGTTCCAGGTGGGGTGGTGCACGCCCTGCCCGCAGACCTGCGCAAAGCGCTGATTGCCAGCACCACGGCACTCGATGCCTGGAAGGACATCACGCCCTTGGCGCGCAACGAGTTCATCTGTTGGGTCGAGGATGCCAAACAACAGACGACCCGAGAGCGGCGCATTCGCCGGACGCAGGAAGAGCTTGAGGATGGCCAGCGCCGACCCTGCTGCTGGCCGGGGTGCAAGCACCGCGAAACGCACCGGACGCTAGCTGGCCGTCCTATCACAAGCCCGCCCGCATGACACGGCATCCCTGCGGCCTTGGTACAGCACGACGGGCTCATCTCCAGGGATGGCGCGATCCTAAAGGAGCCGGGCCCGCTGCGTTTCGGCGGATGCGGGTCGCCAGACCAAGGGGGGTCATTCGACTCGCCTTACCTCCGCCGATCGCTTCCGGCGAAGACGATATTCAGACGAGATCGTACGCTCGCCGGGTGAGCTACGTGAAGGACCCCCGCATCGACGACTACATCAACTCCCTGCCGGCCTGGCAGGCAGAGATCTGCCGTCGGGTGCGCGACCTCGTCCATGCCGCGGAGGGGGTGGGATTCGAACCCACGAGGCGCCATAGACGCCCAACGGTTTTCGAGACGATTTCTAACGTCGACCGATTTCACCCTTGTGCAGGGTCTTTTCGGACGGCATCAACCGCGATCGTATTACGATTCGGTCAGAGACGAACCGGGTGCGAGGAAATGGACCGCTTCCCGGGAGAAGGCTTCGCGGTGCCATCCGATCGAAGCGGATGGGGCTAGTCGATTCGCGGCTACCCGGCGCGACCGCGACCGGCCGCCCGAAGGCGGAGCGCCAAGGTCGGGCAGGCTTCAACGGCTCGCTTGGCGTGCCCGAGCTCGCCCGAGCCGATTGGCCATTCGGCGATCAGCGGGTAGCCCCAGTCATCGAGGGTGATCGCCTCAGGGAACAGCTCCGCGCACAGTCCGTGCGCCTTGCAGGCGATCGGGTTGATCTCGAGCGCGACCTTCTCGCTCATGCGCCCACCGGCCTCGGAACCCGGGGATCGGGGACCGGCATCAGGTCGCGCAGGGCCGGATCGGTCCTGCACCGGTGCCCCTGCAGGTGGTCGTGGAAATCCGACGAGAAGGCAGCGATCGCGCTCGAGACCAGCCGCGCCGTGCCGTCGGGATGGCGGCAGGCGCCGCGTCCGAACATCTGCGAGCACCAGCGATCCACCGTCTGCAGCCCGGCCGGGCCACCGGCGCCGTCGGCGATTCGCGAAAGGCCTTCGGCTATTGCGTCAAGGCCGTAGTAGCAGGGACCGCACTGGCCGGCGGACTCGGAGGCCAGATATTGCACGATCCGGGCAGTCTCGGAGACGCCACAGGCGCCCTCAGGCAGGCCGATGACGACGCCGGGTCCGAGGCTTCGTCCCGCGTTGCGCAGGGCGGCGACCCCGAGACGGATGCTGTCTGCGTCCGCAGCCCTGAACCAGGTCCCTCCATATCCCCCGACCAGGATCGCCTGCGGGGTCTCGTTCCAGCCACCGGCGGCCTGGGCTAGCTTGCCGAGGGTGGTGCCTCCGGCAACCTCGTAGACGCCGGGCCGGGCGATGCAGCCAGAGATCGTGATCAGGTGGGTTCCGGGGTCCTCGGTCGTTCCCAGTTCGCGGAACCAATCGCCGCCGAAGCGTGCGATCAGACCGAGGTGTGCGAGGGTTTCGACGTTCTGGATCAGCGTCGGCTTGCCGCCAACGCCCCGCTCGAAAGGAAGGGGGGGCTTGAAGGTCGGCTTCGGCGGCCCGCCGTCGAGATAGTTGACCAGCGCGGTCTCCTCGCCGGCGACGTAGCCGGGGGGAGTGGGGACGACGCTCAGCTCGATCAGGTCGACCCCCGTCCGCAGGCGCTCTTCGATGGCCTCGGAGGCCCGCTCGCAGGCAACCGGGTCAGCCTGCTCGACGCAGACCAGCGCCTCCCAGGCCCCGATCGCCATCGCCGCCGCCGCAGCGCCGTCGAGGACCAGATGGGGATTGGACTTGAGCAGCAGTGTGTCCTTCTTGCTGGCCGGTTCGCCCTCGGTCCCGTTGACGACCACGATCGGCTGCGGGCGGCCCGCAACCGATCGAAGCTTCTCTGCGACCGGGAAGGCACCGCCGCCGCGGCCGAGCAGTCCGCTGTGCTCGACCTCGGCGATGAGATTGCCGGCGATCGCGTCCGAGTTGAGCTGGCCCAATCGGGCCAGGTGGTCCTCCAGTCGCAGCGGGCCCCTGGAAGGCAGATCGCGCAAAAGCCTGGCCGCCGTCACGCTCATACGCTCGACCCCTGGACAGCGCCGGCGACGGTCTGGGTGGCCTGATCGATCGAGATATCGATCTGCAGGCTCACCGCAGCCCCATCTGACCCTCTCACCGATGCGGCCAGATGGGTTCCTTGGAGGCTTGTGACGCGCCCTGTGTAGAGGGTGGGTCGCCCGGGGGGACCGAGGGTCACCATGCTCTGCGCCATCGAGACCCCGCCGTCACCTAGGGGCTGGCCGACGATGCGAATGCCCAACGTGCCGCCCTGGGCCCCGCTCAGCCTCATCGGAATATCGATCCCGATCAGGCCGCTGGCGGAGACGGGACTCTGAAGCAGGGGGCCCTTGAGCTTGGCCGAGAAGGGGACGCTCAGCTGGGGGGACTTCGGTTGCCGGGCAGAGATCTGGACTGGGTGGGCAGCGTGTATCAGGGATTGAGGAGTGCCCGCCCGCAGCGCCCAGCCACCGGCAAGCGGTCCTGCGATCACCCAGGCGGCGAGGGCGACCGGGGCCGCGGCAATCGTCAACAGAGCCACGCTGCGGTGGCGGTCCTCGATGCCGCTGGCGGAGGCGGTCCGCCAGGCGGCGGCGCCCAGAACGGCGCCGACGCAGGCGGCGGTCAGGGCCAGCATCCAGAGATGGGATCCGTCGCTTCCGGTGCCGATGCCGTGGACTATTGCCAGTGGCCAGCACGCGTAGGCGGCCCAGTGGACGGCCCGCCAGGCTCGATGACCGAGGCGGGCTCGGACGATGCTGGTGACCGTCACCGCCAGCAGCAGGTCGAACGCGATCGCACCGAGTCCGAGCCACAGTGGTCGGTACGCAGAGGCGAAGGGGACGATCGAGTCCTTAATCGCGATCGGGGCGAAGCCGTCGGCGAGCGTCGTGACGATGTGGAGGATCAGTACGACAAGCGCCAGCAGGGAGACGTTTCGGTGCAGGCGGTCGATCACGAACCTCGGCCAGCGCTCGCTGCGGATGCGCTTGACGTCGAGGATGCCGAGCACCATCGTCGTGCTGAGAAGGACCAGCGTGATCGCTCCGGCACCCCGGGTCAGGAACCAGTACGAGCTCGGGGTGACTGCGAGAACCAGGGAGCTCACAGGGAATCGCTCGCCCCGTCTCCGGCGGGCCACCCGGCGATCAGCCTCACCTCACCCGAGGTACCGACGAGGCGGGCCGGGAGCCGGCGGGACCCGAGCCAGCCCGGCGCGGTCTCGGGGCGCACGATAGTCGCGGTACTCGCGGTGTTGGCATCCACACAGGAGGCCGCGGCAACGCTCGCGGTGCGCCACCCGGCGCCGGCGCTGCGGCCGAGCCGAGGGTCGATTATGTGGTGTCGCTCCTCGCCGTCGGGCCCAGCCCAGCGCCTGACCTGCGTACTCGAAGTTGCCAGGGCACCACAGCTGATGCTCACCGTCTGGCCGTCGACGGATTTGGGATCGGCGGCGCCGTCGTCGCAGACCCCGACCCTCCAGCCGCCCAGCGGCGCCTCCCCGGCCGTCGAGATATCGCCGCCGAGGTTGACAAGGACCCCGCACCCGAGGTCTTCGTGTATCCGGGTGGCGGCGCGATCGGCGGCGAGCGCCTTTGCCGTCGCGCCGAGGTCGAGGACGACTCCGCTCGGGATCCGCACCGTGCCCGCTGCTTTGTCGACCTCGACTACGCGCCAGCCGGGCACGACCGCACCAGAGGCCTGAATCGACGTGCCGTCTCGCACGGCGTCGAAATCGCGGTCATACCCGATTGCCAGCAGTGCCGCCCCTACGGTCGGGTCCACGGCGCCGTCGGTGAGCCGGGCGGCACGCAGCGCCGCGCCGACCGCGGTCGCGAACAGATCGCTGACCGCGATCGCCCTGCCCTTGGCCCGGTTCAGCCGGCTCAACTCGGAGTCCTCGCGGAAGCGGCTGCAGGCGCGATCGATCCGATCCAACTCGTCCTCGAGGATCCTCCGCGACGGACCTAGTTGACCGGGGCCGGACAGGACGAGCTCAGCGCCGGTTCCGAGAGCCCTGAAAGACGCTTTGGCGATCACCGCTACGAACCGCTGGAGACGGCAACCGGGGGGGCTGCCGTCGGAACCGGCGGCGCCGGCGGCGGCGCCAGGGCCGCGCTCGCAGAGCCGTCAAGTCCTGCCGAGGGAGCCGGGAGGCCGGCCCTCGGCGGGATCTTGCCGTTCGAGGGCGATGTGGCGCCGCTGGGCGCCTTTGCCAGCGCGGTCGAAGAGCTCGGGTTGGCCGCGTGGGAGATCATTCCGGCGATCGCCGCAACGGCTGAAATTGCCATCACGATCAGGCCCTTCGAGAGCGCAGAAACCCTGCGAAGACCCTGGTCGCGGGACAAGATGAGAGCGTCGGGCCGACGCGATTGGGGCCGTGGTTTGTCGATCGAATCCATGGCTCGCCCGCCAAACCTAGGAGTCGCGGTTAAGCCACCGATAAGAGACTCATGAGAAAGCTCTCACGTTTGAGCTCGCGCCGAGCACGAGCGTGGACGCCGCGGAAACGCCGTCGACGCGGAGGGGGAATAGCGAGTGGGCAGGATCGAGGGGCGATGCCACCAGAGCGGACGGCTGCGCCCAGGGCTGCCTGGATGCTGCGATAACGCTCGTGGTACGACGCCGGGTCTTACGTCGGGTCTTGCTCCAGGAGCTCTGCAAGCCTGATCGCATCTCGGAGCTTGGCAAGAACCAGTTCGAAATTGTGAGTGTCCACAAGGGCCTTGAAGGGCCGCTTGTCCTCGTCGCTAAGGCCGCCGAACTTGGTGCCGCGCTCCGCCTCCTCGTATGGGGAGGCGAAGGCGAATCCCCGCCAGACGTTCACGCTCATTCCGTTGCCGATCAGCAGGGTGTCCCACTGGCATCGGTCCTTTACCTCGTCCCAGCTCAGAAGCGTTCCGTCGGTCGGATCGTCGACCGTCATCGATCCAGAGTAGCGACGGCAATGGCCTCCTCACGCCTCGAAGGGTCACAGATAGGCGGCCAGCATCTCCGCGGCTTCCTTTTCGTTTCCAGGCATGAGGTGCCCGTGGCGATCGAGTGTCACGGTGATGCTGGGATGGCCCACCGGATGACGAACGGGCGCGCAACACTGGCCGGCGCCGGCGCTCATGAAGAGGAGCTTCTGGCTCAACGCGAACGATCTCCCGCGCAGCCCGCGCGTCGACCACAGCGGGTTGATCAGCGCGACGTAATCGTCAGGCAGAAGCGGGCTGGTCAGCGCCTGCGTGGCGCGGATCAAGCGGCGGCGGAACTCGGAAATCCTGGGTGTTGCCGCTCTCTCAACCACCTGCATCCAAAGCGGCTCTCCCCGCGTGGAACGGCCGGATCGGTGCTGAATCCTGGATCTTCAACGGCTTAACCGGGACGCCGTCGCTCCACCTGCCAAGGAAGCGGTGCTCCCTGGTATTGCCGAGCGCGTAGCGGCAGTACTTGCCGCGCAATGCGCAGCTGCGCAGCGCGTCCCAGACCTTCCAGCAGAAATTCCAGTCGTAGGCGTTGGGGGGGCCGTAGCTAAAGCCCGGCTGTGAGCCGGCGGCGCATACACCGTGGATGGCAGCTAATGCTGGGGTGCCGTGGTTGTCGGTGTGGGTGAGTACGATGTTCTTGTTCTTTCGCGGGACGGAGGTCAGCTTCGGGAAGACGGCATTGCAGCTGCCCGCCACTCCGCCCTGGCTGGGCTCGCTGAAGACGCCTTCGGCGCCTGCGTGGCACTCCACGAGCGTCGAGGATGGGATGCCAGCAAGCGAGTCGTCGAGCGCCGGCTCGCCGAACCCCGTGAGCGCGCCGTCATGCGGGTCGTCGAGGAAGATCGCCCGTGGTCTCGGCAAACCGAGCTCGCGGTAGCGGTTGGCCATGTTCGCCGTGACGATGCCGCCGAAGGAGAAGCCGAAATAGCTCGCCTTCCCAAGTTGCGGCTGTACTCGGGACGGGTCCTCCCGCAGGTAGGCGAGGGCGCCCTTGATGCCATTGACCGCCGAGTCGATGCACGGCTGGATCAAGTAGGGCCCCGGACAGGGCGTGGCGATGGCAGTCTGCCAGCGCGGGTAGATGGCGATGGTCCCCTTGCGAACCGTGTCTCGGATAAGGGCGGACATCGTGGCGTAGCCGGAGTACTCCCCGTAGCCGTGCATGATGACTGCCACAGGCACCTTCTTCGGCCGCGGCTTCGTCGGCTCAAACACGTACCAAGCATCGCTGCCGCTACCACCGGCATGGACGCGGTAGTGGTGGGTGTAGTTGCTTCCACCCGGGCCGGACTTCGGCTGGGGCGGTTGCTTGACGGCGACCCCCGCCTCTGCGCTATCGGGCCCGCCGACGGCGCCGAAGAGCGCCGACAGCAGGCCGATCACCAGCACGCCCGCGACCACGACGTTGAGGCGTCGCGGGCTCATTGATTCGACGTTCACTGGCCGGGACCGGGCGCGAACTGCGGAAATGTCTCGGTCGGGCAGGCGGTCTTCGTCCCCGCATCCAGCTCCGCCTGCAACGCGGGGTACTCGCCGGCGATCTGCGCGCGGGGGAGGCCGTCGAGGGCGAGGATGGAATCGCCGGCGGCAAGCACCTGAGAGCGCATCTGGCCGAAATCGATCGCCTTTCGTCCGAACACCGGGTCATAGAGAGACCAAGGCCCCGAAATCATCGCCAGCGTCGGGACCAGCTTCGGGTGAAATGCGTTGCCGAGGCCGCCCATCGAGCAGATTGGTGGCGCTTGGTTCGGGTTGGGAACCCCGAGTCCCTTCAGGACCGCGGTCCGGGGGAGGTTTCGCCTCTTGGTAGCCGCAACCGCCGCCTGGCGCAGGACATCGCTGTCGCCCGCGGCAAACAGAGCCGGGTCGGCGAGGCCGGTGAATTCCAGATGCCTGGCGGCGCCGTCGCCGGTCGGCAGGATCTCGCGGGTACCGAGGTGCTCGATCGCAAACGCAAACGCAGTCTTCTTCTTGTCCAGGTGGTAATGATCCAGGCCGTCATTGCGGTACCCGTCGTGAGCGCTTGAGAACACCAACTCCAGGGTGCGCGGGTGGCAGGCCTTCGGCAGGTTGGCGTAGTAGCGAGCGATCGCCAGCATGCCGATCACGCCGTCTTCCTGGACCCACGAGTTACCGTCGGTGTTGGCCACGAGGACGATCTTCTGCGAGCTTTGTCCGGGCAGCCTGGCGATCAGGTTCCGGGTCCTCTTGCGAGCGACCTTGGCACGGACCGTCACGCGGGCGGAGCTGCCCTGTGCCGCGAGAGCCTTGAGCCGGGTGGCCTCGGCGCTGCCGACGAAGACCGCCGGCACCCTGTAGAGCGTCCCCACGTGCGGGTCGTAGTAACCGCGAACCTGCTTGCCCGGCAGGTCGAAGGTATAGATGACCCCCGCCGCCCCGGCCAGGCTCGCGTCCATCAGGTCGGTGTGGGCATTCGGGCTGAGGTAGGGCCGGGTGTAGTCGGTGTAGCCCTCGAGGTCGGGCGTCAAGTAAAGCCCGAGGAGCGGACCTACAGCGCCGAAGGGAAGCGAACCGATCTGGAAGTCGCGGATGACAACCTTGCCGGCAGAGTTCTCAGCGGTGATCGGCTGATCGGCCGGAAGGTAGACGAGCTTGCCCTTGGCCCCGCCCTTCCTTGAGGTCGGTTTGGACCAGTGAACGGCTCCCGCGTCGGGGACATTCACCCTCGACCCATCGGGTTTGGTGACGCTGAGCCCCCCCGCGGCGCCGATGTCGAGACCGGGTCTGTGCTTGAAATGCGTACGAGGCAGCCAGGTGTAGGGCCGAAATGATTCCGAGTGGACCCTGAGTCCGATCCCGCGGGCCTTGTCCTCCAGCCAATCGATCGCCTTGTTGTGGGCCGAGCTGCCCAGCACGCGGGGACCGAAGCCGTTGAACCTCGCGGTCATCGTTCGCAGCTGGGCTTTGCTTGCGAAGTTCGCGGGTTTGACAACCTGGGGACAGGACGCAGCGCTGGCTGCAGGCGCGCAGGCGAGCCAAATGGCTATCGCTCCAGCGCCCGCCAGCAGACTCCTCATCGGAACCCGCCCCACCTTGCGCTCGCACCCGCGGGCGCTCTCGCTCTGCGGGTTCAACATCATCGACAGCATGGTTCTCGCTCTCTCCTCGTTCAGGCGGCCTGTCATAGGGACATCCGCGCGCCCTCTCCTAGGTGCCTTTACCCTCCAACCGAGAGACTAGCGTAATCTACCTTACACTGATGTCAAAGCGCCACCCCCCCACCATCAACCCCGTGGTCGCTCACTAGGTTCGGGGCATGTCCGAACCGCAGCTCGCCGAAGCGCCGATCGCCTGCGTGACCGACGGGGTCTTCTTCACGCCGCCTGCCGCATTGCCACGGGGTCGTCACAAGCTCACGCGAGAGCAGGTGCAGAGTGCGCAGCGCGATCGGCTGCTCATCGCCGTCACGGAGCTGCTCGCAGCGCACGGCTATCGCGGTTTCGGCCCCGGTGAGATCGCGAGCCGCGCCGGCGTCTCGCTCGCCGCTTTCTACGCGTGCTTCGAAAACAAGGGGGCCTGCATCTTCGCCGGCTATGACCGCTTCATCGAGGTGCTGCTGACACAAATGGCGGCGATCGAGGAGACGGGTAAGGAACGGGCAAACCTGGTAAATGAGATTGTCGGGGCGTACCTGGGAACGCTCGAGAGTGACCTCGTGGTTGCGCGCGCCTACCAGGTCGAGATCGATGCGCTTGGACCGCCGGCCCGGGAACGACGCCGCAACGCGCTCAACCTGTTCGCGGCCTACTTCCGCGAGCTCAGCGATCGCGTCTCATCGGACGGTCGGTCACTTCCGTTGACGGCCTTCATCGGTGCGGTCTACGCGGCACGCCAGCTGGCCTCCGATGCCCTCGACTCCGAGGCCGACCCCGACTTGGCAGCGCTCGGGGAGGAACTTCAGATCTGGATGTCGGACCTGTTCCGGTAAGCGGTGGCGAGAGCTCCGCTACTCACCGAGCCGCGGTAGGCCTCCGGTACCGCTTTCCATGCAAAGCGACACTTCCGCCTTCGCCGTGAACTTGCTCAGCGCCCATCGTCTCGCGGTAGTCCTTGCCAGGGCGGCGGCCGGGGAACTTCAACGGCCCTACGCAGCCGGAAACGTTGGAAACGTCACGCTTCCCACAACGCTCCCATGCTGACGAGAAAGAGCAGGGTTGAACCCCGCCATAGAGGAACCCGCACAAATGCTGGGGTTCTTCGCGTTTCGGCGGTCGTTGTGGGACCGCCGCCAACCATCATTCAGCAATCATTCTGAGGGGCGGGACTGCCGCTGTACCGGTCATTCACGGCAAGGCGAGGCAGTGTCCACTTGAACGCCGCCGTCGAGCTCCCCGTAACGTGTGGAGGCGGAGGCAAAAGATGACCCGATTCCAACGAGGCCGCCACGGGACCCCGCGTCGCTTGCGTTTGCGATTTCGTATCCCGCTTGTCGGGCTCCTTGCCGCCGCTCTGCTCGCAGGCTGCGGTTCCTCTTCCTCAACCAGCACCACGGGGGTACCCAAAGGACAGGCAAAGAGCGATAGCTCGCAGTTCGCTGGCACCGCGGCAACTCCACCGAAGCAGGCGCCGCCGCTTATATTGCAAGATTCGCTGGGCCAGTCGGTCAACCTCGCCCAATCCAAGGGCAAGGCGGTCTTGGTGACGTTTATCTACACCCACTGCCCTGACGTCTGCCCGCTGATCGTCAGCCACCTGCGCACCGCACAAGCCGAGCTCGGCGCCAAGGCAAATCAGCTGCAGATCATCGCTGTGTCGACCGATCCCCGCGGCGATACGCAGAAGACCGTCGCGGCCTTCCTGCGGGCGCACGAGATGACCGGGCGGATGGACTATCTGCTCGGCTCACGCAGGCAGCTTGGCCAGGTGTGGAAGAACTGGAACATCGTCGCCAAGCCGGCCAAGAGCGGGCGCGATCTGGTGGAGCACTCGGCGCTGATCTACGGGATCGATGCGAGCGGAAGGGTGACGACTCTCTACCCGGCAAATTTCAAGCCGGCACAAATCGTTCACGATGTCCCGATCCTTGCCTCGCAGTAGGCGATGCGCCGGTTAGTCGTACCGGCGGTTCTCTTCGGTGCGATTGCGGCATTGATTGCTATCGAGGTCGCAACCACCAGCTCGAACGGGACCGACTTGGGGCCGGCCCCGATGTTGCCCACGGATGTGCTTCGTGGCCCCGCGTGTCTCACTGGCTGATCTGCGCGGGAAGCCGGCCGCGATCAACTTCTGGGCCGGCTGGTGTGGACCCTGCCGCCAGGAGGCTCCCGAGCTCGAGCGTCTCGCACTCTCCCTGCACGGGCGAGCCCGGGTGATCGGGGTCAACTACACCGACGGCCTCGGCAGCGCCCGGGACTTCATTCGCAAGTTCCATCTCACCTACCCGAATCTCCGGGATTCCGAGCGGAGTTGTCGGCGGTCGCTATGGCCTGGCGGGGCTGCCCGAGACCGCGATCGTCGACCCCAGGGGCCGGCTGGTCGAGTTGCTGCGCGGGCCGCAGACCGCAGTCGCCGTCCGGCGGGCGTCGGACGCGGCCCGCCAGTGAGCGCCACCACGCCGATCACAGCGGCCGCGGCTCCCTGCGGCGCCGCATCTCGCGCTACTCGGTGGAGTAGGCGGGCTCGCCCAGGTTGGGGCGCTCGGCGAGACGCCGGCCGTCTCCGTCGGAGGCGCCGGTCGGAGCCCTCTCGGGCCGGCGCCGGAGCAGCTGCCGCTCGGCCTTCGCGATCGGGGGCTCGAGGCGGAACGGGAGCCGCATCGTCCGAGCCGAGCAACACCACCAGTATCGCCGCCGCGGCCGCATTCAGGATTAGGATCGTTTGTCAGTGACATCTTGTTACCTCGCTATCTCTGGTTGGACTTGGTCGAGCACTATTCGCAGCGTGGCTGAATTAAGTCCAAAGATTTGATTAGAGAGCCCTAAGAATCGGCAAAACCTGAAGGCGCTGCGGCGACTCGACGCCCCCCGCCCATTGCTTGGGCTCCCGCCGTCAGTCCGGGGAGTGAATTGGCGGCGGCTCAGCTTGCGAAGCGCTGCGCCGAAGCATGTAGATCGCTACCGCGAAGGCGAGGGCGAGGGCGGCCAGCACCCCGAGCTCGAGGAGGAAGTCTTCCAGCCGGGTCCCGTAGGGAAGCTGCTCGACGTTGGCGGTGACGATGACGACGCGCCGCACCACCGCGATCAGCCCGATCAACAGGAACGGCTCAGCGTAGATCTCGCCGTGCCCGACGACGAAGCGCAGGGTATGCAGGAGCTCGGCGATGATCAGCAGCAGCAGGATCCGATCGAGAACCAGGAGTCCCGTCAGGACCGCACTGTCGCCGTCGTTGACGCCGTCGATCAGGCCGCTGATCGTCCCGGCCAGGACCAGGACGGCCGCGACCGCGAGCATCACCCCGACTGCGACGTAGACGCCCTGCTGAGTCCAGCCGATGCCGCGGACAACGATCTCTCTCAGAGGCTGCGGCCGTTGCTCTCGCTCCTCAGTCCGAACGGGATCGGTCATCCGCCGGGGCAGCATCCAGAACACGTCGCCACTTTGAGTTCGAGCGAGTCGCCCGATTGACAGCAGGAATGGAGGAAGGGTAGCGAGTGGCGGTCGTCATGCACGACAGAGTTGACCTCGCCCTTTGTGCGCGAAGTTTGCCTCTATCCACACTGTGCCTCAGTGGAACCAAGAAGCTCGATTGGAAGTTGTTGAGAATCGGGAAGAGGTTGGGCGACGCGAGGTCGATTACTCGACGCCCGCCCTCCGGGGGGATAGCCTGCTCGCATGGATGCCCCTTGGCGCTGCGCCGGCGGGAACTCCGACAGCAGGTGGGGCAGCGGTCGGAGCCGTCAGCCGCGCGCACGGGCGTGGCGACCTCCGCGACTACATCACCCTGACCAAGCCGCGGATCATCTCGCTGCTGCTGCTGACCACGGTGGCGACGATGTTCGTCGCCGATCCCTCCGGCCCGCCGCTTGTCGACGATCCTGCTGGACGATGCTCGGCGGCTACCTCGCCGCCGGCGGCGCCGGCGCGATCAACCACTACCTTGATCGCGAGCGCGACGCCCGCATGGCGCGGACCCGCTCGCGGCCGCTGGTCAGCGGCCGGATCGAGCCGATCCACGGCCTGATATTCGGCATCGTCCTCGGCGCGCTCGCCTTCGCCCAGCTCTGGATGACGGTAAACCCCGCCGCCGCCAGCCCTGGCGATGGCGGGCCTGCTCGGCTACGTCTTCGTCTACACGCTCTGGCTGAAGCCGCTGACCCCGCAGAACATCGTCATCGGCGGCGCCGCCGGCGCGGTCCCGCCGCTGGTCGGCTGGGCAGCGGCGACGGGAGGGCTGACGGCGGAGGCGCTTTGGCCCTTCGCGATCGTCTTCCTCTGGACCCCGCCCCACTTCTGGGCGCTCTCGCTGCTGATCAAAGACGACTACGCGCGCACCGGGATGCCGATGCTGCCGGTCGTCCGCGGCGAGGATGAGACCAGGCGCCAGATCCTCATCTACTCCGTGATCCTCGTCGCGGTCACCCTGCTGCCGGTTGCGACCGGCCTCTTCGGCGCCCCTCTACCTGCTCGCCGCGCTCGTGCTCGGAGGCGCCTTCGTCCGCCTTGCCGCGCGCCCTCCGGGCGAAGCCGACCCGGCGGGGCGCCGCTGCGGCTCTATCTGTACTCGCTCGCCTACCTTGCGCTGCTGTTCGTCGCGATGGCGGTCGACCGCGTCCTCTCCATGTGGTCTCGCGCACTTGATTGCGGCCGAGACCCTGAAATAGGGTGGCAGCGGATTCGCCGGCTAGATCCGCCGGCTTGGGTGGGGCGCCGGAGGAAGCGCCAGGTGCACATGCTCCGCAGTTGCTGGGATTCCGAGGTGATGCTCGCTCGGGGGGGAGAGCGGAATTGGGACCGTACAGCCGAGCCGCAGCATTGGAGAGGGGGCGATCAGCGGATGAATAGGCCCGATGGCGGGGAGGATCGTCGCGATCCTCGCTGTGGTGGCGATCGCGGCCGTCCTGATTGGCTTCTATGTCGCCGGTCTGGTCGAGTCGCCGCCCCCGGTCTCGGCCCAGCAGTCGGGACCGCACGGGGTCAACCTGACCCTGAAGACCGAGGCCGCGGTCGGCCCCCAGGGCGCCAACAAGTCATGGGTCTCCTATCTCGTCAAGAACGAGAACGGCGACTGGGTCCACAGCACTAACTTCGACCTTCCGGCCCACTCCCTTGTCCACGTCACCGTCTACCAGTACGACGGCAACAGCGGGCTCCGCAACCCGTTTCTCGCCCAGGTCCAGGGGACGATCGGTGGAACGATGAAGGTTGACGGGAAGACGATGAAGGCGATCAACCCCGATGACGCCTCGCACACCTTCGCCGTCCCTCAGCTGGGGCTGCTCGTGCCGCTTCCGGGAGTACCGGACGCCGCCAAGAACCCTTGCGACGACGGACCCTGCAACACCTCGCAGGACCACAGGACGATCACCTTCACCTTCCGCACGGGGGCGCCGGGACGCTACCGCTGGCAGTGCTTCGTGCCCTGCGCTGCGGGATTCCTTGCCGGCTTCGGCGGGCCGATGCAGACGATCGGTTACATGGACGGGTTCCTGCATGTGGTTTGAGGGCGAGCGCTGATGGAGCCCCGCAAAGAGCCCAACCACCTGGCCCGGATCGCGATCGGCTGGCTCATCCTCTCGGCGATCGCGACGCCGGTCGTCGTCGCGGTGATCGCCCCCAACCTGCCCCCCTACAACGGCTCGAACGCCTCCTCGGGCCAAGTCCACGACAACACCGTCCTGCTCGGCGTCGTCACCCCGATCGCGGCGCTGATGATTGTCTACTTCGCCTACGCGCTGGTCGTCTTCCGACGGCGTGGTGCCGAAGATGCGGAAGGCCTCGCCGATCGAGGCGACTCCCGCGTGCAGATCCCCTGGCTGGCCGTCACCACGGCCATCGTCCTCTTCCTTGCCGTCTTCGGCACGGTCGAGCTCACGACCGCCGGCGCCGGCGGTGGTCAGGGTCCGCTCCCGGCCTTCAAACCGGACGGCGGTTCGATGCCCGTGCAGGTGATCGGTCAGCAGTGGGAGTTCACCTACCGCTACCCGACCTATGGCGGGGTCGAGACCCCGCACCTGGAGCTGCCTGTGGGCCGTGAGGTCGCGCTGCACGTCACCTCGCTCGACGTGATCCACTCCTTCTGGGCGCCGAAGCTGGGGGTCAAGGCGGATGCCAACCCGGGCGTCGACAACGTCGCCTACGTGAAGCCGACCAAAAAGCAGGTCTTCGACCTCCGCTGCAGTGAGCTCTGCGGCCTCTGGCACGGCTACATGTTCGACCACGGCGAGGTGGTCAGCGCAGGGGCCTTCGCCACCTGGATCCGCGCCCAGCAGGCTAGGTTCGCACCGATCGGCAAGCACCTGCCTCCGTATGCGACCCATTACTTCCCAGATCCCCAGAAGAGAGCTGGATGAGCGAAGCCACGACGCCACCCCTTTGGCGGCGACTGGTCGGCTTCAACGTGCTGGCCGGGATCGTGCTCGGGGTCGCCGGCTTCTACTTCGGCTGGTGGCTAGGCCACCAGATCCACGCCAACAGCCTCGCCTATATCGACGACACCAACCAGAACGATGTGGCGCTGATCCTCGGTTATCTGTTTTTCACCGTCGGCTTCCTCGTCGGTCTCGGGTTCGCCAAGTACCCGATCTCGAGAATGTTAGGCAAGGAGCGCTCCCACATGGAAAACGAGGCGGGTGGGATAGGCCGCTATTTCGGCCTCTGCACCGACCACAAGGTCGTCGGCATCCAGTACCTCTGCGGGATCGGCCTCTTCTTCTTCATCGGCGGGTTGAACGCAATGCTGATCCGGGCCGAGCTGCTGCAGCCCTCACCGCAGATCTTCGGGGCCGGCAACTACCTGACCCTGGTCGGCCTGCACGGGGCGATGATGATGGGGATCATGACCTCGGGCGTGATGGGCCCGTTCGCCAACTACTTCGTGCCGCTGATGATCGGCGCGAGGAGGATGGCCTTCCCGCGGGTCGAGTCCCTCACCTTCTGGCTGCTGATGGCGGCCGGGACGATCTTCGTCACGACGATCTTCTTCGGCGGCTTCCCCACCGGCTGGACCGGGTACGCGCCGCTCAACGACCAGGCCAACTGGGGCTTCGACGCCTACATCTTCTTCTTTGCGCTGGTCGGGATCTCGATGACCCTGCTGGGGCTGAACATGATCGCCACGATCGTGACGATGCGGATGCCGGGGATAACCTGGAGCAAGCTGCCGTTGTTCTGCTGGGGCGCGCTCAGCACCTCGGTCCTGATGGTCCTGGCGGCGCCGGTGCTGATCGCGGCGCTGCTGATGGTGGCGTTCGACCGCGGCGCCCAGACCGGGTTCTTCCTCTCCAGCGCCGGCGGCAGCCCTTACCTGTTCGAGAACCTGTTCTGGTTCTTCGGCCACCCCGAGGTCTACGTCCTCGCCCTGCCCGGGATGGGGATCATCCTCGAGCTGCTGCCCGTCTTCGCCCGCAAGCCCGTATGGGGCTACCGGCTCGCCGTCGCCGGCCTGCTGGGGGTGACCCTGCTCAGCTTCTTCGTCTGGCAACACCACCTCTTCGTCAGCGGGCTGAACTCGACCCTACGGCCCTTCTACATGTTCTCGACCGAGCTGATCTCTATCCCGACCGGGTTGATCTTCCTCTGCGGGATGGGAACCCTGTGGAGGGCGAAGATCCGCTACACGGTGCCGATGCTGTTCTGCCTGGCCTGGTTCTTCAACTTCTTCATCGGCGGGGCGACGGGGGTCTTCCTCTCCGACGTGCCCAGCGACGTGGCCTCGCACGGGAGCTTCTTTGTCATGGCCCACTTCCACTACACGATCATGGGCGGGCTGGTCTTCGCCTTTTTCGCCGCGATCTACTACTGGGTGCCGAAGATGTTCGGCCTGGAGCTGAACGAGAAGCTCGGGAAGATCCACTTCTGGATCATGTTCATCGCTTTCAACTCGACCTTCGCGCCGCTCTTCGCCCTTGGCCTGATGGGGATGCCGCGCCGCGTCGTCACCTACGCGCCGCACCTGCAGACCCTCAACGACTGGGTCTCGATCTCGGCCTTTGTCCTCGGCGCCTCGATGCTGGTCTTCCTCTATAACGTCGTCTACTCGCTGCTCCTCGTCCGCAAGAAGGCACCGGCGAACCCCTGGGAGTCGAAGTCGCTGGAGTGGCAGACCCCGACCCCGGTTCCGGTCCACAACTTCGACCGCCCGCCGGTGATCGACTCCGAGCTCTACGACTATGGCGTCCCCGCGTCGCTTCCACCTGCGGCCCCCGAGGCGCCGGCGGCCGCGCCCGGATAGCCATGGAAGACGTCACCCAGACAGACAGCGACCCCTACGCCGAGACGCCGGAGCAGCACGAGCGGATCGACCGGGTCGGATTCCGGCTGGTCGCCAGTGCCACGATCATGTTCTTCCTCGGCTTCGTCTTTGCCTACTTCTACCTGCGCTCGCTCAACAACCACGACCTCTGGCGCCCGCACGGGGCCGACCCGCCACAGAGCTATGGAATCTTTATCGTCGTGACGCTGGTCCTGAGCGCCGCCTCCTTCGGCTACGCCGACCGGGCCGCCAAGGCCAAGCGTTCTTGGGTCGCTGCGGCCGGGATCGCCGTCGTGCTCGGCATCGCCGCCTGCGTCGCGCAGGGCTTCGAGTACGCGCACATCCCCTTCGGTCCGCAAACCGGCGGCTACGCCAGCGTCTTCATCGGCTGGACCGCGCTCTACACGGTGGTGGCGCTTCTCTCCCTCTACCAGGTGGAGACGATCTTCGCCGCGGGGGTGCGCCACCGGCACGACCCCGACCCGCAGATGCCGACGGGGTTTGGACCCGCCTCCTTCTACTGGAGCCTGCTGGCCGGCCTCGGAGTGCTGGCCTACGTGATCCTCTACCTGGTTTGAGCGGCTGATGGTCGGGATCACTGCGCTCCTCGACTGGACCGGCGGTCCTGCAATGGCCTGGGTGATCTGCGCCGCGACGCTGTACTGGCTCGGTGGTCGCCACGCCACGGCGCGGACCCACGGCAACGTCGACCGCTGGAGGCTCGCCTCGTTCGCGTTCGGGCTGGTCGCGATCGTCGCCGCACTCGGCTCGCCGATCGACGGCTTCGCCGACAGCCTCTTCTGGGTCCACATGGTTCAGCACGTGCTGCTGATCGCGGTGGCGCCGCCGCTGCTGGCGCTGGCGCGGCCATGGAACCGGATGTGGCGCGGGTTGCCGCTCGAGTGGCGGCGCCCGCTCGCCCGCGCCCTTGCTCAGGATCGGCGGCTGGGCGCCCTGAGGCGCGCCGCCCGGTTCGTCGCCGAGCCGCTGCCGTCCTGGATGATCTTCAACCTGACGTTTCTTGCCTGGCACCTACCGGGGCTCTACGACGCGGCGCTCCGCTACTCGGCGATCCACGCGCTCGAACACGCGCTTTTCTTCTCCACTGCCCTGCTGTTCTGGACTCGCGTCGTCGACTCGCCGCCCTGGCGCTCGCCGCTCAGTGAGGCCGGCAAGCTCATCTATCTGGGCACGACGATGATCGCCGGCTGGGTGCTCGCAGTAGTCCTGGCGCTGGCCCAGTCGCCGATCTACTCCGCCTACTCGGATCAGGCCACACGCCCGGGCGGCATCTCCGCGCTCGTCGACCAGCAGCTCGCCGCTGGGGTGATGTGGGTGCCCGGGTCGCTTTCCTTTGCGATCGCGTTGGTCGTGATCACCTACCGCTGGCTGGAGCCGCGCGCCCCAGCGAAGAGACGACCCGGGATCGGCTCGATCCCGCAAAGCCCATGAGAAGGAGCCGGAACGGATGGACGCCATTCCTCAGCTGATCGCCGCCGCGGGGTACACCCATTTCTCTGGGGTCTTCTCGACCGTCTTCCCACTAGTGATCTTGATCCTGGTACTGGTCTGGTACGTGTTCGTCGCCCGCGCGCATCCCTAGCAGGGCGATGTCATCCGCGAGCGAGACCGGCTCCGAAATGAGGCGCCTTCGGCTGAAGATCGACGATCCCGGGCTTTTCTTCCTCAAGCGCGCCGCGCGGGCGGCAATTGTGATGCCCGCCGTCTTTGCCTTCGCCGACCAGGTGATTGGGGACCCGGATACGACCCTGTTCGCGGCCTTCGGCTCGATCGCGCTCCTGGTGCTAACCGTCTTCGGCGGTCCGTGGCGAAGGCGACTCGCCGCATATCTGGCCCTCGCGGTTGCCGGGGCCGCCTTGATCCCCTTGGGAACGTTGTGCTCACAAACGCCCTCGCTCGCTGTCGCTGCGATGGCGGTGGTGGGGTTCGTGATCCTCTTCTCCGGGGTGATCAGTGCCTACTTCGCGGCGGCCGGGTCCGCTCCCGGCTCCCGTTCATAGTCCCGGTGGCCTTTCCCGGGCCTCCTTCGACCATCCCAGCGCGCTTCAGCCGGGGGCGCCTCGCCACCGTTATCTGCGGAGGGTGGGATTCGAACCCACGAGGCGCCTTACGACGCCCAACGGTTTTCGAGACCGAGTCACTGGAACGCTAATTGGGCTCCACGAAAGGGATTCACACGGTTACCGACCGGGTGCGCGACAGAATGCGCGAAGTTCGCTGCTGGCGGCACAATTGCTTGGTCGGCGTCGGGCCTAGAATTCAATCTATCGGCGCATCTATCCCCAGCCCGTCGAGCAACGGCAGTCAACACCGGGGCGATGAATCCCCCTGAGCTTCGCGATCACTGCCTGTCGTTTAGCGGAGCCGAGGAAACATTTCCGTTCGGGCCCGAGACCTCGGTGTTCAAGGTCGACGGAAAGATGTTTGCCCTGTCCCAACTCGGCGCCGACTCGCTTCGGGTCAGCCTCAAGTGCGAGCCCGACCTCGCCCAGGAACTGCGCCTGACGCACCCGGCAGTCCTTCCCGGATATCACCTCAATAAGCGCCACTGGAACACAGTGATCATCGATGGCTCGTTACCCGACGACGCCATTCTCAACATGATCGAGGACTCATATGACCTGGTGGTGAGCAAGCTGCCGCGAGACCATCGTGACGCTCTCGGCTGGCGTGGCGACCCCTAGCTGAGCTGCCCACACACCTTGTGAACCGCTGAACGGCAATCGGCCGCGTCGCGACAACGCTGAGCGCGGGAGCGGGGGGCGGCACTCACCGATTCTGGAGCAGCCCGAGCACATTGCCGTCGGGGTCGGTGACGGTGGCCACCAGGTGGCACCCGCGGCGGTCACCTCGCCAGCACGAAATCCCATTCATTGCAGGGATTTCGCCCTACAAAGCGGAGGGGGTGGGATTCGAACCCACGGTAGACCCTAAGGCCCACAACGGTTTTCGAGACCGCCCTGGCTCCACGGCTCCTCCCTGCAACGTGCGCTATTCGGATATTCCTTGCGCCCCGATTTGCGCCAGCCAGGGCCGCCTCGAAGTCGAGCCCAGCGCCCGCCAGCCGTCAATCGGGCCCGACGCGGTAGCTGTGCCCGGCTGCGATGAGGCGGTCTGCGAGCACCACGTCATGCGCCGGTGCCTGACGGAGCTTAGGGCTGTGTCGAGGAGACCGCACGGGATGGCGCCCGTGTTATCTCAGATCGGCATCACGTACGCGTCGGCGAGTGCCCGCACTTCCGGGTAGACCCGGTCCTCGCGAACCGCATCAATCACCGGCTTGCGGATGCTGTCGAGCGCCCAGCGCTGTTGAGCTTCCGTCGACGACGCCTTGCCGTGGAGGTCGATTGCGTAGGCGGTGAAGTCACGGACGAGCCACTCGAAGATCAGGTCAACGATGTCGTGATGCGTGTCGGAGAGCTCCGCCTGCTCGAGGATCAGCTGCCCGTAGGGCAGGAGCGTGAACAGTTCCGCAAGCGAAAGCTGGAAGTCGAGGTCCTCGCCGATCTGTTCAGGCGTCAACGGCGCCGTCTGAACGAGCGCGATGAGCGCTTCGGCCTGTTCGCGGAAAAGCGCGACGTTCGCGACTTCCGCGAACCGGTCGAATACCGTGCGCCAGTCCGGAAACTTGACCTTGCCAAGCCCCCGGGTCGGCCCCTGAGCGAAGAGGAATGCGTCGTCGTCAGCGTCGTAGCGAGCGGGAGCGGGTTCCAGGGCCTCGTTCCCGAACAGGTAGTTGGGCAGGAACTTGAGGACCAGTGCAAGGTTGACGTGGACCGTCCCCTCAAGCTTGGGCAGCCCGCCGATGATGTTCTTCGCCGCCTCGAAGTACGAGTCACGCTCGAATCCCTTGGCGGAGATCACCTCGCCCAGAAGGGTGACGATCCGCTCCCCCTCCGTCGTCACGCGCATCTTGTTGATCGGCGTGTAGAGGAGGTAGCGGCGGTCCTCCAGGCTTGCGCTGCGGACGTAGTCGATCGCGCGTGCGGCATAGAGCTTCGTCGCGAGCAGTCGTGCGTAGGCTTCCGTGAGGATCCTCCGAATCTGCGGGAACTCGGTCACGCGCTTGCCGAACAGGACCCGGTTCTCGGCCTGGGTAACGGTCTCGTAGAAGCAGTGCTCGCTCATGCCGATCGCGCAGAAGCCGAGATTGAACTTGCCGACGTTGATCGTGTTGAGGGCGGCCTCGAACGCGGCGGGGCCGCGGTGCAGGATGTCCTCTGGCGCTACGGGGTAGTCCTCGAGGTCGAAGGCGCTGACGTACATCTGAGCGTGGACTACGTTCCTGCGCAGCTCGTAGGCGGGGTGGTTGCTGTCGACCGCGAAGAAGACGTAGCCCTCGGGTCCCTCGACATCAGCGAGCCGTCCGAAGACCGACACCATCCCGGCGATGTTGCCGTTGCCGATGTAGTACTTGCCGCCGCGGGCGCGGAACCCCTCGCCATCGGGCGTCAGGATCATGTCGGTCTCGTAGATATCGGCGCCGTGCTTCCGCTCGGATAGGCCGAACGCGAACACGGCTCCATCGTCGAGGAGTCGGGCGGCGCGCTGACGGGCGACGAGGTTGTCGGACTGCCAGATCGGCCCGAGCCCGAGGATCGTGACTTGCCACGCGTACCAGTAGGGCAACCCGTAGAAGCCGAGGATCTCGTTGAAGACGGCGTTGCGCCGCGTGTCCCAACGCTTCTCGGCGTCGCCGCCCGCGTCGGGGGCCGGGGTGAGCAAGGTTGCGAACGCGCGCTCGCGCTTGAGGAATTCGATGAAGTCTCCGTACCACTCGTCGCTGCGCGTCTCGGCCAGGACCGCGACCTTGCCCTTGGCCTCGAACCAATCGATTGTTGTGCGGAACAGCCGCCGCGTCGGATCGTCGAACTCTGCGGCATCGTAGGTCGCCGGATTGAGCAGACGGCCCGTGGCCGTTGAAGTTGCCGCTGTCATGCGGTGCAGCCTGCCAGAGTTCGGCGCCGGACGGAATTGCAGCTCGGAATGGAAGTCCGGCAGGGCGGCCGGGCAGACCCAAACATCCTCGAGCCGGAAGTCGTGGGCGATCTCGTGGTTCCGCCAGGGGCCGGGAGGTGTGCGGTGTCCGGGAGCCGCTGCGCAGCGTTGGGCGGGGTCATTCGAGATTGGCCGAACACAGGATCGAGTCCTGCGGTCAGGACCATCCTGTTGGACGCGAGGTTGAGGCTTCCGCGCGAGGGGCCGATCCGCCCCGCCACCGATCGATCCGAGCCGCCGACCAGACTTCGGACTTTGTGGCGTCTTCGAGTCGGGCAAGCGCATCGGTGCGGGAGGGTGAGCTTCGCTACGACGTGCTCCTGGTCTCCCTCGCCGCCGCGGCCGGCGCGGTCGACGTGACCAGCCTGCTGGGTCTCGGCCAGGTTTTCACCGCCAACATGTCCGGCAACCTGGTGATCTTCGGTCTGGCGATCGGCGGGGGCGCGCACGCGCACGCGCTCCACTCCCTGGCCGCCCTTCTTGGTTTCGTCGCCGGCGCAGCGCTGGGAGCGAGGCTGAGGGGTCCGCGCCGGCGGGGGGTCTGGTCTCCCGGAGTGGTCTCCGCGCTCGCGGTCGCGGCCCTCGGTGAGCTCGTGGTCTTCGCGGGCTGGGCCGCCAGCGGCGGCCATCCGGGGCCGATCGCGGTGTATCCGCTGATCGCCTCCTCGGCGACCGCAATGGGGGCCCAGAGTGCGGCTGTCCGCTCGCTTGCGGACGTCAACACCACCTACCTGACCGGCACGATGACGGCGCTGATCGTTGACACCGAGACCGGACGGGAGAGCGAGGCATCGGTGGTGCGCCGCGTCTCGGTGATCGTCGCCTTCGTCGCGGCCGCGGCCCTCGCTGCCCTGCTGCTGCGCCACGCCCGATCGCTGGCTCCACTGGTTCCCGTAGTTCTGATTGGCGGCGTGGTCGTCGCGGCGCACGGCTGGGAGGGTCGCCGCCGCCGAGTCGCGTAGGCCTTCCGCTGGTGTGGACCCTGGCCGGGCTGCTTTCAGCGCATGCGCCTACTCCGCCAGTCCGGCAGCTTCGAGGGCTTCGGCTCGCTCTGTAAAGACCTCAATGCGAGCCAACTTGCCTGCCAACGCGGTCCAAACGAAGGAGAACCGTTGATCGACGCTGATTCCGCTCTCCTTTGCGGTGGCCCGGATTCGCGCGACGACAACCACCTTGTCGCCCGCGTCGATGAATTCGTCGGGCTCGATCCGGTAGTTCTCATAGACGGCGAAGATGTTTCTGAGGGTCTCGCCGATCTGCGCGCCGCTGCGCAACCCCGGCTCTACGGCCTCTGCGTGTTGTTGCCATCGGAAATCCGCGGTAAGGAAATCGGTCCCAACACTGAAGTCTCCCCGCGACCAGCCATCGTGGAGGACCTTCACCAAGCCGACGTTCTCTTGCGACATCGCCTATTCGCTCCACCCTCTCCGCTTGCCCGTGTCCGGTCACCGAATCTTCCCCGATCGGGAGAAGCTTGCCCACTTCGTTCCCCCAGAGGCTGAGCGGGGCGTTCGATGGAGGCGCCTTCTTCAACTTCGCGGGTGACCCAGAATGCGGTCGCGAGAACGGGAGGGTGGCCCGACGCTCGGTGATTGCAAGAAGCCGCGCGGGAGCCTTACCGCCGCGATCAGGTTCTGACGGGCAGGGCCTCCCGAGAGTTCCGGACGATCGGCAAGGCTCGCGCACCAAAGAATCTCGAGCTCAATTCGCACGGGATGGAGCTCATGCGCCGACTCGACATCGTCGATCAGCTCGGCCGTGTCGACTCTCCGACGCTCGTCTCAGTCGGCGAGCTCGACCCCGTCACACCCGTCGCCGCCGCCGAAGAGATCGTCCGCGGTCTGCCCGAAGACGTCGCGAAGCTCGAGGTCATCGAAGGAGCGGGCTCGCTAGGCGATCTCTACGGGCGCCGCAAGGTATTCGGGCGCCGCAACCCCGTTGCAGGCTCTTTGTTCCCCCCGAAACGCCATCAACCTGGCGATGTTAGGTTTTAGCGCATGACGGGTAAGCCTCGGGCAGCGTTCCCATTCGGGAGGCCGATTTCGGGGGGCATTCGGAGGATGGCGTTCTATCGAGAGCCGATGCCAAGCAGGCTCGGCAGGAAATGAGAGAGAGGAAGTTGGCAACCGCGCTCCGGCGAATCGTCTTGATTCTCGGACTGTTGGGGCTGCTGTTCGCCGCGCCGACGGCAAGTGCCCATCGAGGTTCTTGCCATCACCGATCGTGGTCGTGCCACGGGGGGGCGGCGAGAGCCAGGCTCCACCCGATCATCTTCGTCCACGGTGGGTTCGGTTCGGGAGCTCAGTTCGAATCGCAGAAGATGCGCTTTACCGAGAACGGCTATCCGGACGACTATGTGCGGGTCTTCGAGTACGACTCGACCTTCGCAGTCGAGTCTCAGGACCAGGTCCAGGCGAGGCTCGACAGCTTCATCTCCCAGGTCGAGCAGCAGACCGGCAAGAGCCGGGTCGACCTCCTCGGGCATTCGCTCGGCACCTTCGTTTCCCAGACCTACCTCAACGACTCGGCCGCGCACGCGGCGAACGTCGCCCACTACGTGAACATCGATGGGGCGCAGGCAACCTCGCCGCCGGGCGGGGTGCCCACCCTGGCCCTGTGGGCGGGGAGGGGGACGCCCGGCCGGAGCGATCGGTGGGGCGATGAACGTCACGATCCCAAACCAGACCCACGTGCAGACAGCGACATCGGCCGAGTCGTTTGCCGAGATGTTTGACTTCTTCACGGGTCATTCTCCGAAGACCACAGACATCCTGTGCCAACACGGCAGAATCACTGTCGCGGGGCGGGCGGTCTACTTCCCGCAGAACGTCGGCGTCGACCCGGGAACCACGCTGACCATCTGGAGAGTCAAGAAATCAAGCGGCCGCCGGATCGGATCGCCGGTTGCGACCCCGGCCCTGGCCAGCGACGGGTCGTGGGGGCCGGTCAGGCTTCACAGCGGCAAGCGCTACGAGTTTGCCCTCGCGCAGGCCGGACAGGTCCATCACTTCTTCTATGAGCCCTTCCGCCGCAGCGACCATCTAATTCGCCTTCTAACCCAGGTGCCCGGCACGGGGCTCGACTCTTTGGTCTCCCATAGCGCCAACCACCTCAACCTGATCTTCACCAGGAACAAGGAATTTTGGGGCGATCAGGGCGCCGAGAACGACGTCGTCGCGGTCAACGGGACCAACCTGATCAACGCCGCCGACAGCCCGATCAGCAACCGGACGATCGGGATGTTCGCCTTCGACCAGGGCTCGGACGGCGTCACCGACCTGAGCGCGCCGATTCCCGTGTTCTTGGCGCTCCCCTTCCTCAGCGGGGTGGACATGTTCATCCCCGCCGCCTCACCGCCCACAGGGACGGTGTCGGTCGCGCTGCTCTCGCGGGGCGCCGGACCGGTGCGGAGGGTGAGCCTCCCGAACTACCCGTCGAGCGAGAATGCGGTCACGGTCCAGTTCAACGACTTCGAGCGCTGACGCCGTTTCAACAGCGCGATGGACGGCAAAGAAATTCCGGATCCGCCCGGCGGGACCCGCCCCCGTACCAGCTTCATCCGGAAGCCTCGCTCTTCGTCGGCGAAGGCGGCCCGCCTTAAGATCGACCCACCGTCGCTGCTGCTCTGCCTGCTGCAGCCCCTGTCACGACGGCGTGCTGTTGAGCGGCGGAAGCAGTGCGCATCTCGTCCACGTAGCCGAGCGGGTCGGCAAAGTAGCGGGGCGGCAGCACGCCCTGTAGACGGATCGTCCCACTGACCAGATCCCAGCCCTGGCGTTCCGCCAGTTCATAGCTCCGGATGGCCTTCTCGATCCGCTCATCTGTGTCACCGAAGTCGCGGAACCAAAGGAAGGCGGTCCTCGGGAAGTAGCCGAATCGCACCACAGGCTTGAGCACGATCGCGGTTAGCACCGGACACTCGAACTTTGCCACCTCCTCGCGCACCTTCGGGCCCACCGTGTTCTCCTGTTCGAACAGCAGAGAGGTCCGAAACACATCGGCTCGCTCGCGCCGCCGGAGCCGCCGCCCGGAGCGGGCAGCCTGGTGCACGCGACCGAGTGCCTCGATCAGCTCGGGCGCCAGTATCCGTTCGGCGCCTGGCTCGTCCCCGTAAGCTTTGGTGAAGAAGTAGTTCGTATAGGTGTCGATGAAAACGGAGCGGTTTGCCTCCTTGAAGCCCTGGGCGAACTCGAACAGCATGTAGGCGCGACGGGCGCGCTCCTCCCGATCGTAGAAGTAGCGATGACTGATCATTCGACTGACCACGCCACGTCGCTCATAGAAGCCAAAAGCCCATAACGCGCCGTGCAGCGCGACCTCCGGGAAGGCATGGTTGCCACCGGAGTCGACGAAGATCGAGTGCAACGCCGCAGCGCGTGGCGGGATGTCTCCAGGACCACCGGCAAGGCGCTCGGCCTCGTTCCTGAGCGAGAGGTAAGAGGCGGAGAGGTTTCGGTCTTCGGCCATCCGGTGCGGTTTCTGAGCCAAGATTCTAGACGGCCGCCGCATAGCCGACCAGCTGCGGGCTGCCCGATGAGCCCTCTATGGATCACCGCAGCTGCAGCGGTTTTCGAGATCCTCCCCTACTTTGGGGTGGCGGCTGGCGCCAAGCTGCTCGGAGCGCCTGCCCGCTGACCGCGTATTTACTCGTTGTGCTTGGAGTCAGGCTCGGCGTCGTCCTTCCCTTCGAGGGCTTCCCTGAACCCTCGAAAGCCCTTACCAAGCGAGGCGCCCACATCGGGCAGGCGCTTCGGTTCGAGAACCAGCCGGGCGACGATCAAGACGATTGCGAGTCCGCTCGGCCCGGTTCCGAGCTGGTCGACGGAGATCACCGCAACAGGGCGACGGCCAGCCTGTCGCCAACCGTGCGCAAGACGCGCGGGTACTTCGCCGGCGTCCCCGAGATCGTCGTCAGCGACGGGGCTTGGACGCGCTGAGCACCGCTATCGGTCCGCCTCCCCGCCGAAGCTCGGTTCCCGCCAATCCGGCGTCCTTCATCCAGGAGCCAATCTCATCCTCGCTCCAGGTCCACCCTCCCTCGTTTTCGACCAGCATCATCGGTGTGAACAGCGCTACCTCGGGCGGCGTCACCCGACCGGAGTCGATCACCCACTCGTAGATGAGCAGGGTCCCGCCCGGTGAGAGCAGGCGGGAGGCCTCCTGCACGTAGCGGGCGCAGGACTCGGCGGGGTGGTCGTGAAGGATGTTGGCGAGCAGCACGAAATTCCAACGCCCCCCGGGCGGACAGCCGAAGCGCGGCTGGTCCAGGTCCCCTGCGAGAAATCCCAGCTCGGGGTGGAGGTCGCGGACCAAGGCTTCCACCTCGGGAAGGTCCAGCACGGTTGCCTTCAATCCGGGGAACGCGTGAACGAGCGCAGCCGAGTGTGATCCGGCGCCGCCCCCGACGTCGAGCAGCTGCCCCGACCCGCTCAGCGCGCTCAACCCGGCGAGCGTGGGCAACTCGCCGCCGAACATCCGCGCGAGGTCGTCGAGCGCCCTGAGAAAGGCCAGGGAGGTCTCCGGGTCCTCGCTGAGCCGCCGGCGCCACGGTTGGATCCTCGCGTGTCCGTCCCGGACGGCCTGCGGCAGCCCCGCCCAGACTTCGTAGAAGAACCACTCCTTGCGAACGATCCCGCTGACGCTCTCAGGGTGGTCCGAGGCAAGGAACCGCCCCAGCGGGCTGAGCGCGAACTCGGCCTCGTCGCCCTCCGCCAGCCCGGTCGCCACCATCGCCGCCAGTAGCGCCAGGGTTCCCCTGGCGTCGGTCCCGCAGGCGGCGGATACCTCGGCAACGCTCGTGGCTCCGCCCGCAAGGGCGTCGGCGACTCCGGTCTCGACTGCGGCGCCGATTACCGCCGAGCGCTGGTAGGCGGTGATTGGCTCGAGCAGGTCGGCGGGACCGGGAGCGCTCATGCCGCCCTCCGCAGCGAGCGCGCCGCGCGGGCGGCATCGCGCAGCAGGGCGGCCTGCGCGCGCAGCCGTGCGCCGCGCGATTTCCCTCGCATCCCGAGATCGGCCAGGGCAACCGCGGCCGCGTTGCGACCGGGCATCCCGGTGACCCCGCCGCCGGGATGCGTGCCGGCGCCGCTCAGAAAGAGGCCGCCGATCGGCGTGGCGTAGCCGGAGAGGCTCGGGGACGGGCGCATGCCCATCAACTGGTCGATGCTCATCTCGATGTGGTTGGGGTTGGCGGCGACGTTACCGTGGCGGGCAACCCACTCACCCGGGCCAGTGAGGACCCGCTCGCGGGCCTGGAGCCTCACGCCGAGGGCGCCCTCCGCGGTTGCCCAGGCGAGATCGGCCGCCTCCTCCAGCTTCGCATCGTCCCACTCACCGGAGCTGGTCCGCCAGGGAACGAAGGTCGAGAGCCAGACGACGTCCTCGCCGTCGCGTGCCCACCCGTCCTCCAGAGCGGAGGGAAAGGCGATCATCAGCGGAGGTCGCCGCGGCAGCTCCCCGTAGGCGATCCGGGAGAAGGCCGCGGCGATGTCGAAGCCGCTGTTCGGCGAGAGCATCAGGGCCCGCTCGAAACCCCCCGGCCCCGGCAGATCGGGCCGAGCCGAGATCACCGCGTCGACCTTCAGCTCGGAGACGTTGTGCTGGGTGGCGTGGATGCGGCGAACCTCCTCGAGCAGGGACGCTGGGACGTCGGCCTCCTCGATCAATCCCAGGAAGACCCTGCGCGCGTCTATCGCCGATACGACCGCGCGCCGGACCGCGATCCTTTCGCCGCCGGCGACCACCGCCGATGCCCTGCCTGCTTCGACCTCGATCCTCTGCGCCGGCGCAGAGCAGCGTAGGCGCCCACCGGAGCCCTCCAGGCACCTGACCAGCGAATCGACGGTCGCGCGCGATCCGCCGACCGGCCGCGACGCCGGAGACCCATGCCCCGCCGCCAGGAATAGGGCGCCTGCCGCGGTTCCAGGGGTCTGGGGCGGCATTTGGGAGTGGGCGGCCCAATGGTCGAGGGTGCCCCTGATGCGATCATCGTCAAATGACGCCTCGGTGAGCGCGGTCGCCGGCGCCAGCAGGGCCTGGATCAGGCGCTCGCCCTCGGCCCCCAGGGCGACGTCGGCCAGCGCGGCAAGCTCGCGCAGGCTTGGCGGGGGGCCCGCGTCCGCCTGGCCCAGGACCGCGAGTGCGGCGCCCGCCCACATCGCGAAGCGGCGGTAGCGTGCGGCCTCCGCCGCCCCGGCCACCTCCGCCAGCCCGTCAACGGTGCGATCCAGGGAACTCCAGAAGGCAATCGCCGAGCCGTCGTCGCATGGCGAGAGGATCTGCTCGTCGCGTTCGTGGAAACGAAGCCCGAAGCGGGTCTCAAGCTCGAGATCGCGGGCGACGCCGCTGACGCGAATCCCACCGTGCTCGTAGGCGCCGAGCTCTAGGCGGCCGCGCCCCTCCGGCAGCTCGATCGTCGCGATGCAGCCGCCGGGCTCGGGGGCGGACTCGACCACGAGCACCTCGAGCCCCGCCCTGGCGAGGTAGCAGCCGCAGACCAAGCCGTTGTGACCGGCGCCGATCACGCAGACGTCGACCGATTCGCCCACAGTCAGACCTTGCTCCCGATCCGGCCGGGCCCGGCGTAGACAGACTCCGAGCCGAGCCCGGCGCGACGAACCAGATCGATCGCCGCCCCACGGGCCTCGGTGGCGAGGGCTCGCAGGTCGGCTCCGGTGACCTTGCCGCCCCTGACCCTTCGCTTCCCGTCGACCCAGACATCCGACACGCAGCGGGATGTGGCGCAGTAGACGACCTGCTGATAGGGGTCGTGAATGGTCGCCAGTTCGGGAGTGTTGCCGTCCAGCAGAACTAGATCGGCGCGCTTTCCGGCGCTCAGCGACCCGATCTCACGCTCCAGTCCCAGCGCCTGCGCACCGCCCAGCGTCGCCATCTCCAGCACCGCAGGGGCGGTCATCGCCGACGCATCTAGCGCCTCGACCTTCTGCAGCAGAGCCGCGCACTTCAGGACACCGAACATGTCCTGGTTGTCATTCGAAGCGGCGCCGTCGGTGCCGAGGCCGATCGGGATTCCCTCGCGAACGAACCTCGGCAGCGGACACACTCCAGAGCCGAGGATCATGTTCGCAACGGGGTTGTGGGCGACGGCCACGTCCCGGCTGGCGAGTAGCCCGATGTCGCGCTCGGTGCACCAGATGCAGTGGCCGGCGATGACAGGCAGATCGAGCAGGCCCATCCGGCCCGAGTGTTCGATCGTCCCATGCCCGTAGCGCAGGCGCGCCTCGGTGACCTCCTCCCGCACCTCGGCGAGGTGAGTGTGAACCGCCCAACCGTGTTCCTCGCAGGCGCTCACTGTGAGCTCGAAGAGGGCGTCGGTCAGCCCCAGAACCGTGCCGATCCCTGCCCGGAAGCCGATCAGCTCCTCTGCGGCAACCCTGCTCGCCAGCGCCTCGTGCTCGTCCATGAACCGGTCTGGCCCCGGTGCGCCGTCGTATGCGTCCTCGGCTCCGAATGAGGCGACACCCCGCATGCCCATCTCGGCGAGCCCGTCGACTGCGCCGAGCGAGACAAGCTCGCCGATGTTGCGGTGGCAGGACATGTCGTTGACCGTGGTGATCCCCGAGAGCAGCATCTCGGCGGCCTTGAGGCGGGTTCCGACCCGCATGTCCTCCCGGGTAATCACCCTGCCGCTGGGGTTGACGACCCGCTCGAACCACTCGAAGAGATTCGCGGTCTCTGCCATTCCCGGAATCAGGCACTCGGTCAGGTGGGTGTGGGCGTTGACGAGGCCCGGCAGCAGGATGCCGCTGCCGTCGCCGACAACCTGAAGATCCTCGTGCGCGGCGATCAGGTTCTCCGCCGCGCCGACTTCGGCGATCGATCCGTCGGTACCGATCAGGACCGCTCCGTCGCGCACCGGGCCGTGCCCTGGATCCATCGTCAGGGCCCAGGCTCCGCGCACGATGATGGGCGCATCGTGGTTCAACCCGGGCCGGCCTCCAGCTCCAGCTCCAGCCCCTCGCCCTCGTCGCGGCGTCCCTCGTAGTACCAGGGAAGCGTCAGGCGCTCGACAAGCGAGACCAGCAGGAAAAGGAGGATCCCGATAACGGCAAGAACCACGATCGCCGCGAACATCTCCGCAGTCGCGGTCTGATTGTTGAGTATCAGGATCAGGTAGCCGAGGCCCTCCGAGGCACCGACCCACTCGGCGAAGACCGCGCCGATCACGCTGAACGCCGCGCCAACTTTCAGCCCAGAGAAGACGAAAGGTAGCGCCGCCGGGAGCTGCGCCTTCTTGAACCGCTGCCAGCGACCGGCTCTCAGGGTCTTCAGCAGGTTGAGCAGCTCCGGCTCCGCCGCCCGCAGGCCGTCGATCGTGTTGACCGCAATCGGGAAGAAACTGACCAGAGCGATCACGATCACCTTAGGGCGCAGGTCGAACCCGGTCCAGATAACGATGATCGGCGCGATCGCTGGGATCGGGACCATCTGCGACACAACCAGCCACGGGTATATCGCTCGTTCGATCATTCGCGACGACCGGATCAGCACCGCGAGCCCCACGCCGAGGAGGATCGCCGCCGAATACCCGATGAGGATCTCCTTGATCGTCACCCTGGCGTTGTCGATCAGCAGCTGGCGGTTCTCCCCGAGCGCCTTGCCGACCTCGACCGGCGTCGGCAGCGTCGACTCGCGGACATCATTGACGACGACGTAGAGCTGCCACACGACGAGTACGAAGATCGCGAACAGGATTGGCGGGCCTAGCCGGATCGCGATCCTGCGCAGGCGGGAACCGCGCTCCTCGCGAACCCCGAACCGGGTTCGCAGCCGTCCGCGAAGTGTGCCCTGGGCCGTCGCCATGATCAGGCCGACTTCTCGTCCTCGACGACGCGGATCGCCTCCTCCAGCGGCTCCAGGAGTTGCTGTTTGAGCGCCAGGAACCCGGTCGTGGCGGTCATCTCCTGCCTGCGCGGCCGCGGAAGCTCAACGTCGAGGCTGAGGATGATCTTCCCGGGGCGCCCCGACATCACGTAGACGCGGTCGGATAGGAAGACCGCCTCCTCGACGTCGTGGGTGACGAAGAGAATCGTCTTGCGGTCCTCCTGCCAGATCCTCAACAGCCACTCCTGCATCTGGCGGCGGGTCAGCGCGTCGAGGGCCCCGAAAGGCTCATCGAGCAACATCAAATCTCGCCCGGCCAGGAACGTCCGAAGAAGCGCGGCACGCTGACGCATCCCACCCGAGAGCTTGGTCGGCCACTGCCGCTCGAATCCCTCCAGGCCGAAACGGCTGAACTCGGCCAGCGCCATGCTCCTCGCCTCCCGGCGGCCAACCCCGTTCAGCTCGAGGCCGAGTGTCGTGTTGTCGAGGACTGTCCGCCAGGGCATCAGGAGGTCTCGCTGGAGCATGTACCCGACCTCTCCTAGGAGGTCGTCGAGCACCTCTCCGCCGAGCAGGATCCGGCCGCCGCTCGGGCGGATCAGCCCCGCTATCAGGTTGAAGAGCGTCGACTTCCCGCAGCCCGACGGACCGACGATCGAGACGAACTCCCCATCGGCGATGTCTATCGCCACGTCCTCGAGTGCCGGGACCGAACCGCCACCGTTAGGCCCCCGGTAAGTCTTGCGGAGCCCCTCGGTGCGCAGCTTCGGCGTCGCCCCCGCCCCGCTGTGCAGGCCGGTCTCAGCCATCACGAATCACCTTGGCATCGAGCCGCGCCGGGTTCCAACCGGGGATCGAGTCGTCCGGACAGGCGCTGACTGCGACAGAGACCTCCCGCAGGCAGCGGAAGCTGACGAAGTCGCCGGGCTTGACCGTCGCCGGTTCGGTGAACCCTTTGTAGACACCCCCATCTACGCGCCCGGCGAGGAAGAACGAGAGCATCCCGGTCAGCTGGCGGCGCTCGATGCCGAGGGCCTCCGAGATCAGCTCCCGGCAGCCCGGACGGCGATCGGAGTAGATCCCGCTCCAGCAGCCCGCGTAAGTGATGTCGATGTGACCGGGCCCGCGGCTTGGGCCAACCGAGAGAACCCGCTCCCCATCGCCGTCGACCAGGCTCATCCCCTCCTCCACCCAGAGGACCAGCCACGGCTTGCCGTACCGGTCCCACCCGTTGATGTTGCGGGTGAGGGCCTGATCGAAGCCGGCAAAGCTGACGTCGCCGCCCTGGCCCCCGTCGGGGGCCGTGACCATGAGCTCGTCACCTGCACAAAGCTCCATGGCCACGGCCCTGCCGTGGTCCACTCGCTTTCGCGAGATCACCACCGCCTGTCCGACTCCTCCCTCACCAGCTCAACCGCCGGCGCCGGGAACGAATTGGTTGGTGCCGTAGCGCTGCGGTGAGATCGGCGCATCCGCGAGCTTGTTGTCGACCAGGAACTTCGAGAGGGCCTCGATGTTCTTGGTGACGAATTCGCCATACACCGGAGCACCCTTGAACAGAGGCATGTACGCCTTCAGCGTCGCCGCAGCCAGGGCCTGATCGGTGCCGGGCACCTGGTCAACCAGATCCTGGATGCTCTTGTCGGGGCTCTTGAACGTCGCCTCGTAGCCCTTCAGCGTGGCGTCGACGAAGGCCCGCATCAGCGCCGGGTTCTCTCCGATCTTTTTCTGTGTCGAGAAGATCACCAGACCCGGGTAGCTCGGTCCGCCGTTCTTGTCGAGCGGGAACGCGGTGATCGGGAACCCGTCCTTCTCGACCTGGACGCCGTCCGCCGGGACGAAGCCGGTGAAGGCCGAGACCTTTCCGTTCTCGAGGTTCTGGACGCCGTTGAACCCGATCGTCACCACGTTGACGTTGTCGGGGTTGCCGCCGGCGTTCGAGACCTCGGTGTTGAGGATCGCCGTGTCCGAGGGCACACCGGTGATCCCGACGGTCTTGCCCTCGAGCTGCTTCGGGCTCGTGATCCCTTCCTTCTTCAGCGTGATCAGGCCGCCCGGGGGACGCTCCAGCAGAGCCATGATCCCCTTGGCGTCGCGACCGTCGCTGATCTGGTTGGCGACATCTATTCCGTCGGCGATGCCGAAATCGGCCTTGCCGGCGTCAATCAGGCGCAGCGTGTCGGCGGTCGATGTCGGCTGGATCACCTTGAGGTTGATGTTGTTGGCCTTGTAGTCGCCGTCGGCCAGCGCTCGGTAGATGCCGGCGTGGACGCCGTTGGGGATGAAGTCCAGAACGAGCGTCGCGTCGGTCGGCTGGCTCAGCTTTCCGCCGGCCGTAGCGGTGCTGCTGGTCGAGCTGCTGCTGCTTCCGCAGGCGGCCACGCCGAGCGTGATCGCGGCGACCGCCACCAGGGCGAACGCTGTCCTCGCGGGATTGATTACTGCCTTGGGACTCATTGGGCTGCTCCTCTTGTTGCCGTCAGGATCCATCTTCCTCGAAATCTCGCCCCGCGCCGTCGCCGTAGCGCCGGCAGAGCCACGCCCAAGCCCGCTCCGCCTCGGCCTCGTGGTGCCGCGACCGCAAGGCCAGCTCGGCGGCCGTCATCTCGATCGCCTCCGGTCCGGCCTCGGCCCCGACCCGGCAGCGCTCCTCCAGGTAGTGGGCGCGCACGACCGCGCGCGAGATGTCCGGCGCCGTAGCCAGCGAGCCGTTGGCGCGCAGCAGCAGGCAGTCCGCCCCGCCGAGCGCCCCCGCCACCTCCGAGGCCGCCTCGGCGTCGGTGACCAGGTCGGTCCGCTCGCAAAGCCCCACCTCGCCGGCGAGTCCGCCGAGCCCGTGGAGCAGCGGCGGCGTCGTTGCCCGGGTCGCGAAAGAGACGGCGGCGGGCGAGTGGGTCCGGCAGATCGCGCCGACGTCCTGGCGCGCCGCGTACACGGCGGCGTGCATCGGCGCCTCCAACGGCACCCCGACTGCGTCCGGCTCGGGCCTGGCAGAGGGGTCGAGCATGTGGATCGTCTCGCCGGTCGCCTCCCCGAGCGGCGAAGTGGACGTGATCAGGAAGCCTCCCTCGCAACGCGCGGAGACGTGACCGAACGCCTCCACGAGCCGGTCGCGCGCGAGAATCCGGGCAGCGAGGGCGACCTCGGAGGCTGTCTGCTGCGCAGCGGTGGGCATCGCCAGGGTCACGCACCCTCGAGCACCCGCAGGGCCATCGGGGTCGGGTCATAGGCATTGCAGGGAGATAGGTCCTGCGGGCAGGCCGAGAGCGCCACGAACAGGTCCTCGTGCACCTCCATCGAGATCGTCGAGCCTGCCTCGTGCGGCGGCTCGTGGGTGACTATCCGCCCCCCCTCGTGGCGGTTGTTCATGAACACGTTCCAGCACTGCTCGCCGCGCAGACCGAGGTCGTGCCCCGCGGCCGAGAGGGCCGCCTCTAGCGACGCGAAACAGGAGGGGTGGTCGGTCTCTCCGTAGTCGAGCGAGTAGCGCTCGGGGTCGCAGCAGGGGACGATCAGGTCATGGCTGCCGACATCGTCGCGGACGATCTTCAACAGCCCTCGCCGGTGATTGGAGAAGATCTCATCTCCGACTTCCGGGACGAGCTTGGTCAGGCAGGAGAGGGTGTGGCCGGGCGAGAGGTATTCGCAAGGTTCGGACCTCATCCAGGCGGCGAGGTCGCCAACCTGATGACCCTCGAGGTCGACCACCTCGAGCACCTGGCCCGCGTCGACCTCGAGCACTCTCGCCTCCCGGGCGGGGACTGTGACCTCGCGGATCAGATCGCCGGCGCTCACGAGATACCGACCTCCGCGACGTCGAGGACAGCGCACTCCCCGGCCGGCGCCGGCGTGTTCCTCGACCTCAGCGCGCAGATCTCCCCGCCGATCAGGACGGCCGCAATTCCCGGAAGATCACCGTGCTCGATCGCGCTCAGCGGATCTTCGAAGTCCGAGCCCAGCGGGGCGAAGCACAGCGAGAGGTCGGCCGGGCGACCCTCTTCGAGCACGCCCTCGGGGCGCCGCAGAACCTTTGCGTTGTTCCCAGTGGCGAGGGCTATCGCGTCAGCGGCTGAGACCCCGGCAAGCGAGGCGACCTCGCAGACCGTCTTCAGCATGCCGAGCGGCATCACGCCGGTCCCGGTCGGCGTGTCGGTCGCGAGCACGACCCGGTCCAGCGCATCCCCGGCCTTCGCCAGCTCGAGGATTCCCAGGGCCGATCGCAGATTGCCGGCCTGCACAAGCTGGATCGCCCCCGGAGCCTCGAAGAGGCGCGGCAGATCGGCGTCAGGGAGCGCCGTCGTGCCCCCGTTTGCGTGGCCGATGATGTCGCAGCCCAGCGCCAGCACGTCGTCGATCGTGACCGGAGAGGAATCGGGAATCGAGGCACCCCCGGTGTGGTTCATGACGACGAAACCCGCCTCCTGTGCCGCGCGCACCAGCGGGGCGGCGTCAGCCTGCGGGCTGAAGTCACCGAAACCGACCTTCGCCAGCCAGACTCCCTGCCCGGCGAGCTCGGCGAAGTCCTCAGGCTCCAGCGAGGGCTCGATTATCACCGACCCTGCGAGGACCTTCACCCCGCCGGGATGAAAGGACGAGAAGGCCCGCTGAGCCGCGACGGCCAGCGCCTTCACTCCCTCGCGATCCCTGGGGCGGCCGGGGAGGTGGACCTCGGACGCCGACATCATCATCGTCACCCCGCCGTGCATCGACGACTCGATCCAGCCGAGCGCCCCCTGGCGCGGCGTCCAGTCGCCGAAGACGACATGGACATGGGAGTCGATCAGGCCGGGGATCGCCGTCGCGCCCCCTGCGTCGAGGACGACGTCGGCCGCGCCGCCGCTCTCGAACCCGGCGATCAGGCCGTCCTCGACCCGCACCGCCTCGACCTCGCGGACCGCGTCCCCGAGCCTGCCCGTGACCAGGCTTCCCAGGTTGCGGACTTCGAGGCTGCCGCTCAAGAGCCGTCCCGGGTCGGGGCCTCGGCCTCTTCCATGGTCATGCCGCCGAGGCGAGCGTTGAGTCGGCCACGCGAAGCCACGGCGCCGATCAGCACGATCTCGTCGGGAGCGGGCGCGTCGGGGACGAAGAGGGTGATCGTGTCGTAGTGGGATCTGACCCAGATCTCATCCTTGAAACAGAGAGGGACGTCGATCTGAGCGCCCGGGGCGCACCGCTTCGTGGTTGAGGGCAGCCAGGCGCGGCCGCCCCCGAACGCCTCGCGGAAGGGGTTGCCGAAGGTCGTCGTCTTGACCGCGTTCCCGTGCTCCTGCTCGCCCGCGGTCCCGACCATGACGCCCTTGCCGTGACTCTCGACCGGCTCGCCGAGCGCTTCGATGCAGCGCTCCCCGATCAGCTTGCCCAGCTCGGCGCTCGGCTCGACCAGCGCGGAGAGGTCGTCGCTGTAGGGCTTTCCCGCGTAGGGGTTCCGGAGGACCACGGCGACCGCCGCCTTGCGTAGCGGCGGGGCGTCGGGCCGGCCGCCGTCGGCACGGACCTCCTCGGTGACGGTGACGATCTTCCGGATGTCGAGGCTCACGCGGGCAGCTCCCGCTCTCCCCCGGCCTCGGCGGCCGATCCGTCCCCGGTGTTGGGGACCCCGCTCGGCGTGTTGGGGCCGCATGGACGGACCGGAAGCGAGCGTAGATACGTGATCACCTCGTCGGTCGCCTTCACGTCCCCGTACTTCATCTGGATGTCGAAGAGGTTGACCTTGTGGGTCAGCTCGCCGCGATCCCAGACGCACTCCTCCGGCACGACCGAGTGGAAGTTGTACTGCGCCGCGTCCACCGCGGTCGCCCGGACGCAGCCGCTGGTGGTGGTGCCGGTCGTAATCACCGTGTCTGCGCCGAGGTAGACGAGGTGGCCGAGCAGCGGCGTCCCCAGAAAGGCGCTCGGCTTGCGCTTCACGAAGTAGACGTCCTCGGGCCCGGGCGCCACCTCCTCAACAATCTCGTTGCCGAGCGAGCCGACGACGTCGCTGGCCTCCGCGGAGCGCGACGACTTCCAGTTCCAGGAACCCTGGTCGAAGCCGTCCGGGCGCCGATCCATGCCGGTGTAGATGATCGGAACCTGCTGCTCACGCGCCGCGGCGATCAGCCGCTGAAGGTGGCCGATTCCCTCCCAGCCCACCTCGCCGCAGCTGTAGCGCCAGCGCTTGATCGACTCGAGGATCGGCTCCGGCCTGTCGCCGACGAAGTTGTAGATGACGTCGACCACGAGCAGGACCGGACGCTCGCCGAACCCGGCGTCCCGCCCCCATCCGGCCGCCTCGAAGACCTGGCGGTCCCGCTCGGGAAGGACGTCGTCCCAGACCGCCACCGTCAGACCTCCGTCGGCGCCTCGATGGGGACCAGATCGCGCCCCGGCACCCGCCGCAGGTAGTCGCCGTCGGAGTCACCGATGAACTCGGGTCCCGGTGCGCCGTCCTCCCAGCGGGCCATCTGCTTTCCACGCAGGAAGGTGGCAGCGTTGCAGCCGTGGATGGTGTGCCCGTCGAGCGCGGTCCAGCCCGAGCGCGTCAGGACCTGGCTGTTGGACACCTCGACGGCCCTGTCGAGATCGATCACGAGGAAGTCGGCGTCCGCGCCGACATCCAGCGTTCCCTTCTTCGGATAGAGGCCGAAGATCCGCGCCGGGTTGGCGGAGGCGACCTCGACCATGCGCTCGAGCGAGAGCTTTCCCTGGTGAATCCCCTCGAGCATCACCGGGAGCAGCATCTCGACCCGCGATGTGAAGCCGGTCTTCAGCTCCCAGATGTTCTCGTTGAACGATGTCTCGTAGTCGGAGGGAGTCCAGGAGACGACGTGATCGGAACCGACCGAGTTGATCACGCCTTCGCGCAGAGCCCGCCAGATGTTCGGATTGTTCTCCCGCGAACGCAACGGGACGTTTATCCGCCAGGCGTTCGGCTCCCCTTTGCCGAAATGCAGCCAGTGTGGGCCGGTCTGCGCGTGGCAGGTGACTCCCCGGCCGCGAAGCTCGAGAATCTCGCGGTAGCTCTCGGGTGTGGTCGCGTGCTGGATGTAGATCGGGCAACCGAGCTCAGCCGCCATGTCGCCGTAGGTGCGGATGTGGGTGGCCTCGAGAAAGTGCGGGGAGCGGTCCGACCACGCGGCCCAGTCGGTGCGTCCCTCGGCCCGCAGGCGCTTGTCGAAGATTCGGGCTATCTCCCAGTTCTCGCAGTGCATGCAGACCATTCCGGGCGCGCCGAGGGCGGCGACCGCCTCCATCGTCAGCCAGCAGGTCCCGTCGTCGAAGCCGTGGCCGAGCCCGGCTCGGCGGCCGGGCCAGTGGGGCTCGGCCTCGGGGCTCATCGACTGCAGGTAGAGCTTGTATGAGGTGACGCCGTGGTCGCGAGCGTATTCGGGGATCTCCTCCGCCTGCTCGTCTGTCTCCAGCATGTATGTGAGGAAGACGTCGACGGCCGAGTCGGCCTCGATGATCCCGGTGAAGTGGTCGAAGACGTCGTGGAATGAGCAGACGTCGTCGGGCTGGACGAATGCGACGAAATCGGGATCGCCCATGCGGGTCGAGGGGGCGTGGATTCCCCAGGTCGTCACGCCCGATGTGACGGCAGCGCGGGTCTCGGTGGCGATGTCGTCCTTGAGCGGCGAGTAGCAGCCGGGGTGCGCTTCGGAATCGACCAGGCCCGGCACAACGTGCAGGCCGGTCGCGTCGTAGGTCTCCCTGGCGGGCGGCAGGAGATGGTCCTCGGTGATCGCGACAACGCGGCCGTCGTCGATCGCGATGCCGGCACGTCGTTGGCCGCTCGGGCTGACGACTGTTCCCCCGCTGACGACGAGATCGACCTCGCTTGCCCCGTTCATCCGGACTCCTTCCTCATTTGTGAAGCATGGAGTGTTCAGTGGGCTGAACCACGTTCAGATAACGGAAGTCTATGCGCCGGCGGGACAGGGTGTCAAGCCGTCCCGGGGTCTGGTTTGCCGCCCCGGCGCGGGTGTTGGTTCCCCTCGTCAGCCTCGTACCGATAGAGGCCCTCGCGCGGTTCGGAGAGTTCCCCGTAGAGGCCCGGCCTGCGGGCGCGAAGCAACCCCGGTAGCGAGGCGAACGGCCTCGGCTCCCGCATCGTGTCGTCGCTAGCCCGCAGCCACCGGGCCCGCTCGAGGTCGAGATCGGCAACACACAGACCGGGCTCGGTCCGGGAGGCAAGCGTCCCCTCGGGGCCGGCGATCAGCGCGGCGCCCGGCTCGTCGCCGAACAGCCATTGGGTGAGCGCCACGAAGCACTGGTTCTCGATCGCGCGCGCCCGGGCGATCAGCTGCCAGTTGGGACCGACCGGGCCGAATCCTCCGCCCGCCGGCGCGAGGATCAGCTCGGCTCCTCTCAGCGCCAGGATCCGCGCCACCTCCGGCAACCACAGCTCGGAGCAGATCAGCACTCCGATCCGGATCCCGCCCACCTCTGCGATCCCGAACCCATCCCCGGGCGCCAGCGGCACCCCGGAGAGCGTCGGGTGGACGTCGCCGGTCGCCGGGTGGGCGCGCTCGTAGCGCATCGACTCGCGCCCGTCGGGTCGGTCGACGTAGGCGACCATCCTGTGGCGCCCATCCACCTCCTCGATCCGGCTCCAGCAGACGGCGCAGCCGTGGCGCTCGGCGGCCCCACGGATCTCCGGCGTCGCGTCGAAGCGCTCCGAGGCGCGCAGCGGCCCCGGGTAGCCCTCGGGGAAGACGACGACGCCGGCGCCCGCCCCCGCCGCCGCCTCGACCAACCCCAGCGCCTCGCCGACCCGCGCTTCCCCAGGGCCGTCCGAGGCCGGCGGCTGGGCGGCGGCGATTCTCACGGCGAACCGGCGTCCGGGGAGCGTTCGGGCGGAGCCGGTGAACCGGAGGCGCTCATGATCTCGGCGGCGGTCCGCACCAACAGCTCGCCGGTTTCGGCCAGCCTCTCGCCCTCGAGCTGAGTGGCAAAGCCGAGAGCCAGGAGGATCAGCTCGACCTCTCCTCCCGAACCCAAGATGGGGACCGCGACCGCGTTGTTCTCGTTGAGCTCCTGCTCGCTGGCGGCCCAGCCGCGGCGCCTCACCTCGGCCACCTCTGCGAGCAGGTCCCGCGGTCGGGTGATCGTCGAGTTGGTGTGGGCCGGCAGCTCTGCACCGGCTATTAGCTCCTCAACCCGATCGTGGTCCATGGCCGAGAGGATCACCTTGCCGAGCGCACCGTCGAGGGGGCCGAACCGGCTTCCGATCGTGATCCCCACATGCACGTCCTGGGGCGGGTAGAAGCGCTCGATCACCTGGGCGTGATCGTCGGGCGTGCACTGGGCGACCGCGAACGAGAGCCCATATTCGGCGGGAAGCGGCGCGACCGCCTCGACCGCGGTCTCGACGATCTTCGTCTGGCGGGAGGCGGATGCGCCGAGCGGGATCAGCGCCGGGCCGAGGCTGTAGCTGCGCGAGCGGGGATCGCGGCGGACGAACGACGCCGCCTCCAGCGTCGCCAGCAGGTTGTGCATCGTGCTCTTCGAAACCCCGGTCGATCTCACCAGCTCGCTTTGGGTGGCCCCGCCGTCGCCGTGCAGGTCGAGCTCGTGCAGGATCCGGATCGCGGCGCTGACCGACGGGACCCGGTAGTCGCTCAAAACGGCGCCTCCGGCCGGCGAAAGCGGCGCAGCACGATCGTCTTCTCGCGGGTTAGGTCCCGGATCGTGTAGCCGAGGCCCTCGCGTCCGGTGCCCGAGAGCTTCACCCCCCCGAAGGGGATCACCGGGGGCCGGTAGTTGTCCGTGCCGTTGATCACCACACCTCCGGCCTCGAGCCGCTCGGCGACCCGCAGAGCACGCTGCGGGTCAGCCGAGAAGACGCTCCCCATCAACCCGAAGGAGGACGAGTTGGCGATCTCAATCGCTTCCTCGGCATCGCCGGCAGGAATCAGCGCGAAGACGGGGCCGAAGATCTCCTCGTCGCGCGCCACCTCGGCCCCCGCCGGGACATCCGCGAGCAGGCAGGGGGCAAAGTACGGACCGTCGGCCGCGCCGCTGCCGGCGGCGAGGCGGGCGCCCTGCTCGAGGGCGCGCCCGACCTGCCCGGCGACGCGATCAGCAGCCGAGCCGTTGATCAGCGGCCCCACCGTCGTCGAAGGGTCCGTCGATGCTCCGACCCGTTGCGCGGCGACCACCTCGACAAGCCTGGCGGCGAGCTCGTCGTGCAGGGATCGGTGGACGATGATCCGCTTGCTCGCCGAGCAGGCCTGGCCGTTCATCATCAACCGGCCGTGGGTCAGCTCCTCGGTGACCAGGTCTAGATCGGCGTCGCCGAGCACCAGCGAGGCATTGTTCCCTCCCAGCTCGAGATGCAGAACCCGCAGGCGGGGCGCCGCCGATCGCGCCACCGCCGTGCCCGCGGCGGTCGACCCGGTCAGCGATACAGCGGCGACGCCGGGCGCGTCGGCGAGCGCGGCACCGACGTCGGCGCCGCCGTGGACGACCCCGAGCACTCCCGGGGGGAGGCCCTCCCGGGAAAGCGCCTCCCGGAAGCGCTCGACGGCGAGGGGGTCCTCGACCGGCGGCTTGACGACGACTGTGTTTCCCCCGACCAGCGCCGCGGCGCACTTCTCGACGAAGAGCTCGACGGGAAAGTTGAAGGGAAGGATCGCGGCCACCACGCCGAGCGGCTCGAGGCGGGTGTAGGCGAGGTCCCACTCGGTACCCGTGTTGCCCTCGGTCGGCAGCATTCTCCCGACGGCCCTACGGCCCTCCACCGCATTGCCGCGCAGCAGGGCGGCCGCGCCCCCGACCTCGAAGCCGGCCTGCCCCACCGGCTTCCCCGACTCCCCGGCGAGCAGCAGCCCGATCTCCTCGGCCTCCACCTGGAGCGCCGCCGCGGCCGCCTCGAGGAACCCGGCGCGGTCGGCGACGGGTGTCCGAGCCCACTCGCGCTGCGCCTCGACCGCCCGGCCGACGACCTCGGAGACCTCGGAGACGGGGGTCAGCGCGACCTCGCCGAGGCGCTCGGTTCCCTCAGGGTTGGTGACCTCAAAGGTGTTCATCTCTCGGAACCGGGTTCCAGATGCTATACCCACAACCCGGCTCCACCCCAACCCGTCGCTCTCAGCCCGGCGAGACGAGCAGCGTGCGCTGCCGGGTGAAGAACTCGCGGGCCGCCTTGCCCTGCTCCCGGGGACCGTACCCGGATGCACCGGCTCCGCCGAAGGGGGCGTAGTAGTCCACCCCGGGGGTCGGCGCGTTGACGCGGATCATCCCGCAGCTGAGCCGCTCTGCGATCGCGGTCGCCCGGGCGATGTCTCTGGAGTGGACCGCCCCGACCAGGCCAAATCGGGTCGAGTTGGCGATCCGCACCGCATCGTCGGCATCGCGCGCCTCAAGCACGGTCAGCAAGGGGCCGAATGTTTCCTCAGTGTTGACCCGCGCGGTGGGGTCGTCGAGCGCAAGCACGGTCGGTGCGACGTAGTGCCCTCCACCGGGTCCCACTCCACCCCGGGCGATCTCCGCAGCCCCGGCATCGAGACCAGTGGCAACCGCCGAGCCGAACGCCTCAACCGCGTCGGCGTCGATCAGCGGGCCGGCGACCGTGTTCTCCTCCAGCGGATCGCCGACGACCACCCCCGCCAGCGAAAAGGCCAGCGCCTCCAACATGGCTTCGCGGATCCCGGGGAGAACTATCGCCCTGCGCGTCGCGGTGCACTTCTGCCCCGCATACCCCATCGCCCCGGCGATGATCGCCTCCGCCGCCCGCTCGACGTCGGCGTCCTCGAGGACGATCGCGGGATTGTGACCTCCCATCTCCGCCTGCGCGGGAGCGCAGCGCGCCGCCAGCCGTCCGATCACGGCGAGGCCGACCTCGGTCGAGCCGGTGAAGGTCGCGGCGTCGATACGCCGGTCGTCGAGCATCCCACCGAGGTCCCGGCCCGGTATGAAGGCGACGCTCAGCACACCGGGAGGGAGTGCCTCCTCGGCGCACTCGGCCAGGAATGCTGCGGTCGCAGCGGCAGGACCGGCCGGCTTGACGATTGCCGCGTTCCCGTAGGCCAGAGCCGGTGCGGCTTTCCAGAGGGGAATCGCCAGGGGGAAATTCCAGGGACAGATGGCGAGGACGACGCCGAGCGGATCGCGGCGCGAGGTCAGCGTCGAACGCCCGTCCGGTGAGGGGAAGGTCTCCCCGTCGGGGTCGAGGGCGGCCTCGGCGTAGTAGCGGAGGATCGCCACGGCCCGGACGACCTCCCCCCGGGCCTCTCCGATCGGCTTGCCGACCTCGCGGGCGATCAGCTCGGCGGCCTCGGCCGCCCGCCGCTCGACGGAGTCGGCAAGGGCGGCGAGCGCGGCGCAGCGCGACGGGCCGGCTCCCGCCCAACCGGGCCGGGCCGCAACCGCCGCGTCGATCAGCGTGTCTAGCTCGTCGGGCCGGGCGACCGGGACCGAAGCCACGCACACCCCGGGACGGGCCGGATCGAAGCTGTTGATCATCCCGGCACGATCTCCGCCCAGGGGAGGCCGAGATCCGAGTCGCGACCCCCCTCCTGCTCGAGCAGCAGCAGAGCCGTGTTGACGAGGTGGCGCTTCATCGCTGCGGCGGCCCGCTCGGGATGCCCCGCCGAGACCTCCTCGAGGATCGCGGCGTGCTCGGCAACGATGTCGGCGAGCTCACGAGAGCGCCCCGCGGTCGATGCTCCCCGCATCAGGATCAGGTCCCTGAGCGTGTCGACGTAGTCGGCGAGGCGCCGGTTGCCGGAGGCTTCGTGGATCAGCTGGTGGAACCGCCGGTCGTGGGCCATCAGGGCGGCCTCGTCGTCGGCCTCGGCCGCCGCCGTCATCGCCGCCAGCTCTCTGTCCAGGCCCCGTTTCGTTGTCGCATCCATTTGTTCGGTGGCTCGGTGGGTCGCCGGGACCTCGAGCAGCAACCTCATCGTGAGGATCTCCTCGAGCCCGTGGATCGAAGTCTGCAGGATCCGCACCCCGCGGTTGCGCTCGAAGCGCACCATGTCCTGGCCGGCGAGGTCGATCAACGCCTCGCGCACCGGAGTCCTCGAGACCTCGAATACATCCGCGAGAGCCTGGACCGAGTGCAGCGAGCCCGGCGCGAGCTGCCCATCGATGATCGCCTCGCGAATCGAGTCGCGGATCTGATCGGTCAGCGACCGGTCGGCGCGGATCGCCCTCAGCGAGGACCTCGCGACCGCCCGTTCGGCCGAGCGCTCAGCCACCGGCGCCACCGATCTCGATCCGTTCTCCCGACCTTGCCGATCGGTAGGCCGCATCGACGAGGGCCACGGCCTCACGCCCGGCGGCGCCGTCGACCCTGGGGGAAGCGCCTGCGTCGAGTGCGGCGACGATCGCGCCGACCGAACGCGCAACCGAGGCGTCCCAGCTGTCGCGCACCTGCTCGTCGCGCCAGCGCCCGCCGTCTCTGACACGCAGCTGGGGTCCCTCGTCGAGATACCCCTCGAAGAAAGCCTCGCAGCCGAGGACCTCCGCCATGCCGCCGTCGCCGAAGACCTCGACCCGGTCGTCGAACACTCCGAGGGGGCCGTGGTAGGCGCCGTCGATCACCCCGAGCGCCCCCGAAGCGAACTCCAATCCGACCAGGAACCGGTCCTCCGCCCCGGGGTCGTCCATCTGGGCCGAGACCGCGGCGACGGGACCGCCGAGCGCGCGCATCAGGTAGATCCTGTGCAGCCCCGCGTCCATCAGCAGGCCGCCGCCCGCGAGTTCCGGATTGGACCGCCAGCCCCCGTACTTGCCCCCGATCCCGAGGCGGGCCCGCAGCGTCTGGACCGTGCCTAGCCCGCCCTCGGAGATCAGGCCCAAGAGGGCGACGTGGGGCTCGTAGAAGAGCTGGTTGTGTGAGACCCCGACGAAGCGCCCGGCATCGCGAGCGGCGGCGATGATCCGGTCGCACTCGGCGAGCGTCGGGGCGAGAGGCTTCTCAACGATCACGTGGGCCCCCGCCGAAAGAGATTTGAGCGCCACCGGGCAGTGAAGCGAGTGAGGGACGCATAGGTCCACCACATCGGGCCTCTGCTCGGCGAGCATCTCGGCGAAGTCCGTGTACGCCATCGCCTTTCCGTCGGCGAAACGGTCGGCCAGCTCGCGATCGAGATCGCAGACCGCGACCAGATCGACCTGGGGCGACGACCGCAGCGCCGCCGCGTGGTGGGCGCCGATCTCGCCGAGCCCGACAAGAGCGACCCGGATCATGACCGCGAGTGAACCCCCTCCAGTAACACCTTGGCCTGCCCAAGGGCGAGCCGCGCGGCGGCGGCGGGGTCGCCGCCGAGCACCTGCTGGTAATAGGCGTAGGCCTCGAACTCGACGCTCAGCGGCCCCGAGTAACCAACCTCATCGAGCGCCCCGAAGAACTGCGGCCACGGCACCTTGCCCTCACCCAGGAGGCAGAAGAGGAAATCCTCGCCTTCGAACCCCGGGCGCCCGAATGCGTCCTTGAGGTGCACGTTGACGATCCGCTCACCCCACTCGCGAACCAGGGCGGCGACGTCGTCCCCGGTCATAACGAAGTGGCTCGGGTCGAGCGTCACTCCAACGGGGACGGCTTCGAGAACCCGCCGGGCGCGCTCGCCATCATTCGCCAGCGTCCCCCAGCAGGGCTCGAAGCCGACCGCGACGCCGAGCGGCCCCGCCTTCTCGCAAATCGCCTCAAGCGATCGCAGTGCGACGCTCCAGGCCGCCTCGTCGCGGCGCGGCGCGGCCCCGGGCTCCCAGAGGTTCGGCCCCGTCACGACGTCGACCACCGGCACCTCGGCCTCGTGGGCGCGCTCGATCGCCGTCAGGCTCACGCCGAGCGCCGATTCGCCTCCGCCGACCAGGTCCTGCTGGCAGGCAAGCGCGAACGCCGGCCGACGCAGGTCATCGAGGTGGGCAATTGTCCATTCGACACCGTCGTATCCGGCCTCCAGCAGCGACTCGACGACCGAGTCGGCGGAGTGCTCCTCGTAGCCAAGGCCGGCGATGAAGCCGAGCCTGCCCGAGAGCGACTCCATCAAAGCGTCCCCTCCACCTGGCCCAGCGCCCGTCCGAAGAGCTCCGCCATCTCAGCGATCTCATCCTCGTTGACGTTGACGGCGGGCTTGAACTTGATCACGTTTCCGTTAGAACCGAAAACGGGCCCCGACTTGCCCACCATCAGCCCGTGCTCCAAGCAGGCCCCCATCACCATGTCGGCCTCGCGGTTCGCGGGCTCCTTCGTCTCCGGGTCACTGACAAGTTCGACGCCAATCATCAGGCCCTCACCGCGAACCTCTCCAATCAGCTTCGAGCCGGACTGGATCTCGGCGAGGCCGTCCAGCAGAAGTGCGCCCATCCGCTCCGAGTTGCCGGATAGGTCGTCGCGCTCCATCACCTCCAGCATCGCGAGGCCGGCGGCGCACGCGAGCGGGTTGCCAGCCTGCGTGAATCCGTATTCCCACGGCAGCAGCTCGGAGTACTCGGGGACCGAGATCGTCGCCGAGAGGGGCAGCCCCCCGCCCAGCGCCTTGCCGAGGATGATCATCTCCGGCTCGATCCCGGCACGCTCGGAGGCGAACATGGGTCCGCAGCGACAGAGCGCGCCCTGTACCTCGTCAACAATCAGGGGAACGTCGTGGGCCCGGCAGATCTCATGGGCGCGCTCGAGGTAGCCGTCCGGCGCGGGAACCATCCCCCCGTTGGCCTGAAAGGGCTCGACCATGACTCCAGCCGGACCGTTCGTGTGGGCGCGTTCGAGGGCGAAGTCGATGTACCCGGCGCAGGCCAAGTCGCAGGTCTCGCGCTCGAGGCCGAGCGGGCACCGGTAGCAGTAGTAGTTCGGAATCCGGACCTGGCGTGGGAGGTAGCGATCGAGCCCGCGGTTCGACCCCTCGACCATCCCGGGGTGGACGTAGGTGAGCCCGATCGTCGCAAAGGAACGGCCGTGGAATGCGGCGTCGAGGCAGACGAAGTCGCTGCCCTCGGTGGTCCTCATCGCAAGGTGCATAGCGCCCTCGACCGCCGCCGCCCCCGAGATCCCATAGAGCACCTTCGCGAGCCGCCCGGGGGCAAGGTCGGCAAGCTTTGCGGCCAGCTCGGTGCGGGCGACGCTGTCGAATACGGGCGAGACATAGTCGATCGTGTCGAGCTGGGCTTCGATCGCGGCTCTTACCTCGGGGTGGCGGAAACCGAGGTTGAGCACCCACTCGGCCGAGATCGCGTCCAGGTACTCACGGCCGTCGGCGTCACGGACGCGAACGCCCTCCCCGCTCAACAGCCCGAGGTCGACGTCACCCATGCACTTGAGGACGAACTCTTCCGAGGATTCGCGCAGCGCCTGCCCGTCGGCGCCATGAGCTGCTCTGGGGCCGGGGTCTTCACTCATCGGCACTCCCTTGATCGCGTTTCGGGGTTTGCAATTCCAACAGCGCTCAGGGGAGGTAGGAAGGCTTGGGCAGGTCCCAGTGCCCGGCGTTTATCCCCTCGGTGTCGCGTGGCTCGCGTGAGAGATCGAACTCGATCAGGTAGGGGCCGCCCGATGACATGGCGCGCCCCATCGCCGCATCGATCCCGGCTGACTCCGTAACCCTCTCGGCCTCGCAGTTGAATCCCTTCGCGATCGAGACGAAATCGACCGGCATCAACCGGTCGCCGCGCCGGGCGCGGAACTCGACCGAGAAGGCCCGATCCTCCCCGAACATCCCGCGCTGGAAGTCGCGTATCGAGAGCCAGCCCGTGTTGTTGAGGCAGACGATGACGATGCCGACGCCGAGCTCCGAGGCGAGCGCCAACTCCTGGATCGTCTGCTGGAGGTCCCCGTCTCCGGCGAATCCGATCACGGGCCGGTCGGGCTGGGCCAGCTTCGCGCCGATCGCGGCCGGGAGCGTATAGCCCATGGTCGAGTAACCGCCGGGGGACAGCCAGGTCCGCGGCTCGTAGGAGAGGAACTCCTGGAAGGCCTGGATCTGGGGGTGTCCGGCGGAGGCGATCGCGATCGCCTCGCGCGGAGCGGAGTCACGAATCTCGTGCAGGACCCTGCTCATCGAGAGGTTCTCGCTCCAGCGATCGGTGAGCGCGTCGTGCCAGCGGCGCTTCCACTCCGCGATCTCCGCCCGGTAGACCTCGTGATCGACCGCGCCGCCGCCGCGGTCGTCGAGAGCATCGAGCAGATCCCCGAGACCGGATCTCGCGTCGCAGACGGCGCCGACCTCGGTCGGGTAGTTCTTGCCGATCTCGTGGGGGTCGATGTCGAGATGGACGATCCTGGTCGGCGGTATAGAGAACGACTGCCCGGGAACGTAGGAGGAGCAGGTCTGCTCGGCGAAGCGGGTTCCAACGGCGAGGATCACGTCTGCCTCGCGGGTCATGTGGTTGCCGCAGATCGTCCCGTTCGACCCGGTGTGCTCGGCTGAGAGCGGGTGGTCTTCAGGGAACACCCCCTTTCCCATCATCGTCACCACGACAGCGGCGCCCAACCGCTCGGCAACCGCCTTCAACTCCTTGGCGGCGCCGGCGGAGAGGCAGCCGCCGCCGGCCAGGATCACGGGCCGTCGCGCCGCGAGCAGCAGCTTCGTCGCTTCGTCGATCGCATCCGCGTCAGGACGCTGACGCCCGGCGCTGCGGCGCTCCGAGGGGACCGGGAGCGTGGCCTCGACGGCCTCAGCCTGCACGTCCATCGGCAGTTCGACGTGGACGGGGCCAGGCCGGCCCGTGAGGGCGACGTTGAAGGCCCTAGGCAGGACGTCGGTGAGAAGTCCGGTGTGCTGGACGTCCCAACCGCGCTTGACGACGGGGCGAAGGAGCTGCGGGAAGGCGTTGTCGGTTGAGCGCTCGATCTCCTGGAGGACGCCGCGCCCGAGCATGTAGGTCTGGGGGCCCCCCGTGAACGAGATCACCGGGACCGAGTCGACATAGGCCGTGGAGAGCCCGGTGGCGAGATTCACCGAGCCCGGCCCGATCGACGTCAGTGTCGCCAATGGCCGCCCCGAGGCGCGGTAGTAGGCGTCGGCCATGTGCGCCGCCGCCTGCTCGTGGCGGGGAGCGATGATCGAGATCCGGTCGGAACGATCCTTGAAGGCGTCGAAGGCAGCCATGTCGCCGTGCCCCGGAATCCCGCAGACATAGGGAATTCCCTCGGAGATCAGGTACTCCGCGACGATCTCTCCGCCGGTCATTTTCATCAACCCGCTCCTCTCGCTTTCGAGGCCCTGATCCGCACCGGGCCTTGCCTATGGCCGGTAACATGCTACGTACCTAGAGTGGTCCGGGTCAAGCCATCCGATCTATGCGAGCACCGATGACAGAGGGACGGGGTCCGGACGCCGAGGGACTCGTGGCGGAACTCCGGGAGATCGTCGGAGCCGGGTTCACCTTCGCCGGGGACCACCCCTCGGCGCGCCCCGCTCTGCACGATGCGACGGAGATGAGCGGTATCACCGGGTTCGCCGACGCCGTGGTCCGGCCCGCCGACGCCGCCCAGGTAGCGGCGGTAATGCGGTGGTGCTACCGCCGGGACGTGCCGATCGTCCCCCGTGGCGGCGGCACCGGACTCGCCGGCGGCGCAGTTCCCCGCGGGGGTGTGGTGGTCGGGCTCGACCGGCTCGACGCGATCCGCTCCTTCTCCCCCGAGCTTTGGAGGATCGAGGTCGAGGCGGGCGCCACCACAGAGCGCGTCAAGCGCCTCGCCCTGGAGAACGGCCTGCTGTTTCCGCCGGATCCGGGGGCCGCCGAGCAGTCGACGATCGGGGGGAACGTCGCCACCAACGCGGGCGGCCCCCACGCCTTCAAGTACGGAGCGACCGGCGCCTGGGTGACGGGGCTCGAGGTCGTCGTTCCCCCGGGGGAGGTGATCCGCCTCGGAGGCCCGCTGCGGAAGGACGTGTCCGGCTACGACCTGGTTCACCTTCTGGTCGGCTCGGAGGGCACGCTGGGAATCGTCACCTCGGTGTGGTTGCAGCTGGTTCCCTCGCCACAGGAAGTCCTGCCGGTGGTCGCCTTCTATCCAGGGGCGGCAGAGGGATGCGAGGCGATCTTCCGGGTGGTCGGGGCCGGGGTGACGGCCGCCGCGCTCGAGTACCTCGATACGGGTGCCCTCGCCGCGTCGGCGGGGTCGTTCCCCGCGAAGGTCCCGGCCGGTACCGGGTTCCTCGTCCTGGCGGAGGCCGACGGATCCGCTACGGAGGCGGAGCGGGTGGCGTCGGAGCTGGCCGATGCGCTCCGGGACGGGGCCCAAGGGGTGATTAGGCTCACCGACCGCAGGGCGATCCGGGATTTGTGGCGCTGGCGCGACGGGGTTTCCGGCGCAGTCGCCGCTCAGCGTGGCGGCAAGGTCTCGGAGGACATCGTCGTTCCGCCCGAGATGCTTTTCGAGGCGATCGAGGCAACTGTCCGGATCGGCCAGGCCCATGGGTTGGCCGCCTGCTCTTGGGGCCACGCCGGGGACGGGAATCTCCACTCGACCCTTCTTGTCGATCTCGACGATTCCGCTGAGGTGGAGCGGGGCACCGCGGCGGCGGGGGATCTCTTCGATCTCGCCCTGCGGCTTGGCGGCTCGATCACCGGAGAGCACGGGATCGGCTCGGTTAAGGCCGGGCACCTAGAGCGGGCATGGGGGCCCGAGGTGAGCCGTATTCACCTTGCCCTGAAGAACTCATTCGACCCGAAGAGCCTGCTGAACCCGGGCAAGAAGGCGCGTCGAGCGTGATCTTGGGGCGGTGTGCGGCTGCCACAAGATTGGCGCAAATCCGGCGGCAGAGCGGGATTGGGGTTGACCTAGCGGAGGGGTGGGATTCGAAAGCGCTGTAGACCCGAAGGCCCACAACGGTTTTCGAGACCAGAGCTTCGGAGAGAGGAGGTGACCAACGTGCAGGTCTTTCCGCGCTGGGTCTCTGTGGCCGGACACGCTCGCAAGCCTGGCCTGCAGTCCCCGAGGGGCGCGAGCCTCCCGGAGAGCGGCCGGACCACCACGGGACGCCCCCTTGTGGCAATCGGGAGGCGGGCAACCTCAAAGGGCCAGATCCGGGTCCTAGGCTCATCTGTTTTTTAGTCCGACCCCGTATCTTTGGGGTGTGGAGCCGGGGCTCAGTAGGGTCGCTGGCAAGATCTGACCGGCGCCGATCGGAGGGGTCGAGATTAAGTTCCTTCGTCGCATCTCAACTCGCCAACTGCTCTCGCTCTGCGGCGCCGCGGCGCTCCTCGGGCTTGGCGCCACCGGCCTCGCGCTGGCTACGACCGGTAGCGGCCCGGAGCCCGCGCCGAAGGCTCTTTCGGCCGCGATCCGCGACGCCCTCGTCGCACCGCCGGTCGCTGGGGTGAGCGGTCGGGTCGAGTTCACCAACCACCTTATTCCTGGCTCGACCATTCAGGGCGCCGATCCGCTGATCAGCGGGGCCTCGGGTCGCTTCTGGGCTTCGCCCAACGGCCGGCTGCGCATCGAACTGCAGGCTGACCCCTCCGGCCGGGAGGCGACGGGCGACGTCCAGATCCTTGTAGATCACAGGCGCGTAACGCTCTTCGATTCTGCTGCAGGGACGGCCTTTCAAGGCCTCCTGCCGCCACACAAGAACGACAATGCAGGCACCGGGGCCGGGGCCAAGCAGCCCCCGAGCCAGGAGCAGATCCAGCGGACGATCGGTCGCCTGATGAAACGGGTCGACCTGAGCGGCGCCGTTCCCTCCGACGTCGCCGGCCAGCCCGCGTACACGGTGCGGGTTTCGCCGAAGGGCGCCGGCGGGCTGCTCGGGGGAGCGGAGCTGGCCTGGGATGCCGTCCGAGGCATCCCACTGCGCGCCGCGGTCTATGCGCGTGGCAATGACTCTCCGGTGCTCGAGCTCAGGGTCATCGATATCTCCTTCGGCGCAGTTCCAGAGTCGGTATTCGCGATCACCCCGCCGCCAGGAACCACGATCACCCGGCTCAGCCCGTACCGGAATGGATCGCGCCCCGGAGCTCAGCAGAGCTCTGTCACCGGCCTCCCCGCGGTCCAGAGGCAGACGCCGTTCGCGGTCGTGGCGCCGCAGACCCTGGCCGGCCGCGACCGGGGCGAGGTGCGGCTACTTTCAGCTGGTCGGCACTTAGGCGCCCTCGTCACCTACGGCCGCGGTCTCGACGGAATCGCCGTCGTGGAGCTGCCGGTCGACTCCAACCATGCGGGCGGCTTGAGCGACCGAGCCGGCAGGATCAACCTGCCCAGCGTCTCGATCAACGGGGGGACCGGGCAGGAGCTGGATACGGCCCTGGGCACCGTGGTCCGCTTCCGGCGGGGTGGAGTCCAGTACGTGGTCGCCGGCTCGGTGCCTCGGGCCGCTGCGCTCGCCTCCGCCCGGGGGCTCTGATCGGATGGGCGACGCCTCGCCGATCGAGATCCGCGGCCTGCTCAAGCGCTACGGGGATCTGGTTGCTGTGGATCACGTTGACCTGACGGTCGGGGCCGGTGATGTATTTGGTTATCTGGGCCCCAACGGAGCCGGAAAGACGACCTCGCTGCGGATGATGCTCGGCCTGATCCGTCCCAGCGCGGGCTCGGTGCGCCTGTTTGGTCGCGATCCACAACTGGGGGTCGAGGCGCTTAGCGGGGTCGCCGGATTCGTCGAAGCCCCGGCCTTCTACCCCTACCTCAGCGGACGTGTCAACCTGGAGCTCTGCGCAGCCCTGGATGGCGGTAGCGCCAGTAGCCGGATCGACGATGTTCTCGAGATTGTCGAACTCACCGATCGGGCCAAGGACAAAGTTGGCGGCTATTCCCACGGTATGCGCCAGCGACTGGGAATCGCCTCCGCCCTGCTACGCGATCCGCGTCTCCTGCTTCTCGACGAGCCTGCAACGGGCCTCGACCCGGGCGGGATGCGCGACATGCGAGTGCTGATCCGTGACTTGGCGGCGCGTGGCATCACGGTCCTGCTCTCCAGCCACCTCCTCGGCGAGGTTGAGGAGCTATGCAACCGTGTTGCGATCGTGCGCAGCGGCCGCATCGTCTACGAGGGCGAGCTGGCCCAGTTGCGCCGACAGGCTGGGGTGACCTACCAGCTGAGGACCACCGACGATCAGCGGGCCCGCCTGGTCTGCCTGGCCCAGGCCGGCATCGAGGAGGTCGGCGGTTCCGACGGTTCCGGGGTGTTCTTCAGAGCCCGAACTTCAACCGCGGTCGGTGAACTGACCCTCGCGCTGGGCGAGTCGGGCGCTCTGGTGCTCGAGCTCTCCCCTCACCAGGCCACGCTGGAGGATCTCTTCTTTCGTCTCACCGAGGGCGGGGGTCCCGAACCCTCATCTACGCCGCTTCCCACCGCGATTGGAGACGCGGCCTGATGCCCGGGATGGGAACGGTCTACCGCTGGGAGTTGCGCAAGCTGCGGGCTCAGAAGCGCACCTATCTCGGCCTGGGCGCCGCCGCCGTGGTGCCCATCATCTTCGTTGTTGCAGTGGCGACCCGTGGCGGTGGCCCAAATGACGTCGCCTTCGGCCGCTACGTCCATGACACCGGCCTCGCCATTCCCCTCGTGCTGCTGCTGTTCGGATCGGTCTGGTTGTTCCCGCTGATCACTGCGTTGGTGGCCGGCGACATCGTTGCCGCCGAGGATCGCCACAGCACCCTGAAGACAATCCTCACCCGCTCGGTCGAGCGCCAACAGATTTTCGCCGCAAAGACTCTCGCCGCCTTCACCTACGCCGTACTCGCCATCCTGATCACCGGAGTAGTGGCGCTGGCGGCGGGCATCCTTGCCTCGGGCTTCAACCCGATCACATCACTCTCGGGTACCCGGGTCTCCGCGACAAGCGGGCTTGGCCTTGTCTGGGCGAGTCTCGGGATCTATTTGGTTCCGGTCCTGTCAATCGCCTGCATCGGCCTGTTGTTTTCGACCGTCTTCCGAAACAGTGGTGCGGCGATCGTCGGCACGCTGATGTTCTCCCTGCTGCTGCAGTTGATCGGGATCCTGCCGGGCCTTGGCGCGTTGTCCCCCTATCTGCTCAGCACGCAGTTCAACGCCTGGCAGGGTTTTCTGCGTACGCCGATCGACTGGGCCCCGATCGTCCGGGCCCTCTGGGTTTGCGCTCTCTATGGCATTCCGGCACTGGCCGGGGCGGCCGTCGTCTTCTTGCGTCGCGATGTCGCAGGCGATTAGCTCCCCAGGTTGCGCGCGTCGATCAGGGTAGCCTCCCCGGTCTCGCGCTCGGCCTCTTCCGCGGCCCAGGCATCCGGGTTGCTCCGTGACGGGCGAAGGAGGCATTCATCTGCTCGAGGATCTCGTCCTGCTCTTGGCGCTCCACAGGTCGGCAGGCAACTCGACCGTGCTTACCCCGCGGAGCCCTCAGCCGAGCACCTCGATCTCGCAGCGGACCCCGTCGGCGCGGTCGAGCCGTCGATCGGCTGTTGCCAGGGCAGACTCAAGGACTTCGGCCAGTGCGACATAGGCCGCGTCGTAGGCCGTGACGTTCTGCCGCAGTTCCCAGATGCGGGGCAGCAGCGGCAGGTGGGGCGCCCGGCGAAGCGGCAAGGCGGAGAGGTCGGCCAGCGCCTGGGCCGAGCGGCGCTCCTCGAGCCCCCCTGACAGCGAGGCGCGGCGCAGCACCGACGCCACCTCGAGATCCACCAGGAAGGGTGCTGCCAGCTGCTCGCCTCGCAAACCGGTCCCGGGCCAGGTCGCCGTCCGGTCCGTCGTCTGCCGACGACGCCGGCGCCAGTACGGAGGCGTCCGGGACGATCACCCGCGTTCGCGCTCGGCGTGCACTGTGTCAGCCGCGAAGGCCAACCCGACCGATCCTCCCGCCCGGCCGCCGGCACGGTCGAGAACCTCCTCGAGGGGCACCTCCCGGGCATCCCGAACCAACCGCGCGAGCAAGTATTCCTGCAACGACGACGCGGACGGTGTCAATACTTGCCCCGCCCCGATGAGCGTAGGGTGATCATGGGGAAGGTGGCTGCCGGCCCACCCGTCGCGTCCGCTAAGCCGCCGGAGCAGCAGCCCAGGAAGGGGGGGCACCGATGGAGAAGAGGAATCTCGCGGCGCGCGCCGGTCACTGGAGCGCGATGCACCGCAAGGCCGCGATTTGGGGGTGGCTTGCCTTCGTCGTGGCCGCCGTGGTGATCGGCTCCTCTATCGGCCAGAAGAAGATCTCCAGCGTCGACCGGTTCTCGGGTGAATCGCACAGGGCCGAGCAGGCACTCCACCGCGCCGGGCTGAGGCCGAACAGCGAGGTCGTCTTCGTCCAGAGCGACACGCTCACCGCCGAGGACCCCGAGTTCCGGGCCGTGATCGCGGACGTCACACATCGGCTCACGCGCCTCCAGTACGTCGAGAACGTGAGGGCACCGCTGGCCAGCCGCGGCGATGTATCGGCAGACGGCCACGCCGCCTTGGTGAACTTCGAGATCGCCGGCGACTCCGTCGAAGCCACCGATCGTGTGGACCCGAGTCTCGACGCAGTTGCAGCGGTGCAGGCGCAGCATCCGGACCTCGTCGTCGAGCAGTTCGGGGACGCGAGCGCCAACGGCGCCGTGCAGGACGCCTTCGGTGAGGACCTCGCCAAGGCCGGTGAGCTCTCCCTGCCGGTCACGCTGATCATCCTCACCATCACCTTCGGCACGCTCGTCGCGGCGGGTGTGCCCCTGCTGCTGGCGATCACCGCGGTCATGGCGGCGATGGCGCTGGTCGCCATTCCCAGCCAGCTGTTCCCGGTGGACGACAACGTCGCGGCCGTCATCCTGCTCATCGGGCTCGCGGTTGGCGTGGACTACTCGCTCTTCTACCTGCGGCGCGAGCGGGAGGAGCGCGCCGCCGGCAGAAGCGAGCGCTCCTCGCTCGAGACCGCCGCCGCCACCTCGGGCCGCGCGGTATTGATCTCCGGTCTGACGGTGATGGTTGCGATGGCCGGAATGTTCATCAGCGGCGACAAAACCTTCTTCTCCTTCGCGGAGGGGACGATCCTGGTCGTCGCGATCGCGATGGTCGCCTCGCTCACGGTGCTGCCGGCGACCCTGGCCTGGCTTGGAGACCGCGTCGAACGGGGCCGGATCCCGTTCCTCCGCCGCCGCAGCGCAGCGGGCGGGTCACGGCTCTGGCCGGCGATCATCGATCGCGTCACGCGACGCCCGTGGTTGTCCGTCGTCCTCGCCGGGAGCGCCCTGCTCGCCCTGGCGATACCGGCGCTCGGCATGAAGACGGTGGTCACGGGCGTCGATGACTTCCCTCAGGACCTCGCGGTGATCAAGACCTACAACCGCGTCAAGGACGTCTTCCCCGTGCAGGGCGTCACCGCGAGCGTGGTCGTCGAGTCTGGCGGCGTTCGCTCGGGCGAAGCCGCGGCGGGAATCGCAGCCCTGCGTCGCGAGGTCGACTCCTCCGACAACTTCCTGCCCGGCACCGAGGTCGATTACAGCGGCGACGCAACGGTCGCCAAGATCACCGTCCCGACTCGCGGGACCGGCACCGATGCGGCTTCGACCGCGGCTCTCAATCAGCTCCGCGAGGAGATCGTTCCGGCGACGGTCGGGCGGGTAGAGGGCGCGAGTGTCAACGTCAGCGGAGATGCGGCTGCCTCGGAGGACTCGAGGGTTCTGCTCAACCAGAGGCTGCCACTGATCTTCGCGTTCGTTTTCGGGCTCGCCTTCCTGCTGATGCTGTTCACCTTCCGATCGATCGTGATCCCAATCAAGGCGATTCTGCTCAACCTACTCTCGGTGGGGGCGGCGTATGGCGTGCTCGTCCTGGTCTTCCAGAAGGGCTGGGGTGAGTCCCTGCTGGGGTTCTCGTCGAACGGAGGGGTAACGAACTGGCTGCCGCTCTTCCTCTTCGTGATCCTCTTTGGACTCTCCATGGACTACCACGTGTTCATTCTCTCCCGGGTGCGGGAGGCATATGACGGCGGGATGAGCTCGAGCGATGCCGTCCGCCACGCGATCTCCTCGACCGCCGGCACCGTGACCAGCGCCGCCGCTGTGATGGTCGCCGTCTTCTCGGTGTTCATCACCCTGAGCCTGATCGACTTCAAGGAGCTGGGGCTGGGTCTCGCCGTGGCGGTGCTGATCGACGCGACCGTCATCCGTGGGGTGCTGCTGCCGGCCACCATGGAGCTGCTGGGGGATTGGAACTGGTACCTGCCGAAATGGCTGGAGTGGATCCCTCAACGTCGCACGACTGAGGCGGGGCCGCCGAAGCCGGTACCCGCGTCGGCAAGGCCATGATCGCCATGGCGCGACGCGAGCCCTCGCGAGACGGCGTCCAATTCGTCCGAGGAGCCCGAGAGGCTGGTTGATCGAGCTCGAGGAGGAGATGCTGGCGGCGGCGGATGATCGCTTCGAGGAGGCGGCCGGATTCGCGACGAGCTCAAGGAGCTTCCGCGCGGACCTCGACGCGATTAGTTTTCAGGCAACCCGCCATCGATGAGCAAAGTATCGGCAAGTGGGGCAGCAGCGTGCTGGCGTCGCCCGAGCTGACCTGCTCCTTTCGCGCATAGGAGCAGCGGCAAGGCAGAGTTGACTGGCGACCCCTTGTTCGTCCGCGGGGAGCGATGGCAACCTTCCGGCGGCTTCTGCCTGGGCGAAAGGGAAGGTGGGCAGGGGCTACGCGGATAGCGTTGTCACCCAAAAGCGAGCGATCGGAGAACGAATGATCGAGTTGATTAGAGACCTTCCGGACGATGTGCTGGGCATCGAAGCGAGGGGTGAGGTGACGGGCGAGGACTACGAGCAGGTGCTGATCCCGGCCGTGGAGCGACATCTCGAGCGGCGCTCCAAGATCCGGCTGCTCTACGTCCTGGGGTCGGAGTTTGGCGGTTACTCCGCGGCAGCCATCTGGGACGACGCCAAGATCGGGATGGAGCACCCATTCTCATGGGAGCGCATTGCGGTGGTGACCGACGATGACGGCTATCGTCGCCTCGTCAGAGGGTTCGGCTTCATGGTCCCGGGCAAGGTCAAGGTCTTCGACGTTGCTGAGCTGGACGCCGCCAGGGCCTGGATCAGTGATGCGGAATGATCATCAAGCCGATCCAGTGCCAACTGCTCTAGCGGCGGGGCGAGATCGCAGCGCTGGCAGACGTCTGAGGCAGAAGACGAGGGGATGCGGGTAGCCGCCGGCACGGGAGACTCGGAAGTGAGCAAGCCCGGGATCGGCAGGCCGCGGCCGCCTTACCACCCACGCAGCCACGCACGACGGGTGCGCGGGGAGGGCCTGCTGGGCCTCCGTGAGGCGAGCGCCATGGCGATCGGGGGGATGATCGGCGGCGGCATCTTCAGCGTCCTCGGCCTGACCATCGACCTCGCAGGCCACCTGGCGTTCGCCGCCTTTCTGATCGGCGGTCTGATCGCCGGTCTGACAGCCCATGCCTACGCCGGTCTCTCCTTGCGTGCCGGCCGGGCGGGCGGCCCGTTCACTTACCTACGCGATGAAGGTCACACGCGGCCGGCCGCCTGGGTCGCCTGGCTTCTGATCGTCGGGTATGTCTTCGCGCTGGCTGTCTATGCCTTCACTTTTGGGCACTACCTGGCCAACGTGATTGGGGCCCCGGTCCCGGTTGCCCGACTGAGCGGGGTTGGCATCCTGGCCGTCTTCGTCGCCGTCAACCTCCGCGGGGTGGCCACGTCGGGGCTGACCGAGGACATCGTTGTGGTCACAAAGCTTGCCGTGCTCGGAGGCGTTGCTTTGATCGGCCTCGCGGCGTTCTCGCCTACCCGCCTCAGTCCGCTCGATAACCAGGGCACGCTCGGGATCTTCCTCGGCGCGGCGGTGATCTTCGTCGCCTACGAGGGGTTCGAGTTGCTGCCCTACGACTACGACGACATCGCCGAGCCCCGACGGACCCTGCCCCGCGCCCTCTACCTCTCGGTCGCCGTGGTGGTCCTGGTCTACGTCGCTGTCACGCTCGCCGCACAGATGCTGTTGCCGGATCGGACGATCATCGCCCAAAAGGAGGTCGCGTTTGCACTCGCCGGCAAGCAGGCTCTGGGCGGCTTCGGGCTCTGGGCGGCGACGGTGGGCGCTCTGTTCTCCACCAGTTCCGCGATCAACGCGACGCTGTTCGCGACCGCCCGCTTGGTCCGCGACGTGAGCCTGGCGAGCGAGCTTCCGGCCGCCCTCGCCCGCGAGCGCGGGGGCCTGCCGATCGGCGCGGTGCTCGCCATTGCGCTGCCCGGGGCGGTCTTTTCGCTCTTACCCGGAATCACCGAGATCGTCTCCTTCGGCTCGCTGGCCTTTCTCCTGGTCTTCGGGTTGGTCAATCTGCTGCATGCCCGGCATACCGCCTCCGGAGGGTGGGATCGGGGCCTCGCCTACCTTGGCGCAGGCGCCTGCATCACAGCAACCGGCGGGCTGCTCTACTACCTGGCTCGCTCCGATCGCGCCGGATTGGTGCTGATCGGGGCCTGCGCGGCACTCATCGCCGTGGCGAGAGCGGCTTTCGTGGCCTCGCGGCAGCGGGGCGCAGGCTGAGCGGACGCGTCAGCTCGCGCTCCGGCTTGAGATCATCTTGCACGTGGTGGTTTCTGCTCCCAACCGAGCACCTCGCAGCTTTGTCTCGCCGAGTGAGGCGATCCGCGACCTTGTCGGTGTCGTGCGGCGGGCTCGGCCTTTGTTCGGCGCGTATCTTCGCGGCGGCCTCGATCCACAGCTGCGCGAGCGGGTTATGGTCGCCGTCAGCCGCGTCAACTCCTGCCGCGGTTGCACCTTCGTGCATGAGCGTATGGCGAGCCGCGCGGGCGTCTCATCTGAGGATCTGCAGACGATCGGCCTAGGCGACCTGGGCGCTCTCGATGATCGGAGCGGGGCAGCCGTGGCCTACGCCGCGGGGCTAGCCGAAACGCGCTTCCGCGGGCCGATCGCTGCTGATCTGGCGGCCGCTGCGGCCGATCAGCTCAGCCCAGATGAACGGGCCGCCGTGGATGCCGTAGCGCGAGGGATGGCCTTCGCCAACCTGTCCGCGAACACGGCCGAAGGGCTCATCCACCGACTTCGGTCCACGGCAAGACTCAAAAGCGACGCCGGCTGAAGCCCGTGTGAGGTCCCTCGGGGCGGCGTCAGCCGTCCACTGGGCCGGAGAGCTAATCCGCGTCTTCTCAATCGATGACGACTCGACAGCTGATCGCGAGGGCGCGAACGATCAAGCGCCTTCGCCATGACGGCGGGCTAGTGGATCAACAACTCAAAGGCGGCTTCACAGTCTTCTTGAGGCGGAGGGGTGGGATTCGAACCCACGAGGCGCCTTACGACGCCCAACGGTTTTCGAGACTCCTCTTCATCTCGCGTGTACCGCAGCCCAGAGCTAATTCCGGCCAGTGAGAGCGGCTGTGGGAACGTCCTTGGGAACTCCTTCAACGAAGTCGTCCAGCGCGCGGGCCGTGGTCTCGGAACCATGAAGCACGACCTTCAGCGCGTCCGTTGACGCGGCGTTGGAAAACGTGTCATAGGCCTCCATCGTGTCGTCCAGAGCAAAGCGATGGGTGGCGAAAACGGTCGGGTCCAGACGCCCACGGGCTACCAGCTTCATCAGTTGGGGGATCGTTGAGGTGTCGACAAGCCCCGTTGTGATGGTGGCGTTGCGGATCCACAGCGTCTCGAGATGCAGGGTCGCCGATTGCCCGTGAACGCCGATATTGGCCACCCGCCCACCGGGACGGATCAGCTCGGTGGCGAGCTCAAACGTCTGCGGCGAGCCGACCGCCTCGACCGCGACGTCGGCGCCGAGGCCGTGGGTCAGCTCCATGATTCGGGCGCGTGCATCCTCCCGGCTGTTGTTGACGGTGGTGTCGGCGCCGAACTGACCCGCACGCTCAAGGCGGCCGTCGTCGAGATCGACCAGGACGATCCGGCTCGGCGTCATCAGTCCCGAGGTGAGGGCGGCTGCGAGGCCGATCGGGCCGGCGCCGACGATTGCCACGACGTCCCCCGGACCGACAACGCCGTTGAGCACACCGACCTCGTAGGCAGTGGGAAGAATGTCCGCCAGAAAGAGAACCTGTTCGTCGCTCAGCGCCTCGGGCACCTTGTAAAGCGAGTTGTCCGCGAACGGTGTCCGAGCGTACTCGGCCTGCAGCCCATCGATCAGGTGACCGAGAATCCAACCGCCACCCCCGAGGCACTGGCCGTATTGGGCTTCCCTGCAGAATCGGCAGCGCCCGCAGGCACTGATGCATGACACCAGCACACGATCACCAGGCACGAGCGTGGTGACGCTGGCGCCGACCTCCTGGACTGTTCCCACCGCTTCGTGGCCGAGTACGGTTCCTGGCTTTGTCTCCGGCACATCGCCCCTGAGGATGTGCAGATCGCTGCCGCAGATCGTCGAGGTGTCAATCCGCACGACGGCGTCGGTCGGATCGATGATGCCTGGATCATCAGCGGTGTCCCAGGTCCGCTCACCGGGGCCCTGATAGACGAGTGCCTTCATGCGAGCCTGCTTGCGGTCGCGTGGGTCGCGATTGCTTTCATCGGGGTCCCCTCTTTCAGATAGTGCTAGTGCGCCGCCCTCGAAGGGGCCCCCACGCTGGGAGGCCCCCTTCGATTCGTTCTCTCAGGCATTGCAGCCTGAGATCTGCGTTACGTTCAGGCGAGCCAGCCGTACCGTCGGACCAAGCCCGTCCGGGCCCAGCGCTTTCCGAGGCCGAGGGTGTTCCCGGCTCCAACCGCGGCAAGGCCGATCAGCAGCAGCGCGTAAATGACGTGGTCGTCCATGAAGAGATCGTTCTGCGGTGGCAGGGCCGCACTCCACATGAGCATGACCAACGTGGCGCCTGCGATGCAGGCCGGCTTCATCGCGATCCCGAGTAGGAGCGCAACCGCAATCCCGAGCAGGCCCGCCATGAACAGAACGTTGACGGCGCCGGCGCCGGCGATGCTGTGGTAGATCCCCGAGAAGGGACCAACAGCACCGGAGAGGAAGCCTTCGGTGGGGTTGCCTCCGTTGATCCACGCATCGGCCGAGGCAGTCTCATGGCCGAGACCGAACATCTTGTCGAAGAACGGCCATAGGAACACCCAGCCCATGCAGAGCCGAGTCACCGCCCAGAGGTAGCGCACAAACGGCCGATCGCCGTTTGCAGCTTGACCTGTCGTGGCCGAGTCGGTGGCTCGGGCCGCCGCGTCAGGTGCCGACGCGCCGTTCGCCGGGGGCGGTCGAGGTGGAGCTTGCGTAGTTGGGGCCATGGGTCCTCCGGGTTTGTGGGCGCCGGTTTTTGTGGGCGCCGGTTTCTGAGAGACTGATTGACTGAATGTATCATTGATTCATGAAGTCTAATTCAAGAAAAGATAGAGGTGACGTAAAGTCCGGGGGGTCGCCGACCAGTCACTGGGACTTTCTGACCAACCACGCCCACGTTCTACTGTGCGTCGCCCATGACCCCGGCATTCGCCTGCGGGACATTGCCACCGCCGTGGGTATCACTGAGCGTGCCTCTCACAAGGTCGTCTCTGACCTGGTCGAGGAGGGCTACATTTTGCGTGACCGGGTTGGCCGACGAAACCGCTACACGGTCCAGCAGGAGCTGCCTCTCCGGCACCCACTCGTCCAAGAGCTAGAGATCGGTGACCTGCTCAAAGTCTTGGCCCCTCGCACGGGGCCCGATGCCCCAGCTAGCAGTCTTCGCTCGGCGACCGGGGAAGGATGAAGGCTGCCCTGGGCCGACCTCAGGCGTCGTCGATCTTCCAGGTGCTGGGCCACGGCCGCGGCGGCGGAACCTCCTCGACACGGATCCTCGCATCGACCGCCAGGGCCCCGGGCGGCCCGGCCATCACCGGGTTGAGGTCGAGCTCGACGATCTCGTGGTGAGCGTCGACCATCGCGGCAATTCGCAACAACAGTCCCTGGAGCGATTCGAGGTCGGCCTCGGGTGCTCCGCGAAAGCCGGTCAGCAGAGGATAGATCGCCAGCGAACGGATCATCTCGTCAGCCTCGTGCGCGGTCAAGGGGGCAGATTCTCACGGTGATGTCCTTCAGCAGGTCGGCCTGCGTCCCGCCTGCACCACAGGCGAGCACCGGCCCGAAAACAGGATCGCTGACCACACGACCAACGAATGATCAAGCGCCTTCGCCATGATGGCGGGCTAGTGGATCAACAACTCAAAGTCGGCTGCGCAGCCTTCTTGAGGCGGAGGGGGTGGGATTCGAACCCCCGGTAGACCTAAGTGCGCCTCGAATTGCGCCAGTTTTCGAGCAACAGCATTCATCCTCCAGTGCGCCGGAGCGCCGGGCCCACCTCAGGTCCGGATCAGCAGCCGAACGCTTGCGGCGATCTGATCGACCGTGGCCGGCGGCAGCCTTCCCCATCTGTCCACCAGCCGGGAGCGATCCATCGAGCGAACCATGGCAGGCAACGCCCAGCTTCGCTCCCGAAGGCCGCCTTTGGGCGGATCGATCTGCGGACGAATCGGATTGTCTTGGGGCGTCGTCGTCAGCGGCACGACGATTGCGAGTCCGCTCGGCCCGGTTCCGAGCTGGTCGACGGAGATCACCGCAACAGGGCGACGGCCAGCCTGTTCGCGCCCACGGGTCGGATCAAGCTCGTCAGAACCAAACCTCGCCCTGACCCGCCTCGGTCAAAGCTCGGCCAGGCCGTCGATGAGGGTCGCCTCCCAGGTCTCGCGCGGCGGAGACGACTCGCTGGCCAACCTGCGCCCTCGTGCGCCCGCTGCAACCGGGGTCGATGGTCGATATCGATGGCAGGTGCGCCGCAATGGGCGCAGACGCGGCCGTAACGGGCGAATACGATCTCACGGCGACCCTGCCCGCGGCCGCAGGCGGCCAATCGTCGACCTGGACTGGCACCACCTTCGCCAGTGGTGCCAGCCGTGGATCAACGACCGGGATCCTATTCGAGCAGTGGTTCAGGGTGACAAACTTGCCGTGTGGCGGCGCTCTACCGCATGCGGTCGTGGATCGCCTGGAGGCTAGTGGCGGTTGTCTGTCTCATAGGCTTCATTTCCGCCTGCGGTGGCTCCGGCGAGGGAACCATTGACCGCAACTCGAGCGGCGGTCAGGAAACGATCGCGAAAGTGAGCGCGAGCCGCGATCATGTGGTTGGGCATGCGACGGTGGTGCGGGTGGACGCGGAAACGGGTGCTGTGGAGGCGGTGGTGCCCGTCGGTCCTGACCCTTTGCTCCTAGCGGTGGCGTCGGGTCGGATCTGGACCCTCAATCTGGGTGACGGCACCCTCTCTCGGGTCGAGCCGTCGTCGAACGAGGCGAGGACCGTCCGCCGAGGGGTGGTGGTCGGCATTGCGTCGGACAATCGCGATCTCTGGCTCGCCCGCGACGGAAACGTGGTCTCGCGACTCGACGGCGCGACCGGGCAGACGGAGATCTCCTTCGCCCTGGGGCCGAAGCCGCTGTTCGCTCTGCGGGACGCGGGATTCCTGGGCATCGGGACGAAATCGGTTTGGCTCACTGTCCCTCGGGTGGGTGAGCCCAGCCGAGCCGCACAGCCTCTGGCGCCTTGACCCCAACACAGGGATGGTGCTCGAGAGGTTCCCCCTTGGCCACGACGTCCTGCCACCTCTTCTCGATGATCGCTATCTGTGGATCATCGCGATGGGAGAGCGGAGCGTTACCCGGATCGATCAGCGATCGGGCAAGACGGCCGACGTCCCGGCCGGTCCTCTGCCGCTTGCGCTCGCAGCCGGGGCCGGATCCCTCTGGCTCGGCGACGCAAGCGGCGAGGTTTGGCGGATCGACCCCGAGACGCTGAAGGTCATGGCAAAGATCGTTGTCGGCGGGCGTCTCCGGGGTACTGGCTTCGGCGGTGGCTTGGTTTGGGTTACGACCGAGACCGGCCTCCTGGCAATCGACCCATCCACCAATCAGCTCAGCATGTCCATAGCCCTCGGGAACTTCGAGAGGGACACGGGACCGACGGACATCGGCTACCTCGGCGGTTCCGTGTGGGTATCCGTGGAGTGACCGACCGTCCACCCTTGGTGTCATCACACCATCAGGACAACGACTCGAGCCAGGCCGGGTTTGACGGAGACTTCTTCGGTCGGGTCGGGTCGAGCTCGAAGGGGAAAGAACCAGGCCGATTGAGGATCTCGTTGGCCCAGCACAGCTCCTTGTTCTCGCCGCGCAGCCGCTTCAGCTCCTCGCGCTCGGAGCTGGCAAGCAGGTCGGGGCGCCCGCACCGCTTCTGCTGCGATGCTACGAGTCGACTTTCCCCAGACCGAAATGGAGATCAGGAAGATGGCTGACGCCAACACCGACGTGCTCGTCGCCGGCTACCAGGGCATCGAGGAGGCGACGAAGGACTTCGAGGGGCTGCTCGCCCGGGTCGGGGATAAGCAGGTCGAGGTCGAGGGCGTCATCCTTGTCACGCACGACGAGGACGGCAACGTCGCCGTGCGCCAGACCGGCGACCACCTGGGTCGCAAGGGCGCGGGTTGGGGCGGAGGCGTCGGGCTGGCCGTCGGCCTGCTCGCGCCGCCGATGCTCGCCTCGGTCGCGATCGGGGCGGTCGCGGGCGGCGTCGTCGGCAAGTTCGTCGATCACCGGGTTGCGAACGGGATCCACGACAAGATCGGCGAGAATCTGCCGCCGGGCTCGGCCGGGATCATCGCCGTCTTCGACGACTCCCAGCGGCTCGCGGTCGAGCAGGCGCTCCCCGGCGCACCGATCAAGTCCGTGGTCGAAACCGACGCGAAGGGCACCCGAGCGCTGAGGGAAGGCCTCGCCGAGGCGATGGGCAAGTTCAACCCGGATCGGACCGTGCTGCCGATTCCCGACCGCAGCTTCGGCGGCACGATGGGCCGCACGCTCAGGGACTCGGTGGCCGATTGGTCGATGATCCCGGGGCCGAAGGCGCCGGATGAGGCCCCAAACGTTCTCATCGTTCTGATCGACGACGCCGGCTTCGGCGCCCCCGACACCTTCGGCGGCCCGATCAGCACCCCGAACTTCACCCGGGTGCAGGAGATGGGGTTGACCTACAACCGCTTCCACGTGACAGCGGTCTGCTCGCCGACGCGCGCCGCGCTGCTGACCGGGCGAAACCAGCACCGCGTCGGTTTCGGCTCGATCGCCGAGTACCCGGGCCCGTTCCCGGGCTACACCGCGGCGAAGCCCAAGAGCTGCGCGGGGCTGCCGCGCATCCTTTCCGAGAACGGCTATGTGACGGGCGGGTTCGGCAAGTGGCACCTGACCCCGAATAACGTCCAGGGCGCGGCGGGGCCGTTCGACCACTGGCCGAAGTCATGGGGCTTCGATCGCTGGTGGGGATTCCTCTCCGGAGCCTCGGGCCAGTACGACCCGATCATCACCCGGGACGACACGATCGTCGGGGTGCCCGAGGGCGAGGGCGACGAGCGAGTACTACTTCCCCGACGACCTCACCGACAACGCCGTCGACTGGCTGCAAGGCGTCCGCGCCCAGGACCAGGACAAGCCGTGGATGATGTTCTACTCGACCGGCTGTGCCCACGCCCCCCACCACGTCTCCAAGGAGTGGGCGGACAGGTACAAGGGCAAGTTCGACGACGGCTGGGACAAGCTGCGCCAGGCCACCTTCGAGCGCCAGAAGAAGCTCGGGATCATCCCCGAGGACACCGAATTGACCGAGCGTCCCGACGCCTTCCCCGCGTGGGACTCGCTCGACGACACAGCGAAGGCACTCTACGCCCGCCAGATGGAGGTCTACTGCGGCTTCCAGGAGAACGCCGACTGGAACATCGGGCGCCTGCTCGACGCGGTCGAGGAGCTGGGAGACCTCGACAACACACTGATCTTCTATATCTGGGGCGACAACGGCGCCAGCCTCGAGGGCACCACGACGGGCTCCTTCAACGAGCTGACGTTCCTGAACGGCCTGGTCCTGGATCCCAAGCAGCAGACCGAGTTGATCGAGCAGTACGGCGGCATCGATGCGCTCGGCGGCCCCGACACCGCGCCGCACTGCGCCGCGGCCTGGGCCCACGCGGTCAACGCGCCGTTCCAATGGGGCAAGCAGTCCGCCAGCCACCTCGGCGGCACCCGCGACCCGATGGTCGTCGCCTGGCCGGATCGGCTCAAGCCCGATCAGGAGAACCGCACGCAGTTCACCCACGTGATCGATATCGGGCCGACCATTCTCGAGGCGGCGGGCATTCCCGAACCCGAGCAGGTGGACGGGATCGACCAGGAGCCGATGGACGGCACCAGCTTCCTCTACACCCTCGACGACGCCGCGGCCGAGGAGCGCCACACCACGCAGTACTTCGAGATGTTCGCCAGCCGCGCCATGTACAAGGACGGCTGGTGGGCGGCCTCGAGACCCGACCGGCTTCCCTGGGACCTCTCTCCCGAGACTCTCGGCCCCTTCGGGCCCGACTCGGACTGGGACCCCGACCGCGACATCGGCTGGGAGCTCTACGACCTGCGAAGCGACTTCTCGCAGGCAAAGGACCTCGCGGCCGAGCATCCCGAGAAGGTCATGGAGCTGCAGGAGCTGTGGTGGAAGGAGGCCGAGCGCAACCGGGTGCTGCCGCTGATGGCCGGCGTCTCGGCCCTCTACGGCATCCTGCCTCCGCTACCCACCCAGACACGGTTCAGCTTCGCCGGTGGCGTCCAGAACGTCACCTGGGGCATGATCCCGAGGATCTACGGGCGCTCCTACGCTATCGAGGCGGATCTCGAGGTGCCTGAGCGCGGCGCCGAGGGGGTGATCGTGGCGATGGCCGACTTCATCGGCGGTTTCGGCCTCTGGGTGGACGAAGACGGCATCCTCCGCCACACCTACTCCCTGCTGGGCGTCGACACCTACAAGCAGAAGGCGTCCAAGAAGCTACCCAGCGGCGACGTGAGCGTGAAGATGCTGTTCGAGGCCAAGGAGACAAAGCCGGGCAGTGGCGGCCAGGTCTCGCTATTCGTCAACGACGAGAAGGTCGGCGAGGGCGAGATGCCCCAGACCGTCCCGGTTACGTTCACTAGCTACGCCGGCATGGATATCGGCCGCGACAACGGCCTGGTCGTCGATCGCGACTACGAAGACAAGGCGCCATACGAGTTCACGGGCAAAGTCAAGCGGGTCACGTTCGACCTGAAGCCGGCGATCACGCACGACGACGAGAGGGCGCTGCACCAGGAGGCCGGTCACAGCGCGGTGGCGCACGCCGCCGCTCAGTAGCGGGCGACGGGCCGAACGAGGGGCGGCGGGGAGGCCACGCCATCGAAGGCCCCGACCCTCAGGCGTCGCGGGCGCAGCGGAAGCCCAGGTTGCCGGTCGAGCTGTCGGGCGAGTTGCCCTGCCGGGCCGCCACCCGATAACGCCGGCAGTAGGAGTCGTGGCAGAGGTAGGAGCCCCCCTTCTGGACCCTGAGCGTGCCCTCCAAGGGGCCGCGCGGGTCATGGCCTCGATCCTCGCCCCGATAGCCGGCGGCGAACCAGTCGGAGGCCCACTCCCAGACGTTGCCGGTTACGTTGTGGAGGCCGTAGCCGTTGGCCGGGAAGGCGTCGACCGGACAGGTGCCGTAGTAGCCGTCGGCGGCGGTGTTCCCGGTCGGGAAGGCGCCCTGCCAGACGTTCATGAGGTGCACGCCGGCCGGCTCGCGCTCATCTCCCCAGGGGAAGGTCTTGCCCTCGAGCCCGCCTCGCGCTGCGAACTCCCACTCGGCCTCGGTGGGTAGGCGCTTGCCGCTCCAAGCGCAGAACGCCTGGGCGTCGATCCAGGAGACGTGCACGACGGGATGGTCGTCGCGTCCGGCGAGCGATGACTGCGGGCCCTCAGGGTGTCGCCAGTCGGCCCCGTCGACTCTGCGCCACCAGGGGGCCTGGACGACCGCCTGGGTCGGCGGGAAGTCGTCCGGCAGCAGCCCCGCGAACACGAACGACCAGCCGAACCGCTCCGCCTCGGTCACGAACCCGGTCGCATCGACGAAGACGGCGAAGGCCTCGTTGGAAACCGCCACCCGATCGACCCAGAAGGAGTCGAGGGAGATTTCGCGCACAGGCCCCTCGCCGTCATCGGGGTAGGCCCAGCGGTCCTCGCTGCCGAACCTGAACGACGCGGCGGGGAGCGGCACCATGTTGTCCGGGGGAACATGCTGCTTACTGGCGGAAGCTGCGGCAGGCATCTGGACCGGCACATCGGATGGCCCGCGTTGGGCGTCCGGGGCGCAGCAGGGGGGTCGAGGAGCCATCGCTTGATCGCCGTGGGGGGGGCCGCCGCTCATTGGAAGATGTTAGACGCGGATGGTCATGAGTTGGACGCCGTCGGAGAGCTGTCGGCTGGCGCAAATGCGCTCAAACATCGGAGGGGGTGGGATTCGAACCCACGAGGCGCCTTACGACGCCCTAACGGTTTTCGAGACCGCCCCGGACTCACCCTTTCTCCCCTACAAATCGCCACTTTCCGAATTCTCGTGCGCCTCGATTTGGCGCGAGTTTTCGGGCAACTCGCCCTGGAGCGTCATAATCCCGGTCGTCGCCGCCGACCGCCGCGCAAGACCCGCCGCGGGGGGCCCTACGACTTCATGCGAAGAGTCATGGATACCGAGGCCGGCGCCGAGCTCTAATCCAAACGCCAGTGCATGATTGAGCCGGTCTTCGCTCAGATCAAGACGAACCGTCGGATCACCACTTCAAACGAAGAGGCGGGGCGGCCGCACGCTCGGAAAGGCGCCTGATCGCGGCATGACTCGGGGCGCCAGCCCCTGCCGTTTTCAGATCGGGCCGTCTCACCGCCACCAACCCCGTCCGGGCCGGCCTTTACGCGACAGCCTCCGCACGAAGCGGAAGCGGGCACCTCCAGGAGAGCGGCTCCGCCAGTTCGCCACCTCGATCGGGGTTAGGCTTGAGTTCGAAGGGAGCGCCGGGCAATGAAGCTGAAGCGAACCGAGGCTCTGAATCTCACTCTGCGGGCGATCCTCGAGGTCGGCGTGGTGGTCGGGTTGGGTTATTGGGGATTCACGGTTCACGCAAGCTCCGTCATCAAGGTCATGCTCGGGATCGGGGTCCCCGTGCTGTTGTTCGGATTCTGGGGCACGATCGACTTCCGCCAGGCGCGTCACGGCGAGCAACTCCGCCTCACACAGGAGCTGGCTGTCTCTGCGCTGGCGGCGATTGCCCTTTACGCCGCCGGGCAAATGGCGCTTGCCGTGGGGCTCGCGGTGCTCTCGATCACCTACCACGCCCTCGTCTATCTCTCCGGCGAACGGCTGCTGAAGCCGGGATCTCGCGAGACCGTCACATCTCCCTCAGCCCTCTCTAGCCCAGCGGAGCGCGACCGAGCAGACTAGGCCTGAGGGTGGCTACGAGCACGCTCGACGGCCTCGGGGACGCGGTCGGTCCAAGGCTCGCCGTGACCGGTTAGAAGCAGGTCTACGTCTGTTGACTCATATGCGGCCAACGATTCCCTGGCCTGTGCGTTCGAAACGTTGAATGCCATCAGCTGTGCTCCGCGCTCACCGCTGATCGGATGCCAGGTGCAGAGGCTGTCGCCTACGAAGAGCGCCCCGGGCTGGGCGAAATGAAAGGCGACGTGCCCCTCGGTGTGGCCCGGAGTCTCGATCACCCGGGGCCCGGCACCTCCATCTCCTGTCCTCCTTGCAGGTCCGAGTCCGTTCGATCTTCGGCTGGCTCAGAGCTCCATACCTCGTGAAGTGTCCGAATAGCCGCCAGGTTCCCGGCTTCAGCAACAACTGGGCCCATCGATTCCTCGGTCTTCCTACGCTTCTCCTCGACGAGATACCGGTCGGTGAAAGCTGTCTACAGGAGCGACCCGGCCCACCACGGAGCGTCCAGAGGCGTATCAGGCAGAGCTGCGGGGTGGGCGCTTGCTCTTGGGGACCGGCGTGATTACAGCTGTAACAGGCTCGTCACACCCTCAAAGCCTCCCCCACCTAACGTCCCTGGTCTGCCCGACTCGGACACAGATCTGCCTGGCTTCCTCGAGGGATCGCCGCTGCTTGAGGGCGCCTATCGGATGGCGCGCTCTGCGCATTTCAGGCCCGGGCACGGCGAGACCGGCATCGACCATCCGGTGGCCGTTGCCGAGCTGCTGAGCAAGCGGGGATTTAACGAGACAGTTATCGCCGCCGCTCTCCTCCACGACACGGTCGAGGACACGCCCCTGTCGACAAATGAGATCTCGGAAGCCTTCGGGACCGACGTCGCGACCCTGGTGGCGGAGATGACCGAGAACCCCGGAATCGGCTCTTATCCGGCCCGCAAGGCCGAGGCCCGGAGCCGGGTCATGCGCCATCGCCGCGCAGCGGCAATCTATGCGGCTGACAAGCTCGCCAACACCCGTGAGCTGCTCGCCAGCCACGAACGCGTTCGCGGCGAGAAGCTCGATCACTACATCAAGACCCTCCGCCTTCTGTCCGACGGTCGTCCGGACCTTCCCTTCCTCTCGGAGCTGTCGGAGGAGTTGACAAAGCTGGTCGACCGGGAGGCAAGCGGGCCGCGGCCCAGCTAGCAATTGCAGCTCCAACGCGCTGGCGAAAACTCACTAGCAGAGCGGGATTTCGGCAAATCCGGACATTCTCATTTCTCTTGCGCCTCGATTTGCGCCAGTTTTGCGGCAACTCGCCGCTCGACGGGCAACGTATCGCTTGGCAGCGCCAGAGTGCCCGACCACGCCGTTGGGGCGGCGGGAACGGGGACAGACTCGGGAGAGGCGGGCTTCGGGCCCGCCCCGTTTCGCGGGCCATATTTCGGCTAGGCTCACCCGCAGGGAGGATCGGATAGCCAAACCAGAGAAGGGCTGTATCTGTGACCTCCCGCCGCCTCGCCCCGCTCAGCGGGATCGTTTTCGTAGTGGCGCTAATCCTCGGCTTCTTCGTGATCAGCAGCGGCGGCCCGCAAGTCACCGACTCGGCGCAGACGATCGCCAGCTACTACACCAACCACCACCAGAAGGCAGAGCTGGCCGTGGGGGTCATCGCCGTCGGCCTCGTGTTCCTGGCGGTCTTTATCGCCTTCCTCTACGGGCACCTGAGGGCAGCCGAAACCCCCGGCAATCTCTGGTCGACAGTGATGCTGATCGGCGGAATTGCGGGAGTAGCGACCTTCTTCGTCGCCGGCGGCGTTCACGTCGCGATCGCCGATGGCGGCACCCACCGCCTCGGCTTGGACGCGATGGTGGCGCTCAACGCTCTCGACAACGACATCCTCATCTCCTTCGTATTCGCGCTCGGCCTGATGCTGCTCGGCGTGGCCGGCGCAACGATCACGACCGGGGCCCTGCCGAAGTGGCTCGGCTGGGCAGCGCTGGTACTCGGAATCCTGTGCTTTACACCCGTCTGGTGGGCCGGCGCCGCAGTGGCCCTCGTCTGGATCGCCATCGTGAGCATCACGCTGTCGCAGACGGGCGCCGCCATCGCCTAGTCGCGCGGCTCTCTCCCGGGAGAGGTCGAAGCGAGGTTCAACGGGACCAACGCACGCGCGGCGACCGGCAATGCGCGACGCCACAATGCGGCATCGGAACTGGTTCGGGCGGGCTCTGTTGATACCGCTTTGGACGACAAGCACTAGTGCGCGCGCGCTGTTGACCTCGCTGCTGCCTTCAATGAAGGCGAGAGTGCTGCCCTCAATATGAGACTGGCCCAGACGCGCGTCTGGAAGTAAGAACAGTTCTCATTCTTGTAAGCTACGTTATCGTTCGCCGACGACGCATTCCCCCGGCCGTTGCTTGAGCCCTTCCAACTGCCCTTCGTTCAGCGCGGATTGCTCGAGGTTCTTCTCCTCGCGATTCCCGCCGGCCTGCTGGGAACGTGGATCGTCCTGCGAGGCTTCGCCTTCTTCTCCCACGCGGTTGGCACTGCCGCCTTCCCCGGCCTCGTACTCGCGGACGGCCTCGGGTTCGCCGCCCCACTCGGAGCTTTCGGGGCCGCCGTCGTCTTCAGCGTCGTCACATCCGCGATTTCGCGCCGTCGGGGCGTCTCCTACGACAGCCTCACCGCGATGGTCCTCGTCGGTTTCCTCGCCGCGGGTGTGATCCTCGCCAGCGACGTCTTCCAATCGGCTGCAAACATCGAGACACTCCTCTTCGGCAGCCTGCTGCTGATCGACAGCAGGGACATCGCCCTTGCTGCGGTGGCCGCGAGTGCGGCGGTGGCCGCGACCGTCCTCCTCGGTCACAGATGGCTTGCCGCGGGCTTCGACCCCGGCGCGGCAGGATCAGTCCGATCCGGCTCGCGAACGCTCGAGCTTGCCCTTCTCGGGCTGATTGCACTCGCGAGCACCGCGGCGCTGTCGGTCGTCGGCGCCCTGCTCGTCTCCGCCCTCTTCGTCGTTCCGGCCGCGACGGTGCGGCTCTGGACCGAGCGCCTGACGATCTGGCAGCTCGGCAGCGTTGGCCTGGTCGCGCTCGAGGGGACGGTCGGGCTGGGGCTCTCGGTCAAGACCGACGCGCCGCCGGGGGCCACGATCGCAGTCGTCTCAGGGGTGGTCTTCGCAATCGCCGCCGCCGTTCGCATGGTCCCCCTCCCCGGCCGCTCGGCCGCGGTGGCGGCGACTATGGTGGCGACCCTCCTGGTGGTGGTCGGATGCGGCTCGGGCTCGGGTGGCAACGGAGAGTTGAAGGTGGTCGCGACCACGACCCAGATCGGCGATTTCGTTCGCGAAGTCGGCGCCGGCGCCGTCTCGGTCGACCAGATCCTCCAGCCCAATACCGACCCCCACGAATATGAGCCTCGGCCCTCGGATGTCGAGGGCGCCGCCGACGCCAGCCTGGTCTTCGCCAGCGGCGACAATCTCGACTCATGGATCGAGAAGGTCATTTCCGACAGTGGCAGCGACGCCGACGTTGTCGACCTCGGAGCCTCGGCCCCGGTGAAGCTGCCAGGTGAGTCTGAGGGTGCCGAAGCCTCCAGGTACGACCCACACTGGTGGCATGACCCGAGCAATGCCGAGGCGGCGGTGCGAACGATCGAGCGAAGCCTGGTCCGGGCCAGGCCGGCGAAGCGTTCGGTTTTCAGGCGCAACGCGGACGCCTATCTGGCCAAGCTGCGGAGACTCGACATGGGGATCTCGGCCTGCATGCGTTCGGTTCCCGAGGGCGATCGCAAGCTGGTCACCGACCACGACGCATTCGGCTATCTCGCCCGTCGCTACGGGATCAAGATCATTGGCGCAGTCATCCCATCGCAGACGACCCAGGCCCAACCGTCGGCGAAGGACCTCAGCGATCTCGCGAAGTTGATCGAAGCGGAGGGCGTCCGGGCGGTCTTTCCGGAGAGCTCGCTGAGCCCGAAGCTTGCCCAGACGATTGCCCGTGACACCGGCGCCTCGGCCGACCACACCCTCTACGGCGACACGCTCGGCCCGGCCGGCTCCGACGGCGCCACCTACCTGCAGATGGAGCAGGCAAATGCCGACGCGATGGTGCGTGGATTCACAGGGGGGGCGCGCGGCTGCCAGATTGCCGGGCTCCGATGAGCGACTTCGTCGCGGCCACCGACTTTGCCACCGGCTACAACGGCAGCCCCGCCATCTCAGGGGTCTCGTTCAACCTCACTTCGGGCCAGCGGCTGGCGCTCCTCGGGCCGAATGGGGGCGGCAAGACGACACTGCTGCGGGCGATGCTCGGTGAGCTGAGGACCCTCTCGGGCCGACTCAAGGTCCGCGTCGACTGCGGAACCGTCCCCCAGACCGAGCGCTCCCGCCTCGACTACCCGGTCTCCGCTCGGGAGGTTGCGGTCATGGGCGCGCTCTCGCGCCTTCCGTGGTGGAGAAGGCCCGGCCGCGCCGAGCGCGACTCAGCGTCTGCCGCTCTTGACCGGGTCGGCCTCAGCGCGCTCGCCGAGCAGACCTTCGGCAAACTCTCGGCCGGGCAGCGCCAGCGCGTTCTGATCGCCCGTGGACTCGTCCAGGACGCACGCCTGATGCTCCTCGACGAGCCCTTCAGCGGACTCGACACCCAAAGCGCGGGTCTGCTCGAAGGCCTGATCGCCGAGCTCGCAGGGGAGGGGCGCGCAGTCGTGATCGCGACCCACGACCTCGCCCAGGCGCAACGCTGGGACATGGTTCTGTGCCTCAACCACCGCCAGGTCGCCTTCGGGCGCCCGGCGGAGGTGCTGAGTCGCGACGTTCTCGAGGCCACCTACGGCGGCGCCATCGTCGAGATCCCCGGGGACGGAAGCCTCGGCATCCTGCCCCCGCACCATCACTGACCATGACCTGCGCTCTCACCCTCAGCCTCACCGTGGCCTCGGTCTGGAGCGAAATCGTCGATCCGCTGCGCGAGGGCTTCATGCAGAGGGCGGTCCTGGAGGTGGTCCTGATCGGCATCGCCGGCGGCACGCTCGGCTGCTGGGTCATCTTCTATGGCCTCTCCTATGCGGCCGAGTCACTCGCGCACTCGCTCTTCCCAGGCCTGGTCGCCGCCGCCCTGCTGGGAATCCCGCTGCTGCTTGGAGGCGCGCCAGCGATCCTGATCGCTGGACTTCTGATCGCCGTCGCTTCGAGGGTGCCGGCAACCGACCGAGAGGTCGGGGTGGCGATCGTGGTCACGACCATGTTCGGCGCCGGCGCATTGCTGGCGCTCTCTCCCGCCTCGCCTCCCGGGATCGGAGCGCTGCTGTTCGGCGACATCCTCGCCCCGTCGGATTCGGATCTCGCTCTCGCCGCCTGCCTGGCGCTGGCGATCGTGATTGCGCTCCGGCTCGTGCACGGGCGCCTGCTCGCGGTTGGATTCGACCGCACCTCGGCACGCTCGCTCGGCGTTTCGCCGGGTTTCGTCGACGTCACCCTCCTGATTCTGCTCGCCGCGGCAATACTCGTCGCCGTTCAGGGACTCGGCAACCTGCTCGTGGTCGCCGTGCTGGTCGGCCCCGCAGCGGCAGCCCGCCAGCTGACGGAGAGGATGATGCCGATGATGCTCGCCGCGGTGGGAATCGCAATCGCCGCCGGGATCGGCGGACTCTATCTCTCCTACTACGCTGGAACGGCCGCCGGTGCGTCGGTCGCGGGGGCGATCGTCCTCGTCTACCTGGTGACCGTCGCGATCGGCCGCGGCGTCCCGGCGGGTGCCACGCCGGCGGCACGGTGAGGACAGCGACTACGATCGCGGCGATGAAGACGGCTGCTACCACAGCCTGGGTCGACTACGCAATGGGCAGACTCGACGACGCCGGCTATCGAAAGGGTGAGGCGAGGAGCGCAGTGGTCGGCTTGCTGGGGAGTCAGGATTGCGCGGTCACCGCCCAGGAGATCGATGAGAAGCTGCGACGTCGGCGCGCCGCTGTCGGACGGGCCAGCGTCTACCGGGTTCTCGAGCAGCTCGAGGAGCTCGGGCTGGTGCGCAAGCTCGACGTCGCCCGCGGGACCGCGAGCTACGAGCGGGTCGAGCCCAGCGGCCATCACCATCATCACGTCGTCTGCCGTCGTTGCGGCCGGATCGAGCCGTTCGAGGACACCGGCCTCGAACGGGCGATCGCCCGGGTTTCACGCAAGCTCGAATTCGAGGTCGACGAGCACGACGTGGTGCTCCGTGGTCACTGCCTGCGCTGTTCAGATTGATCGTCGCGGCCCAGCCTTTGGTGCCGCTGAGCTCAGCTGTAGCGATCCCACTTTCTTAGGTACGGCAGGGGGTCTATCGGATGCCCGCCCAGATACCAACCGGGAGGTGTCCAGAGTTCAAAATGCCGTTGCTTGAGGGGCTGGGGATCGACGCTCCGATGGAATGAACTCTAGGCCCGCCGGCGTGCGAACTAAGGAAGGTTCCCAGCGACGTCCGGACCGGAAGGAGGGGGTGGGATTCGAACCCACGGTAGACCCTAAGGCCCACAACGGTTTTCGAGACCGCCCCGGATTCGGGCTTTCTCCCTGCAAAGCGCGGGTTTCGGAGATTCCCTGCGCCCCGATTTGCGCCAGTTTTCGGGCAACTCGCCATTCAACGGGCAACGTATCGAAGGGGCTCCGACTGGGCTTCCGATTCTCGCGCCATATCGTGGCCGCCATAAGCGCGCTCACATTTACCCGGCCGATGGCCGCAAGAGCTTCAAGCGGAAGCCACGCCCCGAGAGCTTTTTGGCCCGCTCGTCTCCAGTAACCACGAGGTCGATCTCCGGGTCGATCTGCGCGGACGCCAGGATCAGGGCATCGGGCATCCGGAGCGACTTGAGCTGGGCGCGAAAGTCGGCAGCCTGCTCGGCAACGGCCACGTCAACCGGGATCACCTCCGAGATCAGTTCGGCGAAGAAGCCCGCCACCTGCTTCTCGGGATGGTGGCCGAGCTTCGCACCGGTCAGCACTTCCGCGTAGGTCACCGCTGAGACGAGCAGCCGCTGCTCGCCCAGCAGCTTCCGGATCTCCGCGTCGGCCGCTCGATGCAGGGCATCGTCCTCGTCGAGGAAGCCGATGACCGCGTCGGAGTCGAGGACTACCGCCACTCCTCGCGGAGCCCTCCGACCTGGCGGCGGAGGTCGCCGCCGGTCCGCAGAGAGCCGGAGTAGCGGTCCGCGAGCTCGTCGACGCGCGTAAGGACGACGCGGCCGGCCCCCTCGGCCTCGACCCGAAGCGTGTCCCCAGGTTGCAGCCCGGCGGTGCGGAACGCAACCGCGGGGATCGTCACCTGGTGCTTGCGGGAAACCCGCGTCTGGCTTCGCCGCGCGCGCGGTTGACCCTTGCGGCGGCCGTCAGATTGCTTTACCTTTGGAGTCATAGGTAAAGGGTAGCGTACGGCAGGGGCCGAGCTCATTGGGCACCAGTGCCCGAATCTCCGATCATCGCCGCAAACAGCGGAATCCGAGGGGGCCGATACCAGACAGGGGGGCAGCCTCAAGGCGCTCCGGGCACTGACCTGTTGCTGCCGCGTCGAGCGCGGCTCAGCGGCGTACCGGCCGGCGGCCATCGCCGATCAGAAACCGGCGCACGGGGCGCAGGTCAAGCTCCGCAATCCGGCGTCCGAGGCGCGGATGGCAGTGATTGCCCTCCTTCTCTCGCTGGCGGCGCTCGCGCTCCAGATCGCCACGGCCTGTTTGCTAATCCGGATTGGGGTTTGTCGCCACCTCCGCCCCGCTCGCCCTGGGCTGAAGTCGTTCAGCGCCCGAGCCGACAGCGTCCAGCCGGGATCCGCTCGATGGTCCGGAAGGGGGTAGCGAGAGACGAACCGGGCCCCGGATTCGACCCATGGTTTTGCAGGAAGTTCTTGAGCGCTACTCCGATAGCCCGGCGGCTTCGAGGGCCTCGGAGCGATCGTCGTAGCAGTCGAACCGCTTCACCTTGCCGTCACCATCGGTGCAGATCTGCGCCCACTCAAACTGCATCGGAATTCCGCTCTCCCGACCAACTCCCCCCTGATCCCCCCTGGTCTGGCGTGTTCCGAGGCGTATCGTTGATCGACTGACACCTTGAAAGGCTGGAACGAGATGAAACAACGCAAACTTGCCGATCTCGAGGTCTCCGCGCTCGGGCTCGGATGCATGGGAATGTCGGCCTTCTACGGAACCACCGACGAGGATGAGTCCGTCCGCACGATCCAGCGAGCGCTCGAGCTCGGGATCAACTTCATCGACACAGCGCAGCTCTACGGGCCGCTGACCAACGAGCAGCTCGTCGGACGCGCTATCCAGGGCCGCCGCGACGAGTACGTGATCGCTACCAAGTTTTCGCGCCGGATGGACAACGCGAGGCCGGGCGACATGTCCACCGTCGGCCCGTCCGACGGCTCGGCCGAGCACGTCCGCGTCTCGATCGAGGGCTCGCTGCAGCGCCTCGGCACCGACCACGTCGACCTCTACTACCAGCACCGCGTCGACCCCAGCGTCCCGATCGAGGAGACGGTCGGCGCGATGGCGGAGTTGGTCAACGAGGGCAAGGTCCTCCACCTCGGGCTCAGCGAGGCCGCCCCGGATACGATCCGTCGCGCCCACGCCGTGCATCCGATCACCGCGGTCCAGACCGAGTACTCGCTCTGGACCCGCGATCCCGAGGATGAGGTCCTCCCGACCTGCCGCGAGCTCGGGATCGGCTTCGTCCCCTACTCGCCGCTTGGGCGCGGCTTCCTCTCTGGCCGCTTCAAGTCGCCCGAGGAGCTCGACGAAGGAGACTTCCGGCGCACCGGACCCCGTTTCAGCGGCGAGAATCTCGAGGCGAACCTGAGGCTCGCCGCCAAGGTCGAGGAGATCGCGGCGGGAAAGGGCATCACCTCAGCCCAGCTGGCGATCGCGTGGGTGCTCGCGCAGGGCGAGGAGTTGGTGCCGATCCCCGGCACCAAGCGGCGTAACTACCTGGAGCAGAACGCGGGCGCTGTCGATGTCGAGCTCACGAACGAGGACTTGTCCCGGATCGGCGCCGAGCTGCCCGAGGCGGCGGGCGAGCGCTACGACGAGACCGGGATGGCGACGGTCAACCTCTAGGGGGGACGACACGTCGTGCAAGCAGTCGGTTCTGCTCGTCGCGGAGGGTGTCGCACAAACCCCCTGCTGTCCGGGCGGTTTTGGACCATTCGGGGCATGCCCCAGAACTTCCTCAGCTGCGACCGCCACCAGCCGATGCTCCTGCCGCCGGACCTGCGTGACTGGCTGCCCGACGATCACCTCGCCTGGTTCGTGATCGAGGCGATCGACGAGCTCGACGACGAGCCGTTCTACGCCGCCTACCGCTCAGACGGCCACGGCGCCGCCGCCCACGAGCCGAAGATGATGCTGACGCTGCTCGCCTACTCCTACGCGGTCGGCGAGCGCTCGTCGAGGGGGATCGAGCGCCGCTGCCGCGAGGACGTCGCCTTCCGGGTGATCTGCGCCAACCAGGTCCCCGACCACGCGACGATCGCCCGCTTTCGGGTCCGCCATCAGAAGGCCCTCGCGGATCTTTTCGGCCAGGTGCTCGGCCTCTGCGCCGAGGCCGGCCTCGTCGAGGTGGCGGTGCTGGCGGTCGACGGGACCAAGCTTGAGGCCGCGGCGTCAAACCATACGACCCGAAGCTACGAGCAGATCGCCGCCGAGATCCTCGCCGAGGCGGGCCGCATCGATGCCGCCGAGGACGAGATCCACGGCGATGCCCGGGGCGACGAGCTGCCCGAGCACCTGACCACCCGCGAGGGCCGCCGCGCCTGGCTGCGGGAGGCAAAGGAGCGCCTCGAGGCAGAGCGCGCCGCGAAGGAAGAGTCGGTGCCGAGGGAGCGTGCAAAGCGCCTCAAGCTCTGCCGCGAGCGCCTGGTCGAGGACTGGCAAACCGAGCACCGGGCAAACCGCGCCTACGAGGCCTACCGCGCGCGTGGGGTGATGCGGGACGGGCGCCGCTTCGGCCGCCCTCCGGACCCCCACACACCGCCCGCTCAGCCGGAGGGCAAGATCAACCTGACCGACCCCGGCTCCCGCAACATGAAGGCGTTTCGCGGTTACGTGCAGGGCTACAACGCGCAGGCAGTGACCACCCGTGGCCAGATCATCGTCGCCGCCGAGATCGCTCCCGACGGCCTCGACTTCGCCCAGCTCGACCCGATGGTCAGCAAAGGGGCAGCCCCTGAGGATCGTCGCTCAAGGGTGGCGCTCGAGTAGTCGGCGATGGCTTCGCGGAGTTCGTTGGGCCTCGGCGGCCGGCTCATGCCTACAGGGAAGCAAGCGCGTGGGCGGGCGTACGGGTCCCGTCAGGTTGTGACCGCCGACTACAAGCGGAGGGGGGTGGGATTCGAACCCACGAGCCGCCTTACGACGGCCAACGGGTTTTCGAGACCGCCCCGGTTCCAGGCTTTATGCCTGCAAATTGGGACTTTCCGACTTCTCTTGCGCCTCGATTTGCGCCAGTTTCGAGCAACTCGCCATTCGACGGGCAACACATCGTCGACAGGTGCAATTGCCGGGCAGCATGACGTCGAGTTGCGCGGCAGCAGGGTCGGATGAGGGATCCCGATCGGCACGATCGCCCGCACCCGGTCAGGGTGGAGCGTCGCGGCGGCGTATACCACCGAGGCGCCCCAGTCGTGCCCGACGAGGATCGCCTCCTGCTCGCCGAGCGCGTCGAGGAAGATAGTCGGGTCGGACCCGAGCGTGACCGGGTCATACGGCCGGCCCTCGACGATCGTGGCGGGGTGGTAGCCACGTAGCCAGGGCCGGACCGCGCGGTAGCCGGCGTCGGCGAGGCCGGAGGCGATCCGCCCCCAGCCGTGGGGTGTGTCGGGAAAGCCGTGCAAGAGGACGACAAGCGGGGCCCTCGCCTGTCTCCGTGAAGACGAACCCCTGCCCATCGTCGGCCGTAATCCTCGAGAACTCCTGAGCCATCACCTGCGATCCTATGCGGCCGGGTCAGGTCGGGCCGAGCTCGCGCTCGTGCACCGCACGCGCGACGAGCGATGTGGGCACGACACGCAGGAGGCGGCGATCATGTTCCGGGGAAGCGTCGACCGTCGAGTGGGCTTCGCCGCTCGATCAGTCGGCAGATCCACACGAGCTGCTGCCGTGTGGCCGCGAGCCGGTTACTGTTTCTCGTCCAAAGCGGGAGGGATTCTCAGTCCGTCGGTGTTAGCGCCCGTATGTGGCCGGGGCTCACGGCCCCCGACTCCAGCGACGCGACGAGCGTCTCCCAGAACTCGATCTCATTGTGCGTCGCTTCCTCGCCCCAGCGCTCCACGAACTCGCCGTGCATGTCACCACGGAGCCGGGCGAGCTCCTCTGTCGCCTCACCGTGGTACCAGGCTCGGCGGTCTTCCGTCTCTATGTCCTTGAAGCCGATGCGCTCGACGATCCCTGCGAGATCCTGCAGCGACAGCATTGAGAAATCGTGGCCCGCCTCCTCGACGAAGGCTTCGACCTGCAAGTTGAAGTGCTCGCCGTGGCCACGAAGCCAGTCCCCCACGAGCAGATGGCCAGCGGGCCGCAGCACGCGGAGCACCTCCGAGAAGAGCGCCTCCTTGTCGGGCACGTGGATGATTGCGTCCTTGCTAAAGACCACGTCAAACGATGCGTCCGTGAACGGGAGCGGCCCGGACTTGATCAGCCGATAGCTCACACGATCCTGCAGCCCCGCCTTAGCAGCCCGTGACGCGGCGAGCTCCACCAGTTCGTCCTGGACATCGACGCCGAGGACGGCGGCCACCCGGTGGTTGCGAACCAGCGCGATGTCGACGCCGCCCGCACCGCTGCCGATGTCAAGGACAGCGCAGCCGGCGATCTCGTGCCCACCGACGATTCGCGCGACCTCCTCCGGCCCGCCGGGCGAGAGGAACCCATCGCCCCAGATTAACTCCAGCCGGTCCGTCTCCTCTTCGGAGTAGCCGGGGTCGTCCTCGTCAACCAAGATCTCCCTTCCCGAGTCGGTAACGCGACCCAATGTTCCCGTCCCAGCGCAGGACAATAACCGCCCGGACTTCCGCTATCCATGCAAGCGACACTCTTCCGCCTCCGCGTGAACCGAGAGCGGTCGAACGATCAAGCGCCTTGGCCATGACGGCGGGCTAGTGGATCAACAAATCAAAGCAGGCTTCGCAGCCCTCTTTAAGCGGAGGGGGTGGGATTCGAACCCACGGTAGACCCTAAGGCCCACAATGGTTTTCGAGATTCCACCGGTTCCTCGGGGCTCCGTCTCCCCAGAGCCAAAGATCCCTTGCGTCTCCTCCCGTGGGAACGAGCTTGGAACGACAGTAGATACCTGGGCAATGACCGCGCGGGAAGAAGCAGGAGGCCGCCGCGCCCCCGCAGCCTTGCGGGGGCGACCTGCGGCGCCCTCGAATCCGGCGCGGCGCGCCCTTGCGCGGCGTCCTTACTTGGCGAACACCCGGTTGGCTACCGTTGCGTCGCCGAGGGTCTCGAAGGCGACCAGCTTGCCATCACCGTTGTAGGTCAGGACATCGGAGCTCTCGACTGTCTCGCCCTCGAGCTGGACACTGGTCAGAACGACGACCTTGTCGCCGTCGGCGATGAAGTCGTGCGGATTGCTGTGGAAATCCTTGCTCATGAGCTTCCCCCACAGCTCGCTTACGGCCTGCTTGCCATTGTGGGCACCAGTCAGCGCGTTGTCGCCGCGGACTGTCCATTCGATCGAATCGTCGATGTTTCGCATCGCGCCCTCGGCGTCGCCGCGGTCAAACGCCGAGTAGGCGTCCTGCGCCGCTTGCTTGTTTTCCTGTGCACTCATATGCATCCCTTCGATGGGATTTCTCTTCCCCGAGATCCACTTGGCTCCGAGGCCCGAATCGGCGGTCGGCTGACCGGGATCGTGGTACTTGAATAGAGGCGCTGGGGGTGTCGATGTCAGGCAACCCGCGAACCGATCTCGCTCGACGCGAGGGGCGTCTTGGCAGGGAGGCCCTCAGACCGCTGCTCCTTGTCCATTGAAGCAGGTTCCCCTGAGTTCACGTTCTGCGGGCTTGACGGCCGGGACCTCAGCGCGTGCATTTGCTCGTTAAGAGCGGAGGGGGCGATCAGATCGGCCGTGCTCACACCACGCCGCCCCGATGGGCGCGTGAGCTGTGGGCTACGCTGATCCGATAAGGCGGCGTCTCTCCCTTCTGCTCGCGGCGCTCGCTGCGGCCGCGATCCCCGCGCCGGCTCCAGCCGGGGCCGTCTCCCTGAGCACCGCCTGCAGCGGGAGGACCGGCGATCCCGCCTCGCTCGCGGCGGCGATCCGCAGCGCCAACAGCAACCCCGGACCGGACACGATCGAGCTTAGAGCCGGCTGCGAGTACGCGTTCACCCAAGCCGACTCCCTGGCCGGCGGCTGGTACGGAGCCAACGCGCTGCCGCCGATCGCCAGCGAGATCACTATCGAGGGCAACGGCGGCTCGATCATCCGGGATACGATCGCCGCCTCCCCCTTCCGTCTCTTCTACGTCGGCGCCGACCCGGCCGCGCCCGGCACGCTGAGCTACGTCAGCCCCGGCCCCGGCGTTCTCACCCTCCGCGACCTCGAGATCAGCGGCGGCGAGGCAGATGGCGGCTCCTCCGGCGCAGGGGGCGGCGGCGCCGGGCTCGGCGGAGCGATCTTCAACCAGGGCACGCTAGTGATCGCGGGCTGCACGCTGACCGACAACATGGCCCTCGGCGGCGAGAGCGGGGCCGGGTCGGCCGGCAACGGCGGCGGCGGCCTCAGCCCGCAGCCCTCGAACTCGGGGATCGGCGGCGGGATGGGCTCGCTCGATGGGCTTCGCGGCGCCCCGGGCGGCGCCGGCGGGGGCGGCGGGGGGGGTGGTGGCGCCGGGCTTCGAGAGGGCCAGAGCGGCGTCGCGGCGACCGCCTCGCTCTCGGGCAATGGAGGCGGCCCCCGGACCGGCACTGGCGGCATCGGCGGCGGGATCACCACCGCCGCCAGCGGTGACGGCAGCGGCGGTGGCGGCACGATCGGAGCGAGCGGCATTGGTGGCCAAGGGGGTCGGTTCGGCCGCGGCGGCGCCGGCTTCGGCGTCAGCGGCGGCGGCGGCGGCGGGGCCGGCGGCGGCGGCGGTCAGGGCAGCCCCGGCTCGGGCGGCGGCGGCGGCTTCGGCGGCGGCGGCGGATGGGGGCTCACCAGCGGTGGCGACGGCGGCTTCGGCGGCGGTGCCGCCGCGGCCGGCGCGGCCGGCACGCCGGGCATCCCCGGCTTCGGCGGCGGCGATGCGATCCAGACCGCGCCGTCGAAGGGCGGAGGCGGCGCCGGGCTGGGCGGCGCGATCTTCAACATGCAGGGGTCGGTGACGATTCGCAACTCGACCCTCACCGGCAACTCGGCGTCCGGCGGAAGCCCCCTCGGAGCGAACAAGGGCGAGGGGATGGGCGGCGCGCTCTTCAACCTGAGCGGATCCCTGCTCATCGTCGGCTCCACCCTGGCGGAGAACACGGCGATTGACCGCGGCAGCTCGATCTACAACCTCGTCTATGACGGCAACGAGGAGCGGACGGCGCAGACGACGCTCCGCGACACGATCGTTGCCGAGGGAATCGGCGCGCCGCAGGACGTCGTCTCCGACGAGACCGATTACAATCTGCCGCTCGATCGCGGCAGCGCTGACGTCACGATCGGGCAGCGCAACATCGTGATCGCCAGCGCCGGTCGCGAGGACGGGACGATCACCGGCACCGCGCTGAGCGCCGACCCGCTGCTCGAGCCGCTGACCGAGAACGGCGGTCCGACTGAGACAATGCGACCCGCCGCCGGCAGCCCGGCGCTCGACGCCGGTGCCGCCTTCGGCCTGCGGACCGACCAGCGCGGCCGCGCACGCCCCTCCGACCTGCCGGAGGTGGCGAACGCAGGCGATGGCGCCGACATCGGCGCTTTCGAGGTCCAGGGCCCGATCTTCGGCCGCTCGACTCGGCTGACGCTGCGGCTCGCGAAGCGACGGATCCACGCTCGCAGCCCGGTGCCGGTCCTGATTGTCAACCGCAACTTCTTTCGAGTCGACGGCAGGCTGCTCGGGCACAGCCTCGCGAGGTTCCGCAGCCGCCGCGGGCGCCGGCCGGTGCCGCTGCGCGGCAAGCCGCTGAGCATCGGGGCGAACTCGCGGCGGACGATTCGCCTAGCGCTGCCGCGCCGGCTGCGGAGGGCGCTGCGACGGCGGGGCAGGCTGTCGCTGCGACTCATCGCCGTCGTCCACGACCGCGGCCGTCACGGCCGCCGGGTCGCGAAGACCGTGACGCCGCGGCTCCGCCACGGGCGCGGGTAGCGGCGCGCAGTCATTGGTCGTGATGGGACCCGTGGCACGACCACCGGGCGGCTTAGGACCGCGACACTGCGGAGGCATGTCGCAGGAGAACGTCGAGATCGCGAAGCGCTCGCGATGCATACGCTGCCGGCGGAACCGAGGCGATCCTGCCCTATTTGGCCCCTGATGTGGTCATGCATCCTTTCCCCGAGTGGGTAGGGGAATCCGAGTATCGAAACCACGATGGGGCACGCAGAATGGGGGCCGTCTGGACCGAGGCGCCCGCCGGCGTGGAGCCACCCTGCGCTGTCGTCGGGCCGGTCCACGCGTCACTCACCAGTTCCGACAGCACGTCGCCGTCTTGCTTGATGTGGGGCGCGGAGGCCTGCGTCAGGAGTTCCCGGCGTGCCCCAGAGTGTTATCAGGTCACCAATATCTTGTTATATCGGCTCCAGGGATTCCGATCCCCGTTCCGAGTGTCCAAGGCGTGACTTGACCAGAAAGAAAGGATGGCCGAGTACGAGTTCCTCACGAACCATGCTCAGGTCCTGCTCTGCGTGGCCCATGACCCGGGCATCCGCGTGCGCGATATCGCCGACACGGTTGGGATCACCGAGCGTAGCGCCCATCGGATCGTCGCCCAGCTCGCGGAGGATGGCTACATCGCTCGGGAGCGCGTCGGCCGGCGAAACGTCTACAAGGTCAATCCCGAGCGACCGCTGCATCGTCCCCTCGCCCAGGAGACGGAGCAGCGGAGGATGGCGATCCGCTCGAGTTCCTTCTCGGCGACGACGGACGGGGTTCCCCTCGACGTTAGCCCCGAGCGGATGAGCTAGGGAAAGCTCAACCCGATGGGCAACATCTTCCTCTACTCCCTGGTCGCCGCGGCGAACGCCACTCTGCTGACCGCAGTGACGATCATGCTCTTCCTGCCTAACCCGAAGCGCCTCCTGACCGGCTACCTGCTCGGCGGCCTGCTCGTCAGCCTCACGATCGGCTTCGTGATCGTCTTCGCGGTGCATCAGTCGGGCGCAACCAGCACGGCCCAGAACAGCGTCAGCCCAGCCATTGATATCGCGCTCGGGTTGCTTCTGCTGGTGGTCGCCTACGTGCTCCGCAGCGAGCGCATGGAGCGAAGGCGAGAGCGGAAAAGGAAGGAGAAGGAAGGGGTTGAGAAGGGGCCCTCCAAGGTCGAGCGGGTCCTGGGCAGAGGCTCTGCCAGGGTCACCTTCCTGGTCGGCATGGTCCTCACCCTGCCCGGCGTCTCCTACCTGGCCGCGCTTCACGAGCTCGACAAGCTGAACTACAGCACGATCCCAACGATCCTGGTCGTCTTCGGCTTCAACGCCATGCTCCTGATCCTGCTCGAGATCCCGTTGATCGGGTACGTCTTTGCTCCGGAGAGAACCGTGGTGGCCGTGCAGAACTTCAGGGGCTGGCTCAGCAAGAACGGACTCAAGGCAGGGATCTACGTCGCAGCTGTACTCGGTCTGCTGCTGATCGTCCGTGGCGTGATCGAGCTGACCACGTGAGCGCATTCCTGTCATCCGGTTCGCAGGGTGGGCCTGGCGTCACGCACCTGCTTGGATGGACCTTGTGAGCGAGTCCGACGCAAAAAGGTCAAGAGTGGTGTGACCCAATGAGGCAGCTGTGAGCAAGCGACCAAACATCCTGCTGGTGCTCACCGACCAGCTCCGCTATCCGCCCTCTTACGAGTCCGACGAGCTCGCCGAGTTCCGCCGCGAGCACTGTGCCGGCCAGGAGCGCCTCCGGGCCAACGGTGTTTCCTTCAAATATCACTATCCGATGGCCGCGGCCTGCGCCCCCAGCCGAGCCTCTCTACTCACCGGCCACTATCCGTCGCTCCACGGAGTGACGCAGACCGACGGCCTGGCGAAGACCGCCGAGGACGACGACATGTTCTGGCTCGCCCCCGACACGGTGCCGACCCTCGGCGACTGGTTCCGTGCGGGTGGCTACCGGACCTTCTTCAAAGGCAAATGGCATGCCTCCCACGAGCATCTCGACGCCGAGGACGGTGATGGCTATCTGCTGTCGATCGACGATGAGGGCACGCCGAACGAGGAGAACATCCAGAAATACCTCGATGCCGACCTCCTCGACGAGTTCGGCTTCTCGGAGTGGGTCGGGCCTGAGCCGCACGGCCTCGGGAAGCACAACACCGGCACTGTCAAGGACCCGTTCACGGCCAGCGAGACGATCGACCTACTGGGGCGGCTCGACTCCGAGGACGGCGACCCGTGGCTGACGGTCTGCTCGTTCCTCAATCCCCACGACGACAGCTTCTTCGGCATCGTCGGCCTGACCCAGGGGCTGCGCTACCACTCCGCCGACGTGCCCAACGTCGACCAGGCCCCGACCCGCAACGAGGACCTCTCGACTAAGCCGACCTGCCAACAGAGCTACGTCGACAACTGGTCAAGGATCGGGGCGCCACAGCCCTGGATCGAGACCCACTTGAAGTTCTATTACAAAGTCCAGGCCACGGTCGACGAGCAGGTGACCCGGGTGCTCGACGCCCTGCGCGCCAGCGGCGACTACGAGAACACGATCGTGATCTTCAGCTCCGATCACGGAGACATGCAGGGCGCTCACGGCGGCATGCACGAGAAGTGGCACGTTGCCTACGACGAGGCGCTGCGCGTGCCGTTCCTGGTCTCCAGCCCCCTCCTACCCGGCGGCGCCCGCGAGATCGAGATCCCGACCAACCATGCCGACCTCACCCCGACGCTGCTCGGCCTTGCCGGTATCGACTCCGAGCAGGCGCTCACTGAGCTCAAGGAACACCACACCGATGCTCGAGCCGCTCGTCGGGCGAGACCTCTCCGAGGCGATCCGCGCCGCCGAGCCGGAGGCCCCGTCCGAGCCGGTGCTGTTTACGACCGACGACGAGATCAGCGAGGGCAGCTCCCACGGAGCAAGCCCGATCCAGCGCGTTGCCCAGCGGTTGAAGGTGTACTCGACCGTCGCGCAGCCAAACCACCTCGAGACTGTCGTCGCCGAGGTTGACGTCGACGGGGAGCGCCATCTCGTCAAGTTCTCCCGATACCACGACAACCAGCAGTTATGGACCGTGCCAGGCGAGCGCGACGAGCGCGTGCGCGGTCGCAAGACCCTGACCGTGACGGAGCCCGAGCCCGATGAGTTCGAGCTCTACGACCTCACTCTCGACCCAACCGAAGAGCGCAACCTGGCTCATCCGACCTACGCCGACGACGACAGCCGGAGCCTGCAGCAGACGATGCTCGGCCTGCTCGTCGATCAGCTCGCCGGCAAGCGCCTCACTCCGAGCGCCGGCGAAGTACCCGGCTATCGGCCGCCCGCTCCTGCCTAGAGCGCCACGCGAAAGCCGAGGTTGCCGGTCGAGCTGTCCGGAGTTGTCGAGCTGCGCGCGTCCACGCGGTAGCGGTTGCAGTAGGTAGCGTGGCACAGATATGACCCCCGCGCATGACGCGCCGCTCGCCGCTCTCAGGTCCCAGCGGATCTGGGCTGGGGCTGCGCGCGTAGTAGCCGGGGTCGAACCAGTCGGCCGTCCACTCCCAGACGTTTCCAGTCATCTGATCCAGGTCGTAGCCGTTGGGCTCGAAGGCGTCAATCGGTGCTGTGCCGGCGTATCCGTCGGCCAAGGTGTTCTGTCTTGGGAAGGAGCCTTGGAAGGCGTTCATCCGATGTACGCCGCCGGGCTCGAGCTCTTCGCCCCAGGGGAATCGCTGCCCGGCGAGGCCGCCGCGGGCCGCGAACTCCCATTCAGCCTCTGTCGCTCACAACGTTGTTCATCCGTGCCTTCTTGAGGCGGAGGGGGTGGGATTCGAACCCACGAGAGGCCTTACGACCTCTAACGGCTTTCGAGACCGCCCCGATACACGCCTTCTCCCTGCAAATTGGGATATTCTCATTTCTCGTGCGCCTCGAATTGCGCCAGTTCTCGGGCGACTCTGCATTTCGGTCGCCAACGTAGCGATCGGTACACCGCGATGAGATTTCAACAGGGCGTGGTTTCCGCGAACGCGTGGCAAGGAAAGCTCATTTCGTGCGGCAACCTGATCGATTGGTCGCCGGTTACATGTGGCGGTTTTCGCAATTAATTGCGCGGTCGACCTGGTCGGCGAGGACCAAGTCGCGACCGGCACCGCAGTCGATCAGTTTGTCGGCAGCACCGTCGCGCGCGTCCACGTAATCGTTCCCACCGCCGGCCCGAAAGACATCGCGTCCGCCATGGCCGAGCAGTCCGTTATGGAGCGCATCGCCGATCAGGATGTCGCGGCCCTTCGTCCCTTCGAGGGAGGACACTCCGACCAACCTGTCGGAGCCGCACTTCGGCGAGACAAACCCCGCGGTATTGGTCTTCAGGCTCATCACCCAGGTGCTGCTCTGCTTGGAGAGGGCGTAGGAGACGTTGTCGCCACCGGTACCGCCGTTGACCAGGTTCTCGCCCCGACAGCTGACCGGCAGGGTCAGAAGGTCCTGACCCGGGCCGCCGTAGAGGCGATCCGGGCCGCCGCCGCCCGCGTAGAGGGCATCACCGCCTCCACGGCCGAAGATCACATCGTGCCCGGTGGGACCGGCGTTGAGGTGTTCCGCACCTGCGCCACCGATGATCCGGTCGTCTCCGGCGCCCCCGTTGACCGTGACATCGGTTGAAGTTGGCACCGAGTTGGCGATCCTCACCCGATCGTTGCCAGCGCTTCCCTCGACCAACAGGGAGCTCAATGAGCCGGCCTTGCATCCGATGCCGATATCGCTTCTGGTGCAGCTCGACTCGCCATCGGCGCTGATCCCGTCGCTATCGGTGACCGAGTAGTTGCCGCGGTGATAGTCGACCTGGATGTTGTTCGCACCGGCGGAGCCAAGCACCACCAGAGAGGAGGAGCCGTCGATCGAGCGGTCAAGCTCGACGGACGTTTGTCGACCGGATCCTCTCGGTCCTGGGCATGAGCTCTGGATCTGAAATCCGGAGCAGATGTCGTAGCCCGATCCGCCAAAGGCCTGATCGATGCCGCCCCCGCCGGTCAAGACATCATCGCCGGGCCCCCCGTCAATCCGGTTGGGTCCGCCATCCCCGGTGATCCTGTCGTCGAACGCCGAGCCGACGACGTCCTCGATGCCGCTGATCTTCTCGACCAGGATCTTGTTTGGCGCTAGGAACTCACAGGCGGTGTGCCGATCCATGTCAACGATGAGGGCGAACCCGGCGGTGTGCTGGCATCCCGGGCTCTTCCAGCCGAGATTGCTGACGACCGAGGCGGTCCGATAGGAGGCGATGTCTTGCCTTCCTGGACCGCCGACGACCGTGTCGGGGCCCTGATCGCCGCGAACCACGTCCCGGTTCCCTGGCCCGCCGTCGACGAGATCGACGCCGGTGCCGCCGTCGACCCGATCGCTGCCGCCATCGCCGTAGAGACCACCACCGTAGAGGGGAGTGTCATCGCCCAGACCCCCGTCAACGAGGTCATCTCCAGCGCCGCCGTGCACGAGATCATCGCCATTTTCACCAAACAAGCGGTCGGGGCCCGAGCCGCCCCAGATCTTGTCGTTACCGGTGACGCCGCGGGCGCGATCGGCGCCTCCGCCACCTTCGATCAGGTCGTTGCCCTGACCGCCAGAGATGCGGTCGTTCCCGGCGCCGCCGTAGAGGCGATCGTTGCCCTGCCCACCCATGAGGAAATCGTTGCCCGCGCCCCCGTAGAGGCGATCGTTGCCATGGCTGGCGATGATGCGGTCGTTGCCGGCGCCGGCGCAGATGATGTCGTTGCCGTTCGGTCCATCGGTGATCACGTCGTTGCCGCCCAGCCCGAGGATCACGTCGCTCGCCTTCTTGCCGACGATGTGGTCGTCGCCTGGGGTGCCGACGATGGTCGCCCTATGGCCAGCGCATGTCCGCGCCGCCTGGGCTGCGGTGACGTCTGTGCTGGAACTGCCTGCGAAGGCCAGCACAACCAAAGAAGCCGCGGCAACGCCTGTAGGCCTCATGAGGATGTATCGACATTGAGGCGAGAGCTCTTAGAGCCGCGCTGCCAAAACCAACTGCGTGATCTTGCGGGTGAAAACGGGTTGCAACCTAATGGGCCTTTCGGTCGGTTGCCTACCCGAAGCCGAGGTCCTCTCCGACCGGTCATTCGATCGACTCGATTCTGAAACCATTGGCCATATGACTTGCTGGCGCGATGGCAAGGCTCGAGCTGGCCTCCTGGGAATTTGCTCTGCTCCTCTCCGGGATTGCTGCGCTCGGGTTTATGCGCCGCCGTCGCGAATGCCGGGCCCAAGGGAGGGCTTTTTGTCGGCTCCACCTCACAGTCGAAGCACATCGCCTTCCGCATCTCGCACGACGTTGGGCTCCACGCTCTGGGCAAAGGCCCCGTTCGCCTGAACACGGCACCGATCAGGACAGCGGGGTTCTCCTGATCGCTACTCGAGCCGTTTGGAGGAAACGACCGGCTCAGACTCCGACGCCGAGCCAGGTGGTGAGGGCCTCGCTTTCGATTCGTCAAGCTCATGGGAGGCGTCCTCCTCTGTTCCGTCCATCGCCTCCTTGAAGCCGCGAATACCCCGGCCCAACGAGCTGCCAAGTTCGGGCAACCGCTTCGGCCCAAAAACGATCAGCGCGATGATCAGGACAACGAGCACTTCGAGGGGGCCAACTTCCGGAAACATCCTCAACGATGCTAGCCCCGGAATTAGAAAGTCTTCCTAGGGAGCACCGACAGGCGTCAAGAAGCTGATCACTGAGGGCCAGTTCGGTGACTGGGTCAGGCGGCGTTTGTCCGCCTATTCTTCAACTCCGTCAGCTTCGACAAGCCAAATGACTTCCCAATGATCCGCACTTCCCGCGCTGGTCTCGGCGTCCTCCTGCTGGCCGCCTCCGTAGCGTTTGCGATTCCGCTGTCGAGCGGAGCGCACCAGCGGGTCGGACCTCGGAGCCATCGCAACTGCCAAGGGCGAGCCGTGACTATTTTCGGCACATCGGGACCAGACAAGCTCGTCGGCACCGCGCACGCAGACGTGATTGCCGGCTACGGCGGCGGCGATGAGATCCACGGCAAAGGCGGCTCGGACATTATCTGCGCGGGCACGGGTGCCGACTTCGTCTACGGGGGCTCGGGCAACGACAGGATCGACGGAGGTGACGGTCGAGACGAGCTGTTCGGCGAGACCGGCGACGACCGGCTGCGCGGTCAGCGTGACGCCGACTACCTGTCTGGCGGCTCGGGGAAGGACCTGATCGCAGGGGGCCCAGACGGCGGAACGATCAACAGCGAGGACATCGCCTCCTACGCTGGGAAGGGGCCCGGCGTTACCGTCGACCTCGCCGCTGGCACCGCCAGCGGCGAGGGGCAGGACAAGCTGACCGGCATCGAGGGCCTGATGGGGTCGAAGGCGCCCGACAGGCTGTTCGGCAACAACCAGCCGAACTCGATCGCGGGCAGTGGCGGTGCCGATTTCATCAGCGGCCGCGGTGGCGACGACCTGATCGGTGCGGGGCCAGGCAATGACGTGGTCTACGGCGGCCCCGGCAACGATCAGATCGGCGGTTTCGAGGGAAATGACCGCCTCAACGGAGAGGCGGGGTCCGACACCATCCTCGGCTATGGGGGCAACGATCACCTCGACGGCGGCTCGGGCAATGATCATCTCGAGGGCAACGACGGCGACGACGACCTCTTTGGCGGCAGAGGGGACGACCGACTCTTCGGCGACTTTCCCGCCTGCTCCGGTGGCGGATTCTGCATCTCCGCCAACGGCAATGACCATCTCAACGGTGGCTCCGGCGACGAGAGCATCGGGGACTTCGGCGACGGTGGCGCCGACACCCTCGGCGACACCTGCATCAACCTCGAGGTGTCGATCCGCTGCGAACTCTGACGGCAGGACCCTGCCGGTGGTCGCCTTGGCAGCGCATGCGGAGTTCAGCCGCCTTACGCCCTCGGAACCCACGACGGCCTCCACTACGACGAGGAGCTGCCCTACATCTCCTGCCTGCTCCACGACAGCGGGTTGCTACCGGCCGTAGAGCGCCGCGACGAGAAGTGCTTCACCCTAGCCAGCGCCAGTGTGGCCGACGAGCATGCTCGTCGGTCTGGCTGGTCCAAAGAGCGCGCAGCTTCCCTTTCCGAGGCGATTACGCTGCACCTCAATCCCTGGGTTTCGCCGGCCCAGGGCACTGAAGCGCACCTGCTCAACGCCGGCGCCGCGGTCGATGTGGCCGGGCTGCGGCGCTGGGTGCTGGACCCCGAGACAGTCAGCGCCGTGGTCCGCCGCCACCCGCGGTTGGACTTCAAGCGCCAGTTCGGGCGGCGCTCGGCGCCCATGCAGAAGCGGCACCGAGGTGCCGCGTCCATACCCTGCTGCGCTATGTACTTTTCGGCCCAATGATCCGCCACACGCCGTTCGACGAGTGACACCATCGGTGTCGAAGCCCAAGCAGCGGCGTTCGTCGAGTGGTTCCGCCAGGCGTGGGCCGAGCCAGACCTCGGCCTCCATGAGGGCCTCTGAGCCGATGACGTCCGCGTAAGCCAGCCGATGATGTCGTGGCCGGTCGCACGGCTTGCCGGGCGGCCTTCGCTCAGCTCTTCGAACTCATCCCCGGCCTCGATGGCCGCTCGACCTCAGAGTTGCCGCTTTCGCGCAAAACGGCGAGCGACGGCCAATCCGCGCCTTAGACGGCGATCACGATCTTTCCTTGGGAGTGTCCTTCTCCCAGGTATCGGAGAGCTTCCGGAACTTCGCTCAGCTGGTAGCGCCGATCGATGACCGGCGTGACTTTTCCGGCCTCGACGAGCTCCCTCAGGACAACCAGATCGTCCCTCCTATGCCTCGTAATGAAGATGCGCATCTGTTGGCGCACGAACGGTGACGACGAGAGCACCTTGATCTGACGAGCGAGTCCCAGCCAGCGGCCCATATCCGATACCCCAATCAGCACGTAGGTCCCCTGGGGGGTTAGCGACCGACGGCAGTCCGACAACGAACGGCTCCCGACCAGATCGAGCAACACGTCGTACTGGTGTCGATCTTGCGTGAAGTCCTCCTGCGTGTAATCGATGACCTGCTCCGCGCCGATCGATCGGACCATGTCAACGTTCCTCGTGCTGCACACACCGGTCACATCGGCTCCGAACGATTTGGCGATCTGGACGGCGAACGTGCCAACGCCTCCCGACGCGCCGTTGATCACCACCCTCCGCCCCGGCTGGACCTTCCCTTGATCGCGAACGGCGTTGAGGGCAGTGAAGGCCGAGTCTCCAACGGCCGCGGATTGCTCCAACGTGAGGTTGTCCGGCTTCGCGAGCAGGTTGTCCTCTTCAGCACACGCGTATTCGGCAAAGGCGCCGTCGCACCAGCCGAATACCTCATCACCTGGTTGAAACTGCTTCACGCTCGCGCCCACCGCTTCAACCTGCCCTGCCAGATCGAGTCCCGGTATCTGGTGCTTCGGTTTGAACAGCCCTATCGCCGGACGCATCGCGTAAGGGATGCCCCTGAGGAGGTGCCAGTTGCCGATATTGACGGCCGCGGCGCGGACTCGCACCAAGACCTCATCTTCTTTCGCGACAGGCTTGTCGACGTTCTTGAGCTCCAGGACATCGGGTGAGCCGTATTTGTTTTGGACGATCGCCTTGATCACGTCATCCTGAGCCATCTACCGGTTTCCTGCATTCGAAGCCGCCGGATCCCAGTCCCTCGTCGTCCGGAGCAACGGGAGACGACGACGGAATCTCAGGTTCGGAGTGGGAAGCGTCCCGGCTTACTGTTGCCCTGCAATTCGAGTTGTTTCGTTAGGCCGTGCGCCAGTGGATGCGCCAGTCGGCGCCGGCCAGCAGCCGCCTCCTGCGGTTTCTTGCGGAAGTTCGGCCGGGATCGCCCCGCGCCCTAATAGCGGCGCTAGGCCTCGGATTTGGCTCCAGAAAGCGGAGGGGTGGGATTCGAACCCACGGTAGACCCTAAGGCCCACAACGGTTTTCGAGTCCGCCCCGAATACACAGTTTCTCCCTGCAAATCGCTGCTTTCCTATTTCTCGTGCGCCTCGATTTGCGCCAGTTTCCACGCAGCTGTCGGGAAGATCAGCAACGCTCGGCGTTAGAGCACTAATGTGAGCTAACGCCCCTCCTCCCCGGAGCAAAGCGGCAGCCGTTGGCGCAATCGCCGTTTCGGCTACGTCTCGTTACCCGACGCATTTGGACGGGTCGGGTAGGTCAAACTTCAGGCTGTTCGCTGGCAACGGAGGAACTGTGGCTGAACGAACTCTGCTGAGGCTTGCTGGAGGCTTCCTCGTTGGAGGCTTCGTCTTGACGCTGATCGCGACGCACCTGCATCCCGCGGGCGACGACGACGGTCGATCTCAGGCCAGTAGGGGGGTCGGAGGGCTCGACGATGATCGCCCCGTAGAGGCCCATTCCTGGGCGAAATCCTCGCGGATATGGGGGTGGTACCGATAGAGCCCGGGATCCGGAAAGCTCAGTCTGCAGCTGTAGCTCTCTCCGATCCCTATCGGCGCCTGGGTTTCTTCGGGGACTCCGTCGTAGCGATTCTCCAGCCTCAGGCCGTGCCAGTGCACGGTCGCCTCGACGTCGCCGTCGTTCGTTGCCTCGACGTCGATTTCTGATCCCTGATCCACGTGCAGGGTCGGCCCGGGGATCGACTCGTTGTAGGCCAGCATCCGCACCGTGTCGCCGTTGATCTGCTTGCGCACGGGAGCAATGTGCAGATCGAAGTGATCGCCATTGTGCAGCCGGACCAAACTTGGGCTCTCCGCGACCGCGAGGCCCACTGTCTCGGTCGGAAACTCGTCTGGGTTGCTCATGCGACCTCCATATCGCCGGCCGGCGGAAGCGCCGGGGCACCGCCTGGACCGACGTGGGGCAGCCACTCGAGCCAGCTCGGCAGATACCAGTTCCAGTCACCGAGCAGCTTCATCGATGCGGGAAGCAGCACCGCGCGGACGAGGGTTGCGTCGATCAGCACCGCCACACCGAGCCCGACGCCCAGCTCCTTGAAGAAGACCAGAGACAAGGTGGCGAAGGTGCCGAAGACGGCGACCATGACGACGGCGGCGCTGGTCACCACGCCGGCTGTCGTCTTGATCCCATGCGACACCGCCTCATCGGTCGGCATACCCCGGTCAAAGGCCTCGCGGATCCGGCTGAGGATGAAGACGTGGTAGTCCATCGAGAGGCCGAAGAGGACGACGAAGAGGAACATCGGCATCCAGGAGATGATCGCCCCGGTCGAGTTGAAGCCCAGGAACGATTGCAGGTGGCCGTCCTGGAAGATCCAGACGATCACCCCGTAGGCCGCTCCCACGGAGAGCAGGTTGAGGATGATCGCCTTGACCGGAATCACGATGGAGCGGAAGGTGAACAGCAGCAGCAAGAATGCGGCCGTGAGAACGAATGCGAAGACGAGCGGGGCGTGTGACTTGGTCGCGTCGTTGAAGTCCTTCGACGACGCCGTGAAGCCGGTCACGTCGGCCGTGACTTCCGGCACTGCCCCGATCGTCGCGGGAATGATTGTGTCCCGCAGCTCGGCCAGGGCAGCACTGGATTTGGAGTCGGTGCCGTTGCCGGCGACCGGGATGCTCACCTGGACCACGCTGCGGTCGGGAAAGGTCTGAATCGTGACCGGGGGCTTAAACAGCGCGCTGGCCCTGGCCCGCGCAACCAAGCCGGCGATGCCCCGCCTGACCTGCGGTGTGGGGCCGTTCGCCGAGCTGACCACGACCACGGCGGGAATCCCCCCTCCCGGGAAAACGTCCTGAATCCGGTTGTAGGTCTGGATCGAGGAGACGTCCTGGGGTAGCGACTCGACGCTCTCGTTCGCCGTATGGAGGCGGAACGCCGGCAGGGCGAGGAACACCAGCAGGCCCGCGGAGATGACGAGTGAGATCACCGGATGACGGAGGACCGGATCGAGGATCTTCGACCACACTCCGCTCTCGCCGGCGTTCCATGGGTGATCCTTGATGATCGGTACGCCGCCCTTTTCCACCCGGTCCCCGAGCCACGACAGGATCGCCGGAAGCACCGTCAGCGACCCCACCATCGCCACGGCGACGACGAGGATCGTGCCGGTCGCGAACGATTCGAAGGTGGGCGTCCCGGCGAGGTACATGCCGGCCATCGCGATCATCACCGTGAAACCGGAAACCATCACCGCGCGGCCGGAGGTCGCCGCCGCGGCAGCCAGCGCCGCTTCCGCGCTTCGGCCCGCCTCACGTTCCTCGCGCTCGCGGCGCAGATAGAACATCGAGTAGTCGACCCCGACCGCGAGACCGATCAGGAGGATCACCTCGTTGATCGAGTTGTCAACACCGCCGATCACATGGCTCAGCGGCCCGAGGATGCCGATCGTGGCGATCACCGCAGTCAGCGCCAGGAGCAGCGGCACCCCGGCAGCGACGAGAGCGCCGAACGCGATCAGCAGAATGATCAGGGTGACCGGCAGGGATGTGATCAGGGCCTTGCCGAAGTCCTTCTGAACGACGTCGTTGATCTGCTGCGAGGTGCTGGCGTCGCCGAACTCGCCGACGGTGAAGCTTGGATGCGCGTTCTGCACGTCCTCCACAGCCTGAATGGCCGGCTTGACCCGGTCCATGACCTCGGTGTCGTTGCCGGCTATCTGAAACCGGAGCAGCGCCGAATGTCCGTCACCGGAGAGCTGGCCGGCGTTCGCCGGGCTGAGCGGGCTCTCGAAGTCCTTGGTGTAAGGCAGGGCGGCAAGCCGCCGCTGCACGTCGACCGCCACCGCGCGGAACGCAGGATCGCCGGCCGTCGCCCGAGTGCTCTGGATCAGCACCATCTCCTGGGCATGCTCCGGAGCGGCATCCGCGATCGCCTGGTCGGCCCGTCCGGACTCCCCGACCCCGGTCTGAGTGTGCTCGAGGGTCTTTGTTCCGGTTGCGCCGCCGATCGCGAACGCCACAACAACGAAGGCAAGCCATCCCCAGATCGCTGTCTTGCGGTGCTCGGCGCTCCACATACCGGCCCGTGCGGCGATGCTGCGGGGAGTCACGCCAGCGGCTCGAGCCTCGTGTTCCGGGCGGGGTGCCGACATACCGACCTCCATATCGTTACGGCCTCCCGACCCTAACACTTGGTGCACGGAGGCTTTCCGCTGATCGAAGACGATCTTCTCGACCGCGGCGAGGTCGTTCTCGGTGGCTATGACCGACGGGGCCTTGCCGAAGTCAGTGTGGGTTCCTTGAGGCCATGGCCGGTGAAGGCCCGTCCCGATGATTCTCGTTGCGCGGTCAGCCTTCGGCAAGGGTCGTGCGTGTCGGCGCCCGCAGCGTTCCTCGCCTGAGCGCCGAGTGCGCCTCGGCGCGCCAGGCGCGGGCATCGGCCAGGGTGCGGAAGATCTTTCGGATCGTCTTTGCGTCGCGCTGGGAAAAGACCTGCGCCTGGAAGCCGGGCCGGCAGTCGCAGCCGGCGCCCTGGCGGCTCCCGCAACGGCGCCCATGGCGAACGACAATGCCTTCGGGGCGGCGGGTGCTTCGGGCGGCTGGCATCGCCAACACATCTAGCTCTGATCGACCCAGATTGGAAGTCGGCGTGGCACTGGTGCGATCGGCGCGCGATCCGCAGATTCCGCGACGGAGCGTGAAATCCGGGAAATGAAGCTTAGAACTGCCCGTATGCGGCCAGCTTCCGGCGCGTCAATGCCCTGCCTTCCATAGCCATTTTGCAGGAACTTCTCAGCTAAACAGCGGAGGGGGTGGGATTCGAACCCACGGTAGACCCTAAGGCCCACAACGGTTTTCGAGACCGCCCCGTTCAACCACTCCGGCACCCCTCCGGGAAGTCGTCACGAGAGGCTAGATGATCAATCTTCGGGGCGCTGCGGCCAGATTTGGCCGTAGCACCGCTTGGTCGTCTGCGATCAGCCCCGCTTGAATGAGATAAGCCGAAGCTTCTCAACCGGACCCTTGATCGCGAGCTCGCGGACCGTCCCGACGCCACGACGTAGTACTCGTTGTCGACCACACCAGGCTCGAGCGGGATCCACTCGCGGGTGCGCAAGGCGTGGCGTTTGGTGACGAACGGCACCGATACCCGCTCGCTGCGGGCGAGGACCCTGAAATGGTCCTCCGCGTGACCCTTGAAGAATTCCTGGCGGGCGTGGGTCCCGACCCTCGGGTGCCCGAGGATGCAGAGGCCCGCTCAAGCGCCTTTCTTGCCGGCCATGAACGATCCCTCTCGGCTGATCACCTTGCCGCGGCGGTTCAGCTCCTTGGTCCGCTCGCCGAAGTACCAGACATTGCCGTGCCGGTCCTACCCCAGGGGCGCTCAACTCCTCTGGTCGCTGATCGCCACAAGGTAGGTCGGCTTCGTGAGAGGGAGATAAACAGATCGCAGTGCGCCTCGGCGGTCTTGTCCGAGAGCGCCCCCAAGAACAGCGGAGAGGGTGGGATTCGAACCCACGAGGCAGAAGATTCCGCCCACGCGATTTCCAGTCGCGCTCCTTAAGCCACTCGGACACCTCTCCGGGCGCCCCAAGGGTAGCCGCATCGCGGCTCAGCGGCGATCGGCGAAGAAGCGTCGAAGCAGGCCCGCGCACTCCTCGGCGAGGACGCCGCCCGTTACCTGGGGACGGTGGTTGAGCGCCGGCTCGGCGAGGACGTTGAGGACGCTTCCGGCGGCGCCGGCCTTCGGGTCCCAGGCGCCGAAGACGACCGATGGGACCCGGGCGAGGATCGCCGCCCCCGCGCACATCGCGCAGGGCTCGAGGGTGACGTACAGCGTGGTCAGCGGAAGCCGCCACCCGCCGAGCACCACGGAGGCGGCGCGGATCGCAAGCAGCTCGGCGTGGGCGGTGGGATCGCCGCGCAGCTCGCGTTCGTTGCCGGCGAGGGCGATCGGCTCGCCCTCGGCGGCGATCACGGCGCCGATCGGCACGTCGCCCTGTCGCTGGGCGGCGATCGCCTGCCCGATCGCCAGCCGCATCATTTCCTCGTGGGGAATCTGGGGGCGCTCGAAGCCGGCTTCCACGGGCAGCAGACTATGCCGCCCGGCCGGGCAACTTCGCCGCAGGGGCGGTGTTAGGTGAATAGCCGACGGGTCCGGCGAGCAGGGTTCCAACTGGGAAATGCCCGAGATGAGACGACTCTTGATCACTTTCGCGGCGCTGACGCTGCCCGCAGTCGCCGCCCTCTCCGCGGCGGGACCGGCCCGTGCCGTCGCTCCGAAGCCCGCCTACGCGCCGGGACAGGTGGTCGTCAAATTCGACCGGCAGGGTACGGGTCGGGCCGTGGACCTGCCGCCGGGCATCGGGGTCCCGGCCGCCGCCGCGGCGCTTCGCGACAACCCCCACGTCGACTACGCCGTTCCCAACTACATCGCCGTCGCCTCTGCCCGGATTCCCGACGATCCCGGCACCGTCCCCGGCAAGCCCGGCCCCGCCGGAGGCTGGGTTCGAAAGCAGTGGAACTTCCTGCCCTGCGGGTCGCTGTGCGATCCGCAGGCCGGCAAGGACCAGTTCCAGTCGCGCGGCGGGATCGACGCGATCGGCGCCTGGCACAACCTCCAGCAGGCGGGGCGCGCCGGCGCCAAGGGCGTGAGGATTGCCGTCCTCGACACCGGCGTCGCCTACCGCAACTTCCGCTCCGCGCAGGGGCGATTCCGCCGCAGCCCCGACTTCGTCCGCAAGCAGTTCGCGAGGGGCTATGACTTCGTCAAGAACGACCCGATCGCCCTCGACGAGAACGGCCACGGGACCCACATCGCGGGGACGATTGGCGAGCGGACCAATAACGGCATCGGGCTGACCGGCCTCGCCTCCCGCGCGAAGCTGATCCCGGTTCGGGTCCTGAACAGCCTCGGCCGCGGCCAATCCGACGACATCGCCCGCGGGATCCGCTTCGCCGCCGACCATCACGCAGACGTGATCAACATGAGCTTCAACTTCTCCTGCCACGCCAAGGTGAAGCCGGTCGCCGCGGCGATCCGCCATGCCCACAAGAAGGGCGCTGTGCTTGTCGCCTCGGTCGGCAACCGCGGCTCGGAGGCCTGCGTCTCGCCGCCGGCGACCCTCCCCAACGTGATCGGCGTTGCCGGTACCACCGAAGGCGCCTGCCTCGGGGACTACTCGCTGACCGGGAACGACATCGACCTCGCCGCCCCCGGCGGCGGCGGCCCGCCCCGGAGCTGCACGTCGCGCGCCTCGCGGCCGATCTTCCAGGTGACGCTGCGCGGAGGCGACCCACTCTCCTTTGGCCTCCCGAACCAGTACGTGGGGACCTCGATGGCCGCCGCACACGTCAGCGGGGTCGCGGCGATGGTCCTTGCCAGCGGCGTGCTCGGCTCCGATCCGGACCCGGGGCAGGTCGGCTGGAGGCTGAAGACGACCGCCCGCGATCTCGGCGCTCCCGGGTGGGACCCCGGATTCGGCGCAGGGCTGATCGACGCCGCCGCAGCCACCGATCCGAGCCTCTAAGCCCGGCTCTTCACCCCGCCTCCCTGGGCCCCCGCGCTAGACGGTGCGGACGATGATCACGCTGCAGGGAGCGTGATGGGAGACCTTGTTCGGGACGCTCCCCAGCAGGAACCGGCGGGCGCCGGTCATCCCCTTGTTGCCGACGACGATCAGGTCGGCCTTGACCTCCTCGGCGACGTCGAGGATCGCGTCGGCGGGATCCCCCTCGCGGGCGTGGGTGGTGACTTCCTCGACACCCTCACCCTTGGCCGCCGCGGCGGCGGCTTCGAGGGTGATGTTGACGTCCTCGCGGGGATGGAACTCGTGCTGCACGTCACCCGGTGCTCCACCCTGCTCCGCCTCGACCCGGCGCCGCGATACCGGCTCGAAGGCGCTGACGACGTCCATCCGGCCGCCGGTCAGCTTCGCCAGCCAGGATGCCTGGCGCACCGCCTCGGCGGCGGTGTCGGATCCATCGGTCCCGACCACGATGCGACTGAACACTCGCCGATCTCCTCCTTCGTGGGTCGCTGAGCCGAGGGGATACTAACGGGGGAAATGGGTGCCGTGCCAACCCCTGAAGCCGGCGCCGAGGATCTCGGTCTGGGTGGTCGCGAGACGGACCGAGCCGATCACGATCGACGCGAGCAGGCAGGCGATCAGGACGACCATCCCGACTTTCCACAGCCTTGGCATGGCGCAAGCCTAGAGAGGCTGATCCTCCGGACCCCGCCGAATAGACTGGCCGCGATCCTCACCCGCCCGGAGGGAACGATGCCAGAAGAGAGAGTGCTCGGCAGCGGGCCGATGAGCCCGACCCTGGAGAAGGTCGCCGACGACGTCTGGCTGCTGCGCGGGGACATCCGCCACGCGATGAACGTCTACTTCCTCGAGGAGGACGGCGGTTTGGTGCAGTTCGACGCCGGGACCCGGGGGATGGTCAAGGCCAACCGGGCGGTGGCGGAGAAGCTGGGACCAATCAAGCGGATCGTCCTTGGGCACGCGCACGCCGACCATCGCGGGACCGCCGGGGCGATGGGGGTCCCCGTGTTCTGCCACCCGGACGAAGTCGCCGACGCTGAGAACGACACGCCGATCCCCGCCTACATGAACCTCTCCCTGGTCGAGGTCGCCCCGGTGCGCTGGATCTACCCGACCCTGCTGAAGCGCTGGGACGGCGGCGCCGTGAGGATCGACGGGATCGTCTCCGAGGGCGACGAGGTCGCCGGCTTCAAGGTGATCGACCTGCCCGGCCACGCCCCCGGACTGATCGGGCTCTGGCGCGAGTCGGATCGCCTGGCGATCGTCAGCGACACGATCTATTTCGTCGATTCCGTCAAGTTTCGGCCGCTGCCTCCCGGTGTGGGGACCGTCCCCCACCCGGCCTTTGCCTGGAACCACCAGCGGGCCAAGGACTCGCTTCGCAAGCTGGCCGCGCTCGATCCGGCGACGGTCTGCGCCGGGCACGCTGAGCCCGTACGCAACGCCAGCCTCCGGGCGATGCTCGAGGAAGCCGCCGAGAAGTACTGAGGCGCCCTAGTGGGCGCACCGGATCGCCGAAGAGGCGGGCGGTGCCGGGGAAGACAGTGAGCTGCCCGGCGACGACGATCTTGCCGTTTGCGCTGCAGGGCGAGGTCGGTGACACCGCGCCACGCTACCCGTAGAGCCTCGCGGCGAGGAAGCCGTCGGTCCCGAAGGCGGAGAATGCCCCGCCGACGACGATCCGCCCGCTCTTCTGGATCGCCACCTCCGGCAGGGAGAACGCAGTGGCCCCGAGCAGGAAAAGCCGCGCGCCGCGAATGCCGAAACGGCGGTCGAGCCTCCCCTTCGGCGTCAGCCTGGCCACAAGGGTCCCGCCGGGGACGCCGAAGACGTCGCCCCCGAAACCCGCCAGGACTATCTTTCCGTTTCGCTGCAGAGCGACGTCGGTGACATAGGCGAACCCCTGGCGGAGGTTGGACCGCAACAGGCCGTCGCCGCCACCGAAGCTGTGGTCGCGCTTCCCACGCCGGGTCAGCCTGGCGACGTAGCCCGAAACCTTGGCGTCCGAGACGCCGACGAGGACGACCTTGCCTCGCGAGCCGAGGGCGATGCCAAAGGCCACGCTGAACTTGCTGACCTTCATCCGGACGATGCCGCCGCTGCCGAAGCTCGGATCGAGGGTGCCGTTGGCGCGGTAGCGGACGGCCGCCGCCCTTGCTCCCGAACCGCCGACCTGGACCCCGCCGGCGACGACGATCTTGCCGTCCTTCTGCACCTTGGCGTCGAAGGCGATAAACCCCTGGCCGATGGAGGTGGTGGCGATCCCGTCGCCGCCGCCGAAGGACGGGTCGGGGGTGCCGTTCGGCAGGTAACGAACCAGGGCGAGGTTCTGCTTGCCGGCGATGCTCGCCTGGCCGGCGATGACCGGCCTGCCGTTCCTCTGAACCGCGATCGCTCCGGGCACGGCATCGGGGCCGATCGTGGTCGTCGTCCTGCCATCGACATCGAAGCCTCCGTCGAAGGAGCCGCCGGCGGCCACCCTGGAGATCCCGAAACGGTGGACGCCACCGGAGCTGGTGTCGGTGGCGACGTAGATGGTGCCGTTGGGCCCGGCAGCGATGGCCTTGGCCTCGTCGTCGCTGCCCACGTCGACGTCGCCCACGGAGAGGTGAGTCGCGGGATTGCCGAAGGTTTGATCGATCCTGCCGTTGTGGCCAAGGCGGCCCAGCACGAAGTCGTTGCCGGCCGGTGTGTCTGTGTCGCCGGCAAGGATGATCCTGCCGCTGGAATCGAAGGCGAGGCCTCCGAAGTTGTCGAGGCCGTCGGGCAGCAGGGAGCCGGAGATCCCGCCGGCGTGGAAGGTGGCGCCCTTCGGGCCGAAGCTCGGGTCCAGCGTCCCCGGCCGATGGTGCTTGGCGTCGGCCAGAGCCGGCGGCCCCGCAACCGCGAGCAGGACGACCCCTGCGGATGCAAGGAAGCGACGAGCCACGCTCCGAGCTTAGAGCGGGCGGGTCGGTATGTCGAGCCGCTCAGACGCCACCGACCGCGGCAACGTCGCGCTGCCACTCGGCCCGGAACACGGTGTGCGTGCCGGCCAGGCCCTTGAGCTCGAGCTCGCGCGGCTCGCCGAAATCGATCCCTTCGTCGACCCCGCACTGCTCGTGGAGCGCCTCGGAGACGAGGATCTCCCCACCGCGCGCCTGGGCTGCGATCCGCGCCGCGAGGATCACGTTTCGCCCGAAGAAATCGCCCTCCTCGGCGATCGCCTCGCCGGTGTGGAGGCCGATCCGGACCCGTATCCGCTCGTCGGGCCGCTCGGCGGCGCGCTCCTCGAAGGCGCGCTGCACCTCGATCGCGCAGCGCAGCGCACCGACGGGGCTGGGGAAGACGAGCATGAAGCCGTCGCCCTGGTTCTTGACCTCGTAGCCATCGTAGGTGTTGAGCTTCTCGCGGAAGACCGAGTTGTGGTCGCGCAGGACGCCGAGCCAGCGCTCATCGCCGAGGCGCTCGGTCATCGCGGTCGAGCTCTCGATGTCGCTGAACAAGATGGTGACGCTGCCGTCTGGAGCTGCGTAGGAACGGACGTCAGGTCGCTCCTGCTCGATCGCCCCGATCACGTCGTCGATCGTCTCCTCGACGTCGATCCCGCTGAGCCCCTGGGATTCAAGCTTCACGGCCAGCGCCCGCTCCGACGCCCCGGGCATCCGCAGCCTCTGGGCGGCGTCGAGCGAGCTGTCGAGCAGCTCGGCGGCTCGCTCCGCGTCTTCACCGCCCCCGCGTGCCAGCAGGACCCGGGCCAGATCGATCGAGGACTCGGCCGTGAATGGCCGATCCCCCATCCTCCGCGACGTGGCGACCGCCTCCTCGTAGTCGGCGACCGCGGTCTCCGTCTCGCCGGCGGTTTCGGCGGCCAGGCCCAGGTAACGGGCCACCGGGCCGCGGGCCGCAGCGGAGCGCCCGGCGACGACGACCAGCCCCCGATAGGGCGCCAGCCGCTGCCGCAGAGCGCGGCAACGGTCGGCGTCGCCGAGGTTGAAGGCGGCATCGGTGAGCAGCGCGTGGGAGATCGTCCACTGCGCGTCCTCGGGGATACGCTCGAAATCGTTCTCGGCCAGCAGGTCGAACTCGGCCCGGGCCTCGTCGAGCTGTCCGAGATCGGCGAGGACGGCGGCCTTGGCGATGCTCCAGGCCCGTATCGCCGGGTAGCGCTTGGCCAGGCCGGCGACAGTATCGGCGAGCTCCTCCAAACGACCCTGCTGGCGATAGATGGTCAGCGCCTGGACGGCGAAGAACTGCTGCGCCAGGGCCTCTCCGGCGCGCTCGCCCCCGGCCCGCGCCTCCTGCGCCAGCTCCTCGGCCTCCTCGAAGCGCCCGTCGATCATCGCCCGCATCCCGCGCAGGATCGGGATGTGCCAGAGATATGACGGCTGCCGAAGCTCGGTTGCCAGCCGCGCGTAGGCGTCGAGGTCGCGGTCGACCGCGGGGATGTCGCCGAGAGTGAGATGGTTGTTGAGGCGCAGCACGTGGGAGCGGACCTCGAGCTCGCGGTCGCCGAGCTTCCGCGCCAGGCCGATCACCTCGGTGTTGACCTCGACTCCGTCGCGGGCCGCCTGCGGGTTGATGTCGACGAAGTTGGCACGGCTGAGCGCATGGGCGAGGGTGCCCTCGTCGCCGAGCCGCCTCGCCATCGCGATCGCCTCGTTGTGCAGATCGGTCGAGCGCCCCTGGGGGTCCACCCAGTAGTAATCCTGGGCGAGCCAGGAGAGGAGGATCGCCCGCGGCGGGCTGTCGCCGGTGCCGACCGCATCAAGTGCCGCCTCCAGCACCTGCGCCATCCTCTCGTCGAAGCCCCCGACCTCGGCGGTGAACGAGACCCCGACGGCAGCCCGGGTCATCAACTCCGGATCGCCGAGCTTGATCGCCTCGTCGGCCGCGGCCTCCAGGGTCTCCCGCGCCTCGCCCAAATGACCTCCCCTCGTCCTCGCCTCACCGAGCTGAAGAAGAAGAAGGCAGCGGCGACGGCGATCGATGCCGGCGATCTCGCCCGCCTCCAGCGCCCGACGGTAATGGTCGGCGGCCTCCTCATAGCCAAGCTGGCCGCTCGCCTGGTCGCCGGCCCGCTCGGCGTAGTCGATGGCCTTCTCCGGGTCGCCGGCTGCGGCGGCCTCGTTGAAGTGATATGCGAGCTCGGCCAGCCGGCGGGAGGTCCGCCCGGGCTCAGCCGCGTAGAGCTCCTCGAGCGTGGTCGCGATCCGGCTGTGCAGCGCCGGACGCTGTGCGGCGCTCAGCTCCTCGTAGAGGGTCTCCCTGACCAGGGCGTGCGCGAACCGGTAGCGACCGTCGCCGAGGCGGGTCGAGGAACTGCGCCCCGACCGCCTCCTCCAGCGCCTCCTCCAGCTCATCGCGCTGGAGCCCGGCGATCCGCGCGAGCGCTTCCTCGTCGAAGTCACGCCCGATCGCCGCGGCGCTGCGCAGGGCTTCGTTGGCGCAGTCGGAGAGGCGATCGAGTCGGCGCCCGACGACGTCGCGCACCCCCTGCGGTATCGACAGCCGCTCGCTGCCGCCGTCGTCGAGCGCCCCCTCGCTGGCCAGCAGGCGGACGACCTCGCCGACGAAGAAAGGGTTTCCCTCGGTCTGGCGGTGAACCTCGTCGACCAGCGCTCGGTGCGCGGTCCCGCCCGCTGAGCGCTCGATATAGCTGGCGATCTCCGCTTCCCCGAGTCCGCGCAGCACCACCCGGCGGGTGCGCTCCAGGCCCGAAAGCTCCCCCAGGACCCGCGAGAGGGGATGATGGCGGCCCAGCTCGACGTCGCGGTAGGTGCCAATCAGGAGCAGCGAGGAAGAGGAGAGCGCCCGAGCGATGAACTCGAGCAGCAGCAGCGAGGGCTCGTCGGCCCAGTGGAGGTCATCGAGGACGACGACCAGCGGGCGTGATGCGGAGGCGCTGGCGAGAAAGGTCGAGATCGCGTCGAAGAAGGCGAAGCGGGACTGCTCGTCCTCGCCCAGCTCCGAGGTCGCCTCGCCGACGCTTTCCGCGACCTCGGGCACGACCCGGGCGATCTCGGGCGCGCCCGCTCCCATCTCCCAGGCGAGCGCGACCGGGTCGGCTTCGCGCACGTAGGAGCGGATCGCCTGCACCCAGGGCCAGTAGGGCGGCGCCCCCTCGCTCTCGTGGCAGCGTCCCCAGTGGACATTGGCGCCGCGGAGGCGGGCGAAGGTCGCCACTTCCTCCGCGGTCCGCGTCTTGCCGATCCCGGGCTCGCCCGCCAGCAGCACCAGCTGGGCGCGGCCGCCGAGGGCCTCGTCGGCAGCGCCGCGAAGCTCGTCGAGCTCCTGCTCGCGGCCGACGAAGACGCCCCCGGCGAGGCCCTCGAGCGGGTTCTCGGGCAACCGGCCCTCGTCGGCGGTGGGGGCCGGGGCGTCACGAATCTGCTCGAGGCGCTCCCGCACGGCGGCCGCCGACTCGGGGCGATCGCGCGGCGATTTCGCCAACAGCTCGGCGATCAGCCGATCCAGCTCGGGGGGAACGGCGGGATTGTGGCGGGACGGGGCGACCGGCTCGGCGCTCAGGTGCTGACCGATGATCGCCACCGCATCCCCTCCAGTGAAGGGCGGCTGGCCACAGACCATCTCGTAGAGCAGGCCGCCCAGCGAGTAAAGATCCGAGCGGGGGCCGGTGCTCCGCCCGAGGGCCTGCTCCGGCGGGATGTAGGTGACGGTCCCGACCATCCCTCCCCCGCGCCCGGGTCCGGTGGCGGCGAGGCCGAAATCGCCGAGGCGGGCATCCCCATCCTCGTCGAGCCAGACGTTGGCCGGTTTCAGGTCCCGGTGGACGATCCCGCAGCTGTGGGCGTGCTCCAGCGCCCGGCAGACGTCGATCGCGATGCAGACGGCCCGCGATACCCCCAGGCCGCCGTCCTCGGTGGCCGCCAGCAGACCCTTGACGTCACCTCCGGGCATGTAATAGCTGACGATGAAGGCGCGTCCGTCCTGCTCCCCCGTTTCATAGACGGGAACCAGGTGGGGATGCTCGCCGAGGCGCTCCATCGCCTGCATCTCGCGCCGCGCCCTGGCCAGGGCCGTCTCGCCCAGCCCGGCCGTGTCGAACAGCGCCACCGCGACCTCGCGGCCGGAATGCGATTCGTCGCGCGCCAGGAAGACGTCCTTGCGCCCGCCGCGGCCGATGAAACCGACCATCTCGAGGTGATCGGCGACCCGCGGCGGAGTTCCTTCGGGAAGTGGCGCCGGGGCGGGCGAGTCGGGCTCGGCGCCGCCGGCGCTCTCGGGCTCCGGTGGCTCGAGCCGCGCCCCGCAGGAATCGCAGAACGCCGCCCCTTCCCGGTTCTCGTTGCCACATGAGGGGCACTTCATCGTCTTCCCATTCTTGCGGGCGGGCGGCGCAAACGTGAGATTCGCCCCCAGGGAGCCGCTGCCATAGTTTGCGCGCTGATGTTCGGGACCTACGTCTCGGCGGCGCTGATATGCGCCGCTTCGCTTCTGCTGGGCAGGGCGATCCTCGCGGCGACGGGCCGGGAGAGCTGGTCGTGGCTGGAGCCGGCGGTCGGGTTCGGCGCGATGATCTCGGTCGCCGGGTTGCTGGTCCGGTTGCCCGGTCATGGGACGACGGCGACCATCGGGCTGCTCGTGTTGGGCGTCGGGGGCCTGGCCGCGCTGCGCGTTCCCTACCGCCTCGGCGGCGCCCTCGCCCCCGGGGCGGCCGTCACCCTCGTGCTGGCGCTGGTGCTCTCGATCCCGTTTGCGATCAGCGGCCGCTGGGGTCTTCTCGGGGTCGGCTTCAACAACGACCTCGGCCTTCACCTCGCCTGGAGCGAGTGGCTGCGAAGCGGCTTTGGACCGAAGCCGGACGCGGGCTATCCGCTCGGCCCCCACGGTGTCGCGATCGCAACCGCGGTCGTCCCGCGGGTCAGTCTCGGCCAGGCGTTCATCGGCGAGCTGCAGGCGATCACCATCCTCACCGGACTAACCGCGCTGGGGGCGCTGCGCGGCCTGGGCGGTGTCCGCCGGGCCCTGGCGGCAGCCCTGGTCGCCGTCCCCTACCTGGCCGCGTCCTACTTCGCCCAGGCCGCCTTCAAGGAAACGGGGGAGGCCCTGTTTGTGCTCGCCTTCGCGATCGCCCTTCCCGCCACCTGGCCGCTTCCCGCCGGAGGAGCCGAGCGCTTCCGCCGCGTCGCCCCGCTCGGCGTCCTCCTGGCCGGAATCTTCTTCGCCTACAGCTTCGCCGGCCTGGCCTGGCCGCTGGCGATCGCGGCACTCTGGAGCCTCACCCTGCCGGAGGTGCGAAGTGCCCTGGCCCCGGGTTCGCTGCGGCGCCTTCTCGCCCGTACGGCGACCCTGGCCTGGCTCGCGGGCCTCGCCCTCGCCGCGGCGCTGCTCGCGTTCGCCGGGCCGTTCGGGTTCGCCAGCGGCTTCGGCAAGGTCGCCGGGACCGACACCTACGGCCCGGTCTCCCCTGCCGAGGCGCTCGGGGTCTGGCCCGCCGCGAACTACAGGCTCGACGCGGCCGGGGGCGCCCCGCTCGCCGGCCTCGCCGTCGCCGTGGCGGTGCTTGCGGTCGCGGCAGGGATCGCCTGGTGGGTCCGGCGCGACGAGCCGGCGGTGCCGATCGCCCTCGGCGCCTGCGCGCTGCTGTATGTGGTCTCGCTCCCGTTCAGCGGCGATTACTCGCAGGCGAAGGCGCTGATGATCGGCTCGCCACTGGCGATGCTGATCGCCGCCAGGGCCCTGCTCAGCGGGCCCGACGAGGGCTGGGGCGGGCGGCGAGCGTCCGCGGCGCCGCTCCGGCTCGGGTGGGCGGCGCTGGCTGCAGCCTTCCTCGCGGGAGCGGTCTACTCGACCTTCCTGGTACTGCGCGAGGCCCCGGTCGGACCCCCCGGGCACGGGGCCGAGCTGCGCACCTTCGTTCCCGAGCTGCACGGCGATTCCGTGCTGTTCGCCGGCCAGGACCGCTTTGCCGCCTACGAGCTGCCCGGCACGAATACCGACGTGCCGCTGGTCGAGTTCCCCGAACCCGATGTCGTACAGAGCCCGACCAAGCCGTTCGACACCGGCGACGCCTACAGCCCGATCGACTTCGACTCCTTCACCTACGCGACGCTCAACCATCACAGCTTCGTGATCACCGGCTCGGCCGCCTGGAACAGCGCCGCGCCGCCCAACTTCAAGGAGATCGCCAGGACGCCCTCATTCATCCTCTGGCGCCGGGAGTGGAAGACGCCGGCCGAGCGTCAGACCCTGCTCGAGGGGACCGAGCCGGCGGCGCCGGTCGACTGCGCAGCGCCGGAGATGCGGATCTTCGTCGCCGCCGGGGGGCGGGCCTCGATCTTCCCGAACCCGGTGATCGGTCCGAAGGGCGGCTGGCGGGACGGTCCGACCCTCGGCACCGGCCAGAGCATCTCGCAAGCGCTGACCCTCCCGGCCGGGCGCTGGCGGCTCTCCCTGCAGTACTTCTCCCCGTTCGGCCTGACCCTGAGCGCGCCGGGCCTCAGCCGGCAGCTCGAGCCCGCCCTCGACGGTCAGCGGCCGAACACGATCAGTCTCTCGAACGACGGCCAGTACTGGCCGGCCGGCGAGATCACGACCGACAGGCCCGGGCCGGTCCGCTTCACGCTCAGCTCCGACGGTCCCAGCACCCTCCAGGAGCTGAGCGGCTACGACGGCGAAGCCGAGGTCGGACGGCTGGTCGCCGTGTCGGCCCGGCCGCACCGCACCGTGCCATTGGCCAGGGCCTGCGGGCACTGGCTCGACTACTACGAGGGCTCCGGCGCCCCCTGAGCTGCGCCGCGCTGGGTGTCGGGTAGTCCCTTCCGCAGGTCCTCGACCGTCCAGTCGGCCCCGGCCTCGGAGAGCTGGGCGACGCTGTAGGCGCCGGTGGCGACGCCGACCACCCTGATCCCCGCCCCGTGACCCGCGTCGACGTCGCGCGGGGTGTCGCCGAGCGCGATCGCGGAGGAGATCTCCACGGTGTCCCCGGAGACCGTCTCGGCGCGCTGCAGCGCCCGCCTGGTCAGCTCGGTCCGCGAACGCGAGTCGGAGCCGTAGCCGCCGAAGCTGAAGAAGCGGTTCAGTCCGGCGCGGGAGAGCTTGATGTGGGCCGCCGCCTCGACGTTCCCCGTGACCAGCCCTAGCAGGGTGTCGCCTTCGATCAGCCCGGTCAAGGTCTGCTCGATCCCCGGCATCACCCGGTAGCCGTCGGACTCGCGGACCGTGTCGTGGAGGTGGTAGAGATAGCCGGCGACCACCCGGGCCCGCTCGGCGGTCGTTGCCTCACGGCCGATCACCTCCTTGAAGATCACCTCGGTGATCTCGGGGTCGGTCATCCCGGCGTCGGTGTGCTCGGCGATGTCGGCGTCGATCCCGTGCTGCTCCCGGAATGCCCTCTGCCAGGCGGCCGCCCCGGCTCCGCCGGTGACCAGGATCGTGCCGTCGATGTCGAAGAGGACCGCGGCGGTCACACCGACGGGTGATCGCCCTCGACGATGTCGCGCTGGCTGAGGACGTAGAGGAGGCCAAGCGAGGGAAGCACGACCACGGCTGCTATCAGGAAGACGACCAGGACTGTGGTCAGGGTCGGACCGGGCGCAGCGGCGTCGCCGATCTTGAGGCTGGTCGGCAGCAGATACGGATACTGGGCGACACCCCAGCCCCAGATCAACCCGACCACAGCGGTGCCGGCGAGCGGACGGATGAAGCGATGATCTCCTCGAACCAAGAGGACGAGCACGGCGAGGCCGCAGAGCGCCGAGAGGATGACCAGCGGCAGCGCCTCGCTGGTCAGCCTGTCGTAGACGTAGCGGCCGTTGGCGTGGAGATCGACCAGTCCCGCCGCCGCCGCGACTCCCGCTCCGACCGAGGCCCCGATAGCACGGCGGGAGAAGTAGCGTTCCAGGTCCTGATCGCCGGACCTCGCGGCGTCTCCGATCAGCAGGACCGCGGCCAGATACGCGCCGGTGGCGACGAAGACCACTCCGAAGAAGAGCGGCGCCGGCTGCAGCCAGCTCGAAATCGGATCGCCGTCCCCGGATGCGGGCACACCGCCGGTCGCGATCGCGCCGACCACTGCCCCCATGAAGAACGGCGTCAGAACCGATGAGATGGCGAAGGTCGCCCCCGCCGCCCGCCGCCCGGCGAGGCCCTCGATCTCCTTGCGGAAGGCAAATCCAGCGCCACGCAGGACGATCCCGACCGCGGCGAGGGCCAGGGGGATATAGAGGGTGGTCATGATCGCCCCGAACGCCTTGGGGAAAGATGTCCAGAGGACGACGAGGATGAAGATCAGCCAAACGTGGTTGGCTTCCCAGACCGGAGTCAGCGAGCGCTGGATCAGAGCCCGGGGACGCTCACCCGCATCCGCGCCACCGGCCAGGAGATCCCAGAACCCGCCACCGAAGTCCGCTCCGCCGAACAGCGCATATGCGGTCGCGCCGAACCAGAGGATCCCGGCGGCGATGTCCGCCTTACTCATCGCGGCCCGCTCACCGTTTCAACCGGCGGCGCGTAGGGAGTGCCCTGATCGACCTCGGGGCCGCCCTCGCGCCAGCGCTTCGCCATCCGCCGCAGTATCAGGATCGCCGTGGTGCCGAGCGCCGCATAGAGCACCAGCACTGCCGCCAGGCTGTACCAGACCCCGTTCGCCGGGGTGACCGCGTCGGCGGTGCGCATGAAGCCCTGGACGATCCACGGCTGGCGCCCGACCTCGGTGACGATCCACCCGGCCCAGAGGGTCAGCACCGCGGCGACGCCGCAGACCGAGATGATCCGCAGGAACCAGACCGTCTGCGGGATGTCGCGCTTTCGCCACCAGACGAAGGCCACCCATGCTCCGAGCGCAATGAAGGCCGAGCCGACCCCGACCATGAAATCGAAGGCGAGGTGCAGCAGCGTGTTGGCGGGCGGGCGGTTCTTCGGCGGGAAGGCGTCGAGCCCGGTGACCTTGGTGTTGGTGCTGAAGCCGACCAGGAAGGAGTCGAGGCCGGGAATGCCGATGCCTCCCTTGATCCCGGTCGAGGTGCAGCGCCCGCCGATGTACTCGGTCTGGTCGCGGCCGGTCTTATGGATGCACTCCATCCCGGCGAACTTGGCCGGCTGCTTGTCGGCCACCTCCCTCGCAGCGGTGTCGCCGACCATGAACTGAACTGGAGCGAGGGCGAGGGCGACGGTCAGCGGGATCAGCAGGCCGAGGCGGTGGTGGCGGTCGCGGCGGCCCTTCAGCATCCCTACCGCGTAGACCGAGGCGACCAGCATCCCGGTGACGATGTAGGCGGCGAGGATCATGTGCGGGACCTCGTAGCTGGTTGCCGGATTGAGGAGGATCTTGACCGGATCGGTGTCAACGACCTTTCCCGCGGCATTCAGGGTGAAGCCCTGCGGCTGGTTCATCCAGGAGTTGACGGCGACGATCGAGAATGCCCCGCCGAGCCCGGTGATGAACAGCGGCACCCCGGTCCAGAAGTGCGCCTTCGGGCTCAGCCGCTTCCAGCCATAGATGTAGATCGCGAGGAAGATCGCCTCGGTGAAGAAGAAGATCCCCTCGATCGCGAAGCCGACCCCGATGACGCTCCCGAAGCGCTTCATGAACTCCGGCCAGAGCAGGCCGAACTCGAATGAGAGGACGGTTCCGGTGACCGCCCCGACGGCGAAGGTGACCGCCATCACCTTCGACCAGCGCCGCGCCAGCTCCATCGCGTCGGCGTCGTTGCGGCGCCAGCCCTTGTAGTTGGCGATCAGGATGATCGCCGGGAAGGCGACCCCGAGGCAGGAGAGGACGATGTGGAAGGCCAGGGTGAAGGCCATCTGCTCGCGGGCGGCGAGCAGATTCGAGGCCTCGGCGAGCGGCAGCAGGTCGAGCGGGATGCCCATCGCTCAGATCCTCTCACCCGGCAGGGACGAGCCGGCAGATCCGGCGCCCGCGGCGGGAGCGAGATAATCCCGGACGATGACGCGGGAGAGCTTCGGGTTCGTCTCATGATCAAGCTCGAGATCTTCGGGCCGGCGGAGGAGATGGGCCGCGTGGCGCGGATGCTCGATCGATCCGAGGGCGTCAGCCGGGTTCGCGCCCTCGCCGCCAGCCGCGGCGGGCACTCCGTGGTCTCGGCGAGCATTGGACGCCACTCGGTCGACCGGGTCGTGGCCGAGCTGCGGCTGCTCGGAGTGCCCGACGATGAGATCACGCTGACCCGCGCCGAGGAGCTGGGCAGGTTCATGGGCGCCCGGGCCGACGACACTCTGATCTGGGAGGACGTTCTGGGCAGCGCCCGGCTGAACGCCCGACCCGTCTACCACTACCTGGCCTTCATGCTGGTGGCCGGAATAATCGCCTGCTACGGGGTCATCGATCGCAACGAGATCCTGATCGTCGGCGCGATGGCGGTCAGCCCCGACCTGCTGCCGATCACGGCGATCGCGGTCGGAGTCGCGAGCCGCCGCCCGAAGGCTTGCCGCCCGAGCGCTGCTGACCCTCGCCCTGGGTATGGCCGCCGCGACCGGCGCGGCGGCGGTCTCCGCCCTCGCCCAGGACACGCTGAACCTGATCCCGGGCGGCTTTGACATCGACGCGACGGTGCTCCGCAGCCTGACCAGCGTCAACGATGAGACGATCGTCGTTGCCTTCGCCGCTGGGGTCGCGGGCATGCTGGCCCTGGAGACTCGCGCCAGCTCTGCTGTCGGCGTCGCGATCTCGGTGACGACGATTCCGGCCGCCGCCTATCTGGGCGTCGTCGTCGGGCTTGGGGACACCGGCAAGGCGGGCGGGGCGCTCGCCGTGCTCGGGACCAACGTCGCGATGATGGTCCTGGGAGCGTCGGCGGCGCTGGCGGCGCAACGCGCACTCGCCCGGCGTGAGGAGCGGGCGGCGGGGTAGGCCACCCCAGTCGGCCGGGGGGGACCCGGTGAGGAAGGGATGTGGATCACGGCAGGGACCGATCCTCGCCGGCGCCGGGGTTGGTATCGGGCGGCCCGGGGGCGGGGAGCTCGGCCTCGATGATGCGCTCCCCGAGATTGCCGGAGCGGGCGCTGATCCATCTCCCGAGCACGCCGAGGCGGTGACCGGGCGCGCCGCCGAGGTAGTAGAGATGGATGCTGAGGTACATGTAGAAGGCGATGCGCCCCGAGACCTGGCGGCCACGGACCTCGCAGACCGCTTTGCCGCGCCCGATCACCGCCAGGGCGCCCTTGTCGAGGTAGCGAAACGCGGTCGAGGCGCCCGGCTTCCCCGCCTTGATCGCCTTGGCGACGTGGCGCGCCTGCTGGATCGCGACCGTCGCCAGACCCGGCAACGGCTTGCCGTCGGGGCCGGGATGGCTGGCCATGTCGCCGATCACCGAGATCTCCGGATGGCCGGGCAGGGCGCAGTCCTCGCCCACCTCCATCCGCCCCGCTCGGTCGGCCTTGGCCCCGGTGGCATCGGCCAGCGATCCCGGCCAAACCCGGCGGCGCGGACCCCGGCCGCCCAGATCACGGTCCGGGCGGCGATCCTCTCGGTCGAGTCGCCCAGCTCGATCTCGATGCCGCGCTGGTCGATCGACGTCGCCTTTGCACCCTCACGCACGGTCACCCCCAGCGAAGCGAGGCCCTTCGGCGGCCTTCGCCGAGAGCGACTCGCTGAATGCCGGGATGAGGCGCTCGCCGGCGTCGATCAGGATGACCTTGGCCGCGGCAGTGTCGATCCGCCTGAAGTCGCGCTCCAGCGTCCTGATGCGCGAGAATCGCCAGCTGGCCGCTGACCTCCACGCCGGTGGCCCCGCCGCCGACGATCGACGAAGGTCAGCCATTCGTCGCGCTCGCCTGGCTGGTGGCCCGCTCGGCCTGCTCGAAGGCGCCGAAGATCCGGTCGCGCAAGGCGACCGCATCGGCGAGCGTCTTCAGCCCGAACGCTGACGTCCGCCCACTCGTCGCGCCCGAAGTAGGAGGTCTCGGCGCCGCCGGCGAGGATCAGGCTGTCGTAGTCGAGCTGCTCCCCGCTGTCGAGCGCGACCCGGCGCGCTCGCGGCGTCGATCCCGGTGACCTCGGCCATCAGCACGGTCGTGTTCGCCTGGCGCCTCAACATCGCGCGGATCGGCGTCGCGCATTCCCCCTCGGAGAGCGCACCGGCGGCGACCTGGTAGAGCAGCGGCTGGAACAGCTGGTGGTTGGTGCGGTCGACCAGGGTCAGATCGAGGTCGGCGCTCCTCCAGCTCCCGAGCCGCGGCGATGCCGCCGAACCCGCCACCGACGATTACGACCTTGCGCCGCCCGCCCTGCCGGGCTCAGGCGCCACCGTCGGCCCCGTGGGAGGCTGGAGCCCCCAAGGCGCTCGAGAAGGTGGTCGCCGACGCGCAGACCGTTCGCCATCGCGGTCAGCGCCGGATTCACCGCGCCGATGCTGGGGAAGAAGCTGGTGTCGACGACGTAGAGGTTGTCGAGCTCGTGCGCCCTGCAGTCGGGGTCCAGCACCGAGCTTGCCGGATCGGCGCCGAAGCGGCAGGTGCCCGCCTGGTGGGCGACGCCCGCCACCGGGATGTCGGTCTTCAGGTAGGCGTTCTGCGGTGATCAGGTGGTGCTCGTGCATGCCGAGGCTGCCGAGCATCGACTTGAGCTGCTCGAAGAGCCGCCGCTTGGGCTCGTCGTTGGTCGGCTGTAGGTGAGCTTCACCTTGCCGTCGTCGTTGCAGGGTCACCCGGTTCTCCTGCATCGGCAGGTCCTCGGTCGAGAGCCAGAAGTCGACCGCGTGCTGGGCCATGTCCTCGAGAGCGAACTCGGGCGCCAGCGCGGTCTCGACCGGCTTCTCTCCGCGGAACATCTCGGCCTGCGACTTGCCGACCATCTGGATGTTGCCCATCGGGAACTCGAAGTCCTCGGAGCCGAAAGTAGAAGTCGTTGAGGCCGAGCGTCTTCTGAAAGACCGTCGGGTTCTCCTCCTTCGAGAGCGCCAGCACCGCCCGGCTGGCGTGGAACATGTAGTTGCGGCCGACCTGGTCGGAGGAGTTGGCGAGTCCGTTGGGGTGCTGCTCGCTGGCCGAGGCGAGGAGCAGCTTGGCCGAGTTTGCCGCGCCGCACGAGACGACGACGATGTCCGCCGAGTGCGTCTCCGTTTCGCCGCCCCGCTCGCACCACGACCGCCGGTGACGGTCTCGGCCCGAAGCGTCCGTGTCCAGCTTCACGGCCTCGGCGCCGGTCAGCAGGGTGACGTTGGCGTGCTCCAGAGCCGGGCCGCACGGCGAGCACCTCGGCGTCGGACTTGGCGTGGACGAGGCAGGGGAAGCCGTCGCAGGTGGCGCAGCGCACGCATGCGCTGTAGGGCATGTTCGTCCTCGTTCAGCATCACCCCGCAGGGAGCGTGGAACGGGATGCAGGCCCTCGGCCGCAAGGTCGTCGGCCAGCTGCTGGATCCGGGGCTCGTGGGAGACCGCCGGGAACGGGTACTCGGCGCTTGCCGGGGGCTCGGTCGGATCCTCGCCGCGGGCGCCGTGGACCTGGTAGAGCTGCTCGGCCTGGGTGTAGTAGGGCTCGAACTCCTCGTAGGAGACCGGCCAGGCCGGGGAGATGCCGTCGTGGTGTCGAAGCTCGCCGAAGTCCTCCGCGCGGAGGCGGTAGAGCGCGGCCCCGTAGAGCTTCGTCGCGCCGCCGACGAAGTAGTGCACCTGCGGCTGGAACGCCTTCCCGTCCGCGTCGTACCAGGTGTCCTCGGAGATGTAGCGATTGTCGACGAAGACCGACTCGGCGGACCAGTTCTGCGGCTCCGCGGGTGAGCCAGTCGCCGCGCTCGAGCAGGAGGATCCGCTTGCCCGAGGGCGCGAGCCGGTTGACCAGCGTCCCGCCGCCGGCGCCGCTGCCGATCACGATCACGTCGTGGTGCTCCATCAGGAGATCTCCTCGATTCGCTCGGCGAGGATGATCCGCGCCGCGGCCTCGATCAGGGCGAGGTGGGAGAAGGCCTGCGGGAAGTTGCCGAGGTGGCGGCCGGTGTCGGTGTCGAACTCCTCCGCGTAGAGCCCGAGCGGCGAGTCGACGCTGAGCAGGCGCTCCATCAGGTCGCGGGCCCGCTGCTCCTCGCCGACGATCGCCAGCGCCGAGACCAGCCAGAACGAGCAGATCAGGAAGCTGCCCTCCTTGCCCGACAGGCCGTCGTCGGTCTCGCCGGTCCGGTAGCGCAGGACGAAGCCGTCCTCGGTGAGGTCGTCGGCGATCGCCAGGACGCTCTTCCGCAGCCGCTCGTCGTCGCCTGGGAGGAAGCCGAACAGGGCGGCGAGCAGGGTCGACGCGTCGAGCGCGTCGGTGGCAGTAGTGCTGGCGCAGCACGCCGTCCCTGAGGCCGTTGGCGAGGATGTCCTCCTTGATCTCCTCCGAGGTCGCCCGCCATGCCTCGGCCGGCTTCGGGTCGCCCCGGATCTCCGCCAGCTTTGCGGCGCGGTCGAGCGCCACCCAGCACATCAGCTTCGAGGAGACGTAGTGCTGCGGAGCGCCGCGGGCCTCCCAGATGCCCTGATCGGGCTGCTGCCAGACCTCGGTCGCGCATTTGGCCTGCGACTGCACGATCGGCCACAGCCGCCGCGGCAGTCGCTGGCTGCGCCGGGTGTGAAGGTGAATCGAGTCGAGCACGGCGCCGAAGACGTCGTTCTGGCGCTGGTCAAAGGCGCCGTTGCCGACCCGCACCGGGCTCGCACCGGCGTAGCCGGAGAGCTCGTCGAGGGTGCGTTCGGTGAGGTCGCGGCGCCCGTCGATCCCGTACATGATCTGCAGCGCGCCGTCCTCGTTGGCCTCGAGGTCGGCGACGAACTGCATGAACTCGTCGGCCTCCCAGTCGAGGTTGAGGAAGTGCAGCGCCTGCAGGGTGAAGGTCGAGTCGCGGATCCAGGTGAAGCGGTAGTCCCAGTTTCGCTCCCCGCCGGGGGTCTCGGGCAGGGACGTGGTCAGCGCGGCCACGGTGGCGCCCGTCGGCATGTAGGTCAGGCCCTTGATCGCCAGGGCCGAGCGCTGGATCGGCTCGCGCCAGCGATGGTCGGGAAGGCGGGCCCTGCCGAGCCAGCCCCGCCAGAAGCTGGTCGTCGCGGCGAGTCGCCCGGTCGCCTCGTCGACGTCGGCGGGGGAGTCGAGCTCCTCGGCCCAGGAGAGCGAGCAGAAGGCCTGCTCGCCCTGCCTGAGCTCATGCCGGCCCCGCACCCAGTCGCCCTCGATGCCCATCGGGATATCGCTTCGCAACCTGCACCGTGACCCCCGCTCCGCTCGCGTCCGACGGTGTGGTCGTCGCCATCGACCTTCGTCCACTCGGCCGGGGTGCTGCCGTAGTCGAAGAGCGGCTCGCAGATCAGCTCCATCTCGACGCTGCCGTCCAGGCAGAGGACGGTTCGCACCAGCAGGTGATCGGCGTCCTCGTCCACCGGGCGGCCGGGTATGCGGGGTGACCGTGTCCTCACGGCGGATCGGGCCCATCGTCAGGGCATCGCGCACGATCACCCAACCGGTCGGAGTCTTCCAGGTGGTCAGGAGCGTGTTCGTCCCCGGCTCGTAGATCCTCGCCGAGGGAACGTTGGTGCCGAACGGCCCGAGCCGGAAAGAGCCGGCCTCGCGGTCGAGCAGGTTGCCGAAGATGCTCGGTGAGTCGAAGCTGGGCACGCAGAGCCAGTCGACCGATCCGTCCGGGGCGATCAGGGCGCCGGTGTGGCAGTTGGAGAGAAAGGCGTAGTCGGCGATCGGCGGAAATGGCGAGGGCGCGGCGGCGCTCTGCGGCGCCGGCGCTGCTCGCCGCTCAAGACGCGATCCAGGGCTCGTGCCAGCGGCCGTGGCCGGCGACCAGCTTCTCGGCCGCCTCGGGCCCCCAGGAGCCCTTCGCGTAGGGGTGCACAGGCGGCGGTGCGTCGAGCAGCGGCTGCAGAACACGCCAGGTCTCATCGATGCAGTCCTGACGGGTGAAGCGCGTGTTCACCCCGTCCATCGCCGCCTTCAGCAGGACCTCGTACGGCGTCGGGCCCTCCCCACCCTCCTCGGCGAACTCCATGTCAAGATTGATCTGCTCAGGCGCCGTGGCGCCGCTCCGCTGGGCATCGACCAGCAGCCGCACGCCGGTGCTGGGGTCGAGCTTCATCACCAGCTGGTCGGCATCCGGGCGGCGTGGGAAGAAGCCGAGCTTCGGTGGGTGCTTGAAGACAAGCCGCAGCTCGGTCTGGGTCACCGGAAGGCACTTGCCGGTGCGGATGAAGAACGGCACCCCCGCCCAGCGCCAGTTCTCGATCTCCAGCCGAAGCGCCGCGTAGGTCTCGGTGCTGGAATTGCCTTCGACCCCGTCGATGTCCAGATAACCCTCGTACTGACCTCGGACGTAGTGCGCGGGGTCGGCTTCGGGCATCGACCTGAAGACGTTGTAGAGGCCGTCCTTCAGCGTGCCGGGATCACCGCCGGACGGAGGCTCCATCGCGGCGGCGCCGACGACCTGCATCAGATGGTTGACGACGACGTCCCGAAGCGCCCCGACCGGGTCATAGAAATGGCCCCGGTCCTCGACGCCGAAACTCTCGCCCATGGTGATCTGAACCGAGGCGATGTAGTTGCGGTTCCAGATCGGCTCGAGAACCGAATTTGCGAACCGCAGGTAGAGGATCTCGGTCAGGCCCATCTTGCCGAGGAAGTGGTCGATCCGGAATAGCTGCGACTCGTCGATGTATCTGTGGATCTCCTCGCCCAGGGCCCGGGCCGAGGCGAGGTCGTGGCCGAACGGCTTCTCGACCACGACCCTGGCGTCTTTCGTCAGTCCGGCGTCGGCGAGGCCCTTGATCACCGGCCCGAACAGAAACGGCGGGATCTCGAGGTAGAAGACCGGGCTCTTGGCTCGCTTGATCGCCTCCCCCACCCGCCCAAAGGTTGCGGCGTCGGCAAAGTCGCCCGAAACATAGGAGAGCCGGGCGGCAAATCGCTCGAATATCTTGGGATCGATCGTTTCACCGCAGGCCTCGATCGAGCTGCGGGCCCGCTCGCGCAGGTCATCGACCGTCCAGTCATCGACGGCGACGCCGACGATCGGGCAATCCAGGAGGCCCCGCTTCTCGAGCCGATAGAGCGAGTGAAAGGTCATCACCTTGGCCAGGTCGCCACTGATCCCGAAGATCACCAGGACATCGGCCGGGCGGGGCCCGTCGGCCGCGCCCCCGGGAGCGTGCGACTTCTCGGCGGGGCTCATGGTTCGCGTTCGGCGAGATGCATGGGCGAGGAGGCTATCCAACAGGCTCTCCCGGGGTCGCCCCGACGACGATCCCGCTAGAAGATCGCGATCGGGTTGAGCGGTGATCCGGTGCCGCCGCTGACCCGCAGCGGCGCTGCGGCGAAGAGGAAATCCCAGCGCCCGTCCCGCTCGCAAATCGGGACGAGGTCTTCGAACTGCAGATAGTCGAGCAGATGGACGCCCATCGCGTTCAGGGCGAGCACGTGGATCGGGAAGGGCACCCCCTCGGTCGTGCTCGGCGCGGTGTCGTTGTTGCCGTCGGAGCCGAGCACCGCAACCCCCCGGTCGGCCAGAAACCGGGCGCAGCTCGGGTGAAGACCCGCCTTTGCGTTGGCCATCTCCCAGGGCCCGAGCTCGGCATGGCGTCGCTCGTGGCCGACCCGGACCAGGAGGATGTCCCCTTCGGCCACGCTCACGCCCTGGTCGCGCTCGCAGCCCTCCAGGTCCTCGGGGTTGACGTCCTCGCCCGGCTCTAGCCAGGGAACCCCGCGCAGCCTGGGGACATCGAGGAGTACGCCACGCCCGACCAGGCCGTTCTCGAGGACGCCGATCGCGTCCGCGGTGGCGCCCTCGGATGTGAGCGAGGAGATCGGCCGCCCGTTGTAGAGGGCGCCGTCGAAGGCGACATGGCAGAGGGCGTCGATGTGGCTGTGCGACTCGTTGTGGTAATCGACGCCGATGTAGTCCTTGGCAAAGCGCGTCGTCCCGGAGCCGATGTCGACGTCACCGAGCATCGTCATCCGATGCTCGGCGGGTACCGGATTGTCGATCCCCGGGTGGGTGTTCAGGGGGAGGCTGAGGGTGACGGTCTCGCCGCTGCTGACGAGCCCGGCGGCCGCGAGGACCCGGTTTGGGGTGAGGCCGTTCAGCGCCCCTCGCTCGTCCCCATCCCCCCAGCGTCCCCAGTTGCAGACGTCCCTGAACAGCTCCTTGAACTCCTCCGATGTCATCTCGACCCGCGACCTGCCGGGCTCGGATTCTCCTGGGTTGCTCATCGCTGCATCATTGCGGAGGCGCCTAGAGGCTGAGCTGTCCTTCATATGGCCCTCGCCCCGTCAGGGAGGCGGCTCCGCAGCGCGCTCCCAGAGTGGCTGCCTCGGCGGGTGATCGGCCGTCGGCAAGACCATAGGTGAGCCCGGCAGCAAAGGAGTCCCCTGCCCCGTAGCTGTCCATCCGGGGACCAGGAAGGGGCGCCGCCTCCCATTGTCGGATCCCTCCGTCGACCCCGGTCACCCGGCCTCCGGAGGCCCCGGCCGTGCGGAAGACCAGGAGTGGCGGTGGATCGATGTCGCCGGGCCGGTATCTCTCGCCCTCATCGCTTGCGCTCGAGACCAGCGCGTCGAGCTGAACTTCGGCCCCCGCCAGCGCCCCAGCGCGTACTGTCGAGACCAGCTTGCCCGCCGCTCGTGCCGCCCGCAGGGCGCCGGGATCTCCAGCCGTGAAATAGACGGCGTCGGCGCCTTCGAGCTCGGCCCACGGAAGCGGGTCATCCCCACGCGGCCCGAGGCGCTCGCCGATCGTCGTGATCGTGCGCTCGGCGTCTGAATCAACGTGGACGAACGCTCGACGCTGAGGCTCGCTACGGGTCGTTGCCTTGACGTCAACTCCCAGCGCCCCAAGCCTTCGCTTCGCCGCATGCCCGAAGCGATCGTCGCCAAGCGCGGTCAGGAACAAGCACTCGCCCGCCAGCTTCGCCAGCTGCACTGCGGCTACCGCTCCGCCGCCCGCCGCCTCACACCAGGATGCGAGCGCTGGCACGATCTGCCCCGGCGCCGGCACCCGCTCAACCCGGGCGAATTCGCCCCACTCCACATGCCCGACCACCGCGACACGGATCACGGGCCCTCAGAAGCTTGATGCCGACTCGCGATGGCGACCGACCAATTGGCTGATCGATGGTTTATGGGTGATATCGCTCAGGGTGTGCGCTCGGGCTCGCCGAGGACGACGAGGCCGTGGATGCAGATCAGGCAGATCGCGAAGACGCCGACCGCCCAGAACGGATGCGGTCCGCCGATTGCAAACAGCGAGCCGATCGCGCCGATCGATGCGGCGAAGATCCCGATCACCCGTCCGTAGGCCCCGCCACCAAACAGCGAGAACCCCGCAGTCAGCTGAATGACCCCGAGAAGAACGGTTACCCAACCCCAGGTGTGGAGGCTCGAGAAGGCGTACTGCGTTCCGTCGTAGAAGTTGGCATTGCCAATCGCGGCGATGCCGTAGACGATGTTGAGGATTCCCGCTATCAGCAGCAGGATGGCGACAAAGATGGCACTGCCAGCGCCTCTCATATGGTGTCTCCTTCCGGTAGCCGGCCGCCATCGGTGACGCGGCCAGGGTGATGCGAGCGAGCAGAGGACATTGCGGCTGCCCTCTTCGCCGGACCAGCGGCGATTCCTGCGGTCCACCTCAGCTATCGGATCGTGCTGTCCGGTAGCGACGGATCAGCGCGTTGGTGGAGCTGTCATGGGCGAGCTCACCGCTGCCCTGCAGCTCGGGAATGATCGCCTTGGCCAGCGCCTTGCCCAGCTCCACCCCCCACTGGTCGAAGGAGTCGATGCCCCAGATCGCCCCCTGGGTGAAGACACTGTGCTCATAGAGCGCCACCAGCTGCCCCAGCGTCTCGGGGGTCAGCCGCTCGGCGAGGATCGTGTTGGTCGGGCGGTTGCCCTCGAAGGTGCGGTGCGGGATCAACCACTCCTCCGTTCCCTCGGCCGCGACCTGTTCCGGCGTCTTGCCGAAGGCGAGCGCTTCGGTCTGCGCAAAGACATTGGAGATCAGCAGGTCCTGGTGCTCCCCGAGCGGGTTCAGCGACCGCATGAAGCCGATGAAATCGCAGGGAATCAGCTCGGTCCCCTGGTGGATCAGCTGGTAGAAGGAGTGCTGGCCGTTGGTCCCGGGCTCGCCCCAGTAGACGGCCCCCGTCTGGTAATCGACCCGATCCCCTTCGAGGGTGACGTGCTTGCCGTTGGACTCCATGGTCAGCTGCTGCAGATAGGCGGGGAAACGGTGCAGGTACTGGTCGTAGGGAAGCACCGCGACCGTCTGCGCGCCGAACAGCTCGCCGTACCAGACCGAAAGCATGCCGAGCAGCGCCGGCAGGTTTCTCTCCAGCGGCGCCTCGCGAAAGTGCTCGTCGATCGCGTGGAAGCCGCCGAGCATCTCGGCGAAGGCCTCGGCGCCGATCGCCAGCATGGTCGAGAGCCCGATCGCCGAGTCCATCGAGTAACGGCCGCCGACCCACTCCCAGAAGCCGAACATGTTGTCGATGTCGATGCCGAACTCCGAGACGCCCTCTGCGTTGGTCGAGACGGCGGCGAAATGGCGGGCGATCGCCCCTCCTCTTCGCCGAGCCCGGCCAGCGCCCACTCGCGCGCGGTCTGGGCGTTGGTCATCGTCTCCAGGGTCGTGAAGGTCTTCGAGGAGACGATGAACAGAGTCTCGGCCGGGTCGAGGTCGCGGGTGGACTCGGCGAAGTCGGTGCCGTCGACGTTGGAGACGAAGCGGAAGGCCATCTCGCGCCGGCTGTAGTGCCGGAGCGCCTCATAGGCCATCACCGGGCCGAGGTCGGAGCCGCCGATCCCGATGTTGACGACGTTGCGGATCGGCTTGCCGGTGTGCCCTTTCCACTCGCCCGACCGCACCCGCTCGGCGAACGATCCCATCCGGCCGAGGACCTCGTGGACCTGCTTGACGACGTCGGACCCCTCGACGATCAGCGAGCGCTCCCGCGGCATCCGCAGGGCGACGTGGAGGACAGAGCGGTTCTCGGAGACGTTGATCCGCTCGCCCGCGAACATCGCCTCGCGCCGCTCCGGCATCCCCCGCTCCCTGGCCAGCTCGGCCAGCAGCGGCACGGTCTGATCATCGATCCGGTTCTTGGAGAAGTCGAGGTGGAGTCCGGCGGCGTCGGCGGTCAGCTTCTCGCCGCGCTGCGGGTCGGCGGCGAAAAGGTCGCGCAGGTGGGCCTTACCGATCCCCTCGCGGTGGTGAGCCTGAAGCGCCTTGAAGGCGGCGCTCTCGCGAAGTCCGCTCACGCAGCGGCGCCGAGACGCTGGCGCTCGGAGGAGATCGAGTCCATCAGGTCGCGCCAGGAGTCGTTGAAGGACTCCTTGCCCTCGGCCTGGAGCTGCTCGGCCAGCTCGTTGGGCTCCATCCCGGCGTCGCGGTGGGCCTCGAGGACCTCGTCGGCGTCGCCGCCGTCGACCGGCAACGGCTCGCCGACCTCGCCATGGTCGGCGAAGGCCTCGAGCGTCTTCTCCGGCATCGTATTGACCGTGAACGGTGAGGCGAGGCCCTCGATGTAGAGCACGTCGGAAAGGCTCTCGTCCTTGGTCCCCGTACTCGCCCAAAGCAGTCGTTGCGGGCGGGCGCCCTCGTTCTGGAGGCGCTGCATGCGCCCGGAGGCCAGCAGCTCGCGGTAGCTGCGGTAGGCGGCCTTGCCGACCGCAATCCCGAGCTTGCCCCGCAGCTCCGCAGGCGTGCTGTCTGCGACCTTGACGTCCCAGCGGCTCATGAACAGCGAGGCCACCGAGGGCACGTTCGGGTCGAGACCCTCGGCAACCCTGCGCTCGATCCCCTTCAGATAGGCGTCGGCAGCGGCCAGGTACTGCTCCCCCGAAAACAGCAGGGTGACGTTGACCGGGATGCCGGCGTAGATCGTCTCCTCGATCGACTGCAGCCCGGCCGGGGTCCCGGGGATCTTGATGTAGATGTTGTCGCGGCCCGCCTGGGCGTGAAGCTTCGCCGCCTGCTGAGTGGTCGCCTCTGCGTCGTCGGCCAACAACGGTGAGACTTCGAGGGATACGTAGCCGTCAACGCCGTCCGTCCGTGTGTGAATCGGAGCGAACAGCTCGGCGGCGTCGGTCAGATCCGCGATTGCCAGCTCGAAAAAGGTCTCTTCTGCCGAGGTGGCCTTTGACTCGACGATCTGCTCGTCGTAGTCGTCTCCGCCCGATATGGCCTTGTCGAAGATCGTCGGGTTCGATGTCAACCCGGTCAGCGACCGCTCGTCGATGTAGCCCTTGAGGACATCGTCCCGGAGCATCGTACGAGTGATGTTGTCGACCCAAAGGCTCTGGCCGAGGTCGTGTAGCGACTGAGTCCGCTCGTTGCTCATTGCTTTGCCTCCAGTAGATCGCGCGCCGCCTCGACCACCTTCTCCGGAGTGAACCCAAACTTGTCGAGCAGTTCCTTGAGCGGGGCCGACGCTCCGAACGTGTGCATGGCGATGATCCGACCGCGGGGGCCGACGTAGCGGTCCCAGCCGAGTGTCGACGCCTGCTCGACGGCGACCCGCTCCTTTACCGCCTCGGGCAGGACGCTCTCGCGGTAGTCGTCGGGCTGCCGATCGAAGAGATGCCAGGAGGGGAGACTGACCACCCGGGCGCGCACGCCGTCGGCGAGGAGCTCCTCGTAGGCGGAGACGGCGAGATGAACCTCGCTGCCGGTCCCGATCAGGATCACCTCGGGCTCGCCCTCACAGTCGCCGAGCACGTAGCCGCCGCGGGCGAGGCCGTCGGCGGAGGCATAGCGGCTGCGGTCAAGCACCGGGATGTCCTGACGGCTGAGGACGAGCGCCACCGGCTCGTGTCGCAGGGGCATAATCACTCGCCAGGCGGAGGCGACCTCGTTCGCGTCGCAGGGCCGGATCACGTTGAGGTTGGGGATCGCCCGTAACGAGGCGAGCTGCTCGACCGGCTGATGGGTCGGGCCGTCCTCGCCGAGGCCGATCGAGTCGTGGCTGAACCAGTGGATCACCGGCAGCTCCATCAACGCCGAGAGCCGGATCGCCGGGCGGGCGTAGTCGGAGAAGATCAGGTATGTGGACCAGACCGGTCGCAGCTTGGAGAGCGAGAGGCCGTTGGAGATCGCCGCCGACTCGTGCTCGCGGATCCCGTAGTGGAGGGCGCGCCCGGCCCGGTCGGTGGGCTGGAAGTCCGCGGCGCCGTCGAAGTCGAGCCCGCTCGCCGCCGAGCCGGTGAGATCGGCGGATCCGCTCAGCAGCCAGGGAACCCTGGGGGCGATCGAGTTGAGCACCTGGTGGGCGGCCTTGCGAGTGGCGATCCCCTTCTCGTCCGCCTCGAAGTCCGGGATCTCCGCGTCCCAGCCTTCGGGCAGCTCGCGCCTCTGCATCTGGTCGATCTGGGCCGAGAGGCCGGCGTCGGCCTGATCCACGCGTTGCTGCCACTCGCCGTGAAGGCGCGCTCCCCGCTCGCCGATCCCGGCGGCGAAGTGCTCGTAGACGCCGTCCGGGATGAGGAACTGAGCATCCTCGGGCCAGCCGTAGGCCCGCTTGGTTTCCCGCACCTCTTCGTCTCCCAAAGGCTCGCCGTGGGCCGCCGCAGTGTCCTGCTTGTGGGGCGAGCCGTAGCCGATGTGGCTGTCGACGATGATCAGGGTCGGTCGGCCGCTCTCCTCCCTGAAGCGCTCGAAGGCCCGGCCGATCAGCTCGATGTCGTTGGCGTCGCCGACACGGTTGACGGCCCAGCCGTAGCCGATGAAGCGGGCGGCGACGTCGTCCTCGTAGGCGATCTCGGTGTGGCCGTCGATCGTGATGTGGTTGTTGTCATAGATCCAGCAGAGGTTGTCGAGCCGCTGGTGGCCGGCGATCGACGCCGCCTCGCCGGAAACCCCTTCCATCAGGCAGCCGTCGCCGCAGACGGCGTAGACGTCGAAGTCGAACAGGTCGGCGCCGAAATGCTCCCGGTCCCATTTTCCGGCGATCGCCATACCGACCGAGGTGGCGATGCCCTGACCGAGCGGACCGGTCGTCGTCTCGACGCCCGAGGTCAGGTGGTACTCAGGGTGGCCGGCAGCCTTCGAGTCGGCCTGGCGGAAGCTCTCGATGTCGGAGAGGCTGATCGCCGGCTCCCCCTGGGTCTCGTACTCGGAGTCCACCGACTTCACCTGCGCCAGGTGCAGGAGCGAGTAGAGCAGCATCGAGGCGTGCCCGGCGGAGAGCACGAAGCGGTCGCGGTTCGGCCAGATCGGGTCGGCCGGGTCGTAGCGCAGGTAGCGCTGCCAGAGGGTGTAGGCCATCGGCGCCAGCGCCATCGGCGTCCCGGGGTGACCGGAGTTGGCCTTCTCGATCGCATCGATCGAGAGCGTCCGGATCGTGTTGATGCAGAGCTGGTCGATATCGGTGCTTCGGACTGTGTCCGTGGCGGCCTGCATCAGCTGACTCCCGATCCTACCCCTGCCGCATACAGTGTTCCCGTGTCGAAGACCGGACCCGGGCCAGCGGAGGCCGAGAAGGCCGTCGCGGCGAAGGCCGCGGCGGGGCTGGTCGAGGACGGGATGACGGTGGGCCTCGGGACCGGCTCCACCGTCGCCCACCTGCTGCCGGCGATCGCCGAGCGGGGACTCTCCGGCATTCGCTGCGTCGCCACCTCGCCCGCCACCGAGGAGGCCGCCACGGGCCTCGGGATCGAGGTCGAGCGCTTCGACACGTTCGAGCGGCTCGACATCGCGATCGACGGGGCCGATCAGGTGACGCCGGACGGTTGGTTGATCAAGGGAGGGGGCGGCGCACACCTGCGCGAGAAGATCGTCGCCGGTGCCGCAGAGCGCTTCGTGGTGATCGCCGACTCGAGCAAGCCGGTCGACCAGCTCCACCCTCCCGTCCCGGTCGAGCTGTTCGCCTTCGGGCTCAGCTCTACCCTGGCGCGGCTGGGTGACGTTGAGCTGCGCGACGCTTCCCCCAGCCCGGACGGCGGCCTGATCGCCGACTACCGCGGCGGCACCGCCAACCTGCCGGCGCTGGCCGCCTGGCTCGACGCCGACCCGGGCGTGGCAGCCCACGGCCTCTTCCCCCCGGCGATGGTCAGCGAGGTGATCATCGGGCGGGGCGGGCGGGCGGAGCGAACCGAGCTGGGTAAGAGCTGACCCGGGGGTCGCCGAATTGGGGGTTGATCCCGCGGCGCTCACCGCATAAGCTGAACCGCGGTTCAGCTTTCAAGGAGAAGAGCGAATGGCGAGGTGAGCCCTCGGCCTCAGATCGATCACGTCAGGCGACCCCAGATCCTCGCCGCCGCGGCCGAGGTGATCGCCGAACGCGGGCTCGTCAAGACGCGGATCGCGGACGTCGCCGAACGAGCCGGCACCAGCCCACCGGCTGTGCTCTATTGGTTCCAGTCGAAGGACGAGTTGCTCGCCGAGGCGCTGACGGTCGACGAGGAGCGCTTTTACGTCGAGATGCGCGAACGAATTCACCTGCTGGAGCGCCCGCGCGACCAGTTGCGTTTCATGATCGAGGCTTCAGCCGAGGATTACGACTGGACCCTCTGGATCGAGCTTTGGGCCCGCGCTCTTCGTGATCCCGCGTCGCGACAAGCTCGTCAGCGGCTGGACAACCGCTGGCGCCAGGAGATCGCGGCCGTAATCCGAGCCGGGCAGGGGGCGGGTGAGTTCGGTGACGCCGATGCCGACGAGGTGGCTCTGCTGCTCGGCTCGCTCCTCGACGGACTCGCCGTCCAGGCGACGCTGCGTGACCCAGATGTGGCTCGCGAGCGGATGCTTCGCTGCGCGCTCGAGTTGGCCGAGTCGCTCCTCGACTGTGGGTTGGGGGCTGCGGCCTACGAGACTGCGGCGGAAGATCGATCGGGCGCAGCAACATACGCTGTCCGTGAGGCCGTGCCCCAGCTTGCGGACACCCAACTCAGGAGGGAACTCGAATGACACACCACCCGAAGGAACGGCCGAACTCCCTGAGCAGGCGCAGCTTCCTGCTACGAGGCGCAGGTGCCGCGGCGGCCCTCTCTGGCGCCGGCCCTCTGCTGGCCGCCTGCGGCAACTCGACCAGCGTCCCCGAGAGCAACGGCGCGGGCGGCAAGCTCGTCGGGCCGGGAGGCCTGCCGCTCGCCAGGCCCGACAGGCGCGTGACCCTGCCGCGTTGGGAGGACCCCATCGCGTCGGGGCTCAAGCCGGAGACAGGCGGGACGTTCACCGTCTTCAACTATCCCGACTACTTCTACAAGAAGCTACTCACGAAGTTCGGGGCCAAGTACGGCGTCGACGTCCAGTACACGCCGTTCGACAACATCAACTCGGGAATCCAGCGGCTTGCCTCCGGAGCGGTCAAGCCCGACGTGATGGAGATCACGCCGGACACGCTCGATATCGGCGTTGCCGGCAAGCTGATCAAGCCCCTCAACCTCGACTACATCCCGAACCTCAAGAAGAACATCTGGCCGCAGCTCGTCGACCCGTTCTACGACGGCGAGTCGCGCTACACCGTCCCCTACACCGTCTACGCCACCGGCATCGCCTGGCGGACGGACAAGATCAAAGCGGACATCCCCGGCATGGACCAGCCGTGGGACATCTTCTGGGAGTCCCAGCCGTACAAGGGCAAGGTGGGGATCCTCTCCGAGAACCGGGAGTCGATCGGCATGGCGCTCCTGCGCAAGGGGATCACCGACATCAACACTGAGGATCCCGCGCTCGTGAACAAGGCGGTGTCCGACCTCAAGCAGCTCTACGGCATCTGCAACGTCAAGGTGGACGACCTCCAGTACCAGACTATCCCGGAGGGGTCGAGCTGGCTCCACCAGGCGTGGTCGGGGGACATGATCGCGGGCTACATCTACTACCTCCCAAAGGGCACGCCAGCGAGCGCCCTCGCCTTCTGGAAGCCACCCAAGGGCAAGGTGCCGATCCAGAACGACTGCTTCGCGATCTGCTCGACCACGAAGAAGCCGGTGCTCTCGCATCTCTTCCTCAACTACCTCCTCGACAACGGCGTCGCCTATCAGAACTTCGTCGACTTCAACGGGTATCAGCCCCCCCTGAACGAGATCGATCCGGACACCCTGGTGAAAAAGGGGGTCTTGCCCCAGAACCTGGCGAACAGCGTCCTGACGAACGATGATCTCGGGCCCGACTCGCTGCAGTACGGGACGCTGACCTCTAAAGGTCAGCAGGTGTGGCAGAACGGCTACTCGGACTTCCTCGCCGGAGGAGGGAGTTGACGGGTCCGGGGCGGGAGCGTTAGGGCGTGTACCGGCGCTGGCTGTGGCCCGCCCTTGCGCTCCCGGGCGTCATCTGGCTGATCTTCCTCTTCGTCGTTCCGTTCTATGCGGTCCTCGGAGTCGCGTTTGGAACGGTCGACCCGATCCTCTTCCAGCCGGTCCCCGTCTGGAACCCGCTCGAATGGAACGTGGGTTGGCTCAGCGAGGTCCTAGGCCGGCTCGCCCCGGGGGGAATCTGGTTCGACGTCGAGGTCAGGACGATCGTCTACGTCCTTATCTCCCTGGCCCTCTGCCTGCTGATCGGGTATCCGGTCGCCTACTACACGGCCCGGCACGCGGGGCGGTGGAAAGGCCTCATCCTCATCCTGCTCGTCCTTCCCCTCTGGATCAGCTACATGATGCGAATGCTCGCCTGGGTGAATCTCCTGCAGGAGGACGGCTACGTGAATCGCTTCTTGATGTTCACCCACGTGCTCAGCCAGCCGCGGGACTGGCTCGGCGGGAGCCCCTCGACCGTCATCTTCGCCCTCGTCTACGGCTACATCCCGTACCTGATCCTGCCACTCTTTGCCGCGCTCGACCGTATCGACCGCAGCCACCTGGAAGCGGCACGTGACCTCGGTGCGAGCCCCTGGGCCGCGTTTCGCTCGGTCACCCTCCCGCTCTCGAAGACCGGCATCCTGGGGGGCGCCGTCCTCATCACGCTGCCGATGTTCGGCGACTACTACACGCCGAACATCGTCTCGGGCTCGCCGACGACGTCGCTGATCGGCAACCAGATCGACCTCTACTTCCACGGCGGCCCGCAGCCGACAATCGGCGCCGCGCTCACGATCGTGCTCGCCGCCTTCCTGACGGTCCTGATGCTCTACTACATGCGGAGCATCCATCGCGCCCAACGCGACGCCGGGACGGTGGGGGCGGTATGACGACCGTTGCCGAGCAGCGAGCGAGGCCGCAGCCCGCGAGGGCGCAGCCCTCGGGCTTGACCCGCTTCCGCGGCTGGCTCCGCAACCCATGGGGAAAGCCGCGCTTCCTGGTGGGCGTCACCTGGGCCTACATCGTGTGGTCGATCGTGCCGGTGCTGATCGCGGTGCAGTTCTCCTTCAACGCGACCCGCTCGCGCACGGTCTGGGACTCCTTCTCGACCCGCTGGTACTGGGGGGACCCAGTGGACTCGGTCTGGCACGACCCGACCCTCCGGCATTCGCTTGTTCAGACCTTCAAGCTGGCGGGGGCGGACGTTCTGATCGCTATCCCGATCGGGGTATTGCTCGCCCTCGGACTCGCACGCTGGCGCGGTCGCGGCTCCGGCACCTCCAACTTCATCATGCTCTTTCCATTGGTCACGCCCGAGATCGTCATGGGCGTGTCGCTCCTACTCGTCTTCACCCACCTCTTCACCTTCGTCCACACGGGAACGCTCGCCCAGATCCTCGGCCACGTGACCTTCTCGATCTCCTTCGTGGTCGTTATCGTGCGCGGTCGGCTGTTCTCGATCGGCAGGCAGTACGAGGAGGCCGCCGCCGATCTCGGGGCCCCGCCGTTCGTCGCGTTGACGCGCGTCCTTTTGCCCTTGCTCGCCCCGGCGATCGTCGCCTCGGCCGCCGTGGTGTTCGCCATCTCGGCTGACGACTTCGTCATCAGCCAGTGGCTGTCAAGCGGCGGACCCACGGACACCGTCCCGATCCAGATCTACTCGGCGACGCGCGCCGCGCCGTTACCGTCTGTGAATGCGATCGCGACGATCATGATGCTGTCAACCCTGCTCATTGTCACGGCCGGCTTCGTCCTCTGGCGCATGTTCACCCGCGAAGAGCGACGGGCGGGCAACACGGCGGAGGACTTCAGCGGCGCCTTCAACCTCAACTAGCTCGGGAGACCAATGGCACGCGGCGAAATCGAATTGAACAAGCTGACCAAGGTGTTCGACGAGGTGACCGCGGTGGACGGCATCGATCTCCAAATCCCGGGTGGCGAGTTCTTCTCGCTCCTTGGGCCCTCCGGCTGCGGGAAGACGACCACTCTGCGAATGATCGCCGGCTTCGAGCAACCGACCTCCGGTGAGATCCTCCTCGACGGCACAGACGTTGCATACACGCCGCCTCACCAGCGCAACGTCAACACCGTGTTCCAGAACTACGCGCTCTTCCCGCACCTGAACGTCTACGACAACATCGCCTTCGGGCTGAAGCAGGCGAAGCGGCCGAAGGCCGAGATCAAGGAGCGCGTCGGCAAGGCGCTCGAGCTGGTCCAGCTTCCGGGCTACGAGAGGCGCAAGTCCTCCCAGCTCTCGGGCGGGCAGCAGCAGCGGGTTGCCCTGGCGCGCTCTCTCGTCCTCAACCCGGCCATGCTCCTTCTCGACGAGCCGCTTGGCGCCCTCGACGCGAAGCTCCGCAAGGCCCTCCAGATCGAGCTCAAATCACTCCAGCAGGAGGTCGGCATCACGTTCCTCTACGTCACCCATGACCAGGAGGAGGCGCTCACGATGAGCGACCGCCTTGCGGTGATGAAAGACGGGCACATCGAGCAGATCGGGGCGCCTCAGGACGTCTACGAGGATCCCGAGACGCTCTACGTCGCCGATTTCCTCGGCGTGTCGAACCTCATGCAGGCCACCATCGTCAGTGCCGGCACGAGCGCCTGCCGGGTCGCGCTGGACGGCTACGAGCTCGAGACGCGCGGAACGGACCCCGACGTCACGGGGGAGGCGAAGATCGTCATCCGACCGGAGCGCATCGAGCTCGAAGAGCACGGGTCTCCGTCGGGGCCGAACCGAATCCCGGCCATGGTGGAGCGCGTCGTCTACGTGGGCTCGGTGATCCAGGTGATCGTCCGGGCCGCCACCGGGGAAGCGCTGCAGGCGCTCGTTCAGAACACGGGCGGCGGAATCCCCTACGAGCAGGGCGCCCCGCTGCAGCTGCACCTACCCGTGGACGCGCTGCGCGCCCTCCCTTCGGACACCGGCGATCCGCCTTCCCTCAAGGGTGAGGAGTCGGATCCGGAGACTGTCGGCGCCGGCTGAGCTCAGCTCGGCGTCCGCAAGCAATCCTGCCGGCTGGGGCCGATGGCGATGCCGCGCGAGCCATCGAGATTGCCGGCGGCCACTTCCCGATGGTCAAGGACCCCGGGGCGCGCGCCGAGCTGCTCGATCGGGTCGGGCCGGCTAAGAGCGCCGGGCACCCGGGCGCCGACGGATCCGGCCGCCGCCGTACATCGGCAGCTCCGGTCCAGCGCCCTCCAGTGAGTCGAGCTGCTCCCACATCCGCGACACGCCGGCGACGCCGAAGCTCCGCACCCGCTCCACGGCATCGAGATCGAGCACGTCGGTGAGCAGCTCCTCCCCCTCCCCGGCTTGGACTCGCACCAGTCCCTCGGGGTCCACGACCAGGCTTCGCCCCAGCGCCACAGGCTGAGCGGCGTTGACGTTGACGACGTAGAGCTGGTTGAAGATCGCGTTGGCCCGAGCGGCGATCAGCTCGGCCTCGCGGTCGGAGGTCGTCGTGAGCGTGGGCTGGATCACCACCTCCGCTCCGAGCCAGGCGAGCTGGCGGATCACCTCGGGAAACGAGCCGTCGTAACAGATCGCCAGGCCGAGCCGGCCGACGCCCGGAATGTCGAAGGTGACGAAGCCGTCGCCCGGAACGGAGCGCTCGGTCGGACGCCAGGGGAAGACCTTGCGGTAGCGAGCGGCGAGCTCGCCCTTCGGAGAGACGACGACCGCGGTGTTGTGGACGTGGCCCTCCTCGGAGCGCTCGTAGACCGAGCCGGCGGTGATCCAAAAATTCGAGGCGCGGGCGATCTCACCGAGCCGCTCGGTGAGGGGGCCGGGCAGGGACACTGCGACCGAATCGGCGTAGCCGTCGGACTCGTCGAGCAGCTCCGGAAGAGCCGAGAGGTGAAGCTCTGGCAGCACGAGGAGCTGGGCGTGAGGCACGGCGGCCTTGACGGCAGGGGCCCGCTTGGCCAGAAGGTCCAGGGTTGCATCGGGATCGCGCGCGATCGGCGCCGTCTGCATCGCGGCGATCGAGAGCGTCCTCATCCGGGCCTCAGCCGGTCATCACTGTGTTGGGTTCTCGGCTTGGAGCTGAATCGCGTCGCCCCACCAGCCTACGTGAGAGTTCTGTCGCGCTCCAGCCTGAAGGCGCTAGCTCCTGCATCCACGGTCAGGACGCGCCAAACATCGAGGCCAATTGCAGTGACGTGGCGAAGCGTTGCGTAGCTGGGCGCGGGGGCGGGATTCGACCCCGCGACCTTCGGGTTATGAGTCGGCGGGGTGTCGCGCGGTGCCCGGCTCAGGCGCTCTCGCCGGCCGCGGCCTGGTCGGCGATCAGGAGCATCTCGTCGTTCTCGACGCGCCCAGCGGGGATGCTGGGGTCGGAGGCGAGCAGCTTGCCCATCGCATCCTGCTTGTCCTCGCCGGTGATCAGCCAGACGATCCGCCGGGCCGTGGCGAGGGCCGGGTAGGTGAGGGTCATGCGACGGTGGCCCTGGTAGGCGCCCTCGGTGAGCGCGACGCGGCGGTCGGTCACCTCCAGCACCCCGTCCTCGGGGACCAGCGAGGCCGTGTGGCCGTCGGGGCCCAGCCCGAGATGGACAAGATCAAGCGCCTCCGGCAGGCCCTCCTCGTAGTCCGCCGCGGCGGCTTCGAGGTCGGTGCTGGTCACCGCCATCGGCCGCACCGCCGCCTGGCGCTCCAGCGGCAGGGCGAGCAGCAGGTGGGTGAGGTTGCGGTCGTCGCTCCCCGGCTCCGCGACCCGTTCGTCGACCTGGAAGACCTGGGTCCCGTCCCAGGGCATCTGCTCCGAATCCGCCAGCAGGGCGATCATCCGCCAGGGGGAGCGGCCCCCGCTGACAGCCAGCGAGAACGAACCGCGCTCTCTGCCGGCCTCGGCCCCGGCGGCCGCGATCACCTCGGCAGCCCGCGCGGCCGCGGCGTCTGAATCGGCCAGGACCTCAACCTCCACCTCTACGCCTTCTTCTCGTCGTGGCCGCCGAATTGCTTGCGCATCGCGGAGAGGACCTTGTCGCCGAACTCGTCGAGGTTTCGCGAGGAGAAGCGCTCGTTGAGTGCCGCCGTCAGCACTGGCGCCGGTACCCCCTCCTCGATCGCCGCGATCGTCGTCCAGCGCCCCTCGCCCGAGTCCGAGACCCGCCCGGAGAACTCGGCCAGGTCGGGTGACTCCTGTAGCGCCGCCGCGGTCAGGTCGAGCAGCCAGGAGCCGATCACGCTGCCCCGGCGCCAGACCTCGGCGACCTCGGGGATGTCGATGTCGTACTGGTAGTACTGCGGCTGCTCGAGCGGCGCGGTCTCGGCGTCCGCGGTGCGCTCCGCCTTGCCGGCGTTGGCGTTTCGCAGCACGTTCAGCCCCTCGGCGTAGGCGGCCATGATCCCGTACTCGATCCCGTTGTGGACCATCTTCACGAAGTGTCCGGCGCCGCTCGGCCCGCAGTGCAGGTAGCCGTTCTCGGCCGGGCCGGCGTCGCCGCTCCGTCCGGGGGTGCGCTCGGCCGAATCCACCCCGGGCGCGACGGTGGCGAAAATCGGGTCGAGTCGCTCGACGGCCGCGTCCGGCCCGCCGATCATCAGGCAGTAGCCCCGCTCGAGGCCGAAGACGCCGCCGCTGGTGCCGCAGTCGATGAAGTCGATCCCTCGCTCGGCCAGCTCGGCGGCGTGGCGCATGTCGTCGCGGTAGTACGAGTTGCCGCCGTCGATGATCGCGTCGCCCTTCTCGAGCACGTCGGCGACCTCGTGGATGGTCTGGTCGGTGATCTCACCCGCCGGGACCATCACCCAGATGGCGCGGGGCGCGGACATCTTCTCGGCCAGCTCCTTCAGCGAAGAGGCGCCCTGCGCCCCCTCCCCGGCCAGGGTCTCGATCGCCTCCGGGTTGACGTCGTAAACGAAGCAATCGTGCCCGTCGCGCATCAGGCGGCGCACGATGTTGGCGCCCATCCGGCCCAGCCCGACCATTCCAAGTTCCATGCGCGACCCCTTCGTCGATTGCGGGACCTGATCCTATGCCCGAACGGATAGCCTCCGCGACGATGGCCGCGAAGAAGAAGCGCCAGCCCGGAGTCGCCGACGTCCTGGTCATCTTCGGGATCACCGGCGACCTCGCCAAGAAGATGACCTTCCGGGCGCTCTACCGGCTCGAGGCGCGCGGCGAGCTGGACTTCACGATCGTCGGTGTGGCGCGCAACGACTGGCGCCACGAGGATCTCGTCAACCACGTCCGCGAGTCGATCTCGACCAGCGTCGAGGACCCCGACGAGGACGTGTTTGCCCGGCTCGCCAAGCGCCTCCGGTACGTCGGCGGCGACTATTCGGATCCGAAAACCTTCGAGCGGGTCAAGGAAGCGGTCTCCGATCACGAGCAGCCAGTCTTCTATCTGGAGATTCCGCCCTTCCTGTTCGCGGACGTCATCCGGGCGCTGGGCAAGGCCGGGGTGACCGAAAACGCCAGGGTGGTGATCGAGAAGCCCTTCGGCCACGACCTGGCCTCGGCCAAGGAGCTGGAGGCGGAGCTGCTCGAAATCCTCCGCGAGGACCAGATCTACCGCATAGATCACTACCTCGGCAAGGAGCCGGTGATGGACATCACCTACCTCCGCTTCGCCAACTCGATCCTCGAGCCGGTCTGGAACCGGCAGTTCGTCTCCCATGTGCAGATGACCCTGGCCGAGAGCTTCGGGGTCGAGGACCGCGGGCGCTTCTATGACCCGGTGGGAGCGCTGCGCGACGTGATCCAGAACCACGCCCTGCAGATGCTCGGGCTGGTCGCGATGGAGCCGCCCGCCGGCAACCAGAAGGACTCGATTCGCGACAAGAAGCTGGAGCTGTTCAAGGCGATGCGCGACGCCAACCCGGAGCGCTACATCCGGGGGCAGTACGAGGGCTACCTCGATGTCGACGGCGTCGCTAAGGACTCGAAGACAGAGACCTTCGTCGCGCTCGAGCTGGAGATCGACAACTGGCGCTGGAGCGGCGTCCCCTTCTTCATCCGGGCCGGCAAGAACCTGCCGGTGAAGGCGACCGAGGTCCAGGTCGTCTTCAAGCGCCCGCCGCGCCTCGGCGTCGGCACGGGGAGGATCCCGGAGCCCAACCAGCTGGCGATCAGGATCGACCCGACCCCGGGGGCGCGGATCCGCTTTCTGATGAAGCAGGCGAGCAAGGAGGCATTCGAGGCGGCCGACCTGCGGGTCCTGTTCGAGAAAACGCCCGGGGAGGACCCTGAACCCTACGAGCGGCTGCTCGACGACGCGATCCGCGGCCGGGCGGACCTGTTCACCCGCATCGACGGCATCGAGGAGACCTGGCGCGTCGTGCAGCCGCTGCTCGACGATCCCGGGCCGGTTATCCGCTACGAGCCGGGCACCTGGGGACCCGAGGAGGCGTCGAAGCTGACCCGCGGAGTGTGCGATTGGCACGAGCCGTGGATGCCGGACCCCGCCGGGGACTGAGCCGTGGCGGAGGACCGCACCGTCTACGAGCGGATCGCGATCCCGCTCGCATCCTCCCGCCCCGGCTCCTGGTTCTACGTCAACCTCGCTCCCTTCCTCGACCGGCCGATGCTCCGCCTCAGCCGGGGACGGCTGAGCACCGCGGGCCTCGGCCGCGTCGGGCTGCTCAAGGTCAGGGGCGCGAGGAGCGGCGCCGAGAAGCAGACGCCCCTCGTCCACACGAAGGACGGCGACTCGATCCTCCTGGTCGCCTCGCGTGGCGGTGATGTCCGCCATCCCGCCTGGTACCGGAACGTGATCGCCAACCCGGACGTGCACTACGTCTGTGACGGCGAGGAGCGCCCCTACCTGGCGCGTCAGCTCGAGGGCGAGGAGCGCCAGCGCGCCTGGCGCCTCGTCAACCGCACCTACCCCGGATTCACGACCTACCAGAAGCGCGCCGGGGCGCGGCTGATCCCGGTGATCGCCCTCGAGCCCCGCTGAGCCGGGGTCAGCTCGCCGCGAGCTGACCGCAGGCCGCGTCGATGTCGCGGCCGCGGGTCAGACGCACTGTGGCCGGGATCCCCGCAGCGGTGAGTGCGTCGCGGAAGGCGGCGATCGCCGCCTGGCTCGAGCCCTCGAAGCCGGTGCCGGTCGGGTTGTAGGGGATCAGGTTGACCTTGAAGGCGCGGGCCGGATTCAGCACCGAGGCCAGGGCGGCGGCCTGCTCGTGGCGATCGTTGACCCCGGCAAGCATCAGGTACTCGACGAACACCTTCCGCCGCCTCGAACGGTGCCAGCCGAGGCATGCCTCCAGCACCTCGGCCAGCGGATAGCGGCGATTGACCGGCATCAGCTCCGACCGCAGGGCGTCCTCGGCCGCGTGCAGCGAGAGGGCCAGGCGGACCGGTGGCCCCTGGCTCGCCATCCGCGCGATCCCGGGGACCCAGCCAACCGTGGACACCGTCGTGTGGGCGTGCGAGATCCCGGCCTCGGGCAGCCGCTCGCAGGCCCCGAGGACGGCGTCGAGGTTGATCATCGGCTCGCCCATCCCCATGAAGACGGCGTGGTTGAGCTCTCCGCGGCGGCGGAAGTGGAGGGCCTGGTCGACGATCTCGGACTCGGTCAGGTTTCGGCCGAAACTCATCCGCCCGGTCGCACAGAACGCGCAGGTCAGCGGGCAACCCGACTGGCTCGAGAGGCAGACCGAGCGGCGGCCATCGCGATACCTCATCAGCACCGCCTCCAGCGGCCGCCCATCGACGGTCTCGAACAGCGCCTTCGCCGTCCCGTCGCGAGAGCGCGCCTCGCGGCGCACGGACAGCGTGGAGATCGGCAGCTCTGCGGCGAGGCGGCGTCGCAGCCCGAGCGGGAGGTCGGTCATCTCCTCGAGGGACTCCGCTCCGGCCGCCAGCCAGCGCCAGACCTGGCGCGCCCGGTAGGGCGGCTCGCCCGCTTCGGCCATTCCGTGCTCCAGCGCCGCCAGGTCCACCGAGGCAGTCTGCCAGCCGCTGTCAGCGTGATGACCGCAGGTGGGATCGGAGGAATCTCGGCCTCCCCTAATCCCTAGCGTCGTGCTACGGTTTCGGCTGTCCTAATTAGGGACCCCTAACTACAGCCCGATGATCCAGAGAGCACACCCCGCCGAGTGATCCCCACCCTCGTCATTGGCCTGCGCGAGGGAGTCGAGGCCTCGCTGATCGTCGGGATCATCGCAGCCTTCCTGGTCAAGGAGGGCCGGGGCGACGCGCTGCGCCAGATGTGGGTCGGAGTGGCGATCGCGGTCGGCCTCTGCGTCGCCGCGGCGATCACCCTGAGGGTCGTCGGCCAGGAGCTTCCGCAGCGCGAGCAGGAGGGCCTGGAGACGGTGATCGGCGTGATCGCCGTCGGGGCCGTCACCTACATGATCGTCTGGATGCGGCGCCACGCCCGCAGCATCCGCTCCTCGCTCGAGGGCAGCGCCGCCGAGGCGCTGTTGGCCGGCTCGACCATCGCCCTGGTCGGGATGGCATTCCTCGCCGTCCTCCGTGAGGGCCTCGAGACCTCGGTGTTCATGCTCGCCGCATTCCAGGACGCCACCGACACGACCGCCGCCGGCGCCGGAGCGGTGCTCGGCGTCCTGCTGGCCGTGGCGATCGGCATCGGCCTCTACCGGGGCGGGGTGCGGATCAACCTCTCGCGCTTTTTCAGGTTCACCGGTCTCGTGCTCGTCTTTGTCGCCGCCGGGCTGCTCTCGGTCTCCCTGCACACGGCGCATGAGGCCGGCTGGTTCAACCAGCTCCAGGGCCAGGCGGTCGACCTCTCCTGGCTGGTCCAGCCGGGGACGATCTCCGGCTCGCTGCTTACCGGGATGCTCGGGCTGCAGCCGCAGCCGACAGTCGGAGAGGCGCTGATCTACGTTCTCTACGCACTGCCGATGGCGGTCTACGTTCTCTGGCCGGACCGTCTCAGGCTGCGGCGGAGCCCGGCACCAGCCGGGGCTCAGCTGCCGGCCGAGAACCCTGCTTGAGCGCATCACTTCGCTTCCTGACCCTGGCGATGCTGGGGAGCGGGGCCCTGCTCGGCGCCGGTTGCGGTTCGAGCGGCTCGGACGCCCCGAAGGGAGCGCACACCCTCTCGGTCAAGCTCACCGACGCGGGGTGCGACCCGCACACTGCAGAGCTTCCGGCGGGTCCGTCACCCTTCGAGGTCGAGAACGCGGGCACCTCGAAGGTGAGCGAGTTCGAGGTCCTCTCGGGCAACACGATCCTCGGCGAGAAAGAGAACCTCGCAGAGGGGCTGGCAGGCAGCTTCTCGCTGACCCTCGATCAGGGCACCTACACGTTGTACTGCCCGGGCGGCGATCAGGAGCGGGGCGAGCTGACTGTGACGGGAGGCTCGGCCGCATCGCCCAGCCCCCGGCTGACCAGGGCCGCCGACCATTACCGCACCTACGTCGAGCGCAACGCCGATCTGCTCATCGCCAGGACCAGGCCGTTCGTCAGCGCGGTGCTAGCCGGCGACGTCGCCCGGGCGAAGGCGCTCTATCCCGCTGCCCGGATCCCGTATGAGCGGATCGAGCCGGTGGCGGAATCCTCCGGCAACCTCGACCCCGAGATCGACGCCCGGGATGGCGACGTTCCCGCGGCCCGATGGGGCGGCTTCCACAAGATCGAGCAGGCTCTGTGGGTTGATCTCCGCGTCGAAGATCACCGGCGAGGAGGAGCGCTACTCGCACACGGACCTGGTCGACTTCGAGGCGAATGTGGACGGGTCGAAGGTCGCCTTCGAATCGGTTCGGCCGATCCTCGAGCATCCACCGAGATCGAAGTCGGGAACGCTGGGCCTCGAGACCACCGACCCGATTCTCGCGAAGGAGATCGCTGACCACTTCGCCGATGTCGCCCCCTACGGCCACGGTGCCGACTTCGTCCCCTATGACAAGTTGACCGAGGCCGACACACGGAAGCTGGCCCGCAGCATCGATGCCCTAGCCGAGCCGCTCTCTCAGGTTCCGGCCCGGATAGTCCAATGAGCCCGATGACTCGCCGCGGGCTGCTCGCGGCGGGGGGAGCGGCGGGGCGGGGCTCGCGCTGGGGAGCGCCGGCTACCCGATCGGCCGCCAAAGCGCCGGCGAGGGCGAAGGCACGGGGACCGAGCCGTTCTACGGAACCCATCAGGCGGGCATTGCCGCGCCGGCCTAGGACAGGCTCCACTTCGCCGCCTTCGACCTGACCACCGAGCGGCGCTCGGAGCTGCGCGACCTGATGCGCGCGTGGTCGGCGGCGGCAGTGGAGATGACCGGCGGGCAGGTGATCGGCGGCGTCAGCCACACCCAGCTGGCGCCCCCCGACGACACCGGTGAGACGGTCGGGCTGCTGCCCTCCCGGCTGACCGTGACCTTCGGCTTCGGCCCCGATCTCTTCGAGCGCGGCGGCGAGGACCGGTACGGGCTCCGGGCGGACCAACCCCGGGCCCTGCGGCCGCTGCCCGCTCTGCCCGGCGACGAGCTGGTCGCCGAGCCAGAGCAGTGGCGGTGACCTCTGCGTCCAGGCCTGCTCCGACGATCCCCAGATCGCCTTCCACGCTGTCCGAAACCTGGCCCGGATCGGGCGGGGCCTGGTCGTCATGCGGTGGTCGCAGCTCGGCTTCGGGCGCACCGCCAGCACCAGCCGCCAGCAGGAAACACCGCGCAACCTGATGGGCTTCAAGGACGGCACCGCCAACATCGTCGCCGAGGACACCGAGGCGATGCGCCGGCACGTCTGGCTCGGCCCGTCCGAGCGGCCCGAGTGGATGCGAGACGGCACCTTCATGGTGGCCCGGCGGATTCGCATGCTGCTGGAGATCTGGGACCGCTCCTCGCTGTCCGACCAGGAGCAGACGATCGGCCGCAGCAAGTACCACGGCGCTCCGCTCGGCGCCGAGGACGAGTTCGACCCGCTCGACCTCGGGGCGAAGAAGAACGGCGCGCCAGTAATCCCGGCCGACGCCCACGTCCGCCTCGCCTCGGTTCCCTCAACGGCGGCGAGCGGATCCTGCGCCGCGGCTACTCGTTCACCGACGGCGTCGACGAGCGCCTCGGGGAGCTCGACGCCGGCCTCTTCTTCATCTGCTTCCAGCGCGATCCCGAGAAGCAGTTCGTGGCGATCCAGCGCCGGCTCGGTCGCCACGACGCGCTCAACGAGTACATCCGCCACGTCGGCAGCGCCGTCTTCGCGGTCCCGCCCGGGGCCCGCAGCGGGGCTTCGTCGGCCAGCCGCTGCTCGGTTAGGCGGCGCGGCCACGTCGGCCGGCCGCCGCCCGGCTAGGAGTCCTCGCCCGGCGCGGCCTCCGGTTCCTCGGCCTTCAGGGGGCTCGGCAGGTGTGGCGTCCCGCCGATCCGATCCTGCCAGCGGCGGTAGCGCTCCTGGGAACGCTTCGCCCGGCGGCGGGACTTCTCCATCCGCTTGCTGTCCGGCTTGTAGAAGCGCCGCGCCCAGGGTGAGCCGGGCTTTGCCGCCCTGATCGCGCCGACCGTCGAGAACATCGGGAGGAAGAAGCCGATCAGGCCGGTCCAGAGCTTGCCCTTGAACAGGCAGATGAAGCAGAGGGCGAGGTCGATGGCGACGGTCACTACGACGACGATGATCGAGCCGGTCGGGTTGTCCTCTCCGGTGCCGAGCGGGGCGAAGCCGAGAACGACGGCGCCACCGATGATCGCCGCGACGATCGTCGCGTCGATCGAGCGCCTCCCCTCCTCGGACCAGTAGACGTCTTCGAGATGGAGCCATAGCGCGAACTCGTCCAGGGTGAGGCCGCAGCCGACCCCGAAGGCGACCGCGAAGATCTCCAGCCAGGGGCTGTCCGGGCGCAGGGCGAACTGCAGGAACCCGGCGAGCATGATCAGGACGATCCCGAAGACCAGGTGGTGGATGTGGAGGCCCCCCGGCTTGACGCTCCCGGGCCACCAGGGGACCTTGGGGCTGCGTATCAGCCGGGTGCTCATCCGGATGAAGCCGAAGGAGACCAGGAAGCCGAGCAGCAGCAGCAGGCCGGAGCGCTGCCCGGCCCCGCCGAGATTGCCCTTGCCTGCGTCGAACCTGACCGAGACTTCGGCGATAAGCGCTGTGGCGGACGCGACCATCAGACTCGACGCACCTTACCCCGGTTCGGTTGCGCGAGGCGCGGCACCTGATCGAAGCCAACCAATGGCCAGGGTGAGCGCGCAAAGCCCGGCCAGCAGCAGGTAGGGCACTGCGTCGCGGGTCGCGTCGGCGAGGCCGGCGCCCCCGGCGGAGCCGATCGCCTGGCCACCGCCCCAGGCGAGGTTCCAGAGTCCGAAGGCGACGCCCTGACCGAGCTCGTAGTAGGCGGCGCCGGCCGAGAGCATGGCGCTGGCCGGGACCCATGGCCAGCCGAAGGCGACGCAGGCCGCGACCAGGGCGATCGCATACGGGACCACCGACCCCGGCAGCGGCAGGAGGATCGCCATCACCGTGCAGCCGGCCAGGCCGAGGCGCGCAACCGGATAGGCGCCGCGGCGATCGGCCAGCTGGCCGACCAGGGGGCTCATCGCCGCCTCGGCCACGGTGCAGACCAGGAAGATCACAGCGATCGCCACGGTGCTCGCCCCGAGGACGGTGAGTCGCAGCGGCGCCAGCACCTCGAAGATGCCGAACAGCATCGAGGGCAGGAAGGTGAAGAGGATGCCGGCCCGCAGGCGCGGCTCCTCCCTGGCCGCGGTGATCAGCTCGGCGATCGTGTCCGGGCGCCCCGGCGGGGGCGCCGGAATGCGCAGGGCCAGCACGCCGAGGCCGCCGATCAGAGCGGCGATCGCGGTGAACACCAGCTCGGGGCTGGTGATCGTCGCCAACCCACCCATCACCGGGCCGAGGAGCGCACCGCCGATGCCGATCCCGACGGCGGCGCCGATCACGGTGCTGCGCCTCTCCTCGCGGGCGATCGAGACCAGCCAGGCGAGCCCCGCCGCCCACAGGCAGGACCCGCCCGCTCCCTGGACGAAGCGAGCGGCGTCGAGCACGGCCAGGTCCCGGGCGAAGCCGAAGGCGACGGATGAGGTGGCCAGCAGGAAGACTCCGGCGAGCACGGTCTGGCGAGTGCCGAGACGTGCGACCAGGAATCCCGCCGGAACGGCGAAGGCGATCGCGCCGAATGCATAGAAGGCCGAGAGGAGCCCCGCCGCCGCCTTGTTCAGCCCGAGGTGCTCGACGTAGTAGGGCAGCAGCGGCGCCAGGACCGAGTAGAACATCGTCTCAACCAGGACCAGCGCCCCGACCAGAGCGAAGAGCCGCCGCCCGACGCCACCCCAAGCCGCGTCACCGCCGCCGGGACGGTGTCGCCGGATCAGAGTGTCGGCGCGGCCTCGCGAGCCGCGCCCGAGCCGACCCCGAGCAGGTCGTCGAGGCCGCGCTTTCGCGCCTCGTTGGCGATCACCAGCCGCTGGATCTCCGAGGTGCCCTCCCAGATCCTGTCGACACGGATGTCGCGGTAGAGGCGCTCGACCGGGTTCTCGCGCATGTAGCCGCGCCCGCCGAATATCTGCACGGCGCGATCGACGACCCGGCCGGCCGCCTCCGAGGCGGCGAGCTTGGTCATCGCCGCCTTCGCGTGCAGCAGCTTGCGGGGCGCCCCGGCGTCGGCCTCCCAGGCGATCTGGTAGACGAGGGCGCGGTTGAGGGCGATCTCGGTGGCGCTGTCGGCGATCATCGCGGCGATCAGCTGGTGCTCGGCGATCGGCCGTCCGCCCTGGACGCGACCGTCGGCCCACTCGGAGGCCAGCCTCAGGGCCCGCTCGGCAGCGCCGGTGGCGCGGGCGGCGATCATCAGCCGCTCCTCGACGAACCAGTCGCGGGTCAGCTCGTAGCCCTGGCCGACACCGCCGAGCACCGTCTCCGGCCCCAACCTGACCCGGTCGAAGAGGAACTCCGGGTGCTCGTAGACGAAGGTGTGCATGTAGGCAGGGGTGCGCTTGACCGCGATCCCTGGCAGGTCCTTGTCGACCAGGAGCATCGTCGGCTTGTCCTCCGGCATCACCCTGGCAAGGACGATCAGGAAGTCGGCGACGTCGCCGACCGTGACGAACCACTTCTCCCCGCTGAGCAGGAACCCGTCGCCGTCGCGCTCGGCGACGCTGCTCAGGGCCGAGGGGTCAGAGCCGGCATCTGCCTCGGTGACCGCGACGCAGTCGCGGCGCTCGCCGCGGATCGCCGGCTCCAACCACCTGGCCCGCTGCTGCCCGTCGCAGGCGCGCAGGGCGTTGGCGGGGCGCCAGACCGTGTCCCAGAGGGCGTTGGTGATCTGGCCCAGCTGCTCCTGGACCAGCACCTGGTCGAAGACCGAGAGGCCCTGTCCGCCCCACTCGGCGGGCATGTTGATCGCGTTCAGGCCGTGCTCGATCGTCTTCGCCGAGATCTCGGCGAGCGCCTCGGGAGCGAGGCCCCGATCACGCTCGCAGTCCTCCTCGTAGGCGATGATCTCGGCGGCCAGCGAGGCGGCACGCCGCCGCAGCTCCTCCTGCTTCTCGGTCAATTGGAAGTCCATAGCTGCTCCTTGGCTTGGTCGTGATTCGTGGGTCGGTGAAGGGGCGAGGCCTAGGGCGCGGCGCGGACGATCCGCGCGTCAAGCCCGACTACTCCCTGCTCGAGGACGAGCAGCGGGTTGACCTCGATCTCGGAGATCTCGGGGTGGGCCGCGGCCAGGCGCGAGAGCGCCGCGGCGGCGCCGGCGGCGGCGGCCAGGTCGAGAGCAGGGCGACCGCGGGCGCCGAGCAGCAGGGGCGCGCCGCGCAGCGATCGCAGCAGCAGCTCCGCCTCCCGCTCGTCCATCGGGGCGAGACCGACCGCGAAGTCGCCGAGCAGCTCCGTGTAGACCCCTCCGAGGCCGATCGCGACCACCGGGCCGAAGCGGGGGTCGTGCCGGCTGCCGAGCAGCAACTCCACTCCGTCGGAGATCGGGACCATCCGCTCGATCGCGTGGGAGCAGCTGCCGAGCCCGGACATCGAGTCGAAGGCGCGGCCCAGGGCAGCCCCGTCGGCGAGCCCGAGGGCGACTCCGCCCCGGTCGGACTTGTGGAGGATGTCGGTCGCCTTCAGCGCGACCGGGTAGCCGATTTCCTCGGCCGCGGCGAGCGCCTCCGCACGGCTTTCGACCCGGACCGAGGTGGCCAGCGGGACGCCGGCGGCCGAGATCGCTTCGCGAGCGACCCAGTACCCGTCGCCCTCGATCTCCGCCTCGGGCGGCGGCAGCGGCAGGACGGCCCCCGCCTCGGCGGGCATCGTCTCGACTACCCGACCGAGGGAGGCGATCGCGTCGTCGATCCTCGCGAACAGCGGCACCCCCGAAGTCGCGCAGCGCCACGGCCGGCCCCGAGGTCCAGAACATCGTCTGGGCGAGCAGCGGCGTGCCGCCGTTCGCCGCTGCTTCGGCCATCCGCCGGGCCACCTCGGCCTCGCGATCCGCGGCGTTCGCCCCCTCGCCCGCATCGACGCTGTAGCCGCCGAAGTACCCGGTGAGGACGACCGAGTCGACCTCGCCAGAGGTGCCCAGCTCCTCGATCACCTTCGCGTAGCTGCCGAGGTCCTGCTCGCCGGCGCCGGCGAGATCGATCGGGTTCTCGGCGACCGGCCGCCCTGGCAGCCGGCCGACGATCCGCCGCTGCAGCTCCTCGCTCAGGGTCGGCAGCTCGAGGCCCGCCCTGGTCGCGAGATCGGCGGCGATCACCCCGTGACCGCCGCCGTCGGTGACGATCGCGACCCGCGGCCCGGCGGGACGATCGCCCCCCAGCAGCACCTTCGCCACCTCGATCGTCTCGGCCAGCGAGGAGACGCGAATCGCCCCCGCCTCGCGGCACGCCGCGTCCACCGCGGCGAGGTCGCTGACCATCGCCCCGGTGTGAGAGGCCGCCGCCCGCGCCCCGGCGGCGCTGGCGCCGGCGGCGAGCAGGATCACCGGCTTGCCGGTGGAGATCATCGCCTGGGCCAGGGCCCGCCCGCCGCGGAAGTCCTCGACGTAGAGGGCGATCACCTCGGTCGGGCCGTGGCGACCGAGGTCGGCGACCAGGTCGGCGACCTCGAGGTCGGCCTGGTTCCCGATTGACGCGACCCGTGTGAAGCCGAGGCCGGCGTCGGCCGCCAGCAGGGCCAGCTCGGCGGCGACGTTTCCACTCTGGGACACGAGCCCGATCGGGCCGGGAGTGAGCCCGCCGATCCCGAGGCCGAGGCCGGACCCGGTGTCGGCGACGCCGCCGCAGTTGGGCCCGAGCATCACAGCCCCGGCCTCACGGACCCGCTCAACCACAGCCCTCTCGCGGGCGCGGCCCTCCTCCCCGCCCTCGGCGAACCCGGCGGTGATCGCGACCAGCGCGCCGGCTCCCGCCTCCAGCGAATCGTCCACGGCCCCCTCGAATCGGCTTTCGGGGACCGTCAGGACGACCAGGTCCGGGCTTACGGGGAGCTCGCGCACCGAGGTGTAGGCGCGCTGGCCGAGGATCTCGCCGCCCCGGGCGTTGACCAGGTGGACGCTGCGGCGCTCTGCACCGGCGAGCGCGTCCCGGGCCATCCAGTGGCCCCACTTCATCGGGTCCGCCGAGGCGCCGACGATCGCAATCGAGCGAGGCTGGTAGAGGCTCCCCAGCTCTCGCCGGGCTGACTTCGGAGCGGCGGTCGTCATTACCGCGCCCCGGCTGCCGGTTCGAGCGATTCCAGCAGCTGCCGTGAGGAGCGGATGCCGCTCTCGACCGCCCCCTCCATGAATCCCGGCCAGCGCTGCGCAGTCTCGGACCCCGCGAACAGGAGCGGCGCCTCGGAGGCGAGCAGCTCCGGAAGACCGTCGCTCGCCCAGCCCGGGCGCCAGCCGCCCCAGGTGCCCCCCGCGTACGGGTCGGCGGCCCAGTTGTGCCAGGTCGAGGCGGTCAGCTCCAGCTCGGGCAGGTAGTGGCGCAGAGACGCCTCGAGGGCGGCGGTGTCGTCGCCGTCGAGGCTGGAGGCGTCGCGGCCGAAGCCGACGATCAGCACGCCGTCCTCGACCCGCTTCCAGGTCGAGGCGACGTCGATCCCGGGCGCCTCGCCGAGCGCGTGGAAATCGTCCGGCGCGTCCTTGGCCAGCGCCCAGTACTTGGCCCCCAGGTTGGCGCTGCCGGCCTCGATCCCGGCCGTCGCCCGCGGCGAGAGCCCGGGCCGCAGATCGATCCGCCGCAGCGCGTTCAGCGGCACAGTGAGGATCACCGCGCCGGCACCGAGTGACTCGCCCCCGGCATGGACCGTGGCGTCATCGCCGTCGTGCTCGACCGCCTCGACCTCGCAGCCGAGGCGGATCTCGGCGCTGACGTCGGCGGCGATCGCCGCGGAGATCGCGCTGGTGCCGCCCTCGACCCCGGCGTAGTCGACGCTGAGGAAGGACCACAGTCCCCCGGCCGCGGCGAGGTGCCGCGCCATCAGCAGCATCGAGGACTCCGCCGCCTGGCCCGACATCAGCGAGCTGCCGAAGACCGAGCCGAGCTCGGTGGTCGCCGGGGCGAGGCCCAGGTTCTCGACCCAACCGGTGACCGGGATGTCGAGGTCGGCGAGGTCCTGCTCGGCGGTCGGAGCACCTGGATCGACGCGGGCGCCGGCGTTGTGGACCTCGGCGAGGAGGCGCTCCAGGTCCGCCAGCTCGGCGACCGGCACCGGCAGGCCGGGCCCCAGCCGCTCGCCGCGGAGTCGCCACACGGTGGGGGGCTCGAAGGGGAACTCAGCGCCCCTGACCAATCCATAGCGGGCGACCTCGCCGCTGATCAGCGGCTGGCGGGAGTCGACCGATTGCGCGCCCAGGTCGAGGGTGATCCCAGGCAGGGCGTCGGGCTTGGTCCAGGTCCTCCCGCCGATCCGCTCGCGCGCCTCCAGGACGACGACCTCGAGCCCGGACCCGGTGAGCTCGCGCGCCGCGGTGAGGCCGGCGAGCCCGGCCCCGACGACGATCACGTCTGCGTCACGGCTCATCCAGCCACCTCGAATCCGTTTTGTTCCGTAACTCGCCCGATATATAGCTCCAAACCAGGTGCCGCATCCTTTCCAAGCTCATCGCTGGGTCGGACATCATCGCCCGCACCCCGCAGCCGTCGATCAGCGCCAGCAGGAGGTCGGCGAAGTGTCCGGGTCCCGGCCCGCGGCGATCGCATCGGCGGCGATCGTCTCACGGACCCACTCGTGCATGTCGGCGTAGAGACGGGCCGAGGTCGGCGCCAGCTCCGGATGGCGGATCGCTCGGAGCCACAGCTCGACCCAGAGCATCCAGTCCTGTCGCTGCTCGCCCGGAATCGGCAGGTAGTTGTCCAGCATCCGCCGCATCCGCTCCTCGGTCGAGATGTCCGAGGAGGAGCGCTCGGGGATCCTCACGTTGCCGATCCGGTGATATGAGTAGGTGAGCGCTTCGGCGAGAAGCGTCTCGCGCGAGTCGAAGTGGTAATGGACCAGCGCCGGCGAGACGCGGGCGTCGACCGCGATCCTGGCGATGCGGACATCGTCGATGCCCTCGCTGGCGATCCGCGAGACCGCCGCCTCCAGGATTCGCTCGCGCGCGCCCGAGGCACGCTCGCGATCGTCCTCCGGTGCCGAGCCGGAGCGATTCCCGGGCGACACGGGGCTGGAGGGGGGTTCGTTCAAGCCTGCTCTCAGGCGGCGGCGAGGTCGGCTCGCACCTTGGACGCGAACCAGCCGACGGCGGCCTCCCGCTCGTTCAGCGGGCCGCACGCGTAACCGGTCGTCTTGAGGCCGTTCTGCACCGCCTCCACAAGCTCCACGTCCTCGTCACCCACGAGGTCGTTGACGCGGTCGTTCAGGCGGCGGATGAGGCGGTCGCGGACGCCCTCCTCGCCGGGGCGCAGCAGCGCGAAGGCATCGCGGGTGCGCTCGGGTCCGGCGGGGTTGATCTGCCAGTAGCCGACCTGGTCGGGATAGAGGTCGATCGCCGTGTTCGGATAGATGAAGAGGAAGCGCCAGACGCGGCGGTCGGCCTCGGTTAGCTTCCCCATCGGCCGCACCAGCCGCTGGTAGAGGCGCTCGGTGCGGTTCTCGGAGGGCTCGGGCCGCATCGGCGCCTCGAACCAGACGTAGTTCTCGCGCACGTCGGCCCCGTAGCGCTCGTAGTCGAGAAGGCGCATCAGCCCCGGGTGGGCGATCGGCACGTGATAGCCCTCGAGGTAGTTGTCGGCGACGATCTTCCAGTTGGCCCCCTGGTGGTGATCGTCACCGCCCTTCGCCCGGACCATGGAGGGGATGTCGTAGCGCTCGAGCCGCTGCGGCAGGTCGCCGAGCAGCTCGGCCAGCGGCGTGGCCTCAGGGTCGAGGTTGACGAAGACGAGCCCGCAGAAGACCTCCACCCGGGCGCCGTGGAGCCCGAGGTTGGGCCGGTCGATGCCACCCGGGAAGCTGCGCAGCTCGGGGGCGCCGAGCAGCTTGCCGTCGAGGGCGTAGGTCCAACCGTGGTAGGCGCAACGGATCGCTCGGCTACAGCCGGCCCGCATCGCCGACCAGCCGCCGGCCGCGGTGGCGGCAGACGTTGCGGAAGGCGCGCAGCTCGCCGTCCTTGCCGCGGACCACCATCAGCGACTGCGAGCCGGCGCTGGCGGTGAGGTAGGAGCCGGGCTCGGGAAGGTCGTTGACGTGGCCGGCGAGCTGCCAGGTGCGCTCGAAGATCGCCCCCTGCTCGAGTGCCGCCGTCTGCGGGTCGTAGTAGAGGCGCGGCTGCAGCGCGGCGCCGGCGCCGGCGAAGCCGTGGCCGCCATCGACCGGGATGCCGTTGCCGGACTCCGCGGTCGTCTGGGCGGTCTCCGGGGCGCCCGGGGCCGGTGACTTGAGGGATTCGGTGGCCGTGGCTTCCGTCCTGACTTTGTGCTCAGCCGTACGCAACAGCCGGACGCGCCTCCATCGTGCGCTCTCTCCTCCGGCTACAAGGTCAGCCTGCGGCTGACTTTGTAATCAGTCACGCTAACATACGTCCATGGGGAGCGCAAGATCTTTCTTGGCGCGACTGCCGTTGGGTGGCCGCGAAGACCAGTTCGGCTGGCTCTCGCTGACGCCGGAGCCGGAGCGGGAACTACCACCGGTGGTGGCGGCGCTGCGGAGTGAAGACGCGGACCGCACCGGGGGGCATTCGCGCCCCAGCGGCGAAGCGCTGGAGCGGGAGCGCGCCGTGGTCGAGGAGATCGTCCTTCGCGGTGGGGAACGTGACTGGCTCGCCTATCTGAGCGAGGCCGTGAAGCTGCTGCTCGACTCCCCCGAGGTCGGGCTCAGCCCCGCGCAGCGGGAAGCGGCGCTGGAGGTGCTCGCCAACCATCATCGGCTGCTGCTCGGCCTGCCGGGCGACGCCGCCGAGCGGACCGAGTCCGAGCGGGCCGACCTGGAGCGCGCCCTGGCCGCCGCCGGAGCGGAGGGCCAACTCAACCGGAACGGAGGACCATGACCTCGACCGCCACCCCCGCCGCCCCCGGGATCGAGCTGACCCCGGAGCAGGAGGAGCTCCAGCAGCGCGCCCGCCGCTTCACCGAGGAGGTGCTGATCCCACTCGAGGAGCTCTCGGAGCGCAACGGGGGCCGCCTGCCGGTGCCCGAGATCGAGCGGGTCCGGGCCGCGGCGATCGAGGCCCGCCTCAACGGCGGCCGCCACAAGCCCGAGAACGGCGGCCAGGGCTGGTCGATGTTTGACACCTTCCTGGTCGGCGAGCAGTTCGGCCGCTGCACCAACGGCCTGCACTGGTACGTGCCGGGGGCCTACAACGTGCTCGAACTTGGCACCCCGGAGCAGATCGATCGCTACCTGCGACCCGCCCTGCGCGGGGAGGGCGACACCGCCTACGCGGTCACCGAGGAGCACGCCGGCTCCGACCCGTCGGGAATCGCCACCACCGCGACCCGCAGCGAGGGCGGCTGGGCGATCGACGGCGAGAAGTGGTTCGTCACCTCGGCAGACGCTGCCCTGGTGATGATCGTCATGGCCAACGCGATCGAGGGGGACGAGTCGCTGCCGACCCTGTTCCTGATCGAGCCCGGAGCCGAGGGCGTCGAGTTCGTCGACGATCCTCCCTTCACCCACAACTACCCCCACGGGCACCCGACGGTCCGCTTCAGCGGCGTGGAGGTCTCAGAGGACGCGGTGATCGGCGGGCTGGGCGCCGGCGACGACCTGCAGCGGATGTGGTTCACGGAGGAGAGGCTGGGTATCGCGACCCACGGCCTCGGAGCGATGTGGCGGCTGATCGACGAGGCGACCGAGTGGGCGCTGGAGCGGGAGCAGGGGGGGCGACGGATCATCGACTACCAGGGGGTCTCCTTCCCGCTCGCCGACTCGGCCGCGGACGCCGCCGCCGGGCGGCTGCTCACCGCCCAGGTGGCTCAGCTCGCCGACGCCGGCGCCCCCGGCAAGATCGTCCACGCCAAGGCCTCGATGGCGAAGCTCTTCGTCAGCGAGGCGGCGTGCCGGGCCGCCGACCGGGCCGTGCAGATCTTCGGCGGCCGCGGCTACATCCGGACCAACGTCGCCGAGCGCTTCTGGCGCGAGCTGCGGGTCGACCGGATCTGGGAGGGGACCTCCGAGATCCAGCGGCTGATCATCGCCCGCGCCCTGGAGCGCCGCGGCGTCGAGGCGACCATCCACTGACGACCGCCTAGCTGCGGGCTGCGGCCAGGCCGGTGACGATCTCGCGGACGATCCGCTCGGCCGCGAGCGCGGTGATGTCTGCGGAGCCAACGGCGGTGGGAATGACTTCGACCACCTCGGCGCCGACCAGCTCGGTGCGGGCGGCGATCTGGCGGGCCGCCCAGAGCAGGTCGGCGCTCGTCATCCCCCCTGGCTCGGGTGTTCCGGTGCCCGGCGCGTAGGCGGGGTCGAGCACGTCGACGTCGATCGAGAGGAAGACGGGGCCGCTGCCCACGGCGGCGATCGCCAGATCGGTCACCTCGGAGATGCCGAGGTCGCGCACGTCGTGCATGAAGAAGCTGGTGATCCCCCGCTCCCCCTGCCAGCCGAACTCCTTCTCCCCGGGCCAGTAGCCCCGCAGGCCGATCTGGACATAGCGGCTCGGGTCGACCGCCCCCTGCTCGACCAGGCGGAACATCGGCGTCCCGTGGGAGATCTCGACCCCGAAGACCTCCTCGCCGGTGTCGGTGTGGGTGTCGAAATGGATCAGGCCGACCGCCCCGTGGCGCCCGGCGCAGGCCCTGATGTCGGGCTCGGCGATGGAGTGATCGCCGCCGAGGACGATCGGGATCGCCCCCGCGGCCAGCGCGTCGCCAACGGTCGCCTCGATCGCCTCATGGCTGCGCGCAGGATCCGCCGGCAGCACCGGAGCGTCGCCGAAGTCGATCACCCGCAGCTCGGCGAAGCCGTCCTCCTTGGCCTCGAGGTGGGGCCCGGGCGGGCAGCTCGCCGCGCGGATCGCCCGCGGCCCGAAGCGCGCCCCGGGGCGATCGGATACGAGGTCGTCGGTGGGGGCGCCGACGATCACCACGTCGGCGCCGGCGAGCTCGGCCGGGTCCTCGGTATAGGGCACACCGCCGAAGCTCGGCAGCCCGGCGTAGTCCGGCTTCTCCCCGTACTTGCGCCAGCGCTCGAGCGGGTCGATCACACCGCAATCCTAAAGCGCAGCGATCGGGCCCTTCTCGCATTCGCCACCCACCGCGCCGGCGCCGCTCTCAGCGGCCGCAGCATCCCCATACTCCAGCTCGTCCCCCGCGCCCGGCCCGCCGCCGGGCCCGAGGGGGAGAGCCCATCGGGCCGGTTCCCTAGTCTCGCCACGTGGCCCTGCCCGAGCTCGACCCCAACCAGGAGGAAGCCCAGCTCGCGCTGCAGGGCCTGGCGGGGATCGAGGAAGCCGGCGCGGAGGCGCCGGCCCTGCTCTACGACGGCCCGCCCGAACCCGACGCGCTGCTGGCCCACTTCGGCCATGCCGAGTTCCGGCCCGGTCAGCGCGAGGCGGTGGAGGCCGGACTGGCGGGGCGCGACTCGCTGATCGTCATGCCCACCGGCGGGGGCAAGAGCCTCTGCTACCAGCTCCCCGGGCTGGCCGGGGAGGATCTGACGATCGTGGTCAGCCCGCTGATCGCCCTGATGGCCGACCAGTGGAAGAGGCTGGCGGCGGGAGGACACCCGGCGGTGATGATCGCCTCCGGGCTCGGAGAGCAGGAGGCGCGGACGGCCCTCGCGTCGATTCGCGACGGGGCCGCGCGGATCGTCTACTGCTCTCCCGAGCGGTTCGGCTCGCCGGCCTTCCTCGACGCCCTCTCCAGCCGCCGGGTCGACCTGATGGCGGTCGACGAGGCCCACTGCCTCTCCGAGTGGGGGCACGACTTCCGGCCGGATTACCTGCGCCTGCCGAAGGCGCTCGAGCGCCTCGGGCGGCCGCCGGTGATGGCCTGCACCGCGACCGCGACCGAGGAGGTCGCCGCCGAGGTCGCCGAGCGGCTCGGCCTTCGCGAGCCGCTGCTGGTCCGCTCCGGCTTCGACCGGCCCAACCTCTCCTTCGACATCGTCCAGCTTGAAGGGAAGGGGTCGAAGGCGCGCAAGCAGCGGTTGCTGGAGATCGGGCTGGCGGACCCCGCGAACCGCCCGGCGATCGTCTACTGCGGGACCCGGCGCGACACCGAGGCAGTCTGTGACTCGCTGCGCTCGGCCGGGCTGGTGAGCGTCGCCTACCACGCCGGGATGGCCCCCGACGAGCGGGCCTCCGCGCAGCACCGCTTCATGAGCGGCGATGCCGAGGTGATCGCCGCAACCAACGCCTTCGGCATGGGGGTGGACAAGGCCGACGTGCGCTCGGTCTGGCATTGGGCAATACCGACCAGCGTCGAGGCCTACTACCAGGAGGCCGGCCGTGCCGGGCGTGACGGCCGGCCCTCCCGAGCCGTGCTGCTCGCGATGCGCTCCGACCTCGGGCGACTGGTGCGCTTCATCGAGCAGCGAAGCGTCGAGCCCGCGGAGGTCGCCGCCCACTTCGATCGGCTACGCGCGGCCGCTGACTCGGACGGCGCCCTGCGGATCGAGAGCCCGCGCTTCGAAGACGAGCGGATCCCCCTGGCGATCGCCGAGCGCACCGGGGCGCTGAGGATCGAGCCCGCCGGCGGAGGCCGACTGCTCGTCGAGCTCGACGGGCCACTCGATCTGCGGCGGGTCGCGGCCGCCTGCCGCGAAGCCCGCGATCGCAGCTGGCGCGCCTACCGGGCGGTCGACGCCTTCAGCTTCTCGGGCAGCTGCAGGCGGCGCGCCCTGCTCGACCATTTCGGCGACAGCGCCGCGGGCATCCCCGAGGGCCGCTGCTGCGACGTCTGCGACCCGGCCGGCTGGCTGCCGGACCCGGCGGAGATCACCGTTTCGGCGCCGAGGAGGGCGCGCGCCCGCCCGGCGGAGGCGCCGGAGCTGTCGCCGGCCGACTCGGAGCTGTTCGAGGCGCTGCGGGCCTGGAGGCTGGCCGCGGCGGCCGGCAAGCCGGCCTTCACGGTCGCCCACGACCGCACCCTCGAAGCGATCGCCTCCAACCGCCCCAGCGGGGTGGAGGAGCTGGCCGCGATCCGGGGAATCGGGCCGAGCTTCATCCGCAAACACGCCGAAGAGGTGCTGGCGATCGTCGCCGAGCCGCGCCGGCGGCGGCTACCGGCCGCCTGACGGCGGGGGCCGCTCAGGAAGAGCGCAGGGCGACGACCGTCCAGGGCTCGATCGAGCGCTCGCTCACCAGTCCCGCGACGATAAAGGGGTCGGCGGCGATGAACTCGCCGACAGCCGCCTCCTCGCAATCGAAACCGAAGAGCGCGCCATGAGGGGGATCGCCGAGCGCCCCGGCGATCACCAGCCGGCCCTGCTCGCACCAACCGCGGACCAGCTCGAGGTGCGCGTCGCGGTGCGGGGCACGGCGCTCGAGGATGTCGGGGACGTAGGCGTAGGTCAGCGCCAGCAGGCGATGCGGGCCGCTCATTCGATGAAGCGGAGGCGCGCCCGCTGCCTGGAACCGTCCTCCGAGACCCTGCGGATGATCATGGTCCCCCGGGCGCCGCGGAACTTGCCGGTCCCTCCGACGATCGAGGCGACGTTGTCCGGCTTGTCGATGCGGATCGAGCCGGCGACCTGCACCCTGCCCTTGCCGTTCCAGATCAAGGTCACGTTGCACTGCCCGCCGAGTGTCGAGGTGCTGATGCAGGCGCTGGAGAAGCTGCCGACCGCAACTCCCCCCTGCCTGAGCTTCCCGGTTCCCCCGAACAGCGCGCCGCCGTTCGGCCCGCCAGGAGTCGAGAAGCCCGAGGTCGACTGCAACAACACGGTCCGCACGACCGTGCCACCTGGCTCCCCGGCAGCGGGAGCCGTCACGGGCAAGGTCACGCGGGCGGCGAGAGCGGCGATCGAGATGGCGGCGATCTTCTCCTTCATCGGTCTCCTCAGGGGCTTGGGACGATCGGGGTGTGGCTTTCGCCGCCGTCGGCCGGGCTCCTGTGGCTCCAGGTCGGCCTGCGCCGTCAGGTCAGGGTGAGAAGGAGAATCAGCCCGGTGACCCAGGCGAGGTGGACGGCGAGTTCTGTAATGCTCGGCCGATGGACCTGCTGGTCAAGCGTGACGACCTGCGCCGCTGCCGGATCGTCGATCCGCCTCCAGACGACCCGGCTCCGGGGCAGGCGCTGCTCTCGATCGACTGCTTCGGCCTCACCTCCAACAACGTCACCTACGCGGTGATGGGAGAGGCGATGTCCTACTGGGACTTCTTCGAAACCGAGGACGGCTGGGGCCGGGTCCCCGTCTGGGGCTTCGCGACCGTTGCCTCCTCGGCGCACGACGACCTTCCCGAAGGAACCCGGGTCTACGGCTACCTTCCGATGTCGACAGGGCTGATCGTCACCCCCGACAGGCTCGACCGGCGGGGGTTCGTCGATGCGACTCCCCATCGCGCCGCGCTGCCTCCCACCTACAACCTTTACAGCGCGGTGGCGAGCGACCCGCTGTATGACCCGGACCGGGAGGCCGAGCAGATGCTGCTGCGGCCCCTGTTCGCGACCTCGTTCCTGCTGGACGACCTGCTGGCGGACGAAGGCCTGCTGGAGCCGGGGACGGTGATCCTCGGCAGCGCATCCAGCAAGACCGCGCTGAGCACCGCCTTCCTGCTCTCCAGGCGCGGGGGTCCCGCGGTGATCGGCCTCACCTCGGCAGGGAACCTCGGCTTCGTCGAGAGCCTCGGGGTCTACGACCGGGCCCTCACCTACGAGCAGATCGATTCCCTTCCCCGCGACGGCGGGGTCTATCTCGACTTCTCCGGCGACGCCGCGGTTCGGGGCGCCGTGCACCGCCGTCTCGGCGAGAAGCTCGCCCACAGCGCGATCATCGGGGTGACCCACTGGGAGCGGGCGGGGGCCGACCCCGGCGAGATGCCGGGCCCCGAGCCGAGCCTCTTCTTCGCTCCCGACAGGGCGCGCAAGCGGGGCTCCGACTGGGGAGCCGACGGCCTCGAGGCCCGGATCGCGGAGGCCTGGAGCGCCTATGTGGGATGGGCGGGTGGTTGGCTGCAAACATCTCGGGAGAGCGGCTTCGAGGCGATCGAGCGAACCTATCTCGAGCTGCTCGATGGCCGGATCGATCCGGCCCACGGGCATCTGCTCTCCCCCCGATGAGCGCCAGCGCCTACCTGCTCGACGCGGTTCGTACGCCGTTCGGCCGCTACGGCGGGGCGCTGGCCGGAGTGCGGCCTGACGACCTCGCCTCCCGGGCCCTGAGCGGACTGCTCGAGCGCTCCGCCCAACTCGACCCGGCCGAGATCGACGACGTCCTGTTCGGCGATGCCAACGGCGCCGGGGAGGACAATCGCAACGTCGCCCGCATGGCGGCGCTGCTCTCGGGCCTGCCGACCAGCGTCCCGGGTGCGACCGTCAACCGGCTCTGCGGGTCGGGCCTCGAGGCGGCGATCGGCGCCAGCCGCGCGATCGAGACCGGCGACGCATCGCTGATCGTCGCCGGCGGGGTCGAGTCGATGAGCCGGGCGCCCTGGGTGCTGCTGAAGCCCGAGCGAGGCTTTCCCAGGGCGCACCAGGAGCTTCACTCGACCACCCTCGGCTGGCGCATGGTCAACCCGCGGATGCCCGAGCGCTGGACGATCTCGCTCGGGGAGAGCGCCGAGCATCTCGCCGACCTGCACTCGATCTCCCGCTCCGCCCAGGACGAGTTCGCACTTCGCAGCCACCGGTTGGCGGCGGATGCCTGGAAGCAGGGCCGCTACGACGATCAGATCGTCGCGGTCGAGGGGGTCGAGCTGCAGCGCGACGAGAGCATCCGGCCGGAGACGACGATCGAGGCGCTCTCGAAGCTGCGGCCGGTGTTCCGCGAGGACGGGACCGTGACGGCGGGCAACGCCTCGCCGCTCAACGACGGAGCCGCGGCGGCGCTGATCGGCGACGAGCGGGCCTCCGAGAGGATCGGCCGGGCGCCGCTGGCGCGGATCGCCTCCCGGGCCGCCGCCGGGGTCGACCCTGACGTCTTCGGTATCGGTCCGGTGCAGGCGGCGCACGGCGCGCTCGAGCGCGCCGGGATCGGCTGGGACGATCTGGTCGCGGTGGAGCTGAACGAGGCTTTCGCGAGCCAGTCGCTCGCCTGCATCGCAGGCTGGCCCGAGCTGGATCCGGAGAAGCTCAACCCAAACGGCGGGGCGATCGCGATCGGGCACCCACTCGGCGCCTCGGGGATCCGCATCCTCGGCACCCTCGCCCACGAGTTGCGCCGGCAGGGCGGCGGCTGGGGGTTGGCGACGATCTGCATCGGCGTCGGCCAGGGCCTCGCGGTGGTGCTGGAGGCAGCATGACCCACCGGCCCGCTCGCGAGAGTTTGGCGGTCGCGTCTAGTCGCCGGCCAGCTCCGGGAGGTAACGGCGAAGGTGGGCGCCGATCGTCTCCCGCACCCAGCGCTGGGTGTCGGCGTCGGCCATCCGGTAGCGGCCGAGCAGCATCGCCTGGTCGTCGAGCGGCAGCCCCGCTATCTCCCAGCTCGCCGCGAGACGCTCGAACATAATCTCGTTGCGCCTGCGCCAGGCATCCTCGGCGGAGGCGGCGGGATTCGCCGGCGCTTCACGGATCTTGGCGATCGTTGCCACGCTGAGCGACTCCCTCAGCGTCAGCACGTTTCCCTCGGGATCGGTGTAGTCGACGGTCGCCGGACGGGACCGCTCGCGACGTGACTTTCCCCGCTTCGCCGCCAAGCATCCAAGATACAGCCGCTCGCGCCGATCTCGGCAATAGGGTCCTGCCCGTGTCGTCCCCCGGGAGAAAGGGGCTCGTCCTCGCGGCGATGATTTTCGCGGTGGCGATGACGTTCATCGACCAGACGATCGTCGCGATCGCAGCGCCCGACCTGCAGACCGACCTCTCGCTCTCCTCCACCGGGGTGCAGTGGATCATCAACGGCTACCTGCTGTCGCTCTCGGCCCTGTTCGCCTTCGGCGGGCGTCTCGCCGACATCGCCGGGCACCGGAGAATGGTGGTGATCGGGGTAATCGTCTTCGCCGTCTCCTCGGCCCTCTGCGGAGCGACTCCTACGAGCGGCATCGGCGAGGCCTGGATCATCGCCTTCCGGGTGATCCAGGGCGCCGGGGCAGCGCTGATGTTCCCGGCGGCCCTGGCGATCGTGATCGCCGCCTATCCGCTCGAGGAGCGCGGCAGGGCGATGGCTATCTTCTTCGGGATCGCCGGCGGACTGACATCGGTCGGCCCGATCGCCGGCGGCTATCTGACCGAATGGACCTGGCGGGCGATCTTCTGGGTCAACATCCCGGTGGCGATCATCGCCCTGATCCTGATCGCGATCTCGAAGCCCGAGAACGAGAGGCGCCCCGCCCCGATCGACTACCGCGGCACGGTCCTGATCGCCGCCGGCATGGGGATCGCCGTGCTCGGCCTGCAGCAGGCGAGCGTCTGGGGCTGGGGGAGCGCCGCGACGATCGGCTGCCTGGTCGTCGGGCTGGCGATTCTCGCCTTCTTCGTCCGCTTCGAGTTGCGCATCCCCGCCCCGCTGCTGCGGATGCAGATCTTCGATGACCGCCGCTTCGCGATGCAGAACGTCGTCCTCTTCCTGCTGATGATCTGTTTCGTGCCGCTGTTCTTCTTCGCCAGCACCTATGCCCAGCTATCGCTCGGCGACAGCGCCTCCAACGCCGGGCTCTACCTGCTCACCTTCTTCGCCGGCTTCGCGATCGCCGCCCAGGTGGGCGGGCGGATCCTCGACGAGCGCGGCGCCAGGCCGGCGGTGGTCGCCGGTTCGGCGATCGCCGCGATCGGCTTCTACCTCTGGGCCCACGAGCTGCCCGGCCTCAACTACGACGACCAGTGGACCTACATCGTCGTCGCCGGCGTCGGGGTCGGCCTCGTCCTGGGACCGTCAAACACCGACGCCATCAACCGGGCGCCGCGCAGCAGCTACGGGGAGGCGACCGGAATCACACAGACAGTTCGGAATTTCGGCTCGAGCCTCGGGCTGGCGGTGCTGGGGACGATCCTGATCGTCCAGAACAAGTCGAACCTGGACTCGGCGCTGGGAGGCCTCGGGCTGCCGAAGGCAAAGGCGGACGCGATCGCCGACTCGATCAGCCATTCCGGCGGCGGCGGTCTGGCCGCCGGCGGCGGGCCTCGCGCGGAGCAGTTCCTGCACGCCGTGCAGCACAGCTACGCGCTCTCCTCGCAGACGATCTTCTACGCGATGGCCGGGGTGATGGCGGTCTGCTTCGTGTTCTCCTTGATCGCCCTGCCCGGGGGCAAGATGGAGGTCATCGAGGATCCCGGTCCGCAGGACTAGCCGCAGTAGGTATAGGCGGTGGTACGGCTCGGCGAGGGGCTGATCGGAACCGCTCCGATCAGCCAGCGGCGCGGATTGAGCCGGCGCTGCTCGAGCGGAATCACCGCGCTGACGTACTGTCCCGGGCGGGCCCTCGATCTCTCTGACCGCCTTGGAGGAGACGATGCGGCCCGGTCGCGGTGCCTTCGAGGCGACCGAGATCGCCGGAACCGCGAGCAGGACAAAATTCGGAATTGCCAGGATGTGTGCAGCCTTGGAGAGTTCCGACACAAGCCATCGCCGCCTCAGCGCCACCCTCCGTGACGGCGAGCAGGTCACGCCTCTCGAGCTCTTTTTCGACCTCGTCTTCGTGCTGGCGATCACCCAGTGCACGGCGCTGATGGCCCACGACCCCTCCTGGTCGGGCCTGGCGCAGGGCATCCTCGTGCTCGGCGTCCTCTGGTGGGCCTGGGTCGGCTACGCCTGGCTGACCAGTGTCGTCGACCCCGAGGAAGGCGCGGTCCGCTTCGCGATGTTCGGCGCGATGGCCGGGTTGCTGGTCGTCTCGCTCTGCGTCCCGAAGGCATTCGACGACCTGGCACTGACCTTCGCCGTCGCCTACGCCGTCGTCCGGGCCGGGCAGATCGCCCTCTTCCTGCTGGCCAGCCGCGACGATCCAAAGCTGCGCAAGTCGGTGGTCGGGCTCGGGATCAGCAGCGCGATCGGGGTCGGCCTGCTCGCCGCCGCCTCGCTTCTCAACGGGGTCGCGCAGGGAGCGGTCTGGCTGCTCGCGATCCTGCTCGACATGGGCGGCCCGTACCTGTTCGGGGCCGAGGGCTGGCGGCTGGTGCCGCGCCATTTCGCCGAGCGGCACGGCCTGATCGTGATCATCGCCCTCGGCGAGTCGATCGTCGCGATCGGGGTCGGCGCCGAGTTCGGCGTCGATGCCGGTGTGATCGCCGTCGCGGTCCTCGGCACGGTGCTGGCAGCGGCGATGTGGTGGGCCTACTTCGACGTCGTCGCGATCGTCGCCACGCGCCGGCTGGAGCGGGCCCAGGTCGGCAGGGTCCAGAACGAGATGGCCCGGGATTCCTACTCCTTCCTGCACTTTCCGATGGTCGCCGGGATCGTCCTCGTCGCCCTCGGACTGAAGAAGACCCTCGGGCATGTCGACCATCATCTCGACCTGGTTCCCGCCTTCGCGCTGTTCGGCGGACTGGCCACATACCTGCTCGCCCACGTCGCCTTCCGCCTCCGCAACGTCCACACCCTCAACCGGCAGCGGCTCGGGCTGGCGCTCCTGCTCTTCGCGCTAGTGCCCGTGGCGACCTCGATCCCTGCCTGGGCGGCCCTGGCAATCCCGACGGCGCTGATCTGGTCGATGATCCTCTACGAGACGATCAGCTACGGCGAGGCGCGCTCGCGGGTCCGCCACGATCCGGCCCCGCAGACCTCCGAGTAGCCCGCTCGCGGCCCTGGTCAGCACCGCACGAGCGGGTGACCCCCACTCGCCCAGACGCCGACCCCGCCGTGTCCGACGTGGATCACCCCTGCGAATCCCTCGCGCTGGAGAATCGAAGCGGCGAGGCCGCTGCGCTTCCCGCCGCTGCAGATCGCCGCGATCGGAGCATCGTGGGAGAGCTCGCCGATTCGTGATGGGAGCTCCCCGTAGGGGATGTGGAGTGCGCCGGGGATGTGGCCGGCCGCGAACTCGCCGGCGTCGCGGACATCTAGGACGGCGAGCTCCTCGCCGTCGTCGAGCCGCCCGGCCAGCCCTTCGGGGTCGATCAGCTCCAGCCTCTGCACGGGGCGGCCTTCGGAGCGCCAGGCGGTCATGCCTCCATCGAGGAACCCGCGCACTCGGAGGCCGACCGAGGCGAGCAGCTCAGAGGCCTCCATCTCGTAGCCATCCGAGGCGGCGACGACGATCAGCTCGATGTCGCCGGGGACGATCCTGGCGACCTTGGTCCCGAAGCCGGTGTCGTAGGCCGAGGCGCTGAGGGCTCCGGGGATGTGGGCCTCGTCGAACTGCTCGTTTGTGCGGGCGTCTATCACCTGGGCCCCTGCGGCGATCGCGACCTCGACCGCGCGGGGGGTCAGCAGCGTCGGGGTGCCCAGCTCCTCGAGCAGCGGCCCCCGGTTCAGCGCGACTATCTGCTCGACGTTGGGCGGCGGATCGCCGAGCGAACCGAGCGAATCCGCGACGAACTCCTCCTCGGTGGCGAAGCCGAGGGCGCGATTGTGCTCTCGCTCGAAGCCGATCGTCGAGGAGGACTTGTTGTCGATGCCGGAGCTTCCGCAGAGCGAGCCGCCGAGGTGCCCCGGCCAGACCTCAACGCTATCCGGAAGTGAGAAGAGGCGCTCGTGCAGCGAGTGGTAGATCTGCGCCGCGCCCTGCTCTGGATCGATCGCCAGATCCGGCCGGGCGACGTCGCCGACGAACAGCGAGTCGCCGGTCAGCACGGCCCAGGGATCGGCGGCGCGGCCGCCGTCGCGCAGCAGGAAGGAGGTGTGCTCGGGGCGGTGGCCGGGCGTCCCGATCGCCTCGATCGTCACCGTGCCCAGCTGCAGCGTCCAGCCATCGCCGAAGGCCTCGTGCGGGTACTCGGCCCCGGCCCGGGCGCTGACATGGATCGACTGCCCCGGTGGCGCGGACGAGGCGCCCGTGCCCGGACACGTGGTCGGCATGATTGTGGGTCTCCAGCACGTGCTCGATGCGCACCCCGTGCAGTCGGCTGAGCCGCAGGTAGGGGTCGATGTCCCACTGGGGGTCGACCACCGCGGCGACCCCGCGTCGGAGTCGCCGACCAGATATGAGGCGCAGGCGAGGTCCTCGTGCAGGATCTGGCGGAACAGCACCTGTCCACGATAGCCCGACAAGCGAGCCCGCTTCGCCCTGCTTCAATCTGTCGGCCTGATGGCACGACTCCGACGGCCTCTGCGGGTCCTCAGGCACCGAGACTTCCGCTTTCTATGGCTTGCCCAGTCGGCGAGCGGGCTGGGCGATGCGATCGTCACGGTGGCGATCGCGCTGTTCGTGATCGACCTCACCGGGAGCCCCACCGACCTCGGGGTGGTACTCGCCGCGCATGCCATTCCGCTGGTGGCCTTCCTGATGATCGGCGGCGTCTGGGCGGACCGGCTGCCCCGCCACCGCCTGATGATCGTCACCGACTTGGCCAGGTTCGGGCTTCACGGACTTCTCGCCGTGCTGATCTTCACCGGCACTGTCGAGATCTGGCAGATCGTCGCGATCGAGATCCTCTTCGGCTTCGCAGAGGCCTTCTTCCGTCCGGCCGCCAGTGGGCTGCTTCCGCAGACCGTCCCCGAGGAGGACATCCAGGAAGCGAACGCCGTCACCTCGATGTTCTTGAGCTTCGCCGACTTCGCCGGCCCGGCGCTGGCGGCGGTGCTGGTCGTCGGGGTGGGCGCCGGCGCCGCCTTCGCGATCGACGCCGTGACCTTCCTGCTGAGCGCCATCTTCCTCTCCCGGGTCAGGCCACGGGCGCGCGGCGAGGAGGCCGAGCCGGAGAGCGGTGGGGTCCTCGAGCGAGCTTCGCGACGGATACCGCGAGGTCCGCTCCCGGGCCTGGGTCTGGGTGACGCTCGCCGCGATCTCCGTCTCGCTGTTCGTCGCGCTGGCGCCCTGGTACGTACTCGGGCCTGTGATCGGCAAGCAGCAGTACGGGGACGTCGGCGTCTACGGCGCCGTCGCCGCGGCCTTCGGCGCGGGGCTGGTGATCGGCTCGCTGATCGGGGTGGGCTGGAAGCCGCGCTACCCGCTGAGACTGGGGATGCTCTTCCTGCTCGCCTGGCCCCCGGCGATGATGCTCTATGCAGCCGGCCTCACCCTTCTCCTGGTCATCCCGGCGCTGATCGTCGCCGGCGTCGGGATCGCCCTCTTCGACGTCTGGTGGTTGACCGCGCTCGCCGACCGGATCCCCCCGAGCAGGCTCTCCAGGGTCACCTCCTACGACTGGATGGTCTCGCTCGGGCTGCTGCCGCTCGGCTACCTGCTCGCCGGCCCGCTGGCCGCGGCTCTCGGCGCGGTCGAGGTCTTCATCGGCGGCTGCGTGCTCGCTTTCCTGGTGACGGCGGTCGCCCTCCTCCCCCGCGAGACCCGCATGCTGACCGGATCCCGGCACGGAGAGCGCGAACTCTCCGAACGACCCGCCTCGGGCGTGCCCCTCCCCTAAATCAGGGAAAGATCCGAAACAAACTTGGCTGAGAAGCGTTTCCGTTATAGCGTCAGAGGAGCCCATTCAAGCCAAGCAGCAGGGGGTAATTCAGTTGCAGAGTCCGTTCGACACCCATAGGGGCGTCCGCCGCCGTGAATTTTTGATCGCCGGCGCGGGCGCCGGCCTCGCCCTGGCCGGCCCGGTCAACTACGTCGCCCTGGCGCGCAACCGCAGGCTGCCGCTGGCGCGCGAGGGAAAGTTCGCCCACGGTGTCGCCTCCGGCGTGCCTTCCCCGAGGGCGATCACCCTCTGGACCCGGCTCAGCGGCATCGAGCGCTCCTCGCGACTGCGGCTCGAGGTCGCCGAGGACAAGCACTTCCGCCGGCTGGTGGCCAAGCGCCTGGTCACCGCAAAGCAGAGCCGCGACTTCACCGTGCACACGCGGATCGGCGGGCTGAAGCCCGGCCACGAGTACCACTACCGCTTCCAGACCAAAGAGAAGCATTCCCGGGTCGGGTGCTTCAGGACCCTTCCCCCGCACGACTCGAAGCAGCCGATCAGGATCGGCTTCTACTCCTGCCAGAGTTACGAGGCCGGCTACTACACGGCCCAGGCGGCGCTCGCCAAGGAGAGGGACCTCGACCTCGTCCTCTGCCTCGGTGACTACATCTATGAGCATCACTACTACCCGGGCCCGGCGGGGCGAACTGACAAGACGGGCAAGAACCACGACGGCGACGTGCAGACACTCGCGGAGTACCGGCAGAAGTACCGCCTCTACCAGACGGACCCCAACCTCCAGGACCTGCACGCGGCCTATCCCTTCGTATCGGTCTGGGACGACCACGAGGTCGAGGACAACTACGCCGGAACCCAGCCCGACTCCGCCTCGACCGATCCCGTCCACAAGGAGAACAACAACACCTACGACCGCAGGGTCCCGTTCGGCGCCCGCCGCCGCAACGGCTACCGGGCCTTCTTCGAGGCGATGCCGCGGATGCAGCACAGGGGCCATCCGAACGAGATCTACGGGTCGCTGCGCGTCGGGGGCCTCGTCGAGCTGTTCCTCACCGATCAGCGCCAGTACCGCGATCAGCAGCCCTGTGCCGACGTCCAGCTGACCGAGTGTCCCGACGACCTACTACCGGGACGCGCCTACCTCGGCTCGAAGCAGAAGGCGTGGTTCAAGCATGCCGTCCCCAGCTCGAAGGCGAAGTGGAAGCTCTGGGGGAGCGAGACGATGGTGATGGCACTCGACGCGATGGCGGGGAAGCACGCCAACCAGGACCAGTGGGATGGCTACTCGGCCGAGCGCCAGGAGATCCTCGGCCACTTCCACGACAAGAACCTAAAGAACCTGGTCGTGCTGAGCGGCGATATCCACACCTTCATCGCCGGCAACCTGAGCACCAACGGCGAGCAGAGCGGCGACCCGATCGGAGTCGAGCTGGTCGGCGGTTCGGCGACCTCGCTGGGGCTTCCGGAGGAGCTCAACTACCCCGCCTCGGTTCTGGAAATCCTTCGACAGCAGGCCGACCCGCACACGATCTACGCCGACTTCGAGAGCCGCGGCTATTGCGTCGTGACGGTCAGCAAGGAATCGGTGGTCGGCCAATTCCGAGCCGTGGGGACTCAGACGGCCCACAGCCCGGCGCACAACCTGGCCAAGTTCAAGGTCGAAGCCGGAACTCCCGAGCTGCAGCAGATCTAGAGGCCGCCCTCACTCGAGTGAGGCGAGGATCTCGACGATCTCCTGCTCGGTGATGGTCGGGTTGATGAAGCAGAACCGCAGCAGGGTCTCTCCTCGCCAGCTGGTCGGCGCGGCCATCGTAAGACCGCGGACCAGGGCGCTCTCCGACCAGCGCTGGTAGTCGACCGGCTCCCAGCCGAGGCGCCGGAAGACAACCACCGAGAGCTCGGGCGGGCAGTAGAGCTCCAACCCGGGCGCGGCCTCGATCATCTCGGCCGCCCTTCGCGCCAGGCCGATGCAGTGCTCGATCGCCTCGACGTAGGGGCGCCACCCGTTCGCCGCAAGCGAGAACCACAGCGGCATCCCACGGGCACGCCGGGTCAGATGGATGGCGAAGTCGGAGGGGTTCCACTCGGCGCGGTCCTCGATCACGTCGATGTATTCCGCCCTCTGGGTGAAGGCGGCGGCGGCGAGGCCGGGCTCGCGGTAGAGAAGCGCGGCGCAGTCGAACGGTGCGAACAGCCACTTGTGAGGATCGACGACGAAGGAATCGGCCCGCTCTATCCCGGCGAACAGGGGTCGGGCGCTGGGGACGAGGACCCCGGCGCCGCCGTAGGCGCCATCGACGTGCATCCAGATGCCGCGCTGCTCGCAGATCGCGGCGATCGCGTCGAGCTCGTCGACCGCGCCGAAGTTGGTCGAGCCGGCCGTGGCGGCGACTGCGAAGACCTCCCGCTGGTCGGCATCGAGCGCCGCGCCGAGGGCGAGGCCGAGCATCCTGCCGCGCTCATCGGCCTCGACCTCGACCACCTCGACGTCAATGATCCTGGCGGCGAGCCGCAGCGATGAATGGCCGCCGCCGGTGATCGCGATCGCCGGGCGGCCCGCCCCGCCGCCCCGCCGCCGCCAGACATCGCGCGCCACCGCAAGGGCGCTCAGGTTGCCCGCTGTGCCCCCGTTGACGAAGACTCCGCCGGCTCCGCCGGGGAGGCCGAGGACGCGCGCGATCCAGGCCAGCGCCTCATTCTCCGCGTGAACTGCGCCAGAGGCCTCGATCCACCAATCGGCGGAGATCGCCGAGGCCGAGACCGCGAGGTCGAAGAGGATCGCTGCGGTTGTGGGGGAGTTGGGGACGAAGCTGAGGAAGCGGGGATGACTGGTGTTGATGCAGGCCGGCGCCAGCACCTCCTCGAAGATCCGGAAGGCCTCCTCCGCGCCCAGCCCGTCCTCGGTGATCGTCCGGCCGGCGAGGCGTCCAAGCTCGTCCTCCGACCTGGGCGGTCCGAGTCCGGCGGGCTCGGCGAGGCGGCGCTCGACGTAGCGGGAGACGCGCTGCGCAAGCGCCTGGTCGTCCGGCCCGAAACGGTGCATCCCCCCCGTCTCGTGCAGTCCGGCCCCGTCCGCTCCTGTCTCCTCCTTGTCGCTCACCGGGCGCGATTCTGCCAGGCCGAGCCGCGCGGCTCAGCTCAGTGGTGGTGGTGATGCCGCCGGGGCTGCTTCAGCGCCTGTCGCCTGCTTCCGGTGTCAGGAGCCCGATCCACCTTTCCAGGTCCCGAACAGGTGTAAACGGCCCAGTAGTAGCGATTCTTGTTGCCCACCTGTTCGGCGACGGCGCTCCGCTTAAAGCTCATCACGATCGTGTGGTGGTGGCCGGTGAAGCTGGTCCTTGCGGTCTCGGCGAAGGGGCTGAGAACGCCGAAGTTGGCGCTGACGCCTGCGCGGAAAGGCCCGCTCTTGATGATGATCGAGGGGGCGGTGAGCTTGCTGGTGGTGCCCCGCATCGTCACCGTATGAACGACCCTGCCTCGCTTCGCCAGCTTCGAGGTCGCCTTCAGCACGTCGCAGACGGGATCGGATGAGTCTCGCTTGGGGTCGACGACCCTGGCGGTCTTGGTGGCGCCGAACACCGCGGCGCAGAGCACCAGCCCGAGGGCCAGCAACGCGACCATCACCGCCGTTCCCCTGCCGAACCAGATCCGTTTCTCTATCACGCCCGACTCCCTGCCTGGTGTCAGGGTAGCCGACCGGGCCGGGAAGTCAAGCGAGACCCGTTACCAGCGAGTAGTGTGAGATCGTGGCAGCCGAGCCCCAGCAGAAGACGCTCGAGGAGCTCTCGGTGGTCGACCGGGACGAATGGGCCGACGGGCCGCCCCACGAGACCTTCCGCCGCCTGCGCCGGGAGTGTCCAGTGCACTGGAGTGAGATCCACGACTATCCCGAGGAGGAGGGGCTCTGGTCGTTGACAAAGGCCGAGGACGTGCGCGCCGTCAGCCTCGACTGGCAGACCTTCTCCTCCGAGCGGGGCGGGATCACCGGGCTGACCCATCAGTTCCCGCTGGAGCTGGTCCAGGCGATGTTCATCGGCATGGACCCCCCCAAGCACGACCGCATCAAGATGCTCTTCCAGCGCGGCTTCACGCCGAAGCGGATCGCCGAGCACGAGGGAGAGATCAGGGCAATCGCCGAGCGGGTGCTGGACGGGATCGCCGCGCGGGGAGAGTGCGATCTGGTCACCGACGTGGCCCAGCCGGTGGTCTCGCGGGTGATCGGCAGCTTCATGGGCATCCCCGAGTCGGAGGACGAGGCCTGGGCGACCTTGATGAACACGACGCTGGGGCTCGGCGACCCAGACCTCAACCCGGGCGGGGCCGAAGGCATCGTCCACGAGGACATCCCGCAGATCTTCGAGCGGGTCAGGGCGATGATCGCCGAGCGGCGCGAGAACCCGACCGACGACCTGACCAGCGTCCTCATCCACGCCGAGATCGAGGGCGAGAAGCTCGCCGAGGAGGAGATCGTCATGGGCTTCTTCCTGCTCGTCGCCGCCGGCAACGACAGCACCAAGGCGACCTATACGAGCGGCATGCGGGCAATGATGGAGAACCCCGACCAGATGGAGATGCTGGCCAAGGATCCCGCCCTGATCCCCGGCGCGGTCGAGGAGTGCCTGCGGATGTTCCCCGCCTTCGCCCACTTCCGCCGCACCGCGATGGGGGACACCGAGATCGCCGGCTGCCCGATCGCGGACGGCGACAAGGTGGTGATGTGGTACGTCTCCAGCAATCGCGACGAGGACGTCTACGAGGACCCCGACCGCTTCGACGTGCTCCGAAACCCTGACCACCAGGCCTTCGGCGCGGGAGGGCGGCACTTCTGCCTGGGCTCGGCCCTGGCCCGCCTCGAGCTGAAGGTGCTCTTTGAGGAGACGCTGAAGCGCTACCCCGAGATGCGGATTGCCGGCGAGCCGGCGCAGGCGCTTTCCCCCTTCGTCAACCAGCTAAAGACGCTGCCGGTCAGCTGGTAGGGGTCTCGCCTCGCCGGCGCCCCCTGTGCAGTTGATGCGGCAATGGCGACATCAACCGCACAGTCCAACGATTTCGGCGTCGCCGGCAGGCACACGGACAGAACGGTCGAAATGCCATCCTTAGCTGATGGCAACACGGGCGCAGAGACGTCGCCGGCGCGGCATGCGGTCCCCGGCCTGGAAGAAGCTCCTGCTGGGGCTGGGGGTCTTCCTCGGCATGCTGGTGGTCGCCGGCGGGGTTGCCACCGGATGGGTGATCAACATCTACAACTCCGCACCGCCCCTCTCCAGCCTGCACCGGATCGAGAAGGGGAGATCATCGGCGATCTACGCGGCGGACGGCAGCCTGCTCGGCTTCATCCAGTCGAGCAACATCCGCCAGCCGGTCGGTTGGGACGCGATTCCGCAGAACCTCGAGGACGCGACGGTCGCGATCGAGGATCACAACTTCTATAACCACGGGGGGATCGACCCGGCCGGGATCGCGCGCGCCGCCTGGGAGGACATTCTCGCCGGGGGCAAGCCGGTCCAGGGCGCCTCGACCATCACCCAGCAGCTGGTCCGCAACCTCTACATCCAGAACCCCGAGGACACGATCAAGCGCAAGGTGATCGAGGCGCACCTCGCCAATGACATGGAGGATGCCCACTCGAAGCGGTGGATCCTCACCTCCTACCTCAATTCGGCTCCCTACGGCACCGTCGAGGGCGAGACGGCGGTAGGGGTCGAGGCGGCGGCCGAGACCTACTACGGCAAGCACGCCAAGGAGCTCCGCCTGACCGAGGCGGCGATGATCGCCGGCCTGCCGCAGGCGCCCTCCGCCTACAACCCGTTCATCGATCCGAAGGCGGCGCTCGATCGCCGCAACGAGGTGCTGAAGGCGATGGTGGACCAGGGCTACATCAGCCGTGCCAAATACCGGATCGCCCGCAACCGCGGGCTCGGGCTGAGTCCGGGCGACAAGTATCGGACGATCCGCGAGCCCTTCCTCTTCGACCTGGTCCAGCAGCAGCTGATCGACCGCTACGGGGTCAACACTGTGCGCAACGGAGGCCTGAAGGCCTTTACGACGATCGACCCCACCCTCCAGGGGTACGCTCAGGCGGCGGTCGATTCCTGCGGGGTCTGCTACTCGGGGGGCGGGCCGGCCGCGGCACTGGCCTCGGTCAACCCGAGTAACGGCGAGATCGTCGCCCTCGCCTCCAGCCAGGGCCAGTACTCCGAGGACAACCAGTTCAACTACGCCTTCCAGGCGCACCGCCAGCCCGGATCGTCTTTCAAGACATTCGTGCTGACGACGGCGATCAAGCAGGGGATCGACCCCTACACGACCTACTACGACGGCACTGCGCCGAAGACGCTGGTCACACCAGGCGGCTCCACCTGGACCGTCAACAACGCCGAGCCCGGGGGCGGGGTGATGCCTCTCTCGGAGGCGACCTGGGACTCGGTCAACGCCGTCTTCGCGCAGCTCGACCTCGACGTCGGGCCCGAGAACGTCAGCCGCACTGCGCACCAGATGGGGATCACCTCTCCGCTCGATTCGCTCCCCGCTGAGGCGATCGGCGGTCTCCGCGTCGGGGTCACCCCGCTGGAGATGGCGAACGGGTACGCCACCCTTGCCTCGGGGGGGATCCACCACGCGCCGACCGCGGTCAGCAGGGTCGAATTCCCCGGCGGCAAGGTCGATCAGACCGACCCCGACTCCGGTAACCGGGTGCTGACCCAGGGCCAGGCCTATGACGTGACCAAGCTGCTCGAGGGGGTGATCACCCAGGGAACTGGCGCCGGATACACCTCGATCGGGTGCTCGAGCGAGGCCGGCAAAACCGGCACGTCGGAGGGCGAGTCGGACGCTTGGTTCGTCGGCTACACGCCGCTCTTTGCGACCGCGGTCTGGGTCGGTCATCCGGAGTCGCGTGACCCGACCGGCTTCGGCGGATCGACCGCGGGCCCGATCTGGCAATCGTTCATGTCGGCGGCCGTCGGCGGGGATTGCCAGGACTTCGCGACCCCGACCGATACCCCGACCCTCCACGCCCTGCACAGCAGCAACACCCGCTCCGCCTCGCAGGCGCCTTCGACCAGCCCGAGCGTCCCAAACGGCGGTGGCACCGGTGGCGGCGACCAGAACAAGAACTCGCCCCAGACGGACAGCCAGGGTCAGACCAGTCCCTCGGCCCCCGGGACAACCGCCCCGCCCGCCCCGCCGCCCTCGGTCGGCGGAGGTGTGACCCCGGGCGGGGGCGTCTCCCCGCCCTAGCGGCTCACGCGTCCAGGCCCCTCTCCTTGAAGCGGCGCCGCAGCGGCAGGACGTACCAGAGGGCGAGGAACATCAGCAGCGCCCCAACGCCCGTGATCGCCGTGGCCAGGGTGCCGTAGAGAACGTCGGTGATCAGTGTCACCGCCCCGGTCATCGCCAGCGCCAGGGCGCCGAGGCCGGCGATCGCGAAGCGGTTGGCGAGGACGATCAGCCGCTCCTTCTGCTGGTAGCGGAAGGTGATGCGATGGTAGGCGGAGGGCGCGATCAGCAGCGCCGCCGAGACGGTCGTGAAGATCAGCGTCGCGAAGTAGGTGTCCTTCTGGAACGGAGTGATCCCGGAATACCCCTTCGAGAACGGCACCGCCAGCAGGAAGGCGAAGAGGACCTGCACCCCCGGAAGCGCCACCCGCAGCTCCTGGAGCAGCTCGCTGAGGTTGCGGTCGAGGCGCTCCTGGACGGTCTCCTCTCTCCCCGAAGGGCGGGCCATGGTTGGACCCTACCCCGGCCGGATCAATGCCGTGGACCCCTCTCGCAGGAGTAATCCCTTCTGGATTGCGACCTCGGGGATGTGGTGCAGCCGGAAACTTCGACGAAGCGCCGCTACGCTGGGGCCATGTGCCGAAATATCCGCACCCTCCACAATTTCGATCCCCCCGCCACCGAGGAGGAGGTGCACGAAGCCGCCCTCCAGTACGTGCGCAAGATCAGCGGCTCGAGCAAGCCGTCCAAGGCGAACTCCGAGGTTTTCGACCGTGCCGTCGAGGAGATCGCCATCGCGACACGGGACCTGATCGACGGGCTCACCACCTCGGCGCCCCCGAAGGACCGGGATGCGGAGGCGGCCAAACGCCGTGCCCGCGCCAAGCTGCGCTTCGCCGCCTGAGGCGGCGAAGCGCAGATCCGGCTAGGCGCGGGAGACGAGTCGCTTGTAGGCGATCCGGTGGGGCTGATCGGCTTCCGCGCCGAGCCGCCGGCGGCGGCTCTCCTCGTAGGCCTCGAAGTTCCCCTCGAACCACTCGACCTGCGAGTCCCCCTCGAAGGCGAGCACGTGGGTCGCCACCCGGTCGAGGAACCAGCGATCGTGCGAGATCACCACGGCGCAGCCGGCGAAGGCCAGCAGCGCCTCCTCGAGAGCCCTGAGGGTGTCGACGTCGAGGTCGTTGGTGGGCTCGTCGAGGAGCAGCAGGTTGCCGCCCGAGCGCAGCAGCTTCGCCAGGTGGACCCGGTTGCGCTCGCCCCCCGAGAGCGTCCCGACCTCGCGCTGCTGGTCTGAGCCCTTGAAGTTGAAGCCTGCGACGTAGGCGCGGGAGTTCATCCACCTCTCACCGACCTTGATCTCGTCCTCGCTTCCCGAGATCTCCTCCCAGACGCTTTTCGAGGGGTCGAGGGCGTCGCGCGACTGGTCGACGTAGGCGAGCTCCACCGTCTCCCCCAACCGCAGCTCGCCGCCGTCGGGCTGCTCCTCGCCGACGATCATCCGGAAGAGCGTCGTCTTTCCGGCACCGTTCGGGCCGAGCACCCCGATGATCCCCGCCGGCGGCAGCGAGAAGGAGAGATCCTCGATCAGCAGCTTCTCGCCGAAGCCCTTGCGCAGCCCCTCGGCCTCGATCACGACCTTGCCGAGGCGCGGGCCAGCCGGGATGTGGATCTGCACATCCTCGAGCTTTACCGCCTGCTCCTCGGCGAGCAGCGCCTCGTAGCGGGCGAGACGCGCCTTCGACTTCTTCCGCCGGCCCTTGGGATTCTCGCGGACCCACTCGAGCTCCGCCGCGATCGTCCGCTGGCGCGCCGTCTGCCTGCGCTCTTCCTGCGCGAGACGCTCCTGCTTCTGCTCGAGCCAGGAGGAGTAGTTGCCGCGGAAGGGGATGCCGCGCCCCCGATCGAGCTCGAGGATCCAGCCGGCGACGTTGTCGAGGAAGTAGCGGTCGTGGGTCACCGCGACCACCGTGCCCTTGTACTCCTCGAGATGGCGCTCGAGCCAGGCGACCGATTCGGCGTCGAGGTGGTTGGTCGGCTCATCGAGCAGCAGCAGGTCGGGGGCCGCGAGCAGCAGCCGGCAGAGCGCCACGCGACGGCGCTCACCGCCCGAGAGCCTGCCGACCTCGGCGTCCGCGGGGGGCAGCCGCAGGGCGTCCATGGCGGTCTCCAGCAACGTCTCCAGGTTCCAGGCGTCGGCCGCGTCGATCCGGTCCTGCAGGAGGGCGAACTCCTCCGCGGTCTCCTCCGAGTAGTTGGCCGCCAGCTCGTTGAAGCGGTCGAGCAGGTCCCGCAGCTCCCGCACCCCGTCCTCGACGTTCCCCTTGACGTCCTTGGCCTCGTCGAGCTCGGGCTCCTGCTCGAGCATGCCGACCGTCGCCCCCGGACGAAGCTGGGCCTCCCCGCGGAACTCGGTATCGGTCCCGGCCATGATCCGCAGCAGGGTCGACTTCCCGGCGCCGTTGTAGCCGAGCACGCCGATCTTCGCCCCCGGCAGGAAGCTCGAGCGAGATGTCGCTGAGCACCTCCTTGCCGGGCGGGTGGGTGCGCGAGACCCGGTTCATGGTGAAGATCTGGTCCGAGGACATCGCCGGCCACGATAGCCGTGTCGCTACGGTGGGCGGGTGCCCGGCCCGCTCCTCGCAGTCGACGCCCCCTCGATGCTGTTCCGCGCCTTCTACGCGCTGCCTCGCTCGATCCGCGGCAGCGACGACCAGCCTGTCAACGCCCTGCTGGGAGCGGCCAACCTGATCCTGCGGGAGGTCGAGGCTCACTCCCCGCGTGCCGTCGTCCTCTGCTTCGGCCCCGACGCCGCCACCTACCGGGTCGAGCTGTTCCCCGCTACCACGCCGAGCGCGAAGCGGTGCCGGAGGAGCTGGCGCCGCAGTTCGCCGCCAGCCATGACTTCTTCCGCGCCTTCGGCTGGACGATCGCCGACCATGACTCGCTCGAGGCCGACGACCTGCTCGGCTCCTTCGCCGAGCGCGAGAGCGAGGCCGGAGGAAGAGCCCTGCTGCTGACCGGAGATCGCGACATGTATCAGTGCGCGAGCGAGCGGGTCAACGTCCTCTACGTGCGGACCGGTGGGCGCGGCGCCGAGGTCGTGAACCCGGCTGAGGTGCGTCGCCGCTACGGGATCGGGCCCGAGCTGGTGCCCGACTTCATCGCCCTGCGCGGCGACCCCTCCGACGGCATCCCGGGAGCGAAGGGGGTCGGGGAGAAGACGGCCGCCGAGCTGCTCAGCCGCCACGGCTCCCTGGAAGCGGTGCTCGATGCGGCTGTGAGCGAGACCCGGCAGCGCCTGCGGACCTCGCTGCTCGGCTCACGCGATGAGCTGCTCGCCTTCAAGCGGATCGCGACCCTGCAGGACGCCGAGGTGGAGCTCCCCGCGGACCGGCCGACCGACTGGCGCGGCGCGGCGGCCGCGGCCCGCGGGCTGGGGATGAACCGGCTCGCGGAGCGCCTCGAGAAGGCCGCGGCCGGCCCCGCCTAGCCGCAGACCGGCCAGTGGCCGGCGCCGTCGCGGCGCTTCAGCAGTACGGCGACCACGCCCTGGGTGCGGTAGGAGTAGGTGATCGGGTCCCCGCCCGGGCTCTTCGGTGAGCTCCGCCAGGTCGATTTGAGGAACTGGAATGCTCCGCGATAGATGCCTCCGCCTCCGATCGCGCGCGGGTTGCTGCCGGACTCGCACTCGACTTGTCCGGTGCGCCCATCGCCTGGCGCTGCGCGGGAAGCCGAACCAGATCCGGTCATAGCGGTCGGCGAGGCGCTTGCTCGCCGAGTGGGCTGCCGCCCCCTCCGGTGCCTACGCCGCCGCTGGACGCGCCCGCCGCGCCCGCGCCGATCGCCGCGGTAGCCAGCAGGGCAAGCGCCGCGATCGCGACCGCGCACAGCCAGGAACGATGGTTCGCCAGGGAAGGTTTGAAACTCATCACGCTCCGCTCTCGTCGCTTCCGGGGTTAGCTGACGGGCTCGCGCTGAAGAGCTAGCGCTACGCGACGCTACGGCCGCGATTCGCCCCAACAATTGGGTCCCCCGTCCCCCGCAGCCAAGAGCTGGCGGGGACTCAGCAGGATTTGAACTGGCCGGAAGATTAGCAAACCATTAGGAGGTCATTAGTCCTGCGAGCTCCGAGCGAATGTGTGCGAAACTCTCCGCAATGGGGAGGCTGCCGATTGATCCGCTCGGCTGCGGCTCGCCGGATCGCCCCCGGCTTCGCGCTGATCCTCGCCCTCATCCTGCTCGCCTCACCGGCTTCGGCGAAGCAGCGGCGGGGCTCGGCGCTGCGCGACACCGTCACCGCCAGCGGGAACAACCTGATCACCGACGATTTCAGCGCCCTTGAGATCGAGGTCGACGCCTCCAGCGGTCCCTCGGGCGAGAACCCGAGCGGCACCGCGTCCTTCAACCCCGGCGGGATCCTGCCGATCACCGGGCCGGTCTCCTGCCTCAACGTCAACGGCAACGTCGCCGTGCTCACGGTCCAGGGGCCCTTTGCCAATCTGCCCGGCATCCTCGGCTTCAGCCTCAGGATCGTGGACAACGGCGGCTCCGGCCGCGACGTCTTCCAGTACTGGCCGGCTGACCCTGAGTTCCCCGATCCGATCGACTGCAAGCTCGGCGCGCTGGATTGGTTCGGGGGGCGCTGATCGGCAGGGCGGTGGTCTCCGACGCGCCTGCGCTGCCGACCACGCGCAGGCAGTGCCGCCACGGCGGTTGGCTGCGATATCGGCTTCAGGAGCAAGAAGGCAGTGCTTGCGCTTCGTCAAGCACCATCGGCAACGGGCAGGCCACGGGAGCTAGAGGTCGTCCCGACCTGAGGCAGAGGGCCTAGCGGCGGCCCCGGACCCCGAGGCAGTTTGGTCGCCTGCGGTCCCGGGGGAACGGTAGATCGGCGATCACCGCCGTCTCCAGATAGTCATTCTCGATCTTGCTGCCCGAGTAGCCGCTGAGCCGGTCGGCGGTCCTCTGCAGATCGGCGCGCGCCCCGTCCGGCCGCACCCAGGGAGCGATCGCCAGGAACTGGCGTTTGCGCCCCGCGTAGCGGTGGAACTGTGGCGGGTCGGTCGGCAGGGCGCGCCGGTTGCCGATGTAGGTGCAGCGCCGCGGCCCGCGCAGGCCCCGCTGGGTGATCGCGGTCTGACCGTCGAAGGCTAGGTCGGCGAGGTTGCCGACCAGGTGGGGGGTGACGTTGTAGTCGAAGGAGACGGTCGGATCGGCACTCGCACGCCAGGTCGAGCCCATCCACTCAAGTGGCTGCCACGCCCCCTGCCCGCCGGTTCCGGCCCAGGCGCCGGGGTTGGCCTCGTCCTGTATCACCAGGTTCGCGCCGAGCCGCTCCAGGCAGGGCATGTAATAGGTGGAGACGTCCGAGCACGGGTCGAGAGCGGGCGGCTTCATTCCCAGGGCGTACCCGTAGGTGAAGGCCGGCAGGCTGGTCGCGAAGGCCATCCGCGCCCGGCTGTGCCGAAGCCGATAGGGGCGGAGGTTGGCGATCGCATCGGCGCCGCTCGCCGGTCCCGGGGTGAGCGACAGGGACTGCTCGATCGGCGTCAGCGGCACCTTGCGGTTCTCCGCGACGACGTTTCGCAGCGGCAGCGGCCCCTCCCGGCGGACGTAGCGCGGGGCCCAGAGGAAGGCCTGGTTGTAGACCTGCGGGGCGGTGGCGACGAAGACGCTGTCGGGCTTCGGCTGGTCCGGATCGCGGAAGGTTTCGATCTCGGCGGGATCGCGCGACTCGCGGAACGGCGCCTGGTCGTTTGAGCCCAGCAAGTAGACCCCATAGCGGCGGGCCATGTCGGAAAAGACCTGCATCCAACCCCGCGCGAAGGTGTCGGTTGCGGAGAGGAAGGGAGCGGCCAGCCCCGGAACGCCCGGGAAGCGGGTCTGATAGGCGGCGCCCGGGCCGGCATACGCGCTGCCCGCGGAGAGCGCCGCAAGCAGCGCCGCGCAGGGCGGCGGTGAGCCGGCGCAGGCCGCCGGCGGGTCCGGCCCAGCGGCGATCTTCCGGGCCGAGGCCCCCCGGGAGCCGGTCGCCAGGGTCATCAATCCGACGTCCTCGTTGAAGGCGACGACGTTGGGCCTGCCCTTCACCTCATAGGGAAGGACGTAGCGGCGGATCATGCACTCGATCGCTCGCCGGAAGGAGCCGTAGGTCCGGACGCGGCGCGGATCCTGCTTGAACTGCATCGCGAAAACGCGCGGGGCTCCCGGGGCCGGGTCGAAGGCGCGGATCGGCGGCAGACTGCGCGAGGCGGCCACCCGCCGGCATTGCGAGGCGGTCGGGGGCGCCGGGATGCGCGGCGGGGGTCCCTGGGCGCGCGCGAAGACCCGGCGGGCGGTGGTCGGATCATTGGTGATCAGGGCATCGACGCCGAGATCGAATGCGGCCTTCATATCCGCCGCCTGATCGACCGTATAGGGAACGACCCGCAGGCCCTGAGAGTGCGCCTCGGAGACGTACTCCTGGGAGATCGGCCACTGCGGCGAGACCCACTGAAAGCCGTTGGCGTGGGCCAGGCCGATGCCGGCCGCGTTGGCGGCCCCGATGCTGAGGAACGACTTGTTGACGTTAGGCAGCCGCTGCTGAGCGACGGTCAGGTTGGGGGGCCAGAAGCTCTGGACGATCAGCTGATCGGAGGGGACACCACTGCCGTTTATCGCGTCTGCGACCGTGGTCGCGAATTGCGAGGTCGCGTCGAAATCTGCATCGGTGGGGATGTTCTTGATCTCAATGTTCGCCGATGCCCCGGTCCTCCGCAGCAGCCGCAGCACCGCGGAGAGCATCGGGATCGGCGCCCGCCGGCGATCGCCGCTCGGCAGGTGGCGGAGGTGATCCTCGGCGCCGAGCACGTCGAGTTTGCAGCCGCGAAGCTGGGCCAGAGTGCGGTCGGCCAGAAGACCGGTGCAGGGCGTGACTCGATCGAGGGTGGCGTCGTGGAAGACGACCGGCACGCGGTCGGCGGTCAGCTTCACGTCGAGCTCGAGCACGAAGCCCTGACGCGCCGCGCGGCGGAAGGCCGGCATCGTGTTCTCCGGGTAGGTCGGACTGGCCCTTGACAATCGCCCCGCCGCGATGGGCCTGAATGTACGGCGAGGCTCCGGCGACGCCCGGCTGCGCCAGGGTGCCGGCGATTGCGGCCACGATGAGTGCGCTTGGCAGGAGACGGGAAGACAAGCTCTCTCCGCCCCTCATGCTTCCAGATCGGCGCTCAGGCCGGCGTCCTATTCGACGCGGACCGGCTCAGCCGCCGAGCCGCACCGGCAGCGTCTTCAGCTGGTTTATGAAGGCGGACTCGACGACCGTCGGCCGGCCCGCCATCTCCATTCGCGGGTAGCGGGCGAGCGTCTCCTCGAAGAGGATCTGCAGCTCGAGCCGTGCAAGCGCCGTGCCCAGGCAGAAGTGGCGACCGCCCGCCCCGAAGGCCTGGTGCTCGGGGTTGCGGCTCACGTCGAAGCGGTCGGGGTCCTCGTAGCGCGACTCGTCACGGTTCGAGGACACGTACCACATGATCACCTTCTCGCCCTCGCGGATCTTCTGACCGGCGAGCTCGGTGTCGCAGGTCGCCGTGCGGCGGAAGTGGGCGAAGGCGGGATACATCCGCAGCGACTCCTCGACCGCGCTCGGGACCAGCGAAGGATCGTCGAGCAGGGCGCGGCGCTGCTCGGGGTGCTCCATCAAGGCGCGCATCCCGCTGCAGTAGGTCGCCTTGGTGCTGTCGTTGCCGGCCGCGACGAGCAGGAAAAACCCCATGACGATCTCGTGCTCCTCGAGCTTCTCGCCGTCGATCTCGGCGTGGACCAAGGCGCTGGTCAGATCGTCGGTCGGCTGCTCGCGCCTGGCGGCGATCATCCGGCCGCAACGAGCGAAGATCTCGGGAATGTCGTGCTCGAGCACCCCCTGGATCCCGGCGGGATTGAGATCCGGGTCGCCGGCCGCGAGCGCCGAGTTCATCAGGTTCGCCCAGACCTCGTCGTCTTCGGGCGGGATACCCATGAAGTTTCCGATCACCCGCGAGACGGCCGGCTGGGCGACGTCGTTGACCAGGTCGCAGGTCTCGCGGCCCTCGATCCGGTCGAGGACGTCGGTGACGATCTCGCGGATCTCCTCCTCATGTGCGGCGATCCGCTTCGGCGTGAAGCCGGCCTGGAAAAGCGCCTTGAGCCGATCGTGCTTGGGCGGGTCCATGCCGATGAACATCGCCCGGCTGAGCTCGATCGGGAAGCCGGCATTGATTGCCGTGACGCCTCCCAGCTCCGATGAGTAGGTCTTCCAATCGCGGCTGACCGTGTGGATGTCGTCGGCGCGGGTCACCGACCAGTAGCCGGATTCCTCGGGGTACTCGCTGATCCGGCTGGTCCAGTGGACGGGACATCCCCCGCGCATCTCGCGGAACAGCTCGTGCGGCGGTCCGTCGAGCCAGTGCTCGCGCTCGGTCACCTGCACCTTGCTCAGGTCCTCCTTCAGATCGCCAGGTGAGTTCACATCGACCTCCATAGCTCGCAGATTCGCCGCCCGGACCGGGCCGGATACTACTACTGGCTGGCTGGCCAACATTAGGGACCCGAGGGGCGGTTAAGGTTTCCTCGATGGCGATGATCGGGCGATCGGGAGGGGGGCGGTCGGTGAGGCTGGCCTTGGTCGCGCTGGCGATCACGCTCGCGCCGGCGCAGGCGGTTGCGGCGCCGGCCCCCCTCTCCGCGGACCGAAGCCCGGCCGATGTCGCCTCGTCCTATGGCAGCGGCGCCTTCGGCCGCTGGAGCGTTGACCGCTTCGGGCTGCCCGCCTTCCGCTACCGGATCGATGAGCAAAGGGTCCGATGGGCCCGCCAGCCCGAGCTCGACGGCGACACGGCGGCACAGCACGAGCTCGGCAACGACCACATCGTCGCCGCCGCCTACAACCATGGATACACGCAGCTCTGGAGCCAGGACCGGCTCGCCCAGTGGGCAAACCGCTTCGAACCCGGCGCTCGCCATTTCGCGGGCGGCTACGGCTACCTGAACGCGGGCGGCAAGGTACTCAGCACCCTCTACCTCGACCGGCCGCGGGGCGCGTCCACCTCGCGCCACTTCGGCGCCGGCTACTACGAGCGAAGCCTGCGATCCGACCGCCTCGGCGTCCGCGAGGTCGTCTATGCGCCCTTCGGGGACGACCCGTTGCTGCTGCACGACGTGACGATCCACAACAGGTCGGCTCGAACCCGCGACGTCTCCTGGTTCGAGTACTGGGACGTCAACCCCTACGACCAGTACGACCATGCCTATCGCGGCCTTGGCTCACCGCGCTGGGCGCCGGCCCGCAAGACCCTGAGCGTGCCCCAGGCTTCCGGTGAGCAGGGGGACGATCGCCCGCTGAGCATCTTCGCCGCCGGCCTTCGCGGGCCGGTCTCCGGATACGAGACCTCGGCGCCCGCCTTCTTCGGCGCGGGAACCAGAGGCGCGCCCGCCGAGGTGGCCGCCGATCGGCTCAGCGGGTCGATCGCACCCGCCTCGCCGAGCGGCGCCGGCGGCGAGGCGCTCTTCGCCTTCCGCACGCCGCTGCGCCTCGCCCCCGGCCAATCGGTGACGCTGCGCTACGCATACGGGATGGCCCACCCCGGCCAGATTCCCGCCCTGGTCCGGCGCTACCGCAACGCCCGCCATCCGTTCGCCGCCAGCGAGCGGCGCTGGTCGGCGTGGGTCCCGAAGGCTGACTTCGGCCGCGGCAGGGCCTGGGTCGCCCGTGAGGTGCAGTGGGACGCCTACCTGCTGCGGGCGGCTTCCGTCTACGAGGAGGCGTGCGGTCATCACACCGTCACCCAGGGCGGTTACTACCAGTACAGCGGCGGCGCCAATCTCGGCTCCCGCAGCTGGCTGCACTACCTGCTGCCGATGGTCTACGCCGACCCGGGGATGGCACGAGAGATCCTCAGGTACTCGGTGGAACTGCAATCGCAGGCCAGCGGCGAGACCCCCTACGGCAGCGTCCCTCTCTGCCGGCCTTATGACCTGATCGAAAACTCCGACGACCTCGACTTCTGGCTGCTGATGGCGGCCGCCGAGTACGGGCTCGGCTCCCGCGATACCCGCTTCTTCTCCGAGCGGCTGCCGTTCAGCGACAGCGACCGGCGGGTCAGCGTCTGGCGCCATCTGAAGATCGCCTTCGCCCACCAGGAGTCGCTGCGCGGCCCCCACGGCGGTTATCTGGCCGGCGGCAACGGCGACTGGTCGGACTTCTCGGCGATCTTCCTGCACATGAACGAGTCGATGCTGGTCCCCGCCCAACTCGCCTACGCCTATCCGCGTCTGGCCGAGCTCGCCGAGCTGCGCGGCGATCGCGCCTTCGCGGCGAAGCTTCGAAACCGTGCCGCCGAGCTGCGGACGACGGTCAGGGACGGGTGGACCGGAGGCTGGTACATCCGTGGCTACACGGCCGCCGGAGCCCCGATCGGCAGCGGCGCGATCTTCGGCGAGCCACAGCCGTGGGCGATCCTCGCCGGGCTCCCGAGCCGGTCGCAAGCACGGAAGCTGATCGTCAACATCCGCCGGTTCCTCACCGGGATCGAGGCGCCCGCGGCACTCGGCGGCCCGGCGAAGATCGGCTCTGCCCAGTCCCCCGCGGCGGCCGATCCCGGGGTCACCGAGCCCCCGACCTACGTCGGTTTCGACGGCGCCTCCCAGTATGTGGGGGGCGTCTGGTACGACGTCAACGGCTGGCTGACCTGGGCCCTGGGCAGCCTCGACGGCACCGTCCCCGGCGCGCGCCGATACGCCTGGAGCGAGTACACACGCAACACCCTCGCCGCCCATGCCAGCACCTTCCCCCGGCACTGGGACGGGACGGTGTCCGTCGACGATGCCTGCAACGCCTTCTACGCAAGCCGCCCGGCCAACTGCGGGGTCGGCCTCTACTCCGACTACGCCGGGCAGATCACCGAGCAGCCGACCTGGATGGTGATGGACGCCGTCAACCTCGCCGGGGTAACGGCGACCCAGAGCGGATTCCGGATCATCCCGCACCTGGACCATTTCTCGCTGCGCCTGCCGCGGGTGGGGGTCGAGCGCACCGAAGGCCGCATCCGGGGCTACCTGCGGGTCTCCTCGCACGCTCGGCTCGCGCTCAGCGTCGGCGGCGTGCCCCGCGGCGCAGCGGTCAGGGCCTGGGCGGACGGCCATCCCGTTCCCCATCGCCTTGGCGGCGGCCTGGTGCGCTTCCGCCTCCCGGCGGGGCCGAGCCGGGCGGCGGATTGGGCGGTCACCTGGAAGTAGGTGAGCCCGCGCCCGCCACTTCCCCTATTTTCCGCCCGCTCGCCGGAGATGCCGGCCGCCGACCGATTGGGGTTGCGATCTGCGCCGCTTTGCCCGGCGCGGGCCGCTCAACTCCGCTGGGGAATTGTCCGGGCGCTGCACCACTTCGGCGGCGCCGAAGGCGCACTGCTGATCGACAACCTCGGGCCTTCCCGGGGAGAGCCACGGCCTGTTAGGGGAAATCCTGCCGAGCGCCGGCTAACCGCCGGTGGTGTACCGCCAGCTGGTCGGGTTCGCGAGTGCCCGGCCGGCGGGGTCGCGGGCGCCCGCACCGATCGCTGCTGTGTATTGAGTGTTCGGGCCCAGCTCGGAGCAAGGAATGAAGATGAGGATGTTGCCCCACCAGGCGAGGCTGCCGCTGACGGGTGCGCCGTCGCTGCTGCGCCGTAGGGTGAACGCGGCTTCGGTGGATGGCTTGTCCATCGGCTTGTTGAAAGTGACGAGCGTGATCGAGCTGCGCGATACCCCGGCCGCCCCGTCGGATGGATAGAGGACGTCGGCGATCGGGCGATCGGTGATCGTCAGCTTCCAGGTCTTCGCCGCCGGCAACGGGTGACCGGTCGCATCCCGCGCCGCGGTGGAGACAGAGGCCACGTACTGGGTTCCACCGGCCAGTCGGGTGCCCGGCTGGAAGAGGAGCGCGTTCCCGTACCAGCCGAAGCTCCCGCTGACCGGGGCGCCGTCGCTGACCCGCTTCAGCGAGAAGGCCGCCTCCGCCGAGGGCTTGTCCATCGCGGTGTCGAAGGCGACCACGAATGTCGCGTTCGGCAGCACCTCGGTGGCGTCCTCGGCAGGGACCACGGCCGCGATCAGGGGCTGCGTCGCGGTCGTGAACTGCCAGCTCTTCGGGGGGCCGAGGTGGACTCCGTTGGAGTCCTGCGCGCCGGTCCCGACGTTCGCCGTGTAACCGGTCCCGCTCGTCAGGGGCTTGCTCGGCTGGAAGATCAGGGCGTTTCCGTACCAGCCGAAGCTGCCGCTGACCGGGGCGCCGTCGCTGGTCCGCTTCAGCGAGAAGGCGGCTTCGGTGGCCGGCTTGCTCATCGCCCGGTTGAACCCGGCGACGATCGGTGAGGTCCGCTGGATCTGGGTCGCACCCGCGATCGGGCTGACGAAGGCGATCGCAGGGGGCTGTGCGGTGATCGTGAAGCTCGAGTTCGCGGGCGTCGGATCGACATTGCCGGCCGGGTCGATCGCCCGCACCCTGAAGGTGTGAGGACCCACGCCGAGGCCGTCGAAGCGGGGCGGCGAGTCGCATGCCGAGAAGGCTGCGCCGTCGAGGCTGCACTCGAAGCTGACCCCCATCTCGTCGCCGGAGAAGCCGAAGCGGACGGGGCCGGCGCCGACTGTCGCAGCCGGACTCGAGGAGATCGCCGTTTCGGGGGGCGTCGTGTCGGAAGCCGTTCCGCCCGCGAAGGTGCGCCAGGTCCCGGCTAGAGGTTGCTCGGCGACACCGGATTTGGTCCAGTCGCAGGCTCCCCCGGGGAATATCGACTGCAGCCTGCTCCGCTGGGCCGGCGTCATCCCCGGATAATCGCCGAAATCGATCGGCGCCAGACGGCACTTGGCAACGATCGAGTCCACCGGCTTGCCTGCCTGGTTGGCGGGAAGGCTGTGGGCGGGATAGGTGGCGGAGCAAGGTCCGGTGCCGGTCAGGGAAGCCGGCTCGTCGATCCGGGTGCCGCCGATCCAGCAGGCATCGACCGCGTTGGGGGGTTTGTCGGCGACGACCTTCTGGCTCAGCGGCAGAACCGAGGTGTCGGCGTCGATGTCGTCAAGCCAGGCACCCATGGTGTCGATCGCGGTGTCCTGCATCCGGTTGACGTTGGTGCCACCCTTGGCCCGGAGCATCACCTGGTTGTCGTGGTCGCCGACGAAGCGGTCGAGGCGGGCGCGCATCCGATAGGTGTTGAGGTACTGGTGGACGTTGACCTCGTTGTCCGTATAGCTGCGGATGTCCACCACGGGAACATCCGGGGTAGCCGCCGGTTCCCTGGTTGATGCGCCCGGTGCGGTAGGCGATAGCCAGGGCGGTCGGGTCGGCCACCGATCGCTGCGGCCGCGGGTCGCCGTTGTCGTCAAATCCCCCGATGCCCTCGTTCAGCTCGAGGTACTGATCGACACTGATCGCGCCCTCCTGGAGCGCCTTCAGGCCGTACTGGACTCCAACGTTGTCGAGGGTGCGCCGAGCGTAACCGGTGGCCGGATCGGTGCCGTAGACGTTCACCATGCTGTCCCAGATCGTGCAGCGGGCACCACCGGGGTTGGTCACCGGGTCGAAGATGTTCGCCACTCCGACGACGCTCTCGATGCACCCCTCGCTTGCGTGCACTACGTCGGCGCCGGCGCTAAGCGCGTTGCACCCGTTGGGGTCGCTCAGCCCGGTGATCGAGTTGCGCTGCGAGTTGGTCAGCGCCGCGCCCTGGGACGTGCCGAAGTAACTCGCCAGCAGCCTGCAGTCCGGGTAGTCGGAGGAAGAGTTGTCGGGAAAGCTCGCCCCGGGGACGATTCCATCGAGGAGACCCGGATAATTCTGAGCGATCATCTGCACCTGGACCGAGCCGCCGGAGCTGCCCCAGCCCATGGTCCAGGCCGGCGGCTCGCCGAGGCTCTCGATCACGTGCTCCTTGATCATCGAGGTCGCTTCGGCCGAGAGCACGTCGTTGCATGCCGTGTTGAGGACGTTGAGGCTCGAGCCGACCACCGAGTACCCGCGTGAGAGCATCCTGTCGTCGAGGACGCTTTTGGTGCTCGCCGTCCCCTGCTGGTGACCGGCGGAGCAACCCCCGCCGTAGAAGTAAATGAGCCGGTGGTTCCAGCCCTCGGCCATGTGACCACCCGGCGCCAGCACCGCCCAGCGGTAGATCGAGCGGTCGATCACCCCCGACTCGAGCCTGACCACGTAGTCGACCGTCTGGCCGTCCCGGGTGGTGGTCTGCGCCAGGTCCGCTGGGTGGCTCGCCGGATCGGCGAGGGGATGGAACGCCCCGTCGTTTCCCATGTAGTAGTAGGACACCTGAGTCGCCGCCGCGCAGGTGCTGCTGTCGGTTGGCGCTCCGAGTCCTCCGCTTGCCGTCGTGCAGACATAGGGAGTCTGCTGCGGCCCGGAGAAGATCGGCCCCTGGCGCGGGTGGTCCACCAGGAAGAGGCTCGCAGCCGGCTGCCCGGGCAGCGTCGCCCTGACCGTGTTGGGGCCCGGACTGAGGTGGTCGACCAGCGATCGCAGACGCCGGGAGTCGCCCCCGACCGGGGTGAAGCCGGCGGTTCGGTTCACCCCGTCGACGGTGACTGTCAGTCCGCCCGGATCGACGCTGGCCGGGACATTCACTTCGACCAGGGCATCGCCGTCACTGACCATGTCGGGCCGCGAGGAGAGCGACTCGATGCTCAGCTGATCCGGCTCCGCGCCGAGCGCGGGGCCGGCCAGGGCCACCAGGACCGAGACAGCGGCGATCGCGGACAGCGCCGCCACCCTGGCGCGCGAGCGACCCGGGAATTCCCTGAAAACAACCGGCACGGAGCCAAGTCAACAGGACGAGTGCATCCGTGGCAAGGCATCCCTGGGTGTCCAACACCCAGGTGGCGAGACCGCCACGCTCCCGGAGGTCGGCTTAGCGCCGCGGCCACCAGTCCGGGGAGAAGGGGGCAAAGCTAAACTCTCGATTAGATGCGCCTGCGGGCCGCGTGGTGGTGCTTCGCGCCGGTGTAGTCGAAGGTCACGGTGTAGCGCTTCGTGCCGACATGGGTCTCGCATGAATTGAGCCCTGACGGCCGCTGCTCGCAGGACCACATGTGGCCGACCTTGCGAAAGGTGCAGCGGTTCCTGCACTTAGGCCTGCTGACGTCCTCGGCGATCACCCTCTTAGCCTGACGACAGCCGACGCCGAACGCCCGGACGTTCTTCGCCTTGCGGGCGTTGCTGCATCCCTGGGCAGACGCCGAGGGCGCAGTCAGCGCGAACACGGTTACGGCCGCGGCCAAGAGTGCGATCAGGACGACCCAGCGCCTCGCGCTGTCACCACAGCTTGTGGCCGAGATCTCCACGGCGCAAGCCTACCTTCCGCTCGGGGGCCCGGGTCAAGGCCCAAATTCGTCCGCGGGCGGATCCCCGAATCCGTGCCATAGTCCAGATCGAGGCATGGCGATTGGACATTGGGGCTCGATGAAACCTCTTGGCCTGGCCGCGGCAGTGGCGCTGCTCAGCGGCCTCCAGGCGGGCGAAAGCGCGGCCCAGGAGGTGCGGGCTGGGGAGCCTGGGCCCGCGCTCGCCTCTCGCTCGGCCCCGTTCCTTCCCCGAGCGACAGCCAAGCTCTACGCGAAACGCGCCCTGTATCACCGCGTCCGCGGGTATCGCCGGGGCTCAGGCAAGCGCTACCGCTGCCGCGAGCGAGTCAACACCACTACGGTGCGCTGCTTCGCCGCCTGGGTCAGGGGAAGGCAGTTCTATTACGCCAAGGTGGTCGCCCACCGTTTCCGGGAAAAGGGAGGCACCGATTGGTGGGCCCGGTACAAGGTCGATCGCATCGACGGCCGCTGCTTCACGCGCCACACGTCGCGGCGGCGATGTAGCCACTGGGCGTGGGGCATCTACCACTCCGGCTGAGCGCGATGCCCGAGATCGAAGGCCGCTGCGACCAACGCTTCGCCGGGGTCGGGGAGGCCCTGGCCGAGAACTTCAGCTCCCGGGGCGAGGTCGGGGCCGCCGTCGCCGTTTCTCTGGAGGGGCGGCCGGTGGTCGACATCTGGGGCGGCTGGGCGGACCGGCGGCGGCGGCGGTGGTGGCGCCGGAACACGCTGGTCGACGTCTTCTCGGTCGGCAAGGCGATGGCCGCGATCGGCCTGCTGATCCTGGTCGAGGACGGACGGATAGACCTCGACCTGCCGGTGTCCAGATACTGGCCGGGCTTCGACGCCGAGGGCAAGGAGGAGATCACCACCAGGATGGTGCTCTCGCACCGGTCCGGCCTGCCGGGGATCAGGCGCCCACTGCCCGAGTCGGCGATGTACGAGTGGGGCACGATGACCGCAGCGCTCGCGGCGGAGGAGCCCTGGTGGGAGCCAGGCAGCACCCATGGCTACCACGTCAACACCTTCGGCTTCCTGGTCGGGGAGATCGTCCGCCGGGTCAGCGGCACCACCCTCGGGGAGCTGTTTCTGTGCCGGGTCGCCGAGCCGCTGGGGGCCGATTTCAGCTTCGGCGTCACCTGCGAGGACGAGGGCCGAGTCGCCGAGTACCTCTTCGAAGCCGGCCCCGCTGGGGACGGGGCGCCGGACGAGGGAGCCGGGGCGAGCCGGATGGGATCCGCGGAGGAGGACGAGCGCAGCGCGCTGCTTCGCAGCGTCTACTTCAACCCTCCCGGCATCTCGGGGCTGGGCACGGTCAACACCCGGGCCTGGCGGGCCGCGGAGATGCCATCGACCAACGGCCATGCGACCGCGGCGGGGATCGCACGCATATACAGCGCCCTCGCCTGCGGCGGGGCGGTGGACGGCGTGCGCCTGCTCGGTGGCGAGACGATCGAGGCGGCGATCACCGAGCAGTCCCGCGGCCGGGACTTCGTCCTCGACCGGCCCTCGCGGTTCGGTCTCGGCTTCCAGCTGACCCAGGCGGAGCGGCAGCTGGGAACCGGGCCGCGGGGCTTCGGCCACTTCGGCGCCGGCGGCTCTGTGGGATTCGCCGATCCCGACCAGCGACTCGCCTTCGCCTACACGATGAACCTGGCCGGGCCGAGCTGGCAGAACCGACGCAACCGGGCTCTGATCGATGCCGTCTACGCGGCGCTCTGAGCTCCCCGCAGGCGCCTAGGCCCTCGCCTGCGAGGCCGCCCAGTCCTGGAGGCGGTCCGAGAACTCCGGCGTTGCGGCGCCGACCTCGACGACCTTGTCGGCCGGCACCTTGGCGCGCCGAGCCGCGGCGATGATCTCATCCGGAGAGGGCGCCTCGTAGAGGCAGTAGGTGCGCCGGCGGTCGGCGCTGAGAAAAGAAAAGAGCCAGTGCACCCCTTCCCCGGCGTTGACCTCCTCGATCAGGTTGATGTCTTCGCTGCTCAGCTCGAGCTGCTCGGCGAAGGTCCGCTCGATCATGAAGAGGGGCATCTGAGTCAAATCCTAGCGCGGCCTCAAACTTCGATCAGGCCGTGGCGGTGCGCGTAGGAGGCGGCCTCAGTGCGGTTTGAGCACTCAGTCTTGCGGAGGATGCTGCGGATGTGGTTGGCGGCGGTGTGCTCGCTGATCTGCAGCTCGGTCCCGATCTCGCGGTTGCTCAGCCCCCGGGCGACGAGTCGCAGGACCTGCGCCTCGCGTGCCGAGAGCCCGTCGGGCAAGCCGGTTCGGGTGGCCGAGCCTAGCGTCCTGGTCCGGGCCAGCAGGGTCGCCATCCCGATCCGCTCCGCCAGCCCGGCGGCCTCATCCAGGAGCGCCGACGCTCGAGCCCGGTCGCCGCGCTTGGTCCTCAGAAGGAGCCGGCCGTACTCGTAGGCGCTATGGGCGAGCCAGGTCGCCGATCCCATCCGCCGGTTCAGCTCCATCGCCCGCTCGAAGTGCTCCTCGGCGCGCTCCCACTCGCCCAGCGTCGCGGCGAGCATCCCCAGGTAGCGATCCGCCACCCCGTAGAAGGCCACCAGGTGGCCGATCATCACGTTCGTTCCCGCCAGCGGCTCCAGCTCCGGGTAAACGAGGGCCGCCACCCGCTCGTCGCCGAGTGCCGCGCTGACGTCGGTCAGGTAGGTGAGCGAGGCCAGCCAAAGCGACTCGCGGAGGTGGTCGAGACCCTCCTCCGCCAGGCGTCCCAGCTCTCGCCTCGCCTCCTCCTCCATCCCCAGCTCGACCAGCAGGCAGATCAGACCCGGCCGCCAGGGGCCCCCTCGCCGCGCCTCGGCGGCGAGGATCCTCATCACCGGCGCCAGCTCGGCAAGGCGGCCCTGCTCGCGGCGCACGCTGAACATCTGGATCCCGTAGGTCCCGGAGGGGTCCCTGCCGGTGAGCACCCGGCTCCATTCCTGTGAACGAGCCGCGAGTGCGTCAGCATCCTCCAGGCGCCCGTCCCCGAGGGCGATCGCGGAGCCGTAGTGCTCGGCGATGTGCAGCATGAAGGGCTGTGCCGTCTGCTCTGCAGACTCCCGCAGCTCGGCGACCTCGCGCCGCGCCGACTCGACGTCGCCAAGGGCGACGAAGGTCGGAGCTCGCCATGCCATCGCCTCGGCGCGGATCTCCGTGTTGCCGAGCGAATCGCCCAGCTCCTTGGCCTCGGTGAGCATCTCGAGAATCTCTCCCAGGGAGGTAGTGCCCCGCGACCAGTAGCAGCGGGTAAGTACGGTGGCAAGGCCGGACTGATCACCGAGGCTGCGGGCCATTGCAACGGTGTTCGCGCGCACCACCGCGGCGCGCTCGTGCTCGCCCTTGAAGTCGAGCGCTCTCGCCAGCCCGCCGAGCAGACCGACGCGCAGCTCGGAGCTCTCCTCCCCGAGCGCCGCAGCCGCCTCCTCGAGCAGGTCCGCCGCCCCCGCCTCGTGCATCCCCGGCCGCCAGCTGGCCTCCTCGTAGCCGATCGCGGCCCTCGTTAGCAGCACCGGGTCTCCCAGCTCCCTGGCGATCTCCGCGGCCGAGCGGAAAGCCTCCACTGCGTCCCGGGCCTTGCCGCCGCGGTGGCAGGCGGAGCCGAGCTCGAGCAGCACCTCGGCCCGCTGCGGGCGGCCCTCGATCGGCAGCTCGAGTGCCGTGCGCATCCATTCGATGGCCTGGTCGAAGTCGAGCGCGTCGGTCGCCGCGCGCGCCGCCAGCAGCGCGTAGGTGACCGCCCGGTCGGGCCCTGCCAGAGACGCCGCCCTGGCGAAGTGGTGGGCGAGGTCGGCCAGCGCCCGGGCCGAACGCTCCTCGCCTTGCTCGAGCGCCTCGCCAACCCGTAGGTGGAGCTCCGCCCGGCGCAGGCCGCTGAGCCGGTCATAGAGGGCCCGCCGCACGAGCTCGTGGGTGAAGCGGTACGCGAGGGCGGACGACGGCAGCTCCTCGATCATCCCGTTGCGCGCGGCTTCGTCGAGTGCCGCGGGCAGCTCCGCGCCGTTGGGCTCCGACGCCCTCCGCACGGTTCCCAGCTCGAACTCGCTGCCCGCGACCGCCGCCAGCTCGAGCAGGTCGGAGGTGGCCGGAGCGAGCCGGGAGAGGCGCTGGCTGACCACTTCGCGGACCCCCTCCGGGGTTCCCAGCTCGCCCAGCGGCCGGGTGAGCCGTATCTCTCCCCCACTCAGCTCGACCGCCCCGGTCTCGACCAGCGAGCGCCACAGCTCGCAGACGAGGAAGGCGTTTCCGCCGGTGAGGTCACTGATCGCCCCCGCCAGCTCCCGCAGCCCCTGCTCGGCGCCACCCCCCGCAGCCGCCCGCACGAACTCGCTCATCTCCGCACCCGAGAAGCCGGCAAGCTGCAGCCAGACGACATCCTCCGATCTGCGCAGGTCGGCGAGCGTCTCGGAGAATGCCTCCGGTAGCTCGGACTCGGTGTCGCGGAAGGTCGCGAGAAGCAGCATTCGTGCATGGCCGGCAGAACGCGTCAGGTGGCGCAACAGCAGCAGCGTCGGTGCGTCCGCCCAGTGGGCGTCCTCGAGGACGACGAGGAGCGGGCGGCGGCGGCTGATGCCGACGAGCAACTCGGTGACCGCGGTGTGGAGGCGGTGGCGTTCGGTGTCGGGATCGGCCTCGACCGGCGCCTCGAGATCGCCTACCCTCGCGGTCAGCTCGGGGAGCAGCCGGGTCAACTCTCCTCCGCCGGGCCCGAGCGCCTCCCGGAGGTCGTCCCGCTCGGCGACCCTGACGAGATGGTCGAGCGCTTCGACGAACGGGCCGTAGGGGGAGCGAACGATGGCGTCACAGGCTCCGTAGAGGACGAGCGCGCCGTCCTCGGCCGCGCCGCCGGCGAACTCCCGCACCAGGCGGCTCTTGCCAGAGCCCGGCTCCCCCCCGATAAGCGCCCCCCGGCGGCCCTCGCCCTGCGCCAGGGGCACCAACGATCGCAGCGTTTCGAGCTCGACCGAGCGCCCGACGAAGGGGTAGGTCGAGGTGAGTCGCAGCGCACCTGGCAGGTCTTTCATCGGGGCTCCACGCAGACCATAGTCAGTTCTGACCATTAGCCCCGCAAATCACGGCGTGGAGGTCCAGAAAAGTGGGTCAAATCGAGTCATGACAGGGCACACCCCCTCATCTATGTTCGATCCCGATGATTTCGACCACCGATCAGGAGGAGGACGCATGACCACCGTCACCACACCCGCGCAGATGGCGCGCCAGGAGCTCGCCGGCTTCAACGGCCGGCTGATCGGGCCGGAGGACGACGCCTATGACGAGGCACGAGCCGTCTACAACGCGATGATCGACAAGAGCCCGGCGCTGATCGCCCGCTGCGCCGACGCCGGGGAGGTCGCGAAGGTGGTCCGCTTCGCCGCCGACCACGACCTGCTGCTCGCGGTCCGCGGCGGCGGTCACAACGGCGCCGGGCTGGGGACCTGCGATGACGGCGTGGTCATCGATCTCTCGCCGATCAAGCAGATCGAGGTCGACCCTGAGGCCCGCACTGCCCGGGTCGGCGGCGGCTGCACCTGGGGTGAGGTCGACGCCGCGACAAATCAGCATGGCCTGGCGACGCCGAGCGGGATCATCTCGACCACCGGGGTCGGGGGCCTGACCCTGGGCGGGGGCATCGGCCACCTGACCCGGAAGTTCGGCCTCTCGATCGACAATCTGCTCGAGGCAGAGGTGGTTCTGCCCAACGGCGAGCAGGTGCGGGCGAGCGCCGACGAGCACCCGGACCTGTTCTGGGCGATCCGCGGCGGCGGAGGCAACTTCGGCGTCGTCACCTCGTTCCAGTTCCAGCTGCATGAGGTGGACACGGTGATCGCCGGACCCGTCTTCTGGGCCGTCGAGCAGGGCCCTGAGGTCCTCTCGGCCTACCGGGAGTTCCTGCCGGCAGCCCCGCGCGAGCTGAACGGGTTCTTCGCCTACACCGCCGTGCCCCCGGCGCCGCCGTTCCCCGAGGAGCTCCACACTCGCAAGGTGTGCGGCGTCGTCTGGTGTTACGTCGGCGAGGAGAGTGACGCGGCCAAGGCGATGGCGCCGCTGCTCGAGGAGGTCCCGGAGCCGCTGATGAACGGTGTGCAGCCGATGCCGCACCCGGCGCTGCAGAGCGCCTTCGACGGGCTCTACCCGAAGGGCGACCAGTGGTACTGGCGGGCCGACTTCGTCAACGAGATTCCCGACGAGGCGGTCGACGTCCATGCCAAGTTCGGGCCCGCGATGCCGACCCTGCAGTCGACCATGCACATGTACCCGATCGACGGCGCGGCGCACGACCCGGCCCCGACGGACACGGCCTGGGGCTACCGGGACGCGAACTGGGGCGCGGTGTTCGCCGGGGTCGACTCCGATCCGGCGAACGCGGGCGAGATCCGCAACTGGTCGATCGACTATTTCGAGGCCCTGCACCCGTACTCGGCGGGCGGCGCCTACGTCAACATGATGATGGACGAGGGCCAGGAGCGGGTCCGGGCCAGCTACCGAGACAACTACGATCGCCTCGCCAAGGTGAAGGCGACCTACGACCCGGCCAACCTCTTCCGGGTCAACCAGAACATCGCTCCGCAGGCATAGGCGCCCAGAGCAAGCCTCCCCTCCCGCACCTGCGATGCAACCGCCCGGCGGCCGTGAGGCCGCCGGGCGGTGTGATTTCGGCTCGAGTGGCCGTTCGCGCTACGGCTGGGCGCGCAGCGTGACGCTGTTCGCCGGCAGGCAGTGCGAGGTGCGGGTGGCGCGGGCGTAGTAACGGCCGGAGTGCAGGCCCGGGTTGCCCATGTCCCACATGTAGCCGTCGTTGTTGGCCTCAGCGAGGTCCATGCCGACACGCTGGTCGTTGCGCGGGTCCTGCTTGGAGCCGAGCTGCTTGAAGAGCACGACTTTGCGCTCGGACTTGCAGCGGAGCTTTGGGCTCTTGACGTACCCGAAGAAGCCGCCGGACTCGGCCTCGATCAGGACCTTGGTCGGGGCGGGCGACGCGGCGCCGGCTATCCCGGCGAAACCGGAAAGGGCGGTCACGGTCACCGCGAGGGCCGCGATCGTGTTGCGGATCTTGGTCTTGGGGGTCATTGCTTGCTCCTTGATGGTGAGTGTTGCTTGCAATGACGATGTTCGGCCAGCCCGGTAGGCCCGGCCAGGACCCCTGGGGTGGAACCTCGCAACACCTCCGCGGTGGGCCGCGGGGCGTTGAGCACCTACTTCACGGTCTCGACCGAGAGCAGCCCTTCCTGATCGTGAGACTTGCCCTTGCCGTCACGATCGGTGAGCGGGCAGAAGAAAATGTACTGCCCAGGCTTCTTCAGTTCGAGCGAGAGCGTCTGCGACGATCCGCCGTCGAGGATCGCGGTGCTCTGCGCCCCCGAGGGGTCGATGTAGGGAGGCGGAGGTCCGTTGCTCGCGAGGTCCTTTTTGATCTGGCTCAGCGGCGGCGCCTTGCCCTTTACCGGGGCTGCGATGATCAGGTGCACCGCATCCTCTCCCTTGCTGTCGAAGGTGACCCGATTGGTGCCCGCCTTCAGCCCGGAGATGTGCCACTTGTACTTGTCCTTGCCGGCGGTCGCCGCGGTGACCTGTGCCGCCGTGTCGGGAAGGCTGCCGCTGGAGCCGCCGCTGAGCTTGATCCCGGCCGTGGCCGGCGGACCGCTGCTGCCGCCGAGCGCCGCAGCATCGACCAGGACGTAGTTGCCCTGGGGGAGGTCGATGGTCGCGGTCCCGGTCTTCCCCGGCTCGACGCTTCCGATCCCGCCGTTCAGCTTCGCCCATGGGGGGATCACGTTGCTGTTGCTCCCAAGCTGCTTCAGCACGTCCTGCATCGTGTGGTCACCCGTGTACTGGATGAACTGGACTCCGTGGGGCGCCTTCCCGTAGTTGGTCATCTTGACGTCGACTAGACCGCCGTCGGCCGACTTCGGAACCTTGAAGCTGGCGGTCTTGCCCTGCTCAGAGATGCTCATCTTCAGAGTGCTCGCCGAATCGCTGTCGCTGCCCCCGCAACCGGTGGCGAGCAGCCCCGCGGTGGCTATCACACCGAGCGCAGCGAGAATGCCATTTGGTCGAACCGATGTCATCTCTACTCCTGCTGTTGGGGAATTCGACTTGAACGCGTTACTCGCGATGCGCCGGAACGCTAACCGGGGCCCCGGCGGTTGATCCGGCGAGTGCGCTCGCTCGACCTCCTCCATCTTGGAGAGGATCTCCCGGGCCTAGCGACCGAACAGGGTTTTTCCTTTCGAGGTGGCGCTTTCGGTTGCGGCTGCCAGGATGAGTCGATGTGGATCCAGCGGCAGATCACGCTCCGGACGCGTCCGCGTGGCTTTCATCTGATCGGCGAGGAGATCACTTCCGGGTTGCCGGAGATCGCCAAGCTCGAGACCGGGCTGCTTCACCTGCTGATCCAGCACACCTCCGCCTCGCTGGCGCTCAACGAGAACGCCAGCCCCGATGTGCGAGCCGACCTGGAGACGTGGTTCAGCGACGCCGTGCGGGAGGAGCCCGCGTCCTGGCGCCACTCGCTCGAGGGGCCCGACGACATGCCGGCCCACGTCAAATCGGTGCTGATCGGGCCTTCGCTGACCCTCCCGGTTTCCGGTGGGTCGCTGGCACTGGGAGCCTGGCAGGGCGTCTACCTCTGCGAGCACCGCGACCGCCCTTCCCCGCGCCGGATTCTCGCAACCCTGCACGGTTCGGAGCAGTGATTTGCTGTCGGTTGGGTCGGGCTAACCCGCTGTCGCGAAATGCCAGGTGGTCGGATTTGCCAGCGTCCTGCCGCCGAGGTCCCGTGCCGCTGCGCTGAGGCTCGCGGTGAAAAGCGTGTTCGCCGCGAGCGGCGAGTTGGGCTTGAAGATCAGCGCCCTGCCGTACCAGCCGAAGCTGCCGGGGACGCCAGAGCCGTCGCTGGTGCGCTTCAGCGAGAAGGCAACCTGAGCGGAGGGCTTGTCCATCGTCTTGTTGAAGAAAGCCACCGCGACAGAGCTTCGAGGCACCCCGGTCGTCCCATCAGGCGGGTGGACGAGATCGACGATCGGCCGGTCGGTGGTGTTGAAGCTCCAGCTCTTCGCGCCGGGCAACGGATGACCGCTCAGGTCCTTGGCGGTGGTGGCGACGCTGACTGAGTAACGGCCGCCCCCGTTGAGGTCGGCGGCGGGGTTGAAGATCAGCGCGTTCCCGTACCAGCCGAAGCTGCCGGGGACGCTCGAGCCGTCGCTGGTGCGCTTCAGCGAGAAGGCCGCCTCGGCCGAGGGCTTGCTCATCGCCTTATCGAATGCGACAACGACGTTGGCGTTCGGCAGCACCTCGCCGGCGTTCTCGGCAGGGACGACCGCGGCGATCAGCGGCTGGGGCGCTGTTGTGAACTGCCATGTCGTCGGGGATTGCAGGTGTTTGCCGACGATGTCCTCGGCTCCGGTGCCGACCCTCGCCGTGTAGCCTGCGCCGCCGGCTAGGGGAGCAGCCGGGGCGAAGATCAGGGCGTTGCCGTACCAGCCGAAGCTGCCCCGCACCAGCTCCCCGTTGTTGCGTCGCAGCGAGAAAGCGGCCTCGGCTGAGGGCTTGTTCATGGCGTGGTTGAAGGCCGCGATCACCTGCGTGGCGCGCGCTACGCCGCTCGACCCTGATGCAGGGCTGGTGAAGATGGTCGACGGTGGAGGCGACGCCACGTCGGAGACCACGGCACGGCCGATCAGGGGCCCGCCGAAATAGATCGGGGAGCCACTGAGGCAGTCGATCGGGCTGGGAACGTTGTCGAAGGTCGGGAAGTACTGGAACTTGTCGAGGCCCCCGCCGCCGTTGTCGACCAGCTTGATGATGAAGCCGTCGTAGGGGGCATCTGCGAACGGGCCGGAGATCGTCAGGGTCGCGACATTGCCGATCACGTGGAGGCAATCGACCGGCCCCGAGATGTCGAGTAGTCCCCCAGCGTTGAACGACGCGGAACCGCCCGGGCTCTCCCCCAGAGGCCCACTGTGGGCGTCGACGTGGATGCTGAGGGCGCTGAAGTCGTCGAGCACGAGGTTGTCGCCCGACGCGGTCGCCGCGTCCTGCGGCGTTGGATCGCCGGCCGCTGCCGCGGAGGGGAACGCGGCCGCCGTCACAGCCAGCGCCGCCAGCAGCAAACCCTTGCTTCGGGACCACCGAGTCAGTCGAGTCCTCACCTTGCCCTCCGGCGTCGATTATGACGGCTGCGGACCCTCGCTGCAGCACCCTGCGCCCACCGGGCTCACCTGCGGGCGATGCCGACAGTCCAGACCCCGGAGCCCTCGAGATCGAGCCGGGTCTCGAACCCGTGACTCTCGAGCTCGTCACGGCAGGGGTCGCTGCCCCTTCCCCAGTCGAGGCGGATGCAGCGGACGCGATCGAGCCAGCTGCCGCCCGCGCGCAGGACCCTCGACTCAGCTCCCTCGATCGTCACATAGAGGTAGTCGATCTCCCCGCTAGGCATGTAGCGGTCGAGCAGCATGTCGATCGTCATTCCCGCAACGCGGGTGGCTCCCGGCGGGTCGGCGTGTCGGCTCGGACGAAGCGCGTAACCGAAGGCCTGCTCGCCCTCGACGATCAGCTCTGTCTCCTCGTCCCAGATGCCGGCCTCGACGACCTCGCACCTCGGGCCGAAACGGGCGACGTTGCGGCGGGCGAGCGCGGCGTTTCTCGGGTCGGCCTCGACCCCGAGGATCGAGGCCTGCGGATAGCGAACCGCGAAGCTGGCCATGGCGCTGCCGGTGTTGCAGCCGAGCTCGACGATCTGCCTGATCCCGGCAGGGGCGATCTCAGGCGGGGGCAGGTGTATGCGGTCGAGGTAATCGCCGGCGGCGTTGACCAGGTCGGATGTACCGGGCCTGACGAACAGCTCCCCCCCTCCGAGCTCCTTCATCGATACCGGTCGCGGGGCGGCGTCGGGGCCACGGCCACGACCGCTGAGCTGGCCGGCGAACGCCACCCGGATCGCCCGCAGGTCGCCCTTCCATCCCTGCGCTATCTCGGTCGCCCGCAAGGTCTGGCGGGCGAAGGGGCCGGCCCGGCCCCTCAGCCGCCACAGCCGGGCCAGGTTGTCCTGACCCGGATGCTTCCTTCGCGCGGACGCCACCGCAAGAAATATTGCACGTCGCGTTCGCCGGCTTCCGGGCATGCCGGTCAGGGCAGAGCCGTGACGGCGGTGGCCGCCTGGAAGTCGGCCTCCGCGCGAAGGACAGCGCCAGCAGCAGGCGGAACCACGCCACTCGCAGCTTGATCAGGAGGAGCGGTCGCATCTCCCGTGAAGGTCGATCGCTGCGCGGAGCGGCAGTCGCGCCGAGGAGGTGCCGACCAGGGCCTCGGCGCATCCGGGAACCAGCCGCCAGCGATTCTCGGCCTCACTCCAGTACGAGAAGGCCCTGCGGGTCAGCGCGATCCGGACTCGCCCGGAGCGCCCCGGCGCCAGGGTGATCCGCCCGAATCCGCTCAGCTTGATCGGCGGCTGGGGCACCCCGGGGTGGGAGGGCAGCGAGAGGTAGAGCTGGGGGACCGCGTCACCGGCGCGTCCACCGACGTTCTCGACCTCGAGGCTGACCACCGGTCCGCTGCCCCGGCGTCTGTGCACTCGAAGGCCGGAGAGGTGGAAGCGCGTGTAGGAGAGACCGGCCCCGAATGCGTAGGCAGGGCTGATTCCTTTCGACAGGTAGTGGCGGTAGCCGACCGAGAGACCCTCGTCGTAGCTGACGGTGTCGTTGACCCCCGGATAGGCGGCCGGGTCGCCGGCGGTGGGGATGTCGGATTCCCGCCTCGGGAAGGTGACCGGCAGGCGGCCGCTGGCATCCGTCCTGCCGAACAGCACCCGGGCGATCGCGTCGCCTCCCCGCGAACCGGGGTACCAGGCCTCGAGCAGCGCTCCGATGCGATGCCGCCACGGGGTCAGCACCGGACCGCCGCTCTCGATCACCACGACCGTGCCCGGGTTTGCCTTCGCGACCGCCTTGATCAGGGCGTCCTGGTCGCCGAAGGCAGGCGGGCACTCAAGGGTCAGGCAGGTCCGATCGACCCCTTCCGTCGAGTAGGAGGCCGCGACGAGGACCGCGACATCGGCGCCTCTGGCGAGGTCCGCCGCGTGAGCCGGATCGGAGCCGTCGTCGGTCGTCACCTCGACGCCCGATCCGGCGAGGCGCCTGATCCCGTCGTAGGGAGTCCTCGAGAAATAGGGGTTGATCTCCGAGGACCCGCCGCCGGTGACGAACCTGTCCGCGCCCGGGCCGATCACGGCGATCGAGTCGAGCCTTTTGCGACGCAGCGGCAGGACCCCGTCGTTCTTCAGCAGGGTCATTCCGGCCTCGGCGACCCGCTCCGAGCGGCGGGCGTTGGCCCACACGTCAATGGTCCCGCCGAAGGCGGGGCGGTCCAGCGCCCCGGCGGCGAACAGAGCCCTCAGGTAGTTGCGGACCCGGGAGTTGACGTCACCGAGGGTCGCGTCGCCCGCAGCCAGGGCACTGTCGACCGCGCTCGGGCCGTAGGTCTGGGCGGGCCACGGCTCGAGGTCGAGACCCCCGGTCAGGGAGGGGCCTGTGTCGTGCGCGGCGCCGTAGTCGGCGATCGTCATTCCCCGAAATCCCCACCGGCGTCGCAGGATGCCCTCAAGCAACGCCCTGCTTTCGCACGCGTAGGGGCCGTTGACCTTGTTGTAGGCGCACATCACCGCGCCGACACGCGCCCGCTTCACCGCCGCCTCGAACATCGGCAGATAGAGCTCATGCAGAGTTCGTTCGTCGATCCGCGCGTTGATCCGGGTCCGGTTCCCGATCGGCGCCAGGGCCCCGACCACCGCCGCCGCGTTGCCCGGACGGGCTTGATCGGCATCCGGCCCCGTCCCCTCCTGATTGTTCCCGGCGTAGTGCTTGACGGTCGCGATCAATCCCTTGCGCTGGGCCGCTTCGATCCAGGGCACCGACATCCGCGTCGAAAGGTAGGGGTCCTCCCCACCGATCGCCTCGAACACCCGCCCGGCGAGCGGCGTGCGGACTATGTCCACGGTCGGGGCGAAGACGATGTCGTCGCCCTTGGCCTCGACCTCGCCGCTGACCACCCGCGCATCGCTCCTCGAGACACGCGGATCCCAGGTCGCACCGAGTGCGATCGGCGAGGGCAGCGCGGTCGCCTTGCCCGAGCGGCTCCCCGACGGCCCGTCCGAGAGGTAGATCGTCGGCAGGCCGAGGCGCGGAATCCCGCCCCCGGTCCCGGTGTGGGTGCCCTCGCCGCCGAGGACGCCGGCGAACTCGTCGCCGCCGAGCAGCGAGACCCTCTCCGTTGGGGTCATCGCGGCCAGCAGCAGGTTTGCCCGCCGGCCCGGCGAGAGCGAGGTGTTGCACCAGGGCCGCTGGGCCGGCATCCCGCAGCGTCCCTTCGCCGCCGCAGGTGCCGGGTCGACGGCGAGGAGCCCGGCAGCGATCACTGTCCCTGCCAATGCCATCAGCCATCTACCGGCCCCGCTCCTGATCGCCGCCACGACAACCATTCTCCCGACCCTACCCCTGATCTGCGCTGGTGAAAGCCGGCGCGAGCCCCCGGCTCAGGGCGTGAGTGAAGGCTGGACTCTGAACCTCGGGGCGGGCGGCGCCGTATCTCAACCCGCCGAACGCCGGAAGCAGATCGGAGTTGACCAATCAGCCCATCGGGCGTCTCCTCGGCGGCGAACCGAAACTCCGCCAGCGGAGTCGCTCGTCATCGCCCTCGGCCTCGGCCTCGCCGCGACGATCACCGCCGGCCTCGGCGCCGGTGCCCTCCTGCTCAGCATTCCGCTCGCCTACCACTCCCACGCCTACCCGGTTGGCTCCTTGCCCTCGCCGGCGGGACTGGTCGTCCTGATCGCCCTGCTCTGTACACAAGCGCGCTGTGGTACTTCGACGGCTTTACGCTGCCGATCTCTAGCCGGCTCTGCGATCCCGTGCTCAGCGCGAAGGCGTCCGCCTCCCAGTCCGGCCTGTACTCGAACAGCGGCGAGGTCGAGACCACCCGCTTGTGGCGGCCATTGGGATCCATCGCCAGATGTCCCCGACGGTCTGCGTCTGCCTGTCACCGGGGACGAACCTCGTGTAGGCGATCCGGCGGCCGTTCGGCGAGAAGCTCGGGTTGAAAGCTCCACGCCCGCCCGGCGGCTGCTAGCGGCGCGCTGACCGCCGGTGCCGAGGGGCGTCCCCGGCGAGGCGGCGGAGAAGCCCGACCGCCTCTCGAAGCACAGCGCGCTCGGTGGAGGAGAGCTCCTCGCCGATCGCCTCGGCCAGCCAGCCTTCCCGCTGGCGGCGCTCTGCGGCGAGCCGCGATCTCCCCTCCCCTGTGAGCTCGACCATGGCGCGGCGGCCGTCGTCAGGGTCGGGCCGCCGGGCGACCAGCCCTTCGCGCTCCAGGTCTCGGACCGTCTGCGCCATCGATTGGGGTCGGACCCGCTCGGCGGCGGCGAGATCGCTGACCCATCCCGGGCCCTCGCGATCGAGCCTGCCGAGCACCGCAGCCTGGGAGAGCGAGAAGCGGTGCTGCTCGCGGAGCCTGCGGACGAGCTGACCGAGGACGACCCGCAGCTCGCTGGCCAGACGCGGTGTGTCGGTGGTGGTCGCCAAAGAGGCGACTATACCGCCTTATTGACAGGCAAACTGTGCAGTTGTCCTGTATAACCGGAGCCGTGGCCTACAAGTGGATCGCGCTGTCGAACACCACCCTGGCGGTCCTGCTCGCCACGCTTGACGCCTCGATCACGCTGATCGCGATGCCCGACATCTTCCGCGGCATCCACCTCGACCCGCTGGTCCCGTCCAACAGCTTCTACCTGCTGTGGATGATCCTCGGCTACCTGGTGGTCTCCAGCGTGCTGATCGTCAGCCTCGGGCGGCTCGGCGACATGTACGGGCGGGTGCGGATCTACCGGCTCGGCTTCGTCATCTACACGATCGCCTCCCTGCTCCTCACGGTCACCTGGCTCGACGGCCGCGCCGGAGCCGACTACCTGATCTTCTTCCGGATCGTCCAGGGAGTCGGCGGCGCCTGTCTGCTCGCGAACGCGGCGGCGATCATCACCGATGCCTTCCCGGCCAACCAGCGGGGCATGGCGCTGGGGATCAACAACATCGTCGGCGTCAGCGGGCTGTTCGTCGGCCTCGTGCTGGGGGGCCTGCTGGCGCCGATCGACTGGCGGCTGGTCTTCCTGATCTCGGTTCCGGTGGGGCTGTTCGGGACGGTCTGGGCGTACATGAAGCTGGAGGAGCGAAGCGAGCCGCGCCCGGCGCCGATCGACTGGTTGGGGAACATCACGTTTGCCCTGGGGCTGATCCTGATCATGGTTTCGGTTACCTACGGCATCCGGCCCTACGGCGGGCACCCGACCGGCTGGGGCAGCCCGCGGGTGCTGGCACTGCTGGCCGGCGGCGTCGTCTTCCTGGTGGCATTCGTCGCCGTCGAGTGGCGGGCCGCCAACCCGATGTTCCGGCTGCCCCTGTTCCGGATCCGCGCCTTCACCTTCGGAACCCTCTCGACCTTTCTCGCGGCGGTCGCCCGCGGCGGCCTGATGTTCATCCTGATCATCTGGCTACAGGGAATCTGGCTGCCCGAGCATGGCTACGACTTCGCCGACACTCCTCTGTGGGCGGGGATCTACATGCTGCCGCTCTCCCTGGGCTTGCTGGTCGCCGGGCCCGTTTCCGGCTACCTATCGGATCACTTCGGGGCCCGGCCATTCGCGACCGGCGGAATGGTCGGCGCTGCCGCCAGCTTCGGCCTGCTGATGCTGCTGCCGGTTGACTTCCCCTATCCGCTATTCGCTCTGGTCCTGCTGCTCAGCGGTATCTCCATGGGGCTGTTCGTCTCGCCCAACCGAGCCGCGGTGATGAACAGCCTGCCGGCGCAGGATCGCGGCGCCGGTGGCGGGATGAACCAGACCTTCCAGAACTCAGCGCAGGTGCTCTCGATCGGAATCTTCTTCACCCTGATGATCGCCGGACTGGCGTCGGCGCTGCCGCGAACGATCAGCGGCGGTCTGCTCGCGCACGGGGTCAGCTCCGCCGGGGCCCATCATGCCGCCCAGGCGCCGCCGATCTCGATCCTCTTCGCCGCCTTCCTCGGCTACAACCCGATCCAGCACCTGGTCGGGGGTAACGCCCTCGCCGCGCTGCCACCCGCCAACCGCGCCGAGCTGACCGGCCCCGGCTTCTTCCCCCACCTGATCTCCGCTCCCTTCCACGACGGGCTGGAGGCGGCCTTCACCTTCGCGATCATCGCCTGCCTGGTGGCGGCATTCGCCTCGCTGATGCGGGGAGGCCGCTACAGCCACGCCGAGGAGCCAGCGAGCGAGCCGGCGCCCGAGCTACCGCGCCGAACCGGGGTCGGCGAGCTGAGCGGCTCCGGATGACCGCCCAAACGACCGCGACCGTGCTCTATGACCACGACTGCGGCTTCTGCCGCTGGTGCGTCGGGTGGGTGCTACGGCTCGACCGGCGCTGTCGTCTGCGTACGGTGGCGCTCCAGGCGGACCTCGCGAGGGAGCTACTGCCAGGGCTCAGCCCCGAGCAACGAATGGGCTCATGGCATCTGGTCGGGGCCGAAGGCGGGGTGCTCTCGGGCGGCGCTGCCCTGCCGTCCCTGGCCGCGCTGTTGTGGCCGGGCTTCGGCCGTCGCCTGGGCAGGGTGATTTCGGCCTTAGCCGATCCGGGATATCGGCTCGTCGCCGACAACCGCGGACCTCTCGGCAGGCTCGTGAGCGTCGACGCGGTCGCCCGGGCGGATCGCCTGATCGCCGAACGGAGTCGACGCGAAACCTGAGCGCCGAGCCGCTCAGGCTCCGATCGCCCCCGCTGGGGGGAGGGGCGGGTTCTGCCCCTCCGCGGCGCACCGGGCCAGGCCGGGCCGCGGATCCGGTGCAGCGGCGAGGCGCGGCGGGTGGCGGAAATGAGGCTTGTGGAAGTTGAAGTAGTCGGTCATGTTGGCCGCGTTCGCATCGCGGTAGGTCATCGCCCCAAGGTTCCACTTGGTCTCGACGAAGCGGGTGATCGAGGTGTGGTCCTGGACCACGTTCGAGATGTAGTTCCTGCGCCCCCAGGGTGAGACGACGATCAACGGGACGCGGAAGCCGTAGCGGTCGAAGCCGGCATCCACGTCGCCGGGATGCAGCAACGGCGGGATGTCGTCGGGCTTAATCGCCGGCGGCGGAGGGACGTGATCGTAGTAGCCGCCGTGCTCATCGTAGGTGACGAACAGCGCCGTGCGCCGCCACTGGGGCGAATGCAGCACGGCGTTGGTTACGGCGGCGAGGAAGCGGTCGCCGAACTGGACGTCCTGGGGGTTCTCCTCGGAGACCGAGTCGTAGTGCGGATTGATCATCGTGAACTGCGGCAGCCGGCCGGCGGCGGCGTCGTCGAGGAAGTGCTGAACGCCCTTGACGATCCGCGGTCCCCGGGCGGCCGTCGCCACTCCGGGGATGACGAGCGGCGCCGGGAGGCTGTCGAAGTAGACCTTCCAGTCGACCCCGAACTGGTCGAAGCGGTCGAAGATCGTGCCGTTGGCGGCCGGTGTCGAGAAGGTCGAGGAATCGGTGCGGATCACCCCGCTCGAGGTGCCTGAGAGGAGGTAACGGAAGTTCGGATATGTCTGGCCGAGGAGCGAGCAGAAGTACCGCTGGCCGATCGGGAAGTGCCGGGCGAGCGAATAGATGAAGGGCAGATCGGAGTCGTCGAAGAAGCGCATCGCAACGGGGCCGCTGGCGCGGACGAAGCCGTCGTTGCGGCCGTTGTCGAAGGAGGTGTGGCTCGGGTTCCAGGCCTGGCTCGGAGAGCCCCCGAACTGGCACGGCGTATCGGCGTGGACCGAGAAGATCTTGTCGCCCTGGGCGTCGCGATTGAAGCTCAGCGGCCGCCCGCGGAAGACCGGCAGCCCGTCGACCCTGCGGCGCCGGCGGAACCGGTGGGGGACCATGCCTAGGACGTTGTCGAAGGACTGGTTCTCCATCATCACGACGACGATGTGCTCGATCTGCGGGATCGTCTCGGTGCCCTCGGGGAGGCGGGGGTAGGGACGGGAGCCCGGACCCTTGAGCCGGCCGGAGCGCGCGATCGGCCGCGCCCATGCGGGTAGGCCGGAGCTCGACGCAGCGGCGACCGCCAGGCTCGCCCCCGCTGCCGTCTTCAGCGCGGTACGACGCGTGATCCCGCCAGACCTCTCCACGAATCAGCATCCTAAACTCGCGCGGGCGCCGCGCAAAGCGCCGGCGAGAGTTAGCGGACGGCGTGGAGGAGGTCGACGCCGTTGCTCTCGGCGGAGGCGACGTAGACGTCGCGCCCCTTGGCGGCGAGCGCGACCTGGTAGGGGCCGTCCAGGGCCTTGCCCACGCGGCAGGTCCCGGCCCCGTCCTCGCTGGAGCCGTCGAGGCTGACGCAGCCGTCCCTGCCGGACAGCTGGTGTACCGCGCCGGTCTTCGGCGAGACCCGGAAGACGATCAGCGCATCGTGGTTGTATGAGGTGAAGTAGAGAGTCTTGCCGCTCGGCGCGAGGGCCCCGGCATAACCGTCTGCGATCGCCCGGCCGTCCTTGCAGGTCCCGGCACCGTCCCCGCTGGAGCCGTCGCCGCTGACGCGGCCCGCCTTTCCGGAGCGCTGCGAGAGCCGACCGGTGCGGCGATTGCGGTTGATCACCGCGACCACGCCCGGATCCGTGTAGCCGGAGGTGTAGATGAAGCGCTTGTTCTTGGAGAGGACGGCCCGTTCGAGCCTCTGCATCCCGCGCCCGTTGATGCATGGCCCTGCTGGGCTCGTGCCGTCGTCGCTGACACACCCCGTCTTGCCGGCAAGCGGCACCAAGCCGCCCTTTGAGTTACGCCGGAAGGCCTGCAGCAGGTCGGGCCCATAAGAGGCTGGGACGTAGGCGAAACGATTGTCGGGCGTGGCGACGTCCCAGACCTCGCCGAGGTTCTTCGCGGTGCGACAGACCTTGTTGGTGCCGCTCTGCTCGGTCGTGCCGTCGCCGGTGAGACAGCCGTTCTTGCCCTTCAACTGGCTCAGCCTGCCGGTGCGCCGGCTGCGGGCGAAGACCACGATCCCGCCGTGCTGATCGCGTCGTAGTTGGAGGCGTAGAGGTACTTCTGATCGGGGCTGAGGTGGACGGCGGAGACGTCGTCAGCTCAGATTGGTGCCTGGATTGCAGCTCACGGCAATGCGAACGTCAACGTCGCGGAAACGTCATCGACTCGAAATCGCAACAGGCCTTGGGCAGGATGGCCGCAGGTTCTCGGCGATCAGCCGGGGAGCGCTGACCGAGGCAAGCAAGCGAACGAGGGAGATCGGATGAAAGACTGGACGAGGGGATTTCCGGCATGCAGGGGCTAGGGACAGCCGACCGGCCGGTACGGCGGCGGAATCCGAATGAGAATCCCGGAGGGTCCGATGAGGGCCGAATGGTCTCGGATGCCGTCTCGCGGGCCAAGCAGGACGACAAGGAGGCACTCCACTTCCTCTACGTCCGCTATGCCCCCGACGTCCTCAGCTACGTCAGGAGCATCGTCAAGGACCATCACGAGGCCGAGGACATCACCCAGGACGTCTTCATCAAGCTGATGACCGTGATCAAGAAGTACGAGCCGCGAGGCGACGTGCCTTTCGCCGCCTGGATCCTGCGGGTCTCCCGCAACGCGGCCCTCGACAGGATGCGGGCTCGCCGCGCGATCCCCACCGAGGAGGTGCGGGTCCGCGACTCCGGCCAGGGCCAGCTCAGCTCCGAGCGGGTCAACGACCTAAACCAGGCGCTGGATGAGCTGCCCGAGGGGCAGCGCGAGGTGCTGGTCCTGCGCCACATCGTCGGCCTCTCGCCGATCGAGATCGCCGACACGCTCGGCAAGACCGAGAGCTCGGTGCACGGCCTCCACCACCGCGGTCGCCGCACCCTGCAATCGGCCCTGGTCGAGCTGGGCGCTGCCCCGGTGGTCTTCCCGGGCGTCTAGGCGGCCCGGCTCAGGACGTGGTCCTGGTCGGCTTCCGCGAGGCTGAGCAACAGGTACGGAGGAGGCGGCCGATCGCGGGCGTCGCCGACGCGTTAGGGCAGGGTTAGCTCGGGGTGGGAAGGGCCCTGACCTGACTCCAGGTCAGCAGCCTGCCGCTGCGTTGGTCGATCACCTTCAGCCGGATCGATCGCAGCCCATCGCGGGCGGTCAGCGTCGGCACGTCACCGAACATCGGGTTTTCGTCATGGGCGCGCTGCAGGTTGTAATTGGGCACCTTCGCGCTGAGGTGGTGGACGTGATGCAGACCGATGTTGCCGGTGAAGTACTGGAGCACCTTCGGCAGCTTCAGGTAGGAGCTCCCGCGCAGGGCTGCGTCGGCATAGGTCCAACCTTCGGAGTTCTCCCAGTAGGCCTCCTCGAACTGGTGCTGCACGTAGAACAGCCATACCCCGGCCGTTCCGGCAAGGGCGGCGACCGGCATCTGGACGACGACCCAGGCCTGCGGGCCGACGAGCCACCAGATGGCACCGATCACCGCGGCGAGCACGAAGTTCGTGGCGATCACGCTATGACGCTGACGCGGGCGCATCCTGCGAGACCAGAAACGGGGTCCGATCATCAGAGACCAGATTGGGCCGATCCCGAACATGACCACCGGATTGCGGAAAAGCCGATACCCGAGCCGCCGCCTCCACGGACTCGACGCGTACTCGTCGAGGGTCAGAGTCAGGACATCTCCCGTCCCCCGCCGGTCGAGATCGCCGGAGGTGCCGTGATGCACGGCATGATTGTGGCGCCAATTCGTGAACGGCTGGAAGACCAGCAGGGCGGTGAACCGCCCGAGCCACAGGTTGGCTCGCCTGGTTCGCAGGAACGAGCCATGGGCGCAGTCGTGAAAGACGATGAACGTTCGCAACAGGCAACCCGACGCCGGAACGGCCAGGGCAAGCGTGATCCACAGCGAGACTTCGAGGCAGAGGTACATCGCCACCGTCAGCGCCAGATAGGGCACCACGGATGTGCTCAGGTCACAGAGGCTCTTGGCCAGCACCGGCTGCTCGTAGCGAGCCATCGTTTCTCGCCAGGGTCGCCGGTTGGATTCCGGCTGGCCGGTGGGCGTCGGAGAAGTCGTTGATGGGGCGGTCATGCCCGGGAACCGTACTCACGTTCCGGCCGCCCCGTCAGGGACGCGCCGGCGGACCTCGGTTTGTGACCTCGGTTTCGTAGACCGTGAGACCGCGCCGCGCCTGCCTGCTGCTTGGCGTCCTTAAGCGCGTTGTCCCCGTCCGTCTTGCCCTCGCTTGGTACTCAGTTTGGTGCCTGAATTGACCCTCGCCAGCTTGTCGAGCAGCTTGACGCGGGTTTTGGGGTGTATCGCCCACCGCGCTTTCACCCCAGCTCCATCTCCCCGGGTGGACCTCCGCGCAACTCCCAGCCCTCTGAGAGCTTCTTGGCCTTTCCGGCCCGCTGGATCGAGGCGATCGCGGTACTCACCGTGGGGCGCCGTGCGGCTACCAGCTCAGCCAAGATCGTGTGGCTCAGGTCAATCGGTACCAGCGACCCGCCCGAGTCGATCGTCCCGCACCGATCGGCGAGGTGCCACAAGGTCATCAATACGCGCGTCTCGACCTTCGGCTGCTGGACAATCGCCATGTTGACCGTGAGGTGGCGCGAGCGACGGATTGCCCTTGCAGCGATCTCCCCGTAAATCTCCGGGAAACGGGAAACTCGCCTGGCGAATCCGATGTCGAGAACCGCGATCCGGGTTGGCTCGATCGCACGCCATTCGGTCTGCCCGCCATCGATCAGCCGACTTTCCTCTCCCTGCCAGGGACGCAGAAGATCGCCCTTGGTGACAAGTTCCGCGCCGCAGCGCCCGTCAAGTCCGAGACGCCTCAGCATCAGGCCGCCCAGGATCAGCAGTCCGAGCCCCTGCCGGACCGGCGGCGGCCATTCCGGCTCCTGCCAGGTACCGCGGGGGACCTGAACGACGGCAGCCCTGCTGCGGGATTTCGCCGCCGCTAGCTGATTCTCGGCCACCAGGCCGGCAAGCTCGAGATCCTCCTCGAGGACCGAAACCGCTCTCAGTGGGCGGAACGCCCGCTTCTGACCTCGCCCGGGGAATGCCTTGCGGAGATCGGCTGCTTTGGGCGACACGGCCGAATCAAGCATAGCCATCCCGCCCCACCTCGAAAGCTCGCTGCTCGCGGGCCTCGCGGCCGCCGCTGGCCGAATCCCTGAGGTCCTCCTCGGCGGAGATCACTCCCGGCGAGGGGCCGAGTCGCCGCATTCCACCGGCTCAATCTCTCGCCGATGCTCCTCACGTCTACGCTCGAAATCCCTTACGGCATAGGCGATTTGTCCGACTATCGCAACGTCGATTGCTGCAAAGCCTCCGATTACCACTGGGGACATACCCTGATTTTCCTCCGCCGCTCTCGTAATACAACGTGTCCTGTCGGAGTTCTGACACCGGAATCCTCCGCTTCCGGGCAGGTCCAGCTCGCGGGCGACCCGGACCCGGCATTCACCGCCCACGCGAGAATCGTCGCGTACAACGGGCATCGCCGTGGCGGGCACCAGACGATCCTGTTGCACTCCCGCGTCCCTTCCCTCGCGCTGACCTTGGTTCTCACGGGCGTCCTTCGTAATGCCCCGAAGCCGTTCGGGAAGGTCCTCGACGTCTCCGTTCCGGTCCTACCGGGAGGCGCAGCTCTGTCCAGATTCCAGGGTGAAGAGGAGCTACCGGGTCAAGGGGAAGCGCCGCCACTACGTCTCCGCCCGTTGCTCGCATGGGACGTGGCGCTTCAGGGGGATCTTTGCCTACGGCTCACCGCCCTTGACGCGGAACGCCACGCAGACCTGCCGCGGCACGGGCGGCGGCGGGTCCGGCGGCGGCAACGGCGGCGGCCGCCGGGCGATGAGGGTTCGGATCCACGGCGTTCCGCCCAGGTATCGCCGCGGGCATCGATGCACTCGAAGCGCATTCAGGGCCAGGTTCACAATTCGCGACGGTAGTGCCCGTAGCGCCCATCTGCGGCGAGCCAAGGTCTACGTCGGCGGGATGCTGCTGAGGCGCAGCTCCCGCAGGCACTTCTCGGTGCGGATCCCGGTTCGGAGGCTGCATCCGGGCCGCAACTCCGTCCTTCTCATCGCCACGGATCGAGGTGGGCGCCACAAGAAGGTCCGAAAGGGCTTCCGCCGTTGCAGGATCTCCACCCCGGCGCCGGGTAGGGGCTGAGGACATCCTGGGCGGGAAGCGCTCCGCGAAACGCAACGGCGGATTGCGGGGCGTGCCCGTCTAGCCACCCATCACCCAGCCTTTCGCACCCTCGAGCCCGGCGGTCGGGAACCCGGCGCGACCGCCCGCTCGAGCGTGGGCGGGATTACGAGCCAATGTGTTCAGGTGCGCGACACCTCCTGCGACATCGGCAAAGTTGTCGCCGATGCGAGTCGCCGGGCGACTCCCCGTCAGGCGGGCGGCGTATACTCCCGGCGTCATTTGAGCCTAATCCCCGTCGACCAAGGTGGGGAGCGGAGGACCCGAAGAGGCCAGTCAGGTCTCAGGGGCGAGTCGGACCAACAGGATCCGAAGCGCGAGCTCTTTCAGCGCTAGCCCGACAGCTAACTCCGCCGGCCGCGAAAGAGGAAGGCGACGATCGGCGCACCGAGGCGATATTGCCTGTTGAGATGGTTGGGGACGATCGCAATCCTGGCTGCCGTAATGTCGGTGGTCGAGGCGCCCGGGATCGCGGATGCCAGCGGCGGCATCGCTCCCCCGCAGAAGCCGATCCTGAGCCACGTCGTCTGCTTGTCGGATTGCATTGGGCTGCGCGAACCGGCGATCGGGGCGACGGTCCAGGTCAGCGGGAGGCATCTCGACGCCGTGACGAAAATGAGCTTTCCAGGCCGGCACCGCAGGGTCGTAGCTCCGACTTTTGATGAGACCTCGACGACCGCCAAGGCGAAGGTGCCTTCGGGTGCCGTGGACGGTCCGGTGAGGGTCAAGGACGATTTCGGCGACGTTTCCCTTCTCAGCCATGACTCACTCGACATCAGGCCGAGGAGCGAGCTCGGCTCGGACGGCCCGCTTCGGATCATCTCCGCCGAGGCGACCCCCCACACGTCCTACTACGACGGAGTGAGGCCGCCAACCCTGACGTTTGTCGTTGGGACGGGCCAGCCCCGAGCCAGCCTGCGGATCGACGTCGTTAGAACCGGGGGCACGATTGTCCGCAGTTTCTTCCGCAAGCGAATCGTGCCTAACGCGACTGAGTCCCAGGTCTGGGCGGGCAAGGATCAGTCTGGGAAGCCTGTGACGAGCGGCAGCTATTTCTTTCGAATCACCAATCAGAGCGGCGAGCAGGCCCGCAGGGGGAGCTCCACCGACATCCATATGGCCTTCCACCTCTTCGGCTTCATCTTTCCGGTGCGGGGCCCCCATGATTTCGGGACTGCGATCAACCGTTTTGGAGCGCCGCGGGCGGGGCACACTCACCAAGGCCAGGACGTGCTCGCCCATTGCGGCGAGAGGCTCGACGCGGCCAGGGGCGGCAAGGTGCAGTACTCAGGCTATGAGGCCAATGCCGGCTACTACGTCGTGATCGACCAGAAAGGATCGGGCTACGGGAACATGTATGCCCACCTGGCGCGTCACTCCACGCTGAAGACAGGCGACCAGGTAAAGACCGGGCAGAAGATCGGGGTCGTCGGGGAGACAGGCGATGCCGTCGGCTGCCACCTCCATTTCGAGCTCTGGACACCTCCCGGCTGGTATCTGGGCGGACACCCCATCGATCCCCTGCCCTATCTGAAGAATTGGGATCGGTACAGCTGAGCGCTGCTTCGCCCAGGAACTTGGGTCGCCGATAATGTTCGGGTAGGTCGGGAGGGGGATTTGGGCATCCCATGGCCACGGCAACCAAGCCAGCCCCGACAACCGTGGCGCAGCCGTCACGAGCCGCGGCGCCCTCGCCCAGGATCGTTCCCATCTGGGCTCTCGGCGCAGCATTTTGGGTTCTCTACCTCGCCGTATTCGCAGCTCAGCGGCTGAAGGCCGGCAACATCGGCGAGCTCACCACCTTTGGGGTGATCTTCGCCTCGATCATGATTGAGGCGCTTCCCTTCATTCTCCTGGGCGCCCTCGTCTCCGCTGCGATGGCGGTCTACGTACCCGATCGGATCTTCTCGCGAATCGCCCGAATGCCCCGGCACCTGCAGCTCCCCGGCGCAACGCTGGCGGGATTCACGTTTCCGGTCTGCGAATGCGGATCCGTGCCGATCGGCCGGCGTCTGATCTCCCGAGGAATCCATCCCTCGGCGGGTCTGGGGTTCATGTTCTCGGCGCCGATACTCAACCCAATCGTCCTGATCTCGACCTGGGTTGCATATGGCGGCGGGAGCCGAGGCGCGGAAATGGTCGCTGGAAGATCCATTCTGGGCTTCATCGTGGCGATCACTGCCGGCACTTCATTGCCCGTGGTGAGAGGCAGCTTTTGCGAGACCGCTCCGACCAGGTTGCGAGTCACTCAGAGGCGAATGGCCATGATCACGGAGAGGCCACCGATTCTCGGCTTCGCGCTTTCATCGGGCACACGACGGGCGACTTCCTGTTCATGGGCCGCTACCTGATGCTCGGCGCAGCGCTCTCCGCGTTGATGCAGACCTTCGTCCCGCAGGACTTTCTCTCGAGCGTCGCCGGGGCTGCGGTGATCGGAACCCTTGCCTTGATGGGGTTCGCCTTCATGCTTTCCCTCTGCTCGGAGGCAGATGCGTTTGTCGCTACCTCGTTTACGGCCTTCCCACTTGGAGCTCAACTCGCCTTCCTCGTTTTCGGTCCGGTCTTCGACGCAAAGCTCGCGGCAATCTACGGGGCGACATTCCGTCGCCCGTTCATCAGAACTCTCTTGATGGTCGCCGTTCCGATAATTCTGGTTGGGACCTTGGTGTTTGGCGCGGTCGTTTCGTGAGGCTGAACGTCCGAAACCTGCGCATCCTGGTACTGCTCTCGTGGAGCGCATTCCTCGGCTGGCTGTGGCTTAGCGGACAGGTCCTCCGTTATCTGGGCCCGCGCACCTCGTGGGTGGTGACCTTCGGCGCGATTGCGCTAACGGTCGCAACGGTCGGGTACATGCTCACAAGCTCCAGGTCGGGCGACGCCGAGCGTCCTGTGGCAACCCGCCAGGTTCTGGCCTCGTTTGCGATGCTGACTCCGATCCTGATGGCGATGATGCTGTCTGGCTCATCGCTGGGGGCGCTTGCCGCCGCGAACAAGCTGAGCGCCCGTGGGGTCGACCTTGCCAGCCTCGCCGATCGCTCTCTTCGGGGAACTCGGAGGTCTCATTTCTGCAGATCCGCGCTGCTTCTGACAGCCCCGAGACCGCCGAATCGCTTGGGATCCAAACCGGGCAACAGGTCACGCTGACCGGATTGGTGATGGAGGCGAACCGAGATCCGTCCGCGCCGTTTGAGCTTGGTCGCTTCTACATCACTTGCTGTGTGGCCGACGCTCTCCCCGTCTCAGTATCGGTGTATCCGACTCTTGTCAAAGGCAGACATACTCGAAGGACGACTGGCTTGAGGTCAAAGGGGCCCTGGCCCAGCAGGATGGAAAGCTCGTCGTCGAGGCCGAATCGGTTGATCCCGTCCCTCAGCCCAGCAATCCATATCTAGCTTTTCGCTGAGAGGCCCTTCTGGATGCGTATGAACCAGAGCAGCCCAGCCAGGAAGAGAATCGTCGCCGCGTAGAAGTTCAGACGGAGCCCGAAAACGTGGTGTGAAGGATCAACGCGCAGCAGCTCCTCACCGATCCGGCCGAGCGAGTAGCCGGCGACATAGAGCGCAAACAGGCCCGGTGCTCGAATGTGACGATGATGGCCCAGCCAGACCAGAGCCCCGGCAAGCCCGAGGTTCCAGATCAGCTCATAGAGGAACGTCGGGTGAAATGTGGCGTACTGGATGTACCCCGAAGGGCGGTTGGCTGGATCAATGTGGATCGCCCAAGGGAGATTGCTCGGCCCTCCGAAGAGCTCCTGATTGAAGTAATTGCCGATGCGGCCAATTGCTTGGGCGACCAGAAGTCCTGGTGCGGCAGCGTCCAAGAATTGCGGAATGTCAGCGCCCCGTCGCCGAAGAACGATTAGACCAGCCGCGGTTCCGGCAGCGATCCCGCCCCAGATGCCGAGGCCGCCTTGCCACACGGCGATCGGTCCCCACCAGTGATCTGGGACCTCGCTCCAACTTGTCGCAAGGAAGTAAAGCCGCGCACCAATCAACCCGGCGGGAAAGCCCCAGAGGGCGACTTCTTGCACAAGCCCACGATTGCCACCAACTTGCTCCCAACGACGGCTGGTGATAACGACGGCTGCAAGAACAGCAACGACGTAGGCCATGCCATAGGCGTGGACCATGAACGGTCCTAGATGGAATCCGCTGCTCGATGGACTAGGGATCGAAGCGGCCATTCGCGAGAACGGTAAACCGGCCCGGGCCATGCTTGGCCCTATTCTCGGGGGCAGCTACCAGGGGCCTGACGCAACCGGAACGCCGTTAAACGGTCGGCCATGGCTACAGACCAAGCTCCTCCAGCGGCTCTCGACAAGCAGCCATTTCCGCCCTGCAAAGCTACGCGCCCGACAAGATTCGAACCTGTGACCTTCGGTCTCGTAGGGCGAGGGTGCTTGGTCCGGCGATGCCGACCAGCGGTGCGATGAGACCGGGATGCGACCAAGAAATCGGAGGATCCGGAGGAACAGCGACTGGCCAGGGCCGACCGAAAGAGGCGACTCATTCTGGGGGCCAGAGGCTTCCGGATCTGCCCCCGTTGCTCACCAAGCTTCATAGAGCTGCCAGGGCAGGTGACCTTCATCGATGGAACGGCTGAGGAAAGTCCGGCAACTGAGCAGGGGCGTCAGACCGAGTAAGGATTCTGACAATCCATCATTGACATAGCACCAGACAGGGGTATGGTGCTATGCCATTGGCGAAGCCACATCGCGGCACCGGGATACTGATGTGGCAGTACCACGGCTAGGGGAAAGGGACCAAGATAATGTCTCGAGCGAAGAAGGTAGGGACGCTGCTGGCCATCGCGATTCTCGCCCTGGCGACTGCCAGCGTGGCGATGGGCAAATTCACCAAGGGAATCTACCGCAGCAAACCGCCGGCGAGCCGCGTCAATTACGTAGATTTCAGCTTCACGGCGACGAAGACGAAGGCCAAGACCGTCCGCTTCTACTACCGCAAGACGAACGCCTGCAGCAACGGGAACGCTGCCATCGGCACCGAGGAGGTCTACGGCAATCCGGCCAGAGCGATCAACCGCGCCGGCAAGTTCAGCATCCATGTGACCAACGCCGCCGGCAGCAAGCTCGACATCACCGGCAAGGTGCGCGGACGCAAGGCCTTCGGGACGCTGCGCGACCGCTTCAGCGTGGGGAGCGTCCACTGCGACACCAAAGCGATGCACTGGACGGCCCTCCACCTCGGCTAGTGGGTGGCTCGCGACGGCAACAGCTGGCGAACGCCAAACGCCCCGAGTCTTGCCGGAGCGAAAGGTCTGGTCGCGCAACCTGACGGGCGAGGGCGGGCCAGTTCGCCTCCGGGTTCGAGGCCAAACGGTGCGTGGCCACGGGGCGCCACCCGAGAGGCGGACCGTGACGCCCTGGTCCGGGTTCGGGTCGAGTCTCGAAGCTGACCTCGGCCCGGGCTCACGTTCTTGCCCAAACCGCTTGCACAAGCCGATTCCGCTCTGCAAAGCTAACGCGCCCGACAGGATTCGAACCTGTGACCTTCGGTTTCGTAGACCGACGCTCTATCCAACTGAGCTACGGGCGCGGGTTCCGGGGCCGATGCCCGGGACGCCGATTCTACGGGCCCATGTGAAGCATCGGGTGATCGAGTCCGTGCTCCTCGCAGAGCCGGAACACGCTCCCGGGATCCATCTCCAATCCGTAGCGGCCGCCAAGCTCACGCAGGCTGGTCGGGTCAAGTCGGGAGAGGCGGCGATCTCAGTCATCTCCTCGAAGTGGTGCTACCCCCGGGGGAGATGATCTCGAGGATCCGGCAGGGGGCGTCGTCCGACCGCGCGAGCGTACTCCCAGCGCTCGTGCATCAGCTCGATCGCCCTCCGCGTCGCGGCAGGATCGTCGAGGCGGATCGTCACCCAGCCCGAGTCCGGGGCAGTCCAGCGGTGGAGCTCGGCTTCACCCTGCTCGACCAGCTCGCGCTTCTGCGCCGGCGGCAGCGGCATGTCGAGGGTCGCGGGCGGGTGCAGGTGCCCGAGCTCGCGGCGGCCGACCAGGAAGCGGGTCGAGCCGAAGCGGCCCTCACCGGTGCTGACCCCCTCCCAGGAGCTCACCTCCGCCACCAATGTTTCTCCAGTGTCCGAGCCCACACAATCAGCCTAGCCGGCCGAACGCAACGTTCCGTGCCCATTGGGGCCCTAAGGTTGCGTTCGGCGAGCGCAAGCGAAGGAGGCTAGATGAAGGTTGCGGTGCTGGGCACGGGTGGGGTCGGGCAGACGATCGGCGGCAAGCTGGTCGAGCTCGGTCACGAGGTGACGATGGGGTCCCGCAGCGCCGGCAACGAGGCGGCGGCCTCGTGGGCCGAGGCGGCCGGGCCAGACGCGGGCGAGGGAAGCTTCGCCGACGCAGCCGCCGGCGGCGAGATCGTCTTCAACTGCACCGCCGGCACGGCCTCGCTCGAGGCACTGGAGGCGGCCGGGGCGAGCAACCTCGCCGACAAGGTGCTGGTCGATGTCGCCAACCCGCTCGACTTCTCGAAGGGGATGCCGCCGACGCTCAGCGTCTGCAACGACGAGAGCCTCGGCGAGCAGATCCAGGCCGCCCATCCGGAGGCCAAGGTCGTCAAGGCGCTGAACACCGTCAACGCCGCGGTGATGGCCGATCCCAGCTCGCTTCCCGAGCCGACGACGATCTTCGTCGCCGGAAACGACGAGGGCGCCAAGCGGGAGGTCGGCGCCCTGCTCAGCGCCTTCGGATGGCCCCAGGAGTCGATCCTCGACCTCGGGGAGATCTCCGCCGCACGGGGCATGGAGATGTACCTGCCGCTGTGGCTGGGAATGATGGGTGCTCTCGACACGCCCGCATTCAACCTGCGGGTGGTGCGCTGAGACGAACCGGCGGGTCTAGCTGGTCGGCTTGACCCGGAAGCCGTTGCCGTGCGGCCCGCGGCGGAACTTCGCCGTCTGCGGGTTGAGCTGCCAGGGGTCCGGCAGCCTTCCGCTGGTCGAGTCGAGGAATTTGCTGAACAAGGACGATGCCCGGGAGCAGGTCAGGCCGTTCTTCTGCAGCAGGATGATCCAGTACTTGCCCTTCGGAAGCTGCAGCTTGCCGATGTGGTCGTCGTGCAGGACGCTGAAGGTGCCGGGGCAGAAGCGGCCGTTCTTGGGGTGCCGACCGCCGCCCCCCCACCGCCGCCACCGTTTCGCTTCACGGCGAAGCCGACACCGGGGCTCTGGACGAAGGCGCGCTTCGCGGCCGCGGTCAGCAGCGCCAGCAGCCCCGTGACCCTCAGGCCCGTCCTTGCGAAGGAGGCTTCCCCGCCCACGCGGCGCATACTAACCGCCGGCGCGGCGCCCGGCGCATCGATCAAGGTACGCGGTGGACCTCGAACAGATTCGTGCCCAGCTCCTGGTCCGGGAGCCCGGCGACGATCCCGATCAGCTGACCCGGACGGGCGATGCCGTGGACGGAGGCGAGCGCGGCGCAATCGTGGAGCAGGTCGCGGATCTCGCTCGTCTGGTCGCTGAGCACGGCCTGCACCCCGAACAGCAGGTTCATGCGGCGCACGGTCTCGATCCTCGGAGAGATCGCCATCACCGGAACGTTCGGCCGGTGGGCGGAGATCAGCCGCGCGGTGCGGCCGCTCGTCGTCGGCACCACCAGCGCCGCCAGGCCCAGCCGATAGACCGACCCGACCGCGCTCTGGGCGACCGAGTCGGCGACATCCTGGGTCGCCTTCTCGGTCCTCGACAGAAGCCATTCGCCGTAGCTGAGGTCGGTCTCGGTCTCCCGAGCTATGCGGTCCATCACCCTCACCGCCTCAACGGGGTTCTGCCCCACCGCCGTCTCCTCGGAGAGCATCACGGCGTCGGTGCCGTCGTAGATCGCGTTGGCGACGTCGGTGACCTCGGCCCGAGTGGGGCGCCGCGCGGTCACCATCGAGGCGAGCATCTGGGTCGCGGTGATCGCCGGCTTGGAGAGCTTGCCGGCCTTGCGGATCAGCTCCTTCTGCACGATCGGGACCCGCGACAGCGGCAGCTCGATCCCCAGATCGCCCCGGGCGACCATGATCCCGCTGGTCGCGGCTCCGATGATCTCCTCGGCATTCTCGGCCGCCTGCGGCCTCTCGATCTTGGCGATCAGGGGAATGTCGGAGCGGAGCTCGCGCAGGCGCTCCTCGACGGGGGCAAGGTCCGCCGCCCGGCGCACGAAGGACACCGCCAGCAGATCGACCCGCTGTCGAACCGCGAAATCGACCCACTCCATGTCCGCGTCGTCGATCGCCGGCAGCCCGGTCTCGGCGCCGGGAAGGTTCATCCCCTTGTGGGAGCTGAGCGCGCCGCCCACCTCGACCTCGCACTCGACCCCGTCGGCCCCCGATGCCAGCACCCGGAGGCGGATTGCCCCGTCGGCCAGATAGACCAGCCCGTCGGGTCGGAGCGCCTGCGGGAGCCCCGCCCAGGAAACCGGGATCCGGTGCTCGTCACCGAGCCCTCCGTCGGGAGTCAGGGTGACCGTCGTGCCGGCGTCCAACTCGACCAGATCGCCGCGCATCAAGCCGATCCGGAGCTTCGGGCCGGGAAGGTCGCCGAGGATCGCGACCTCGCGCCCGACCGTCTCGGCTGCGCCGCGGATCGAGTCGATCGTCGCTGCCTGGCGTTCTTGATCGGCGTGGGAGAAGTTGAGCCGCAGAACATCGGCGCCGGCCGCGATCAGCTCGACCAGCTTCTCGGGCTCCCAGGTCGCCGGCCCGACGGTGGCAACGATCTTGGTGCGGCGGTTGGCTGAGGTCACACCGAACATTGTCCTCGCCGCGCGGCGGCACCGAGGGGCCGCCCTGCCGGAATCAGCGGACGGGCTTGCCGCTCGGCTTGACCACCAGCCAGGTGCCGTACTCGAACACCTCCTGGCAGAGGATCTTTCTCATATCGGCTGGTCAATCGCGCGGCCGGGAAGTTTCAGCGCACCCCGCGGATAGGCTCGCCCTGTGGCTGAGCGGCTCAGCGCCTCCGACATGTCATCGCTGCTCGCCGAGCGCGGGCCGATTCACGTCAACGTCGGCGGGACGATGATCATGGAGGGCGAGCCACCGCGATATGAGGAGTTGCTCGCCCACGTCGAGTCGCGCCTCCACCTGATCCCCCGGTACCGCCAGAGGGTGAGAAAGGCGCCGGTCGTGCAGCTGACCAATCCCCGCTGGACCGACGACGAGCGATTCGACCTCCGCTGGCATGTGCGGAGGGCGGCGCTACCGGCCCCGGGCGGCATCGACGAGCTGCGCGAGCTGATCGGTCAGATCATGTCCGCCCCGCTCGATCTCGCCCGGCCTCTCTGGCAGCTCTACCTGATCGAGAGCCTCGACCACGCCCGCCACGCATACCTCTCGAAGACGCATCACGCGCTGGTCGACGGCGTCTCGGCGATCGATGTGGGAACGATCCTGCTCGACCCCGACCCGGAGGTCGCCCCTCCCGCGGCGTCCGAGCCGTGGGAGCCCGACCAGTCGAGCCCCGGGATGCTGTTCGTCAGCGAGGCCACCGACACCCTGCGGCGGCCGATCCGGGCGGCCCGAAGGGTGGCCCGGGAGACCCTGACGACGCCGTTCACCGAGACCGCCGCCCGGGCGAGGAAGACCGCCGAGGGGTTCGCCGGCCTCGCCGCCGGCGGGCCCGGCCCGCCGCGCAGCCCGCTGAACGTCGAGATCGGCCGGGACCGCCTCGTCGCCTGGGTGCGGGGTGGGCTCGACGCGATCAAGGGCGCCCGCGCCGCGGTCCCGGGATCGACGGTAAACGACGTCATCCTCTCGGTCGCCGCGGGGGCGCTTGGTCACTTCCTCGCCGGCCGCGGCTCCGACCCGCCCGATTACCTGATCGCCCTGGTCCCGGTCAGCATTCGCCGGCCGGAGGAGCAGAGCGCGATGGGCAACCGGATCACCTCGATCCAGGTCCGGCTCCCACTCGACGCAGCCGATCCGAGGCAGCGGCTGGAGCGGGTGACCGCGGAGACCTCGCGGCTGAAGGACTCCGAGCAGGCGCGGGCCGCGTCGCTGATCATCGACGCCACCGGCTGGACCCCGCCGACGATCAACCGCCTCCTCGCCGAGGCGATCTCTCGGCCCCTGACCTGGAACCTGGTGATCTCCAACGTGCCCGGCCCCCAGATGCCGTTCTTCCTGCTCGGGCGCCGCCTGCTGGAGGTCTACCCGTGCGTCCCCCTCTCTCCGCAGGGTCACGCCCTCTCGATCGGCGTGGTCAGCTACGACGGCGGGGTCTTCTTCGGGCTCACCGGCGATCTCGAGGTGCTCTCCGACCTCGACGCCTTAGGGGGCGAGCTCGAGAGGGCGCTTGCCGAGCAGGCTGCCGCGACCTGAGGCTCAGCCCGAAACGAAGACCGGTGTACCCAGCGGAACCTCGCGGAACAGGGCCCTCATGGTCTCGTCGGTGGCGCGGACGCAGCCGGCGGAAGCGGCCAGCCCGACCGGGCCCGGGGTGCCGTGGATCGCCAGGCGATCGCCGCCGATCCAACCGGCCGGCAGGTTCGGCTGGTGCCCGGATAGGGCGAGCGCGCAACAGCCGTAATAGGGGCTCGAGTCATAGGTGAGCGCGTCGGTGATCGCGAAGCGCCCCAGCGGCGTCTCCGAGCCGGCCCCGCCGACGGTGACGGCGAAGCGCGAGACGATGTCGTTCCCGTAGCGGATCTCGAGGAGGCGCTGCGAGAGGTCGACCGCCAGCCAGTATTTGGTCCAGTAGAGCTCCATTCGCGAGCGGTCGAAGCGGAGCCAGCCGAGCTCGCCGTTCGGCAGCTTCGGCGTCTGGAAGCCGATCCATCCGCCGCGCCGGTGATCGACCGCGAGGACCACCGGAGAGCCGAACTCGGTACGGGGGCCGAGCGAGGTGACCGGATCGCCGCCCGGTCGCCGAGACACCCCCAACCGCTTGCCCGGCAGCAGCCGGACGATCGAGAAGTAGGGGCCGCGGAGCGGCCGAACGCCGATGCTCGGCACCCTCCCGTGGGGGCGGAAGGCGACCGGCTCCGGCTGCGGAGCCCGCTCGGGGCCGGGGGCGCGGCCCGTGGGGCGCTCGGCGACCACCGTCACCGCAGCCGACGCCGAGCCGCGGTCGGCGCTGTGCAGGATCGCCGTCGTCGCCAGGGCGGAGCCGATCAGGGTGGCGAGGCAGGCGATCGAGATGGCCAGCCGGCGGGCCATCAGCGAACCGAGGGCCTGTCTCCAGAGCAGTCCACCAAGCGGAGAGGGAGGGATTCGAACCCTCGAGAGAGCTTGCGCCCCCTACTCGCTTAGCAGGCGAGTGCCTTCAGCCACTCGGCCACCTCTCCGGGCGCCCGATTGTAGGAGAGGAACCGCCGCAGACGGGATGTAGGCTCGCCGCGGTGCCCGTCCCCGAGCAGACCCACGGCCGCTACGAGCGGGTCTTCTCGGAGGTCGAGGCGCCGTTCGCCTTCGTCGACCTCGACGCGATGTGGGCGAACGCCGCCGACATGGCCCTCCGGGCGGGCGGCAAGCCGATCCGCTTGGCCAGCAAGTCGGTGCGCTGCAGGGCCCTGTTGCACCGGATCCTGGCCCGCGGCGAGGGCTTCGCCGGCCTGCTCACCTTCACCCTTCCGGAGACGCTCTGGCTCGCCTCGGAGGGTTTCGAGAACCTGCTGCTCGCCTACCCGACGACCGACCGCGAGGCTCTGGCCGAGCTGGCGATTCGCAGCGCGGCCAACCCCGATCAGGCACCGGTGGTGATGGTCGACTGCGTCGAGCATCTCGAGCTGATCGAATCGGTTCTCGGTAGCACGGCGGCGCCGATCAGGCTCTGCATCGACGTCGACGCGGGGTGGTGGCCGCTGAGCGGGCGGGTCAAGGTCGGCCCGAAGCGCTCACCGGTCCATTCGGTCGCCGACGCGGTCGCCCTGGCCCGCGAGATCGAGGACCGTTCGCAGCTTCGCCTTGTCGCCTTGATGGCCTACGAGGGCCAGATCGCCGGAGTCGGGGACCGTCCCCCCGGCCGCAGGCTGCGCGGAGCGGGGATCCGCTTCATGCAGCGCCGCTCGGCCAGGGAGCTGAAGAGGCGGCGCCGCAAGGTCGTCGCCGCGGTGCGGAAGATCGCCGAGATCGAGCTGGTCAACGGCGGCGGCACCGGCAGCCTCGAGCTGACCGCCGCCGACCCCTCGGTGACCGAGCTGGCCGCTGGGTCGGGCCTCTACGCGCCGCTCCTCTTCGACCACTACAGCCGCTTCACCCCGGCCCCCGCCGCCGGCTTCGCCCTTCCCGTCGTCCGACGCCCCGCACCCGGGATCGTTACCGCGCTCGGCGGTGGTTACCTGGCGTCGGGCAGCGGCGACGCGACCCGGCTGCCGTCGCCGTGGCTGCCCGAGGGCCTGCGGCTCGATCCGCAGGAAGGAGCCGGCGAGGTGCAGACGCCGCTGCTCGGGGAGGCCGCCGATGGGCTGCGGATCGGCGGGCGCGTCTACTTCCGCCACACCAAGGCCGGGGAGCTTTGCGAGCGCTTCGACTCGCTCTATCTGGTCGAGGCGGGCGAGATCGTCGATCAGGTCCCGACCTACCGCGGCGAGGGTCGCACCTTCCTCTAGATCACTAAATCACTAGGGGCCGAGAACCCGGGCCGCGTACTCGTTGCTGAACACCCGGCCGGGATCGAGCTCATCACGGGCGGCCGCGAACTCGTCCCAGCGCGGGTAGCGCGGCGCCAGCGTCTCGGCGCTCTGGAAATGGCGCTTGCCCCAGTGGGGCCGGCCGCCGTAGGAGTCCATGATCTCCTCGACCGCCTCGAAATAGCGGCGCCATTCCATCCCGGGGAACTGGTGCACCGCGACATAGGTGGCCTCGCGCTCGTGCGAAGGGCTCAGCAGGGCGTCGTCGGGGGCGACGACCCGGCACTCGATCGGCATCGCCACCGCGAGACGGCTCTCGCTGATCAGATCGAGCACCCGGCGCACCGCCGCCGGCCCGCTCCGCCGGGGGATCGCGTACTCCATCTCAGTGAAGCGGATCTCCCGACGGTTGGAGAAGATCCGGTGGCTGCTGTCGATGTGCTCTCCCTGGGAGAGCACCCGGGCGGCCAGCCCGGTCGAACGCGGGATCAGCTTTGGCCAGCGCCGGGTCGCCCGCAACATCAGGTTGCCGAGGCCCTCCTCGAGGAGGACGTCGGAGACGTAGCGCCTCACCGCGCCGCGCGGGTGCGGCTTGCGCTCGGTCCTGTTGCGGCGGATGGTCAGCGCCGAGTCGGTGTAGGGGAAGACGAAGAACTCGAAGTGGTCGTTGGCGTCGGCCAGCTCGAAGAAGGAGCCAAGGACCTCATCCAGTGGCCGCGGCTGGTCGATCCGGTGGAGAGTGAAGGCTGGGACGCAGCGCAGGGTGACCGAGGAGATCGCACCCAAAGCCCCGACGCCGACCCGGGCGGCCTTCAGTAGGCGGGGTTCGCCTTCGGCCGTCAGCTCCCGGACGCTGCCGTCGCCGAGCACCAGCTCGATCGCCTCGACCTGGGCGGAGATGTTCCGCAAGCCGGCGCCGGTGCCGTGGGTCGCGGTCGAGATCGCGCCGGCGATCGTCTGACGGTCGATGTCGCCGAGGTTCTCCATCGCCAGCCCCAGCCTGGCCAGCGCTCGGTTGAGATCGGCCAGCACGGTGCCGGCGCCGACCTTGACCAGGCCCGACGCGGGGTCGGCGTCGATCACCCCGGCCAGGGCGTCGATCCGGATCATTGAGCCATCGGTCATCGCCGCCTCGGTGAAGGAGTGGCCCGAGCCTGGGACGCTGACCTTGCGCCCCGCGGCCCGCGCAGCGGCGACCACCTCGGCGAGCTCGCCGAGGTCGCGGGGGCTGATGATTTCCGCCGGCTCGCATCGCTGATCGCCGGCCCAGTTCACCCAGCTGCTCCCGGTCAGGGCCGATCGGTAGGTCGCCGAGGCGATCAGCGCAACCCCACGTCGCTGATCGGCGGGGCGGGCACCGGCTGGGCGGCCGCGAGGCGGCGCGCCGCCACCGCGCCGGCCGCCATCAGCGCCGCGATCACCAGGCAGGGCGCGGCGTCACCAACCAGGCTGGCGGCGGCGCCACCGCCGAGCCCGCCCAGGACCTGCCCCCCGGCCCAGGCGACGCTGGTCAGGCCTGCTGCGATCCCCTGATGGAGACCCACCTCGTCGGCCGAGTCGGCGAGCATCGCCGTCGCCGGGGTGAAGCAGAACCCGGCGCCGGCTGCGGCGAGCACGGTTGCGGCGAAGACCACCCCGAGCCTCCCGCCGAGCCCGATCGCGACCATCGCCCCGACCCCGATCGTCATCCCGATCGCGTAAGGGGCCAGCCTCCCGGCGCGGTCCGAGTAGCGACCGACGACTGGCGAGAGCAAGGATTCGCAGAGCGCGCCCGAGGCGAAGCTGGCTGCGATCACCGCACTTCCGCCGCCGAGCGAGTCGAGCCTCAGCGGGACGAGGACGGCGATCGCGCCGAACATCAGTGAGGGAATGGCGACAAGCCCGGACCCGATGAGGATCGGACGGGTGCTGATCGCGGCCCTGAGCCGCGCCGCGCCGGCGCGTTCGCGGGAGACGGAGTCGGGGGTCCTCGCGGCAACCGCGATCAGCACGGCGGCGACGACCAGCACCGAGCCGAAGACGACCTCGGTGCCGGCGACTTTGGCGATCGCTCCGAGGGGCGGCCCGAACAGCTCACCGGCGACCGCCATCCCCATCGCGGTGCCGATCACCACGCCACGCTGCTCCTCGGGGGCGCCGAGGATGATCCAGGTGAAGGAGCCCGCCCAGGCCATCGCGCCGCCGACCCCCTGGCAGAAGCGGGCGAGGTCGAGCAGCCCGATCTGATCGGAGAAGCCGAAGGCGAGGCTGGAGAGGCCGAGCACCGAAAGGCCGGCTATCGCCGTCAGCCGTGGACCCACCCGGGCCGCGAGGAGTCCGGCCGGCAGGGCGGCGATCAGCGTCCCCGCGGCGTATGAGGCGCTGAGCAGGCCGGCCTGGGCCTTGTTCAGGTCGAGGTCGTCGATGTAGCCGGGGAGGAGCGGAGCGATCGCTGCGAAGAAGGAGACGTCGAGGAAGACGATCGAGCAGGCGAGGATCAGCAGGCGCCGCACCCCTCCATCCTGGCAGGGACGCGAAGACCCCACGCGGCTAGGCTAGCCTCGGCCCGGCATCCGGAGGGGTGGCAGAGCGGTTGAATGCGGCGGCCTTGAAAGCCGTTGGGCGTCTTCGGGCGTCCCGTGGGTTCGAATCCCACCCCCTCCGCTGAGCCAGCCCCGATCCACGGCATCGATCAAGTCCTTGACCGCGCCTCGTCCCCTGAGATACTGGCCCGAATGGGCGCTCACGGAGCTTGGTCGTTGTTCGGGCGCGCGGTCGCGACACCGGGCGTTAGCCGCTACCGCCGGATTGTTGCCCTGGTGGCCGGTCTCCTCTCTCTGCTGATCGCCCCTGCCGGTGTCGAGGCGGCGGCTCCGGGGCAGTTCCAACTCGAGTCGCAGTCCGCTTCCTACAACGCCGTGACCGGCAAGGTCACCTTCGATGCGGTCTTCAATCGGGATCCCGATTTCTTGACCACGGATCCTCTCGGCCGCCAAGCCGATTCGTTCCAGTACTTCGTTGTCGGCGATCCGAGCTTGCCTTATCCCTCCGACTACGACTCGATCATCCGGGGCGAAGAAATTCACTCGACCAAGAGCGTGATCCCGATCAGAAACGCGGCACCACCTGACCTGGCTGACCCGCTCGCGAGTGGCTGGGGAACGCTCCGCGGTGAGGTGCCTTACTCGCTCCGCGGGCCCGACCTGACCTTCTCTGCCCCACTTGGGTTGATCACCGACCGGGTCGGCGAGCAGACGATTGACTACACGCTCCAGGTCTACGGGTTCGGCGGATTGTCGAGCTCGGTCGACGGCCATGTCGTGCTTCTCAATAGCAGGAAGCAGTGCCGGAACGGCGGATGGCAACAGTTCGGCTTCAGGTCGGAGGGTCAGTGCACGGTTTTTGTGGTGCTCAGCAAACTCTGCGAAGCGCTGAAACGCCATGGCATCAAGTTGCGGATCTGCCCGCCGTCGCCGGCCCGACGAAGCTGAACCCATGAGCAAAGGGCCTGCCGGGGGCAAGGTCGAGACCGTGCGGGGACTGGTCGATGCCGGGAATCATCGCGACGAGGAGCTGGCCGCCGGCGACGACATCGAGTGGGCGCCCGCCGGCCCCGCCAGCGTCGAGCGGGTCGTATACCGGGGACGCGAGGAGTGCGCCCGCGGGTTTGCCGCCGTCTGGGAGACCTGGGAGGAGTTTCGCTTCGAGGAGCGAGAGGTCCGCGACCTCGATGACTCGGTCCTCTGGCTGGGGCGGGTCCACATGCGAGGCGCCTCCAGCCAGATCGCGCTCGATCAGGAGTTCGCGAACCTGTTGTCCTCCGTGACCGCCTGGTCGCCCGCGCCACCGCTTTCCTCGACTGGGCGGGGGCCCGGGAGGTGGCAGGCATCGGGGAATAGAGCGCGACGAGGCTTGCCCAGCCGAACACCGGGCAGGAAACGCCGCCGCGCGGCCGAACGAGCGGTGGATGGTGCAGTCGCGAAGCCCCCGTTTCGACGGCAGGCACATGGAGGCGCTCGCCGAGCGCGTCAACGACTTCTTCGGCGTCGTCCTGATGCTGGTCCTCGCCACCTACGTTCTTGCCTCGCTGCTTCCAGATCGGGGCTGGTCGGCGGTGGCGATCTCGGTGACGGCGACGACCACCGCGATCTTCGCCCTCAGCGCCTCCGGCTCGCGGCCGGTCTGGGTGCGGCGGGCCCTTGCCGCCGCCCTGCTGGTGATCGGGCTCAACGTGATCGCCGCGATCACCGGCGATCGCGGCTGGCAGTCCGCCGCCTCGCTGATCATGGTCACCCTGCTGGCCGTGTCGATGGCGAAGGTGCTGGCCACGGTGGTGATGGCGCCGCGGATCGGCGTGCGCACGATCCTCGGCGCGGTCAGCGTCTACACCTCCCTGGGGCTGCTCTTCGCCTTCCTCTACGGGACGATCGACCGCCTTCAGGGGAGCATCTTCTTCGGCGGCGTGCCCCACCCCGACGGCAGCGACTTCATCTTCTTCAGCTACACGACGCTGACCACGGTCGGCTACGGCGACCTGGTGCCGAAGGGGCAACCGGGCCAGATGGTCTCCGGTCTGGAGATGCTGATCGGCCAGATCTTCCTCGTCACCCTGGTCGCCGGCCTGGTCAGTGGCTGGCGCCCGGGCGAGGGGCGTCGCCGCAGCCGCACCGCCCGCCGAAGACGCCTAGGCCGATCCCTCGCGGATCAGCTCGGCGGCCTTCTCGCCGATCATCACCGTCGGGGCGTGGGTGTTGCCGCCGGTGATCACCGGCATCACCGAGGCGTCGGCGACCCGCAGCCCCTCGACCCCGCGGACCCGCAGCTGCGGGTCGACCACGGCCGCGTCGTCGCTGCCCATGCGGCAGGTACCGACCGGGTGGTAGAGCAGCTCGGTCTCGCGCCGCAGGAAGGCCTCGACCTCCTCGTCGCTCTCGACCCATTCGCCCGGGGATCAGCTCGCGGCCGCGGGCCGAGGCGAGCGGCTCGGTCGCGGCGATCTCGCGCGATCAGGCGGAAGCCGGCGAGCATCGCCGCCATGTCCTCGGGCTCGGAGAGGTGGTTTCCGACCAGCTGCGGCTTGGCGAGCGGGTCGGCGGAGCGTAGGCGCAGGCGACCGCGCGCCCGCGGCGCGATCAGGGTCGCGCCGAGCGCGAAGGCGTGGCCGTCGTAGTCGTCGAAGCCGTGGTCGTGGTAGTAGGCGGGGCCGAAGAGCAGCTGCAGGTCGGCGGCGGGCAGCCCGGGACGGGAGCGGACGAAGGCCATCGCCTCGCCGACGTTCGAGGTGAGGGGCCCGCTGCGGCGCAGCAGCCACTCCGCCAGCGCCTTCGGCTTCTCCGCGTCGGCGAGGCTCTCCGGCTCGGTGGACTCGTAGTTGAGCAGGACGAAGGGGTGGTCCTGGAGGTTCTCGCCGACCCCCGGCAGGTCGACCCCGGTCTCGATCCCGAGCCGGCCGAGGTCCTCGGCGGGGCCGATTCCCGAGACCATGAGGATCTGCGGACTGCCGATCGCTCCGGCGCAGAGCACCACCTCGCCGGCGGCCCGGGCGATCGCCTCCCGACCCCTGCGGATCGCGCCAGCGGATCCCGGCGGCCCGCTCGCCCTCGAGCACGATGCCCAGCACCTGGGCGCCGGTGATCACGCGTCAGGTTCGGCCGCTTCATCGCCGGGCGCAGGTAGGCGTCGGCACAGCTCCAGCGGCGCCCGTTTCGCTGTGTCACCTGGGTCATCGTCACCCCGTCCTGCTCGGGCGAGTTGATGTCGCGGTTGGCGGGGATCCCGGCAGCCTGCGCCGCGGCGAGAAAGCGCCGGGTCAACGGCCGCGGCGAGCGCTGGTCGGCGACGTTCAGCGGGCCACCGGCGCCGTGGACCTCGGAGGCGCCCCGCTCGTTGTTCTCGGCCCGCTTGAAGAGCGGCAGCACGTCCTCGTAGCCCCAGCCCGGGCAGCCCCCTTCGCGCCAGCCGTCGTAGTCGAGCGGGCGGCCGCGCACGTACATCATCGCGTTCATCGAGCTGGAGCCGCCGAGGACCTTGCCGCGGGGCACGAACAGCTCGCGGCCGTCGAGGGCCGGCTCGGGACCGCTCGAGTAGTCCCAGTCGAGCTTGGTGCGGAACTGCTTCGAGAAGGCGGCGGGGATCTTGATGTTGGGCGAGCGGTCCTTGCCGCCGGCCTCGAGCAGCAGGACCCGGGCCGAGGAGTCCTCGCTGAGCCGGGCGGCGAGGACGCAGCCGGCAGAGCCGGCGCCGACCACGACGTAGTCGAAGCTCTCCTGCATCGGCTGCGAGATTACCCCGGCGACCCGAGGCGCGCGGCAATAGTCTCCGCCGGCGTGAGCGATTTCGGCGACTACTACCGCGAGATCTATGCCCGGGGGATGAGCGGCGAGCGCCCCGAGCTCTCGGTCTCCATCGCCGAGCTGGAGCGCCAAGCCGAGGAGGCGATCCCGGCGCAGGCGGCCGGCTACATCTGGGCGGGTGCCGGCAGCGAGGACACGATGAGGGAGAACACCGAGGCCTTCCGCCGCTGGCGGATCATCCCGCGGATGCTTCGCGACGTCGCCGAGCGGGATCTCTCGACGACCGTGCTCGGCACGGCGATGCCGGCGCCGCTGATGCTGGCGCCGATCGGAGTGCAGAAGATCGTCCACGAGGAGGGCGAGCTGGGAACGGCCAGGGCGGCGGCGGCCATCGGCGTGCCGATGATCGCCAGCACGGCCTCCCACTACACCCTCGAGCAGATCGCCGCAGCCAATGGCGAGGGGTCGCGCTGGTTCCAGCTCTACTGGCCAAACCGGCCCGAGCTCGCCGAGAGCTTCGTCCGCCGGGCCGAGGCCGCCGGCTACGGGGCGATAGTCCTCACCGTCGACACCTACATCCCGGGCTGGAAGCCGCGCGACCTGCAGCAGGCCTGGCTTCCCTTCCTCGAGGGCTCGGGCAACGCCAACTTCTTCCAGGACCCGGTCTTCCGCGCCGGCCTCGAGCGGACTCCGGAGGAGGATCTCGGCGCCGCCACGGGCGCCTACCTCGACGTCTACGTCAATCCCTCGCTCGAGTGGGAGAGCCTCTCCTCGCTGCGCGAGTGGACCTCGCTGCCGATCCTGCTGAAAGGGATCCAGCACGTCGACGACGCCCGGGAGGCGGTCGCCCGCGGAATGAACGGGATCGTCGTCTCCAACCACGGCGGACGCCAGGTGGACGGCGCGCTGGCCTCGATCGACGCCCTGCCGGCGATCGTCGACGCCGTCGGCGGCGACCTTGCGGTGCTCTTCGACAGCGGCATCCGCGGCGGCGCGGACCTCTTCAAGGCGCTGGCGCTGGGGGCCGAGGCGGTCCTCCTCGGCCGCCCCTACATCTGGGGCCTGGCGCTCGGCGGGCAGAGCGGCGTCGAGACGGTGCTGAGAACCGTGCTCGGCGAGCTCGACCTGACGATGGCGCTGAGCGGCTACACCAGCCCCGGCCAGCTCAGCCCTGCGGCGCTGGCGCGGCGACCGGCATAAGCCCCCTGCTGGGCATAGCATCAGCGCGATGAGCCGGATCGACCGCGAGAGACTGCCGTCGCTGCTCGAGGCGGAGCTGAGCGAGTTCATCCGCGCCCATCCGCGCTCACGCGAGCTGTACGAGCGCTCGCTTCGCTCGCTGGTCGGCGGCGTGCCGATGCCCTGGATGATGCGCTGGGCCGGAGGCTTTCCGGTGTTCGGAGCCGAGGCGAGCGGCGCCCGGATCACCGACGTCGACGGCCACACATACGTCGACCTCTGCCTCGGCGACACCGGGGCGATGCCCGGCCACTCGCCGCCGGTCGTCGCCGAAGCGGTCGCCCGCCAGGCCGAGCAAGGGGATCACGACGATGCTCCCGACCGAGGACTCCGCCTGGGTCGGGGAGGAGCTGACCCGCCGCTTCGGGGTCCAGCGCTGGATGTTCACGCTGACCGCCACCGACGCCAACCGGGCGGCGCTGCGGATCTGCCGGCAGATGACCGGCCGACGCAAGATCCTCGCCTACAGCTATTGCTACCACGGCACCGTCGATGAGACCTTCGCGGTCGGGACTCCGGAGCGGGACCCGCTCGCGCGCCGGCAACGCCGGCCCTCCGGTCGACCCCGCCGAGACCACCGTGGCGATCGAGTTCAACGACCTGGCCGCGCTGGAGCGTGCGCTGGAGAGCGAGGAGATCGCCTGCGTCCTGGCCGAGCCGGCGATGACCAACATGGGGATCATCCTCCCCGAGCCCGGCTACCACGAGGCGCTGCGGGAGCTGACCAGCCGCACGGGGACGCTGCTGATCATCGACGAGACCCACACCTTCTCCGCCGGGCCGGGCGGTTGCACCGGGGCCTGGGAGCCTCGACCCGGACTTGGTGACGATCGGCAAGGCGATCGGCAGCGGGGTGCCGGCGGGGGCGCTGGGACTGAAGGCCGGCGCCGCCGAGCGGATGCTCTCCGACGAGGCGGCCGACTACGAGGACACCGGCGGCGTCGGCGGCACGCTGGCCGGCAACCCCCTCTCCCTGGCGGCGGTCCGCGCGACCCTCGAGCACGTCCTCACCGAGGAGGCGTTCGCAGCGACGATCCCGCTCGCCGGCCGCTTCGCCGAGGGGATCGAGGCGGTCGCCGCCCGCCACCGGGTGCCCTGGAACGTCACCCAGCTCGGCTGCCGGGCCGAGTACCGCTTCGAGGCGGAGCCGGCCCGAAACGGAACCCAGGCGCATGCCGCCGCCGACCCCGAGCTGGAGCGCTACCTGCATCTGCACGCGCTGAACCGCGGCGTGATGCTGACGCCGTTCCACAACATGGCGCTGATCTCGCCGCAGACAAGCGAGGCCGACGTCGACCTTCACACGGAGCTCTTCGGACAGGCCGTGGGTTCGCTGACCGCCTGACCGGAAGATCGCTTCTGCGAGTCCGGGTAGCTAGTCGGAGAGCTCCACCCGCTCGATGCCCTGCGGCTCGACCGGGCGATCCGAGGTGTCGGTCTCGGTCGCCTCGATCGCATCGACGGCGTCCGTCCCGTCAATGATCCGCCCGAACACGGTGTGCTTGCCGTCGAGCCAGGGCGCCGCCTCGGTGGTGACGATGAAGAACTGCGAGCCGTTGGTGTTCGGGCCGGCGTTCGCCATCGCCAGAGCGCCGCGCTCGATCTTGTGCTGGTTGAACTCGTCCTCGAAGGTGTAGCCGGGGCCACCGCGCCCGGTGCCCTCGGGGCAGCCGCCCTGGATCATGAAGTCCTTGATGACGCGATGGAAGACGAGCCCGTCGTAGAAGCCGTCGGCGGAGAGCTTGCGGAAGTTCTCGACCGTCTTCGGCGCGTCCCCGTCGAACAGCTCGAACGTGATCGGCTCCGGCGCTGGTGTGCATGGTCGCCTCCGACATCGGCGCCAACCCTACAGACCGAGCCCTCCGACACCGCTCTCATCCCAGCCGAGATGGTGGGCCAGCTCGTGGCGCAAGGTCCGCTCGACCTGGGCCGCGAGCAGCTCGGGGTCATGGCCGAAGTCACGTTCGAGCGTGTCGCGGTAAATCACGATCCGGTCCTCGTAGCGCTCGCGGGCTACGCCGTCGCCGAAGTACTGCCCGTAGGCGCCGGATTCGGCCCCGAGCTCGGAGACCACGACCGGGACCTTGGCGATCACCTCCTGGAACTGTTCCGGAAGCCGGTCGATCGCGTCGGCGACCAGCGACTCGAACTGGTCCAGATCCCGCTTCGACGGCGGGCCGGACGCCCTGTTGATCGTCATCCATCCCTCTTGATGATGACCGCTTAGAAGTTTTAGGCGCCTGGGAAGGAACTTGCGGACCGGCCTCAGGTGTTCCATAGTGTGGCCGGCCGCAAGGCGCCGGCTCGGACGCCCCGCGGCTGATCGTGGACCTACCCGGCGGGAGAAACAGGCGCGCCCGACTCCGCTGGCGGAGAGGCACGTCCCTGCGCGAGCTCTGCCTCGCCGCCTGCGTCGCGATGCTCGTCATCTCGCTCGCCGGCGTCGCCTCGGCTGCCTGGCGCCCGTTCACGCCTCCCGGCCACAAGGTCTTCTTCGGAGTAACCGACACCGGCGACGTCTCGGGCTTCAAGTCGTTCGCCAGGGCGGTCGGCAAGCACCCGGCGCTGATCGAGACCTACCACCCCTGGAACAACAGCCTGCACCAGGCGATCCCCCGATGGGAGAAGGCGCGGGCGCGGCCGATCCTCCACATCTCGACCGAGGAGAGCGACGGGCAGGAGGTGATCACTCCGCGCGGCATCGCGCTCGGCAAGGGAGATGACTACCTGCTGCGACTGAACCGCAGCTTCGCCCGCCATCATTTCCCCGCCTACATCCGGCCGCTGGGCGAGCCCAACCGCTGCCTCAACGCCTACGCCGGGGTGGACTGCTCCGGCAACCGGCGAGCCTCGCGCTACTCGCCGAAGTGGTACCGGCAGGCGTTCCGGCGGATGTACCTGATCCTCCACGGCGGCCGGCCTCGGCACCGGATCAACCGCAAGCTGAAGCGGCTGGGGCTGCCGCGGATAATCCGCCACGGTGGCCGCGAGCCGAAGCAGCTGCCGAAGGCGCCGGTGGCGCTGATCTGGAGCCCGCTGCCCGCCGGCTCCCCGGCGGTGCGGATCAACCGGCCCGCCTACTACTTCCCGGGCGCCCGCTACGTCGACTGGGTCGGCACCGACTTCTACTCCCGCTATCCCTACTGGCACGACCTGAGTCGCTTCTACCGTCGCTTCGCAAGGGGCCACGACAAGCCCTTCGCGCTGACCGAGTGGGGCCTGTGGGGATCCGACGCGCCGAGCTTCGTGCGGCGCCTCTTCGCCTTCGCCCGCAACCACAAGCACACTCGGATGCTCGTCTACTACCAGGACTTCGGCGCAGGTCAACCCGTTCCGGATCCAGAACTACCCCGGCAGCCTCTCGGTGCTCAAGCGAAAGCTCGATTCGCGCCACTACCCGGGGGTCGCGCCCCGGCCGCCGGCCAAGCCGCCGGCCACCGGGGGGGTGGGGAGGAACTGACCCGGGCGGTGCGGCGATCGCAGCCGGGACTGGCGGTGGCCGTCCTCTGCCTCGCCTGCTCGAGCGCCTGGGCGGGTTCCAGCGCGCTGACGCTGGCCCGGGCCTCGAACTCGCACCACGCCAAGAAGGCGAAACGGAAGAACCTGCCCCCGAAGGGCAAGGTCTTCTTCGGCGTCACCGACACCGGGGAAGCCTCCGGGTTCGAGTCTTTCGCCGACGCGGTCGACGCCCATCCCGCCGTGGTCGAGACCTACCATCCCTACGGCAACTCGCTGCACGAGGCGCTGCCCCGATGGGAGCAGATCCACGCCCGGCCGATCCTGCACATCTCCACCGCCGCCGGCAGCGACCGCCATGAGGTGATCACACCGAAGGGAATCGCCGTCGGTCAGGGCGACGACTACCTGCTGCGGCTGAACCGCAGCTTCGCCCTCCATCGGATGCCGGCATATATCCGGCCGCTCGGGGAGCCCAACCGCTGCCTCAACCCCTACACCGCGATCCGCTGCGACGGCAGCAAGCGGGGCGGCCGCCACACCACCCACTGGTACAAGCAAGCCTTCCGCCGGATGTACCTGATCCTGCATGGGGGGAAGACGCGCCGGACGCTGAACCGCAAGCTGCACAAGCTCCACCTGCCGGGGCTGAGACGCAAGCACGGGCGGGAGCCGGACTTCCTGCCCCGGGCGCCGATCTCGGTGATCTGGAGCCCGCTGCCGAGCGGATCGCCCTCGGTGCGACACAACTCCGCGGAGGCCTACTTCCCTGGCAACCGCTACATCGACTGGGTCGGCGCGGACATCTACTCCCGCTACACCGACTTCGGTGGGATCACCCGTCTCTGCCACCGCTACGGTCGCAGCAAGCCGTTCGCGATCACCGAGTTCGGGTTGTGGGGCGCCGACGGTCCCGGCTTCATCCGTCGGCTGCTGCGCTGGGTGAGGGCCCATCGCAAGACCCGGATGCTCGTCTACTACCAGGACTTCGGCACCCAGAACCCGTTCCGGATCCAGAACTTCCCCGCAGGGCGCGCGGTTCTCAGGCACGCCCTCAACTCCCACCGCTTCCCGCCCCGCGCCCCGGACTCCCCGCGCCCTACCCCCGCACGGTCACCGTAAGAGGGGCCGAGGCCCCCGCCGCGAAGGGCCAGCCCTGCTCGGGGGGTGCCAACGCCCGCAGACGGATCCGGGCCACGCCGCTGACGTAGCGGAAGCGGTAGCGAGCCCGGAATCGCCCCTCGCGGCCCGCCCGGGTGAGAAGCACCGGAGCCCAGCGCCCGCCGGCGCGATCCAGGTACTCGACCGTGACCAGTTTGCCCCGCGAGGGCAACCTCGCTCCCCCGGAGCGGACCATCCCGGTGAGCCGGAGTGACTCGCCTGTCCGAAGAGCCCGGCGGGAGGCGGTCAGCTCGACTCCGGCGCGGACCAGGAGACGGAGCCGGACTCCGCGGTCGCGTGCGAGCACCTCGGTACCAGGGAAGGAGACGCGGATCCGCCTGGAGGTCCCGGGGGCGAGCTCGAGCCGGAAGCGGCCGCCGTGCCCGGTCCGCGCGTGGCGAACCTCGGGCCCGGCGCGGGAGCCGCGGGCAGGCCGGATCGCGATCCGCACCCGGCGCCCCGCCAATCCGGCGCCGTCGCCGCGCCGCAGGCGGCCGGTTAGAGTCGGCCTGGCCCCGTAAGCGACCTTCAGCCGACGCTCCGCCACGAGCACCGAGGCGGAGGTCGGCGCGCAGCGAAGTGGGCCGCTTCAGCGGCGCGTCGAGGATCATCGCGCTGCCGTCGCTGCGGCGGGTGCTTGAGGCGCGGTTACCGGCCAGATCGGCGACCCTGGCACGGAGCTGGTAGCGGCCTGGTCGGACCCGTTCCGAGGGGAAGCGGGCGAGCAGCTCGGCGTCGCCCTTGCGCTCCGGGGAGCGGCGCAGGGTGGACGGCAGCTTCGTCCAGCGCCTCCGGCCCGCCCGCCGGTAGGAGATCACCCCGTCCGCCGGACCCGAATGACGGTCGGTGACCGTCGCCGTGATGATCTCCGGGTGCGCCCTGTCCCGGTGGCTGCGGAACAGCACCGAGGGCGGGACGTCGTCGAAGAGCAGGGTCGCCTCGGAGGCGTTCGCGGGCGACTCGTTGCCGGCCTCGTCGCGAAGCCAGACGGACAGCGAGTAGGCACCGGGCCCGGGCAGGTTGATCCGCTGCAGCGAGGAGATCCTCCGCCCTGTCCGATGCCGTTCGCCGCCGTCGAACCCGGGGCCGGTGAGCCTGTACGAAGCGCCGGCGATCGGCGAGCCCGGGCCCTGGTCGGGGTTCTCCCAGGTGGCGTCAAAGCCGTTCACGCGGTGCCAGCCACCGCCTCCCCGCAGGCCGAGGCGGCGCGGCGGCGCCGGAGCTGTGTTGTCGGTGAGCAGCGGGCGCCGAGCGGTGCAGCGGCGATTGCCCGCGAAATCGATCGCACAGGCGCAGAGGCGGTGACGCCCGTCGCTGATCCGGGCGGTATCGACCGCCTCGCCGGCGGTTCGGCGCAGCTCGCAGGGCCGCATCCGCGTCGCCTCCCATCCGCCCCCGATCTGCTTCGCGAAGCAGGCGTGCTCCGTCCTCGTGATGCGGGCCCCGTCGATCAGTGTCTCGGCGAAGCGGACTCCTGATCCCGCGTCGCCGGCGGCGACCTCGGCGCTCTGCGCGCCCCGCTTCCAGCCATGCGCGACGATGCCGCCGCCGAGTCGCGGGCGGGGCGCCGTGTCGTCGGTCAGGGTCAGCTCGAGCGATCGAACCGCGGCGAAGGACGGCCGGCCGAGATCGCAGCGCTGCCCGTCGCCTCTGGCGCAGAGCAGGCGGCTCTCAAAGCTCTTGCGAGGGCTCCGGAAGCCGGCTGCGAAGGCGCCGCGGGATGTGTGGGCGGCGCGGGTGGTGGCAAAGGCCGAGAAATCGCCCCCGACTCCGGTGCCGAGGCGCTGCTCGAACCCGTCGTGCAGGGCGCTCCACCAGCTTCCGCGGACGTTGACGATCCGCGTGCCGGGCGGAGCGACCCAGCGCCAGCGGGCGAACCTGGCGGCGGCGATGCTGCCGCCGCCCGGGCGGGTGAGACTCGACAGGTGAACGCCGTCGAAGGGGTCGCTGCCACTGCTGGGAACGCAAAACGCGTCGGGGCGGAACTTCCCGGGCCCGGCGTTCTGATCCCAATCGGCGTCGGCGGCGATCCGCCAACCACACTGGGCGACCCGGTACTTCTCGGCCCGCGCTTCGGCGGCGCCGAGCAGCAGTGCGGCGGTCGCGATCAACGTCCCAGCGAGGATGCGGCGTCGCCCCCGGCGCGCCGGTTTGACCGCTTCTCCTCGACTCGACCGCATCCCCCATGCCAAGAGCCGGCGGCGGCGGATTCTCCCCTTTGAGACAATGGGGCCATGGCAATGCCGACCAAGGAAGAGATCACCGAAAGGCTCCGCGCCGTGATCGACCCCGAGCTGCGGCGCTCGATCGTCGAGCTGGGGATGGTGCGCTCGATCGAGGTGCGCGATGACGGCAGAGTCGAGGTGGTCGTCTCCCTGACCACCCCGGGCTGCCCGATCCGCTCGCACTTCCAGCAGGGCGTGGCCCAGCAGGTCTCCGCGCTCGAGGGGGTGAGCGCGGTCGAGGTCGGTTTCGACGTGCTCAGTGACGAGGAGAAGGGCAACCTTCAGCAGGTGCTGGGGAGGGCTCGCCTGCCCGAGGGCGCCCTGGCCCAGGTGAAGAACGTGATCTGCGTAGCCTCCGGCAAGGGCGGCGTCGGCAAGTCAACCCTGACCGCGAACCTCGCAGCCGCCCTCCAGGCAGAGGGTCGTCCGGCCGGGGCGCTGGACTGCGACGTCTACGGCTACTCGATCCCGCGGATGCTCGGGGTCGACGGCAAGCCGGAGGTCAACGGCGAGCGCAAGATCGTCCCTCTGCGGGCCCCGAGTGGTGTCCGGGTGATGTCGATCGGGTTCTTCGTCGAGCAGAACGCCGCCGTCGTCTGGCGGGGGCCGATGCTGCACAAGGCGATCCAGCAGTTCCTCGAGGACGTCGCCTGGGATGAGCTCGAGTTCCTGCTGCTCGACCTCCCCCCGGGGACCGGCGACGTCTCGATGACCCTCGCCCAGCTGCTCCCACAGGCGAAGATCGCGATCGTCACGACGCCGCAGCCGGCGGCCCAGTCGGTGGCGAAGCGCGCTGCCGAGATGGCCGCCAAGGTGGACCTCGAGGTGCTCGGGGTGATCGAGAACATGTCCGGCTTCACCACCCCCGACGGGCAGCGCTTGACGATCTTCGGCGAAGGCGGCGGGGAGAACCTCGCCGAGGAGCTGGGGGTCCCGTTGCTCGGCAAGGTGCCGCTCTCCGAGGAGCTCCGCGTGCACGCCGACCAGGGCGAGCCGCTGGTCACCGCCGAGCCCGACGCGCCCGCCTCACAGGCGATCCGCCAAGCCGCCCGTGGAATCGTCGCCGCCACCCCGCAGGAGCTCCCTGTGCTTCAGGCGGTCCCGGCCGCTGCCGAGCCGCCGCCGGTCGGCGGCACCGAGCTGCCCGTCATCCAATAGCGCCCACGGCGCCGGCCGGGAACGGACCCCGCCGACGGAGCTAGGACTTGTAGTAGCCGGTGTTGATCTCCGCGTACTTGGCCCACTCGGCAGGGAGCTGGTCCTCGGCGAAGCAGGCGTCCACGGGGCAGGCCTCAACGCAGGCGTCGCAGTCGATGCACTCGTCGGGGTCGATGTGCAGCATCTCGACCGCGTCGTAGTCCGGCTCGTCCGGCGTCGGGTGGATGCAGTCCACCGGGCAGACCTCGACGCACGAGTTGTCCTTCTGTCCGATGCAGGGTTCCGCGATGACGTAGGTCATTCCGGCCTTCTCCTGGGAGTCGTCTTTACGGTGCCCGCCGGGCTGCGCCGGTCAAGCCGAGCGGCCATTTTACGGAGATGCCTGGCGGATGTCGGCTTGAAAGCCTGATCGCCGACCGGGCGAAGCCAGCTACTAGGGTTGCGGCGAGATGCGGAGCGCAGGCGACCCGAGCCCGATCGAGCCATGCTGCTGCTGACCGGCGCCACCGGAAGCATCGGCTCGCGCCTGCTGCCGTTGCTGCTCGAGCGCGAGGACCAGGTCCGCTGCCTGGTGCGCGAGCCGCGGCGCCTCGGGCCGCGGCGGGTCGACGTACAGATCACCCTCGGCGACCTGGGGGAGCTATCGGATCCCTACCGCCTGCGCCAGGCGCTGCGCGGTGTCGACACGGTGATTCATCTGGCGGCGACGATCCGCGACCAGCCACCGCGGCGGATCGAGGAGCTGAACGGGCTCGCCACGGTGCGGCTGGTGCGGGCCGCCGAGAAGGCCGGGGTGGACCGTTTCATCTTCTTCTCGGCGCTCAACGCCAGCACCTTCCAGCGGACCCGCTTTTTCCGCGCCAAGGCGCTGGCCGAGGAGGCCGTCAACTCATCGGCGCTGGAGACGACCGTCTTCGCCCCCTCGATCGTCTATGACCACTCCGACCCCTGGATAACCCTGCTGCGGCGCTTCTCCTTCCTGCCGGTGCTGCCGGTCGCCGGCTCGGGCAAGGCGCTGTACGAACCGATCTGGGCGCAGGATGCTGCCAGCGCGGTGATCGGCGGCCTCGATCGCGACGGCCGGGAGCGCTTCGAGCTCGCCGGTCCGCAGCTCCTCAGCTACGACCAGATGTCCGACCTGGTCAGCCGCATCGCAGGGCGCCCGCGTCGCCTCGTGCACGTTCCGCTCCCCCTGGTCCGCTCCAGCCTGCTGGCACTGCGCCGGATCTTCGGCGAGTCGGTCTTCGCCACCTGGGAGGAAGCCGAGCTGATGGAGGTGCCGATGGTCAGCGAGCGTGGCCCCGCCGACGCCCGGGAGCTCGGCGTCGAGCCGCGCACCATGGCCGAGGTACTCGCCGGCGGCTGACCATCCCGCTCCATGGCGCTGATTGTCACGTGGCGTCAGGCGCGGTGGCACGTCGAAGGCAAAAGAAGTCCCCCGGAACGCGAGAGGCCCGGGCGCTTGCCCGGGCCTCTCGAAAAGCCACTCGCCTGTTACGACGAGGATGGCAGACCGCCCTCGCCGGCTTTCGCATGGCCGACGATGACAGGGGGATCGCTACATCATCCCGCCCATGTCCGGCATACCTCCTCCGGGCATCGCCGCCCCCTCCTTCTCGGGGGGCTCGGCGACGATCGCCTCGGTGGTGAGGATGTTCTTGGCGATCGAGGCCGCGTTCTGCAGTGCGGAGCGCGTCACCATGGTCGGGTCGATCACCCCGGCCTTGATCAGGTCGCCGTAATCACCGGTGGCGGCGTTGAGGCCTTCTCCGGCCTTCAGGTCGCGCACCTTGTTGACCACGACGGAGCCCTCCAGGCCGCTGTTCTCGGCGATCTGGCGGACCGGCTCCTCGAGCGCGCGGTGGATGATCTTCGCACCGGTCTGCTCGTCGGCCTCGTCGTAGGAGTCGACGTCGAGCGAGCCCTGCGCGTTCAGCAGGGCGACCCCGCCCCCCGGCACGACTCCCTCCTCGAGCGCCGCCCGGGTCGCCTGCAGGGCGTCCTCGACGCGGTGCTTCTTCTCCTTCATCTCGGTCTCGGTCGCTGCTCCAACCTTGACCACGGCGACACCGCCGGCCAGCTTGGCGAGACGCTCTTGGAGCTTCTCGCGATCGAAGTCGGAGTCGGTGTTCTCGATCTCCTGCTTGATCTGCTTGATGCGGCCCTTGATGTCGTCGCCCTCACCGGACCCGTCGATGATCGTCGTCGTGTCCTTGGAGACGACCACGCGACGTGCCTTGCCGAGCTGGGAGAGCTGGGTGTTCTCCAGCTTCAGGCCCATCTCCTCGGTGATCACCTCGCCGCCGGTGAGGATGCCGATGTCCTCCAGCATCCGCTTGCGGCGGTCGCCGAAGCCGGGCGCCTTGACCGCGACCCCGGTGAAGGTGCCGCGGAGCTTGTTGACGACCAGTGTCGCCAGGCACTCGCCCTCGACGTCCTCGGCGACGATCAGCAGCGGCTTACCGCCCTGCATCACCTGCTCGAGCACCGGCAGTACGTCACGGACCGAGCCGATCTTCTGGTTGGCGATCAGCACGTAGGGCTCCTCCAGAACCGCCTCCATGCGGTCCTGGTCGGTGACCATGTAGGGCGAGATGTAGCCCTTGTCGAACTGCATGCCCTCGGTGAACTCGAGCTCCATGCCGAAGGTCTGGCCCTCCTCGACGTTGACGACGCCGTCCTTGCCGACCTTCTCGATCGCGTCGGCGATCACGTCGCCGATCTCCTCGTCGGCGGCCGAGATCGCCGCGACGCGCGAGATCTGATCCTTGCCGGAGACCTCCTTCGACTGCTTCTCGCGGAGGTTCTCGACGACCTCGTCGACCGCCTTCTCGATCCCGCGGCGGAGCGCCAGCGGGTTGGCCCCGGCCGCGACGTTCTTGAGGCCTTGGTGGACGATGATCTGGGCCAGCAGGGTCGCCGTCGTGGTGCCGTCGCCGGCCACGTCATTGGTCGCCGTGGCGACCTCGCGGACCAGCTGGGCGCCCTGGTTCTCGAAGACGTCCTCGACGTCGATCTCCCGGGCGATGGTGACGCCGTCGTTGGTGATCGTCGGGGCGCCGAACTTCTTGTCGAGCACGACGTAGCGCCCCTTCGGCCCAAGCGTGACCTTGACCGCGTCGGCGACGGCGTCGACTCCGTCCTGGAGGGCCTTGCGGGCCTCCTCGTTGAACTTCAGCTCCTTATGAGCCATCAGTCTTTCCTCCTAGATCTGAATACTTTGCGGCGGCTGCGCCGCCTGACGTGCCTCTGCCGGCGGGATGCTGACCGGGCCGGCCCAGCATCACTAGCCGACCTTCGCGAGGATGTCGGACTCGCGCAGCACGAGCAGGTCGTCGTCCTCGACGGTGACCTCGGTGCCGCCGTACTTGGAGTAGAGGACCTCGTCGCCTTTGCTGACGTCGAGCGGACGGCGGCTGCCGTCCTCGTTGACCGCGCCATCGCCGACTGCGACGACGGTGCCCTTCTGTGGCTTCTCCTTCGCCGTGTCGGGAAGGACGATTCCGCTGACGGTCGTCTCCTCCTCGTCAAGCGGCTTGACGATCAGCCGGTCCCCGAGGGGCTTCAGCTTCATTCGTTCTACCTCCGTTTGGTCAGAAGTTTTCGGGACTGGTTGCCTTTGCAGCGGCTTGGCACTCGACATGTGAGAGTGCCAAACAACAAGGAAGGATAGCGGCTCCCGAGCGGGCCGGCGGAGCAGCGGGGATTCCGCCCCGGAAGCGCTTTCCGCTCTACTGTTCGGAACGAGGATGTCGCCGCCGGGTGAACGGATCAGAGGTGCTGCCCGGTCGGCGATAACCTCGTTTTCCTGCTGATCAGGCGCTGCAGCAGGCTCTCACTCATCCCGCCCGCTCCATTCGCTCGAGCCCGCGGTCAAGCTTTCCAGCGCTCACCGCCCCCGGAGGCACCGGCACCGCTCGGTACGAGGGGCTGGGCAGGCGAAGCCTGAACGCGACCCTTCCCCCCGAGTCGAAACCGGTGATCAACCGGACGTCGCCCCAGGAGACCAGCCACCCGTTCCCGAGTTCCCGGCCGGAGCCGCAGCAGTGACTGCTCCGCACCTTCGGGTCGGTCAGCTGGCCGACGAAGGTGGCCGTTCGGCGGTCGAGGTCGAGGCGGTAACGGACCAGGCGGGGAGGGCGCGGGCGGTGCGTGCCATCGTCGTAGACGCTGAGGATGCCGTCACCGTCCACCCGGACGTCGTGGGGCCCTCCGAACAGCTCGCGCCGAGGGTAGGGATCCCCGATGATCCGCAGCGACCTCCGGGTCGGCGTTCCTCCCAGCTTCCAGAGGATGCGGCCGCTGGAGCGCTCGATGCAGTAGACGGCGTCGGTATGGCGGGCTGAGATCAGCACCTTGTCCGGCCCGAAGGGCTCAATCGCATTGACGTGGACGACGTCGTATGTGTTCGCTCCGGCGGGGTCTGAATGGGGGTTGGCGAGGATGTAGTACCACCAGCGCCCCGACTCGCGGAGCGAGATGCGACCACGCGAGCTCCAGCGCCAGACAACGCGGCCCGAGCGGTTCAGCTGCTGGACCTCTGCGAGGACCACCTGACCGCTCGCAGGACCGCGGCCGAAGCGCGGCGGCCCCTGAAAGGAGCTCATGTCGAGGCCGGTGGCGGGCCGGAAGCTGTCGATCAACTCATCGCCGTTGCCAAGCTCGCGATACTCGTGACCATCGGTGATCGAACCGCGGGTGCGCACGATCCGCAGCGTCCGCCCGGAGAGCGAGTGCACCTCGTCGGCCATGCGAGGATCGCGCCCGTAACCGTCGCCGAAGGCGCGGGACCACTCGACCGTGCCGTCGGAGAGGACCTGCGCCCAGAGGGTCGAAGTCGACGGGTTGTCCCACCAGCGTGGGGTACCGTCCTGGTCGAAGATGATCACCCACGGCGGTGAGTGATGGGAGGCCTGCACGCTGACCGCGAACATGCCTCGCGGGGGGCGTCGAATCGCCCGGTAGGTCCAGTCTGGAAAGCCCGCAGGAAGGCAGCGCACCTGATAGCTCTCCCGGCTACCTCGGGTGAATGTCGCCACCGTGATGTCCTCGCCCGGGTCGACCGGCGTTTCCGCCTCGAACGGGCGGGCTCTTCTCGGCCCTCCGGCTACGGAGACGTCAGTACCGGGGCCGGGCCGAGCCCGGAGCCCCAGACGGCCCCCGGCACAGCGAGCGACATAGCGGTGTCGCGAGGGAGCGAAGTCCGGGTAGAGCGTCGGTGAGGTGAGGCTCACCCGGGGGATGCGTCTCGAGGCCCGGTTGCTCTGAAGCGACAGAGTCAGAGCCCCTAGCGCGAGGCAGGCAAGAGCAATTGTTCCGGTCAGGAAAACTCCCCTCGCCCGACTGACCCCGGCCCGGTCTTCATGCACCACGCCGATCCTAGAGGCAGCGGTTGAAACCGGGTCAGCCCGCCGCTAGCAGCCGGCATCCCAGCAGGCGGGCGATTCCCTCGGCGCCGCGCGCCATCACCCAGTCGTGGTTCCACTCGAACACCGGCCTGGCGAGCGGGGCCAGCAGGTTCATCCAGGCCTTCGAGGTGCGCACGTCCCAGTCGTAGACGACCACGGTCAGCCCGTCGGCCTCGAACAGCCGCCAGGTACCGGTACCGGTCAATTCGCCGACCGCGCGTCCCGCCATCAGGTGGGGCGGCTCGACCCGCTCGCTTGTCACCTCGAAGGAGATCTCGTAGGGCAGCCGGCTGCGCCAGACCAGTCGCGAGACGGTCCCCACCCCGCTCGGGTCTCCCGCCCTCAGCTCGTCGGCTGCCTCGACTCCGCGCCACCAGCTCGGCCAGCGCGCCTGGTCGTAAATGGCATCCCAGACGGGTTGGCGAGGGGTCTCGAGCAGCCAGGTCGTGAGGAAGCGGTATGAGGCCACGTCACCGGACTCCTACGCACCCGTCCCGCCGCCGGTTCAGTTCTGCGAGGGGGTCTCGCCGTTGCCGAAATGCGACGCCGCAGGCTCGAGGATCTGCGAGAAGCGGATCACCGTGACCATGTCCTCCTCGCCGATCGCCCGCCCATAGATCTTCTCGAGGAAGCTGACCGTCTCCTCGAGGCGACGGAACTCGGGGTTGTCGTGCTCGATGTCCCTGGGCGAGAGGTCGGAGACGCGCTTCACCTCGACGTCGTCGATCACCGCGGCGAAGATCTTCTCGCGCGGGCTGTGCCGGAACCCCACCGTGACCCAGACCACCTGGCCGCGCTCATACTTGCTGCTCTTGTCGCCCATCCGGATCGTCGCCGTCTTGCGACCCCGCTTCAGTTGGTCGACGAACACGGCCGAGTAGAAGTTGAGAACGTAGATGCCGCCCCTCATGGCGCTGCGAGCGTACCCGACGCGGGGCGCTCCCACATACCGGAGCGGCTCCTAGAAACCCTCCTCACCGATCAGGGGCACGAAGCGGCAGGGACCGATCACCTCACTCTGAAAGCCCTCGCCCGAACGGATGAACACGGTAAGCAGGTCGACGTCGTCGGAGGAGATCGGGACCACCAGGCGCCCACCCTCGACGAGCTGGGTGAGCAGGGCGGGCGGCGGGGCAGGCGCCGTCGCGTGGACCGCAATCGCATCGAAGGGAGCGCGCTCGGGCAGGCCGCGGCTGCCGTCGCCGACCACAACCTCGACGTTGCTGGCGCCGTGGGAGCGGAGCACCCCGGCCGCCGCTTCGGCCAGCGCCGGATGGCGTTCGATCGTGATCAGCTCGGAGACCAGCCGCGATAGCACGGCGGCCGAGTAACCCGACCCGGTGCCGACCTCGAGAACCCGCTCGGCGCCGCCCAGTGCCAGCGCCTGGCAGATGGCGGCGACGATCCAGGGTTGCGAGATCGTCTGGCCCACGGCGATCGGCAGAGCGGCATCGGCGTACGCGCGGGGCCGCTCGCTCCCGCCGAGGAAATCCTCGCGCGGCACCTCGCCCATCGCCGCCAGAACCCGCTCGTCGCCGATCCCCCGCCGTCGCAGCTGGCGCTCGACCATCCGCTCCCGCTCGGCCTCGAACCCGTTGGCGTCTTTGCCGGGGCCCACGGCCCGACCTAACCCGGGAGCCCGGCGGCTTCGAGGGCTTCGCGGCGATCCAGGCCCGTCTGCGGCAAGCCGGGCAGCTCCCCTACTCCTTCAACCCGGCGCCTGCGAGAGCCTCGGTGCGATCGGCGAATACGCGGGCATGAATGATCAGACCGTCTGCGACGGTGAACACCGTCGCCCCCGAATCCTCGGTCTGAATCCCGCTCGTCCTGCCCTGGCCGCCGTGGCGCCAGACGAGCACGACCCGGTCGCCCGTGTCGATCAGCCGCTCGGTCTCGAACCAGTAGTCGTCGAACTCCTCCAGCCAGACCGCCATCTGCTCTGCCACTCCAGCCCGCCCGTGATAGGGACCCGCGACAAGCGGCTCGAAGACGACGTCCTCCGAGTAGCGGGAGAGCGCGGCCGCGGCGTCCCCCTCCTGGAAGGCCTCGATCATGGTCCGCACGGTTTCGATGCTCTGCTCCGACATCGCCTTCCAGTATCCCCCCGACCGCGGCCGGCGGGAGCTATTCGAACCGCCGGGCGGCCTGCATCGCCTCCTCCGTCGTGGCGAATCCCTGCAGGCAACTGATCAGTCCGTCGCGCAGCCAGAAGACGTCGGTCTCGTCGAACTCGTTGCGGCGGGCCAGCTCCGTCTTCTGTTCCGACATCCGTCGCGCTCAGAAGATGTAGTTGCGGAGCTTCGGCGCCTCCAGCACGGTCACCCTGCCGCGTTCGCAGCGGACGACGCCGGCCCGCTCGAGCTCTGCCAGGAAGCGGCTGACGCTCTCTCGCGAGGTGCCGGCGAGCTGGGCGAGGTCGGCCTGGTTCATGCGAATGGTGATCCCGCCGCCGTCGGAGACCGGGGTCTCATCGGCGACGAGCTGGGAGAGCACGCCTGCCACCCGGCTGGGGACGGTCTGGAAGGACTGCCGGGCGATCCGCTCGTTGGCGGCGCGGAGCCGCCCTACCAGCGCCGCGACCAGCTTCACGGTGATCCCCGGGTGCCGCGCCAGGAGGGCCCGCACGTCGGCCGCCGGCAGGGCGAGGAGCTCGCCGTCGCTGAGAGCCTCGACGCTGGCGGAGCGCACCTCCCCGTCGAGCATCGCCAGCTCGCCGAAGATGTCGCCCCTGCCGAGGCTGGCAAGGGTGATGGCGCGGCCGTCGGAATGCTCCCGGGTGACGCGGAAGTCCCCCGAGCGAACGATGTAGCAGGCGTCAGAGCGATCACCCTCGTGGAAGACCCGGGTACCCGGCGGAAAGGATCGCGGCACCGCGACCCGCGAGAAGCGGACCAGCTCGTCCTCGTCGAGCTGGGTGAACAAGGGAACCCTTCTCAGCAGCTCGACCGCACTCTCCTCGGATGCCGCCACGACTCGATTATCGCCCACCTGGGCAGTCTGCGTTCAGGCGCCCTGGCAACGTGGGCACCAGAAGGTTGTCCGGTTGGCGTCCCCCTGTCCCGCTGAGCGGATCGGGGCTCCGCAGCGCGGGCAGGGCTCGCCGCGGCGGCCGTAGACCTTGGCGGGCCGCCGACCGCTCTGCACCGCGTCCTCCATCTGCTCGCGGGCTGCTCCGATCACGTCGTCCAGCTCGCCGCCCGAGAGTGTCGCGAGGCTGCGCCAGGGATCGAGCCGGGCGGCGAAGCAGGCCTCACTCTTGAACACGTTGCCGATCCCGGCGAGCAGGCGCTGGTCGAGCAGGGCGTCGCCCAGCTCCCGGCTGGGATCCCTGCCGCGCATCCGGCCGGCCGCCTCCACCGGGTCGAAGTCCGCCGAGAGGATGTCAGGACCCAGCCCTGCCAGCTTCGGGTCCCGCCGAAGCTGGCCGGAGCGCAGCACCCTGAGCGTCGGCCCTCCCCACTGCACCGCCTCGTGGCTGGCTCCGCGGATCACCGCCCAGGCGCGGCCGGGCGGCTTCGCCCACGCCTCACCACGGCGGTAAACGTGCCAGGAGCCGCTCATCCCGAGATGGCTGTGCAGGATCAGCGTCCCGAAATCGAGCAGCAGGTGCTTGCCCCTGGCCTCGGCGGCGCGCAGCACCCGCCCGTCCAGGCTGCCGATCCCGGCGGCTCGCCCGCGCGGGTTCGCTGCCTCGGCGCCGACCCGCTCACCGGCCAGGGCCTCGGAGATCCTCCTCGCCGCCCTCAGGATCGTGTCGCCCTCCGCCAAAGTCAGCCCTTGACGATCGTCGAGTGGACGATTTCCGGATATATGGACCGGTTTTCGTCCACTCGACGTGGAGGGAGGTTCATGCAGAGGCGGTGAGCTTGCGGGGGCCGCGGTTGAAGCCGGCGGCGATCAGGATCTCCTCGTGACCGGAGCCGATAACCGGCTCTCCGTCCAGCTTCTCGATCCCCAGCTTCGGAAGCGTCCCGGCGGTGACCGCCTCGGCCAGCGCTGCCATCGCCGCCGAGAGCTCCGCCCCCTCGAGCTCGACCAGCCGCAGGATGCCGCGTCCGCCGCGCTCGACGTAGACGACCGGCTCGCCGTCGCGCAGGAGGACGTAGGCGCCGGGCGCCCGGGCGGGCCGGCGGCCGCCCTGCAGCTTCGGCCAGGGCAGCGAAGCGCCGTATGGATTGGCCGGGTCGGTGGCCCCGACCAGCAGATGAGATCCATCCGCGGCGGGGAGCGATCGGAGTCTCTCGACCGCGCCCGGAAGCGCGAACTGAGCCCCGCCGAGCCCTTCGACGAAGTAGCCGCGGCGGACGGTGCCGAGCAGCTCGAGGTTGCCGAGCTCCGCGTAGAGAGTCGAGAAGCCGCCCGGGACGCCCTCGGCGAGCACCGTCTCGCGGGTCACGATCCCGTAGCGCTCGAGCATCAGTTCCGCCTGGGCGCGCAACCTCGGGCCGATCGCCGGAGCGTCGGATAGGAGATCGGCGGTGAGCGACCAGCGGCCCTGCACCGTGGCCCCGGCTCCGGCGCGGCGGCTGGAGAAGCGCCGCCCGCGGCGCTCCGAGGCGCTCACCGAGCGAAGTCGCGGCGCTCGCAGGGGAGCGAAGGCGTCGTTGGTCACCTCCCCGGCCCAAGCCAGATCCCAGAGGGCCGTGTGAAGCTCTTCCGCCGGCGCCTCGATGTCGGCCTCGAGGTCGAGCCAGAAGCTCGGCCCGGAGCTGAGGCGTTCCCGGATCGCATCGTGGACCTCTCCCTCGGGCCGGTCGAGCTTGGCGGTGGAGGCCGGCGGCCCCGCGAGGCGCACGTCCTCGCGGTAGTACAGCGCCACCCGACCGTCGCTTCGCCCCAGGGCTCCGGCCCCGAGCCAGACGACCTCGCCGCTGGTGCACAGCTCATCGAGCCAGGCGGGGCTGTAGGCGCCGACGCGCCTGGGAAGTACGTCCTGCTCCCAGACCTTCGGGGTGAGGACGACGCCCTGCAGCGGGATCAACGCCTCGCGGAGGCGGTCCACGCCCGGCCCCGGCCGGCCGGTAGGCGTCGACGTTCTGCCAGCCGGGGAGGAAGCGGGCGAGCTCGCTGCGATCGGCGGGCTCGACCTCGCGCCGCAGATGGGCAAGGCTCGCCCGCCGCACCCGCCGCAGGACATCGGCGTCACACCATTCTCGCTCCGTCCCCCCCGGCAGCAGCTCACCGCGGATCAGCGTCCCGTCGCGCTCCAGCTCCCGCAGGGCCGGCGCCGGATCGATTCCGTAGCGGCGGGCCGGTTGCGCGGTCGGGAATGGCCCGTGCGTCCGTGCGTACCGGCCCATCAGTGCGCCCATCGGGTCGGGATGCGGCTCGACGAATGAGTCCGGCAGACCCGCCGGCAGGCGGCACGCCGAGAGCGTCCCGATAGAGCCCGGCGTCCTCGGCGGCGATGTAGCGCTCATCTCCCGTGACCCGGATCCGGGCAACACGGCGCTCCGAGATCAGCTTCTCCAGCATCGAGGCCACCGAATACCCCTCGGCGACTCGCTCGGAGCACTCGGCCTCGCTCAGGTCGCCGAGGTTTCGCAGCACCTGCTGCAGCGCGTCCCGGTCCTTCGCCTGCCCGGCCTCGGTGCGGTGCTGGAGCTGCGCCTCGACCTCCTCCAGAGCCTCGGGCTCGATCAGCTCCCGCAGCTCGTCCTGGCCCAGCAGCTCGCGCAGCAGCTCCCGGTCGAGCGCCAGTGCCGCCGCCCGCCGCTCGGCGTTCGGAGTATCGCCCTCGTACATGTAGGTCGCGACGTAGTCGAAGAGCAGCGAGGAGGCAAACGGGGAGGCGGTTTGGGTCTCGACCTCGACCAGGGTCAGCCGGCGCGAATGAAGGCGCCTGAGGATGTCGTCCAGGGAAGGCAGGTCGAGGACGTCGCGCAGGCACTCACGGTAGGTCTCGAGGATGACCGGGAAGCGCGGGAAGTCCCTCGCCACCTCGAGCAGGCTCTGCGACTTGAGTCGTTGCTGCCAGAGCGGGGTTCGCTTGCCGGGATAGGCACGCGGGATCAGCAGCGAGCGGGCCGCATTCTCGCGGAAGCGGGCTCCGAACAGGGCCGAGCCGGCGAGCTCGGCGACGACCAGGTCCTCGAGCTCGTCGGGCTCGACCAGCACGAGGTCGGCGGGCGGCGGCTCGTCGGCGTCGGGCAGATGGACGACGATCCCGTCGTCGGACCAGATCGCATCGGCCTCGAGCTCGCGCTCGGCCCGGATCTTCTGGGAGAGCGCCAGCCCCCAGGCAGCATGGACACGCCCCCCGAACGGCGACAGGACGCAGACCCGCCAGTCGCCGATCTCATCGCGGAAGCGCTCGACGACGATCGACTCGTCGGATGGAACGACCCTGGTCGCCGCCTGCTGCTCGCGCAGATAGCTGACCAGGTTGCGGGCGGCCCTCGGGTCGAGGTCGTATGCGGCCGCCAGCTCCTCGGGATCGCGCGACACGGCCTCCCTGGCGAACGCGCCGATCGCCTTGCCGAGCTCCGCCGGACGCCCGATCCCATCGCCGCGCCAGAAGGGCACCGCGCCGGGCGTCCCCGGAGCGGGGGTGACGATCACCCGGTCGCGGGTGATTTCCTCGATCCGCCAGGTCGAGGCGCCGAGGAGGAACGATTGCCCCGGTCGAGCCTCGTAGACCATCTCCTCGTCAAGCTCGCCGACCCGGCGGCCGTCGGGAAGATGCACGCCGAAGAGGCCGCGGTCGGGGATCGTCCCGGCGTTGGTGACGACCAGTTGTCGCGCCCCCTTTCGCCCGTGGATCGTCCCCGCAGTGCGGTCCCAGACGATCCGCGGGCGCAGCTCGGCGAAGCGGTCGGAGGGGTAGCGGCCGTCGAGCATGTCGAGGACGTTCTCGAGCTGCTCGCGGGAGAGCTCGCGGAAAGGCTCGGTCTCGGTGACGAGGCGCTCGACGTCCTCGACATCCCACTCGTCGAGCGCCGCCATCGAGACCAGGTGCTGTGCCAGCACGTCGAGCGGGTTGGCCGGGATCACCGTCTCCTCGATCTCCCCCTCGCGCATCCGCTTGGCGACCACGGCGCACTCGAGCAGGTCGCCCCTGAACTTCGGGAAGATCCGCCCCTTCGAGACCTCGCCGAGCCCGTGGCCGGCGCGGCCGATCCGCTGCAGGCCCCTGGTCACCGACTTCGGCGACTCGACCTGGATCACCAGGTCCAGCGCTCCCATGTCGATCCCCAGCTCCAGCGAGGACGTGGCGACCAGGCATGGCAGCTGACCGGACTTCAGCAGCTCCTCGACGTTGATCCGCTCCTCGTGCGAGAGGGATCCGTGGTGGGCGCGGGCGATCTCCGGGGGGCTCTTCCGAATCGGCCTCGTCAGGACGATCCTCGAGGTTGAGCTCGTTGAGGCGCTTGGCGAGGCGCTCGGCTCCGCGGCGGTTGTTGACGAAGATGATCGTCGAGGTGTGCTCGAGGACCAGGCGCAGAAGCTCCGGATAGATCGCCGGCCAGATGCTGCGCGGGTTCGAGGCGCCGTCGAAGTTGGGATCGACCCGGTCGGGCGAGGTGTGCTGGCTCGGCATCCCGTCGGCCGGGCGCCCGGGGACGTCGGTGCTGCCGCTGCCGCCCGGATCGGACATGTCCTCGACCGGGACGACGATCTCCAGGTCGAGGGCCTTCTTGCGGCCCGCATCGACGATCCGGCACTCCCGGTTCGGGCCGACCAGGAAGGCGGCTATCCGCTCGAGCGGGCGCTGCGTGGCCGAGAGCCCGATCCGCTGCAGACCCTTTCTCGCCTCTTCATCGGTGGGCTGAGATTTCCGGGCCAGCCATTCGAGCCGCTCCAGCGTCAGCGCCAGGTGGGAGCCCCGCTTCGACTGCGCCATCGCGTGGATCTCGTCGACGATCACGGCCTCCGCGGAGGCGAGGATCTCCCTGGCGCCGGAGGAGAGCATCAGGTAGAGCGACTCCGGCGTGGTGATCAGGATGTCGGGCGGATCGCGACGCATCGAGCGGCGATCGGCCTGGCTGGTGTCCCCCGTGCGCAACCCGACCGAGATCTCCCCGGCGGCTCCCCCGATCCCTCGGAGCGGTGCGCGCAGGTTTCGCTCGATGTCGTAGGAGAGGGCCTTCAGCGGTGAGACGTAGACGATGCGGACGCCCTCGCCGCGCTCGGGCTCACGGGTGAGCCGGTCGATGCCCCAGAGGAAGCTGGCCAGGGTCTTGCCCGACCCGGTGGGGGCGCAGATCAGCGCGCTCTCCCCGCCGGAGATCGCCTCCCAGCCGCCGGTCTGGGCCGGCGTCGGAGCCTCGAAGGCGCCCTCGAACCAGCGCCGCACCGGCTCGCTGAAGGGAGCCAGCGGATCCGCCGGCCCTGCGGGGGTGGACTTGCCGCCGGGGTCAACGAGTGAGTCCGGGGGTCGGTTTTGGGCTGGATCTCAAACCCACGATGTTACGGATCGCGCTAGTCCGGTTGACCGGGCGGCCGCACCTGTGGTACGGATTGGACCAAACGGAGGAATTGCGGCGATGCTGTTGATCCGCTGCGTAGTGTCTGGTCGCTCAGCCGGCGGGGAGCAAGCAGCGAAACCGGCGCCTCGATTCATCGAAGACAGACATCAACGAAAGGAGAGTTGACGTGTCTCGCTATGAAGAAGGCTGGCCGCGTCCTGCTGGTGGCGATCCTCGTGCTTGCAACGGCGAGCGTCGCATTCGGCAGGCATGCAAACGGCATCTACCGGACCAAGCCTCCGGCCAACCGCGACCACCTTCCTCGACTTCAGCTTCACGGCGACGAAGACGAAGGCGAAGAGCGGTGCGCTACAGCTACCGGGCCAACGGAGGCTGCAGCAACGGATAGCTCGCCAGTCGGCGACGAGACGTCCTATGTGATCTCTCCGGCGTCGATCAACCGGCCAGGGAAAGTTCACGATCAGTGAGGCAACTCCGGCGGCGAGCACTCTCAAGATCACGGGCAAGGTGACGGGGCGAAAGGCATCGGGCACCTTCCGGGTCAAGTTCAGCTAACCCCGGGGTGACCTGCGACACAAAGACGCTGCACTGGAAGGCATTCCACCTCGGCTAAGCGCTTATTGCTACCGGGCCGGGCAACGCGGCCGGCCTGGGCCGCAGTCCGGCGAAGGATGACTCCGCTGGGTCGCACTCTCGCCGGTGCGTGGCGGCTACCGATTCGGCCAGCCGGCCGGGTGCTCGAAGATCAGCGGGGCCGGGCTCGGCGCCGCCAAGGGCCTGGCCGACGGGCGCCGCCGAGGAGGCGCTGGCCGGGCCCGCGTTCGCCTTGCCGCCGGCAAAGCGGACGTAGGCGTGCCAGGCGGGCTTCGGCTTGAAGCCCGCGCCGAACAGGCCGGTGCTGTCGCAGAAGTTGCAGGTTCCCGCGAGGTCGTCGAGGGAGAACCAGTAGACCCGCTTCAGGTGCCAGCTATTGCGGTACTTGCGGAAGACCCTGAAGGCACCCTTGAGCTGCCTGGCCTGGCCCTTGCGGCCCTTCTCGAATGAGTTGTTGCCGTGCCCCGAGCCCCAGCCGACCTCGGTTATCCAGAGGCCGGTGTCGGCCGTCGCCGTGGCGCTTCATCACGTTGTGGACCTGGTTGATCGTCGCCTTCAGGTAGATGTAGGAGCGGGAGTACGGGTGCAGCGGCGACGCCTTCGAAGCTCTTCTTGATCCCAGGTGAGCGCCTGTACATCAGGTCGAGAAACGCGCGCGCCGCGTAGGCCTTCGGCGGGCGCTGCGCAGGGAGCGCGAACATCCCGCCGAGGATCACCTGCGCGTGATGGTCGGCGGAGCGGATCGCCCGGTGGGAGATCTTCACGAGCGTCGCGTACTTGGTCGGAGAGGGGCGCTTGGCGAAGTAGAAGAAGTTCTCCTCGTTCCAGACCTGCCAGTTACGGATCGGCCTTCGCGGGATGCCGGGGTTGGCTGCCCAGAAAGTCCCGGAGGGGCCGTAACGGCGCACCGCCGCCTTCAGGAACGAGGCCCAGGCGCGGCGCTGCTTGGCGCTGCCGACCGGCAGGGTGGTCGAGGTTGGCGCCACCCAGCTCGGGGATCCGTAGATCGCGGGAAAAAGCTCGAGCCGGTGCCTAGCCGCCCGGGCGACTGCCGTGTCAAATCCGGACCAGTTGAAGGAGCCCTTTGTCGGTTCGATGTTCGGCCAGCCGACCGTCACCCGGACGCTGTCCACGCCGCCCCGCTTGATCCGGGCGAAATGGCCATCGCTCGGGAGCACCTGGGGAACCACGCCCCAGAAGGTCTTCGGCACCCGGGCCGAGGCGGCGTCGGTCCAGCAGGCGAGGAGGGCCATCACGGCGATCAGGATCGCCGCGCAGGCACCACTTCGAGAATGCAATCTCAGGCTCGAGCTCATGTCGGTGGGCTCAGCCCGCGTGGGGCGTCTGAACTGCCTCGGAGTCGCCCTCGCTGGCGGCGCGCCCGCAGGGCGACGAAGAGCACCGAAACGATCGCGCCGAGGCCAAGGCCGACAAGGATCCCGGCCAGCGGCGAGGAGCCGTCATTGCTGTTGCCGGTCTGATCGCCGGCGTTGGAGGCCAGCTTCACGGTGTCGGTCCCGCTTCCCTGCGTGGGAGCTCCTCCGCTCGCGCCGCCGTTGCCGGCGCCGCTCGAACGGGAGGACGCGCCCGAGGGGGAAGAGCTCGGTCCGGATGGCGGGGACGAACCCCCGCCGCCCCCGGCGGCGCCGCCCTGTGACGAGCCGCCGTTACCCGAGTCCTGGCCGCCGGAGCCGCCGTGGTGGCCCCCGCCGCCGGGCGTGTGGTCGTGATGGGTTGGCGTGTTGGTGGCGGTGGGAAGCCTGTCCTGGTATTGGGCTCCGGCGGAATCCGCCTGGGCGAAAACCGGGAAGGCGAGGAAGGCGAGCACCACTGTCGCCGAAAGCGCGCGTGCCAGAAGCCGGCACGACGGGGCACGAAGCCATGAAGTTCCCTGCATCTCGCCGAAGGTTAGCGAAAATCGGTAAAAGGACATGCGCTTTGGACTGTTCGATCTCACTCTGTTCTCTCTTCGTCGGGTTGGCTTCATCATGGGTGGAGCCCCCTGAGTCTTGCCGTGCGAAGACTCCTGGCTTTCGTTCGTTCCGGCCTCCCCCTAGCCACTTTTGTGGTCTTTCAAACCCGGATCGGGAATCAACGTTTCGCTGCCGGCTCCCAATCCGGCCATTTCTTCCCAGGCGTTGCTGCGGATGCCGAGCATGAAGCGCCTGCTAATGAGCGGTATCCGCCGGGTGGGACTCGCGGGCCCGATCTTCGCCGCCCGGGAACGGTGGCGTGCATTTCGCGGCCGCCGGGCACCGACGATCGGTGAGGATGGTCTTCCGCTCCCCCCGCCTCTGCTGATGGCAAAGGTCGTCGGTCACTCAGACGCGATCCGGTTCCAGCGCTACGGCCGAGCATGCGCAGAGGCAATCAGCGAGTCGGTCGAGCTCGGGGGGCAGGAGATCACCCGGCTTGGGTCGATTCTCGACTTCGGTTGTGGCTGCGGCAGGGTGGCGCGGTGCTGGAGCGGCCTCACCGAGACGAAGGTGAGTGGCTGCGACCTGCAAGCGGAGGCGATCGAGTGGTGCCGCGCGAACCTCCCGTTCATCGACGCCCGCGTCAGTGGGCTCGCGCCCCCGTTGCCGTTCGGGGATGCCCGGTTCGATCTGGTTTACGCGCTTTCGGTCTTCACTCATCTCGGCAGCCGAAACCAACTCGACTGGATGGCCGAATTTCGCCGGGTGATGGCCCCGGGAGCGATGCTGCTGTTCACGGTGAAGGGGGATATCCACGCCGAGCGCGAGCTCGACGGCAGCGACCTCGCCGCATATCGCGCCGACCAGTTCGTCGTCCGTGACCTCGACCGCGAGGGAGGCAATCTCTGCGCGGCGTATTCCTCTCCAAAATGGGTCACCGAGAACCTTCTGACCGATTTCGAGCTTCTGGACTTCCACCCGGGTCGTGAGCAGGTGATGGGGGCCCAGGCGACCTATCTGGTCCGTCCCGCCTGAGCGGACGATCGATACCACTAATCGGAGTCCCGGGCCGACGCTGTGGGGATCGTGAGGGGATAGAGGACGGCCTTCGGGCCGAGGCGCCGCCTGACTGCGACGATGTAGAGGGCGAAGAGCAGGGCTTCGGCAGCGAGGGTGATCGCGGCGGCGCCGTTGTAGCCGTAGAGGGAGATCGCGACCGTGCCGGCGGCCACCGCGAACACGGCGGTGAGCGCCATCTGGGACACCCGCATGCTCTGATAACCGTGGGCGACGAGCTGGTTGCCGTTGAGGTAGTTGACCAGGCGTACCGGGACGATCGCGACAAGCAGAACGAAGGCGAGGTTCGCCGCCGCAAACGGCTCACCGTAGATCAGGCCCAGGAGGTCGCCCCCGAACAGAGCGACGAGGCCGATGAAGGGCAGGCTGGCGAGGACGGCGATGCTGAGAACGCGCTGCTGCGCCGCGTGCAGAGCACGGTCGCCGGGGGTCCGGGAGATCCTGGCCTGCAGCAGCAGGCTGAGCGCCTCGGGAAGGAGCAGGATCCCGGTGACGATCCTCACCGGGCCCTGGTAGATGCCGAGCTCCGCCGAGGTGGCGAGCAGCGAGAGAAGAATCACATCGATCCGCGAATAGATCAGCACCAGGACACTGAAGGTGTTGAAGTGCCAGGTTTCGCGGAGCAGTACCGGATGGCTGTAATCGGGAGCGCCCGCGGCGAGGCCGAGTCGACCGAGCGCCCGTAGACGAAGCGCCATGCCCAGCAGAGCTCCTACGCCGAGCGCGAGCAAGGTCCAGGCAGGCGACTCGAGCCAGTAGGCGGCGGCGGCCAGCAGGGCGAGCCCGACCGCCGTCTCCGCGACCGCCGCGCGGGCGTCGAATAACACGCTCTCCCGCACGGTGAAGATCGAGCGCAGCGAGAGCGTCGCGCGGGTGGAGAGCCACCAGGGAATCGTGGCCAGCAGGGTGAGCCGATCCTGACCGGTGTAGGCGATTGACACGACCAGCGAGAAGACGAGGGCTGCAGGAAGCGCGCTGCGGAGCTGAAAGCTGCGGATGGTGCCGAGGATCGGGCCCCACTCGTCTGGCGGAGACTGAGCGAGCCGTGGGATCAGGTACTGGCTCATTCCGCAGTCGGCGATCGCCGCCGCGAACGTTGCCAGCACGACGGCGAGACCGAAGGACCCGACTGCGTCGACCCCCTGGAACTGGGCGACGAAGACCGAGCCGACGAGCAGAGAGGCGCCGTAGAGGCCCCGAGCCAGCGCGCCGGTCAGCGTGTTGGAGGCGAGCGAGCGGCGTCCCGTCATCCCTGCTTGGGGCTGCGTCTGTTCCTCGATCGCCATCCCGCCAGTCTTCCCGATTGCCCTCTGAGGGCAATCGCCCCCCGGAATAGGACGTGTAGCATGCGCGACGGAGATCGGGCTTCCTTCGCGAAGAGGTGGCCAGCCAGGTTCATCTTCCCGCACTGGGTTTTCGCGGTCGGTGGAGCATGAGAAACCAATCGAGCACCGCGGGGACAGCAGCAGAGGTACCCAGCGTCGCCAAACCGCCGGCGGCGGAGGTGCGATTGATCAACCTCCACACCCGGCAGAATCTGGGCGACGCGGCGATCACATGGGCGGCTGCCAGGCTGATCGAGGATCAGTGGCCGCAGGCTCGACTCACCGCCGCCAGCCGCTACCCGGCTGACCGCGAATGGCTGGGTTCGATCGGTGTCGAGCGGGTCGAGCCGGCGATCTCCTTCCCGGCGCCCGGGCAGGCACCGGCCCCGGTGCGCGCCCTGATCTTCGGAGCCTCTGCCGCGCGGCATCGGTTTGGCGGCGCCCGTCCCAAGGGCCCCAAGCCGGACCTGGTCCTATCGGGGGGTGGCGGCTATCTGTTCAGCAGGCGCCAACCTGAACTGAGCTTTCGCCACCTCCTGCTCGAGATCGAGTCGATGGCCGACCGATCCCCCACCGTGCTCCTCCCGCAGACGGTCGGGCCGCTGACCCGCAAAGCCGACGTCAAGGCGGTGCGCAGGGCCCTCGACAAGATCAAGTACCTGTTTGTCCGGGACCGCGCCTCGCTGGAGGTGGCCCTCGATCAACTCGAGCTCAGTCCCGGGCGGGTTTCGTTCGCCCCCGATCTCGTCTTCGCCCTGGCCCTGGAATCGACGAGCGCCCCGCCGAGCTCCGGGTCTCCGCGGATCGCGATGACCGTCCTCGATTGGCGCTGGGCGGGCGGATCGACCGAGGTCTACTCGGCCTACCTCGATGCGATGGCCCAGGTCGCTCAGCAACTGACCGACGAGGGGTGCAGGCTCGACCTCTGCGTGCAGGTGGACATGCGGGGCAAGCGAGGCCACGACGACATGGCGGTCGCCGAGCAGGTGCGCGCCCTGATGCGCCGGCCGAGCGCGGTAGAAGTCGTTTCGGCGGGGACGACGCCGGCGCAGGCGATCGCACACTACGGCGAATACGACCTCGTGATCGGGTCCCGCCTGCACTCTGCCCTGATGGGCCTGTGCGCCGCCACCCCGGCCGTCGCGATCGCCTACCAACCGAAGGCAAGATCGATCTACGACGATATGGGCTTGAGCGATTGGGTGCTCGAATCGCGCGGCCTGAATCCGGCCACCTTGCAGGGGATCGCCTCGACGATCATCGAAGATCCGAAGGGATCCAGCGAGAGGGCCAGGAAGGCCACCAATGAAATGAAGGCAGAGCTTCACAGGTGCCTCTCGGGCCCCCTCGAGTCCTGGCTCGGACCACGCGCGCGGCGCGAGCAGGGTTGAGCGGCGGGCTTCCCGAAGGCGGGGGGGGTGCAGGCGGCGCCCGCCGTCGGCGGATGCGGAGCCGGCTGCTGATCGGCGCGCTCGCCGTTGCGGCAGTTGTCCTCGGGGTGGTCGCGTTTGCGATGGCCGACCACCAGGAGCGGGGGGACCTGCTTCCCCCTTCGATCGCCACCGACCATCGCGGTCTCTCGACCGTGGCCTGGACCGAGATCGCACGGCCCGGCATCCGCGTCGCGCAGGAGCGCCGAGCGGGGCACTGGAGCCCTCCCGAGCTCCTGGATCCGAGCGGAGGGCCGGGGAGCGTCGCCGTCGGCCGAGATCGCCTCGCCCATGTCGCCTACACCGATCCACGCGGCCTGGTGGTCGCCGATCAGCTTCCCACCGGGCTTCCCACCGGCTCTGCCCAGCCGCGCTTTCGCAGCGAGCTCGTCGCAAGGGGGGCGGTCGGGCGTCCTTCGATCGCCATCTCCCCGAGCGGGGCGATTGCGGTGATCTACGAAACCGCCGCCGATCGGCTGCAGCTGGCCCGGCGCCGCCCCTCGGGGCAGTGGTCAACCACGGCAGCCCAGATCGGGGGGACCCAGCCGCTGCTGGCCGCCGGCACCCGCGGGTTCGTCGAGGGCGCCGTCGAAGGCCGCCGGGTCAACGTCGCCGAAACCGGCACCTCGGGTCCCATCCATGCGACGGGCCCGGTGAACTCTCCCGCCTCGCTGCGCGGGTTCGACCTCGCGACGACCGGTGCCGAGCCGCTGATTGTCTACGTGGAGGAGAAGCTCCAGCTGGTGATCGTCGATCGACCTGGCCGCCGCAACGGATTGCAGGTCGCGGGCGCGACCTCCGGGATCGGGAGCTTCTCGGCGATCGCCGGGGCGAAGTCGGGGCGAATCGCCGTCCTTTTCCGCGAACCGCGGTACGGGCTGATCTCCCTGGTCGTGCTGCGCGGGCGGGCCCGCTCGCCGACCCTTGCGATCGCCAAGGGGCAGAGCGCCGACCTCGCGCTTGATCCGGCCGGAAGGGATGCCCATGTGGCGTACTGGGATCCTGCCGGCCTCCAACTGAACGCGGCGAGGGTCCCCCTGAGACAGGCGACCCTCTCCCCGCTGGAGCCGATCACCGCCTACCAGCCATCCGTCGTGCGCTACGGCGGGTCACAGATCTCGGTTCCGCAGACGGATTTCCCCGCCCACGACAAGGTCTCGATCTGGCTGGCCTCGCTGGCGCTCCTGCTGTCGATCGTCGCCGGGTCGCTGCTTCTGCTCGAACGGCGCCGCGGGATACGGCTGCTCCCGTTCGGGATAGTCCTCGTGGTCCTGGCCGGGTTCGCGCTGCGAGGCGCGTACCTGGCGCAAATAGGCATCTATGGCCTGCCGCCGAACGATCTCCTCCCACTGGACCGAGCCGGGGTGAAGGCGGTGGTCGACGCCCTGCTGATCCTCACCGGCGCGGTGGCGACGGTCTGCGTTGTGGGGCACCTCGTCCCGGTCGGCTGGGGACACCGGCTGTTCGGGCGGTTAAAGCGCGGATCGCTGCCGGGGCGTCGGGGCGCCCTCCATACCCTCGCCGCCTTCCTCCTGATCTCGCTGGTGGTCGCCGCCTATCTGGTTCGGAACGCCGGATTGAAGGAGCTGTTCGAGTCGCGGCAGACCGCGTTCGCCGGTAACGGCTACCAACTGGCGCTGCTGAGCGCCGCGGCGGGGGCCTGGCTGGTCTACTTCGCCGTCGTCGGCTGGCCCGCGGAGCGGCGTGAGCGGGCCCTGCTGCTGATCTCCGGAGCCGTCACCCTCGTCCCTCTGCTGCTGAGCGGGGCGCGCTCGGTGGTAATCCTCGGATTCGTGGTCCCGATCGCCCTCCTGGTCCACCTCCGCATCCGCCCGATCAGCCTCCGAACCGCGGTGATCGGCGCGGTTGTCCTGTTTGCGTTCGCGATCGGGACCCGCGAGCTGACCCGAGGCGGCACCGAGAGCTCCGTCCTCGAGGAGGCGACCCAGGACAACGGCCCCGTGGTGAAAGCCTTGAAGCCCGTGTTCGGATGGACCGAAGCTGCCGGCCTCGACGCCCTGGTCCTGGTCCGCACCGAGTACGTGCCGCGATACGGCACCGACCTCGCGCAGACCCCGGGGCCCTTTGTCGGGATCGCCATCCCCCGCTCGATCTGGCCCGGCAAGCCGCGCAGCGCGATGGACAACTTCAGCAACCGGCTGAATCCGTGGAACTACGACATCTCAAAGGTCGGCAAGACAACCACCCTCGCCGGTGAGTTCGAGATCGATTGGGGATTGCCGGGTGTGTTCATCGGTTTCGCGCTGTTCGCGCTGCTGCTGGTCGCGCTCGGGGAGTTGCTCACGGGAGTGGGCGGGATCTTCGGGATCCTGATCGCCGTAGCGCTGATTCCCCGGGTAGGCGCGGCCTTGTGGGGGGATTCGTTCAACGCCGGCTGGGGCGGGATCGTCCTGGTGGTGATGATCGCCCTGGCGATCGTCGCCGGCCGGGTGATCGAAGGCCGGGGACGAGGGGTGCCGACCGGGGCGAATCAGGAGGTCGGTGCTCCGACGGCGCGGTCCGGCCTCAGCTGAGGATCGATCCGTAGCCGTCAAGAACCGCCCTGGCCATCTGATCCCAGGAGAGGGTGGCGCGAAATCGCTCCCCGGCTTCGCGATCCGGCCCGAGCTCCAACCCGCGCTCTATCGCGGTCTTCAGCCCCACCTCGGCGCTTTCGGGGTCCCAGTACACCCCCCAGTCGCCGAGGTACTCCGAGGTGTGGCCGTGGGTCGTGGTGACCACCCGGCAACCTGCGACGGCGGCCTCGAGATCGACCAGCGGGGCGACCTCATAGCGGCTTGCAAGCACGTGGGCGCGGGCCGCGGGGTACAGGGAAAGGATGTCCCCGTGGGAGAGGTCGCGAAGCCAGCGAAGGTGGCGGCTACCCTCGACCAGCCTGCGGAACTCGTCCACGTATGCCTGATGGCGCGAGTTGGCCGCTCCGACGAAGATTCCCGGGACCCCGAGGCTTTCCAAGACCCGACCTACGGCCAGCTGGCCCTTCCGCGCCTCGATCCGTCCGACGCAGAGGACGAATTCGCTGGGCAGCCCCTCGAGTGACGTCTCCCGTTCGGTCCACTCCGCGCCGTTGGGAGCAACGAAGGTGCGCCGGGGCGGGGGATCGATGTCCTCTTCCAGGGAAGCTTGCTCGCCATTCGCCAGCAGGAACCACGCATCGCAGGCTCCGAGTATCTCCCGCTGGCGGCGGCTGACCCCGGTGATCAGCTGGCGTGCCGCTTCTGGGATGAGCCTCGGATGGCGGCCCGCGAGGTAGGAGTTCCGCAGCCGTTCGAACCCGTCCTGGCTGGTCACCTCGGCGACGATCCTGCCCGCGCCGCCTCGATCCGACGCGGGAACGCCGCTCACCCAGCGGCGGCGATGATGGATCGGCGAGATCACCACCCGCCGGGCGCAGCGCTGGGCAAGGCGCAGCTGATGCGCGGTCTCCACGCTCCAATCCAGGTTGGACAGATGGGCGATGTCGAAGCGCTCGTCGAGTTCGCTCAATGAGGGATGGAGGACGGCGGTGCATCCGGAGCGACCGACGAAATCGGCGTACTGGCGCAACTGGCGCGCAGCGCCACTCACGACTCCCCCGTCATCCTGAGTTCGCACGAAATAGACGACCCGTAGGTTCTCGACCGCCGGGTGATCCTTGCGCGCGGCAACTTGTTCGCCGAGAAGCAAGCTCGATTCCTGAGATGGATTCCCTTTTGGCTGAGCGTAGTCCATATACCCGACTCCCCTCTCCCCCCGAACCGCTCGATCTATGCGCGAAAATGAGCAAGCGCGGCTGAGCGCCCCCATCGGCGCCCGGATCGCCGACCGTGAAAAAGCCGCTGGAAGGCCCGACTTGCCAGCCCTGAAGACGCCAAGAAGAGAACAGCACCAGGCCCACCCGGCTCCCATGCCCGAGGCCGGCTCACCGCCCTGGCGCCAGCGGGCCGGCGAGCTCGCCGCGCTGCTCGCCCCGGTGGCGCTGCTCTTGGGGATCGCCCTGGGCGGGGGAGATCAGGGCGGCTTTGATCTCGCCACCCGCCACATCGCCGGGCTGGCGGTCTGGGCGGTGGTGGTCGTGCTGCTGCTCTTCGGGGCGGCCTCGCGGGTGCGGGTCGCCACCCCCCTCTACATCGGCGCCGGGCTGCTGTTCTGCCTGGCGGCGCTCAGCGCGCTCTCGGCGATCTGGTCGGGCTCGACCGAGCGCAGCGTGATCGAGGCCGACCGCATCCTCGTCTATCTGGGCGTCCTGGTCGTCGCCTTTTTGATCACCCAGACCTCGGAGCGCCGCCAGCGCTTCGCCGAGGGGCTGGCGATCGCGATGGCCACGGTCGCCGTGGTCGCGGTGGCCAGCCGGCTCTTGCCCGACGTGATCACGATTCGCCAGCCGCCGCAGTGGGGCCCGCGGCTGACCTACCCGCTGGGCTACTGGAACGCCAACGGAACGATGTTCGCGATCGCCGTGCCGCTGCTTTTGTGGGTCAGCCGCCGCGGCTCGGTGGCGGCGCTGCGCGTTGGCGCGGTGGGGGTCACCCCGGTGGTCCTGCTGGGGCTCTACTTCACCTACTCGCGCGGCGGGCTGCTGGCGCTCCTGGTCGGCGCCGTGGCGCTGCTGGCGCTCTCGCGCGACCGGCTGTGGCTGGGCGCCACCCTGGCTCTGGGGCTGCTGGCGGCGGTGCCGGCGGTGCTCGAGGTGCAAAGCCGCTCCGCCTTAGAGAACGCCCTGAACAGCCCCGCGGCCACCGGGCAGGGCCACAAGGTGCTGCTCATCCTGATCCTCGGGATCGCCGCTGCGATGCTCGGCTACGCGGCGCTTCGCTGGCTCGAGCACCGCGAGGGCAAGCTGACCGTGGCGGCGCTGCGGCTGTCGCGAAACCAGGCGCTGCTGGCGGGGATCGCGGTCTTCGCGGTCGCCTTCGCCGCGGTCGTCGCGCTCACCCTGGGCCCCCGGGCCTGGGATCAGTTCTCGCGCAACGACCTGCAGCTCGGCAACCAGCCCGCCACCCACTTCACCGACTTCGCCGGCTCGGGGCGGCGCGACTTCTGGAGGGTGGCGCTCCACGATTTCGAGGACCGCCCCCTGCTGGGCGAGGGCGCCGGCTCTTATGAGTTCACCTGGGAGCGGCGGCGCTCGATCGACCTGCCCGTCAAAGACGCCCACTCGCTCTATCTGGAGTCCTTCGCCGAGCTGGGGCTGGTCGGGGGGCTCCTGGTGCTGGGGCTGGTCGGCTCGCTGCTGGTGATCTGCATCCGCGCCTGGCGCTCGGCCTCGGGCCTAGAGCGGGAGCGCTGCGCTCCGCTTTGGGCGGCGATGATCGCCTTCGCGATCGCCGCCACCTTCGACTGGTTCTGGGAGCTGCCGGGGCTGGGGGTGGTCTTCTTCTTGGCCGCCGGCGCCCTGCTCTCGGTCCGCTCCGCCCAGCTCGGGGCCTCCGACCAGGCCCTGGGGATCCCCGATGAGGGGCGCCGCTACGGGCTGGTCGCGGCGGGGCTGATCGCCGCCTGGGTCTCGGCCGCGGCGCTGATCGCGCCGCTCCTGGTCGACCGCGAGATCAGCGCCTCGCAGTCGGCCGCGGCCTCCGGCGATCTGGGAGCGGCGCAAAACCACGCCGAGAACGCCCGCTCGATCGAGCCCTGGGCCGCCTCCCCCTACGTGCAGCTGGGGCTCCTGGCCGAGCTCAGCGGCGACTACCCCGAGGCGACCCAGCGCTTCGGCGAGGCGATCGCGCGCGAGGACGCCAACTGGCAGCTCTATTACCTGCGCGCCCGCGTCGAGCGCGAGGCGGGCCGCCGCGCCGCCGCCGCCGCCGACCTCGCCACGGCGCGCCAGCTCAACCCCTTAGACCCGCTGCTGGCGGGCGGAAAGGGCGGCTAGGCCCGGGCGCTGCAAACACGCCGCAAACCGCTACGTTGAGTCGAGGAGGAGATGCACTGAGAGCCAAGCAGCAGGCCACACAGGGGGCTGAGCCGGCTGCCCCCGGGCCGCCGGCGAGCAGCGCCCCGAGGGCCCCAGCGCCACCGCAAGCGCCGCCGGAGTCCTCTCCGGGCGAGCCTGCCGGCGCCGAGGGGAAGGGCGCCGCCGCCCCGCCCGAGGCTCCGCCGGTGCGCCGCGCCGCGGCGGCCCTGGGGCTGGGGCGCCCCGGCGCACAAGGGGCGCGACGGCGCGGCTCGGTGCTGCGCCGGCTGCTGGCCATGGGCGATCTGGCGGTGCTGATCGCGGCGCTTTGCCTGGCCACCGCCGCCACCGCGACGATCGACGTCGCCACCCTGTTCTGGGCGCTTTTGGCCAGCCCGCTATGGATCCTCGTCTTCAAGCTCCACGGGCTCTATGACAACGATCACCGCCGCATCCGCCACAGCACCCTGGATGAGCTCGGGGCGCTGATCTCGGCCTCCATCCTGGGGACGCTGGCGATCGACGGGGTGCTGGAGATCTCCCCGGCCGGCTCGCTGAGCGCCTCCGCGGCGATCGGCCTGGGGGTGGGGGCGCTCCTGGGCTGCGTGGTGGTGCGGGGGCTGCTGCGCTCCAGCTGGAAGTGGCTGGTCGGGCCGGCCACCGCGGTGGTGATCGGCCCCCCCGCCCCGGCGGCGCTGATCGCCCGCCGGGTGACCACCCACCCCGAGACCCACCTGGCGCTGATCGGCTACCTCTCCCCCGCCGCGATGCCCGACGCCGGCGGGCTGAAGCGCCTGGGAGCCCCCGATGAGATCTCGCGGATCGCCCGCGCCCATCACGTCGAGCGGGTGATCGTCACCGAGGAGAACATGACCGAGGCCGCCGCCGAGCAGCTGATCGAGGAGTGCAAGGGCGAGGGGCTGGGGCTGACCTTCCTGCCCCGCCACCACGGCCTGCTGGGCCCGGGGATCGAGCTCAACCGCCTCGCCGAGCTGCCGGTGCTCGACTTCCGCTTCTCAGATCCCCCCCACTCGACGATGATGCTGAAGCGCGTCCTCGACGTCGTCGTCTCGGCGCTGGCCATCTTCTTCTGCCTGCCGCTGTTCGCGGCGATCTCGGTCTTGATCCTCCTAGACAGCGGCCGCCCGGTCCTCTTCCGCCAGCGCCGCGCCGGGAGGATGGGGCTGCCCTTCACCGTGATCAAGTTCCGCACCATGGTGCCCGACGCCGAGGAGCGCCTCGCCGAGCTGGTCGACCTCTCAGCGCTCGATCAGCCCGCCTTTAAGATCGCCAACGACCCCCGGGTGACCCGGGTCGGGCGGCTGCTTCGCCGCACCAGCCTCGACGAGCTGCCCCAGCTGGCAAACGTCCTGCGCGGCGAGATGTCGCTGGTCGGCCCCCGCCCCGAGGAGGAGGCGGTCGTCGCTCTTTATGACGAGCGCCAGCGGGCCCGGCTCTCGATACGCCCCGGGGTGACCGGGCCGATGCAGGTCTACGGGCGAGGCGATCTGAGCTTCGAGGAGCGCCTCGCGCTGGAGCGCGACTACCTCGACAACGTCTCGATCACCGGCGATCTGGCGATCCTGCTGCGCACCCCGCAGGCGATGATCCGCGGCGAGGGCGCTCACTGACGGGAACCGCGGCCGCTCTCAGAAAGGCAGCGACCCCGCGGCCTCGGCGAGGCTCGGCGCGGAGCGATCGCGCTGCGATAGCAATGGCTCCGCCCCGTCGGCCAGGGGCCACTCGATCCCGACCTCCGGGTCGTCCCAGGCGATCCCCGACTCGGTCGCCGGGTCATAGATGCTGGAGAGCAGATAGGAAACGTCGGCGAGCTCGCTGAGCACGCAGAAGCCGTGCCCGAACCCCACCGGGACGAACAGCTGGCGGTGCTGCTCGTCGTCGAGCACGTAGCCCTCCCACTGTCCGAAGGTGACGGAGTCACGACGCAGATCGACCGCGACGTCGAAGATCCGGCCCCTGACGCAGCGCACCAGCTTCGCCTGTCCGGGGCTCGTCTGGAAATGGATCCCGCGCAGAGTGTTGCGGGTCGAGCGCGAGTGGTTGTGCTGGACGAACGGGACTTCGATCCCCGCCTCGGACCAGGAGTCCCCGCGGAAGGTCTCGACCAGGAAGCCCCTCGAGTCGCCGTGGACCTGCGGCTCGAGCAGGACGATGCCGTCGAGCTTCGTCTCCCGGACCTGCGGCATCAGCTCAGCGCTTTGCCGTACTGGCGCAGGTAATAGTCGCGGTACTCCCCGGAGCGCAGGGGTTGCCACCATTCGGCGTTGTCCCGATACCAGGAGACGGTTCGCTCGATCCCCTCCGCGAAGGGGACCGCCGCTTTCCAGCCGAGGCTGATCAGCTTCTCGGAGGCAAGCGAGTAGCGACGATCGTGGCCGGGGCGGTCGCGCACGTGCTCGATCAGCGAGTCCTCCGCCCCGGTCAGGGAGATGATCTTCTGGATCACCTCGATGTTTGCCAGCTCGTCCGGGCCGCCGACGTTGTAGGCCTCGCCGGCCGCGCCGCGCTCGAGCACCAGGTCGATGGCCGAGGCGAAGTCCTCGACGAACAACCAGTTGCGCACCTGGGCGCCATCCCCGTAGACCGGGATCGGGTCGCCGTGCAGCGCGTTGAGGACGACCAGCGGGATCAGCTTCTCGGGGTGCTGGCGCGGCCCGTAGTTGTTTGAGGCGCGGATGATCAGCGAGTCGGTGCCGAAGGTGTTCTGGAAGGCGGAGACGATCAGGTCTCCCCCGGCCTTCGAGGCGGAATAGGGAGAGGAGGGATCGAGCGGCGAAGTCTCGGTGAAGGAGCCCTCCTCGATCGAGCCGTAGACCTCATCGGTGGAGATCTGCAGGTGACGGATCCCGAAGTCGCGAGCCGCCTCGAGCAGCACGAAGGTGCCGAAGACATCGGTGGTGATGAACTCGCCCGGGTTCTCGATCGAGCGGTCCACGTGCGACTCGGCCGCAAAGTTGACGACCGCGTCGCAGCCTTCGATCGCGGTGCGGACCGTGGCCGGGTCGCAGATGTCGCCCTCGACCAGCTCGAACCTGTCGACCGGGAGTCCCTCGAGGTTCTCACGGCGCCCCGCGTAAGTGAGTTTGTCGAGCACCCGGACCGAGTCCCCCTGGTGCTCGGTCAGGCGGCGGTGGACGAAGTTGGACCCGATGAACCCGGCTCCGCCGGAGACCAGGAGCTTCATGCTCCCGCCTGCGCAGCGGTCTCGGCTTTGCGCTGGGCCAGGTAGCCGGCCAGCCCGTCGCGCCAGGAGGGCAGCAGGATCGCGTGTTCGCGCTGGCTGGCCAGGGCGGAGAGGGCCGGCCTCGGCGCCGGGCGTCCCAGCATCTCGGTGGTCCCGGAGAGGACCTTGCACTCGATCTTCGCCTGCTCGAAGATCTCGCGCGCGAATTCGTACCAGGAGCAATGCCCCTCGGCGGCCATGTGATGGATGCCGTAGGAGGCTCCCTCGATCAGGCGGACGATCCCGTAGGCGAGGTGCCAGGTATAGGTCGGCGAGCCGACCTGGTCGCGGACCACCAGAACCTCGCCGTGATCGGCGGCGAGGCGGAGCATCGTCGCGACGAAGTTCGGCCCGTTGATGCCGAATAGCCAGGAGGAGCGGACCACGAAGCTGCGGTCGCTAGCCGCCGCGGTCGCCTCCTCCCCGGCCAGCTTGGTGCGGCCGTAGGCGGAGAGCGGGGCGGGCTGATCGGTCTCCACGTAGGGCGAGTCCTTGCTGCCGTCGAAGACGTAGTCGCTGGAGACGTAGACGACCTTGGCGTCGACCGCCGCCGCGGCGGCGGCGACGCTGCCGGCCGCGGTCCCGTTCGCCGCCATCGCTGCCGGCTCCGCCTCCTCGGCGCCGTCGACATCCGTCCACGCGGCGCAGTTGATGACGACGTCCGGGCGCTCCACGTCGATCCGCCGCGAGATCGCATCGCTGTCGGTGACGTCGAGCTCGCGGTGGCCGAAGCCGGCAACGTCGTGCCCGGCGTTGGCGGCGCCGAGGACGACATCGTGTCCGAGCATCCCACCCGCTCCTGTGACCAGAATCTTCATCGCCTGCTGGTGGAGTCTCGCAGTGGCTTGCTCATACGACCTCGATCTCGGAGTTGTCGCCGACCAGCATCCGCAGCGTCTTCGGCAGCGCCCAGCGCCCACGGGTGAGGCGGACATGGCGGCCGATCAGGCTGGCCTCCATCCTCGTGCCGAGATCCTCGATCACCGAGTCGGAGAGGATGATCGAGTGCTCGATCTCAGAGCGCCTGATCTGAACCCCGCTGCCGATCGAGGTGTAGGGGCCGATGTAGGAGTCCTCGATCCTGGCACCCGAGCCGATCACCGCCGGCCCGCGGATCACCGACCCCGAGACCGAGGCGCCGGACTCGAGGATCACCCGGCCCTCGACCTTGCAGTTCTCGATCTCACCCTCGAGGTTGTGCTCGATCTCCTCGAGGACCAGCTGGTTCGCCTCGAGCATGTCCTCGAGGCGGCCGGTGTCCTTCCACCATCCCCTGACCACCTCGTACTCGACCCGGCGGCCATCCTCGATCAGGGCCTGGATCGCCTCGGTGATCTCCAATTCGCCGCGCCAGGACGGCGAGAGAGCCCGAGCGGCTTCGAAGATCGAGGGGCCGAACAGATAGACGCCGACCAGGGCCATATCGGAAGGGGGATCCTTGGGCTTCTCGATCAGCCGCACGATCCTCTCGCCGTCGAGCTCGGCGACGCCGTAGGAGCTCGGGTCGGAGACCCGGGTCAGCAGGATCAGGGCGTCGGGATTGCTCTCGCGGAAGGTGTCCACCAAGCCGGTGATCCCGTCCCGCAGCAGGTTGTCACCGAGGTACATGACGAAGGATGAGCCGCGAAGGAAGTCCTCGGCGCAGAGCACCGCGTGGGCAAGGCCCAGCGGCTCCTCCTGGACGATGAACTCGATCTCCGCCCCGAAGGCGGAGCCGTCGCCTACGACCTCGCGGATCTCGTCCCCAGTCTGCGGAGCGATCACGATGCCGATCTTGCGCACCCCGGCTTTAACCAGGGCCTCGATCCCGTAGAAGAGCACGGGCTTGTTTGCAACCGGGACCAACTGCTTGGCCGAGGTGTGCGTGATCGGCCGCAGCCTGGTTCCGGCGCCGCCCGAGAGGATCAGGCCTTTCATCGCGTCCTCCATGAAGGTCGCAAGGCTAGCGTTACCGCGCGGAGCGGGGGGATTTGCGGAATCAGCGATGATGGCGTCGCGCTTTCAGCAAACCGCGCCGTCCCGTACCCTGCTGTGGGAACGGGTCGCGCATCCCCCGAGGGCTGGTGCCGCCGGTGTGACCGATCCGACGATCTACATTCCCCACTGGAACGGAGCCGGGCGCTTGCGGCGGGCTCTGATCAGCCTCGAAGCCCAGACGCGGCCCTGCCGGGTGGTCGTCGTCGACAACGCCTCCGCAGACGGCTCCCTGCAGCTGCTCGAGCGCGAGTTCCCCTGGGTCGAGGTGGTTCGGATGGACCGCAACGAGGGCTTCGGAGTCGCGCTGAACCGAGCCACCGCGGCCGTCGAGGGAGACCCGCTGCTGTTCCTCAACGACGACGCGGAGTGCGAGCCCGGCTTCGTCGCGGGCATGCTGGCGGTGGCCGACGGCACCGAGATGGTCGCCGGGGTGCTGCTCCAGGAGCAGCGTCCAGACCTGATCGACTCCGCCGGGATCATCGCCGACGCCGGGACGCTGATGGCCTTCGACTACCTGCACGGTGAGCCGGTCGAAGCGGCGGAGAGGGTCGAGCCTCCCTTCGGACCCTCGGGGGGAGCTGCCCTCTACACGCGGGAGGCGTTCGAGGCCGTCGGAGGCTTCGACGAGCGGATCTTCCTCTACTACGAGGATCTTGACCTCGCCCTGCGGATGCGTGCCCTCGGCGGTCGCTGCTCCCTGGCCAGCGAGGCGCGGGTCACCCACGTCGGCTCGGCGACGCTGGGTCAGCGAACCGGGCAGAAGTACATCCACACCGGCTGGAGCCGCGGTTACATGCTGCGCCGCTACGGGATCATGCGCAGCCCGGCCAAGATGATCCAGACCATCTGCTCAGAGGCGGCGGTATGCGCGGGCCAGGTCCTGCTCGATCACAGCGCCAAGGGCATCGTCGGCCGCGTCAAGGGCTGGCGCGCTGCGGGCGGGCTCGAGCAGCGCGAGCTGCCACAGAACGGGCTGGTCGAGCTGCCGCTGGGCGCCCGCCTCGCGCGCCGGGTGCGAGGCAGGGTCCGCAAGCGCCGCCATCACTGACGGCGGGTCTGGCCCAGGGGGATCGGGCGCGGCTCGCCGCGCGGCTGCGGCGCGCGGGTGAGGGCGACCCGTTGTGGGCCTCCGCTTCGATCCTGCGGCTCCCGCCACGTAGGAGGGGACCCGGGCTGAGTCTCGAGCCCGGCCCTTCCCTGAGCCCAGCCGACCCCGAGCCAGGCCCTTGCCCGGCTCGGGTCACCGCTCGCCCGCAGGCGGCGTCGCTCACGGACCAGCGCCGGCAGGCGCCGGAGCGCCTCCAGCCGCCCGAACAGGGCCGCACGCAGTCGCCCGTGGGCGAGCGCCAGGACCAGTGAGCCGGTTTCGACCGCGGCGATCCGGGGAATCGACCGGATCGGCATGAACTTGATCCTGGTGGCGAGCCGGTTGCGGGCGACCAGGCGCGCGTTCTCAGCGCCCGGGCGCTTGAAGCTGGCCCGCCAGGCGGCGTTGCCAATGTGCCAGACCTGGGCCTCGGGTGCCAGGGCGAAATGCCAGCCGGCGATCCGCGCCCTGACGTTGAGGTCGACATCCTCGTAGAAGGCGAAGTAGCTCTCGTCGTAGCCATCGAGCGCCTCGAGCATCGGCCTGCTCAGCAGGCAGGCCGCGCCGCAGACGCCAAAGATCTCCCTCGCCTCGATCGTCGTAGCGGAGCGCTTCCGACCGGCGCCGTCCTCTCTCGCCCTGCCATCGCGGGTCAGCGACTGGCCGTGGCTGTAGACGACGGTGGCCGGGTCGCCGGGATCTTGCCCCTGCCCGCGCTGCAGCTGGAGGATCAGCGGCTGGACTCCACCCAGGACCGGGTTCGCCTCCAGCGCCGAGGCGAGCCTGCGAAGGCAGTCGGGCTCGAGCACCGTGTCCTCGTTCAGGACCATGACCAGCGGCGCCTCGGTGCGGGCGATGCCGAAGTTGACCGCCGCAGCGAAGCCGAGGTTGCGAGGCAGGGAGAGATGCGGGACCCCCTCCTCGAGGAGGAACTCCCGGGTTCCGTCCTCGGAGCCGTTGTCGACCACGAAGATCTGTGCGTCGACCCCCTCCTGGGCCTCGAGCGAGGCGAGGCACCCTTTCAGGTCCTCCTGGCAGTTCCAGCTCGGGATGACCACGGCCACCCGCGGCGACTCGGCCATGGCGGGAAGCCTACCCTTGAGCGCCACAACCCAACCTGAGCCGACTTGCCAGCCCTGAAGACGCCAAGAAGAGAACAGCACCCGGCCCACCCGGCTCCCATGCCCGAGGCCGGCTCACCGCCCTGGCGCCAGCGGGCCGGCGAGCTCGCCGCGCTGCTCGCCCCGGTGGCGCTGCTCTTGGGGATCGCCCTGGGCGGGGGAGATCAGGGCGGCTTTGATCTCGCCACCCGCCACATCGCCGGGCTGGCGGTCTGGGCGGTGGTGGTCGTGCTGCTGCTCTTCGGGGCGGCCTCGCGGGTGCGGGTCGCCACCCCCCTCTACATCGGCGCCGGGCTGCTGTTCTGCCTGGCGGCGCTCAGCGCGCTCTCGGCGATCTGGTCGGGCTCGACCGAGCGCAGCGTGATCGAGGCCGACCGCATCCTCGTCTATCTGGGCGTCCTGGTCGCCGCCTTTTTGATCACCCAGACCTCGGAGCGCCGCCAGCGCTTCGCCGAGGGGCTGGCGATCGCGATGGCCACGGTCGCCGTGGTCGCGGTGGCCAGCCGGCTCTTGCCCGACGTGATCACGATTCGCCAGCCGCCGCAGTGGGGCCCGCGGCTGACCTACCCGCTGGGCTACTGGAACGCCAACGGAACGATGTTCGCGATCGCCGTGCCGCTGCTTTTGTGGGTCAGCCGCCGCGGCTCGGTGGCGGCGCTGCGCGTTGGCGCGGTGGGGGTCACCCCGGTGGTCCTGCTGGGGCTCTACTTCACCTACTCGCGCGGCGGGCTGCTGGCGCTCCTGGTCGGCGCCGTGGCGCTGCTGGCGCTCTCGCGCGACCGGCTGTGGCTGGGCGCCACCCTGGCTCTGGGGCTGCTGGCGGCGGTGCCGGCGGTGCTCGAGGTGCAAAGCCGCTCCGCCTTAGAGAACGCCCTGAACAGCCCCGCGGCCACCGGGCAGGGCCACAAGGTGCTGCTCATCTTGATCCTCGGGATCGCCGCTGCGATGCTCGGCTACGCGGCGCTTCGCTGGCTCGAGCACCGCGAGGGCAAGCTGACCGTGGCGGCGCTGCGGCTGTCGCGAAACCAGGCGCTGCTGGCGGGGATCGCGGTCTTCGCGGTCGCCTTCGCCGCGGTCGTCGCGCTCACCCTGGGCCCCCGGGCCTGGGATCAGTTCTCGCGCAACGACCTGCAGCTCGGCAACCAGCCCGCCACCCACTTCACCGACTTCGCCGGCTCGGGGCGGCGCGACTTCTGGAGGGTGGCGCTCCACGATTTCGAGGACCGCCCCCTGCTGGGCGAGGGCGCCGGCTCTTATGAGTTCACCTGGGAGCGGCGGCGCTCGATCGACCTGCCCGTCAAAGACGCCCACTCGCTCTATCTGGAGTCCTTCGCCGAGCTGGGGCTGGTCGGGGGGCTCCTGGTGCTGGGGCTGGTCGGCTCGCTGCTGGTGATCTGCATCCGCGCCTGGCGCTCGGCCTCGGGCCTAGAGCGGGAGCGCTGCGCTCCGCTTTGGGCGGCGATGATCGCCTTCGCGATCGCCGCCACCTTCGACTGGTTCTGGGAGCTGCCGGGGCTGGGGGTGGTCTTCTTCTTGGCCGCCGGCGCCCTGCTCTCGGTCCGCTCCGCCCAGCTCGGGGCCTCCGACCAGGCCCTGGGGATCCCCGATGAGGGGCGCCGCTACGGGCTGGTCGCGGCGGGGCTGATCGCCGCCTGGGTCTCGGCCGCGGCGCTGATCGCGCCGCTCCTGGTCGACCGCGAGATCAGCGCCTCGCAGTCGGCCGCGGCCTCCGGCGATCTGGGAGCGGCGCAAAACCACGCCGAGAACGCCCGCTCGATCGAGCCCTGGGCCGCCTCCCCCTACGTGCAGCTGGGGCTCCTGGCCGAACTCAGCGGCGACTACCCCGAGGCGGCGCAGCGCTTCGGCGAGGCGATCGCGCGCGAGGACGCCAACTGGCAGCTCTATTACCTGCGCGCCCGCGTCGAGCGCGAGGCGGGCCGCCGCGCCGCCGCCGCCGCCGACCTCGCCACGGCGCGCCAGCTCAACCCCTTAGACCCGCTGCTGGCGGGCGGAAAGGGCGGCTAGGCCCGGGCGCTGCAAACACGCCGCAAACCGCTACGTTGAGTCGAGGAGGAGATGCACTGAGAGCCAAGCAGCAGGCCACACAGGGGGCTGAGCCGGCTGCCCCCGGGCCGCCGGCGAGCCGCGCCCCGAGGGCCCCAGCGCCACCCGCAAGCGCCGCCGGAGTCCTCTCCGGGCGAGCCTGCCGGCGCCGAGGGGAAGGGCGCCGCCGCCCCGCCCGAGGCTCCGCCGGTGCGCCGCGCCGCGGCGGCCCTGGGGCTGGGGCGCCCCGGCGCACAAGGGGCGCGACGGCGCGGCTCGGTGCTGCGCCGGCTGCTGGCCATGGGCGATCTGGCGGTGCTGATCGCGGCGCTTTGCCTGGCCACCGCCGCCACCGCGACGATCGACGTCGCCACCCTGTTCTGGGCGCTTTTGGCCAGCCCGCTATGGATCCTCGTCTTCAAGCTCCACGGGCTCTATGACAACGATCACCGCCGCATCCGCCACAGCACCCTGGATGAGCTCGGGGCGCTGATCTCGGCCTCCATCCTGGGGACGCTGGCGATCGACGGGGTGCTGGAGATCTCCCCGGCCGGCTCGCTGAGCGCCTCCGCGGCGATCGGCCTGGGGGTGGGGGCGCTCCTGGGCTGCGTGGTGGTGCGGGGGCTGCTGCGCTCCAGCTGGAAGTGGCTGGTTGGGCCGGCCACCGCGGTGGTGATCGGCCCCCCCGCCCCGGCGGCGCTGATCGCCCGCCGGGTGACCACCCACCCCGAGACCCACCTGGCGCTGATCGGCTACCTCTCCCCCGCCGCGATGCCCGACGCCGGCGGGCTGAAGCGCCTGGGAGCCCCCGATGAGATCTCGCGGATCGCCCGCGCCCATCACGTCGAGCGGGTGATCGTCACCGAGGAGAACATGACCGAGGCCGCCGCCGAGCAGCTGATCGAGGAGTGCAAGGGCGAGGGGCTGGGGCTGACCTTCCTGCCCCGCCACCACGGCCTGCTGGGCCCGGGGATCGAGCTCAACCGCCTCGCCGAGCTGCCGGTGCTCGACTTCCGCTTCTCAGATCCCCCCCACTCGACGATGATGCTGAAGCGCGTCCTCGACGTCGTCGTCTCGGCGCTGGCCATCTTCTTCTGCCTGCCGCTGTTCGCGGCGATCTCGGTCTTGATCCTCCTAGACAGCGGCCGCCCGATCCTCTTCCGCCAGCGCCGCGCCGGGAGGATGGGGCTGCCCTTCACCGTGATCAAGTTCCGCACCATGGTGCCCGACGCCGAGGAGCGCCTCGCCGAGCTGGTCGACCTCTCAGCGCTCGATCAGCCCGCCTTTAAGATCGCCAACGACCCCCGGGTGACCCGGGTCGGGCGGCTGCTTCGCCGCACCAGCCTCGACGAGCTGCCCCAGCTGGCAAACGTCCTGCGCGGCGAGATGTCGCTGGTCGGCCCCCGCCCCGAGGAGGAGGCGGTCGTCGCTCTCTATGACGAGCGCCAGCGGGCCCGGCTCTCGATACGCCCCGGGGTGACCGGGCCGATGCAGGTCTACGGGCGAGGCGATCTGAGCTTCGAGGAGCGCCTCGCGCTGGAGCGCGACTACCTCGACAACGTCTCGATCACCGGCGATCTGGCGATCCTGCTGCGCACCCCGCAGGCGATGATCCGCGGCGAGGGCGCTCACTAGATGCCGGAATCACTCGACCTGGAGGTGGTGATCGTCAGCCACGGCGCGGAGGACCTGCTGCGCCGCTGCCTCGGCGCGATCGGCTCAAACCCCCCCTCGGTCGAACACCGGGTGACGGTGGTCGACAGTGGCAGCCCCGACTCGACTCCGGAGATGGTCGAGACCGAGTTCCCCAGGGTGCGGCTCCTGCGCCGCTCCAACATCGGATTCTCGGCCGCCAACAACCTCGTCCTGCGCGAGACCGGGGCGCGGTCGGTGCTGCTCCTGAACCCCGACACCGAGATCACCGACGGAGCGGTGGACGTCTGCCTCGAGCGCCTCGCCTCGGACCCCCGGATCGGGATGGTCGGCTGCAAGCTGATCACCCCGGACGGCGAGCTCGACCACGCCTGCAAGCGATCGTTCCCGACCCCGCTCGGAGCCCTCGCCCACTTCGCCGGGATCGGTCGCAGGGCGGCAGCGCCGCGCAGCCTCAGCCAGTACCGGGCCACCGACCTCGGTCCCGACGACCCGGGCGATGTGGACGCGGTCAACGGCGCCTTCATGCTGGTCCGCATGGAGACCGTCGCCGAGGTCGGCGACCTCGACGAGGGCTACTGGCTCTACATGGAGGACCTCGACTGGTGCTACCGCTTCTGGCAGCGGGGATGGCGGGTCTTCTACGAGCCCGGCGGCACCACGGTCCACGTCAAGGGGGGAAGCAGCGCCGGCCGCCGGCGCCCCCGTCAGGAGATCGCCTTCCATCGCGGCATGGGCCGCTTCTACCGCAAGTTCTATGCCCCGAAGCGCCCGCCGGCCGAGAACGCCCTCGTCTACCTCGGCATCCTCGCCAAGCTCGCTCTCAGCCTGGCGATCACCGCGCTCCACCAGGCCGGCGTGGCCGGGCGGCGCCCCTCCGGCTCCGACTCTCCGCGATGAGTGGAGCGCCAGCCCGTTGAGGGCGCTGCTGGGGAGGTTCGTCGCCGGGACCGCGGCCCGCAAGCGGGCTCTGCTCGCCCTCGCCTGCCTGCCCCTGGCGGCGGCGTTCGTCGCCGGCGTCCTGCTCGGGGTCGGAGCGGAGGCCGGGGGTTGGGCGACGCCGGCGATCCTCGCTTCGATCCCCCTGTCGGTGGCCGCCGCCTTCGGCGCTCGGCAGGCTGCTGTTCGGCGCCGCCCAGTCGATCCGCCGCGTGCAGGGGGCCTTCTGGCTGGTCGACAAGCTCGAGCCCCTCAACCTCGCGGTAGACCCAGGGGCCCGGCGGCGGGTCAACATCGTCCATCCGGCGATCGACCTGAAGCACTTCTTCGGAGGCTTCATCGCCGTCTTCAACCTCGCGAAGCGGCTGGCCGAGCGCGGACACCGGGTCCGCCTGATCGCCCTCGAGGGCCCGGAGCTGCCCCGGGACTGGCGCCGACAGCTCGCTGGTTACGAGGGGATCGGCGACTGGATCGACGGTCTCGAAGTCGCCTTCGCCGCCGACCGTTCCCGGCCGCTCGAGATCAGCCCCGAGGACACTATGATCGCCACCCACTGGACCGTCGCGCACGTCGCCGCGGCGGCCCTCCCGCAGCTGCGCCACCCGCGCTTCCTCTACCTGATCCAGGAGTACGAGCCGTTCATCTTCCCGATGGGCAGCGCCGGGGCGCTCTGCCGTCGAAGCTACGAGCTGCCGCACGCCGGGATGTTCTCGACCGACCTGCTGCGGGACTGGTTCGCGAAGCACCGGGTCGGGGTCTACGCGGAGGGGCCCGAAGCCGGCGACGCCGCGTCGGTCAGCTTTTCCAACGCGATCACCCCGGTCGGGCCGGTGGAGGAAGCCGCGCTGCGCCGCCGGGAAGCGAGGCGGCTGCTGTTCTACGCCCGGCCCGAGGAGCACGCCGCCCGGAACCTCTATGAGATCGGCGCGATGGCGCTCGACCGGGTCCTGGCGGAGGGACGCTTCAAAGGCTGGGACCTGATCGGCGTCGGCACCGTGCAGGGCGGGAGCAAGCTGATCCTGCCACGCTCGGGGCGCACGCTGCGGCTCGAGCCGCGCTCCTCCCAGTCCGACTACGCGGCGCTGCTGCGCTCCGCTGACGCGGGATTGAGCCTGATGTACACGCCCCACCCGAGCCTGCCGCCGATCGAGATGGCCGCCGCCGGGATGCCGACCGTCACCAACACCTTCGAGAACAAGGACACCGGGGCGCTGGCGGCGATCTCCGCCAACCTGATCGCCGCGGAGCCCACCGTCGAGGGCGTGGCAACCGCCCTCGAGGACGCGGAGAGCCGGAGCGAGCGGCTCGCCGAGCGAGCCGCGGGCTCGCACGTCAACTGGCCCTCACGATGGGAGGACTCTCTCAACGACGCGGTGATGGCAGAGGTCGAGCGCCTGCTCGTCTTCGGAGCGTGAGTCACGCCATACGATGTCGCCGATGAGCGGCGAGCGCATCCGACACCGGCGCGGGAGATCGCGGGGATCGCCGCCGGGTTCGCCGCCGCGGGCGGGCGAAGCCTCGATCTGGACCGCCACCTGGCCGAACGCACGGCGGAGTCCCCGCCATCGCTCCCACTCGACCTTCGCAGATGGCGAGTTCGAGCTGATCCACTCGCTCCACGCGTTCGCCCGGCTGCGGTGCGAGATCGGCCGCGCTGGCTGGCCGAGGCGCGAAGGCTGCTCGGCGACAGGGGGCGCTGTTCGTCGCGGTCCCCGCGGGCGGACGTGGAGAGGCCTGCCGGCGGTGCCCGCGAGTGGGTCGCTCTACGCAGGAGCGAGAACGACGATGCCAGCGCCGACCCGGCGGACGCCGTTGACCGGGGCGGCCTTGCGGCGCTGTTCGAGCGTCTCGACGCCGAGGCCGCTGCGGGCACTCGATGGCGTGCGGGAGAGCTTTGACCGCGAGCTGGTACGCAAGTCCTTCCGCATCGCCGAGCTGGAAATGGACAAGGAGCCGGCCCCGGCATCGTGGGCGTTCGGCGAACGGGTCGCGGCTGAATACGAGGCGAGCCTGAGCTGGCGGGTGACCCGGCCGCTGCGGGCCATGAAGCGGCTCGCCGGTCGCGGGTGAGGCGCCCCCACCGCGCGGCCGGGCGACGTCCGCCGGTTGACGCCCAGCTCGCCTCGCTCGCTCGCAGGCCGATGATCTCGGTGGTGATGCCCACCTACGACACCGAGCGCCCGCCTGGCTCGAGGAGGCGATCGGCTCGGTGCGCTCCCAGGCCTATCCGGACTGGGAGCTGTGCATCGTCGACGACGGCTCGACCGAGCCGGGCGTGCGGCGAGACGATCGAGCGCGCACGCCGAGGCCGACGAGCGCATCAAGACCGTTGCGCTGGAGCGAAACGTCGGGATCTCGGCCGCGACCAACCGCGCCCTGGAGCTCTGCGAGGGGGAGCTGGTCGCCTTCCTCGACCACGACGACCTGCTCGCCCCGGAGGCGCTGCTGCGGGTCGTCCGCGAGCTCTGGCGCCGACACCCGCAGACCGACGTCGTCTACAGCGACGAGGACAAGCTGGGGCCCGACGGGCGATCGGCGCGACCCCTTCTTCAAGCCCGACTTCTCGCCGGTCTACGCGCTCGGGGCGATGTATGTGGGCACTTGCTCGACGGTGCGCCGCAGCCTGATCGAGGAGGTCGGCGGCCTCGACCCCGCTTTCGACGCGATCCAGGACTTCGAGCTTCTGCTGCGGCTCTCCGAGCGCACCGAACGCATCCGCCACATCCCTGAGATCCTCTACCACTGGCGGGCTATCCCCGGCAGCATCGCCGCCGGGAGAAGACCAGAAGCCGGGGGTCTCCGAGCTCCAGGCCGAGGCGGTCAGCGCCCACCTGGCCCGCCGCGGGATCGCCGCGCGGGCCCGGCCCCACCCCTCCATCCCCCATCGAAGCCGGGTCCTGCCCGATCAGCTCCCAGCTACAGCGACCAGCGTCGTGGTGATCGCCGAGCGGCTGAACCGAGGCTGGAGCGCTGCCTGCGCGCGCTCCTGGGGAGCGCCGATCGCGACCGTCTCGAGCTGATCGTCGTGGTCCCGCCGGAGCACCCTTCCCTGCCGGCCGGGGTGCGGCGGGTGCAAAGGGACCCCGGCTCGATCCATCGGGGAGCGGCAAACAACCTCGGGGCCGCGCGGGCCGGGGGCGAGCTGCTGCTCTTCCTCTCCGAGGCCGTCGAGGCTCCCGACCGGGGATTGGCTGGATCGCCTCGCCATGTTCGCCTTGCTGCCCGGAGGCGGCCCGGTAGGGCCGCTGCTGGCGCGACCGGACGGCACCGTCGAGCAGGCGGGGATTGTCCTGGGGCTCGACGACCCGTGCCTGCCCTGCGCTTGCCGGGATCGCCGCCGAAGGCGACGGCCACTACGGAACCCTCTGCTGCGCCAGAGAGGTCTCGGCGCTGAGCGCCGAGTGCATGCTGGTCGACAGGCGGCTGTTCGAGGCGCTCGGCGGCTTCCGGGAGGCCTACCGGACCGGCTTCGAGGACTTACGACCTCTGCCGCCGCTCGTGGGAGATCGGCAGGGCGCCGATCTACGCCTCGGGGCCGGCCTTCGTCTGCCACGAGACGCCGGCATCGAGGCGGGCCGAGCTCGACGTGGTCGACCGGGCCCTGTTCGTCGACTGCTTCTACGAGGCGCTCGAGGTAGGGGATCCCTACTACAACCCGAACCTCGACAGCCGCCGCGCAAGCTGGGAGCCCGCCCCGGGCCGAGATGGCTGATGAGGCTGCTGATCGTCCACTACGGCCTGTTCGACTCCAATAGCGGGATCCAGGCCTTCCATTTCGGCAACCTGCTCACCGATCTCGGATGGGAGGTCACCCTCGCCTGCGAGGGTGAGATCGACAGGGTAAGAAGGGTCGGCGAGCCGCGCTTCGAGTGCATCGACCACGTAGGGCTGCCCTCGAAGCTGGAGCAGTGGCGGCCCGACCCTCGCGAGTGCCTCATCTGCGCCTGGACGCCCCGCGAGAATGTTCGCAGGGAGGTGACCAATTTCGCCAGTCAGCTGGGGGTGCCCTACGTTGTTCACCTCGAGGACAACGAGGAGCATCTGCTTGCGCGCCGCGCTGGGGATGCTCGATCGAAGAGTTGCGGGAGCGCCCCTGCGACGCAGGAGGACGAGCTCCCCGATCGACCTCGTCCACCCCTCCCATTATCCGGCTTTCCTGCGCGAGGCCGCTCGGCGTGACCGTGATCACCGAGGAGCTGAATGAGCTCAACCTCGCCCGCCGTCCTCACCATCTAGCCCGCCCCGGAGTCGACACCGAGCGCTTCCGACCAGACCTCGAGCCCATCCTTCGACGTGACCTGCTTGGGCTCGCACCCGAGGACTTCGTCCTCGTCTATCACGGCACCACCCACTACGCGAACCAGCACGAGATGCTGAGCCTCTATCTGGCGGTGAAGATGCTGCAGCGCGAGGGATTGGCGGTGAAGCTGGTGCAGGTCGGCAGCACCGTGCATGGGGGGCGTCGACCCGCGCTCGGCCAGGGCGCTGGCCGACAGCGTCGTGGAGCTCGGTGTCGTCCCCTGGAAGCGAGGTTCCCGGCTACCTCGCGCTCGCTGACGCCTTCGTCCAGCCGGGAGCGCCGGACGAGTTCAACCGCTACCGGCTCCCCTCCAAGCTGCCCGAGTTCCTCGCCATGGGCCGGCCCGTGATCCTGCCCCGCTGCAACATCGGCAACGAGCTCAGCGACAGAGAGAATGCGATGCTTCTGGAGTGGGAACGGCCATGGAGATCGCCGAGCGGCTGCGGGAGCTGATCGCCGACCCGGAACTGGCGTCGAGCGCTCGGCCGTGGCGCGCGAGAGTTCGCCCGGACCACTTCGGATTGGGACGCGTAGTGCGGCCGGTCTCTCCGACTTCTACCGTGAGCTGCTCGGAATCGGCGAGGCGGAGGAGGAGGTGACCGGGCTTGGCCCGCCCTGAGAGCGGGCGGGCCGATGCCCCGGCGGTGGTCCCCGGCAGCCGGCTCTGGGCGATCACCGAGCGCTACCGGGACCGATTCCCCGTTGCGCCGATCTCCTACGGCGCCGCCCGCGATTTCGCCGACAGCGCCGACCACCTCCCCGGCCTGATCGGCGCCAACGGGGACATGAAGGACCTGCAGCGTTGCTGGATGGTGAAGTCGGTGCTCGGCAACGTCGCAGCCCGGCGCGCGGATCCTCGAGATCGGAGCGGGCGAGCCTCTGCTGGCGGGCCTGCTCTCGCATCTCTCCTACGAGGTCACCGTCGTCGATCCCTACGACGGCAGCGGCAATGGGCCGAGGAGCTTCGATCAGTTCCGCAGCCTCTATCCCGATCTGGATTTCGTCCGTGACCGCTTCCCCCCCGAGGAGGCGCTCGAACCGGGGTTCGCCGCGATCTACTCGGTCTCGGTCCTCGAGCACATCCCGCTCGGCTTGGCCGAAACGTTGACGGCGGCGATCGACGAGCTCCTCGACCCCCGGCTCGGCTGTTCGATCCACGCGGTCGATCATGTACTCGCCGGCTGGGGAGCCGAGGCCCACCTGGAGCGCCTCGAGCGGCTCATCACCGGTTTGGGCCTGCCCCTCGCCGGCCTGAAAGAGGCGCTGATCGGGCTGGAGAGCGACCCCGAGGCCTACCTGGTCTCCGTCGAGGCCCACGATCGCTGGCGGGGCGACCTCCCCTACGAGGAATACCCGATGCGGCGGATCGCCTCCGTGCACCTCTTCAAGGGCGGCTGAGCGGGACCGCTCAGAGCGCCTCGGCGACCCGCGGCGCCTCGCGGTGGAACACCCAGACCCCGAGGAAGCAGACCGCAGGAAGACGACGATCGCGAGCACCAGCCGGAGCCAGCTGCCGGCGGCCGGGACCGCGCCGGGTGCGCCGGGATCGATGATCCACTTGCGCGCCTGCACGAAGATCGGCGTCAGCGGGTTGAGCAGCTCGATCGTCCGCAGGCGACTTGGGGACGACCTCGATCGGGTAGAGGATCGGCGTCCCGTAGAAGAGCACGGTGACGACGACCGACCAGATGATCGCGGCGTCGCGAAAGCGGACGTACAGCGCCGAGAGCAGCATCGACAGCGCAACCGTCAGCAGCAGCAGCGGCGCGAGCAGCACCGGCAGCAGCAGCCAGGTCCAGAGGGGATCGACGCCGTAGATGAAGATGAACGCGAAAACCGCGATCAGGTTCAGGCCGAGGTTGAAGAGCGCTGGTGAGGACGATCGAGAGCGGGATCACCAGCCGGGGGAACTGGGTCTTCCGGACGATCCCCTCGTTGCCGACGATCGAGGTGACGGCGGCGCTGGTCGCCTCCTGCACCAGCGTGAAGAGGACGATGTTGAGCAGCAGCAGCACCGGATAGTTGGGAACTCCGCTGCCCAGCCGGAATACCTTGGTGAAGACCAGCAGGAGCACGCCGAACAGCAGCAGCGGCCGCACCAACGACCAGAAGTAGCCGAGCACGGTGCCGAAATAGGTCCTCTTGAACTCGTTCAGCGAGATCAGCCAGAGCAGCTCGAGGAAGCGTCGCCGGCCGCCGCCGATCGCCGACGGCCCGTGGATCTCGCGCAACGGCGGGTCTGCCGGGACCGAGCTCACCGCGGTCCTTGCTCCGGGGCGACTCGACCTCCGACCTCGATGACGTTGTCGAGTGCGACCAGCCCGACCACGTCGTCCTGGCCGTAGACGACGAAGTTGAGGGCGTGCGGAGCGTGCATGGCGACGTCGGTGACGGAGTTGTTTCGCCCGACCCAGCAGCCGACGTCATACCGTCCGGCGGCGAGGCGATTGAGCACGCGTGCCGGTCACTCGCGCCCGCTCGCCGGCCCTGAGCCGCTCGGGTCCGCGGGGTCGGATTCGTCTGAGTGCCCCTTCATGACGAATACCACGACCCCGTTGGAGTCGGAGAAGCTGAAGCCGACCATCGGCGCCGCAGATCTCCCGCTGCGCCTCGATCACCGCGTTGAGCCGGATCGTCAGCGCCCTGCTCGACGTTGGCGATCCGCGAGCCGTCGTCCCCCTCCAGCCAGATGTCGGTCAGGCGCGACCTCGGATGCGGCCGCGGTTTCCTCCCTGGTCGCGGGTCGCTCCGACCCCGACTCGTCGGCGGCACCGCTCGAAGTTGAGGCTGAGGTAGCGGCGCCCGACCTCGTGCGGGTCACCGATCGCCTCGATCCTGCCGTCGTTGAGCAGCATCGCACGATGACAGTACTTGTCAACGGCGCGCATGTCGTGGGTGACGAGGATCACGGTGCGCCCGGAATCGCGCATCTCCGTGAAGACGTCGGCGCACTTCTGCTGGAAGGCCGCGTCGCCGACCGCCAGCACCTCGTCGATCAGCAGGATGTCGGTCTCGGCCTGCGAGCATCACCGAGAAGGCAAGCCGGACCTGCATCCCCGACGAGTAGTTCTTCAGCTTCATGTCGATGAACTCCTCCAGCTCGGCGAACTCGAGGACGCTGCCGATCCGCTCCTGCGCCTCGCTCGCGGGTCAGGCCCATCATCACCCCGTTGAGGACGATGTTCTCCTCGGCCGTCAGGTCGGTATTGAAGCCCACCCCGAGCTCGATGAAGGGGGCCAGGGTGCCGGCCATCCTGATCCTGCCGCTGTCCGCCTGGTAGATGCTCGCGAGGATCTTCAGCAGGGTGCTCTTGCCGGACCCGTTGCGCCCGACGATGCCGAAGAACTCGCCGCGGCGGACGTCGAAGGAAACGTTTCGAAGCGCGTGGAGATCGTGGACCTCCGGTCGCGCGAACGGGTGCACCACCCGCTCCTTGATCGTGTCGAGCCGGTGGCCCGGCAGCTGGAACGTCTTCGAGACGTCCCGCACCTCGATCGCCACCGGCACCGGTCCATTGCCGGCGCCCGGCGCGCCCACGGCGAGTCTCCCGGGCGTCGGGCCCGCCTCGTAGAAGGTTGCTGATCCGGAACGGCGCGCATCATGCCGCGGAAGTATGGCGATTAGTCTCCAGGCCAGGCATTCGGCTCCGGGCAGATAGCCCTCCGGCAGGCTCGCATCCTGGCGGACCCCCGGCCAGGCGCGCCCGCTGCCGAGCGCCAGCAGCGAGCGCGTGTCGCCAGACGATGCCTGTCGCCAGCCGGCGCTCGCGCGCCGAGGGTCTCGTTGCGACCGGCCAGCGACCGGAGGGAGCGACCGAGCAGCCAGGAAGCCGCCAGGGGCGAGCGTCTCGGCCCGCAGATAGCGCTCCAGGACCCGCCGCTTGCCGGGCGTGAGCCGCTCGCAGCAACGAATCAGCAGGACGGTCGCGATCAAGGCGAGCCGGCAGCACTCGAGGAAGTAGGTGGAGCGCCAGCCCGACCATCGGGCGCTGCGCCTGCAGCGTTCGCCGCAGCCATCGCCATGCGCCGGCCGCGGGCAGGTTTGCGCCGCGCGTGCCCGAGCGCGGCGTCGGCGTGCTGGACGTAGTCGTAGAGCGGCCGGTCCACGTAGGCGATGCTCGCCGATGCGAGAGCGCCACCAGCCCAAGCCAGTGATCGTGGTAGCGGATAGCCGGGCGCCGGCGGGAAGGGCAGGGCGTAGGAGAGCAGCTCTCGCCTGAAGCATCGACGCCGCTCCGGTGACGGTGTTGGCGATCAGCAGCGAGGCCGAGGTTGGTGTGAGTTGTTGCGGCGCGCTGTCCAGTAGGTCTCGGCGAGCACCTCTCCGGCAGGGTCGACCAGCCGCTGGTCGCTGTAGGCGAGTTGCGCGTCGCCGATCGACTCGCGCAGCACCGCGAGCTTCTCGGGGAACCAGCGGTCGTCCTGATCGGCAGAGCGCGAGCAGCCCGGCCTAGGCGGGGCCAGGGACGAGAGCGCGCTCGAAGTTCCGGTAGAAGCCGAGCCTGCGCTTCGAAGGCGACAACCGAAAACGGAGCGATCCTCGCCCAGCACGCTCGCCGATCCGCTGGAGGCTCGCGGGATCTGAGCAATCGTCGCTGACCACGCAGACCCAGTCGCGATCGGACTGCTCGCGGATCGAGGCGACCTGCACCGCGAACAGCCCGGGGTCCGGGTTGTGGGTCGCCATGCAGATCGCGATCAACTCGGAGCTGGGCCCGGAGGGACCATGCGGGCCGAGCGTGCGGGATGATCGCCGACCGGCGGCGCAAGCTCGACCTCCCCGAGCCGGGCTCGGGCCAGGCCCCCTCGGTGGAGCCGTGCCTCTGCCGCGACCTCGACCGTACCGTGCGCTCCGGGGGAGATCGGGACGATTGCCCAGAAGCCGCTTCGGTAACGGGGGCCGATCGAGTCGCGGCATCCGAAACGCTTCTGCCGGGGCACTGTCGTCGCCGACGGCGACCCGAAGCTCATCGATCCGGAAGCGGCATGAAAGCAGCTGCCCAGGACGAAGAGCGCGTTGCCCCGGCCGACCTCGAGCTGGTCGCGGCAGCGGGGTGTCGAGCCGGACCTCGAGGTCCGGATCGACCCGGCGCTGCCCAGGCGGAGCCGCTCAAGCCCGCGCGGCCCAGCGCTCGACGTTCGCGTCGTGCATCTCCTGGAGGATCTCCTCGATCCCGCGCGGAGGATTCCACTCCGGATAGTCGGCGCGGAAGCTCCGAGAGATCGGAGATCCACCACTGGTGGTCCCCGACCCGCGCCTTCGGGCTCACGCTCCCAGTTGAGCTCCCGCCCGCTGATCCGCTCGCAGGCCTCGATCGCTTCCAGCATCGAGCAGTTGCTGAAGCGCCCGCCGCCGATGTTGTAGACGGCTCCGGCCCGCGGGCGTCTCTGGAACTCCATGAAGCAGTCGACGAGATCGGCGCTGTGTATGTTGTCACGGACTTGCTTTCCCGAGTAGCCGAACACGGTGTAGGGGGTCCCGGTCACCGTGCAGCGCATCAGGTAGGCGAGAAAGCCGTGCAGCTCGGCGCCGGCGTGCTGCGGCCCGGTGAGGCAGCCCCCGCGGAAGCAAACGGTCGGCATCCCGAAGTAGCGACCGTACTCCTGGACGAGCAGATCCGCGGACGCCTTGGAGACCCCAAAGAGCGAGTGCGTCGAGGAGTCGATCGACATCGAAGTGTCGATTCCCTGGTGGAAGCGATGCGACTCGGGCAGCTCGTAGCGGGTCTCCGTGCTCTTCCAGAGGAAGGCGGTTCGGGGTGTCGCCGTAGACCTTGTTGGTCGAGCAGAAGATGAAGGGCGCCTCGGGCGCGTGGGTCCGGGTCGCTTCCAGCAGGTTGAGCGTCCCCGTCGCGTTGACGCCGAAGTCGGTGAGGGGATCACGCGCCGGCCCAATCGTGGGACGGCTGCGCGGCCGTGTGGATCGACCAGCTCGATCCGCCCGGACGCCTCGCGAGAAGGCGGCGACAAACCCCCTCGAGGTCGCGAATGTCGACCTCCAGCGAGACAAACTCGGAGTAGTCTGCCTCGAGCCGGGCCGTGACCGGAGCAGTGGAGGCGTCGGGGCCGAAGAACCGGGCCCGCATATCGTTCTCGAGCCCGATCACGTCCCAGCCCTCCTCGACCAGGTGCTTGACGGACTCCGAGCCGATCAGGCCCCCCGAGCCGCTGACGATCGCCGTTGCCATCCCGGCCAGCATAGGGCCAGCAGCCACGCTAGGGTCAGCCAATCCGTGCCGGCGGGAACAGGACCAGCCTGACCTCCGCAGATCAGGAACGAATCGCGCGCATCGGCCTGCTGTTGGCGATGGCCGCCGGCGCGGCTGTAACGCTCTACGTCGGCCGAGGGCTGACCTTCACGGTCGACGAGCTGGTCTTCTTCGCCGACAGCCCCAACCTCGACCTGCAAACCGCGCTGGAGCCGCACGGCGGCCACCTGACCCTCACGTCGCGGGTCGTCTACAAGGTCGTTCTGGAGGTCTTCGGCTCGAGCTACCTCGCCGTTCCGGCTGCTCACGGTTGCGGCGACCCTGGCCGCGGTCGGCCTGCTGTTCGTCTACTGCAAGCGCCGGGTCGGCGCCCTGGCCGCCCTCGCTCCCTGCCTGGTCCTGCTCGTCTTCGGATCCGATTCGCTGCACTCCCTGAACGGCAACGGCTTCACCGTGGTCGGCTCCCTCGCCTGCGGAATCGGCGCGCTGCTGGCGGTGGAGCGCGGCGACCCGGCGGGCGACCTCGGCGCCTGCGCGCCTGCTCTGCCTCGGGCTCGCCACATACACGGAGGCGCTCCCCTTCGCGGTTGCGGTCGGGTCTACCTGGCAATGCGGGCGAGGACGGCGGCGCCGCCTCTGGGTCGCGGTCGTTCCCACCGCCCTCTACGCCGCCTGGTGGCTGTGGTCGCGTGGCCTCGGTCGGCAACGGCTCCAGCCAGACCGCTCGTCTCGAAGATCCTCCTCGCCCCGTCGACGGCCTACGAGGCCTGCAGCGCCGCGCTCGGGGCGCTGACCGGGCTCGACTATCGGTTGCGGGCACGCCGTCGCAAGGCCGGCGCCGCGCTTGCGCTGCTCGCCCTCGCGGCGCTCGGCTGGCGCCTGCACCAGGGGCGAGGTGCCCGGACACTGCCTGGGCCGTCCTGGCGATCCCCGCTGTGCTCTGGATCGCTGGTCAGCCTCGCCAAGGTCCGCGCCCCCGACGACGCCGCTACCTGTTCGCCAGGCGCGATCGCCGTGCTCCTGGTCGCTGCCGAGGCCGCCCGCGGCGTCCGCTGGAGCAGCTTCGCGCTGGGGGTCCTGTTCGCGATCGCATCGGTGGGAGTCGCCACGAACGTCTCGCTGCTGAGAGACGACGGCGCCAGCATACGCAACGGCTTCACGCCCGCGGCCAAGGCCGAGCTGGCCGCGATCGACATCGCGGGGTCGCAGCCGATCCGAGGCTACGACCGCCGGGCAGCCGACTGCGCCATCTCTTCTTCCCCTTCGCCGAAGTCAGGACAAGGGGGAGCCGCCGACCGCCGCCTACCTGGCGGCCGCCCGAAGTACGGCGCCCTCGGCTTCTCCGCGCCCGAGCTCGCCGGGCTGCCCGAGCCGGCCCGGGTCGCTGGTCGACGCAGGCGCTCGTCGCGCGCTGGGGTTGAAGGTTCAGCCGCCGGGCGCCCGGAGCGCCGGGACGCCATGCTTCCGTCGCGCCGCCGCGCTCCGGTTCGGAGCCATGTTCCCGGTACCACCGGGGCGGCGCTTCCTCGAGCAGCCCGGCCGGCGGCCAGGTGGCGGTGCGCCGATTCGCCGAGGCACCCCGTCCCGGTCGGCGAGCTTCACCGGGGCCCCGGCCGAGCTGCGGGTGCCGGCCGACAATGACCCGCTGCCCTGGCAGCTGGTGACCGCCGCCGCCCCCCTGCGCGTCTGCCCACTGCGACGGTGAGCGAGCCGTCGCACTCTCGGTCGTCATCCCCGCGCTGAACGAGCGCGAGGCGCTGCCGGCGCTGCTCGAGGAGATCGAGGCGGCCTGCTCCTCGCTGGGCGGAGCTGGGAGGTGATCGTCGTCGACGACGGCTCCACCGATGGCTCCTTCGAGCTGGTCGAGATCTCGCCGGCGAGCGGCCCTGGCTGCGGGGCGTGCGGTTGCGCCGCAACTTCGGCAAGTCGGCGGCGCTCGCCGCCGGATTCGCCCACGGCGCCGGGGAGAGAGATCGTCACCATCGACGGCGACGGCCAGGACGACCCGGCCGACATCCCGGCCCTGCTCGCGCGGCTCGAGCGAGGGCGCCGACATCGTCTCCGGCTGGAAGCGCGACCGCCGCGACCCGCTCAGCCGGCGGCTCGCCTCGGGCGTCTTCAACCGGGTCACCTCCCGCTTCTCGGGCCTCGCGATGCACGACATGAACTGCGGGCTGAAGGCCTACCGCGGCGAGTGCGCGCGCTCGCTGGAGATCTACGGCGAGATGCACCGCTTCATCCCGATGCTGGCCGCCCAGCAGGGATGGCGGGTGGCGGAGATGCCCGGTCAACCACCGCCAGCGCCGCCACGGCAGCTCGCGCTTCGGCAGCGAGCGCTACCTGCGCGGCGCCCTCGACCTGCTCACCGTCTCCTTCATCGGCCGCTACCAGAACCGCCCCCTGCACCTCTTCGGGGGGCTGGGGCTGGCGCTGACCGTGGTCGGGGTGGCGATCTCGATCTACCTGACGATCCTGAAGATCGGCGGCGATCGCGATCGGGCAGCGGCCGCTGCTCTTCCTCGGAGTGCTGCTGATCGTCGTCGGAATCCAGCTGCTGACCCTCGGGTTGCTCGGCCAGATGCTGGTCCTCGTCCGCCGCGAGCGTGCCGGCCCGCGCTCCGACGAGCCCCAGATCGCCAGGCGGTCGTCGGCGCTCGCGTCCGCCGCGGCAACGGTCAGCGAGGCCGGCAGTGCGCGATCAGCCAGGGAAGCGAGCGGTCCAGGCTGATCACCTCGAACCGCGGCTCGAGCAGCGACCGCAGGGTCCGGGGGTTCCAGTGGTTGATGTGCTCGGGATGGTTGCCCAGCGTCCGCACGTACTTGCCCGCGCAGCAGGCTGCCGGCGCGAAACCAGGGCTCGTGCGGCACCGAAATGACCACCGTCGCCGGAGCTGACCCGGGCCAGCTCACCGAGCGCGGCTCCCGGATCGCGCAGGTGCTCGAGCACCTCGAGGCAGAGGACGAGCTCGAAGGCGCCGATCCGCGAAGGCAGCTCGTAGACGGATCCCGCTCGGACCTCCGCGGCCGGGAAGCGCCGCGCCGTGAACTCGACCGCCTCCGGAGCTGATGTCGAGCGCCGCGACCCGCTCCGGGAGAGCCACCGTCCAGACGGGCCAGCGTCTCCCCCTCGCCGCAGCCGGCGTCCAGCACCGACGCCGGGTGCAGCTGCTCGACGATCTCGCCGCAGGCGCCCGAAGAAACCGTCGAAGAGGCTGCGCACCACCGGGTTCGAAGTCTGGAATTTCGCGTAGTTGCTGCTCTGCGGGGGGTTTTCGGGCCCATGCGACCGGTCCGATGCTACGACGCCAGGGCGCCGATCCGCATACTCTTCCGCGATGTCGTCCGCACGACCAGCGCCCGACCCGGCCTGTCCGCGCCCGTTGATGTGATCGCCTTCGGCTGCGCGATCACCGCCCAGGCCGGACTATCGGAGCTACGCCGAGCCCGGGATCAAGCTCGTCGCCGAGCCCGACTCGGAGATCCTCGCCTGGAGAGCGCGGGGACGATCTTCCGCAACTACAACCTGATGATCAACCAGGTCGCTCGACCGGACCGACCTCGAGGCGCTGGTCCTGCTCCACCAGGACGCCGAGATCGTCGACCCGAACTTCTGCGCGACGATCCGCGAGGCGCTGCGCGATCCCGAGGTCGCCCTGGTCGGCTGCGCGGGGGCGATCGGGGTCCGCAGCATCGCCTGGTGGGAGGGCTCGGTGACCTGGGCCTCCTTCACCCATCGCTACGAGGAGATGGGCGGCGGCGAGATCGCCGGCGCTGACCTGGGATCGCACCAAATTCCCTCCGCACGCCCGCCTCGGCGAGGTCGACATGCTCGACGGCTTCGTGATGGCCTTCTCCCCGTGGGCGGTCGCAGAACCTGCGCTTCGACGAGACGCTGGGCCAGGCGCTGCACGGCTACGACTTCGACATCTGCATGCAGGCCCGCGAGGCGGGGAAGAAGGTGGTCACGGCCGACTTCCAGGTGATCCACCATCACTCGCTCGGCCTGATCAGCGAGGTCGAGGGCTGGATCGAGGCACACATGAAGCTCGCCGAGAAGTGGGAGCACATGATCGTCGGGCCCGAGGGAGGCGAGATCGACTGGAAGCACGCGGGCCAGGCGGGCCGAGGCCGAGCGCGAGGCGGCCCGGGCCTTCGCGAGCGTCGCGCGAGGTGATCGGGGACGCCCGCGCCAAGCAGCTCCAGCGAGCAGCTCGACGAGGTGACGAGCGGAGGCCAGCTGGCGCCTCACCGCGCCGCTCCGAGCGCTCGTTCGCTGTTCAGGCGCCGCGGCGCGCGCAACTCAGCCTGAGCTGAGGCCGTCCGCATGCCTCAGCTCGAGCCCGGTTCGGCCGTCGCCTCAGCGCCTCGCTCGACCTGCTCGCGCCAGGAGCGCCGGCGGCGCCGCGGATGGCGGAGACGAGCAAGTCGGTCGCCGAGGGCGAAGGCGCTCGAGCCCAGCAGCTCCCGCAGCAGCTGCTCCTGCTGGGCGATGCGAGCCTGCGCAGCTGCCGAGCTGTCGCCGCCTGGCCGAGCCGGATGCAGAGGCTCGCAACCCGGTCTGCCTCGAGCCGCGCGAGGACCGGGTTGCGGTCCCAGGGCTCGACGATCGCTGCGACCTTGCTCCGCCCAGGGCGCGTCCGCTGTTCCAGAGGACGCCGAAGCCGAAGAAGGCCGGGACGACCGCGAGGCGCAGGTCATCGCGCCCGCCGATGTGGTCCTCGATCGCGGTCAGCACCCCGTTGCGCGGGGCCGCCCTCCGCGCGCAGCGGCCCACTCGTAGCGGATCCCGTGATCGGCGATCCCCGGGCTCGCCCGGGGCGATGCAGGCGTCGTGGGCGAGCGGCTGGCGGTGCTCCTCGGGGATGCGCTCCGGCGCGTAGTAGGTGTCGCGCCGGGCGTGGGGCCAGCTGACGTCGTGGAACATCAGCAGCGGCGCCTCCGGCGCCCGGCGGCCCGCTCCTCGATCATCCGCAGCTCCTCGCTCAGCGTGTAGTAGTTGTGGTCGCCGTCGATGATGATCGCGTCGGGGAGCTCGAGGTGCGCAAGCGCCTCGTGGCTGGTTTCCCGGATCAGCTCCAGCTCGGGCCGGCGCCGCGCGCAGGTCCAGCAGCCTCTCCGGGGGGCGCGGGGTCGATTGCGCGCGACGCTTGCCGCCGGCCCGCCTCGGCCCAGTCGAGCAGGTCCTCGCGTCAGGTCCCCCTCGAAAGCCCCCACCTCGAGCACCGTCTTCGCCCCGACCGCGTCGAGGCAGGCGGAGATCAGCTCGAACACGCTGGCGAGCGAGTAGCTGCTCTTGCTCGGGTCGAGTGAGTCCGAAGTCCCTGCCATGCCGCGCCCCGGTCGGACACCAGCGAGCGATCGACAGGCTATACGCTCATCAGGTCGCCGATGAGACGATGGGCTACACCAGATGCCCGACGAGCTGATGCGGGAGATCGAGCCCGCCACCCGGGCCTGCGGGAGGCCCTGCTCGCCGATACCCGGGTCACTGCGCTGCACCGGGGCGAGCGGCACGAGTTCCGCTCGCGAACCGACGCCGGCCTCCAGGCGCTGCGGCTGATGTGGGTCAGCGACGCCTTCCTCGCGCCAGATCCTCTACCGGCTCAAGGCCCGCCTCCAGGCCCTCAGGGTGCCGCTGCTGCCGCGCATCGCCCACCGGCTGGCGATGGCGATCGCCCAGATCTCGATTGGCGACCCGGTGATCGTCCATCCCGGCGTCTACATCGTCCACGGCCAGGTCGTCATGGACGGCCTGGTCGAGGTCCATCCCGGCGCGGTGATCGCACCCTGGGTGACCCTCGGCCTGCGCGGCGGGAACGTCGTCGGCCCGACGATCGAAGCAGGGCGTCAGCATCGGCACCGGCGCCAAGGTGATCGGGCCGTCCGGGTCGGGGCCGGGCGCCCAGATCGGCGCCAACGCCGTGGTGCTCTAGCGACGTCGACGCCGGGGACCACCGTGGTCGGGATCCCGGCCCGACCGACGGGGTCGCCGGGGCCACCTCGGGTCACGATGAGCTCCTCCACCGACTATCGCCGTCCCTGAAGCCGAGCGCAATCTGCCCACGAGCTGGTTCGCAAGCTCCGCCACCCCGACCCCTCGCAGCTCTGGTTTCAGGTCCACGAGATCGTCGATGAGCGCGTGCTATCTTCAGCGCGGAATCAGTGTCGGCGAGGGTGACGTCGTCCTCGATGTCGGCGCCAATGTCGGCGTCGCCGCCATCTTCTTCGCCTCGGTATGTAGAGCGGGAGTGGTTCACAGCTTCGAGCCGGTTGCTCCCGTCTTCGAGCTCCTCAGCGAGAACATCCGGCAGTTCAGCGCTTGCCGGGCCCACCCCTATGGCCTCTCGCGGGCCTCAGGTGAAGCCGAGATCACCTATTACCCTGGCGCCAGCGCGATGTCCGGGCTCTATGCGGATCCGTCGCCGACCGCCAGCTGGTCCACGACGGCCTGCGGCGGAACCTGGGGCTTTCCGAGCAGGAGGCCGGTCAACGCCTCGAGGGTACCTACGAGCCCCGCCACCTGGCTGCGAGCTACGAACGGTCTCTGAGGTCCTCGAGGAGTTGTCTCTCGACCACGTGGACCTGCTCAAGATCGACGTGGAGAAGGCGGAGCTGGACGTGATCGAGGGGATTGCAGAGAGGGATTGGTCACGCATTAAGCAGATCGTGATGGAGGTCCATGACGCGGATGACCGTGCTTCGCGTGATCGCCGAGCGCCTGCGAGGATCGTAGCTTTCACGTCGCACTCGAGCAGGACGCCGCGATGCGGGACACCGATGTGCGGATGCTCTACGCGACCCGGCGATGAGCCCCCGAGACACGCTCACCGTGAGCGTCGAGATCCCAGAGCCGCAGCTCGATGTGGTTCACCCGATGGCCGATTTCTTCAACCACCAGCGAAGGCGACTGAAGATGCGCAAATACGCCCGGGTGCCGCGCCCGCAGGACAGACGGGCTGTGGTGACGATGGTCCACAACGAGTCCGTCTTCTTCCCGATCTGGCTTCGCTACTACTCCCGCTTCTTCGCTCCCGAGGACATCTTCGTGCTCGACAACGAGTCGATCGACGGCTCGACCGACGGAGACGGGTTCGTCCGCATGCCGGTCCAGCACGACCGGGTCGATCACACCTGGATGGCGGCAACGGTGGGGCGCCTTCAGAACGAGCTGATGGAGTCCTACGAGGTCGTGCTGGCGACCGACGTCGACGAGATCGTCGCGCCCGACCCCGCGCTGGGCACCTGGGCTCCTATCTCGACGATTTCGGTGAGCGATGGGTCAACTGCCTCGGCTATGAGCTGATCCACATGATCGATCGTGAGCCGCCTTCGACCTGCACCGCCCGGTTCTCGAGCAGCGCGGGTTCTGGTTCGCCAACGACGCCTACGACAAGCCGGTGCTGGCGACTGAGCCGATGGAGTGGAGACCGGGCTTTCACCACCGCGCGGACGGCCACTACAACCTCGACCCCGATCTGCGCCTGATCCACCTGCACCGGATGGACTACCAGATCTGCCGTCGAGCGTCACCGCCTACGCAGCCGAAGCGCCTGGAACGAGCAGGACGTCGATCTGGGCTGGGCCAACTCACAACCTGATCGCCGAGGGGACCATTTCGATCGCTGGTTCTACGGCGATTCCAGCATCGAGGACATCAAGCTCGTGGTCGAGCCGATCCCGCCCAGCTGGCGGGAGCTGTTTTGAGCTCCACGGATCGCGCTTCCGCCGCGCGGCCCGCCGAGTGATCGGTCCGAGTCGACGAGCTCGCCTTTCCCGAGGCCGCTGGGCCGGCGGAGCACTGGCAGCGGCGGGCCATGAACCAGGCGATCGCCGCGCACATCGCGGCGCTCGGGCCGGAGTCGCAAGACAGCCGCCGAGATCAGCGGCGACGCGCACGCCGACCGCGGGTGGAAGAGCTTCACCAGCCTCGACTACCCGGAGTTCGATCTGATCGCCCCGCTCGAGCCGGGAGCGCCGCTTCGACTTCGTCATCTGCGAGCAGGTGCTCGAGCACGTCGCCGATCCCTGCGCGGGCGCCGCGAAACCTGCGACTCCTCTGCGAGCCCGGCGGCGAGGTGATCGTCTCGACGCCCTTCCTGATCAAGGTTCACGAGCTGCCTGCCTACGGCATGCCGGACTTCTGGCGATTCACTCCACGCGGCCTGCAGACCCTGCTCGAGGGCGCCGGGCTCCAGGTCGTCCTACGTGGGCACCTGGGGGAACCGGCAATGCGTCCTCGGAAACCTCCGGCGCTGGTCCGCCTATCGGCCTTGGCACTCGATGAGCAATGACCCCGAGATCCCGGTCCAAGTCTGGGCGTTCGCCAAGGCCCCCATGTAGGCTGGTGCCGAGTGATCTTCAGGCGAAAGAGCGCTGAGATGGCGTCCTCAGAAGGGGCGAGCGGGGCGCCTCCGGCCGAGGTCGGGCCACGGTCCGGCAACGGCGAGGTCCTCGCAGAGATCGACGCACTCACCCGTTCCAATCGGGAGCAGCGCGATCCACAGGTCGAGCGGCGCCTGCTCAAGCTCCGACACCTCGCGGGCGCGAGCCTGCTGAGCGACCCGACCGAGGGCAAAGACGCACCCGAGCCGGCATTCGACCGACTTCCCCAGAACTCCGATCTGCCCGAGATAGCGCCGGACGATCTGACCGGCGGGCTGCTGCGGGCTGCGATCCTTCGGAACGGCTGCCTCCTCGTCCGTGGCCTGGTCGCCGAGGATCGCGCACTCGGGATCGCCGAGGAGATCGAGGACGCCTTTCGGATCCGCGACGCGGTCGCCGCCGGCGAGGCCGACTCCAACGAGTACTACGAGGAGTTCGAGCCGGACCCGCCTTTCGCGCCGATCGGTGACCGTCCCTGGATCGAGCGGGGGGAGGCGTGCTGGCGGTCGACTCGCCGAGGGTCGTGTTCAATGTCCTCTCGGCCTTCGAGGGGGCGGGGCTCTCGGCCGTGATCCGGGAGTACCTGGGGGAGCGACCGGCGATCTCAGCCCAAAAGACCACTCTGCGCAAGGCTCTGCCAGGCTTCATCGACTCGGGTGCATGGCACCAGGACGGGGCATTCCTCGGCGACGTGCGCGCCCTCAACGTCTGGCTCGCGCTGTCCCATTGCGGTGTCGACGCGCCCGGCCTGGACATAGTCCCGCGCCGGATCGACCACATCGTCGAAACCGGAACCGAGGGGTCGTGGGCCGACTGGTCGGTCTCCCAGGCGATGGCGGAGGAAAGCGCCGGCGACGCGCAGATCGTCCGTCCGGTCTTCCGGCCGGGCGACATCCTCCTCTTTGACGATCTCTTCCTGCACAAGACCGCGGCCGAGCCGGAGATGTCGCGTCCCCGTTACGCGGTCGAATGCTGGTTCTTCGACGCCTCGGCGTTCCCCGACAGCTACGTCCCGCTCGCATTCTGAGAACAGCGCCGTGGGGCTCGGCGAACGGAACTCTCGCCAGCCGGGCTTTCGGGAGGCGCTGCTCGCCGACGCCCGGGTCACCGCCGCTCATCGTGGCGAACGCCACATGTTTCGCTCTCGGATTGACGCCGCCGTCCAGATAACCCGCCTGATCTGGACCAGCGATGCCTTCATCGCGCAGGCCCTCTACCGGCTCCAGACTCGCCTGCATGTCCTGGGCGTGCCGATGCTTCCGCGGCTTGCCCACCGGCTCGCCATGGCGACCGCCCAGGTCTCGATCGGCGATCCGGTCATCGTTCATCCCGGTGTCTACCTGGTCCACGGCCAGGTCGTCATCGACGGTCTGGTCGAGATCCATTCCGGCGTCGTCGATCTCCCCGTTTGTGACGATCGGGCTGCGGGCGGGGAACTGGTCAGGCCCGACCGTGGAGCCCGGCGTCAGGGTCGGCACCGGCGCCAAGATCCTCGGACCGATCACGATCGGAGCGGGCGCCCAGCATCGGCGCCAACTCGGTCGTCCTCGGGGACGTCGCTCCCGGCGCGACGGTGGTCGGCGCCCCGGCGAGGGAGGTGGGGACGGCGAGCGCAGGCGTCCCCTAGGCCCCTCGGGGACGAGTCTCGACGGCGCAGGAGGGGCAATCGGGACTGCCTGCTAGATTCTGTGCCGCCTGCAGGCGATCGAGGAAGGCAAATGGCTTTGATCTTCGACACGCAGAAGCGCCGGGCAAAGAAGGTCTTCGAGGAGATCGCGGCGCTCAGTCGCGAGAACGGTGTCGCCGCGACCCCGACACCGAGAGGCAGATCCTGCAGCTCCGCCATCAGGCCGGGATCTGGCTGCTCGACAACGCCGACGAGGCGTCTCGCTGGCCGAGCCGGGTGACACCCGCCGGCGGGTGCCGACGGCCTCCCGGAGGCGGTGCTCGGCGAGCTCGACGCCGGCGCCCTGCGGGCGGCGATCCTCGAGGGTGGCTGCCTGCTGATCCGCGGGCTGGCCAGCCGAGGGAGGAGGCCGCGGAGCTGGCCTCGGCGATGGACCGCGCGATCGAGGCGCGGGACGCGGGTCGCGCAAACGGGGCCGGCCCCGGCCTCTACGAGGAGTTCGACTCCGATCCCCGCTTCGAAGCACCCGACCGCCCCTGGATCACCGAGACCGGCGGCGTCCTGGTCGCCGACTCGCCGAAGCTGATGTTCGACACGCTCGACCTGTTCGAGCGGACCGGGCTGCGCCGGCTGATCGCCGGACTACCTCGGCGAGCGCCCCGCCGGTCTCGCTGCAGAAGTCGACCCTGCGCAAGGCCAAGCCCGGACACGCCCGGCGCCTGGCACCAGGACGGCGCGCTTCATGGGCGACGTGAGGGCGATGAACGTCTGGCTCTCGCTCTCGCACTGCGGCGACGAAGCTCCCGGGCTCGACCTGGCTCCCGCGCCACCTCGACCACTATCGTCGCCACCGGGACCGAGGGGGCATACCTCGAGACCCAGGTCTCCGACGCGGTCGCCCGCGAAGCCGCCGGCGAGTCGGGCGTCCTGCGGCCCGATCTTCGAGCCCGGTGACGCGCTTGCTCTTCGACGAGATGTTCCTGCACCAGACCGCCTCGGACCCCTCGATGCCCAACGATCGCTATGCGATCGAGAGCTGGTTCTTCGGCCCTTCCGGGTGGCCTGAGTCATACGCACCTGTCGCCGCCTGAGCCGATGGCCTCTTCAGACGCGGACAGGAAGCTCAGGAAGCGCCGTCGCCGAGCCTGCCGACGAACGCAGCGAAGTCCTCGACCGAGCTGTTCGAGGAGATCGCACGCGCTCACCGCGCGCAACCGCGAGAGCGCGCGACCCTGAGCTCGAGCGCCGAATCCGCCACCTGCGCCACCTGGCCGGGAGTGAGGCTGATCTCGCGAGCCGCCCCGCAGACCCCGAGTACGTCGACCCCGTCCGCAGACGCTCCTGCCGCGAACGAGTCCGGCCTGCCATCGGTCACCCCGGCGCAGCTGACGCGCCGAGCTGCTGCGCGCGGCGATCCTCGAGCAGGGCTGCCTGCTGGTCCGCGGCCTGATGCGAGCCCGACGAGGCCCTGCACCTCGCGGATCAGATCGACACGCGCCTTCGCGGCCCGCAAGGCGCCGCAGGACGAGGAGAACGCCCCCGGCGGGCTACTACGAGGAGCTCGCGCCCGACCCGGCCTTTCGGTGATCGGGAGCGCCACTGGATCGCGGAGGGCGGCGGAGTGCTCGCCGCCGACTCGCCCAAGCGTGCTGTTCGAGTACCTGAGCGCCTTCGAGACGGTGCGGCCTGCCCGAGTGATCGCCGAATACCTGGGCGAGACGCCCGGCCCTCTCGGCGCAGAAGTCGCACCCTGCGCAAGGCGAGCCCGCGACTCTCCGGCGCAGTGGCACCAGGATGGTCGCTTCCTCGGCGACGTCCGGGCGATGAACGTCTGGCTCTCGCTCTCTCGCTGCGGGGACGTCGCCCCGGGCCTCGACCTCGTCCCGCGCCGCCTGGACGGACTTCGTCGAGGCGGGCACCGAGGGACGCTGTCTTCGACTCGGTCCTCCCCCGCGGTGGCCGAGGAGGCGGCCGGCGAGGCTGGGCATCCAGCGGCCGATCTTCGAGCCGGGCGACGCCCTCCTCTTCGACGAGCTCTTCCTGCACTCAGACCGCGTCCGATCCCTCGATGCCCAACGACCGCTACGCGATCGAGAGCTGGTTCTTCGGGCCCTCGCAGCTTCCCCGAGGAATACGTGCCGCTCGCAGTCTGAGCGCCGGCGCCCTCAGGCTCTCAGTACGGATAGCGGTGCCCGCCGGTGAAACTGGTTAACGCATTCCAGGCGGGCTTCGGGTCGAACCCTGCTCCGGCGCGAAACAGCCCGGCCGAGTTGCATATACGGCACCCGCCAGGCGATTCGTCCTTCCAGGAGAACCAATAGACGCCGCGCAGCTTCAGCCTGCGGCGGGCGGCGATCAGCGAGCGATAGGCGCGGCGCAGCTCGCGGGTCTGGCCGCCCAGCCCGCGCTCGAAGCTGACCACTTGGGGATCGTTCTGCGAGCCCCAGCCGAACTCGGTGACCAGCAGGCCCGCGTCGTCGTGGTTGTCGACGATCACCCGGCGCACTCCCTCGACCAGCCGGGTCATCCTCCAGGCATGGGCCGCGTAGGGGTGGACAGCGACCTGGTCGAATGCGTCCCTGACCCCCGGGATCGCGTAGAGCCTCTGCAGGTAGGGCTCCGCCCGCATCGCCTTCGGGAAATCGCCAGTGGGTCGCCCGTAGAGCCCGCCGAGCAGCACCGTTGCGCCGGGGTCGACGCTCCTGATCGCGTCGGCTGAGTCCTCCAGCAGGCGCGAGTACTCGGCCGGCGAGACGGGATAGGCGAAGTAGAAGAAGTTCTCCTCGTTCCAGATCTGCCAGCGTCGAATCGGTCGGAGGGGCAGCGGGTCCTCTGAGAACGGCGAGTGCTCGAGCCAGAAGTCACCTCCCGGCCCGTAGCGCCGGACCGCTGCCTCGACGAACTCCTCCCAGGCGCTTTGCTGCTCATCGGTGCCGGTGGGAAGCGTCTGCGGGGTGGTGCCGAGCCAGGCCGGGGTCGAGTAGATGTACGGAAGGATCTCGAGGTCGTGGCCGGTGGCGACCTCGACCGCGCGGTCGAAGCTGCTCCAGTCGTACTGCTGCGGAGCCGACTCGACCTTCGACCAGGCGAGCGGCAGCCGCAGCGTCTCGATACCTCCGGCGCTCATCCATCGTGCGTCGGCGTCTGACGGGTTCTCCTGGGGCACCACCCCGAAGAACCTCGGCGGGAGGCGGGCGGCGCCCGACGCAGGCCAGACGAGGCCGAGCGAGGCCACCAGGATCAACAGGGCCGGGATCCGCGACTGTCCCACCTTGGCTGAAACCCCGATGTGTCCCGGAGGTAGCGGTTCGGCCGGCCAGTCTCAGTAGGTGCCGCCGAGCTTGGAGTGATCCCAGCTCGCCGTGCGCAGCGCCTGGAACTGGATCGCGACCCGCTTCGGCGCCTGCGCCTCGAGGGCGGCCTTCGCGTCGCCCTCCACCGAGGAGATGCCCTCGCTGTAGCGGATGGTCAGCTGCTCGGCGAAGCCGACCACCGTCGCCGGGTCGCGGTGCATCCTCGCCTCGACTTCGATCATCGCCCCCCGCAGCTCCCCGTACTCGTGTCCGGTCTCGAACAGCAGCGTCGCCCTCGGGTCGCGCTCCAGGTTGCGGACCTTCTGCGACTTGGCATAGGTCCAGATCCAGATCTCGCCGTCCCGCGGCACGTACCACAACGGCATCGAGTGGGGCCAGCCACGAGGACCGAGGCTGGAGACGACCACGATCCGTTCGGACTCCAACAGCGCCAGCAGCTCCTCCCGGTCGAGGGTGATCTGGTCCCGGCGGCTCATCCCGGTTCCAGGGTGAGCGTTCGCCAGGGCCCCTCCCCCTCGATCGGCTGCATCTCGCCGCCGAGCCATCGCCGCTGAAGGTCGTCGTAGTGGCTGCTTCCCGGGTGGCCCGACTGCCCGGTGAATGCCTGCCAGCGCGAGGCGGCTGGATCAGCCGGGTCCGCGACCATCCGCCAGCTCGGGGCCCAGACAGCCCGGTAGGGATCGTTGGGGTCATAGGCCACCTGGCAGACGGTCTCCTGGGCTCCGCCGCAGCGAAGGCGGCGGTTCAGCAGGCGCCCCAGCAGCGGATTGGCGGCTCCGAGAGGGTGGGCGAACTCCATCTCGTGCACCGCGCCCCAGCGCCAGCCCTCGGGGTCGGCGCCGAAGCGGGTCTCGAGATCGTCGAGCGCGCCCCGCAGCGAGTCGAGCACGAGGTCGCCCCAGGGTCGCCCGATCAGCTCGTCGTCGCCCTCCGCCCAGAGGTCCATCAGGTGGGCGTGCCAGCGCCACGGCGAGGTGACGTGGGCGATGAAGCCGTTGTCCGCCCTGTCCAGCCAGCGCTCGGCGAGGTCACGGTCACCAATCGCAGCCCGGGCTACCTCGCGGGCGAGCCTCAGCAGGAATGCCTGGTAGATCGAGGCCGGCACCGAGTCGGGCTCGAGCCGCCCGTCCCAGCTCCGCAGCCTCTCGATCGCCCGCATCTCACGCTGCGCCGCCGGGCGCAGGCGCCCGAGGCGGCGGGCGGCCTCCAGGCCGGGGATCGAGAGGACGTCGGTCTGCATGCGCTGGAAGCCGTCGAGGTCGTGCTCGTCACTCTCGCCGAGCATCTGCTCGATCCGCAGCGCACGGAAGCCGTCGAACCACTCGCTGCTGACGTGGTGCGGATAGGAGTCGCCGACGACCCGGTTGTTGGCGGTGACCAGGAAGCCGCTCTCCGGGTCGGTCAGCTCCGGCAGCTCCTCGTAGGGCAGCATGCCCTCCCACTCGAACTCCCCGCTCCACCCGGGCTTGGGAACGTCGGGGCAGCCGCCCCGCCGCAGCGGCAGGCTGCCGATCACCTTGAAGCCGATCGAGCCGCCCCGGTCGGCCCAGATCATGTTCGAGACCGGGGTCGAGTGGCCCCGCAGGGAGGCGACCAGCTCCGCTCCGGAGCGGGCGTCGAGGACCTCGAACATGCCGGCGTGGGCGGTCGCCTCCTGCAGCGAGACCCAGCTCAGCGCCAGCGGCTCCGCGGCGTCGGCGCCGAGCGCCTCGTTGACCAGGGGGCCGTGGTGGGTGGAGCGAACCGGGAGCATCTCCGGCAGCTCGCGGCCCTTGACCTTGATCTCCTCCTCCCGCTCGGCGAGCGGCAGCCACTCGCCTTCGAACAGGTAGCGGTCACCCTCGATCCGCTCAATGAACAGGTCCTGGACGTCGGCGACCGTGTTGGTGAAGGTCCAGACGACGTCGTCGTTCTGGCCCATGTAGATCCCCGGAAGCCCCGCCATCGATGCGCCCGCGGCGCGGCGGCCACCTTCGGCGAGGCTGACCTGGTACCAGATCCCCGGCATGCTCGGAAAGAGGTGGGGGTCGCCGGCGATCAGCGGACCCCCGGTGGAGCTGAGCGCGCCGCTCACCGCCCAGTTGTTCGAGCCTCCGGCCTCGACAGACATACCCATGGCGCTTCGGACCGCGTCGATCTGCTCGGCGAGGGCGAGGCCGTCCCCACTCCAGCGGTCCTGGGTGGCGATCGGGTTCTCCGCCGGGTAGGCGGGGTCGAGCCGCACCGTCAACTCGGCGCCCAGGGCTCGCACCATGTCGGCGCGCAGCAACTCGCGCTCCCAGTTGGTCGAGAGGCCGAAGGCGAGCAGCTTGCCGAGGCTGAGGATGTCGACCGGGCGCCATGGCTCGAACCGCAGCCTGAGGACCTCGAACTCGAAGGGAAGCCCGCGCAGGGAGCGATGGGCGGCGTTGACCCCGGCGCAGTAGGAATCGAGCTGGGCGCGCAGGGCGGGGTCGAGCGCCTCCTGCTCGCGCTCGGCGAGATGGCGGATGCCGAGGGTTCGCATCAGCCGGTCGCTGGCCAGGCCCGCCTCGCCGGCGATCTCCGCAAGGCGCCCGCAAGCCGCGCGGCGGTAGAAGTCCATCTGCCAGAGCCTGTCCTGGGCGTGGACGAACCCCTGGCCGAACCAGAGGTCGGGGCGGCGGGAGGCCGTGATGTGCGGAACGCCCCAGCGATCCCTGGCGATCTCGACCGGGGCGCCGATCTCCCCGGGGTGCAGGATGCCCTCGGTCTGGGGCAGCGGCCGGCGCAGCAGCCTGTGCCAGGCGACCGCCGCGGCGGTCGAGGCCAGGGCCGATCCCCCTGCGGCGATCAGCAGGCCGGCGCGCACGGCTCTGCGGAGCCTGCCGGAGCTCACGCGATACCCTCCGGTAGCCGGCCCTCGGACTCCAGCTTGCCCAGGTGGGCCTGCATGGTCAGCTCGGCGGCCGGGCGAAGCTCCTCCGGGACGTCGTCCCAAACCTCGGCGAGCAGCGCCTTTCGCGAGCGCTCGCCGCGCCCCAGTGCATCGAGCAGGCGCCGCTCGCGCATCATCCGGTGCTCGACGTACTCGTCCAGCTTCGCCTCCGGGTCGGTGATCCAGGGCCCGTGACCGGGGCAGATCAGCTCGATCTCCTCCGCCTGGAGCGCTCCAGAGAGCGCATGTAGGCGGCGAGCGAGCCGCCGTCGGGCGGGACGAAGGTGGAGCCCTCGCCGAGCACGAGATCGCCGCTGAAGCAGACCCCGTCGCCGCTGATCAGGCAGACGTGGTCGGCGGCGTGCCCCGGCGTCGCCAGCGCCCGCAGCCCGCCGTGGGTCTCCGCCGTCGGCCGGCAGGATCACCTCGACGCCGAGGCGCGTCGGCTCCCGCCGCGTGGTCGGCGTGGGAGTGGGTGAGGAGGACGGCGCCGAGCCCACCGAGGCGCTCGGCGGCGGCGCGGACGGCGTCGAGGTGGGGATCGTCATCGGGCCCGGGGTCGATCACCAGGCAGGGATCCGCAGCCGTAGAGATAGGTGTTGGTGCCCTCGAGCGTCATCGGCCCCGGATTCGGGGCGACGATCCGCTCTATCTCCGGGATGGTCCTGGTGCCAGTCGGGCGAACGGTCATCGACTAGCCGCGTAGTGTCGACCGGACCGGCTGGGATCCCTGGCTGCCGTGGACATGGGTTTGAGAATAGGCGGAGGGGACGCGCTAGGGTCGGCTGGCTCCGGCTCCGGCGGGGCGCGACACCGATGCAGCTCGACAGAGAGATTAACCGTCCCGCGTGGTTACGGGACCCGGACCGCGCCGCGACCCTGGTTCTGCTCGCAGCGATGGCCCTGGCAATCCCCGCTCATACTCTGGGTGGGCAGTGGGCGTGACGTACTCGACCGACGAGCTGACCTGGTTCGATGGACAGTCCCAGACCACGGCCTCGATGCGGTGCCCTCCAGCCCCACGTCGGCCATCTGGTCCTCACGGCCCGGGTCGCTTTACAAGGTCCATCTTCGAGGTCTTCGGGACCTCCTACCTCCCCTTCCGGCTGCCTGACCATCTCCACGGTGCTGATCATGGCCTGGCTGGCTCTTCGTCCTACCTGAGGACGCCGCGTCGGCTCCCTCGTGGCGCTTCCGGCCGACGATCGTTCTGCTCTTCTTCGGCTCTGCCCCGAACCACCTCCTCCAGGGAAACGGCTTCACGGTGCTGCTCTCGATCGCCTGCGGCCTCGGCGCGTTGATTGCTCTCGACCGGCGTGATCGTCGTCGGCGACGCGGTCGCCTGCACGCTTCTCTGCCTCGGGGTCGCGACCTACTCGGTCGCCCTCACCTATGTCTTCGCAGCAGCCGTCGCTGGTGCTTCTCCGCGGCGAACCACTGGCGGCGAATCTGGGTCCCCGTCGTCCCAGCGCTGCTCTATCTCGCCTGGTGGCTGTGGGCACGTGACTCTGCCGGGGAGCTCCGAGCAACAACTCATGATCTCCGACGTGCGGCTCGTGCCGAGCTGGGGATTTCAGTCCCTCGCGCGGTCACCCTGGCCTCCCTCACCGGGCCTCCGCTATCTGGCGCATCGGGCGGTGGCGCGGCGCGGTGGCGGCGGGCTACGGTGCTTGCCGATCGCCGCCCTCGCCGGGTTCGCCTGGCGCTTCAGGCGGGGTCGGATTCACCGCAGCCTATCTGGACTATGATCGCGCTGCTGCTCAGCCTCTGGGCTCTTCAGGTCGTCGCCCCGAGCGTGCAGCGCCTGCCCTCGAGTCCCCGCTACCTCTTTCCCGTCGCGGTCGCCGTCCTCCTCGTCGGGGCCGAGGCCGTCCGAGGGAAGAGTCTGGTCCCGCACGGCGCTGATCATCCTCTACGCGGTCGCCGCCTGCGGGCTGGCGACGAACCTCGAAGCTGCTTGCACGACTCCGGCGCGCAGCTGCCGCGAGACCTACGCCGCCCGAGCTGCGCGGGGAGCTCACCGGAATCGAGCTGGCCGGCGACGAGGGCGAGCCCGGACTACATTCCGCGCTCCGCAGCCGCGCACGCGACCAGGCTCGACGCCGTCTTCGCCGCATTCGCCGCAAAGGGCATGCCACCGACGGGCACCTATCTGGCCGCAGTTCGCGCTTACGGGCGGCTCGGTTACCCGCGGCAGGAGCTCCACAGCTCTCAGCCGGGCAGAGGCTCGCGATCGTCAGAGCCGCGCTCAGCGCCGCGCTGCGGCGAGAGATAGCGGCCGGCAGCCCCTGCCCAGCTCGAGGCCGCGGTCCGCTCCGTCAGGCGGTCAGCTCCTCGGCGATCGCCTCCCGCGCGTCCGTGGGCTCCAGCACCACAAGGTCTCCGGCGCCGCGGAGGATCTCCCTGACCAGCCAAGAGGTTCCGGCGTAAGGGAGCTCGACCACCACGGCTCCGTCCGCGAGCTCTTCGACCACCGTTCGCTCCTCGCGCAGCCACCTGGCCCGCTCCGGCGAGACCCAGACCCGGGCGACGCTCGCGGTCGGCACCTCCCCGTCGGTCATCCAGCCCTCGACCCCGGCCATCTCCTCGACCTCCGGGCGGGGCTCGAAAGAGTCGCCGGAGAGCTTCGCCTCCTTGACGCGGTCGAGCTTGAAATGGCGGATCGCCTCGCGCCCGAGGTCAAAGCACTCGACGTACCAGCCCTCCTTGCCGTTCTCGAGGCGGTAGGGCTCGACCGCGCGCTTCGTGAACTGGTCCTCGTTCTCCTTGTAGTAGTGGAGCTCGAGCACCCTGCGCTCGACGATCGACTGGTTGACGACCCGGGCCACCTCGCTGTCGCTGCCGCCCTCCTTGGCTATCTCCAGGCCCTCCTCGGAGGGATCGTGGCCGAGCGCCTCGACGATCTTGCCGCGGGCGCTCTGCAGCCCGGTCTGCGGCAGATGGTCGCCGAACAGGTCGATCGCGGCGATCAGCGCCTTCGCCTCCAGCGGCAGCAGCCGGGCCGGGCGGGCGAAATTGTCCCCGTATGGCTCCGAGTCGACCTCGATCTCCCCGCCCTGGATCTCCGCGTAGAGCACATAGGTGCCGCCCCCGAAGTTGACGACGTTGAGCACCTCGATGTCCTCCGCCAGCTCCTCCTCGCTGAGCTTCAGCCGCTTGGTGAGATCGGCGACCCGCAGCCTCTCGCCACGCTTCGCCGATTCGATCAGCTGGCCGGCCAGGGTGACCAGCCGCGCGAACCGCTCGGGGCGGATCGCGGCCTCGCCGCGGCCGTTCGACCGGGCCCGGCGCGGGCCGCCGGATCGCAGCGGCCGGTCGACCGTCTTCGCCGGCTCGAAGCCGTTGGCGTGCCGGTCGCGAAGCAGCGCCAGCCGGCTCTCCGCCCGCTCGCGAAGGTCGGGTGGGTCGAGCACCCTGGTGTTCTGGCGCCAGCGCAGCACCCAGGCGATCAGCTCGCGCCGATTGGCGTAGGGGGTCTCGAAGATCTTCCCCTTGCCCGGCGCCTTGTCGGCCTTGACCGCAGGCCGCAGGCTGCCGTACTCGCCGAAATCGCGCTCCACCAGCCAGGCGATCCGCTCGCGGATCCAGATCTTCGCCGTCCCCTCCAGCTCGCCGAGCTGCCAGTCGGCGCGCTGCGCGTAGTCGCGGCGGTCGAAGTCCTCCGGCGGGGTGAAGTCGTGCTCCGCCTTCGAGGCGTAGCCGACCTTCCCGCGGATCCTCGAGAGCCGGAAGACGCGGACCGCGTCGCGCTCGTGCGCGAAGCCGATCAGATAGAACTGCCCACCGCGGAAGACCAGGTGGAAGGGATCCACCTTCCGCTCCGTGGTGTCGTCCCGCTCCATCGTGTAGTAGGTGAACTCGATCGTCTTGCGGCGCGAGATCGCCGTCTCGATCTTCGACAGCCGCTGCGAGAGATCGCGGCCCCCGGCGGAGGCGGTCATCGCCATCTCGACCGGGGCGCGCTCGGCCTCGCTGAGCGGGTTGGGGTGGCCCCAGGCGACCTGCTGCAGGGCGAGCCGCAAGGGCTCCGCGTAGGCGAAGCCCCCCTCGGTCAACAGCGACAGGGCGGTTCGAAGCGCCGCCAGTTCGTCATCGGAGAATTCGATTGCCGGCAGGTAGAAGTTCTCCGGCGGAAGCGAGTAGAGCTCGGCCTCGAAGAAGCCCTCACCGGGCTTCTCGACCCCGAGCTCGATCCCGAGGCTCTCGAGCTCGGCCCGGTCGGCATAGAAGCGGCGGGCGAAGGCGTCGTCGTTCATGTCGCTGTACCCCTCCACCTCGCGCTTGATCTCCAGCGCTGAGACCGGCCTTCCCTGGGCCATCAGGAAGGAGATCAGCGAGAGCTGGCGGATCAGCTTTTCGGTGTCCTTCGCCACGGGAAGCAGGATAGTCGGGGCGCCCTGGCCATCCCCCCGCCGGCCGGCCCTCATTCCCGCATTTTGCGCGTCCGCGAGAGGCTTCTGGCCGGACGGCGGCGAAGACCAGCCGGGGGCGCGGCTACCCTGCGCGCCGGCAGGCTTCTCCCAGCGACGAAGGAGGTTCGTGATGGAGATCAACTTCGACCTCGGCGCGGTCGAGCGCCTGCGGGGGAGGCCGGCGCTGCTCGCCTATCTCGCCGGGGCTGCGATCGGCATCCTGGTCGCGCTGCCGATCCTGGTCGCGCTGTTCGGCTTCAGCCTTCCCTTCACATAGCCGTCCAGGTGCGCCGGATCGGCCAGGGGTCGACGCGATAGTCGCCCCATGGAGCTGATCAGCAACCTCTTCGGCAACCTCGCGGTGATCCGCTGGCGGTCGTGGGATCATCGCCGCCACCTACTTCTTCCTGGTAAGCCGGTCCTCCACACCACCGACAACGCGATCAACAATCGTCGGCCCCGGCGGGATCGGTGGGATCCAGCGTCAGATCGACCGCGCGATCAACTCGGCCGACGGCCAGGTCCGCCGCGCCGTGCACAGGTCCTTCCACCAGTCGAGGGCAGGGGCAGGCACGACCCCAAGAAGCTGCTGCGCTGCGTGCAGCGGGCCAACGGGAACGTCAACCGGATGCAGGTCTGCGCCAACCGCTACTGAGCGGGTCAGGCGGCGGCGCGGCGCCCGAAGTAGGCGGCCCCCTCGATCGCGCGGTCGAAGCGCGACCAGGCCTCACCCTCGGGGAGCTGGCGCTCGAGCCGATCGAAGCTCCCGAGGCGGCCGCCGAGGTTGTCGATCATGTGGACGAGCACCGCCTCACGGGTGCAGGGAGCCACCGGCGAGCCGTGCTCGAGCGACCCGTGGTGGCTGAGGATGATGTGAAGCAGCGCCTGGGCCAGCCCCGGGTCGAAGCCCTGGATCTCCTCGATCCGGCGGCGGACCATGTAGTAGCCGAGGGGGATCTCGCCCTGGAGGCGCCCCGCGTCGGTGAGGTCGATCGCCAGCGGATCCTGGTTGTAGGCCTCGGTCTTGCCGATGTCGTGAAGGAGCGCGCCGGCGACGGCGATATCGCGGTCGATGCCCCCGAAGAAGGCGGCTGCGGCGCTGACCGCCTGCGCGACCGAGACGGTGTGCTCGAGCAGCCCGTGGGCGTAGGCCTGGTGGTAGAGCTTTGCGGCCGGCGCCTCGCGGAAGCGGCCAAACAACCTCCGAGCCCGGGCCGAAGAAGCCTTCGAGCAGCTCGCTGAGCGCCGGGTCCTGGATCGTGCCGAGCAGCTCGCGCAGATCGCCTTCGAGGCGCTCCAGCGGTACCTCCGGCCCGGCGGAAAGATCACCAATCTCGTAGCTGCCGGGTTCCGCCCGGCGAAGCCCGGTCAGCTTGATCTTCGATCCCCAGCGCTCGCTGACCTCGTAGAGGCCGGCGGCTCGGACGGCGGTGCCCGGCCCGGCGATCGCGTAACGCTCCTCGGCCTCCTCCCAGGAGACCGCCTCCAGGGTACCGCTGCGATCGCCGAGGATGAGGCGCAGCCAGGGCTCGCCGTTCTTCTTGCGGCGCAGCTCGCGGTCGCGGACCAGGTAGACCCCGTCGACCCGCTGGCCGCCGTCCAGATCGCGCAGCACGGCGCTTCCGGGATCGCTCTCGATCAGTGGCTGTTGAGCGTGATCGTTCATCTGCCGATCAAAACTAGAGTCGATCGCGGACGCTGCCGGAGGCCGCGAATATCGTTCCGATCACATTGAGGGTCGGCGAAGATGGAGTGGATCTGACGGTCCGGGTGACCTCCCGGCTCGATGCGCCTCCGCTGGCGGTCTGGGAGCGGGTCACCACGGAGGCCGGCATCAACGACGAGATGCGGCCGATACATCAGGATGCGCTTCCCGCCGGCGATCCGCGGCCTCGACTCCCGGACGGTCGAGCTCGGCACCCCGCTCGGGCGCTGCTGGCTGTTTCTGTTCGGACTGGTGCCCTTCGACTACGACGAGCTGACCCTGGTGCGGATCGAGCCCGGCCGGGGCTTCCTGGAGCGCTCTCGGATGCTGAGCCAGCGCCTCTGGGAGCACGAGCGCACCCTCGAGCCGAGCGGTGCCGATGGCTGCCTGATCACCGATCGGGTTCGCTGGCAGCCGCGGCGCGGCGTTGCCCGGCGCGCCGCTTCGCCCGCTGATCGGCGCCTTCTTCCGCCACAGGCACGCTCGCCTGCGGCGCCGGTTCGGCGGCCGGCCGCTGCGCCTGAGGTCAGGCGGCCAGCGGCACGTAGCCCTCGGGGAAGGCGGAGACCCCGAAGAACCAGCTCTCGATCGCGAAGCGGGGGTTCGGCATCGCCGGGTCCGAGCCGGTCTGGTGCAGGAAGAGGGCATCGAAGAGGAGCGCATCGCCCGGCTCGAACAGCGGCCTGATGATCCCCGCGTCACCGGCGGCCTCGCGGGCCACCTGATCTGACACCTGGGAGGGGATGTCGGTCCCCTCGGTGCGGGTGGCGACCAGGTGCTCGAGCCGGCTGCGGGACGATGTCGAGCCCTGGCGCCTCCTCCCCGCAGCGGGTCAGCGAGAGCCAAACGTTGAAGGCCCGGGTGGAGCTGGTGCCATCGGCCTCCTCGGCGGCGTTCGAGGCCCGCATGAACGAGCCGTCCTGGTGCCAGGCGCCGCGGACCGACGGTTCGGCCTTCCTCAGCGTGCATTTCTGCGCCGATATCGCGATCGGCTCGCCCAGATAGCCCCGGATCAGGTCGCGCAGGCCGACCCTGTCGAAGGTCGAGAGCATCTCCGACATCAGCTTCGGCGAATCGACGGCCAGCGCGCCCCCGCCCTCCTCGATCCAGGGCCTCTCGATGATCCCGAATCCGAGCTGCGGCTCGAACTGGACGTAGTGCTCACCGCCCTCCGGCGCGCCTCCCCTGCGCCTCGCGCTCGGCAAGGGTGAGCTCGATCTCCTCGGCGAGCCCCACCGCGAGCTCGCGGTCCACCAGCCCGCGGACCAGCACGCAGCCGTGGGTGAGCATCCCGGCGCGGAGGATCTCGGGTGTGAGATCGGCGACGGAGAACTGCGGCAGGCCGGATGCCTTCGGCAGCCGGTCGAAGGCCGGGGATGGGTAGTCCGGGCTCGCTTCGGCGTCCCAGATCAGCCCGGCGCCGGCGACATGGCGAAGGTCGAGGATGCGGCGCTCCGTCTCCAGGTCGCGACGCTCCAGGTTCGAGCGCTCAAGCTCGGCGATCTCCTCCAGCAGCTCCTCGACGCTGGGGAAGTGATCGGGGAGCGCCCTCGGAGTCCCGTTGCCGTGGTTGCCCTGGCCCTCCACTGCCTTCTCGGCGCTTCTATCTTTCCGTGAGCGAAAGATCATTCGAGCGAGCCGGTGGGCGAGACCGTAGCACGGCGCCGGGGGCCTCGACCGAAGCTCAGGCGACCATGGAGCTACTCCAAGAACATCTCGGTGAGGACCGGCTGCGGCTGGTCGACGTCGGCGCCCGGGGAGGTCTGGACCGACGCTGGCAGCGGTTCGAATCGACCCTCGAGATGATCGCCTTCGAGCCCGATCCGGAGGAGTGCGGGCGCCTCAACCGGGAGGCCGCTTCCCTTCCCTACCCGGCCAGGTTCCTACCACACGCGGTCTGGCGGGAGCTCAGCGATGAGGTCCCCTTCCACGTCGTCAACTGGCCGGTCGCCTCGAGCATCTACCCGCCGAATGAGGACTTCCTGCGCCCGTTCCCGGAGCCCCACCGGCATGTTCGGTGTCAGGGAGGTGCGGACGATCGCCACAGTCACCCTGGACGAGGCGTTGAGCCGCGAGGGCGTCGAGGCCGACCTTCTGAAGCTCGACGTCGAGGGCGCGGAGCTCGACGTGATGGCAGGGGGAAATGGGGCTCTCGGCCAGTCCCTGGCGCTGGAGGTGGAGGTGGAGTTCAATCCCATCTTCCGCGGCCAACCCCTTTTTGCCGACGTCGACAGCTGGCTCCGGGCGCGGGGCTGGGAGATCCTCGGGCTGAGGCGGAACAGCTGGCGGCGAGGAACCGGCCCACAGCGCGCCGCTGACGGTGGCGGCGGACAGCTCGTCTCCGCCGACGCCCTCTACTGGCACCGCGAGCTGATCAAATCGGGGCTCACCCTTACGCGGGAGCTGAAGCTGCTCGTGATCCTCGCCGCCTACCTGCAGTCAGATCTGATCCGCGACCGACTGCGGGGTTCGGGGCCCCTGTCCGCCCTACCCCCAGGCGAGGTAGGGGCGCTGGAGCGCTACCTCGTCCCCAGGGCCGGCCTGGGTCGCCGCATCGCCCAGTCTGCCCTGCGCCGCCTCGACGCCGAGCGCCGCCGGGCGATCGCCGACTCGCTGCAAAGGGCCGAGTCAAGCGTCTGGCACGACCCGCACTACTTCTGAGCAGCGAGCACCGGCCGCCGCCGCGCCTCGAAGCTCAAGCCGCTACAGGCGCGGTGGCCTCGCTGGCCGGGTCGATCAGGATCTTGGCGTGGGTCTCGGGATCGGCCAGGGCGCTGAACGCCTCCTCCACCCCGTGCAGCCCGACCACACCGGTGACCATGCCCGAGGGGTCCACCTTGCCCTGGGCGAGCATCTGCAGGGTGTCGCGGAATTCGAGCGGCGTATAGCCGACGACGAAGCGGAGGTCGATCTCCTTGTTGATCGCCATCGCCGGCCGCACCCGATCGGCGCCCATGCAGACGCCGACCACGACCACACGCGAAAACAGCGGCGCTCCGGTGATGATCTCGTCGATCACCCCGGGGGCGCCGACGCACTCGAAGATCACCGGGCTCTTGGGCTTCGCGCCCAGCGCCTCCGCCACCCGCCAGACCTGCCACCAGGGCACCGGCAGGCGTCGCAGCTTCTCGACCGTACCCACCGCGAGGTCCACCGCCTCGGGGACCGTCTCGAGGTGCCCGTGACCGCCTGCCGCCGCATAGGGCGAGTCCTTGGCGGGATCGACGACCACGTCGGCGCCGCAGCCGGCGGCAAGCGCCCGCCGGCCCGGCGAGAAGTCGCTCGCCACCACATTGCGCACCCCCTGCGCCTTGAGCAGACAGATGATCGCCAGCCCGACCGGCCCGCAGCCGATCACGACCGCAACCGTGCTCTTCTTGACCTCGCCTCGCCGGACCGCGTGCCAGCCGACGGCCATCGGCTCGGTCAGGGCGGCCACGTCAGGGCCCAGCCCGTTCGGGACCGGCACTGCGAGGGATTCCTCGACGACCAGCTGCTCGGCGTATGCGCCGGGGGCGGCTGCGGAGAGCCCGATCGCGTGCACGTCCTTGCCACGGCGAAGCAGGGGCATGGCGACCACGGGAGTGCCGGGGGGCGAGCTCTTGCGGCAGCGGGGGCCGTGCTCGACCACCTCCCCGCAGAACTCGTGGCCGAAGACGACCTCCTGATCGGAGCGCATGAAGCCGTCATATCCGGTCTCGGTCATCACCTCGGCCAGCTCGTCGCAGTGGTGCCGCGCATGAAGGTCTGAGCCGCAGATCCCGCAGCGCATCACGTCGATCAGCACCTGGCCCTTGCCGGGGGTCGGAGCGGGCCGCTCGACGACGCTGAGCTCAGCCTTCTGGCAGCCGACCGACTTCACCGATCCAGCCTAGCCTGCAACGGGGCTCATCTCGCCTCTGCGGCAGGCAGCATGCTGTCCTCAAAGGCGGGGAGGGGTTTGATCAGTGGCTCGAGAAGCTCGGCGGCACGGGCGGTGCTCAGCACCTCGTCCGGCTCGAGCTTGATCACCCTGTGCTCCGTCTCGTCGTACTCCCAGACGTTCTCGCCGACGAGGCGGCCGCGCTCGTCGTAGGGCCAGATCATCGCGACCCTGCCCCTGACCAGGTACATCGAGTCCTCCTCAGCGTCGGTTCCGGTCGCGAGGAGCGCGGAACCCAGAGTCTGCTGGTAGCCGATCATCGTGCTCACGACCATCCAGTCACCGACCGCCACGGTCTCAAGCTCGTTGTAGAAAATCGACTGGTTCGTCTCGGCCCAGAAGGCATAGAGCGGCTCCACCTGCTCGCGCCCGTCGAGAACTATCGGGGGCTGCCCCGCCATGTTGAACCGGTACATCAGCACTTCGACGACCTCCAGTCCCTGCTCGAGGAGGTGATCGCGCGCGAGACATCGCACGCGCTCGCGCAGGTCTCCGAGACGACCCTCGCCGACCTGAGCGCCGGGGATCCACAGGAACTGATGCTCGCGAGCCTCGGCGCCTACCTGCGCGCGGTGCACGCGCATCCAGTCACCTGGCGGCTCGTGCTGATGCCACCGCTCGGCGCGCCGGAGAGCCTGCCCGGCTCGTCCTCACCGACCCCGTGCGGTACTCGCCCGAGCGGCTGCTGCGTCACGCGCGCTGGTGGCTCGCCCTGGCGGGGTTGGGGCTCCCTGGGGGCCGGCCAGACTAGGTCAGGCGGCGGGTGCGACCGGTTGCATCGGAGGCCCGTAGTTGTTCTCGCCCGGATCGCTGTCCTGGAGATAGAAGATCAGCAGGACGATCAACCCGATCAGCGGGATCAGGCCGATCAGGATCCACCAGCCGGTGCGGTTGGTGTCGTGGAGCCGGCGGATCGAGACCGAGAGGTTGGGCAAGATCAGCGCCAGGCCGACGATCGCGGTGACGACCGTGATGCTGCCGATCAGCAGGCCGATGATGTCGGCGGCGATTCCGATGAGGAAGACGAAAAGGGCCCACCACCAGAAGGCGGGCCGCGACGCGCGGCCGCTGAACTCGGTGTAGTGCTCAAATCCGGAACTCACGGCTTCGCCAAAGGTCATCTCTCCCCCGATCATCGGTGACGATTGGCCTGGACGCTAGCCGAAAGGCCAGACGACGCTTGCCAGGGGTTGACGCGAGCCGCCTCGAGTGGGAGGCTGAACTCTCGGGGTTGGCCTCCGCCGGGTCGGCTCGAAGGGGAGGTTTTGCATGTGTCAACGGTCCATCCGGAAGCGGCCCGTCCTGGTCGTCCTCGCTCTGGCGACGGCCGGCGTCGTGGCCGCCTTCGGGCTCTTGCCGTCGGCAATGGGCAATCCTGACAGGAAGCCGGACCTAGTCATCACCCGCGCCGAGGCGAGCGGCTCGGACCACGCCTTCCAGGGTTTCAGCGCCACCATGTCTTTCAAGTACGTGACCAAGAACAAGGGTCTTGCCACCGCTCGCGGTTCGCGAACCTCCGTCTACCTGGTGCCCGAGTTCGCGGGTCGGCATCCAGCGAAGGTCGGGATCACCGCCCGACCCGTCCCAAAGCTCCATCGCGGTGACTCGGATCGCGACGCCTTCACGCTGGACGTCTCCACCCGACGCCTTGCGCTCGGCGCCTACGAGATCGAGGTTTGCGCGGATTCCAAGCATCAAGTCAAAGAGGAGAGAGAGGGCAACAACTGCCGGTCCACGGGCAGAGAGTTCTATGTCGCCAAGGCCGATTGGCAGGGCTCGGTCAGCGGGGTCGGCGGATGCTGCGGCGCCGCGAAGGTCGAACGCTGGACCTCCAACGGCGGGGCGCATCTAAGCTTCGGCGAGTACCTCGGCGACGGCGTCTTCCGCTACGACTTCAACGGCGTCCTCCAATGGACCGTCGCGGGCGTCAACATGGGTGGCTGCACCTTGAGCGGCAGCGGGACCGAGCCGGTCGACGAGAGCAACTCCGGCCCGGGAATCAGGCTCAACTACGGCAAGGCGCGTTACCTCGGCACGGCGGCCCTGAACGACCCCTTCTTCACGATCTACTTCACCGGAGCTGGAGGCTTCCCGTGCAGTGCCACGGATCAGGGGCCCAAGAACCTGGACTTCCTGACCATCCGGCGGCGCGACCTCCTCTTTAACCAGAAGAAGCTCAAGGGACGCTTCAATGACTTCGGGGCCGAGGGCGTGACCTGGACCTGGAATTTCAGTTGAACCATGCGGTCGCCAAGGGTCTCCCACCGGCGGGGGCCGGTCGGGGGCGAGTGGCCGTGCCGTGGATCTTCAGGAACTTCGCGAAGTCGTCGTCGGGAAGGTCGGGGCGAGAAGGCAGATGGCGAGGGCCAGAATCGAACTGGCGACACCACGATTTTCAGTCGTGTGCTCTACCAACTGAGCTACCTCGCCGCGAAGGCCGGACGAATTCCTTGACCAGCGCCGGGCAGCAGTAAGGCTAGCGCCAGCCCGGGCGGGGTGATCGCCTGGCCTCCAGCCGGATTCCAGCGTCCTTCCAGAGCCGCAGGAAAGTCGGGGGCGTAAACCGACTCCGAGGAAGGAGCCCGTCTCCCGCTCGTCCACCGCCGCCGTCTCCGGCGGCTCGTCGCCCCAGACGCCGTCGATCAACCGCTCGACCGGGACCGCCTCGTTCGCCGCCGCCAGCGTCTAGCTTGCAGGCGTGGGCCGGATCCTCAGCGCAGCCATCGGGCTCGGCTCGGCCGCGGCACTGGCGGCGAGCGCCGTCTCGGGCGGCTCCGCCGCCGACCCACGGACCCCGTCTGCCCTGCCCGGCCTGCCGGCGCCGTTCCTCGGGGTGGGCGTGGTCGGCAGCGGAGGGATCGCCGCCGCGATCGACGCCTACGGTGACATCGTCGACCTGCGCGCTCCCGGGCCGGCGGGACGCGGCCTGATCTCCAACCCGGCCGAGCGCCAGGCGGCAGGCAGCGTCCCCGCCGACACCGGGATCGTCGCCCGGGTTGCCTCCGGGACGCGGGCTCCCCTGCCCCTCTGGCGCGCGCGCCGGATCGGCCAGCGCTATCTGCCCGGGACCAACGTGCTTCGCACCTTCGCCTCTCTGCGTGGGGTACGAGTCACCCTGACCGACGCCGCCCGGGGGACGGTGCTGGCCCGGGAGATCGAGCTGCGCGGGGCACCCGGGGAGCCGCTGCGGCTGCTGCTCGACCTCCACCTCGCCCGCTCCCGCGCCTGCCGCCCGGCGGGGCCGGGGGCAGCGATCCCCGGGGTGGGAGGCGCCTTCGAGTGGCGGGGCCGTAGGCGGATCGAAGCCGGGATCGTCTGCGACCTGGGAGCCGCTCCCGCGCCGCGGTCCCCCGGAGCGCTGATCGCCGCTGCCGGCCGAGCCGACCGGAGCTGGCTCGCCCGAGCCGGCCGACTCGGCCCCGGCGCCCCCGGCTGGGCCGAGAGGATGCGCCGGCGCTCGCTGCTCGTCCTGCGCGCCCTCACCGATCGTCGCAGCGGAGCGGTGGCGGCCGGAATTCGCGACGGCTGGGCCTTCGTCTGGCCCCGCGACGCCGCCGCGGCGGCGATCGCCTTTGCGGACGCCGGTTACCGGGCGCGGGCCCGCCGGGTCTCGGGCTTCCTCGACTCGCTCGAGCTCGGCGCGGCGGCCCGTTTCCACGGCGACGGCAGCGCGGTCGACGGTCGCGGGCCGCAGGGAGATGAGGCCGGCTGGGCGCGGGTCGCCGCTGCCGCCGCGGGCCTGCCCGCAACCGGCTCCCCGAGATCGCCGTGGCGCTCGAAGGCCGACTACGGCGAGCGCCGGGGGGGAGCGGCGACTACCTGGGCAACGCGATCGCCGCGGGCGTCCCGGCAGACCGGGTGCGGTCGGTGTTCGGGGCGCCCGCGGGGCTGGTCCGCCGGGCCTCGGACCCGGCGTCGGGAGTCGACTCGGCCGCCGCCTGGGCCGTACGGCCGTTCCCGCGGCCCGCCCTCGCCGCCCTGGTGCGCAGATCGCTGTGGACAATGCTCGCGGGCGCGGGGCGGTTCGGGATCGAGCCCTCGCAGGACTGGCCCGGGGAAGATCCGTGGAGCGCGCCCACCGCCTGGTCCGCCTGGGCACTGGCGGCGCTCGGCGATCGCCAGGGCGCGCGCAGGCTGCTCGGCGACCTGCGCCGCGCCGCGACCCCGGCCGGGCTGCTGCCGGAGCGGGTCGGCGCGGCCACCGGCTTGCCCCGCTCCACCACTCCGCTGGGATGGTCGCATGCCTTCTCCCTTCTGGCGCTGGATGAGCTGTTCCCGGCGAGGCGGGCGGGCGGATAACGTCCACCCATGCCGCTCCGAAGCCTCCTCGCGCTCCTCGTAATCGGCGTCATCGTCCTCGCCGGTTGCGGTAGCTCGGGGCCGAAGAGGACGGTCGACGCCCGGGCGGAGGCGCTGCGCTTCTTCCCTGCCGATGCCCCCTTGGTCGCGCTGCTGGACACCGCCCCGGAGATCGCCCCGCGCCGCGCCGCCCTGGCGGCAGAGCTCACCGGCCTTCCCCTATGGGAGAAGATCCGATCCAGCTTCCGTGCCCGCCTCGAGGCCGCCGGGCTGCCGGTCGGCGGCCTGGCCCTGCTGGTGCGTTCCGAGGATCCGGAGCCGGAGGACGGACTACCCGTCTCACAGCTCGCCGTCGGCCTGGCGCCGGGTGACCCCGGGCCACGGGTCCTGGCGGTGCTGGTCACCGACCAGCCCGATGAGATGCGACGGCTGTTCGCCCGGTCTGCGGCAACCGGGCCTCTGCGGCCGGCGGGGCGTGAGGATGAGGCGCGCCTCTACAGCTCCCCCCGGACCTCCTTCGCGGTCCGCGATGGGGTGATGCTCGCCGCCGCCGATCTGGCGCTGCTGCGGACCGCGATCAAGCGGCGCGACGGGAATCAGGACGATCAGCTCGACGACGGGGAGGTCAAGTCGCTGCTCGGCGAGCTGCCCCGGCAGGAGCCACTCGAGGCCTACGCCGATCTGGCCGAGCTGCGCCGGGACGATCCCGACGCAGCCGCGATCGCCGAGGCCGAGCCTTGGTTCCGCAGACTGGGCAAGGCCGCGGTCTCTCTCGGCCCCCGTCCCGGTGCGCCGGTCCTCGATCTCTTCTCGGAGATCGGGCCGGCGCGGGGAGGCGGCGATGCGCTGCCTGACGAGGGTCGCGCCAGCTTCGCGATCTCCCCGACCGCGATCCGTCGCGCGCTTCGCGGCGGCGAGCCCCGCGCCGGGCGTCTCGGTCGGCTCTCGATCTCGGCGGCGCCGCTCGCCGCTGCGGTGATCGTCACCGGCGACGAGCTGCGAGCGAAGCTGAGGCTCTCGCCCTAGACCGGGTCGAGGGCGGCTCGCACCGCGGCGGGGGGATCGGGGGCCGCGATCACCCCTGGGGCCGTGGACATCGGTCCCGCGCCCTCCATTCGCCAGCTCCCCAGAGTGATCACTGGCCGGCCGAGCCGCCGGGCGAAGGCGATCTCGGCAAGCGTCCCCCACTCTCCTCCGATCGCGATCGCCGCCTCGCCCGAGGCGACGACCGCGAGGTTGCGCGCATGGCCGATGCCGGTGGCAACGACGTGGGTGCAATGGGGGTTGGCCTGGCCGGGCGATTCCACCGGGAGGATCCCGATCACGACCCCTCCGGCCTCGGCGGCGCCACGGGAGGCGGCTTCCATCACTCCGCCCAGGCCACCGCAGACGAGCACCGCACCCGCCGCGGCGAGCAGCCCGCCCACCTCCTCGGCGAAAGAGGCGAGATCTGATCCTTGCTCACAAGTGCCCGAGCCGATCACGGCAACCTGGCGGGACCGGTCCGTGTGAGCTTCGCCACTCAAGCGCGACGGATGATCGCAGTCCCGCCACACTCCTGGCGTCAGCTATCCAGCATCGCTCGCATCATCTCCAGCGCCCCGGCCTTGTGCAGGGGCTCGTTGAGGTTGCCGCACTTCGGGCTCTGCACGCAGGAGGGGCAGCCCGACTCGCATCTGCACTCGCCGATCAGCCGCTCGGCGTCGCCGAGCAGGCGATCGAACTGCTCGTAGCCACGGCGCGCGATCCCGACCCCCCCGGGGTGGCCGTCGTAGATGAAGATCGTCGGCCGCCCGGTCTGCATGTGGACATTGGTCGAGAGGCCGCCGATGTCCCAGCGGTCGCACATCGCGATCAGCGGTAGGACTGCGATCTGCCCGTGCTCGGTGGCGTGGAGCGCCCCGAGCAGCACCTCGGGCGGGAGGGGCCCGGTGATCGCCTCGCCGATCACGTACCAGAGCGCCTGGGTGGCGAAGTTCTGCTCGGGAAGCTCCAGGGCGACGATGTCAAAGGGCTCCTGGTCGGTGATCGATACGCGCTGGAAGGCGGTCACCTGTTCGGTCACCGACACCTCTCCGAAGTGGAGTGCCACCCCCGCCACCTCACGGCTGCGTTCGATCCTCTCTATGTAGATCTCGGTCTCCTTCCTCGGCCGCGTGAACCAGTCCTGATCGAAGCGGTTTACCACCGCCCGGCGAGCCTCGATGTCGAGCTGCTCGACCTCGTAGGAGCGGCCGAGGTGCAGATAGACCGCCCCCGGATGGATCGTCGTGAAGGCACGCTCGGCCTCGACCAGGCCGAGCATCTCGCCCGAGTCGCGCTCGATCACCGCGACCGCGTCGGCGGAAGAGGAGCGAAGCGATATCCCCGATGCGACGAAGCCACTATGCCGGGGAAGGAGCCGGCCCCCCGCCCGCCGCAGCTCACCGGCGCTGATCAGCCGCTCCGCCCGTTCCCGCCAGCCCTCGCCGAAGACCTCGCCGTCCTCGTCGGTCAGCGGCAGCTCGTATGCGGCGGCGAGTAGATGGCGGGCGGCGATCTGCTCGCTGGCGTGGTCGAGGATCGCGGCCTCGACCGGCCGCTCGAGGAACTCGGCGGGATGCCGGCAAAAGAACTGGTCGAGCGCGTCCTGGCCGGCGATGTAGACGGCGAGGCCGGCCCGCCGGCGCCCGGCCCGCCCCCACATCTGCCTGAGGCTGGCGACCGTCCCGGGAAAGGTGACGCAGATCGCCGCGTCGAGCTCGCCGATGTCGATCCCGAGCTCGAGGGCGTCGGTCGCGACCACGGCCAGCAGCTCGCCCTCGGCGAGCCGGCGCTCGATATCCCGGCGCTGCTGCGGGGTGTAGCCGGCCCGGTAGGGGGCGATTCGCTCGGCCAGGCCCGACTTGCCGCGGGCGGCGAGGTTGTCCCGCGCGAATCGCTGGATCAGCTCGATCCCGCGGCGGCTGCGCAGGAAGCAGATCGTCCGCACTCCCTGTGCGACAAGGTCGGCGAGCAGATCGGCTGCCTCGGAGAGCGCCGAGCGCCGCGTCCCGGTCGCCTCGTCGATCAGCGGCGGGTTCCAGATCGCGACCTCGCGCTCCGAGCGCGGCGCGCCATCGTCGTCGATCAGCCCGAAGTCAGTGCCGACCAGGCGCTCGGCCAGCTCGCGTGGGTTGGCGATCGTCGCCGAGGCGAGGATGAAACGCGGCTCGGCGCCGTAGGCGGCGGCGACGCGCCGTAGGCGGCGAATCACGTTGGCGACGTGGGAGCCGAAGACGCCGCGGTAGGTGTGGGCCTCGTCGATCACCACCCAGCCGAGGTTCGCGATGAAGTCGCCCCACTGGCGGTGATGGGGGAGCAGGCTGAGGTGGAGCATGTCGGGATTGGTGAGGACCAGGTTGGAGCGCCGGCGGATCGAGGGGCGCTCCTCACGGGGGGTGTCGCCGTCGTAGATCGCCTCGCGAAGCCCGGGCGGCCGCAGGGCCGAGAGCTTTCGCGCCTGGTCCTGGGCCAGCGACTTGGTCGGGTAGAGGTAGAGGGCGCGGCGCTTCGGGTCGGCGGCGATCCCGCCGAGCACCGACAGGTTGAAGGCCAGCGACTTGCCCGAGGCGGTGCCACTGGTGATGATCAGATCGGTCTCGGCGACGGCCTGCAGCGCCGCGAGCTGGTGCGAGTAGAGGCGCTCGATCCCAACCGAGCGCAGCGCCTCCGCGAAGCCGGGGTCGAGGGAGTCCGGCAGCGAGACAGTGCGAGCCTGCCGCTCGGGCTCGCTCGTCTCCGCGACGAGGCGCCCGTCCCGGCGGGCAGGGTCGAGGGGAATCGCCCAGGGGGTCTCGATCAGCGAGCGTGCCGGGGAGCTAGGCACCGGCGCCCGCCGCCCGGATCCTCCCGGCCACCCGAACCGCCTGCAGCACGCTGCGGTCGTGGATGCGGAGGATCGCCGCCCCCGCGGCAACTGCCAACGAGGCCGCCCCGGCCGTTCCCCACTCGCGCTCCTCTGCCGGGAGGCGGCGCTCCCAGGAGCCGGCCAGCACGGCGCCGACGAAGTCCTTGCGCGAGAGTGAGACATACAGCGGCCTGCCGAGCTCGGTCAGCTCGTCGAGGCGGCGGAGGATCTCGAGGTCCTGCGCCGTGGAGAGGTCGAAGTCGAGACCCGGGTCGATCGCGATCTGCTCGGCGCCGGCGCCGCGGCCGACCGCTTCGTCGATCCGCTCCGAGAACCACCGCTTCAGATGGTCGACGACATCCGCGTAGGAAGGGGGCTCGCGGTCCCGGCGCGGAGGTCCCTCGATATGCATGAGCACGTACCCGCAACCGCTCGAGGCCACCAGGTCGAGCATCTCCTCCGAGCCGCCGCCGATGTCGTTGACCGCGACCGCCCCCGCCTCCAGAGCGGCGGCAGCCACCTCTGCCGAGAAGGTGTCTGCCGAGAGCGGCACGCCGGCGCCGCGCAGCCCCTCGACCGCCGGCAAGAGAGCCTCCGATTCCCGCTCCGCGGGCACCGGAGGGCCGCTGCGGGCGGCGAGGGCGCCGACGTCGAGCATCTCGAAGCCGGCGGCGATCAGGTCGTGGCCGTCGGCGATCGCCTGCTCGGGGCTGCCGCTTCGGGCGCCCGAGAACATCGAGTCAGCGGTGACGTTGACGATCCCGGCCGCCAGCGGCTGGCTCAACTCCAGGGTGCGGTCGGCGAGCCTCCAGGTCACGTCGGCTACGGTAGCGGCCGGGTGGCGCTGCGCTGTGTCTACACCGACCTCGACGGGACCCTGCTGGGGCGCGGCGGATCGCTGTTCGCCGACGATCAGGGCGGCTTCTCGATGCTGCAGGCGCGGGGCCTCGAGGCCTGCCACCGGGCAGGGGTCGAGGTGGTGATCATGTCGGGTCGCCGCGAGCCCCAGGTGCACGAGGATTCGCGGCTGATCGGGCAGACCTCCTACATCTACGAGGCAGGGTGCGCCTTCGTGATCGACGGCGAGACCACCCTGCTCACCGGGGAGATGGTCCCCGACGAGAACGGAACGATCTACGAGCAGATCGAGGCCCGGGGAATCCCGAAGGCGCTGTTCGCGCATTTCGAAGGCCGTCTCGAGTACCACTCCCCCTGGCACACCGGCCGGGTTCTCTCCCACCTCTTCCGTGGCTTCGTCGACGTCGAGGAGGCGAACCGGTTGCTCGGCGAGCGTGGCGATGACGACCTCCGCCTGCTCGACAACGGCGCGATCAGCCGGGGCATGGAGGGGATCGAGGTCACCCACGCCTACCACCTGGTCCCGAAGATGGTCAGCAAGGCGGGCGCGGTCGGCGCCCACGCGGGGGCCCAGGGCTACGAGCCGGCCGAGTGCATCGGGGTCGGCGATTCGGTCGAGGACCTAGAGGTCGCCGCAGTGGTCGGCTCCTTCTTCGTCGTCGCCAACGGGCCGGAACGCGATCCGGGGCTGCGTACGGCGATCGGTGGCCGCGACAACGTCACCGTCACCGAAGGGCGAAACGGGGAGGGCTTCTATGAGGCCGTCGTCTCCTCACTGATGACGGCCCGCTGAGGCGGGCCGCGTCAGTCCCGCCGGGGTGCGGCGGAGCCGCCGCGGACTGCAGCCAGCAGGCGGTCGAGCAGGCGCGGTGCGATCCCGTTGAGGCCGAGCAGGCGAACCTCGCGGGGAAGGAAGACCGCCCGGCTGTCACCCTCAACCCCTGCGACGATCGCCGCCGCCAGCTCCGAGGCCGGCAGCTCGTCATCGTTGGCGCGCCAGTCGGGGAGGCGGTCGCGCTGGTGGGCGTGCAGCTCGGTGGCTATCTCGCCGGGGAAGACCGTGGTCACCGAGACCCCGGTCCCGGAGAGCTCGTGGCGGAGCGCCTCGGCGAAGGCACGGTCCGCGGCCTTGGTGGCGCCGTAGACCGCTCCCCAGGGAAAGGCTCGCAGGCCGGCGCCCGAGGAGACGACGACGATCTGCCCGCGGGCGGAATCGAGCATGTGGGGGAGGGCGGCCTTGACGGTGTAGATCGTCCCGAGCACGTTGACCATCACCATGTGCTCGGCGTCGGCGAGGGGCTGCTCGGCGAACGGGGCGTAGTGCAGGACCCCGGCGTTGGCGATCAGCAGATCGAAGCCGCCGGCGGCCGCGGCGAACTCGTCGACCGCCCCGCTGATCGCAGCGGCATCGGCGACGTCGGCGGGAAGCGCCGTGGCCCCCAACTCCTCCGCCCTCGCCGCCAGCTCCTCCTCGCCGCGGGCGATCATCCCGAGTTTCGCTCCCCGGGCGGCGAGGGCCCGTGCGCTGGCCAGCCCGATCCCGCGCGAGGCGCCGGTGATCAGGGCCCGCGTGGTCGAGTCGATCAGCACCCTCGCATCCTCTCACGGGCGCCCGGCCGCCGGGCCGCGGCGAGGGCTCTAATATCGGGCTCAGCGAACGATCCGCGAAAGGAGCCCGGTGTCGCACGATCAGGCGACGATCGCCGAGGAGGAGTACCTGCAGAGCATGTACTGGCTGATGGAGGCCGGGCTTCCGATCACCGGCGCCAACATCGCCCGCGCGATGCAGCTCTCGCCGCCCACCGTGCACGAGATGATCGGCCGGCTCGAGCGCGATGGCTACGTGACTCGCGCCGACGACAAGTCGCTGGCGTTCACCGAGGAGGGGCGCCAGCATGCCGAGCAGATCTCGCGCCGTCACCGGATGATCGAGCGCTTCCTCACCGATGTCCTCGGGATCCCCTGGGACGAGGTCCACGAGGAGGCGGAGCGGCTCGAGCACGCGATGTCGCCGGTGCTCGAGCAACGGATGCTGGCGGCGATAGGCGACGCGAAGACCTGCCCGCACGGCCACCCGATCGTCGAGGGAGCACGCGAGCAGGGCGCCCTGCTCGCCGATGTCGAGGTGGGTGCGAAGGTCGTCGTGCTGCGCTTCGAGAACGAGGCCGAGGAGCTGCTGCATTACCTGAAGCAGGCGGGCCTCGATCCGGGGCTCGAGGGCACGGTCGAGAGCTCCGACCAGGACAGGGTCGTGATCGCCTCGGGGGGCGGAACCCACCAGGTGACGCGCAGCGTGGCCGAGACGGTCTCGGTGCGGGCCGAGCCCTCACCGCCACCGCGCTCGGCGCTGCCCGAGCAGCTCGTCCTCTCCAGCGACCGCTACGGCCGCTGAGCCCGAGGGGCCGCGTTCACCACCGACCAGCGAGCGCCCTTTCGCGGCTAGCGCTCGCCGCAGATCTGCCGCAGGCGGCGGTAGAGGTAGTCGTCCGGCGCCCTCATCCCGAGCGGGCGGCTGCGCCGCAGCGAGTCCTCGTGGTCGCGGATCGCAGCAGCGAGGTCGGCTAGGCGGCGCTCAGCGTCGACCGGAGCCGGTCTGGTCTTCCTTGGGTCCATGGCCTCACCGTAGGGCCGCGCGCTGAAGCCGCGGTAAACAATTCGTAATCTGCGGATTGGCTGGGCGCGACTATGCGGGAGCCGCGGCGCGCACCCGCTCCAGGGCCGCCGCGATCCTCTCGACTCCCTCGTCGATCCGCTCCGGGGGAACGCTGGCGAAGGAGAGGCGAAGGCTCGCCTCGCCGCCATCGAGCATGAAATCCGGGCCGGCGACGAAGGGGGCGCCGGCCGCCTTTGCCTCCGCGAGGAGGGCTCGCGTGTCGGTTCCCTCGTCGAGATCGAGCCAGAGGAAGTAACCGCCGCCGGGGATCACGAACTCGGCCTCGGGGAGCCGCTCGCCGAGCGCATCGACCAGGGCGTCCCTGCGCTCGCGAAGCGCCCCCTTGACGAACTCGATGTTCCGATCGAGGGCGCCCGAGCGGCAGAGCTCGAAGACGATCGACTCGGCCAGCATGTTCGGCGAGATGTAGGTCTGGTTGGCGCGCTTCGCGAGCTTGGCGATCTCCTCCTCCGGACCGGCCAGGTAGCCGACCCGAACCCCGGGGCTGACCGTCTTCGAGAAGGATGAGGCATGGATGACCCGGCCGGCGCAATCCTGGGAGAGCATCGTCGGCAGCGCCTCGCCCTCGAACGGCAGCTCGCGGTAGGGGTCGTCCTCGAAGATCCAGAAGCCGTGCTCGGCGGCCAGCTCGACCAGGCGCTTGCGCTTCGGGGCAGAGAGGGTGCAGCCGGCCGGGTTGTGGAAGTTGGGGATGACGTGGGCAAGCGCGATCGGCCCATCGCTGAGTGCCGACTCGAGCGCGCCGACGTCGATCCCGTCCGCCTCCAGCGGGACCGGGACGAGCTCGACGCCGAGCTGGCGAAGCAGCAGCAGGGTGCGGTCGTAGGTGGGACGCTCCACGGCTACCCGGGCACCCGGCTCGAGCAGGTGGGCGAAAAGCATCGCCCCCGCCTCCAGCGAGCCGTTGGCGATCATCACCTGGTCGGGATCGAGGTGGCCGTGGCGCTCGGCGACCCACCGGCAGAGCCCCGGATGCCCGATCCCGACGCCGTAGGAGAGGGCCGTCTCCCAATCGCTCTCCAGCGCCCTGGCGGCCGCTTCCCGCACGGCCTCGACCGGCAGGATGTCGGCGCTCGGGGCCCCACGCGCGAATGAGATCGTCTCGGTGGGCATCGCCGACCGAGCCTAGCAACGGCGCGGGCGCGCTCCGGGTCGCCGGCGAGCTACGACGGTGCGTAGAGCTCGAGCTTGTTCTCGCCGCGGCGGAAGGCCGATGGTGGGATCAGCGTGGTGAACCCCGTACCGCCGTCGACGCTCCATCCGCCCGCCACCGGGTGGCCGTTCAGCGTCGCGATCAGCCGTTGCGGCATCCCGGGTGGCCGGTTGAGGATGCGCCCGTACAGATAGGAGGGAACGAAGCCCACGTACGGGTTGAAAGGGGCCCCCGGATCGTAGGTCGTGGTCAGATGGGGATCGAGCCGGTAGTCGAGCCGGCGCGCACCGACGAGCTCCCGCCTCAGCCTGCTCTTCGGGACCCCGTAGGTGAAGACGTCGCCGCGCCCGAGGAGCTTGTTCCTCACCGCCAGCTCCGCCAAGAAGCTGGCCCTGACCGTCTCGGGAGGCAGACGGTCGGCGAAGTGGCGGTAGCTCATGTACCTGTTCGCGAATCGCTTCGGGTTCGGGTCGGGTCCCAGCAGCGAGGCGCCGTCGACCTTCCAAGGCATCTGGAAGCCGAGCACGTCGGCGATGGTCGGCACCACATCGATCGTCCGCACCGGCCTGTCAATGACCTTCCCCACGCCGCTGCCCGGGGAGTTTGACGAAGAGCGGGACATGGACGATGGCCCCGGAGTTGATCGGGTCGGGCGGGTTGCCCAGCAAACGATGCGAGTGGCCCGGGATATGGCTGGCGCCATGATCGGCGAGGGCGATCACCAGCGCCTTGTCGTAGAGGCCGAGCCGGCGCAAGCGGGCGATTGCCTTGCCCAGCAGTCGGTCCGTGTACTGGAGCTGCAGAGTCAGTCGTTGAAGAGCCTGCATCGGGTAGCCGGGCGAGTTCAACCATGTCTCCGAGTTCGGCACGACGGCCGATTATCGAGCGGGAGTAGCGGAGTCCCGAGGGCATGTACTGCCAGGGTGCGTGGGGGAGCTCGACATGGACCACGTTCAGGGAGGCCTGCGGCTTCGCCTTCAGATCCGAGATGAATCTCAGCAGCTGCTTGTGCGGACACCAGCTCCCTGTCGAGTCCACCGGACATGTGGGATCGGCGGAGGCGGCACCGGATCCCGAGTCAGAGGGGAACCATTGCTCCAACTTCCGTCCCCGTTCGCGCCACGAGGTTGAAGGGAAGCGAGTTCGCGACCTCTCCGCCCACCTCGGTGAGGACTGCGAGGCGGCTTGGCACAGACGACGAGCTCGAGCAGACGTCCGGCGGGCAGAGGTCCGTCTCGGACTCCGAGATGTTGAGCCGGTACGAGGAGGAGTCAAAAAGCGTGAACAGATTGCGAGGGTGGTCGGTGTAGGAGGCCACTCCATTCGGCTTCGGGAAGTCTCCGGTCAGGATCGCCGGCACGGCCTGCTCGGTGGTATCGGCAACGGTCAGGGCGTTGCGGAACCAGTCGGAGTGCCGCGAGAGAGCGGCAAAGTTTGGAAAGCGCTTGGCGTCTACCTGCTCATGATCGTTGAGCAGCGCCGTCATCGGAAACTCATCGAAGATCAGCACCACCACGGGCGTCTTCGATTCGATCTGTGCCTTGGGTACGTCGACGCCCTCGGGAAAAGTGAAGCTCGAGATCGGATCGGTGAACAGGAAGAGGCCCGCGATCACGGGAGCGGCAAATGCGAGAATCCGCAGCAGCTGCCGCGCCCCATCGAAGCGCAGGTAGACAATCGCAGCGCCGATCAACGCCGCTGCCGGGATCAGCAGACGCAGAAAGCCGCTCTGGACGTCGTCGTTGGTCAACAGCTGCCAGACGAACAGCGCTACCAACAGCCCGATCCAGGCAAGATGCACCAGGCCCCGCAGAGGACGCGACGCCAACCCGATCAGCAGCTCGATCGCCAGCATTCCCGCCGCAGGGAGCAAGACCAGCAGGACCGCGAACAGCTCCAGGTCGCTGCCTCCCACCTGATGGCCCGGGAAGGCATAGGTGCTCCGCTGCAGGGCGTCGAAGATCGGCTGGGCGAGGACTATCGCCGAGAGCCCGAGCAGCTCGGCGCCGGCGATCGCTGCTCCCCAGCGCCCCGAGGTCGCCTCGTAGACCCGCATTCCGGCACCGCGAAGCCATGAGAGGGCTCTCCGTCCCTGGCCAACCACGGGCTCAGCATAGCCCCGCCCCCGCGCGGGGGCGGGGCTCGAGGAGCGGCAGACTAGCCTCCCAGGACCTCGACCGCGATCGCGGCGGCCTCGGTCGGGCTCTCACCGACCCTGACGCCTTTGGCCTCGAGCGCTTCCTTCTTCGCCTGGGCGGTCCCCGAGGAGCCGGAGATGATCGCTCCCGCGTGTCCCATCTGCTTGCCGGGAGGCGCGGTGAAGCCGGCGATGTAGGCGACCACCGGCTTGCTCACCTGCTCGGCGATGAAATCCGCGGCCCGCTCCTCCGCGTCGCCGCCGATCTCCCCCACCATGACGATCAGCTCGGTCTCGGCGTCTGCCTCGAACAGGGTGAGGATGTCTATGAAATCCGAGCCGACGATCGGGTCGCCGCCGATCCCGACGATCGAGGAGTTCCCGGCGCCCGCCTGCTTCAGCTCGTTGCCGATCTGGTAGGTCAGGGTGCCCGACTTGGAGACGACCCCGATCTTGCCCGGGTCGAAGAACTGGGCGGGGATGATCCCCACGTTCGCCTTCCCCGGGGAGAGCACCCCCGGGCAGTTCGGGCCGATCAGCCGCACCCCCGCCTCCCGTGCCTTCCAGTAGGTCTTCAGCATGTCAAGCACCGGGATGCCTTCGGTGATCGCGATCACCGTGTGGACGCCGGAATCGATCGCCTCGCCGATCGCGGCAGCCGCAAAGCGGGCCGGGACGAAGACCATCGAGGTGTTGGCGCCGCGCTCGGAGACCGCCTCGGCGATCGAGTCGAAGACGGGCACGCCGTCGACGTCCTGGCCGCCCTTGCCGGGCGTCACCCCGGCGACGAGGTCGGTGCCGTAGTCGCGGTTGCGGAGCCCGTGGAAGGAGCCCTCGCGCCCGGTCAGGCCGGAGACGACCAGCTTCGTGGAGGTGTCGACGACGATGGACAAGCCGCTAGCCGTTAGTCGCTGGTCGCAAGCTCCACCACCCGTTTCGCCGCGCCCAGCATCGTCTCCTCGACCTCCAGCCCCGGGATCTCGGCTTCGGCAAGGAGGCGAAGGCCCTCCTCGGAGTTGGTCCCGTCGAGGCGCACCACCAGGGGCAGCTTCAGCCCAATCTGCTTCGAGGCCTCGATGATCCCCTTGGCGACCTCGTCGCAGCGGGTGATCCCACCGAAGATGTTGAAGAGGACGGCCTTCACCTTTGGGTCCGAGGTGATCACCTCGAGCGCGTCGACGATCGCCTCGGCCTTCGAGCCGCCGCCCGCATCGAGGAAGTTGGCCGGGGCGCCCCCGGCCTGGGCCACAACGTCGAGCGTCGACATGCAGAGCCCGGCGCCATTGCCGAGGATGCCGATGTCGCCCTCGAGCTTGACGTAGGTGAGGCCCTTCTGCTTCGCCATCTCCTCCTGCGGGTCCTCGGCCGAGGCATCGGTCAGGCCGGCGAGGTCCTCGTGGCGGAACAGCGCGTTGCCGTCGATCGTCACCTTCGCGTCGAGGGCCAGAACCCTCCGCTCAGCGGTGACGATCAGCGGGTTGACCTCGATCAGGGTCGCGTCCTCCTCCGTGGCGACCTCGTGCAGCTCGATCAGCAGCTCGGCCACCTGCTCGCGGACGTCCTCGGGAATCCCCGCCTCGGCGACGATCGCTCCGGCGGGCTCGGGGCCGAATGCCGCGCTCGGATCGATGTGCCGCTTGACCACGGCCGCGGGGTCGGCCTCGGCGACCTCCTCCACGTCCATTCCCCCTTGGGCGGTGACGATCGCCAGCAGCTTCTTCTCCGAGCGGTCGAGAATGATCGACGCGTAGTGCTCGGAGGCGATCTCCGAGGCCTCCTCGATCCACACCTCGTGGACGGTGAAGCCGCGGATGTCCATCCCGAGGATCGCCTCGGAGTGGCTGCGCAGCTCGGCCTCGTCCTTGGCGACCTTGATCCCACCGGCCTTGCCGCGCTTGCCGATCGCGACCTGCGCCTTGACCACGCACGGGTAGCCGACCTGATCGGCGGCGGCCACGGCTTCGTCAGCGCTCGTCGCGTGGCGTCCGTCGGGGACCGGCACGTCGTGCTTGGCGAACAGCCGCTTCCCCTGGTATTCGAGCAGGTCCATATCCGGCCGCGGCAGCCTATCCAAGCGGCCCGCAGGGGGCTGCCCAGCCCGATCAGGCTCGAAGCCCGCGCGGCCCCTCCTTGCCATAATGCCGCCCCCTTGCCATGGCTCTGCCAAGCCTGAAAAACATCACCTGGGTCACCACCGACTGCTACGGAACCCTGATCGACTGGGAGAAGGGAATCGCGGACGCCTGTCGCAAGGAGGCCGATAAGGACGGCTTCAGCTTCGACGAGGAGCCGTTTTTGCAGCGCTTCTTCGAGGTCCAGGCCGAGATCATGGGCGGGTCGTACGAGCTCTACGCAGAGGTCCTGAGGCGGGCGATCGTCAAGGTGGCCGGCGAGCTCGGCTGGGAGGTCGAGCCATCGCGCGCCCAGTTCCTGCCCGACAGCGTCGCCTACTGGCTGCCCTTCCGTGAGGCCAACGCGGCGATGGACCGGCTGGCGAAGCGCTACGAGGTGGGGATCGTCTCCAACGTCGACGACAAGCTGCTCGGCATCTCCCGCCGGCATCTGCGCACCGACCTCGACCTGGTCGTCACCGCGCAGCAGGTCCGCAGCTACAAGCCGGATCCGACGCATTTCAAGGAGTGCGCCCGCCGGATCGGCGGCAAGAAGGGCTGGCTTCACATCGGCAGCAATTACGCGAACGATGTAGCGCCGGTCCTGAAGATGAACGTCCCGGTGATCTGGGTCAACCGTCACGGCGAAAAGCTCGACGGCCGCAAGGCGCCGAGCGCCGAGGTGAAGACCTTCCGCGACGCTGTGAAGAAGCTGGGCGCCGGCGGCTGACGGAGCTAGGCCAGCCGCTTGGTCAGGTACAGGTTCTGACCCCCGTCCCATCGCCCTGAGGTGCCCGACTCAAAGCCGAGCGAGGCATAGAGGGCAGCAGCGGGCCTGTTGCGCTCGTTCGAGTCGAGTTGGATGCGGGCGCAGCCGCGTTGTCGGGCGCGCTCGACGCAGGCCTCGGCGAGGGCGCGGCCGACCCCGCCGCCACGGGCTTCCGGCTCGACGAAGAGGTCCTCGAGCCAGGCGTCCTCGACCCCGGTCCACACGGAGAGGCGAAAGCGGAGTTGGGCGACTCCGCGAGCCGGCTCGCCCGCCAGCAGGAACTCGGCCGAGGGATCCTCAATCAGCTGCCCGACCGTGTCGCCGATCGTCCCGTCGCCGGGCTCGGACTCGCCGTAGTAGTCGCGAAAGCCGCCGATCAGCCGGGCGACCTCCGCCGCCTCCCTCGGGGGGGCGATCCTCACGGGGATCTCAGGGCCCAAGGGCCGCTCCACTTCGGGTCCGCGCAGTCAAGACTTAGATCGTAGAAGCGCGCATCGTCGGCCGTGCGCGGAGGTGTTGCTCTAGCGTGTCGAAACTTGCGGGGGGATCGAGGTTTAGATGGCGAGTGGCGATGGGCAGCGCTCTGAGAGAAAAACGCACCCTGATTCTCGCGGCAGCGATGCTGGCGCTGCTGGTCGTGCTCGGCTCAGGCAGGCCCGGCCCGGAGCGCCTCCGCGCCTGCCGAGCGCCGCCCAACATCGTCGTCATCCAGACCGACGACCAGACCCTCGCCGAGTTGCGCGCGACGCGGATCACCCCCCTCGGCAACAGGGTCCGGGCGATGCCGAAGACGCTCGACCTGATCCGCAAGCACGGGATCTCGTTCAACCGCTACATGGTCTCCTATCCGCTCTGCTGCCCCTCCCGCTCGACCCTGCTCAGCGGTCGCTACTCCCACAACACCGGCGTGCTCAGCAACTCGGCGCCCCGTGGAGGCTGGGTCGCATTCCGGCACCACCCGATCTACCGGCACAACCTCGCGGTGTGGCTGCACCGGGACGGCTATCGCACCATCCATCTCGGCAAGTTCCTCAACGAGTACGGCGGCCCGGGGCCCGACGACCCGACGACGAAGGTCCCGCCGGGGTGGGATGAGTGGCAGAGCGATGCGACCGACAACTCGACCCGCCTCTACTACGGCTACAGCCTGAACGTCGACGGCGCCATCCGCGGCCCCTTCGGCACCCCGGACTACGGCGACTTCAGCGGCAAGGACCCACCGGGCTGCCCGCTGGCGCCCCCGCCCTTGGAGAGGTGCAACTACCAGGAGGACCAGCTGACCGACCGGGCGGTGCGCCAGATCGACCGCTCAGCCCCCGGGCGGGCCGTTCTACCTGCAGCTCGACTACAACGCCCCGCACGGCGACTACGCGCCGCCGATCGGGCCCGAGCCGGCGCGCCGCCACTACGACTCGGCGATCGACACCCCCCTTCCGAGACCGCCGGGCTTCAACGAGGCCGACATCTCCGACAAGCCCAGCTTCATCCGTGACGACGCCGACCCGCTGGGTCCCACCGACTTCCGCCGGATGAGGATCGAGTACCAGAAGGGCCTCGAGTCCCTGCGCTCGGTCGACGAGGGTGTCGGGCGGCTGATCGCGGCGCTGCGACGCAGCGGCGAGCTCTCCCGCACCTACGTCTTCTTCATCTCCGACAACGGGTTCTTCTTCGGCGAGCACAGGCTGGACCGCTCGAAGTTCCTGCCCTATGAGCCGTCGATCCGCCTCCCGCTGCTGATCAGGGGGCCCGGGATCCGCGCCGACTCGACCAGCGACGAGCTGGCGGCGAACATCGACCTCGCCCCGACCATCGTCAAGCTGACCGGCGCCCACGCCGATCGCTCCTTCGACGGGCGCACCCTGGTCCCGTTCTGGACTCACCCGGGGAGGCAGACGCGCCGCGCGATCCTGCTCGAGTCGTTCGCCAAGGCGACCGACATCACCCCGGGGGAGAAGCGGGGCGGGCGACGGCAACGGGGGGCGGGCCCCTCGATCTCCGCGCCGATCGAGAACTACGTCGGTGTGCGCCTCGGCCACTACAAGTACGTCGAGTACGAGACCGGCGACCGCGAGCTCTACGACCTGAAGCGGGACCCCTACGAGCTTCAGAACAGGTTCACCGACCCGCGCTACCGGCGGGTCCTGGCCTTCCTGCAGCGGCAGCTGCGAAGGCTCGAGGACTGCCACGCCAAGCAGTGCCGCTTCATCACCGGGCAGCCCCCGGAACCGCTGCCGCCCGGTTCCTAGTTGCCGCCGAGCGGGGTGAGGCTGTTGCCGGGTCCGACCTCGTAGACGCCGATCTGGTTTCGCCCCGGAGTGAACGACTTGGGGGGCACGACTGCCCCGTACTGAAGCTCTCCGTCGAACAGGAAGGCGCGTCCGGTGGCCTCAACCGTGCCGTTGACGGTGACCGCGATCACCGCCCCCGGCTTCACTCCGTCGAGCCCACCGGCGATGAAGGCCGGGACCTCCTGCGCGGAGGGGTTGACGTGCTCGAGGGCGTCACCGTTCTCGACCGTGGCCGAGGTCCCGGGCCGGATCCCGATCGAGAGTGGCGGGGCGGTGGTCCCGATCAGATCGGGAGCCGGCCCGAGGTGGAAGAGGTCGCCGTCGCCGAGCCGGAAGAAGGCCTGCTTGACCACCGCGTTGCGTTGGCGCAAGACCTGGGCGAGCGGCATCCTGATCACCTCCCCCTGTCCGTTGGTGACCGCGACCTCCCCGCCGCGGCCCTCCTCGCTGATCGGCTTTCCCTGTGTCTTGTAGAGGTGCTCGATGCCGAGCTGCTGGGCGATCGTCGGGACGATGTCGATCGATTTCGAGTGGATCGGCGACGGCCCGCCCTTCGTCTGCCCCGGGTACTTGATGAACAGCGGCGGGTTGGAGACCCCGCCGAGGTTGGCCGGCTCGGCGATCCTGCGGTAGACGGTCCCGCCCTTGAAGGAGATCCCGTGATCAGCGGTGACGATCACCATCGCCCGCTTCCAGATGCCGAGCTTCTTCAGCCTCGTCATCAGCAATCCGACCAGACGGTCGGCGTAGCCCGACTGCATGTAATGGCGCGCTTCGGCCGAGGCGATCCCCGCGTTGCCGACCGCCCAGCGCGCGGCGCTCGGCGTGCCCAGATCCGAGACCGAGGTGTCCTGGTAGCTCTGCCCGCTGGGCAGGTAGCGCCAGGGCTCATGCGGGAGCTCCATGTGGATCAGGCTCAGGGTCCGGTCGCCGCCGGGAATTCGGTTGATGAAGTGCTCGAACTCGCCCGGCGAGGGCGGCGTGAACAGGTCCTGGGCGAAGCGCCCGGCGCCCTTGTCGCCGGCGCCACCGCCGTTGTTGCCGAAATTGCCGAAGGTGGTGCTGACGTTGGGCAGCTCGTTGGCCATCGACGGCGGCAGGATGATCCGTCCCTCCACGTATCTGAGGTCGTCGGCCAGGCTCTTCAGCCGGGAGAGCTGGCGGGGGCGCTGCACTTCGCCGCACAGCGACGATGGGCAGACATGGGTGACCACCTCCTTGACGTGGAGGCGATAGGCGCCCCCCAGCAGGCTGAAGATGCTGTTCGGCTGGTCGGAGGCGATCGGCAGGGTGCTGCCGCTCGGGTTGTTGCCGGTCATGATCGCGGGCACGGCGCGCCCGGTGAAGTCGGCGACGGTCGTGTTCTTCGGATACCAGGTCGACTGCCGCGCCAGAGCCGCGAAGTGGGGGAAGCGCCGGGTGTCGATCCGCCCGCGCCGGTCGAGCAGAGTCGCGGTGGGGAACTCGTCGAAGATCACCTCGACCACCGGGGTCTTTGAGGGCACCCGCACCCCGAGGGCGCTGGCGTCGCTCTGCGGGAGGATCAACTTCGAGGTGTCGCTGAAGAAGAAGAAGATCACCAGGAAGACGAGCGGGGCGACGCCGAGCACATCCAGCAGATTGGGGACGAACCGCGTCCTCAGCAGGCCGTAGGCGACAGCAGCGCCGAAACCAAGAGCGATCAGGATGATTAGCGCGGTCGGGCTGGTGAGGATCCGCTTCTCGATCTGGACGAAGAAGACCGCGGCCATCGCCCCGATCAGGGCCAGATGGAGCACCCGGTAGGCGGTCCGGCTGACCACCGCGACCAGGGCCTCAAGGACGAGCAGGGCCAGCGGCGGCAGCAGCATGAAGCAGAGCGCGAAGATGATGATGTCGCCCGCGGTGTTGCTGCGGGCGACGAAGAAGTCCGGGTTCTTCCCCAGCAGGTCGAGCAGGGGCCAGGCGAAGGCGAACGCCCAGAGCGCGCCCAGATGCGCGCCGCCGATCAGGAGCTCGCGCAGCCGCGGACCGCGGAAGCTCTCTCCGAGCCTGCTCAGAGGTGGACCCGGTAGAGGACGCGGGTGCCCGAGGGCAGCGCCTCGGTCTTCGAGACCTGGAAGCGCTTCGCCAGCTCGCGCTCGAATGTCTCCAGCTCGTAGTCGGCGTTCGACCCGGTCCTCTTGCCCGAGAGCAGCCGCCTGACCATCGGGTCATCGCGCTTCGGGAACTCGATCACCATCTCCGCCTCGAGGCTTCTGACCCAGTCGAGGAACTCGGCGATCGGCACGTTGGCGGTGATCGAAACGTGGTGGATCAGCGCCAGCGCCAGAATCAGGTCGGGCCTGCCCCGCTGCTCGAGCGGCCGGCGCTCGAGCCCCCGCCATCCCAGCCCCGGGGAGGGGTCGGCGAGGTTCGCGACCAGGGGCAGGATCCGCCGGTCGCCCTCGGAGCGCAGCGAGCGATAAAGCGCCTCGACCGTGGCGTGGTCGTAGTCGAAGGCGACGACGTAGCCGGCGCTCTCCGCGGCGATCCGCGAGTAGGCGCCGTCGTTGCAGCCCATGTCCCAGACGAGCCCCGGCTTGGCCGCGGCGGCGGCCTCACGCACGAAGGCCTGCTTGCGCTCCGCGTCCTCGTCGGTGTAGGTGTTCTGCTCGCGGTACCCGGTCCACGCGGTGTCGCCGGTCTTCCAGCTCAGGCCGGAGACCAGCTTGCGCATCCGCTGCACGTTCGCCTTCACGTATGAGGTCTTGAAGTTGGCCTTCTTCAGGTCCTCCTTGACCTCGCCGCCCTCGCGCTGCTCGTAGCGGCGCTCCAGCCGCGCGTGGAGGGCCACGTGGGTGAAGACCCCTCTGCGGAAGCGGTCGCGGAAGCCGAAGAAGCGGGCCGCCTCGCGCGGCGTGATGCCGTCGATCGAGCCCCGCAGCCAGGGCTGGAAGCCGATCTCCTTGTGGGCTTGGAGCAGCAGCGGGTAGAGGAAGAGCATGCAGAACTGCCGGTAGCCGGCCCACGGCTCTCCCTCCCGGAGGCGCTCGAAGGAGCCGACGTCGATGAACACCGGATCGGAGCCCCGGAACTGGACGTTGTAGGGGGTCGCGTCCTTCAGGGTGAGCTCCTGCTCGAGCGCCTCCAGCTCGAGGTCGAGCTGCAGCAAGGCCGCGTCGCGGAGCATCCCGAAGGTCCACTCGTACGGGTAGGAGACAAAGGGGATCCGCTCATGGCGGAGGACCGCTGCGACGCCATCCGCCAGCAGCGGGGCAGCGGTCCCGAGGTCGGAAAGGGCGGCCTCCTCGGTGGCCACCAGCGAGCCTTCGGAGGTGAGCCGCTCGAGCAGCTCGGAGGAGGCCAGGGCGCGCCAGTCCTCGGCCCCGCGCTCGCTCAGCACCCTGAATACCGCGTCGCCGGCGACGACCACCCGGCTGTCGCGGTCACGAAACGATCCGGTCTCTAAAGAGGCCTCGGTCGGCATAACGTGATCCGGCCAGAGGCCAGGGGAGAGGCGGGCTAGACGGTCTCCTTGGCGGCTTCCTTCTTGGACTCGGCCTCCGAAGCCTGCACAGGCTCGGCCTTCTCGGGCTCATCCTTCTTCCAGAAGGCGAGGGTCCGGAACACCTTCTTGCCGAACATCTTGATCGAGACCGCGACGGCGGCGACGCCGCCGAGCAGCATCTGCAGGATCATGCTGCCGCTGCCGGGGTCGAGGTATGCGAGCGTTCTCATTACTGGTTGACTCCTCTCGTCGGCCGTCCGGCTTGACGAATTGCCAAGCTCCAAGCCGTTTCTACGCGCCCTCTCAAGGACCTCTGCCCCATTTGGGAGACCGGGCAGCGTAGCAGCGGAATGATAAGCGCTGCCTTAGCGGAGCGCGAGGCTAGGAGATAACCGCGATCACGTCGCCACTCGACACCGAGCCACCCTCGGAGACGCCGAGCTCGGTGACTTTCCCGGAGCGGTGAGCGGTGATCTCATTCTCCATCTTCATCGCCTCGATCACGCAGATCAGAGCCCCTTCCTCGACCTCCTGGTCCTTCTCGACTGCGACCCGCAGGACGGTTCCCTGCAGCGGCGAGGGTAGGGACTCGCTCGAAGCCGCCGCCGCCGCTCCTCCGCCCCGCTCGCGGAGTGGCGGGCGACGGGGGCCGGCGGCGTTCGCGGAGGCGGCGGCCGGCGCCTCCCCGATCACCTTGACGTCGAACAGCTTCCCCCCCACCTCGACCTTGTATTGGCGGGAATCACTGCCCGGCACGTCCTCCAAGGGAGCGTCAGCGACCGGTGATCCGCCCCCTGGGCGGATTCGTCCGGGCGTGCCGGGGTCACCGCTTGACGGTGGTTCCGTGCCTCTTAACCAGTCGCGGTCCTCCATCAGGTCCCGGCAGGTCTCGCCCGCCTGCCACTGCTCGGTGGCGAGCAGCGCCTGGTGAAACGGGATCAGCGTCGTCAGGCCACCGATCTCGTACTCGCCCAGGGCCCGCAGCATGCGCCGGGTGGAGTGCTCGCGGTCGCTGTCCCAGACGATCAGCTTGGCCACCATCGGGTCATACATCGGTGTCACCTCCGAGCCGGCCTCGACCCCCGAGTCGACCCGCACCCCGGGGCCCGCGGGCTCGCGGTAGGAGAGGATCCGTCCCGGCGCCGGGGCGAAGTTCTTGTGCGCCGCCTCGGCATTGATCCGGCACTCGATCGCGTGGCCGCGGATCTCGAGCTGATCCTGGGAGATCGATAGCTCCTCGCCGGCGGCGACCCGCACCTGCTCGCGGACGATGTCGACCCCTGTAACCATCTCGGTCACGCAGTGCTCGACCTGGACCCTGGTGTTCATCTCCAGGAAGAAGTAGTCATCGCCGACCTGCAACCCCTCGACCGTCCCGGCCGAGCGGTAGCCGACCGCCCGCGCGGCGTCGGTCGCGATCTTGCCGATCCGCTCCCGCATCGCCTCGTCGACCCGCGGGCCCGGCGCCTCCTCGATCACCTTCTGGTGGCGCCGCTGCACCGAGCAGTCGCGCTCTCCCAAATGGATGACCTTGTCGTGGGAGTCGGCGAGCACCTGGACCTCGACGTGCCGCGGGTCCTCGAGGTAGCGCTCGACGTAGACCCGCGGGTCGGAGAAGAACTTCTCGCCCTCGCGCGCCGCGCCATCGAAGGCCTCCTCGAGATCGTCCGGGGTGGCGCGCGACCCGGAACCCCTTCCCTCCCCCGCCTCCAGCCGCCTTGCAGGCGACCGGGTAACCGGCGTCCGAGGCCTGGGCACGGGCCTCCTCGAGGTCTTCCGCCGGGCTGGTGGCCCCGGGCACGATCGGCACCCCGGCGCCCGACATGATCTCGCGGGCCCGCGTCTTCGAGCCCATCATCTCGATCGAGCTGGCCGGGGGCCCGATGAACACGACCCCCGCCTCCTCGCAGGCCGTCGCGAACTCGGCGTTCTCGGCGAGGAAGCCATAGCCGGGGTGGATCGCCCCGGCACCCGCCCGGGCGGCAGTCTCGATGATCTTCGGTATCGCCAGGTAGCTCTCGGCCGGCACCGCCGGGCCGATCAGGAAGGCCTCGTCGGCCTCGCGCACGTGGGGACCGTTGCGGTCGGCCTCGGAGTAGACGGCGACGGAGCCGATGCCCATCTCCTTCAGGGTGCGGGAGACCCGGACCGAGATCTCGCCCCGGTTGGCGATCAGCACCTTCTCGAACATGGCGCGGGAGTCTATTCGGGGGCTCGCGGCCAGGCGGTCCTGTCATTAGGCTCCGCCCCGATGCTGATCGAGCTGCAAGCTCATTCCACGGTTTCCGACGGCCAGCTCGAGCCCGCCGGGGTGGTCGAGGCGGCCGCCGAGGCAGGGGTGACGACGCTGGCTCTGACCGACCACGACGCCGTCGCCGGGGTGCCCGCCGCGGCTGCTGCAGCCGAGCGCGCCGCGATCGAGCTGGTGCCGGCGGTCGAGATGTCCTGCGTCCACGCATACGCGGACGACCTCCATGTCTGCGGCTACTGGGTCGACACCGAGGCCCTCGCTCCCGCCTGCGAGCGCGCCCAGGCCGAACGGGTCAGCCGGGCCGGGGAGATCGTCGACAACCTGCGGCGCGAGGGTTTCGACCTGAGCATCGAGGACGCGATCGCCGAGGCCGGCGACGCGCTCTCGATCGGCCGGCCACACATCGCCCGCGCGGCGGGTGCGGGCGAGGACATGTCCTCTTTCTTTGAGGAATATCTGGTGCCCGGAGCCAAGGCCTTCGTGCCCCGGCGCTGGCCGACGGCCGATCAGGCGGTGGCGCTGATCCATGAGGCGGGGGGCGCGGCGGTCGTCGCCCATCCGTATTGGGACGTATCCGATCCGGCCCAGGTGGAGGAGCTGGTCCGGGCGCTGGAGATCGACGGGATCGAGACCTTCTACCCTCCGCACACCCGCGAGCAGACCGCACACCTGCTGCGGCTGTGCGAGGAACTCGGCCTGACGGCGACCGGATCCTCCGACTTCCACGGCCCCTCGCACAAGACCTTCTCGCGGTTCGGCGCCTATCAGACCTACGGGCTGGGAGCGCCCGCGATCCCTCCCGCGCCGGGCTGAGCCCCCAGGGGCCCTATTCTCAGATGCCTTGCGCCCCCGCCGGCTCGCGGTTGAGCTCGACGTGGGCGCGACTGTCGCGGCCACGGATCAGCACCAGCACGCCGATCAGGCCGACGATCGCGAACCCGGCGCCACCCAGGAAGGCCGCGTGGAAGCCGTCGGTGAGGGCGGCCGGCAGGGCCGACTTCGCTCCTCCGGCCGCGGCCATCGCATCCGAGGTCCGGGAGGTGGCGATTGTCGAGAGCAGCGCCAGGCCGAGCGCTCCGCCGACCTGCTGGGCAGTGTTGATCAGCCCGCTCGCCAGGCCGGCGTCGCGGTCAGTGGCGCCGGAGACCGCGGCGATCGTCACCGGGACGAAGGCGAACCCGAGCCCGAATGCGGCCAGCAATGAGGGGCCCAGAATGTCTGTGACGAAACCCGCCGTCGACCGAGACCCGCGAGAACCAGAGCAGCCCGGCGGCGATCAGGGCGAGGCCGGCGGCGAGCACCGGCTTGAAACCCACCCTGGTCACCAGCTGCGAGGCGATCCCCGCGGCGACGATGATCGAGAGTGCCAGCGGCAGGTAGGAGAGCCCCGCCTTGATCGGGCTGTAGCCGAGCACCTGCTGCATGTAGAGGGAGATGAAGAAGAACATCGAGAACAGCGAGGCCCCGACCAGGAGACCGACCACGTTCGCCCCCGTCCGGGTGCGGTCGGCGAGGAAGGAGAACGGGACCAGCGGCGCATCGGAGCGCCGCTCGGCCAGGACGAATCCTCCGAGCAGGACGAGCGAGAGCCCCAGCAAACCGACCGTCTGCAGGGAGCCCCAGCCGGCGCTGTTGGCGTCGACCAGCGCGTAGACCAGGACCGAGAGCGCGGCGGTCACGGTCACCGCGCCGGCGAAGTCGAAGGTCCTGGTCGCCGACGCGGCCCGGCTCTCGGCGATCAGCGAAGGGGTCAGGAGGGCGGCTCCGATCCCCACCGGGACGTTGACCCAGAAGACCCACTCCCAGCCGATCGTGTCGGTGAGAATGCCGCCGAGCAGCACCCCGGCGGCCCCGCCGGCACCGGCGACTGCGCCCCAGACGCCCAGCGCCTTATTGCGCTCGGCGCCGTCGCGGAAGGTGGTGGTGACGATCGAGAGCGCCGCGGGCGAGAGGATCGCCGCGCCCAGGCCCTGCACGGCGCGGGCGACGATCAGCTGGCCCTCTGACTGGGCAAGGCCCCCGGCCAGCGAGGCGAGCGCGAAGAGGACCAGGCCGCCGATGAAGGTGCGGCGGCGGCCGAGCAGGTCGGCGACCCGCCCGCCGAGCAGCAGGAAGCCGCCGAAGGTGAGGACGTAGGCGTTGACGACCCACTGCAGGTTGCTTTGGGAGAAGTCCAGGGCCTTGCCGATCGTCGGCAAGGCGACGTTGATGATCGAGGCGTCGAGGACGACCACGAACTGGGCAACCGCGAGCAGCGCCAGGGCGATCCAGCGCCTCTGTTCCGCAACTCTCGCCTCGGTCATCTCGGTCTCCTCTCGGTCGGTCTTCGGGAGCTTTTACAATCGGAATCGCAATTCCGGTTAGAATCCGGTTATAGCAGATACCGGAACTATGATTCCGTTTACAGCAAAGAGTGTGAGCCCCCTCACATGACGACCAAGACAGCTCCTCCAGCCCCCGAACGCACCATGCGTGCCGACGCCCGGCGCAACCGCAAGCGGGTTCTCTCGGCAGCGCGAAAGTGCATGGCCCGCGACGGCCTCGAGGCCCAGATGGAGGAGATCGCGCGCTGCGCCAGGGTCGGCGTGGGCACGGTCTACCGCCACTTCCCCAACAAGGAGGACCTGGTCGAGGCACTGGCCGCCGACCGCTTCGAGCGCCTCGCAGGGCTCGCCGTGGAGGCCCTCGAGCGGGACGATCCCGGGCCGGCCTTCGATGACTTCATCCGCGCCTCGGCCCGGATCCAGAGCGAGGATCGCGCCCTCTCGGAGGTGCTCACCTCGCGACCGGGGACGATGCGGCGCGCAGCGGAAGGGGTGGGAATGCTCGGCCTTGTCGCCGAGGTGATCGGCCGCGCGCAGGAGGCCGGCGCGATCCGCGGCGACGCTCGCCCCGAGGACATCCCGATGCTGATGTGCGCGCTCGCCGGCACCTACCGCAACCCGTTCGCCGATCCAGAGCGCTACGTCTCGATCATCCTCGACGGCCTGCGCGCTCCCGGCTCGACGCCGCTGCCCTGAGCCCGGCGCTCAGCGGTTCGGACTGGGAGTACCGCGAATACCGCCTCCCTGCGGCAGTCCCTTGCTCCCGGGTGGTGGCGGCGGACCGCACTTGCCGCCGTGCAGGCGGTAGACGACGACCATCGGCCCCGGCCTCCGGTAGGGAAGGGCGTAGAAGTTGAAGCTGAGGTCGGGGTTGTAGGCGACGTCGTCATCGCCGGGTCCGCCGGGGGCGTGCGGCGCGCCCCACGGGCTCGACTTGAACACCGGGGTCGCCTGGCGCTGGAGCGCCCGGTAGTAGGCGGCGGCGCTCGGAGCCTGGTCGGCGTCGTCCAGGTAGGGCCCCCAGAACTGCGAGCTGGCGACGATCCAGCAGTAGCCGCGCTTGCGGTAGATCGGCAGCAGGTCTGGGTCCAGATAGCGGGCGTACTCGTTTTCGCGGAAGTCGGTCGGGACCTGGAACAGCTGGTCGACGGAATTTGGCCAGGGCCGCGGCCAGACGTAGTTGCGAAGCGGCTCGACGACGAGCTTGGTATTCGCGGGAAGGTTGCGGACCAGCCACGACCGCACCACGTTGTAGGTGTGCTTCTGGGCGAGGACGGCGTCGTTGTGGACGACATAGATCGCCCCCTGGCCGAGCAGCAGGACGATCGCCACCGTCGCGGCCGCCTTCGGGGCCCAGGTCCGCGGCTTCGCGGGCACCAGCTCCACCAGGCGCCAGACCGCGTAGGAGGCGATCATGCAGAGGATCGGGTAGGTGGGCAGCATCCAGCGGCCGAAGTGACGGGCGCGCAGCGCCATGTAGATGAAGAACAGGGGCAGCACCGGGATCAGCACCCAGAAGACGCGGCGGTCGCGGAACCAGAGCCAGACGGCGCCGGCTAGGGCGGAGATCGAGGCGAGATAGCCGAAGCCCCAGCCGAAGCTGGAGAGGTAGTAGCGGAAGCCGTTGGGGTCGCCGCCGCCGATCTTGTCGCGAGCGGCGACCTTGCCCTGGAGCGCCAGGTCGGCGTGGAACTCCGAGAAGTGAAGGACGGCGTAGGGGTTGAAGACGACGAAGGTGAGGCCACCCAGAGCTAGGGCGATCGCCGCGTCCTTGAGGCGCTGCCGGGACTCCCCCGGGGCAAGCAGCGCCGCGGTCAGCAGCGGGATGAAGACGATCCCGTCCGTGTACTTGGTGACAGTCGCCAGGCCGGCGCCGATCCCGGCGAGCACGTAGTCACGCCTTCTCCCCTTGCTCAGGATCCCGGCCGCGCCGACCAGAGAGAGCGCGGAGAAGGCCATCGCCGGCACGTTGTTGAGCGCTGCATGGGCGTAGAAGACCGGCAGGAAGCTGACCCCCATCAGCGCCGCCGCGAGCAGAGCGACCCTGCGCTCGGCGAAGAAGCGCTGCGAAGCGAGGTAGGTGAACCAGACCGCCAGCGTCCCCAGCAAGGCGCTGATCACCCTGCCGATCAGAAAGAGATCGCCGCGCTGCGGCAGCTGGTTGAGGATCGTCGCCGGCTCGCTGCCCGGGTGGAGCACGGCGAAGACCGCCCGCAGCATGTAGGTGTAGAGGGGCGGGTTCTGGAAATAGTGGGGGTCGATCCCGCCCTCGAAGGCCATCCGGGCGGCCCCCTTGACGTAGACCCGCTCCTCGTCGGTGAGGTAGGCGAACGGCAATCCCCATTTCGCCCCCCAGAGCCGCAGGATCAGCGAGAGCAGCAGGATCAGGCCGAGAGCGGCCATCCAAGGCTCGAGCGTAAACCGCCCGAGCTGCCATCCTGCTCGCCCGCCAGGTCGCGCCACGGGACGCGAGTTTATGGCCGCTGCCGAGGAGGCAGCTCGCCTAGGAGGCCGCCGCGGTCTGCCCGGCCGGGATCAGCTCGCGCTCCTCGAGGTAGGCGAGCAGCTTGGCCGCCGACTCCGGGGGCTCCTCGACCTCGGTGTGGCAGACGATCTCCGGATTCTCCGGCGGCTGATAGGGATCCGAGACTCCGGTGAACTCCTTGATCTCGCCGGCGAAGGCCTTCTGCGTAGAGGCCTTTGGCGTCGCGCTCGGCGCAGGTTTCCACCGAAGCCTCGACGTAGACCTCGATGAATCGGTCGCCCATCATCTCCCGGGCCTCGGCGCGGATCTCGGCGTAGGGGGAGATCGCCGCCGTGACCACCGGGACGCCGTTGCGGGAGAGCAGGTCGGCGACGAAGGCGATCCGGCGGATGTTGGTGTCCCGGTCCTCCTTGGAGAAGCCGAGGCCCTTGGAGAGATTCTCGCGGACCACGTCGCCGTCGAGGATCTCCAGCCGGTTGCGGCGCTGTTCGAGCTCGACCTCGACCAGCTTCGAGATCGTCGTCTTGCCGGCTCCCGAGAGGCCGGTGAACCACAGGCAGAAGCCCTTGTCGTGCGCCGCCCCGTAGCTATGGGTCGGATCCGTCATCGATTGTCATCCTCCTTGTAGGCGTCGATCAGGATTTCGGCGACCTCGTCGCGGGAGAACTCGTGGGGCGGCTTCTCGCCGGCTCCGAGCATCTCCCGGACCTTCGTCCCGGAGAGGAAGAGGCGCGCCTCGGAGTCGTGAGGGCAGGTCTTGTCAGAAGCCATGCCCTCGCAATCGTTGCACCAGAAGGTGTGCTCGAACATCAGCGGCTCGATTCCGAGCTCGTCGAGGTCGAGATCGTCGAAGATCCGCTGGGCCTCGTAGGTCCCGTAGTAGTCGCCGACTCCGGCGTGGTCTCGCCCGACGATGAAGTGCGTGCAGCCGTAGTTGCGGCGGACGATTGCGTGCAGGATCGCTTCGCGGGGACCGGCATAGTGCATCTTCGAGGGGTTTACGCCGAGGATCACCCGGTCCTGCGGGTAGTAGTTCTCCATCAGCACCTCATAGCAGCGCATCCGCACGTCAGCGGGGATGTCGCCGGCCTTGGTCTTGCCGATCAGCGGGTGGATGAACAGCCCGTCGCAGGTCTCGAGCGCCGCCTTCGTCAGGTACTCGTGGGCGCGATGGATCGGGTTGCGGGTCTGAAAGGCGACGATCCGCTTCCAGCCACGCTCCTCGAATGCCTTGCGCGACTCCTCGGGGGTCAGGTAGCGGCGCATGAACGCATCCTCGTGGTCGGGCAGCTCGTCAGCCTCGATCGGCCCGGCGACGCAGCGGTCGCCCTCCTCGTAGATCGCCGCGACACCCGGGTGGGCGTCGTCGGTGGTCCCGTAGACCAGCTCGGCCTCGCGGCGGCCGTCGCGCTCGAACACCTCCTCGACCGTCAGCCGCCCGAGCCGCTTGCCGTCATCGCTGGAGAGCACGATCGCGTCGCCGGCGGCGCATTCCAGATCAGTGGCGAGGGTGATCGGGATCGGCCAATATTCGCCGCCCGCCGCGGTGCGCATATCGGTGCAGACGCGGTTCCAGTCGTCTGCGCCCTGAAAGCCGGTGAGCGGCGCGAAGCCGCCGTTGGCGATCATCTCGAAGTCGGCAGTGTGGCGCTCGGAAAGGGTGTGTGAAAGCTCAGTCATCGTCTCGCTTCGCAATGGAGGGCTTGTTGACAGGAAAGGCTCAAAAGAGCCGGCGGACGTTAGCCGCTCGGCTCGAATCGTGCCGCTTCGCCGCTCAGCCGCAGCTCAGTTGATCCCGCATTCCTGCTTGGCCGTCCCCACCCAGCGGCCGTCGCGAGGGCCGCCGCCGGGACCGACCGGCTGGGTGCAGTGGGTGCACCCGAGCGAGGGGTAGCCCCGATCGTGCAGGGGGTTGTACGGGATGTTGTGCTCACGAATGTGGTTCCAGACGTCTCGCTCCGACCAGTCGGCGAGCGGGTTCAGCTTCCACAGGTCGAAACGCTTGTCCCAGGCGAACTTGGGGGCGCCGGCACGGGTGCTCGAGTCCTCGCGGCGGATGCCGGAGACCCAGCAGTCTACGGAACCGAGGGCCCGCCGCATCGGCTCGACCTTGCGCAAACCGCAGCAGGCGTCGGGGTCGCGCTTCCACAGCTCGTCGCCGTGGAGCCTCGCCTGCTCGGCGATCGAGAGGTCCTGGAAGCGCTCGAAATCGACGCCGAAGTGCTCGGCCAGCCGGTCGCGCGTCTCGTAGGTCTCGGGGAAGAGCACGTCGGTGTCGAGGTAAAAGAAGCGGGCGTCGGGATTGATCTGGGTCGCCAGGTGCAGCGTCACCGAGCTCGTCTTCTGAAACGAGCAGGCGATCAGGTGCTGCGAGCCGAACTCCTCGAACATCCACTCCAGCGCCTCGGAGGCGGTACGGCGCTCGAGGTCGTCGGCAACGGCCTCGGGATCGATCGCGAGGGTGGCGGGATTCACGAGAACACCTGCTTAGCGATGCTCCGCTCACGCGGAATCAGATATAGACGTTCGCTCCGCATCGCTAGATTGCGCACTCCCCCTCGCCGCGCTCGACCTTGTAGGGGTCGGAGCGGCTCCAGTCGATGAACTGCTGCATCGTCTCCAGGCTGAACTCGGCGGGCATCGCCAGCTCGGCCACCTCGGCCTCGAATCGCTCGCTCCCGACTCGCTCGACGTAGTCGTTGAACTCCTCGTCCTCGTTTGCCTCGGCCTGGAACATGCGGATCCAGCGCTCGACCGCCTCGGGTACGCGCTTCGCCGGGAGGCGCGACTTCAGCCGCTTGCCGTAGATCACCTCACCGCCCTCGTAGTTGCCTCCCACGTGGGGGATATAGGCCGGCATCTGGCGGTCTCCGAGCTTCAGCGACGCGCCGTAGAAGCCGATGTTCGAGATGTGATGCTGGCTGCAGCCATTGGGGCAGCCGCTCATCTTCACCTGGATGCGCCGGGCCGGGCCCTCGGGCAGGTCCATCAGCTCCAGCCGCTCCTGCACCGCCTTGTTGAGACCCATCGAGCTGGTGATGCCGAGCTTGCAGCTGTCGGTCCCCGGGCAGCTGACCACGTCGGTGGTCTCCCGCGGACCGAGCGACGCCAGTCCGACCTGATCGAGCAGTTGCCAGACGTCATAGAGGGACTCGTCCCGGACCCAGCGCAGGACGAGGTTCTGCTGCACCGTCGTGCGGGCGTAGCCGCCGCTGAAGTCGCGCATGATCGCGGCCAGACCGCGGAACTGCTCCGGCGTCAGGTCCCCCCGGGTGATCTTCACCTCGACCGTGGAGAAGCCCTCCTGGCGCTGGGCCTGGACGTTGCGACGACGGAACTCGCGAAACTCCGAGGAGTCGCCGTTCGGGGAGGCGGCGCGGGCCGGGGCAGGCGGCGCGCACTCCTGCTCATCGTCGTCGAAGCGGAGGCGGCCGACGTCGAAGTCGCGCTCTTCGACCCAATCGCCCTCGAGCTCCTCGTCGACCATGCGGCGGAATTCCTCGATCCCGATCTTGTCGATCAGCACCTTGATCCTGGCCCGGGCGCGGTTCACCCGCAGCCACTCCTGGCGGTCGAAGATGCGCAGCGCCGCCTCGGCCCACATCAGGTAGGCGCCGTCGTCGGCGCTGGCGAACTCGGTCAGGGTGGGTGCGACGCGCGGCATGATCGAGGTTCCGCCGCCGACCCGGACCTCGAAGCCCCGAACCCCGTCGCGGATACGCGAAATGAAGCCGATGTCATGGATCCCGGTGATCGCCCGATCGGCATCCGACCCGGTGAAGGCGGTCTTGATCTTTCGCGGCATCAGCTGCGTGGTCGGATGACGGACGAAGTAGCGGACGTATGCGCCGGCGTAGGGGGTGGGGTCGAAGATCTCGTCGGTCGCCACCCCGGCCCAGGGATCTCCTGTGACGTTGCGAACCGTGTTGCCGCATCCCTCGCGGGAGGAGAGGCCGGCCTCGGAGATCTCGCGGATCAGACTCTCGGTATCGCGAAGGGGGACGTGGTGGATCTGGACGTTCTGCCGCGTCGTGATGTGGCCCTTGCCGAGCGGTGCGTAGCGCTCGATGACGTCGGCGAAGGCCTCCATCTGCTCCGGCGTCACGCCGCCGAAGGGGAGCTTCACCCGGATCATCTGCACGTCGGGTTGGCGCTGGCCGTAGACGCCCTGCTTGAGGCGGAAGCCGATGAACTGGTCCTCGGGAGTCTGTCCGTCGAGGAACTTCTCGGCCTCGGTGTCGAAGTCGTCGAACTCGCGCTCGATGATCGGTATCACCTCCCCCGGCACGTTCTCGTAAAACTCCGGGTTCTCCAACGAGCCGGGGCGGCCCTTGCCGCGCTGCTCCTTGCCGATCGTCTGGTCGAGATCGGCTTCTCTCGGGGGGGTGGAGACCGGTTCCATGGCGCGCGCTGCCTCGCTTCCGTTCGGGTCCTTCAGCAGGTCGCCGCGGCGACCACCAGAACTTCAGAAAGAATAGTACAAAACCTGACCGGGATTCGGGTATTAGGTGTCCGAGACCCGGCGCCGCGCCTCCAGCACCCCCGCCGCCTCGCCGGACTCGGCCACGTAGCCGTCGGCGGGCTCGAGCGGAAGGCCCGCCTCGGCCCAGGCGGAGAGCCCTCCCTCGATGTTGTGAGCGTCGTAGCCGGCCTCACGGAATGCCTGCGTCGCCATCGCCGAGCGGTTGCCTCCCCGGCAGTAGAAGACCACGGGGAGCTCCCGGGCCAGGTCCCCAGCCCGCTCGCTCAGCTCGCTCAGCTCGATCCGCCTCGCCCCGGCGATCCGGCCCGCGTCCCATTCATGCTCGGTGCGGACGTCGATCAGCTGCGCCTCGTCGGCGATCAGCTCCGATGCCCGGGCCGGGGAGAGATGGATGTCGTCGGCGGTCGCCTGCTCGCCCTCGCTCACGCGCGAAAGGCTAACCGGCCGCGGCCGTCCCGGCCCTAGTCGACGTCGGACGCCTCGATCAGGAATGCGACCCGCACATGGGCGCGGTACTCGTCGAGGTTCTCGCCGCGGATGCCGGTCGAGACGATGTCCACTGCACGGATGTTTCGCAGCGAGCCGGAGGCCTGGGTCAGGGCCTGCTTCGCCGCGTCGTCGGTCGAGGTCTTGGAGCTGCCGACCAACTCGATGATCTTGACTACAGCCACTTCTCCTCCTCGCATCGGGTTCCTTGGGGGTTTCAGTTCTATCCCCTCAGCCATGAGGAGGCAAACCGGCCGCCGGGAGTCCCCTGCTTGACGCTGACCCCCTCGATCAGCGCCGCCTGCTGCCAGGGGCTGACCGACTCGACCGCCTCGGGCGCCGGCGCGGTCTCCGCCAGGAACCGCTCGATCGCCGCGGCGATTGCGGCGCTCTCCTCGTCGCTCGCGCTTGTGGCGGCGATCTCGATCCGCGGCCGCCGCGGCCGCCGCTGTCCGTTGCCGGTCATCGCGGCGGACTCTAGCCGGGCACCGCTGCGGCGAGTTCCGTAAGACTGGCGGCGTGATCCCGGTGATCGGCTCGGAGGCCGTGCTCGCCGCCGTCTCCCCAGGCGAGGCGATCGAGAGAACCCGGGTCGCCTTCGAGCGGCACGCCTCCGGCGAATGGAAGATGCCGGCAAAGGTCTATCTCGACAGCCCTCCGGGCGACTTCCGGGCGATGCCGGCACGCGGCGACGGCCTGGCGATCGTCAAGTGGGTGACTTCCTATCCGTCCAATCCCGGCCGGGGCCTGCCGGTGGTGGCCGGTGTGATCGTCGTCTCCGATGCCGAGACGGGCGAGTCGCTGGCCGTGATCGACGGCCGCTCGGTCACCTGGCTTCGCACCGGCGCGGCGGCCGCTGTCTCGGCGCTCGCCCTGGCCTCCGCTCCGCGCGCTCCCGTCGGGTTGATCGGCTGCGGCGACAACGGCGCCTGGGCGGCCCGCTGCCTCGCGGCCGCCGCCTTCGGGCCCGGCGTCTGCCACGACCCGCGCGCCGAGGCCGGCGAGGCACTCGCGGCCGAGCTCGGCTGGCGAACGGGCACCCGCGAGGCGGCGGCGGCGCAGAACGTCGTCGTCACCTGCACCCCCGGCGAGGAGCCCGTGATCCGCGGCTCCGACCTCCGGCAGGGCCAGCATCTCGCCGTCCTCGGCGCCGATGGCCGCGGCAAGCGCGAGGTCGAGACTGAGGCGATCCGCCACTGCCACCTGTTCTGCGACGAGTGGGACCAGGCGAGCGCAGGAGGCGAGCTGGCCGCGGCGTTCGCCGCGGGCGGGGTGAGGCGCAGCGACGTGACTGAGATCGGCCACGTGCTGCGGAAGAGCGCGCCCGGCCGCCTCGATCCCGCGGAGATCACCCTGTTCGACTCGACCGGGCTTGCGATCCAGGACCTGGGGATTGTCAGCGCGGTCTATGAGAAATGGGTGGCTGGGAAGGTCGAGGCTTCCGCCGTAGACCTATGAGCCTGGAGTCGCGCGCTTCCGCTGCGGGCCGCGCTCAGCCCAATTCGAGCACTAGGGCGCCCGGCGAGCGATATACGGGGCGAGAAATACGCCGCAGTCCAGGGACGTTTGCCGGTGCTCCATTCACGTTGTCGACCAACAGATAACGAACCCCGAATCTGTCTCTAAGGATTCGGGCGGCGGCGGGACTTCCGCTGCTGAAAACCGCCTCATTGAGTCGGAGACGATCTGCGTAGAGGTTGACCCCTGCCGTGCCTCCAACCCCGGTCAACGGCGCGGAGCTGGCCCCCGTCCATCTCACCTCCCTCGTTCTGACCGAGTAGCCCCACCCGCCCAAGAACACCGAGCGTTCGCTGAAAGCTGCGGGGTCGAACTCGAAGGCCTCGAGATTGTTGGTCGCGATGACCGATCCAGTTGGAGTGCTGTCCCGAATCCACGTCAGCGCCTCGTACAATCCGGGGGTCAACCGTTTGCCGCTGTTCGGTGTGACGCGCGATCGAAGCGCCGGCTCGACCTGCTCCAGCGGAGTATCCAGCGCACCGGCCAAGATGATCGTGACACTCACCGTCGCTGCCCCGATCCAGGCCCACGGCCGGACCCACAGTCGAGCCGCCACGAGCAGTAGAACCAGGCCGATGATCAGGCCTCCGTAGGAGAGGATGTAGGTGCGGCCGATGCTCACCGGCTCGAGGGGCGATTGGTAGTGCTCGGGAATGAGCAGCGCGCCGAGGAGAATGATCACCCCTCCGGCCAGCAGGGCCACCACCCGGGCGGCCCGGCCTGACAAGCGGGGCCTATTCAACCAGGCCAGCCGCAGACCGTCAGCCGCGACCATGCAGCCGGCCGCCATCCCGTATGGGAGAAAGTAGAGGACGTTTCCGCTTCCCGGGGAGTCCAGTACGAGAATCGAGCCGATCCCCGCGGTCAGCAGGGACAGGAGCCAGGCATGTTCCCTCTGCAGCCGAACACCCCGTCGTGCCAGCAGCCACACGATCCCGAGCAGCTGTGCACCGAACAGCCCGAACACTCCGAACACGATTCCCCCCGCCGAAATAGCTGCGCCGCTTCCTGGAAACGACGGTAGGAGGCCAGACACGTAATCCCTGACCCCGGCGACAGCGGGCATCGTCTCGGTGAACAGGGTGATCCCGGCTCCAAGGTCAACGATCAGACCGCTTCTGTGACCCCGATACTGGAGGTAGTAAACCGCTGCGCCAACGGCGAAGGCCAGCGCCGCGGCAGGAAACACCGCTGTGGGGGCCTTCCGTTCGGTGATCCACATCCATCCGCTGAAGAGCACCAGGCTTCCAAGTACCAGTGGCAGGAGAACGATCTTTGCATCCGAGGCGCCGATGAAGAACAACAAGAGCAGCGCCCAAGTGCCAATTGGAGGGTCCGAGCCTTGGTTTCGAACCAATGTGCCCAGCAGGATCACGATGGGTAAGAAGATCACCAATCCAATTACAAAACTCGGGCTGCCGACCAGATATGTGAACAGCACTCCCAAGAACTGAAGTGAGGCGAACGGGGCATCGTGATTCAGGTTGACCTGTCCCACTAGGAACACCAGGCATACAGCTCCGATACCCACACCTACGCTTCGAAGTAGAACCTGCCCCGCCGCAACGACCTGAAGGACTATGAGCGTGATCATCGGCAGGAGGAAAAGGCGTAAGAACACAGTTGGGAGCGCGATTCCTGTGGCCTGGCTAACCGCGGCGAGGTGCACATGAACGAAGTAGTGGTAGGGGAAGGGCTCGCCGGAGACGTTGGGGTCCTCGATTGGCCAATGATTCTTGGCCTCTCCTGCGATCGACAATGACCACGGCACGTCCTGGTGATAATGCACTGCCTTGCCCCCCGGAAGAGGGGTGGCGGAGAAGAAGGTGATGCCGACGTAGGCGACCACGACGAGGCAAACGGCGGCAATCAGCCAGGACAGCTGTCCGCTTGGGGGATCTCCGCTCACTTGTGGCGGGTCGGACGGTGGAGATCGCCGCAAAATGACCCCTAGGGCGATCGCCACGAACAGGATCGGGTAGAGCACGAACAGCGACCGGGTACCCGTTGCGGCGGTGAACATGAAAGCCAAGATCTCGAGCACGTAACCGAGGGCCCAGCCGAGGGCAAGTTGGGGCAAGGCTCCTCGCGGCTCACGGGTCAACGCCCTGTAGACGAGCCACCCGGGCACCACCAGGAACCCAACCTCATACGCAACGTAGAGGAGTGCATCGCCTAGATCGGCTCCATAGGCGAGCTCGAGGGCGAGGATGCCGGCGAACACAGGGAGGGCGGGCAGGAAAGCTAGGCGGAGCGATCGCACGGTCACCTCCCGTTCCCCTGGGGCGCGCCTTAGAAGGTTGGATATCACCCGTTGAAACCGGCTAGGCAACCGTCAACCGGTCCCTTGGTCGTGACCTTGAGGTGCCAGGGCATCGAGCTGGCGTCGGAGGGGAGACGCAGGCTGGCCGGGACACCCGGTTCAAGCTGGCCCAGGGAGATAGGCGTCGCGCCACTGAATCGCCCCAGCGCGACAGTGCCGCCGCGCGGAGATCGGATCCGGATCGTTTCATTTCCGTGGAGCTCCAGGGCAGTCGTCCCGACGACGCGCGGAAGCTGGCGGCACGGTCGATCCCCATGGGGCATTGCTGGCTGGAGCTTGAGTCGCAGCGCCGCGGCGAGGATCCGGTCCGCCAGTGACCTGATGTTCTCCGGCTGTCGTGCCAACTCGGCCGGGGAGAACCCTGGGGTACCCCCGTACCGGTCGGTGACGGCGAAATAGCTGCCAGCCGGCACAAGGACCTTCGCGTCTCCGGGTGGCGCCAGGAAATTAGGGTCCACGGTTCCCTTGGCCAGGTCATACGAAGTGAACAGGGCGCGAGTCGGTGCCGAGTAGTCGTTTCTGAACCAGGCAGCTCCATCCCGCAGAAGGATCAGGTTCGTGGCCAGGGCCATGCCGGTCACGGCGAAGAGCGCAAGCATCCCGGCGCGAGTGAAACGGATACCGCTGACAGCAGCGGAAGCTACGAGAAGGACCATTACCGCGCCGGGGTACATGTAACGGATCTTTTCCGGAACGCGGAGTGAGCTGGAGGTCAGCGCTCCCAGTGTCCAGTAGGCGAGGAGGATCGCGATCGCAACCCATACCTGTCTGGGAACCCGGGCGCGGTAGCGCTTGAGGTACCAGGCGAAAGCGGCGATCGCAATCACGGCCAATGCATAACCCGGGCCGATGGCCACCAACTGGGCCGGCCGTGGGCCGCCGAAGGAGTAGTTGAGGCCAGTCAAGGAGGCGAGGACGGCTGAGAGCGACTCGAATGCCCACGCGGGCGCCAGCAAGAGGTTGGAAACATGCCCCTGGCTCGAGGGGGAGGAAGCGCCCTGGTTCCGCGCCCAAACGAACCACGCTGCGTAGAGGGCAAGGGGGATCAGGAAAATCCAGGCTCGCTTCCAGCGGTCCCGGCCCAGCAGAACGTCGACCACCCCTCCCGCGAGAAAAGCGAGCCCGACGCTGAAGCTGGCGACGGCGATGACAAGCATCGCACAAGCTCCCCCATCGCCAAGGCGATCATCGCGTTCCAGGAGTAGGAGAGCAGCCAACCCGGCGGCAATGCTGGAGAGCACAGTGAAGCCGAGTGCAGTCCCGACGTGTCCCCAGTCGGAGCCAAAGAGGAGTAGGACCAAGGTGGGTGCCGAGTGCCGCGAGCGGACCGATCCTGCGTCTTATCAAGATGTAGAAGAGCGTCGCGGCCGTAACCAGGGCAAGGATGTGAATGACCCGAAAGGGCAGAAACCCCGTTCCAAAGCTCGAAAGCAGGACTTTGTAGGCGAGGGTCGTGGTAAAGAGGAGATTTCCGTTCTGGGGCTCCAACAGGCCCCTGAGATCGAAATCGGGGCTGCTCAGGAAGAACCGGATCTGGTCGACGTTGTAGGTGGTCCCACGGTCGAGCCAGAGGATGAGGGCGGCGGAACACAGCAATGCAACAGCGAGCAGTCCCCAGTAGAGGAAATCCCCCGCTGCCCGAAGCCGCGCCGACTGATTCCCTGGCTGCGCTCAAATGTCTTGCTCTCATTCCTACAGCGGGATGTTGCCGTGCTTTCGCTTCGGCTGCTCGACCCGCTTGGTCTGCAGCGTCCGCAGGGCGCGGATCAGCTTCGGGCGGGTGCGCCGGGGCTCGATCACGTCGTCGATGTAGCCGCGCTCGGCCGCCGAGTAGGGGTTGGCGAAGTGGGCCTTGTAGTCGTCGATCAGCTTCTGGCGGCGCTCGTCGGGGGTCGGCGAGGTCTGCAGGTCGCGGCGGTAGATGATGTTGACCGCGCCCTCGGGGCCCATCACCGCCACCTCGGCGGTCGGCCAGGCGAAGTTGAAGTCGGCCAGCATGTGCTTTGAGTTCATCACGTCGTAGGCGCCGCCGTAGGCCTTGCGGGTGACCACGGTCAGCTTCGGCACCGTCGCCTCGGTGAAGGCGTAGAGCAGCTTGGCGCCGTGGCGGATGATCCCGCCCCACTCCTGGCTGGTCCCGGGCAGGAACCCGGGGACGTCGGTGAAGGTGACCAGGGGGACGTTGAAGGCGTCGCAGGTGCGGACGAAGCGCGCCGCCTTCTCGGAGGACTCGATGTCGAGCACCCCCGCGAGGTGCGCCGGCTGGTTGCCGACCACCCCGACCGGGAAGCCGTCGAGGCGCGAGAAGCCGCAGACGATGTTCTTGGCGAAGTGCTCGTGGACCTCGAAGAACTCGCCGTCGTCGACGATCCGCGAGATCACCTCGCGCATGTCGTAGGGCTTCGAGGGGTCGTCGGGGACGAGCGGTGTCGAGCTCGGGGTCCTCGCGCTCGGGGTCGTCGTAGGGCTCGACCCGGGGCGGCATCTCGAGGTTGTTGAGCGGCAGGAAGCTCATCAGGTGGCGCACGTCCTCGAGGCAGCTCTCCTCGTCCTCGGACGCGAAGTGGGCCACGCCCGACTTCGAGTTGTGGCTCATCGCGCCCGCCCAGCTCCTCGAACTCGACCTCCTCGCCGGTTACCGTCTTGATCACCTCGGGGCCGGTGATGAACATGTGCGAGGTCTCCTTGACCATGAAGATGAAGTCGGTCATCGCCGGCGAGTACACGGCCCCGCCGGCGCATGGGCCCATGATCAGGCTGATCTGGGGGATCACGCCCGAGCACTGGACGTTGCGCACGAAGACGTCCCCGTAGGCGCCGAGCGAGACCACTCCCTCCTGGATCCGCGCCCCGCCGGAGTCGTTGATCCCGATCACGGGGGCCCCAACCTCGGCGGCGAGGTCCATCACCTTGCACATCTTCTCGGCCATCACCTCGCCGAGCGAGCCGCCGAAGACAGTGAAGTCCTGGCTGAAGACGAACACGGTGCGGCCGTCGATGGTCCCGTAGCCGGTGACGACCGCATCGCCCCAGGGCCGGCGCTTCTGCATCTCGAACTCGTAGGTGCGGTGCCGGACGAAGGTGTCTAGCTCCTCGAAGGAGCCGGGGTCGAGCAGCTTCTCGACCCGCTCGCGGGCGGTCAGCTTGCCTTTGGCGTGCTGCTTTTCGACCGCCTCCTCGGAGGCCGAGTGGACCGCTTGCTCGCGCAACTCGGCGAGGTAGGCAAGCTTCTCGGTGTGGGTGACCGGATTGCGCTCCCGCATCGGGCGCGATTCTATGGAGGCCGCTCAGGCCCTGCTGAACGGTCGCCACTGAAATTCCAGCGCCGTGCCTTCCTGTCGATACCGCCAGATGCCTGCGAGACGGATTCTTCGGTTCGTCGCCGCGATCGCAGTAATGGCGGTTGCTAACTGCTCGGTGGCCGGCGCGTCCGACTGGCGCTCGGCCACGATCATCCCGGTGCTCGGAAAGTGCATGGAGCGCCATCTCCGCCACCAGCTCGCCGACGCACGCCTGCACGGCAACAGACCGCATGCCTTCGCCAAGGCGGGCGATTCGACCAGCTACGCGTCATCTTTCCTCAGCGGTGTCGGCTGTGGCGAGGAGCTCCTGTCCCGGTTCCAGTTCCTGGCGCGAAACGATCCACCTCTTCGAGCGGGCGCAATTCGAGTCCTCGGTGGCCCGCTATGCCTGCGGGCCACCGAACTCGTTCAACCGGTCCTCCGCCGCCACGGCTCCTTACCGAACATCGGCCTGGGCGACCTCACCGGGCCTTGCGCAAGAACCGAATTGCGCCCCGGAGGAAACTCCGCTCCGGTGTGAAACACGGATAGTGCGCCCCGCCTTCGCACTAGTCATGTTCGGAACCAACGATGCCTCCTAGGGACTCCCGGCGACGGTCTACCGCGAGAGGATGGCGGGCATCGTTGCCGCGCTGCGCAGTGAGCACGTGATCCCCATCCTCTTCGCGCCGCCGCCGCGGCTCGACAACGCGGCCGCCGATGTCGTGGCCTCCGAGTACAACGAGGCACTGTTCGAACTGGCCCGGAATCGGCGGGTCCTGTTGGTCAACTTCTGGCGGGCCCTCGAGGGAAGCGGCATGGTCGAACACGGAACGTGGAACGGAATGTGGACCGATGGGGTCCATCCGAGCACGGCCGACGACGAAGGCTCAATCCGAGCCTCTGCATTCCCGATTGCCGCCCTTTGATTTCAGCCGCAGAGGTGTGCGCTATGGCTACAACCGCCGAAACCTGATTGCCCCTGCGCACCCTGAACCGCCTCGAGACGCATGTGGTCGGCTGAGGGATCGACAGGCGTCGGTCGCTCAGACGTTGCTGAACGGGCGCTTCTGCGGGACAGCAAGCTCGTCGAGGAGCCGCTCGAGGTCACTCGCATCCAGGCCGCCGGAAGGAGCCGCGATCTCCACCAGCGTGCCAAATCCCTTCTCGGTCATTGTCACCTTGACCCCGTCTGAGCTGAGGCGCGGATCGGCCGACACCAGCTGAGCGACCTCGGGCTCGGACTTGACCAGTGTGCGGGACACCCGGATGCGTTGGGGGCCGTCGTCAACCGGCGCCCCGGAGGCGCTCGGAGCCAACTGATCCTCGAGATCCGGGTCGGGGGCGGTGGGCGGCCCTCCAGTGGCCGGCAGAATCGGACGCCGCTCATCCTCCGTCCGCGTCGCCTGGTCGCGCTCCTGAGCCTGCCGCCGCCTGAAGAGCCTCATCGCGACCGGGTTCAACCGGGCCACTCGAGTTCCTGCAAGAAGCGACGGGTGGGAGCGAACCTTCACCCTGAGCCGCCCTTCCGATGTCTCGCCGCGACTTCGCCATAGACTCCGCTCGATGCGAGCGGCTGCCGCGGCAAAGCGAGACGGATCCGGGCTCGATGAGCGGTTGGCGTGGTGGCTCCTCGGCGCTGCCATGCTGGCGGCGGGCGCCTACCTGATCTATCTGGGCCGGGGAACGAGCTTCTCCCCCGATGAGCTTCCGTGGGTGAACGAAAGCCCTGGTCTCACCTTCAGGGAGGCGCTCGTCCCCCACAACGGCCATCTCGTCTTCACTTCGAAGATTCTCTACAAGTTGATCCTCGCGACGATCGGCAGCGACTACGTCGTCTGGCGAATCCTCGTCACCGCCTTCGTCCTCTTCGCCAGCGGCCTGATCTTCCGGTACGCAAAGACGAGGATCGGTACCTGGGCGGCACTCGCACCCAGCCTAGTCCTGCTGGTCTTCGGCTCGGACATCCTCCACGTCCTGGTCGGGAACGGGATCACGGTCCTACTCGCCCTCTGCTGCGGGCTGGGAGCGTTCATGGCGATCCAGCGCGGCGACCGATCCGGGGACATCGGCGCCTGCTTGCTTCTCTGCCTCGGGGTCTTCACCTACACGGTCGCGCTTGCCTTCGTCGTGGGGGTCGCCGTCGCGATCCTGGCGCGGCCGGCCGAATGGCGCCGCGTCTGGGTTGCTGCGGTACCCATGGCCCTCTACGGAGCCTGGTGGCTGTGGTCGCTGAGCTACTCGAGCGCCTCCGACAACCAGCTCGTCGCCTCGAATGTCCTGCTGATCCCGAGCTGGGCGTTCCAGTCGCTCGCCGCGGCGCTGGGCTCTCTCACCGGGTTGGACTACGCGTTCGTCTCGGCGCCCGCAGCCGGAACCAGCGCGGCGGGAGCGGCGCTTGCGATCGCCGCCCTGGCCGGGCTCGCGTGGCGCCTGCGCGGCTCCGCCTCGCGTTGGCTGCTGGGAGCGATCGCCACCGGGCTGACGCTCGCGGCGATCGAAGTCGTCGCACGCAACGCCTTCAACTCCCCCGCGACGCCTCGCTACCTCTATCCCGCCGCCTTCGTCACCGTCATCATCGGGGTGGAGGCGGTCCGGGGCCGGAGCTTGTCGCGTCCCGCGTTGATCGCCCTGTTCGCCGCCGCCGCCGTCGGGGTCGCCACCAACCTCGCCCTGCTGCGGGACAACTCGGCTGTCCAGCGGCAACTATCCACCGTGCTTCGTGAAGAGCTGACCGGGCTGGAGCTGGCCGGAAGGGCTGCTCCCGGATTCAACCCCTCCAGCGTGCTCGGAGGGCAGAACCAGCTGGTCGTTCCATTCGCTGAGGCGGCGGTTCTTCGTCCGCAGCCCGCACTCTCCTACGTGCAGGCGGCCCAGGCATACGGGAACCTCGGCTTCAGCACCAGCGAGATCTCAGGGCGCGACGAGGAGGCCCGGGCGAGGACCGATGCCGTGCTGGCGGCGGCAGAGGGACTCACACTCCAGCCGGCGCAGAAGGATCAGATCGGGAGATGCCGCAAGCCTCGGCGGAGCTCGGCCGACGGGGTCTCGTTCGAGCTGCCGCCCGGCGGAGTGGCCCTCTCCAGCCCGATCGGGGGCGCCGTATCGGCGCGCCGGCTCGCCTCCACGCCGACGGTCCCGCTCGGCTCCCTTACACCCAAGGTTCCGGCCGCTCTGCGGGCTCCCCGGGACGCTGCCCCCGGGAGGTGGCAGATCACCGCTGCCGCCCCCAGCCTTCGCCTATGCGCGCTGCGGTAGCAACGCCGCCAAGCGCCAGCTTGAGCCCCGCCGCCATCACTTCCGGCGCATCAGGGGTCTCTCCAGCAGGTAGTAGCTGAACGAGGCGCAGACCAGAGTTACCGCCAGCGTGGTCAAGGCCAGCACGGGGAACGCCATGCTGGGCCACCACTTGTCGACCCCCCTTGACTTCAGCTCCAGGATGACAGGGAGATGCCAAAGGAAGATGCCGTATGAGACCAGCCCAAGCCATGCGAGGGTTGGATGGGCGAGAACCCGCCGTGGAATACCACCGCGCTCGTCGCCGAAAATCGCAGGAAGGATGACCAGGGCCGCGATGACGCCGAACAGCAGGTATTCGAACACGAACTCGGTCCTGTGTCCGAATGTGCCGGCCAGCGGTGGTCCGCGGACGACCAGAGCGGCCCACACGTACAACGCGGCCGCTAGGCACCAGAGAATGGCGGGATGATCAATGATCACGGCCAGCGCTCGTGGCGCGGCGCCTCGCTGGGTGACCCAGACCGAGATCGCGGCCAGCCCCATCCCGAGCGCGAACCACCACGCTCGCCCCAAAGGTGAGAAGAAGAGCCACGTATAGAGCCCTCCGGAACCATGATATCCCAGAATCCCTGCGGATACCGCGGAGAGCAGAGCCAGTGCACCGAATTCGATCAAGAGCCAGCGGTCGCGTGGGAAGCGAGCCGTCAGCCAGGCCATGCCGTAGGCGAAAAACGGCAAAGAGATATAGAAGAGCACTTCGATCGCGAGGCTCCATGTCGGTGTGATGCCGCACGATGTCGCCCGGATGATGGGGTCCAGGCAGTCCGGGCTGGGCGAGTAGACCGGGTAGTTCTGCAGCAGTCCGTAGTAGACCCACCAGTTGCCGGTGAAGACACCGTTGAGACCGGTGACCAGCGAGAGAACGGTGAGCGCAAGCCAGTATGCCGGAGCGATCCTCAGGAAACGCCGCTTCGCATATGTTCGGATTGGCGTCGAAGCGCTCTGGTGGATCCTGGCTGCCAGCATCGGCCGGTAGAGCAGAAATCCCGAGAGCAGGAAGAAGAAGGGCACACCGATATCGAGATGAACCACAAGAGGGAAGTACCAGCTCCCGGACACGCCCGAGAAGATTGCGGCATGGACCAGCAGAATGCAGAGCGCGGCCACGGCCCGCAGCGAGTCGAACAGGGGGAACCTTGGGTTGCCAGGCGGCGGAGCGACCGCATCGGGCACGTCCGCGCTTTGCTGTGCCGGCTGCGGTTCGAGCATCGAGAGCCTGGAAGACTGTAGCTGGCAGGAGATGGCAAGCTCCTCGGCCCATATAACACGCCAGCCTGAGACTCGCGGGGAGCGGGGGTCGCTGAGAGGGCGAGCATCGGAGGAGAACTTCGGATCGACCCTTGCGTTGTGCGTGGTCCTCGCCTACGCCGGCTTCCTGGCCGCGATGAGTGCGCTCCTCCTGGTAGATCACCCGGCCCCGATCCCAGGGCTGCCGCTGCGCCAGAATCAGGACGCCGAGACCCTGCTCTATCTGGGGACGTTCGTGGTCATCCTGCCGCTCGCCCTGCGCTTCGGCTCCGGGGCGGCGGACCGGATCGCCGCCGGACCCAACGGCCCAGTGCTTCGGGTCCTCGTTGCCCTGCTGGCTGCCGGGCTGGCGCTGGCCGTCCTCGCGGTGAAGGCAACCGGCCTCTTCCCCTGGGGCGACACGATCGGGGTCGCCCTGGTCGCGGCTCTGGCCTGGTGGGTCGCCGCGGCGCTGGCCATCCGCAGGGCGCTCGGGCCTCTGCCATGGCACGGTCTCTCGAGGCTTGCCGGAGCCGAGGCTGCGATCTGGGGCGTCTGCGCGGTACTCAGCTTCGCCGTTCTCCTCTGCCTCACCGACCTCTCCTCAGTGAGCCCGCTGGGAGCGGTGCTCGGCGCCGCCGTGGTCACCGGGGTCGTGGCGGCACACGAGCGCCTTGCCCCCCCGCTCCTGGGCCGCCGGCGGCGGATCGCAATCGATCTCGTCCTACTCGGGCTGATCCTTCTCGCCGTGCCCGACCTCCTCGTCGCTCGACCCGAGCAGGCCCCGGGAAGTCTGCCGATCTCCCTGGAGACGTCGATCATCCAGTTCCACCAGAACTTCCTGCTCGGGCCCGCCAACGAAGTGCTGGCGGGGCGGCCGATGTTGATAGACACCGCCTCTCAGTACGGGGTCGGGTTGCATCTACCTGCTCGCCGGCTGGTTCAAGCTGGTCCCGATCGGCTACGGGACACTGGGTCTGCCTGAGCGGGATGGCGAGCGCCCTGGCCTTCGGCGCCGGTTACTGCATCCTGCGGATCGCCGCGGTCTCCCGCATGCTCGCTGCATGGACGCTCGCGGTGGGGGTCGTCGTCCTGATCTTCAACACCTCATATCCCGTGGACTCGATTCCGCAGGACTCGACCCTGCGGTTCGGCCTGCCGATGGCGGCGCTGCTGGCTCTGGTGGCCGCACAGCGGTGGCCTGACCGGCGAGGCATCGGGTGGGGCATCGCCCTCGCGGTGGCGGGCATCTCCGTCGATCTACTCCTTCGAGGCCTTCGCCTACACGCTGTTCACGGTCGCTGCGATGGCCTGCACTGGAGGCCTGGCTGGGACCGGACGGGGGCCGCCTTCGCTGGCTCGCAAGAAAGGCGGTCCTGGTCGTCGCGGCCTGCGTCGTAGCCCACCTCCTGTTCGCGCTGGCCACCCTGGCCGCCGCCGGGCAGCTGCCGGATTGGGGGCAGTACATCGCTTACCTGCGAGCCTTCCTCTTCGAGCGCCTGGGCGATCTCAACTATGACTTCGCCCGCTGGTCACCCGGGCTGGCCGTGGGCGCCACCTACCTCGCCTCCGCAGCCGGGATCGTCCTCGCCCTCCAGCGGCTGCCGGATCTGGTCCGGGCGCGAGCGCGCGGCCTTCGTCGCCCTGACGGGCACGACCGCCTACGGGACGGCGATCTACAGCTACTTCGACAACCGTTCAACCGACTTCTCATTGGTCGGTGTGGCCCTGCCGGCCCTGCTGGTTGCCGCTCTCTGGCTCAGCTTGCTGCTGCGGTCTCGGAGACTCGCGAGCCGAGGCGCGCGACGCGGCGGCCTTGCCTTTGCCCTCTCGGTCTCGCCTGCTGCTCGTCGCCGTCGGCTGGTCCTCGATCGGCGAGCGCTTCCCGCGCTCGGCGCTGGCCCACGTCATCCCGGGGGGGCAATCGCTGCGAAGCGCGCTGCTGCGGCTGAAGCACATGCCGGCTCTCAACACCATCTCGCCGGAGGGCGAGCGACTGCTGGCCCGCTACATGCCGGGGGAGCGTCGCTCCCTGGTGCTGATGACCCCGGATCCTCGAGACGGAGATCCTGATCCGCTCGGGGCGCGGCAACGAGCTACCGATCGCGGCGCCCTGGCAGGACAGCTTCGTCGGCATCGCAACGCCTGCCGGGGCTGCGGCGAGGCGCGTCAACGACCTGAGGCCGGGCCAGCGAATGCTGATCGACGAGGCCCGCGCGGGAGGCCTTTGCGACGCTGCGGCGCGCATCCCTCGATCGACCCTCTGACGAAGCGATCGACACGCGGGGACTTCGCTCCGGTCCCGGCCGAGCTGGCGCCGCTTCAGGCCTGGGCCCTGAAGCGGATCGGGGAGCGTTTCGACCTGCACATCGTTCACCGTGGCGCCTACGGGCTCGAGGTGGTCCAGCTGGTCCCCCGCAGCCAGGGCCGTTAGCCGAGCGGGGCGGGGGCGATCACGCCCTGAACTTGCGCGAGGGCACGAGTCCGGCGCGGTGGAGCATCAGCCTCACCCCTGCCCAGAGCGTCTTCAGCCCGTAGACGGCGCCCTTGCGGAACCCGACCGAGGAGGCCTCCTCGAAGTACCGGCAGCGGGCCGGGACCTCCTTGATCGTGAATCCGAAGTAGGAGGCCTGCATCAGCAGCTCCGAGTCGAAGGCGAAGTCGAGCGAGTTGCGGAGGAACGGCACGGTGAGCAGCAGGCGCCGCGAGTAGGCGCGGTAGCCGGTGTGGGCCTCGGAGAGTTCGGTCCCCATCATCCGGTTCTCGATCACGGTCAGGAAGCGGTTGGCGAGGAACTTCCAGCGCGGCATCCCGGCGGCGAGGGCCGCGCCCGGGATCAGCAGCCTCGAGCCCGAGCACCAGATCGGCCTCGCCCCTGATGATCGGCTTGACCATCTCCGGGATCAGCCCCGGCTCGTACTGGCCGTCGGGGTGGAGCATCACGACGACGTCGGCGTCCCGCTGAAGCGCCTCCATGTAGCAGGTCTTCTGGTTTCCGCCGTAGCCGACCTGGTGGGGGTGCCAGACCAGGTGCATGGGCAGCCGGCGGGCAAGGTCCACGGTCTCGTCGGTCGAGGAGTCGTCGACCAGGATCACCTCGTCGACCTCGTCCTGGGGGATCTCGGCGAAGGTCCGCTCCAGGGTCGCCGCGGCCTGGCGCGCGGGCATCACGACGACGATCTTCGGCTTGTCGCGGTTCCGGCTCAGCCAAGCCGCGCCTCGACGTAGACGGTCCCCGAGCGCCGCAGCGCGATCTCGGCCAGCGGAGCAGACGACGGCGACCGGGAAAGAGCACGACGCCGGCGGCGATCGCGGCGAGCCGCTGCCCGAGTCGACATCTCGGCGCTGCGCGCGGAGGCCGGCGCAGCGCCTGGTAGAGGCGGAGGTCGCCCGGGCAGCAGCCCGACCAGGCCGTCGAGCCAGCCGATCACGATCTGCGCCCCGCGGACCTGGGAGACCCGCTCGACCCGCAACCCGTTTCTCTCCAGCCCCGGAGCAGAGCGCGCGCTGCGAGAGGTGAACGAGGTGGCGGGGAAGGTCGAGGTGGAGCCAGCGGTCGCCGAAGGCGCGGGCCTGAAGGCTGTCCGATGTTGGGTACGGCGACGAGCACGACTCCCCCGGGCTCAGCAGCCGGGCGGCCTCGCGGATCGCCTCCCCCGGCGCCGGAAGGTGCTCGAGGGCGTGCCAGAAGACGACCGCCGGCCCACTCGCCGTCCCCCTCGACCTCGATCGAGCGAGGCGTCGCGGACGTCGGGGCCTGTCGCGTCGCGCTCCAGCCCGAGCACACCGGCGGCCGCGGCGCTTCAGCGCGTCGATCAGCACCCCCTCGCCCGAGCCGACGTCGATCACCGGGCCCGGCGGAGCGATCTCGTCGATCGCGGCTCGCGATCAGCTGCCCGCGAGCGGCTGAAGAAGGCGTCGCCGAACAGCGCGTAGCGCCGCCCCTCCGTCGGGCGATACCAGGTCCCGTAGGCCCGATCGAGGTCCTCGGGCGAGGGCCAGGGGTCGGTGCTCGCGGCGCCGCACTGCGGGCAGAGGGCCCGGCCCCGCAGCCTGGTCGGCGCTCCGGCCCGAGCGGCGCCCCGCACCAGACGCACTCCTCGGTGGGCGCGTCCTCGCCCCAGACCAGCGGGAAGCGCTCGGCCGGTCGACTCGCCACCGTCATCCGATATGCGCGGGGGCCGCGGCAGATCGCGCAGAGGTCGAGCGCCTCCTCGAGCCCGGTCTCGCGGAGCTCGAAGTCGCCGACCTCGATCGCCTCGGCCCGGGGGTCGTCGTCGTGTCGATAGCGGCGCAGCATCAGGTCATAGAGCCGCTGCTTGCCCGCGCATCGTCACCAGGCGGCGCAGCCGGAGGGGATCGAGGCCGAGCAGACGGTCGAGTTTGCGGCGCTCCTCGTCGAAGAGCTCCATGTAGCGATCCGAGCCGAACAGCCCCCTCAGCTCGACCTCCTCGAAGCCGAGACCGGCACGAGCCGCCGCAACTCCTCCGGATCGAACTCGATGTAGTGGTAGGGGTCGATGATCTCGTCCGGCCGGCCAAGCGTCAGCCGGTTCGGAGTGACGAATATCGCGACCCCGTCGGGCTCGAGCACCCTGGCCGCCTCGGCCACGACGCGCTCGGGGTCGGGGACGTGCTCGACCGACTGCACCGAGAGCACCGAGGAGAAGCTGCCCGTCCTCGAATGGGAAGCCTCCGCATGTCGGCGACCACGGTCTCGCGGTCCTGCCCGCGAGGGCCTCCGAGTCGATGTCGACCCCGACCGTCTCGCGCGGGGCGAGCAGGTGGTAGCTGTGGCCGACGCCGCAACCCAGGTCGAGCAGCCGGCCGGGGCCGAGGATAGGGCTCGGAAAGGGCGTAGGCGGCGACGTGGCGCTGCCAGGTCGGGTTGAAGCCTCCAGCCGGGCTGACGACCCGCTCGCCGGTGATCTTCACCGACGGGCCCGGAGAGTTCGCTGAGGTTGGAATCCTCATCGGAATCGGCTGGCATCTTGGCAGCCTTCGTCCCAGCCGCTCTACTCAGCGACCAGCAACTAGGATCGGCGCCCTCCGATGTGGGAAGGAAAGACGAGTCTCAGTCGTGCTGATGACCTACGCCGAGCGCGGGTCGATTCGGCGCGTGATCGACGGCTTCTTCGACTCCGGCGTAGTCGATGAGGTGCTCGTCGTCAACAACAACGCCGAGCCGGGGACCAGCGAAGAGGTCGCCGAAGACCGGCGCGGTGGAGGTGTTCGAGACGCCAGCAGGGATACGGCCACGCGACCCGCCGCGGCCTGATCGAGGCCAGCGGCGATCTGGTCGTGCTTGCCGAGCCCGACGGAACCTTCCTGCCCGAGGACATCAACAAGCTGCTCGTCTACAGCAACGAGTGCGACGTCGTCTTCGGCACCCGGACGACGCGAGAGCTGATCTGGCACGGCGCCAACATGAACTGGTTCCTGCGCTGGGGCAACTGGGGCGTGGGGAAGCTGGTCGAGTTCCTCTTCAACACGACCCACCTCAGCGACGTCGGCTGCTCCTACCGGCTGTTCAGGCGCGAGATGGCCGACCGCGTCGCCGGGGCGATGACGGTCGGCGGCAACCACGCCGGGGCGGAGATCCTGCTGCTGACGATCACCTCGGGCTGCCGCTACATCGAGGTTCCCGTCAACTACCTGCCGCGGGTCGGGACCTCCTCGGCGACCGGGGACCCGATGGCGGCCCTCAGCATCGGGCTGCGGATGATCCGCCTGATCCTCCGCTGGCGCCTGCGGGCGCCGCGGCGGCTGCCGAGGGCCGACACCGCTGTTCACAGCAGATGCGGAGGGGACACGCGACGAGGCGGAGACCTCGGATCAGCCGCCACGGACCGGTGCGGGTGCCTTGCGGAGCGTGTCTGAGGACCAGCAGCTCGACCGGATAGAGGCCTGGGTAGATGCGGTCCGTTCGGCGAGCTCGGAAGCGAGGTCGCAGCGACTCAAGCACATCCTTGACTGAGGGCCAGTTGGCGCGCCGTGGCGCTGCCGACGACGTAGACCCGGCCGCCCGGGCCGCGACGCCGCCAGCGTCTGCGCGCGATCTGCTCGGGCGGCGCGGCGACCGGGTCGAAGGGGGTGAAGGGATGGTCTCGCTCCTGCGGGGCGCCGACGCGGACGATCGGGAAGCGCCGGCCAAGGTTTTGTCGAGGGAGCTCAGCGGGCCGGGGCTGAAGACCTGCTCGACGACGACATCCGAGGGGCCGCCTGGGCGGCTATGCTCTGCCGGACCGTCGTAATCGGGTCGGCGGGCGCTGTCGCCGAACATCTTCACCGCCGCCGATCGCGAACGCCGCCAGAACCAGCGCCGCTCGAGGCGGCCCAGACGATCGCGCCGAGCGGGACTGACCAGGAGCGCGCCGACAGAAGCGCGCAGCCAGGCCAGGCGGCGGCGAGGTTGCGGGTGCCGAAGAGATTGGTCGAGACGGCGCTGACGAGCGCCTCGCCGATCGGAGTGGCCAGGGCCGAGGATGACGATCAGGACAGCTTCGATCGATCCGCGAGCGGACGCCCGCGCGCCCTCTTGCCCAGCTTGACGACCAGCCCGATCAGGGCGATGCAGCAGCCCGAGCTCCCGAGCAGAAAAGCGCCAGGTCGCCCGGGCAGCTCGCTGAGCGGGGTCGTCGCGTACGCGTACCCGATCCACCAATGCTCGAGCGAGATCCGGATCCCCGTCGAGCGTGAACGGCTGCAGGAGCGAGAGGATGTCCGTGGTCGGGGAGTTGAGGTCGGCGACGAAGCCCGAGATCCAGGGGAGGAAGGCGAGCGCGGCGCCGAGGTTGGCGAGCAGCACCGCGCGGCGGGCGCCCGGATGCGCCCACAGCGCCCAAGCGGCCTGCGCGGCGAGCGCGAAGGCGACCGTGTAGTGCGTGTACATCGCCGCGCAGGAGAAGGCGGCGTAGGCGATCCACCAGCCCAGGCCGCCGCCCTCCATGCCGCGCAGCAGGGCCAGGCGTGGAGGCGAGCAGCAGGGCGACCATCAGCTGATAGCCCCGCGCCTCGGTCGAGTAGTAGATGAGGAACGGGCTGAGGGTCACCAGGGCCGCCGCGACGACCCGGCCCGCCGCCCCAGCGTCCGGGCCCCGAGCAGGTAGGTCAGCGGGATGGAGGCGGTCCCGGCGAGCAGCGACGGCAGCCGCAGCATCTCCGGGGTGACGGCGATGTAGGTGGCCAGCTTGGCCAGGAGAAAGTAGAGCGGCGGCGTGATCTCGGCGTCGCTGTGGACAGTCCTCAGCACCCCCCAGATCGAGTGAGTGGTGACCTCCCAGTAGGTGGCCAGCTCGTCGCCGAACAGGCTCTGGTGGAGCAGCGCCGAGCCGGATCGCGAAGCCGAGCGCGGTCAGCCGGCGACCAGCAGCGCCCAGCGAGATCAGCGATCTCCGCCCGGCTCGAGGGTCGACGGCCGATCGCCGAGGCTGCGTCGACCGAGTCGCTCGCTATTGCAGCTCGGCCAGCTGCCGTGCCCTAGAAGAACGCCCCACCGCGGTACTCGCCGAAGACGTCGCGCATCGCGCCGCAGGCCTCGCCGATCGAGGCGCCGGCGCGCAGCGCCTCGCGGATCGGGTCGAGCAGGTTGACGTCGCCGCGCGCGGCGTCGCGCAGCTGCTCGAGCTCGCGCCTCGACCGCTGACGCGTCGCGGCTCGCCTTGAACTCGGCCAGCCGCTTCAGCTGATGGTCCTCGGAGGCCTGATCGACGCGGAGGATGTCGACGTCGTCGACGGTGTCGGTGACGTAGCGGTTGACGCCGACGATGATGTCCTGGCCGGAGCGGTAGCGCTCGTGGTAGGAGGCGGCGGACTCCTCGATCTCGCGCTGCATGAAGTCGAGCGCCTCGACCGAGCCGCCGAGCTCCTCGACCTTCGACATCAGCTCCTTTGCCCGTCGCCTCGATCTCGTCGGTCAGCGACTCGACGAAGTAGGAGCCGGCGAAGGGGTCGACGGTGTCGGCGACCCCGGACTCGTGGGCGAGCACCTGCTGGGTCCGCAGGGCGATCCGCGCCGAGCGCTCGGTGGGCAGCGCCAGCGCCTCGTCGAAGCCGTTGGTGTGCAGCGACTGGGTGCCGCCGGCGACCGCGGCGAACCCCTGCAGGGCGACGCGGATGATGTTGACCTCGGGCTGCTGGGCCTGCAGGGTGACGCCCCCGGTCTGGGTGTGGAAGCGGATCTTCATCGAGCTCTCCTCGGTGGCGCCGAAGCGCTCGCGGACGATCTCCGCCCACATCCGCCGCACCGCCCGGAACTTGGCGACCTCCTGGAAGACGTTGTTGTGGCAGTTGAAGAAGAAGGCGAGGCGGGGGGCGAACTCGTCGATCCGCAGGCCGCGCTCGAGCGCGGCCTCGACGTAGGCGATCGCGTTGGAGAGGGTGAAGGCGACCTCCTGCACCGCCGAGCAGCCCTTCTCGCGGATGTGGTAGCCGGAGATCGAGATCGTGTTCCACTTCGGCACCCGGCGGTGGCAGTACTCGAAGATGTCGGTGGTCAGCCGCATGGTCGGCTCCGGCGGGTAGATGTAGTTGCCGCGGGCCATGTACTCCTTCAGGACGTCGTTCTGGACCGTGCCGCGAAGCTTCTCGGGCGAGACCCCCTGCTCCTCGCCGACCAGCTCGTAGAGCAGCAGCAGGATCGCCGCCGGCGCGTTGATCGTCATCGAGGTCGAGACCCCGTCCAGGGGGATCTGATCGAAGCAGATCCGCATGTCCTCGATCGTGTCGATCGGCACCCCGGTGCGCCCGACCTCGCCGCGGCAGAGCGGGTCGTCGGAGTCGCGGCCGAGCTGGGTCGGCAGGTCGAAGGCCATCGAGAGCCCGGTGGAGCCGTGCTCGATCAGGTACCGGTAGCGCCGGTTGGTGTCCTCGGCGCTGGCGAAGCCGGCGTACTGGCGCATCGTCCAGAGGCGGTCGCGGTACATGCGCTCGTGGATGCCGCGGGTGAACGGCGGCGAGCCCGGCTCGCCGAGGCGCTGCTCGAGCCCCGGGGCGACGTCGTCCTCGGTGTAGACGGGCTCGATCTCGATACCCGAATCGGTGAAGACACGCTCGTCCTCCGCCCCGACCAAAGGGGCGATGTAGCGGGTATCGGTCTCCTCGGGCATCTGGCGGAAGGATAGGTGCGGGGACGCCCGGGCGAGGTCAGCCGCCGAGCCGGGCGCGGACCGCGGCGCAGAGGGCGCGCACGGCCGCGTCGCAGCCGCGGCTCACCGCGCTCATGTTGATGAAGCCGTGGATCAGCCCGCGGTGGATGTCGAGCTCGACCTCGACCCCGGCCTCGAGCAGGCGCCGCGCGTAGGCGATCCCCTCGTCGCGGAGCGGGTCGAAGCCGGCGACGGCGACGTAGGCGGGAGCGAGGCCGCTGAGGTCGCGGTCCCGCAGCGGCGAGGCGCGCGGGTCCTCCCGCTGGGACGGGTCGGTCAGGTAGTGGGCGATGTACCAGTCCATCTGGCTCTCGCTCAGATAGAAGCCCTCGCGGAACAGCTCGTAGGAGCGGGTCTTCGCGGCGAGGTCTGTGACCGGGTAGAGCAGAGCCTGGAAGGCGGGCGGGCTCGGGTCGGAGGCGGCGAGCCGGGCGACCACGGCGCAGAGGTTTCCGCCGGCGCTGTCGCCGCCGACCCCGATCCGGGCGGGATCGGCCCCCAGCTCGGCGGCGTGCTCGACCGCCCAGCGGAAGGCGGCGAGGGCATCTTCCGCGGCCGCCGGGAAGGGGTCCTCCGGGGCGAGCCGGTAATCGACCGAGAGCACCCGCACGCCGGAGTCGCGGGCGAGGACGCCGAAGGCGGGCTCGTGGCTGTCGAGGCTGCCGAGGGCCCAGCCGCCGCCGTGGAAGGCGACCAGCAGCCCGCCGGGGTCGGCGGCATCCTCGGGGACGTAGAGCCGCGCCTCGCGCGGGCCGTCGCCGAGGGTGACGCTGAGCCGCCGGGTCTCGCCGAGCCGGGCCGGCGGGCCGCGGCCAGCCGCGACGTCCTCGAGCAGGCTGCGGCGCGCCTCGGCGACCGGCAGCTCGTAGTACGGAGGCTCCCCCAGCCGCTCCTCGAGGGCCAGGACCAGCTGGATCTCGGGCTCCAGCCGCTGGCCGTCGATCGCCACCGGATCCCCGGCGATCCGCTGCTGGACGGGGCGGGGAAGGCGCCCGAGGGCCCGCAGCCCGAGGCCGACGGCCGGGACCAGGGAGGCGGGGATCCCCGGCATCGCTGGGCGGCTCAGTCCAGGCTCGCCGATCAGGCGCTCGCGCCCGGCCTGCTCGATCGTCATCCGCAGCCCCTCGGCGAGCCCGACCCGGGGCTCCCAGCCGAGCAGCTCTTTGGCACGGCTGATGTCGGGCTGGCGGACCTGGGGATCGTCGACCGGCAGCGCGGCGAAGACGATCTCCGAGTCCGATTCGGTGATCTCCTTGACCGTCTCGGCCAGCTGCAGCAGGGTGAACTCGTCCGGGTTGCCGATGTTGACCGGCTGGTGGACGTCCGACTCGGCGAGGGCGACGATGCCGCTGACCTGGTCGTCGACGTAACAGAAGCTCCGCGTCTGGCTGCCGTCGCCGAACACGGTGATCGGCTTGTCCTGCAGGGCCTGGCGCAGGAAGGTCGGAATCGCCCTGCCGTCGTGGGCCCTCATCCTGGCGCCGTAGGAGTTGAAGGTCCTGGAGATGCAGGTGTCGACGCCCTGCTGGCGGTGGTAGGCCATGGTCAGCGCCTCGGCATAGCGCTTCGCCTCGTCGTAGACGCCGCGCGGGCCGATCGGGTTGACGTTGCCCCAGTAGGTCTCCGACTGCGGGTGGACCTTGGGGTCGCCGTAGACCTCGGAGGTCGAGGCGAGCAGGAAGCGGGCTCGCTTCAGCTTCGCCACCCCGAGCATGTGGTGGGTGCCATATGAGCCGACCTTGAGCGTGTGCAGCGGAAGGCGCAGGTAGTCGATCGGGCTCGCCGGAGAGGCGAGGTGATAGATGAAGTCGACGTCTTCGGGGACCTCGACGAACTCGGTGATGTCGTGCTGGACGAACTCGAAATCCCCGTCCCGAAGATGCTCGATGTTCTCCAGCGTGCCGGTGTCGAGGTTGTCGATGCAGACCACCCGCTGGCCGGCCGCGAGCAACCGCTCGCAGAGGTGTGAGCCGAGGAAGCCGGCCCCGCCGGTGACCACCGAGGTGCTCACCTGCCGTCCTCCCAGGTGAAGGCGGGATGTCGCGCTGCGCGGGTCCCATCGGGCTCAGGAATCTAGAGAAGAGCGGCCGGATCGGCGAACACCGGGCGAGTCAGGGCGGAATTCTGCGTCAGGGCGGATGGGCCCGGCGGCTGTCGCATTTTGCGGTTTTCCCGGCCGTACAGGTGGGGCGAGACCGGTCACGGGGGAGCCTTTACCTGCCAATGTTCCTTGCCTTCCGGGGCGACCAGCCCCGCCCGAAGGGATCCGGTGACCCCGATCGGCCGCGCCACATCGACGGACCTGCCTGACGACTTCCCGGCGCCGGGAGAGGCTGCCCGCAAGCGCGCCGCCCTGGAGCTGATCAAGCGCCATGAGCAGGCGCTGAGACGAACAGCCCGGCGCTACTCGCTCTGCGCCGACGACGCGGAGGACGCCTACCAGCGCGCCCTGCTGATCCTGCTCACCAAGGCCCCCACCGACGACCCCCGCCAGCTGATCCGCTGGATGCAGACGGTGACCAAGCACGAGGCGCTGGCGGTGCGGCGCAACCGCGAGCGCCTTCTGGGTCCGCCGGGCCTGGCTCGTGACGAGGAGGGCGCGGACTGGGTTCAGCTGATCCCATCAGAGCGGGCCGGCCCCGCGGACCTCGCGGAGCGTCGCGAGCGGGCGGCGCGCAGCCGTGAGGCGCTGCAGAGCCTCAAGCCACAGGAGCTGCGCGCTCTGTCCCTGCTCGCCGAGGGCTACTCGTATCGCGAGATCTCCGGGATCACCGGCTGGACCCGGACCAAGGTCAACCGCTGCCTCGCCGAGGGGCGGGCCCGCTTCCGGGAGGTGATCTCGAGCAGCGAGAGCGGCGGCCGCTGCGATCAGCTGAGCGCCGCCCTCTCCGCCTTCTGCGACGGAGAGGCGAGCGCCCGGGACGCGGGGCTGCTCCGCGAGCACCTGCGCGCCTGCGCCCACTGCAGGGCGACCCTGCGGGAATTTCGGGCGGCTCCCCCGGCCGCCGCCGCCCTGGCACCGGGCCTCGCAGCGCTCACCCTGCTCGATCGGCTCCAGGCAGCCCTCGCCGGCCTCGGGTACCGGATCGCGGGCCGATCCGGCCCCGCCGAAGACGCGATCTCCCAAGTGACGGCCAGCGGAGGGGCCAGGGGAGCCGGGCTGGCGCTCAGCCTGAAGCTGCTGGCAACCTGCCTGGGCACGGTCGGCGGCGCCGCGGTGGGGTTGGCGACCGGGGTCCTCCCCGCGGGAAACGTGGCAGGGGACGAGACGCCCGCGGCGGGAATCGAGCGAAGCGCGACCGCAGCGAAGAGAAACTCCTTCGTGGCGAGGGTCGGAGCCGCCCAGCCGGCCGTGCCCGCCTCGTTCGCACAGGCCGGAGCGGGCCGCAGGGACGAGGCCGAGGCGAACGCCGAGCCGGGCCCACCGTCGGCAGCCCCTCCTCCCGTCCCCACACCCGAGGCCCCGCCTCCGCCGCCCGCGCCGGCGAGCGCCGGCCTGCAGGCGGACCGCGTCACCTGGGGCAGCGCCCGGCGCGGCGTCCTCCGCGCCGAGCGTCGAGGATCAGAGCGGGCCGGGAGTAGCGGCGCCGGCCGAGTCCCGGCCGCAGCCCTCGGCGACCGAGCTGGACGTCACCGACGTCGACCCGGCGATCTCGCCGAGCCGCTACGAGCTGAGTGCGGACGAAGACGAGGGGAAAGGGTGACGCTCCGCTCCTAGAAAAATGCCAACCGCCCCTCGAAAGGGGCGGTTGGCGGGAGGAGAGGGTGTTGCTTCTGCCGGCGAGGTATGTGTGCCGGCAGATCCCCCGGGCCGGCCGCCTCTCCGCGGCAGCCCGGGTTAAGCGGTTAGCGCAGCGAGGCGACCTGGCCGCTGACCTGGCCGACCAGCTCCTGGGCGCGCGAGGACTGCTCCTCGACCACCTTGCTGACGTCCGACTGGACCTTCTCGGCGCGCCGGGAAACCCTGCGGATCTGCTTCTCGGCCTCGCGGCGGTTGCGCCTCAGCTGGGTCTCGACCTTGCGGCGGTTCTGCCGCACGGTGGTGTTGGCCTTGCGGCGGGCAGTGTGGCCCCGGCGCTCGGCCCGCTTCAGGTTGCGAGCCAGCTGTGTCCGATAGGCGTTGATCTGCCTCTCGGCGCCAGAGCGGTCGGTCCAGGGATCGACCAGCTCAGAGACGCGGTCGGAAACACGGAGGGCAACGCCGACGGGGACATCGACTGCCTTCTCGGCGACCCTCACGACCTGGTTGCGCTCGGACTTGGCAAAGGTCTGCGCGGTCCGCTTGGCGCTGGTCGCGGTGCCCTTGGCCTGAGCCTTGGTGCGCTTTGCGCTGGCGCCATTCACGGTCCGCTTGGCGCTGGTAACGGTGCCCTTGGCCTGCGCCTTGGTGCGCTTCGCCTGGGTCTTGGTGCTGGGACTGCGGGTATTGCGACTACCGGTGCTGCGATTCTGTGTTGCCATTTTGGTTCAAGCCCCCTCAGGATTAGGATGAAGTTACTTATTTTTAAGCTTGTTCGCAGTGTAACAGAAATACGAACACCTGTTTGTACGCCGCTGCGCCCGAAGGGTTACAGCGCCCCCGAGGCCGACTCGGCAACCGCCCCACCGGGGGTGGGACCTTTTAGCCGCCATATAGGCGGTTCAGGGGCCTGGACAGCTCAGCCGACCCGGGCGAGCCAGCGGCCGGGGCGCTGCAGCTCCGAGGGGCGGGGCAGCGCCGCCGGCTCGCTCCAGACCAGGTTCAGGGTCTCGATCCCGCGCCTCCCGGCCACCTCGTCGCAGAAGGCCTTGCCGAGCCGGTACTGGCGCATCTTCATCTCCATGCCGAAGAGCCGCGAGAGCAGCGCCTCCAGCGGGTTGCGCCGGGCCCGGCGAGCATCGAGGCGGCGTCGCAGCTCGCCGTAGCCCGGACCGAGCCGATCGCCGACTCCGTCCATGACGTGCTCCGAGTAGCCCTCGACCACGGCCATCGTCGTCTGCAGGCGCTCGAGGAGACGACGGCGCGGGGCGCTGACGAACGGCGAGCTCCAGTCGCCGGCGCGGATCGCCTCGACCAATCGCCGCGGGTCGGGACGTAGCAAGCGCCGGGCGGCGCCGGCCAGCTCTCCCGCGCTGACCCCTGCGAATGCCCCGGCCAGCAGCTCTTCTCCGATGCCGCTGAGGTGATCGCGAAGCCAGGAAACCGCGCTGAACTGGACCACATGGGTCGCCTCGTGGATCGCGATCCAGCGCAGGAAGGTCTCGCGGTCCGCTCCGAGGGTCCTCTGCGCCTCGGCCAGGTTGGGGGCGACGAACAGCAGCCGGGGTGGCCGCGATGGGCCGATCAGCGCAACGTCGTATTGACCGAGGACGTGCCGGGCGAGGAAGCCGCTGACGATCCCCATCTCGATCCCGGCCGCAGCACCCGCCAGGGCCCGCAGCCCGGGGCCCGCGGGGCGCGGTAGCTGCAGGGATGCGGCGAGCTCCGCCTCCATCTCAGCCGAAATCGCCCGCAGCGAGCTGAGGTTGGCGTCAATCCACTCGGCCCGATCGACGATCTCGGCGGAGGGCAGCCGGCCCCTGGTCTGGAGCCCGGTGAAGTCCCGCACCAGCCCGACGCTGCCCCGCGAGGCGCGCCGCAGGTCGGCGCGCCGGACCGAGCGCTTCCCGGTGCCGTTGCCGGCGATGCCGCGGGCCACCCGCGACGCCAGGCCCCAGTCGACGATCGATTCTCCCTGGCCAGCACCGCCGGCCGATCTTCCCGCCGGCGCGCTCATCGTTCTCCGGCACGCTGCGCCGTGCGCAGGGTGCCGAGTCCCTCGGGGCTCGCTGCGGCGATCACCGGATATCGCTGGTCCAGCCCGAGCCCCGCGGCCTCCAGCCGGTCGCCTCCGAACTCGACCTCCGCCCCCGCCTCGCGGACGATCAGCTGCGCGGCGGCCGCGTCCACCGAGCGGCAGGCCCGCAGGCTGAGCATCCCGTCGAGGCGGCCGGCGGCGACGTAGGCGAGGGAGATGGCGATCGAGCCGATCACCCGTACCCGGTAGACCTCGCCGGCGAGCTTCTCCAGGGCCGGCAGCGCGAACTCGGGCTTCGCCGACTCCAGCCCGACGACAACCAGCCCCCGCTCGCTGCGGCGGGTGGAGAATCGCTCCCCGTCGAGGAAGGCTCCTCCGCCCCGGCGGGCGGAGAACTCCTCGCCGGCTCCGAAGTCGTATACGTAGCCGAACTCAACTTCGGCCATGCTCGGCCCGGAAGCGACCGCAAAACTGAGGCTGAACGAAGGTAGATGGCGGCGCGCGTTGAGCGAGCCGTCGATCGGGTCGATCACCACCCGGACATCACCGCCGCCGCCGATCGCCACCTCGCCGCGTTCCTCGGAAATTGCCGTGAAAGAAGCTCCGGCCGCCCCGAGGGCGTCGAGCTCCTCGAACACCGCGTCCTCGGCGCGGCGGTCTATCACCAGGGTGTGATCGCCGCCCTCGCCGACCCCGTCGTAGACCGTGCGCTCGTCGATCCCGCGCACCTGCTCGAAGATCTTCCGCTGGACCGCCACAGCCCGGCGGCAGGCGCCCAACCAGTCCGCCTCGAGGGCCGCGGAGGGCGCCTGCGGCGCCCGCGATGCCTGTTTCTCGCTCACCCCTCCATGCTACGCAGGCGCAATCGGGACGGCCCGGTAGCTTTGTGGCGTGCCTGCCCTCGAGCCGGAACCGACTTCTGCCCGCCTTCGGGACGGGGAGCGGGAGCCGGCCGGCGAAGCGGCGCTGAGCGAGGCGCAACGCACCGCCATCGAGCACGGCGACGGCCCGCTGCTGCTGATCGGCGCCGCCGGTGCCGGGAAGACGGAGGTCCTGGCCCGGCGCCTGGCCAGGCTTGCCGGGCAGGGGACGGGGCCCGAGCAGGTCCTCCTGATCGCTTCGGGCCGAGCCGCGGCGGCGAGACTCAGGGAGCGGGCGGAGGCGCTCCTCGAGGGGCCCTACGAAGAGCTCTGGATCGGCACCTGGGAGGCGATCGGTGAGCGCCTGCTCGGCGACTACTCGGCGGAGGCCGGCCTTGACCCGTTCTTCGACGTCCTCGGACCGGCTGAGCGCCTGGCGATGCTGCTCGACCGGCTCGAGGAGCTGCCGCTGCGGCACCATGAGATCCGCGGCAACCCGGCCGGCCTGCTGGCCCGCCTGCTGCGCCGGATCGACGCTCTGAAGGCCGAGGCGGTCGGTCCAGAGGCCCTCACAGCGCTCGCCGGAGAGCGCCTTCAGGCCGCAGCCGACGAGGCCTCCCGCGAGACCGCCCGCCGCGAGCAGGAGTTCGCCAGGCTCTACGCCGCCCACGACTCGATCCTCGCCGCCGCCGGCAGCCTCGACTCGGGCGACGTCTCCCTGGTCCTGAGGCGGCTGCTCGCATCCCGCGCCGATGTGCGCCGCGAGATTGCCTCGCGCTTCCGCCACGTAATGGTCGATGAGCTCGAGGACGCGACCCTTGCCCGATGGGCGATCCTCGCGGAGCTGAGCGCCGAGAGCACCAACCTGCTCGGCGCGCTCGACGACGACCAGGCGACCCGCGGCCCGGGAGCGCGCACCGCTTCATGGTTCCGCGAGGTCCACCCCGACGCCGACGTCGTCGTGCTGGAGCGCTGCCTGCGCGGCGGCAGCGAGATGATCGACGCAGCCCGGGCCGTGGTGGCGGCGATCGGCGATCGCCTGGAGAAGCCCGGCCGCGCCGAGGACACCGGCGCCGGGGTTCGCTTCTGGCGGTCGCGCAACGAGCGCGCCCAAGCGCAGGCCGTGGCCCGCGAGGTCGAGCACCTGATCGCCGGGGGCCTCGCCCCGCAGGCGGTCTGCGTGATCGTCGATGAGCCCTCGCGCCAGGGGAGTGCGGTGGCGGCGGCGATGGAGGAGCGGAGCATTCCCTTCCACCTCGCGGGGCCGGCGGCGCTCTTCCGCCGCCCCGAGGTCCGGGACGCCGTCGCCTGGCTGCGGGTGCTCGCCGATCCCGACGACTCGGCTGCCGCGGCGCGGGCGCTGACCAGGCCTCCGGTGGAGCTCCGCTCAGTGGACCTGGCGCGGCTGACGACGATCGCGCGGAGGCGGAAGCTCGACATGGTCTCCGCATGCGAGGCGGCGCTGGAGAGTCCCCAGATCCAGCCCGAGGCGAGGGAGCGGATCCACGGGTTCCTGAAGCTCTACCGCGCCGCCTCGGCGGCGATGGAGGAGCGCCGGGCCGACGTTTTCGTGCGCCGCCTGATCGAGCGCGTCGGCCTGCGCCGCCAGCGACTCTTCGCCGCGCAGCCCGAGGCGGCAGAGCGGTTGCTCAGCCTCTCACGGCTGGCCGAGCTCGCCTCGGCCTGGACGCGTCGCGAACCCCAGGCCTCGACCCGCGACTTCGTCCGCTATCTGAGCGCGGTCGCCGACGCCGGGGTCGAGCTGGGGGCCGATGACGAGGCCCCGTCTCCGGGCTCGGTCCAGGTGATCGCGATGGCTGATGCCAAGGGTCGCGAGTTCGACCATGTCTACGTCCTCGGCCTGGAGCGCTCCGATACCGCCGAACGGGCGCCGGGCCCGCCGGCGGTACCCCCGGAGCTGCTCGGCGAGCCGAGCGCGCAGACGGGCGCGGCGTTGGCGATGGCGCGCCGGCGACGGGCGATGCATGTCGCGATGACCCGCGCCCGCGCCGGTCTTGTCCTCTCCTGGGTGGAGCGCGACCGCGACGGCCCGACCCGCCCCTCGCCCCTCTACGAGGAGGCGCGCACCGTGCTCGGGGCCAGCGAGGAGATCCACGAGGAGGAGCTGTTTGGGCCGGCCGAGGGGCTGCACGCCACCTACCGGATGCTTCGCGACGAGGTACTGGAGGGATCATGGAAGGCCGGCCGGGAGCTCTCGGAGCCGCGGCTCGACACCGCGATCGACGTCAACCGGGCGATCGCTCGCCACCTCGAGCTGATCAAGCTCGCGGCCCTCGCCCAGCGTCCCGGCGACGAGCCGACGGCGGAGGCGATCGAGGCGATCAACGGCCTGCTCCGCCAGGTCGCCACCCAGGAGCAGCAGGCCGAGCTCGACTCCTCCTCGCTCGATGAGTACCTGCTCGACGAGGAGCGCGAGCGGGGTCGCCGACGGGAGCTGATCGCGGCCCGCGACGAGCCCTCGCTCGAGGCCTTCCTGCCGCGTCGGGGCGACGGCCTGAAGCTATCCGCCTCCGACCTCGACCTCTACCTCACCTGCCCGCTGAAGTACAAGTTCGCCCGCGTCTTCGGCATCCCGCAGGAGCCGACGATCAACCAGCGCTTCGGGATCCTCATCCACAACGTTCTCGAGCGCTTCCACAAGGAGCGCCGCAGCGCAGAGCCTGGCGATCCCGAAGAGGACGGCCTGCGGCGCCTCATGCGCCTGTTCGAAGCGGGTTGGCGGCGCTCGGGTTTCGGCAGTTCCGACGACGAGCTGCAGTTCCGCGACCGCGCCCGCGAGGCCCTGCGCCATTACTGGGAGCAGGAGCGCGACTCGCTGTCGGAGCCGGTCTGGCTGGAGCGCAAGTTCGACTTCCAGATCGGGCCCCACCACATCCGCGGAAGGGTCGATCGGGTCGACCGCCTCCCGGGCGGAGAGCATGAGCTGATCGATTACAAGACCGGCGAGCGCCGAACCAAGGCCCAGCTCGCCGAGGACCTGCAGCTCTCCCTCTACCGCCTCGCCGCTCGTGAGGCCTGGGACCTCGACGCCGCCACCGGCAGCTACTACTACGTCCTCGACGCCGAGAAGGTCGCGGTCGAGGCCGCCGCCGACGATGCCGAGCGGGTCGAGCGCACCGTGCTGCAGGTCGGCGAGGGGATCATGGGCCAGGACTTCGAGCCGCGGCCCTCGCCGACGGTCTGCAGCTGGTGCGACTACCGGCTGATCTGCCCGGCCGCGGAAAGCTGAAGCCGCTCAGTTGGCGTCGTCGCCGCGCTGCTGAAGGAAGCGCTGGAAATCGCGGGCGATCGTGTCGCCGGAGGGCATCTCCTCCTCGGCATCCTCCGTAGCCGCCTGCTCTTCCTCGATCCGGGCGACCAGCTCCTCGATCTCGGGGTTTGCGGCGACGGCGCGGCCGACCTGCTCCTCGTAGCTCGAGGTCTCCTCCTCGAGATCGCCGGAGTCCACGGCGACACCGGTGAGGCCCTCGAGGCGGCGCAGCAGCGCCAGCGCCGCCTTCGGGTTCGGCACTGCGGCGACGTAGTGCGGAACCGCCGCCCAGAGCGAGGCCGACTTCATCCCCGCGCGGCGGCAGGAATCGTGTACCACCCCGACGATCCCGGTCGGCCCCTCGTAGTTTGATCGCTGCAGCTCGAGCTCGTCGACCAGTTCCTCGTCGGAGGCGAGGCCCGTGATCGGCACCGGCAGGGTGTGCGAGACCTCCGCGAGCAGGGCGCCGAGGGTGATCACAGTCCCCACCCCGAGCTTGTGGGCGGCGCCGGCGATCGAGTCGGCGAAGGTGCGCCAGCGCAGGTTGGGCTCGGTGCCGTCGAGCAGCAGGAGGTCGCGCTTGGCGCTCGGAGCGCGCGCCGCGAGAAGGATGTTCTCCGGCCACTCGATGTTGCGCGTCTGCCCCTCGGTCAGGGTGATCGTCGGCCGGTTGGCCTGGAAGTCGAAGAACTCCTCGGGGTCGAGCTGGGCGACGACCTCGGCATCGAGCGAGCCGGCGACCGCCTCCAGAGCGGTGGACGCGGCGGCGGCGGCGTCGTTCCAGCCGCGGAACGCGCAGACGAGGACCGGCGCCCGAAGCTTCGGCGGATCCCCTTCTTCCCAGACCAGCGGTTCCACGGCCTGAGCCTAGACGATGCGGCTGGCGCGCCGGGGGGGCCACGTCCGCCCTGCGAGGCAGGATGAAGCGATGGAAGCCGCCGCCCAGCTCAGCCCCGCCGGCCCGGCCCAGCGGCCGGCGGTCGCCGAGCTGACGCCCGGGCGGGCCTTCACCGGCCGCTATGCGTGCGCCCGCAAGGATCGGCTCACCGCGCGTAACGGCTTCGCCTACCTGGCGCTCGAGCTGCGCGACCGGAGCGGGACGATCCCGGCGCGGATATTCCGCGATGCCGACTCGATCGGGGCCCGCTTCGAGCGCGGCGACGCGGTCGAGGTGCGGGGGCGGGTCGAGCGTTTCCGCGGCCGGCTCGCCGCCGAGCTCGAGGATGTGCGCAGGCTCGCCGAGGGAGAGTTCGACCCTGCCGAGTTCCTGCCCGCCGCGTATCGCGACCTCGACGAGCTCGAAGGGTTTCTCGAGCACCTGACCCGCGAGGTCCACGATCCAGGCCTGCGCGAGGTGGTCGACTCGGTGCTGCTCTCCGGACCCACCGCCGACGCATTCCGCCGCGCCCCGTGCACCCGGGCCGGTCATCACGCCTACCTGGGCGGCCTGATCGAGCACACGGTCGCGGTCGCGACCCTGGTCGGCGAGCTGGCGATTCTTCATCCGCGACTCGATTCCGACCTGCTGATGGCCTCGGCGCTCCTCCACGACGTCGGCAAGACGCGCGAGTTCACCTACGGGGCGGAGATCGGGGTGAGCGAGGAGGGCCGGCTTCTCGGGCATCTTCAGATCGGCGCCGAGATCGTCGGCGCCGCCGCCGCCGGGCTGCCCGAGCACCGCCGGGCCGCGCTGCTCTCCTGCCTGCTCTGCCATCACGGCCCCGAGGCCCTGCGGATCCGCTCCTTTCCCTCGGCCGAGGCGATCGCGCTGTACCGCCTCAACTCCCTTGACGCCGGCGTCAAGGGGGCGCTCGAGCACGGCTTGCCAACTTAGGAGGGTGGCCGCGCCCTAATAGTCGCCGGAGTCCGGGCGGCGGCGCTCCCGCTTGCGGGCCGAGGTCCGTCGCTTCTGCTCGCGGCTTCGTTCCCGTGACGCCCGTGTCGGCCTCGTCTGGCGCCTCGGCTTCGGAGTCGCAAGGGCCGCACGGAGCTTCGCCCGCAGCCGCTCCAGCGCCAGCTGGCGGTTGCGGGCCTGGCTGCGGGCGTCCTGGGCGACCGCGACAACCTGCCGCCCATGGCGCTGCAGGAGCCGGGCCCGTTGGAGAGCGGAGAGGCTGGCCGAGGCCTCGACGTCGAAGACCGCCTCGATCCGCGAAGCGGTGACGTTGGCGTGCTGGCCACCGGGGCCCGAGGAGCGGCTGGCCCGAAGGTCCACCTCGCTCATGCGGAATCGCCAGCCGCCGGTCGATCCGGAGGAGATCACTCACCCGATCTCATTCCCCGGATGTCGCGCGCCCGCAGAGCACGGCGGGCCAGCTGTACCGCGAAGAACAGCGCCAGAGCGGCGAAGGCGAGCTTCAGCGCCCGCTCGGGAACCGCGTTGGCGAGGACGACGCCGGCCAGTACACCAAACGGCGATAGGGCCCCGATCAGGGCCGCATCGCGCAGCCGCACGTTGCCGTAGCCGCGCTGCCGATAGGCGCCGACCAGGGCGACGATGACGATCATCAGCAGCGAGGTCGACTCTGCCCGAACCTGGCCCAGGTCGAGGAAGATCGTCATCGCAGGGACGAAGAGGATGCCGCCGCCGACCCCGACTAGGCCCCCGGCGAGCCCGCCGACGACAGCGACGAGGGCGGCCAGCACCTCGCTCACGAGACGATCAGCTCGATCGCAACGGCGGTCAGGAGGATCGCAAAGAGCAGCGAGACGGCGCGCTGGGAGATTCGCTGCTGCAGCGCCGTCCCGGCGAGGATGCCGAGCACGGCCGGCGCCGCCAGCCAGAGTCCCGTCGCGATCTCGACGTTGCCGTAGATCCCGCCCTGGGCGAGCGCCCCGAGGGCGCCGACGAGGACGATCGCGGCGAGGCTGGTTCCGGTCGCCAGGCGCTCCCCGTAGCCGCACAGGAGGATCAGCAGGGGCACGATCACGGTGCCTCCACCGACGCCGAACAGACCGCTGAAGGCACCCGCGGCGGTCGCTATCCCGGCCAGCTTCAGGGTCTCCGACGACACGGCGGCGATACTAGAGCCGATGCCCACGGACTCGATCAGCGAGCGCGCCGCGGCGCTGCTCGCCCCGCTTCGCGCCGAGCCCGCCCGCGCCGCGGTCCTCACCGACGTCGATGGGACCCTGGCGCCGATTGTCGAGCGGCCCGAGCAGACATCCGTCCCGGCGGAGGCCCGGGAGGCGCTGGCGCGGCTGAGCCGGCGGTTCGGCGTGGTCGGCGCGGTCTCCGGCCGGAGCGCAGCCGTGGCCCGCGAGCTGGTCGGCGTCGAGGGAATCGCCTACGCCGGCAATCACGGCCTCGAGCTGCTGCAGGCCGGCGACTCGGAGCCGCAGACCGACCCGTCGCTCGAGGGGATGGAGCGGGCCGCGGCCGATCACCTCGCCGGCCTCGACCTCGGGCCGCTCGATGCCGCGGGGCTGCGGAGGGAGGACAAAGGCCCGATCCAGGCACTTCATTGGCGCGGGGCACCCGACGAGAAGGCTGCCGAGGCGCTGGCGGAGGAGATCGCCGACGCCGCGGCCCGCGCCGGGCTCGAGCCGCACTGGGGCCGCAAGGTGCTGGAGCTGCGCCCGCCCGGCGGCGGCGGGAAGGCGGCCGCCGTCTCGGCCCTGATCGAGTCCGGCGAGGGGATCACCGCCGCCGCGTATGCCGGCGACGATCGCACCGACCTGGACGCCTTCCGCCGCCTCCGGCAGATGCGCGAAACCGGCCGGCTCGCGCGAGCGATCTGCGTCGGGGTCGCCTCGGACGAAGGCCCCGCGGAGATCCGCGAGGAGGCCGACCTGGAGATTTCCGGCCCGGGAGAATGGATCACGATCCTCCGCGAGCTGGGGAGCTGAGGTGCCGTTCACCGACCTGCTGCGCACCACGGTCCTGCTGGCGGCCGCGGAGGCGACTGCGCTGGGGGCGATCACCGCGATCGCGGCGGGGCGCTCGGACGACACCCGGACGATCACAGTTGCCGCGATCTGGTGGGCGATCTCGGTTGTCGCCGGCCTCTACCTCGGCAGATCAGAGCGCGCTGCTGACGGCGTCCGCGATGCCCTGGCCGCGGCGCGCACGGCGACCTCGCTGCCCCGGGAATCTCCCTCCCGGATCGCCCTCACCAGGCTCTGGCCGGTCGGGGTCACCGCCCTGATCGCCGGCGGTCTCGGTCTCTTCTTCCCTGGAGTCGCCGCAATCGGCGCCGGCTATGCTCTGCTGGTCGCGCTCGCCTGGCGGACCCGGGAGGCGGCGGTGCTCGGGGTGGAGCAGCGCGACGGAACCCGCTTCTACGTCGAGCCGACCTCCGCACTTCGCCCGATTGCGCTGGTCAGGACGCCCGGCCTCGGCCGGGACCGGACACCCGCCGGCCATCCGCCCCCGCCTCCACCAGCGGCGGGCTGAGGTCAGCCGGCGCGGGACCCGCTCTTCCCCGGCTGCCCTCCGCGCTTGCGCAGCGCCTTGAACTCGCGCCAGCCCCGGGTGTTGGCGATCTGCTCGGCGCTCAGCCAGGCCCTGCGGGCGGTCGCCACCGCGAAGCGGATGTTCTCGAGCGTGTCGACCCCGTGCGCGTCGGTGTTGAGGACGATCATCGCCCCGGCCTCCGCTGCGAGCCGGGCGTGCTGCTCTGAGAGGTCGCGGCGGTTGGGGTTGCCGTTGATCTCCAGCATCGTCCCGGTCCGTGCCGCCGCATCGGCGACCGCTTCGACGTCGACCGGGTAGGGCGGGCGGCGCAGCAGCAGGCGACCGGTGAGGTGGCCGATGCAGTCGACGAGCGGGTTCTCGATCGCCGCCAGCAGCCGCGCCGTCATCTCTTCGGAGTCGTCGCTGAACGATGTGTGGACGCTGGCGATCACCCAGTCGAGCGCGCCGAGCAGCTCGTCGGGGTAGTCGAGGGATCCGTCGGTGCCGATGTTGACCTCTGATCCCGCCAGGAGGCGGAAGCCGCGCCGGCCCTCGTTCCACTCGCGGACCTCGCCTATCCGCTCCCAGAGGCGCTCCTCGGTGACGTGATCGCCGAAACCATGGCTGGCCGAGTGGTCGGTGATCGCCATGTACGCGTAGCCCCGGGCGCGGCCTGCCTCGCCCATCTCCTCGAGACTGTTGCGTCCGTCAGAGAGGGTCGTGTGGCAGTGGAGCTCGCCGCGGACGTCGCCGCGTTCGACCAGGTCGGGAAGCGATCCGTCTCGCGCCGCCCGCAGTTCCCCACGGGCCTCGCGCAGCTCCGGCTCGATATAGGAGTAGCCGAGGCGCTCGTAGACCTCTGCCTCGGCGGCGCAGAGCGCCACCTCCCCGGACTCTGTCTCGGTTATCCCGTGCTCGGAGACAGAGAGCCCCCTGGCGACGGCGTCCTCGCGAAGCTCGACGTTGTGCGCCGCCGAACCGGTGAAATGCTGGAGCAGGTTGCCGAAGGCCTCGGGGGCGACGATCCGCAGGTCGACCGAGATACCGTTGTGGGTCTGGGCCCGGATCCCGTTGGGCCCCGGTCTCCCGGCGGCTGCGACCAGGGGATGCCCGGCGAGGTGACGGGAGAGCTGCTCAGGCTGCTCTGCGGTCGCGATCAGGTCGATGTCCTTGCAGGTTTCAGCCCAGCGGCGAACCGAGCCGGCGACCTCGACCTCGATCGCCGCGGGATGCGACCGCAGCGACTCCGCCAGCTCCTCGGCGATCGGGCCCACCGTCGAGAGCAGTCGGCGACCGGAGGGGACCTCGGTCTCGGAGAGGTGCTCGAGCGAGGCGAGGATGTTCTCCTCGACCTTCGGCCCGAGCCCCTTCAGCTCGCGGATCCTCTGATTCTCGGCTGCCGCTCGGAGGTCCTCGAGCGAGCTGACGTCGAGCTCGTCGAAGAGGCGGCGGGCCGTCTTCGCCCCGAGGTTGGGGACCCTGGTCACCTCGATCAGGGTCGGGGGGAACTTGGCCCGGAGCCTCTGCGCCGAGGGGGTGTCACCCGAGTCGAGCAGGGTCAGGATCTTCTGCTCGAGCGTCTTACCGACTCCCGGGAGGCCGGTCGCCTTGCCGGCAAGAGCCAGCTCCGCCACCGAGACCGGGCTCTCCCGGATCGCCCTGGCGGCGTTCGAGTAGGCCAGCACCCGGTACCTGACGGCGTCGTCGAGCTCGTAGAGGACGGCGAGCTCATCGAAAGCGTCGGCGATCTCTGCGTTGGTCATCGGGACCAAGCTACTTACGTTGACCTTACGGGGCCGGGGACCCGCCTGCGGAAAGCACAGTCTTCCCTCGCCGGGCCCCCGGCCCCGCCATCCGGCGCGGTAGATGGCTCTGATGGACGAATGCCGATCTGCCGGATAAGCGCCTAGGGTTCGCCCGTGGCAGCCGTGTGGCTGATCCTCCCCACCTACAACGAGGCGGCCAACATCGAGGCGTTGGTCGCCGCGGTGCTTGAGGTGCTGCCCTCCTCGCGCCGGGTGCTGATCGTCGATGACTCCAGCCCGGACGGAACCGGGGAGATCGCCGCCCGCCTGGCCGGCGAGCACGACGACGTCGAGGTCCTCCACCGGCCGTATAAGGGAGGGCTCGGACCCGCCTACATCGCCGGGTTCGGCCGCGCCCTTGCAGCCGGGGCCGAGCTGGTGGTGGAGATGGATGCCGACTTCTCCCACTCGCCTGCCGACCTGCCGCGCCTGCTCGAGGCAGCCCGGGAGGCCGATCTGGTGATCGGGTCCCGATACGTTCCGGGCGGCGCGGTCACCGAGTGGGGAGCGCTTCGCCGGGTGATCAGCCGCGGGGGCAGCATCTACGCAAGGGGCCTCCTCGGGGTCACGGTGCGTGACCTGACCGGCGGCTACAAGTGCTTTCACCGAGAGGTGCTCGAGGCGATCGACCTGGACTCGATCCAGTCGCGCGGCTACGCGTTTCAGGTGGAGACGACCTACCGGGCGATCCGTGCCGGATTCCGCGTCGCCGAGTTGCCGATCACATTCCGCGACCGACGTGTCGGTGCATCGAAGATGAGCCGAGATATCGTTGCCGAGGCGATCTGGAAGGTCCCGGCGATGCGGATCCGGCGACCCTAGCCTACGCTATACTTTCTGAAGTATTGAACCAGTCAACGGCGACCACAGGAGACCGATAGCTGTGTCAGGCAAGCTCACCGATGTGACCGATGCGACCTTTCAGGCAGACGTGCTCGAGGCCGATGGCCCGGTCCTGGTCGATTTCTGGGCTCCCTGGTGCGGTCCCTGTCGGGTCGTTCACCCGATCCTCGAGGAGATGGACGCGGAGCGCGACGAGCTGACCATCCTCAGCCTCAATGTCGACGAGAACCAGCAGACCGCGGCCACCTACGAGGTCCTCTCGATCCCGACGCTGATCCTCTTCCGGGACGGCCAGATCGCCAAGAAGGTGATCGGGGCGATGCCGAAGCGGCGTTTGGAGGCCGAGCTGGAGCCGGCGCTGGCCTAGCGAATCCCTGTACCCTATGGCTTAAGGCGTGGACTGCAGCGAGATCTTCAGTTCGCGTCCTTCGATCAGGTGAACCGTCCCAGCGCCTCCGCCATCCAGGGAGACCGACCTCGCGAGCACCTCCCCGGCGATGTAGGAACGGTGCTCGCGAGCGGCCTCCAGCAGCTCGTCGTCGCCGGCCAAGGCCAGCTCGATCCGGTCGGTGATCTCGAGCCCCGCATCGCGGCGGGCGCTCTGCACTGCGTGGACGATCTCGCGGGCCAGGCCCTCCCGGCGAAGGCCTTCGTCCAGCTCCAGCTGAAGGCCGACGGCGTGGCCTGCCTCTGAGGAAACCTGGTAACCCTCGAGCGGCTCCAGGGCAAGGGTGACGTCGTCGGCTGCCAGGGTGTGGTCCCGCCCGTCGATGGCGACGCCGAACTCGCCTCCGGACTCAATCATCGCGGCGATGTGGTCGGCGTCGAGCGCCGCCACCGCCGCGGCCGCCTGGGGCATCTGCTTGCCGAACCGGGGGCCGAGGCTGCGGTAGTTGGGCTTCACCGTATAGCTGACAAGGTCACCCTCCTCGGCGACGAACTCCAACTGCTTGACGTTGAGCTCGGCTTCGATCAGCTCGGCGCGAGCCGAGATCGCCTCCCGTTCGGCGTCGCTGGCGACGATCACCGCTCTGCGCAGCGGCTGGCGCACCTTGACCTTCGCCTGGGCGCGGGCGGCCCGGCCAAGCTCGACCGTGCGGCGTACGGCAGCCATCGCCTCCTCGAGGCCGGGGTCGGCGAGGGCAGGATCGGGCTGCGGGAAGTCCCGCAGGTGGACCGAATCCGGAAACTCGCCGAACTCACCGCCCTCGCCGCCGGCGAGGTTGACGTGGATCTCGTCGGCGAGGAAGGGGATGAACGGAGCCAGCAGCGCCACCGTCTCCAGCAGGCAGTGGCGCAGAGTCGCGAAGGCAATCCGGTCGCCCTCCCAGAAGCGGCGGCGGGAGAGCCGCACGTACCAGTTGGAGAGGTCCTCGACATATTCGGCGATCGCCTTACCGGCCGTCGTGCAGTCGAAGTCGTCCATGCGCTCGGTGACAGTCGCGACCGTCGACTGGAGCCGGGACAGCGCCCAACGGTCGAGATCATTGCCCGGCATCTCCTCCGAGGGAGCGCCAGCGACCGGTGATCCCGGCTCTGCCGGGATTCGTCCGGGGATGCCGGGGCTCCGGGCACCCCCCGCTGCGCGTCCGGGAGAATCCCCGGCGAAGTCTCCCGGGGTGAGGCCCTCGGCATTTGCGTAGAGCACCCAGAACGAGTAGCTGTTCCAGAGCGTCAGCAGGAACTGGCGCACCGATTCGCCGACAGTCTCGACCGAGAAGCGGTACCCCGACCAGGGCTGCTGCGCGGTCAGGTAGTACCAGCGGAAGGCGTCGGCGCCGTGGGCCGAGATCACCTCCCAGGGTTCGACCACGTTGCCGCGGCTCTTCGACATCTTCTGCCCGTCGGGGTCGAGGATCAGTCCGAGGCAGACGCAATTCCGGTAGCTGGAGCGCTCGAACAGGAGGGTCGACTCCGCCAGCAGGGTGTAGAACCAGCCCCGGGTCTGGTCGACCGCCTCGCAGATGAAGTCGGCGGGGAAGCGCTCCTCGAAGGTCTCGGCGTTCTCGAAGGGATAGTGGAACTGGGCGAAGGGCATCGCACCGCTGTCGTACCAGGTGTCGATCACCGATTCGACCCGCTCCATCTCGCCCCCGCAGGCCTCGCAGCGAAGCCTCACCTCGTCGATGTAGGGCCGGTGAAGGTCGTCGGGCACCTCGCCTGTGGCTCGCTCGCGCAGCTCGGCCACCGAGCCCGCGCAGAATCGTTCCCCGCAGTCCTCAGCGCCGCACACCCAGATCGGCAGCGGCGTCCCCCAGTAGCGGTCCCGGGAGAGCGCCCAGTCGACGTTGTTCTCGAGCCACTTGCCGAAGCGGCCCTCGCGGATGTGCTCAGGGTGCCAGCCAATCTCTCGGTTGTTGGCGAGCAGCCCATCCCGCACCTCGGAGGTACGCACGTACCAGCTCGACTTGGCGTAGTAGAGCAGCGGCGTTCCACAGCGCCAGCAGTGGGGATAGGCATGCTCGTAGGTGGAGGCGCGGAACAGCCGGCCGGAGCGCTCCAGGGCCGCCACGATCTCGGGGTCGGCGTCCTTGACGGAGCGCCCGGCGAACTCGGGCACCCGCTCGTCGAATGCCCCCTCCAGGGTGACCGGGTTCTGCATGGTCAGCCCGTATCGCTGGCCCAGCCGGAAGTCGTCCTCGCCGAAGGCGACCGCGGTGTGGACGAGTCCGGTGCCCTCCTCGGCGCTGACGAAGTCGGCCTCGAGCACGGTGTGCCCGCGGGGGCCGAAATCGGTGACGTAGGTGAACGGCGGGGAGTAACGGAGGCCGGCGAGGCGGGACCCGGGGAAGGTGTCGAGGACCTCGGCCTCCTCGCCGAGTACCCGCTCGCGCAGACTCTCTGCCACCACCAAGGCCTCACCTCCCACCCGCGCTCGGACATAGGTCATCTCGGGGTTGACGGCGACCGCCGCGTTGGAGATCAGGGTCCAAGGCGTCGTCGTCCAGACGAGCAGCGCGTCCCCTTCCTCGAGCGGCCCGCCGGGCTCGACCGGCAGCCTCACGTAGACGCTCGGATCCTCGACCTCGCGATAGCCGAGCGCGACCTCGTGCGAGGAGAGCGCGGTGCCGTCGCGAGGGCAGTAGGGGACCACCTTGAAGTCCTCGTACAGGCGGCCGTCGTCCCAGATCCGCCGCAACGACCACCAGACGGACTCGATGTAGTCGGCCTCGAGGGTGACGTAGGGGTCGTCGAGGTCTATCCAGAAGCCGATCCGCTCGGTCAGCCGGTTCCATTCCTCGACGTAGGCGAAGACCGACTCGCGGCAGCGGGCGTTGAACTCGGCGATACCAAAAGCTTCGATCTCCTGCTTGGAGGAGATCCCCAGCTCCTTTTCGACCTCGAGCTCGACCGGGAGTCCGTGGCAGTCCCAGCCGGCCTTGCGGGGGACGCTGAAGCCGCGCATCGTACGGTAACGCGGATAGACGTCCTTGAACACTCGAGAGAGGACGTGATGCGAGCCGGGGCGCCCGTTGGCGGTCGGGGGACCCTCATAGAAGCTCCAGACCTCCGCCCCTGTGCGGTTCTCGAGCGTGCGCCGGAAGAGGTCGGTTTCGCGCCACCGCTCCAGCACCCGCTCCTCGAGTTCGGGAAAGCGCTGTTTGGACTCGACTCTGCGGTAGCCAGGCATCGGCAGCGGAGTCTACGAACGGCGCTATAGAGTCAGCCGCGATGCCCGCCTACGACCTCGACGGACGAGTCGCCCTGGTCACCGGGGCTGCGAGGGGGATCGGCTTCGAGACCGCGCGCCAGATGCAGGTCAGGGGTGCCTCGGTCGCCGTCGTCGACCTCGACGCCGCCGAAGTCGAGGCGGCGGCGCGGCGGATCGGGCGGCGGACGATCGCGATCGCCGCGGACGTCAGCGATCGCGAACAGATCGAGGCCGCGGTGGCCCGCACGGTCGAGGAGTTCGGCGGCCTCGACGTGGCCGTCGCCAATGCCGGCATCGCCCCGGAGGTCGGCAGCACCCTGGCGATCGGCACCGCCGAGTGGGAGCGGGTTATCGAAGTCAACCTTCTCGGCGTCTGGCGAACGATACGGGCCGCCATGCCGCAGGTCGTCGAGCGCCGCGGCCACCTCGTCCTGGTCGCCTCCGTCTATGCCTTCGTCAACGGGGTGATGAACAGCTCCTACGCAACCGCCAAGGCGGGGGTCGAATCACTGGGCCGCTCGCTTCGGGCCGAGCTCGCCCCCTACGGGGCCGGCGTCTCGGTCGCCTACTTCGGCTTCATCGACACGAGGATGGTCCGGGAGGGTTTCGCCCACCCGCTCGCCATGCGGCTTGAGGAGTCGCTGATGCCGGCGATCGGGCGGGGACGCCTCCACCCTGCCGATGCGGGCGGCGCGATCGTCGAAGGGATCGAGGAGCGCCGGCCCCGGATCGTCGCTCCCTCGTGGTGGCGGGTCATTCAGTCGCTGCGCGGGGTACTCAACCCGTGGCTCGATCGGCAGATGGCGGGCAGCGAGGAGCTCGGGGCGATCATCCGGGAGGGCGACGCCGAGGCGGCCGCCTCGCGGCAGGCCGAAGAGGCATCGGTCGGCGACGCTCCCGGCTAGTCCCGGGTCAACTCCTCGAGCAGGAAGATCGGCGACTCGTACTCCCGCCCCGTGGCGCGTTCGAGCCCAACCTCGCAGGTGCGATTGCTGCAGAGGTGGGCGTCGAATCCCCGCGCCATCACCTCCTCCGCCTCCGCCCTGGTCGCGGCGGCGGTCAGCTCCGGGTGCAGGAATCCGCGGTCGCCGGCGAACCCGCAACAGGTCGCGTTGATCGGCACGTGCACCTCGTCGCTGAGCTGGGCGGCGACCGACTCGAGGACTCCGGTGAGGCCCATGTGGCGGGCGGAGCAGGTGGGATGGACCGTCGCCGATCCGACTTTGCGGCGCACCTGGAGCCCGGTCAGCAGGAGGTCCTGCGCCCAGGCGATCGAGTCGAGCAGCTCGAGCTGTGAATGGCGGGCGACGTTGATCTCGCTCAGCTCCCCGTCGGCGGGGTCGGCCACCCCGAGGGTGCAGGAACTGGCGTCGATCACGATCGGCAGGCGGCCGTCCTCGCTCCAGCGCCACAGTCTCTCGACCATCTCGTTCGCCTTCTGCCTGGCTCCATCGCGGTAGCCCTTCGAGCTCCAGGGAACCCCGCAGCAGCTGCCCGCCACGTCGGGGGGGATCCACACCCGCATCCCGGCCCGGCGCGAGACCTCGACCAGGGCCTGGGGAAGGCTCGGCCGCGACCCCCGGGCCGATCGCGGCCTGCCGAAGATGCGGTTGATGCAGGCGGGGACGTATACGGCGGCGGCGCCCTCCCGGGTGGTGGGCGGAAGCTTCGGGGGGGCTGCCGCGGGCATCGCCTCCCCCCATTCGGGGAGGAGATCCTCACCGACCGCCCGCCGCGCCGCCCTGGTCACTCCCCGCAGCGGCGCCTCGCCCGCCACGCGGGAGACCGCCTCGCCGATCCGCAGACCACTGCGCGCTGTGCCCTCGGCCTTCTCCCAGCGCTGCGCGGCCCGCAGAGCGGCGCGCTCGGCACCCGGGGAATGAGCCTCGGCCCGCAGGCCCTTGACAAGCTTGCCGGTGTCGATACCGAGCGGGCAGGCGAGCCCGCAGGTGCCGTCGGCGGCGCAGGTCTCGAGGCCGTCGTAGGTGAATTCCTCGAGCAGCGCCCGGGCAAGTGCGGACCCGGCCGGTTGGCGGGCGATCTCCCGCCGCAGGACGATCCGCTCCCGGGGGGTCGTGGTCAGCGTCCGGCTCGGGCAGACCGGCTCGCACATCCCGCACTCGACACAGCCGGTGACCGAGTCCTCGACCGGTGGAGTCGACTTCAGGTCGCGAAGGTGGACGCCGGGGTCGCGGCTGAGCAGAACGCCGGGGGCGAGAACCCCGTCGGGGTCGGCGAGCTGCTTCACCTTCCACATCATCTCGGTCGCCTTTACCCCCCACTCGCGCTCGACGAACGGGGCCATGTTGCGGCCGGTCCCGTGCTCCGCCTTCAGCGAGCCGTCGTACTTGTCGACGATCAGCTCGACCAGCTCGGCGATGAAATCCTCGTAGCGACCGCGATCAGCAGGCTCGCTGAACGACGGGGTCAGCATGAAGTGGAGGTTCCCCGCCGAGGCGTGCCCGGCGACGCCCGGGAGGAAGCCGTGCTTGCTGAGCAGAGCCTGGATGTCCAGGGCCGACTCTGCGATCCGGCCGGGAGGGACGCAGACGTCTTCGGTAATCAGCTGCGACCCGGGCGGACGGACGCCGCCCACCAGGCCGAACATGCCCTCGCGCACCCGCCAGTGCATCTCGATCGTCTCGGGCTCGCGGGTGAACTCGAACGGGCGGATCGTCTCGTGCCCGCCGAGCACCGCAGTCGCGGCCTCGACCAGCCGGTCGAGGTCGGCGCCGTCCTCGGAGCGGAACTCGACCAGCAGGGCGGCTGACTCCGGAGGCAGCTCCCGCCAGTGCTCGGGGGTACCGGGGATCGAATGGCTGGCGACCATCAGCGCGGGCGCGACCATCAGCTCGACGGCGCTGGCCCCCGCGGCGACGAGCTCGGGGACCGGCTCGGTGGCCGCGCTCGATCCCCTCGAAATGGACCCAGGCGGTGGTCGTCCGGGGGCGGAGCGGGATCGTCTCGAAAACGGCCTCAGAGACGAAGGCAAGGGTTCCCTCCGAGCCGACCAGCAGCCGGCGGAAGATCTGCAGCGGCGTTTCCGCGTCAAGGAAGGAGCAGAGCCGGTAGCCGGTGGTGTTCTTGATCGCGAACTTGTGCCGGATCCGTTCGCTGAGCTCGGCGTCCGCACGGATCTCGTCGCGGATCTCGGCCAGCCCCCGGGCTAGCTCGGGCTCGGCCTCGGCAAAGCGCTCCTCCGCCCCCTGGGCGGCGCTGTCGATCTGCGTCCCCGAGGGCAGGACGAAGCCCAGCGAGCGGATCGTCGAGTAGGAGTCGTGGACGACGCCGCAGCGCATCCCGCCCGAGTTGTTGGCGATCACCCCGCCGATCGTCGCCGCCTCGTGGGAGGCGGGATCCGGGCCGAGCTTGCGCCCGTGGCGGGCGAGGACCCGGTTTGCGTGGGCGAGCACCGTGCCGGGGCGGATCCGGGCCAGGGCGCCGCCGTCCTCGACGCCGACCCCGGTGAAATGTCGGCGGACGTCGACCAGGATGCCGTCCCCCTGCGCCTGGCCACTGAGACTGGTCCCGGCCGCCCGCAGGGTGACGGGGATGCCCTCGCGGCGGGCGTAGGCGAGCACCGCGGCGACCTCCCCGGCGTGACGGGGGCGGACGACGGCCTTCGGCAGGAGGCGGTAGGGACTGGCGTCGGAGGCGTAGCGGACCAGGTCGAGCGCCCGCGCGAGGACCCGGTCCTCGCCCAGCAGCCGGCTCAGATCGGCTCGCAGCGGTTGCGGCGTGCCGGCCGCGAGGTCCTCCGGGGCGCGGTCAGCGGTGGCGCCGGCCGGCACCATTCAGGCCAGTGCCATCCCCGGAGAGACCCGGACCTCGACCAGCTCCGGCGCGTCCGAGGCGATCGCCGCCCCGAGCCGTTCCCGGAGCTGCTCGAGGCCGCCGGCTCGGTGTGCAGTGACCCCGTAGCCCTCGGCAACCGAGGCGCAGTCGAGCGCCGGCAGGTCGAGGCCCGGCGCCCCCTCGACCCCTTCCACCGATGCGAACCACTTGAGGATCGCGTACTCCTCGTTTCGCAGCACCAGGAAGGTGACCGGGACACGGTAGGCGGCGGCTGTCCACAGCCCGGTGATCGCGTACTGGGCCGAGCCCTCGCCGAGGACGCAGACCACCCGGCGGTCCGGTTCGGCGATCTGCACGCCGAGCGAAGCCGCGAGGCCGAAGCCGAGCCCCCCTCCCGCCCCGAAGTAGTAGCTGCCCGGAGCCGAGAGCCGCAGCCGGTTTCGAAGCGCAAGTGTCGAGGACGGGGATTCCAGGACGACGATGCCGTCCTCGGGGAAGACGCCGGCCAGCGCCGTGTGCACCGCGGAGGGGCTGAGCGGGTCCGTCTCCTCGACCGCTTCCGGCGGTGGCAGCGGCTCAGGAGGGTCGCGGTCCGCCTCGCCGACCGCATCGGCGAGTGCCGCCAGGGTCAACCCGACGTCGGCGACGATCGCATCGCCCATCGGCGCCCGCGCCGCTTCGTCGGGATCGCTGGTGATCGCGACCAGCGAGGCGCCGTCCGGAAGCAGCGGCCCGGGGATGTGGGGGTAGTACGGAAAGACGGAGCTGCCGGCGACCAGGACGAAGTCGTAGCCCGCAAGGGCCTCGGCGACCGGGCCGATCGCCGGCGGCAGCACTCCGCGGAAGTTCGGATGGCCCTCAGGAAACCCGATCCGCCCGCCCCCCGGGGCCGGTGAAGCCAGGACCGGCAGCCGCTGGCGCTCGGCCACCGCGACCGCGGCGTCCCAGCCGCCGCAGGCGTCGATCTCCGGGCCGGCGACCAGCACCGGATTCGATGCTCCTTCGAGGCGCCGGGCCACGGCCTCGACCCGCCCGGGCTCGGCGACCGCGCGGCCGCTGACCGAGCGTGCCGTGGCGTGGGCCGCCTCCGACGCCTCCGCCTCCGCCGCCCAGTCGTCCATCGGCAGGGAGACGAAGACGGGGCCGCGCGGGGCGAGCCCGGCGAGGTGGATTCCGTGGGCCAGGGCGAGGGGGACGTCCTGGGCGCGCGGCGGCTCGAAGGACCACTTGACGAGCGGGTGCGGCATCCGGGTTGCGTCGCGGTTGGTGAGGTTCGCCTGCATCGTCACCTGGGCCCGCACCTGCTGGCCGGCGGTGACCAGCAACGGCGATTTGTTCGCCTGGGCATTGAAGATCGCCCCCATCGCGTTCCCGACCCCGGGCGCGGTGTGCAGGTTGACGTGGGCGGGGCGCCCGGATGCCTGCGCGTAACCGTCGGCCATGCCGACGGCAACCGCCTCCTGGAGGCCGAGGACGTAGCGGAAGTCCTCGGGAAAGTCGGCGAGCATCGGCAGCTCGGTCGACCCCGGGTTGCCAAAGATTGTCGTCATGCCGTGCTCCCGGAACAACTCGAAGGCGGCATCGCGCACCGTGGGCATGTCGCTCACCCTACGGCAGCCGGCAAGATAGCGTGGTGGGCTCAAGTCGCCCCGGCGATCGCCCGATCTTTTGCGGGAGGCGAGCGGGGGAAGCCTCGGATTTGATGTCTGAGCCGACCTGCAACAAGCAGCGCAAGAGCCGAGCCCGGATCGCCACCGCGGTCCTCTGCGCGGGCCTGATCGCCTGCCTGGCCCCGGCCGCCGCCGCGAGGGTTGGGCCGACCGGGATCACGATCGTCCGCGCTCCGGGCAAGATCGTCCCGATCCCGGCCTCGGTCCCCCACCAGGTTGGGGCGATGATCGACCGCAGGCTGGTCCCCGATCTGCGCTACCTCGCGGCGCATTTCGCGATCTCGATCAACGAGGGATACGCCGGGCCGCTGCCGGGCAATCCGCACAAGATCATCGGTTGCCCGCGCTGCCATGTCGCCGATTCCGACCACAAGAATGGGATGGCGGTCGACATCGGTCCCCGCACCTGGAGCCCGAGGTGCGACAGCCACTGGAAGGGCGTGTCGAGGCTGGCCAGGTGGGCCGAGCCGCGGCAGAACCACCCGCGCGCGCCGTTCCGCTGGGTTGGGTACAACGGCGATGCCGGCCACGGCTGCGGCAACCACCTGCACCTCTCCTGGACCCACGCCGTCGCCAGGCACTTCACGGTGGTCCCCTGGGTCGAGGTCTTCAAGGGGGGGGCCGGGGGAACGGGAGGCACCCACGGCCCGAGCGGCGGGACCAGCGCGAGCCGGGGACACGGCCCGCCCAGGTCCGCTAGGGGCGGGGTCGGCCCCGACAACTGATCCGCGCCCTGGGGCCCGGCCACAGCTGCGCCCTAGTATCGGGCCATGGCATCGAGGATCCCAGCGGCGATCCTGATTGCGGCCATCCTGGTGCCCGCCAACGGCTGCGGCTCGGCCGACAAGAAGACCCCTGCGGCCTGTCTCGCCGGCCCGGCCGCGTACTCGCGGGCGCTTCGCGGCGCCCCCGACCAGGCCACGATGGAGGGGGGGATCCTGCTCAGTGATTGCCTTACGGAGAGCCAGAGCGCCGGTGACCTGACCCGGGTCGGCGCTTCGATGGTCGCGGTCGCCACCTCGCTCAACGCCCGGGCCCGGGCGGGCGGCGGCGAGGCGGCGGCGAGGCGGCTCGGGTACCTGGTCGGCGCCGCCCGCGGCGGCGCCGAGAACACCGACGGGATCCATGCCAACCTGGTGGCTCGCCTCGAGTCGGCGGCCGAGTTCAGCCCGGGAGGAGTGGGCCTGCCGCAGGGCATCGAGAACGCCTACAGGGCGGGGATCGCCGCGGGCCGCAAGCGCGGTTAGCTCGAGCCCGCCCGGATAATCTGATCTGCGGCAAGCAACCCGACGGAAGGCGCGAATTGACTGAGCAGCTCTGGGGCGGCGAGACGACCAAGGCGGTGGAGAACTTTCCGGTCTCGGGCGAGCGCATCCCCCCGGCGGTGGTGCACTGGCTCGGACGCCTCAAGGCGGCGGCGGCGCGGGTCAACGGCGATCTCGGCGAGCTCGAGCCCGGGGTCGCCGAGCGGATCGCGGCGGCCGGCGAGAAGATCGCCGCCGGCGAGCACGACGATCAGTTCCCGATCGACGTCTTCCAGACCGGTTCCGGCACCTCGTCGAACATGAACGCCAACGAGGTGATCGCCAAGCTGGCCGGCGAGGGGGTGCACCCGAACGACGGGGTCAACATGGGCCAGTCATCCAACGACGTCTTCCCCTCGGCCGTCCACCTCGCCGCCCTGGACGAGGTGAAGCGGGACCTGTTGCCCGCGATGGACGGGCTGGGCTCCAGCCTCGAGGCCAAGCAGAGGCAGTTCGCCGACGTGGTCAAGGCGGGCCGGACGCATCTGATGGACGCCGTCCCGGTCACCCTGGGGCAGGAGTTCGGCGGCTACGCCGCACAGGTCCGGCTCGGCGTGCAGCGAATCGAGGCGACCCTCCGCCACGTCGGCCAGATCCCCCTCGGGGGGACGGCGACCGGCACCGGGCTCAACACCCACCCGGAGTTCGCCGCGGGGGTGCGGCGCAAGCTCGCGGAGGAGACCGGGCTGGCGATCTCCGAGCCGCTCGACAGCTTCGAGGCGCAGGCCAACCGCGACGCGCTGGTCGAGCTCTCCGGGGCCTTGAAGGTCTACGCGGTGTCGCTAAACAAGATCGCCAACGACCTGGCGCTGATGGGCTCCGGGCCGCGCGCCGGCCTGGCGGAGCTGAGGCTGCCGGAGCTGCAGAAGGGCTCCTCGATCATGCCCGGCAAGGTCAATCCGGTGATACCCGAGGTGGTGATCCAGGTCGCGGCGCAGGTGATCGGGAACGACGCGGCGATAACAGTCGCCGGGAGTCAGGGGCAGTTCGAGCTGAACGTGCGCGTGCCGCTGATCGCCCGCAACCTGCTCGACTCGATCAAGCTGCTCGCGTCGGCATCGCGGCTGCTGGCCGAGAGGTGCGTGGCGGGGATCGAGGCGAACGAGGAGATGACCGAGCGCCACGCCGAAGCGACCCTGGCGACGGCGACGGCGCTCAACCCCCACATCGGCTATGACCGCGCTGCCGACATCGTCAAGGCGGCTGCGGAGTCGGGGCGCTCGCTGCGCGAGGTCGCGCTCGAGCAGGGGGTCGAGCCCGCGGTGCTGGACGAGGCTCTCGACCACCGGCGGATGGCCCGGCCCCATGAGTAGCCCGCTGCCGCTCCCGGTCGCTGAGCGTTAGCCGCGCCTGACGATCTCGGAGCCGCGGAGCCGGTCGCCCGGGCCGGCTATCACCTTCTCGTGCCCGGGCCCACCCTTGACGGTGTCGCGCCCGGCGCCGTCGTCGAGGCAATCCGCCCCTGCCCTGCCCTCGAGGCGGTCATGTCCGGCCCGCCCCAGCAGCCGGTCGCTGCCAGCCGTGCCGATCAGGCGGTCATGGCCGCGGCGGCCCGCCTGCCGGTTGACGCAGTGCCCGAGCGCGAAGCCGCGCCGCGGATCGGTGGCCAGGAGCTCGACGTTGCGGTCCGACGCGGCGCCTTCCCCGCAGGGCTGGGGCGTGCAGCGCCTCGCCCCGGAGTCGGGGTCGTTGTAGGCGAGGGTCCGGCCAAGCGAGGCGAGCTGGTCGACGCCGAAGCCGGAGGCCGACCCCGAGGCGGGCGCCGTCGCGTTGCCGGCGTGGTCGATCTCCGTGTTGAAGAGCGAGAGGGTGCCGTCGTGGTTGTCGAAGAGCCCCAGCAGCCGGGCCTGCTGGGGCCAGTCGGCCTCGGCGGCGGCAAGCACCATCCAGATGTCGTCGCCGAGGTGGAGCGGCTCCGAGTCGCGGGGGTCGACATCGCATCCGGGGTTGACATCGTGCCCGCCTCACCTCCGACGTCCCCGACGAGGAGGCGCCGCTGAGACAACGCACAGCGGGTTGGTGTCGACGACCCGCAGTACCGCTGGCTCGTCGGCCAGCTGAAGAAGGCGACCAGGGCCGACGAGCTGGTGCTCGAGGGTGGTCTTGCCGAGCGTGTCGCTGATCGCCGCGGCTGCGATAGAAGGCCGCCGCCGGCAGGCCCTGCCTCGCTCTCCCTATCCACCTTCTCGCCATCTTCAGCGCCGGAAGGCGGTCCTCAAGGTATCGCAGCGCCGCTCAGCCCTGCAAGGTGATGAAGCGCTCCTCGGTCAGCTCGTATACGGCATAGGCGGGGCCCTCGCGGGTGTTGCCCGAGTCCTTGACGCCGCCGTAGGGCTGCTGGTCGGCGCGGAAGGTCGGCACCTCGTTGATCAGGACGCCGCCGAACTCTAGGCTCGCCGCCGCTTCCAGCCCGCGCCCCATGTCGCGGGTGAAGACCCCCGCCTGCAGGCCGAACTTGGAGTCGTTGGCCAGCTCCAGCGCCTCGCCGAACTCGGAGAAGCGGTCGATCGTCGCGACCGGACCGAAAATCTCCTCGCACCAGACCTTCGCCTCGCGCGGCGGGTGGGCGATCAGGGTCGGGGCCAGGCAGCGGCCCTCGTCGACAAGCTCGCCTCCGGTGAGGATCTTCCCGCCGGCGGCGCCGGCCTCGTCCACCCACTCCTTCACCCGATCCCGGTCGGAGGGCGAGATCAGTGGGCCGACGTCGGTGCCCGGGTCGAGCGGGTCGCCGACCACCAACTCCTCGGCGTTGGCGACGAAGCGTTCGGTGAAGGCATCGGCGATCTCGGTGTGCAGGAGGATCCGCTGGATCGAGATGCAGCTCTGACCGGCGTGGGAGAAGGCGTGCAGCTTCGCCTTGTCGGCGGCGGTCTCCCAGTCGCCGTCGGCATCGACGATCAGCGGCGCGTTCGAGCCCAGCTCGAGATTGACCTTCTTGTGAGGAACCTTGCTGCGGATCCCCCAGCCCACCGGAGCTGAGCCGGTGAAGGTGATCGCCCTGGTCAGCTCGCTCTCGACGATCGCGTTGCCAACCTCCGAACCCGGCCCCGGGACGACGCTCAGCCAGCCCTCCGGAAGGCCGGCCTCGAGCAGGATCCCGGCCAGCTTCAGGGCCGAGATCGGGGTCTGCCCCGCGGGCTTCAGGACCACCGCGTTGCCGGCGGCGATCGCCGGGCCGAGCTTGTGGGCGACCAGGTTGAGCGGGAAGTTGAAGGGGCTGATCGCGCCGACCACCCCGTAGGGGACCCGGAGCATCACTCCGAGCTTGCCGGCGCCGGCCGCCGAGGCATCCATCGGAACCGTGCCCCCTGTCAGCTTGCGGGCCTCGACCGAAGAAAAGGCGAGCGTCTCGGCGCAGCGCGACGCCTCGACGGTCGCCGTCTTCAGCGGCTTGCCGGCCTCGGCGGCGATCGCCAGCGCCAGCTCCTCAACTCGCTCCGCGACGATCCCGGCGGCGCGATCGAGCATCGCGGCGCGCTCGTGCTGGGGGAAGTCGCCCGCCGAGAACGCCTCCTGGGCGGCCTTCGCGGCGCGCTCGACCAGGGCGGCGTCTCCCTGGGCGACCCGGCCGACCACGGTGCCGTCGTAGGGGCTCTCGACCTCGTCCCAATCGCCGGTCTCGAGCCATTCGCCGCCGACCAAGAGCTTGTGGTCGGTCGCCTCGATCGTCTCGGTCGCCATCCTCGGTCCTCCTCTCGCTTTCCTCTGTCCAGCCTAGAGGAAGGCGCCCGAAAGGCCGATACCTCCAGATGACGAAGGTGTTCCGTGCACAAATGAACCGGATCCGGCGCAGCCCACCGGTCACCTTTGCGCTCACCGCGGCGCTCGCGGCCTCGACCGTGCTGCTGCTCGCCGCGGCCGCCCCAGGGGCGGTCAAATGGGTGGTCAGCGGCCGCGGCTTCGGCCACGGCGTCGGGATGAGCCAGTACGGCAGCTACGGCTACGCCCGCCACGGCAAGGGAGACCGGTTCATCCTCCGCCATTACTACCGAGGCACCTCGATCGGCAAGCTGGGAGGGACCCGGGTCGTGCGGGTCCTGCTCGAGATCGACGGCGGCGACGTTCGCTTCACCGCAGCCCGCGGCGCCTGCGGGCATCGGCTCGACCCGGACCGCCACTACGAGGCCCACATGCGAGGCAACGGGGTCCGCCTGCGGACCAGCGGCGGCCGGCTGCTCGAGCGCTGCGGGGCCAGGCTGCGGGCGGCGGGGCGCGGCCGGATCCGGATCGGCGGGATCGGCGCCTACCGGGGGGCGCTCGAGGTGGTCCCGACCCACAGCCGGGCGGGATCGCTGAACGTGGTCAACGCCGTCAGCGTCAACCAGTACGTGAAGGGCGTCGTCTCCAACGAGATGCCTTCCTCGTGGCCGATGGCCGCGCTTCAGACCCAGGCTGTCGCCAGCCGCTCATACGCTCTCTCGGCCGGGGTGGACGGCAACGGCTTCGACCTCTACGACGACACCAGCAGCCAGGTATACGGCGGCATCGCCAGCGAGACCAGTCGCGGCAACCGCGCCGCCTCGAGCACCCGCAACCAGGTCGTCCTCTACAGGGGGGCGATCGCCGAAACCTTTTTCTCGGCCTGCTCGGGCGGGCGCACCGAGAGCGTCGAGAACGTCTTCTTCGGCAACCCCGTGCCCTACCTGAAGAGCGTCAGGGACCCCTACGACTACTACTGCCCCCTGCACGAGTGGACGCTGCGCTTCTCCGGGCCCGAGATCAGCTCCCGGCTCGGTGCCCACCTCGCCGGCCGGCTGAAGCGGGTCGTCGTCACCAAGCGCGGGGACTCCCCGAGGATCGTCTGGGCCCGCCTCTACGGGACGCGGGGAGTCAGCAAGATCCGCGGTGACTCGCTGCAGTCGGCGCTCGGCGCATACGACCGCTGGATGCACTTCCGCAAGGTCGTCGGCGGCCGCTGAGCCCGCGCTTCTCTGCTCAACCGTCGGGGTAGGGCTGGATCGGGATGCCGTGGTCTTTCTCGCGCATTCCGAACTCGTACGCCCCGCCGCCGGGCAGGCGAAGGAGGCGCTCGGGTAGGCCCTTGCGGGTGACGCACAGCTCGAGATCGGAGATCGAGCAGTTCAGCGTGTTGTGCTCGGGACCATCGGGGTCGGCGTATACCCAGCCGACGAAGTCCTTGGCCGGCGCCGAGACCCGTCCCTCGACCACGGCATCCCGGCCGCCGAGGCGGAAGTCGCAGGAGGTCGGGTGCTCGCTGATCCTGCTCGTCCTGATCTGGTCGATGCCGCCAAGGCGGTGGCTGGCGCCGTCCAGCACCAGCATCCCTGAGGGGATCCAGCGGGTCGTCCACGGACCGAGCTTGACCCGCGCTGCGCCGGCGTCGAAGTAGGCCTCCGGATGATCCGCGAAGCCGGTGCCCTCGAGCCAGATCCAACGCTCGGCATGTTCGCTGCCCCAGTTGTGACCGATCATCCCAGGCCACTCCTTCAGCTCGATCGTTGTCCCGTCGACGTCGAGAGCGCCGCTGAAGCGGGCGTTCGGGAAGGGAGCGACGAACTTTGTCCGCGGCAGCGGCGCTTCATAGAGCCAATCGGCAGGCAGGTACTTGCATGGCTCGGCTCCACCGGAGAAGGAGAGTCCCCAGCTGGCGACCAGGGCGTCGGTGGCGACCGTCCCGGTCGCCCGCCCGGGCCCGATCTCCGCCCCGTTCACCCGGATCCAGGAGCCGGCCGGCGCAGACAGCTCTTCGGCCGAGACCGTGACCTTGGTCGCCCGCGGCCCCTCCGCGCCGGCGTCGAAGAGGACGAACCAGACCGAGGCCTTGGGCTCGGCCCCGGGGCGCTTGTGGACCGTGTGGCGGATCCAGATCCCCCGGCCCCCGCCCGGGCGGCAGGCCTTGATGTAGAAGCTCTCGTAGTGACCGGCCTTGGCCGGGACCGCCGGGAACCGGGCTCCCTCCTCCATGCGTCGACCCTACCGCGCGTGAGCCCGACTGGAAACTACGTCTTGATCGTGATCACGTCGCCGTCGGCCACCCGGTAATCGCGGCCCTCGATCCGCAGCAGGCCCCGCTCGCGCGCCGCCGTGTAGCCACCGCACTCGACCAGCCGATCCCAGGGGACGACTTCGGCCTTGACGAAGCCGTCGCGGATCTCGGTGTGGACCTTTCCCGCGGCATCCCAGGCGGTGCCGCCCCGGTGCAATGGCCTGGCGCAGGCCTCGCTGTCCGATCCGGCGGTGAAGAAGGTGATCAGGTCGAGCAGCTCATACGCGGCCCGGACGAGGCGCTCCAGGCCGGAGCCCTCGGCGCCGTAGGAGCGCCGCATCTCGGCGGCCTCCGCCGGATCGAGCTCCGCCAGCTCGGCCTCGATCCGGGCGCTGACCGCGACCGCGACCGCTCCGGCCTGCGCGGCGTGCTCGGCCAGGGCCCGGGGGGTCTCGTCGTCGCCCTCGTCGACGTTGGCGACGTAGAGGACCGGCTTCGAGGTCAGCGCCCCCAGCAGCCTCTCGGACTCAGGAGCCATCTCGGGAACCGGGATCGTGCGGGCGGGGCGGCCGGCGCCGAGCGCCTCGCGCACCGCCTCCAGCCAGTCGCGCTCGGCGATCGCCTCGGGGTCCCCGGAGCGGGCCTGCTTTGTGACCCGCTCGAGCCGGCGCTCGGTCTGCTCGTAGTCGGCGAGCAGCAGCTCGGTCTCGATCGTCCCGACGTCGCGAAGCGGGTCGACGCTGCCGTCCGGATGGGGCACGCCCCCCTCGGTGTGGCAGCGGACGACGTGGCAGATCGCGTCCGTCTCGCGGATCGAGGCGAGGAACCGGTTTCCGAGACCCTCACCCTCCGAGGCCCCCTTGACCAGGCCGGCGATGTCGTGGAAGTAGATGGTCGCCGGGACGAGTGAGGAGCTTCCAACGGTCTCGGCGACCTGCGAGAGGCGCCGATCCGGGACCGCGGCGACCGCGACGTTCGGCTCGATCGTGGTGAATGGGTAGTCGCCGGTCTGAGCCCCGGCGCCGCTGAGCGCGTTGAAAAGGGTCGACTTGCCGGCGTTGGGAAGCCCGACGATCGCGATTCTCATCGCGCTGGCACGGAGGCGACTCCGTCCGGCATCGGGACGGCAGCCCCGAGGGCGGTCCCGAGGGCGGCGCCGGCGAGCACGTCGGAGGGGTAGTGCATGCCGAGGTAGGGGCGGGTGAGCGCCATCGTCGTCGCACCGGCGAACAGCGCCCGGCGGCCCCTGGGCGCGATCCGTGACATCGCCGCAGCTGCGGCGAAGGAAGCGGTCGCGTGAGCAGAGGGGAAGGAGAGCGAGCTGGGCGCTCCGCCGAGCGGTGGCAGGCCGTCCAGAACAGGGCGGCGGCGGCGGACGATCAGCTTGACGCCGAAGTTGAGCCCGATCGCGGCGGGGGCCAACGCTGCCGCCGCGAACCACTGACGGCGACGGGGGGGATCGAGGCCGGCGGCGGCGAGTCCGCCCAGGGCCCAGATTGCTCCGTACTCGCCGCTCGCCGCGATCGCCTGGGCGGCGCGCTCGATTGTCGGCGCGTGCCCGCGGGTTCGCATCAGGCGCAGCAGGGCTGTGTCGGGGTTGGCCATCGGCGGCGCAGGATAGGCACAATCCCAGCCGATGCCCCCGACGACCGAGCCGACCCTGGTGCCCGGCTACACGCATCTGCCCGGCAATCACTGTGGCTCGACTGCACTGCGAAACCTGCTCCGCCACGCGGGGATCGAGCTCAGCGAGGAGATGGCCTTCGGCCTCGGCGGCGGCGCCGGCTTCTACTACCTGGCGCTCCCCGACGCCTCACCGACCCGCTGGTTCAACGGGCGCACCGCCCGGCTCGAGGAGAGCTTCCGCGAGCTGACCGGAGCCGCACTCGAGATGCGCACCTTCGGGGAGCCCGAGGAGGGATGGGAGGCGGCTCGCGCACTGATCGACCGGGGCCGCCCCGCGCTTCTGCTCACCGACCTCTACCACCTCGACTACTACGGGCGATCGGCGCACTTCCCCGGTCACGCGGTCGTCCTGGCCGGGTACGACGAGGCGCAGGCCCTGCTCTCCGACACCGGCTTTGAGGAGCTGCAACGGGCCGGCCTCGAGAACCTCTCCCGGGCCCGCTTCAGCGGCCACCCCGTCTATCCTCTCCAGGGCCACCTGTTCACGGTCGCCGGGGACCTGGACCGTGACTCGCTCCTCGCCGCGGTGCCCGGTGCGGTCGACCGGGCTGCCCGCCAGATGATCGAGCCGGAGTGGGGCGAGATCTCCGGACTGCCGGCGGTGAGACGGCTCGCCGCCGAGATCGGCTCCTGGCCGCGAGACGCCTCCGACTGGCAGTGGTGCGCGCGCTTCGGGTACCAGGTGATCGAAAAGCGGGGCACCGGCGGCGGCAACTTCAGGCTGATGTACGCGCGCTTCCTCGAGGAGGCCGGCTACGAGGAGGCCCGGCTGGCGGCCGAGGCGGCCGAGAGATGGACGGCGCTCTCGGGCGCCCTGCTCGAGGCGAGCGAATCCGAGCTTGCCGGGGCGGAGGTGTGGCGAGGAATCGGAGCGGCCGCCGCCGCCTGCGCCGACGCCGAGGAACGGCTCTGGAGCGCTCTCGCTGGGTGATGGACATCCGTCCCGGCCGGGCTGCTCAGGCGCTGAACAGGGCGAAGTAGGCGAACCAGTTGCCGGAGCGTCCCTCCGGAGCGAGCCCGGCCCGGATGCAGCGCTCGCAGAGCCGCGAGAAGGTGGTGAAGTGGGGGTCGCCAAACAGCTCGCCGACCACCAGCCGCCCGCCCGGCCGCAGCACCCGCTGGATCTCCCGCAGCGCGGCATCCGGGTCGGGGATCTCGCCGAGCACGGCGACGAGGACGACAGCGTCCATGCTGTCGTCCTCGAAGGGCAGGGCGGTCGCATCGCCACGGGTGGCGACGATGTTGTCGGCGCCACGCTCGGCGGCACGGCGCATCGTGTGGTCGAGCATCTCCTGCTGGAGGTCGAAGATCTCGACCGTCCCGGATGGGGCGATCGACTCGCCGAGGTCGAGCGTGTAGTAGCCGGTGCCCGGGCCGATCTCCAGCAGCCGCTCCCCCGGCTGGGGCGCCAGCACCTCGTGCAGCCGCGACCGGGTGATCACCGGGTGCGGCGCCTCCACCCAGAAGCGCTGGCCGTAGGGGCATGCGGAGGGGTTCTTGCGCCACCACAGGGCCGCCGCCAGGGTGAGGAGCCCGGCGCCGAGCGCCAGCTTGCGGAGGCTCACCCGTCGTCGCTGGCGAAGCCGACCCGGTGCTCGCCGGATTCGATCCGCAGGAAGGCGACCTTGCCCAGGTAGATCGACAGCTCGCCGTCCTCGGTCTCGAGATCGTGCCAGCCGCCGGACGGGAGCGACTCGCGCAGCTTCTTCAGCGCCTTCTCGTCGAGACGGACCGGGACGACCTGTCCGCCCTCGAAGCCGATCTCGATCCGCTGCGTCCCGGCCATCAGTGGGCTCCCGCGGGCTCGACGATCTCGGTCAGCACCCCGCCGGTCGAGCGCGGGTGGAGGAAGGCGACGCGGCTGTCGCGTATGCCCTGCCTGGGCTCGGTGTCGATCAGCCGCAGGCCGACCTCCCTGACCCGCTCGAGAGCCGCGTCGATGTCGTCGACCGCGTAGGCGACGTGGTGGAGACCGGGACCGCCCTTCTCGAGGAAGCGGCCGACGGCCGTCTCGGGCCCGAGCGGCCGCAACAGCTCGACGTGCCCGTCGCCGACGTTGAGCAGGACCGCCTCGACCCCCTGAGAGGAGACCGTCTCGCGATGCGCGGTCTGCATCCCGAAGCCGCCGCCGTAGAGGTCGATCGCCCCGTCGAGGTCCTCGACGGCGACGCCGATGTGATCGATCCTGCTGAACACGCGGCGGAGTCTAGATGAGTGAATTGCTCGATCTAGGGCTGGGCGGCGCCTTGGTCCTCGCCCGCCTCGACCCTGAGGATCTCGTCCAGCGCCGCGACTCCGACCTCGAGCTGCTCGGGGGTCGGCTCCTTGGTCGCCACGACTCGCTGGATCACGCGTCCCGGCGCATGAAAGGCCCGGGCAAGGGCAGTGTCGTGGTGGCGATCGCTCCAGGCGAACATCTCGACCGCGATCGAGACGCCGCCGAGGCCGATCCCGGCGCGAGCCACCGGACCGGGCCGCTCAACCAGGCGCTCCAGAATCACCGTGCCGCCCCCGGAGAGCAGCATCATCGGGACGATCAGGTTCGAGCCGCAGCGATCGTGCTCCTTGGCGACGGATGCCGGATCTCCCTCCCCCTGCTCGTAAGCGGCGATCGCCTTGTGCTCGACTCCGTGGTAGGCGGCGAGGTCGCGATCGCCGAGAGCGACCAGGGCGGGGATCAGGCCGAGGGCCTGGAGGGCGGTCTCCCGCGCCGGGGTCGCCCTGCCCCGCCTGCGGATCAGGCCGGAGGCCGCCAGGCTGGCTCCGACGGCGGCGATCACCCGCCAGTCCTCGAACGGCAACCGGGCCTCGGGGAGCCTGCGACGGACCTGCGGCAGCACGGCCATCGCTTCGGCGAGTCTCAGCGGGCCGCGGACCAGCGGAGCCTTGGCGGCCAGATCGGGGGCGAGGCGGGGCTTCGGTTCCGAGGCGACCGCGACCTCCCCGTCAGCGCCCCGGACAGCGGCAGCCCAGTGGGTGGGACCATGGATCAGCAGGCCGTTCCGCAACGCCATCCCGCCGAGGCGCAAGGGATCGGAGCTACTGCCCGGCACCTCCTCAGAAGCACTGCCCGGCACGTCCTCCGCTTCGGGTCCGGGCGTGCCGCGGTTAGGGTCGGGATGCTCAGTCATCTTGGGCTCCGGCCGTTCCCAGGAGGCGCTTCGGGAGCTCGTAATAGCAGCCTGCCATCAGCTCGACGTCGGCGACCGCGATCCGCTCATCGGCGCTGTGGACCAGCGGCACGGCCTCGGCGAGCGACATGGCACGCTGGGGAGCGAATCCGAAAACGGTCGCGCCGAACGCTTTGCGGAACCAGTGGCTGTCGCTGAAGCCGGGCATCACCATCGGCAGCACCTCCGCCCCGGGCTCCGTCTCGCCCACCCACTGCTCGATCGCCTCGGCCAGCGGTCCCGTGTAGTCGGAGCGGTTGCCGACCACGGTCTCGGTGAACTCGACCTCATATTCGCCCTCGCCGAGCAGGTCGGTGATCCGCTTCCGGACCTCCTCCTCGCCCATCTCCGGCGGCACCCGGCAGTCGACCAGCAGCTCGGCCTGCGAGGGGACGACGTTCTGCTTGCCCGAGCCGCTCGCCATCGTCGGGGTCAGCGTCACCCCCAGCATCGGCTCGGCGAGCAGCGAGGCAAGCAGCGGGTCCTCACCGCGGATCCGCTCCAGCCCGGCGTCCGGGTCTTCGGGGACCTCACCCAGCAGGCGCCTCAGGAACAGCTCCGTGTCGGGGGTGGTCTCCCTCGGCGGCTGGCTCCGGAGGCTCTCGAGCAACGGCCCCAGTTTCAGCAGAGCGTTGTCGCCGACCCCCGGCAGCGAGGCGTGCCCGGCGACCCCCCGGGTCCGCAGATGGAAGCGGAAGACGCCCTTTTCGCCGACGGCGAGCGTGTAGAAGCGCTTCTCGCCGAAGGAGACCGCGAGCCCGGCGCCCTCGTTCAACACCATGTCGCAGCGGACCTTCTCCGGGTGCTCGCCGCACAGCCACTTCGCCCCGTTGTGGGCGCCGGTCTCCTCGTCGGCGCTGGCAACGAGCAGCAGATCGCCCCGGGCCGGCCTCCAACCCTCCTCGGCGAGCGCCAGGCAGGCGGCGGTCTCCGACGCCACCTGGTCCTTCATGTCGAGCGCGCCGCGCCCCCAGACATAGCCGTCCACGAGCTCCCCTCCCCATGGGTCCCGGGTCCACTCCCCGGGGTCGGCCGGGACCGTGTCCACGTGGCAGATCAGCGCGAGTCCGGGGCCCTCCTCGGCGCCCCGCAGCCGGGCGACGAGGTTGGGACGGTCCGGTTGCCTGGCGAGGATCTCGCACTCCCAACCGGCCGCGCCGAGCGCGCCCGAGAGGAACCGCTGGGCCTCGCCCTCGTTGCCGGGGGGGTTGACGGTGTTGAAGCGGATCAGCCGCTGCAGCAGCTCGACGGCCCTGGGGCCGACGGCGGGGCCTGCCTGCTCCTGCGCCTGAGTCATCGTCGGGCAGGTTAGTGGGCCGTCCGCGAGTTCATACTCAGTTCGAGATGGCCGATCAGCTGTTCGACGCCGACGAGGGCGGGCCCGTGGCGGAGGTGCCGGCCTCCGACGCCCCGCTGGCGGTGCGGATGCGCCCGCGCCGGCTAGCCGAGCTGATCGGGCAGGAGCACCTGCTCGGCCCCGAATCGGCCCTGCGGGTGGCGATCGAGAGCGGCCGGCCGCACAGCGCGATCCTCTACGGCCCCCCGGGGAGCGGCAAGACGACACTGGCGCGGATTGCCGCCGCCGACGCCGAAGCCGCCTTCGAGGAGGAGTCGGCGGTCAACGCCGGTCGCGCCGAGATTCGCGCCGTGATCGAGCGCGCCCGCGAGCGCCGGCGAGCCGGGGGGCGGGCGACGATCCTCTTCCTCGACGAGATCCACCGCTTCAACAAGGCACAGCAGGACGCGCTGCTGCCGGCGGTCGAGCAGGGCCTGCTGACCCTGATCGGGGCGACGACCGAGAACCCCTACTTTGAGGTCAACTCCGCCTTGCTCTCCCGTTGCCAGGTCTATGAGCTGCGACCGCTCGACCCGGCGGCGGTCGAGACCCTCCTTGGGCGTGCACTCTCCGACCCGAGCCGAGGAATCGCCGATCCTCCGGAGGTCGCCGCTGAGGCGCTCGAGATGCTCGCCGCGCGCTCCGGGGGGATGCGCGGGTGGCGCTCTCGGCCCTGGAGCGGGCGGTGGAGCGGGTGCGGGCCTCGGGCGGGAAGGTCGACATCGGGGTCGCCGAGGACGCCTTGCAGCGCGCCGCCGTCAACTTCGACCGCGACGGGGACCGCCACTACGACTACATCTCGGCCTGGATCAAGGCCACTCGGGGCTCCGATGCGGACGCCTCCCTCTACTACCTGGCGGCGATGCTCGAAGGGGGCGAGGATCCTCGCTTCATCGCGCGGCGGATGGTGATCTTCGCCTCCGAGGACATCGGCAACGCCGACCCGCAGGCGCTGCTGATCGCCACCGCCGCCGGCGCCGCGGTCGACCGGGTCGGCCTTCCGGAATGCGCCCTCAACCTCTCCCAGGTCGCGCTGTATCTGGCACTGGCTCCGAAGTCGAACGCCTCCTACGCGGCGATCTCGGCGGCTCGCGCCACGATCCGTCGCGACGGCGCGGCGATCCCACCCGATCAGATCCGCGACGCCCACTACCCCGGCGCCGCCGAACTGGGGCGCGGTGAGGGTTACGAGTATCCGCACGACTCGCCGGGCGGCTTCGCCGGGCAGCCGCTGATGCCCGATTCCCTGCGCGGTCGGCGCTTCTACGAGCCGACCGAGCGGGGATTTGAGGCCGAGCTGGGGAGGCGCCTGGAGCGGCTTCGAAGGGCCTTTGAGAAATCCGGCTGAGCCCGGGCGGGAGGGACCACAACTTCCGGGCCAAGAGGGTGTTTTGATGGTCGGCTTCCCACTCTTGTAGCCAGGGAGAGCCCGATGTGCCGGCCGGAGACCTGGACTGGGGGTCTCCGGCCGGATTTCACCCCGCCCGCAGGTTGCTTGGCCGGCGCGGTGTTAGCGCCGGCAGAGGCATGTCAGGCGGCGAAGCCGCCGCAAGTTATTCCGCCCGCCTCCGGACGCCGCCTAGAATCGCTGCATGGACCCGGCGAGCCGCCCGCAGGCGCGGAGATCGAAGGCGACGGAGCTGCTCGAATCCTTCAATCCGGCTACCGGCGCGCTGGTCGGATCAGTCGAGACGCTCACCCCCGGCAGGGTGCAAGCGGTCGTCGATGACGTCGCCCGGGTCCAGCCGGGCTGGGCCGAGCTGGGGGCGGACGGACGCGCCGCCTACATGCGCCGCGCCGCCGACGTCCTTCTGGACCAGATCGACGACCTCTCCGAGCTGCTGGCGACCGAGCAGGGCAAGCCGCGCAGCGAGGCCTACGCGATGGAGTTGCTGCCGACGATCGACGCTCTGCATTGGTGCGCCGACGCCGGGCCCGAGATCCTCGCCGACGAGCGGGTCCGCTATACGCAGCCGTTCCTGTTCAGCAAGCGCAGCCATTTCAGCTTCGAGCCGATCGGGGTGGTCGGCGTGATTGCGCCCTGGAACTATCCCTGGTCGATCCCCTTCGGCGAGGTCGCAATCGCGCTGATGGCCGGCAACGGAGTGGTGCTGAAGCCGGCCAGCCTCACGCCGCTGCTCGGCGACCGCATCCGCGGGGTGTTCGAGCGGGCCGGCTTCCCGGACGGTCTGATCCAGACCGTGCACGGCGGCGGGCGGATCGGCGATGCCCTGGTCAAGGCGAGCACGGGGAAGATCTTCTTCACCGGTTCGGTCGAGGTGGGCCGCAAGGTCGGCGAAGCCTGCGCCCGGCGGCTGAAGGGGTCGGTGCTCGAGCTCGGCGGCAAGGACCCGATGATCGTCTGCGCCGACGCCGACCTCGACAACGCCATCGCCGGGGCTCTCTGGGGCGGCTTCGCCAACGCCGGACAGACCTGCTCCGGAATCGAGCGGGTCTACGTGGTGCGCGAGGTGGCCGACCGCTTCGTCTCGGGGCTGGCCCGCGGGGCAGGGGAGCTTACGGTCGGCAACCCACTCGACTGGGACACGGAGATCGGCCCGATGACCTCGGTCGATCAGTACGAGACCGTCTGCGAGCTGGTCGACGACGCACTCGCCTCCGGCGCCGAGCGCCTCTGCGGCGGTCCGCTCACCGTGCCGGGCCTCGGCGGCAGATTCTTCGCTCCGACCGTACTCAGTGGCGTCACCCACCGGATGCGGATCATGCGCGAGGAGATCTTCGGCCCGGTGCTTCCTGTGGTCGTGGTCGAGGACGAGCAGGAGGCGATCCGGCTCGCCAACGACTCCGAGTTCGGCCTCGGCGCCTCTGTCTGGACCAGGGATCATCAGAAGGGCGAGCGGATCTCGAGCCGGATCGAGTCGGGAATGGTCTGGATCAACGACCACTCCTTCACCCACGGCGCCTGCCAATGTTCATGGGGAGGGGTGAAGAGCTCCGGCCTGGGCCGCTCACATTCGAAGTTCGGCTTCTACGAGTGCACCGAGCTGAAGCTGGTCACCTGGGAGCCGGGGCGGACGCGCGACCTCTGGTGGTTTCCCTATGACCGCAGCCTCGGGAACGCGTTGCGGACCTCCGCCCGGCTGCTCTACGGCCGAAACGGCGAGCGGGCCGAGGCCCTGCGGGAGGGCATCGGCCCGCTGCTTCGGGTCGGGGCGAGAACGCTGCGCAAGAGCCGCTAGTCCCCGGACCTCGGCAGCGCAGGCGCCCTAGGAGTTCGCCCCCACCTTCCTCGAGCGGTCGCCACGGCAGACGAAGATCGTCCCCGCCGTGCCCTGGCTCTGTCGCCTCACCCTGGCGTAGAAGTGCGCCAGCGAGATTCCCGCCGAACCCTGTGGGGTGATTCGCCAGCGACCGCGGGAATCGCTGGTGTCCTTGCCGACCACCTGATCGGGGCCGCCGGAGATCACCCGCTTCAGCTTCACCTTGCGCCCCTCCCTGCAACCGGAGTTGGAGGAGCGGACCTTGCCGTGGAAGACCAGGGAGCGACTCTGGATCGTCACCTTCGAGTTGATCTTCACCACCCGGGTCCCCGTGGCAGGGGCTGCTAGCGCGGCGATTGCGATCGCGGCGAGTGCCAGGGGAACGGCAGCCTTCAGGGGAAACGCTCTCATCTAATCCTCCTTGGGTGGGCGAGGCCAGGCTATCCGCCCGCCCGGACCCGGCGCAAGGCGCGTGGACGTCTGCACGAGTCGGCGGCCTCGCCTGAATGGGCCGAATCATCGCCCCTGCCCCGGGAGCGGCGACAATTCCACCGTGGCCGAGCAGCAAGGCAACCTCGAGCCGGCGATCGCGATCGCCGGACTGCGCCGCGACTACGGGGAGCGGACAGCCCTCGACGGCCTCGGCCTCGAGCTGGGACCGGGCAAGACGCTGCTCGTGCTGGGGCCCAACGGCTCCGGCAAGTCGACCCTGCTGCGCGTGCTGGCGACCCTGCTGCGCCCGACCGCGGGCGAGGTCCGGGTGCTCGGCTGTCCTCTGCCCGCGCAGGCCTGGAGGCTGCGCGGCAGGATTGGCTACCTCGGGCACGAGCCGCTGCTCTACAGCGACCTCAGCGGCCGGGAGAACCTCCGCTTCCAGGCTCGGCTGCACGGCCTCGGCGCCGCAGCCGAGCAGCGGATCGAGGCGCTGCTGGCGGCCGTCGATATGGAGCGCCGCGCCGGGGACCGGGTGGGCTCGCTCTCCGCGGGGATGCGCCAGCGCCTGGCGATATGCCGCTGCGTCCTGCACGAGCCCGATCTGCTGCTCCTCGACGAGCCCGACTCCAACCTCGACCAGGAAGGTCGCCGGCTGGCCCGGGCGCTGATCGGATCCGAGGCGGGGCGCACCAGGGTGCTGGTCACCCACGACGCCGAGCGGGCCCTCCCGGTCGCCGACAGGGCCCTGGTCCTCGGCCACGGAGGGCACCCCTCGAGCGAGGGGCCCGCGGGGCAGCTCGACCCCGAGCGGGCTCGGGCGGCCACCACGGGGGCTCCGGCATGACCCGCTCGCGCGACGCCTTTGGCGCGATCCTCGCCAAGGACCTGCGCACGGAGCTGCGAACCCTGCGCTCGCTCTCGGCGATGGCGCTGTTCGCGATCACCACATTCGTCATCTTCCGCTTCGGCCTCGACCGCACCAGCCTTTCCGGCAGCCTCGCCGCCGGGGTCCTATGGGCGACGCTGCTGTTCGCGGCGATCCTCGGAATCAACCGCCTGTTCGTGGCGGAGCGCGACGAGGGCGGCTTCGACGCGATCCGGCTGGCGCCGGTCGACCGCACCGTGCTGCTCGCCGCCAAGGCGGTCGCGCTACTCGTCTACCTGCTGGTCGTCGAGGCCGTCGCCGTTCCGGTCTTCGCCCTCTTCTTCCTCGATTCGGCGGCGCCGCTCCTCCCGCTCTGCCTGATCCTGGCGCTCGCCGATCTGGGCCTGGCGCTGACTGGGACGCTGATCTCCTCGATGGCGGTCAACTCGCGGGCCCGTGACCTGCTGGTGCCCCTGGTGCTGCTGCCCCTGGTTGTCCCGCTGATGATCGCTGCGACAGGCGCCTCGAAGCCGCTGCTCGAGGTTGGGGGGCCCGGCTTCGAGCGCTTCGGCACCTGGCTCGTGGTGCTCTGCCTATACGATCTTGTGTTCGGGCTGATCGGTTACGCGGTCTTCGACTTCCTGCTTGAGGATTGACCCCCGGCGGCTCCCCACCTGGCGTGACGATGCATGGAAATGGCATAAAGCAACTCTCGATTGCCACCGTCGCGGTGATCGCGGTGGCGATGGCGCTGATCTTCTTCTACGCGCCGATGGACGCCGACCAGGGCTTCATTCAGAAGATCTTCTACCTGCACGTGCCGCTGGCGATCACCTCCCTGGTCGGGTTCGTGGTCGGCGGCGTCTATGCGGTCCTCCACCTGCGCTCCGGCGACCGCCGCTACGACGCCCGCTCCTACGTCGCGATCCATCTTTCGATCATCTTCGGCGCCGCGGTGCTGATCACCGGGTCGATCTGGGCGAAGGCGTCGTGGGGGCACTGGTGGGTCTGGGACGAGCCCACCCTGGTCAGCTTCCTGATCGTCTTCCTCCTGTACGCCACCTACTACCCGTTCCGCTACGCGATCGAGGATCCCGAGCGCCAGGCCCGCTACGCCTCGGTGTTCGCGATCACCGCCGGTGCTTTCGTCCCGCTCAACTTCCTCGCCGTGCGACTCGCCCAGAGCCTCGTCCACCCGCGCGTCTTCGCCACCACCGGCGGTGGGCTCCCCGCCTCGATGATGCTGACCTTCCTCGTCTCGCTCACAGGGATGGCGCTTCTGTGGATCACCCTGGTGCGCTTCGAGCTGACCGCGAAGAGCGCCTCCGGCCAGGTGCGGCGGCTGCGTCGCGCCCTCGACGCGCCGCAGGCCGAGACCTCCGCCGGGGCTTCGCGGGTGGCCCCGGAGCTGAGCTGATGGCGGCGCTGCTCGCCCTCGCCCCCGCGCTCCCCTCCGGGGAGGCATCGAAGTACGTCGCCGGCGCCTACCTCGTCTTCCTGGTGCTGATCCTGATCTACGTGGCGATCATGGCGGCCAAGCTGCAGCGGATCGAGCGCGATCTGCGTGACCTCGCCGATCACGCCGAGCGAACCCGGGAGCGCAGCGAGACCGCCTCTGCGACCGGCGGCACCACCGAGACGCCGCACCGCGACCCCCAGGTCCAGGCGGTGGCAGAGGAGATGCGCAACTAGATGGCAGGCGGAGGGGATCGCTGATCCGATGTCCGAGCTTCTCGCCCTCGGGGTCTCCCACAAGACCGCGCCGCTGGAGTTGCGCGAGCGCCTGGCGCTAACCGAGGGGCGCGCGGTCAGCGTCCTCGACGAGCTCACCTCCTCCGAGCAGGTGCGCGAGGCGGCGGCGATATCCACCTGCAACAGGACCGAGCTCTACCTGGTCGTCTCCGACCCCGTCGAGGCCGAGTCGGTGGCGCTCGGGGCGCTCTCCCGCCAGGCGGATATCAGGCCGACCGAGTTGCTCGGCCACCTCTACTCGCGCCGCGCCGGCGAGGCGATCCGCCACCTCTTTCGGGTCACCTCCGGTCTCGACTCGATGATCGTCGGCGAAGCGGAGATCCAGGGGCAGGTGAAACGCGCCTACGAGCTGGCACTGGTCGAGGGAGCCACCGGACCGATCCTCAACCGGCTCTTCCGCGGTGCTCTGACCGCCGGGGGCCGCGCCCGCGAGGAAACCGGTGTGAGCGAGAAGGGCGTCTCGATTTCCTCGGTGGCGGTCGAGCTCGCCCAGCGCACCCTCGGCGACCTTGCCAGCCGCCGGGTGCTGGTGATCGGCGCCGGGGAGACCTCGGAGCTGGTCGCCCGGGCCCTGGTCGCCCGCGGGGTCGTGACCGTGTTCGTCGCCAACCGGCGCTACGACCGCGCGATCGGCCTGGCGCAGCGCTTCGGCGGCGCAGGCGGTGCGTTTCGACGAGCTGCCGGCGCAGCTCGAGGTCGCCGATATCGTCGTCTCGGCGACCAACTCCCCCCATCACATCGTCGAACGCGACGACCTCCAGCAGGTGATGGAGGGCCGCACCGAGAGGCCGCTGCTGCTGGTGGACATCGCCGTACCCCGGGACGTCGATCCGGCCTGCCGAGAGATCCCCGGCGTCAGCCTCCACGACGTCGACGATGTTCAGCAGATCGTCGAGCGGAACACCAGCGGCCGCGAGGCTGAGGCGAAGCTGGCGGAGAGCGTCCTCGACGCCGAGCAGCGCCGGTTCGAGCGTTGGCTGGCGTCGCTCGAAGTGGTGCCGACGATCGCCTCCCTGCGGGAGCGCGCCGATGAGATCGTCCGCAGGGTCCTTGCCGAGAACGACTCCCGCTGGGAAGGGGTGACGGAGGCCGACCGGGAGCGGCTCGAGCAGATGGCCCACGCGGTGGCCCGCCGCCTCCTGCACGAGCCGACCCTGCGGATGAAGCGCTCAGCCGGGAGCGAAGACGCCTACCTGCAAATCAACGCTCTGCGCGACCTGTTCGGCCTCGATGTCGCGAACGAACCCTCCGCCGGCCGCGAAGCGAGCGTCACCCCGCTGCGACGCAAGGGCCGCGAGTCCGCCTGAGCGGCGGTGGCGCTCCGGCTCGCCACCAGGGGGAGCGCCCTGGCGCTGGCCCAGGCCCGGCAAGTGGCCGGGATGCTCGGCGGCGCAGAGCTGGTCGAGATCCGCGGCGACGGCGGGGCCGGCGACAAGTCGCGCTTCGTCAGGGGAGTCGAGCAAGCGCTGCTCGAGGGGCGCGCCGACATCGGCGTGCACTCCGCCAAGGATGTCCCCTCCTCGATGCCGGAGGAGCTGGCGCTCGCCGGGGTGCCGCCGCGTGAAGCCAGCGCCGATGCCTGGGTCGGCGGGGCGTCCTCGCTCGAGCAGGTCGCCAACGGCGCCAGGGTCGGGACCGCGAGCCTTCGCCGCCGCTCGCAACTGCTGGCGCTGCGCCCGGACCTGCGGATCAGCGAGCTGCGCGGCAACGTCGACACCCGGCTCAACCGGCTCGCCGAGGGCGAGCTCGACGCCATCGTCCTCGCCTCGGCCGGCCTGCGCCGGTTGCAACGCGAAGCCGAGATCTCCTTCGAGCTCTCCACGGAGCAGATGACCCCGGCAGCGGGCCAGGGAGCGCTGATCCTGCAGGCGCGTCGCGGCGAGGACGAGGCGAGGACGGCCTGCGCCAAGCTCAGCGACGAGACCGCGCTGGTCGAGCTGACCGCCGAGCGGTCCGCGGTCGCAGCCCTAGGCGCCGATTGCACGAGCCCCGTCGGGGTCCACGCCCGATGCGATCGCGGCGAGGTCACGCTCTCCGCCTTCATCGGCCTCGCCGACGGCAGCGAGTGGGTCCGAGACGGGGTCTCCGGCGAAGCCGAGCGGGCCGCCGAGCTTGGAGCGGAACTGGCCCGCCGGCTGCTCGCCGCAGGGGGCGGGGAGCTGCTGCGGAGGTCGGCCGAGGCAGCCGACCCGGAGCCCGGGGGCCGGCCGTGAGGGCGCGGGCGGGGGTCGCCTACCTGGTCGGGGCGGGCCCGGGCGACCCGGGCCTGATGACCAGCCGATCGCTCGGCCTGATCGCGACCGCCGACGTGATCTTCCACGACCGCCTGATCCCTCCGGGAGCGCTGGCGGGCGCCCGCCCCGACGCCGAGCTGGTCTATGTAGGCAAGCGCCCCGGCTGCCCGGCGGTCGAACAGGGGGAGATCGAGCGGCGGATGATCGAGGCGGCGAGGGACGGGCGCAGCGTCGTCCGCCTCAAGGGCGGTGACCCCTTCGTATTCGGACGAGGGGGCGAGGAAGCCGAGGCCCTGCGAGAGGCGGGGGTCGAGTTCGAGGTCGTCCCCGGGGTCACCGCCGGGGTTGGCGCTCCCGCCTACGCGGGGATCCCCGTTACCCACCGCGACGATGCGTCCGCGGTCGCCTTCGTGACCGGGCACGAGGATCCCGGAAAGGAAGAGGAGGCGATCGACTGGGAGGCGCTCGCACGCTTCCCGGGGACGCTTGTCTTCTACATGGGGGTGAAGCGGCTGGGGGAGAACTGCGCCGCACTGATCGCCGCCGGCCGCGATCCCGGCGAGCCGGCGGCGGCGATCGAGCGCGGAACCACAGCCAGGCAGCGCACGGTCGCCGCGAGCCTGGGGACGATCGCCGAGAAAGCCGCCGACGAGGGGATCGAGGCGCCCGCGCTGATCGTCGTCGGCGCGGTCGCGGCCCGGCGAGAAGCGATCGCCTGGCTGGAGCGACGGCCCCTGGCGGGGCTCCGCATCGTCGTCACCCGGGCCCGCGCCCAGGCGAGCGGGTTGGCCGCGGATCTGCGCGACCTGGGCGCCGAGGTGATCGAGCTGCCGGCGATCCGAATCGAGCCGCGCCTCGACTCCGACGAGGTCCGCCGCGCGGTCGACTCGATCCACACCTACGCACTCGTCTGCCTGACCAGCCCCAACGGGGTCAACCTGCTGTTCGAGGCGATGGCACGGGCGGGGCGGGACGCCAGGGCGCTCGCCAACGCGACCGTGGCGGCGATCGGTCCCGGCACCTCCGGAGCGCTCGCCGCCCACGGAATCGCGGCCGACGTCGTCCCGGAGCGGTTCGTCGCCGAGGCCCTGGCCGAGGCCCTGGAGCCGGTCGAGGTCGCGGGGCGCCCGGTCCTGGTGGCCCGTGCCGCCGAGGCGCGCCAAGTGCTGCCAGAGGCGCTCCGCGAGCGGGGCGCCGATGTCGACGTCGTCGCCCTCTACGGGACGGTTCGCGAGCAGCCCACCGCGGCTGAGCTCGAGGAGGTCCAGAGTGCCGACTACCTCACCTTCACCTCCTCCTCGACCGTCCGCAACTTCGCGGAAGCGCTCGACCGGCGCCTGCCCGAGGGCGCCCGCGTCGTCTCGATCGGCCCGGTGACCAGCGATGCCGCGCGCGAGGCGGGGTTCGAGGTCGCGGCGGAGGCCGAGCGCCACGACATCGAGGGCCTGATCGAGGCGCTGCTCGCCGATGCCGGTTCCCGCGGGGAGGGGTCGAGCTGAGCCGGCCGATCACCTTTCTCTCCGACTACGGCTACGCAGATGAGTTCGCCGGCGTATGCCGGGCGGTGATGGCCCGGATCGCACCCGATTCGAGGATTACCGACATCACCCACGGGGTGAGACGGCACGCGGTCCGCCAGGGGGCGATCATGCTCGCCCACTCCCTGCCTCACGCCGAGCCGGGGATCCACCTGGCCGTGGTCGACCCCGGTGTCGGCTCGGAACGCCGCCCGGTGGCGCTCCGTGCCGGGGAGGAACGCATCCTCATCGGCCCCGACAACGGGGTCCTCGGCCCCGCCACCGCGGCGCTTGGCGGGGCCTCGGAGGCGGTCGACCTGAGCGACTCACCATTCCGCCTGCCGCCCTTCACCGCCACCTTCCACGGGCGCGACCTGTTCGCCCCGGTCAGCGCGAGGCTGGCCGCCGGAGCCCCGTTCGGGGAGGCAGGCGAGACGCTGGACCCGGCGACCCTGACCGCGCTCGAGCTGCCCCGGCCGAGGATCTATCCGGACCGCGTCGTCGCGCACGTCCTCTACGCCGACGGATTCGGCAACCTCGCCCTCGACGTCGAGCACGCCGACCTCGGGGGCACCTTCCTCGAGCCGGGGGCCCGGGTCCTGGTCGAGGCGGAACGGAACCGGGTCACGGTCCCCTTCGCCCGCACCTTCAGCGATGTCGGCGAGGGGCGCGGCCTGCTGTATCAAGACTCGTCCCGCTCGCTGGCCCTTGCGATCAACCGCGAGAGCGCCGCACGGGTGCTCGGCCTCGAGCCCGACGACGAGGTGACGCTGTCGCCGGCCCGCTGAGATTCGGCCTTCCCCGGCGCCACCACCGTCGCTGCGACTCGACCAACACGCGGGCCCGGGAACTGGCCGCTGCCGGGGCCCCGGCCGGGACGATCGTCACCGCCGATCAGCAGACTGGCGGTCGCGGCCGCCAGGGAAGATCGTGGTCGACAGGCCCCGGCGGCGCCCTGCTCTATTCGGCGATCCTGCGACCACTGGACCGGGGCCATCTCCTGCTGCCGCTGGCCGCGCCGCTGGCTGTCTGCGACGCGGTCGAGGCGATCTCGGAACATCGTTGCCGGATAAAATGGCCCAACGACATCTGGATTGGGGAGCGCAAGTGCGCGGGAGTGCTGATCGAGGCCCGGCCTCAGGATGGCTGGGCGGTGATCGGCGTCGGCCTCAACGTCGCGATCGCCCCTACCGAGTTCCCGGTGGGGCTACGCGACAGGGCCGTCTCCATCGGCGGCGGCGCGGAGGTCGAGGATGCCCTCGAGGCTCTCAACTCGGCGCTTTCCCGATGGGCCGGCTCGGAGCCGGCAGGGATCCTCGAAGCGTTCGCCGGCCGCGACGCCCTGCGGGGTCGCGAGATCCGCTGGGAAGCGGCCGGGGATGCGGGGGGCAGGGGTGTGGCTGACGGGATCGACGAGCGGGGCAACCTAGTCGCCCTCACCCCCGGCGGTCAGCGGATCAGCCTCGGTGCCGGCGAGGTCCACCTCGGCCGGGCCTGATTTCGGGCTTTTCTCCGGGTCCACGCCGTTGGCGGTCGCCTCGGCCTGGCTCTCCTTGCCTTGTCCCGAGCGCCTCCGCTTGCGGCGTCGCTTGCCGCTCTTCGGGAAATTGCGCAGCAGCTCGCGGGCGATCCCCGAGGGCTTGCGGGCCATTCGCATCCGGGCCCCGCGGAGGATCTCCTCGCCCTCCGGAGTGTGGGCCACCGCGGCCGCGAGCAGCGAGACGGCGAGGCGGCGGTCCTGGCCGCGGGCGGCTTGTACGAGCCGGCGGGCGTTGCGCCCGTGGGCGCGGCCCGAGGAGTTGACCAGCAGCCCGAGAAGCCGCTTGGTCTCCGGCCAACGCTGCACCGCGTACTCCTCATGGAGCTCGCGGGTGTAGGAGGCGAGGCGCCAGACCCAGGCCTGGGCCTGGTCGCGACGGCCGATCCGGTTCTCGGTCAGCGCCTGCAGCAGGTTGCGAACGCCGGCCCGCTTGTCGTCGCGGCTCCAGGTTCCGACGATGTCGATCGCGTCGTCGAACGCCTCGGGGTCCTTGAGCTGGGCGACCTCCGAGAGCGCCTTCAGCCTCAGCTGGGAATTGCGGTTGCGTTGGACGCAGGTCAGCAGGAACCGACGGCGCAGCTCCTTGGTCTGGTCGTGCTGGAGCATCGCCCTGGCTCGCCGCCAACCCTGCGGATTTACCCGGGCGCCGGCCAGCGCCGCCCAGACGTGCTGCTCGGCGTAGTCGAGGTTCTCGACCGCGATCCGCCAGATCTCGCGCTCCAGCACCTCCATCCGCCGCTCGGAGCTGTCGGAGACCGGAACGATGCGGCGCTCGACCCGGACCCTGCGGCCGCGCCCCCGGCGGACCGGACCGACGACGATCGCGCCGCCGCGGTAGACGTCGCGGTCGAGGAGGCTGTGCAGGGTGATGATCGTCTCGTCGTGGGTGGTCGCCGGATGGACGAAGTCGATAACCAGCCCGGCCTCCTTGCCGGGAGCGCGGCGGGTGACGCGGCCGACCCGCTGCTGGTAGACGCGCCGCGATGCGGTCGGCGCGAGGTGCATGCAGATCGTCGCCCGGGGGGAGTTCCACCCCTCGGCGAGCAGCATCGCGTTGCAGAGCACGTCGACCTCACCACGCTCGAAGGCGGCGAGGATCTCCGCCAGCTCCCGCTTCGGCGTCTCGCCTGAGACCGCCTTGGCGTTGATGCCGGCGTTCTGGAAAGCCTTGGCGACGTTGTTGGCGTGGCGGACACCGGCGGTGTAGAGGACGCCCGGGACCTTTCGGAACCGGGATTTGTAGAGATCGGCGATCGCGACGTTGAAGGGCTCCTGGTCGAGCAGGGCGGCCAGCTCCTCCTGGTCGAAGTCCTGATCGACCTCTCCCTTTCTCAGCGGCACCTTGGCGATCGTTCGCACCCCGGGCCCCGGTGGGATCCGCAGGCAGCGCAGGGGCGAGATCACTCCCCGCCGGGCGGCCTGCGCCAGGTCGAAGCGCGAGGTCTGGGTCGGGAAGAGGTCTGCGACGTGGCGGGCGATCAGCGCGCCGGTGGCGGTCATGCCGATGTAGACCGGCCCGGTCCAGGCGCGGATGCAGGCGCTGGTCTTCTCACCGAGCGCCGTGTGCGCCTCGTCGCAGATGACGATCGTGTAGGCGTCGGAGATCCGCTTCTGGTTCCGCACGAACCACTGATAGGTCTCGACCGTCACCGGCCCGTCGGGGTCGTCGCGGCCGTCGAGCAACGGCGGACGCAGCCGCTCTTTGTAGCCGCGATCGGAGATCTCGCCGATGAACTGATCGACGAGGTTGCGACGGTGAGTGAGGATGAGCACGCCGCCGGTCCGGGATGCCTCGATCAGGCCGACCGCAGCGACGGTCTTGCCGGCGCCGGTGGCGTGCTCGAACCAGAAGCGGCGGTCGGCCCCGGGGTCCTCGGGAGCCTCGTCGATCGTCTGCTCGGCGCCATCCGGCTCGTCCACCCAGTCGACTGGTTCCTCATCGGCCGCCAGGGGCTCGTCGTCGACCTCCGCCTCACCGTTTGCCTGCTCGCCGGAGGCATCATCTGCCCCCGGGCCCGTCCCGGAACCCTGCTTCGCTTTTCCGGTTTCGTCCGGCGGCTCCGCCGGTTCCGCCTGCCCGATCTCGACCGCACCGTTGCCCCTGCCGTTTTCCGCGGCGGTCTGCTGCTCGGCCATCAGCTCGGTCAGGGTTCCCGAGAGCGCGTCCACCTGATGCAGCGAGAGCTCCGCCCCGTCGCGCAGCTTTGGCGGCTCATCGGCCAGCAGCCGCTCCAGGCCGAGCAGCAGCGAGAAGTCCTGGCGCCACTCGATCGATGGCTCCTCCGCCCCGGCGTCGATCTCGGCCAGCGCGCCGTCCAGAGCCCGCCGCCTCGCCGTCCCGGGGGCGAGCGCTTCCGGTCCTTCCCCTTCGAGCAGGAAGGGCTCCCGGGCGAACTTCGCCGCCCGCTCGATCTCTGCGCTTGAGGGAACTGCCGCTGCCGCGGCAATTTCGCTGGTCTTGGCCATGAAGGCTTGGGTTCCGCCCCGGAGGAACGAGATGCGCGTGACCGGAGCGACAGGTAGGTGAGTTTCCGGGTGCCGGGCCTCCCGTGAGTCCCGTTCCCCGACAATCTCCGCGGCCCGCATCTGAGCGGACCCGCATAACGTATTAAACCACTGACGTGACCCGAAAGCCCTCCCGAGCCCGATTTGCACTGGCGCTGGCCGTCGCCCTCGGCCTCGTCCTGGCCGGCTGCGGGGGCTCCTCCGGCGGCGCCACACCAAATTATTCGAAGGCGCTTGCCGGTGCGCCACCGCCGCTCGCGGCCCTCTATTCACATCCGGACAAACTGATTCCCGGTGGCAGCAAGGCCCTTGAGACTGAGATATCGAGACTCGCCGGCTATCCGGTGGTTGCCAACCTGTGGGCGTCGTGGTGCGGTCCATGCCGATACGAGTTCCCGTACTTTCAGGGCGCCTCCGCCCAGATCGGCAAGAGGGTCGCCTTCCTCGGGGTCAACACCGACGATTCCGACGACGCGGCGACAACGTTCTTACATGAAGAGCCCCTCCCTTATCCAAGTGTGACCGACCCTGACAAGGAAGTGTGGAATGACCTCGGGCTGTTCGGTCTGCCCTCGACCGCGTTCTACGGCCGGGATGGGAAGCTCGTCTACCTCAAGCAGGGCCCGTATTCGAGCCAGGAGGACCTGGTCGCCGACATCAAGCGCTACGCGCTCGGCGGCGGCACGGGGCAGGGCTGACCCAGGTCTCGCTGTGACTCGGCTCGCGGCACTGGTGGCGATGGCGCTTGCCGCACTCGCGGCGCTGGGGCCCGCCGCTGCCGGATCCGCCCCTGGAGGGCAGCGCTTCGCCTACTCGTTCGAGCTGAACGGGGAGATCTCCCCGGCGACCGCCTCCTGGGCCGGCCATGCCCTCGATCAGGCCGCCGACCAGCATGCGGAGGTGGCGATCATCCGGCTCGACACCCCGGGCGGGTTGGTGGACTCGCTGCGCGAGATCGTTAGCGACATCCTCGCCGCCCCGATGCCGGTGCTGGTCTACGTCAGCCCGAACGGGGCCCGAGCGGCGTCGGCCGGTGTTTACATAACCCAGGCGGCCGACCTGGCGGCGATGGCCCCGCAGACCAACATCGGCTCGGCGACGCCGATCTCGGTCGGGCCGGGCTCGAACGACGCGGTGCTGGGACGCAAGATCCGCAATGACGCAACTGCCTACATGCGGGCCCTCGCCTCCTCGCACGGACGCAACCCCGACCTCGGCGAGCGGATGGTCCGAAAGGCGATCAACGTCACCGCCCACGAGGCCCTGGCGCAGAACTTCATCGACATGGTCGCCCCGAGCGAGACGGCGCTGCTGAAGCGGGCCGACGGATTCCGGGTTCACGGCCCGAAGGCCCAGGTGCTCGACACCGCCGGGCTCCGGATCTCCTCCCACGACACGCCGCTTCAGTACCAGTTGCTGGGATTGATCGTCAACCCGACGATTGCCTACCTGCTGCTGACCGTTGGGCTGATTGGGCTCGGCATAGAGCTGTTCAGCCCCGGGGCGATCGTCCCCGGCGTGGTCGGCCTGATCTCGCTCCTGCTGGGGCTCTACGGAACCGCCCAGCTGCCCGTCACCTTCGCCGGAGTGGCGCTGCTGGCGGTGGCGATCGGCCTGTTCATCGCTGAGGCCCACGTCTATTCGCACGGCGTCCTCGGCGGGGGCGGGATCGTCGCCCTGGTGTTTGCCGGCCTGCTGCTGTTCGACACCGGCGGCGGCGGCCAGGGCGTGGCACCGCCGGCGGCGATCGGGATCGGCGTTCTGCTGGGCGCGCTCCTGTTATTCGTCGTTCAGCGCGCCGCCCGGGCGAGGATGGAGCCGATCCGGGCCGGACAGGAGGAGCTTGTCGGCAAGAGCGCCGAGGTCCGCTCCCAACTCGATCCCGAGGGCCAGGTGTTCATTTCAGGGGCGCTGTGGCGGGCGCGGCTCTCCGGGGGCGAGGGACGGGTTCGCCCGGGGGGTAGAGTCCGGGTCGAATCGGTGGACGGCTTGACGCTGCTGGTGAGCCCATCCGCGACCGGATCTGACCAAGGAGATAGCTGATGCAAGTGGCGATCGGGGTAGTTGTGGTCCTGGCGATCCTCGCCGTGATCATCCTCTTCTCAGCGATCAAGATCCTGCGCGAGTACGAGCGTGGCGTGATCTTCCGGCTCGGTCGGCTGATCGCCCTGAAGGGGCCCGGGCTGATCCTGCTGATCCCGATCATCGACCGAATGGTCCGGGTCGACCTGCGGACGGTAACCCTCAACATCCCGCCCCAGGAGGTGATCACCCGCGACAACGTCCCTTCCCGTGTCAACGCGGTCGCCTACTTTCGGGTGATCGATCCCAATAAGGCGATCGTCGAGGTCGAGAACTTCCTCCTCGCCACCTCCCAGATCTCCCAGACGGCGCTGCGCTCGGTTCTGGGCAAGGCGGAGCTGGATCAGTTGCTCTCCGAGCGCGAGCGGCTAAATGAGGAGCTCCAGAAGATCATCGACGAGTCGACCGAGCCCTGGGGAGTCAAGGTGACCGCGGTCGAGATCAAGGACGTCGAGATCCCCGAGCAGATGCAGAGGGCGATGGCCCGCCAGGCGGAGGCCGAGCGTGAGCGGCGGGCGAAGATCATCAACTCCGAGGGCGAGTACCAGGCGGCCCAGAAGCTCACCGACGCCGCCGACATCATCAGCACCAACTCGGCCTCGCTTCAGCTTCGCTACCTGCAGACCCTGCTGGAGATCGGCAGCAACCAGAACACGACGATCGTCTTCCCATTGCCGATGGACGTGATCAAGCCGTTCCTCGGCTGGGAGGGCGACGATGAAGAGGCGGCCGCGCGGGTTGCCGCAGCGGCGGCCCGCACCAACCCGCCGCCCCCGCCGCCCCCGGATACCGATCCGGATGTCGAGGGAAACCTCCCGCCCTCGCGCTCCTAGATACCCCTGGCCGCCTCGACCAGCGGCGGGCGCCGATGAGCTCCCCCGAGATCCGCATCGACCAGCTGACGGGGGCGCGGACCATCCTCGCCCCCGCCCGCGCCGGGAGGCCCGAATCGTTCAGCGCGCTTCGAGCGGCGGCGGACGGCCCTCAGAGCTGCCCGTTTTGCGAAGGCTCCGAGTCGCTGACCCCGCCCGAGGTGTTCGCGCTCCGGGCCGGCAGCGAGCCCGATGGGCCGGGCTGGAGGACAAGGGTCGTCCCCAACCTCTATCCGGCACTTGCCGCCTCCGCCGCGCTCCCGCCCACCCCGGCCGGCGCCGGGTCGGAGTCCGCCTTCGGAAGCTCGGTCGATCCTTTGCGGGCCTCTTCGCGCGCCACCGAGCCGGACCTGTTCGCCTCCCGCCCTGCGCTGGGGGCGCACGAGGTGATCATCAACGCCCCGGAGCATCTGACCTCGATGGCGGAGCTCTCGGACGAGCAGCTCGGGGCGGCGCTCGAGACCTGGCGCGAGCGGATGCTGTTCCATTCCGAAGCGGCCTGCACCCAGCTGATCGTCAACGAGGGGGGCGGGGCCGGGGCCTCGCTCGAGCACACCCACGCGCAGCTCTACGCGCTCCCCTTCGTCCCCCCGGCGGTAGCGCGGGAGCGCGAACGGGTCGGCGCCTACCGGGAGCGCACGGCGGGCGGCGGGTTGCTCTCCGACGTCCTCGCCGAGGAGGTGCGCCGTGGAGAGCGCCTGGTGGCGATCGACGAGGAGGCGGCGTTGATCTGCCCATGGGCATCGCGTTCGCCCTACGAGCTGCGACTGCTGCCGCGGCGCGCCTCGCCCAGCTTTGAGCGCGACTGGACAGGGGCGTCGATGCTGGGACGGGCGATGCGGGCCCTGGCCCGCCGCTTTGACGGCTCCCCCGAGCTCAACCTCTGGGTGCGAAGCGCGCCGCGCGGAGCCGAGCACTTCCACTGGCACATCGACATCGCTCCCCGGCTCACCGTCAAAGCCGGCTTTGAGCAAAGCACCGGAGTCGACATCAACATCTACCCGCCGGAGCGTGCCGCGGCCGACCTGCGCGAAATGACCGAAGGGTAGGGTGGCGTGATGGCCCCCGAGCCCCGCCCGATCCCCTGCTTCATCGCCGACAGCTCCCAGGACGGGATCCCCCATGGCCGCTTCGCGGAGCGCCTCGGCGAGCACTTTCGGGCCGCCTGCGAGGCGATTGCCGATCTCCCCGGTGATGCTCAGGTCCCGGCGGAGATCGACTGGTTCCCGGAGCGGGCCTGGGGAGGGCGGACCTGGATCCCGGCGACGGCGAGGGGCGAGCGAGGCGACGGGCCGATCGAGTTCTTCGGCCACGTCTCCTACATGCAGCCGGCCGAGGGCGACCCGGCCGACTTCCGGGCGAGCGCCGACTTCACCGACGTTCTCGCCGAAGGCAACCCGGACTGGCAGATCGACCTCAACGACGACGTGATCGGCCGCTGGCGGGGCGAGGCCGGGATGGCCGGCGACGTCACCCTGGTCTGGGGCCGCCCGCTGCTGCGGGGAGCTGTCGCGGCGACCGCCGAGCTCGAGGGACGGAGCGTCGATCAGGAGCCGGCCTCGAACGGCCGCTTCACCCTGATAGCCCTCGACGCCCTCGAGGGCTTCGGCGACGACCTCTTCCTAGAGGTGAAGCTGTGGAGCCAGCGTGGCCGGGAGCTGGCCTCGGAGAGCCTCTACGAGGAGTCCGGTGAGGAGGAACCGAGCGCCGACGGCGATGGATGACCGCGGAGGCCGGCACGCCCGGCCCCTCCTGACTACTGCGCGGAGCGGAGGGCGCTGCGGACGCTGGACGCGGTCTGCGGGCCCCGCAGCAGCCGCACCACCCGGCCCTGCGAGTCGAGGATCGCGGTGGTCGGCAGGCCGGTGAGGCCGTAGCTGTCGCCCACCTCGCCGCTGCCGTCCCGCAGGTTGGGATAGGTCAGGTGGAGCTCGCGGATCAGCGCCCTCGCGTTCGAGGCATCGTCGCTGTAGTCGACGCCGACCAGCGAGGCGCGGCCGTGGAGGGTGCGGTAGAGCCGCTCGAGCTCGGGTGACTCGTGCTTGCAAGGGCCGCACCAGCTGGCCCAGAAGTTGACCGCCGCCGGGCGCCCCCGCAGCCCCGCGAGGGTCGCCCGCGGCCCGACCAGCACCTCGGAGGGGAGCGCCGGCGCCGCCTTCGGTGCGGGGTCGGAGGAATCGGTGGCGACCTCGATCGCGATCAGCGCCGCAACAGCTAGCAGCGCCAGTCCCGGAAGGAGCGCCCGGCGCATCTCACTGCTGGGCGAGCAGCGGCACGTCGTGGACGATCTGCGAAGGCTTGAACTGCGGCGTGTAGACCGTGGCGATCTTGCCGGAGGCGTCGATTCCGTAGATCGGCGCCGAGTGCTCAACGAACTCCGGGTCGGTCGGGTCGGCCTTGGCGATCACGCCCCAGTGCTTCCAGGCGCGGCTGAGGGCGGCGCGGCTGCCGATCAGGAACTGCATCTTGCCGGTCATCTGGTGATCGCTGAGGAACTTCGCGACGGCGGCCGGCGTGTCGCGGCGGGGGTCGGTGGAGACGGCGACGATCCGCAGGTCCTTGGCCTTCGGACCGAGCTCGGAGAGAGCCGTGTGCAGGTGACTGACGATCAGCGGGCAGATGTCGGGGCAGTGGCTGTAGATGAAGGTGACGAGCACCGCCTTGCCGCCGAGCTTTTGCAGATCGACCGGCTGCCCGAGGGAGTCGTTCAACTGCAGCGGCGGGGCCGGCCTCGACGGCTTGACGGCCGTTCCCCGGAAGTTGGCGGCCGTCGCGGAGGTGCTGGAGTCGCCGCCGCTGCCGCAGCCGAGCGCAGCCGATGCCGAAAACGCCACCAGCGCGACCACCATCAGCGTCTTGATCAGAACATTTCGCATCACTGCTGCCTGCCTCGGAGGGGCCGGCCGGCGCGGACGAGAAGCGGAGCGCTTTGGGGACCCAACGAAGATGGATCCTACCGACTCGGCGGTTTGACCTTCCAGGCGATCGGATCTAATCTCGGTCCATGCAACCGGGGAGGAGGCTGGCGATTGGGGCGCTAGCGGGACTGATCGCGCTGGCCGTGCTCGGCTTCGCTCTGCTCCCTGCGCGGGCCGCTCTGCCCGGACGCAACGGGCGGATCGCCTTCGTCAGCGACCGCAAGGGGACCACAGAGGTCTTCACGATGGACGCGGATGGCCGCCGAGTGCACCAGGTAACCCACTTCGGCCTCGACGGCGCCTACGAGGAAGCCTTTTCGCCGAACGGGAAGCGGATCGCCTTCGTCAGCAACAAGGACGGCTACAGGATGTTCACGACCGGCGTCGGCGGGAAGGGCTTGCAGGTACTGCCGCACGCGAGTCAGACGGCGGAGAACCTGCCGTCCTATTCGCCCGACGGACGCCGGATCGCCTACCAGTCGAACCGCGACGGGGACCTCGAGATCTTCTCGATCGGGACCGACGGGTTCGGGCGGCAGCAGCTCACCCACAACGCCGTTTTCACCGACGGAGACCCGTCCTTCTCGCCGAGCGGCAAGCGGATCGTCTTCTACAGCGACCGCGACGGGGACGAGGAGATCTTCACGATGAGAGCCGACGGAAGCCACCAGCGCCAGCTCACTCACAACACCGGGGTCACCGACCTCTGGCCGTCCTTCTCGCCGAACGGCAAGCGGATCGTCTTCTCGAGCAACCGCGACGGCAACTCGGAGATCTTCACGATGCGCGCCGACGGCAGCCGCCAGCACCAGCTCACCCATACGGAGAACTCCGACTGCCAGCAGCCGGACTACTCACCCAACGGCAAGCTGATCGCCTTCGACAGCAACCTCGACGGGGACGAGGAGATCTTTTTGATGCGCGCCGACGGTAGCCACCGGCACAAGATCACCCAGAACCCCGCCTCGGACGGCAGCGCCGCGTGGCAACCCCTGCCGCGCCGGCGCCACCAAAATTAGGACGGCGATCCGGGTTCGTCCGGAACGAAGTCAAAGGCGCTCATCGGCTGGCCGGCATCCGTGCGCGAACGATGGCCGAGGCGGCCTGCTGGTGAACGCGGTGCGTTTCCTGGACCTCGACGGCCTCGAACCCCGCAGCAGCCAACTCGCTCTCGAAGTCGTCTCGGGTGAGGGCTCCGGCTATGCAGCCTGTCCACTGCTGCATGTCGCGGCGGGTGGCCTCGTCCATGTCCGGATCGGCGACAACATCCGAGACCGCGAAGCGCCCTCCGGGCTTTAGGACCCGCGCGGCCTCGCGGAAGACGGCCGGCTTGTCACCGGAGAGGTTGATCACGCAGTTGGAAATAATCACGTCCACCGAGTTCTCTGGCAGCGGAACCTCCTCGATCGTGCCCTTGAAGAACTCGACATTCTCCACGCCAGCCTCGTGCTGGTTGTGGCGCGCCAACTCGAGCATTTCGTCGGTCATGTCGAGGCCGTAGACCATCCCGGTCGGGCCGACCCTTTGAGCCGAGAGCAGCACATCGATCCCGCCGCCCGAGCCTAGGTCGAGCACCGTCTCACCCTTGTGGAGTTCGGCCACCGCGGTCGGATTGCCGCAGCCGAGCGAGGCAAGCTGGGCGGTCTCGGGCAGCACATCACGATCGCTGGACGCATAGAGACGGGCGCCGAAGGCCTTGCGCTGCTCGTCGGTGATCACAGCGGTGTCCGAGCAGCAGGACCCTCCGGGGGTGGCCGCCGTGGCTGCGGCGGCATAACGCTCGCGTACGACTTCTCGGACATCGGCCATATCGCTCATCTTCATCTCCTTCTCGGTCAGAGGGGTGGCACCGGCCGAACAGCCGCAGTCCGCGCCCTGCCCGCAGCACTCACTCTTGGCCTCAGGCTCACAGCATGTCTCCGTAGCCGCCGGGGAACAGCAGCCGCCGGCGTCTGTTTCAGGGGCGCTAGTGCCTAACCCAGCCACCGCGACAGCTCCTTCAGTGCCTTGGGCTTGACGTAATAGTAGGCCCACAGCCCCTCTCGCTCGCTGCCGACGATGCCCGCGTCGCGGAGCTTCTTCAGGTGGTGCGAGACCGTCGGCTGTGAGAGATCGAAGAGCGGGACCAGCTCGCAAACACACACCTTTCCGGCGTGCTTCCGCAGTACATCCACGAGCTGCATCCGGACCGGATCCCCCAGCGCCTTGGCTACCTCCGCCATGCGTTCCGCCTCGTCGCGCTCTATATCTGGGTAGACGACCGGTTCGCAGCAGACCTCGCCCTTCGGCCGCTTCTGCTTCGGCGCCAGCTCAAGTGGCGCCGTCGGGCTTGAACTCATTTGCACTCCTTCTCCGTGCATCGACGTTCATCTATATAGATGTTAGCCGATTGTAATCACTCTTGTCAATGTTATGCTTCCGGCCGTGCGGGAGACGGGTACACCAGGCGCCGACCAATCGGCGGTCCTGCAGCGTCTCTCGATGCTCAACCGCCTATTGCCGCTGTGGATCGCGCTTGCGATGGCCGCCGGCCTTGCGCTTGGATCGCTGGTGCCGGGCGTCAACGACCTCCTCGACAGCCTTCAGGTCGGAACCGTTTCGCTTCCGATCGCGGCCGGCCTGCTGTTGATGATGTATCCGGTCCTCGCGAAGGTCCGCTACGAGGACATGGGGAAAATGCGGGGCGACGGGCGGATGTTCGGCGTCTCGCTGTTTCTTTCGTGGGTCGTGGCGCCGGCATTCATGTTCGCGCTGGCCTGGCTGTTCCTAGCCGATGAGCCTGCCTACCGCACCGGGGTCATCGTCGTTGGTCTGGCTCGCTGCATCGCCATGGTGCTCGTCTGGAATGACCTTGCCGGCGGTGACACGGACCGCGCCGCAATTCTCGTTGTCTTCAACGCCATTTTCCAGGTGCTCGCCTACTCGCTTCTGGGCTGGTTCTACCTGAACGCCCTGCCGGACCTGCTCGGCTTCGACACGCAGGGGTTCCAGATCAGCATTTGGGAGGTGTCCCGAACGGTCCTCATCTTCCTGGGCATTCCGCTGGCGGCGGGCTTCTTCACGCGTCGCTGGGGCCTGCGTAGGCACGGGCGCGAGTGGTTCGAGTCGACGGTGATCCCTCGCATCGCGCCGCTCACGCTCTACGGCCTGCTGTTCACGATCGTGCTCCTCTTCGCCATCCAGGGAGACAGGATCACGGCCGACCCGCTGACGGTCGCGCGGATCGCGCTGCCCCTGCTCGTCTACTTCGCCGGCATGTGGGCGCTCGGGTTCGTTGTCGGCCACGCCATGGGATTGGGCTATGCGCGGACCGCAACCCTCGCCTTCACGGTCGCCTCGAATGACTTCGAGCTGGCGATTGCGGTCGCGGTGGGGATCTGGGGCGCCAGCTCGGGACAGGCCCTCGCGGGAGTCGTCGGACCGCTGATCGAGGTCCCGGTGCTCGTCAGTTTGGTCTATCTGGCGCTGTGGCTTAGGCCCCGTTGGTTTGTGCCGGATACCCCACCCACCGTGGTGCCCGCCGGGTGAGCACAGGCATTGGGATCAACGGCTTTGGCCGGATGGGGCGGTTGGCTCTGAGGGCTGCCTGGGGTTGGCCCGAGTTTCGCTTCGCTCATGTCAACGAGCTCAAGGGCGACGCAATTACGTCGGCCCATCTGCTGACCTTCGACTCCGTTCATGGGCGCTGGTCTGAGGATGTGAAAGGAGAGGGCGACACGCTCGAGGTAGCGGGTGCCAGCCTCGGCTACAGCAGCGCCGCCGAACCTGATGCAGTGCCTTGGTGCGATCTCGGGGTCGAGGTCGTGCTCGAGTGCACTGGAAGATTCCGGACGCGCGAGGCGCTGGAGTCCTACTTCGAGAACGGGGTTCGCAAGGTCATCGTTGCGGCACCGGTGAAGAAGGGGGCACTGAATGTCGTCGTAGGGGTCAACGACGACCGCTACGAGCCCGAGACCCACGATCTCCTCACCGCCGCCTCCTGCACGACCAACTGCCTCGCGCCGGTGGTCAAGGTGATCCACGAGGGGATCGGCGTCCAGCGGGGGTCCATCACGACCCTCCACGACATGACCAACACCCAGACGGTCGTCGACGCTCCCCACAAGGATTTGCGACGTGCCCGTGCCGCCAGTCTTTCGCTGATCCCGACCACGACCGGCTCTGCAACCGCGATCGGACTGATCTTCCCGGAGCTGGAAGGCAGGCTGAATGGGCTCGCGGTGCGCGTCCCGCTACTCAACGCCTCGCTGACAGACTGCGTATTCGAGGTCACCCGGCCGACCACGGTCGAGGAGATCAACGGACTGCTAGAGGCTGCCGCCGACGGCCCCCTGGCCGGCATCCTCGGCTATGAAGAGCGACCTCTCGTTTCGATCGATTACCTGAACGATCCGCGCTCCGGGATCGTCGACGGTCTCTCGACGATGGTTACCGACTCGACGCAGGTGAAGATCCTGGCGTGGTATGACAACGAGTGGGGCTACGCGAACCGCCTCGTCGAGCTCGCTCGCGCGGTCGCGCTCAGCCTGCCGAACAAGGCGAGTCCATGACTGAGGTGCTGCCCCCCGCTACGCCAACCTCGACGACCCAATCGAAGCGCCAGGGCGATCTGCGGAACTACATCCTTGTCACCGCAGCTTATTGGACGGACACGCTCGCCGACGGCGCGACTCGGATGCTGGTCCTCTTTTACTTTTACCAGCTCGGGTACACCCCCTTTCAGGTCGCCTCGCTGTTCCTCTTCTACGAATTCTTCGGGATCGTCACCAACCTTGTCGGCGGCTTTGTCGCGGCGCGGCGCGGGCTGAAGACGACCCTGTTCATGGGCCTGACGATCCAGGTGTTCGCGCTCAGCATGCTCGGCTTCGCGCCCCAAGCCTGGCTTGTCGTCCCCTACGTGATGATCTCTCAAGCGCTTTCGGGAATCGCCAAGGACCTGACCAAAATGAGCTCCAAGAGCGCCGTCAAGCTCGTCGTGCCCGAGGACTCGGAGTCCTCGCTCTATCGCTGGGTCGCGATCCTCACCGGCTCAAAGAACGCGATCAAGGGCGTCGGCTTCTTCCTCGGAGGCCTGTTGCTGACGGTCGTCGGCTTTCATACCGCGCTGATCTGCCTCGCCGCGATGGTGCTCACTGCGTTGATCGTCACGGCCACGCTGATGCACGGGGGCCTCGGCCGACCGGACGCGGCGGCGCGTTTCAAGCACATGTTCTCCAACGACCGTGCGATAAACGTCCTCGCGGGCGCCCGCGTCTTCCTCTTCGCCTCTCGCGATGTCTGGTTCGTCGTCGGCCTGCCCGTCTTCCTCTACAACGTTCTCGGCTGGAGCTTCTGGGAGGTTGGAACCTTCCTCGCGATCTGGGTAATCGGCTACGGCGCGGTGCAGGCCTCTGCTCCCGGATTCGTGCGCCGGCGCTCCGCCGAACACCACAGGGAGCCCGACGGGCGGACGGCAACCTGGCTGGCCTTTGCACTCGCGGTCTTCCCGGCGGCTATCGCCATTGCGCTTTCGGCGGATTTCGACCCGACCGCAGTGATTATCGTCGGCCTGATCATCTTCGGCGTCGTCTTTGCGATGAACTCCGCCGTCCACTCCTACCTGATCCTGTCCTACGCGGAGCACGACAAGGTGGCGATGAACGTCGGCTTCTATTACATGGCAAACGCCGGTGGACGCCTAGCCGGCACGATCCTCTCGGGGTTGCTCTACCAGTGGCAAGGCTTGACCGCTTGTCTCTGGGCATCGGCCGCCTTTCTGCTCGCGGCTGGCTTGCTTTCGCTCCTTCTTCCGCGTGGTGAGGGAAGGGCCCGCCGATCCGAATCGACCCCCCGGATGGCGATGGGGGGATAGGTAATGACGCTTCAGCTCAAGGACCCCAGCAGCTGTACAACGACTGGGAGTACGCGCACTGGGCGGTTCAGGAAGTCGATCTACACGCGATCCCGAGGACTGGGCGGCGCTCGAGGACGGGATCGCACCCTCCTTACTTCGCGCTCAGCTCGCTGATGGTGGCCGAGGAGCGCATCTCGACTCAGTTCTGTGGTCTCGTCTTGGCCCAGGACGACCGTAGAGATCGCGCAGCACGTCGTCGGCGATGCCCCAGATGAAGTTGACGATCGTGTTGTGCTGGGAGCTATCCATCTGTTTCCCCCGGTCCGAAGTCGCTCTAAGTCTCCCGGATCTGACGAGGGAGCGGTGGGGAGCCGCTCGCGCGGTGATGGCAGCACCAGCCTCGACTGGGGGCGTGCTTGGCGCATTGGGCAGACATGGGCAGACAAGCCCCGGGGCCAGGGTCGACGCCGCCGAGGCCGCCAGCGTGGTTAGCCTGGAAACCGCTTGATAGAGCCGTAGACTCGGATCGAGCCCCGATAGCTCAGCTGGATAGAGCGACTCCCTCCTAAGCAGTCCGACGACCTACGTCGTCAACGCGGCGCGCAGTTCGGTAAGTCGTCTTCGGCGATTGCTTATCGCGCGAACCGGAAGGCGCCCCACGCGATGTCGCCGTGGTTCGCCTCACCGAGGCGGACCATCGAGGGACACAACAAGGGGTCCCAGGAGCCTGACAACTACTGAATAGCGCGGATCTGGAAGATGTCGTCGTTCGTCGCGCACGGATCCCTGGAAACGGTCAGCCACGCAGCGCACGCAACGCGTTGAGGATCACGGCCACGTCGATCACCTCCTGCAACAGGGCACCGGCAACGGGCTGCAGGTAGCCCGCTGCCGCGACTCCCATCGCCACAAGGCTCAGGCCCATGCCTACGAGGACGCTTTGGCGAGCGATGAAGAGCGCACGGCGGCCGCAATGCAGAGCGTCGGCAACGCGGTCAACTCGATCGACTGTGATCACGGCATCCGCCGTCTCGGAGGAGATGGTTGCGCCGGCCGCTCCCATCGCGATGCCCATGTCTGCGATCGCGAGGGCCGGCGCGTCATTGATGCCGTCTCCGACCATGACGACCGGGGACAAGCTCGGATCGGCGCGAAGCGTGCGGACGACCTCGACCTTCTGCTCGGGGGTCTGCTCAGCGTAGACCCGATCGACCCCGAGCTCGCGCCCGATCCGCTCGGCGACCGAGCGGCGGTCGCCGGACACCATTGCAACGTGCCGCACCCCCTCGGCGCGTAGCCGCTCGACGATGCGATCCGAGTCCGGCCGCAACTCGTCCACCATCACGATCACCCCAGCGACATGGCCATCGACCCCGACGAGAACGTGCGCTTCCCCCGAGCCGCGGCCCGTGAGAACGGCTGCCGAGGCGAGCTCGTCTGCTGGTACCCCGCTGGCCCGCAGGAAGGCTCTGCTTCCGACTGCGACGAGGTGGCCCCCTACCTTGGCCCGGATGCCCTGCCCAGGGTCTTCGTGGACATCCGTGGGAACGCTGAGCCTCAGCTCGGCGTCCTCAGCAGCGCGTACGAGAGCCTCACCGAGGACGTGAGCCGACATCCGATCAACGGAGGCGGCCGACCGCAGCAGCTCCGCGGCCTGAAAGCCGTCGCGGGTGACGACCTCGCGCAGCTCGGGAGTTCCGACGGTCAGCGTGCCGGTCTTGTCGAAGAGGACGGTGCGCGCTTCACCGAGGGTCTCGATCGCTGTTGCACCCTTGACGATGATGCCGGTGCGGGCCGCACGGGAAAGGCCCGAGACGAGAGCGATCGGCGCCGCGAGGATCAACGGGCATGGCGTGGCGACCACGACCACCGCCAAGGCGCGAATTGCATCGCCGCTTAGCGCCCAGGCTGCGCCGGCCAGGAGCAGGGTCGCGGGCAGAAAGAATCCGGCATAGCGATCCGCCATGCGGACAAACGGGGCACGTTGCGATTGCGCCTGCTCAACGAGGCGCACCAGCGCCGCATAGGCGCTTTCCGCCGCAGGCCGCTCGGCCCGAACATCGAAGGGCGCGCCAGCGTTCGCGCTGCCGCTCAGCAGCGGCTGGCCGCGGGCCAGCGTCAGCGGGAGCGGCTCTCCACTTAGCGTGCTCGTGTCGACGACCGCTTCTGCGCTCTGGACCGCTCCATCCACCGGGACTACCTCGCCGGTACGCACCACCACGACGTCCCCTACGACGACCTCCGCAACGGGCACCTCTTCTATCCGGTCCTCGGTCCGCCGCTGGGCGACCTTCGGCGCACGTTCGACCAGGGCGGTCAGCTCGCGTCGCGCCCGCGTCGACGCAACGTCCTCGAGCGCCGAGCCTCCCGAGAACATGAGGCCAACGATCAGTCCCGCGAGCTCCTGTCCGAGGGCGAGCGAACCGACCATCGCGACCAGGGCAATCGTGTCGACGCCCATGTTGCGCTCGACGCTGATAGTGCGCCCGACCTCGTAGCCAAGCTCGGCAGCGAGCAATGCCACCGCCACCCGCCAGACGTTGTCGCCCGCAACGCCGTGGCCGGCCAGGTGCAGCAGTCCTCCGGCTGCCAGTGCGACGATGGCGAAGCCCGCCAGGATCAGCGCCCTGTGCTCGACCGCCGCCCGCCATGACTTGCTCAAAGCCGACGTGCGACGGAGCCTGGGTTCCGGACCCGCCAAAGGTCCCTCATCTGTAGTCACGCCTCAAGATGGTCGCAGCACGGCGCCGACGCTGTATCTGGGAAACGCCGCCCCCTGTCCTGGGTGAAACCCGTAGCACCGGCAGCGTGTACGACCGCGTGCCGCCTGCGGCCGACATGCCTTCGCTGGCGCTACTCGAGCGGCCTCGCTGCTCGAAGGCTTCGTATAGGCATCCATCACTTCCCCTATCGCGTGGCAGCGGCTAACGAAGTCGGCGCAAGGCGCGGGGCGCTCCTCGTCCGCAACGGCAAGGGCGAGCGCCCTCGTCGCCTTATGGCACGAGCATGAGTTTTCCGGTCGCCGCCGAGCGCTCGAGCAACTCGTGTGCTCGACGAGCCTCGGACAGCGGCAGGCGTTCGGCCACGACCGGGTGGATTTCGCCACGGCGAAGCAGCTCGAGCAGCGCGAGGAAGTCCTCCCGAAACCAATCCGGGTTGCAGGGACCTCCACCCACGGGAAGCGCCCGTGGACCCCAACCCAAGGGAAGCACTTGGTGGCGGTCGCGCAGCTTCTGGATCCGGTAGGCGAGCACCCGCCGGCGGGGCGAGAGCAGGCCCCAAAGTCCGACCGTCGCGGTTGCCGCGTACCACTCGATCCACCCTCGCCAGCTCTTGCGCCCGTTCACGAGCGTGGAGGAGTGGCCGAACACGACAAGCCTTCCGCCGGGCCGCAGCGCGCGGAAGGAGCGAAGCGACAGCGCGCCGCCGAGCCCGTCGAGCACAACGTCGGCGCCTTTCCCGGGGAGTTCTCGCATCCGCGCCAGGAAATCCTCGCTGCGGTAGTCGATTGCAACCGCGCCGAGCCGCTCCACCGCAGCGCGGTCACGAGCCGAAGCGGTCCCATAGAGGCGAAGCCCGGCCAGCGCTCCGAGCTCGAGGACCGCCGTGCCGACCCTGCCGGCCGCGCCGTGCACGAGCACCGTCTCGCCACTCTTCGCCATCGCGGTGCGGTGAAGAAGCTGGTAGGCGGTCATGTAGGGGAGGACGAGGCCCACGACCTCTGCGGGGTCGAGGTCCTCGGGCACCTCGACCGCGTTCGCCTCCGGGACGCAGACGCGCTCCGCGTAGGCGCCCCACACCGTCAGCACGCCGACCTGGTCTCCCTCTCGCAGCCTCGAGCAGCCCGGGCCGACCTTGTCGATGACGCCGACGAGCTCGTAGCCCGGCGTGAACGGCGGCTTCGGCACGCCGAGATAGGTACCGGCGCGCAGCTGAGCATCGGTGAACGACACCCCGGCGGCCAGAACCCTGACGCGGACCTCCCGCGGACCCGTTTGGGGATCATCGTCCTCCACCACCCTCAAGACCTCGGGCCCGCCGTAGTGATCGACAAGGACGCGCTTCACTGGGTCAGCCTACGCGGGCGGCACCGTCCGAGCAGCCGATCAATCCCGCAGCTTCGATCAGTACAAAGGCCGCACCAAGGGACTGCGCCGAGCGAGCGCGATCAACTGACCGGTCGTCCCGTAGATCCGACTACCGCTTTGGACGAGAAGCGATACCGGGTGCCTGTGGTCCCGTCCGTGGTCCCAAACTGAGAGAAGCGGGCCTAACTGAGGTGACCTGAAAGGGCCTCACCCAGCACGGCAAGCCCCCCCAGCGCCACGATCTTCGGAGTTGTGGTCCAGGCGATCGCGGGTTCGGGTCCCGTCGCTCACCTTCACAAGATCGGCTCTGTAGAGCCAATCTTAGAGGCGAGCCACGCCCAGGGGTCTGAGACCTTGGTTCCAATCTAGTTCCAATTCGTTCCAACATCTCGGTTGGCAGGCACCTGCAATACGCCACTGGAGAAGCCTCGGCTGGATCTTCCGAGGACTCGGGACTAGGCGGTCGCAGGTTAAGAACCAGGCCGCCCCAGACTCATTCGGTCTCCCCGTCAGACCGCGACAAACCGCGACATTATGGGCCGAACCCCGCTTGTGGCGCGGATCGCCACGCATGGCGACTCACGCCTGGGAAAGCCCGCCCCGCTGACAATCGGTAGCTGATTGGTAGCAAGCGAGTGGTAGCTGGGGGCGAATCGGTAGGCAGCGAGCGGGCAGGGTCGCTGATCGAGGAGGGAGGAAGGGGGCAAGGTGCAACGGGTGAGAGCGCTACTCCTGAAGCCCGGCGGCTTCGAGGGCTTCCGTGTGCTTGGAATAGAAGCTGAGCTTCGAGACTTTGCTGCTGGTTAGCTCGAAGAGGAACCAGTAGTCCTCGTCCACACGGACGCCGCTGCTTCTCCCCTGAGCTACCTGGCGGACCCGAACCAGGACCCGCTCACCCAGATCGGTGAACTCCTGGGGAAGCACCTGCCACTCGCTGAAATCCTCCGTCCAGTCGGCAGCGGCGTCGCGGAATCCCGCCTTGCCGTCGAAGGTCGCTCCGTCCGGATCAGCGCGGTAGGTGATGACGTCATCGCTAAACAGGTCGAGCATCGCGTCGGGTCCCCCTCGCTGGAAGGCTTCAAGGCTACGGCGCACAACCTCCACGTTCGCCTGCGACATCGCCTGCAAAGTCTTGCTGATGTTGGTGGCTATTCAAATGCCGTCGAGAGTCAAGAGTGCCAACCGGCAGCGGCGTGCAAGAGCCGTTCAAACCGGTCGACTCCGGTAGGCGCCTTCTCCGCTAGGTACTGGGATTCGGCTACTCCACCGCTCCAGCGGCTTCGATTGCTTCCTCGCGCGAGAGGAATACCTCGGAGCGGGCGATCTTCCACTCCCGAACGGTGACGATCGTCGTTACGGCCTCTTCGACGGGCACACCGCCGAGCTTGCTGGTGCCCGTGAACGTGCAGTCGACCAGGACTCGATCTCGGTCAACGCTCCGAACCTGCTCGAGCTTGCCCTCCCACCGCTCCCAGGTCTCATCGATGCTGGCCCGCCAATCGCGGTAGCCCCGCCCCCCCTCGGCAACCCCGCCCTCGAGCTGATCGACCATCGACACCAACTCATGATCGGGGTGATAGAGGGCTCCGATGATTTTCCAGTCGGGCTTCGGCTGGCGGAGCACGGCTTCCATGGCCCGCCGCACGATCTCCACGTTCTTCGCTGTGCCGGATGTGGCGCTGAAGAACATGGGAAGACTCCTCGGGGACCAGCTCAGCGGCACTGGCTCAGCTGAAGATCTGATTCGCGGAGCTCGGTCCGATATTCGGGGAAGAATGCGGGGCTCTGGTGCCTGAGCTGTACCTCTCACGTACCTTTGGGGCACTCGACCTCACCGCTAGGATCGAGCAAAGCGCATTGCAATGCGCCTGCCCCGATAGCTCAGCTTGGATAGAGCGACTCCCTCCTAAGGAGTAGGCCGCAGGTTCGAATCCTGCTCGGGGCGTTGCGAAGTTTGCAGGGCTTTTTGAGCGCCTTCAGCCGCCTCATCGCTCAGGGGTACGTGACGGGTACATGCGTTGTCGCTTCGTGCCACTCTCGCGGCCCGACTCCAACGGCTAGCGATGACGAGAGACCATCGCGGTTTGCCGGTCGTGTGTCCGGGCGGCGCAACGCCGGATCGAGGGTTCGGAGTGGCTGCTTGTCGAGTTGGAGCAAATCGTCGGTGGGGGTGATCGCCTCGTCTCCATCCACCGAGCGCGGTCGAAGTCGCGGCACACCGGCATCGAGTTCGACATGGCCTTGGTCTATCTCTGGACGTTTCGAGACGGCAAGGTCACTCACTTCACGTCGTTTCTTGACACGGAGCAAGCCCTCAAAGCCGCCAGGCTGTCCTCGACCCTACGTTGCTCAAGGGCGCCCCGCGCGCCGGCAAGGCTGCCAGGGCCGGGCGAAGAGGTCATAGCTCTTGCGAATAGCGCTGAATCGTATCTTCCGGGCGGCGCTGCAGAACCTCGATTTGGGAATCTCGTACTCGGCCTCGAACACCGCCTTGCCATGCCGGATGAACGTCCTGTAGGCGCCGCACTCGTGGTATTGGAAGCACTGCTCGACAACCGCGAAGTCGAAGTTTCTGACCAGCTTCATCGCCTGGCGACCGTCGTTCTTCAGCGCAACCGACATGCCGTGGCGGTGGACGGCGCGCGCCACCCAGCGGTTGAAGCGCAGCTGAGCCCCGGCGGAGATCGGGAAGCCGGTCCGGTTCTCCCAGCCGGCAAGATTGTCTGGCTCGACGGCATCGAAACCCTTGCGAGCGCACATCGCGAAGCGGCGCTTGAGGATCCCGGCGAACCGGTGGAAGTGGCGGATGTCGAGCCAGCGCTCGTCCGGAAAGCCCGAGTACTTGCGGCCGATCACCGGCCGGGGGAAGCGCTTGGCGTCCGGCCGGTATCTCTCCCAGCTGCCCACGTCGAGGTAGCAGATCACCCTGCGCCCCTGGCGGTGGAGCTGGCGCACCTTTGACTTCGGCGTGTCAAAGCCGTCAATCTCATAGACGCTGGCGTGAAAACGGGTCTTGACCCTGCCCTGCAGCTGCCACTGCCAGGCCCTGGTGGTCGGCTTGGGCAGCCAGCGCCTCTGCTTCGCCGGCGCCTGGGACGGAGCGGCGGATCCGACCGCAAGCAGGACCAGGACGGCGGCTGCGAATGCCGGGGCACGGAGGCGGGCGACGTGAGGGGGACTCTGACCCTGGGTCACGGCTCGAAGCTAGCGGATGGCACTAAAGGGCAAAGACCACGGTGCAGGTGAGACCCATGGCGATGCAATAGATCCCGAAGGGGGTGAGGCGGTTCGTCTCGAAGAAACGCAACAGGAACTTGACGGCCACGAAGGTCGCCAGGGCCGCGCAGACCGCGCCGACCAGGGCCTGTCCTCGGACGCCGTTGCCCTGGGAGCCGAGCAGATCGGGAAGCTTGAGCAGGCCGGCGGCGGCGATGATCGGCGTCGCCAGCAGGAACGAGTAGCGGGCTGAATCCTCGTTGGAGAGTCCGAACAACAGCCCTCCCCCCATGGTTATTCCCGAGCGCGATATGCCCGGTATGAGGGCCGCCGCCTGCGCCACGCCGACGCCGAACGCCTCGCGCCAGCTGAGCTCGGCTATGCGGCTGTCGGAGTCTCCGAGGTAGTCGCCGGCCCGTGGAGGGCGGCGCCGGAAGCGCTCGAAGATCAGCAGCAGGACTCCGTTGAGGATCAGGAATGCAGCGGCGGTCGAGGCCGATGCGAACAGCGAGCGAAGCTTGTGCTCGAGCAAGAGTCCGAGCAACCCGGCCGGAACGGTCCCCACCACCAGCAGCCAGCCGAGCTTGGCGTCGCTGTCATCGGGCCGGATCTGGCGGTCGCGCAGCGAGCGCCCCATTCCCCTGAGGATGCGCATCCAGTCCTTCCGGAAGATCGCGAACAGCACGGCCGCCGTGGCGCAGTGTGTCGCAACCAGGAAGGCGAGAAAGTAGTCGTCGTTCTGGTGGATGTTCCAGCCGAACAACGAGGGGAGCACGACCCCGTGTCCGAGGCTCGAGATCGGGAACGGCTCGGCGATCCCCTGCACGAGGCCGAGCACGATTGCCTGAAAGTAGGAGATTGGGTCCATTGCGCGTGGACGCTATCTGGAGGAGCCGAGCCCGAGTGCCTTCGTCTGGCTAGGCGGAGGTGGTCATCCCCGGCCCGCTCCGCTCGCTCGGCCCGCTCTGGAACCAGGCGAACACGAAACAGCCGGCGGCGACCACGACGGCGGCGATCCCGTGCTTGACGTGATGGTGGCTGGAACCGGATTCGTGGCCGGGGAAGAAGGATGGCAGCGAGCTCGCCGGCTCGGCGACGTAGATCACGGCGACCGCCAGGAAGAGAAGGCCGAGGATTACGGCGGGCGCGATCAGATTTCTGTGCTTGGCGTTCATGGTTGGTCGAAACGGCCGAGTGCTTCCGGCCGCCGAGTGCTTCGCCGAGTGCTTCGAGGCACGGCGATCCAGCTGTCGCGGGGGCGAGGCTAGCCCGCCCAGATAAGGGAGAGATAAACGGCGATCGAGACCGGTCGTCGTCCTCGGCACCCGCTTCCGAAATCACACGCAAGAACGCGGTCGCGTGCAAGCAGTCGGGCGGGGTGTCCAAAGGCGCGTTCCTCATAAGGGTAAGGGCCGCCGCCCTCGAAGGCGTGGGACTGTCGGAGTAGGCGAAACTCGCGGGGGCTTTAGGCCCCGGAGCTACGATTAGAGACCGTGACTCCCCAGATCGGACCTCTCGAGTTGGTCGTCGTGCTGATTGTCGCCCTGCTGGTCCTCGGCCCGAAGCGCCTTCCCGATGTGGGGGCTTCGCTGGGTAAGAGCTTCCGCGGGTTCAGGGACGCCCTCGAAGGGAAGGACGAGGAGGAGATCACCCCACCACCGGAGGCGGAGGTCGTCTCGGAGCCCGAGGCCGTTCCGGAAACCTCCGACGAGTCCGCCTCCAAGCCCGACGAGTAAGAAGTACGGGTCGAAGAAGTACGGGTCGGCATCCGGCCCGCTGAGGGGCTTGGCGCCAGACCCCTGAGTATTCGCGGAGGGCTGCACCGCCCAAACGGTAGGCGGGCCAGTGCTCGAGGAGGTCATGAGCCAGCTGGTGGGAGTCCTCAGGGCGAGGGAGATCGAGCACCAGCAGGGTTACGGCGATCGCGAAGACGCCATCGATCAGCGCATGCAGCCGGCCCGGGCCCATCTGGACGGGCCTCCCAGCGTCGCAGGCGACCGCGCTGCGCCGGCACAATCTCGGACGAGTGGCCGAAAACCGATGGCGATCTCCCGTTTTCGGGCACTCGACGCGGGTGGGGATCTCAGCTGCCCGCAGCTTCGACCAGATCGGCTGCGAACTTCACGATCCGCCTCGCTCCCTGGCGGCCGCGGTCCCTGTCGGGGTTGTAGATCACGATGCTGGCACCAGCGCATCCGGAGGACCCCAGCGCAGTCTCGGCGACCACACTCAATTCGTTCCAGCCCAATCCTCCGGGCTGGGGATAGTCGATCGCTGCGAGTTGGTCCGTCGCCAGAACATCAAGGTCGAGATGCAGCCAGAAGGCCGGCGAGACACGACGGATGGCCTCCGCCGCTTCTCTCGTGCTTGTCACCGGATCGCTCTTCAGCGCCTCGTCGTCGCAGAAAAACGCGACAACTCCCTCCAGGGAGGCCACTCCCTGCTCCTCGATCTCGCGGCGGTCACGCGGGCCCAAGATCGCCGTCCCGTCCGCTTCGAGCAGGGGAAGCAGTCGATCGACCGCCTCAGGCAGCGTCGCGTCGAAATGACCGAGCGCCAGACCGACCTCGGAGTCCGACGCCTCACCTGTGGGAGAGAAGCGAGGTGGCCAGGCATCCTCGTGGCCGTCGACCATCACCAGGGCGGCGGAGCCGTGGCGATCGCGAAGCGCGGCGAGGGCACCGAGCAAAACCGGGCAGTCGCCGCCGATCAGAAGGGGAATCCTGTGGCGATCATGGGCCCCGGTGACCGCCTCGCGGGTGGCGACGATGAGGCGCGCCAGCGCTGCCTCATTCAGCAGCCCTGACCCACCGCGCTGGCCACTTCCCTCGATCAGATCCAGATCGCCTCTGTCTTCGACGTCGCCGGCAGCTCGGAGCTGCTCGGCTAGGCCGGCTGACCGCAGGACGCCGATCGACCTGACGATCCCTCCCGGCTCTGCCATCGATGTGTAGGGCACTCCGACCAGTTCGAACCGCATCAGCGCCCGCCGGTCAACTCGGGATCAGCCGGCAGAGCTCGACCGCGTCGCCGAAGCCCTTGAGTTCGCTGCTGGCCAGAGGCTCGGCATCGACCCCCGCAGCGGCGGCAAGTGATGCGGGTGCCAACACCTCTCCTGCGCCGGCCACCTTGACCGCGCGGGCGGCGGCCGTGACCAGGAGTCGAACTCGTCACGGTGGCCATCATCGGCCTGGAGGGTCCAGCCGCCCCGGTCGGGATCGAAGTCCCCCCTGATCGCCTCAACCCTGAGGCGCAGGGCAGCCCCAGGATAGGTGTTGGCGCGCCAGACACCCCCGACCGAATCGCCGCGCTCGAAGATTGTGAAGCCCTCGCCTCGCGCGTTCATTCCCGCGCCTCCCGCCACATCATCGCCACCGGCGGCCCGTCGCCGGGTGGAGAGAACTCGCCGACCTGGACGAACCGGTGACGCTCGTAGCGGACGTTGTTGGCGGGGTTGGTCGACTCGAGGTAGGCCGGCATCCGCTCGGCGTCGATCAAGGCGAGATTGTCGGCGAGCAGGCCCATCCCGACCCCCCTGCCCCGCTGCTCAGGCCGGGTGGCGAGCAGGCTGAGGTAGTAGTGAGGCTCCTCCCGGGGGTGGCTCTCGTCGAAGCGGTCCTGGGTCTCGAGCACGATCGCCGCCTGCTCGGCGCCCAGCAGCTCGGTCAGCAGCGGCTCGACCTTCGCCTCGTCCTCGGCTGAGAGCTCGGGGCGCCCCGGTGGGATCCAGAGCGCCGCCGCGCCGCCTTCGCCGCTCAACCAGACCCAATCGTGAGGCTGGGCGCTCTCCACGAAGAGGCCCCAGAGCGCCCTGTGCTGGGCGCGGCGGCGCTCGGGATCGGGAAACGCCCAACCCCAGACCGGGTCGGCGAAGAAGGCGCCGGCGAAGATTTCGCTGACCGCCTCGACGTCGGCGGCAGTCGCGACCCTGGGCTGGGAACCTGGATGCACCCGGCGACCGTAGCGCCGCCGGGTTGCACCGCGCAAGCCCTAACGGTCCGGCCGGTCCGGATAGATCTCGTCGATCGTCGCCAGCGACCGGTATGGGGCGTTCGACGCTGCCTCGATCGCCGCGCCCCCGCCGGCTAGGCGGTCGACGACGCTGAGCACCGCGGCGATCTCGAGCCCCTGCTCTGCGATCAGCTCGATCGCTGCCACGGTCGAGCCGCCGGTGGTCACCGTGTCCTCGACCACAAGGCAGCGGTCGCCGGGCTTGGCGGCGCCCTCGACCCACCGCTGCAGGCCGTGCTGCTTGCGCTCCTTGCGGACGAAGAAGCCGACCAGGCCATCGCCGCCGGGAACGGCGATCGCCGCGCAGGCAAGCGGGATCGCCGCCATCACCGGGCCGCCGACCGCCTTCGCTCCTGCCTCGACTGCGGCCGCGGCGATCAGCTCCCCGGCGGCGCGGAAGCCGGCCGGGCGCATCAGGGCTCGGCGGGCGTCGACGTAGTAGGAGGCACGGTCACCTCCGGAGAGGACGACCTCGCCGATCACCAGCGAGTGCTCGCGCAGCTCGGAGAGCAGGAGCCGCTTCGACGCGCCGAGGTCTGCCACCGGCTAGGAAAGGCCCTGGCGGAAGCCCTGGCGCCAGCTCGGGAAGGACGGCTCCCACCCAAGGCCCGCCTTGGCTTTCGCGTTCGATGCGCCGCGCAGCCGGGTCGCCATCGCGACCGCCTGCTTGCCGGCGACCAGCCTGGCCAGCCAGGCCGGGATGCGGCGGGGCGACTTCGCTCCGATCGCCCCGGCGTAGACGGGAACCCACTCGCTCATCGGGGCCGGCTCGTTGTCGACGACATTGTAGATGCCGGGATCGCCGCGCTCCACCGCGGCCACGGTCGCCGCCGCCGCGTCGTCGATGTGGATGAAGGAGGTGACGCCACTGCCCTTGCCGACTACCGGGAACCTGCGACGCCGCACGTCCTCTGCGGTGGAGCCGTCGAGCCCGAAGTAGGTTCCGGGACCGTAGAACCAGCCGTAGCGCAGCACCAGCCCCTCGATCCCCTCTGCCCCGGTCACCTGTCGCTCGAGGCTGACGGTTGCCTCGACCGACTCGCCGAAAGAGCCGGGCAGGCCGCTCATCAGGGGCGCCTCCTCGTCCTTGACCATGTCGCCCTGCGGCGCGTAGATGAAGGCGATGCTCTGGGCGATCACACGTCGCGCCCCGGCCGCCGCGGCGGCGGCGAGCAGGTTGCGGGTGCCCTCGCGACGGATCCGGTTGTTGGGGGCGTACTCGGGGTTGCGAAGGTCGATCCGGTCGGGAAGCGAGGTCATCTCGTGGACGACGACCTCGGGCTCGGCCGCCGCGACTCCCCGCGTCAGGGCCTCGGCATCGAAGACGTCGCAGACAAGCGGCTCGGCTCCCGCGTCACTGATCTGCCCGCCGCGCTCCTCGGAGCGGCTCAGGCCGGTGACCTGGTGGCCGGCCGCGATCAGCTTGGGGAGCAGCGAGCGCCCGATCGCGCCACCGGCCCCTGCGAGGAAGACCCTCATCGGCCGATCCTATCCCCGGCCCCGCGGCCCCCTTCGGCCGCCAGCCGCTCGGACACCCGCGCCAGCCAGACGGCGGCGAGGGCGCCGAGGGCGAGCAACACGGTGTCGGTCCAACCGCGCGCCTCGCTGCGCGCCTCGCCGGTATCGAAGGCGTGGTTGAGAGCGTGGAAGCCGTACCAAAGCGCCCCGAGCCCGAGGATCGGGACCCGCCAGGAGGGACGGACCACGGCGATCGCCAGGGCGACGCCGAAGGCGATCGTGAATGCGCCAACGTCGCCGACGTAGTGGCTGTTCTCGATCCCGTAGCGGCCGATCTGGTGGAAGAAAGTATCGGGCGCGATCAGCGCCAGGGCGCCCGTGAGGATGTGATACGCGGCAATCACCGCGAGAACCGCGCGCAGGGTCGGCTCGGTCACGCCGACAGATTAGACCTCGGGGTCGTCATCCGGTGACGGATACGATCAGCTTGGCGAGGCTCTCCAATGAGCGAGACCGCTGCAATTCACACCGAGGGCCTCTCCAAAGACTACGCCTGCGGCCACGGCCTCTTCGACCTCGATCTCGAGGTCGAGCGCGGCCCGAGCTGCCGATCCTCGACGAGCCGATCGCGAGCTCGACCCGCTGGTCCAGCAGAGCTTCCACGACCTGCTCGGCGAGGTCAGCTCGCAGGGCCGCACCGTGTTTCTCTCCTCGCACACTCTCTCGGAGGTCGAGCGCGTCACCCACCGCGTCGCCGTGCTGCGCGAGGGGCGCCTGGTGGTGGTCGACTCGCTTGACAACTTGCGGGCAGTAGCGGTCCAGCGGTTGGAGATCGAGTTCGGGACCCGGCTCCGGCCGAGGAGTTCCGGGCACTCCCTGGGGTGCGGGACGTCGATGTCAACGGCAGGCAGATGACGGTTGCCTTCGAGGGATCGGTGGACCCGATCGTCAAGGCCGGCGCCGCGCACGAGGTGTTCGCAATCCGCAGCCACGATGACATCTCGAGGGGACCTTCCTGAGCTACTACCGCGACGCGGAGGACTGGGCGGCGACCGTCAGTCGGACTGCTCGATGCGGCCCTCGGCGACCATCGTCGCCAGCTCGGCGCGAGAGTGGATGTCGAGCTTTCGGTAGACGCGGCCGAGATGGAACTCGACTGTCTTCGGGCTCAGGAACAGCTCTGCCGCCACATCGCGGTTCTTGGCTCCTCGGGCGACCGCGAGCGCGACCCGAATCTCCTGCGCGGTGAGCTCATCTGAGCGATAGACGCGCTCGCGCTTGACCGCCCCCGCGGCGCGCAGCTCGGCCCGGGTTCGGTCGACCCAGGGCCGCGCCCCGAGGCCGTCGAATACCTCCAGCGCCTCCCGCAACCGCTCGCGAGCCTCGACCCGGCGGCGCGCCCGGTGCAGGCCGGCCCCATAGACGAGCATCGTGCGGGCCCGTTCGAACGGCGAGTCCGCCTCGTCGTGCAGGTCGATCGAGCGCTCGAACGCGCCACCACCGGAGCCTCCTGCGACCAGCCCCTCGCAACGGGCGGCGAGGGCTTTCGCCAGAGGCGTGCCGTTGCGCTCGGCTTGCTCGCCGAGCCGCGCGGCGACCCGCTTGGCGTCTCCGCTTCGCCCCGCCCGCGAGTACGCCTCGGCCAGGTCCGGCGCCCAGGGAATGATCAGCGGATCCTCGAGGCCTCCAAGCTCGAGCAATCGCTCGACGGGCTCGAGCTCGACGATCGCGTCGGCGGGGCGATCGAGCGAGAGCTCGAGGAACCCGAGCGCCGCCTTGCCCCAGACAAACGGGTTGCCGTAGCCACGTGGGCCGGCCAGCTCGACGGCCCGTTCGACCGCTGCGCGAGCCGAATCCTCCTCACCGCGGGCTGCGTAGGTGCGGGCGGCGATCACCAGTGCGATCGAGAGCGAGCCCAGCTGGCCCGACTCCTCCGCGCCCTCGATCGCCTCGGCAATCTTCTCTCCCGCAACCCCCCAGTCGCCGGTCCGGTATGCGCAGTCCGCGACCAGCACCTGGTAGTAGGGAAACAGCCCGCTCGCCCCAGCCTTGCGGGTGGCTGCCTCCAGCGACGCGGCCTCCTCGCGCAGAACCTGCTCCTGCGCTGTGCAGCGCCGGGCACCGAGGCCAAACGCGGCAGACTGCACCGCGGGGGACAGCGGATCGACCTCAGCGAGCAGCGCCCCGGCCTGATCGAGCGCCTCCCGGGCCTCGTCGGCTCGCCCGGTGAGGGCCAGCCCGAGGCCGAGGACCGAGAGCACCTGGCAGCGGACCGCCGCTGAGGCCCCCGCCGGCAACACCGACCGGGCCTGCTCGGCTGAGGCAAGGATCAGCCTGCAGTTCCCAGCCACCGCCGCCGCCACGCTGGCGTCGGCCAGGATCATGGCCGACGCTTCGGGGTCGGCTGCGGCGATCTGCGATGCCTCCTCCCTCAGCATCTGGTGGGTGTCGTGAGCGTCGCGGACCCCGCCGTTCAGGGTGACCAGGGCGAGCCGGTGGCGGACCGCCGCCCGGGTCGCCGGATCGGCAATCCCGTCGGCCAGCTCCATCAGCGTGGCGCCCCGCTCATAAGCGCCCCCAATCGCCGCCGCGACCCCTGCTTGGAGCAGGCGGCGGGCGCGCGATTCGGCATCCCGGCTGAGCCGGGCGGCCCGCTCCAGCGCGTCGGCGGCGGCCGCGTGTGCGCCCCTGGCCGTGGCGCGAGTGGCCGCCTCCTCCAGAGCGTCGCCGGCTTCGGGGTCGGGGCCGACCGCCGCCGCCGCGAGGTGCCAGGCACGGGCGTCGAGGTCGTCGACCTGCTCGGAGAGGGCTCGGTGAGCGCGCCTTCGCTCGGCGGCCGGCGCCCCCTGATATACGGCCCCCCGCAGTAGCGGATGGCCGAAAGCGATCCGCTCGGCCGAGAGATGAACGATCCCGTCCAATTCGGCCTGCTCGAGCCCCGCCGGGTCGAGGCCGAGCGCGGCGCAGGCGGCCTGAACCGGGCCCAGCGAGGGCGTCAGCGCGGCGGCGGCGATCAGGCAAGCATGGCGGGCATCAGAGGGCAGTCGCGCGATCCGCCGTTCGAAGGCCCGCTGCAGGGTGATCCCGGGCGGCAGCGGGTGCTCGAGCGGAGCGGTGCCGTCGCGCTGCTCCGCGCTCAGCAGCGCCGGCAGCTCGCCCAGGGCAAGGGGATTGCCCGCGGTCGCGTCGATCAGGGGGTCGATCACGGAGGGGTGAAGCCGCGGATCCAGCGCGGCCAGCAGCGCCCGCGCCTCCGTGCGCTGGAGGCCCCCGAGCGCGACCTGCTCGAGTTCGGGTCCCGAGAGCGCGTGGGCCTCGCCGGCGCGAACCGCGGCCAGGAGAGCGATCGGGCGCCCGCCGAGGCGGCGGGCGGCGTAGGCGAGGCATTCGGCCGAGGCCCGATCGAGCCACTGGGCGTCATCGACGATCACCGCCAGCGGGGCCTCGGGCGCGGCGTCAGCAAGCAGGCCGAGAAAGCCGGCGCAGACGGCAAAGCGCTCGCCCGCGGCCGGCGGGGCCAACGCCAGCGCCCCCTCGATCGCGGCCGCCTGGGGGGACGGCAGGGCGGCGATTCCGTCCCGAAGTCGCTCGGTCAGCTCGGCGAGAGCCGAGAACGGCAGGCTCGACTCGGCCTCGAGCCCGGCGGTTCGTAGCTCTCGCATCCCCCCCGCCGCGGCGCTGGCCGCGTCGAGCAGAGCCGTCTTGCCGACGCCGGGGTCTCCGAGAAGGAGCAGGGCGCCCCCGTGCCCGTCCCGGGCGGCGCCGAGCAGCGCCTCGATCCTCGCGATCTCGGCCCCTCTTCCGTACAGCTGCGACACCTCGAACGAGGATAGGCAATGACCTCGCGTCCTACCAGGAACTAGGTGTTCACCCGGTGCTTTTGAAGCGCCCTCGCCCTACGGTCGACCACCAACCGTCCATCAGAAGGGAGACCAGATGACCAGAGCGATGGTGTACCTGTTCACGTCGAAGCCGAATCGGACCGCGCCGGAGCGTCGCCGACCCGAAGCGAAGCCCCGCAGAGATACTCGCCCTTCGCTGCCTGCCCTGCTGGGGGTGTTGGCAAGGCTCAGGTGACCTGAGCCTTGCGGGCCCCACCTAGAAGACGAAGATGTCCTCGCCGTAGGAGATCCGGTGGAAGATCTCCGGCTGGTCGGCGATGAAGGTGCGCAGGCAGCCGTGGCTCGCCGGGTAGTTGGGCACGGAGTGGTATCCGTGGATCGCGTAGCCGCCGATGAAGTAGAACGAGTAGTACATGCCCTCGGCGTTGTAGCCGGGCTGGGTCGAGTAGAAGTGGAAGTGACCGCGGACCGTGGGGGTGGAGGGCTTGCCGCTTGAGATCGGATAGATCGCCTGCACCCTGTCACCCTTGGCGAAGACGATCACCTGCTTGGCAAGCGATGCCTCGACGTGCTTGCCGGCGCCGGGGTGGCGGACCCGGTAGCCGCCCTTGCCGGAGTAGACCATCCGCACCAGGCGCCTCCCGGCGTGCATGTTCCGGGACATGCCCTTGACCTTGCGAAGGGCCAGTACCCCGCGCGCCATCTTGGCGTTGAAGCAGCGCCCGCCGGCCGGCTCATAGCCGAGCCGGTTCAGCCCCCGCCGGAAACCCCTGACGACCTTGCCGCACTGGCCACGGTGAACCGACGGGAAGCTCACCTTCCACGACTTGCGCACGGTGCTGTCGCCGCTGACCTCGGCAGTCGGGACGAAGCTCGCGGCGGCGGCGTACTTGCCCCCCTTGCGGACGATCAACTTCGAGTGGAAGACTCCGTAGTCGCCCTTGCCGCGGTGCACCTTGACGGTCTTGGCGCGCAGCTTGTGGGAGTTCAGGTAAAAGGTCACCTCGACCTTCTGATGGGGGCGGTACGGCGTCAGCGAGCCGATCACCCTCACCGACCTGAAGATCCTCACCTTGCCTTTGTGCAGGTGGCCGAGCCTGATCTTCAACGTCGAGGGGACCAGCTTGGCCGAGGCGGCGGCGGCCGGGGCGACGGTCCCGGCGGCGGCATCACTGCCCGAGACCGGAGTCCCGGGAGGCTCGGCGCCCAGCGCCGCAACCGGAACCGAAAGAAGGGCAGCCAGAAGCGCCGGGACGAGGAGATGGCGGCGACTCATCGCCACGCATTCTGACTGATCGCCTCTCAAGTTCGGATGAGCGAAAGATGAGCGATCACTCACCGGAAGCGTGACGTCCGCAGCAGATGGACGAACGGACGGCCGGAAAAGGGCGGAGTCACTGACCGAACAGGGCAATAGTGTTGTTCAGGGCGTGCAGGATCACCCCGGGGATGATCGATCCGGTGCGCTCATAGAGCATCGCCAGCACCGTCCCGAAGACGATCAGCGGCGGCACCGCGGTGATCCCGGTGAAGACGTGCAGGGAGCCGAAGATGAAGCCGCTTGCCAGCGCCGCCGCCAACCCCGGCAGCCGCTCGCGGATTCCGCTGAACACCATGCCCCGGAAGCAGAGCTCCTCGCTGGTGGCGGCGCAGACGACGATCAGCAGCACCTGGACCCAGACCGGACCGAAGGATGAAGCGATGTCCTCCTGCTTCGGCTGGGTGATGAAGATCGCGTACACGGCCGCGAGGGCGATGTAGGCGCCGGCCGCGGCGAACATCCACTTGATCGCCGAAGGGCGGAAGCTGCGAACACCGAGGCGCCTCAGCGCCTCCCTCATCGAGTCGCTGCGGCTGCGGGCGACGTAGAGAGGCACCGCGATGAAGCCGAGCACCGTTGCCAACTGAACGAAGACATTGGCGGCCGTGCTGAGGTCCTCGCCGCTGGGGGGATTGTCGATGATGATCGCCGGGACCCCGAGCACGATCCCGCCGAGGATCGCCGCCAGCATCGCGAAGATCGCCACCTTCGGTCCCCAGTTCGAGAAGGGAAACGCCGCTATCTCCTCAGCGCCCGGGGGGACCGGGGCGACGCCGAGCGGCTCCAGCACGGGGTTCGCCGGGTTCGGCGGATTCGGCGCCGGGGTCCGTGGCGGACCTCCACCGCCGAGGACGGCGGCCGCCTCGCCGAACAGCTCTCCGGAGGTCGGCGCTGGGGCGGCCGGCCGCCGCGGCTGGGGCGCCTGCTTGGGCTGCTCGCGGACGACCACGGTGTGCGCCGTCCTGTCTCCGAGGCGCTGGCTGCGCGGCGAATTATGGACGATCAGCCAGTCGACCCCGATCAGCGCCAGCGGCAGATCGACCAGGCGAAGCAGGTTGCGCAGGGCCGCGTCGTTGTAGCCGAGCCTGGCGCCGGCGGCGAGCGGCAGCACCCGGATGCCGAATGCGTTCTTGCCGATCGTCTGCCCGAACCGCCATTCGCAGATCGCGAAATAGTTGAACCAGGCGCTGAGCAGCAGCAGGATGATCAGCCCGCCGGCGACCTTGTGGTCGCTGAAGAAGCCCGGCGGGAAGGAGCTGAGGATCCAGGAGATCCCGATCACCCAGACGGCGCTGTCGAGCAGCGCCGCGAGCAGGCGGCGCGAGAAGCTGGCGAACTCGACCCCCGCCTCAGACAAGGGTGGCCAACTCGGTCAGCGAAGAGATGTCGCCGCCGCCTTCGCGGCGGATCAGCAGCGCCCGCAGGCCGGCGGCGCGGGCCCCCGCAAGGTCCTCCTCGGGCGTGTCGCCGACGTGAACGGCCTCCTCGGGCGAGCAGCCGGCGATCGCCAGCGCTCGCTCGAAGATCGCCGGATTGGGCTTGCGTGCCCCGGCCTCAGCCGAGCAGACCACCGCGTCGAGGCCGGCGCTCAACCCGCAGCGCTCGAGCACGCCGGGGAGCGAGATGTCCCAGTTGGAGACGCAGACCGTGACCAGGCCGCGGGCGCGCAGCGCAGCAAGACCGGGCGCGGCGTCCGCGAATGGATCGAAGCGGATCGCCTCCATCAGGGTCTCGGCAGTCACCTCCCGCCCGAGCCGATCGGAGAGGACAGCGGCGCAGCGGCGGCGCAGATCTGTGAGCGTGCCGTCGTCCCTCCCCTCCTCGCTGTGCTCACGGTAGTAGGCCATCTCGGCCTTCACCGCAGCGATCAGCCGTCCCCGGTCGACGTCGATGCCGAGCGCCCGGCCCAGCCCGACCCAGGGGGGCCTGAGCTCGATCAGGGTGCCGAGCGCGTCGAGGAAGACGGCCCGGGTCGCGCGGGATGCGGGACGGCTTCCCGATGCCTGGGTTGCGGGTATGTTGGCCACGATGACGCTGGCAGTTTCACAGGTCGCTTCGGCCGCCTCGCTGTGGCTCGCCCAGCTGCCGCTGGCTGCCGAAAAGACCTTCTGGCAGAGCCACGGCGATGAGATCTCAGCAGCGATCACCTTGCTGGTGGCGATCCTTGTCGCCTTCCTCGTCGACCGGCTGGTGATCGGGCGCGGCACGCGCGTCGCCCAGCGGATGTCCGACAGCGGCGTCTCCCGGGCCGCGCACACCAGGCTGAGGGTGGTCCGCCGGCTGGTATTCGTCGCGATCCTGGTGATCGGGGTGGCGCTCGCCCTGAGCCAATTCGGCCAGATCAAGCGGCTTGCCACCGGGATCCTCGCCTCCAGCGCGGTGCTCGGCCTGATCATCGGGTTCGCCGCCCGCCAGACCCTCGGCAACATGGTCGCCGGGGTGATGCTGGCGGTCACCCAGCCGATCCGGATTGGCGACCGGGTCAGCTTTGAGGAGGTGACCGGACGGGTCGACGACCTCACCCTCTCCTACACCTACATCGACCCGGGCAACGGCGATCTCGTCGTCGTCCCCAACGAGCGGATCGTCAGTGGCACCCTCTATAACCACTCGACCGGTGACCGCGGGGCTCCGATCACCGCCTCAGCCTGGATGCCGCCCGGCGCCGACCTGACTCGGGCCAGGGAGGCGATCAAGGAGTCGGCGGGCGCCGATGAGGTGCGTCTTGCCGAGTGGACCCCGGAGGGGATCCGCCTCGAGGTGCTGGTCTCGCCGGGAGCTGCTCGGACCAGGATCGGGGACGAGGAGAGGGTGCTCCGCGAGCGGGCACACAAGGCTCTGCAGGGGGCCGGACTGCTCTCCGCGGACCGATAGCGCCGCGCCGTCCCAGGGAAGTACGCTTCTGCCATGACCTCGCGCCAGCGCCGACGCCAGCGGCGGCGCGGCGGCGTGCGAAGCAAGCTGCTGTTCGCCGCCGGCGGCCTCCTGGCCGTCGCGATCGGCGCCATCCTGGGCGTCGGCGGCTGGTTCCTCTCGGTGGCCGACGAGGCGCCGCCCCTGTCGCAGTGCAAGCCGGTGAAGGGCGGCAACACCGTCCTGCTAGCCGCCGACGGCAGCCGGCTCGGGTACGTCAGGTCTGATATCGCCCGGGCGCCGGTCCCGATCGCGCAGATCGGAGGCAACCTCCGGGAGGCGACGGTGGCGATCGAGGACCAGCGCTTCTACCAGCACAACGGCGTCGACTATGAGGGCGGCCTGCGTGCTCTGCTCGAGAACCTCAGCGCCGGCAAGGTGGTGCAAGGCGGCTCGACGATCACCATGCAGCTGATGCGGAGCCTCTGCTTCAAGCACCCGCAGCGCACCGTGCAGCGCAAGGCCCAGGAGGCGAAGCTGGCGGTCTCCTACGAGGAGAACCACTCGAAGGCGCAGATTCTCGACTCCTACCTGAACAGTGCCTCCTACGGAACTGTGGACGGTCGCACCGCGGTCGGCGTCCAGGCCGCATCCAGGATCTACTTCTCGCGCCCGGCGTCCGGGCTGAGCGTCGAGCAGGCCGCGCTGCTCGCCGGGCTGCCGCAGGCGCCCTCCGAGTACAACCCGCTCCTTAACCCGGGCGCCGCGCGTCAGCGCCGCAACGAGGTCCTGCAGAAGATGGCTGACCTCGGCTACATCAGCTCGCAGCGAGGCCGGCGGGCACAGCAACGGGGCCTAGGGCTGAACCCGTCCAATGCCTACTCAAAGCGACGCGAGCCCTACTTCTCCGACTACGTCGAGCACCTGCTGATTGACCGCTACGGGGTGAACGCGGTCCGCGACGGAGGCCTCAGGGTCCAGACGACGATTGAGCCTCGTTACCAGGCGGTCGGGCGCGACGCGATCGACTCGACCCTGCCCTATTCGACCGACCCCTCGGGGGCGCTGGTCGCGATCGACCCGCGCAACGGCTTCATCCGGGCAATGGCCTCTAGCGGCTCGTATTCGCAGAACGAATTCAACCTCGCCGCGCAGGGCCATCGCCAGCCCGGCTCGACCTTCAAGATGTTCGTGCTGACGACGGCGATCAAGCAGCGGATGGACCCCTACCACACCTACTACGCCTCGAAGCCGCTCAGCCTCGATCTGCCGGAGTGGGGCCACTGGGACGTCCACACCGCTGACGAGGGCTACATGGGCACGGTGAACGTTCAGCAGGCGACGGTCGCCTCCGACAACACCGTCTTCGCCCAGCTCGACCTCGACGTCGGCCCTGAGAACGTCGCCAGGACCGCCCACTCGATGGGGGTCACCACCAAGCTCGACGGGATCCCGGCCGAGGGTCTCGGCGGCCTGCGGATCGGGGTCTCACCGCTGGAGATGGCCGACGCCTTCGCCACCCTCGCTTCCGGCGGAATCCATCGCAGCCCGGTCGCGATCAGCAAGGTCATCTTTCCCGGTGGCAGGGTGGACCATCCCGAACCCGCCCGCCCGCGGCGGGTTCTGCCCGCCAACGTCGCCTATGAGGTGACGAGGATCCTTCACGACAACATCACCTACGGCACCGGCACCGCCGCCTACACCGGCTGCTACGGACAGGCCGGCAAGACCGGCACCACCGACAATTACGTCGACGCCTGGTTCGACGGCTACCAGCCGAACCTGGCGACCTCGGTCTGGGTCGGCTACCCACAGTCGAATCACATCGAGATGAGCAGCGTGCACGGGATCACCGTGTTCGGCGGCACCTTCCCGGCCGACATCTGGAACGCCTTCTACAGCGGAGCCGGGGTACGCTGCGACGACTTCCGGGTCCCCGCCGAACCGGTCCGCTGGGCCCCGTTCACCGGTAGCTTCACCGCCTCGGCCCCATCCCCTCACAAGCCCCCGTCCAAGCTGCGCTCCTCCGGCGCCGGTGGGGGTGTCGGAGGATATGACCCGAACGCGTTCGCCCCCGGCGCCGGCACCCAGCGGCCGGTGCCAGTCCCCGCGCCCGCGCCCTCGCCGCCACCGCCACCGGCGGCATCGCCGCCGCCCGCGGCTCCGCCGCCGGCCCCAGGCGGTAGCGGGGGAGATACCTGAGAGCAACCGGCCGTCGCGGCGTCGGCCTCGCCGGCCTCGCCGGCCTGCTGCTCTGCGCCCCCCCGCTGGCGGCGCCGGGCGCGGCTCTGGTGCCCGCTGCGCTCGGCGGGGGCCCGGCCTGGCTGCGTGGCCCGTATGGTGGCGGAACCGGGGTCGGGCCGGGCGCCTACCTCACTTTTCTGGCACTCGCATTCGGCGCCTATCTCTGTGTTCTCGCCGGCGCTGCGGCCCTCCCGCGGCGCTTGCTCTGGTCGGTGATCGCGGTGTTGGTCACCGCCTTCGCCCTCGCGCCTCCGCTGCTCTCCCAGGATGTGTTCAGCTACATCTCCTACGCCCGTCTCGGCACCGAGCACGGCCTCAACCCCTACCTGCACGCGCCCTCCGAGCAGGCCGGCGATCCAGCCTTCCCCCTGGTTGGCTGGCCGGGCTCAACCAGCGCCTACGGCCCGCTTTTCACATTGCTCAGCTACCCGCTCGGCCTGCTCCCAGTGGGAGCGGCGCTGTGGGTGCTGAAGCTGGTCTCGGCGGCGTCGGTGCTCGGGCTCGCCGCGATCACCTCGCGCCTCGCCGCCGCCCGGGGGGTCGACCCGCAGATGGCGGCGGCCTTCGTCGCGCTGAACCCGCTGGTCCTCGTCCACGTCGTCGGGGGCGCTCACAACGAGGGGCCGATGATGCTGCTGGCGATCGCCGGAGTGGCGGGGGTGCTGAGCATGCGTGAGGGCTGGGGAGCGGCCACGATTCTCGCTTCGGCCGCGGTCAAGGTCTCGGCCCTTTTCGTGGCGCCGTTCGCGCTGATCGGGTCGGCGCGGCGGCGGCGCTTCCTGCTCGGGGCGCTGCTCGCGCTCGCGGTCCTCACCGCTGGGGCGCTGATCGCCTTCGGCCCGCACGCCTTCGACGCGATCGGGCTGGCCGGCGAGAATCAGGCACGCCAGACGCATCGCAGTCTGCCCTACCTCGTCTCGCAGCTCACCGGAACCGACAGCGGGCTGATCAGAGGGGTGGGCCTCGCCGTCTACGCGCTCGCCCTGGCCTGGTTGCTGAGCTGGTGCGCGCGGGGCGCGGATTGGGTCCGAGCCTCGGGCTGGGCCGGCCTCGGGCTGCTGCTCGCCAGCGGCTGGGTGCTGCCCTGGTACGTGCTCTGGCCGCTGCCGCTCGCGGCGATCTCGCGGGATCGGCCGCTTGCCTTCGGCCTCCTCGCCTTCACCGCGTTTCACCTCGCGACAAGGGTCCCGCTCTAGGAAAAGCCGTCAGGGGACCGTCGCCTCGGCCGCCCGTTCGGCCTCGTCGCGCTTGGCCTCGTCGCGCTCGGCCTCTCTGCGGCCGAGCAAGGTGACGGCCCCGACGTAGATCAGCTCGACCACCGTCAGGGTCGCCCGCAGGGCGAGCGCGATCACCGCGCCGACCGCGAAGCTGCGACTTGGGAGCGCAACCTTGACCGCCCAGGCGAAGGCCGCGTCGCGTACCCCGAGGCCGGCGGGGGCGATCAGCGTCACCGTCGCGGCGACCACGCCGAAGGCCTGCGCCGAGCCGACCACGAGCATCTTGCCGGGCGGGATGTAGTGCACGGCCCGGGCGGCGCAGTAGACCCCAACCGAGGCGACGACCCAGTTGAGCGTGTAGTAGACCAGCATCGTGATCACGCCGCGAAGCGGCAGCAGCTCCGGGAGTGGCTGACGGCCGAAGGCCCGCAGCAGGCGGGTGGAAAGCGGCCCGAAGATCCGCGGGCTGAGAACGAGGATTGCCGCCGGGACCACCAGCAGCACAGCCCAGCGAAGGGGCTGGCCCTGGAGATCCGGATGGACGATCAGGAAATAGGTGGCGAAGGCGACGCCTGAGGCGACCGAGAGTGCCTGCTCGTAGACGATGCTGGCGAGGGTTATGCGGCGCGGTACCCCGGCTCGCTCGGAGAGGACGAGCCGGCCCAGCAGGTAGAGCACGCTGCCGGGCACGTAGCGGGCCAGCAGGGGCTGCCCCCAGGCAACCTGGGCTCGGACCGGCGAGAGGCGGTAGCCGAGAAAACGCAGGATCAGGTCCCAACCCACAGCTCCGAACACGTAGAAGAGGGGCAGCACGGCGAGCGCCGGCAGCAGCCAGATGAGGTTGAACTCGACCCCCTTCTGCTTCAGCTCCCCCCACTGGTCGGCGACCGTGAGGACGAGAAAGCCGAGGATCAGGATCGCGACGCCGAGCTGCAGGGCGATCCGCAGGGGCCGGCTGCTGGGAGGCCGGCTCCCGATCCGAGCGCCCAACTCGCCGAGTCGATGCAGAAGTGGCTCGTGGCGATCCAAGATGGCGCGGACCTTAGTGACGATGTGCCGGCGCGGTGCCAGCGGCGGCACAGGCGTGTCAGGCGGCGTAGCCGCCGCAAGTAATTCCGAAAGGCTGGACAATCCGCGAGATGGGCGAGTTCGAGCTCCTGGCGGCGCTTCGCCGGCGCCTTCCTCCCGCATCTGGTCGGGTTATTCTGGGCATCGGTGACGACGCCGCCGTCACCGTCCCGGGCGGCGCTACCGCGACCTCGGTCGACGCCAGCGTCGACGGGATCCACTTCCGCCGCGGCCAGCTGTCGCCCCCGCAGATCGGCCGCCGAGCCCTCGCCGTGGCGCTCTCCGACCTGGCTGCGATGGGTGCGCAGCCGGGTGAGGCCTATTGCGTGCTCGGCCTGCCCGAGGAGATCGGCGAGGAGGAGGCGCTGCAGATCCTCGACGGCCTCAGCGGGCTCGCCTCGGAGCTTGCGGTCACCCTCGCGGGGGGCGACATCACCCGGGCGCCCGCGCTCAGCCTCGCCGTCACCGTGGTCGGCCACGCGGCGGGCCAGGCGGACCTGATTGCCCGCTCCGGCGCCGCCCCCGGAGACGTCCTGGTGCTCACCGGTGAGCTCGGCGGGGCGGCGGCGGGGCTGCTTCTCGCAGAGCGCCCCGAGCTGCGCCCCGAGCTCGCCGAGCCGGTCGCGGAGTCGCTGCGCCGGCGGCTGCTCGACCCGTCACCGCGGCTCGCGGAGGGCGCCGCCCTGGCAGCGCAGGGGGCGACGGCGATGATCGACATCAGCGACGGGCTCGGGGGGGACGCCGCCCACCTGGCGGAATCCAGCGGCGTCGGCCTGCGCATCGACGCCGATCTGATCCCGCTCTCGGCCGGGGTCGACCAGGTGGCCAGGGCGGCGCTCACGCCTGGGGGCGGCGCCGAGCTGGCGCTCTCGGGGGGTGAGGACTACGAGCTGCTCGCGACCGTCCCAAACAGCCGAGTGGACGCGGCGATCAAGGCTGTCCGCTCCACCGGGACCCCGGCCTCCCCGGTCGGGGAGGTGATCGCCACCGGCGGGGTCGAGATCAGCTCGGCGGATGGCCGCCGGCTGTCGCCGGGTGGCTATGACCAGCTGAGGTAGGACCGGCCAGCCCGTTCACCAGGAATGCTCGGAACCCTCGCCGCTCCAGCATCGCCTGGGCGACGAGCTCGGGCTGCGGCTTGTAGTGACCGGCCTCGACGAGGCTCTTGAGGTGACGGGGCGACATCCTTCTGCTCCTGACTGGCAACTTCTCTCCTTCTGGGGCCTATATCGGCTTGGAGAACCTGATCATTAGTAGTTGGTACTCACACATGCGTCCACGCACGGAACAAACCTTGCACACGAAGCGGATGCCGTCTCCGCCGTCCGCCCATTTTGCGGTCGGATTCGGCAATTCGCGCCCCCTACCCCGGCCGGCCCGGCGCCAAACGGGCCGCGACCGGCCTTGAGGGCGAGCAGTCGCTCGGCCGACTTCTTCAAGGAGCCGAAGTCGTTGGGGAAGAGGCCGACCGGTAGGGGAAACGGCTCTTGACATGCGCTCAGCTGGTGGTACGTTCGCCACATGCCAGTACCGCCTCCACGCCGGAGGCGGTGGGGAGGGATCCCGCTGGCGCTCATCCCGGGGCTCGTCCTCTCCGCCGTTGCGATCGCCGCCGAGGGCGACCTCGATCCCTCCTTCAGCGGCGACGGGAGGGTGACCACCCGAATCGGTGCCGGCGACGACTACGCCAGCGCGATCGCGGTGACCCCGGCGGGCCGGATCGTGGTCGCGGGCAGCAGCTTCAACGGCACCGATGAGGACTTCGCGCTGGCCCGCTACCTGCCGAACGGAACCCTCGACCACTCTTTCAGCGGCGACGGCAAGGTGAGGACCGACTTCGGCGGCGAGTACGACAGCGCCAGCTCGATCGCCCTGACGCCGGCCGGCCGGATCGTTGCCGCCGGCAGCGCCGCCGCCGTCACCGGCTACGACTTCGCCCTGGCCCGCTACCTGCCGAACGGCGCGCTCGATCCCTCCTTCAGCGGCGACGGCAAGCTGACCACCTCGATTGGCCCCGTCGACCTTGCCAACGCGGTGGCGCTCGACCATCAAGGGCGGATCGCCGCCGCCGGGGAGAGCTTCAGCGTAAACGCCGACTTCGCCCTCGCCCGCTACCTGCCGAACGGCAGCCTCGACGCCTCCTTCGATGGCGACGGCAAGGTGACGACCGCGTTGGGGCTCTCAGACGAGGCGGCCTACGGCCTCGCGATCGGCGAGCGGGGGCGGATCGTCGCGGCAGGGCTCAGCCGCGGCGCCAACGACGACTTCGCCCTCGCCCGCTACCTGCCGAACGGCAGCCTCGACGCCTCGTTCAGCGGCGACGGCTTGCTGAGGACCTCGATCAGCCCAGGGAGTGACGGTGCCAACGCCGTCGCGCTCGACACCCGGGGGCGGATCGTCGCCGCCGGCTACAGCTACAACGCCACCGACTCGGACTTCGCCCTTCTCCGCTACATCGGCGAGCGGACCCGCTCGGGCGCCTGCGCCAACACCCAGCGCGGCTCGGCCGGCCGCGACGTTCTTCTCGGCACCCGCTTCGGGGACCGGCTGCTCGGCCGCTCGGGGCACGACACCCTGCTGGCCCGCCGCGGCAACGACTGCCTGAACGGCGGCGCCGGAGCCGACCGCGGCTTCGGCGAGCGCGGCAACGACCGCCTGATCGGCGGCGGCGGGCGCGACCGGCTGGTGGCCGGCGCCGGGCGGGACCGCCTCTGGGGCAACGGCGCCGCCGATCGCCTCTTCGGCGGCCCGGGGCGCGACAACCTCTCCGGCGGGCTCGGCCGCGATGTCCTGCTGGGCGGACCGGGCCCCGATCGGATCCTCGCTCGCGACGGGCGCCAGGACCGGATCCGCTGCGGAACCGGCCGCGACCTCGTCAAGGCCGATAGCCGCGACAACGTCGAGCGCGGCTGCGAGCGGGTGGTCCGTTGAGCGCGCCTCGCCGCCTCGCCGCGGGACTCTGGGCGCTCGTCGCGGCGCTGGTCCTCTCCGCCGCCGCCCTCGCCGCCGAGGGCGACCTCGACCGCTCATTCGGCGGCGGCGACGGAAAGGTTAGGACGTCGTTCGGCCCCGGCGCCGGCGACTCCGGGCACGCGATCGCGATCGACCGAGCGGGGCGGATCGTCGTCGCCGGCTACACCTTCAAGGGCGGGAACTACGACTTCGCCCTCACCCGCTACCGCCCCAACGGAACCCTCGACCCCTCCTTCAGCGGCGACGGCAGGGCGAGGACGGCGTTCGGCACCAGCAACGACTTCGCCAACTCGATAGCGCTGACCCCGGCCGGGCGGATCGTCGTCGCGGGTAGCAGCGTCAACGCCACCGGCGAGGACTTCGCCCTCGCCCGCTACCTGCCGAACGGCGCCCTCGACCCCTCCTTCGGCGGCGACGGCAAGGTGAGCACCGATTTCGGCGGCAACAACGACGACGCCAGCTCGATCGCGCTGACTCCGGCGGGGCGGATCGTCGCCGGCGGCGGCAGCTTCAATGCCACCGGCGAGGACTTCGCCCTCGCCCGCTACCGCCCCAACGGAACCCTCGACCGCTCCTTCGGCGGCGACGGCAAGGTGAGGACCGACTTCGGTGGCCCCGGGGACGACGCCAGCGCGGTCGCGCTGATGCCGTCGGGACGGGTAATCGCCGCCGGGGCGGCCTTGGGCGCCTCGGGCTACGACTTCGCCCTCGCCCGCTACCTCCCGAGCGGCGCCCTCGACAGCTCGTTCAGCGGCGACGGCAGGCTGCTGACGGATTTCGGCTCTTCGATCGACCTCGCCAACTCGACCGCCCTCGACGCCCGGGGACGGATCGTCGTCGCAGGCTCCAGAACCCTCGGCCTCTACGCCGACTTCGCCCTCGCCCGCTACCTCCCGAACGGCGCCCTCGATCCCTCGTTCAGCGGCGACGGCAGGCAGACGACCGCGACCGGATCCGGCGACGACGTGGCCTGGGCCGTGGAGCTTGAACCGAGGGGGCGGATCATCGCCGGCGGCAACAGCTCCAATGGGGTCGGCGCCGATCAGGACTTCGCCCTGGTGCGCTACCGCTCGGACGGGACGCTCGACAGCTCGTTCAGCGGCGACGGCATGCTGCTGACGGATTTCGGCTCCTCGGACGACGGCGCCAACGACCTCGCGCTCGACGCCCGGGGACGGATTGTCGCCGCCGGCTATAGCTTCAGCAGCGGCCATGGCGACTTCGCCCTCGCCCGCTACATCGGCGAGCGGACCCGCTCGGGCGCCTGCGCCAACACCCAGCGCGGCTCGGTCGGGCGCGACGTCCTAATCGGCACCCGCTTCGGCGACCGGCTGCTCGGCAGAGGCGGCCACGACACCCTGCTCGCCCGCCGCGGCAACGACTGCCTGAACGGCGGTGCCGGGGCCGACCGCGGCTTCGGCGAGCGCGGCAACGACAAGCTGATCGGCGCCGGCGGGCGCGATCGGCTGGTGGCCGGAGCCGGTGCCGACAAGCTCTGGGGAAACGGCGCCGCCGATCGCCTCTTCGGCGGCCCGGGGCGCGATCAGCTCGTCGGCGGCCTCGGCCGCGACGTCCTGCTGGGCGGCCCCGGCCCGGACCGGATCCTCGCCCGCGACGGGCGCCGTGACCGGGTCCGCTGCGGCACCGGCCGCGACTTCGTCAAGGCCGACCGCCGCGACAACGTCGAGCGCGGCTGCGAGCGGGTGGCGCGAACCTAGGGACGGCTCGGCTATCGCCGCGGCAGGGCGGACTCGGTTCCACCAAGCGAACCAGGCCCGGCGTAGGTGAGCGGACCCGGGGCGGGGACCCCGGCGGGGCCGGCGACCGGCGCCCGCGGGCGGGTCAGGGCGCTGGTCAGGACCGCCAGCAGGCAGCCACCGAGCAGGCAAAGCGGAACCAGCGCCAGGGGGCCGAAATGGCGCCCGGTGAACATCAGCAGGAGTTGCCAGGGCACCTCGAGGCCGACGCCGAGGTTGCTTCCCAGCGCGAGCACGGCCGCGGCGGGCAGCAGCAGGCCACCGGTGCAGAGGACAACGACGGTCGCTGTCCGGCCGCGCATCTCCGGCGCCGCGGCGAGCAGCCACAGATGCGCCACCGGGACCAGCAGGAGGGCGAGGAACGGATTGGCGAGCCAGATCGCGATCGTCCCCAGCGCCAGGCCGGCGCCGATCACCGGGGTGGAGGTATCCGAGGCCTCGTCCGGCAGGGGCAGCCGGCCGGCGAAGCGGACGGTGACCGCGAAGGCGGCGAGCAGGGCAAGCGAGGCCGCCGCCGCCCCGAACCCGAAGCGATAGCGGGACGGATCGAAGGGGAAGCTCGGATCCGGGACCAGGCCGATCAGCGCCATCAGGTAGGCGAGCAGCGCCGTGGCGAAGAAGGGGATCATCCTGCTCAGCAGCCAGGCGGCGGCCGGCAGCAGGGCCTCTCCCCGGCGTGACGCCCTGGCGAGGCCGTCGACCGAGACGATCGCCACCGGCGCAAGCAGGGCTATCGCCAGCAGGGCAATCGCCCAGCCCGGGATCAGCTTGCCAGCGAGCGGCACGTAGGCCGCCGGGCCGTGCTGGAGAGGAGTCGCCGAGGTGTCAAGCGCCAGGGCGAGCGCCAGGGATGCCCTGCCGAGGCCGGCCAGGTTCGATTCGGAGAGATCCGCCGGCCGGTCCCGGGAGGGCGGCAGGGGCAGCTCCCCGGCGGAGGTGAGGGTGATCGCGTCGCGGCCGTCCCGGATCAGCGGAGCCTGGTCGCCGAGCCCGGCAGGGATCGCCAGACGGAAGAGGCTGGAGAAGGTCTCCTCGTGGCCGGCGTCGCTCACCCCGAGCTCCGCGGAGATCGCGTTGTCAGCGCTTTCGACCAGCTGTATCGAGGTGCTCTGCGGGCCTGACGAGTAGGGGACGACGAGGGGTTTGGCGAGATCGCGGGCGGCGGGCGCCGCGATCACGATCACCGGCGCGGTCGAATCGGAGTCCAGGCCCGCCTCGAGCTCGGCCGCCCCGGCGGCCCCGTCGCTGGAGCCGTCCAGGGAGACCAGCTCGATCGTCTTCGAGTGGCCCACGCCCCCGAATGCCCGGGCCATCTCGATCAGGGCTGCGGTCGCAGACCCGCTGGAGACCGCGCAGTTCCCGGCGGCGCAATCGCGAGCAGCGGCGATCACGATCTTTTCGCTCGATTCTCCGGGGATCTCCAGGGTGATGTTGCGCAGCGAGCCGCCGAAGCGCTGCTCGCTGACCTCGCCGCCCTCAACCTGGCGGAAGTGGGCCCGGACGAAATCGCCGGCGGTCGCGTCATCGGCGCTGCCCGGCCGGCGATCCGGCGCAAGACGCTGCAACTCTCGTCCCAGGGCGGCCGCCCGGGCCCCGTCGAAGCTGTCCGCGGCGAAGTCGGTGCGCAGCGCCTCGGGCCGCGAGACGACCGAGAAGAGCAGAACCACGGCCGCCGCCACGGCGGGGAGCAGGGCGAGCCTGTAGAGGGGCCAGCTGAGCATCAGAGAGCAGGGAAGCAGAAACCGCTGCGCTCTACCCTTCATCCATGCCCGAGGGCTCCGCGCGAATCCTGCTCGTGGACGATGAGCAGTCGGTTCAGACCCTTCTCAGCTATCCGCTGCGAAAGGACGGATACGAGGTCGTATCCGCGCTCGACGGCCCGGATGCGCTTCTGCGCTTCGCCGAGGGAGGCTTCGACCTGGTCATCCTCGACCTGATGCTGCCCAGGCTCGACGGGGTGGAGGTCTGCCGGCGGATGCGAGCCCGCAGCCAGGTGCCGATCATCATGCTGACCGCGCGGGGCGACGAGATGGACAAGGTCGCGGGCCTCGAGATGGGGGCCGACGACTACATCACAAAGCCGTTCTCGATGCGAGAGTTCCGCAGCCGGGTCAAGGCGGCGCTGCGGCGCTCCAGGATGCCCGGCGCCGCGCGCGACGAGGAGCCGATCTCGAGCGGCGAACTGGAGATCGACTTCGGCCGTCGCGCGGTAACCGTTCGCGGAGAGGAAGCGCGCCTCACCTATGTCGAGTTCGAGATCCTCGCGGCGCTGGCGAGGTCCCCGGGTAGGGTTCTCGGCCGCGAGAAGCTGCTCGAGCACGTCTGGGGTGACTCGGAGTTCCGCGACCCGAGGACCGTGGACGTTCACATCCGCCATCTGCGCGAGAAGCTCGAGTCCGAGCCGAAGGAGCCGGAATACCTGTTCACGGTCAGGGGCGTCGGCTATCGCTTCCGCGAAGAGCCGCGGTGAGCCTTCGCACCCGCCTCGTCCTCCTGTTCCTGGCGATCACCGCAGCGGCGGTCGGCTTCGTCTATCTCTACGTGGTCCCCCAGCTTCGCTCCAGCCTCACCGCCCAGAAGCTCTCCCGGCTGCAGGACGAGAGCACCCGGCAGTCGAAGCGCCTCGTGGGAGCGATGGAGGGCGGCCTTTCCCAGGCCCGCCTCGACGCCCTGCTGCGGCGGGTCTCGGAGACCACCGACTCGCGGGTGACGATCCTCGGGATCCGCCCCGGCCAGCGCGCCCCGGACTTCGTCGTCGCCGACTCCGAGCTCGAGCGGGGCCCGCTGGGAAGCGGCTTCGACACGGCCACGGAGGCCGGTCTGGACGGCGGCGAGGCGGCCGGGGTCGAGTCGCTCGGCGGGGTGCGCTCTGCCGAGGTCGCGGTGCCGATCCCGAAGGGCAACCCTGTCTGGATCGCGGTCTTCTCCGAATCGCTGCAGGAGGTCGAGAAAAACGTCGCCCTGATCAAGCGCCAGATCCTGATCGCCGGAGGGATCGCCCTCGTCCTCGCCCTGATCGCCGGCTACTACGCCGCCCGGGCCCTCTCCCGCCGGCTTGAGCCGGCTCGAGGACGCTGCCCAGAAGGTCGCCGATGGCGACTTCGCGACTCCGATCCCGGTCGATTCCGGCGACGAGCTGGGGCAGCTGGCGTGACCTTCAACGAGATGCAGCGCCGGCTCGCCGACCTCGACAGCGCCCGCAAGCAGTTCATCGCCAACGCCTCGCACGAGCTGCGAACGCCGATTTTCTCCCTCGGGGGCTTCGTCGAGCTGCTCGAGGACGAGGATCCCGATCCGGCCGCCAGGGCCGAGTTCGTCCGCACCATGCGCGAGCAGGTCGGCAGGCTGACCAAGCTGACCACCGACCTGCTCGACCTCTCGCGCCTCGACGCCGGAGAGCTGAAGGTCTCCCCGGGGCCGGTCGACCTCGGCGAGATCGCCAGGGAGGCGGCGCGCGAGTTCGGCCCGGCCGCAGACCGGCGCGGTTCGCGTCTCCAGGTGAGAACTGCGGAGGAGCGCGCCCTGGCGCTGGCCGACCCCGACAGGACCCGCCAGATCATCCGTATCCTGCTCGACAACGCCCTCACCCACACGCCCGAGGGCACCAAGGTGACCGTGACGACCTACAACGAGAAGGACCGCGCCGCTCTGACCGTCTCCGACGAGGGTCCCGGCATCCCGAAGCGGGTCCAGCAACGGATGTTCGAGCGCTTCTTCACCGGCGACTCGGTCAGCGGCTCGGGGCTCGGCCTGGCGATCGGGCGCGAGCTCGCGCAGCGGATGGGGGGGCGGATCGCCGTCACCTCGAGCAAGGGCTTTACCGCGTTCACGCTCGACCTGCCGCCGTCACCGGTGCCCGTCACCGAGGGCGTCGTCCCGATCGAGGCCGGCGCGTGAGCCCAGACCCCCGGCGTAGGGCGCGCGGCGCCCTGGCCCTCCTGCTCACCGCGGCTGCCCTGCTCGCGGGGTGCGGCGGCTCGGGCGGAGAGACGACCACGGTCAGCGTGGACTCCGGTGGGACCCCGAGGACGACCAAGCAGGTCGTCGTGCAGACCGCGGACACGGGCTTCGATGCGGCCAAGGTGTTCCGCGAGGACTCCCCGGGGGTGGTCACGATCCGGTCGATCTTCGGCGGCGCCTCGGGCGTCCTCTCGGCTGCGCCCAGCGCCGCCGAGGGCTCGGGGTTCGTTCTCAACAAGGATGGCGAAATCGTCACCAACGCTCACGTTGTCACCGAGGGCAGCGGCGGGAACCGCAGCGTGGCGGATCAGGTCTTCGTCGAGTTCCCGGACCGCAATGTCGTGCCGGCCGACGTGCTCGGCTTCGACCCCTTCGCCGACGTCGCCCTGCTCAAGGTGAAGCCGGACGGCCTCAAGATGCGCCCGCTTGAGCTGGGCAACGACAAGGACCTGGTCGTCGGTCAGCCGGTGGCGGCGATCGGCAGCCCCTTCGGCGAGCAGCAGTCCCTCTCGGTCGGGGTCGTCTCCGCCGCCGACCGATCGGTCAAGTCCCTGACCCAGTTCCAGATCGAGGGGGCGATCCAGACCGACGCCTCGATCAATCCCGGCAACTCGGGCGGGCCGCTGCTCGACGGCGCCGGGCGGGTGGTTGGCATCAACCAGCAGATCGAGACGCGCTCGGGCGCCAACGACGGGGTCGGCTTCGCGGTGCCGATCTCGGCGGTGAAGCGATCGCTCGCGCAGCTGCGTTCCGGGGGCAAGGCTGAGTACGCCTACATCGGCGTCTCCAGCCAAGCGCTCTATCCGCAGCTCGCCGCGCCGTCTGGGTCTCGACACCGACTCCGGCGGTCTGATCGCCGAGGTCGTCCCCGGCGGGCCCGCCGACGACGCGGGGCTGAAGGGCGGCAGCGACCGGATCCGCTTCCAGGGCGCCGAGTACAGGACCGGCGGCGACGTGATTCTCTCGGTTGATGGGCAGAAGGTCGTGAGGCCAGACGACCTCGCTCGCCTGATCGCATCCCATAGCCCGGGCGACAAGGTCAAGCTGCGGATCCTCCGCGACGGGCAGACCGAGGACATCGACGTTACCCTCGGCACCCGTCCCACCAGTGTCTCCAGCGGCTAGACCGAACCGGGAGGACAATCCCCCTTGCTCCAGGAAGTCGCCCTCGGCCAGAAGTCACTGGCGGACTACACCCACATCGTCGGGCGGGGGCTAGTCGAGCAGATCAACGAGCTCTCCGAGCGGCTGAAGGGAAAGCGTGTCCTCCACGTCAGCGCCACCGCTTTCGGCGGCGGCGTCTCGGAGATCCTCTACACGATCGTGCCGCTGATGTGCGACGTCGGGCTCGACGCCCACTGGCAGGTGATCTTCGGCAAGGAGGAGTTCTTCAACGCCACCAAGCTCCTGCACAACTCCCTCCAGGGCGACCCCGCCACTCTGACCGCCGCCCAGTGGGAGCTGTTCGACGAGTTCAACGCGATGAACGCCGAGGGGTTGCAGGGGGAGTGGGACGCGATCGTCGTCCACGACCCCCAGCCGATCGGCCTTCGCCGCGGGGCCGCCCAGGCCAGCGGGAAGTGGATCTGGCGCTGTCACATCGACCTCTCCGAGCCGAATCCCGAGCCGATCGAGCGGCTGAAGCCGCTGATCTCGGAGTACGACGCATCGGTCTGGCACTTGCAGCAGTACGTGCCGGCGGGGCTGAACGGCAACCCCGGGATCACCGTCATACCGCCGGCGATCGACCCGCTGTCGCCGAAGAACATGGCCTTCTCGCCGGAGGACGCCTCCTTCGTCTGCGGCCAGTTCGGGATCGACATCGACCGGCCGCTGATCACCCAGGTCTCCCGCTTTGACCCCTGGAAGGACCCGATGGGGGTAATCGACGCCTACCGCCGGGTTACGGAGGAGATCCCCGAGGTGCAGCTCGCCCTGGTCGGCTCGATGGCGACCGACGACCCGGAGGGATGGGAGTTCTTCCAGAGGACCTTCGAGTACGCGGACTCGGACCCCGACATCAAGATCCTCAACAACCTCAACAACGTCGGAGCGATCGAGGTCAACGCCTTCCAGTCGCAATCCGACGTCGTCCTGCAGAAGTCGATCCGCGAGGGCTTCGGGCTGACCGTCACCGAGGCGCTCTGGAAGGGGCGCCCGACGATCGCCGGCAATGTCGGCGGCATTCCGCTGCAGATCAAGGACGGCGAGACCGGGTTCCTGGTCGACTCCAGCGAGGAGTGCGCCGTGCGTTGTACCGAGGTGCTCGCCGATCCCGAGCTCGGCAAGCGCCTCGGGCGCGGTGGCAAGGAGCACTCCCGCGAGCATTTCCTCAGCCCGCGCCTGCTGCGCGACTGGCTGGCGCTTTTCAACCAGCTGCAGGTTTGAGTCCGGCTCAGCTGAGCAGCTCGATCAGCCCGCGGATGACGAGCGCAGCCCCGACCCCGGCACAGCCGTAGATCGCGATCCGCCGGCCGCGTCTCGCGATCCAGGCCTTGAAGCGGTCGACTGCATTCGGCGTCCAATCCGGCGCCAGCGCGTAGCCGATCAGCGGCAGCTCCAGCAGGGTCAGCATGATCAGGTTGAAGAGGAGCAACGTGAGCACCGTCTCGACCGTGCTCAGGTCCTGCTTGGCGATCGAGTCGAGGCCGGCGAGATAGGAGCCTCCCGGGAGGGTCAGCAGCGCCCCGACGACGAATGTGTCGCGGGCATTGCCCCGGCTGAGGAAGGCCCTCCAGCGCGGCTCCTTCTGCGGCTTTTCCTCCTTCTTGCGCCGGCGGCGCTCCCGCAGGCCCTGGTCGCGGCCGCCCGCCAGGACGAGCGCCAGCACCAGGAGGATGCCGCCGAGCGCCAGGTCGGCGGCCGGGCTGAGCGTGTTCTTCGCGGTGCTGACCGAGCTCGACCCCTGCAGCGAGAAGACGATCACCAGGCCGAGGGTGATGCTGGTGAACAGCGCCCCGCAGAGGTAGCCGAGCAGCAGCCGCTTCGGCTTCGGCAGCAGCAGCATCACCGTGGTCGCCGCCAGCAGGGTCGGGTTGAACGCAGAGGTGATCGAGAAGAAGAGAACTCGGCCCACGCCGAGGCGACTCTAAACACCCGCTCGGCCACCGATCGCCCGGTGGGTAGGCTCTGAGCGGGATGAGTCCGGATCGTGACCAGCCGCTGATCATCGTCTCCAACCGCGGCCCGGCACATTTCGAGCTCGACGACCAAGGGAGGCGGACGGTGAGGCGCGGGGGCGGTGGCCTGGTCACGGCGCTCACCGGCCTCGTCTCACATCGCGACGCCCTCTGGATCGCCTCGGCGATGACCGACGAGGACATCGCCGTCTCCGAGGAGAGCGACTCAGGCCCGGTCGAGATATCGATCGGGGGGATCTCCTACCGGGTCTGCCTGATCGAGAGCGACGCGGTGGCCTACGACCGCTTCTACAACGTGATCGCCAACCCGATCCTCTGGTTCATCCAGCACTACCTCTGGGACCTCTCCAACGCCCCCGACATCCGCCAAGAGGAGCTGGACGCCTGGGACTACGGCTACCAGACGGTCAATCGCGACATCGCCGCGGGGGTCCTGCGGCAGATCGAAGGCGGCGACCGGCCGCTGGTGATGCTGCACGATTACCACCTCTACACCGCCCCGGGACTGATCCGCGAGCAGCGGCCCGACGCCTTCCTGCACTTCTTCGTCCACATCCCCTGGTCCCAGCCCGACAGTTGGAGGATCCTTCCCGGCAGGATCAGAGAGGCCGTCTATCGCGGCATGCTCGCCAACGACATCATCGGCTTCCACACCAGCGCCTACTGCCGCAACTTCCTTCGCTGCTGCGACGAGCTGATCGAGGTGGACGTCGATTTCCGCGGTCGCAAGGTGACCCACCCCGGCGGCCAGACCCTGGTCCGCGCCTACCCCCTCTCGATCGACGCCGAGAGGCTCGAGCGCGCGGCTGCCTCCGAGGCGGTGCTGGAGGCCGAGCGCGAGGTGCTCGAGCGGCGTCGCAAGTACCTGATCATCCGCGTCGATCGGGCCGACCTCTCGAAGAACGTCCTGCGCGGCTTCACCGCGTTCGACACCTTTCTCCAGCAGCACCCTGAGTTCCGCGAGGAGGTGACCTTCATCGCCCACCTGCAACCCTCGCGCCAGGACGTGCCCGAGTACGCCGAGTATCTGGAGCGGATCGAGGCCCTGGTCGCGGTCGTCAACCACCGCCACGGAACCACCGACTGGATGCCGATCGACTTGAAGATCTACGAGAACTTCCCCGAGGCCGTGGCGCGCTACAAGCAGTTCGACCTGCTAATGGTCAACTCGATCTTCGACGGGATGAACCTGGTCGCCAAGGAGGCGCCGGCGGTGAACACCCGCAACGGGGTGCTGATGCTCTCCGAGAACACCGGCTCGCACGAGGAGCTGGCCGACTGCGCCCTCTCGGTCAACCCGTTCGACATCCAGGAGCAGGCCGACGCGATCTACCGCGCCCTGACCATGGATCTGGAGGAGAAACGGCTGCGGGCCAAGCGGCTGAAACAGATCATCCACACCCGCAACCCGGGCGACTGGGTCGACGAGCAACTCGACGACATCAGGGCCGTGCAGGCCGAGCGCGCGGCGGGGGCCCCCACGGCGTGAGGCGGTCGGCGCCGCTCGGACATCTTCGGGCGGCGGCCGCCCTCGCCGCATCGCTGGCGGCACTGATCGCCCTCTTTGCCGCCGGAACGGAGCAGGCGCGCCCGGCGCCCGCCGCCCGGGCCCTCCCGCCGAAGCTGCGCCGTTGCGATCTCGGGCCACCCCGCCTCTTCCGCTGCGGTCACGTCAAGGTCCCGGTGCGCCGCGGCCACCCGGGCCTCGGAAAGCTCAAGGTCGCCTTCGCGCTGCGGCCCCGGATCGAGCGGGGACGGCGGTCGCTGGGCACGATCGTCGGGGTCGAGGGCGGCCCGGGATATGCGGCGACCGACCGTCCGTATGCGGCATCGCTGATCGCCGCCCTGGGCCCGATCCTGCGGCGCCGAGACCTCCTGCTGGTCGACGAGCGTGGCACCGGTCGCTCCGGGGCGGTTCACTGCGACCCGCTGCAAAGGGGGCAGATCCAGGAGCACATTGCGGTCGGCGAGTGCGCCGATCAGCTTGGCGCCCGGTATGCGGCGTACACCACGGCGGAGGCCGCCGACGACATCGACGCGGTCCGCCGCTCGCTCGGCCTCGGCCGCATCTTCCTCTACGGGGACTCCTACGGCACCCTCCAGGGCCAGGCATACGCCGTCCGCCACGCCTCGAAGCTGCGGGGGCTGATCCTCGACTCAGCCTATCCGGCGAACGATCCGTACTGGCGCACCCTTTTCCCGGCCTTCCGCCACGGGCTGCGGATCGCCTGCCGCCACTCGCCGCGCTGCCCGGGCCGGCCGTTTCGCCGCTTCCGGCGGGTGGTCCGCCGCTTTCACGAGGCCGGCCGACCCAGCGGCGATCTGCTCGAGTTCGCCCTCGAGGCGGGCACCCTGGCGCCCCGCTCCTACCTCAACCTCGACAAAGCCGACCGCTACTTCCTGCGCGGGAAGCCGCGCCGGCTGAACCGGCTGATCTGGCCTGGCCCGCCCGGGTTCGGCGACGTGCACTCCTTCTCCTACGGGCTGGAGATCGCCGTCGAGTGCAACGACTATCCGCAGCTCTGGGACACACGCGCTCCGATCAACAAGCGGATCCGCCAGCTCACGGCCTCGGTCAAGGGTCTGCACCGCGGCTACTTCGCGCCGTTCACACGCCGCGAGTACCTGCTCTCCTCCGAGGCCCACCAGACCAACTGCCTAACCTGGCCGGCGCCCCCTGCCGGCGGTCTCGAGCCCCCGGTCCCGACGGGCTGGCGTGCGCCCAGGGGCTTCCCGACCCTGATCCTCGCCGGGCAGATCGATGACGTTACCTCGGTCAAGGAGGCGCGGCAGACGGCGCGGCGATTCCCCCGCTCACGCCTCTACGTGGTTCCCGACCGTGGCCACGTCTCGAGCCTCTACTACCCCTTCCGCTCACCCGCGGTCAGCGTGATCCGCCACTTCATCCGCGGCCACTGAGGGCGCCGCGCGCCGAACTGCACGTTGGGTCCGCAAATCGGCCCTGAGGTTGCGTTCGGCTCAGTGGGGGGCGAACTCCTCGGAGCCGTCGCCGGGGAGAGCCGGCGGTGGGACGGCGGGCGGCGGGGACGGCGGCGGCGGGGATGGAGCGACCGGGGGCGAAGGCGCGGGTTGAGGAGCAGGGGCCGGATGCCCGGGCCCGGCCGACTGCTCGCGGTGGCGCCGGCGGCGCCCATGCGATCGGTTGCGGGAACGATCGTGGTGATGTCGGCCGCGTCCCATGGGCCCCCGACTCGGCCTTTCGTCGTTGCTCGGTCGTGCCTGACCCGCAGGGCGCCCGATCTCGGCGGGCCGGGAACGCTGTGAGGCGCGCGGTCGCTTCCTCGCTTCGCGCCTTCGGTCGAGGCCGGGGGACGGGCGCGGCTTCGGGTGAGCCGGAAGGCCGACGTCGGCAGCCAGCGGCGGCGGGCGGGGCGGGCGCAGCAGGGCGGGGAGCGCGGTCAGGGCGAGAAGCACGGCAGCCACCGCGAGCCCGGCCCTTGCGGCGGCCCCCCAACGGACTCGGACACACGGCATGAGGGCCAAAGGCCCGGGTCCGCTGGACTCTCCCCCCGCTATAGTCATGCGCCGCCTTGGCAGAGACACGCGAATACGAACTGGTCTTGATGCTCGACCCCGGGCTCGAGGACTCCGCCCGTGACGCGCTCGCCCAGGAGGCTCGCGGACAGATCGAGTCGGAAGGCTCGCTGAAGCACGAGGACACCTGGGGAGTTCGCAAGATGGCCTACGAGATCGAGCAGCGAACCGAGGCCGACTATCGCTGGTTTCGGTTCGAGGCCCCACGGGAGCTGCTCGGGCGGCTCGACCACAGCCTGAAGATCGCCGATGGGGTACTGCGGTTCAGGGTGTTCAAGGTCGACCCGGATTCGCCGGTGCTCGGGGCTCCGCCGGCGGCAGGGGCGCCACCGCCCGCCCGGGATCGCGGTGAGAGGGGTGAGCGGCCCTCGCGTGAGGAGCGGCCCTCGCGTGAGGATGGGGTCCCGCGCGACGAGCGGCCCCCGCGTGGGGAGAGCGCAGATGAGGCGGGCGGGGAGAGCGCCGAGGAGGCGGGCGGGGAGTAGGCGGGCCCATCGAGCGGACCGGCGGTAGCCGCGGCGCCGGGACCAAATCATCGCAGTTTGGGTCGTTTGCCTCGCCGGGGGGAGAGATCGCGCCGGGCGCCTGCTTAGACTGATTCCGGAATCCAGATAAGAGGAGCGAGAGACGTGGCAGCCACGAACATCAACAGGGTGATCCTCACCGGGAACCTGACCCGCGACCCCGAGTTGCGCAGCACGCCGGGCGGAACCTCGGTCTGCAGCCTGCGACTCGCGGTAAACAGCCGCCGCAAGGACTCCAGCGGTGAGTGGACGGACAAGCCCAACTACTTCGACATCACCGTCTGGGGCGCGCAGGGCGAGAACTGCGCCAACTACCTCAGCAAGGGCCGCCCGGTCGCGGTCGACGGCCGGCTCGAGTGGCGCGAGTGGGAGGCCAAGGACGGCTCCGGCAAGCGCCAGAGCGTCGAGGTGATCGCCGACTCCGTCCAGTTCCTCGGCTCGCGAGAAGGAGGCGGGAACGGGAACGGCTTCACCGCGACGTCGGATGTCCCCGCCGACACCTCCGACTTCGAGGGCGCGGGCGTCGGCGACGGCAGCGACGACGACATCCCCTTCTAGGAACCCGACGGCGGACATCCGCGGGGGTCCGGCGGCACCCCGCTGCTTCGGGCGCAGCCGCTACGATGCCCTGGTTCGGCTCGCTCGGCATCCGCCGGGCGACTTCTATGTGAGGACCGCACAGACGTGGCAAGGACCAGAGACGCAGCACCACAGCGACGCGGCCGGCGCTCGTCCGACCGGATGCGACCGCGCAAATACACGCGCATCAACGTCGAGGAGATCGATTACAAGGACCTCAACCTGCTGCGCCGGTTCATCTCCGACAAGGGCAAGACCCGCTCCCGCCGGGTCACCGGGCTCTCGCGCAAGCACCAACGCCAGCTGGCGGTGGCGGTGAAACGGGCGCGCGAGATCGCCCTGCTTCCCTACGTCGGCGAGCGCTGATGGCCCAGGCGATCCTGCTCCGAGACGTCACCGACCTTGGGGCCCGCGGCGACGCAGTCGAGGTCTCTCCCGGCTACCTCCGCAACTACCTGGTGCCGAGGAAGCTGGCGCAGCCGGCGACCGACGCCGCGCTCGAGCAGGCGCAGCGGCGCCGCGAGGCGGCCGAGCGCGCCGAGCGCGAGGCGGCCGCCCGGGCCGATGAGACCGCGGCCCTGCTCTCGAAGACGGTGCTGACCATCCACCATCGCGCCGGGGAGGACGGCAAGCTGTTCGGCTCGGTGACTGCGAAGGAAATCGCCGAGGCGATCCGCGACGCTCGCGATCTGCGCATCGACCGGCGCAAGATCCGTCTCGAGCAGCCGATCCACGAGATCGGCACCTACATGGTGGAGATCGAGATCCAGGGCGGCGCCACCGCCTCGGTGAAGACGATCGTCGCCGAGCAGAAGTAGCGGCCGCGTCCGGGGGCTCATGGGCCGCCACCGCGGTCACGGTTCGGCGCGCGAAAGGTTGCGGAAAACCCGGCTTTGGCCCGCACGGCCGGGAACCTCGTGTGGTTTGGTTGACCGGCGTCGGCGGCGCCTGCTCGGCTCCCACCGGCGGCGCGGCGGGCTTCCGCCGATCCCGACCCGAGACTGATCAGCAAGCAATGGCGCAGACGCCGACAAGCCAGGTCCCGCCGCAGAACATCGAGGTCGAGGAATCGGTGCTCGGGGCGATGCTGGTCGCCCAGGCCGCGCTCACCCGCGTGATCGACGAGGTGAAGCTGAAGCAGGAGGACTTCTACCTCGACAAGCACCAGGCAATCTTCGTCGCGATCCACGACCTCTACGCCGCCTCGAAGCCGGTAGACGAGCTCAGCGTGGTCGAGTCGCTCACCCAGCACGGCCGGATCGAGGACGCCGGCGGCAAGCTCTACGTCTCCGAGCTGGCCGCCAAGGTCCCGGCGGCCGGCAACGCCAAGCACTACGCCGAGATCGTCCAGCAGAACTCCCTGCTGCGGCGGCTGCTGGGGGCAGGACAGGAGATCCAGTCCTGGGTGCACGAACGGGACGGAGAGCCGCGCCTCCTGGCCGAGCGCGCCGAGAAGCTCCTGTTCGAGGTCGCCCACGAGGAGCAGGCGAGCGATTTCCGCCGGGTCGACGAGATCCTGATCGACGAGCTCGACCGCCTCGAGAAGCTCTCCAGCGGCGACGCCGAGGTGACCGGGACGCCCTCGGGCTTCCGGGATCTCGACGGCATCACGGGGGGCTTCCAGCCCGGGAACCTGATCGTGCTGGCGGCCCGACCGGCCATGGGCAAGAGCGCGCTGGTCGCCAACATCGCCGAGAACGTCTCGATGAAGTACGAGCTCCCGGTCGCCTTCTTCTCCCTGGAGATGTCTGAGGTCGAGCTGGCCCAGCGCTTCATCGCCTGCCGGGCGCGGATCCCCGGCGAACGGCTGCGCAAGGGCAAGGTCGCGCAGAAGGACTGGCCGAAGGTGGTGCGTGCCTGCGGCGAGCTGGAGCGGGCGCCCCTTTGGATCGACGATTCCTCCGATCTGGGCATGCTCGACCTGCGAGCCAAGGCCCGCAGGCTGCACGCCCAAGAGCAGTCGCGCGGCGGGCTCGGGGCGGTGATCGTCGACTACATGCAGCTGATGCGGGCCGACGATCCGCGGGCAAACCGGGTCGAGCAGGTGGGGCAGATGAGCCGCGGGCTGAAGATCCTCGCCCGCGAGCTGGGGATCCCGGTGATCGCGATCAGCCAGCTCTCGCGGGCCCCCGAGCAGCGGCCGGACAAGCGGCCGATCCTCTCCGACCTGCGCGAGTCGGGGCAGATCGAGCAGGATGCGGATTTGGTCGCCTTCCTCTACCGCGACGAGTACTACGACCCCGACTCCGAGGATCAGGGGATCGCCGAGGTGATCATCGCCAAGCATCGCAACGGCCCGATCGGCAAGGCACGGCTAGCCTTCATCGAGCGCTTCCCCCGGTTCCTCGACCGCGCCCAGGACGATCGCCCGATCGAGCAGCCGGCCGGCGAGGGCCCGCCGATCGTCGACGCGGCGGAGTTCTGATGGCCTCCGCGGCGACCGGCCGGCTCCAGCCGGAGCCGGCCTGCCCGCTGGGCGTCTGCGACGGGTCCGGCTGGATCCTCGGGCCCGAGGACGTCGCCCGGCCGTGCGAGTGTCGCGCCCAGCGAATCGGCCGCGCCAGGACGCGGGGCGTTTCCTCGGTGATCCCGCCGCGCTATCGCGGAGTCTCCTTCGAGCGCCCTCCGGTGACCCAGATCGACGCGATGGTCGTCCGCATCGTCCGCAGCTGGGTCGAGGAGCTGGAGGCCAACCTCTCGGCCGGGCGCGGCCTCTGGCTGATGGGCGACACCGGCACCGGGAAGACGACGCTGGCGATGCTGGTCTCGCGAATGGCGCTCGAGGCCGGGCACTCGGTGGCGATCTACTCGCTTCCTAAGCTGCTGGCGCGAATCAGGCGAACCTACGACTCGGAGCCGGGCGGGGATTCATACCTCTCCTTCTTCGAGCGCCTCACCTCGGTCGATCTGCTCCACATCGACGATCTCGGAGCGGAGAAGCGCTCCGACTGGGTGCTCGAACAGCTCTACGCACTGGTCAACGAGCGCTACGAGGCCGAGCGCTCGATGCTGGTCACCACCAACCTCGACCAGGAGGAACTGGAGCGGCAGATCGGGCCGCGGACGGTCTCGCGCCTGGTCGAAATCTGCGGCGACCCCCTGCCGCTGTTCGGGCCCGACAAGCGGATCGAGGCGGGCGGGACGAGCGCCTGAGCGCGCCCGCCCGCGCCACCGCAGCCCACCCTCCATAATCACCCGGTCATGCCAGGAGTCGTGATAATCGGCACCCAGTGGGGCGATGAGGGCAAGGGCAAGGTCACTGACCTGCTCGCCGAAGACGCCTCGATGATCGTCCGCTTCCAGGGTGGCAACAACGCCGGCCACACGATCGTCCGCGACGGCGAGGAGTTCAAGTTCCACCTGATCCCGTCGGGGATCCTCCATTCGCAGAAGACCTGCGTGATCGGAAACGGGGTGGTTCTCGACCCGAGGGTGCTGCTGGAGGAGATCGACGGGCTGCGGCGCCGCGGGGTCGACGTCGGCAACCTGCGTATCTCGGCCAACGCCCACCTGATCATGCCCTACCACGTGCTGCTCGACAGCGCCGGGGAGACCCGGCTCGGGAAGCTCTCGATCGGGACCACGAGGCGCGGCATCGGCCCCTGCTACGCCGACAAGGCGTCTCGCCTCGGGATCAGGGTCCAGGACCTGCTCGACGAGAAGATCCTGCGCAAGAAGATCCTCGCCGCGCTCGAACCCAAGCAGCAGGCCCTCCGGGAGCTATCGGTCGCCCACCGCAAGCAGCGGATCGAGGGCGACGACGAGCAGGGGCCCGACCCGCGGCTCGACCTGCACACGATGACCGAGGAGTACGTCACCTACGGCCATCGCCTCGAGCCTCACATCGCCGACACGGCGAGGCTCTGCTGGGAGTGTCTCGACGCGGGCCGCACGGTGCTCTTCGAGGGCGCCCAGGCGACCCTGCTCGACCTCGATCACGGCACCTATCCCTTCGTCACCTCGTCCAACCCGATCGCCGGCGCGGCCTGCGTCGGGGCGGGGGTCGGGCCGACCGACATCGACGAGGTCTGGGGGGTCACCAAGGCCTACACCACCCGGGTCGGCGCCGGGCCGTTCCCGACCGAGCTCTCCGACGCGACCGGGCGGCTGATGGTCGAGCGCGGGCACGAGTTCGGCACCACCACCGGCCGCGAGCGGCGCTGCGGATGGCTCGACCTGGTGGCGCTGCGGTACGCGGTGCGGCTCAACCGGATCAGCACCCTGGTGATCACCAAGCTCGACGTGCTCGCCGGGATCGATCCGCTGCGGGTCGCGACCAGCTACCGGTCCGGCGAGGGAGCCGTACTGGAGGACTTCCCCTATCACCAGTCGATCCTGCACTCGGCCGAGGCCTCCTACGAGGATCTGCCCGGCTTTCCCGGATCCGATCGACGATTGCCGCGACGAGGAGGACCTTCCCGCGGCGGCCCGCGATTTCCTTCGCTACATCAGCGAGTTCGTCGATGTCCCGGTGCGGCTCGTCGGGGTCGGCCCCGGGCGCGATCAGGTGGTCTGGATCGGTGCCGGATCCGGCGGATCGCCGGGTCCCCCGCCTCAGGTGATCGGCAGCGGCGGCGCCAGCGGGTAGGCCGGCGGGATCTCGCCGGCCTCTTCCTGGCGGCGCTCGCCGCGGCGGAGGATCCGCAGGGTGAGGATCGCGGTGCTGAGGATCGCCGTCAGGCCGAGGCTGACCTGGACGCTGAGCATCCCCTCCTCGCTCCAGTAGACGTCGCGGAGGTCGAGGAGCAGCGCGGCCTCGTCGAAGGTGAGGCCCATGCCGACCCCCATCGGGACGGCGAGCCGATCCTCGAGCCGATCGTTCTCGGTCAGCAGCGCCGTGGTCCCCGCCGCGAAGGCGATCAGGATCCCGGGGACGAAGTGATGGATGTGGCGTCCGCCGACCCGGACGTTCCGGAAGGGGCCGCGCCCGTCCCTGTATCGCCCAGGTCGAGAGGCGGACCGTCGCGAAGGAGCCCAGGAACCCGGCGAGGATGTTGAAGAGGACCGTCTCGCTGCGGGGAGCGGTCGCGTATCCCTCCACCGCGACGCTGACCGTGTCGAGCGCCGCGGCGTTGGCCGACTCGATCAGGCCCTCTCCTCCGGGATGCTCGTGCGTGCGCCGGCGCAGGAGCCGCGTGTACTGTCCGGCGATCGCGGCGCCCGCGGCAACCAGAGCCAGCCCGGCGAGACCGGCGGTGATGCTATCGGAGCGGTCCCAGCCCTGACGCGCCCTCGAGCGGCGCAATCTCCCCAACCGAGCGAGTCTCATCAGGCAGCGAGCCTAACGCCAGTAGGACGACCGCCGGCAAGCAAATGGGGGGCACGAGATGTCGAATCGAGTCAGGGGTGTGTCTGGGCAGCGATCGCCGTCTTCGCACTGAGCGGCGCCTCGGCGCCCTGGCGGGCTCGGCTCGATCAACTTCGCCCCGAAGCGCGACTCCCGGCCGGGACCCGGCCCTTCGGGATCATCAAGGCCGACTCAACGCGACGCAAGCTCGATCTGCGACCGCCGGCGCCGACGGGTGAACGTCCTCTGGCCGCGGCGACGGCACCTTCAGGCGCCGCACACCATCCACACACCCCGGCGGGCTCTCCGACTCCGCCTCACGACTGAACGGCGACCGTCGCAAGGACTTCGTCGCCCCGATACGAGCAACAACGCGATCGTCGTCTTGCTGCGACAGCGCGGCGGCGGGTTCCGGATGCCGCCTCCTACCCGACCCTGGATTACCCCTACAGCCCGGTGATCGGCGACTTCAACCTGACGGGCACAAGACGTCGCGGTGGCGGAGGAGGGACCATACTCGCCGTCCTGCTCGGCCGCCGCGGCGGTCGCCTCCGCGCCAGACCGACTACCGGGTCGGCTCCAGCCCTACTTCATCGCCGTCGCGATACAACCGGACGGGCGCAAGGACCTGGCGGTGACCGTCTTCGCTCGGGACGTCGTGGTCCTCTACGGCGCGCAACGGGGCTTCGGGAAGCGCTCCTTCCCCCGGCGCGGCGCCTACCCGATCTCGCCGCGACCTCGACCGCGACGGCGGACGACCTCTCGTCGGCAACTACAGAGCGGCAACGTGGTCGTCCTGAGGCAAGCGGGGGCTTCAGGGCGCCACGAACAGTTCTCACCCAGCCACAGCCCTACTACCTCAACCTCACCGACCGACTCGACGGCAAACGTGACCTGTCTCGGTAACACCGAGACAGCGACGGCACCACGGCCTGGCGGTGCAGAAGGGCTCGGAGGATCGAGGTTCCGCCGCCCCGGTCTATTTCTCGACCGGGCAACTCCGTTCGCGATCGCCAGCGGCAGTTCAACCGTGACGCAGCCCGACATCGTCGTCCAACTCGGCGTCGGCGCCGACACGGCCTCCTTCTTCCCGCAACCGCCACTGAGGCGCTCTTCTCAGAGGCGGATCAGGTTCTCCGCCTCGATCCCACGGGTCACGCCGCGGAAGTCGATCACCAGCTGCGCGGAGGCCACCACCTGCCGGTAGTCGATCTCCGCGTGGGCGGTGACGACCGCGACCAGGTCGGCGGCCGCGACCTCGGCGTCGAGGTCGGCCGAGCTCGAGCCCGAACTCGGCCAGCGAGGGCACGTGGGGGTCGTGGTAGGACGACCTCGCCCCGAGGTCGCGCAGCAGCCCGATGATCTGCAGCGCCGGCGCCTCGCGGGTGTCGCCGACCCCCGCCTTGTAGCTGACCCCGAGGATCAGGATCCGGGAGCCGTTGACCGGCTTGCGCGACGCCGTTCAGCGCCTTCTCGATCCGGTCCACGCAGAACTGCGGCTGGGCCTGGTTGATCTTCCCGGCGAGCTCGATGAACTCCGGGTAGAAGTCGTGCTCGCGCGCCTTGAAGGCGAGATAGAAGGGGTCGACCGGGAGGCAGTGGCCGCCCATCCCGGGCCCCGGCTCGAAGCGCATGAACCCGAACGGCTTGGTCGAGGCCGCGTCGATCACCTCCCAGACGTCGACCCCGAGCCTGTCGCAGAGCTGCGCCAGCTCGTTGACCAGGGCGATGTTGACCGAGCGGAAGATGTTCTCCAGCAGCTTCGCCAGCTCCGCCGCCTCGGGGGTGGAGAGGACGACGACCTGCTCGCAGATCAGCGGGTAGAGCTCGCGCGCCCGCTCGGTGCAGGCCTCGGTGAGGCCGCCGACCAGCTTCGGCGTGGTGCGCACGGTGAAGTCGGTGCGGCCCGGGTCGATCCGCTCGGGCGAGAAGGCGAGGTGGAAGTCCCGCCCCGCCGCCATCCCCGACTCCTCGAGGATCGGCAGCAGCCGCTCCCTGGTCGTGCCCGGGTAGGTGGTCGACTCCAGCACGACGAGCTGCTCGGGCTGGAGCACCTGCGAGAGCGAGTTCGCGGAGTCCAGCAGGTAGGTGAGGTCGGGCTCGCGGGAGCCGGTGAGCGGGGTCGGGACGCAGATGATCACCGCGTGGCAGGAGGCGAGGTCGGCGTAGTGAGGTGGTCGGCTTCAGCAGCTCGCCGAGGCCGCGAGGGCCGCGTCGGGGATGTCCTCGACGTAGCTGCGGCCGCGCGCGCAGGCTCTCGACCTTGCGCCTGATCCGCGTCGAGGCCGACCACCTCGTGCCCGGACTCGGCGAAGGCGACGGCGAGCGGCAGGCCGACGTAACCGAGGCCGATGATCCCGACCTTCATCGTTCCCACTCTAGGACAACGGCCGAGAACCTCCGAAATCGCGTATCCCGCTACCGAAAACCTGCAAATTGCGCTCTGGCGCCATTTGGTCGCTCCGCCCTACCAAATAGGATCGGCGCCGATGAAGAGGATCTTCTCGCCGGCCCTAAACGGCATCAGCGCGGTCCGTCATCTCGCCTGGTACGTCGGCTATCACGCCGCCAGGTCGCGTCACGAGCTCTCTCGCTGATCGCGGGGAAAGTTGCCTGAGCCTGCCACCGGGACGGCGCCCGTTCCCGGGCCGGCCGAGTGGTCGCTGAGTGAGCGGCGTGGGGGGGGGCCGTTCACAACCCGTGTCACCTGGGAGGTTCCCGAGGGCGGCACGGCTGTCTGGGCCTCGCGGGCGGCGAGGAAGCGCGCCCGGCTCGAGCTACGCGACGCCGAGGGCGCCGTGCGCTCGGTCCTGCGGGCCGAGCAGACCACGGCTCGGCGCCTGCGGCGACTGAACTGGATCGCCTCTGTCGCCTTCACCCTCGGTGGCCTGCTGTTCGCGCTGGGCGCCTGGCTCTCGCAGGTCGGGTCGGCCGGCGGCAAGGAGATCTCCACCGTCTATCTGATCGGCGGCGTCTTCTTCAGCACCGGCGCCTACGCCTCGCTGCTCGGATCGATCAACGCGCCGCGCAGATCAGCGCGGAGGGGCTCTCCGGGGAGCGCTGGCGCTGGTGGACGTATGAGCCGATGCGGCTCGACTGGCTGGCGACCTTCGTCCTGTTCGCCGGCACCCTGGCCTTCGCGGTCAGCCTGATCGACGCCTTCCTGCAGGGGCTCAGCCTGCACCAGGAGAACCGGCTGATCTGGGCCCCGGAGATGATCGGCTGCATCCTCTTCCTGATCTCCGGCCACCTCTCGATGGTCGAGATCTGTCACGGACCGCCCTGCTGGCGGAGGCGCGACCTCGGCTGGTGGATCGTCGCCGTCAACCAGCTCGGCTCGGTCCTCTTCATGATCTCGGCGCTGGCCGACTTCACCCGGCCCGAGACCTCGGGGCCGGTGAACCTGGCGGTCGCCAACTGGGGGACCTTCGCCGGCGCCGCCTGCTTCGCGATCGGCGGGGTGATGCAGGCATTCGAGCGCCCGTCCGCCCTCCAAGGCTAGGATCGGCGCGATGGGGCGACCGGCGCCGCGGCGATCAACCAGCAGGGCGCGGCCCGCTCGCCGGAGGTTGCTGCGGATCCTCGCCTGGGTCGGTGGCGTCGCCCTCGCGATCTTCATCCTCGACCTGGTCGGGATCCCGGTCTCCGACTGGATCCATGACCTCTTCGAGAAGATCCGCGAGGTCCCGCCCTGGGCGGTCGTCTCCGGGTCGTCCTGCAGACCGTGCAGACGGCGCTCGTCGCGCTCGCCTGGGTCGGGATCCTGCGTGCCGCCTTCCCCCGGGATCGCGATTCCCTACCGCGTGGTGCTCGCCTGCTACGCGACGGCGGTGGCGCTCAACGGCTTCCTGCCGGCCAACATCGGCACCTTCGTGATGCTGGCTGATGTTCTCGACCCTGTTCGCCTGCGCGACCTTCGCCGCCGCTCTTCTCCGGCCTGGTCGTGCAGAAGATCCCCTTCTCGGTCTTCAACGTCGCCCTCTACCTCTACCTCTTCCTCACGGTCGCCGGCTCCTTCTCGATCAAGCTCGGCTTCCTCTCCGACCACACCGGCCTGATCGCCCTGATCGCGGTCGGGGCCGTCCTCCTGATCGCGATCCTGGCCCGCGTCTTCTGGCGGCGCACCGAGAAGCTGCGCGCCCAGCTGATCACCGGCGGCGCCGTCCTGCGCAGCCCGCGCCGGCCTGCTCGACCGGGTGGCGCTGCCCGAGCTCGGCAGCTACCTCGCGAAGCTCGGGGTGATCGCCGTCTTCCTCGGCGCCTACGGGATCCCGGTCACCTTCCACAACGTCGCCACCGTCACCGCCTCCAACTCGATCTCCAACTCCGTCTCGGTCACCCCGGGGGGAGTCGGCGTCAACCAGGCGATGAACACGGCGGCGCTCGAGGAAGAGACGACGCCGTCGACCGCGACCGCCTACTCGGCGGCACAGCAGCTGATCACCACGGCCTGGAACGTGGTCTTCGCGGTGATCATGGTCTCCTGGGTGTTCGGCTGGTCGGGCGGCAAGGCCCTGGTCGAGTCCTCCTACGGAGATGCGAAGGTACGCAGCCGGGAGATGAGCGAGGAACGGAAGAAACGCAAGCGCGAGAAGCTGGGCGGGCCCGGGGCGCGAGATGGCTGAGCTCCGGAAGCCCCCGCCGGGCCCAGGGGGAGCCCGACCCCGCGGAGGTGATGGCGAACCGCCGCTTCGCCGTGCTGCTCGTCTTCGTCGCGATCGTCGGCGTGATCACCTCGCTTGTCGCCTGGTGCTTCCTCGAGCTGGTGCACCAGATTCAGACCGGGGTGTTCACGGACCTGCCCAAGGACCTCGGCTACGACCACGGGGCGCCGAACTGGTGGTATCTGGTCGTCCTCGGGATCGCCGGGCTGATCACCGCAGCGGCGATCACCCGCCTGCCCGGCAACGGCGGTCACACTCCGGCGAACGGGCTGAGCACCGAGCAGCTCGGACCGGAGGCGATTCCCGGGGTGATCCTCGCGGCGCTGGCCTCGATCGGCCTCGGCGCCGTGGTCGGACCGGAGGCGCCGCTGATCGCGATGGGGGGAGGGCTCGGGATTTTCGCGGCAGGCGTCTGCAGAAGGACGCCCCGCCGCAGGTGGTCGAGATCGTCGCCGCCTCCTCCACCTTCGCCGCCGTCTCCTTCCTCTTCGGCTCTCCGCTGATCGCGGCGATCATCCTGATCGAGGCGATCGGGATCGGCGGCTCGACAGCTGAAGATCATCCTCGTCCCCGGGCTGATGGCGGCGGGCATCGGCTCGCTGTCTCGGTCGGGATGGGCTCCTGGACCGGCCTCAGCACCAGCGACATCTCGATCGGGGTCCTGCCGCTGCCCGAGTTCGCCCGTCCCGACCTCACCGACTTCCTCTGGACGATCCCGTTCGCCGTCGCCGTCGCGGTCCTGATCATCGTCATCTTCGCGCTTGCCAGGCCACTCGTGGATGTGATTCAGCGACGGCCGCTCCTCCTCACCCCGGTCGGCGGGCTGATCATCGCCGGCCTCGCATCGGCTTCTCCGAGATCACCGACCACCCGATCAGCGAGGTCCTCTTCTCCGGTCAGGACCAGGTCGGCGGGCTTGTGACACACGCTTCGGCGTATTCGGTCGGCGCATTGATCGCCCTCTCGCCTTCAAGGGTCTCGCCTACTCGGTCTCGCTGGCGGGATTCCGGGGCGGCCCGATCTTCCCGGCGATCTTCCTCGGCGCCGCCGCCGGGCTCGCCGCGGCGCATCTGCCCGGATTCGAGACGACCCCGGCGGTCGCGGTCGGGATCGGAGCCGCGACGGCCGCGGCGTTGAAGCTGCCGCTCTCCGGAGTCACCCTGGCGCTGCTCCTCACCTCCCAATCGGGACTGGGCTCCGGGCCCGCTGATCATCGTCGGCGTGATCGTCGCCTACCTGGTCGCGTTGGCGTTCTCCGTTACCTGGACAGCCGGGGAACCACCGCGGCGACCTGAGCACCGTGGCAGCGTTTCCACCGAACCGCAATGGTGCATCTTGGAATAGGGTTGGCGCAATCCCACGGCGAGTGAACGGTGGATGCAACTCGATGAACAAGCGAACCCCGATTCTGGATCTGACGGCGAACCCGTGGAGGCGTCAGCTCGGACGATCGAGATCACCGAGTTGGAGGAGGGGGAGAGAGGCTGAAGGACCAGGCGCCCCGCTAGGTCCTCGACTCGCTAGCCCTCCGAGCATGCCCGACCAGCCCGACACCACCCCGCCCCCGAGCGAGCCTCGGCACCCGCGCCTGAGTCCGCCGGGAGCCAGCGCACGGAGGATCGCGCGGCGCAAGACCCGAAGCATCGCCACCGCGCCCTCGTGTGGGCCCTCGTCGTGTTCGCGTCAGTGGTGCTGGTCGTCTCGATGATCGCGAACTGGGTTCAGACCGAGGCCCTCAGCTCGGGCGAGCTGTCCAATCAGACCGACGAGATCCTCAAGAACAAAGACGTCCAGGAACAGCTCAGCATCTTCGCGGTCGATCAGCTCTACGCCAACGTCAACGTCCAGGCCCAAATCCAGCAGAAGCTGCCCAGCGCCGCCCAGCCGCTCGCCGCTCCGGTCACGGCGGCGACGCAACAGCTCGCCACGAACGTCGCGCAGACGGCGCTCGCCTCGCCTCAGGTTCAGGCCCTCGTCTCCACAGCGGTCGGTCGGGCGCAGCAGCAGTTCGTCGACCTGATCGAGAACAAGGACCAGTTCGTCTCGACCCAAGGCGGCGTGGTCACGGTCGAATACGGGAGCTTCGTCGCCGACCTTGCCACCCGCCTCGGGGTATACCCCGCGACGATCTCCCAGATCCAGGGCCTCATTCAGCAGTACTCGACGGAGCTGAAGCAGCGCTTGACCACGGCCCAGACCCGGATCGAGTCAGCGCGAGCGACCCTCTCCCAGGCGCAGGCGGGCACCCTCAGCCCGCAGACGCAACAGAACCTCCAGACGCTCCAAACGGACGCCGCCCAGCTCCAGGCGACGGTCCGGAGCCTCGAGCAGAAGATCAAGGGCATTCTGCCGAAGGCCCCCGCCCAGCTCCAGAGCAAGGTGTCCGACGTCCAGGGCCGTCTGGCCCAGCTCGACAAACGGCTGACGGGACTACTGCAACGGGTCGCCGCAGTGCTCAAGGATCCGAGGCAGGCAAACATCATCAAGCTCTCCCCGCGCTCGCCTCCCTCCAGACACGCATCACCACGCTGCTCAACCGTCAGGCGCTTCACGCCCGGGCGAGCTCGTCGTGATGAAGTCCAGCCAGCTGAGCGGGCTCCAGGACCTCGTGAGCGTGCTGCGCAGCCTCGGCTTCGTGCTGCCGCTGCTGACGCTCTTGCTGTACCTGGGCGCGATCTACCTGGCGAAGGGATGGCGCCGCGAGGCGCTAATGGCAGCCGGAGGCGGGATCCTGGGGGCAACGTTGCTCACCCTGCTGGCGAGGCGCCTGCTCGGCAGTGCGGTCACCGATTCGGTGGCGAGCTCCGACGCGGTCAAGCCGGCCATCAGCGCCGTCTGGAACATCTTCTCCGCGGGGCTGCGACAGCGGGCGCTGTTCGTACTCGTGATCGGCCTGGGGTTCATCGTCGGGGGCTTCTGCAGGGCCCGGCCGCCACGAGGTCGCCGTGCGACGCTTCCTCGCGCCGTACCTACGCGACCGCCCGGTTGTCGTCTATGCGGTTGTGGCCTTTGTCTTCCTGGTCTGGCTGTCGTTCCTCCCGACGATCAACAATCTCGGTCAGGTCCTCGTGGTCCTCATTCTCGCTGCGCTCGCCGTGGTGGGCATCGAGATCCTGCGCCGGCAGACGGCGCGGGAGTTCCCGCCTGACCCCGAGCGAGCTCCCGGCCATCCTACAGTTGGTTCCCCCGGCGTCGAAGCCCGGGCGGGCGCATAGCAACTATCTCGTCGGGAATTGTCGACTACCCGATGAGCAGGATCGTCCCCGGCCCGCTTCCGCCTCGCAGCAGCCGTGCCGGTCCTAACCGCGCTCGCGATCCTGGGCTCGACCACCTCCCAGGCGAGAGCCGGCAGTCCCGACTACCAGTCGGCTACGACCTCGGCCTCAGGCCTGGAAGTACGGCCCCCCCCTGGTCAAGGAGGACCAGACGTTCCGGACCCAGACCTCCGTCAACTTCCCGGACGGCAAGGGACGCGGTCCGGTCAACCGTTTCAGCCACGTGAGGAAGCTCGCCGACGCGGACGCCCGCGATGTGGTCGCGCCGAACAACGACACGCCCTACTCGATCGCCTGGCTCGACCTGAGGCGGCAGCCGATGGTGATCCACATCCCCAAGGTGAACCGTTACTTCGTGATCCCGCTCTATGACCCTTACACCGAGGACTTCCTGAACCTCGGTACGGTCCCCAAGACCAAACCGGGCTATTATGTCGTCACCGGCCCCGGTCAGCACAAAGATGAAGATCCCCAGGGGACGCGCCGGATCAAGAGCCGTTACGACCGGCTCTGGATCATCGGGCGGACGATCAACTTCGGACCCGCCGACCTGACGGCACTCAAGATCCAGAACCGCTACAAGATCACCCCGCTGAGCCGCTACGGCACCCACTACCGGCCAACCGGCCCAAGCACCCGGACACGACCCCCAACGACGTGCCGATGCCGGCGGGCCTTCATTTCTTTGACCGGCTCGGACGGCTGCTGAAGAGGTTCCCGCCGCCGACTGCCGACCGGGCGGAGCTGGCGAGCTCGCCGGGATCGGAGTCGGACCCGGTAGCCGCCCTCGGCCGACGCCTCACTGGGCGCCGACACCAGGAAGGGATGATCGACGCGGTCGCCGCCGGCCCCGGGCTGATCCAGAACGAGGTCATCGCCCGCTACCTCTACAGAGGCGCCGCAGCACAATGGATGGCTGATGTTGCCCACAGGCCGCTACGGGGCCGACTACGACTTCCGGGCGCTGATCACCCAGGTGGCCTTGGAGAGCTCACCCGCCGAAGCGATCTACCCGGTTGCCCAGACCGACACTTCCTCCCGCTGAACGGTTCCAAGGGCTACGTGGTCCATTTCGGCCCCGGCCATTTCCTCCGGCCGAGCCTTCTGGTCCCTTACCCTGTATGACGCCGCGGCTTCCTCGTCCCCAACCCGATCGACCGCTATGCCCTCGTGACCGCAGCGACCTGAGTTCAATCCCGGACGGTTCGCTAGACCTCTACGTGCAGAGCACCCAGCCCTCCGACCCGTCAAGGCGAAGAACTGGCTCCCGTCCCCTGCCGGCGCCCCTTCAGGCTGACGATGCGGCTCTACCAGCCGACCCGAATCGCGATCCCCGGGATCTTCGACGGCAGCGGCTGGGACCCGCCGACCGTGACCAAGACCCCCTAGGAGGGCGCAGAGGATGCGCTGACCATGGACGACTACCCGCTGACGCTGACGACCGTGGTCGAGCGGGCCGAGCGCTTCCACCCCGAGCGCGAGGTCGTCTCCCGCCGCCCCGACCGCAGCGCTCCACCGCTACACCTACGGCGAGCTCGCCGAGCGCGTGCCCGCCGGCTCGCCGGCGCGCTCGGCAGCGCTCGGCATCGGCGCCGGGCGACCGCGTCGCCACGCTGCTGTGGAACCAGCACGAGCACCTCGAGGCCTACTTCGGCGTCCCGGCGATGGGCGCGGTGCTGCACACGCTCAACCTGCGCCTGCACCCGGACGAGCTGGCCTACATCGCCGGCCATGCCGAGGACCGGGCGCTCGTCGTCGACGAGATCGCTGCTGCCGCTGCTCGGAGTAGTTCCGCGCAGGCGCGCGAGTTCGAGCACGTGATCGTCGTCCGCACTCCGGCGACGCCGCCGGCCGAGGCGACTCGACTACGAGGAGCTGCTCGCCGGCGGCCGACGCCGACGGCCGATGGCCCGAGCTCGACGAGCGCCACGCCGCGGCCATGTGCTACACGTCGGGCACCACCGGCCGGCCCAAGGGCGTCGCCTACTCGCACCGCGCGCTCGTGCTGCACTCGCTCGGCGCCGCGCCTGCCCGACGCGCTCGGGCGTCGGCCAGCCGCGACACGGTCCTGCCGGTGGTGCCGATGTTCCACGCCAACGCCTGGGGCCTGCCCTACGCGGCGGCCTTCGCCGGCGCCGGCCTCGTCTTCCCCGGCCCGCACCTGGATGCCGCGAGCTGCTCGACCTGCTCGCAGGCGAGCGGGTGACGCTGACCGCCGGCGTGCCGACCGTCTGGCTCGGCGTCCTGCGACGCCGCTCGACGCCGAGCCCGACGCGCTGGGACCTGCTCCGCGCTGCGCGCGATGATCGTCGGCGGCGCGGCCGCGCCGCGAGCATGATCGAGGGCTTCGACGCGCACGGCCTGACGTCATCCAGGCGCTGGGGGATGACCGAGACCACGCCCGCTCGGCACGGTCTGCCGCCTGCACGCCGACCTCGACGACGGCCGCGCGAGCGAGCAGCTACGCCGTACCGCGCGCGCGCAGGGCGTCGCCGTGCCCGCTGGTCGAGATCCGCGCGCGCGACGACGACGGCGAGCGTCCCCTGGGACGGCGAGACGATGGGCGAGCTCGAGGTGCGCGGCCCCTGGGTCGCCGGCGGCTACTACGGCGGCGCCGGGCGCCGAGACAGTTCACCGACGACGGCTGGTTCCGCACCGGCGACGTCGTGACGATCGACGCGCGCGGGCTGCATCAAGATCTGCGACCGCTCCAAGGACCTGATCAAGTCGGGCGGCGAGTGGATCAGCTCGGTCGACCTGGAGAACGCGCTGATGGGCCACCCCGACGGTCGCCGAGGCGGCGGTGATCGCCGTCCCCGACGAGCGCTGGGGCGAGCGCCCCCTGGCGGTGGTCGTGCTGACGCGAGGGCGCCGAGGCGAGCCCCGAGGAGCTGCGCGAGCACCTCGCCGCGGACTTCGCCAAGTGGCAGCTGCCCGAGCGCTTCGAGTTCGTCGAGGCGATCCCGCGGACCGCGACCGGCAAGTGGAAGAAGACCGAGCTGCGGGCGCAGTTCGTGGGCAGCAGCTGCCGGCTACCGGGGGGAATCCGCTCGATGGGCGAAATTGCAGTCGCAGCGCGGATGTGTTCCACAAACCAACAAACGGAGGTTGTCCATGAACGCGGAGACCGAGAAGGGTTCCGGCTGGCTGCTGTTCGCCGGAACGATGGTCGCAATCGCCGGTGTCCTCAACGTTATCTATGGAATCGCTGCGATCGATCAATCGACGTTCTTCACAGACAACGCCAAGTACGTGATCACCAACCTAAAGACCTGGGGCTGGGTGGTGTTGATCATCGGCGTGGTGCAGCTGATCGCCGCCGTCTCGATCTGGGGCCGGGGCGAGTTCGGGCGCTGGATCGGTGTGATCGGCGCCAGCCTCAACATGATCCTGATGCTGCTCTGGTTGCCGGGGGCACCATTCCTCTCCCTGGCGATCTTCGGGATCGACATCCTGGTCGTCTACGGCCTGCTCGCCTACGGGGGCCGTCGGAGCGCGTAGGCCATCGGCGCAGCCGGCCGCCGGCCGGCTGCGCCTGATATGAACCGGGGCGTGCCTGACAGCGGGACTCCTCCCGATTCCGATCTACTCGGCCTCTATGTGGCGGGAATCGCGGGACTGTTGATCGATCGCGATCCTGCTCGCCTTCTTTTTCATCGGCCCCATTGCCGGAATCGTCGTGATCCTCGCCGGGGGAGGCCTGACGGCGTATCTCATCTACCGAAAGCTGCGCTGAAGAGCGCCAAAGGAGGTTGCTAGAGGTGACCAGTCAATCCGCTCGTGGAGAAGGCCGACCCCGATCTCGCGGCCGACTACCGCTTCCTCACCGAGGACGCGCCCGACGGCCACTTCCCCGAGAGCGGCATGCCGGCCCTCGACGCGATGCGGCTGGTCGGCGAGGAACTCGCGCTCGAGGGCGACCCGCAGCGCAACCTCGCCACCTTCGTCACCACCTGGATGGAGCCCGAGGCGCAGCGGATCATCGCCGAGAACCTCTACCGCAACTTCATCGACCACGCCGAGTACCCGATCTCGGCCGAGATCGAGCAGCGCTGCATCCGCATGCTCGCCGACCTCTTCCACGCCCCCGGCGAGACCACCGGCGCCCGCACCCAGGGCTCCTCGGAGGCGATCATGCTCGGCGCGCTCTCGCTGAAGTGGAAGTGGAAGCGAGCGCCGCGAAGCCGAGTCGCAAGCCGGTCGAGAAGCCGAACCTGGTCTTCGGCGGCGACGTCCACGTGGTCTGGGAGAAGTTCTGCCGCTACTTCGACGTCGAGCCGCGGATCGTGCCGCTGCAGGAGGGCAAGTACACGATCGGCCCCGAGGACGTCGAGCCCCACCTCGACGAGAACACGATCGGCGTCGCCGCCGTGCTCGGCACCACCTTCACCGGCCACGCCGACGACATCGTCGGCATCAACAAGCTGCTGCGTCGACATCAAGGGCGAGCGGGGCCTCGACGTCCCGCTCCACGTCGACGGCGCCAGCGGCGGCTTCGTCTGGCCCTTCCTCTACCCCGACTCCGAGTGGGACTTCCGGCTCGAGCAGGTGCGCTCGATCAACGTCTCCGGGCACAAGTTCGGGCTCGTCTACCCGGGCATCGGCTGGCTGGTCTTCCGCGAGAAGAGCGACCTCGCCGAGGACCTCGTCTTCTACGAGAACTACCTCGGGCAAGACCGACGCGACCTTCACCCTGAACTTCTCGACCGGCGCGTCGATGGTGCTCGCCCAGTACTACAACTTCGTCCGCTTCGGGCGCGAGGGCTACGCCTACATCATGGAGGCGATGCAGGAGAACGCCAGGGCGCTGGCCGAGCAGCTCGAGGCGATGCGGCGACTTCGAGCTGATCGGCGACGACGAGGAGCAGCTGCCGCTGGTCGCCTTCAAGCTGGCCGAGCGAGAAGACCTACGACGAGTTCGACGTCGCCTGGCAGCTCTCGGCCGAGCGCGGCTGGATGCTGCCCGCCTACACGCTGCCGCCCAACGCCGAAGACGTGAAGATCATGCGGGCGCTGGTCAAGGAGACGCTCGAGCCGCGAGCAGATCGACCGCCTCGCCGACGACATCGACGACGCCTGCGCGACGCTGGAGAAGAAGGGCGGCGCCCACCCCTCCGAGCGCAAGCAGATGAAGACGCGGCACCGGCTACTGAGCCAGCGCCCTGACCCGCCCTCTTCTCTGCCGCGAGCCCCGGCCGCGATCAGGTCCTCGGGATGGAGCCACTCGTCGGCGAGCGCCACTCCGCCGGCCCGCTGGATCGCATCGCGGAATGGGATCGCCCAGCGGTGCTCGATCAGGGCGATCGCGGCCGAGTCCCCCAGCGGGATCGCATCTGCCAGGTACCAGGCCTCCGCTCATCGAAGATCGCTCCATCCTCCGTCGCGAGCGCACCGGCGAGGGCGCCGGCCTCGGCACCCTCCTCACCGTCGGCCCCAAGGCCCACCAGAGCACCGGCGATCGCCCCGAAGGCCATCGCCTCCTCCTTGGAGAGGTCGCTGTGCTCGATCGCGGTGACCTTGCCTTCGGCGTCCTTGGTCACGAACAGCAGGTCGACGAGGCGGACGATGTCGTGCTCGCGCAGGCGCCGCAGCTCCTCCAGGATCTCACCGGAGAAGTTGCCCTCGTGAAAGCCGACGACCATCAGCTGCACCGGGCCCATTCGTTCTCTTCGGCTGCCATCTCGCCTCCTCAGCTTCCGGGGAGAAGCTTTGCCTTCTCCGCCTCGAACTGCTCCTGGGTCAGTACACCGCCGTCGAGCAGACCCTTGAGCTTGGTCAGAGCGTCGATTCGCTCCGCGTCCGACATCGCCGCTGGCGCGGCGCGGCCGGCGCCGACGGTGCCTGAGGCGCCGGGGGCGCCTGCTGCTGGGTCCCGGCGATCTGTGCGTCCTGCTCGGCCTCGTGCTCGGATTTCCGCTGCGCCCTCTTGCCGACCGCGTAACCAGCGCCGCCGACCATCGCAGCCCGCATCAGTGGGCTTCGTCTCATCAATGGCATCTTGCGTCGAGCTCCTTTCGATTCGTTGATGCGCAGCGCTGTCGGGCCGCGCTCGATCGAATACAACCGTATCCGGGCCAGAATGGCATCCGCGAATCGGGTCAAGTCCGCGCAGGGCGCGATGGCGAGGTTCATTCCCTTCGGAATCAGCGGAGCGCTGAAGACTCCCACCCGTTCGGCGCAGCGATCAGTTCAAGTCCGTCTCCACCTTGATGCGGCCCGACTTGGCGGCGTCGGCGAGGGCACCGTAGTCGAGCTCGTTCTGGTCGGCATAGCGCTCGGAGAAGTCGGCGATCGCCTGATCGAAGCTCTCGCCCTTGCCGAGATAGGCGCCGATCGCGATCCGGTCGCCCGATCGGGCGTGGGCCCGGGCCAGCGTCCAGCCGCAGACCCGCCCGTAGACCGCCAGTCCCTCGGGCGGCAGGGTCTCGATCTCGACCGATCGCTTGCCGTCCCAGAGCTGGCGCACGTAGAAGTCGCGCTCGTCGGCCGTCGATGCCCACCGCCGGAAGCCAGCCGAGGAGGATGTCGCTCGCGGCCTGCATCAGCCACTGGCCCTCGACCACCCGCTCGCCGTGGTTTCCGAACTCGCTCGCGCCGACGTGGGGCTCGAGCACCGAGGCCTCGGCCTCCTTGGCCTGCAGGAAGAGCGGGTCCTGCCCGTCGCGGCCCATCATCAAAAGCACCCAGGCGCGGGTCCCGACGCTGCCGACCCCGACCACCTTGCGCGCCATGTCGACGAACCGGTAGCTGTCGAAGAGGTGGCGGCGGTCGCCCTTGAGGCTCTCGCGGTAGCGGCCGAGCATCTCCTGCGAGCCGCCCCTCGAGCTCGTGCTCGCCGTTCGTCGGAGACCATCTCCCGCACCGGGACGAGCAGCGGCGGATCGCTGATGATCCGCGGCTCGCCGTCGACCTCGTGGACGAGGCGGTCGAAGGCCCTGAGGCTGTTCTTCTTCCCCGCCTTGGCGACGTTCTTTTCGCGCCGCCTTCATCTGCTTGCGGTCGGCGACCTTGGCCAGACTCGGCGAGCAGGGCGTCGACGTCGAGCCGCGCGTACCAGACGTCGAGGTTTCGCATCGCGGCGAACTCCCGCATCGCCTCGCGGTAGCTGCGCACGGCGCCGAGGACGGCGGCCCGGGTCTCCTTCGGGGTGAATTCGCGGTCGCGCCCGGCGATCTCGAAGCTCGCGGCAAGGCGCTTGACGTCCCACTCCCACGGCCCGGGAGGGTCTCGTCGAAGTCGTTGACGTCCATGACCAGGCGGCGGTCGGGGGCGGCGAAGACGCCGAAGTTCGAGAGGTGGGCATCGCCACAGGCCTGGACCGCAAGCCGGAGTCCGGGGTCTTCGCGAGGTCCATCGCCATGATCGCCGCGGCGCCGCGGTAGAAGGTGAAGGGCGAGGCCAGCATCCGCCCGTAGCGGATCGGGACCAGCTCGGGGACCCGGCTCTTGGCCTGCTCCTCGAGGACCTTGACCGGGTCTCGCGTCCGTCAGCCGGTTCCCATTCCCCGTGGCTTGAGCGGGGAGTCCTCTCCCGGGCCGCCTTGCCGGCGTGTTCGCGCTTCTTCACGTGAGGGAAGGTCCTTGGGGGGTCTTTTGGTGGTTGTTGGCATTCGTCCAGACTCCTTTGGTGCTGCGTCGATGCTGCCGTGTAGGCCCGTCGCCGAATTTGGTGAATCTTTGCCGCTGATCACATCACACCCCAGTCTCGGTGACGTTTCATCACGCGATTCGGATGAAATGCCGGCTGACCGACGGACTCCCTCGGGAAGTCGGCGATTCGGCAAGAATGCGCCGGTGGCGGCGACCAGCAGACGATTGCCCTCGGCACACCGGGCGCCCACCGCGTGCTGCGACGGGTGCGCTCGATCCCCCCGGGCCGCGTCACGACCTACGGGGACCTCTCACCCGGGCTCCCCGCTTCGCCGGGGCGGTTCTCTCCGCCTGCGATCTGCCCGACGTCCCCTGGCAGCGAATCGTGCGAGCGGATGGCTCGCTGGCGAAAGGGGACCGCCAGCGCGCCCTGCTGAAGGACGAGGGTGTCCCCTTCAAGGGGTGGCGAGTCGATCTGGAGGAGGCTTGGTGGGAACCTCAGGGCGGGGATGGGCCGTGAAGGACTCGAACCTTCAACCTTGAGATTAAGAGTCTCCTGCTCTACCAGTTGAGCTAACGGCCCGCAGAGACGCGGCCCCGGGATCCCCGAGGCCGCGGCGAAGTATAGGAACGCGGCCCGGCCTCTAGGGAGTCGGGGTCGAGCCGCCGACCCCGCCGCCGGCGAGGCCGCCGAGCGGGTTCTCGAGCTGCTGCTTGCCCTGGCCCTGCTGGGCCTTGGCGGCGGCCTTCTGCTGCTGCTCGAACTTCTTCGCCTGCTTGCGGATGCTCGCCAGCGACTTGGTCACCTGCTTGCCCTGGCTCCCCGGAGCCTCGGCCGCGGCCTTCTTCGCGGCCGCGTCGCCCTGGGGGAAGTCGCAGCGCCGCATAGCTGTAGTAGGCGAGGTTGCTGTAGGCGCCGACGCTGGGCCGCGCCTCGGCGACGATCTTCTGCGCCGCCGCCGCCTGCTTCAGGTAGGCCTCGGCCTCCGCCGCCGTGGTCGAGGTCTGGGCGAGAGCGAAGATCGCGTTGGCGGCCAGCTGGGCGACGTTGGAGTCGGGCGGCTTCGGATCGAGATCGAGGTAGCTCGTCCCAGGCGGCGCGGGCCTTCTTGAACTGGGCCCGCGCATCGGGGGTGACCTTCTGCTGGCCGGTGGTCGGGTCGACCTCTGAGCAGGGCGTTGCCGGCGCTGTAGCGGATCCGGGTCAGGCTCAGCCAGAGATCCTCGTTCTGGGGCTGTTTCTTCAGCTTCGCCTCGATCTTTGCCGCCTGGTCCTCGAAGGTCGAGCTGACGCTGCCGCTGCTGCCGCCGCCGAAGACATCGCCGATGCTGACCGGGCCGACCGACGGTGAGCAGGCTCAGCCCCATCAGCAAGGCCAGTACCGCATAGACGACCTGGACGACGCGCTTGCGCCGCCCGCGGATGTCGAAGACCATGCGGTGCTGATCGCCTTTTGCCATTGGCTCCCCGCTAGTGCTCTTGCGTGGTCGGCTCGGTGCAGCCCGCCGGCGGCCGGCTGCCCGAATGCACGAGCGAGCAAGATACTCACTTCGTAAAGGGCCAGCAGCGGCACCATCTCGATCAGCATCGTCACCGGGTCCACGCCCGGCAGCGCCGCGGCGACCACGGCGCAGACCAGGTAGGCGTAGCGGCGGTTGTGCTTAGCTGCTCGACGCTGACGATCCCCAGCCTGGTCACGCGCGAGGATCCCCACCGGCACCTGGAAGACGATGCCGCAGGCGAGCAGGGTGGTGGCGAAGAAGCTGTAGTAGTCGCGGGCCCGCAGCTGGGTGGTGAACTCGCTGCTGTTGAAGTTGAGCAGGAAGTGGACGGCCGCCGGGAGGACGACGAAGTAGCCGAAGGCGACGCCGCGCGAGGAAGAGGAAGGGGACCATCAGCAGCAGCGGCAGGATCACCCGGCGCTCCTGGTGGCTGAAGGCGGGGAGGACGTAGGCGTAGGCCTGGTAGAGGAGGATCGGCAGCGAGAGGATGATCGCGCCGTAGGCGCAGATCGTGAAGGTGGTGAGGAAGGGCTCGGTCGGGCTCAGGGTGATCGGCGTGAAGTTGTCGGGGAGCGGCTCGTTGGCGATCTTCAGCAGCAGGTGGTTCTGCCAGAAGCAGAGCGCCAGGGCGACCCCGAAGACCGCGAGCGAGACGATGATCCGGGTACGCAGCTCGTCGAGATGCTCGACCAGAGTCAGCCGGTCCTCCGGGGCGACGGCCTTGATCCGGGCCATCCGCGCGCCCTCAGCTGCGCTTGTCGGCGACTACCTCGCCCTCGACCGTCTCGGCGGCCTCGGTCTCGGCCTTGGGGGGCACCTTCGCCCGCTCCAGCTCGGGAACCCTGTCCTCGGTGTGCTCGTCCTCGTCCTCATGGTCGCCGCTGATCGAGCCGCGGAACTCGCGGATCCCCTTGCCCAGGGAGCGACCCAGCTCCGGCAGGCGCTTGGGGCCGAAGACGACGAGCGCGATGATCAGCACGACCAGGACTTCGAGTGGTCCGATATTCGGCATGTGAGGAGATGGTAACGGCGAGCCGCGCCGATCGGACCAGCTCGGCCGCTGACGGGTCAGGACCTGTCGCCGGCTCTGGCCCTGGTCTGCCTCGAAATTGAGATAGAAGCGGCTCGGGGTCGGCTCCGCCTGGCCCTGGTACTTGCTGCCGGTCTCGCTCCGAGCCGTAGGGGGTCTCGACCGGCCCGTCCATGCGCATGAAGGAGATCTGCCCGATCGGCATCCCGTGGTAGATGGTGATCGGCAGGTTGGCGACGTTGGAGAGCTCCAGGGTCAGGTTGCCCTCGAAGCCGGCGTCGACGAAGCCGGCGGTGGAATGGATCAGCAGCCCGAGCCGCCCCAGCGAGCTCTTCCCCTCCAGCCTTGCCACCAGGTCGCTCGGCAGCCGCACCCGCTCGAGCGTCTGGCCGAGGACGAACTCCCCCGGGTGGAGGATGAAGGGCTCGTCCTCGGCCACCTCGACCAGCTCGGTCAGCCCGTCCATCGGCTGCCGCACGTCGATGAACGGGTAGCGGGCGTTGTGGAAGACGCGGAAGCGCCGATCGACCCGGACGTCGACGCTCGAGGGCTGCACCATCGAGGCGTCGTACGGGTCGAAGACGATGCGCCCGGCCTCGATCTCGGAGCGGATGGTTCGGTCGCTGAGGACCATCGGTCGCTGCAGCTTATTCGTGCGGTGGGGACGGCGGTACTACCCGGTTCTTGGGTGTTGGGCCCGCATACCCGATTTCAGGGATCAAGCAGCGCGCCATTTCGGCCGATGGAGCGGCAGGATGAATCCAGGGAGAACCCCACTGAAGACCAAGCCGGGGCTGCACGTCTGCCCCCGTTGCCGGTCCGACCTTGTCCAGCCGACGCGCTGGGAGCAGGCCGAGCCGCACGGCAGCTGGAAGCTCTGGCGCCGCTGCCCCGACTGCGAGTGGGACGGGGCATCGGTGCACGGCGAGGCTGAGATCAACGACTACGACGAGCAGCTCGACTTCGGCACCCGCGAGCTCGCCTGCGAGCTGAAGATGCTCGAGCGCGCCAACATGAAGCAGGCAGCCGATATCTTCGTCGCGGCGCTCGCCGCTGACCTGATCGGCCCCGACGACTTCGTCTGAGCCTCAGCTGTAGCGCTCGACCACGCCGTCGGCTACCAGCTCGAGCAGCTCCCGCTGCTCCGCCTCGAAGGCGGGCCCCTCGAGCCGCCGCTTCGCGCGGCGACGATCTCCAGCGCCCGGGTGCGCACCTGCTCCAGCACTCCGGTCGCGGCGATCCGCTCGCAGAGCGCCTCGGCCCCCACCGGGTCGAGCCCATGCAGATCGATCGCCCGCAGAGAGGGATCGCGCTCGCGAGGCAAGGATCAGCGGCAGGGTCACGGTCCCGTCGAGCAGGTCGGTGCCGCGCGCCTTGCCGGTCCGCTCCGGCGGGCCGCTGACGTCGAGGACGTCGTCGAGCAGCTGGAAGGCGAGCCCGATCTCGCCCCCGAACCGGCGCAGCTCCTCCTCCCCCGCCCCGCCCGCGGAAGCCCGCCCGATCACGCAGGCGCACTCGAACAGGCGGGCGGTCTTCAGCCGGCAGCGATCGAGGTAGCGCTGCTCGCCGATCCCGGTGTCGAAGGCGTCGCGGCGCTGCGCGAGCTCGCCCTCGGCGAGCGCCACCGAGGCCTCGCTGAGCAGGACCGTGGCGCGGCGGTCCCCCTCCGTGGAGAGCAACGCGAAGGCCCGCGAGAAGAGCAGGTCCCCGACCGCGCTCGGCCCGCTCGCCGGCCCGAGGTCGCGGCGACGGTGGGGCGGCCCCGGCGCAGCGGGGCCCGGTCGAGGACGTCGTCGTGGACCAGCGTCGCCATGTGGACCAGCTCGACCGCGGTTGCGGCGCGGATCGCCGCCTCCCCGGCCCCGGCTCCGCCGCAGAGGAGGACGAGCAGCGGCCGCAGGCGCTTGCCGCCGGCCGCCAGGGTCGCCGTGGCGTCGGCCGCGAGCAGCGGCCCGTGCCCGAGGCTCAGCTCGCGCAGCCGCCTCTCGACCTCCTCCAGCCGGGCCGGGAGCCAGGCGCCGGCCGCGTCGATCACCGCGGTCACCGGCGGCGGCACCGCCGCCGGCCCGCTCAAGGCGAAACCCCGCTGTGGATGGCGATGATCCCCCCGGCGAGGACCGTGTAGCGGATCTCGCCGAGGCCGGCGGCGTCCATCCGCTCGCGCCAGGCCCAGGGGCGAGGGAAAGGCGCGCACCGACTCGGGCAGGTAGGTGTAGGCGTCCCGGTCGCCGGCGGCGATCCCCAGGAGCGGCACGACCCGGTCGAACCAGAGCGAGTAGAAGGTGGAGAGCGGCGGACGGCTCGGGCTGGTGATCTCGAGGATCACCAGCCGCCCTCCGGGCTTCAGCACCCGGGCCATCTCGCCGAGGCCGCGGTCGAGGTCGGCCAGGTTGCGAACCCCGAAGCCGACGGTGACGGCGTCGAACCTCTCAGGCCCGTAGGGCAGCTCCAGGGCGTCTGCCCACTCGAAGCGGACGCGCTCCTCCCCGGCGGCCTTCTCGCGGGCGAGGTCGAGCATCGGCTCGGAGAAGTCGCAGCCGATCACGTGGCCGTCCGGGGCGACCCGCCTGCCGAGCTCGGCGGCGAGATCACCGGTGCCGCAGCAGACGTCGAGGGCGGCGTCGCCAGGCTTCAGCCGGGCGCGATCGGCGGCACGCCGGCGCCAGCGGTGGTGGAGGCCGGCGGTCATCACCGAGTTCATCACGTCGTATTGCCCGGCGATCCGGTCGAACATCCGGTTGACCTGCCCCGCGAACTGCGCGGAGTCTCTGGACGGACGAGATGTGGCCTCTAGGTGGTTCATCAAGCTGGGCCGCCGAGGTTGCGCCTCCGGCTGTCCAGGAGCCTTAAAGCCAAGCAGTTGGAGGACGCAGGGCGATTGACGACGCGATCGTACTGACAGCCTACGTGAGCGAGTCAATCGGCCGAGGACGCGGAAATCCGCCGGCTCTGGCCTTCCTGGTCAGTCCAGCGAGGAGAGGAAGTCGGCCAGCTGATTGAGCTTCTTCGGCGGCAGGTCCCGGTAGGAGGGCATGATCCCCGGGCCGATCTGGACCGAGCGGACGATCGCCGCCCGGGGGATCTTCTGGGCGATGTGGGTCAGCTCCGGGCCGGGGCCGTTGTTGCCGTTCTCGCCGAGCTTGTGGCAGGCAAGGCACCCCGACTGGGCGACCACCTGAGCCCCGGGCTCGTATCGCTTCGAGACCTTCATGTCGATCTCGGTGGGAGAGCCGCCGGTGGCGCCGAGGTAGGTCAGGTAGGCCATCGCGACGATGATCAGGATCCCCGCGGTGGTCGCGATCGGACGCCGCTCCGGCCGCCGCTCCGGGCCGCGGTCATAAAAGGGCAGCAGCAGCAGCGCCACCATGCAGATCGTCGGGATGCCGATGGTCGCGAGCGGCACCAGCTCCGGCGGCTTCAGCACCCGCAGCAGCTCGAAGAGGAAGAAGAAGTACCACTCCGGGCGCGGCACGTAGGTGGTCGTGGTCGGGTCGGCCTTCGGCCCCTGCTCGGCGCCGAGGATGAGCGACATGGCGATCACGACGAGGACGACGATCAGCATCATCGTCGAGTCCTTCATCACCGCGTAGGGGAAGAAGGGCTTGCCCTTCTTCTTCAGCACCTCGTATTCCTGGAGGTAGGCCTCCTTCTCGCGGTTGTTCATCTTCGGGCCGCCGCTCCGTTGCCGCCCTTGCTGCCCGCCGGCAGCTGCACCACCGGGGTCGCCGGCTTCGGCTTCTCGGCCCGCACCCAGGGCGGCGCCGTGGTCCCGAGCTTCACCACCAGATAGAGGTGGGCGCCGATCAGGGCGATTATCAGCCCGGGGATCGCCAGCATGTGCAGGGCGTAGAAGCGGGAGAGCGTCGTCGCCCCGATCTCGGGCCCGGCACGCAGGAAGTCGGCCAGATAGGGGCCCACCACCGGGCCGGTGCCGGTGATGTTGTTGGCGACGATCGTCGCCCAGAAGGAGCGCTGGTCGAAGGGCAGCAGGTATCCGGTCAGGCCCATCACCATGGTGAGGATCAGCAGCACGACCCCGATCACCCAGTTGATCTCCCGCGGGTACTTGTAGGCCCCGAAGAAAAAGGTCCGACCCATGTGCACGAAGATCAGGATGATCATCACGCTGGCCCCCCACTTGTGCATGCCGCGTACGAACTCACCGAGGAAGACGTCGTTGGTGAGGTGGGTGACCGAGCCGTAGGCCTGGGTTGTCGATGGGGTGTAGAACATCGCCAGGAACACCCCGGTGATCGCCTGGATGATGAAAGCGAAGAGGGTCGCGGACCCCAGGGTGTAGAACCAGTTGGTCCCCTTCGGGACCTTCCGGTAGAGCATCCCCGTGAGGAACCCGGTTGCGGCCGTGCGCTGGTCGATCCAGCCGAGCAGGTCCTTGCCCGCGGCGTGGTGGACGGGCTCGCCGGCCGGGCGCTTCTCGACCTCCGGGTCCCTGAGGTCGGCCGGGGCCGGGCCGTTGCCCCCGCCGTTCTCCCCGGGTTTGCCGGGCTTGCGCAGCGGGGCCGGGACTATCGAATCGCGGATTCCCATTCAGCTCCTCACGGCGCCGGGAAGGTCGACGGGCGGGGCGGGTAGAGATAGTTCCAGATGCCGCCGGTGAACTCACCCGGGTCCCGTGCCTGCACCGGCTGCAGCTGGTTGGTGACGCTGTAGCGGGGGCCGAGCTCGACCTGGCCGTCCCGCACCCTTGTCTGGAACCGGTCCAGCGGACGCACCGGGGGGCCGCCGATCCGTTTGCCCTGGAAGTCGTAGACGCCGCCGTGGCACGGGCAGATGAAGTTGCCGGCGGCCTGCACGAAGCGCACCGGGCAGCCGAGGTGCGCGCAGCGGGTTGAGATCGCTACGAACTCAGCCGGCTTCTCGCCGAGCTGCTTCGAGCCGCTGCGCACGTAGGCGGTGGTCTTGCCGGCGTCGCCGATCCCCGGGACGATCGTGAACACCACCTGGCGGTAGGTCTGGGAGTTGAAGTCGCCGGTCGAGCCGACCGACTCCCAGCGCTCCTTGCCGCGGTGAAAGAGCGGCGCCAGCGCGAAGCCCACCGCCGGCAGCACGACCGCCAGGCCGGCGATGCCGCCGATCCCCTGCGAGGCGACCGTGAAGACCTTGCGGCGGGTCATCGACTCTCCCTCGAAGTAGCCGGGCGGGGGCGCATCCGGCAGCTCGGCGGGGGCGGTCGGCGCCTTCCGGCTCGGTCTTCTGTTGCGGGGGTTCAGCCATCAGCCAATCTCGGGCGCCGGCAATTCTATTGCCTCGGCCGCCCGGCGCAGGTCGTCGCTGAGCCCGCAGATCGCGGCGGTTTCCGACGCCGCCTGCCAGAGCCGGGCGGCGGCGTCGGGCTCGAGCGCCCTGGCGCTTCGCTTCGCTTCGCGGCTCGCCTCCGAGGAGCCGCAGCCGACCGCGATCGTCGCAGCCAGCCAGAGCTCGGAGCAGTGCGGAGGGGTGGGCTCGGCCTGGCCCGCGGCGGCGAGCGAGATCAGGTCGGAGAGCTCGAGCACCGCCTCGGAGTCCCCGAGCGCGGCGAGCCGCTCGATGCCGAGCGCGTAGAGGTAATCCCCGGCGAGCAGCGCCAGGTCGGGGTCGTGGCCGGCGAGGAGACGCGAGGTGCCGTAGTGCAGGAGGAAGCCCTCGCGCACCGACTCGACCACGAGCGCGTACTCGCCGGGCGCCGGTCCGGCCCGAGGGCCGGCGGCGCAGAGCAGCCCGAGCGCGGGCTCCTTCGGCCGGCTCGACCACGTATGGCGAGATCACCGTCTCGCCCTCCCGCAGCGCCCGTGCGATCTCCTTCAAGGCATTCCCCGGCGAGCTGCTCACCCGAGGGCCTCCTCCAGCGACTCGGAAGCCGCCTCCAGCGTCCTCTCGATCGCCTCCTCGGTGTGGGCGAGGCTGACGAACCACGCCTCGAACTGGGATGGGGGTGGGTAGATGCCGCGGTCGAGCATCGCCCGGCAGAAGCGGGCGTGGGCCTCACGTGTCACAGGCAGCGGCGCCGGCGAAATCCTCGACCGGGTCGACCGCTGAAGAACAGCGTCACCAGGCCCGGTGCCTCGGCCACCCGGAGGGGGAGGCCGGCTGCGCGCTCGCGCAGGCCGGCTACGAGGATCGAGGTGAGCTCGCCGAGGCGGCGGTAGGCCTCCTCGTCGAGCCGTGCAAGGGTCGCCAGCCCGGCCGCCACGGCGAGCGGGTTGCCGGAGAGCGTCCCCGCCTGGTAGACGTCCCCGGCCGGCGCGATCCGCTCCATCAGCCGCCGCGGGCCGCCGAAAGCCGCCGCCGGCAGGCCGCCGCCGATCACCTTTCCGAAGACCGTCAGATCGGGCTCCACGCCGTAGAGCTCCTGGGCGCCGCCGGACGCGACCCGGAAGCCGGTTATCACCTCGTCGAAGACGAGCAGGGCCCCGGCCGCGGCGGTCGCCTCGCGCAGGAAGGAGAGGAAGCCCTCCGCCGGCGGGACCACGCCCATGTTGGCGGCCACCGGCTCGGCGAGCAGCGCGGCGACCTCGGTGCTCGTCCAGCGCCGCCTCGACCGCCTCGCGGTCGTTCCAGGGAACGACAACCGTGGTCGCGGCCTGGGCGGCGGTGACCCCAGGGCTCGCCGGCACCCCCAGCGTCGCCATCCCCGAGCCTGCCTCGACGAGCAGGCCGTCGGAGTGTCCGTGGTAGGCGCCGGCGAACTTGACCACCGTCTCGCGGCCGCTGACCGCGCGGGCGAGCCGTACCGCGCTCATCGCCGCCTCGGTGCCGGAGCTGGTCATGCGGACCATCTGCACCGATCCGACCCTGCGGCAGACCTCCTCGGCCAGCTCCACCTCCGCCGCGGTGGCGGCGCCGTAGCTGGTCCCCCGGGTCGCGGCCTCACGGACCGCCGCGACCACCCCGGGCTCGGCGTGACCGAGGATCAGCGGCCCCCAGGAGCAGACCCAGTCGACGTAGCGGTTGCCGTCCACGTCGATCAGCTCGCAACCCTCGCCGCGCTCGATGAAGATCGGCTCGCGGCCGATCTGGCGCATCGCCCTGACCGGTGAGTTGACGCCGCCGGGGAGGACGCGCAGGGCGCGCTGGTAGAGCTCGGAGGATCGGCTCATCCGGGCAAGCCGGCGACGCGCGACGGCCTAGGAGTGCGCGGCTTCCCAGGCCGCGTACTCGTCGGTGAAGTACCGCAGGCGGATCTTCTTGTACTCGGTCGAGGAATAGAGGGTGGCCCGATCCTGCTCGGCGATCCCGCACTCCTCGGCGATCGAGTCGAGGATCGCGTCGCATTCCTCCTTCGAGCGGCCGTGGGCCATGGTGAAGACGCTGTAGGGCCAGTCGGGGTAGGTGGGGCGCTGGTAGCAGTGGGAGATCCCCCGGAAGGACGCCATTCGCAGCCCGGTCTCGACGATCTCCTCCTCGGGGACGCGCCAGACCCCCATCCCGTTGGCCGAGAACCCGGCCCGGCGGTGATAGAGGATCGCCGCCACCCGGCGCAGCAGCCGCCGCTCGACCATCCGCTCGAGATGGGCGAGGAAGTCGCTCGACGCCCATCCCGACCGCCGCGGCGGCCTCGTCGTAGGGACGCTCGATCGGCTCCATCGGGCCCTGGAGGGCGCGGATCACGGCGACGTCGCGATCGTCATAGGGCTGCGCCCCCAGCTCGCGGGGCGGCGAGGACTCGGCCGCGGCGGCCAGCGCCTCGGTGCCCTTCTCCATCTCCAGGTTCATGTTGATCTTGAACAGGGTGAGGGTCGGAAGCTGGCGCATCGAGGAGGCGCCGGTCTCTCCGCATCAGCACCTCGAGGGTCCGCTCGAGGCCGAGCTCCGAATCCGGCGGGGTGGCGATCGTGAACCAGAGGTTGAAGTCGTGGGTGCGCAGGTAGTTGTGGGAGACCCCGGGGTGGGAGTTGACGATCGCCGCCGCCCGCTGGGGATTCTCCGCGTCCACCTTGGCCGCGACCAGCATCGAGGAGTACCCGAGGGCGCGGGTGTCGAAGATCGGGGTGATCTCGCGGATGATCCGCTCGTCGAGCAGCCGCCGGGTGCGCTCCAGCACCTCGTCGACCGGCATCCCGGCCTCCGCGGCGAGCGGCGTGAAGGGCTCGGCGACCAGGGGGAAGCTCGACTGCAGCAGGTTCATCAGCCGCCTGTCCGCCCCGTCCAGCGGCACCGCCGAGCCGCCCTTGCGCGAGCGGACCTTCGGCTGCGGGGACTTGGCGCCGGCGTCTACCCGAGCCATGCCGCCGCCTGCTTCGCGTAGTAGGTGATCACCACGTCGGCGCCGGCGCGCCGGATCGAAGTAAGCGTCTCGAGCGCCGCGTGGGACTCCTCCAGCCATCCATGCCCGGCGGCCGCCTTGATCATCGAGTACTCCCCGGAGACCTGATATGCGGCCAGCGGCGCCCCGGTCTCCAGCTTCACCCGGCGGATCACGTCGAGGTAGGGGAGCGCCGGCTTGACCATCAGCATGTCGGCGCCCTCGTCGAGGTCGAGCTTGGCCTCGCGCACCGCCTCGGCCGCGTTCGCCGGGTCCAACTGATATCCGCGGCGATCGCCGAACTCGGGGGCGGAATCGGCGGCGTCCCGGAACGGCCCGTAGAAGGCCGAGGCGTACTTGGCGCTGTAGGCGATGATCGGCACCGAGGCGTGATCCTCCTCGTCGAGCTGTTGTCGGATCGCGCCGACCCGTCCGTCCATCATGTCGCTGGGCGCCACCGCGTCGGCGCCTGCATCGGCGTGCGAGATCGCCGTCTTGGCCAGCAGTTCCAGGGTGATGTCGTTGTCGACCTCGCCCTCGCGGACGAAGCCACAATGACCATGCGAGGTGTACTCGCAGAGGCAGACGTCGGTGAAGACGAGCAAATCGGGGCGTTCCTCCTTCAGGGCTCGAACGGCGAGCTGCACCACCCCCTCGGCGTCGTAGGCCCCGGAGCCGACCTCGTCCTTGGCGGCGGGGATGCCGAACAGGAGCACTGCTCCGACCCCGGCGTCGGCCACCTCCGTCGCCTCCTCGACCAGCTCCGAGATCGACAGCCGCTCGACCCCGGGCATCGACGGGACCTCCTCGCGGACTCCCTCACCGGCGACCACGAAGAGCGGCTGGATCAGCTGCGACGGCGAAAGGTCGGTCTCGCGGACCAGATCGCGCAGCGCGGGCTTGGCGCGGAGGCGGCGCATGCGGGTCGCGGGGAAGGGCATGTCAGCGATTCTAGGGTCAGACGTTGGTGAAGCGCCGCAGCGATACCCGGGCCAGCAGCCCGTAGGCGAGAATCAGGACGGCGAGGTGGAGCAGCGGGCCTCCGAGGCCGGAGCCGCTCTGATCGAGCGCGGATGTGATCGCGTCGAGCGCCGGCTTGAACGGGAACAGCGCGGCGAGCAGCCGGATCACGTCGTAGAGCCCTGAGCCGACCGTGCCCGAGGGGACCAGCGAGAGCAGGGCAACCGGGAGCGAGACCATGAAGGCCAGGAGCGATGCAGCGCGGACCTCGCGGGCCACTGCGCCCAGGGCGGCGCCGGCGGCGGCGAAGCCGGCCCCGCCGACGGCAATCGCGATCACCCAGAGGCCGAAGCGCCCCCAGTCGAGGTTCACGAACAGCTCCAGGCCCGCCAACATCAGCACCGTCACGACCAGTCCCACCCCGGCCCCGAGGCTGACCTTCTCGACCAGCAGTCCGGCTCTCGAGACCAGCCCCCGGGTGAGGCGCGCGAAGACGTTCTCCTCGCGCTCCAGGGCGAGCGACCCGGAGACCAGCAGCACGGTGACGAACATCAGGGTGAAGGTTGCGGCGACTGCGATCGCGAAGATGTCCAGTGGTGGCGTCTCACCGCTGATCACCGTCTTCTGCACCTGGATCGGCTCCGCCACCGAGTTGAGAAGGGGTCCCGCGAGGTTGAGGTTGTCGCGGGCCAGGGCCGCGAACCGGGTGACTTCGTCGAGTGGCCCCTGGGCACTCGACGGTACCACGGGTCGCAACGCCTGCAGGATCCGGGCGCTCGCTGTCAGCCCGAGTATCTGGAAGGACTGCCCGAAGAAGTCGAAGTGGCCGCCGTTGAGGATCAGGTCGAGGTACTGGCTGCCGCTGCGGGCGACCTGGCGGGCGATCACCAGGTTCGCCTGCGCCAGCAGGGAGGAGATGCGATCGTCGACCAGGCGGGCCTTCACCGGATCCTCCTGGTTGACGATCACCTCGACCTTGGGATGCCCCGCGTTCAGCGACGAGAGAGAGTTGACCTGCTCGGCGAGATCGCGGGGGAGGATCAGGGCGCCGAGTACGTCGCCCGACTCGACCTTGCTGATCGCCTCCGCCCGGGAGTCGACCCGAACGCACTCGATCCTGCTGCAGAGGCGGTTACGGGCCCCGACCGTGCTGAAGTTGCTGCCGCCAACCTGGACCGCGGTGCCCTTCGGCACCTGGTTGACGAAGGCGACCCGCGGCTTCTCCGGGCCCCTGGAGATCGCGAACCCGACCAGGACCGCGATCAGCACCGGGTAGACGATCAGCAGGAACGCCTGCAGCGGCGAGCGCCGCAGGATCTGCAGGTCCTTGAAGAGCAGCCAGCGCACGTCAGTGCCCCCGGTGCTGGAGGTAGGTGACGAAGGCGGTCTCGAAGTCCCGGTTGGCGGCGTCCGGCGCCTCCTCGGAGACCGCGGCCCGAAGTCCTTCCGCGGAACCGTCGAACAGGGCCTCGCCGTCGGCGAGGACCAGCAGCCGCTGTCCGTAGCGCTCGGCCTCCTGGATGTTGTGGGTGGAGAAGATCACCGTTGTCCCTCGGACGGCCAGCGCGGAGACGAATTCCCAGAGACGGGCGCGCTGTCGCGGATCGAGGCCGACGCTGGGCTCGTCGAGGAGGAGGACCACCGGCCGGGCGAGCAGCCCGATGGCGATGTTGACGCGCTGCTGGTTCCCGCCGGAGAGGCGCGCGATCTGCTCCCCGCGGCGACCCTCGAGCCCCGTCAGCTCGAGCATCTCGCGCACCGTCTGCTCGGGGTCCGTATGGCCCTCGAGGCGGGCAAAGAGGCGCAGGTTCTCCTCCACCGTGAGCCGCCGGTAGAGCGCCGCCTGCTGCGGCACCCAGCCGACCTCGCCGCCCGGCAGGCGGATCTCGCCCTCGTCGGCGCGGACGATTCCGGCGAGGATCGAGAGCAGGGTCGTCTTGCCGGCGCCGTTGGGCCCGATCACCGCCAGCAGCTCTCCGGGCTCGGCCTGAAAGTCAATGCCCCGCAGGGCGGCCCGCTTGCCGTAGCGCTTCACCAGGCCGCGGGCCTCCAGGGCCGAAGCCGGGACCTCGGCCTGCTTCATCTCCTCGCTCATCGCCGTCGGAACGCTAGCGGCGCAGCCTCAAGGGGGGGCCAAAGGGATCATTCAGATGACTGATCCCCATGCAGATCGGAATCAACCATCTAGGGTCAGTACCCGTGCGCATCCTGTTCATCGGCGACGTGGTCGGCAGTCCCGGGCGCCGTGGCCTTTCGGCGACGATGCCGCAGCTCCGCGAGGCTCACCTGCCCGATTTGGTGATCGTCAACGGCGAGAACTCCGCCGGCGGGATCGGCATCACCGAGAAGACGGCCGAGGCGATCTTCGCGGCGGGGGTCGACGTGATCACCACCGGCAACCACGTCTACCGCCACCGCGACGTCTACGAGTACCTCGACCGCTCCGAGCGGGTGCTGCGACCAGCCAACTACCCGCGCGCGAACCCTGGGCGGGGCCACACCGTGGTCGAGTGCGCTGCTGGGAGGCTGGGGGTAGTCAACCTGAGCGGCGCCGCCGGGCTGCAGGTGGCGCGCTCGCCCTTCCATGAGGCCGACGGCATTCTCGAGCGGCTCGATGCCGACGCGGTCGTCGTCGACTTCCACGCCGAGATGACCAGCGAGAAGGTGGCTATGGGCTGGCACCTGGATGGCCGCGTCACTGCGGTGCTCGGCACCCACACCCACGTTCCCACCGCCGACTGCCGCCTCCTCCCCGGCGGGACCGCCCACATCAGCGACGTCGGCATGACCGGGTCGCGGGCGGGGGTGCTCGGGGTGAAGCGCGAGCAGGCGCTGCAGTCGATGATCACGCAGATGCCGGTTCGCTTCGAGACCGCCGAAGAGGAAGTCTGGGTGATGGGCGTCCTGGTCGTGGCTCGGCCCGACGGCCTGGCGGAGTCGATCGAGCAGATCCTGCTTCCGGCCGCGACCTGAGACCGGCCAGCGCCACCAGGACCAGCGGCAGAAACCAGACGATGTAGAGGTAGAACCAGTGCTCGGCGGTCAGCTCGATCGCGAGCAGCAGCGCGGCGCCGAGGGCGGCGACCTGGACCAGGCTCTTGCGCCGGGGGAGGAAGGCGAGCGCGAGGGCGAGCAGCGCCGTGGCGGCGATGATCGCCACCCGCAGAGGCTCCAGCGAGGGAACCTGGCCCCAGATGCTGAAGGGGCTGTCGCGGCCGGCCTGGTAGCCGAGCGTGCGGTCGTAGAAGGTCGCCAGGCCTGGATCGAGGATGGTCTGCGCCATGACCAGGGTGGCGACGGCGAAGAAGGCAAGGATGAAGACGCCAGGGCCGCGGGTCCTGTCACGGAATGGGGCCCACCACCCCTGCGGTGCAGTCGCTCCTCGGGGCGGTCCATCCCATTCCGTGCCACCCGCGGCAGTGGCGTGATCCTCCGACTGCACCCCGGTCGCGGCTGGTCTGCCGCGGTCGTTCTCGGTTGCGCCGGCGATCTTCTGCTGGTCGGCGAGAAGGGTTGCGTCCGGATTGTCATGTGCCTTGTAGGTCGCCAGCATCGGGGCTAGGACTACGGGGGCGAATTTGGTGAAGGTGGCGAGCGCCAGCATCGCTCCCCGGGCTGCCGGTCTGGCCGCCACGACCAGGGTCGCGATCAGGAGAAGGGCCACCAGAGAGTCGTTCGAGTTGGACTCGAGCACGTAGGCGGTGTAGGGGTAGGCAGCCCAGGCGAAGCCCAGGGTGGCGGCCAGCATCGCTCCGGGCGGGCCCCGGCGCATGCGATAGCCGAGCAGGAGCAGGAGGCCGAAAGCGCCCAGGTCGAAGAAAACGGCGGCGGCGTGGCCGGCGGGGAGGTCGTCCCAGTTGCCGCTCCAGGGGAAGACCTGCTCGAAGGGGACATAGGCGTAGTAGTTGACCGGGCCGTAGGTGTCGCCCTCGGAGACGTCGTCCGGAAAGTTGTCGTATAGCTGCTTGCCGTCGGCTATCCGGTCGGCTCCCACAACCCCGGCGTAGCCGACGTCGATCACCCCCGAGTCGGCCAGGTTGAGCCCGACCCGGAAGCCGACCAGGAAGAGGGCGGCGATCAGCAGCCATCTGGCCGGCCAGACCGGGCGCAGGCCCTCCCCGCGGCCGCGCCAGCCGATCCACAGCATGCGCGCCAGCAGGTAGAGCATCGGGGGATAGACCAGCGGGACCGAGACGCCGATCTGCGCCCGGTTGAAGAAGAAGTTGGAGACGGCGAAGCCGAGCAGCACCAGCAGGTCGAGGTTGACGGCCCGCCAGGGCCGGCGCCAGTCGAACAGGCCGATCAGGAAGATCAGGCAGAGCGGGATGAACACATAGGGCGCGTTGAGCTTGTGCCCGAAGGCCCCGGAGTAGCCGCGAGCCATCTTCCAGGCCACCTGGTAGCCGGTCCACGATTCCCGGACCAGGCCGGTGGCAGGATCGACGAGGACCAGCGCGACCTCGTCGTCATGCGCGAAGTAACCGACCTCCCAGTTGCCGTCGACGAGGCTGGCGCTGGAGGTCATCCCCGGGTTCTCGCGGCGCTCGGCGATCACCTTGGGGTCGCGGTCGGCGATCCGGGTGGCCCGCTCCGCGCCCACCTTCGCCGACTCCGGCGAGGGGCTCGTCACGGTCACCGTCTGCCCGGCGGCAGCTCGCCGTCGCCGGGAGCAGCAACGCGACCAGTACCGCCGCTGGGCCGGTCCAGCGGCGGCAGCGCCGCCAAATCGGCTTCGGCGCTTCCCGCTGCGCCTCTCTAGGAGAACGTCCACAGCTTGTTCCCCACGAAATTGAAGGGCATCGCGGTCGCCACCGCGATCGCCTGCGAGGGGAGCTCTCCGATGCCGGCGGCGATCAGTGCCTCGAGCACGAGCAGGTTGATCCCGAGGGCGCAGATGCTGACCGTGAAGAAGCGGATCGCCTGGAAACCGGCGTGTCCGTTCGAGGCCCGAAAGGTCCAATGACGGTTCCAGTAGAAGTTGCTGGAGACGGCGACGACGAAGGCGCCGACCGCCGCCAGCGCGTAGTGCAGGGAGAGGGCCTGAAGGAGGAGCGCGAAGACGCCGAGGTTGATCACGTAGCCGGAGACGCCGACCAGTCCGAAGCGAAGAAGCTGCACCCAGTTGCCCGGCTGGCGCGCGCCGACCCCGATCCGGCGGGCGGTCGCCACCGGGCTCATGCCGGGCTCCCGAGCTCGAAGTGGTCGAGCACCACTCCGGCGACGTCGCGCAGGTTCCACTGGCTCCGCTCGCCGGCACTCTCGGGACCGCAGCCGACGAACAGCAGCGGGCCGAGCGAGTCGCCGCGGTGGAGCGAGCCGTGGCTGCCTCCGCCGAGATGGGCCGAGCCGCCCCAGTCGACGCACTCGTATCCGAGCGCGGCCGAGACGAGCAGGTCGCCGGCGTGCGGGGCGCAGAGAGCCGACCACACCCGCGAGAGCGGGTCCGGGTACTGATCGCTGCGGATCACCCCATCCTCGACCGTCGCGTCGAGCGCTGAGGTGTCCCCGCTCAGATCCCAGCGGGCCCCGCGCAAGTCGGAGACCTGCGAGCCGGGACGGAACCGCAGCTCGGAGCCCTCGCGCTCGACCACCGCGGAGATCGCCGCGGTGGTGTCGATCCCGGGCTCCGGGCGCTCCAGCGGGGCGCCGTCGGGTCCCGCCAGCCAGCAGACGATGTCCACTCCGTCGAGCCCGGCCAGCTCCGAGCGGACTGCGTGGTGCTGGACGCGGTGATGCGCGGGGTCGAGGAGATAGACGTGGGCCGCCCGCGAGGTGGGGCTGACCGCGAGATCGGCCTCCTCAGGACGATCCTCGGAAGGCTGCAGGACGTTCCAGCGCCTGCCCAGGGCATCGGCCAGCGGGAGCTCGGCGTGAACGGCGGTGTGGGCGTGGTCGGCCATCAGGATCAAAGCGTTGTCGGCGAGGAACCCGTCCATGCCGCCGGATGCGTCGATCAGTTTGCCGAAACAGTGGTCCGCTTTGGCGATCGACTCGAGGCTGGCGCCGGGGCCGTGGCGGTGAGAGTAGTTGTCGTTGTCGGGAAGCGAGAAGAGCAGGAAGTCATAGAGGCCCGCCGCGGCGAGCTCCGCCGCGCAACAGGCCGAGTAGCCGTCGCGGGTCCCGGGGATCGAGCTCGGCTTGCATGGGACCTGGCGGCTCGCGTAGAGCTCGCCGTAGAACAGCTCCGCCGGGCCCCAGGTGTGGTGGCGGAACTTCAGCCGGGTTGCGTCCACCGCCCGCCGCAGCAGGCCGTCGAGCGAGACCTGATGGCGATGCCTGCCCCGGTAGATCAGGAACGGGGTGCTGGCGGTTCTCAACCCCGCGTCGTCGAGCGATTCGAACAGCGTCTCGATTTCGGGGCTGAGGTGGGCCAGGTTCATGTTGTAGACGAGGTCATACAGGGAGCGGAAGATCCCGAAGGCCCGGGTGGCCTCGAACGAGGACCCGTACTCGACGTAGCGGCGCTCCAGCCGGTGGTACCAGTTCATGCCGCTGATCCAGTGGCGCTCGGCTCCGACCCCGGTGACCATCTCCGCGTTGGCCACAGGCGTCACCGAGGGGAAGCTGGAGACGCAGTCCTCGATCAGCACGCCGCGATCGACCAGCTTGGCGAGGGTCGGCGCCTGGCCGTTGCCGATCGCCAGCTCGAGCATGTCGGTTCGCAGCGAGTCGATGTATGAAAGGACGAGCTTCTTCGGCATCACTCGCCCCGATCCGGGCCGCAGCTCACCGCAGGATGCGCAGGCCCTCGTACTTGCGCTGCGAGCGCCGGCGCCGGCCGGCTCCCAGCCAGAGCAAGCCGGCAAGGGCGATCAGCGCCAGCGGGCCGAAGAGGATCGAGAGACCGGCCAGGACGGTCGCGGCAACGACGACGATCAGGCCGATCCCACCGGCTCCTCCCCCCTCCCGCCGGCGAGCGGCGGCGACGAGATCGGCGACCACGACCGCCGACAGTAGCCCGCCCGCAGCACCGGCGATGGCTCCGGCTGCGACGGAGACGTCGTCGCTCGAGGCCGAGAGGGCGCCGGCGAGGGCTCCGAGGAGCGACCGCCAGGGCGATCAGCCCGGTGTGCGTGGCGCCCGCCGGCCCAGGCGCTCCGCACAGGGCGCCGACGGCGAGTCCGATCCCGAGGGCTTGGCAGATGCCTAGGAAGAGGTCCATGCCGCTCGACAAACTAGCCTAGGCGGATGGTCGAGCCACCCCACAGGCGGCGGGCTCACACCAGCGCCCGGGACCTTGAGCGCTACGCGGCGCTGTTCTCGGAGCGCACCCGGGTGATGCGCTCCTCCGCGATGCGCGACCTGATGGCGATCACGGCTCGTCCCGAGGTGATCTCCCTGGCCGGCGGTCTACCCGACACCTCGACCTTCCCCCGGGCGAGCTTTGCGGCGCAGATGACCCGGATAGCCCGGGAGTCGGCGGCCGAGGCGCTCCAATACGGGCCCACCGAGGGCTTCGAGGAAACCAAGGAGTGCATCGCCTCGGTGATGGCCGCCGAGGGGATGCTCGCCGAGCCCGAGGACGTGCTCGTCACGACCGGAGGCCAGCAGGCGATCGACCTCCTCTGCAAGACGCTGGTCGACCCCGGCGACCCGGTGATCTGCGAGGCGCCGACCTACCCGGGGGCGGTCCCGGTCTTCTGCAGCTATGAAGCCGACGTCACCCAGGTCGAGTGCGACGAGGAAGGGATGCGGATGGACCTGCTCGAGCGGGCCCTCGGCGAGCTCGCCTCAGCCGGACGACGACCGAAGTTCATCTACTCGGTGCCGAGCTTCCAGAACCCCTCCGGGACGACGCTCTCGCTGCAGCGCCGCCGGCGACTGGTCGAGCTGGCTGGCGAGCACGAGCTGCTGGTCATCGAGGACAATCCCTACGGCCTGCTGCGCTATGAGGGTGATCCGCTGCCGCCGCTCTACCAGCTCGACGGCGGCGACTATGTCGTCTACGTCGGCACCCTCTCGAAGATCCTCTCCCCGGGGATCCGGCTCGGCTGGGCGGTAGCCCCGCCACCCGTGATGGAGAAGCTGGTGCTCGGCAAGCAGGCCGCCGATCTCTGCACCTCGACCCTGACCCAGTACTTCGTCCGCGAGTACTTCACACAGGAGGACTGGCAGGACTACGTGTCCAGCCTGGTCGGGATTTACCGCGAGCGGCGCGACGCGATGCTCTCCTCCCTGCAGCGCCACTTCCCGCAGCAGGCGAGCTGGACCGAGCCGGCCGGCGGGCTGTTCATCTGGGCGACCCTTCCCGGCTACATCGACACCAGCGACCTGCTGGCCAAGGCTCTGGGCGAGAACGTCGCCTTCGTCCCCGGCCAGGCCGCCTTCGTCGAGGAGGGCCGCGGCACCAACTCGATGCGGCTCAACTTCTCCGGGGTCGACGAGGAGGAGATCCGCGAGGGGATCCGCCGCATCGGCGCCGTGGTCGCCGAGCAGGTCGAGCTCTACGAGACCCTGACCGGCGAGCATCAGCTCATTCCGCAGGAGCAGGACAATGCCCAACCCACCCGCAACCCCGGCACCCCCGGACGCGAAGCGGAGGAGGTGCCGGGCATCGGTTCCGAAGAGCCGCAGGCCGACGTCTTGCCCTTCCCACGCACCGGCGAGGGGGGCGGGTGAAGGTCGCGGTGTTGAAAGGGGGGCGCTCGCTCGAGCGCGGGGTCTCGCTGCGCTCCGCCGCCCGGGTGGTCGACGCACTCGAGCGCCTCGGTCACGGGGTCGTCGAGCTCGACGTCGGCTCCGACCTGGTCGAGCGCCTCACCGCGGAGCGGCCCGAGGTGGCCTTCATCGCCATGCACGGGCCGGGCGGCGAGGACGGCACCGTGCAGGAGCTGCTGGAGATCCTCGGCATTCCCTACACCGGGCCCGGGGTCGCCGCCTGCGCCCGCTGCATGGACAAGGTCGCCGCCAAGCACATGCTCCGCGAGGCGGGGGTCCCGACTCCGGACTGGTTCGCTTTCAACGAGACCGCCTTCGCCGAGCTTGGGGCCGCCGACGCGCTGGAGGAAATCGGCGCCCGGCTCGGCTTCCCGCTCGTCGTCAAGCCCGCCAGCCAGGGCTCTTCGCTCGGGGTCAAGTTCGCCTCGGAAGCCTCAGAGCTGCCTGCGGCTCTGGTCGCTGCGTTCAGCTACGGGGGCCGGGTGCTGCTCGAGCGCTTCGTCGAGGGGAGGGAGCTGGCGGTCGGGATGATCGGCTCCGAGCCGTTGCCCGTCGTCGAGGTGATCCCCCAGGAGAGCGACGCCTACGACTTCGAGGCCCGCTACGAGATCGGCCGCACCTCATTCGTCTGCCCGGCGGAGCTCGATGCCGAGACCGAGCGGGCCGTCACCGGGGTCGCTTCCAGCGCCTACGAGGTGCTCGCCTGCTCCGGGTTCTCCAGGGTAGACCTGATGCTTGGCGGGGACGGGCCGCAGGTTCTCGAGGTGAACGCGATCCCCGGGCTGACCGACACCAGCCTCTTGCCGCAGGCCGCTGAGGCGGCCGGGATCGGCTTCGAGCCCCTGGTCGGGAGGATCCTCGACCTGGCCGTGGAGCGGGGCGCCCTCACGGCAGGGCGCTGATGCCTGCTACTCCTCGCCCTGGGCGAAGTCCTCGGGGGAGACCTCGTCGAGGAAGTCCTTGAACTTCTCGACGACCTCCTCGGTGTCCTCCACCTCATGCTCGAACTCGATCGCCGACTCCTCGATCACGTCCTCGGCGGCGAAGATCGGGGCGGAGACCCGCACCGCCAGGGCGAGCGCGTCCGAAGGGCGCGAATCGATGTCCATCTCCGAGCCGTTGACCGAGATCGTGATCGAGGCGAAGAACGTGTTGTCGCGGAGTTCGGTCACCGAGACCCGCTCGCACTTCGCGTCGAGTTGGTCGAGCATGTCGGAGAGCAGGTCGTGGGTCATCGGCCGCGGGGTCGAGGCGCCCTGCAGCTTCATCAGGATCGCCGCCGCCTCCGGATGCCCGATCCAGATCGGCAGGAACTTGTTGCCGTCGACCGTCTTCAGCAGGACGATCGGCTGCTTGCCGACCATGTCGAAGCTGACACCGTAGATCTGCATCTGCTGCAAGAGAGCTCTCCAAGCGGGGACGAGATCCGATTATAGGTGCGCTCAGAGAGCCGGATACGCTCCGTTGGCCTTGGCCAGGTGTTGCGGAGGGGGACGCTGAGATGGGCGGGTGCCACCCGGCGAGGGTCCTCACCTTTCCGAAGGGAAGCGGCGTGCAGCTGGGAACCGGGCCGCTGGTGGCGACCAACCATTACGCGCTGGACGTGATCTTCAGGCTTGCCGACACTTCCGGTTACAAGAGGATCTTCGCCCCGGGGATTGGGGGCGCCTTCGCTACGGACAGCGGGCTCTACAGCCTCTCCGGGAAGCTCGATTTTTACGACGCCAGCCTCTCCTCTCCCGACGTCCTCGGTCCCGCCCCGGCCCTGTCCGATAACGCCTACGCGGAGGTTGCGGCCCAGCGGCCGGCAGAGCCCTTCCTCGCACTGGGCCAGACTAGGGGTCGAACGTTCGCCGAACCCACTGTCGGTGCCCGACCGGTCCGTTTAGGCTCGGTCCCATGGGAATGTTCAAAAGCAGGAGGAGAAAAGCCGAGGAGCTGTTCGCGACCGGCTCCAAAGGCGCCGGCACCGTGCTCGGGGTAAAGGACACGGGGACGACGATCAACGACAACCCGAGGGTGAAGATGATTTTCCGGGTTGAGCCGATTGACGGCGGGTCGGCATTTGACGTCGAGAAGACGACGACGGTCTCGAGGGTGGAGATCCCCCGCCAGGGCGATCGCTACCCGATCTGGTACGACGCACAGAACCCGAGGCTGTGGGCGTACGCGACCGTGTCCGACGACCAGGGTCGGGCGACGATGCGCCAGCTCTTCGGTGATGTCGCGGAAACGTTCGTCGGCATGGACACCCCGGAAGCGCCGGCCGCTGCCGGCGCTCAGGACACCGTTGAGCAGATCAAGCAGCTCGCCGATCTTCGCCTGCAGGGCCTTCTGACCGATGACGAGTTCGCTGCGCAGAAGGCAAAGCTGCTGGGCTAGGGCCTTGGAACCGCAGCGGCGCCCGGCGAGGCCGTACGGGAACTCCTCGGTCTATGCGGTAGGGTGCTATCAGGCGCAAGGGGGGGTTGGCAAGGGGGGGTTGCGCTTCACGGGACGGCTGCCGGGGGGCGGTGGTCCGCCACACCTAAGGAGGTAGAAGATGGACCGTCCGCACAGACGCCGCCACGTCGGCGCATTTCTCCTTGCCGGGATTGCCGTGGTGGCGCTCGCCAGCGCCGGCATGGCTCTGAGCAATGGGGGCAGGCACGCGATCAGGGCGGTCTCGCGCTCGAACGCCGGCGCCACCCACCTGGCGCGGGCGATCTTCGAGGGCAACAAGCACCTCTTGGTGCGGGCGAAGTTCGTCACCGTGCCGCCGGGGAATGACCCGGTGGCGATCTCGCGCAAGCGGCTGGTCGGGTTCCCCCGCCGCGGTCACGCCTTCGCAATCCTCACGACCGGCTGCGCGAGGCTGGCGGACAACCCGAACACGAAACCGTTCAGCGGCTGTAAGGACGGCGGCCTGAAGATTCGCGGCGCCCGGGATGTGACCATGTGGAGGATCCGCGTCAAGGTTCCCAAGGGCGATAACTGCCTCTCCTTCCGGTTCAAGTTCCTCTCAGAGGAGTTCCCCGAGTTCGTCGGAACGAAGTACAACGATGCATTCATTGCCGAGCTCGGCGTCGCGAGGTGGAACGCCTCGGGCAAGGTCAATCCGACGATCCACGCTCCGGGGAACTTCGCGACCACGGCCAACGGCAAGCTGATCAGCGTCAACGGCGCCGGCGTCGCCCGGGTCTCACGAGGAAGGGCGAAGGGCACGACCTATGACGCGGCGACCAGGAAGCTGCGCGCCTCGACCCGGATCAAGCCCGGCTCGCACCTCCTCACCCTGTCGATCTTCGACCAGGGAGATCGGCAATATGACTCGGCCGTGTTCATCGATCGGCTCCTCGTGCGGCACGCCGCGAAGTGCCACTCGGGAGTGGTGGGGACGAAGTAGTCGAGGGCGAGGCAATTTCCAGCGGGTGATCGATGGCGCCGAGGCCATCTCGGCAAAAGCAGGTTCCCGCGTGGCCCTGCCCACAGCGGTTCGGGGTTGATCGCTCCTGGCTCTACAGCCACGCGATCGAGCTGGGAGCGATCAGGCTGGGCGCGGGTCCCAGGCCGAGGCTTCGCCTCGGAGACCCCAGAGCGCGGGCACTTTCCTCGAAACGATCGAAATCCGCCACCCCCTGCAGGGGATTCTCACATGGGCGATCCTGGACTCGAACCAGGGACCTCTTCCTTATCAGAGAAGCGCTCTGACCGACTGAGCTAATCGCCCCGAGGGACGGCGATGATAGCGGCCGTCGGGGGGGCAGAAAAAGCTTCAGCGGCCCCGCCGGAGCTCGATCGAGCGGCTGGTCGCCTCCACCTCGTCGAGCTCGTCGAAGTGAATCTCGGCGACCAGCTCACCGGCCCGCCGACGCAGCTTCACCTCCCGCCCGAGAGCCGCCTCGAGCCTCTCCTCAGCCTCCCGCATGGCCGCCGCTTCCTCGGCGCTGACGCGAATTGGGGATTGACCTGTGCGAGCCCTTGGCTGGCCAGCCAGCTTGGCGCGTCTTTCGGTCTCCCGCACCGACCAACCATGGCTCGCCGCAGAGCGGGCGATGCGGCGGCGGTGGTCGTTGCCGCGGACCGTGAGCACCGCGCGTCCATGGCCCTCGCTGAGCTGGCCCGATTCGAGCAGGTCGAGGGCCTCGTCGGGCAGGTCGAGGAGACGGATCAGATTGGACACCGCGGGGCGGCTGCGGCCGACCCGGCGGGCGAGGTCCTCCTTGGAGAGCCCGAGGTCCTCGACCAGGGCCGCGCAGGCGCGGGCCTCCTCGACCGGGTTGAGGTCCTCGCGGACCATGTTCTCGATCAGCGCTGTCTGCAGGCGCTCGGCCTCGCCGGAGTCGCGGATCACCGCCGGCACCCGCTCCAGCCCGGCCTGCCGGGCGGCCCGCCAGCGGCGCTCCCCGGCTATCAACTCGTAGCTTCCATCGGCGAGAGGGCGGACCAGCAGCGGCTGCACGACTCCGCTGACCTCGATCGAGGAAGCGAGACCGGCGAGGGTTTCGGGGTCGAATGTGGTGCGCGGCTGGTTCGGGTTGGGCTTGATAAGCGAGACCGGGAGCTCGCGCAACTCGGAGCCGCCGGATTCCGCCTCGGGGAGGATCGCCGCCAGCCCGCGGCCGATGCCCCGTCGCTCAGCCACGCTCCGCGACCTCCCTGGCAAGCTCGCGGTAGGCGCTGGAGCCGCGGGAGCGGGGGGCATGGTCGATCACCGGCGAGCCGTAACTGGGAGACTCGGCGAGCTTGACGCTTCTTGGGATCACTGTGCGGTAGACGAGTTCGGGGAAGTGGTCGCGGAGCTCGCGCTCCACGTCCTTGGCGAGGCGGGTGCGCTCATCGTGCATGGTGATCAGCAGACCCGACAGCTCCAGGGACGGGTTCAGCTCGCGGCGGATCAGCGACAGCGTGTCGAGGAACTGGACCAACCCCTCCAGGGCCAGGTATTCCGCCTGCACGGGGACGATCACCCGCTCGGCGGCTGCTAGGGCATTGACCGTGATCGGCCCCAGCGACGGCGGGCAGTCGAGCAAGGTGAAGGCGAAGCGATCCCTGACCGGGCCGAGCCGGTTCCGCAGGCGGCACTCCGAGCCCTCGATCCGAGGCAGCTCGACCGAGGCGCCCGCGAGGTCGCGCGAGGCCGGGACGAGCCAGAGGTTGTCGGGCCCGGCGGGCCGCGCCGCTTCGGCCACCGAGACCTCTCCAACCAGGCAGTCGTAGGACGAGGGGCTCGCCTCGCGATCGCCGCCGAGGGCCACCGTCGCATTGCACTGCGGATCGAGGTCGACGATCAGGGTCTGCTGTCCGCCGGCGGCGAGGCAGGCCGCCATGTTGACGGCGGTCGTCGTCTTGCCGACGCCGCCTTTCTGGTTGGCGACCGCGTAGACCGCGCCCATCCCTATCCGGCCAGACTCACGTCGTTTGCGCAGTGTTTGCCAGCCATCCGCCGCCAGCTTAGTCAGAGGGGCGGCGCAGACCCGGACCTGCCGGCCGGGCGCTTCTTCGCCAGTCCCGCGCGTCGCGGCAACCGGTTCGGGGTCGGCCCGCTCTTGCGCAACACGTGCAGGTGGCGGTGGCGGCTGGCGGCGAACGGTGCGACCGCGATCACGGCGCCGGCGCGCATCGCGAGCGATTCCTGCGCCCGGGCCAGCTCCGCCTCCTCGCCCGGATCGCGGCGACCCTTCCAGGCAACCAGCACGCCGCCCTCCGCAAGCAGCGGCGAGGCCAGCTCGGCGAGGGTGGAGAGCCGGCCGACAGCGCGCGCCGTCACCGCCGCGTAGGCCTCGCGACCCTGGCCCGCTCCCAGCTCTTCGGAGCGGCAGCAACACACCGTCGCGTTGGTAATCCCGGCCTGCCCGAGAGCGCGGCGCATGAAACGGCACTTGCGGTTGACTGATTCGATCAGATCGACCCGAGCCGAGGGCAGCGCCGCGGCGAGCGGGAGGCCCGGAAACCCTGCCCCAGAGCCGATATCGGCTATCCGACTGGCTGCAGCGAGCTGCTCGACCTCGAGCCCGCAGAGGCTGTCGGCGACATGAACCTCCCAAGCCCGGGCGGGGTCGGTGACCGAGCTGACCGACGCCGGTTCTGCGGCCAGCAGCGTGAGCACCTGGTCGAGAGCGCGGCGGGCCGTCGGCGCCAGCTCATGCCTATCGGAGGCGCTCACCCGGGGAGCAGCGGCGCGACCATCACGCAGCGGTTGGGCTCGTCGCCCTCGCTGTAGGTCTCGATCCCCGCACGCTCCTTCAGATGCTCATGGACGACCCGGCGCTCCTGGGCGCTCATCGGATCCATCTCGATCGGCTGCCCGCCCGCCTCGGCCTGCTCGGCCGCCCGGTCCGCTCGGGCGATCAGGGTCTCGCGGCGGCGCTCGCGGTAGCCAGCGGCGTCCACGACGACCCGCTTTCGCTCCCGCATGCCGAGGAACGCGGCCTGGTAGCAGAGAAGCTGCAGCGCGTCGATCGTCTGGCCGCGGCGGCCGATCAGCAGCCCGTAGTCGTCTTCGCCCTCGACCGAGGCGAGGATCCTGTCCTCGTCCTCGCTCAGCTCCACCTCTCCGTCCAGATCAAGCTCGACGAGCACCCGCTCCACCAGCTCCCGCACCCGCTCAGCAGGTGCCTCCGGCCAATCCAAATCGTCCGCCACGCTTGAACCCTAATCGCTGGGAGATCACCCGGGGCGCACGGGCCTTGCTCGCCTGAATCTGGACTTGTCTCGGGCGGGTGGCATGGGATGGGAGGACCCATTGCCGAGCACCCGCCGTGGAGCGCAGGCAATGGTGGGTCCCATCCCATGACAGGACCCGGCCGCCGATAACTCCAGGTCAGCGGCGTTTCTTCTTCTTGCGAGGCGGCGGGGGCGGTGCTTTTGCCGCCACCGCCGCCGCGCCGGCGGGAACGGTGGGAGCGGGAACCACCCGCTGGACCACATATTGCTGGCCGATCGTCCAGACGTTCGTGGTGATCCAGTAGAGCACCAGCCCCGCCGGGAAGGTGATGACGAAGGGAACGAAGACGAACGGCAGGATCATCATCATCCGCCGCTGGGTCTTGTCGGCGGTGACCGACATCACCATGCCGGAGATCAGCTGCGTCCCGACGTAGAGCACGAGCAGGACGATCAGCTCGGCTCCGGTGGCCTTCGCAGTCAGGTCGGGGATGAACAGGAACGACGCTTGGTCGCCGCAGTGGCCGGCAGTGCAGCCGATGTCGGCGGGCAGCTCGTGGCGCAGCGTGTAAAAGAGGGTGATGAACACCGGCAGCTGCGCCACAAGCGGGATGCAGGAGGCGAACGGGTTGACGTTGTTCTCCTGGTAGAACTTCATCATCTCCTGCTGCATGCGCTGGCGGTCGTTCTTGTACTTGGCCTGAAGCTCCTTGATCTGGGGCTGGAGCGCCTGCATCGCCCGCATCCCCTTGAGCTGCTTGTAGGTGAGCGGGACCAGCAGCGCCCTGGTGACGACCGTCAGGGCGATGATCGCGCCGCCCCAGCTGAGGCCGACGTCGTCGTGGAAGAACTGCAGAACCCCGTTGGCGACGTTGATCAGCGGCTGCAGGATGTTGGCGAGGAGCGGAGTCATCGGCCCCTGACCTCACCGTGGTGAACAGCCGGATCAACCGGCCCGGTCCGCAGTGTGAAGCGGGAGGGAACGGGGTCGAAGCCACCGCGGCTGAAAGGGTTGCAGCGCAGCAGGCGCCAGCCGGCCAGCATGAACCCCCGGAGGATGCCGAAGCGGCGGGTCGCCTCGGCGGCGTAGGCGGAGCAGGTCGGCTCGTACCGGCAGTGCCGCGGCAGCGCGGGTGAGATCCATCGCTGGTAGGCGCGAATCGGCATCAGGGCCAGCTGTTTCACGTCGAACGCGCCTCGCCGGCGTCCTCGCCGGCGAGCGCCTCCTCAATGCAACTGCGCACCGCGCCTGTCCCACCCTGCTCCACGAGGGCGCCGATCTCCGGTCGGGCCACGAGGACGAAGTCGTGCTGCGGCGGCAGCTCCTCTTCCAGGCCCCAGAAAGCTTCCCGCATCGCCCGCTTCACCCGGTTGCGCTCGACCGCGCCGCCGACCTTGCGGCTCACCGAGACTCCCAACCTGACGTCCTCGCCGTCGCCGCGGGGGAAGCTGTAGAGCACCAGGTGGCGGGTCGCGTGCGAGGTCCCGTCTCTATAGACGCGGTCGAAGTCGCCGCTTCGTGACAGGCGCCGGCGCTTTCGCGCCCCGGCGTCACCAGCTGCCATCGTTACGTGGTCAGGCGCTTGCGGCCCTTGCGGCGCCGGCGCTTGATGATCGCCCGGCCCCCGCGCGTACGCATGCGGGCGCGGAACCCGTGCGTCCGGGCTCGCTTGCGCTTCTTCGGCTGGTAGGTGCGTTTCATCGGTCGGTGTCGCGGCAGTATACGGACGCGCAGAGCGCCCGTCCGGCCCCGCGCGAGGGAGCGTCTCGATCTTTTCTTCGGCATTTGCGGAAGGGTGGATCAGGCGTGCTCGGAGCGGCGCTATGGTCGGCCCGGCCCGGAGATGCGCGCTCTCCGCGCGCCGACCCGGGGGCCGCGCAAGACCGACGGAAGGGCAACCCAGAGTGGAGGAACTCCCAGAACCACCGAGCCCCGCCAGTAGGGGCGGTCAGGGGTTCGAGGGGAATCTGGAGGAAGTCTGGTCGCAGGCTCGCCAGCGGCTGCGGGCTTCCGTGCCGGAGTCGACCTTCCGCATCTGGCTCGAGCCGCTGCGCCCCCTTGGAGTCCGCGGCAACACCTTGCAGCTCGGGGCTCCCGACGGGGTCCGGACCTGGGCCGAGCGGCGTTATGGCGGTTTGATCCGCAGCGCCCTGACGGCGACCGACGTGCGGCTGACCGAGGTCGCCTTCGCCGCGTCCGCGGCGGCCGGCGACTCCGGGGCCGGGTCGCGGCAGGAGACCGCGCCCAACCCGCAATACGTCTTCGAGCGCTTCGTGATCGGCGACGGCAACCGGCTTGCCCACGCGGCGGCGCTGGCCGTCGCCGAGGCGCCGAGCGAGGCCTACAACCCGCTCTTCCTGCACGGCCCGCCCGGGCTCGGCAAGACCCATCTCCTGACCGCGATCGCCAACTACCTGAGCGACCATGCCCCCGAGCTGAGCGTCCGCTACACCACCGCCGAGGGCTTCACCAACGAATTCGTCGCCTCGCTGCAGTCCGCCGGCAGCGAGGCTTTCAAGCGCCGCTACCGCGATCTCGACGTCCTGCTGATCGACGACGTTCAGTTCCTCGAAGGCAAGCACCACACCGAGGAGGAGTTCTTCCACACCTTCAACGCGCTGTACGAGTCGGGCAGCCAGCTGGTGCTCTCCGCCGACCGAATTCCCGCAGAGCTCTCCGAGCTGGCCCGCCGGCTGCGCGACCGCTTCGAGTGGGGTCTTACGGTCGAGGTCGGCGCCCCCAACCTGGCGATGAGGCTCGCCGTGCTGCGCCGCCTGGTGCGCGAATCCGGAATCGAGATATCCGACCGCGAAGCCCTCACCGAACTCGCGGCGCGGATCGACGCCAACGTCCGCCAACTCCACGGAGCGCTAACCAGGACGATCGCCCACGCCTCGCTGATGGCCCGGCCCCTCAGTCGTGAGCTCGTCGCCGAGGTGATTCCCGCCGCTTCGCCCGCCCTCAGCCGCCTTGCGCCCGCGGAGATCCAGGCCCGCGTCGCCGAATCGTTCGCCGTCTCCCGCGCCGAGCTCCTGGGGACAAGCAGGTCGGCGACTCCGTTGCGTGCCCGCCAGGTCGCCATCTACCTGACCCGGGAGCTGACCGACCTCTCGACGCCGCAGATCGGCCGCCTCTACGGCGGACGCGATCACACCACCGTGCTCAACTCGATCCGCCGGGTCGAGGCCGCCGCCGCCGAAGACCCGGCTCTCCGCCAGCGAATCGAAACCATCCTCGAAACGATCCAAAAGCCTCCCGGATGAGAATGCCGGCCGTCCGGAATGCAAGAATCCGCGGTTCGGGGCAACAGCCTTTCCACAGCTGAAAAGCCGCTTTGCAATGCGAAATCTCCCGGCCAGGGCAAAGTATCCACAACCCCTATTCCAACTCAATAAGGCATTGGTGATTTGAAGCTCTCAACGAAACGCCAGGAACTTGTGGAGCGGCTCTCCTTCGTCTCGAGGGTCGCCTCCAACCGGGCCGCTACCCAGGCTCTCAGCGGAGTCCACGTCAGCGCTCTGGGCGACGACGTGAAGTTGCGGGCCACCGATCTCGAGATGGGGATCGAGACCTCGCTCGAGGCGGAGGTCGAGGGCGAGGGCGAGTTCCTGCTGCCCGGCCGGCTGCTCTCGGAGGTGGCCCGCTCGCTGGCCGGTGACTCGGTGGAGATCGAGCCGCGCAGCTCCGAGCGCGACGTCGAGATCACCTCGGCCGGATCGAGGTTCCACCTGAGGACGCTCCCGGCCGAGGACTTTCCCCGCTTCCCCGAGCTCGGGCCGGAACCGTTGCGGATCCCGGCCAAGGTGCTGACCGAAACCGTGGAGGTCGTCGCACGGGCTGCCTCGCGCGACGATATGCGCCCCGTCCTGACCGGGGTCTTCGTCACAGCCTCGGGCAGCGAGATGACGATGGTCGCGACCGATTCATACCGGCTCAGCTTTCGCCGGGCCGAGGTCGAGGGGGGGATCGGCGGCGAGCTCGAGGCGAACATCCCGGCCCGCGCCCTGCGGGAGCTCGGCCGGATTCTCTCGGCCGGCTCGGAGGAGAGCGCCGAGGTCTCGCTGCTGCAGAACCAGGCAGTCTTCCGGGCCGGCGGAGTGATCCTCAACACCCGGCTGATCGAAGGACAGTTCCCCAACTACCGGCAGCTCCTTCCGGAGTCCTACGAGCACGACGTGCGCCTCCCGCGCAGCGAGTTCCTCGAGGTGACCAAGCGGATCAGCCAGCTGGCGCAGCGCAACGCGCCGCTGAAGCTGTCGCTCTCCCCCGGCGAGCTGACGGTCGCGGCGGAGACGCCTGAGGTCGGTGACGCCAGCGAGTCGATGCCGGCCGCCTTCGAAGGAGAGCCGTTGGAGATCGGATTCAACCCGGAGTTCCTCAAGGACGGGATCGACAGCGTCGAGGGCGAGGAGGTGTTGCTTCGCCTGATCTCACCGCTGCGGCCGGGCCTGTTGCAACCGGTGGACAACGAGGACTTCCGCTATCTGGTGATGCCGATCCGCCTCAACGTCTGAGCAGGGGCGATGCTGCTCACCAGCGTGACCGCCCAGCCTTTGAGGAGCCTTTCGGGCGTGGAGGTCGCCCTCGAGGGTGGGGTCACCGCGGTGCTCGGTGAGAACGGCTCCGGCAAGACAAATCTCCTGGAGGCTCTCTACTTCGCGCTCACCGGCCGCTCCTTTCGCACCGCTGACCGCCGCGAGCTGATTCCCTTCTCCGAGTCATTTGCCCGCGCCGAAGCCTCGGTTCGCGACGAGGACGGGACCGAGCGGTGCTTCCTGGCCTCGGTCAGCAGAGCGGACGGCCGGCGGCATCTGCTCGACGACACTGCCGTCGACGCCGCCACCGCGGCCCGCAACCGGCCCGCGGTGGCGGTCTTCGCGCCGGATCGCCTGGCGCTGGTCAAAGGTCCGCCGGCCGAGCGCCGCGCCCACCTCGACCGCTTCGCCGCGATTCGCTGGCCATCCCGCGCCGGGCTGCGACAGCGCTTCGGCCAGGCCCTCGCCCAACGCAACGCGCTCCTTCACCGAGGGGCATCCGGCCCCGCGTCCGCCGCCGAGCTCGACTCCTGGGACTCGACTTTGGCCGAGGCCTCCGCGCCGCTGATCGCATCGCGAGCTGAGGCGATCGCCGAGCTCGCGCCGCAATTCGCCAGGGCGGCCGCCGAGCTCGGGCTGGAGCTCCCCGCTTCGATCGAGTACGCCCCGCGGGCCGAAGGGAGCCCCGAGAAGCTGAGGACGGGCCTGATCGAGCGCCGCGAGGCGGACCTGCGGCTCGGGCGCACCTCCTGGGGCCCGCACCTCGATGATGTGAGGATCTGCCTCGACGGCCACCCGCTCCGCCGCTACGGCTCGCAGGGCCAGCAGCGGCTGGCATTGCTGGCATTGCTATTCGCCGAGCGGGAGGCGCTGCTTCGATCCCTGGGGACCCCGCCGCTGTTGCTCCTCGACGACGTGATGAGCGAACTGGACAGCACCCGCCGCGAGCGGCTCTCATCTCGGCTGGAGGGTGATGGGCAGGCGCTGATCACGGCGACCGAGGCAGGCGCCGTCCCGGCGCGACTCGGTGCGGAGGCGGTCTGGATGCCGGCCGCGAGGAGGCGACCGCGGATGGCGGCGGCCTGATGGGCCGCCTCTCCCCGCGCCCCGCCGCAGAGGCCGTCCGGGTCGCGCGTGACCGGGCCGCGCCGGCGACGAGGCTGGCGGCGACCCAGGCGGTCTGGGCCGCCACCGTCGGGCCCGACCTCGCGGGCGCTGCCGAACCGGTCTCCGAGCGCGGCCGCACCGTCACCGTGCGCTGCGAGAGCGCCGTCTGGGCCGAGGAGCTGGAGATGATGGGCCCGCAGCTGCTGGACCGGCTGCGAGAGCGTCTCGGCGAGGCGGCACCGCAGGCTCTCAGGTTCGAGACAGGGCGCCCTGGTTGGCCAGCCAGCAAGGGAATTCGTCGGGGACTCGGAGATCCTTGAACCGACGTTGCGGGCGATGCTTCTATTTTGCCTCGATTTGCAGGGATTTTCTCCTGAACCAACGCCGGTTCCGGGGAGCCGGGCTGGTATCCTTTATGTCAACTTGATCGCCCGCCCCGACCCTTGTGCTTCGCGCCTTTCGGGATGCGCCACGAGGTCGGGGTTTTCTGTGGATAGCCGGAAGGGAACAATTGCCTGAGAAGAAGAGCAAGGCTGCTGAGGGGAAGCCCCGTCCGAAGGCCGGCGGAGGCTCCTATGACGCCACCGACATCACGGTCCTCGAGGGCCTGGAGGCGGTTCGCAAGCGCCCGGGCATGTACATCGGCTCGACCGGCCCCCGCGGCCTGCACCATCTCGTCTACGAGGTCGTCGACAACTCGGTCGACGAGGCGATCGCCGGCCATTGCGACTCGGTCGAGGTCGTCCTTCATCCCGACAACAGCTGCACGGTCGTCGACAACGGCCGGGGGATCCCGGTGGACGAGCACGCGAAGGAGAAGCGCCCGGCGGCCGAGGTGGTGCTGACCACCCTCCACGCCGGCGGCAAGTTCGGGGATGGCGGCGGCTACAAGGTCTCCGGCGGGCTGCACGGCGTCGGAGTCTCGGTGGTCAACGCTCTCTCCGAGCGGCTGCAGCTGGAGATCTCGCGGGATGGACACACTTGGAGCCAGGAGTACGAGCGGGGCAAGCCGGCCGCCGACTTCAAGAAGGGCGAGGCGACCAAGGCGACCGGTACCAGGATCACCTTCCTGCCGGACCTGGAGATCTTCGAGGAGATCGAGTTCGACTTCGCCACCTTGGCTGAGCGACTGCGCGAGACGGCCTTCCTGACTCGAGGTCTGAAGATCGAGCTGGTCGACGAGCGCGGGCAGACCAACAGGGTCAGCTTCCAATACGAGGGCGGGATCGAGGACTTCGTCCGACACCTGAACGAGAACAAGGACGAGCTGCATCGCAAGGTCATCTACTTCGATAGCGAAGCCGAAGAGGGCCAGGTCGAGGTGGCGATGCAGTGGAACACCTCCTATCAGGAGTCGATCTTCAGCTTCGCCAACAACATCAACACCCACGAGGGCGGAACTCATCTCTCCGGTTTCCGATCGGCCCTGACCAGGACGCTGAACGCCTACGCCCGAAACAAGGGGCTGTTGAAGGAGAAGGACGAGAACCTCGCCGGCGAAGACGTGCGCGAGGGCCTCACCGCGGTGATCTCGGTGAAGCTGCAAGATCCCCAGTTCGAGGGGCAGACGAAGACCAAGCTCGGCAACCCGCCGATCGAGGGCGTCGTCAAGGAGGCGGTGAATCGGAAGCTCGGCGAGTTCTTCGAGGAGAACCCGGGCGAGGCGAAGCGGGTGATCACCAAGGCTGTCGACGCCTCGCGGGCCCGCGAGGCGGCCCGCAAGGCCCGCGACCTGACCCGGCGCAAGTCGGCGCTGGAGAACTCGACCCTGCCCGGGAAGCTCGCCGACTGCACGGTCAAGGATCCGAGCCTTGCGGAGATCTTCGTGGTCGAGGGGGACTCGGCCGGCGGCTCCGCCAAGCAGGCCCGGGACCGCTCCACCCAGGCCGTGCTGCCACTGCGGGGGAAGATCATCAACGTCGAGAAGAGCCGCATCGACAAGGTCCTGCAGAACACCGAGATTCAGGCCCTGATCACGGCGATCGGCACCGGGGTGCATGACGAGTTCACGCTCGAGGATGCCCGCTACCACAAGATCGTCATGGCCACCGACGCCGACGTGGACGGCGCCCACATCCGCACCCTGGTGCTCACCTTCCTCTACCGCCAGATGCAGCCGCTGATCGACGCCGGCTTCGTCTATATCGCCAAGCCGCCCCTCTACAAGGTCAAGCAGGGCAACCAGGAGACCTACCTCGAGCGGGAGTCGGAGCTGGAGGAGCTGCTGCTTCGCGACCGGCTCGAGAACTTCGAGCTGCTCGACGCGACCGGCGGCTCCAAGAAGCTGACCCAGAGCCGCTGGCAGAGCTACGTGCGGCGCGCCAAGGAGTACGAGGGCTGGGGCTCCTCACTGCAGGCCGAGTTCGGTTCCGACCTGGTGCGCTTCCTCGAGGAGTCCCAGCTGCTCGACGAGGGCGTCGCCAGCATCGCCGGGGCACGCAAGCTGCTGGCGGCGAGCAGCCCCCCCGAGGAGCCGTTCGAGACCGAGCTGGTCGACGACGAGGAGGACGAGCTGGTGGTCAAGGCAATCCACCGCAAGAGTGGCCTGGCCCGCACCCACCGTCTCCCCGAAGCGCTGTTCAAGCACCACGACTACCGCCGCTTCGCCGATGTGCACGGCACCCTGCTGAAGCAGGTCGGCCGCCCCCCGTTCCGGGTCTCGCTGAAGGACCGCCAGGATGAGGCGCTCTCCTTCGTCGATCTGCACCGGGCCGTGATGGACCTGGCGAAGCACGGGGCGCAGCTGACCCGGTTCAAGGGCCTCGGTGAGATGAACGCCGACCAGCTGCGCGAGACGACCATGGACCCGGCGACCAGGACCCTGCAGAGGGTGACTCTGGAGGACGCCTCGACCGCCGATCAGATCTTCTCGATGCTGATGGGGGATAAGGTCGAGCCGCGTCGTGAGTTCATCGAGACCTACGCCAAGGAAGTCAGGAACCTCGATGTGTAGGCGTCGGGCCGCGATCAGCGGACCTCGAGCGGAGGTCGGCTGATGGCACTGGAAGCCCTGACTGGCCGGATCGAGGAGCGCGAGCTCGAGAAGGAGATGCGCAGCTCCTACATCGATTACGCGATGAGCGTGATCGTCGGGCGGGCGCTGCCGGATGTCCGCGACGGGCTGAAGCCGGTCCACCGCCGGGTGCTCTACGCGATGCACGACCTCGGGCTGCAGCCCACCCGTCCCTACCGCAAATGCGCCTTCATCGTCGGCGAGGTGATGGGCAAGTACCACCCCCACGGCGACTCGGCGATCTACGACACCCTGGTGCGGATGGCGCAGGAGTTCTCGCTGCGCTACCCGCTGGTCGACGGCCAGGGGAACTTCGGCTCGATCGACGACGATCCGGCCGCAGCGATGCGGTACACCGAGGCCCGCCTCGGCCGCCTGGCGACCGAGATGCTGCGCGACATCGACGCCGACACGGTCGATTTCGGGCCCAACTACGACGAGTCGCAGCGGGAGCCCTCGATCCTCCCGTCGCGGTTCCCGAACCTGCTGGTCAACGGCGCCTCCGGAATCGCGGTCGGAATGGCGACCAACATCCCCCCGCACAACCTGCGCGAGACGATCAACGCCGTAACCGCCTACATCGACGACCCCGAGATCGACCTGGCCGGGCTGATGGAGTACGTCAAGGCCCCCGACTTCCCCGGCGGGGGAATCCTCGATCCCGCCGGCATCCGCCAGGCCTACGAGACCGGTCGCGGCAGCCTCAAGGTCCGCGCCCGCGCCCACATCGAGCCGCTGAAGGGAGGCAAGGAGGCGGTGATCGTCACCGAGCTGCCGTTCATGGTCAAGAAGGGCGGCGACTCCGGCCTGATCACCAAGATCGCCGACCTGGTGCGCGAGAAGAAGCTCGAGGGGATCTCCGACCTGCGCGACGAGTCCGACCGCTCCGGGATGCGGATCGTGATCGAGCTGAAGCGGGGCGCGGTCCCCAACATCGTGCTCACCAACCTCTACAAGCGGACCTCGATGCAGACCAGTTTCGGGGTGAACATGGTCGCCCTGGTCGACGGCGTCCCGAGGACGCTCGGGCTGCACGAGCTGATCCGGCACTACGTCGATCACCAGCGCGAGGTGGTCACCCGCCGCACCCAGTACGAGCTGCGCCGCGCCGAGGCCCGCGCCCACATCCTCGAGGGGCTGATGGTCGCCCTCGACAACCTGGACGCGGTGATCAAGCTGATCCGCTCCTCCCCTGATCCTGACGCTGCCCGGGCGGGGCTGATCGAGGAGTTCGAGCTCTCGCGAGAGCAGGCGCAGGCGATCCTTGACATGCGCCTACAGCGGCTCACCGCGCTCGAGTCCGACAAGGTCAGGGCCGAGCACGCCGACCTGATCGAGCGGATCGGCGAGCTGAGGACGATCCTCGGCGACGAGTCGCGGATCTTCGGCCTGGTCAAGGAGGAGCTGATCGAGCTGGCCGGCTCCTACGGCGATGAGCGGCGCACCGAGCTGCAGCACTTCGGCGGCGACATCGACGTTGAGGACATGATCGCCGAGCAGCAGATGGTGATCTCCCTGACTGCGTCGGGCTATGTGAAGCGGTTGCCGTTGGCCACCTACCGCCAGCAGCACCGGGGCGGGATCGGGGTGATGGGGATGAACATGAAGGAGGACGACTACATCCAGCACCTCCACATCTGCTCGACCCACGACTTCCTGCTGTTCTTCACCAACCGCGGCAAGGTCTACCGGCTGAAGGTCTACGAGCTGCCGGAGGGCTCGCGCACGGCGAAGGGCAGCGCCCTGGTCAACCTGCTGCCGCTGCGCGACGGCGAAAAGGTGATGGCGGTGATCCCGACCCGCGACTTCAAGGAGAACGAGTACCTCGTCTTCGCCACCGCCAAGGGTCAGATCAAGAAGACCGAGTTCCTGGCCTACAACACGCCGATCAAGGCAGATGGGATAATCGCGATCAAGGTCCGCGACGGCGATGAGCTCGTCCAGGTCCGTCTCACCTCGGGCCAGGACGACATCCTCATGGTCTCCCATTCCGGTCACGCCTCGCGCTTCCCGGAGAAACTGGTGCGACCGATGGGGCGCTCGACCAGCGGGATCAAGGGGATGAACGTCTCCGCCAAGGGCAACCGGGTGCTGGCGATGGACGTCGCCCGCGACGACACCGAGCTCTTCGTGGTCACCGACAACGGCTACGGCAAGCGCACCCCGGTCTCCGAGTACCCGGTCAAGGGTCGCGGCACCAAGGGGGTGTTGACGGCGAAGCTGACCGAGAAGAAGGGCGGGCTGGTCGGCGCGCTGATCGTCCGGGAGCACCAGGAGCTGCTGTTCATCTCGCAGACCGGGATGGTGCAGCGGACCTCGGTCAGCGGCATCTCGCAGATGGGACGTCCCACCCAGGGGGTCAAGGTGATGAACATCAAGGAGGACGACTCGGTCAGCGCGGTGGCCCTGGTGGTCGAGTCCGAGGCGTCCTCCGGCAACGGCGCCTCCCCGGACTCCGAGCCGCCGCCCCTCGCCGACTGAGGAGTGTGCTTGAATCGGATCACCAGAGAAAGGAGGTGGTCCTAACTTGATTGACATGCTTGCGGGGACTCTGGAGGTGCAGGGCCGCTAGGAGGCCGTGCGTGCCGCCCGGCGGAATTTCACCCGGGCACCGGCGAGCGGGGGACCGGACCTTGTCCCTACCGGTTGTGAACCCCCCGCCTCGCTTCCCGACGCACCTGCGAGGGCCGCCTTCGGGCGGCCCTCGTCTTATCCGAAGTTGCCGAGGCGGGAGGCCTCGATCGTGGTCACGGTGTGCCCATCGGTGCTGTTGAAGGTGTCGAACTGCATCTCGACTTTCTTGTGCCGCAGCGAGAAGCCCGTCGAGTTTCTCCTCAGCCGCGGGTAAGCGCGTCGCAGCCGCCGGGCGGTCGAGCCGAGCCCGACCCCGTGCCTGGTCCTGATCCGCATCAGCGGGCCCCTGTAGACCGGTGTCACCCCGAGCCTCAGGCCAACCGCGATCGTCACCAGGTACACCCGGCTCGAGGGGCTCGAGCCCTGCGCGGCGAAGAGGGCGACGCCGCGGCCCTGGTCGCGGTCGTTGCCGTAGGTGCAGGCCGTGTTGCCGGAGTCGCTGACCCGGCATCGCCCGCGGCCAGGGCCCCACGCCGTTCGCGCCGCGGCCAGCCGCTCGCCGACGTGTATACCGCCGATCGTGCTCGGCACCCGGATCGCCGGATGCGCCGGCTTCGGGTAACTGGAGGTGTCCGCGGACGCGGCGAGGGTGAGGCAGGCCAGAGAGGCCAAACCGGCAAGAAAGGCGAGCAGGGAACCTCTGGCGATTCTCATGCCACAGCCGGCAGGTATTGGTGCCAGGCGGGGGGGATCGTCGGGCTGGCGATCCGGATGAAGACAGTCGGGCCGGGCGCCGAGGGCCGGTTGGTCGGGTGCATCTGGATCTCCCTCGGGAGGCGATTTCCCTTGCGTCGGTTGCATGATGCGCAGGAAGCGACGATGTTCTCCCAGACCGACTTGCCGCCGCGGCTGCGGGGAATGACGTGGTCGACGGTCAGCCCCGGCTTCCGCGTGCCGCAGTACTGGCAGGTCCAGGAGTCTCGGGCCAGCACCGCCTTGCGGGTGATCTTGCGGCGGTGGGCGTCACGGGGGATGCGGACGAAGCTGATCAGGCGGATCACGATCGGCCGCTCGAGGGTAAGGCGCTCCGAGCGCAGCGCCCGCTCACCGTGCTCGAGCACCTCGGCTTTCTCCTTCAGCACCAGCACCGCGGCGCGGCGGACGGTGCAGACGTTGATCGGCTCGTAGGTGGCGTTGAGGACGAGCACCCGCGCGCCGGACCCGAGCCCTGCCCCCGCGGTCGCGTCGGCTGTCGAGGGACCTGACTTCGCGGCCCTCGCTCCTGCGGCCGAGGCGCGACGCTTAGCCATTTCGGGGGCGAATTCTAGAGGGTGGCACGCACGGGATAGGAGCCGAGCACGCGCACTGACTCCGCCTTGCCGCACAGTCCCTCGACCGCTTCGGTGATCGCCTCCTCCGAGAGCGCCCCCTCGATGTCGAGAAAGAACATGTAGCTCCCCAGCCCGCCCCGGCGCAGCGGCCTCGACTCGATCCGGGTGAGGTTGATCGCCCGGCCCGAGAACTCCAGCAGCGCATCGACAAGCGCCCCCGGGTGGTCCTCCCCCAGCTCCGAGAAGACCAGGCTGGTCTTCCAGTCCCCCTTGCCGGTGGCGACGGTCCCCGCGGGAGCGAGCCAGACGAAGCGGGTGACGTTGTTCTCCTCGTCGGCGACGTCCTCCCGGAGGACGACGCAGCCGTAGAGCTCGGCGGCCGAGGCTGCCGCCAGCGCCGCCCAGCGCCGCTCCGAGCCGGCGATCAAACGAACCGCCTCGGCCGTGCTGTCGACCGCTCGAGCCTCGGCCCCCGGCAGCTCCTCGCGCAGGAAGCGGGCGCATTGGGCAAGCGCCTGCGGATGGGAGAGCACGACCTCGATCTGGTCGGCGGGCAGCCGCCGGCGAGAGATCAGGCTGGAGCTGACCGGGTAGTCGTACTCACCGACGATCGTCACGCCGTGCGCATCCAGGGCGAGGGCGTCGAGGGTCGGGCGCACCGAGCCCTCGATCGAGTTCTCGAATGGGACCAGGGCCCGGTCGGCGCCACCGTCCTGTACCGCGAAGATCGCCTCGTGGACGGTCGCGGTGCGCAGCGGCTCGAATCCTCGGTCGCCGCCGAGCGCGGCGCTCAGCGCGTCCTCGGTGAAGGTCCCCGCCGGGCCCAGGTAGGCGATCCGTTTCATCGACCGGGCTCGGGCTCCTCGCCCCGGGGGCGCAGAGCAGAGCTCAGCGCTTCCTCCTCCTCGGGAGAGAGGTCGAGCTCAGAGTCGCCGCCGACGATCCCCTTGGCGTAGAGACGCGCCTGCTCGCGGTGCAGGATCGAGGAGAGGACGACGCCGTCGCGATAGGAGTCGAGCAGGGCGACGGAGCTCGATTGTCGCCCGCTCATCTCGCCCATCGCGTCGTAGCGGACCACCCCCACGTGGCTGACCGCCCCCCGCAGCGACGCGGCGAGCTCGTCGTCGCGGGCGTCGAGTCGAGCGATCGCCTGCTCGAGCGCCCGGGCCAGCTCGCCGAGGCCGCGTTCGAGCTCGGCGCCGTGGTCCACCAGGTCGCGCTCACCGGAGTCGCCGAGCACGACTCGCTGCGACTCGCGCAACCGCCGCAACCGCCGCGCCAGCCAGAGGCATGCGCCGAGGGCGAGGAGTGCCAGAAACGCTGCGCCGAGGGCGACGAACCCCGTCGCTGTGGTCAGCTCCTCCACCGCGGGGCTAGCTGAAGTTGACCGTGTAGGAGGCCTTGTTGTTGTCGGTGACCTGCTCACCCGGGACGGCGTCGACCTCGACGTCGAGCGTCACCTGGCCCTTCGGAGTCGAGGGCAGCTGGACGGTCACGGTCTGCGTCTCGCCCGGGCCGATCGAGCTGATCTCCTTGGTGGTCGCAGAGCCCCCGTCCACCGAAACCCCGACGGTCACGCCGCTCTCGTCGGAGTTGCCCTGATTCTGCACCTGTACGTCGACCGCCGGCGGGCCGCTGCTGCTCACGGTGGCCGGAGTGCCCTCGGTGAGGGCAACCCCGTTGATGCTGGTGCTGAGCAGGCCGGTGCCGTGCAGGCCCGGCGTGGCGGCGGCCGAGGCTCCGGTCACCTTGCCGAGGGAGCTGTCGATTGTGCTCGGGTCAAGCCACTTGGTGTCGCCGTTCGGGATGAACTCGCTGTCCGGGACGTCGGAGCCTTTGATCCCCTGGTCGGCGAGAACGCCGTTCATCTGGGGTGCGACGACCTGCGAGTAGAGCACGTCGCTGGCCAGCAAGGTCCGCATCTGGTTGGCGATGCTCGCCATTGCCCGCTCCCGCCCGGCGTCGCCGAGGGCGGTGCTCATCTTCTCGGCGATCTTGGCGAAGGCCGCCGCCCGCAGCTCGTAGACCAGCTCGAGGCCCTTCTGTGCGCCGCCCATGTCACCCGGGGCACTGAGGTCCTGGACCCGCGTCAGGTAGCCGTCCATCGCACTGCGGTCGGCGTTGGTCTCGGTGACGAAATCGGTCACCGAGGCGCTTCCGGGGTCCTCGAGCCGGGCGAAGAAGCGCTTGCTGGTCTGGGCGGTCTCGTCGACGATCTGGGAGACGTTGCGGGCGTAGTCCGTGAGGGCGCGGTCATGACGGGCGTCGAGGCAGCCGCGGATGCCGAGTACCAGCAGGATGACCAGGATCAGGGCCGCGCCGAGCGCGATGCCCCTTCTTGCCATCACCTGCTGGCGCCGCGGCCGGCGCGGCCGGCGCTCGCGCCGAGACCGCCGCGGCAGGGCCTGCTCGCTGGTCGGTGACGCTGAGGGTTCCTCGTCGAACGGATCCAAAAGGGGTGTGTCTCCGGTGCGCTGCTCGGCGGCAAGTATGAACGCTGCCGGGCGAGCGGGGTCAGAAGCCGCCGCCCGCCGGTGTCATTCTTGCGCGGCGGGGCAGGCCTGCGGCGCCCGGCGTCGAAGCCGAACCAGTGGTGATGGGCTCACTGGTACTCAACCGCTTCCAGATCACCGACAGGCTCGGCGGCGGCGGCTTCGGGGTGGTCTACCGCGCCTGGGACAGCCGGCTGGAGCGCGACGTCGCGGTCAAGGTGATCGAGGTCTCCGAGGACGCCCGCAGCAGGGTGCTGCGCGAGGCCCAGGCGGCGGCGAGGCTCAACCACCGCGGCATCGTCACCCTTTACGAGCTCGGAGAGGAGGACGGGCACGCCTTCCTGGTCAGCGAACTGGTCGAGGGCGCCACCCTGCAGGAGCTCTCCAGTCGAGGGGCGGCTCTGCGACCGGGAGGTCGCAGAGATCGGCGCCGATCTCTGCGAGGCTCTTGATCACGCCCACTCGCGCGGCGTGATCCACCGCGACATCAAGCCCCACAACGTGCTGGTCCCGGCCGCCCAAGCGTCCGCCAAGCTGATGGACTTCGGCATAGCGAGGGTGCTCGACACCGAGGGCCTCACCGCCACCGGCACCGTGGTCGGTACGCTCGCCTACATGGCTCCCGAGCAGGCCGAAGGAGGGCTCGCCGGGCCGGCCGCCGACGTCTACGGCCTCGCCTTGACCCTGTACGAGTGCTGGAGCGGCGAGAACCCACACCGCCGCGCCACCCCTACCGCGACCGCTCGCTCGATCGGCACCCCCGTCGCCTCGCTCGGCCGGCTCAGGCCCGACCTGCCGCCCGGGGTGGTCGAGGCGATCGACGCCTCGCTGGAGCCCGAGCCGGACCTGCGTCCCAGCCTGGAGGAGCTCGGCACGGCGATCGAATCCTCCCTGGACGTGCTCGAAGCGGAGCGGCCCCTGCCGCCCCCGCACCGTTCGACCCGCCTGCTCAGCTTCAGCGAGGGGATGGGCGGCTGCGAGGTCGCCGATGTTGCCTCCGCGGCGGCCGCCTCCGGATTGACCGCGGCAGCGATGATCTCGGCGGGCGCCGCCGGCCCCTTCTGGGGCTACCTCCTGGTTCCCCTGGTCGCCGCCTCCTGGCTCTTGCGCCCCCGGCTAGGGTTCCTGCTCGCCGCCTCCGGGCTCGGCATCTGGCTGCTCGCCGCCTCACGGCCCGGGGCCGCCTTGCTGCTAGCCCTGATCACCTTGCCACCGGTGCTGATGATCGGCGGTGCCGGCCGCGGCCTGATGGTGCCGGCCGCGGCGCCTGCGCTCGGCGCATTGGGTCTCGCCCCCGCCTTCCCGGCCGTCGCCGCCCTCGCGGGGCGCTGCCGTGATCGCGTCGTGATCGCGGCAACCGGCTTTGCCTGGATCAGCGTCGCCGAGGTGGTCACGGGCCGCGACCTGCTGCTCGGGACCTCGTTGAGCCCGGCTCACGGCTGGCAGGATTCCGTCACCGGGGTGCTCTCGGGCTTGCTCTGGCCGCTGCTCAGCTCTCCCCGATTCCTCGGCGGAATGGCGATCTGGTGTGCCGCGGCACTGATCGCGGGCCTGATTCTCGCCCCCGTCCGCGCCTGGCTTGCCCGCCTCCCGGTCACCGGCTCGCACTCGCGCGCAGTCCGGCAACCGCGGACTCCGGCCGCGGCGGCCGGTGGCGCCAGTCGAGGGGCCACACTTCCGTAGGATTTCAGCCGCTGACCCCGGCCCTCGGGGACCGCCCTCGAGCCAAGCCAAGGAGCCCCGCCATCAGCGTTCTGCGCAATCTCGAAGCCCGGATCGAAGGCCTCGTCGAAGGGGTGTTCAGCCGTGCCTTCAGCTCCGAGGTGCAGCCGGTCGAGCTGGCGCGGAAGCTCGCCAAGGAGATGGACGCGCACAAGACGGCTTCGGTCTCGCGGGTCTACGTCCCCAACGAGTACATCGTCCACCTCTCACGCCAGGACAGGGGCAAGCTGGAGGGCTATGAGCGCTCGCTCGAGCAGGAGCTGTCCGGCTACCTGCTCGAGCATGCGCGGCGCCGCGGTTATGACCTGCTCACCCGCCCGGCCGTCACCTTCAAGACTGACGAGCGCCTGCGGCTCGGTGAGTTCGGCATCCAGACACGGCTGGTCAAGCCGCCGGCGCGGGAAGGCGAGAGCCCGAAGCAGGGCGAGGAGGGGCACACCATGGTCTACTCGGCGGTCAGGGAGCGAGAGGCCGAGTCCCCGAAGCGCCCCGACCCGGGCGCGGTGCCGACCCGGGCGATCGTGGCGCTCGACGACCGCCGCTACGTCCTCGACGGGCCGAAGGCGACGCTCGGGCGCTCGAAGGACACCGACTGCGTGCTGCGCGACCCGAACGTATCGCGCCGCCACGCCGAGCTGCGACGCGCCGACAGCGGTGATTGGCAGATTGTCGATCTTGGCTCCACCAACGGGATCAAGGTCAACGGCCGGCGGGTCTCCTCCTCGCGTTTGCGGCCTGGAGACGAGGTCACCGTGGGCACGACGACCTTCCTCTTCGACCTAGAGCAATGAGTCGGTGGACTACGAGCCGATATCAGTAGCCCTCAAGTTCGGCTTCCTGGCGCTCCTCTACCTGTTCCTCCTCTGGATCGCCAGGAGCGCGCTCAAGGACCTGCGGCGAACCGTCTCCCCGGCGCCCGACGCGACCGGATACCACAACCTCCCCGGCGCCGAGGACAGCGCCCCTGCGAGGACGCCTGGCTGATCGCGGAGCGCGGCGGCGGGCTCTCCTCCGGGGAGCGCTTCGACCTCTTCGGCGGGCTCTCGATCGGCCGATCGGCCGACGCCGACGTCCGTATAGAGGACCGCTACGCCTCCGGGCTGCACGTGAGGATCTATCAGCGCGCCGGCCGCTACTACGTCGAGGACATGAACTCCACAAACGGGACCGCTGCTGAACGACGCCTCGCTGAGCGGGGAGGCGGAGCTGGTCGACGGGGACCTGGTGCGCATCGGCGACACCGAGTTCCGCTTCGAGCTGGAGTGAGCCGATGCTGAAGGTCGCCGATCTCGCCTTCCGCTCCGACACGGGCCGCCAGCGGCACGCCAACGAGGACTCCTACTTCGCGCGGGCTCCGGTCTTCGTGGTCGCCGACGGGATGGGCGGCGCCCAGGCCGGGGAGGTCGCCTCGAAGACCGCCGCCGACGCCTTTGAGCGCGACCTCCCCGACGGCGCTCCGGAGACGATTCTCCGGGAGACGATCGAGGCCGCCAACCGCAAGATCCACGAACTCGCCCGGGACGATCCCTCCCGGGCGGGAATGGGGACGACGATCACCGCCGCGATGCTCAATGCCGAGGCCGAGGAGGTGGCGATCGGCCACGTCGGCGACAGCCGGGCCTACCGCCTGCGCGAGGAGAGCCTCGAGCTGCTCACCAGGGACCACTCGCTGGTCGAGGAGATGAGGCGAAAGGGCCAGATCACCGACGAGCAGGCGGAGGAGCATCCGCAACGCTCGATCATCACCCGCGCGCTGGGCCCCGAAGCCGAGGTCGAGGTGGACCTGCAGACGGTCCCCGCCCTTCCCGGCGACGTCTTCCTGCTCTGCTCCGACGGGCTGACGACGATGATCGGCGAGCAGCGGATCGAGCGGCTGCTGGTCGACGCCACCTCCCTCGACGCCGCGGTCCGGGCTCTGGTCGACGACGCCAACCGCGAGGGGGGCCGCGACAACATCACCGCAGTCGCCTTCCGCCTCGACGACGCGGCCGCCCCGGCCGAGCCGGCCGAGAGCCCGACCCTGGTCGGCCCAAGCGCCAGGGAGGAGGGCTTCACCGCGGAGGAGGTCCGGCGCCGGGCCGCCGCGGCGCGCGCCGCGGGAACGGCGAGAGGCGGCCGCGGCGAGGGCGCAGGGGCCTGCGTCGGGCGGCCAAGGCGCTCGCGGCGATCGCTCGTCCTCGCGGCGATCGTCCTTGGCGCCGCCTACGGGATCCGCCAGGTCTGGTTCCTCGGCACCGACGAGGGTGGCCGGGTGGCGCTCTACCGCGGGCTCCCCTATGACCTCCCGTTCGGGATCAGCCTCTATGAGGAGCGCTACGCGAGCCCGATCCAGACCTCGTCGCTCTCCGGCAGGCAGCAGGGCGCGGTCACCGGCCACGACCTGCGCTCGCGCTCCGACGCGACCTCGCTGATCGAGGAGATCGAGCGCAGGGCCGGCCTCAGCGACGACGGCACCGCGAAGTTCCGGCCGGAACGGCCGCAGGGCAGGCCGGCGGCGGCGACTCGGGCGGCGCCGCCGGCAGGCCGGCGGCGCCGGCGGGCAGCGGGGCGCCGGGGCGGGGAAGTGAGCGCCCGCAACCGCGAGCTGTTCGCGCTGGTCCCGGTCGCCCTGCTCCTGACCGCGGGCTTCACCGCCGTCTTCGCCCAGGATCGGACCCAGCTCGGCAACCTCAGCCTGATCTACGGCGCCTACTTCCTCGCCGTCTGCCTCGCCACCCACATCTACCTGCGGATCCGGCTCCCCGACGCCGATCCCTACCTCTTCCCCCTGGTCGCCCTGCTGACCGCGATCGGGCTGGTGATGATCTACCGGATCGACGACGGCCTGGCCCGCGACCAGGCCAACTGGTTCGTCCTCGGCCTGGTGCTCTTCGCGCTGACCATCCACTTCCTGCGCGACTACGAGGTGCTGGAGCGCTATCGCTACACGATCGCCGGGGCCGGGCTGCTGCTGCTGCTGGCTCCTCGCCTGCCCGGAATCGGCCAGCAGGTCAACGGCGCCTACCTCGGGGTGAAGATCGGCCCGCTCGCCTTCCAGCCGGCGGAGTTCTCGAAGATCTGCATCGTCATCTTCCTCGCCAGCTACCTGCGCGAGCACCGCGAGGTCCTGATCGTCGGCGCCAGGCGGGTGCTCGGGGTGACCCTGCCACCGCTCAAGCACCTCGGCCCGCTGCTGGTCGTCTGGGGAGCCTCGATGTTCATGCTGGTCTACATCCGAGACCTCGGCAGCTCGCTGATGTTCTTCGCCGCGTTCCTGGCGCTGCTCTATGTCGCCACCGGCCGCTTCTCCTTCGTGGTGATCGGCATGGCGCTGTTCCTCGCCGGGGCGTGGTTCTTCGCCTCGACCGTCCCCCATGTCCACGATCGGGTGGAGATCTGGCTCGATCCCTACCAGCACCCGACCACGACCGGCTACCAGATCCTCCAGTCGATCTTCGCCCAGGCGGACGGGGGGCTCTTCGGCAGGGGCTTCGGGCAGGCGCTGATCACCATCCCGGGCACCGACAACGCGCTGCTGCCCGCAGCCCAGACGGACACGATCTACTCGCTGATCGTCAACGAGATCGGTCTCTTCGGCGCCTGCGGGTTGATCCTCGTCTACCTGCTGGTCACCGCCCGCGGCTTCAAGATCGCCTTGATCGCCGACGACGGCTTCTCGAAGCTGCTCGCCGCGGGTCTCACAGCGGTGTTCGCGATCCAGGCCTTCGTGATCATCGGCGGGGTCACCCGGGTGATCCCGTTGACCGGTGTGACGCTTCCCTTCGTCAGCTACGGCGGCAGCTCGATCGTCGCCAACTTCGTCCTTCTCGCTCTGCTGCTGCTGATCTCCGACCGGGCGAGGCGCGAATCGCGCCAATCGGCCTACCCGCTCGGCCCGTGAACCGCCAGATCACAAAGCTGTTCGGGCTGGTCGTGATCCTCTTCGCGGTCCTGATCGGCTTCACCAGCTACTGGTCGGTGTTCGACGCCCAGGCGCTGAAGGAGAAGCGGGCCAACAAGCGCCCCCTGCTCGAGCAGCAGCAGATCCGGCGGGGAAGGATTCTCGCCTCCGACGGCACCGTGATCGCCCGCTCTGTCCCCAAGGGCCACGGGACCGGGCTGCGCTACGTCCGCCGCTACCCGGCGGCGGCGCTGTTCGGCCACCCGATCGGCTACAGCTTCGTCCAGCAGGGCGATTCCGAGTTCGAGAAGTACCACAACGACGAGCTGGTCGGAAACGACTCCGAGTTCGCCTCGATCCTCGACGAGCTGCGCGGCCGGAAGCAGGAGGGCAACGACATAGTCACCAGCATCGACGCGAGCGCTCAGAGGGTCGCCCTCGACGATCTCGCCGCCGCCGGCTCCGGTGCCGTGGTCGCAATCGAGCCCGCCACGGGCAGGGTGCTGGTCAACGCCAGCAACCCGCCTTATGACCCGAACCGTGTGCCCGAGCACCTCGCCCAGCTCAACCGGGACCCGACGGCGCCGCTGTTCGACCGCGCCACCCAGGGCCAGTACCCGCCCGGCTCGACCTTCAAGGTGGTTACCGCCGCGGCCGGGCTCGACAGCGGCACGATCACGCCCGACACGCCGATCGACTCTCCGGGGATCCTCGACGTCGAGGGAAATGCCCTCCACAACGACTTCGACGAGAACTTCGGCCCGATCGGCCTCGATACCGCTTTGACAAACTCGGTCAACACCTACTTCGCCCAGCTCGGGGAGAAGGTCGGCGAGGACACGCTCTTCCACTACATGAACGCCTTCGGCTTCAACGCGAAGCCGCAGATCGACCTACCCTCCGACCAGCTCTCGCTTAGCGGGATCTTCGACGGTGGCAACCTGTTGAATTCGAGCGCCCCGATCGACATCGGCCGGGTTGCGATCGGCCAGGAACGGCTGCTGGCGACGCCGCTCCAGATGGCTGAGGTGGCCGCGGCCGTGGCCAACGGCGGGGTCGCTGATGAAGCCCCAGATCTGGGACAAGGTGGTCGACCCAGACGGCCGCCTGACCAAGCGGATGGAGCCGAGCGAGCAGTCGACGGTGATGAGCAAGAAGACGGCGGACGAGCTGAACACGGCGATGCAGGGCGTGGTCAGCGCCGGCACCGGAACCAACGCGGCGATCCCGGGGGTGACAGTCGCCGGCAAGACCGGAACCGCTGAGACGCCCTTCAATCGAGCCTGCGGCGGCGGCACCGACGAAAACCAGGCCTGGTTCATCGGCTTCGCCCCGGCCGAGGACCCGAAGGTGGCGATCGCCGCCAGCGTCGAGTGCACGCCTCAGTTCGGCAACGACGTCGCTGCGCCGATCTTCAGGGACGTCGCCGAGAGCATCCTGGCGGCCAATGGCTGAGGTCGCCGAAGGCTCGGTGGTCGCCGGGCGCTACCGGCTCCTCGGCCGGATCGGCTCCGGGGGGATGGCCGACGTCTGGCTCGCCGAGGACACCCACCTTCAGCGTCGGATCGCGCTGAAGATCCTCCACAAGCGCTTCGCCCAGGACAGGGAGTTCGTCGAACGCTTCCGGCGCGAGGCTGAGGCCGCCGCCTCGCTGCAGCATCCCAACATCGTCGCCATCTTCGACCGGGGTGAGATCGACGGCACCTACTTCATCGCGATGCAGTTCGTCGAGGGCCGCTCGCTGAAGGAGCTGATCGACGCCGGCCTGACGCCGCAGCAGGCCTCGGCGCTGGTGATCCAGGTACTCGAGGCGGCGAAGTTCGCCCACCGCCACAACGTCATCCATCGCGACCTGAAGCCCCAGAACGTGATTGTCGACTCCGAGGGGAGGGCGAGGGTCACCGACTTCGGGATCGCCCGATCCGGGGTCTCGGAGATCACCCAGACCGGCTCGGTGATGGGCACGGCCCACTACCTCTCGCCCGAGCAGGCCCAGGGACTGGAGGTGACCGCCGCCTCCGACCTCTACTCGGTCGGAGTGATCCTCTATGAGGCGCTGACCCGGCGCGTCCCGTTCGAGGGCGAGAGCGCGGTCGCAGTGGCGCTGAAGCAGGTCTCTCAGGTGCCGCAGCGTCCGAGCGCGATCAACCCGGCGGTCTCCCCGGCGATGGACGCGGTGGTGATGCGGGCCCTGGAGAAGGACCCGGCGCGCCGTTTTCACGATGCCGACGCGTTCATCGCGGCGCTGCGAGCCGCCCAGCGCGACGCCGGCGGCCTCGGCGATGGAACCGATTCGTTCGCGCCGCTTCCTCCAGTGGTGGCGCCGCTGCCCGCCGACACGGACGCCGAGGGCGAGAAAGATCGCGAGGAGGAGGAGCGAAAGCGCCGCCGCCGCTGGATCCTGATCGGGATCGCCGTCTTGCTCGGCGTGATCGTCGGCCTGGCGCTGACCCGCGACACCAGCACCGGTGTGCCCGACGTCACCGGCCTGCCCGAGCCGATCGCCAAGAATAACCTGGAAAGCCAGGGGTTCAAGGTGGTCGAGACGACGACCCGAGTTGGCCGGAAGGGCAACGTCCTCGAGCAGGATCCGGTTGGCGGCCAGGATGCCTCGCTCGACTGCGCCCTGCTCACCTTCTTCTGCAGCAAGCCGACCGTCACCCTGTCGGTCAGCGAGGGCCCGGGGAGGGCCGCCGTCCCGGACCTGCGCGGCCTCTCCCGCTCCGAGGCGAAGAAGGCGCTGCAGAAGAGCGGCTTCCGGGCGACCTTCGTGACCGAGGCCTCGGGCTCGGTTCCCGAGGGAGAGGTGATCTCGACCGATCCGCTGGGCGGGACCAGCGCGAAGCGCGGCTCATTGGTCACCGTCACCGTCTCGAGCGGTCCGCGCCAGGTCTCGGTCCCGGCTGTCGTCGGCCGCAGCTCCGACGCGGCCAAGCAGGCGATCTCCGGGCGTGGACTCAACTACTCGGTCAGCTTCGAGCAGAGCCAGAAGTCGAGCGGCACGGTTCTCAGGCAGTCACCGAACGCCGGCACCCGGGTCGCGGTCGGCGATACGGTCGCGATCGTGGTTTCCCAGGGAGTCCAGAAGGTGAAGGTGCCAAATGTGATTGGCGACCTCCGCTCCAACGCGGTCTCGACCCTGCGGGGCGCAGGTTTCGCGGTCACGGTCAACCTCCAGGAGACCAGCGTGCCGGCGCAGGACGGCAGGGTCACCGACCAGTTCCCCGCCCCGGGGTCGGCGCAAACAATGGGAACGCGAGGTGACGATCTTCGTCGCCCAGCTGACCACGCCGCCGACCACCCCGACCACCCCGACCACGACCACCCCATGAGGGTCGCGGTCCTATCGGGCGGGCGGTCGAGCGAGCATGCCGTCTCGCTTCGCTCGGGGGCCTCGGTCGCCGCGGGTCTGGCCGAGGCCGGCCACCAGGTGACCGAGGTGCTGATCTCCCGCAAAGGGGAATGGAGCAGCGGGGGCGAGACGATCGAGGTAATGCCGGGCGCCGGTCTGCTTGGCGTCGAGGTGGTCTTCCCCGTGCTCCACGGCCCGTTCGGCGAGGATGGCTCGGTCCAGGGCCTGCTCGAGTGCCTCGACGTCCCATACGTCGGCTGCGATGTCCTCTCCTCGGCGCTCTGCATGGACAAGCTCACCCTGAAGCGCCTTTTCGCCGAGCACGGGATCCCCCAGGTCGACTTCGTCGCCGCGGGCGAGCCGGGCTGGCGCGAGCAGGCCGCCGGAATGGGCCTGCCGCTCTGGGTCAAGCCCTCCCGGCTCGGCTCGAGCGTCGGGATCAGCAAGGTGGGGTCTTCCGAGAGGGAGCTCGACGAGGCGGTGGCGCTCGCCCGCCGCCACGACCCGAGGGTGATAGTCGAGGCATCCGCGGCCGGCCGCGAGGTCGAGTGCTCGGTGCTGGGCAACGAGTCGCCCGAGACCTCGCAGCCGGGGGAGATCGTCGCCCACGCAGACTGGTACGACTTCGAGGCCAAGTACTCGGAGGGCGGGATGGACCTGGTCGTTCCGGCGCCGATCGGCGAGGGGGCGATCGAGCGGGTCAGAAAGCTCGCCGCCCAGGTCTTCGAGCTGGCCGGCTGCTGCGGCCTGGCGCGCTGCGACTTCTTCGTCGAGGCCGGCGGCGAGATCCTCGTCAACGAGATCAACACGATCCCCGGCTTCACCGAGACCAGCGTCTACGCGAAGCTGTTCGAAGCGAGCGGCATCCCCTACCCGGGCCTCGTCGACCGCCTGGTCGAGTTGGCGCTGGAGCGTCACCGCATGGCACGCAGCTTCGAGTTCTGAGTGCGGACCCTCAGTCGAAGAGCCGCGCGTCGGTGATCTCGACCCGGTAGCCGTCGCTGACCGGAGCCAGCTTGGTGATCCAGAGCAGGTAGTCGCGGAACTTCCGCCGCGCCGTGTCCAGGGCGACCGTCTGGTCGGTCGCCATCCCGGCCTTCTCGCCGACCGGCGTCCAGCCGCCGAGCGGGTCCGAGGCGCTCGGCGCCGGAGCTGAGGGGGCGCCGTAGACCTGCAGGTCCCAGCCGCCCTGGGCCGAGCGCACCTGCAGCGACTTGGCGGCGGCCGGCGCCGCGGTCGTCAGATAGATCCCGACACCCTCCTTGCCCTCGGGGAAGTTGGTGTCGTAGGTTTCGGTGGTCCAGGCGCCACCGGTGATCGCCGGGTTGTCGTCGATCGCCTTCGAGGTGAGCTCGGGGTGCTCCCCGCCGGTTCCCAGCGGGTCGTAGTCGGTGGCCGAGGTCACCTTGATGGGCGTCATCCCGCCGCCCGCCCGGCCGCCCGCGCCGGCCCCGCCTCCGCCGAACCAGCCGCTGGAGATCCCGTATACGAGCGCCAGGACGACCGCGGCCAGCACCAGCAGCAGCCCGAACGCCGACCATGACCAGCGGAAGCTGCGGGCCAGCCGCCGGCGCGGGGGTGGCACCGAGTCGAGGACGCTGGTCGCCTCGCCGCTGGTCGAGCCCGCCCGGGCGGCCTCCACCTCGAGAGCCGTCTCGAGGTCGGCGATCATCTCGTCGATGTTCTGGTAACGGCGCTCCGGAGCCTTGAAGGTCGCCCGCTCGACGACCAGGGCCGCCGCGGCCGAGATCCCAGGCCGGCGGCGCTGGACATCGGGCAGCTCCTCGTTGACGTGCTTCATCGCGACCCCGACCTGGCTGTCGGCGCTGAACGGCACCTCGCCGGTCAGCATCTCGTAGAGGACGACCCCGAGCGAGTAGATGTCGGATCGGGGGTCGGCCCCCTGGCCCATCGCCTGCTCGGGCGCTACGTAGTCGGTCGTACCCAGCACCCTGCCGGTCGCCGTGAGGCCGGCCTGCTCGAGCTGGCGCGAGATCCCGAAGTCGGTCAGCTTCGCCCGGCCCGCGGAGTCGATCAGCACGTTCTGGGGCTTGATGTCGCGGTGCACGAGCTGGCGGGCGTGGGCGAGGGCCAGGGCGCGGGCGATCTCGATCGAGTAGGCGAGGGCCTCCTGGACGTCGAGCGCGCCGACCCGCGCGATCCGCTGCTTCAGTGTCTCCCCCTCGACGTACTCGAAGACGATGTAGGGGTGCCCGCCGTCCTCGCCGGCGTCGATCACCGCGACCACGTTGGGGTGCGAGATCTTCGCCACCGCCCGCGCCTCCCCCCGGAAGCGCTGCAGCTGGTCGGCCTGCTCGGACATCTCGCGGTGCATGACCTTGACGGCGACGGGGCGGTCGAGCGTCTCGTCGCGAGCGAGGTAGACGGTGGACATCCCCCCGCTGCCGAGCTTGGCCTCGAGCCGGTAGCGGTCGGAGAGGACCGTTCCGATCATCTGTGCTGAGGTCGAGCCTGCGTTCATCTCCGTGGGGATATTGTCAGCGCCCCGTGTCGGTCGAGGTCCGCTACTACACAGATCCTGCCTGCTCCTGGTCCTGGGGCGCGGAGCCCAAGCTTCGCAGGCTGATGTGGGAGTTCTCCGGGGAGCTCGATTTCCGCTGGATCATGGGCGGTCTCGCCCGCCGGTTCGGGCCCGAGTACCGCGACGAGGAGGGCTCGATCGGCTCCGGGCCGAGCTGCTTCGCGGACCTGATGTCCCACTGGCTCAACGTCGGCGGCGAGACCGGGATGCCCTCCGACCCGAGGATCTGGACCGAGTGCCCGCTGTCGAGCACCTACCCGGCCTGCATGGCGGTGAAGGCCGCCTGCGAGCAGGGCCCGGAGGCCGGCTACCGCTATCTGCGCAGGGTGCGCGAGGGGATCTTCATCGAGCGCCGCAGGCTCGACCACGCCGATGCGCTCGCTGCCGAGGCGGGGCCGGCGGGGCTCGACAGCGAGCGCTTCAGGCTCGACCTGGGCTCGCACGCGATCGTTGAGGCGTTCGGCGCCGACCTCGACGAGGTCCGCGACGTTCCCGAGCAGGCGCGGACGGAGGGGAAGGTGCGCCGCACCGAGGGCCACGAGCGGGTCAGCATGCCCTCGGCGGTGTTCATCGGCGCCGACGGCGCCCGCCACGCCGTCTGGGGCTGGAAGCCGCTGGAGGACTATCGCGAGGCGGCGCTGGCGGCCGGGGCCAGCCCGGTCAACGAGGGAGCGCTGGGACCGCTGGAGGCGATCGAGCGCTTCGGACGTTTGACCACCAAGGAGGCCGAGGTCCTCAGCGGCCACCCGGGCCCGCTGATCTGCGCCGAGCTCTGGAACCTCGCCAAGGATTGGCGGTTGCGGCCGGTCCGGGCCCTGACCGGGACGATCTGGGAGAAGGCCTGAGAGGCGTCCGGGCCTAGACGCCGCCGCCCGCGCGGCCGGCGAGCCAGTCGTCGGAGGCCGCGAAGGCGGCGCTGACCGCTTCGACCACGGCCTGCGGCGCCTTCGCCGGCGAGCCGGAGTCGAAGGGCGGCTGGGGGTCGTACTCGATCGCCGAGCTGGATCGCCTGCGGCGACCTCGGCGCCCGGCCTCGCGCTCGACCAGCTGCAGGGCCATGTCGATCCCGGCCGAGACCCCGGCGGCGGTGATCATCTTGCCGTCCTCGACCACGCGCTCCGCCGACCGGCTCGGCGCCGAACTCGCGCAGCTGCTCGAGGAAGAGCCAGTGGCTGGTCGCCCGCTTGCCCTCGAGCAGGCCGGCGGCGCCCGAGCACCAGCGAGCCGGTGCAGACCGAGGTCGTCCAGCTGCTGGTCGCGTCGACGGTGCGCAGCCACTCGAGGACCGCCTCGTCCTCCATCAGCGCACGGTTGCCCGCCCCGCCGCCGACCAGCACGATGTCGGGCTCGGTCGACCTCCTCGAGCCAGTGGTCGGCGACTGAGCCCGAGGGCGCCGCTGTCGGCGCGCTGCACGCCCGGCCTCGGGCGCGACGAAGCTGACCTCCCAGCCGGGAACGGAGCGCAGCACCTCGTAGGGGCCGATCGCGTCGAGGACGGTCAGGCTTCTCGAAGATGAGGATCGCTATCTGCATGGCAGCAGGATCGCGCGTGCGACCGGCCGCGTCGAGTGGCAGGAATGCCAATATCCGCTAGATTTCTGCCATGCACCGCGTGGCCGCCCTCTGCCTCGACGGAGTCGTCGCCTTCGACCTCTCGGTCCCGGCGCAGGTCTTCGCTCTCGCCGTGACCGCACCGGGGAGGGTCCGCTGTACGAATTCAGCGCCTGCTCGGAGAGCGGTCCGATCTGTTCGATCCGACCAGCGGCGTTCAGCGATCGGCGTCCACCTCAGGGCTCGAGGCCTCGATGCGCTCGGGCGCCGACACAGTCGTCGTCCCCGGCTACTTCGCGCTCTTCGAGCGCCCGCCCCCGGCCGAGGCCGCTCGAGGCCCTGCGTGCCGCCGCCCAGCGCGGCGCCCGCGTGCTCTCGGTCTGCACCGGCGCCTTCGCCCTCGCCCACGCGGGCCTGCTCGACGGCCGCGGGCCACGACCCACTGGGCCGCCGCGGCGGAGCTGGCGGCGCTTTCCCAGCGGTCGAGGTCGACGCGGCCGCGCTCTACGTCGACGAGGGCGACGGTGATGACCTCCGCCGGCCTCAGCGCCGGCATCGACCTCTGCCTGCACGTCGTCCGCGCCGACCGCGGCGCAGCCGTCGGCGACCGCGCCGCCCGCCACATGGTCGCCGCGCCCCACCGCGACGGCGGCCAGGCGCAGTTCATCGAGCGGCCGCCGGCTGCAGCCGCCGGCGGGGTCGTTCCTCGAGCAACCCGCCGCTGGGCGGCCGAGCGCCTCACCGAGCCGCTCGACGTCGCCGCGATGGCCCGCCACGCCAGCGTCAGCCCCCGCACCTTCGCCCGCCGCTTCCGCGAGGAGACCGGCACGACGCCGCTGCAGTGGCTGCTCGCCCGGCGCGTGCACCGAGGCACGGCGCCTGCTCGAGGAGACCGAGCTGCCGGTCGAGGAGGTCGCCTGGCAGGCGGGCTTCGGCACCGCCGCCTCGCTGCGCGAGCACTTCCGCCGCGCACCGCGACCACGCCGACCGCCTACCGCCGTTCCTTCCGCCCCGCCGCTTGAGGGGCAGGACCCCGAGCGACAATGGGTTGTCGCCGCCTTTTGAGGCGCTGAGCTCTCACCCATTTGATCCGCTCCTCTATCGCAGAGGAGACTCTTTGGCTACGCGCTTCCCACACCGGTTGAACGGCCGAGCTCAACCTGTTTCGCGATCCACGCGTAGGTCTCGCTCATGCCCTTTCGGAGCGGGGTTGACGGTTGCCAACCATAGGTGCTCTCAATCAGCGTGTTGTCTGAATTGCGGCCCCGCACACCTTGCGGAGCATTGAGGTCGTACTCCCGCTCAAGCCTGACGTCCGCCATCTCTTCGACGGTGTCAACCAGCTGGTTGATCGTAACCAGCTCCGAGCTGCCGAGGTTGACCGGCTCTGTTCGTGGGCCCTGGGCGATCATGATTGTGCCCGTAACGCAGTCATCTATATAGGTGAAACTTCGTGTCTGCAAACCGTCTCCCCATATCTCAATCGTGTTGCTTCCGTTCTGCACCGCCTCCGCGACCTTGCGGCAGATCGCCGCTGGGGCTTTTTCGCGGCCTCCGCTCCATGTCCCATTCGGACCGTAGACGTTGTGATAGCGGGCGACCCGCGTTTCGAGTCCGAAGTCGTCGAGGAAATGGCGGCACATCCGTTCGCTGAAAAGCTTTTCCCACCCGTACCCGTCCTCCGGCATTGCTGGATAGGCATCGGCCTCGCGCAATGCGGGGACATCAGGTGTGTCTTGGCGGCCGGCGGCATATACACAGGCGGAAGAGGAGTAGAAGTACCGCTGAACACCAGAGTCCCGAGCGGCGACAAGCATGTGGGTAGAGATCAACGACGACAGCATGCACAGCGCTTTGTTCCCCTCGATGAAGCCCATCCCACCCATATCGGCGGCGAGGTTGTAGACCTCTGTGGTACCGGACACAGCCTCCACGCAGGCTTCGCGCAGCGATAGGTCGGCAGTTCGATTGTCGACCTCATCAAATACCTGATGCCACTCGCCGATTGGCTTGCAGTCGACGCAACGAACCTCCCTGCCTTGCCGCAGCAACTCGGCGACCAAATGGCCCCCGATGAATCCGCCGCCGCCGGTGACGAGAACTTTACCGGTCACCATAAAGGCGGCATCCTAGCCAACCCCAGCGACGGGGTGTCTGCCAAACAGCGGGAAAGGTCATGGCCTCCGACGACCGCCACGACTGGACACCCGATCGTCCGCATGTGCAGCTTGTCGTGCTGGCGCCAAGCACGTGGCGCCACGCGACCGTGAGATCAACGGAGTCGAATCGGAGTTGGAACCGCGATGAGGAGCCGTTCAAAGGTAGCGGGAACCTTACGAGATCAGTCTTTATCACGTACTATCGTGCCCTAAGAGACATCGGGACCAGCGGGTCGGCTGCGTGAGCATAATGCGGGCCGCGATCACCATGCTGGTATCTTTTGAGATCTTCGGCGCCATGTTCAACTCCATGTTCAACTGGGACAAGTGGCGCTACTTCTCTGGCGATGAGCTTTGGGGCGACGATTTTGCCGCCGGTCAGATTGCCGAATGGTTCGACCACGAGCGGGAGGGGTACGCCAACCTTGGTGCAGCTCGGGAGAGCTCCGCCGACAGTTACGGGTACCACGCCCTGAACGTCGCGCACGGATTCCAGCACCTACCGGACCATCGCTTCAGCCGTGTAATTGGGATGGGGAGCGGCTACGGGGGCGAGTTCCTACCAATCATCGATCGCATCGATCGTTTGACCATCATCGAACCGTCAGCAAGTCTACGCAGCCACCGGCTTCGGGGCGTGCCGATCAGTACATCTCCCTGAACCCTCAGTGACATCCCTTTACAAGCGAGACTTTCGACCTGTCTGTTTCGCTAGGCACGTTGCACCACATCCCCAACGTAACCCACGTTGTTCAAGAGCTCGGCCGCGTAACCTCCGCAGGCGGCCACGCGTTGATTCGCGAGCCCATCCGATCCATGGGTGACTGGCGATATCCCCGACCTGGCCTCACCCGACATGAACGAGGAATCCCGCCGCCTATTCTGCACCGCGCGTTTGAGGGAGCCGGCCTGGAGATTGTTCGCGAGACCAAGTGCATGTTCCCCACAACGAGACGGCTCCATAATTGGGGCCCGGATACAGCACCGCAGCCGGTGTAAGACTAGACGAAGCGTTGTCCGCGGCGACCTCGCGGAACGACCGCTACCACTCCACATCGCCCTGGCACAAAGCCCATCCGACAGCGATTTTTGGCGTGCTTCGTAAGAGGGCCGAGTACCAGCGTCGAAGCCCGGCAAGCACCTGACCGAGAGCCCCGGGAACGCCCGCCCGGCCATTGAGAATGCGGATTACGAAGTCCCGTCCCCAAGACAGGGAGGACACCCAAAAGAGGTGAACGCTAGGACGCTTGGCGCAGAGCCCGGGCAGGAACTGACCGAGCGGCCGGCCGGCGCCTTCTCGTCTCCGCCCCCAACCAGCGCCGAGTGCTGGTAGCCTCGCCGCGAATGCGTACTGCTTTACGAGGTCAAGCGGGGTGAGAGGCCGATGCCGACGCTGTACACCGGGGTCTGCAACCGCGCCCGTCAGATCGCTTCCCTTACGGGTAATGGTCGTCCGACACCGACCTGGAGTTTTGCGCACCAGCCGATCCTGCGCACGTGTCCTACTCCGCAATCAATTTGCAGGGACCAACCCCATCGATCACTGCGTCGATTCGCAGTCTGTTCAGTTTGATGAGAGAACTAGGCCGCGAGCAAATCGATCTCCTCAAGACGGATATCGACGGTGCTGCGGTCGAGTCATCGACCCGCTGATTCATGACCCTGAGGTGCGGCCCTCGCTGGTGGCGTGAGCTCGTTCGACCGCGCCTGCTGGGCGTCACGATGTGCAGACGTCGTCGCCGGGGTATGACCCGTGGTGGCAAATGACGGTTGGAGCTACACGTTTTGCCCTTCGGGGCGCGCAGTGAAACCATGGAACGGTCCGTTGCCTTTGTCGCGATGAGAATTGTGCATGTCAGGAGCTTTTTCCGCTCGGCGACGACGTTCGCAGACGGGGACGATGTCAAGCACCATGAAGCCATTGGCAAGTCATGACGATCCTGCAGCAACTGCGTCGAGCTACCTTAAGGGTCGGACTTGATGTGCAGGGAGCCGACAGTACGGCTCCGGCCCGTTTGGGCTGCCTGCTGCGCGGGCGAGGCGTCAATTGCGTATTAGATGTGGGCTGATCAAGGCCCGTACGGCAAGCAGCTTCGCCGTTTCGGGTACGAGGGGGAACTCTGTTCGTTTGAACCTCTTCCCGCCGTGTACGAGTTACTGGCTCGGCGCGCCGCGAGGGATCGAAGGTGGTCTGTCCGCAACATTGCGTTGGGCGCCGAAGACGGCATGTTCTCCTTGAACGTCGCCGGCAATGAAGGTGCGGCGAGTAGTTTCAGTGCTCCGATGCTTCGCCGTCACGAGGAGGCAGCGCCGATGCGAGCTATGTGGGAGCCATTGACGTTCCCATTCGCCGCCTGACGCGATCTGGGACGAAGTTGTGCCGCGGGAAGCGCCTCGTTCATCAAGGTTGACGTCCAGGGTTTCGAGGGATCAGTCTTAGATGGGGCGACCAATGCCTTGAGCGCGCGATCGGTCTACAGCTGGAGATTTCGCTCGTTCCGCTGTACGAGGGCGCGCTGTCGCTGCGTGACGTACTCGACCGCACCGAGGAGCTAGGAATGGACCTGGTCCACGTGGAGCCGGGCTTTTTCGATCCGTGTAGCCGCGAGCTGTTGCAGATGGACGGCGTATTCCTGCGCCCAACTCGCCGTGGATAGAGCCCAGCTTTGTCAGCCCCTAGCCGATGGCCGACCGCGTGGGGCGGTCTCTATAGGACGGAACCCCCGACGAATTAGTCGAGCGCCCTATTGGTGGCTGGCAGACGCCACGGCGGAAACGCTCTTGGGGTGACAGACAGCGATTAGTGACTTCGTCAGGCCGAGCACCCGTTCACGATGCAACTCACAGCCTGGGAACAAGCGTCGCATGTCCCGAGCACCAATAGCACCGTCTCGGCCAAGAATTGATCGATGGATGACTGTTCAGGCCTCGTAATCAGACCCCAGAGCGTGAAGTTTCGGAGCAGACGACGCTGCATGCGCTTCGGGAGATAATGAATGAACGGCGTAAGCAAATGTGGCTCGATCGGGAACCACCGCGAGGGAGTCTGCACCCAGATTGCCGTCGCCCACCCTGAAGGCTTCCCGCGCAAATGCCTCCTGGCTTGCGCGATCAGAGAGATGCTCAATCATCGAGTTGGAAAACACAACGTGAAACGATCCATCCGGAAAGGGAAGATCGGTCGCCGACCCTCGCACATATGTCATGCCCGGAGCAAGATCCCCGGGTTGTGGTGAAGTGTTGAGAATCGTTACGGTTAGATCCAGAGCCGGAATCCCCCCAGAATGCCGGTGTCCGCCCACGTCGAGAATCGTAGTGTGAGTGTCTGGATTGAAAGTACTCAAGGAATGCCTGCATCCTCGCCGGCCGAAAACGAGATTGAAAGAACCGATAGATGCGGTGTATGTAAGGCTTGGCGCCCACGCCTCAACGATATCGCCGAAGCGGCAAAGGTTGACCGATAGATTAAGGCAAAGGCTGGCTATGTCGTGCGTTGCTGAACTGGTGCCGACTTCGAGAGTGGCAGCGGCCCTGCAGCTGGCGGTCGGGCGGGGCCACGGGACTGGATGCATTTCAGTACGGTTCGGGCGGTGGGTGTTCCCGAAGCCTTCAAGGCCGCGCTACGTGAGCGGATGGACCGGCGAAAGTTTGGCCGTATCCGTTGGATTCGAAAGGCCCGCGAATTGCGGCTGCGAGATGCGCCGCTGCATCGTCATCTCGGTTATCTTCTCGCTGACCCAGAGGTCGACAACTTTACATATGACCTAGCGAACGACCCGGAGCTTGCCGCGTGGCTAGCGGAGTCCTTTGGGGTGCGCGATGACGAGGCGAAGGCGCTCATCGCAGAGGCTCGGAACGACCGATTGCTTCAATCGCGGATCGAGTCCGCGGCGGCTTGCAGCGGTGGTCAATGAAAGCTCGACCACAACTGGGTCGCAGGCTCGGGTGGTACGCGATCGTGCGATTGTTGAAGCCCCGTCGCGTCATCGAGACCGGCACCCATGATGGGCTGGGCTCCCTTGTCATCCTCGGGGCGTTGGACCGCAACGCGCGCGATCATGGCATCGAGGGACAACTTGTCTCATTGGACCTGGATCCACGCGCTGGATGGATGGTCGGTCTGCATCCGCGGTTCACCCGGGTCATCGGCTCGACCTCTGAGACGCTGGCTCCTGCTCTGCGTGAGAAGACAGACATTCTGCTGCACGACAGCGACCATAGTTATGAGTACGAGCGCTTCGAACTGTCGCTCGCAGCCGAAGCGGGGGTGCCGACGTTGCTTTCAGATAACAGTCACGTCACGATGGCATTGCGGGACGTATGCGGGGAGAGGGGCGGCTACTACTCGTCTTTCAAGAGCGTCCCCGGGAGCATTTCTATCCTGGCGGTGGGATAGGCGTGGGGTTCCTTCCTCAGCGTTCCAGTTGAGCCCACTCCGCTAATTCAACCCGCAGCGGTCTGCACGAGGCACCTGTATAGATTGAGAAGCTGTGTTGTTTGGCGCTGGAGCGCAAACCGCTCCTCGGCAACTGTGCGTGCTTGCCGACCCATATCCGCGGCACGCTGAGGGTCTTGCCAGAGGCGGGCTATCGCTGCGGCCAAAGCAGAAGGACTGTTTGGCGGGACGAGCAGGCCCGTCACGCCATCGTCGACAATTTCCGGCAGCCCGCCCATCCGTGTGGCTACGACGGCTCGTCCGGCGGCGAAAGATTCGAGGGCGGAGAACGGAAGGTTTTCATACCACTCGCTTGGGATGACGGTGAAGGCCGCCTGGCGGAGCGTCCGCGTGGTGTCGTTGCGATCCAGCCTGCCTACGTACAGCGTGCCGCCACCGGCCCCCTGTACTTCCGAAGCGAGCGGCCCGCCGCCGGCAAGAACCATTGGAATTCCAGGCTCGAGGCGCGAGGCCGAGAGGAGCGTTCGCACACCCTTTTCGGCGGCGAGACGCCCGAGGAACAGGACGAATCGTGGCTCGGGTGGCGGTGCTTCGGCTCGATCGGGGTAGCCCATGAGGAATGACATGCACTCGATCGCGTGGTAGGCCACTCCGTACCAGCATCCGGGCCATGAATTCACTCGGGGCGACGAAAGCGTCGACCCAGCGCCGGAGCATCCCGAGGCGGCGCTGAATCTCCAGGGCAAGCCCGTAGGCGAGACTCTCGAAACGGCTTTCGCGAGGATTGCGGAGGCCACAGAGCAGCGAGGAACCCTCGATGCAGTCCTCGTGGAGCAGCCCGTCGCGCAGGAGCGCGCCTCCGGGACAGGCAAATCTGTAGTTGTGGGCTGTGAGAACTACGGCCGCTCCGCTGCGTTTCGCAGCCCTGAGTGCAGACGGTGTCAATAGTGGCCAGATGTTGTGGAAGTGGACGACCGAGGGCCGCCACTCGCGAAGGACTTGCCTGATGCCGCCGGCCCCTGGCCGGTAGGTGAGCACAAGGCCGGCCACGGCTTTGCGGATCACGGAACCGTCGAGTTCCCCGCTATCTCGTTCGAAACGGAGAACGTCGACGCCTGCCTCGGCGAGGCCGCGCTCGAGCAGCTCTACGTGCCGCTCCTCGCCCCCCACCTCGTGGTAGCGATTGTGCGCGATCAGGACGCGCAAAGTCCTGGTCCTTCCACAACGCCCGGTCGATGACACGGTGGCCTGAACCCACTGCATGCGGTGGATTTCATCGCAGCGCTGCCAGCCCGGCGCGCCCGATGCTCTCACCTGGCGCAACCCCGATCCTGCGCGCAAGGACCTGTGTCGCAGGAATCCAGGACCTGCCGAGGACAATCGTTCCAACCGCAGCGGCTCCTACTGTGAACTGGCCGGCAACCTGCGCGAGAAGCGGGGCTCCGGCGAGAATCTGCGCACACGCAACGGCACCCCCGAACGCGACGACGGCCACCGCGCTGTGTACGAGTTGAGATCGCAGCACAAAACGGACGTCGAGGAATCTGCGCCGGATGAACGGCAGAAGCGCCAAAGCGTACGCCGCCCACTGGGAGGCGGCGAGTCCCCCGAGGAGCCAGTTCAAGCTGAGATCGGCGAAGTAGACCGTTAGCAGCGTTGCGGCGACGCCGCCGAAGAACACGGCCTGGACCGTCGCGATGACCCGCATCCAACCGAGGGCCTCGGCGGCGTTCGTGAGCAGCCCCGACGGGATGTTGGCGCAGGCTCCCAACGCGAAGAGCGCGACGAGCGGCGCCGCCCCGTCAAAACGCGGGCCGAGCAGGACCTTGACGATGATCGGCGACGCGCCGGCGACCAGCGCGAAGAGCGGCCAGGCGATGCCCGTGGTGAGCGTCAACGCCTCGTCGACGAGGATCTTCGTCCGCGTGAGGTCCTCGCGAATCCTTCCGTAGAGCGGGTATATGACCTTGAAGATGCTCGTAGACGCGTAGGCGACCGGCAAGTAAACGATCAGGTATGCGCGCGAATAAAGCCCCAGGACGGAAGCTCCGAACGTCCGCGCTGCGAACCAGCTCGGCGCCGTAATCGTGACATAGGAGGCGAAGCCCAAGACGCTGACCTGGCTCGCGAATGTGAACAGCTCACGCGCCTCGGCCCGGTCGAACGAGAGTCGGAGCTCGTCTCTGACGATCACGCCCGCCGCCAGGAGAAGTGTCGCCCCCCAGACCGTCTGTCCGAGGGCAAGCGCGACGGCGGAGTGAAGCTGGGTTGCGAGGGCCACGCCGGCGGCCAGTCCGACCACCAGCGAGATCGTCTCGACGATCGCGGCCCTTCCGAAGTGGAGTCGACGGCGAATTAGTGCTACCGGGACAGTCGCGGCGGAGGTCAGAAACAGGGCGATCGCGATCACCCTGACGGTCGTCGCTGCGTCCGGGACTCCCCAGGCACGCGCCCAGGGCGAGGCGCCGAGCCAAAGGGCAAGGGTGACGAGAAGCGAACTGACGAGCGACAGTGTCATCGCTGTTCCTACCGTCTTCGCTCCGAGTCGAGAGCGCCGCTGCAGCCCAGGCCCAATTGCAGCCATGGAGAAGTAGCCGACCAAGTTGGCGGCCGCCAGCGCCGTGGCGTAAAGGCCGAATTCGCGCGGCGCGAGAAGCCGTGCGGTGGCAGCCGTCGACGCGATCTGGGCGACAACGAGCACGATCGAGGCTGCCCCGTTCCAGGCGACCCCGCCGAGTGCTCTCCTCGTCAGAGACAGGGCCCCTGGCGCGCCGTCGGCGGGGAGCGGGTCGCGAATCCTCATCGGCTCTTCCTCGTCACATCCTCGTACAGCTGCATCCAGGTGGCCGCCACCGTCGCTGGGGAGAATGCGGAACGGACGCGCTTCGTCGCGGCCTCACCCAACGCGGCGCAAAGGAGCCTGTCGTCGAGGAGTCGCAGCACCGCCGTTGCGATCGCTTCCGGATGCCGAGCGTCAACAAGCAGTCCGGCCCGGCCCTCGTCGAGCACCCACGGAACGGCCCCCGCCCTGGCCCCAGCTACTACAGGCAAACCGTGAGACATCGCTTCAGCCACCGTCATTCCAAAGGATTCCTCGAGCGATGCGTGGACGAAGACAGTCGCACGGGAGTACTCTTCGACGAGTTGGTCAGGGTCCACGGGCCCCAGGAACTCAACCGCGTGCTGGATGCCGAGCTGGTCGGCGAGTCGAGCAGGCGGGGAGTCTCTGGTGAGCCCATGTCCAACAACGCGCAGACGCGCGTCGGGGTGCGAAAGACGAACCTGCCTCATCGCATGGACCAGCCGGTGGACGTTCTTTCGGCGGCCGGTGTCCGTGACGTCGAGGATCGTCGGGGCCGCCCCACCGCTGTTCGCTCCGTTTGAGGTCGCAGCGACAGGCAGGACGATGTTGGGAATGACGGGGATTTCTCGCCCGTAGATCATTTGGCGCCGCCAGGCTTTCGCGAGGTAAGGTGAATTCGCGGCGAGAGTGGAGAGCCGCAGCCGAGTCGCGATCGCCATGGCGGTGCGTATCGCTCGATAGAGGTCGGGCATGTAGCGCAGGATCGTCAAAGGTGCGTCCTGGGCGGTTACGATTGTGGGTCGGCTGGGCGATGCGAGGGCACCGAGCGCGAACTCGTAAGTCCAGTATGCGTTCACCACCGACGCGGACGTGGTCACAAGGAGCTCCTCGACGTGCCGGCGCTCGGCGCGAAAGAAGTCGCGCGCGCGTTCCTGGGCGCGCGACCGGTACGGAGCCACGAGGATGCGCAGACGCGGTCCTTCGAGCGTGATCCGTTCCGGCAGATCCGGCTCGAGCGTGACGAGCTCGACCGAGCAACCCGCTTCGAGCAGGGCGTGCACGAGGTTGTTGACCAGCGGCGCACCGCCCATACCCGCCAGCGCGAGAGCACGGTCGCGGGCCGAGTCGCTCAGCCATCGTGAGAGCGCCTTCGCGCTCGAAGGGCCGACGATAGCCACGTGGGGGCTCATGCGCTTAGCTGCCCGACTTTGTCGGGCGCACGATCCCCGGCACAGCTTGGACGTAGGACGCAAGCCAGAAGAGGAACCAGAACGGCCCGCCGTGGCGGCTGAGATAGCGCGCTCTCGCGCGAGGAGGCAGGCCCTTGGGGCCGAGAAGGAGGCGAAGCCTCTGTCCTGGGGGGATCGACCGATCGAGCCAGGGGCTGGGATTCGTGTTCCGGGCACACGTGCCGACCGTGCCCGGTGTCAGCGAGTTCATCAGCCCCGCCTCGCCGGCGCGGAGTCCGTAGTCGAAGTCGGCGGCGGAGTGCACGAGGGCGCCGTCAATGGGGCCGATCTTCCTTGCTACTGAGCGGGGGACGAGCACGACGTTGCCGTTGAAGGTCTCGACCTCGACCGGTTCGTCAGCGGGAACCACCAGATCCATTTGCAGCGGATGCCGCCCGCGACGGCGGAAGCCCGAGTACGTCAGCAGCCCTGTGATCGGATCGCGCACGGCACCCACGGCGATACAGCCGCCGCAACCCGACCCGCCGTCTCGATCAGCCTCGACAGGGCGTCCAGATCGAGGACGACGTCGTCATTGAGCCAGAGGAGAAGATCCGGATTCCGGGCCAGCGCGGCCTGCTCGGCGAGTGCCATTGCCCCGGCCCAGTAGAGGTTCCCGCTCCCCTCGATCACTTCCGTCTCCGGGAACCGCTCGCGCACCGCCTTCGCCGTTCCGTCGACGCTGCCGTCGTCAAGGAGAACGGCGGAAAGCGCCACGGCCGGCCCGATCTTCTGCGCGTAGTAGGAAGCGAGGCACTCGAGCGTTTGGGCGCGCCGATTGTGGCATGCGAGGATCGCGGTCAGCTTCATGGCTCCTCCCGGTCTCGGCTCGCCTCCCGGCGGCGGCAGAGGCTCCGGCGTGCCCAGAGTTAACTTGGAATCGGGCACTGTCTCGACGACCTCACCGACGGGATCGAAAACAGGAGGATCGAGAAGAGCCAGACCTCCGGCCCAATTGCCCAGATCCTCAGCGGGCTTTCCAGCAGACCGTAGGCGACGATCAGACCTTGGAGCGCGAGCGGCAGCCAATAGCCCTGCCGCGCCGCCTGCGCCGACTTGACGGTCCACGTGAACAGCAGAGCCGCGAGGAGGGTCACGCCAATGATCCCCATGGTGAATAGCGACTCGAAGAACAGCCCGTGCCCATTCTTCCCACGTAGGAACTTGACCGGCGCCAATCAGATCCTTCCAGACGGCAGGCCCGTGCCCGATGATCGGCGCCTCGCTCCAGTGGTCCAGGACGTGACTCCAGATCTCAGTGCGGCCTGTGAAGCCCTGCACGCTGCCCACGTTCAGCACATAGGAAACGAGGGCCAAGGCGGCGACAAGGACCAGGCCCCCTCCGAGCAAGAGGGGCAGCATCCCACCGCCGGTCCACCCGACGATCGGCTGTTTCTCGGACCGGCGAGAGAACATAGCGCCTGCCAGGAGAATCGAGAATGCCGCAGCGCAGGCGAACCAACTCCCCCGGGATTCAGAAGCGACCAGGGCGTAGGCGCAGACCGGGTTCCCGACCAGCCGGGTCCATCCTCCGGATCGCCACGCCAGGACGACGCCTGCGCTCGCGAATAGCCCCAGCGAATTTGGTTGCTCAAAGACCCCCCCGAGACGGTTGGTGAACAGAGATTTCAAGAAGCGTGTCGGTAGATCAACGAAGGCGACGGAAGGATCGGCCACCGCCAGGATGAGGCTCGCGGCGCATCCGGCAATGCAGGTGTAGGTGAGGACCGCGACGGCGTCGTGATAGCGAGGGCGTAGCTTCCATGAGGCGAGGAAGACGAGCGGAACCAGCAGGAAGAGAGCCGGCCCAGCGAGAGACCGGCGTTCCTAGTTCGAAACCGCTCCCGTGAGCCAGTACAGGACGATTACGAGCAAGATCCACCGGTTCAGACGCGAACTGTTATCTGCCGGCAGTGAGGCCAGGAGCAGCACACTGATGCCAAGGAAATAGAGGCCTATGAACGCCCAGTTGAGTTGAGTTGCAGGGGTTCCACCGAAATCTCTGCGGGTCGTGAACTCCAAAGCAACAGCAATTGGAACGAACGCCGCGAGCGCGAGCAGCGAGGGGGCGAGTACCAAGGGTCGTTGAATCCCGCCTGAGCTTCGCGAGCCAGTTCACCGTCATCGTTAGGAACATCCAGCAGAGGATTCCGCCAACCGCGGCCGCCAGCAGAATCGCCAGGATGCCGAGAGCATGATCAGCGGGAGGCGGCGGTTCGGTCGCGTGAAGGTTTGCCGTCGCGCTTGTTGCTCACCACAGCGAGCCAGAGATCGCCGGTTGCGCGAGAGGCTCCATTCGCCGGGTCACGGTTAACCGTTCGCCTAGTCGCGAACCTCATCCGCGCCTTCGTCGTCAGATCTTCGTGGCGTCGCATCAACGTCCTCGGCTGTCGGAACGGCGAACTCGGCGGGCGCGGGTACTCCAATGAAACGACCCGGCGAAGCTTGCTCCGGGCTCCGCCACCACTACTTGAGAAACACCAATCGCGCGGAGAAGGGGTGTCATCTCCAACCGCGTCGAGAGCCAGCGAGAGAGCCGGGGCCAGCCTGGCGACGAGGGCGGCTGGCTGCCTGAGATGTTCTCAAACGTCTGCCAAGCCCATGTGCGATCCAAAATGCGAAACCCCGCGCCGCGCAGCAAGCGGTCAAGTTCCCACGGCCAATAGTTACGAGCCCAATAACGGAAGACAAGGCGGCCCAAAGGCACTGGAACATAGGAAACAAAGGGAACCCAGGGCGAGACCTCGTGCTGTCCGCGACGGAGATACACACCATGGCTCTCGAACGGATACAGGCGGTTTGGCGCAAAGAGAATCACTCTGCCGGAAGGCCTGAGGACGCGACGGACCTCCGCCAGTGCCCGATCCTGTCGAGGCACATGCTCAAGTACCTCGTTCAGGAGTACGAGATCAAACGAATCATTCGCAAACGGAAGGTGCTCGATAGTCCCCTGAGTGACGGAAGTCGAGCCGGGGAAGCGCCGCTGAAACCTAGCAACCTTCTCCCTTTCATACTCAATACCGTGTACATTCGCCCCAGCCTCCAGCATGGCTGCGACGTAGCCACCTTCGCCGCACCCGCAATCCAGGGCATCTGCCCCGTTAAGAGGGCAGTAAGTACTGATGACCGCAAGCCGCTTTGCTAGGTTCAGTGCCTCGGCGGTGTCCCCACCACCGATCTGAATCGAGGTTCCTGAGCTCTGAGGCGTCAAGTCAAAAGTCTTCCTGGATCAGACCTAAGTTTCAGTGCGCTTAAGCCGTAACGGTACATGCCTGGGATACGGCACGTACTTGCGGGAACTCCCTGGCCCGGCACCCCCGGGCGACGATGCCGGGTGACTGGCCCAGCGCAAGGATCCCGTGTCGGCTCACTGCTCTTAAGACGATGATGGCCGGAGTAAGAGTCAACGTGCTGGGCGTCGCCGTCAATGTGACCACGATGTCCACGGCCCTCGCAGAAATCGAGGGCCAGATTGGCCGCCGTGAGCGGGGCTACGTTTGCGTAACTGGAGTTCACGGCGTGATGGAGAGCCGGCACGACCCCGAGCTGCGCCGAATTCACAAGGAATCCAGCCTGACGGTCCCCGACGGCCGCCCGATGGTCTGGTGTGGCTGGTTCGCTGGGGCCAGATCGATGAGGCAGGTACGCGGGGTGGACCTCACGTTGCGTGTGTGCGAGCTGGCAGAGCAGAATGGGTGGTCCTCATTCTTCTACGGCGGTGGGCAGGGGACGCCCGAGTTGCTCGTTCGTCGCCTGCAGGAACGATTTCCGAAGCTTAAGGTCGCCGGGACCTACTCCCCTCCGTTTCGCACGCCCACTCCTGAGGAGGACGAGGAAGTGATCGCGCGGATCAACGAGAGCGGTGGGGACATCGTCTGGGTGGGCTTGTCGACGCCGAAGCAGGAGCGATGGATGGCTGCCCATCTTGGGAGACTCAAGCCGCCTATGATGATCGGAGTCGGGGCGGCATTCGACGTTCATGCTGGAATAAGAAAGGCAGGGCCCCGCTGGACTCAATTGCTGGGGCTAGAGTGGCTCTACAGGCTGCTCCAAGAGCCCCGGCGGCTCGGGCGCAGGTATCTAATCAACAACCCAAAGTTCGTGGTCGCGATACTGCGGGACCGGCCGCGGCTCTGCGAGGAAAGATCGCGGAAGTGAGCGCCCGGAGCAGAAAAATGCGCATTGCCTTCATCACGAACCTGGCGCCTCATTATCGACGGCCGCTGTTCGAGGAACTTGCGCGCAGGGCGGAGGTTGAGTACTTCTTCTTTTCCTCTTCCTCGAGGCCGGAGCGTTATCTCAGCAGCCACACGCAGCATCACCCTGGCAATTATCGGGAAATCGAGCTTGACGAGTTGGAAGCTCGGACGCCAGATGTTCATGCCAGGTCTCGCATTGCGCCTCTCACAGAAGCGCTATGACGTGGTCGTCAAGTGCATCAACGGGAAGCTCATGGTGCCCTGGGTTTTTGGGATCTCGCGTGTCAAGCACCTGCCTTTCGTGCTCTGGACTGGCATCTGGTCGCACCCCGAGTCACCGATTCACCGCCTGAGCGAGCCAGCAACACGCTTGCTCTATCGAAGGTCCAACGCAATAGTGGCGTACGGGGATCATGTGAAGCGCTACGTGGTCGAGCGCGCAGGCGTGACTCCAGAGAAGGTATTCGTCGCCGGCCAGGCTGTCGAGCGGGAACGCTTTGTTGCGGCCAGGAACGGCGATCAGCGGCCGCCGACGGTGCTCTATGTAGGACAGCTGAAGCCGATCAAAGGCATCGAAACTCTGATCGCCGCGTTCAAGCGTCTTGAAGAGCCCGCGCGCGGCACTACGCATCGTGGGATCCGGCGTGCTCGAGCAAGAACTGATGAGGATGGCAGAGGGGGATCGGCGGATCACTTTTCGTAGGTGAGTTGTCCCAGGACCAGCTCCCGGACGAATTTGCTCGCGCCCGCTGTCTTGTCCTACCATCGATCAGCGCTGAGCATGGGAGGGAGCCCTGGGGCCTCGTTGTCAACGAGGCGATGCACGCGGGCGTGCCGACCGTTGTTAGTGACGCGGTCGGAGCTGGAGCCGGCGGCCTTGTGGTCGACGGCCGCAATGGAATCGTGTTCCCCGAGCGCGATGAGCGCAGTCTGACGGCGGCATTGAGACTCCTTATCGGTGACGCTGCCCTGGCAGCGGAGCTTGGCGATCAGGCGGCGACCGATGTGGAGCGCTTCTCGTATCCAGCGATGGCCGACGCCTTCATTGCGGCGTGCCGCTATGGGTGCGAGCAGCAAGACGCAATGCGTCCTTCACTGCACCCGGTTAACCGGACTGGCTCAACCCCCTGAAATCTGCTTCGCTCCACCCATGCATGGATGAGCGCAGAGCACGCTCTTCCGCCGACCAGTTCTACCCGCGCCGCCGCCCAGGCGTTTGCCGCCGGTACCCTACGGCGCTCTCGACGAGAACTCGGCCGGCCGCACCGCAAGGCTATCCGGCCGCCTGTCCCGCTAAAGAGTAAGACGTCGTCATTGGATTCCTTGACCAACGCCCGCCCGCCGCTCGACTCCTGAACTGGAACCACCGCCATGGGTAGCTACATCTAGGTGGCCCGGGTACAGAATCCGCGATCGGCGCCCCTGGCCGGACGGCCCGAATTCGCGCAAGCTTACGACGACCATGTCTGGCAGGTCTACGCGTTCGTCGCCTACCGGGTCGGCTCGCGCTCTGATGCCGAAGACCTGACCCAGCAGACTTTCGAACGGGCCTTGCGGGCATGGTCGTCCTTTGACCCGTCGCGTGCTTCGGCAGGCACATGGCTTATCGCGATCGCTCGCAACCTCGTGATCGATCACTTCCGCAAGGATCGATCAGCAATGCACGAGCCGATTGGAGCGGAAGGTTTGGCCGAGGAGCGGCTGCCGCGCCATGAACCCGACGTCAACCTCGGCCTGGAGCCCGCTCTCGCTACCGCGCTCGAAACGCTGACTGACCGGGAGCGGGAAGTCATCGCCCTGCGGTTCGGAGGTGACCTATCCGGGCGCGAGATCGCGGAAATCACCGATCTCAGCTTGCCAACGTTCAGCAGATCCTGTCCCGCTCTCTGCGGAAGCTCCGAGCTCAGCTCGAAGAGCCGGCTGAGGCTACGTAGGTGCGAACGGGCCGCCCCCGGCAACGCCGAGCGCGGCAATGGAAAGCAGCAGCACTCCGACGGTGATGTAGGAGGCGACGAGGGCACGGATGGCACGACGGCTCGAGAAGGTCGGCCAGCGATTCTTCGAGTTACCGAGGAGCGTCCGGCGCAGATCCCCTCGAAAGGTTGGGCTGGGGATCGGGCGTTGGTCCTGCAGCCGCAGTCCCAGCGTCGAGCAGCCCCTCCCGCTCGTCCTGCGTCAGGTCCGGCGGCAGGTCACGGCGAATCTCTTCAGGGCCCGCCATGGTCATCGAGCGAAGAGGGGGGAGCGTGGGTTGAGAGATCTTGCCCTTCGATAATGGCGGACCGCTGCGACCGCCCGCCCCCCCTCAGCCTCCACCCGGGATAGCACGAGCCAGGTCCGCCAGTTCGTTGATTCTCTCTGGGCTGCCGCCCGCGCCGCGGCGGTGGCGGCGGGCAAATTTCCCTGTGCCTCGAGTAGGAGGGCCTGCTGTAGGCGCGGCGCCGCGGCGCCGGGCTGGACGTTCTGAGCGCTCCGCGCCGCGTGCAGCGCAGCGGGCAAGTCTGCCCCTCGGGCATCGGCTTGGCTCTGTCGGATCAGCGTCGATGAGGAGAGCGGAATTGCGATGCCGACGATCGCAGCGACCGACACCACGGCAAAGGCCGCTCTCATTGGCAGCCTCAGCCGCGCCGACCCATCCTGTGGGGGCCGATCCCCCGCCGTTACGAGCACCGAGGCTAGAAGAAGTAATGCGACCGGTATCACCGCCAGCTGCCAGACCCAATCGAAGGTGGCGGAGACGCAGAACGCGACGCAACCCGCCAGCGCCGCGGCGAGATGCGGACGACGTTGATGAGCTGCTCGGAGTGTTCTCCTAGTGCCGCCGATTAGGATCGCCAAGAGAAATCCTCCGATCAGAACCAGGCCAACGATTCCAAGCTCCCCGAGCGTCTGCAGGTAGACGGAGTGGGTGTCGCGGACGAAGCCTGCAGAGTCACCGTTGCGCGCCCACCAGTACTCGAACGTGCCCGCACCGGTTCCAGTCAGGGGTTTCGTCTGCTCCTCCCTGATGGCGGAGCTCCACCACTGGTAACGCCCGTTGCCGCTGAAGCTCTCCAATCGTTTGGCGCCGCTGGACGGGCCGTTTGCTTCCCTGAAATCGTTCCAAGCGCCGGAGGCGCGGCCTGGAGCGTCGGTGGCGGCGGCAATCGCGAGCACAACGACGAGGCCGCTCACCACGATGCCTGCGGACAGCCGCCGGGAGAAATGGCTCCAGCGTGGTCTCATATCGTGCGCCAGCGCCAGCGAGATCCCCGCCTGGACGAGGGCGACACCGGCACAGACGATGACCGTCATCGCCAGTATCTCGTTGCCCTGGTCGCGAGCCGCCGTGTTCAGGAGGCCGTTCTGGAGCGCGTCCCTTTGGCTCGCCGCCGCTATCAGGATTGCACCTCCTGTGCCGGCGACCAGAAGGGTCAGAAGCTTTGGCAGGCGGTCGGAGGTCAGTGCCAGAAACACGATGAGTGCGATGATCGCGGCGGCTATTCCGCCCCGGGAGAGAGTGAAATAGGCCGTCAGCGCCATCGCGGGGATGGCGGCCGGCGGCGAGCGAGCGAAGGACGGCTGCCTTCGCGCATGTCGCCACCTGGAGCATCAGCGGCAGCCCGATTGCGATCAGTGCTGCGAGACCGTTCCAGTAGTCGATCGGATAGGCGAGCCGATTCCGCGAGCCGATGAGGAACCTTGCAGTCTCGTCGGCGTTTGGGAACCATGCGGGGTGGAGGCGGGAGAGCAGGGCGACGATGGAGACGAAGGCGATCCCGGTCCCCACGGCGGCGACGAGGCGGGGGGCGCTCTTCGAACCCCAGGCAAAGAGGGCGAGGCAGAGCACACCCAGGTAGGTGGCCGCGCGGGCGAGGTCGGCGGCGCTCTTGTCGGTGCTCTCTGTCCAGTTTAGGCTCAACGCCGTCCACGCCACGAGCGCCGCCAGAAGGCCGAGCACGCACCAGGCGAGGATTCCGAGGCGGCGCCGGGGCAGGGCCCCGACGAGCACTCCGCCGAGGATGATCCACCAGACCGCGATTCCGACCTGATCGTGGACAAGCGGGTCGTAACCGCCAGCCTTGAGGCCGAGATAGGCGATCAAACCAAAGCCGAGCAGCCAGATCGCAACAGCGCTCCAGTCAATCTTTCTGGTGTGATCCAGGAGGGTCGGACGAGCCAGGGTGGAGGTGGCTTCCATTCCAACCTACATACGGATCGGCGGCAGAGAAGCTGACCGATGTCAGCAAGCAGGCTCCCGCTACGTAGGTAGATCCATGAGCGGTTTCAGGATGAAAGCTGGTCTGGCGGTCGCTATCGCGATGGCGATCGCCTCCCTCCCATCGTCCGCGGCGGCGCAACGCGTCGCCCCGCCGGGCAATCCCGCGGTCGATCAGTACACGGAGTCGTTGCCGACGCCGGGCGGCAGCGGCCCGTCCGCCGGCAACCACCAGCGCTCACCCGCCAAGGTGTTGGGATCTCGGAACGCAGGGCGGCTCGCGGCACTGGGCTCGGACGGCCAGGCTGCGGCGATGCTCGCGGCGGCGGGGGCGCCCATCCGGCGCGCGCCGAACGCTCAGGGCGCGAGCTCAACCGGCGCCGCTAAAACGATCGCGGCCGCCAATGGTGCCAACGCGGCCCAGCCGGGTGGCTCGTCGGGGTTGGGCGAGATCGTCTCGCAGGCGACCGGTTCGTCGTCCTCAGGTGAGATGGGGTTACTGCTGCCGCTGCTGATCGGTGTCGTAGCGGCATCGTCGATCGGCTATTTATGGCATCGCAGGCGGCGGGGCGTCTAGCTCTTCGAAGTGGTCGCATCAAGAAAGATCACGGCGGCCGCCACGCGGTGGTGGCCGATCGTTCTAATGGCCCTGGCCGGGGCGCTGTTGTTTTCAGGAGCGCGCCCGGCCGCCGCTATCGCCACCCCTTTGGTCACGGGCGTCTCGGGGATGCAGAACGCGGATGGCCGGGTCGCCTTCCAGCACGTTGAGGGCGCCGGAGCACGGTTCGTGGACAGGAGGCTCGCCTGGTATGCCGTCGCCCCAGGCACGGAGCCGAGCGATTGGCAGCCAAGCGATCCCGCAGATCCAAACTATGATTGGACGTCGGTTGATGCTTGGGTGACCGGGGCCGTAAAGGCAGGCCTCACCCCGGTGCTGGTGGTCTACGGCGCACCGTCCTGGGCGCAGAGGTGTCATGCCAAGGATGCCCTGGTTTGCGACCCCAACCCGGCGATGCTGGCAGCTTTTGCCAAGGCAGCGGCTCTTCGCTACAGCGGCCACTTCGGGGGCCTGCCGCGGGTGCGGTTCTGGCAAGGCATGAATGAGCCAAACCTAAGCCTCTTCTTCAGTCCTCAGTTCCGCAAGGGAGAGCCGATCTCACCCGCGCTGTATCGGACGCTGCTCAACGAGTTCTACTCCGCGGTGAAGTCGGTCGATCGCTCAAACGTGGTCTTGGCTGCCGGTCTCGGCCCGATCGCGCGGCCACATGCGACCATCGGACCGATGCGTTTTGCCCGCCTGCTGCTCTGCATGGCCGGGAGGCGCCACCCGCATCCCACTCGAGGAAACTGCGGCGGCGGGGTCCATTTCGACGTCTTCGACATCCACCCCTACACGACCGGTGGGCCCACCCACAGGTCGAGCGGTGCGGACGACGTCCAGCTCGGCGACCTTCCGAAGCTGCAGCGGCTATTGAGGGCCGCCGACAAGGCCGGAAGGATCCGCGGCCAGCACAAGCACACACCCCTTTGGATCACGGAATTCGCCTGGGATTCGAAGCCGCCCGATCCGGGCGGCCTGGCCATGGCGATTGCCGCGCGGTGGACCTCGGAGGCGCTCTTTCGTGCCTGGCGGGCCAAGGTCAGCCACTTCTTCTGGTACCTGCTCCGCGACGACCCACCGAATGGCTTCTCTCAGGCAGGGCTCTACTTTCGGGGCGCAACGCTCGCCAGGGACCGGCCGAAGAAGGTGATGTACGCGTTTCGCTTCCCCTTCGTCGCCTTCAAGCGTGGTCACGGCTTCTTCTTCTGGGGACGCACGCCGAACAGCAAGGGCGGCGCCGTGCGGATCGAGATTCGCACCAAGCGGGGATGGCACAAGGTTGCTCGCACCTCGGCAAACAGGAGCGGGATATTCGACGGCGTCGTTGGCGGGCGCGGCGGCGTCGGGCCACGGACTCTGGTCAGGGCCCGCTACCGTGGCGAGAACGCCGTGCCGTTCTCGCTTCACGACGTCAAGGACTTCTACCAACCGCCATTCGGCTCGTCACCCCACGCTCAGTCGGCTGTTTCGCCCAGTCGTTGACGAGTCTTGGGTGAGCAATGAACATGGCCTCTATTCCCATTTACATTCGGTCGCCCCTCGTCCTGCTGGCCCTGGCCGGGGCGCTGTTGGTTTCAGGAGCGCGCCCGGCCGCCGCTATCGCCACCCCCTTGGTCACGGGCGTCTCGGGGATGCAGAACGAGGATGGCCCGGTCGCCTTCCAGCACGTTGAGGGCGCCGGAGCACGGTTCGTGGGCAGGACGCTCGCCTGGTATGCCGTCGCCCCAGGCACGGAGCCGAGTGATTGGCAGCCAGGCAGATCCCGCCGATCCAAACTACGATTGGACGTCGATTGATGCCGTGGGTGACCGGCGCCGTACAGGCAGGCCTCACCCCGCTACTGGTGGTGTACGGCGCACCATCCTGGGCGCAGAGGTGTCATGCAAAGGATGCCTTGGTTTGCGACCCCGACCCGGCGATGCTGGCCGATTTTGCCCGGGCAGCGGCTCTTCGCTACAGCGGCCACTTTCGGGGGCCTGCCGCGGGTGCGGTTCTGGCAAGGCATGAATGAGCCAAACCTAAACCTCTTCTTCAGGCCTCAGTTCTCGCAAGGGAAAGCTGGTTTCACCCGCGCTGTATCGGACGCTGCTCAACAAGTTCTACTCCGCGGTGAAGTCTGTCGATCGCTCAAACGTGGTCTTGGCTGCCGGCCTCGCCCCGTTTGGAACCCTCCGACCGATGCGTTTTGCCCGCCTGCTTCTCTGCATGGCCGGGAGGCGCCACCCGCATCCGCACGCGAGGAAACTGCGGCGGCGGGGTCCACTTCGACGTCTTCGACATCCACCCCTACACGACCGGTGGGCCCACCCACAGGGCTCCGGGGCCCGGACGTCGTCCAGCTCGGCGACCTTCCGAAACTGCAGCGGCTGCTTGAGGGCCGCCGACAAGGCCGGAAGGATCCAGCGGCCAGCACAAGCCACACACCGCTTTGGATCACGGAATTCGCCTGGGCTTCGAAGCCGCCCGATCCCGGCGGCCTGGCCATGCGCGATTGCCGCGCGGTGGGCCTCGGAGGCGCTATTTCGTGCCTGGCGGGCCGGCGTCAGCCACTTCTTCTGGTTCCGCTCCGCGACGAGGCCCACCGAATGGCGTTCTAGCTCCAGTCAGGGCTCTACTTTCGGGGCGCGACGCTCGCCATGGATCGGCCGAAGAAGGTGATGCAGCGTTTCGCTTCCCCTTCGTCGCCTTCAAGCGGGCACGGCTTCTCCTTCTGGGGCCGCACGCCGACAGCAAGGGCGGGCCGTGCGGATCCAGATCCGTACCAAGCGGGGATGGCACAAGGTTGACTCGCACCGGCAAACAGCAGCGGGATATTCGACGGCGTCGTTGGCAGGCGCGGGGCGTCGGGCCACGGACTCTGGTCAGGGCCCGCTACCGTGGCGAGAACGCCGTGCCGTTCTCGCTTCACGACGTCAAGGACTTCTACCAACCGCCATGGGGCTCGTCACCCTACGCTCAGTCGGCTGTTTCGCCCAGTCGTTGACGAGTCTTGGGTGAGCGTTGGCCATTTGAGCCGGCGCCGCGGCGCACCGCCCGGTCCCCGGCAGCCGCCCGGCCGATCCGCCTAGCCTCCGGATAGTGGCCGCGGAGAAGCTCCAGCGCCGCTTCCTCGTGCTCAGGCGCGACCACGCAGCAGAAGCCGCAGCCCATGTTGAAGACCTCGTACATCTCCTCCTCCGGAACGGAGGCCCGCTCCCGGATCAACTCGAATATCGGCTGAGGCGACAGCGGGTCGTCGATCTCATATCCGACCTCGGCCCGGAGCCGGAGCAGGTTCTCGAGCCCGCCGGAGGTGATGTGAGCGAGGCCACGGACCTCGACCTCGGAACGCAGCAGCGCGAGAACGGGCTTGACGTAGATTTCGGTCGGCTCGAGCAAGATCTCTCCAAGCGGCCGTCCGAGCCGGTCGTCGTCGAGGGGAATCCCGGCCAGCGCTTGGCGGGCGAGCGTGTAGCCGTTTGAATGAAGGCCCGACGAAGGAAGGCCGATCACGGGATCGCCCGGTCTGATCTTCGACCCGTCGATGATCGCCTCAAGGCGGACCGTCCCGAAGCAGGCGCCGGCTATGTCGAAGCCCCGGACCATCTCGCCGAGCTGGGCAAGCTCGCCCCCCGGGATCTCAATGCCGGCGAGCTCTGCGCCGCGGGCAAGCCCCTTGCCGATCTCCTCGCACGTTTGCGGGTCGGCCTGTTCCATCGCGATGTAGTCGAGCATCGCCAGTGGCTCCGCCCCGACACAGATGACGTCGTTGACGTTCATCGCGACACAGTCGATTCCGACGGTGTCGAAGCGGCCCAGCTGCTCGGCGATCAGCAGCTTCGTGCCGACCCCGTCGGTGGAGAGAGCAATGCCGGTGGCCTCGTCGAGCCGGATCACGCTTGCGTAGTGGCCGGGGAGGGAAACCTGGCGTGATGGCCGCCCCAAATCGATCGAGGCGAGCGCCGCGACCAGAGCAGCCACGGCGGCGTCGGCGGCGCTCTGGTCCACGCCAGCTCGGGCATAGGCTTCCCCGTTCATCCGACCCCCTCGAGGCTGACGGTCGCCATCGGCCTCGATTCAACATCAGCCGCCGGTCGCTGCCCTCGCCGAAGGCGGCTCAGGACGACCCCCGCCAGGACCACCCGGTAGGCCGCATAGGGCCACAGGGCCCGGTCACGCTCCACCAGCCGGATCAAACGCTGCGAGGCGAGGGTCGAGGCAAAAGAGCTGATGGCGCCGATCGCGATGGAGCGACGTACTTCTGGCGGAATGCCCCGGGCACGAAGGCGCCCCCCCTTGAGCGCGCTTGCACCAACGATGATCGGCAGCGCAACAGTCCGCGAGAGGAGGTTCGCCTGATCTCGTGAGAATCGGCGCCAGCGGGCAGCGGCGAGCGTAGCGCCGTTGCGGGAGACGCCTGGTGCCAGGGCCGCCGCCTGGGCTAGTCCGAGCGCAAGGCCGTCGCGCAGACCTGCCTCGCCTCGCCCGCGAAGCTGTGGCCGTGTGTCCGCAGCAACCATCAGTCCGGCGCCGACCAGAAGACCTGTCGCCGTCGCCCTCGGGCCTCCCAGCCGCCGTTCGATCGGCCGCTCCCAAACGTAACCGACGATTGCGGCCGGCAGGAAGGACAGCGCGAGCACCGACGCACGGCGAAGGTCGAAGGCCCGCAGCTCGTTGGCGATCACACGGCGCTGCCCGATCAGCAAGGCTGCCGCGGCGCCGGCATGAAGCGCGACTTCGAAGCTCTTGCGCACCTCTGGGTCGAGTTCGCCCCATTTCCAACCGGCTAGCCAGGGAAGGAGGACGATGTGAGCGGAGCTGGAGACGGGCAACAGCTCGGTTGGTCCTTCAATGGCGCCCAACGCGATGGCTCGCCGCGCCGAGATTGCAGCTCTCGGATCCGCGCTCAAGCCCTGCCGGCGCGGGCAGGCTCGGGCGCCTCCTCCTCTCCTGATCCTCCACCTCGCTGACGCTTGACGATCAAGTAGCCGATCAGGCCGATGACGGCAGCAAGGATGACGTAGTCGAGGTAGGCGAGGTTGTGCCGCCACTGCTCCCAGTTATCGCCGACCGCGCGGCCGATGATCGCGAGCATCAGCACCCAGGGCACGCAACCGGCCAGCGTGAACGCGGTGAAGCGCCAGAAAGGCATTCGTGCCACCCCGGCCGGCAGCGAGATGAAGGTGCGGATGATCGGCAGCATCCGGGTGAAGAACACGGTGGCCTCGCCGTGGCGCTCGAACCAGCTTTCGGCCCAGCGCAGGTGCTTGGGGTTGACGTGGAGGACGTGGTGGCGCTCGAGGAGCTCGAGACGGCCGTAGTAGCCCGCGGCGTAGGCGATCCAGGAGCCGACCAGGTTGCCGAGCACGCCGGCGGTGACGATCCCGAACATGGTCAGGTCCCCGTTGGAGACGCTGAAGCCGGCGAACAGCATGATCGCCTCGCTCGGAACCGGGATGCAGGCCGACTCGAGGGCCATCAGGACGAAGACCGCGGGCAGCCCGGTGGAGCTGATGAAGTCGGTGGCGACGTTGACGATCGGCTCGACGACCTTGTCGGTGATGCTGGCGAGGATGATCATGAGCGGGCGCCGGCCGGTCCTGCTGCGGGCGAGTTACATCTTAGGGAGAAGCGGCGGGCTCAGTTGGAGCCGCGGCGGGAGGCGACTGCCGGCACGGTTCGCAGGATCAGCCGAATGTCCCCCCAGAGCGACCAACCTGCGGCATAGTCGTTGTCGATGTCGACCATCTCTCGAAATGGGATGTTGTTCCTGCCCAACACCTGCCACGGCCCCGTCAAGCCAGGCCGCAGGTCGAGCCGGTGCCTAGACCAACCCTTGATCTTGCGATCGTCCCTCTCAGGCAAGGGCCTGGGCCCCACGAGGCTCATGTCGCCGATGAGGACATTCCAGAGCTGGGGGATCTCGTCGAGGCTGGTGATGCGGAGGAATCGACCCACACGCGTGACTCGGGGATCCTGGGAAAGTGAGAGGCAGTCGGGATCCTTGCTCTGAGCCATCAACCCGTCCACCATCTGGTCTGCCTCGATGACCATGGTGCGGAACTTGAGCAGCCGAAAGTGGCAGCCGTACCTTCCGACCCGAGCCTGTTTGAAGAGGATCGGGCCGCGTGAATCCAGCCTGATCGCCAGGGCGATGACGGGCATCAGGGGGGCGAACAGGACCAAGGCGAGCGCGGAAGTGACGATATCGACGGAACGCTTCAGAACCCGGGAGGAGGGGGAGAGCATCGGCGGGTGATAGACGAGCACCCCCAGCCCTTCTATTCGATCGATCTCGGCTCCGGGATTCAGCGTCTGCCGATTCGCCGGCACGACTGCTGAAGCGAATCAGGTTGCGGTGGCAGAGGCGCATCAGGCGGACGATCTCGTCGATCTCCATGCCCGGCCCCGGCTGGACCATCAGCCGGTCTATCTCTCGATCCTCGATCATCCGGTCCAGGTCTCCCGCGGGCCTCGAGCCGGGCGGCTGATCCGGTTCGGCGCCAGGATCGATCACGCAGCGCAGGTGCAGCCCGTACTCGGGGTGGCAGGAGAAGATCCTGCTCAGGCGCTCGACGGTCTCACCGCAAGCGGCCAGCACCACCTCCTCCGGCCCCTGCGCCCGGAGGTGCAACCGCACCGCTACCGAGCGCAGCACGCTAATCAGGACGATTGCCACAACGGCGAAGACCAAGAGCTCCGTCATCGCCAGCCGCTCGCTCCCCAGAATGAGCTTGGAGAAGAGCCATGTGGCGAGCGTCCCGAGCACCACGGCGTGGAAAAGCGGCGCGACGTCATCGAGGATCGAAGCCTCGGTCCTTCGCACCTGCCGCTCGTAGAGTCCGTAACTGCGCAGCAACAGCGCCCAGACCAGCAGCGTGGGAACCAGCAGCAGGGTGATCTTCGCTGGTTCGGAGCGATCGGACGCCACCGACAACGAGACCAGCATTGCCAGCAGGATTCCCGACAGGTCAATCGCCAGCAGGAGCCGGCGCAGAACGTAGTCCCGGTTGCGGGGCCGGCTGGCGACGAGCCCTTGCGGCTCCCGCGACTCGAGCGCACTCAGCCGCGCCGCGGGCTCCGGCGAGCTCTCCGCGCTGATCGCGTCCGATGGCCCCAGGGCCAGCCTTCCTTTCTCAACCATGTCCGAGATGCGTCATATCATCCGCTTCCCGCCGGGCCCTCGCCCTCAGGAATTCTCCCACTTCCGATTCGGGAGAATTCTTTCGCCTTATCGGGGGTCGGTAATACAATCGGCCAGCCCCATGCACCGGCTGAACCACCCCGTGTACCGCGCGCGGACGATGCAGATGGCGGCGGACGCGCTGCTCGTCGCGCTCGCGTTCTTCTGCGCCTTCAAGCTTCGCTTCCTCGACGACCGGCACGGCATCCCCGATCGCTACACGACCCTGCTGGTGCAGTCGATCGCCTTCGTCGCGATCGGCAAGGTGGCGATCTTCTTCGCCTTCGGCCACTACCAGAAGTGGTGGCGCTACGTGACCGCCCGCGACTACCCGGGAATCCTCCGCGCGGTGGCCGTTGCCAGCCTCGTCATGGTCCTCGTCTTCACGGTGGTCAAGCCGTTCGACTACAACCTGCCGCGATCGGTCGTGGTCACCGACTTCATCCTCACCCTGGTGCTTCTGATCGGCGCCCGGCTGGCGGTCCGGCTGGTGGTCGAGCGCCCCGAACGGGGCGCTCGGATCCCGATCGGTCCGGAGGTGCTGGTCGTCGGCGCCGGGTCCGGAGGTCAGATGGTGGTGCGGGAGCTGCAGCTCAACCCCAACCTCGGGAAGGCGGCGATCGGCTTCATCGACGACGACCCTCGCAAGCGCGGGATGAGGATGCTCGGGCTCAAGGTGCTCGGCTCGACGGACGAGATCGACGCGATCCTCGACGAGACCGAGCCGGACGAGGTGGCGATCGCGATCCCTTCGGCGCCGGGAACCCTGAGAGCCAAGGTGGTCGCAGCCTGCCGCGAACGGGAGATCCGCGTCCTCACCCTGCCGACCGTGTTCGAGTTGCTTCGCGGCGGCGTCCAGCTCAACCGCCAACTGCGCGAGGTGCAGGTCGAGGACGTGCTCGGCCGCGACCCCGTCGTGGTCGAGCTCGACCGGGTCGGCGCCTATCTGGAGGACCGGGTGGTGATGGTCACCGGCGCCGGGGGCTCGATCGGCTCCGAGCTCTGCCGGCAGATCGCTCGGGTCGGGCCGCGGCTGCTGGTGATGCTCGACCACGCCGAGGCCAACCTCTTCCTGATCGACCGTGAGATGGTCGAGGAGCGCCACTTCACCCGGGCCGAGTCGGTGCTGGCTGACTGCAAGGAGCCGGCCCGGATGCTGGAGGTGATGCAGCGCTTCAAGCCCGCGGTGGTCTTCCACGCCGCCGCCTACAAGCACGTGCCGCTGATGGAATCCAACCCGCTGGAGGCGATCCGCAACAACGCCGTGGCGACGCGGATAACCGCGGAGACGGCCGCTGCTTCGAAGGCCGAGCGCTTCGTTCTCGTCTCCACCGACAAGGCGGTCAACCCGCAAACCGTGATGGGGGCGTCGAAGGCGATGGCGGAGTGGATCATCGAGATGGCGGGCAACCGTCATCCCCACACCCGCTTCGGCAGCGTCCGCTTCGGCAACGTCCTCGCCTCCTCCGGGAGCGTCGTGCCGATCTTCCGCAGCCAGATCGAGCGTGGCGGCCCGGTCACCGTCACCCATCCCGAGATGACCCGCTACTTCATGACCATCCCGGAGGCGGTGCAGCTGGTGATCCGCGCCGGTGACATCGGCGCCGGGAAGGGAGAGGTCTTCGTGCTCGACATGGGGGAGCCGGTGAGGATCGTCGACCTCGCCCACAACATGATCCGGCTCGCCGGGTACGAGCCCGAGCGCGACATCGCGGTCGAGTTCACCGGGCCGAGGCCGGGCGAGAAGCTCCACGAGGTCCTGTTCGGCAGCGGTGAGCGCTCCCAGCCAACCGCCGCGAAGAGGATCCTGCGCGCCGTCCGGCAGAACCCGGTCGACCCCGACTGGCTGGAGGAGACGATCAACGGTCTGGAGGAGTTGATCCTCGCCGGGGATGAGGCAAACCTTTCCGAGACGGTCGTGGCGATGGTCACGGCCCCGGGTGGGGAGGCAGCGCCCGTCGCCCACGACAATTGAGCCCTTCTGGGCCTGCGGTCCCCCGGCCCTTTTAACATCCGCCGATCGCCGCCCCGCCCACAAACACCGATCCCGGGCCAAGACGCGTGAGAGAGCCTTGCTCGAGATAGCGCGGCAGGTGGGCTCCTACGCCGGCCTGATCGCCTTCGTCGGCCTCGCCCTACTGATCCTCCTCCAGTTCACGCAGGGACGTGACATCCGTCGCCTCCGCGAGTGGGCGGGGAGCGCCCCGGAGCGCGACGCCCAGGCGAAGGAGGCAACTTCGGAGCTGGCCGCCTCCAGGGCCGAGGAGCTGCGTGAGATCGAGCAGGCTCGCCAGGCCGAGCAGGAGGCGATCTCGAAACGGGACGTGCGCCGCGAGCGCCGCGATGCGGGGCTGCCGGAACTGACCCGGACGGAGAGGATTCGGGCGGCGCTGCCCGAGCCCCGGTACCTGGCCCTGATCGCCGTTGCGGTGATCGTCCTCGGCGGCGGCGTCGCCTACGCCGCCACCCACTTCCTCGGCGACGACGGCAAGCACGGCAAGACGACGAAAACGAGTTCCTCGCTGCAGCCCAAGAACATCAAGGTCTCCGTCCTCAATGGCACGGCGGTCTCCGGACTCGCGGGGCGCTACGGGGACAAGCTCGACCGCAAGGGCTACACGCTCGATGCGGTCACCAACACACCCTCCAGCTTCGCCAAGAGCGTCGTCATGTACCGTCGCGGGCGCGGGCCGGAGGCGCGGGCAATCTCGAGGGCCCTCGAGATTCCCAAGCTGAGGCTGATGACCAAGGAGATCGCCGCCTCCGCGGCCAGCGCCGAGGTGGCCGTGGTGGTCGGCGAGGACCGCGCCTCGAGCTGAGCCGAGGACCCCGCGGCTGCTCCCCTGCCGCGGGTAATGTGACCCGCCCGTGGAGCCCGCAGACGATCGCGCGACGCTCACCCGTGCCATCGCGCCGGTCGTCTTCGCGCTTCTGCTGCTGGCGACAGTCGGCGCCTTCGCCTATGCGCAGCGCTTAAAGCGCGAGCCGCTGATCCTCGACAAGGTGACCTTCGGCCATGCCTTCGTCAGCCCCGGCGGAAAGGTCAGGCACGTGACGGCGTTCAGCCCGAACGGGGATTGCCTTGCAGACAACGGCCGGATCCGCTTCCGCGTCACCCGCTCCGATCACGCCAACGTGCAGATCGTCGATCCTCACGGGGCCCTGGTCCGCACCCTGGTCAGGGATCGCTTTCTGAAGCGCTACAGGTTCGCCACCTTCCATTGGGACGGCCGCGACGGCCACGGCAAGCCCGCTCCTCCCGGCCGCTACAAGCTGCGTGTGGTCCTGATCGGGCAGGACAGGGCGCTGACCCCGGGCGGGACGCTGCGCCTCCACCGGGTCAAGCCCAAGCGGAACGGCTGCCGCCGGGTGGGCCGGGGGCAAGGCGGTTGAGCGCACTCGCCGGCGCCGGCGTGGTCGCGGCGGCGGCCGCCGCCGCCGCCGGGATCCTGCTGATGCCCTCGCGGGCGCGAGCGATCGCGATGCTGCTGGCTCTGGGGCTCTTCCCCGTGCTGATCGCGGGGGACCAGTGGCACTCGGCGGCGATCTCAGACCTCCGCCACAACACCACGAGGCTGCTGGCCCTGGCTCTGCTGGCGGCAGCGGTGATCGCCGCCCTGGCTCTGCTGTTCCGCAGGCGACCGCGCCTGCTGCCGCTGGCGATCGTCGCCGCGCTGCCCTTCCGCATCCCCCTGCACGCCGGCGGCGATCAGGCCAACCTGCTCGTCCCCCTTTACCTGGTGATCGCCGGAGGAGTCGTGGCCACCGCGCTCGGGGACTGGCGCAGGGTCCGTGATCCGTCCGTGCGCCGCCTCCGCGAGGCGACGGAACCCGCCGGCTGGCTGCCTTGGATCCTCGCCGCGATCCTCGCCGTCTACGCCCTCCAGACCCTCTATTCCGACGACTTCTCCCAGGGGCTTCAGAACGTCTGCTTCTTCCTGGTGCCGTTCGCGATCGCCTTCGCTCTGCTGCTCGAGATCCGCTGGGACCGCCGCCTGCTGGTCGCGGCGCTGGTCATCGTCGTCGTCGAGGCTTGGCTCTTCGTCCTCGTCGGGCTGGTCGAGTACGCCAGCCGCGATCTGCTCTGGAACGGGGCCGTGATCCGCTCCAACGAGTTCCACGTCTATTTCCGCGTCAACTCTCTCTTCTGGGACCCGAACGTCTACGGGCGCTACCTGGCGCTGGTCATCCTCGCTCTCAGCGCCGCGCTGCTCTTCGCCCGGGAGCGCCGGGCGGTCGCGGCGCTGGCTGCGGCGGTCGCGGCGATCTGGCTGGGTCTGGTCACGACTTTCTCGCAGTCGAGCTTCGCCGCGCTGCTCGCCGGCCTCGCGGTGCTGGCTGCGCTGCGCTGGAGCCTTCGCTGGACGGCGTTTGCCTGCGGAGCCGCGGCGGTCGGCGCGGTCGCCTTCGTCTTCGCCGCGGGCGGCTCGCTGAAGATCGACCTCTCCTCGGGGGGCACCGTCAACAAGGACACCAGCGGCCGGGCGAACCTGATCTCCGGCGGGGCCGAGCTGTTCGGCGACCGGCCCGTCCTCGGGTACGGGTCTGGCTCGTTCTCGGCCGCCTTCCGCCACCGGGCCGGGGGCAAGGCGCCGGTGACCGAGTCCCACACCGAGCCGATAACGATCGCCGCCGAGCAGGGCCTGGTCGGCCTGTTCCTCTACTTGGCTCTGCTCGCCGCGGCGCTGTGGACGATGACCACGGGCCTAACGGCCATGATGCCGGGCCTCGGGCGGGCTCCGCCCTCGACGGGGCCCGCGACATCCGCGACGGGTCCGGATCAAGCAGCGCTGGTCGTCGCCCGCGCAGCGGTCCTCGCGATGTTCGTCGCCTTGATCGTCCACACCCTGGCCTACGCGGGTTTCTACGAGGACCCGATCATCTGGGTGCTGCTGGCGATCGCTGGGTCGCTGGCGATCCGCCCCTCCGCGTAGGCTCGGGCCGATGAGCGGCTACCTGCGCCGCCTGGCGACCACCGGCGCGGCCTATACCGGCGCCAGCATCCTCTCGAAGCTGATCGCGGTCGCTTTGCTGCCGCTCTACACGCGCTACCTGACCCCGGCCGACTACGGCGCGGCCGAGGTCCTCTTCGCCGCGGTCGTCGCCGCCAGCATCATCGTTCGCCTCGGCGCGATAGAGGCCCTGCTCCGCTTCTACTACAAGCAGGATGAGGAGCCCGGGGCGGTGCTGCGAACCTCGTTCGCGGCGCTCTTCTGGGCGACCACCGCCGGGGCCCTGATCGCCCTGCCTTTCGCCGAGCCGATCTCCAGAGCCCTTCTCGATCATTCCGCCCCGGGCCTCGTGCGGATCGCGATCGGCGGGCTCTGGGTGCTCACGCTGCTCGAGTTCCTGCTGACCATCTTCCGGCTCGAGGAGCGCGCCCGCGCCTTCTTCGCGACGACGATGGCCAACGTACTGGTGACGATTCCGGTGACCGTGGCGCTGGTGGTCGGCGGCGACGAGGGCGCCCGCGGGCTGCTGCTCGGCAGCTACGGGACGGGTGCCCTGTTCGTCGTCGGCCTGATCGTCCTGCACCGGCGCCACCTTGCTCTGCGCTGGGACGGCCCGCTGCTCGGTCGGTTGATGCGGTTCGGCTTGCCGACGATGCCCGCGGAGCTCTCCCTCTACTCGCTCAACTTCATCGACCGGATCATCCTTGTCCGCTCCGCCGGGCTGGCCGAGGCGGGTCTCTACTCGCTCGCGGTCAAGTTCGGCCAGGGGGTGAACGTCTTCGTCCGCGGCTTCCAGCTCGCCTGGCCGCCACTCGCCTACTCGATCCGCGACGACGACGAGGCCCGCCGCGCCTACTCGGTCGTCGTCACTCTGTTTGCAGCGGCATGCGCCTTCGCGGTCACCGCGATGTGGCTGCTGGCGCGCTGGATCGTGCGCGCTCTCGCCGCGCCCGACTTCTTCGGCTCGTTCAAGGCGGTGGGGCTGGTGACGACCGGCGTAACCCTCTACGCGCTCTACATGGTTCTGGTCGTGATCCTCGGGAGGACCGGGCGGACCGAGTTCAACCTGCCGGCGACGCTCGCCGCGACCCTCGTCAACGTCGGCCTCAACCTCGCCCTGGTGCCCTCCATGGGGATCGTCGGGGCAGGGCTGGCGCTGGTCGTCTCCTATCTGGTCGTGCTGGCCCTGATGTACGTCTTCACGCAGCGTCTCTTCCCGGTCCCCTACGAGTGGGGCAGGCTGGCGAGGATCGTCGCGGCCTCCGCAGCGCTGATCGGGATCGGCGAGCTGGTGATGCCGACCGAGGGAGCACTGGGCCTGCTGGGCAGGGTGGCGCTGGTCCTCTGCTATCCGGCCCTGCTCATGCTGAGCGGCTTCTTCTCCGAAGGCGAGCGCCGTTGGATCGCCCTGCTGCGACGTCCGGGCGAGCTGGTTGAGCGCCTACGGGCGCTGCGGGACGCTCCCGCGGGCGCCCCGGGGGTCGTGCCGGAGGTGTTCGAGGCGGAGGCGATGGACGAGGACGCCCTCCGCCAGTGACCGGCGCGTCGAGTGGACGATTTCCGGAGTTATGGACCGGTTTTCGTCCACTCGATCGGGGATTGGCGCTCAGCCCCGCCCTACCCGGCGAGTTCACGCAGCCCCTGGCCGCGCCCGGGCCGCAGCGCCTGGCGGGCGTGGGCCAGGTAGACCCGCGCCGGATGGTCCGGCAACAGGGTCGCGGCCAGCGCTCGGACCGCGTAGCTCCATGCAGTCAGCAGCCGCACCGCCAGCGCCGCCGGCGGCGAGCCGTGCTTCCGCATGTAGAGGTCACGGTTGCGGTGGAACTCGACGATCCGCGGCAGCCCGGCGGTGAGGTTGGTGGCGAGCTGGTCGTGGTGAACCGCCCCTGCTCCCGGCACGAAGAGGACGCTCCAGCCGGCATCGTGCAGCCGCCGGCAGAAGTCGCACTCGTCGTAGTAGACGAAGAAATCGGGGTCGAGGTAGCCGACCCCCTCGGCGGCCTCCCGGCGCACCATCAGGGCGCTCGACTGGGCCCAGTCAACGGCGCGGGTCCGCGAGCCACGGCTCTGCACGGTCAGCCGCCGGTGCAGGAACAGCGCCCCGGCCAGCGCCGTGCCGACTCCGGGGAAGCGCCATGCGCAGGGAACCGGCTTCCCGCCGGGATCGAGCAGCTGCGCTCCCGCCGCAGCTGCCCGCGGCTCCGCTTCGAGGGCCTCGAGTAGGGCCGCAGGGGCCCCGGGCAGAAGCTCGGAGTCCTCGTTCAGCAGCAGGCAGTAGCGGCCGCGCGCGGCCCGCAGCAGGGCCGAGTCGTTCTCGGCCTTGCCGCTGCGGCGCTGCAGCGCGATCAGGCGGCAGTCGGGCAGATCGAGCGAGCGCACCGCCTCCGCCGAGCCGTCCTCGGAGGCGTTGTCGAGGACGAGGATCTCCCGCCCGAGGCCGGCCGGGTTGGCGCGTTCGATCGCCTCCAGGCAGGCGAGCAGGTACTCGCGGCCATTCGTGTTCACCACGCAGTAGGAGAGGTCCGGCTCCACAACCGCCACCATAATCGGCGCTGATGCGCGTTTCGCTCGTCGACCCCTCGGCGTTCACGCCGCCCTACGACCGTGCCCTGGCGGCGGCGTTGGTCCGGGCCGGCGCCGAGGTCGAGCTGCTGACCAGCCGCTTCCTCTACGGTCCGGTGCCCGAGGCCGACGGATACCGGGTCCGCGAGCTCTTCTACCGCCGTGCAGCCGCCCGCGGGCTCGATGCGCCGGCCAGGCGCGCCGTGAAGATCGCCGAGCATCTGCCCGACATGCTCCGTCTGCGCCGCGCGGTCGCGGGAGCCGACCTGGTCCACCACCAGTGGCTCACCCTGCCGGCCATCGACCCGTCGCTGCTACCCGCGGACCGCGCCCAACCGCGGGTGATGACCGCCCACCACATTCTCCCTGCCGAACCCGGCCGCGCCAGGCTGCTCGCCGCCCGGCGAGCATTCGGCGCGATGGACGCGGTCATCGCCCATTCCGAGCACGGCGCTAGGCGTCTTCGTGAGCAGGTCGGGGTCGATCCGGGACGGGTCCGGGTCATCCCCCACGGCGCTTTCGACTATCTCGCCAGGCTTCCCGATCCGGCCCCGCTCCCGGCCGAGCTACGGGGAGCCGAGGGCGCCGGTGATCCTCTTCTTCGGGCTGCTGCGCCCCTACAAGGGGATCGACACTCTGATCGAGGCCTTCGCCAGGATCGGCGCCGCGGCGGAGCTGTGGATCGTCGGCAACCCCCGCATGCCCCTGGCGCCGCTGCGCGAAGCCGCTGCCCGCGCCCCGGGTAGGGTGCGCTTCGTTCCCCGTTTCATCGATGAGGCGGAGATCCCGGAGCTGTTCCGCCGCGCCGACCTGATCGCCCTTCCCTACCGCGACGGCGAGCACTCCGGCGTCGTCTACACGGCCCTCGCCTTCGGCAAGCCGATGCTGCTCTCCTCAGTCGGCGGCTTCCCCGAGCTCGCCTCCGAGCACGGCGCCGCCCGCATCGTCGCGCCGGAGGATCCGGCCGGGCTCGCCGAGGCGCTGGAGGAGTTGACCTGCGACGAGCGGACGAGGGCGGTGCTGGCGAGCGCCGCCCGCCGGGCCGCCGAGGGACCCTTCTCCTGGGACGCCGTCGCCGCGCGGACCATGGAGCTCTACCGGGAGCTGGCTCCCGAACGGCGATGATCTCAACCCTGCTGGAAGCGGTCTTCTGGGGATCGGTGGCGCTGATCGTCTACACCCACCTCGGCTACCCGCTGGCGCTGTGGCTGCTGAGCCGACTGCGCCACACCGGGGAGTCCGCGCCGCTCGAGGACGACTCCCTGCCGAGCGTCTCGCTGATCGTCGCGGCCCATGACGAGGAGGAGGTGATCGCCGCCAAGGTCGCCAACGCCCTCGCCCTCGACTATCCCCGCCGCCTGCTCGAGGTGATCGTCGCCTCAGACGGCTCCTCCGACGCGACCGTCGAGCGGGCCCGGGATGCCCGCGCCGATCGCGTCCTCGACCTGCCCCGCGGCGGCAAGGTGGAGGCCCAAAATGCCTCCGCAGAGGCCGCCACGGGGGCCGTCCTCGCCTTCTCAGACGCCAACTGCCTCTGGGAGGCCGGAGCGCTTCGCGCCCTGGTCGCGCCCCTCGCGGAGGCGGACGTCGGCTATGCCTGCGGTCAGGTCCGCTTCACCGGCACCGGAGCCGAGAACCTCGAGGGCGCCTACTGGCGCTACGAGATGGCGGTCCGCCGCCTCGAGTCGGGGCTCGGCGGGATCACCGCCGGCAACGGTGGGATCTACGCGGTCCGGCGCGATGCCTACATCCCGCTGCGGCCGTCCGGCAGCCACGATCTCTCCTTCCCGTTCGGGCTGGCCAAGCGCGGGCTGCGCTCGGTCTATGTACCGGCGGCGCGGGCCGCGGAGAAGATGGTCCCCACCCTGGGAGGCGAGCTGCGCCGCAAGCGGCGGATGATGGTCGGCCTCTGGGACATCGTGATCGGCGAAGGGATGGTCTCGCCGCGCGGCTACGGGGCGCTCTACGGCTTCCAGATCGCCTCCCACCGGATCCTCCGCTACGCGACCCCGCTGCTCCATGTGCTGGCGCTGGCCACCAACCTCGCGCTGCTCGGCCACGGCGCCATCTATTCGGTGACCCTCGCCCTGCAGGCAGCGCTGATCGCCGCGGCGCTGCTGGCGCCGCTGCTGCCCCTCGCGCCGCTGCGGATCTGCCGCTATTACGTGATGGTCACCGCCTCGATCGCCCTCGGACTCTGGGACCGGTTGCGCCAGGGTCCGCCGGCCGCCTGGGAGAAGGCCGAGGGGACCCGATGAGCCGCGCCCTCGACGCCGCCCTTGCTGCCCTCGCCCTGCTGGTGTTCTCGCCGCTGCTGGCGATCGCCGCCGTCTGGATCCGCCTCGACAGCCGCGGCCCGGTGATCTATCGCCAGCGACGCGTCGGCCTCGACGGGCGCGAGTTCGAGCTGCTGAAGCTGCGGACGATGGTCTCCGGCTCGGACCCGGTCGGGGTCGGCACCGCTGTCGGCCGCGACGACCGCCGGGTCACCCGGCCCGGACGCTTCCTGCGCCGCACCTCGCTCGACGAGGTTCCCAACCTGATCAACGTGCTGCGCGGCGAGATGGCCCTGGTAGGGCCGCGCCCGACGATTCCCGCCCAGGTGGACGGCTACACGCCGCGCCAGCGCCGTCGCCACGAGGTGAAGCCCGGGATCACCGGCTGGGCGCAGGTCAAAGGCCGCGCCGGGATCCCCTGGGATGAGCGGATCGAGCTCGACCTCTACTACGTCGAGCACCGCGGCCTCCGGCTCGACCTGCGGATCCTGGCGCGCACCCTGGGGCTGATCGTCAGCGGCCAGGGCCTAGCCCCCGACTGACCCCCGCTGCCCCGAACGCAAGGTTAGGGGCCCAATGGGCACCAACCCTGCATCTCGGCCCGGTTCTCTCTCATTTAGGGTCTGCGCGATGAGCGAGCCGGCCGTCAGCCTGCGCGGATTCGAGCCCGATGACGCCGCGGCGGTGCACCGCTGGTTCAACAACCCCGAGGCGACCCGGACGCTGATGGAGCAGCGGCCCTCCTTCTCCGAGCAGCAGGCGGAGGCCTGGGTGGCCAGGGCGATCGAGTCAGACGGCGAGGACCGCAAGTACGCGATCGTCGTCGAGGGCCGCGAGGAGCCGGTCGGCTTCACCGCGCTCTACGGCCTCGGGCACCAGACCGCGCCCGAGCTCGGCGCCCTGATCGGGGATGATGTCCGCGGCAAGGGGGTCGGCCGCCGAGCGGAGGCGCTGACCATCGCCAAGGCCTTCGACGAGTTCGGCGCTCACCGGGTCTACGGGCGCATTCCCGCCTACAACGAGGCGGCGAAGCGGGTCGTGACCAGCCTCGGGTGGCGCCACGAGGGGACGATGCGCTCGCACCTGCGCCGCGACGGGGAGCTTGCCGACTGCGAGGTCTGGGGAGTGCTGCCGGACGAGTTCCGGGCGGCCGCCGCGGACCTGCTCGGGTGAGCGCCGCGGGCCGCGCGGTGGCCGCGGAGCTCCTCGCCGACCGGGGCGAGGCCGCCGTGCAGGAGGATTTCTTCCGCTGCCGTGAGTTCCTCGACGCCGAGGATGTGACGCACACCCTTCGCATCTGCCATCCGGAGGGCGAGCTGACGGCGCCGCTGGCCGTCCGCGAGATTCCGGGGGAGGGACTCGTCGACGCCGCCTCCCCCTACGGCTACCCGGGCTTCGCCGGTGCGGCGGCCCCCTCACCGGCCGACCCTGCGGCCCTCGACCTCACCGCCACCGGCCTGGTCAGCGCCTTCATCCGCCACCGGCTCGGGGACTCACCGCCGCTGGCCGGGACGACGCGCCGAAACGTCGTGCAGATCGCCGACCCCGAGCTGCCTGCGAAGAGCCGGATGAGCGACCGCCAGCAGATCCGCCGCAACCTGAGGAGCGGCTACGCGCTGACTATCTCCACCGGCCCGGAGAGCACAGGGGAGCAGAGGAGCGGCTTCCTTGAGGCCTACGAGCAGACGATGCGAAGGGCCGGAGCCCCGGAGCGCTACCTGTTCGGCGCCGCCTACTTCGACCGGATCCTCTCCTCGGCGCAGAGCTGGCTGGCCATCGCCCGCGAGCCGGGCGGAGACGTCGCCGCCGGCTCGGTCGCGGTCCGAAGCGACGGGATGCTCCACTACTTCCTCAGCGGCACGGCTGACTCTCGGCTGCGCGACTCGCCGATGAAGAACCTCGTCTCGGCGCTCTGCGACCTCGCCGCCGAGCTCGGCCTGCCGCTCAACCTGGGGGGCGGCCTCGCCCCGGGCGATCGTCTCGAGGAGTTCAAGCGCGGCTTCGCCAACCGCGAGGAGCCCTGGCACACCTCGGAGCTGGTCTGCGACCCGGCCGCCTACGAGCGGCTCAGCACGGGACGCGATGCGGGCGGCTTCTTCCCCGCCTACCGAGCGCCCTGATTCGCCGCGCTACTGCTGCTTGGGATCGGTCGGGTTCGGCCCGGTCAGCGGCCCGAACCCGTTAACCGGCTCTCCTCCGTAGCGGCCCCATGTGGCCTTGCCGAAGGCGCGGATCGCGTCCAGGGTCGCCGCACCCTGATAGGTCTTGCAGCCGAGCATGTTGGACCAGGTGGTGGCCGCCGCCTCATAGGGCATCTGCGAGTTGGGGAAGAGCAGCGCCCCTGAGTACATCGTGTCGTAGAGGCCCTTCAGCTCGAGCTGGTCCTTCTCGGGCAGGCTCGGGTCGTACTGGATCTCCAGGCGGCCGTGCTCGAGCGAGTGGACGAAGTCGATCGAGGCCGGCTCCTTGCTGTAGGCGCCGTCGGCCTGCTGGTCGGGCGGCTCGACGTGATCGCCGGAGGTGGGCGGGTTGGTGTCGTACTTCACGGTCGTCCCGGGCGGAACGTGGTTATGGCCCTCGTCGCGGAGCTTCAGCCTCAGGACGCAGCCGGCCTTCTGCGCCGCCAGCTTCAGATTGGTTGTCTTCACCGGGGGCGGCGGGGTGCCGGTGCGATCGTCGACCGGGACGCCGTTGGTCGAGCCCGTGACCTGGCTGGTGTGGGCTTCCCCGCTCGCTCCCCCGCCGCCCCCGGAGCTGACCACGACGATGACCCCCACAAGCACGGCGATCGCCAGGACCCCGGCGACGCCGTAGCCGAGAATCAGTCGCTGGCGCTGGCCCGACGCCTCGCGCTTCTCTGCCTCCACCCGGGCTTGGCGCAGGCGCTCCTTCTCTTCCTTGCGGCTCGCCATCGGGTCCGCTCCGCCCTAGGCGCCGCCGCCGGAGACGACCCGGGGCCTGGGCCGCTCGCGGACCGCCGCCGAGCCCGACCAGACCCCGTCCAGGAAGGACCCGAGCTGATCGTCGAGCCGCTCCGGGCTGAGCCGCCACTCGAGGATCGTGTCTGCCTCGACCAGGCGGGCCGCGGGTATCTCCTCGGCCAGCATCCCCGAGTCGCTGAACGGGTGCAGGGGGTCGGCGGGGTGGCCGACGATCAGGGTCGGCTGTGTGATCCGCCGCCGCTCCTCGCGATGCGGGGCGGTCTCCCCCAGCAACAGGCCCTCGAGCACCGCCAGCGAGGGTCCGGGCCGCTGGCGCACCGCGTCGAGCACGAGGTCGGCCAGAGGGTGGGTCCTCGGCACCAGCGAAGTGAGCCGCGATAGCCCTTCGAACAGCGGCCTGGCGACGCGCAGCCCCAGCATCAGTGGGGCGAAAAGGCCGGCGACCGCGGCCAAAGCGTTGTCGAGCACCGGCATCTCGATGAACAGCCCCTCGACCCGCTTCGGATAGTGGGTTGCGAACTCCAGAGAGACGTTGGCGCCGAGCGAGGTCCCGCCGATCACCGCAGTCTCCATGCCGAGGTGGTCGAGCAGCGCCTCGACCTGGCGCGCGAACAGCGGCATCGAGTAGAGCCGCAGGTCCTCGGGTCGGTCAGAGCGGCCGTGGCCGAGCAGGTCGACCGCGATCACCCGGTTCCCCTCGGCTGCCAGCGCAGGCCCGAGGCGGTCGAACATGTGGCGGCTGAGCAGCAGGCCATGGATCAGCACCAGCCCCCGCTCCCCGGCCCCGTACTCGTCGTAGGAGACCCGGTGCCCCTCATATCTGAACTCGCCCATCAGCCGATGAGTCTAGTCAGGCCCGGCTGGGCACCGAGGGCTCGACGCGGGTGCGCTCCCAGGGCCGCGACGCCCGCAGCGCTCCGAGGACGGCACGCGTCGCCGGGGCCCGGTTGAGCGCGTAGAAGTGGATCCCCGGGACGCCGGCGATCAGCAGTTCCGCGCACTGCTGCGCGGCGTAGGCGACGCCGAGCTCGAACTCGGCCTGAGGTTCCCCGCCGGCGGCGAGCATCGCCGTCTCGAGCCGCCCAGGGATGGTCGCGTCGCAGAGGTCGCAGATCCGCTTCGTCTGGGCGAAGCTGGCGACGGGGATCACTCCCGCGAGGATCGGGACCTCGATCCCGTGGTTCCTCGCCGCGGTGACGAAGTCGAAATAGACCTGGTTGTCGAAGAACAGCTGGGTGATCAGGAAGCGTGCGCCCGAGTCGACCTTGGTCTTCAGGTAGCGCAGGTCGGTGTCTAGGTCTGGCGCCTCGGGATGGACCTCCGGGAAGCAGGCCCCGCCGAGCGTGAAGTCGTAACCCTCGGCGATGAACGCTGCGAGCTCGGCCGCGCTGCCGAGTCCCCCCTCGGGCTGCACGAAGTCGTCCTCGCCCCGAGGCGGGTCGCCGCGCAGTGCGAAGACGTTCTCGATCCCGGCAGCGGCGATTCGGTCGAGGGTCGAGCTGAGGCCTTCCCGGGTCTCCCCGACGCAGCTCAGGTGCGCCATCACCTCGAGCCCCAGCTCCTCCTTGAGGATGCGGGTGATCTCGACCGTGCCCTCGCGGGTGGAGCCCCCCGCCCCGTAGGTGACCGAGACGAAATCGGGCTCCAGCTCACCCAGCGAGCGCGCCGTCTGCAGTAGCTCTCCCTTCGCCTCCTCGGTCTTCGGCGGGAAGAACTCGACCGAGAAGACCGGAGTCCGGGCGCCGAGGATCTCGTCTATTCGCATCCGCTCAGGTTAGCTTCGCCGGGCTCGTGGCTAGGCTGCGCCGCCGCCGCGACGGTCCACCCGCTCCTGGAAGATGGCCTGGATGTCCTCGAGGCGCTTGTCCTTGGTCTCCGGGACCTGCTTCCAGCAGAACCACAGGGTGAGCAGCCCGATCGCGGCATAGAGCCAGAATGCCCCGGTGCGGCCGAGCCCGTCGATCAGCAGCAGGAAGGTGAGCGAGACGATGAAGTTGAAGGTCCAGTTGGCCATCGTCCCGATCCCGGCGGCCTTGCTGCGCACGCTCAGCGGGTAGATCTCGGCGTTCAGGAGCCAGAAGATCGGGCCGAGGCTGATCGCGAAGGCGGCGACATAGAGCATCAGGCTGGCGATCGCGACGATCGAGGCGATCGTGCTGCCGCCTCCGCCGATGAACGCCGCCCCGAGGGCGAACAGGGAAAGAGTCATTCCCGCCACACCGACCATCAGCAGCGGCCTTCGGCCGGCCCGGTCGAGCAGGCGCATTGCGACGACGGTCATCCCTACGTTGACGATGCCGACTCCGATCGCGGCGATGATCGCCCCGGCGCTGGAGTTGACCCCGGTGAACTGGACGATCGTCGGCGCGTAGTAGATCACCGTGTTGATCCCGGTGACCTGCTGCAGGATCGCCAGGCCGACGCCGACCACCAGCGCCGCCTTCACCACCGGCTCGAGCAGCTCGTGCCACCCTCCCGGCTTGTCGTCGATGCTCTCCCTGATCTCGGCCAGCTCGCGGTCGATCGTGTCCGGGTCGTCGACCCTGATCCTCGCCAGGGTGGCGCGGGCCGCGTAGTCGTCGCCGGTCATCACCAGCCAGCGGGGGCTCTGGGGCATGCGGAGCATCCCGAAGCCAAGCGCCAGCGCCGGGACGATCCCGAGGCCGAGCATCCAGCGCCATCCCTCGGAGTGATCGAAGGCGAGTCCGACCAGATAGGCGACCAGGATGCCGACCGTCACCGCCAGCTGGAAGAAGCTGACCAGTCTTCCCCGCGACTCGGGCGGCGCCACCTCGGAGATGTAGACGGGGGCGGCGGCAGAGGCGAGCCCGATCGCGACGCCGATGATCGACCCGGGCGATCACCAGCACCTCTGTGTTGGGCGACGCGGCGCTGCCCAGCGCCCCGATCGAGAAAACAGTCGCCGCGAAGAGGATCATCCGCCGCCTCCCGTACGTGTCGGCCGCCGGGCCGGCGAATGCGGCGCCGCCTACCGCGCCGACCGGGACCGCGGCGACAACCACGCCCTGCGCGAAGCTGCCGAGGTCGAAGTCGGTCTTGATGAACAGCAGGGCGCTGGCGATGATCCCGGTGTCGTAGCCGAACAGCAGTCCCCCCAGCCCGGCGATCGCCGCGGTGAGGATGACGTTACGACGGGCCCTGCGACCAGACGCTTCGAGATCCGCGCTCATCGTCGCCCGCGAACGTATACGCAGCCGCGGACGGGGGCAAATCGCCGGGCCGCCCAGCCCCCGGATCAATCTCGGAGGGGATTTCCGCGCAGTTTGCGGCAACCGTTCCGGCGATGGGTCGCGGATCGCATGATCGTGCGCTAGGTTGGCCATGCAACCGGGAGAGAGAGGGACCGCAGAGCCAAGCGGGCAACTCAATCGACAGGAAGCGCACCGAGCTTTGTTCGGATGAAGGCTACGTCCGAGGCAGGCGAAGAGCGCTTCCCCCGGTTGCTTTCTCGTTCCGGCTGGACGCCGGCGGCGTCCGCCCCGCTCTCTAACTTCGCTGCCGCGGCGATCGCGCCGCCGGCCGCAACGGAGACACCTGCCCTCCGCGGCCGAGCGACCGGGGCGCAAGTCACTGGGAGCAGGGTGCTGCAGGCGATACCCCGGAGCCCCGCCGCCCGCAGTTAGCCCGCCCGCTCCCGCCGTCCGACCCGTCGATGCCCGGCGTCGCGGTCTGCCACCCTGAGCGAATGCCCGACCGAGACCGAGACGATAGATGCCCGCTTCCGGGGATTCGCCGAGTTCTCGCCCTCGCCGCTCTATCGCCGCCTCTCCGGGGGGGTCGCCGGCGACCCCGAGATCACCGGGATGATGCTGGAGGCGGCACCCGATCAGCGCTGGCCGATGCTGCTGATGGCGGCCGTCCACCTGCAGACCCGGCGAGCCGGCGAGCCGTTCCCCGGGGACCCCGAGGCGCTTCTCGCCTTCTGCCGCGACCACCGAGAGCCGCTGCTCGAGACGATCCGCGCCCGCAGCACCCAGACCAACGAAGTGGCCCGCTGCAACTACCTGCTGCCCTGCCTCGCCGCCGCGTCGGACGCCCGCCCGCTTGCCCTGATCGAGGTCGGTGCCAGCCGGGGACTGCTGCTCAACCTCGACCGCTACGCCTACGACTTCTGCGGCGACACGGCGGGGGACCCGGGCTCCGCGCTCTCGCTTTCCTGCGAGCTTCGGGGCGCCCGGCCGCCGCTGCGGATCCCGCCGATCGGCACCCGCGTCGGAATCGACCTTTCCCCCTGCCGCGACGACGAGTGGCTGCGGGCCTGCGCATTCGCCGATCAGCCGGAGCGGGTGGAGCGGCTCGACGCGGCCCTGGCGATCGCCGAGCGGCAACCGCCCCGGGTGATCGAAGGCGACGCGCTGGAGCTGCTCCCGGCGCTGATCGCCGAGGCTCCGGCCGGCGCCCAGGTCGTCGTCTTCCATACCGCGGTGCTCGCCTACCTTCCGCAGGGGGTCGCCGAGCGCCTGCGTGAGATCGCCGACCGGACCACGTACATCACCGCGGAGCCCACGGGCGAGTACAGCCTCTTCGCGCTGGAGATCGACGGCGAGCGCGTCGGCACCGCGCACCCCCACGGTCGCTGGCTTGATTGGACCGGCCCGGGCCGGGTAGCCGGGAAAGTTGGCGATGAGTAACGATCCGGACACCCGAGCCGACCGCAATCGCTGGATCGCCCTCTACGTGCTCTGCACCGGGATGCTGATGATCGTCGTCGACGCGACGATCGTCAACGTCGCCCTGCCCACGATCAAGGACGACCTCGGCTTCTCGCAGAGCAGCCTCGCTTGGGTGGTCAACGCCTACCTGATCGCCTTCGGCGGACTGCTGCTGCTCTCGGGCCGGCTCGGAGACCTGATCGGCCAGCGCCGCGTCTTCCTGATCGGACTGGCCGTGTTCACCACCGCCTCGCTCCTCTGCGGGGTCTCCCAGAGCCAGGAGATGCTGATCGGGGCCCGCTTCATCCAGGGAGTCGGCGGGGCGCTGACCTCGGCGGTGATCCTGGGGATGATCGTGACCATGTTTCCGGCCCCGGCCGAGCGGGCGAAGGCGATCGGCGTCTTCGGCTTCGTCGCCTCCGCGGGAGGATCGATCGGTCTGCTGGCCGGGGGCATTGTGACCGAGACGATCAGCTGGCACTGGATCTTCTTCATCAACCTGCCGATCGGCGCCGCCACCGCCTTCCTCGCCACCAGGATGGTCGAGAATCGCGACGGCATCGGTCTCGGCGCGGGCGCCGATATTCCCGGCGCCCTGATGCTCACCGCCGGGCTGATGCTCGGCGTCTACACGATCCTGGGGATCACCGACTACGGTTGGATCTCGGTCCATACGCTGCTGCTCGGGGCGGTCTCGCTGGCCCTGCTGGAAGGCTTCGTGATCCGGCAGGCGAGGATCCCCAACCCGCTGATGCCCCTGAGGCTGTTCCGCTCACGAAACGTCGCCGGAGCCAACGTGATCCAGGCCCTGCTGGTCGCCGGGATGTTCGGGATGTTCTTCCTCGGCGCCCTCTACATGCAGCAGATCCTCGGCTACGACCCGCTCGGCGTCGGCCTCGCCTTCCTGCCGGCGACGATCGTCATGGGAGCGACGTCGCTGCGCGCCTCCGATCGCCTCGTGATGCGGTTCGGCCCCCGCGCCACCCTGATCCCCAGCCTCGGGCTGATCGGCGCCGGGCTGCTGCTCTTCGCCCGGACCCCGGTGGACGGCAACTTCGCCGTCGATCTTGTGCCCCCGATGGTCCTGCTCGGCGCCGGCGCCGGTCTCGGCTTCCCCTCGCTGATGAACCTGGCGATGTCCGGGGCGACCCAGAGCGACTCGGGCCTCGCCTCGGGCCTGGTCAACAGCAGCGTCCAGGTGGGCGGTGCGATCGGCCTCGCGGTGCTCGCCACCCTCGCCTCCGAGCGAACCGACAGCCTGCAGGCGGCCGGCGAGGCTCACGCGGTCGCGCTCAACTCCGGCTTTCACCTCGCCTATCTGGTCGGCGCCGCCCTGGTCGGAGCCGCCCTGGTGGTCGCAATCACCGTGCTCGAGTCGAAGCCGGCAGCCGAGCCGCAGCCCGCAGCCGAGCCGCAGGCTGAGGCGGAACCGGGGCGGGAGCCGGCCTACTCCGAGGCGGGCTAGCCGGTCCGAAAGCCGCTCTCTCCGCGGGGCTGTTCTTCGCTGATCTCCACCCGGTCGACCCGGGCGGCGGGCGGCCCGGTGCGGCAGAACTCGAGCAGCGCCTCGACCGCATCGGGCGGCCCCTCGAGCACTGCCTCGACCGTGCCCTCGGCGCGGTTGACGGCCGAGCCCGCGACGCCCCGGGCGATCGCGACCCTGCGCAGCGAGTCGCGAAAGAAGACTCCCTGTACGGCTCCGTGGATGATCGCCCTGCGGCGAACGATCTCGTTCATCGCATCCCCCGCCAATTTTGGGGGATACTGCATGGCGATGCTCTCCACCGTTGCCGTTGGCACCGACGGGTCCGAGACCGCCAGCAAGGCTGTCGGCCAAGCGGCCGAGATCGCGAAGCGTTTCGGGGCGAAGCTGGTGCTGCTCAGCGCCTTCGAGGACTCGAAGCGGCCTCCGGTGCAGAAGGACTCCGATGCGGAGCTTGAGTGGGCGACTAACTCCTCGGCCCGGATGCGGGAGATCCTCGAGCGAAGCGAGGAGCAGCTCCGCGGTTCCGGGATCGAGTGCGAGTCGCTCGCCGAGGGCGGCGACCCGGCGGAGGTGCTGGTCCGGCTCGCCGGGGAATGCGGCGCCGACCTGCTGGTGATCGGCAACAAGGGAATGAAGCGCCGCGTCCTCGGCAGCGTTCCCAACACGATCACCCACAAGGTCGACTGCTCGGTGCTGGTCGTCAAGACCACCTGAGCGGGAGCTGCGTGCCGCCGGCGACGGCCGCCCGGAGATCCGTCACGTGGCCCGCCCGCGGTGGCTCAGGCGGAGGCCATCTCCCGCACCTGGGTGGGCTCCTCCACGAGTCGCCTCACGGGCCACAAGGTCAGCGGCAAGTTCGCCTATGACAACGTCAGGCAGGTGCTCGGTGGGGACGTCAGGGTGAAGATCGACGGCGATCCGGCCCACCCCGCAGGCGGATGATCGGAGGCGACCAGCCACGGGCACTGCCGGCGGGTCGTCTCGTGGCCTTCGGGGGGCCAGTTCGGCACGGGATACGCTCGCATTCATGCCCGAGGTCGAACTCAAGCGCGAAGGCGCCATCGTCTACCGGGAAGCCATCCCGCAGATCTCTGAGAACGGCGATCCCGTCATGCTCGTCCACGGCTTCCCGCAGAGTTCCTACATGTGGACCCCGGTCGTCGCGGCGCTTGCCGAGAGCGGTCGCAGGGCGATCGCCCCCGACCTCAGCGGCTACGGCGACTCCGCACCGGACCCGCCAGGGACTTGGGAGCGCCATGTAAGCGCTCTCGAGACGTTCCGCCAAGCCCTGGGCCTGGAACGCGTGGTGCTCGGGCTCCATGATTGGGGAGGCCTGATCGGCCTGCGCTGGGCATGCGATCACCCGGACGCCGTCTCGATGCTGATCCTCAGCAACACCGGGTTCTTCGCGGACACGGAGTGGCATGCCATGGCGCGGGCGTTGCGGACGCCGGGACAGGGCGAACAGCTTCTGAACAACCTCACGAAGCAGGCCTTCGCCGCCATGGTCAGGGACCAGGGCGGGCGCATCCCTGAGGACGCAATCGATGAGTACTGGAAGGCGTTCACGTCGCCGGCGGGACGCCAGGGCATGCTCGAGCTCTACCGCTCCGGCGACCTCGAGAAGCTGAAGCCGTACGAGGGGGAGCTGAGGGCGATGGGCGTCCCGGCGCTGATCCTCTGGGGCGCGAAGGACCCCGTGGTCCCGGTCACCGCGGCACATCGTTTCAACCGGGAGATCTCCGATTCAAAGGTGGTGATCCTGGAGGACGCCAGTCACTTCCTCTACGACGATGAGCCTGAGCGGTGCGCGAGAGAGATCGTCGCGTTTGTCAAGGAGCGGCAATGAGCGGGTTCCTGGCAGCACGTCCAAGCCAGATGTAACAGAGCAACGGCCGTCGAGCAGGGCGGTGGGACTTGCTGTTCAGCCAGACGGCCGAGGGGTCTCTGAGCCTCGCCTGGCGAGCGGGCCCCCTTCCTGTGACTCTCGGATACAAGTCTGTATTACGATACAGTCAGGTATCCGAGATGAAATCGCAGCACGGAAAGAGGCGGACTCCGCTGGGGCTGGTCAGGGCGACCGGATCCAACCTGTCGGGTCTCCTCGTCGCAGTCCTGGTCGCCGTTGGGATCCCCTTCGTTTGGATTTGGCTCGCCTCGAAGGTGGCTGGGACCAAGCGAGACCTGACTCCCTCCCTCGCGGTCCTGATCACCACCGGGATCCTCGTCTCCTATTGGCTCGCGCTCCTGGCTGGGTCGTGGCTCAGGGGCCGCTCGATCGACCCGAACGAGGAGCGCGGCCGGGCAAGGAGAAGGTCGTGGAACCGCAGCTTTAGCGACGCCCCGCGGCCGGACGATCAAGGCATTGATCCCATCGAACGCGTCTTCATGGTCGTCGGGGTACTGGCGATCATTGCCTTCGAGATCTGGTTTTTCTTCTTCGCGGGCGATCCGCTCCCGAGCCAGCCCGCCTTCTGATCGTGTCCGTGGACGCCATGGCTGAGACCGCCACCCCTCGCCTGAAGGCGCCGAAGCGCCTGACTCGCAAGGAGAAGCAGGCCGAGACTCGCCAGCGCCTCCTCAATGCGGCCGAGCGCGTCTTCCTGCGGTGCGGTCTGCGGGGGTCGAGCGTCGAGGAGATCGCAGCAGAGGCTGGCTTCACCCGGGGCGCCTTCTACTCCAACTTCAAGAGCAAGGACGAGCTCTTTGTCGAGCTGCTCCAGGATCGCGTTTACCGGCAATACGCGCGGATGGCCGAGCAGGCGCAGGAGCAGTCCGGCACGCCCCGGGATCGCCTGCGCTGGGGCGCCCAGCGCCTGCGCGACGTGCAGAAGCGGGAGGAGGGCAGCTGGCTGTTTCGCCTTTGGCTCGAGTGTCTGACTCAGGCGGCGCGCGATGAGGAGTTTCGAGGGCTCGCGGCGAGCTTCTGGAGCGGCAACCGGACGCTGGTTGCCGGGCAGATCAAGGCCACCTTCAAGGAGGTCGGGCGCAAGTCTCCCCTGCCTCCAGACCAGATCGCAACGGCGATGATCGCCCTCGACGTCGGCCTGGCGGTGCAGCACTTGGTCGACCCGGAGGAGGTTCCGCTGGAGGCCTACGTTCCGCTCTTCGACCTGCTTTTCGGCTCGCTCGTCGACACGGAAGAACCGTAGGAAGGCGAGTCGCGGGACGCAGGCTGGAGCCGCCTCCGCTCAGTGGAACTCGTCGGCGCAGCGCGGGTCGACGATTGCTCGCCTCGCTGCCTGCATGCGGGAGTGCGAGTGCGAGATCAGCACGTGGACTGAGCCGGACGAGATGATGGGGCTACTCGGCAGCTTCTTCGCAGAGTGGTATCCCGCAACCTTTGCCGATGTACCTACAGCGTTTCCCGAGTTAGCCTTGCTACCTCGGTGCTACCACGGAGCGGATCAACCGATCTTCGCTGATTCCCCGAAATCGCCTTCCTGCGGGGACTTCTTGGAGTGGAGCTAGCCGGACTCGAACCGGCGACCTCCTGGGTGCGATCCAGGCGCTCTTCCAGCTGAGCTATAGCCCCGAGTGAGGGCGGACCAGGATGATCCGCGCCTGCGACGGGAAGGATACGCGCTCGGCCCCTTTCTGATCGGGCGGCATCACACCGTCGACGAAAATGTCCCTGACGACACCGCCAAGCGCTTTAGGCTTAGGCTGCCGCCTGGGCGGAGAACATGGGCATCCTTGACGAAGCAATCCGCGAGCATCTGGAGCTGAAGCGCCAGCACGGCGCCGAGGAGCCGGAGCTGCAGAAGCTCGAGGACGAGGCACTGGGCCCGCCGGGTGGCGGCGGCGAACTCGAGGAGCCGCCCGAGATGTCCGACGCGGAGGCCGAGGCGCCGACCGATTACATCGGCTCGCCGGCGGCCGCCCCTCCCCCGCCGGGGGAGGACGGCGCCGGCGAGGCTCCGGAGAGTGAAGACGCCGCCTCGGCGCCCGAGGCGGCGACCCCCGCCCCTGACCTGCGCCCGCCGGAGATGCGCCCCGAGGAGCCGCCTCCCGGCGTCGTGGATTCAGAGGCGGACGAGCGCCGCGCGCCGAGGAGCCCGCTGAAGCGCCGCCGGGCGAGGAGGAGCACCCGGCGATGGAGCACGAGGTTCCCGAGCCTGCCGCCCGCCGACAGCGCCCCGGAGACCTCGGCCGAGCCGCCGGAGCCGCCGCCGGTCGAGGCCGGCGGTGTCTCAGCCGAGCTGCGCGCCGAGCGCGAGGAGATCGCCCAGCACCCGACCGAGCACTACGACGTCGAGGAGGAGATCGCCGAGGCCGAGAAGGAGGCCGCGGGGTTCTTCAACGAGCAGTCCCTTTCCGACGAGCTCGACCAGGCGCTCGACTCGCTCGGAGGCCGCTCCGCCAACCGAGGAGGCGGGCGGCGGCCGATCCGGCCGACGAGGTCGAGGTGATCGAGGAGGTCGGAAGAGGCCGCCGCGCCCGAGGAGCCGGATGCGATCGAGGCCGAAGAGATCGCCGAGGCCGACGTCGAGGAGGTCGAGGAGGTCGAGCCCGCGAGCGAGGAGGAGCCCGCCGCGCAGGACGAGCAGGGTGACCCGGGGAGCGCTGAGGAGGACGTCCTCGAGGAGACACCGGACTTCCTCCAGGACTCCCCAGAGCACGACCGCCTCTGGTTCGAGCAGAAGCCTCCCAAGGACTTCGACTTCGACGACTGAGAACAGGAAAGCCCCGCATTCGCGGGGCTCCCTGTTGGCGTTCTTGCCTTCCCTGGCAAGAGAAGGGCTTTCGGATCCGGTACTTGACCGGTATGTGGGGAGAGGATCGGCAGCCGCCGCCGCCGCCTTTAGCTAAACGTCGCTGCTAGTACAAACGTCCAGGCGCTGGGCGGGGTATGCGGGCTCGCGGGCGGCTCAGAGAGACGTAGCCGCGCATCTTCGAGGCGGTCACCACCCGGTCGAGACCTACGAAGAAGGCGGCCTCGCGCAGCGAGACGCCCTCCTCCTTGGCCTTGGTCGAGACCTCGCGATAGGCGCGGCGCATGATCGTCCCCAGCTTGTCGTTGACTTCGCGCTCCTCCCAGCGGAAGTGCTGGAGGTTCTGCACCCACTCGAAGTAGGAGACGACGACACCGCCGGCGTTGGCCATCACGTCGGGGATCACGTAGATGCCCTTCTCGTCGAGGATCCTGTCGGCGGCCGGCGTGGTCGGGCTGTTGGCGCCCTCGATCATCACCCTGCACTGCACCCGGTCGGCGTTGCCCTCGTGGATCATCCCGCCGAGGGCGGCGGGGATCAGCACGTCGCAATCGGCGGCGATCAGGTCGTCCGGGTCGATCTGCTCGGCCTGCCTCGAACTCCGCCAGGTTGCCGCCCGCCGCGAGGAAGCGGACCAGCTCGTCCGGGTCGATGCCCGCCTCGGAGTGGATCGCCCCGTAGGCGTCGGAGACGGCGACCATGCGGCAGCCGAGCTGCTGCATGATCCGCGCCGCCCAGGAGCCGACGTTGCCGAACCCCTGCACGGCGAAGGTGGTCTCGGACGGGGCTGAGGCCGAGCTGGGGGGCGGCCTCGCGGAACATGTAGACGCAGCCGCGACCGGTGGCCGCCTCGCGGCCCAGCGAGCCCTCCAGCTCGATCGGCTTGCCGGTGCAGATCGCCGGCGTGTGGCCGTGGAGCTTTCCGTACTCGTCCATGAACCAGGCCATGGTCTGGGCGTTGGTGTTGACGTCGGGCGCCGGGATGTCGCGGGTCGGCCCGAGGACCTTGTCGATCTTGTCCATGAAAGAGCGGGCGATCTGCTGAAGCTCGCTGACTTCGAGCTCGTGCGCCGGGCAGTTGACGCCGCCCTTGGCGCCGCCGAACGGGACCCCGGCGACCGCGGTCTTCCAGGTCATCAGCGAGGCCAGCGCCCGGACCTCGTCGATGTCGACCTCCTGGTGGAAGCGGACCCCGCCCTTGTAGGGGCCGCGGGCGCCGTTGTGCTGGATCCGGTAGCCGGAGTAGGTGTGGACCTTGCCGTCGGCCTGCTTCACCGGGATCTGCACGCTGACCTCCCGGTAGGGGCTCCAGAAGACCTCGCGCAGGTCGTCGCGCAGCCCGGTGCGCTCTGCGGCGAGGTCGAAGTAATGGCGGACGATCTCCAGGTTGGAGACCTCGGCCCGCCCGCTCGATTTCGGCTTGGCGGCGGCGCCGTCGGCCGACTGAGCGGCTTCCTTCCCCTCCTCGACCGCTTCGGCGGTCCCCGTCTCGGCTGCCATCGCGTCTCCTGGTCCCGTGGTCGGGGCCAGTCTCTCACACGCACGGCCGGCGGGCGAGGGATCGCTCGGCGGCGGCGTCAGCCCGCGGCCGGCCCGCCTAGACTCTGACGGGTGGGGCCATAGCTCAGTTGGCAGAGCGCTTGGTTTGCAACCAGGAGGTCGCCGGTTCGAATCCGGCTGGCTCCATCTCGGCGGGGCGGCAATCAGGGATCGCGATAGTCGACGGCTCCAGGTGGGGCGCGAGCAGCTCAGGTGGTCTGGCCCTACATGCCCGAGCGCTCCGCCCGGAAGCCCGCCCGCAACAGCCGCGGCACCTGGGCGAGTGGGTCGGGAGAATCGAGCAGGACGGCGCCGAGCTGGAGGTCGCCGCGCCGCTGGGTGATCACGTAACAGCGCCCGGCGGCCTCGGTGAGCCCGGTCTTCACCCCGGTGATCCCCGGCATCCGCATCGAGATGAACGGATTGATGTTGAACAGGTCGAGCACGCCGCCCTTGATCGGGAACGGGAGCCGAGCGCGGCGGGTGCCGACGATCCGACGCACGGTCGGGTTGGCGAGGTCGAGGCGGGCCAGGGTCGCCAGGTCGAGCGGGCAGGAGTGGTTGCGGCGGTCGATGATCCCGCTGGGGCTGGCGAAGTGCGAGCAGCCGAGGCCGAGCCGGCGGGCGCGCCGGTTCATCCTGGCGACGAAGCGCCGCTGGGTCCGGGCGTCATGCTGGGCGAGGGCGATCGCTGCGTCGTTGCCGGAGACCAGCATCAGGCCGTAGAGCAGCGCCCCCAGCCGGACCCGCTTTCCCAGCGGCAGCACCCCGACGCCCGACCCCTGGTAGTGGACCGCCTGCCGGGGTGATCCGGACCAGCTCCCGGAGCCGGTGGCGCTTGGCGATGATCAGCGCGGTGAGCATCTTCGTCAGGCTGGCGATCGGCAGCTCGCGGCGGGGGTGAAGCTGCCACAGGACCCTGCCGCTTCGCAGGTCGAAGAGCAGCCCGGCCGCCGGCTGCTCGCTTCAGCTTGATCCTCACCATGGTCGCGCGCCTGGCCGGCTCGACCGTGAAGCGGTTGCGCACCGGGCTTGGCGGTCCATTGATCGTCGGCCCGCGACCCCTCCCGGCGCGCGGGCGAATGCCGCGCGCCACCCCCGCGTGGGCGGTCGTCTTTCCATGCGTCGTGCCGCCTGGCTATCACCACGCCGGCGGCCAGGACCGCGACGATCACCATGGCGCCGACGGTGAAGCGCGCGACCACTGGTCCCTCAGGCCGCCACCGCAGGCGAGGGAGGAGGCGGCGGCTCGGCGCCGATGTCCGGCCGGCGCAGGGCGAACAGCTTCACCGCCGCCAGCCCGAAGAGGAAGCCGCCGACATGGGCGAAGTAGGCGACTCCACCGCCGAAATCCGGGGAGGCCACCTGGCCGACCGCGGGCAGGAACTGGAGCACGAACCAGACCCCGAGCATCACCCAGGCGGGGATCTCGACCAGGGTGACGAAGAAGATCAGGAAGATCAGGGTGAGGATCCGAGCCCGCGGCAGGAGCACCAGGTAGGCGCCGAGAACGCCGGCGACCGCTCCGCTCGCGCCGATCGTCGGCACCGTCGATCCGGGATCGAGCAACGCCTGGGAGTAGATGGCGACCAGCCCCGCGAGCAGATAGAAGAGTAGGAACCGCACCCTTCCCATCGCGTCCTCGATGTTGTTACCGAAGATCCAGAGGAAGAGCATGTTGAAGAGGATGTGGAGGAAGCCGCCGTGCATGAACATCGACGTGAAGGCGGTGACGAACCACGGAGCCTCGTCGAGCTGCTCGAACGGCTGCCCGCCCGCCCTTGCCTGCCGGTAGGCCGCCGTCCCCTCGCAGACCAGGTCGGCCTGGGGGCCGGATGCGCTCTCGGTGACCCCGGCGGCGCAGTCCTCACCGGGGTGAAGCAGCCGGTAGGGGATCGCGCCGTACTCGGCCGTGCGCTGGTCTCTCTGGTTCAGCCCCAGCCGCTCCAGAGTCGGGCTCGAATAGCGGTCGGCGGGCGCCTCCACCTGCCATATGTAGAAGCCGACGTTGACCAGAATCAGCAGGATCGTGACGATCGGCAGCCGCAGCGTGCGGACGTTGTCCTTGAGCGGGATCGGCAAGGGGCGGTCGAGCCTACACTCGGCCGATCAGGCCGTGCGCGAGCGGCCGCCGCCGCGCTTCCTCAGACGACCGGCGGGGAGCGCTGGGGAAGCTGCTCGTCGGCGTGGTAGCTGGAGCGGACCAGTGGTCCGGCGGCGACCGACTCGAAGCCCAGCTCGTAAGCGGCCCGCTGTAGCGCCTCGAACTCCTCCGGGTGCCAGTAGCGGGCGACCGGCAGATGCTTTGGGGTCGGGCGCAGGTACTGGCCGACGGTCAGCACCTGGACCCGGTGCTCGCGCAGAATCGCGAAGGCCTCGACCATCTCCTCGAACTCTTCGCCCAGCCCGACCATCAGCCCCGATTTGGTGACCACCTGATCGCCGCCCATCTCCTTCGCCATCCTCAGGACCCGGGCCGAGCGGGCGAACCGCGAGCCCCGCCGCGCCTTCGGGTAGAGCCGCGGCACCGTCTCGACGTTGTGGTTGAAGACGTCGGGACGCTCGTTGATCAGCTTGGCCAGCGGCATCTCCTGGCCGCGGAAATCGGGGGTGAGGACCTCGACCCGGCACCCCGGCGCCATCATCCGCACCGAGCGGATTACCCCGACGAAGGCGCCGGCACCGTAGTCGGGCAAGTCGTCACGGTCGACCGAGGTGATCACCGCATGGCGCAGCCCCATCTTCTTCACCTGGTTGGCGACCCGCAGCGGCTCCAGCGGGATCGTCGAAGGTCGGCTTCCCGGTCTGCACGTTGCAGAAGCCGCAGCGCCGGGTGCAGACGTCGCCGAGGATCATGAAGGTCGCCGTTCCCCGCTCCCAGCACTCGCCGACGTTGGGGCAGTTCGCCTCCTCGCAGACGGTGTGGAGGCCCTCGGCGTGGATCATCTCCTTCAGCCGCCGGTAGGTCGGGCCGCCGGGCGCCGGCACCTTCAGCCAGGGAGGCTTGCGGCTGCGGATCGGCACCCCGGCGACGTCGGCCACCTCCGTGCCGCCGGGGTTGGCCCGGGAGCGGGTCACGTGGAGTCGCTCGCTCAACTCGGCCATCCCGGCCTACGGTAGCGCCCCGGCCGCGGCGGGCCGGATGTCGACCCGATCGAAGAGAAGCTCGGGGGAGAACGGCTGCGGCGCTCGGCCCAGCTCATGCGCCAGGCGGTCGGCGAGGGTCGCCGCGAACGCTTCGAGGTCCTGCTCCTCGCCGAGCTCGCGACTCACCGAGGTCATCCGGCAATCGTCGATCCCGCAGGGGACGATCCACTCGAACGGCTGCAGGTCGTTGTTGACGTTGACCGCCAGTCCGTGGGTGGTGATGCCGCGGCTGACGTGGATCCCGATCGAGCCGATCTTCCGCTGCGCGCCCTCCTCGCGGCTCGGTCGACCCAGACGCCGGTCAGTCCCTCGATCGTCCCGGCCTCGATCCGCCACTCGGCCAGGGAGGCGATCATCACCCGCTCCAGGGCGCGGACGAAGGCGTGGACGTCATCTCCCAGCGGCTGCAGTGAAACAATCGGGTAGGCGACGAGCTGGCCAGGGCCGTGGTAGGTGACACGCCCGCCGCGGTCGGTGTCGCGGACCTCGATCCCCTGCGCCTCGTACCAGGAGGCGCCCATCGGCAGCTCGGCCGGGTCGCTTCGCCGCCCGCGGGTGTAGACGGGCGGGTGCTCGAGCAGCAGCAGGGTGTCGGGGACCTCTCCGCGCTGCCTCGCGGCGGCGACCCGCTGTTGGAGGGCGCGCGCCTCCTCGTAGGGCACGACGCCGCAGTCCACCACCCGGAGCGGCTCGCTCATCTGCGCGATCCAGCGCGCGCCGCGAGTTGCGGGGGCGACCGACGCCGACCCGACCGACCTCGCCGCGCAGCCCGACGCAGCCGACGCAGCCGACGCACTCGACGCAGTCCACGCAGGCGACGCAGGCGACGCAGCGCGACGCAGCGCGACGCAGGCGAGGGTCAGGGCACTTCCGGCCACCGCAACGCCGACCGCGGTCGCCACCGAGCCGAACACCGCGGCGCTGGCGATCGTCGCCGCGCTCCCCGCCACCGCCACGCTCATCGCGGTCCCGGCGCTGCCGGCGACCGCGGCGCTGTCGCTGACCGCCGCGCTCCCCGCGACGGCGACGCTACGCCGGGTCGCGACGCTGCCCGCGACCGCGGCGCCCTCCCGCCTCTCGCCGGCTCCGGCGACTGCCGCGTTGCCGTTGGTCGCGGCCGCCTCGGCGATGCTCTGCTCAGAGGGCAAGGGAGACCGGTTCCTCCAGCAGGGTCCTGATCCTCGCCAGGAACTCCGCACCGTCGGAGCCGTAGAGGATGCGGTGATCGCAGGCCAGGGTCACCGCCATCAGATGGGCGGTGGTGATCTCGCCGTCGCGGACGACGGGGGTCTCGGTGATCGCCCCGACCGCAAGGATCCCCGCCTGCGGCGTATTGATCACCGCGGCGAAATTCTCGATCCCGAACATTCCGAGGTTGGAGACGGTGAAGGTGCCGCCGGAGAGCTCCGGGCGGCGTGATCTGCCCGTCCCGCACCCGTGCCGCAAGCGCCCGCGTCTCGGAGGCGATCTGGCGCAGCCCCTTGAGGTCGGCGTCGAACACGGTCGGCACCACCAGCGCGTCCTGGCCGGCGACGGCGACCCCGACGTTGACTCGCGAGTAGAGCTCGAAGCGCCCATCGCGGTAGGCGCCGTTGGCGCGGGGGAACTCGCGCAGCGCCAGCGCCGCAGCCTTGACCACCATGTCGTTGAAGGAGGGCACGACCTCGCCCTCTCCGGCGGCGGCCTTGATCGACGCCCGCGCCTCGACGCAGCGGCTCATATCGATCGAGGCCTGCAGGTAGAAGTGCGGCGCGACCGCCTTCGACTCCGCCATTCGCCGCGCGACTGTCGCCTGCAGCTTGGTCAGCTCCTCGTAGCTGGTCTGGCCCTTGGCGGTCTCGGGCGTCTCCGCCGCCTGGGTCGGTTGCGGTGCCGGGGCGGCGGGGCTCTGCCCTCGCCGGCCTTCTCCACGTCCGCCTTGACGATCCGCCCGCCGGGCCCCGAGCCCTGCAGCGCGGCGAGGTCGACCCCCTTCTCGGCCGCGATGCGGCGTGCGATCGGCGACGCCTTGACCCGGCCATCCCCAGAGGACGGGCTCGCCGACCTCGGCAGGCGCGGGGGCCGCGGCGGGCGCCTCCGCGGTGGCTGCCGGCGCCGGCGCCTCGGAGGCGGGCGCCCCACCGTTGCCCGCGGTCGCCGCGCTCTGGGCCTGCCTGTCAGCGCCCTGAGGCTCCTCGCCGGCCTCGCCGACCCGGGCGATCACCTCGCCGATCGGCAGCGTCGCCCCTTCTTCTGCGACCACCTCGATCAGCGTTCCCGGCGGCATCCGACTCGTAGACCATGTTCGCCTTGTCGGTCTCGATCTCGACCAGCTCCTCGCCGACCGAGACCTCCTCGCCGACCGATTTGATCCAGCGCAGGATCGTCCCCTCCTCCATCGAGTCCGAGAGCCGCGGCATGACGATGTCCACGCTCACCTCGTGCCCTCCAGCGTGGCCAGCGCCGCCTCGACCACGTGCTCCTCGTGGGGGATCGCCGCCTGCTCCAGCCGCTTCGAGTAGGGCATCGGCACGTCGGCGCCGGTGATCCGCTGCACCGGGGCGTCGAGGTGGTCGAAGGCCTGCTCGGTGATCAGCGTCGCCAGGTTCGCCCCGACCCCCCCGTGGGGCCAACCCTCTTCGACGATCACCGCCCTGTTGGTCTTCCGCACCGACTCGAGGATCGTGTCGAGGTCGAGGGGGCGCAGGGTGCGCGGGTCGATCACCTCCGCCTCGACCCCGTGCTCGTGCGAGAGCTGTTTGGCGGCGCGCTCCGCGACCAGGGCCATCTTCAGGATCCCGACCACGGTCACGTCGGATCCCTCCTTGCGGACCGCCGCCTCGCCGAAGCGCAGCAGCTCGTCGCCATTTTCGGGGACCTCGCCGCGGGCGCCGTAGAGAGTCTCATGCTCGATGAAGATGACCGGGTTGTCGTCGCGGATCGCCGCCTTCAGCAAGGCCTTGCCGTCCGCGGGGGTTGACGGACATGCGACCAGCAGCCCGGGAACCTGGAGGAACATCGCCTCGAAGCTGTGTGAATGGGTGGGGCCGAGCTGGTGGCCTCCGCCTCCCGGCATCCTGATCACCATCGGCACCCGGACCTTGCCGTCGAACATGTAGGGGATCGAGGCGGCGTGATTGATGATCATGTCGAAGGCGAGCAGCGAGAAGTTGACCGTCATCAGCTCGACCACCGGTCGCAGGCCGCCCATCGCCGCCCCGACCCCCATGCCGACGATCGTGTTCTCGGAGATCGGCGTGTCTCGCACCCGGCGCTCCCCGAACTCGTCGAGCAGCCCCTCGGTCACCTTGAAGGCGCCCTGGAAAACGCCGACGTCCTCGCCCATCACGAACACCGACTCGTCGCGGCGCATCTCCTCAGCCATCGCGTCGCGCAGCGCCTCCCGCATACGCACCGGAGCTCATCCGGTATAGCTCTCCTCCTCGAACTCGACGTCGCTCGCCTCGGCGGCGACCTCGGGCTCGACCCCGATCGCCACGTCCCCCTCCTTTGCCGGGTTCGGCCGCGGCGCCGCCGGCTGACCCGCATGGGCCGCCCCGGCCTCGGCCAGCTCCTTGGCGCTGTCGGACGCTTCGGCCTCGCGCTCGCCGCGATGGGGCTCGGGGCTGCGCTCGTCGACCGCGTACCAGCCCATCGTGTCGCTGACCACGTAGAGGTTGTCGTAGAGGGTGTCGAGCGGCGGCTCCGGCGAGTTGTCGGCGAACTCGACCGCCGCCATCACCGTCTCCTCGGCCCGGGCCCGGATCTCCTCGACGTCGGAGGCCTCGAGCACGCCCTCGTCGATGCATTGGGCGGCGAAGCTCTCGATCGGGTCCTTGGTTCGCCACTCCTCGACCTCCTTCTTCTCCCGGTAGATCTCGGGATCGGCCGCCGAGTGGCCTCGGAAGCGGTAGGTGAAGGCCTCGACCAGGGTGGGGCGCCGCTCCTCGCGGGCGATGCGGATGTGCTCGGCGACACCCTCGCGGACCGCGAGCACGTCCATGCCGTCGATTCGCTGCCCGGGCACCCCGTAGCCCTCCGCCTTCTTCGAGAGGTCGGTCTGGGCGGAGTGCCGCTCGACCGAGGTCCCCATCCCGTAGAGGTTGTTCTCGACCAGGAAGACGACCGGCAGGCTCCACAGCGCCGCGAGGTTCATCGTCTCGCCGAAGTTGCCGGCGTTTGAGGCTCCGTCGCCGAACATGCAGACGGTGACCGCGTCGGTACCGCGGTAGTCGGCGGCGAGGCCGAGGCCGGCGGCGAGCGGCAGGTTCCCTCCGACGATCCCGTAGCCGCCCATGAAGCGGTTCTCGAGGTCGAAGATGTGCATCGAGCCGCCGCGGCCGCCACTGGTCCCGTCGACTCGGCCGAACAGCTCGGCCATCACGTTGTTGGGGTGGGTACCGCGGGCGATCGCGTGTCCGTGCGTGCGGTAGGTCCCGATCAGGTAGTCCTCGTCGCGCATCACCGAGGCGGTGCCGACGATCGTCGCCTCCTCGCCGATCGCAAGGTGCAGGAACCCCCCTGCCTTGGCCTTCTGGTACTGCCTCCCGGCCTCCTCCTCGAAGCGCCGGATCAGCGCCATCTGCTCGAGCAGCTCGTAGCAGGTGGCCGCTTCCGGCAGGTCGTGCTTCGTGCTGTTCTGATCGGCCAAGACTCTCCTGGCCACCTTATCTCAGGCGGCGCGCGCGGCTGCCTCGGTTCCCTGCTCCAGCCGATCGTCGCCCCAGAACACCTCCCCGCCGACCAGAAGGCTCGGGACTCCCCGCACACCGAGGTCCCCGGCGGCCTCGGTCGCCGCCTTCAACTCGTCCTTCACACCGGCGGTCCCGGTCGCCTTCAGCAGGGCCCGCGGATGGAGTTCGCAGGCGGCGGCCGCGATCAGCACTCCGTCCGCCTCGCTCAGATCGAGCCCCGCAGCGAAGGCCTGGCGGAAGGCCGCCAGGGCGAAGGAGACCGTGCGCCCGGTCTGCTTGGCGAAGGTCGCGGCCCGCATCGCCAGCAGGGTGTTGCCAGGCCACGGGCTCGGCCACTCGATCGGCGGCAGCCCGTAGGCCGACGCCCGCCGCTCGACCTCGGCCATGCCCTCGGTGCGGCCGGGTCCGTTTGCCCAGGAATCGCGGCCGAAGCGCCGGAAGAGGCCGCCGAGCAGGATCGGCCGCCATTCGGGCTGCTCGAGCCCGGCTTCGGAGAACAGCCCGCTGATCCGCTCCGCGGCGAGGTATGCGTAGGGGGACCCGAGGTCGAAGTAGAAGACCGGGCGCTCAGGCGTGGGTTGCCCAGCCATCCACCGCGCGGGCGGCGTCGAGCACCGCCTCGGAGATCGTCGGGTGAGGGTGGATGATCCTGGCGAGCTCCTCGTAGCCGCCCTCGAGCGCCATCACTGCGACCAGCTCGGCGATCATGTCGCAGGCCCGGTTGCCGACCACATGGGCGCCGACGATCTCCCCGTAGCGGGAGTCGACCACCAGCTTGACGATCCCGTCGCGGTCGTCGTAGACGGTCGCCGCGCCGACCCCACCGAGCTTCATCCTGCCGACCTTGACCTCGAGCCCGGCCTCCTTTGCGGCAGCTTCGGTCAGCCCGACGCTGGCGACCTGGGGGTGGCAGAAGGTCGCCCCCGCGACCAGATCGACGTCCACCGGGTGCGTCGGCGCGCCGGCGGCGCGCTCGACCGCGACCACCCCCTCCTCCATCGCCTTGTGGGCGAGCGCCGGGCCGCGGACCAGATCGCCGATCGCGTAGACCTTGTCGTTGCTGGTCTTCTGGAACTCGTCGATCCGGATTCGACCGTTCTCCTCGGTCTCCACCCCGGCCTCGCCCAGACCCAGCCCCTCGACGTCCGGAGCGCGGCCGCCGGCGATGCAGAGGTAGTCGACCTCCGCCGACTGATCGCCGTAGCTGAACTTGACCGACTTCTTGCCCGCCTCGACGTTCTCGACCGGGGTGCCGGTGGAGACGGTGATGTTCTGCTTCTTGAAGGCGCGCTCGACCACCCGTGACCACATCCTTGTCCTCGGCCGGGAGGATCTGGGGAAGCATCTCGATCAGCAGCACCTCGGTGCCGTAGCGCCCGTAGGCGGAGGCGATCTCCGAGCCGGAGGCGCCGGCCCCCACCACCGCGATCCTCTCCGGCTGCTCGGGCAGCGACCAGGCGCCCCAGGTGTCGACGACGCGTTCGGAGAACTCGACCCCGGGAATCGGCAGCGCCACAGAGCCGGTGGCGAGGACGACGCTGCCGGCCTCGTAGGTCTGGCCGTCGACCTCGACGTTGCCGTCCGCGGTCAGCGACCCCTGCCCGGCGATCATCTCAACCTTGTTCTTGTCCCAGAGCATCTTCACGCCGCCGGCGAGCGACTCCGAGACCTTGGCGCGGCGCTTGCCGAGCGCCTCCCAGTCGAGCGATGCCCCCTCGACCACCAGCCCGAGCTCGGCGCTGTTGCGAGCATGGTCGAGCAGCTCGGCGGTGTGCAGCATCGTCTTCGCCGGGATGCAGGCGTAGTTGAGGCAGCGGCCCCCCGGTTTGTCGCGCTCGACCACGGCAGTCTTCCGGCCGAGCTGAGCCGAGCGGATCGCGGCGACGTAGCCGCCCGGCCCGCCGCCGATCACGATCACGTCGAAGGGGTCTGCCATCGGGCGCGAGCCTATCGGACGGCCGATCAGCGCTGACCGGGGCGCTCGGGCATCTGGATCCGCGCCAGCGCCTTGACCATGAAGAAGAAGAGGGCGCCGCCGCCGAATATCAGAACGGTGGTGCCGGCGATCTGAAGCCAGGTGCTGGCGTTGACGATTCCAGCGACCGCGGCGAGCAGGAACAGCACCAGCAGCATCTGGAATCCGAGCACGGCCCAGTAGCGGGCTCTCCACATCCCCCAGGCCATCGCGCTCATGATCAGCGCGAACAGCGCCAACGGTGCCGGGTTGGGCTGCTTGCCGTTCACGGTGGCGTCGCTGAACAGGGCGACGCCGCTCGAAATCCAGAAGACGATCGCGATCAGCGCTGCGAAGCAGGCGCCGACCGTGACCACCGGCGGCCGTTCACCCTGCCCCAGGGGCGGCAGCGCCTCGCGAGCCTCGCGATTCCGCACCTCGGCCTTGGCGTAGCCGCGCTGCATCGCGTCCGGCCCGGCGTCGCCCGTCGCCCGTGCCGCGCGCTGCTTTCGCTTGCGACGCTCGGTCCGCTTGGCCTCGCGGTCAGCCACCGGGAGCGATTTCCCTGTCGGAGAAGGCCTGGCGCAGGGCCGCCGCCACGCCTCCGGGGTCCTCGGCGTCGCGGATCGCCCGCACCACGCAGAGACGCGAGGCGCCGGCCTCCACCACCTCCGGCGCCCTGCTGGGGTCGATGCCCCCGATCGCGTAGAAGGGGAAGCTCGAGCGCTCGGCGGCGAAGCGCACCAACTCGAGGCCGACCGCCGGACGACCCTGCTTGGTCGGCGTCTCCCAGACAGGGCCGACGCTGATGTAATCGACCCCCTCCGCGTCGGCGATCTGCTGCTCGGAGTGGGTCGAGAGGCCGATGATCGCGTCCGGGCCGAGCATCTCCCGGGCCTCGGCGACGGCGACGTCGTCCTGGCCGACGTGGACCCCGTCGGCGTTGCAGGCGCGGGCCAGGCTGGGGTCGTCGTTGACGATGAACAGCGCGCTGTAGGTGTCGCAGAGGCGGCGGAAGGTCTGCCCGGCGATCTCCAGGGTGCGGCGGGTCGCGCCCTTGTCGCGGAGCTGGACGATGTCGACGCCCCCGGTCAGGGCCGCCCGCAGCAACGGCTCGGGATCCTCGCCGCCCGGCTCCGCCTCACAGACGAAATAGAGGCGCGCGGTGCGCAGCCGCTCGCGGCGAAGCGGACCGGCGGCCTCCGGGCTCGCAAGGCTCATAGCTTGGGCGCATGGGCGGGACCGGGCATGTACCGATTATCGCGGCCCGGGTCGGAACTGGGCCGGTGCGGGTAGGATTTTCAGAGACGGGAGCCCGCCAGCCACGGGGCTGAGAGGGCGGCTATGGCGCCGCCGACCGTAAGAACCTGATCCGGGTAATGCCGGCGCAGGGATCCCGTGGCACGGCTCCGAAGGAGCGAGGTGCACGCACCATCGAAGAAGCACAGCTACGACGCGATCATCGCCGGCGCCGGCGTGATCGGCCTCGCCTGCGCCTGGCGAGCCGCGCGGGAGGGCGCCGACGTCGCCCTCGTCGACCGTGCCCGCCCGGCCGGCGCAGCCACCCGAGTGGCCGCCGGGATGCTCGCTCCCGTCGGCGAACTCGACTTCGGCGAGAGCCGCCTGCTGGAGATGACCACCGCGAGCGCGAGGCTCTATCCGGATTTCGTCGAGGAGCTCGAGCGGGCCACCGGGCTCGAGGTCGGCTACGCGCGCTGCGGCGGGCTCCACGTCGCTCTCGATCGCGACGAGGCCGTGCAGCTCGAGCGGGAGCAGGAGCTGCAGCGCTCGCTCGGCTTCGACAGCGAGCGCCTCTCCCCCCGCGAGTGCCGCCGGCTCGAGCCCGGGCTTGCCCCCTCGCTCTACGGCGGGATCCACGAACCCGGGGACGCCGTCGTCGATCCGCGGGCGCTCTCGGAGGCCCTGCTGACCGCGGCCCTCGCCGAGGGCGTCGAGATTCTCGACGGCTGCGAAATCCTCAGGGGCCTGATCAACGGTGGCCGAATCGAGGGCGTGGCGACGGCGACGGAAGAGCTGCGCGCGGCGGCAGTGGTGATGGCGACGGGCGCCTGGTCCGGCCAGGCGCCCTGGTTGCCGGCCGAGGCGCGGCCGCCGGTGCGCCCGGTCAAAGGCCAGGCCCTGGAGCTGGCGGGCGCGGAGCCGGTCTGCGGCCGGATCGTCACCTCGGAGCGCGTCTACCTGGTACCGCGGGCCGACGGCAGGCTGATCGTCGGGGCGACCATGGAGGAGCAGGGATTCGACACCCGGGTCACGGCCGGCGCCGTCCATGAGCTGCTGCGCGAGGCCTATCGCCTGCTTCCCGAGATCGCCGAGCTCGAGCTCAAGGACGCGGCGGCGGGCCTTCGCCCGGGGACGCCCGACAACCTTCCGATAATCGGCCCGGGAGCGCTCGAGGGCCTGGTCCTGGCGACAGGGCACCACCGCAACGGCGTCCTGCTCGCGCCGCTGACAGCCGAGCGGGTGACGCGGCTCCTGTCCGGCGCTGGGGTCGCGGCATGAGGGTCGAGCTGAACGGCGAACCCCTCGAGCTGCCGGAGGGGGCGAGCGTCGAAGACGCGGTCCGGGCCAGTGGGACCAGCGAGGGACGCGGCGTCGCCGTGGCGCTCGACGGAGAGGTCCTGCCCCGAGCGGTCTGGGCTGCCACCGCCCTGGCGCCGGACCAGAGGGTCGAGGTGCTGGCAGCGATCCAGGGCGGCGCGGAGGCGGCCTCCGGCTCGGCCCCCGAGGCCTCCCCGGCCGAGTCCGGGGTGGGCTGGGCGGTCGCGGGGCGGCAACTGCGCTCGCGGCTGATCCTCGGGACCGGTGGTTTCCGCTCGTTGGAGCAGATGGAGCGGGCGCTGGAGGAGTCCGGGACCGAGATCGTCACGGTCGCGATGCGCCGTGTGGACCCGCTGGCCGAGGGCTCCGTCATCGAGGTGCTCGATCGCCTCGACCTGTTCGCCCTCCCCAATACCGCCGGCTGCTTCACCGCCCGCGACGCGGTCCGCACGGCGCGGCTTGCCCGGGAGGCGCTGGAGACCAATTGGGTCAAGCTGGAGGTGGTCGGCGACGACCGGACCCTGCTGCCGGACGCGGTCGAGCTGGTGGAGGCGGCCGAGACCCTGGTCGGGGAGGGATTCACTGTGCTTCCCTACACCAACGACGACCCCGTCCTCGCCCGCAGGCTGGAGCAGGCCGGCTGTGCGGCGGTGATGCCGCTCGGCTCGCCGATCGGCTCGGGCGCCGGAATCCGCAACCCCTACAACCTCTCGATCATCGTCGAGCACGCCGAGGTCCCGGTGATCCTCGACGCCGGGATCGGCACTGCATCGGATGCAGCCCTGGCGATGGAGTTGGGATGCGACGGGGTGCTGCTGGCCAGCTCTGTCTCCCTGGCCGCCGAGCCGGTGCGGATGGCCTCCGCGATGCGCGGCGCCGTGGAAGCCGGCTACGAGGCGCGGCGGGCCGGGCGTATTCCGAGGAGATTCCACGCCGAAGCCTCGACTCCGGAGCAGGGATTGCCGGACCTCTCATAAACTCAGGGCGTGGCGGAGAGAAGGGGCGAGAGGGAAAGCGGCCTGACCCGCCGCCGCCTGATCGGCGGGGCGGCCGCGGGCGCCGCCGGCTACGCCTCGGGCTCGGTGCCCGGAGCGGCCGCCGCCGGCCATCGCAAGCGGGTCGACGTGGTCGTGGTCGGGGCGGGCCTGGCGGGGCTCAGCGCGGCGCGCCGGCTCCGAGGCAAGGGTCATTCGGTGGCGCTTCTCGAGGCACGGGAGCGGGTCGGCGGGCGCACCCTGAACTTTGAGCTCGGCGGCGGCAAGGTAGTCGAGATCGGCGGCCAGTGGGTGGGGCCAACCCAGGACCGCGTGCTGAAGCTGATCGAGAAGCTCGGCCTGAAGATCTTCCCCACCTACAACTCTGGCGAGAACGTCTATTACCGCTCCGACGCGGCGCAGAAGCTGAAGACCTACACCGGAGCGATCCCCCCGGCCGACACCCCGAGCCTGGTCGAGCTCGCCGTTTTTCTCGGCAAGCTCGACCAGATGGCGCAGGAGGTGCCGCTGGACCGGCCGTGGACGGCTCCGCATGCGCAGGATTGGGACGGGCAGACCTTCGAGACATTCAAGCTCGCCAACACCACCCAGGAGGAGGCGCGCGACCTGATCGACCTCTCGATAGCCGCGGTTTTCGCGGCCGAGTCTCGCGACCTCTCCCTGCTCCACGTTCTCTTCTACATCCGCTCCGGAGGGAGTTTCAACAACCTGATCAACGTCGCCGGCGGCGCACAGGAGTCGCGGGTTGTCGGCGGCTCGCAGAAGATCTCCCTGCAGCTGGCGAGGCGGCTCGGGCGCAGCCTCGTCCTCAGGTCGCCGGTTGTGAGGATCGACCATCGGCGCGGCGGCGTCGAGGTGCAGACGCCGAGCGGGACCTGGCGTGCCAAGCGGGTGATCGTCGCCGTCCCTCCTACCCTCGCGGGCCAGATTCACTACCAGCCCGGGCTCCCCGCGCTTCGCGCACAGCTCACCCAGCGCGTCCCGATGGGATCGGTGATCAAGTGTCTGGCGATCTACGATCGCCCCTTCTGGCGCGACGCCGGGCTCACCGGCCAGGCGACGAGCGACATCGGCGCCACCCGAGTGACCTTCGACAACACCCCGCCCTCGGGCAGCCCCGGCATCCTCCTCGGCTTCATCGAGGGTCAGCAGGCCCGCATCTGGGGCACCCGCTCGAGGAAGGCCCGCCGGGCCGCGATCATCTCCGATTTCGTCCGCTACTTCGGGTCGGGAGCCGCCCACCCCCGCCGCTACATCGAGAAGAGCTGGGCCGAGGAGCGCTGGAGCGGCGGCTGCTACGTCGGCTACATGCCACCCGGCGTCCTGCTCGACTACGGTGAGGCCCTGCGACGCCCGGTCGGGCCGATCCACTGGGCCGGCACCGAGACCGCAACCGTGTGGACCGGATATATGGACGGCGCGATCCAGTCCGGCTACCGCGCCGCAGCAGAGGTGCTTGAGACGCTCTGAGAGCACCCGCGTCGCCCCTCGCCATCCTTCGCCTGCCAGAATCCGGCGGCCCCTCTAAGTCAACTGGTTAGACAGCGAGCCTTTTAAGCTCGAAGACGGGGTTCGAGTCCCCGGGGGGGCACTGCTGTCCGAGGCTAGTGGCGGAAGTGGCGGTGCTTGGTGAAGACCATCGTCACCCCGGCCGCATCGCAGGTCTCGATCACCTCGCGGTCCCGTTTCGAGCCGCCGGGCTGGATCACCGCCCTCGCACCTGCCTCGATCGCCACCTCGGGCCCGTCGGCGAAGGGAAAGAAGGCGTCCGAAGCGAGCGCCGAGCCCGCCAGGTCAGCGCCGGCGCCGGCGCCGCGCGCCTCGCGGCACTTCTCCACCGCCAGGCGGACCGAGTCCACCCGGCTCATCTGCCCCGCGCCGATCCCCAGGGTGGCCCCGTCCTTGGCGATCACGATCGCGTTCGAGCGCACCTGCCGGACCACGGTCCAGGCGAAGATCATGTCCCGCCATTGGGCCTCGTCGGGCTGGGTCTCGGTCACCACCTCCATCAGCTCCCGCGGCTCCGGGTCGCCGTCACGGTCCTGGATCAGCAACCCGCCGCGGACCCGCTTGGCGTCGCGCTCCCGGGGGTCGGCCGGGAGGGGCTCCTCGTCCCGGAGGATCCGGATCGCCTCCTTGCTCTGCAGCACCTCGAGCGAGTCCTCCTCGTAGGCGGGCGCGATCAGCACCTCGACGAAGTTCTCGTTGAGGGCCTCGGCGAGCTCCCGCTCGACCGGGCGGCTGAGCGCGATCACCGCCCCGAACGCCGACATCGGGTCACAGGCGAGCGCCTTCTGGTAGGCAGCGAGGCCGCCTGCCCCGATCGCCACCCCACAGGGGTTGTTGTGCTTGACGATCACGCAGGCTGGTTGGTCGAAGTCTGCGACCAGGCGGCGTGCGGAGTCGAGGTCGAGGACATTGTTGAACGAGAGCGCTCGGCCGTGAAGCTTCGAGACCCGGGAGAGCACGTGGCTGCCGGCGCCGACCTCCGCATAGAGCGCTCCGCGCTGGTGGGGGTTCTCGCCGTAGGAGAGGTCGAGCACCTTTTCGTAAGCGACCGCGAGATGCTCGGGGAAATCCTCGTAGTGGGTCGAGAACCAGGCGCTGATCGCCGCGTCGTAGCGGGCCGTCTGGGCGAAGGCCTCGTTGGCGAGCCAGTGGCGGGTCGATTGCGAGATCTCGCCCCCGGACTCCTCCAGCTCGGCGAGCACCGCGTCGTAGGACTCGGGCTTGACAACCACCGCGACGCCATCGTGGTTCTTCGCTGCGGCGCGGATCATCGTCGGCCCGCCGATGTCGATGTTCTCGATCGCGACCCGGGGATCTACCTGGCCGCGGGCGACCGTTTGCTCGAACGGATAGAGGTTGACGCAGACGAGGTCGATCGGCTCGATCCCCTGACGCTCCAGGGTCTGGCGGTGGGCGGGATCGTCTCGGCGCGCCAGCAGCGCCGCATGAAGCCGGGGGTGGAGGGTCTTGACCCGCCCGTCGAGGATCTCCTCCTGGCCTGTGAACGCGGAGACGTCGACCACCTCGACCCCGGCATCGCGCAGCACGCCCGCGGTGCCTCCGGTGGAGAGGATCTCGACCCCGAGCGCCGCCAGCCCCTTGGCGAAGTCGGCGACCCCGGTCTTGTCGGACACGGAGACCAGCGCGCGGCGCACCCTGACCGAGCCGTCGCTGACAGGCTCGGTCCGGGTCTCTGCGGGGGCGTCACTCATCGATTACGACCACTCGGGGGTTGCGATCGTCGATCCTAACCCTGCCCGCGGCGATCATCCCGATTGCCCGCGGCAGCAGCGAGTGCTCGATCCGGTGGATCTCCTCCTCGAGCGCGGCGCGGTCCCGGTCGGCGGGCACCGGCACGGGCTGTTGCAGGATGATCGGGCCCGAATCGACCCCCTCATCGACGTAGTGGACGGTCACCCCGGTCACCTTCACCCCGTGCTCGAGCGCCTGACCGACCGCGTCCAGTCCCGGGAAGGAGGGGAGCAGCGCAGGGTGGACGTTGATCAGCCTCCCCGCAAAGCGCCCCACGAAGGCCGGCGAGAGCAGCTGCATGTAGCCGGCGAGTACCAACAGGTTGGGTGCGAGCGCCGCCAGCCATTCCGCCATCGCGGCATCGCGCTCGGCACGGTCGGCGTGCGAGCCGCCGGGGAAGGCTTCCGCGGCGATCCCGGCGTCGCGGGCGCGGTCGAGCGCCGGCGCGGCCGGCTTGTCGGAGGCAACCCCGACGACCTCGACCGCTCCGGAGTGGTGGAGCTGGTTGAGGATTGCCTGCAGGTTGGTACCGGTGCCGGAGGCGAGGACGCAGAGCTTGAAGGCCTCGCCCGCCAAGCGCGGAGTGCTCGGCTACTACTGCCCCGCGGCGACGACCGCGAGCTGCTCGAGCGTGAACTTCCCGTCGGCCTCGTCGGGATCGTCGCCCAGCGGATAGTGGCCGCTGAAGCAAGCGTCGCAGTGCGTCTCCGCCTCGGTGCCGACCGCCTCGTATACACCCGCCAGGGAGAGGTAGGCGAGCGAGTCGGCGGCGATCTCCGTGGCGATCTGATCGATCGAGCGCTCGTGGGCGACGAAGTCCTCGCGTGCGGGCATGTCGACGCCGTAGTGGCAGGGGTGGCGGATCGGCGGCGCCGAGATCCGCAGGTGGACCTCCTCCGCGCCTGCGTCGCGCAGCATCTCGACGATCTGGCGGGTGGTGTTGCCGCGCACGATCGAGTCGTCGACTACGACTAGGCGCTTGCCGGCCACGATCTCGGGCAGCGGGTTGAACTTCATCCTCACGCCACGCTTTCGCAGCTCCTGTCCCGGCTGGATGAAGGTGCGGGCGACGTAGCGGTTCTTGATCAGGCCGTCGTCGCGGGGCAGCCCGGATGCGCGGGCGTAGCCGACCGCGGCGGGGTTGCCCGAGTCTGGCACCGAGATCACCAGGTCGGCGTCGGCGGGCGCCTCGCGCCAGAGGATCTCGCCCATCCGCCCGCGGACCTGCTGCAGCACCTTGCCCTCCAGGCGGCTGTCGGGACGGGAGAAGTAGATGTGCTCGAACACGCAGATCGCGGTGCGCTCGGACTCGACCACCTGGCGGGTCTCGATCCCCCGCTCGCTCAGCGAGACCATCTCGCCCGGGGCGACCTCGCGCAGCAGCTTGGCGCCGATGATGTCGAAGGCGCAGCTCTCCGAGGCGACCACGTAGCGGTCCCCGAGCTTGCCCAGGGAGAGCGGCCGCACCCCGAACGGGTCTCGGAAGGCGACGATCGCGTGCTTGGTCATCACCACGGTCGAGTATGCGCCGCGCAGCTTCGGCATCACGTCGGCCACCGCGTCCTCGATGAAGCGGCCGTAGTTGGAGGAGAGCAGCGCCGCCATGATCTCGGAGTCCGAGGTGCCGCGAAAGTCGAGGCCCTTGCGGCGCAGGCCGCTGTAGAGATCGACTGCGTTGGTCAGGTTGCCGTTGTGGGCAAGGGCCAGCTCGCGCCCGTCATCGCGCCAGACCGGCTGGGCGTTCTCCCAGGAGCCGCCACCGGTGGTCGAGTAGCGCACGTGTCCGATCGCCATGTCCCCCTCGAGCGCCCGCAGCTTCTCCTCGTCGAAGACCTGCGAGACGAGGCCGGCGTCGCGCATCGTGGTGATGTGCCCGCCCTCGCAGGTGGCGATCCCGGCCGATTCCTGCCCCCGGTGCTGGAGCGCGTAGAGGCCGAAGTAGGCCAGCCTGGAGACGTCATGCCCGGGTGCGTAGACGCCGAAGACGCCGCACTCATCGCGCGGGCCCTCGCGGTCATCGAATGGAGGCCGCTCGGTCAAGTCTTTCGAGGCGATCTGCCCTGGAAAGTGGTCGGGAGGCGCAGGCGGTTGCCTGCGAGAGCAGGGTAGCAGCGGCGCAGGATTCGCCCCCACCCGTTCGAGTGGACGAAAACAGGTCCATATCTCCACAAATCATCCACTCGACGGCGGCCGCGTGCTGTTGCCTAGCGGTCGGGTTCGGCCAGCGCCGCCAGCGACTCCCAGGCACTCCGGGCCTCCCTCAGCGCCACCGAGAGTCTGAGCTCGGCGGCGCCGATCGCGATCACCTCTCCGCCGGCCTCGCCGATCACCAGCACCTCGACGCCCCGATCGGCGATCGTCTCCAGCTTCGAGCGCTCGCCGCTGACGATGAATCCGCCCGGCCCTTCCCCGAACAGGGCGCTTTCCCCGGAGCTGCCGCGGGCCTCGACCAGCGGGTCGAGATCGACCTGGCAACCGACCCCACCGCGCGATCGCGCACTCGGCGATCGCGCAGGCAAGGCCGCCGTCGCTGACGTCGTGGGCGGAGGAGACCGATCCCGCTCGCACGGCCTCGCGCACAGCTGCGATCGCGGCCTCGACCGCTCCGATCTCCAACCCTGGAAGCCCGGAGTCGAGCTCCCCGCGAAGTTTCGCCAGCTCCGAGCCGGCCAGCGAGGGTGCATAGGGCCCGACCAGTGCGATTGCGTCGCCCTCGCCCGAGAACCCCATTCCGACGGCGCCTGCCAGCTCCGCACTCGGCACCTCGCCGACCATGCCGACCACCGGGGTCGGATAGATCGGTCCGTCGGGCCCCTCGTTGTAGAGGGAGACGTTGCCGCCCACCACAGGCACTCCCAGCGCCTCGCAGGCGTCGGCGAGACCTGCCACCGAGCGCTCGAGTTGCCACGCGGGGCCCGGCTTCTCGGGGTTGCCGAAGTTGAGGCAGTTGGTCAGCCCGAGCGGCTCCGCCCCGGCGCAGGCGAGGTTCTGGGCGCACTCCAGCACCGCCTCGACCGTGCCCCGGTAGGGGTCGCAGGCGACCCGCCGCCCATTGCCGTCGATCGCCACCGCGATCGCCTTGTCCGCCTCGGGGATCTGGAGCACTGCGGCGTCTGCGGCGCCCGGGCGTCGCACCGTGCGCGAGCCGACGATCGAGTCGTACTGCTCATACGCCCAGCGCTTCGAGGCGATGTTGGGGGAGGCGAGCAGGGCGCGAAGCAAACCGGCGGCGTCGGCGTCGGCGTCGATCGTCGCCCGGTTGCCGTAGATCCAGCCATCGGGTTCGGCCGGGGCGAGGTCGTAGAGTGGGCAGCCGTCCACCAGGGCGCCGACCGGGACATCGCCGACCTCCTCGCCGTCGCGCAGCACCCGGAAGTGTCCGCTGTCGGTGACCTCGCCGATCGCCGCGCCCCCCACCTGCCACTTCTCGCAGCGCTCCAGCACGGCGCCGACGTCCCCGGGCTCGACCACTGCCAGCATCCGTTCCTGTGACTCGGAGACCATCACCTCGAACGGCTCCATGCCCTCCTCGCGCAGAGGGACCCGAGCGACGTCGATCTCGATGCCGACCTCTCCGGCCGAGGCCATCTCGCCGGCCGAGGAGGTCAGCCCGGCGGCGCCGAGGTCCTGGAGGGAGACGAGCAGCCCCTCGGCGAGCAGCTCCAGGCAACACTCGAGCAGCTTCGACTCCTCGAAGGGGTCGCCGATCTGCACGCTGGGGCGCTTCGAGTCGTCCTCGGAATCGAGCTCGGCGGAAGCGAGCACCGAGGCGCCGCCGATCCCGTCGCGACCGGTGGAGGCGCCGAAGATCACGACGACGTTGCCCACCCCCGCGGCGGCGGCCCTGACCATCTCCGATTGGCGGGCGAGGCCGACGCACATCGCGTTGACAAGGCAGCTCTGCTCGTAGGGCGCCTCGAAGTAGATCTCCCCGCCGACGGTCGGGACGCCGATCGAGTTGCCGTAGTGGGCGATCCCGCGGACGGCCCCGTCGAGCAGGTAGCGCGAGCGACCCGAGTCGAGCTCTCCGAAGCGCAGCGAGTCGAGCACGGCGATCGGCCGTGCCCCGAGCGCGAAGACGTCGCGGAGGATTCCGCCGACGCCGGTCGCCGCTCCCTGGAAGGGCTCGACCGCGCTGGGGTGGTTGTGGGACTCGACCTTGAAGGCGACCGCGTAGCCGGCGCCGACGTCGACCGCGCCGGCATTCTCCCCCGGCCCGAACACCACCCGCTCGCCCTCGGTCGGCAGCCGCCGCAGCAGCTTTCGCGAGTGCTTGTAGGCGCAGTGCTCTGACCAGAGCAGGGAGAACATCGCCAGCTCCACCCCGTTCGGCTCGCGGCCCAGCAGCTCGCAGATGCGGCTGTACTCCCTGTCGGTGAGGCCGAGCTCGCGGTGGGCTACGGGCCGATTTGCGCGCTCGGCCACGGCGCTCACGCCGGCGCCCCGGCGACGCTCTCGAACAGGCGCAGGCCGTCGGCGGAGCCGGTCAGCGGGTCGACGGCATGCTCAGGGTGGGGCATCATTCCAAGGACATTGCCCGCCTCGTTGATGACCCCGGCTATCTCACGGCTCGAGCCATTCGGGTTCTGGCCGGGCGCGTAGCGAAAGGCGACCTTGCCGCCGCTTTCGATCTGATCGAGTACAGGGCCAGGCGCGAAGTAGCGCCCGCTCTCGTGCTTGACCGGGATCGAGAGTCGCTCGCCCGCGCCGATCCCGGCGGTGAACGGCGAGTCGGCCCCTTCGGCGACCAGCTCGACCTGGCGGCAGACGAAGCGGATGCCGTCGTTGGCGAGCAGCGCGCCGGGAAGCAGGCCGGACTCGCAGAGCACCTGGAAGCCGTTGCAGATCCCGAGCACCGGCCCGCCCTCGGCGGCGAAGCGGGCCACCGCCTCCATCGCCGGGGAGAACCGCGCCAGCGCTCCGGCTCTAAGGTAGTCCCCGTAGGAGAAGCCCCCCGGCACGACGACCGCGTCGACGCCGCCGAGCTCGCGCTCCTGATGCCAGATCATCCGCGCCTCGCCGCTCAGCGAGCAGGCATGCAGCGCGTCACGCTCGTCGCAGGACCCGGGGAACTGGAGCACCCCCCAGATCACAGGCGCTCTATCTCGTAGTCCTCGATCAGTGGGTTTGCCAGGAGCTTCTCGCAGAGCTCGTCGAGGCGATCGGGGCTCTCGGCCTCGAGCTCGACCATCCGCCCGACCCGGACGTGCTCGACCCCCTCGAACCCGAGCGCCGGCAGCGCCCGCTCGACGGCCTTTCCCTGGGGATCGAGGATCCCCTCCTTGGGCCGGATCAGCACCCGGGCCCTCAGAAGCTGCGCCCCGTGATCCGCTCGTAGGCCTCGACGTACTTGGCGCGGGTCTGCTCGACCACGTCGGCTGGCAGCTGCGGCGCCGGCGGGCTGTGGTCCCAGCCCGCCTCGTCGGCCCAGTCGCGGACGTACTGCTTGTCGAAGGAGGGTTGCGAGCGGCCGGGCTGGTAGCGGTCGGCAGGCCAGAAGCGCGAGGAGTCCGGGGTCAGCACCTCGTCGGCGAGCACGACCTCGGCGCCGGCGTGGCGCCCGAACTCGAACTTCGTGTCGGCGAGGATGATCCCGCGCTCGGCGGAGTGCTCGGCGGCGTGGCTGTAGAGATCGATCGAGACCCGTCGCAGCTCGGCCATCAGGCCGCGGTCGCCGACGATCCGGGCGGCCTTTTCGAAGTCGATGTTCTCGTCGTGCTCTCCGACCTCGGCCTTGGTCGCCGGAGTGAAGATCGGCTCCGGCAGCCTGTCGGACTCCTGCAACCCTTCCGGCAGCGGGATACCGCAGACCTCGCCACTCTCCCGGTACTCCTTCCAGCCCGAGCCGGAGAGGTAGCCGCGCACGACACACTCGACCGGGTACATCTCCAGCTTGCGGACCCGAATCGCGCGGTCGGAGACCTCCTCGGGGACATCCTCGGAGATGAAGTGGTTGGGGACGATCTCACCGGTCGTCTCGAACCAGAAGATCGACATCTGGGTGAGGACCTTTCCCTTCTCGGGGATCGCCGTCGGCATCACCACGTCATAGATCGAGATCCGGTCCGAGGCGACCATCAACAGGTCGTCGTCGAGCTCGTAGATCTCGCGGACCTTGCCGGAGGAGTGCAGCTTGAGGTCGGCGATAGCCGTCGTCATCGCTCGCCGCCGATGCTAGCTACTGTGCAAGCGGATCGGGCTCGCCCAGCTCGCTGATCTGCGGCGCCTCGTAGGGCTTGCCGGGGATGCCGCCGATCGCGAGGATCCGGACCGGCTGATCGCCGGTGGAGATCGTCCGCTTCGTCCCAGGCGCGACCCGCACCGGGGTCGAGGTGTCAAGGGTCACCTCGTCGCCCTCGATCTCCATCCGGGCCGAGCCGTTCAGCGCCAGGTAGACCTCCTCCTGGCCGTCCTCGGAGTGGTCGTGCTCGGGGTAGGCGTCGAAGTTGGGCGGAAGGTCGAAGATCGCCATCCCGAAGGAGGACGCTCCGAGGGAGGCCCGGGCGCGGAAGAAGGCGCCGCCGTAGATCGACTCCATGTCGTCGATCCTCTTCGCCGTGTAGTCAGACATCTCGCTCCTTCTGGTCGCGTTGAAGCGGCGTTGCCGCCGGACTGCGACTCTATATCCGTGAAGCTTCCGCCCGGACCGACCGTCCCGCCGCTGCTGCAGACGATGCGCTGGTTCTGGCGCCCTCTCGCCTTCATGGAGGACTGCCGGCGGCGCTACGGGGACTCCTTCAGCGTCACCTTCGTCGGCTTCCGCACGCCGATGGTGATGATCTCCGACCCGGAGGCGATCCGGGCGCTCTACACCGAGCGCGCCCACGGCCTGCCCCCTGGACGGGTCATCGCGATCGAGCCGGTCATGGGCCCCCGCTCGATCCTGCTGCTCGAGGGCGCCGAGCACCTGGCCCGGCGCAAGCTGATGCTGCCGCCCTTCCACGGCGAGCGGATGCGCTCCTATGAGCCGCTGGTCGAGGAGCTGGTCGAGGCCGAGATCGAGCGCTGGCCGCTCGGCTCGGAGTTCCCGATCCATCCGCGGATGCAGGCGATCACCCTCGAGGTCATCCTCCGTGTCGTCTTCGGCGTCAGCGACCCCGCCCGCCTGCAGAGGCTGCGCTCGCTGCTGGGCGAGGTCCTCGCCGACGTCGCCGCGCCGGCCTCCCAGCTGGGGACGCTGATCACCAGGCGCGTCCCGGACCACGGCCCATGGGCCCGGTTCCAGGCACTGCTGGGCGAGATCGACGAGCAGCTCTACGCCGAGATCGCCGAGCGGCGCGCCGATCCCGACCTCGGTGGCGCGCGAGGACATCCTCTCCGCGCTGGTCGCGGCCCGCTTCGAGGACGGCAGCGGCATGGAGGACTCCGAGCTCCGCGACCAGCTGATGACCCTGCTGCTGGCCGGGCACGAGACGACCGCGACTGCGCTCGCCTGGAGCTTCGACATGCTGCTGCGCCACCCAGCCCCGCTCGCCAGGCTTCGCGAGGAGCTCGACGATGGCGGCGAGGAGTATCTGCGGGCGACGATCACGGAGTCGCTTCGCCTGCGGCCGGTGGTGCCCCTGGCCGGCCGCCGCCTCGGCCGGGAGCTGAGCGCCGACGGCCTCGACCTGCCCGCCGGCACCGACGTCACACCGGCGATCTGGCTCACCCACACCCGCCCCGACCTCTACCCCGACCCCCTCGCCTTCCGGCCGGAGCGTTTTCTCGACGACCCGCCCGACACCTACTCCTGGATCCCCTTCGGCGGCGGCGTGCGCCGCTGCCTCGGGGCCGCCTTCGCCGAGTTCGAGATGCGGATCGTCCTGCGATCGGTGCTCGGCCGCTGCGAGCTGCGGCCGGCCAGCCCCCGGCCGGAGCAGGTCGCGCGGCGCAACGTCACCCTCTCGCCCCGGGGCGGAACCCCGGTGATCGTCACCGGCCGGCGCCCCGCTCGCCAGTCGGTCGTGGCCTAGCGCCGGATTCGGTCAGGTGGGAATCGGGACAGCCGAAGGGGTGCAGTGGATCCACACCTGGGTGGCCTAGCCCGGAGCTGGATCGAGGTCGACGATCTCGGGGTCAATTCGACCTACGGAGGAATGAGATGAAGATCGCACGGACCCTGACCGCAGTGCTCGGGCTCGCCCTTGCAGCCGCAGCACTGATCGCCGCCCCCGCCCTCGGCGCCGGCAAGGCGGCCCACCACAAGCGCCACCACATACCGCTGGCGGGCAAGTCGCACCTCGCTCCGGCCACCGGCGCGAGCGCCGTCCTGGCCGCGCCGCCCGCAAACCTTGCGATCAGCGCCGCGAAGACCTCTCTGCGCGGCGGCCTCTCGCTCCCGACCGGTGTCGGCGGGAAAGCGGTCGCGATGCAGACCGGAACCTGGCAGCAGGGGAACGATGACCCCGACGGCACCTGCCAGACGCTCGTCGACAACGCCAACTACTGGCAGGAGAAGGGCGACTATCTGGCCGGGAAGGGTGACCAGGCCGGCGCCGATCAGGCCTACGACAACGCCTCGACCCAGGCCGGGGAAGGGAATGCCGCCGGTTGCACCATCTTCCTCATCGACGACTGAGCCGGGGAACCCCCGGCGCGGGCTCAGTCGCGCAGGGCCTCGAGCCGAGAGAAGACCTCCGGCAGGTGGGTGAGGTAGGCGTTGTAGTCGAAGACCGCGTCGAGGTCGAGCCCGGGCGCCGCGGCGCCGATCAGGTCGCGGAAGGGGGTGCCGGTGTCGAAGGCCTGCTGGGCGGATTGCTGGACCAGCCGGTAGGCGACGTCGCGGCCCATCCCGGAGCTGACCAGGGCACTCAGGGCCCGCTGGCTGAACAGCGCTCCCGAGGTCAGCTCGAGGATCCCCAGCATGCGGCCGGTGTTGACCCGCATCCCCTCGACCACCATCGTCGCCACGTACTGCATGTAGTCGAGCAGGATGGTCGCGTCGGGGATCACCACCCGTTCGGCGCCCGAGTGGGAGATGTCGCGCTCGTGCCAGAGGGCGACGTTCTCCAGCCCGGTCTGGGCGTAGCCGCGCAGCACCCGGGCGAGCCCGGTGACCCGCTCGCTGAGGATCGGGTTTCGCTTGTGGGGCATCGCCGAGGAGCCCTTCTGGCCGGAGCCGAACGGCTCCTCCACCTCGCGCAGCTCGGTCCGCTGGAGGTTGCGGACCTCGGTCGCGAAGCGCTCCAGCCCGGCTCCGGCAAGCGCGATCGCGCTGAGCAGCTCGGCGTGGCGGTCGCGCGGCACCACCTGGGTCGAGGCGTCCTCGCGGCGCAGCCCGAGCGAGTGCATCACCCTCTCCTCGATCGAGGGGCCGAGCGAGGCGTAGGTGCCGACGGCCCCAGAGAGCTTTCCGACCGCGGCGCCCTCGACCGCGCGGCGCAGCCGCCCCAGGTTGCGGTCGGCCTCGAAGGCGAAGCCGGCAAGCCGCAGGCCGAAGGTGGTCGGCTCGGCGTGGACGCCGTGGGTGCGGCCGACGCAGAGGGTGTCGCGATGCTCGAAGGCGCGCCGAACCAGGGCGTCACGGTAGGCCGTCGCGCCACGCAGGAGGACGATCCCCGCCTGCTCGATCTGCAGTGCGAGGGCGGTGTCGAGCACGTCGGAGGAGGTCAGGCCGTAGTGGATCCAGCGCCCCTCGGGCCCGATCTGCGCCGCGACCACGTCGACGAAGGCGGCGACGTCGTGGTTGGTCGTCCGCTCGCGTTCCTCGACCGCCTCGACCGTGAACGAGGCGCGCGAGCGGCAGGCCTCGGCTTCCTCCGCGGGAACGACCCCCTCGGCGGCGAGCGCGTCGGTCACCGCCAGCTCGACCGCCAGCCAGCAGTCCATCTTGCGATGCGGCGACCAGACGCCGCCGATCTCCTCTCGCGTATAGCGCGCGATCACCTAGACACCCCGGCATCCCCGGATGCGAAGCGGGATTCGCCGCCAACACCGGGTATTAGGCCTGCTCGCAGTCAAGTCAGCTGTTGATTATTCTCGCTGCGAGCACCCCGGCGTTCTTGGCCCCGTCGATCGCGACGCAGGCGACCGGGACCCCCGGCGGCATCTGCACCGCCGAGAGCAGTGCGTCGAGGCCCCCGAGGGTCTTGCCGGAGATCGGCACCCCGACCACTGGCAGGTCGCTGTGGGCGGCCGCGACGCCGGGCAGCGCCGCCGACATCCCGGCGCCCGCGATGATCACCCGCAGCCCGCGCATGCGCGCGTTCGAGCAGTAGTCACGGACCATGTCCGGGTCGCGGTGGGCGCTCATCACCCGCACCTCGTAGCGGATCCCGGCGTCGTGCAGCGCCTCGCCGGCGGGCTGCATCTTCGGCTTGTCGTTCTTCGAGCCCATGATGATGCCGACAAGGGGCGCGTCCACCTCTATCTCCTCGAACGCCTCCTCCACCGCCGGCATCGTCACCGGCTCTTGCGTCTCCTCGGTCTCCGGGATCTCGTTCAAGTCGTCCTCATCGGTTCAGGCCGACGCGCTCCACGGCGCGCTCGGCGATGTCATTTCGTAGCTGCATCCCGTCGAAGTGGATGCGCCCCGCCGCATCGTATGCGCGCCGGCGGGCCTCGGCCGGGGTCGCCCCGATGGCCGTCACGTTGAGCACCCTGCCGCCGCCCGTGACCAGCCGGCCGTCGCGCTCGGCCGTCCCGGCGTGGGTCACCTCGGCGATCTCGGCCGCCTCCTCGACGCCGCTGATCCGATCCCCGCTCGAGGAAGACTCGGGATAGCCGGCGGAGGCGAGGACCAGGGTCACCGCCCAGTCGTCGTCGAATCCGGCCTCGGCCCCTTCCAGCCCCCCGGCTCGCGCGCCGCCGCGCAGAGGTCTACGAGGTCCGAGCGCAGCCGGGGCAGGACCGCCTGGGTCTCGGGATCCCCGAAGCGGGTGTTGAACTCGAGCACCCTGGCTCCCGAGGGGCCGATCATCAATCCGGCGTAGAGGACGCCGTGGAAAGGCGTCCCACGACGGGCCATCTCCGCGACGATCGGCGCGTGCACCGACATCGACGATCTCCTCGACCGCCGCCCGGTCGAACCCCGGGACCGGCGAGTAGCTGCCCATGCCGCCCGTGTTCGGGCCCCAGGTCACCGTCGAAGATCCGCTTGTAGTCCTGTGCCGGAGCAAGCGGCACGACGTTCTCGCCATCGCAGAGGGCGAGCACCGAGAGCTCCTCACCCTCGAGGAACTCCTCCAGGACCACAGCGGTCTCCCCGAAGCGCCGCTCGCTGAAGAAGACCTCGACCGCCCCGCGGGCCTCCGGCTCTCCGGGACAGATGATCACCCCCTTGCCTGCGGCGAGCCCGTCCGCTTTCAGCACCGCGGGATAGGAGGCGCGGGAGATCTGCGCGAGCGCCTCCTCACGATCGCCCAGCAGGGTGTGCGAAGCGGTCGGCACCCCGGCCGCCGACATCACCTGCTTGGCGAAGGCCTTCGATCCCTCCAGGGCCGCCGCCCGTCGGGAGGGGCCGAAGGCTGGGATTCCCTCGTCCTCGAGCGCGTCGACCAGGCCCTCGACCAGTGGCGCTTCGGGGCCGACGATGACCAGGTCGACGCCGGCGCCGGCGGCCTCGACGATCGCCCCGGTGTCGGTCGCCGAGACCTCGGGCAGGCACTCGGCCTCGGCGGCGATCCCCGCGTTGCCGGGGGCGCAGAGCAGCTCAGGAGCGTGCGCCGAGCGGGCCAGGGCCCGCACGATCGCGTGCTCCCGGCCGCCCCCTCCGACGACGAGGATCCTCAAATCGAGCTCCGGGCGGCCGCGCTAGAGCGCAGACGCCAGCTCTTCCGCCGGCATCGCAGCCATCGTCTGGCTGGTCATCGTTCCCCGGGAGCCGAGCTCGACCGAGACCTTGGCCATCGTCTTGTCGTCGGGTGCCTCGACGATGGTGACGAAGTCGTAGCGGCCGAGGGTCGCGTACTGAGCGAGGACCTTGGCGCCGATCTGCTCGACCTCCTTGTTCACCTCACCCACCCTGGCGGGATTGTTCTTCAGTGTCTTGACGCCGTCGGCGGTCAGGTTGGTCAGCATCACGTAGGTGGGCATCGCGCTCCTCTCGATCGGGGCTGGGGTTCCGGTTCAGTTTCTTTCACGTTATGGGAGCGGGCGCAAGGCGGCTCCGCGGGCCAAGGGTCTGACGATCGGGATTGCCTTCGGCATCCGGTCGCGCTCGACTCCTTCGAGCTCCAGCGGTGAGGCCTTGATCAGTGCAACCGTGTCCCGGTTGGGGTGGCAGCCTTTGGCAAATAGGCCCCAGAGGCGCTCGAGCCGATCCTGCCAGCGTGCCCCTCGCGGATCCTCCGAGCGGACGTGCTCGACGAACAGCATCCTGCCCCCCGGCTTGAGGATCCTGGCGGTCTCGGCGAGCGCCGCAACCGGGTCCGAGACGGTGCAGAGGACGAGCGTGAAGACGGCCGTGTCGAAGCTGGCGTCGGCGAACGGAAGTTGCTCGGCCGGCGCCTCCACGATCTCGGCCGGCGCGCCCGACTCGCTGAGGCGGCGCCGCAGCCTCACCGCCATGTGCGGGTCGGGTTCGGCCAGCACCAGCTCCTCGACGGCGGCCGGGAAGAGCTCGATGTTGGCGCCGGTCCCGGAGCCGATGTCGATTGTCCGGCCGCTGGCCGCCGAGAGCACCTGCCGCCGGGTCTCCCTCAACCCCGCGTCCTCGATCGACTTCACGCTCCTGTCGTAGAAGGCGGCGAAGCAGCGACCCCAGGTGGCGTCGTAGACCCGGCCCACGGACCAAGGTTAGACCCGGGTGGCGAGGACCCGCTCGATCTCGGTCGCCCGGTAGTCGAAGATCCTCTCCAGATCTCGGCGCACCAGGAGTCTCAGAGCCAACCGACCCAGCGGCCCGAAGGGCACCCGATAGCGGACCCGGTCGCGCATCACCGTCCCGCCACGGCCGTCGGGTTCGAAGCTGTGGGTGTGATCCCAGAGGGCATAGGGGCCGCGGACCTGGACATCGCGGAATCCCACCCCGGGCTCCCAGCTGCGGATCTCGGTCCGCCAGCGCACTGGAATCCCGTGGAGCCGCAGGCGATAGTCGATCAGTGTCCCCGGTCCCATTTCGATCGGCGCCGGGGTGAGGACCCGGAAATGCAGCCACGGCGGCGTGATCGCCTCCAGGTTGTGGGCGTCGGAGAAGAAGGCGAAGTTCTCCTGCGGAGACCCTCGCAGCCGCTGGACGCGGTCGAGCTGCTCAGCCGTCGAAGCCGACGTGGACGTGATCGCAGTGATCGGCCTGCGCCCAGGCCGGGCCGGGACCGTCGAGGTCGAAGCAGTAGATCAGCTCGGTCGGGTGGGAGGGCCCGGTCAGGTGGGCGAGCGTCTCACCCAGCCGGCCGCAGGGAGCATCCGGGGAGACATCTGTACACGGCACGCTGTCGACAACTGCGATGTCCATCGCCCGGCCGTAGTAGTGGTTGGAGACATAGCCGCTCGACGCGTATTTCGAATGATCCGAGCGCAGCGCGGAGATGGTGATCGTGTGCGTCTGGGTGATCGCCCCGATCAGCCCGACGATCCTCGGGTCGATCGCGCCGCTGTCGAGGTCGTGCTTCTCGAGGCTGTTGGAGAGGGTCAGGTTGCTCCAGTTGATCGGGCTCGAGGTGATGTCGGGGAACTGGATCTGCCAGGGGACGGTCCTCGCCTTGCAGCGTCCCCCCATCCGGTCGGCCTGGTCGAGCACCTCCTGGACGTACCACTGGGCCTGGTTATGGGTGAAGATGCCGGCCTTCAGCCCGCCCCGGGACCAGGCGATGCGGGCCAGGGTCGCCGCCGAGTCCTCGACGCTCGAGTGCCTGACGACCCCGTCGCCGTCGCCGTCGACCGAGTATCGCCTCCACTCGGTCGGGTCGAGCCCGAGCGGGCCGCTGCGACGCAGCTCGGCCTTGCTCATGCTCCGCCCGAAACGCGACTCGAGCCTGGCGACAGCGGCCAGTGTCCAGACTCCGCGCTCGCCCAGCCCGTAGCGGCCGGCGGCGGACTCGAAGGCGTTCAGGTAGTCGCCGGGGATCTTCCCGTCCCAGCCCTTCGCCGGGCTGCAGGAGAGGACCTGGACCTGGGGCTCGAGCGCGAACGAGCTGCCGCCGAGCGAGCCGAAGCAGCCGGCGTTGGCCAGCACCTCGGAGACGTACCAGTCGGCGTGGTTATAGGAGAAGATCGCGCCGGCGGTGTCCGCAGGCATCCCTGAGGCCCGCAGATAGGAGGCCGCGGCGAAGATCGCGTCCTCGGGGTCGTAGGGATCGCGGCGGCCGTCGCCGTTGGCGTCCACCCCGTAGGTGGCCCAGGTCGACGGCATGAACTGCATCCAGCCGACCGCGCCTGCCGAGGAGGTGACCTGGTTGAGCTCGCCGAAGTTGGTCTCGATCTGGTTGATCGCGGCGAGCACGGCGGGACCCTGCGGGCCCAGGGAGTAGGTCTCGGCGGCCCGCTGATAGATCGGCAGCAGCCCGGGCGGCGGGGAGGTGGTGGTGCAGGAGGCGCTGGGCGCGCCGGGCGCACCGAAGGACGGAGTGGGGGCGTTCAGCGGGAACGGGTTTGTGCCGGTGGCGCTGGCCCCGGTGCCGCCGCTCGGGCCGGGCGGGGTGTGGGTGTGCTTCTGGGCGCCGGCGTCGTGCTCGGGCGCCGATACCCCGCCCCCGTTGCCGGAGCTCGGCTTCGGCTTCGGCTTGCGCGGCGGAGGGGCGACGATCGTCGTCCCCGGCTGAACCGGGCCGGTGCCGAGGGATACGCCCGTCCCGGTCGAGCCGGTGGGCGCGGTGGGAGTCGTCGGGGCGAGGGCCGCGGAAGGGTCGGCAGCGGGCGGCGTCTCGGCTGGCGCGCTCTGCGCGGCGAGGAGCACCGCCCCCGTTGCGGCCGCCGCGAAGGCGGCGCGAATGCGTCCCATCAGCCCCTCACGTCGCTGACCAGCCACTGGTCGGCGACCTGCTGGAGCTCCAGCCGCAGCTCGCTGGTGGCGCCGACCCGAAGCAGCGAGACGCTGACCGCGACCGAAGCGCCGCGGCGAGGGCCGGGGACGACGTTCAGCACCCTGGCTTTCGGAACCTTGACCGAGGCCGGCTGCCGGGGCGGGCGCTTGACCAGCGAGTCGGCGAGCGGCTCGGTCGCCGTCTTCCGGAACACCTTTCGGACCCGGTGGTTGGTCTTGCCGACCTCATAGGAGACGAAGGCGCCGGCGAAGCGGTGAGCGACCTTCAGCGGGGCGGGCCCCAGGTTCGTCGCCTTCTCCGGCGGCTTCGAATCGCCGGAGGACGACCCGGCCTGCGAGGGCTCCGCCGGCACCGCGTCCTTCGACGGCGGATGCGCCGGTCGGGGCCGCGTCGGCCTCCGGCCCGAAGCTCGGCGCCGCTCCCTTCAGCACGTGGGTGTCCTTGACCTGCTTCGCCGGCCGTGACGGGACCACCGCGGCCACCGGCGGCGGGGTGGGGACCACGACCCGCGGAGGGGAGGCGGCCTCCGACCTGGAGCCGTCGTGCGCGACGAAGGCCCCGGCGGTCCCGACCGCCGCGAGCAGCAGCAGCCCGGCTCCGGCGATCGCCAGCTTGCCGGCCGGCCCGCGGCGCTCGTAGCCGTCCTCGAGCGGCCAGGCGACCCGGCTGCGAAGGCCCCAGGCGGCGCTCTCCAGCGGCCACCTCACCGCAGCCGCCTGCGGCGCGGAAGGCATCGCCGACCTTCCAGATCAGCCTTCTCCTGGATCGCCCAGGCGGCGCGCCGCAGCACCCCCGGGCCATGCCCGGAAGGCTCGCCGGGTTCGCCCGGGAGGCTCTCGCCTGCTTCTTTGTCCTGTGCTCGGTTCGGGGCCTCGGTCATCTCAGCACGTTCCGGGCAGAGCATAGGCGCCATCCACCATCTCACCTAGCTTGTGTCGGAGCCTGCCCGCGCTCCCTTGAATATCGAAGATCGATCGGCTGGACGCGCGCAGCAACGCCCGCTGCCTGCATCCTGCCTCTCACATGGTGACGTAAACGTGTTGATTTCGTGAAGTTGCGGGCCGCACCCGAGCGGACGGGAAGTGTTGTCGGGCCGCACGGACCGTCCCTGCGGTTCGGGAGAGGCCGAAAATACGCCCATCTCACCCTCGACTCGACCTTAGATTCGTCTAGGCGGCGGCCTTCTCGGCCTCGGTGCCCGCCTTCTCGAAGACCAGCTCGCCGCCGGCCGCATCGACCCGGACCGCGTCACCCTCCCCGAACTCCCCCTCGAGGATCAGCAGGGCGAGCTTGTCGACCAGCTGCTTCTGCACCACCCGCTTCAGCGGCCGGGCGCCATAGGTCGGGTCGTAGCCGAGGTTGCCGAGCAGGGTGCGGGCGTCCTCGCTGAGCTCGACCTCGATCCCGCGCTCGCGCACCCGCCCGACCAGCTGGGCGACCTGGAGCTCGACAATCTCGCCGATGTCCTCCTTGGAGAGGCGGTGGAAGATCACCGTGTCGTCGATCCGGTTGAGGAACTCGGGCTTGAAGGTGGCCGCCAGCACCTCCTCGATCTGCTCGCGGATGCGCTCGTCCACCGCCTCGCCGGCGATTCGATCCGAGCCGACGTTCGAGGTCATGATCAGCACCGTGTTGGTGAAGCTGACGGTGCGGCCCTGGCCGTCGGTGAGGCGGCCGTCGTCCATCAGCTGCAGCAGCGTGTTGAAGACGTCGGGGTGGGCCTTCTCGATCTCGTCGAGCAGGACCACCGCGTAGGGGCGGCGGCGCACCGCCTCGGTCAGCTGGCCGCCCTCCTCGTAGCCGACGTAGCCGGGCGGGGCGCCGATCAGCCTGGCGACGGTGTGCTTCTCCATGTACTCGGACATGTCGAGCCGGACGATCGCCTGCTCGGAGTCGAACATGAACTCGGCCAGCGCCTTCGCCAGCTCGGTCTTGCCGACCCCGGTGGGCCCGAGGAAGAGGAAGCTGCCGATCGGCCGATCGGGGTCGGAGAGCCCGGCGCGGGAGCGACGCAGCGCGTTGGAGACCGCCTCGACCGCCTCGTCCTGGCCGATCACCCGCTCGTGCAGGCGGGACTCCATCTGGATCAGCTTCTCGACCTCGCCCTCCATCAGGCGGGTCACCGGGATCCCGGTCCACTTGGAGACGACCTGGGCGACGTCCTCCTCGGTCACCTCCTCGGTCAGCATCGTCGCCGCCCTCGGCGTGAAGCTCGGAGAGCCGCGCCTCGGCATCGGCCACCGTCTTCTCCAGCTCCGGGATCTCCCCGTAGCGGAGCTTGGCGGCGCCCTCCAGGTCGGCGGCGCGCTCGGCGCGCTCGGCCTCGCGGTGGGCCTCCTCGAGCCGCGCCTTGTTCTCCTTGATCGCCTCGATCGCGCCCTTCTCGTTCTGCCAGCGCGCCTTCATCTCCCCGGAGCGCTCGCGCAGCTCCGCGAGGTCGGCCTCGATCGACTCGCGCCGGGCAACCGATGCCTCGTCCCGCTCCTTCTTCAGGGCCTCGCGCTCGATCTCCAGCTGCTGGATGCGGCGTTCGACCTCGTCGATCTCGGTCGGCATCGAGTCGATCTCGATCTTCAGCCGCGAGGCGGACTCGTCGATCAGGTCGATCGCCTTGTCGGGCAGGAAGCGGTCGGCGATGTAGCGCTCCGAGAGGGTCGCGGCGGCGACGATCGCCGAGTCGGCGATCCGCACCCCGTGATGGATCTCGTAGCGCTCCTTCAGCCCCCGGAGGATCGCGATCGTGTCCGCGACGTCGGGCTCGCCGACCAGCACCGGCTGGAAGCGGCGCTCCAGGGCCGCGTCCTTTTCGATGTGCTTGCGGTACTCGTCGAGCGTCGTCGCGCCGACCGCCCGCAGCTCGCCCCGGGCCAGCATCGGCTTCAGCAGGTTGGCGGCGTCCACCGCGCCCTCGGCGGCCCCGGCGCCGACGATCGTGTGCAGCTCGTCGAGGAAGAGGACGATCTGCCCCTCGGCGTCCTGGACCTCGCTGAGCACCGCCTTCAGCCGCTCCTCGAACTCGCCCCTGTACTTCGACCCGGCGAGGAGCGCTCCGATGTCGAGGGCGATCACCCGCCGGTCGCGGAGGCTCTCGGGCACGTCTCCGGAGACGATCCGCTGCGCCAGGCCCTCGACGATCGCGGTCTTGCCGACCCCGGGATCGCCGATCAGCACCGGGTTGTTCTTGGTCCGGCGGGAGAGCACCTGGATGACCCGGCGGATCTCCTCGTCGCGGCCGATCACCGGGTCGAGCTTGCCCCTCTCCGCCTCCGCGGTCAGGTCACGCCCGAACTTCTCCAACGCCTGCACCGTCTCCTCGGGGTTCGGCGAGGTCACCCGGTGCGGGCCGCGGACCTCGGAGATCGCCTTGATCAGCGAGTCGCGGTCGGGAAGGATCTCGGCAACGCCCGAGGAGCGGTCGCTGAGCGCCAGGAGGATGTGCTCGGTCGAGATGTACTCGTCGCCGAGCGCGGCCATCTCCTTCTCGGCCCGCTGCAGCGTCTTGACCAGGGCGCTGGAGGGACGCACCTCGGGCTCGGCGTCGCCGCTCAGCTTGGGGAGCGCCTGCACCGCCTCGGCGGCCCGCCCGAGGATCGAGGTGACGTCGGCGCCGAGCTTCTGCAGCACCGGCGTGACCATCCCCTCCTCCTGGTCGATCAGCGCGACCAGGAGGTGGGCGGGAGCGACCTCGGTGTTGCGGTTCTCGGCGGCGGTTCGCTGGGCCGAGGCGACCGCCTCCTGCGACTTCAGCGTGAAGCGATCCGGCTGCATCAGCCATTCCCGTCGGCTCGGGAGCGCTGGATCGAGATCCGCACCGCCTCGGCCTGGGGCGCGGAAGATGCTCTCGTAGGCGCCGTAGGGGACGATCTCGGTCTTCAGTGTGCGGCGGGCGCGCGCGATCTCCTCGCCGACCCGCCGCTCCAGCTCCTCGGCCCGGGCCCGGACCCGCTCCAGCTCGGCGCGCATCTCCTCGACCCGCCTCTCCATCTCGAGGACCGTCTCGACCCCCGCCAGGTTGAGCCCGTCCTCGGAGGTCATCCGCTGGATCCGGCGCAGGCGGTCGACGTCGCGCTGGGAATAGAGCCGGGTGTTCTTCGGCGATCGCTGCGGGGCGATCAGCCCCCGCGCCTCGTACATCCGCAGGGTCTGCGGGTGCATATCGGCGAGCTCGGCGGCGACCGAGATCATGAACACCCCGCGCTCGGAGTCGATCCTCGTCTCGACCGTGCGCCGCACCCGGCGGCGCACCGCGCTCCCCGGGGATGCTCACGACTCCTCCTTGCCGCCGGAGCGCGCCGACGTCGCGCGGTTCAGGTTCTCCCGCGGGTCGCGCCCGTTGAAGGCCTTCTCCAGCGCCTCGACCGCTTCCTGCTGCTCCGGGCTGAGCTCCTCGGGGATCTCGATCTCGAGCCGGTAGCGGATGTCGTAGCGGCCCCGGCCCCCGGTCCGCGGGGGCCCCTCGCCGCGCAGCCGCTGGATCGTTCCGTGCTGGGTCCCGGCCGGGATGCGGATCCGCTTGCTGCCGCTCAGGGTAGGCACCTCGACCGTGCCGCCGCCGATCGCCTCGGCGATCGTGATCGGCACCACCACCTCGAGGTTGCCGTCGTCGAGCCGCTTGAACACGGGCGAAGGCGTCACCCGGGTGGTCACGTAGAGGTCCCCGGCCGGGCCGCCGCGCGGGCCGGCCTCGCCGCGGCCGGCGAGGCGGATCCGAGTGCCGTCACGCACCCCGGCGGGGATATTGACCTTGTAGCGCTTGGTCTGATGGGTGAGGCCGGACCCACCGCAGGTCGCACAGGGGTGCTCGATCACCTGCCCGGCCCCGCCGCACTCCGGGCACGGCTGGCTGATCGAGAAGAAGCCCTGGCTCTGAGCATCGACTCCGCGCCCCTCGCAGCGGGGGCAGACGATCGGGCTGGTCCCGGGCTCGGCGCCGCTGCCTCCACAGCTCCGGCAGCGCTCCGCCTTGGGGACGGTCACCGGCACCTGGGCGCCGTAGACGGCCTGCTCGAAGGAGATCCTGATCTCGGTCTCGAGGTCGCGGCCGTGAGCCTGCTGCGGCTCGCGGCCTCCGCGGCTGAAGATGGTCGAGAAGATGTCGCCGAGGTCGGAGGCGAAGCCGGTCGGCCCGGGCCCCGGCCCTCCCGGTCCGCCGAAGCCGCGGAAGATCCCGCCGGAGTCGTACTGCTTGCGCTTCTCGGGGTCGGAGAGGGTGTCGTAGGCCTCCTGGACCTGCTTGAAACGCTCCTCCGCCTTCGCATCGTCCGGGTTGCGGTCGGGATGGAACTCTCGGGCGAGCTTCCGGTAGGCCTTCTTGATCTCCTCTCCGGAGGCCTTCTTCGAGACGCCGAGCACCTGGTAGAAGTCGTCGGGCATCGCGTCCTCCTACTCGCTGACGACCACCCGGGCGGGCCGCAGGACAATCTCGCCCAGCCGGTAGCCGGTCTGCATCACTTCGACGACGCGCCCCGGCTCCGTGCCCTCCCGGGCCCGGGTCTGAAGCGCCTCGTGCCAGCTCGGGTCGAAGGGCTCTCCGAGCGGCGCGTAGGCCTCGACCCCGGCCCGGCCGAGCCCGGCGCGAAGGTCGCGATAGGTGAGTAGGCAGCCCTGCTCGAGGGCTCCCCCGACCTCGGGGATGCCGTCCTCGAGCACCGCTGCCGGATCAAGACCGGCAGCCTCGATCGCCCGCTCCAGGTTGTCGAGCACCCCGATCAGCTCGCGGGCCACCGCGGCGCTCCCCCGGGCCGAGGCGCCTTCGGTCTCTGCCGCCATTCGCTTGCGGTAGTTCTCGAAATCGGCCCGGGTCCTCTGGGCCAGCTCCAGGTACTCGTCGCGCTCCCGCTTGGTCTCGTCAAGCAGCGCGTCGAAGTCCTTCTCGACCTCGACCGCAGCAGCCTCGTCCGCCTCGGCGGCCGCAGCGGGCCCTCCGTCGGCCCGCTGCTCGGTCTCCTCGGCCTCGACCTCTCGGCGCTCCACTACTTGTCGTCCTCCACCACCTCGGCGTCGACGACCTCCTCCTCGGAGTCGGCGTCGGCCGAGGCGCCGTTGCCGGACCCGCCGGCCGCGGCCTGCTGCTCCTGGGCGGACTGGTAGACCTGCTCGGAGACCCGGTGGAAGGCGGCCTGAAGGGCCTCGGTCTTCGCCTCGATCTCGGCCGTGTCGTCGGAGCCGAGCGAGTCGTTTACCTCCTTGATCGCCGCCTCGATCTCCGACCTGGAGCCCTCGTCGACCTGGTCGCCGAGGTCGGCCAGCTGCTTCTCGGCCTGGTAGGCGGCGTTCTCGGCGACGTTCCTCGCCTCGGCGAGCTGGCGCTGCTTCAGGTCGTCCTCGGCGTGGGCCTCGGCGTCCTTGACCATCTGATCGATCTCGGACTCGTCGAGGCCGGAGCCGGCCTTGATCTCGATCTTCTGCTCCTTGCCGGTGCCGAGATCCTTGGCGCCGACGTTGAGGATGCCGTTGGCGTCGATGTCGAAGGTGACCTCGATCTGGGGCATCCCCCGAGGTGCCGGGGGTATTCCCGTCAGCTGGAACTTGCCGAGGCTCTTGTTGTACCCCGCCATCTCCCGCTCGCCCTGGAGGACGTGGATCTCGACCGAGGGCTGATTGTCCTCGGCCGTCGAGAAGGTCTCCGACTTGCGGGTCGGGATCGTCGTGTTGCGCTCGATCAGTTTGGTCATCACGCCGCCCTTGGTCTCGATCCCGAGGGTCAGCGGGGTGACATCGAGCAGCAGCACGTCCTTGACATCGCCGGCGAGAACGCCGGCCTGGATCGCGGCGCCGACCGCGACGACCTCGTCGGGGTTGACCCCCTGATGGGGCTCGGAGCCGGTCAGCTCGGTGACCCTGTCGCGGACAGCCGGCATCCGGGTCATTCCGCCGACCAGGACGACGTGGTCGATCTTGGCGTCGCCGGCGTCGGCCAGCGCCTGCTTCACCGGTCCGACGATCCGCTCCAGCAGCTCGGAGGTCAGCTCGTTCAGCTTCGAGCGGCTGAGCTTCAGGTCGAGGTGCTTGGGCTGGCCCTCGACCGCGGTGATGAAGGGCAGGTTGATCTGCGTCTCCTGGGTGGAGGAGAGCTCGATCTTCGCCTTCTCCGCCGCCTCATAGAGGCGCTGGAGCGAGTTCTTGTCCTGCGCCAGGTCGACACCCTGGTCGCGCTTGAACTCGGCGACCAGCCACTCGACGATTGCCTTGTCCCAGTTGTCGCCGCCGAGGTGGTTGTCGCCCGCGGTCGACTTGACCTCGAAGACGCCGTCGCCGATCTCGAGGATCGAGACGTCGAAGGTGCCGCCGCCGAGGTCGAAGACGAGGATCGTCTGGTCGGTGGCCTCCTTGTCGAGGCCGTAGGCGAGCGACGCGGCGGTTGGCTCGTTGATGATCCGCTTTACTTCGAGCCCGGCGATCTTGCCGGCGTCCTTGGTCGCTTGGCGCTGATCGTCGTTGAAGTAGGCGGGGACGGTGATCACCGCGGCGTCGACCGTCACGCCGAGCTTCGCCTCGGCGTCGGCCTTCAGCTTCTGAAGGATCATCGCCGAGATCTCGGGCGGCGAGTACTGCTTGCCGCGCACGTCCACCCGGACGTCGCCGTTGGGACCGGCCTCGACTTTGTAGGGGACGATCGTCTCCTCCTCCTTGACCTCGGCCTCCTTGCGGCCCATGAAGCGCTTGATCGAGAAGATCGTGTTCTCGGGGTTCATCACCGCCTGGCGCTTGGCCACCGTCCCGACCAGGCGCTCGCCCGAGTCGGTGAAGGCGACGACCGAGGGCGTGGTGCGGCCGCCTTCGGCGTTCTCGAGCACGGTAGGCTCACTGCCGTCGAGCACCGCCACGCACGAGTTGGTCGTTCCAAGGTCGATTCCGATTGTTCTTCCCACTGCTTGCGTCCTCCAGAATCCGTTCGGTTGCCTGCCTTAAGAAATCTAAGTGAGATTATGGCAGATTCTCACGCGAAGTTCAAAGGGCGGCCGATGCCCCACTCGCGCCCCCCGACGTGGCCGACCAAATGGACGCATATCAGCCCTTTCGTCGGCCACCCGGCCTGTTGAACGCTCGAAAGGGCCCGACCCCCGAGGGGCCGGGCCCTTCGCCCTGCCGGCTTCCCCTTCTGCTCCCTAGCGGAAGATCCGCAGCTTGCTGGAGACCCCGGCGTGGTCGGAGTCCCAGTACCCGTTAGCCGGGCTGCGGCCGCTGACGGCTGAGTGGACCAGCTTCACCTTGCGCGGGTCGCGGGTGAGGATGTGGTCGATGTGGTGGTTGAAATCGCTCTTGCTCCCGAAGTTGTCGGTGAGGATGCCGCTATTGATGCAGCAGCTCATCGGCTTCTCGGTGCTGAGATCGCGGAAGCCCGCGCCCTTCAGAGCATTGAAGGCGAGCCTGTCGGCGCCGCTGACGGTGTTGTCGTCGGAGTTGAGGTCGCCGACCAGGATCACCGGCCGCCGCCCCGTGTTCGCCGGCGCGCCTTTGCCGGTGTAGAGCTCCTTCGCCTGCGCCTCGCGGATCACCGGGTCCCCGAATGCCTCCAGGTGGGTGTCGATGAAGCGGAAGCCGCGGCTCTTCCGGACCCTGGCGTTGACGCTGACCCAGCCGCGATGCACCGGGACCTCGATCCCGGAGATGGTCGGTGTGTAGAGGGTCTTGTAGTTGCCCGACCTCGCCTTGCTGGTGTGGACGCCGGCGCCGACCCGGGCGAGGATCGCGTCGCGCATCGTCAGCCGGCCGTCGAGGTCGCCGAGCGGGTTGGTGCTCGGGTTGTCGTCGTAGTCGCCCGGCGCCTCGAAGTCGAACTCCCTCTGCACCTTGACCACCCGGTAGCGCTTCTTGCCCTTGTTGAGCCGGTTCAGCAGCAGCTTCAGGTAGTCGTACTTGACCGTGGTCGCGGTGCAGGGGGTCCCCGCGGCCTTCGCCTTGCGGCAGCCGCCCGCCAGCGCGGCGGCAAAGTTGACCAGGCCGATCCGCCACAGCGCCACCTCCTGGAGGCCGACCAGGTCGGGCCTCTTCGCGAGGATCTCCTTCGCCAGCCCCTTCGCCCGAACCGGGAAGTTGTTGGTGTCGACGTCGCGGAGGATCTGCCCGTTCTTCTCGATGAAGTCGGGGATGCTGGTCGCGCCGATCGCCGGCCCCAGGTCGGCGCCGAGGTAGAGGTTGCGGGTCATCACCGTGACGTCGGCGTGCCTGTGCTTGTGCTTGTGCCTCGGCTTCGCCTGCACGGCGCCGGGCAGCGCCACCAGCAATGCCCCTGCGAGCGCCAGCAGCGCTGCGGTGAGGAAACGGCCGCGCCCGCCTCGGCGGGCCTGGATCGGGGTACTCAAGTCGGGCTCCTCTCGTCTGATCGTCGCTATCAAGAACGGGCCCGGAGCGCAGAAGTTGCGCTCTGGGCCCCGTAGCGGTGGGCCGACTCTCTCAGCCCTGGCCGGCGACGTTGGCGACGAAATCCGCCACCTGGTCGGCCTGGCGGCCGCTGATGATCCCGGCCGGCATCCGCCCCGGGGTGTTGCTGTCGACCCCGTTGTTGGATCGCGTTCAGGACCCGGCCCTTGGTCGCCGTGATCGTCTGCTTCGCGGTCGGCCCGCTCGGCGGGCCGGCGGGGGCGAGGAGGATGTCGAGGTTGGGGGCGAAGTTGCCGTCGGTGCCCGCCGCGTAGAGGGTGTGGCAGGTGCCGCAGTTGGTGACGAACAGGGTCTTGCCCTTGCTCAGGTCGGAGGGGACGCTGCGCGAGCCCTTGTCCGGGTTGCCGCTGGAGTTGAATGCCCACAGGGGAATCACGACCGCCAGGACGGCGACGAATATCCCGAAGATCACGAATGGCCGCTTGCTCATCTTCTGCGCCGGCGAGTCCGCCCTCCGGCGGCCGGGATACTACCTGCGGGCGGCAGCGGTCAGGCGTGCTCGCGATACCAGGGGCACATGCGGCGCAGCTCGCACTCCCCGCAGCGCGGGTTCGGGCGGCAGACCTCCCGACCGTGGCGGATCAGGTTCATGTGGAACTCGTAGGCGTCGGCCGGATCGGTGATCGCCAGCATCTCGTCGTGGGCCTCGGGAAAGGATGCCCTCGGCGCGAAACAGCCCCAGCCGTCCGCCGACCCTGAAGACGTGCACGTCCACGGGGATCTCGGGAATCCCCCAGGTGAAGATCAGCACGCAGGCGGCGGTCTTCCTCCCCACACCGGGGAGCCCGGTCAGGAACTCCATCGACTCCTCTCGCGGCGCCGTCTTCGTCCAGTCGAGGTCGGGGTGCTCGCCGAGCCGACCCGAGGATCTCCTGGATCCGCGGCGCCTTCTGCTTCGAGAGGCCGCCGGGGCGGATCGCCTCCTCGACCTCCTCGGTGGGCGCGTCGCGGACCTCCTCCCAGGAGGCGAAGCGCTCGCGAAGCCCGGCAAAGGCGCGGTCGCGGTTGCGGTCGTTGGTGTTCTGGGAGAGCACCGTCCGCACCAGCTCGGCGATCGGGTGCCCATGTGGCCGGTTCACGGGGCGCCCGTACATCTCCCGGAGGCGGTCGCGGATCGCCAGCACCCGGCGCCGGCGGGGGCGCCGCCAGGCGACCTCCCTCACTGCGCTCCCCAGCCCTCGCAGGCGCGCGCCCCGGCCGCCGTCGCGGCGGGCAGCGCTTCCGCCGCCCTGCGCGCATCCCAGCCGAGCCGGGCGAGCTCCGCCGCCAGGGCCCCCATGAAGGCGTCCCCGGCTCCGAGCGGGGCGACGACTTCGACCTCGGGCGAGTCGTGGCGGCCCTCGGCGGCGCCCCTGATCACCGCACCCTCGGCTCCCATCGTGACCACGCCAAGCCTCGCCCCCAGCCCGCAGAGCGCCGAGGCCGCCGACTCCGGATCCGAGACCCCGGTCAGCTGCTCGGCCTCGCTGCGGTTGGCGCGGACCAGGAAGGCGCCGTCGCAGAGCTCGCGGCAGAAGCCGATCGCCCGATCCATCCGCTCCCAGCGGTTGGGCCGCAGGTTGGGGTCGAAGAGGATCGGCACCCCGAGGTCGCAGCGCCCGCCGGCGGGCCTCCATGGTCAGCCGCCGCTCGGGCTCCCCGACCAGGGTGTTGGAGCCGAAGACCAGCGCGCTCGCCTCCGCCATCGCCTCCTCTAGGTAGGCGCCGCCGGCCCGCATCGTTTCGGCGATCCCGGCGCCGTAGACCTGGAAGGTCGGCTCCCGTCCACGGCCGAAGGTGACGATCGCCAGCGGGGTCGGTACCGAGGGCACCGTCGCCATCCAGCCGCAGTGGACGTTCTCCGCCTCGAGGCCGCGGCGAAGCCAGCGACCCCAGAAGTCGTCCCCGACCCCGCCGAGCAGGGCGGCGTCGCCTCCGGCCCGGGAGACGGCGACGGCGACGTTGGCCAGGGCCCCGCCGGGGTGGGGGACGAAGCAGTCGGCCTCCTCCGGAGCGTCGAGCTCGCGCTCGCAGATCAGATCGGCGATCGCCTCGCCGAGGCAGAGGATCGTCACCGTGCGCCGCCGCTCTCGCAGGGTCCGGTCAAGGGAGCTGAGGCTAGTGTGATCGCTGGCGCACAAGCCGTTTCACCGCCCTTTACAATTCGAAGTGCCGTGCGCCTCGTCATTTCCAGAATCGGGGAGTGGCTACCCCGCGGATGGGCGGATGTTTTCCGCCAGCTCGGCCTGTTCGTGCTGGCGGACATCTGCTACGAGACCGTGCGCGGAATCGCCGACGGGCAGCAGAGCGCCGCCTTCCTGCACGGCCAGCAGGTGATCGACCTGGAGCGCTCCACCCACACCTTCTTCGAGCCCAGCCTGCAGGCCGTCTTCATCCCCGCGCAGTGGGTGATCGACTTCGCCAACCAGATTTACCTGAACAGCCAGTTCGCGGTGACGATCGCCTTCCTGGTCTGGCTCTACCTGTTCCGCAACGACGCCTTCTATTTCGTCCGCAACATGTTCATGGCGGCGATGGCCTTCGCGCTGGTCGGCTACACCCTGTTCCCGACCGCCCCGCCGCGGCTCTACCCCCAGTACGGGTTCACGGACACGATCACCGACTTCTCCGGCGTCAACCACGACTCCGCCCTGGTCAAGGTCTTCATCAACCCCTATGCGGCGGTGCCGAGCATGCATTGCGCCTTCGCGATGATGATCGGCGTCTCCGGATTCCGGGTCAGCCGCCACTGGTTCACCAGGGCGTTCTGGGTGCTCTGGCCGCTGCTGGTCGCCTGGGTCGTGATCGTCACCGCCAACCACTACTGGATCGACGCCGCGCTCGGCTGGATGGTCGCCGCCGCCTCGGCCTTCGTCGCCCTCCGGCTCGCCCGGATGCGGCCCGAGGTCTGGGGCTGGCGCTGGACGCCGCGCGAGGCCGAGGCCTAGCCGCGCTCGCCGCGCCGCCGCGGATGATCTAGCCTCAGCGCGATGGAGTCATCGGCGCCCCCCAGGGCACCGCGCGGCGGGCGCGACGCCCGCCAGGCCCGCAGCGCGCAGGAGTTCCGCGCCTACGCCCGCGACCGGCTGATCGAGTCGCGGCTGACGCCGAACGCGATCTCGGTCGTCGGCCTGATCCTCAACCTTGCCGCGGCCGTGCTGGTCACCCAGCGGCTCTTCTTTTGCGCCGGGATCGCCTTCATCGTCGGCTCGATCATGGACACGCTCGACGGGCGCTATTCGCGGATGTCGGGCAAGGGGACCCTGTTCGGCGCCTTCCTCGACTCGACCCTGGACCGGGTCGAGGAGGGGATCGTCCTGGCGGCTGTCGCCGGCTACTTCGCGGCCCGCGGAGACGACTTCGCCGCGGCGATGTGCGTGATCGTCGTGCTCGGCTCGCTGATGGTCTCCTACACCCGAGCGCGGGCCGAGGCGCTCGGGGTCGAGTGCAAGGTCGGGTTGGCAACCCGGCCGGTGCGGGTAGTGATACTTTCGATCGGCCTCGTCTTCGCGAAGGGCGCGGGGCTCGGAGACTTCGAGCTGCTGGCGCCGGCGATCTACACGATGGCGGTGCTCACCTGGATCACCGTGGTGCAGCGCGTCTGGCACGTTCGCAACGAGCTCGCCGGCGAGAGCCCGGCGCGGGCCGGCGAGGACGATCGAGATCCGAGCGACCTGTAACCAGCGACCGGCCTCGGGTGTGGTTTTCCACCCAGCCCGAAGCCTGATCAGGAGGACTTCGACCATATGAGCACAGACCAACGGAAGCAGCGGCGAGATGAACGGTGCCGCCGGCACGGACGAGAAGGTCCGGGTGGCGATCGTCGGCGTCGGCAACTGCGCCAACGCCTTCATCCAGGGCGTCCAGTACTACAAGGACGCCGACCCCGCTGATCAGGTCCCCGGCCTCATGCACGTCGACCTCGGCGGCTACCACATCCGCGACATCGAGTTCGTCGCCGCCTTCGACATCGATTCCGAGAAGGTCGGCAAGGACCTCTCCGAGGCGATCTGGTCCGGCCAGAACGACACGATCAAGTTCGCCGAGGTCCCCGAGCTCGGGGTCAAGGTCGAGCGCGGCATGACCCACGACGGGCTCGGCAAGTACCTGAAGGAGAAGATCACCAAGGCTCCGGGCCCGACCGCCGACATCGTCGGCATCCTCAAGCAGACGAAGGCGGACGTGCTGGTCTGCTACCTGCCGGTCGGCTCCGAGGACGCGACCAAGTGGTACGTCGAGCAGGCGCTGGCAGCCGGCGTCGGCTTCGTCAACTGCCTGCCGGTGTTCATCGCCCGCGAGGACTACTGGGACAAGCGCTTCCAGGAGGCCGGCCTGCCGATCATCGGCGACGACATCAAGTCCCAGGTCGGGGCGACGATCGTCCACCGCCAGCTCGCCCGCCTCTTCCATGACCGCGGGGTGCTGATGGAGCGCACCTCGCAGCTCAACGTCGGCGGCAACATGGACTTCTACAACATGCTCGAGCGCGAGCGCCTCGACTCGAAGAAGATCTCGAAGACCAACGCGGTCACCTCGATCATGGGCCACGAACTGCCCGAGGACGACGTCCACGTCGGTCCCTCCGACTACGTCGCCTGGCTGACCGATCGCAAGTGGGCCCACATCCGCCTCGAGGGCCGCTCCTTCGGCGACGTCCCGCTCAACCTCGAGCTGAAGCTCGAGGTCTGGGACTCGCCCAACTCGGCCGGCGTCGTGATCGACGCGGTGCGGACCATCAAGTTGGCGCTGAACAATGGGATCGCCGGCCAGCTCGACGGGCCGTCCAGCTACCTGATGAAGTCTCCGCACACCCAGCGGCCTGACGACGAGGCCCGCGAGCAGACCGAGGAGTTCATCTCCAGATACTCGCGCTACAACTCGCCGGTCGCCGGTGCCGGCAAGTCCGAGAAGCAGAAGACCGAGGCCTAGGCCCGGCGCCAGCGGCGCGGGTCGCTTCCCTCGAGGGGCTCGGCCTCTCCGGCCAGCGCCAGGTGGTCGAGATAGGCGAGGGCGAGCTGCAGTCCCAGGGTCCCGGTCGCCGGGTTGAGGTTCTCCCTGCCGATCAGGTCGGGGACGGTCTCGAAGGCGGTCTTCGGCCCTTCGGCGAGTGAGCCGCGCATCCGCTCGAGCTGATCGCCGACCATCTCCCTGTAGGCGCCGATCTTCGCGGGAACGTCGCGGAAGGGGCGGCCGTGGCCGGCCAGGCAGAGGCCGGTCGGCAGACCCTCGACCGCCCCGAGGCTGCCGATGAACTCGCCCACAGGGTCGGGCGTGTGGCCGTAGTCATAGAACAGCGAGACCCGCCCGAGCAGGTGATCGCCGGAGATCATCAGCCGCCGCTCCGGCTGGTGCAGGACCACGTGGGAGGGAGCGTGCCCGGGGGTCTCGTGGACCTGCCAGGCGCCGAGGTCGGTTTCGACCTCGACCCCGGGGACCAGGTCGCGGTCCGGAGTCGGCAGCCCCTGCATTCCGGTTTCGGCGCCGCGACGGTCCGCCTCGTAGCGCTCCAGGGCCCAGCCGGGGACGCCGCTGAGGCGAGCGACCTCGAGGCGGCGGTCCAGCGCCGCGTCGGGGTCGTCGATCAGCCGCCGGATGTGCTCCCAGGCTGGATGGATCCACAGCTCGCAGCCGGCCTCCTCGCGGATCGGCGCAGCCAGGCCGCAGTGGTCAACGTGGGCGTGGGTGCAGACGACCAGTCGCACGTCGGAGATCGCGAACCCGGCCTGGGCCAGGGCCAGCTCGAGCCCCTGCATCCGGCCCTCGCCTCCGATCCCGGTGTCGAAGAGGACTACGCCGTCGCCGGCGGCGAGCGCGAAGGCATTGCCGTGCGGCACCCCGGGCCAGGGAAGCGGCAGGCGCAGCCGCCAGACTCCCGGCAGTATCCGGTCGGTGCGGGGCATCTCGGCCGCGGTCGGCATCGGCGGATGCTCTCAGACCCCCGCCAGGGCTGGCTTATGCTGCCCCGGTGCCCTCCGGCGAGTCGCTGCGGATCGTTCAGGTCTCCCCCTATCCCTGGGGCTCGCGCCATGAGGTCAACGAGTACACCGAGCGCCTCTCGGCCGAGCTGGCGCGAGCGCGGGCACCGGGTGCTGGTCGCCGCTCCCTCGGAATCGCGCTCCGAGGTGCGCTCCTCGCGCGCCGCGATCTCCCGCGCCCGGGAGCGGCCCGACTCGCTCTTCGAGGAGGGCGAGCCGCGGGTCCTCTCGGTCGGCGGCGGCGTCCCCCTGCCGCGGGGGCCCCGTCCCCGCGTCGCCCCGGTCCCGGTCGACGCCGGGCGGGCGCTGGAGGCTCTGCTCGGCGCCGTGCCGCTGGACATCGTCCATGTCCACGACCCCTTCGGGCCGAGCGTCTCCGCCACCGCCCTGCGGCATTCCTTCTCGCTCAACGTCGGCACCTTCCACGCGGCGCAGGAGCGCCTCTTCTCGACCCACATCGCCAGGCCGCTGGTGGAGATCTTCTTCGGCCGCCTCGATGTGCGCACCGTCACATCGGCGGTCACCGGGGCGCTGCTCGAGCGCTACTTCCCCGGCAGCTATGAGCTGGTCCGCCCCGGCGCAGACTCCGCGCCGCGCCGTGGCGGCGACGGGCCGCTGCGGATCGCCTTCTGCCTCGAGGAGGAGCGCGGCGCCCTCCGCCTCTTCCTGCGGGCGCTCCGGCGCCTCCCCGCGGAGCTCGACTGGCGCGCCTCGATCTGGGCCGCGGACGGCTCCGACGCGACCTCGCTGAGGATCTCCCGGCGGTTGCGAGAGCGGGTCGATGTGGTCAGCCCGGAACAGTGCGGGATCGCCGAGCTGATGGCCGGAAGCGACGTCGCGGTTGCCGCCTCGGGCGGTCCGGCGCCGGCTCCCGGGATGATCCGGCGCGCCCTTGCCGCGGGGGCGGTGCCGGTGGTCTCGCGGCTCCCGGTCTACTCCGAGCTGGTCGCGGACGGCGAGTTGGGCCCGATGTTCCAGCCGGGCGACTCCGAGACGCTGGCCGGGCAGCTGATCGGCCTCGCCGAGGACCCCGGCGGCGTTGAAGGCGATGCGCAAGGCGGCGCGCGCCGCCGGCGCCGGGCGCAGCTGGTCGGAGGTCGCCGACGAGTTCGAAGCGCTCTACGCGGCGGTGACGGCGCGGCGCCATGACCCCACCGGGGACCCGGCGGTCCGCCGGCGCATCGCCCGTCGCAAGCTGATCGAAGTCGACCTGCACATGCACACCGATCACTCACCGGATTGCGCCACCCCGGTCGAGGTCCTGCTGGAGACCGCCCGCGACCGCGGCCTCGGCGCGATCGCGATCACCGACCACAACGAGGTCTCCGGGGCGCTCGAGGCGCGCGAGATCGCCGACGGTATGGACGACCTCCAGGTGATCGTCGCCGAGGAGGTGAAGACGGCCGAGCAGGGCGAGGTGATCGGCCTCTTCCTCAGCGAGAAGATCCCGCGCGGGATGACGATGGCGGAGACGGTCGCCGAGATTCGCCGCCAGGGTGGTCTCGTCTACGTCCCACATCCGTTCGACCGCCTCCACTCGGTGCCCGACTACGAGCACCTGCTCGAGATCGTCGAGGAGATCGACATCCTCGAGGTCTTCAACCCGCGGGTGGCGCTGACCGCATTCAACGACGAGGCCGAGCGCTTTGCCGCCAAGTACCGGATCGTCGCCGGGGCCGGCTCGGACAGCCATGTCGCCCAGGGGCTCGGCAGCGTCCGCCAGCGGATCCGCGCCTTCGACGGGCCTCAGGAGTTCCTCGAGGCGATGCGCGACGCGGACATCACCCGCAAGCACAAGAACCTGGTCTACGTGCAGGCGCTGAAGTTCCTCCAGACGACGGGTCGCCCCAAGGCTCCGAAGCGCCGCGTCGCCGACCCGAAGCCGGTCCGCGGCGGACGGCCGCGCCGCCCCGGCCGCCGGCGTCCGGCGAGCAAGAGCTGATGCAGGGCGCCCGCCGCGAAGGAGCCGCACCGGGGCCGTCAAAGAAAGGCCCGGGCATGCCCGCGACCGATGACGAGATCAGGGAGAAGTACCTCGAGCGCGCGATCCGCGAGCTCAACCAGCTGACCCGGGAGCTGCAGGAGTGCGAGCTATGTCCCCGCGGCAAGCTGATGCCGGTACTCGGCTCCGGCCACCCGCAGGCCGACATCATGATGCTCAAGTACGCCCCCTGCGCGGCGGAGATCGAGGAGGGGGTCGCCTTCTACGGGCGCGCCGGCAACGCTTTGATGAAGAGCTTCAAGCGGCTCGGAATCGACCCACTGGTGATCTACGGCACCCTCTGCGTGAAGTGCCCGATCGCCGACCCCGAGCAGGCGGCCGAGGAGTGCATCGGCCGGCTGCTCGAAGAGATCGCGATCGTCCAGCCGAAGATCCTCGTGGTGATGGGCGAGCCGGCGCTGGCAGTGCTCAACCGCATCGACGTCCCCCTCTCCCGCGAGCTCGAGCCGCGCGAGGGCAAGATCCAGGCCCTCACCCCGACCGTCGACGCTCTCTATGTCCCCGACATCGACCAATCACTCGATGAGGAGGGGGCCAAGCAGCGCTTCTGGCGGGCGTTTCGGATGCTTGGCGAGTGGTACGACGAGCTGCCGCCTTACTAGGCGTTTCCGCGCCGGCAGCGCTCAGGGCTGCGGTGAGATCTCCACCTTGATCCGACCCCCGCCGCGCCCCGCTCTCACGTGCATGAGCTGCGACGAGCGGCTCGTCGTCCAGCCCACCGTGCCGTCGGGTCCGTGGAGCGTGACGTTGTAGTTGCGGTGGTACTGGATCCTCGGCACGAAGATCTCGCTGATCCCGCGTTTGAAGCGGCCGTGGCTGTTTACGCGCTTTGGCGTGTAGACGAGCTTGAACTTCTTCGTCGTCGGGTTGAATGACCAGCGGATTGGGGTGCCGGCTATTGCCTGGGGGTAGGGGCGCGCCAGGGCCTTGAGCTTGCCCCAGAAGACGTTCGAGCCGCGGGGGGGCTTGTGCGGGTCCTTGATCAGCGCCTGGACGTCGCCCGGGCCCTGCGTGGTCGGGTCCTCGCAGCCGCAGTAGTGCCACTCCTGCCAGGAGGTCATGTGGCGGTCGGCATAGCCGGTGATCCGCTCCAGGGTCGGGATGTCGTCGGTGGCGCCGAACTCGGAGAGCATCAGCGAGTCGCCGGTCTTCGCGGCCCGGGCGTCGGCGTTGTCGAAGATCGAGCTCTCCATCTCGGGACAGGTCGGGGGTGCGCCGCTGACCAGTCCGAGGAAGCAGTAGTCGTGGAAGCTGAATCCGAGGTTCTTCCCGAGGTCGGGGAGGTTGGTCTCGGCGCCGAAGTTGTAGAGGACGTGCGGCTCATAGAAGACGATGTGCTTGCGGTCGGTGCCACGGATCGCCCCAATCACCCGGCGGTAGAAGGGGGCGAGCCGGGTGCGGTCGAAGGTCGGGCAGCCCGCGGAGTTGCGGCAGTTGGCGAACTGGGTGCCGGGCCAGGGTTCGTTCAAGAGGTCATAGCCGAGCACGCCCGGATCACCGCTGAAGCTCTTCGCGACTTTCGCCCAGGCGCCGGCGTAGCGACGCTGCAGGCGAACCCCGCCCGGACCCGGCTTGTTGGCGTAGAAGTTGTCGAAGGCTCGGTTCAGGCCTGAGCTGGTGATGTAGGTGGCCGGGAATCCGGTCAGCGGCTCTGCCGGGAGGCCGTCGTCGAGCACCGCCCAGTCGGGCCATCCCTCACCGCTGAACTTCTCGTTGTAGAGGTCCTGATGGAAATCGATCAGCGAGTGGATGCCCCGTTTGGCCAGCATCCGCTCGATCCCCCGCAGCTTTAGTACGTAGGCATGGTTGACCCTGCCGGGTTGGGGCTCCACCGCTTTGTAGATCAGGCCGAGACGGATCGTGTTGAAGCCGTTGCGGCGCAGGAAGTCCGCGTCGTCGGCCCCGAACCCCACCGCCCCGGGCTGGAACGGGGGGCGCTTGTAGACCATGTTGAAGCCGTGCAGGATCACCACCCGCCCGCTCCGGTCGGTGAGCCAGCGGCCGGTGTTGGAGAGCGGCGATCGTGGCGGCTTGGGGCTCGCCGCCGCGGCGGTCGGCGCCGCCAGCGCGATGGCGACAGCCAACAGCGTCGCGACCCTGCTCAGCCTTCCCCGCATGCTCCGATCATCTGGTGCTAGGCGTCGTATTGGCCGCCGAATTCGGCCGGCTGGGGCTTGCCCTTGTGCCCGGCCTCTTGCAAAATCGGCGGGACCTCCGGATCGGAGACGAAGTTTTGCCAGCCCTCCTGATCCCAGTCGAACAGCACCCAGACCCGGTCCTCCTCGTTTGGATCGCGAAAGACGGTCGCACCCTTGGACCCGTGCTGCTTGCGCTTCTCAGCGCCCTTGGTCCCGAAGATGTCCAGGAAGCGATCGATGTCCTCCACCGTCGTAGTCGCAAGAATCACGCTCTCTCCTTCACCTCGGAATGTCGTAAGTTCGATCTACGTTGTCGCACGGTATAGGAGCCGGGTGTTTGCCGTTGGCGGCAAGGCAACTCCCGGCTCTAGTCCCGCTCCAGCAGCGCCACGCACTCGATATGGGGCGTCTGAGGGAACATGTCGACTGGCTTCACCCGGCTGAGCCTATATCCGGCCTCCCCGAGCTGGGCGGCGTTCGGCGCCAGCGTCGTCGGGTTGCAGGAGACGTAGACGATCCGCCGCGCCTCGCACTCGATCACCCGGCGGACGATCTTCTGGGAGAGGCCGGACCGGGGCGGATCGATGACCACCAGGTCGGGCCGTCCGGCGCGCTCGAGCAACGGCCGCACCCCGGTGCGGGCGTTGGCGGCGAGGAAGCGGGCGTTGGCGATCCCGTTCGCCGCGGCGTTTCTCTCCGCGTCGGCAACCGCCTCGGGGACGATCTCCAAGCCCCAGACCTCGCCCGCCTCGGAAGCCAGGGCGAGGGCGATCGTCCCGATCCCGCAGTAGAGGTCGAAGACCCTCTCGCGGCCGCGCAGCCCGGCCATCTCGCGGACGAAGCCGTAGAGGCGCTCGGCCATCTCGGTGTTGGTCTGGAAGAAGGCGCCGTGGGAGAGTTCGATCCGCAGGCCCGAGACCCCTTCGGCGAGCCGCTCGGCTCCGAGCGCTCCGGTCGGCCCGTCGGTGCCGCCGGAGGGACCCTCGATCACCGTGTGAAGGTCGACGGGCGGTCGCGGGAAGGTCCCGGGTGAGGTAACCAGGCGGGTCTGGATCTGGCCTGTTCGCCTCCCCTCGCGGACGACCAGGTTGCGGAGGACTCCCTCGCCGCCCCGCCGGTCATGGGCCGGGATCCCCTCGCTGCGCGCCCAATCCCGCACCTCGTTTCGTGCCGCGTTGCCGCGCTCCGAGGCCAGCATGCAGTCCTCGACGTCGACCACCAGGTCCCAGCGGCCGCGGGCGTGGAAGCCGAGCAGCAGCTCGCCGTCGCGCTCGCCGAAGGAGTACTCGAGCTTGTTGCGGTAGCGCCAGCGCTCCTCCGCCGGCTCGATCGGCTCCAGCTCGAAGCCGTCGAGGCCGCCGATCCGCCGCAGGGCGTCTTCGACCTGATCCCGCTTGTGGGCGAGCTGGCGCTCGTAGGCGAGACCCTGCCACGGGGCCCCCGGGCAGGGCCGGCCCTCGTGGATGCAGCTGTCGGGGACGCGATCGGGGCTCGGGGTCGAGCAGCTCGACCGCCCGCGCCTCGGCGAAGGCCCGCTTCGGCTTGGTCACCTCGGCGCGGACCCGGTCCCCGGGGAGTGCGTCGGCGACGAAGACGACGTAGCCGTTCGACCGCGCCAGCCCCCTGCCTCCGTAGACCAGGGTCTCGATCTCGAGCTCGAGCAGCTCGCCGCGGCGCGGCCTGGTGCCCTGCCCTTGCGGAGCGGCGGCGGTCGTCTCGGCTTTCGGTTTCCGGCACTTCCCTATCGTGCCAGCCCGATGGCGTTCGACCTCGACACCTACTCGGCCGAGGCGGGGGAGTTCCTCGCCCAGCTCGACCTCACCTACCACCTCCACTTCTCCGGCCAGACGCCCACCTATGACGTCGAGGCGGTCTACGCGCGCCGCCCCTATCTGTTCAGCCGCGAGACGATCGACGAGCTGCGCGAGGCCCACGCGGCGGCGAGCGGCGAGCGGCGCCGCCGCACCGGGCACCTGCTCGAGTTCGCCGTCGGCGCCTACCTGGGGCGGGCCTGCGCGGCGGAGGAGGCGGCCGTCGCCGCCCGCGAGGCCGAGCTCGTGATCAACGTCGACGGCGCCGAGATCCCCTACCGGATGGCGCCGGTCGAGCAGTCAAACGAACCCGACACCGGGCGCCGGCGGGCGATCGAGGCGGCCCGCATGGAGCTGCTCGAGGCGGAGATCAACCCCCTGCACCGGGCTGTGCTGGACCGGTCCCACAGGCTGGTCGCCGAGCTCGGCTGGCCGAGCTACGCGGCCGCCCACGCCGAGCTCAGCGGGGTCGACCTCGAGGCGCTGGCGCGGCAGACAAGCGCCTTCCTCGAGGCGACCGGGGAGGTCTACCCGGATCTGATCGAGCCCCAGCTGGAGGCGGTCCTCGGGTTCGGCCGCGCCCGCGCCCGCCGCGCAGACCTCGCCCGTTTCTTTCGCGCCCCGGCGCTTGACGCCAGCTTCTCCGAGGATCGGCTGTTGCCATCGTTCGGCGAAACGATGGCCGGCCTCGGTCTCGGCCTCGAGCAGCAGCCGAACATCATCCTCGACACCGAGCAGCGCCCGACCAAGACGCCGCGGGCCTACTGCGCCCCGGTGCGGATCCCGGGGGAGGTCTACCTGGTGGTCCCCAAGGTCGGCGGCCACGAGGACTTCGCGGCGATCTTTCACGAGGGCGGGCACGCCCAGCACTTCGCCCACATGGACCCCTCGCTCCCGGTCGAGTTCCGCCACCTCGGCGACAATTCGGTGACCGAGTCCTTCGCCTTCCTCTTCGAGCACATCGCCGAGGACCCGTTCTGGCTCTCGGAGGCGCTGGGTGGCGATTCCGACCCGGTCGTCTCACACGTGCGCGCCGTGAAGCTCTATTTCCTGCGGCGCTACGCCGCGAAGATCTCCTACGAGCTCGAGCTGCACGGCGAGGCCGCGGACCTGGAGCGGATGCCGGCCCGCTACGCCGAGCTGCTGGGTGAGGCGACCGGGATCACCTGGAGCGAGGAGCTCTGGCTCGACGACGTCGATCGGGGCTTCTACGTCGCCTCCTACCTGCGGGCCTGGGCGCTGGAGGCGCAGTGGCGCCGCCACCTGCGCGAGAGCTTCGGGGACCGGTGGTTCGCCGAGCCGGCCGCGGGGGAGTGGCTGGCCGGATTGTGGAGCGGGGGCCAGCGCCTCCGCGCCGATCAGCTGCTGGCCGAGTCGCTGGGTGAGGAGCTTCGCTTCGAGGCGCTCGCCGGCGAGTTCGCCTGAGCTCGCGGCCGGGTCAGCCGAGCTTCTTCTCGACCGCCGAGATCACGCCCTTGCGGTTCGCGTTTCGCTTCTCGTAGTCGCGGACCTTGCGCAGGTCCGCCGGAGTCAGACGATCATCCCCGAGCCGGGACTTGATCTGCGCTGCGGTCAGCTGGTCGTAGGCGGTGATCGGGAAGGGCGAGGGGACTCCGGCGCGGCGACGCAACCGGTCGGCCTGTGCCAGAGCCGGGTCGACGGCGTCACGGGCCTGGCGGGCGGCGCGGCCGGCCTGCTTGCGGACCGGAGCCGACTGCCGGCGGGCCTCCTTGCGCGCCTGCTTGACCAACTTGTCGAGCTCCTTGACCAGGTTGTCGGTCTGCTTGCGGCTGCGGGCGACGAGGTCGGAGACCATCTTCTCCGCGTCGGTGCGAGTCATTCGCCCGCGCTTCACGAAGTCGTCGGCGATGTCCTGGAAGCGCTCGCGGCTGAAGGTGGTCTCGAGGCTGTCGCGGAAGCTCTCGACGCTCTTGTCGAGGCCAGTGGTGGCGTCGCTCGAGCGGCTCGACCTCGCCTTGGCGCTGGATCCTGACCCTCTGCTCGATTTCTTCGGGCCTCGCCTTGGTGCTCTTTCTCGCCGCCATCTGCGCTTGCCTCCTCGACTGGTCTTTGGGGATTCGCCCCACTATCTCATTCTCGGAAGGAAGCGGCAATCCCGGCCGAGCGATGGTCAGGAGAACTCGAAGGCCGCCTCGACCGGCGCGTGGTCGGAGAGGCGGATCGCGAGGCCGCCCCCGGAGACCTCGCGCCGCTGCGGCGGCCAGGCGGTCGGGGCCTCGATGATCTCGAGGCCGCGCGAAAGCAGGTGGTCGATCGAGCCGGGGGCGGTGGGGGGGCGAAGGCCGAAGCGCTCGCCCAGGTCCTCGAAAACCTCGGGGTGCTGCACCGGGCGCAGGTTGAGGTCCCCGCCGAAGATCAGCGGAGCTCCGTCCGCCCAGGAGATCGCCCGTTCGGCGGCGGCCGGCAGCTCGGCCGACGTGTAGGCGGGAACGTTGCTGGTCGCGTGCAGGTTGGCGACACACACTCCCGAGGAGGTGCGGGCAAACGCCATCATCCGCCGCTCCGGCCGGCGCGGGCGGAGGACCATCTCGCGCCGCTCGACGATCGGGCCGAGGGGTGAGTCGTTGCGAATCAGGGTGAGGTTGGAACCGCCCTCGTTGGAGGCGATCAGATCGGGATTGGCGAGGGCGAGCGCGGTGCGCAGCGGGCGAAGCCAGTTGCGCGACGTGAGCACGCTGTGGACCCCGGCCCCGCAGATTCGGGCCAGAGGATCGGCGTAGCGAGGCGGGCACTCCTGCAGCAGGGCGACGTCCCACTCGGCGCCGGCGATCACCCGGCCGAACTCGGCCAGCAGGCTGCGGTTGACCTGGACGTGAGTGGCGTTGCGCTCGCTGATCCGCAGCAGCCGCGAGCGCCAGGTAAGGAGGCCCGGGTCCGGCGGGAAGTCCCGCCCGTGAAAGAGGTTCCAGGTGATCGCGCGCAGCTTCACCCGGCGTAGTATCCGCGGCTTGCCGAGACACTTCCTCACCGGGGAGGAGCTGGGAGCGTTCGAGCTGCGCTCCCTGGTTGCGCGCGCCGCGGAGCTGAAGGCCGGCCGGGCCGGGGGAGAGGGGTCCGACGTCCTCGCCGGGAGAAGCGTCGCGCTGGTCTTCCAGATGCCCTCGACCAGGACGCGGGTCTCATTCGAGGTGGGCGTCGCCGAGCTGGGGGGGACGCCGCTGGTGCTGCGCGGCGACGAGATGCAGCTCGGGCGGGGGGAGTCGATCACCGACACCGCGAGGGTGCTCTCCCGCTACGTAGACGCGATCGTGATCAGGGCCAGCTCCCACGGGGAGGTCGAGGAGCTGGCCGGGGCCGCCGAGGTGCCGGTGGTGAACGCGCTGACCCCGCTTCACCATCCCTGCCAGGCGCTCGCCGACCTGATGACGATGCGCGAGCGGCTCGGCGAGCTGGAGGGGACGCGCCTCGCCTACGTAGGCGACGGCAACAACGTCGCCCGGTCGCTGACGATCGCCGCCGAGCTTGCCGACCTCGAGCTGATCGTTGCCGCACCCGAGGGCTTTCAGCTGGAGCAGGGCCATGGGGCCCGCCTCACTGACGATCCCCGCGCAGCTGCGGGCGGCGCCGACGCTCTCTATACGGACGTCTGGGTCAGCCTTGGTGATGACCCTGCCGAGGCCGAGCGACGCCGTGCCGCGCTGGCTCCCTACCAGCTCGACGCCGACCTGCTCTCGCTTGCCTCCGCGCGGGCGATCGTCATGCACTGCCTGCCGGCCCATCCCGGTGAGGAGATCAGCGCCGAGGTGCTCTATGGCAAGCGCTCGGCCGTCTGGGACCAGGCCGAGAACCGCCTGCACGCGCAGAAGGCTCTGCTGGAGCTGCTGCTGGGTTAGTGGTGGCGGCGGACCTTCAGGGTCAACGCCCAGGCCGCGATGTCGAAGCCGACCCCCGCCGATTCATTGTCGTCGTCGGCGAAGAGCTTCCAGGTGCCGTTTGGCGAGCGGTTGTTGAAGGTCGATAGCGAGTTCCGATAGGGAGGGGGCGGGCCACCGTCAAGACTGAGGTTGTCGGGCTCCGGCGACTCGCCGAGGTAGTTCGAGGGCTTGAATGCTGTGCTCAGAAAATTGAGGCAGGGTCCGTTGTTGGAGACGAAGGTCTGGGCGGAGTCGGCGAACGTCCAAGTGTCGTTTTGCAGAGAGCTTGTTCCGCACGCATCCGACATCAGCATCACCCTGGGGCCGCTTCCCTTGGTGATCACGAGGTCCGTGTCATCGGGAGCGGCTGAGTGGTAGCCGATGATCGTCACCTTTGCCTGGATCATCCTGCCCTTGAGGCCGCGGACGACGATCCGCGACGGGAACTGATTCGCGGGACCGACGTTGCCGGCGCCCCCGGTGGGATACAGATCGGTCGTGTTCAGGTAGGTCCGGGTCCCGGCTGCGCTCGAGGACGGCAGCAGTCCCAGACCGAGCACGGCGACGGCGACCCCGAGAATCCCCGCCTTGCCCTGCCTCCCTCTCATCGCCCTCGAAAGATTACCCCCCAACCGATCGAGTGGACGATTTCGACAGCAGGGGAGATGATTTCGGCCACTCGACGTCCTCCCTAGACTTGCCGGCGACCCGGCCCCGTCGTCCAGTGGTCAGGACATCAGGTTTTCATCCTGAAGACGCGAGTTCGATTCTCGCCGGGGCTACTCCCAAGCCATGTACCCCCACATCCACCTAGGCCCGCTCACCCTGCAGAGCTTCGGAATCATGTTCGCGCTCGGCTTCATCGCCGCCGGGGCGCTGATCGCCAAGCGTCTGCCGGAGCTGGGCAAGCCCGCCGACTGGGCCTATGAGATGGCGTTCGCGGCCCTTATCGGCGGGGTGATCGGCTCCCGCATCTACTTCATCGTCGAGAACTACGACCAGGTCAAGGACGACCTGATTGGCAACCTCTTCTCCGGCTCGGGGTTGGTGTGGTACGGCGGCGCGATCGGCGGCGCGATCGCGATCCTGCTGTGGGCCTGGTACAGGGGCTTCCTTGGCCTGGTTTTACTCGACGTATGCGCCCCGGCGCTGGCGATCGGCTACGCGATCGGCCGGATCGGCTGCCAGCTCTCCGGCGACGGGGACTACGGCAAGGCATGGGACGGCCCCTGGGCGATGGCCTATCCGGACGGCAGCGTGCCGACCACACAGACGGTGCACCCGACCCCGGTCTATGAGACCGTGGCGATGTCCTTCTGTGCCTATCTGCTCTGGCAGCTGCGCGACCGCTTCCGCGCCGGGATCCTCTTTGCGATCTACCTGATCTACGCGGGAACCGAGCGCTTCCTGGTCGAGTTCATCCGCCGCAACGATCACGTCTTCCTCGGCCTCACCCAGGCGCAGCTGGAGAGCCTGGCGATGCTCGCGGCGGGGGTCCTCTGGATCCTGGTGGTGCGCTCGCGCCACGGCACCCTGGCCAAGCATCCTGACCCATCAAGAGTCGCAGAGCCGGCGATCAGCTGATCGGTCAGACGGGGGCGTGGAGAGGACGCGAGCGCTCGGCCGCCGCGGCCTATTGTCCGGCGGCGTGGGCCGAGTCGAGCATGTAGTAGAGAAAGTAGCTGGCCTGCTGGTGGATGATGTCGCCGTAGCCGGCCCCGACGAGACCGTGCCCTGCGCCCTCGAACGGCTCGAGTACCACGGGGATCCCGAGGTTGTACATCGCAGCGGCGTTGGATACCGCCCACTCGTAGAAGACCGTGTGATCCTCGGTTCCGTGGAAGAAGATCGCCGGTGCGTCGCCCGCGGTGATGTATTGGTTGCTCGGGGTGCCCCCCGAGATCGAGACCGCGGCGCCGATCGCCGAGGAGTAACCGGAGTTGCCGCTCGTCCCCGGGTCGTCGGGGCGCCACGCCGCGAGCAGCGAGGTGATCGCCCCGGCGGAAGAGCCGGCCATGGCGATCCGGCCCGGGTCGACGCGGTACGTGCTCGCCTTGGCTCGCAGCCAGCGCACCGCGGCCTGCGCGTCGTGCTGCGCTGCGTAGGCCGCCGCCTCGCACTCCGGGGTGGGGTCGAACTCACCGCCGCAGCCCGGAGGGGCGAGGAGTCTGTAGTCGATTGAAACCGCGACGTAGCCCCGCTGGGCGAAGTAGGTCGCGAAGCCCGCCCCGCCGCTCTTGGCGCCGTGGGAGAAGCCCCCGCCGTGCACGTAGACGACGGCCGGGCGGCGGTCGAAGGTGTCTCCGGAGGGCTGATAGAGGTCGAGCTTCAGGGCAACCGGGTTGCCCTGGTTGTCAGGGGCGCTGCCGTACGTCAGGTCCTTGGTGGACATCACCGAGAAGGTCGCGTCGCGGTATCGCAAGGGCGCCGCCCCGGGCGGCGCCGGCAGCGTGCAGCCGGCGAGCAGCACCACGGCCCCGAGCATCGCCGCGGCCACCGCGAACCTACGCATCAGCACTCTCTTGGCGACCCGCTCGCTCGGTTTCAGCCACCCCTGCGCATCTCAGCCTCCCGGTCGGACGATGCTCAACGCAGCGGCCGATGCTAGCCGCCAGGCGAGGCCCGGGCAAGCGGCGCTCAGAAAGCCGAGCGCAGCATCCCGCCGTCGATCGGGATCACCGTTCCGGTGAGGTAGCCGGCCCGCTCCGAGCAGAGGAAGGCGACAAGGTCGCCGTACTCCCCCGGGGTTCCCAGCCGTCCCGCAGGCACCTGCTCCTTGGCCGCGGCCTCGGCAGCGTCGAGCGAGCCGTCCGGTCCGGCGAGGCGCTCGGTGGCGAAGCGACCCGTGGCGACCGTGTTGACCGTGACCCCGTCCCCGGCGACCTCGCTCGCCAGGGTCTTGAAGAACCCGACCGCCGCCATCCGGTGAGTGTTGGAAAGGCCGAGGCCGGGAATCGGCTCCCGGGTGGAGCTCGAGCCGACGTTGACGACCCGGCCCCAGCCGCGCTCCCGCATCCCCGGCAGGAGGGCTTCGACCAGGACCCGGGGCGCCAGCACCAATGAGCGGTAGGCGTCGCTCCAGGTCTCCGGTCCGTGCTCGAGGGCGGCGCCGAACGGGGGCCCGCCGGTGTTGGTGATCAGGATGTCGATTGGCCCGAGAGCCTCCTCGACCTCAGCCGGCAGCCGGGCGAGCCGTTCGAGGTCGTCGGTGTCGGCTGCGAATCCGGTCACCGCGCCGGAGATCTCGTCTGCCGTCTTCTCGACGTTCTCCCGGGAGCGCGAGGCGATCGCCACCCGCGCCCCCTCGCGGGCGAGCGATTCGGCGATCCCGCGCCCGATGCCCTTGCTGGCGCCCATCACCAGCGCAACCTGGTCCTCGAGCCCTAGGTCCACGCTGCCTCCTGGCCCGCAATCCGGGTGCACCAGAGCGCGAACAGGCCAATCGCGACGGCCGCCCCAAGCCAGTGGACGCCGATCAGCACCGCGAGCAGGCTGGGGATGCCGGCCAGCGCCGCGCCGAGCAGCGTCATCCCGACCGGCAGGCCGAGCGCCCGCGCGGTCACCAGCGAGCAGATCGCCCAGGCCGCCGGACCTGCGAACCAGCCCCAGTCCTCGAAGAAGCTGTGAGGGAAGGCGATCGCCAGGGCGACTGAGAGGGTGGCCACGCCGGCCGCCTGGATCAGGGCCGCCCGCCAGAAGACCGAAGCGCTCATGCGGGCGATTCTCTCAGCTTCGGCCGTGCCTACTCCTCGACGCCCGCCGACCTCAGCGCCGCGGCGGGGTCGTTGAACCACTGGAAACGGACCGCCTTCCCGCCCCGGATCGTCCACACGTATCCCTGGCGAGTGCCGATCTCCAATCCGCTCCCCTGTCCGATCCCGTGCAGCGATCCGATGACGACGACATTCTCACCGGCGTCGATGAATTTCTCGAAGTGCACCCGAGCGCCTTCGAAGGTGGTGGTGACCGAGTCGGCCGCCTCGCCGAAGGCCGACACGCCCTGCCTCGTCCCGGCCTCGACCGCCTCGCTCGGGTTGACCCACTCGATGTCCTCCGCGAGCAGCCCGGATGAGATCGGGGAGCCGTTCTCCCAGGCGGCGTAGATCCGCTTCACGATCCTCACGTTCTCCTCGGACACTCCGCAAGTATCCCGCGCCGGCTGAGCAGGCATCCCGCCGCCAAATAGTCTGCTCCGATCAAGCGGCTCGCCCCGATGTTCTCACGACAGGTGATGGTGGCCACCGTCACCCCGCTGGCCTCGATCTTCGGCAGCGGGTTCCTGATCATCGTTCCGGTGCTCGAGCGCACCCTGGGCGCAAAGGCGATTTTCGGGATCGTCGGAGTGTGCGGGTTTGCCTGGTTCGTCGGAGCCGCCATTCGCCACAACATCGCCGCCGTCGAGCCATTGGAGGCCGACGAGCGACTCGACGAAGTGACCCGGAGGATCGAGAAGGCTGCGGATCTGGTGATCGTGATCGCCTATGTGATCTCAGTCGCCCTCTACCTGCGGATCATGTCTCAGTATCTGGTCGAGTTCGCCACATCGGGGTCCGACATCGCCGAGCGGGCGCTTGCCTCCGTCGCCGTCCTGGTGATTGTCGCGGTCGGTGTGATCAGGGGTTTTTCCGGACTCGACCGAATGGAGCGCGCCGCTCTCGTCTCGGTGCTGGTGCTGACGACGATCCTCGGCGGCGCGCTGTTCTTTCATGACGCTTCGGCTCTTTTCGGCGGGGGGATCGATCTACCCCCGGTGCCGGCCAAGGGACTCGAGCATGTGCTGCTGGTTCTCGGAGGAATCGTGATCACGGTCCAGGGCTTTGAGACGGTGCGCTATCTCACCGACGAGTACGACCCGAAGACGAGGATCTGGGCGTGCCGGCTCTCGCAGATCGTCTCCAGCTCTATCTATCTTGGCTTCATCGTCGTGGCCACTCCGGTGATGGGCCTCGGCTCGGGCGAAGGAGCGGACCGCACCCTGCTCGATATCACGGCCCGAGTGGTGCCGCTCCTCTCCATTCCGGTGGTGCTCACCGCCGTTCTCAGCCAGTTCAGTGCAGCCACCGCCGATACCGTCGCGGCAAACGGCAACCTCCATTTGATCTTCGGTGACCCGATGCATAGCCCGCGGCCCTATGTGGTCACCGGCGGGGCGGCGATCCTGCTGGTCTGGGTCGTTCCGACCTTCTCGATCATCGCGATCGCCTCCCGGGCGTTCGCCGCCTATTACTCGTTGCAATGCATCGTCGCCCTCAGAACGTCGGATAGCGGTATCAAGAGGCTCGGCTTCGGATTCCTCGGGATGGCGCTGGCGGCAATAACGCTGTTCGCGCAGCCGGCCGGCTAATACCCAGGCTCTGGGCCGGTTCGGCTCAGGGCGGCTGTTTCGTTGTCAATGGGTGTTGACGCCGACCGTCGGACGCCCATCGACCGGCTCCGAACCCGCCACCCAAGGATCCACAGACCAAAATGATTCGTCGTTTCCCGCTTGCCTGTGCCTCCTCGCTACCGCCGCTCTGCTCAGCGTGGGGCTGATGCTGCCGCTCTCGAGCCAGGCGGCCCCACGAACCTTGAGCCCAATCCGACCCAGGTCGATTTCGGTCCCCGCGACGTCAACTCCGGAAGCACCTCTCCGGTACAGATCGACTTCGCCAACAGCACCGGAGCGGACGTCAACGTGCTCAGCGCTGCAGCGATCAGCGGCCCCGACGCCTCCGATTTCTCCTTCAGCTGCAACCGATACAACCCCGGCACGATCGGCAACGGAGGCTCCTGCAGTGTCCAGGTCTACTTCGAGCCCTCCCACTCAGCGTGCCGGACGCCCCATTTCCGGTCAGGGGCACCGATACCTTGCCCTGGTCGGTCCGTGGCATCCGATGGCGCTTCGGTCGACGTCGACAGCCAAGCCTGAAACCAGCCCTCGGGACTACTCCTCAGGCCCCGCGGCTTCGAGGGCCTCATCCCAGGTGGCGAACGCTTGGATGTCCCCGAATGTCCCACCGCGAAAATCGGAAATGACGAGCCCCAGCCGGCTGGCTGATCGACGACTCAGAGCGCTTGATTCGTCCAATCATGTGGACCAGCGCCACGACCCGATCTTGCGCGTCGCGGATGTCACGGACTTCATAGAGGTAGTCGTCGAAGTTCGCGGCGAATGTCGCGGCCAGTCTGGGCAGCCAGCGTGCCCACGGTAGGCGGAGCCGTCGAGCCAACGATCAGTCGTGTACCAGACGCAGTCGGGCGCGTAGAAAGACAGGGCGGCGTCGATTCCTTCAGCGGCGAACGCCTCAAACGCGCCGCGGACCAGTTCCACGTTCTCCTGCGACATCGCCTGCGCAGTATGGCGCGGGTCGCGAGCGTCGCTACTTTGGGAGCCGTATTTCTATGGCTCCCCAGTATGGAAAAGCGACCTTCACCAATACGGACCCCAATTACTCGGTATCCAGCTCCGGCGCGAGGGAATACCGCGACATCCCGGTGGACGAGCAGGTGGAGCTTCTCTCGATGCTTGGGGACGTCGCAGAGCAGGACGGTGAGCCGGCGGTGCACGCCTCGTCGTCCTCGGCAACAATGACGGCTCGGCCCGTGGCGCACACCTGCGCTCGGCTCGGGTTCGCCCCACCCTTGAGCTGACCCTCGATGAAGCGCCGGCCCATCTTCGAAAGCGCCACGACCCAAGCTCGGGTCTCACCCTGATCGACATCAGAGATCCGTCTTGAGCAACCCGGCCTGCAGGGGGTCATACTCAGAACCCCCGGGCGGTTAGCTCAGTTGGGAGCGCCTGCCTTACAAGCATTCCGTGGAGGCACCGGGGCAACCCATTTGCAAAACCGAATGAAGGGACGTGATCCGAACGAACACGAATCAGCAGGAATCCGATGGCGCGACGCGCGTTGCCTATATCCTCGGCGTCCCCCTGGCCCCGAACGTCATGCGCCAGTGGCCGCAGATGGGCGAGATTGTGCGCACCAGCAAGCTCGTCGCCGATGTCGAGGGCAACTTCCCGGAGCTCACGTTGGAAGTCGGCAGGCGTCTGCATCTCGATGATGTCGTCGTGGTCGAGTGGACTTGCAACTACGGCGACGGACGCCTCTACCGGAACGTGACCATCGGCGAGCTCGAGGACGGACAAGCCGTGCGCGTCACCGACTACTGGGGCGAGCCCACCGAAACACCCGAATGGCGCAAGCCGCTAACAGATCGGCTTGACATGCCCGGTACCGGCATCTGGCCGGACGACGAGCACCTCAACCACTACTAAAACGCGATCACCCCCGGCGCGGACTCACCCACGCTGGCCGTGGGTTTGGTGTGCACTCTCGCCACGGGCCTCGGATACGCGATCGCCGACTCGATCTCCGGCGAGCTTCAAGGCATCGTCAACGGCTTTGCAGCTGGGGCCTTGCTGGTCATGCTGATTGACTCGATGGTCCCCGAGCCAAAGGAGGAACCCCGAGCCGGAGGACAAGCGTTCTGTCCTGCCGGGATCTGTGGGGATCAAGGGCAGCCACGTCGGTCCGACGGCGCGGCTGCGTTCTCGAGTCTCCCGGCCCTCTCAACCCTGTTAAGAACGCTCCCGCAAGTCGAGTTCATTGCCCGAGAGAGCGCCGGTGGCCTGCGCCCGGATGATTGCGTCGAGCTGCGCCCCGAAAAGAAACACGGTGGCCGAAATGTAGAGGTAGGCCATCACGACGATCACCGCCGCCAGATTCCCGAACGCTGACTCATACGATGCGATCGCCGTCAGATAGAAATAGAAGACGAGCGACACGATTACCCACAATCCGACCACGATCGCCGCGCCGAGACTGACCCAGGGCAGCGGTTGAGAGGTCGCCGGTGCGTGGCGGAGCAGCAAGCCGACCGCGAGCAACAGAAGACCCGCGGCCAGCGCCCAGCGCACCACGAATACGAACGCCCCCCACGCCGCGCCCGGATGTGCCACCGAGAAAAACGGCGCAAGCAGCAGGCACAGTGCGGCCAGGATAAAGCACGCCCCCACCGCGATTGAGAGCACGAATGAGATCGAGTAGCGCGTCACAAACGGTCGCTCAAGCGGTGCCCCGTAGATGCGGCCGAGCGCGCCCATCACCGCGCGCACCGCCCCGGACACCTGCCACAGCGCCAGGGCGCCGCCGACGGTGGCCCACAACCATTGCCTGCCGGTAAAGATCTTGTTGACCGCGTCTGATATCACCGCGAACACGGCGGCCGAAACGTTCCCCTGAATTTGGGGCTCGAGGTGGTCTCGCCAAACGCTGTCGAGATTGAGCAACCCGGCCACCGCGAGCACGAACAGAGCAAATGGAATGATCGCGGTGAGGATCTGGAACGAGATCGCGCTCGCATAGGTCAGTAGGTCATGCCGCTTGAAGCCGTCCAGGAGCGCCCGCGCCAACTCGCGCGCCCGCGCCCCGAGCTGCAGGCCTCCGCCAATCGATCGAGCCGCCCCACCAGTAGGCGGGTGCGCCGATGCGATCCTCCGCGACTTCGCCATCTCTCAACCGTACGCCTCGTACGCCTGCCGGGGCTCGCCTATTCCAAAAGCTCGGCGGCTTTGAGGGCCTCGAGCTTGTTGGCGTACAAGTCCAGTCGAGCTGCCTTCTTCTCTCGCTTTGTCAGACGTGTGCGACCTCAAACTCGACCGCTAGGCTGGTGTGTGCCTGCCGCCAAACCGTGCCATGACCTCCGATTTGGCCCCGGCATCCATCAACTCCCGGGGCGCGATCCACAATTGCCGCCGAGATTTCGTCAGTCCGGGTAAACCTCCGGCGACGCCCCGCTGTTCACGTTCGATACGGGCCCGGTTTGGCACAAGTGGCGGCCGCTCAGATCGAGTCGAGCGAGGTAAATGGCAGCGTCACGTCGAGGGCCGTCAGTCGGAACATTTCTGCGACATTTCCTCTACCGCGAGTCACCCGTAGGCGGTCGCCGTTGCTGACCGAACGCCGGCAGGCCGTGCGGAGGGCATGAAGCCCTGCGCTGTCGATGACGGTCAGCTCCTGGAGGTCGAGCAGGATACGGCCTGCTCGACTCGACTCGGCGACTTCCAATGCACGATCCAAGCGGGGGCACTGGTCCAGGTCAAGTTCGCCCTTGACCCGGATGACGTAGGTGCGGCCTTGCTGCGCAGCGTCGATCGCAAACGGGCGCCTAGACGATGCAGCCTGCCTGCCAGACTCTGTCGAACGCACTTGGACTCCGGACATGGCTGACCTCCTTGGTCGCGTGGATCGCGGTCAGGAAGTCAGGCGGCGCTGCCCAGTCCGTTCGCCGGATCAGACCCCGGAGCGAATGCCCTCCTGTTTTCGAGTAGCACCGTCCGCCCCTCAAACGAGCAGGCGGGCGGTGCCTGGCAAGCGCGGCCTCAGCTAGTCAGCGGCGGCGGAAGATCTATCGGCCGCGAGAATCTGGGATTCATCGACGAGGTCGGTCGGGCTGAGCACGAAACCTCGCAGATCATGTCGGGATCCTGCTGGTTTCCGCTCATGAACCCGATCACGGACCGTCCGGTCGCGTGTTGGATCACCGCTTCGAAACGCTCGCGCATGACCTCCTGGAACGCCATCCGCTGCTGGATTACCGCGGCGCCGCGGTCGCCGCTGAGCAGCGTCTGCTCAACCCTAGTGAAGCCGCCGCGGAGCACGCAGACAACGAGGTCGTCGTGGTAGTAGGTCTTGGTCTGGGTGGGACCGACGCCGTAGTACTCCTTCAGCAGCGCCACCATGCCGTCGGAGATTGCGCTTAGTACCGCGCCATGCTCCTTGCTGGGGTTCTCGGGATCCGCTCGTGGCATCTCAGGATGTGGCTCGAAAGGCCACCCAAATCGTAGACCAGACTCTGGCCTGCTTCAATCGGCCAGCCCGCGAACCTTTGGGCGGATGGTGCCCGCACTCCGACTCCCTCGAACTGGTGACCCTTCCGCTGGGACGCAGGGGATGGGATCAGGGACGGCGTCCAGGAGGTCGGCCCGCGTCAACAGCGTGCCGTCCGGCAGCGTGACCTGGAAGTCCGGGGGAAGATGCTTGGCGAGGTCGGAGTCGAGCGGATCGGAGGGAGCTCGGTCACCGATACTTCCGAATCGAGGTGACTTTGGTGGGGGCGGCGGGGATGTCGCTGAGCGCATCGGCGTTGGCGTCGGCGGTTGTATCGCTCTCTGAAACGGCACGGTGAAGCTCGCCCAGCGGGAGGTTGTGCTGGACGTACCCGGCCTCGATGCTTCCCAAATAGCCTCGCCAGGGAATAGCGAGTTCTCCGGCGGGTTCGGTGAGCCGATAGGAGAACGCGGGAACGGTGCCGGTGTCGGTTTCAACGTCGACCCGAACCTTCTGATAGAGGCCGGGGATGTTGTCGTGGGAGATTCCTTCGTACCAGTCAACGGCAAGCGAATCGTTGGAACTGAGCGCGTAGATCGCCACCGGAACGGATCGGCCCGGTGCAGGTTCGATGTCGGCGACTTGACGGAATCGGAGCGCCCAGTTTCTGATCGTGCCGGTGCCGATGTCGATGGCGTCAGGAGCGCGACGCCGGAAGGCTTCACGGTCAAGATTGCTGCCAAAGGCCGCATAAGCGGCGAAGTAGGTGGAGGCCATATTCGGCCCTCCTGTCTGGGACGGGCGCGATGTCCGGTCCCGCTTGAAGTAAGGGAGAGGTTAGCGGGGGGGGTTGCCAATCTGGGGACGGAAGGTCAGTCGGCGAGAGCGTCCAGGGCCGAGAGGAACGAGCCGACCCCTCAGAAAGACGGGAGGAGCGATCGCAGTCCGGAGAATCAGCTACCCCAGAACATAAACTCAGCCTCTGGGCGGTTAGCTCAGTTGGGAGAGCGCCTGCCTTACAAGCAGGAGGTCACTGGTTCGAGCCCAGTACCGCCCATCGCATTCCAGAGCGGGTCCGAGGCAGGGAGTCACCAATATTCCGAACGAGGTCCGAACATGGAAGGGGATCATTTAGCGCCCGATCTCCTCGCGTTGGTGATCAGAACGTCCATATCGATGGCCTCTGGTCTTTCCGCCAATTCGATCATGTGTGCGTATGTTCGGAGGCAGACGGCGGGCGAGTGACCGAGGTGACCGGCCACCTCGACAATGGCCAGCTTTGGGATTGTGCATTCTGCCCATCCTGATTGCCGCCGCTGTATGCCCGCTCGGATCGGCCTCGGCGCGATTACGCCAGGCCACGGCCTCTGGAGCATTCTGCGGGCGGTTCGACCCAGACAATTCCTACGTCTTGCCGAGCATCCGAGTTCGAGTTCGAGTCTTGAACGGCCGCGTCAGATGTCGTGATGCCCGCCATGTGATGAAGCATGTGTTCGGCCGCCACTACCACGGAGGTGTCTTCCACGGCTGGCATTGCATTGGGCCTCAAACTGGCTATGCCCGATGCCACAAGCGGCACCGAGGAACGATTACCGGGCAGTTCGTCGGATAGAACCCTGAGAGCCCAGTCGGAGGCTGACCTGGGGGGCCCCTAGTGGGCGCCATCGCCCCACCTGCTCCCGACGAGTCAAGGGGTGGGGGTCTCGAAACAGGAAGAGTAAGAAAGGAATTCCCTATCTCACCAGAAGGGCGGTTCATCCACGCCCTAAACACCATGACCACACTCCAGAAGGACTCACGCCGTGATGGTGATTCTTGGGGGGCTGTGAGGGGCGCTGTGTGCGCTTACGACGGGCATCGAGCCTCTCGTCGTCGCCCACACTATGGCGGCCACTTTCTTGGCGCTTAGGAGGCCTCTGGTCCGACTGTTTCCGTACGGCAAGACTCGGCGCCTTGACTGGGCGGGTGGCGGCGTCAACCTCCGTGGCGGGCGGTGATCTGCCAGCGCCGACTGGACTGCCTCCCGGGGAGAATGACCGACGCCACTCGCAACTGCGTCTTGCGGCGGAGGTCCGGTTCCCCCGTATGCCCCTTGTTGGCGAGGCGCCCCCGGCGCGAGATACTGCCCAGGCGATGTCGCAGGAGGGCGTGGGTGCGCCATTTCCAGGACCCTTGCTCGGCGACTGCTGCGTCGGGTAAGGTGCCCCCTCGTCCCGACCGCACGGAAGGAAGCTGAATGGCCGAGGAACTTCAAATCACGGGCACCGACGCCACGGCGAAGGTGCGAAACGTGCTCGGCGTCGTTGGCCTCATACTGATCACACTCGGCATCTACTACTTCGTCTGGTACTACAAGATCAACCGCGAGATGCGCGACCTCGGCCGCGCAAAAGGAACCGATGAGCTTGGCGATAGCCCTGGAACGTCGCTGCTCGCGGTGACACTCGGAGCGTTGATCATCGTTCCGGCCGTGATTTCCGTCTACCGCACGTTCCAGCGGACTCAGGTGGCTGCGCGGCTTACCGGTGTCGAGCCCCTGAACGGTTGGATCGCCCTACTCCTCTACTTGGTCATCGGGATCGCCTTCCCTGCCTACCTGCAGAGTGGCCTCAACAAGGTCTGGGAGGCGCAGGGCAGCGGGAGTGCGATCACCGCGGGGCAACAGTCCGCGGCCGCCGTGCCAGAGGCGACGCGGCCGCCGGAGGAGACGACGCCGCCCGAGCAGTAGGAGATGGACCGCCGGGGTGACGCAGGTGACAGCTGCTATTCGCCAAGCACCTTGATGACCAGCCACCTCGGGCGGCAGGCTGAAAGTGAAGCCATGCCCCTCGAAGCCGCCGGGTTGTCGGAGTAGGCGATGTCGCAGGAGAACGTGGAGCTTCTGCAGCGCCTCCAGAGCGACTGGAATGACGGCGAACCCACCGTCGACGCGAGCGCCTATGACCCGGATGTCGTCTTCCTGCCGCGTCGGACCGCCACCGAGGGCGGATACCGGGGCCTGTCGGGCATCGAGGACTTCATCACTGACACCTTCGAAGTATTCGACAAGTTCGAGTTTCACACCGACTTCAAGGACCTGGGCGACCGGGTCCTCGCATGGGGCACCATCCATATCCGGGCGAGAGGCAGCGGCATCGAGACGGTCGCCGAAATCGGAGGGCTGTTCGAGTTTCGGGAGGGGCGAATCGTGCGCTGGGAGGACTTCGGATCGAAAGACAAGGCCCTCGATGCCGCCGGGCTTCAGGAGTAGGCGATGTCGCAGGAGAATGTGGAGATCGTGCGTTGCGCCTGGGAGGTCCGTGTAGGCGGGGGTCCCGAAGCTGTTCTCGACTTCTTCACCGAGGACTGCGTCATGGAAGATTTCCCCGATCTTCCCGATCACGCCGTTTACATCGGCCGGGAGGGCGTGCTTGAGATAAACCGGCACTTTCTGGAAATGTGGGGCGACTTTGTCCAGCAGCCAGTCGAGTTCATCGATGCGGGGGACGACATCGTCGTCGCGGTGATCGCGATGCGCGGGCAAGGCAAAGGCAGCGGGGCTCCGTTCGACGCCCAAGCCGTCTGGGTCCATGAGTTGAGGGCCGGGAATCTCTGCCGTATGCGTGCGTTCACCACCAAGGCCGAAGCCCTCGAAGCCGCCGGGCTGTCGGAGTAGGCGATGTCGCAGGAGAACGTGGAGATCGTCAAAACGGTGGGGGAGGCCATCAACCGGAGCGACTGGGATGCCGTTTTCCGCAACGTGGCCCCGGACGCTGAGTTCGATTGGTCCCGATCGCTCAGCCCTTTGCGCGGCGTCTACCGACCGGCTCAGATGCGGCAGGACTTCGTCGACGACTTCTCCCAGACCTTCGAATCGATCGGCTGTGAGATGACGGACTTCCTCGATGCGGGTGAACACGTCCTCGCCTCCTTCGTGTTCACCCTCAAGGGACGAGATGGAATCGAGACGACGGCCCGAGGCTCCTGGTTGTGGGGGATTCGCGACGGAGTCATCGTGCGCGTGTGCCTCTTCCAAGAGGACCAGTATCAGCAGGCCCTCGAAGCCGCCGGGCTGTCGGAGTAGGCGATGTCGCAGGAGAACGTGGAAGTGGTGCGAGCCTTTTTCGAAGCGTGGAACGCGGGGGACATGGATGCAATTCGCGAGATGCAGGACCCCGATGTCATCTTGAGGACCGTGGAGAATTGGCCGGAACCTGGGCCCTACGTCGGCCGGGAGGCGGTCATGCGCTTCTTCGAGCACTTCCGCGACACCTGGGACGCCGACGTAGGGGAACCAATCACCGACTTCAGCACCGCGGCCGACCGCGTTGCTGTCGGGTTCGTCTGGCGTGGCGCAGGCCATGGCCCCGAGTCGAACATGGAGTTCACGGGCGTCTTTACGGTCCGCAAGGACAAGATCCGCGATCACGAGTTCTTCTGGGATCACGCCGAGGCGCTCGCCGCTGCCGGGCTGTCGGAGTAGGGCGATGTCGCAGCAGAACGTGGACGCCTTCCGACGCGCCGTAGAGGCGAACAACCGCGGCGACTACGACGCGCTTTTGGAAGATCACCCGAATCGAGTGGCGGGCTGTGTTCCAGGTGAAGTTCGGCGGACAAGCGACCACTTGTAGAGGGCATGAAGGCGTCCGCGAGTACCTCCAAGACCTGGACGAGGGTTTCTCCGTCCGGCGCGTGGAGATTTCGGAGGTTCGCGACCTCGGCGAGCGAATCGTCGCAACCGGCCACGTTCGAGGCCGTGGAAGGGTGAGCGACGCTGAAATCGATTCGCCCATCGGCTTCGTGATCGAGTTCAGGAACGGCAAGGTGTTCCGGATGCGGGACTACCTCGATTCCGAGGAAGCCCTCCAAGCCGCCGGACTTGGGGAGTAGCGATGTCGGAGGAGAACGTCGCCGGGTCTTTGAGGGGGCCGCGAGTTCCGCATCCGCTGCATCAACTCCGGGACGCTCGTGCGGATGGCGATGACGGAGGCTCAGGGCGGGACGTTTGTCGACGCGAGCGCCGGGATGGACCCGCTGAGCACCCGTTTCCTTGTTCTCGACGCTCTAACCGGCCGCCGCATTTTCGGCCACTGGCTCGACGCGACCATGGAATCGCTGGTGCGGGTGGCGGCCCCGTCGAGTTGAGTCGCCCGGCGTTGAGCCCGGCGGACGGCTGATGATGCTGCTGAGATGGCTGCCCGGTGCCTGCGCACTCGCGACCTATCGCAGGTCGTGGTTGCGCCAGGATGTAATCGCGGGTCTCGTGCTGACCAGCCTGCTCGTACCTCAGGGGATGGCCTACGCCGAGCTCGCCGGCTTGCCCGCGATTACCGGGCTCTACACGTCGGTTCTATGCCTGATTGGCTACGCGGTGTTCGGCCCTTCACGAATCCTCGTGCTCGGCCCGGACTCATCGCTGGGCCCGATGATCGCGGCGACGATCTTGCCGATCATCGGATCTGGCGGCGACCCCGAGCGTGCGGTCGCCTTGGCGTCGATGCTGGCCCTGCTGGTGGGCGCGATCACGATCATCGCCTCCCGGCCGGCCTCCCATCCCTGACTTGGCCGAGCCCCGCCTCGGATCTGCCGCTCTTGGTGGCGGGAGCGCTTGGCATAGCGCTCGTCTCTCTGACCGACACGATCTCGACCTCCTCGGCATTCGCGACTCGGACGGGTCAGGAGATCGACGGGAACGGGGAGATGATTGGAATCGGCGCTGCGAACGTCGGCGCAGCTCTCTTCCAGGGCTTTCCCGTCAGCACCAGCGGCTCGCGTACGGCCGTCGCCGAGCAGGCCGGCGCCAAGACGCAGCTCACCGGGCTCGTCGGTGCGGCAGCCATCCTGCTCATGCTCGTCCTGGTGCCTGGGCTTCTGCAAAGCCTGCCGCAAGCGACACTCGCTGCAGTGGTGATCGCCGCGTCCCTGTCACTGGCCGACATCTCCGGCGTTCGTCGGTTATGGCATCAGCGCCGCGTCGAGTTCTGGCTCTCGATGACCGCCTTCCTCGGCGTTGCGCTACTCGGCGTGCTCCCCGGCATCGCTGTTGCGGTCGCGCTCTCGATCCTCAACGTTTTCCGGCGCGCCTGGCTGCCCTACCAAACCACCCTCGGTCGCGTTTCCGGCATGGCGGGGCAGCACGACCGGCGCCTCTATCCCGACGCCGAGCAACTGTCCGGCTTGGTGATCTTTCGCTTCGACGCGCCGCTGTTCTTCGCCAACTCCCGCACCTTCCGTGACGAGGTTCGACGCTTGGCGGGTGCCGAGCCGCGGCCGCGCTGGATCGTCGTCGCCGCCGAGCCGATCACCGACGTCGACACCACGGCCGCGGACATGCTCGCCGAACTCGACGCAGAGCTGAACGCCGACGGCACCTCGCTTGCCTTCGCCGAGCTCAAGGACCCTGTAAAGGCAAAGCTCGAGCGCTACGAGCTGATCGGTCCGCTGGACCCGGCGCACTTCTTCCGAACCTTGGAGGGTGCCCTCGACGCCTACCGCGAGCAGACCGGTGCCGGATGGACGTCACCGAAGGAGCCGGCTGCCGGCTCGCGCGGGGAAGGTTCCCGCGATGCCTCAAACCAGTGAGGTGGTCGCAGGTCGACGGTGTGAGCCCGGCGGTGACCGAACTCTGGTGACACGGCCTGCCACGCCGAAGGTGAGACGACCCTAGGTAGGGTGGGGCCGGTGACGACGGCAACCGCCTACGCCGAACGCCCGGCGACGGTTTCGACTCCCGCACTGTTCGGCCGCGTCATGGCGCTCGTTGCCTTGACCGTAGGTTTCGCAGCTCTCGGGGTCTGGCTGGGGCGTGGGCTGGGCGGTCCGGGCTGGTTCATCGCCTGGCTGCTCTCCATCGGCTGCTTGATCGGCTTGCACGGGGCCAACGCCCGTGGCAAGACCGGGCTGGCCTTGATGCTGCTGTTTGCCTTCGGGTTGCTGCTCGGTGGAAGCGTCGCGACCACCATCAACTACTACTCAAAGACAGACCCGACGGCGGTCCGTCAGGCGCTCGGAGCCACGGCGCTGTTTGTTGCGGCCCTCGGATCCGGGGGGTACGCGGTTCGTCGCGACCTCTCATTCCTCTACCGGATCGCGTTCATGCTGCTCCTGGCACTGCTGGGCGTGGGCATCGTGCTGATCTTCGTCCAGATTCCGGCTGTGTATACCGCCTGGTCGATAGCTGGCTTGGCGATATTCGGGCTCTACACCGTCATTGACTTCAATCGCCTCCGCCGGGCTGGCGCCGACGAGGCGATCCCGCTGGCAGCTGGGATATTTCTCGACGTCCTCAACATCTTCCTGATCTTCCTTCGCCTCTTCGCGCGCTCTTCCTAAAGTGGGAAGAGACCTGAGCGATACTGGGCAGGCGATGTCGCAGGAGAGCGTCGAGATCGTGCGTAACGCGACCGATGCCTACAACGCTTCATGCGGGCGCGCTGTCCAGCGAAGCCTCTTGGCCAAACTCAGCCTCACGGGCTCCCTGCAGGGCCCAGGTCGTAGAAAAGTCTCCAATATCGGGGTCGACAACCTTGATTCGAAGGAATAGTTTCGGGGTGCTTCGCAGTGTGGGGGGGCGATACGCTGGGCCGTTTTCGGAATTGCCCCAGGCAAGGTCCAAGGTCCTATCGAAAGGTAAGAATGCGAAAGCCTACGTTCATCGCGCTGATCGCGGCAGTTGGTTTTCTGTTTGGGGCGGGAGTCGCGCTCGGAGGGCAAGGCGCCACCAATGAGAAGGGCGACTTCATCGCTCTGGACGTTGCCGTCTCGCCGCCGGTGGCTGGGACGGCGAAGGCACCCCGGGGGGTAGGGGTATCGCTCGACTCTTTCTTGGGCAATCGCATCAACGGGAACACCCCGAGCACGAACAACTCGGTCTTGGTGCGCTTCAACAGGGGCTTTAAGGAAAACGGGCTGCGCTTCCCGGGGTGCAAGATCAACCCGACGGACTTCTCGGTCTGCCCGAAGTCGACTCAAGTTGGGAGGGGGACGGCCGAGGCGAGCATTGCTGGGAGCGGTGGCGCTCCGCCTACGTTCGTTCCGGCCAGGCTCGCCGTCTACAACGGCAAGCCCTACGAGCAGAGCAAAGCGCCGACGATGATCTTCAGCGCCACCCTGAACGGCATCACCGCGACCGAGCTGGACTTCAGGGTCCAGCAGCAGCCGAGGGGTCCCTATGGGCTCGTGTTCGACGACATCGAGTTCCCGGGCTCAGGCCCCGCTCCCTTTACGCTGACGAAGTTCAGCGTGACGATCCCCGACCGGACCGTGACTCGCAGGATTCGCGGCAAGAGAGTCAAGGTCCACCTGTTCGAGGCACCGACGACGTGCCGTGGGTCGTGGAAGTTCGCGCAGACGAACACCTTCACCAACGCAAGCCCTCTGACCGCGACGGACACCCAGCCCTGCACAAGGCGAAGGCGCTGACCCACACCGAGAACCAACGGTAGGTTTTCCACCGAGAATCCTCCATCCGGCGGAAGTGCAACCGGCTTGGCTGACGCCGCCGACCTCCCGCCGCGTTGGGGTGTGGGCCGCTGCCTGAAGCGAGTGGCACATCGAGCTCGACGATTACGTTGACGCGGGCGCACGCATCCTTGTTAGAGGAAGGCAATGGGGCCGAGGTAAGGACATTGGCGTGGCCGTCGAGCAGCCGCCTTGCCTGGTCTGCCTGTTGCGCAACGGGAAGTGCGTCGAAGCCCGCGCCTGGCTCAATCACGCCGAGGCCCTCGAAGCCGCCGGGCTGTCGGAGTAGGAGGCGCGACTCTTGGGGCCGGCTCCCGGCTCACTGTGCCACCGACATTCTGCGTTCGGTCAGAGGGCACGCAACTCAATGACGTCAACGTCCCAGTTCTTTGAGTGCATCAGCGATCGCAGCGACGTCGGAACTGTCGTTGTATCCGTGCAGTGAGATCCGGATGCCGCCACCGCGGGAGCTGACGATCACGCCATATTCGGCCGCCAGCGCTGCTTGGACCGCCGACGCACGGAGCGATGCGTGCCGCAAGGAAACGATGTGACCGCACGCGCTGCCTCCGCCAAGCGCTCGAAACGGCGTCCAGCCGAGGGGGTCCACTTGACCGGCTAGCTCTTCAGCGAGAACGCGGGAGTGTTCGGCAAGAGCCTCTGCGCCAGCTTCGGCAAGCAGCGCAAGTGACCGACTCAACCCGACTGCCGAGCAGTACGAGATCGTGGATAGTTCATACCGTCGAGCGTCGTCGGCCAAGACAAGCGTCTGCGCGGTGAAGTTGAAGGGGTCGCTTGCTCCCTTCCATCCGATCATCCGCGGCGTGGCGGCGATGAGCTCATCAGATACCGCCAAGATCGCGACGCCGCCGTGCGCAGAGAGCCATTTGTAGCCGCTGCAGACGAGCGCATCCGCGGACCATTCCCGCATGCTGACCGAGGCGGCGCCAGCGAGCTGCGTAACGTCCACGACGATCTTCGCGCCTACCTCGTGAGCCCGTCGTGCGACGGCCGCAACGTCGAGCGCCGTACCGGTTGCATACTGCACCGCACTGACGCAGACCACCGAGGTGGAGCTTGAGACCGCCTCAATCAAGGCCGCGCTTAGGTCCGTGTGCGGGCTGTCCTCCACCCAACAGATCGCGGTGCCCAATCTATCCCGGGCCGCCAGCCAGGGATAGGTGACGCTTGGGAAATCCGTGGGTACTAGGACTACCTCCCCAGAGTTCGTGGCGAGGACCGCTGCCATTTGGCTGAGACCCTCGCTTGCTCCCCCAATGATGGCGATGGAACGCGCCGGCGTGTCTAGCAGCGTCGCGGCAGCTGTCCGCAGATCGTCGAGCACGCGAGCCTCGGCCACATCCGACATTCGCAAGTTGCCGTGCTGGGCAACATCGTGGAGAAAGGCCGTCATGGACTCGACTGAGTCGCGCGGGACGAGGCCCAACGACGCCTGATTGAGATACCGGCTATGGCTCAATGCCCCATACTGGTCGCGTGGTATCAGAGCGCGCATGATCTTCCTCTCGTAATGCATGGCGTTGCGAGCCGCACCACCTCGACGTTCTCCGGCCACATCGCCCGCGCAGTATCTCGCGCCCGCACACTGGTGGCCAGCGCTACGGCTTCCAGGAGTAGCGGCACTCCCAGCGTCCTCGTGGTGGGTCATCAGCGCGGCAGGGGAAAGCTCAGCGGCGCTGAGGCGGACTATCCGATCTTCGTCGTCAGGAAGTTCCGGAGAATGAAGTAACCGGCGTATACCTCGAAGGTACGAGGGACGCTGCGACGCCCCGCCAGCCCGTCGGCAGGCGGGGGCACCGAGGTGCTTGAGTTCAGCCCCACCGAGGAGCTGGCCAAGACGATGGAAAGTCGTGACCGAGAGCATGGAGGGCTGAACCGGCACCTTGAACCGCATTGCTCAAGAACTGCGGTGGTCCTGGAACGCACCGGGCTCTCGAGCAACCGATTTTGAGAGCGGCCATCGCCTGTAACGACCGCTGCCGTCCCCAGACTGGATCGCATGCACATACCTAAGGACATCCAAAGCTTCATCGACAAGCAGGGGGACGAGGCCCCTGCGAAATACGACGATCTGCGGGCCGTCGTCTTCAACGGCACCCTCAAGCGCTCACCCGAGCCGAGCCAGACCGAGGCCTTGCTGGCGATACCCAGGGGCATCTTGGAACGCGTGGGCGTCAAGTACGACCTCATCCGCACCGTCGACCATGTAATTCCGCCCGGCGTGTGGCCCGACATGACCGAGCACGGCTACGAGCAGGACGACTTCCCAAAGATCTATCGCGAGCTGGTCGAGCCCGCCGACATCCTTTTGATCGCGGGCCCGATCTGGCTCGGCGATCAGGCCTCACCGACGCGCCAAATCATCGAGCGCCTCTACGCCTACTCCGGAGACGTGAACGACGCCGGCCAGTGGTCCTACTACGGGAAGGTCGGCGGCGCAATCACGACCGGCAACGAGGACGGGGGCAAGCACGTCAGCGCCCAGGTCCTCTACGCGCTTCAGCACATCGGCGTCACGGTCCCTCCCCAAACGGACTCATACTGGAACGGCGAGGCTGGCCCCGGTGATTCCTACGCCGACCCGGGAAGCGGCGGTCCCGAGAACGCCTGGACTACCCGCAACACGACGTTCATGACCTGGAACATCCTCCACTTCGCGCGCATGCTCAAGGACGCGGGCGGTGTTCCGGCCTACGGCAATTCCACCTACGACTGGGACCTCTCTATGCCCGACCATCCCAACCCCGAGTACCGCGCGCCTAGCGAGCGGTCTTCCACTCCCTGAATAGGGTGAGGAACTCGTTAACGGCCTCGGCTCAAGCCGGCGATTGTCCGCGGTGTAACGGACTGATCCCTTTTGGTACTACTCGCCGTGGTCCTTCAGGCTTCTTCCGCTCGTCGCAGCAATCGTGGCAGCCTTTGCCGGATGCGGCTCCTCGAGTTCGAGCGCAATGGACGTCCCGATGGTCTCGGCGACGACGCACGGGGCCAGCACAACAGCAACAGCCGCACACAACTCGCGTGGCCCGAAGGTGAGGGTGATCGGCGGCGAGTACGGGCGCATAATGGCCGTGGCCGCGCGCTCTACCTGTTCACCTCAGACCGTGGCCAGGGCAGCAGGTGCTCGGGTGACTGCGCCACCGCCTGGCCGCCCTACATCGTGAAATCGAAGCCGACGGCCGTCGTTGGTGCCAAGCCCTTGCTCGTCGGGACGACAAGGCGGGGTGACGGGAAGCGCCAGGCCACCTACGCAGGCCACCCCGTCTACTGCTACGAGGGCGACCGTTCTCCCGGCGAGGTCAACTGCCAGGCTGCGGTCGAGTTCGGCGGATTCTGGTACGTGCTTCGCTCGAACGGAAAGGCAGTCCGCTGACCGCGCGCTCAACTGAGCCACTCGGGCCACTGATCGAGGGATTCGCGGCGACCCGCGAGGCGCTCCACCGCGTAGCCGAGCAGTTGGTCGCGCCGGCGCGCAAGCCCGACAATGAGATCGCGCTGCAGGCGACTCCCGGCGGCTTTGGCACGCCCCCATTCGAGTGGGAGGGCGAGGAATGCCAAGTTCGCGTCGATGGCGCTGAGCTCCTCGTGCGGCGCGGTGAGGAGGAGAAGCGCGAGCGGCTGACCACAATCGCGGCTGGGGCCGAGCAGATTGGAGAGGATCGCTTTCCCGGCGGGGCGCCGGCTGACTCCGAGCAACTCGAGATAGATCCGGCGGCCGCAGAGCAGCTCGGGCGCTGGTTTGCCCTCGCCGACGCGGTGCTCGATCAGCTCCGCTCGGAGTGGTCTGGGGACGACCCCTCAGACGCAAACCTCTGGCCCGAGCATTTCGACCTTGCGATCGAGGCCGGTTCCGAAAAGGACGGCAGCCGGGCGAATTACGGCTTCTCTCCCGGTGACGCCGAGCACGAGGAGCCCTACCTCTACGTGGGGCCATGGTCGGGGAAGGCATCGGGCGAGCTTTGGCAGGCGAAAGGCTTTACGGGCGCCGAGCTCGATTTCTCGGAGATCGCAGATCATGTGGATCAGCTATCTCTGGCGCTCGACTTCTGCCGCACGCGCAAGGAAGCCCTCGAGGAAATGGAGTCGAAGTGAGCGAAAACGGATCCAAGGGCGCGGTTGAGTGGCACAAGGTGCTCGAGCCCGACGGGCTCCCCGAGGGCCGGGTGACCACGGTCACCGCCGGGCTCCATAGCTGTGCTCTCGTTCATTTCGAGGGCAAGTACGCCGCACTGGACAACCACTGCCCGCACCAGGGTGGGCCGCTCGGCGAAGGCTCGATCGAGAACGGCCTGCTGCGCTGCCCCTGGCACGGATTCGACTACGACCCTCTGACAGGGCAGTCGCCTGGGTTCGAAGACGAGGCCACCTGTTATCCGCTCGAGATCCGAGATGACGGCATCTACGTCGGCATTGAGCCCGCCGCCGTGCACGAACGCACAGTCACCGATGCGATGGTCGAGACCATGGTCGAGTGGGGCGTCGAGCATGTCTTCGGCATGGTTGGTCACTCCAACCTCGGCCTCGCCGACGCGATTCGTCGTCAAGAGGATTCCGGGAACCTCTCCTACATCGGCATCCGTCATGAGGGCGCCGCCGCCTTCGCGGCTTCGGCCTACGGCAAGCTGACGGGCAAGCCCGCTGCCTGCCTGACAATCGCTGGGCCGGGAGCGACCAATTTGCTCACGGGCATGTGGGACGCGAAAGTTGACCGGTCCCCCGTCCTGGCGCTTACCGGCCAGGTTGAGGTGCAGGTCCTGGGCCCCGGCGCTTTTCAGGAGGTGCCGCTCGACAAGGCCTTCGAGTCAGTCGCCTGCTGGTCGCAGACCGTTCTCCCATCCTCCAAGCACACCGAGCTGATGGCGCTCGCCTGCAAGAACGCGATCCTTCAGTCAGCCCCCGCTCACCTGATCTTTCCCGACAACGTGCAGACCGAGCCTGCCCCAGAGGAGGAGACGGCGCCGCCAGCTGGACGGCTCACCGAGCGGCAAATCACTCCTCCGGCCGATCAGGTCGACTCCGCGATCGCCAAGCTCGAGACGGCCAAGCGCCCCGTGATTATCGTCGGCCATGGCGCCCGCGATCAGATGGACGGCGTGATCTCCTTGGCCGAGACCCTCGGCGCACCGGTGATCACGACCTTCAAGGCCAAGGGCCAGATCGGCGACGATCACCCGCTTGCTTGCGGCGTTCTCGGCCGCAGCGGTACGCCGGTGGCGAGCTGGGTGATGAATGAGGCCGACCTGCTGCTCGTCTTCGGCGCCTCGTTCTCGAACCACACCGGCATCTACCCCGGCCATCCGATCATCCAGGTCGACTACGACCCGCTTCAGCTCGGCAAGTTCCACGCCGTCGAGATCCCGGTGTGGGGTGAGATCGGCGTCACAGCCAAGCTGTTCGCCGAGCGGCTGAAGGGCACGAAGCTCGCCGGGACCGACCAGCGCAGCGACGTCGCTGCCCGCAAGGAGATCTGGAACGCCGAGAAGGCGAATCGGGCCGTCGACGATCGCGGCAATGGAGTCGCATCGGCCGCCGTCTTCGCGTCGATGAGCAAGCTGGTACCCGACGACGCCGTGATCGCCGTCGACGTCGGCAACAACACCTACTCCTTCGGGCGGTACTTCGAGTGCTCGGGCTCCCAGCGTGTACTCATGTCGGGCTACCTCGGGTCGATCGGGTTCGGCTATCCGGCGGCGATCGGTGCCGCCGCGGCCAGGCCGGACCAGCCGATCGTTTGCGTCACCGGCGATGGCGGTTTCGGCCAGTACATGGCCGAAGTGACCACCGCGGTCCGGCACAACATGAACATCACTCACGTTCTGCTCAACAACGGCCAGCTGGGCAAGATCTCAAAGGAGCAGGCTGCGGGGGAGTGGGACGTCTGGCAGACGCAGCTCACCAATCCCGACTTCTCAAAGTACGCGGAGAACTGCGGAGCCTTGGGCATGCGCGTGACCGAGGCCGGCCAGCTCGACGACGCGATCGCCAAGGCGCTCGCTCACGACGGCCCAGCGATGGTCGAAGTGGTCGCGGACCCGAATTTGATCTAGAGCGATCCCGATACAGCCGCCGATCCATCGGGGGCCGAACTATTGTCTGCCCATCGTCACGGGCACCGCTCTAGAGCGGCGAAGGCTGTTCACGCTGGCCGAGGAGATCGGCGTGCGGCCGGCCTGCCGGGCGATGGGCGTCCACCACTCGACCTACTACCGGCTGAAGAAGCAGGTCGACCGCTGGGGCCTGGAGGCCCTGAACGTGCGCGAGCGCCGCCGGCCCCGGATGCCGAACCAGATCGGGCCCCATCTCGAGCAGCGGATCATCGCCTTCGCCCTGGCGAGGCCGGGGTTCGGGCCGCGGCGGATCTCCTCCGAGCTCGCTCGAGAGAAGTGGGGCGCGATCCGGATCTCAGAGCACGGCATCTGGCGGGTGCTTCGGCGCTTTAACTTAAACACCAAGTCAAAGCGCCTGGCGCTCGTCGCCCGCCACGCCGACCCCTACGAAGAGCGGCCCAAGATCGCGCCGCCTGAGCGCCACATCGACGCCTCAGCGCCCGGCGAGAAGGTGCAGATGGACTGTTTCTACGTCGGGCGCCTCTCCGGCAGCAAGGGCACCGTCTGGCAATACACCGCGACTCGCTCCTGGCGCTTAGCTGGCGCACGGGGCAGGCGTTTCTCCCGCGATCGCCATCGTCGCCAGGGAACTGAAGAACTCAGTTAATTGTGTGTCGGGTCGAAACTGGTCTAGCGGGGCCAGGGGATCAGAGCGTCGACCTCGGGCTGCTGAGGGGTCGGAGATGCGGAGCTTCCGTTCACCTTCACCGTGAAGTGATCCTGCCTGAGGGGGTCGGCAGTCGGCGGTAGGTGCGACAGGTGCAGGGCGTTAGCAGGGACTTCTCGAGTTAAGCGCGCTCGACCACCGATCGGCGCAGAGCTGAGTAAAGAGGCACCCCGAAAGCGATCACTTGCTGCGCGACCGCGCGGCACTTCGTGACGAGCTTCGCTTGGCGGTTGATCGTCCCGCAGACTTGCTGCGGGTTCCAGTACGGCTCGATTTTTTCGTCTTTGGGGAACTCTTCAGGCGCTCCTGCAAATGCTCGATGTCGCGCTCGAGTGCTTTGCTGAGCTTGGCGCTGTCGCGGCGGGCGTCCTTGACGAAACTCTGCAGGTTCTTGTAGAGGTCTCGTCCACCTGCGCCGACGTCCCGGCCCACGTCTTTGCGCAATGCCGTCAGCGCATCCTGAGCAGCGTCGAGCGACTTGTTGAGCCGCTTGATCGCTGCCGGCTCCTTGGTGGTTGAGCGCTTTCGCGCAGCAGGACGACTGCGGGATACGGGCTTCTTCTTCGCAGGGGGCACTGAGCACTCTCCTCGGGTCGTCGTGGACTTTTGGCCGAGCCTACCGCTGGCCGCCTACTGACTCTTATCGTATTTGAACGAGATTCCGAGACGGACGCGGAACTCGGAGACCTTACCGTCCTGGATCGTCACGTCCTGGCGGATGACCTCCGCGATCCGCAACTCGCGCACGGACTCGCCGGCCGCCTCAACGGCGTTCCTCGCCGCCTGCTCCCATGAATCTGAACTGACGCCGATTACTTCGGTGACGCGATAAACGCTGTCTGCCATGTTTCTCCTTTGGGTTTGGGCTCCCTACCCTCGCACAGCGCCGGCCTAACTGACGCAGAAGTCGCTCCCCGGGCGAGGAAGCTGGCGCGGCCCGGAGCGACCGTCGTGCTCGCCGCCCGCGACCCCCGCAAGGCCGAGGGGGCGCGGAACGAGATCGCCTCCGAGTTGCCCTCAGCGCAGCTTGACCCGCGCACGCTTGACCTCGCCGATCTCAGCTCGGTTCGCGGCTTCGCCGAGGAGGTCGCGGCGACTCATCCGAGCCTCAACCTGCTGCCAGCTACTTCCTGGCTCATGTCTGCAACTGGTGTCTCGCCCGCATTTGCGGCAACTATGGGAAATCAGAGTAAGGTGGTTGGGCTGGCGCTGTGGTCAGATCATCCTCTCGGTGCCCGCGCGTCAACTCGCTCGCTGGGTCATCCCTCTTCCTCCGTGCGACCCGCTACAGAGGGCACGAAGGGTCTGAGGTCAATGACCGACAGCAAGCTGTCCCAACGAGCAGCACGACGGCGCGGCGAGGTGCATCATGCCGACGGCGACCGTCGTGTTTCGCTAACGATCGAGGCACGCCGCCACCTGAGCGCCCCCGGCCCAGGCCAGGCCAGCATCCAGTTTCGAGAGGGGAGACGGTGGCATGAGCGAAGCGACTCCCTTGCTCTCTGAGATCTTCGAGTCGGAGCGGCCCCGCGGTCAATAGCGTCTCCCGGCGGTGGCGTCGCAACTCCTAATCCCATGACGCGGAGCGCGGTGGCCCTTCTCAGCATTCGATGTATCTATGGGGCACCGGGAGTCGGCGTCCAGCTGAACCTAAGGGAGTGGTGACATTGCGGAGGGAAGGCCCAGCGAAGCCGACTGCCGCCGAGCGCGAGGTGGCTGATCTGCTGCCGATTCAGGCGGATCCCGACGCGGCCAGAGCCGTCCTGGATCGCGTGCCGCTCTGGTTCCACACTTTTTCGCTCGACCACTCCGACGAGCTCTACACGCCCGGCGTAGCCCGCGATCATCGCTACCGGATCCCCGCCCTTCCTGAAGACTTCAGCGCCATGAGCGTGCTCGACGTCGGCGCATTTGACGGCTTCTACGCGTTCCTCGCCGAAGCCCGTGGTGCGCGGCGAGTCGTCGCGGTGGACAACGAGCAGTACAGGGTGTGGGTCCGGTCGCGCTGGGGTGTCGAGCTTGAGGGAGGCGAGGGGTTCACAGCGATCCGGGAGTTGCTCCACTCAAAGGTCGAGTATCGCCGGCTGAACGCCTTCGACCTCGACCAGCTCAATGAAAGGTTCGACTTCATTCTATGCTTCGGGATCCTGCACCGGGTAGATAACCCGATGGGCCTGCTCGGGGTGCTTCGACGGCGCCTATCGGCCGAGGGCCGGGTGCTTCTCGAGACCTACGGCTCACCGGATCGGGCGCTCGACGCCCCGGCGGCTATGCACGCCTATAAGGCAGGCGAGGTCTACGCTCGCGATGACTTCGTGCACTGGGGCTTTACCCCGGCAGGTTTGGATGCGCTGGCCTGCCAAGCGGGCTTCGAGGGCTTCGAGCTGTTCGACGCGCCGGTCATCGACGGCCATCCGCGCGTCATCGGAACGATGCGCGCCCGCCCACGGGCCCACCGCGTCGACTGATCCGAGCACCGCCGGAATCTTGGCAACCACAACCCAACGCCGGCCAAGGGCGACAGACCACCGCAGTTGCCGCTATTTGGGACAAAAAGATGCGCCCGCCTATCGGCCGTAGGAAAGCGCGAGTAGAGTCGGGCTAGTTGAGTTGGCCCTGCGGCCAGGATCGGCTTGTCGTGCACGTCGAAGCGCCGGAGGCGCAGACGCGTGAACCCACAGCTGAACGAGCGTTGACTTACGGGGCCGGCGCGTCACAACTCGTTCGCTGGGTCACCCCTCTTCCTCCCGTGCGACCCGACACAGAGGGCACCGAAGGTCTGAGGATTTATGACCAACAGCACGCTTTCCCAACGAGCCGCCCGCCGGCGTGGCGAACTGCATAGCGGCGATGGCAGTCGTCGGGTCGCGCCAGCGATCGACGCACCGCGCCGCGGAAGCCCCCGTCCGTTGGGGCGGGCTTGGATCAACGGCCGCGAGGTCGGCGGCCCGGATCCTCGCTATGAGCATCTTGAGGGCTCTTATGACTAGCGCGCGCGATCTGCGTTCTGCGCGGACTGACAAGTTGACCCCCGCGACTGACAGAGACTCGTGACAGGGCAAGCATGTCCGATAACCGCTTGACTGCGCTTGACGCCTCGTTTCTATCGCCAGAAGCTGGCTCAGATCCCGTTCGGAGTCAACGACCCGGTCTGGGTCGACGACACCGACTTCGACGTAGAACGGCATGTCCGGCGGGCAGCGCCCACGGGGTGGAGCGCCACGGTCGATGCAGTCATGTCCTCGCCGCTCAGTCCTGGGCGACCGCTATGGGAGTTGTGGATCGCCGACGGCTTGGACGACGGCCGGATCGGCGTGATCGGCAAGGTCCATCACTGCATGGTCGATGGGCTCGCCGCGATCGAGCTGGCAGGGCTCTTGCTTGACCCCACATCCGAGGCGGTGAAGACCGGACCAGACGCCTGGCGGGCCAGGCGGACACCCGACAGCATCAGTCTCATGCTCGACGGCCTGTCTGACCGGCTGCGCCGCGCGCTCGAGTTCGCGCGCCTCCCCATCCCGCTCGCCGAGCATCCGCGGCGACTGTTCGGGCTGTCCGGTAAGGGTCTGCAGACCGCGCGCGCTGTCACCCGCTCGCTGGAGCCCGCGACGCCCGACACAGTGTTGAATGAGCCGAACTCACCCGGTCGCCATCTCGCCTCGACGCGACGGCCGCTCGGCGGCCTCAAGCAGATCAAGCAGCATTTTGAAACCAGCATCAACGACGTGTTGCTGGCAGTCGCCACGGGCGGCCTGCGCCGCTTTCTCAAAGGCCAGAACCAGACGCCGGTCAAGCCTAAAGCGATGGTTCCGGTCAGCTTGCGCGAGCGCGACCGGACCGGTGAACTCGGCAACCAAATCTCGTTCATCTTCGTCGACCTCCCCTGCGACGAACCCGATCCCGCCCGCCGGCTCAAGACGCTCGCGGCTTCAATGAGCGAGCGCAAACAAGGAGGCGAACCCGAAGGCGCCGGCACCATGCTCACAGCGCTTGGCTACACGCCGCGCCCGCTGCAGCACGCCGTCTCGCGCATGATGGCTCGCCCGCAGGTCTTCAACCTGGTCGTCTCGAACATCCCCGGCCCCCAACAGCCCCTGTATATGCGAGCTCGACGAGGTCTACCCGATCGTCCCGATCGCCGACCAGCACGCCGTCTCAATCGGCATGACGACGGTCAATGACAGCGCTTTCTTTGGCATCTTCGCCGACCGCGAATCCATCCCAGACAGCGACCTCCTCTCGATCGGCATAAACAAATCCATCGACGAACTCCTCGCGCTCAGCTAGCCCGCCCCGACAGCACCAGAGATCCAGGTCGAGAGATCCAGGCCGGCCTCCGGTTGCCACCAATTGGGCACCAGTGCCCAATTCGTCGATCATCGTGCCCAAACAGCTGGAATCTTGCGATGGCCTACCATGCCGACGGCAGGTGGATCATTCCCCTTGGGAATGCTGGTTTCGACGACTCCGAGGGCGCATCGCATCGCGCCTTACAAGCAGGAGCTCGCCAGTTCGAGCCTGGCAGCGCCCATCGCCGGATTTCCCAGCAGAGTCAGCTGAAGCCGGAGATCGGCGGGTTGATACGTTCACGCAGCGCCATGGAAGACCTCTCGCTCGGAGCCTTCGCCGGCTCCCGCAAGGAGCACGAGCGGCGGCTGCCGATCCATCCGCGGCACGTCGCCGATGTCGACGCAGAACTGCGGCGGCAGATCTTCCTCGAGCGTGGGTACGGCGAGCGATTCGGCCTCGGCGACGCGGAGCTGGCACCGCTGGTCGGCGGTTTGCGCTCGCGGGATCAGCTTCTGCAGGAGTGCGACGTGCTGCTCCTCCCCAAGCCGATGGCGGAGGACGTTGCCGGAATGCGCGAGGGGCAGGTTCTGTGGGGCTGGCCGCACTGCGTCCAGGACGAGACGATTACCCAGGCGGCAATCGATCGGCGACTGACACTGATCGCCTGGGAGGCGATGAATTACTGGCGGGAGGACGGATCCTTCGGCGTCCACGTCTTCCACAAGAACAACGAGCTCGCCGGGTACTGCTCGGTCCTGCACGCGATGGAGCTGATCGGGATCACCGGCGAGTACGGGCGCAGGCTACGAGCCGTGGTGATCAGCTTCGGGGCGACCGGACGGGGCGCGGTGACGGCACTGGCCGCGGTGGGCATTCAGGGCATCTCCTTGCTAACCCGGCGCCAGGTCGCGACCGTCGCGGCGCCGATCCACTCAGTCAGGATGACCACCTTCGCGCGGGATCCGGATCATCCCAGCCAAACGCTGGAGCTCGACAGCCAGCACGAGTCCGTCGCTCAGTTCCTCGCCGAGCACGACATCATCGTCAACTGCGCCCTCCAGGACACCGAGGCGCCGCTGATGTTCGTGATGAGCGACGAGCTGCCGCTGTTCCGGCGCGGGAGCCTCTTCGTCGACGTGGCTTGCGATGAGGGGATGGGATTCGAGTGGGCGCGGCCGACGTCGTTCACGAATCCGATCTTCACGATCGGCGACGGCCTCTCCTACTACGGCGTCGATCACAGCCCGTCGTTGCTATGGGACTCGGCCACTTGGGAGATCAGCCAGGCGCTGATGCCCCACCTCCGGACCGTCAGCTCGGGACCCCGGGCGTGGGAGGCCGACGAGACCATCCGCCGGGCGATCGAGATCCGCGACGGGGTGATCGATAACCCGAAGATTCTCTCGTTCCAGGGTCGCTCGGCGACCTTCCCGCACCTCCGCCACTGACCGGCGCGGGCGGACCCACACGTGGCTCATCGCCTCAAGATCCCCTCGAGCCAGTTCGAAATCTGCGGCCAGAAACGCACCAGAAGGACGACCGCGATCACAGCGATCACCAAGACGAGGCCGCTGCCGTTGGCCAAGCGATGGAACAGCAGATGTCGCCCCAGGGCCAGCGACATCACTCGACCTAGGCCCTACACGGCGACGCCGGCCGGGACCTCGGCCGAGGCGCTCCGGTGGCGGGCGTACAGCTCGAACACCCAATCTCCGCCCGGCCGCGCCGAGAGCTCCTCTCGCAACTCGGCCACGGCGGGAACCACCGTCGCCGGCGCGTAGGGACGCTGCGGAGGTGCCAGCAGCGGCGTGAACAGCGAGGCGGCGGTCAGGTCCGCCACCGAGAAGCGCTCACCGACCAGATAGCCCGAAGGCCTCAGCTCGGCCTCGAGGCGATCCATCGCGGAAACGACCTCGCCGCGGGCCTGGGCGGCGCTCCGCTCATTGACCTTGTAGTCGGCGCGGACAAGGCGGGTCGCGACCGGCGCCGTGGCCCGCAGCAGGCGCTCCCGGGTCGGGCTCGGCTTGGTGAAGAGCGAGGCGGAGACCGCGTCGGTGTCCGGCAGGGTGTGGTGCCAGACGAAGCGACGCAGCGAGGGCGCCAGCTGCTCGTCAAAGTACTCCTCCAGCTCCAGTGCCCGGGTCCGGCCTACCAGGTCTTTGGGATAGAGCGGTGGCTCCGGACGGTACTCCTCGAGCGCGGCAATGATCGCGGTCGAATCGCCGATCCGCCGCCCCTCGAGGTCGAGCACCGGCAGCCGCTGGTGGGCGCCGCGGGTGAGCGCCATCGCGCGGACCCGGTGAAGCCCCGGCATCGGCACGCGACGCTGGTGGGGGATGCCCTTGTAGTCGAGCGCCCAGCGCACCTTCTCGTTGTAGTGGGAGAGCTCGATGTGCCAGAGGACGACGGCCATCGCCCACCGACCATACACCCAACCGCCCGGACTGCTCAGAGGCCGTACTCCTCGAGCAGGTTGAGCCAGATCTCGCTGCGGGTCGGGAAGGCCGGAACCGCATGCCAGAGGCGATCCATCGGCACCTGGCCGACGATCGCGATCGTCGCCGCGTGCACCCACTCGGCCGTCTCCGGACCGACGAAGGTCGCCCCCACCAGCACCCCACGATCCTCGTCTACGACCAGGCGGCTGGTCCCCGCGGCGCCTTTGCCGACGAAGCTGGCGCCCGCGGTGCCCCGGGTCTCTGCATCGATGGCCCGAGCATTGATTCCCGCCTCCCTCGCCGCCGCCAGCGTCCTCCCGGTGGCGGCCACCTGGGGGTCGGTGAAGGTGACCCGGGGTGAGCCGCGCAGGTCCTCGGTCGCCGCGACGTCCTCGCCCAGGATGTGGTCGGCGGCGATCCGCCCCTGGTACTTGCCCATATGGGTGAGCAGGGAGCGGCCGTTGACATCGCCCACTGCGTAGAGCCAGTCGCTGCCGCTCACCCGCAGCTGATCGTCAACTTCAAGGAAGCCGTCGGGCTCGATCCCGATCGACTCCAGGCCGATTCCGCTGCTGCGGGCGCGGCGGCCGACGGCGAGCAGCAGCTCGTCGACCTCCACGGCGCTCTCGTCGCCGAACTCCACCGTGACCTTGCCATCCTCGCGCCGCACCGCACTGGCCTCGGCTCCGGTGCGCACCTCGACGCCGTGGCCGCGGAGCGACTCCGCCAGCTGATCGCCGGCGAAAGACTCCTCGGCGGAAAGCAACCGATCCGCCGCCTCGGCCAGGGTGACATCGCTGCCCAGCGTCCGCCAGGCCAGCGCCAGCTCGGAACCCACCGGGCCGCCGCCCAGGACCAGCAATCGGCCAGGTGCCTGCTCCGCCGTGGTCGCGTCGCGGTTATCCCAAACGCCCGCCCCGTCGAGCCCGTCGATCGGGGGGATCGCCGCCTCCGAGCCGGTTGCGATGACGACGGCCGCCGTTGCCTCGTGCAGGTCATCGCCGACCGCAAGGGTGCGCTCTCCCTCGAGCCGGCCACGCCCCCGGATCAGCTCGATCCCGCGCTCCTCGAGCCAGGGGAGCTGCGAGGAGTCGTCGCGGTCGTGGATCACCTCGTCGCGGCGGGCAAGCACGGAATCGACGTCGATCGTCCCGGCGAGGGCCTCGCGGGCGCCCGGCACCCGCCGCACCTCAGCTAGCAGCTCCCCCGGCCGAAGCAGCGCCTTCGAGGGCATGCACGCGTAGTAGGAGCATTCGCCGCCGACCAGGTCGTCCTCGACCAGGGCGACATTGAGCCCACCCCCCGCCAGCCTCCCGGCACAGACCTCCCCGGGAGCACCGGCCCCGATCACGATCACGTCGAACTGCATTCCCGCTGCTCCTTCCCGATCGTCGCAGGTTTCGAACCTAATCGATTGTGGCGGCAGGGTTGCCACGGTCGGCCAGCTTCCGGGCATGCAGCAGGCCCCCGAGGCAGAACCCTGCCGCGACCACCGCGTTCGCCACCGCCACCCGCCGGCGGCCCCGATCGAGCGCTCCGAATCCCACAGCGGTGAGGCCGTGGATGCCGTCGACCAAGGCGCCGGCCAGGACGAGGCGACGATCCGCGCGGAAGCCAACGAGGACCGCCTCGGCCAGATGCCTGGTTCCGAGGATCCGTGCGACCAGGATTGCCCGGGCGTCCGGAGCGGACCCCAAGGCCGCGAGGATGGAGCGCGGAAAGACGAGCAGTGCCGCGCCGAAGGTGAGCCTGACTAGGGCGGTCGGGTGAGAGGGCTTGCTGATCAGCCCGCCTCGGCTGAAGAGGACGCTTTCCCTCCGCCGGCAAGGTAGGCGGAGGTCGTAATCAGCGAAAGGTGGCTGAGCGCCTGAGGGAAATTGCCGAGCAGAGAACCGTCGGAGGGGTCGATCTCCTCCGAGAAGAGGCCGAGGTCGTTGGAGCGGCTGACCATTTCCTCCATCAGCGCCGCAGCCCGCTCGCGATCGCCCAGCCGCGCCAGCGCCTCGATCAGCCAATAGGAGCAGGCGACAAAGGCGCCCTCTCTGTCCCGCATCTCCCAGAACCGGTAGATCAGTGGCGACCCTTCGATCGGACAGAGCTGCTCGATCATCCGCTCGACCATCGCCCGCAATCGCTGCGGGTGCGGATAGCCCACCCGCGTAGCCAGCAGCATGTCAGTGTCGAGAGTCACCGAGCCTGGATATTGCTCGTAGGCTCCAAGCTGATCCGACCAGCAGCGCTCCTCGATGTAGCGTTCGATCGCAGCGGCTTCCCGACGCCAGAGGTCGAGGCGGCGCGCGTCGGCCGGGACTTCGCCTCGTGCCGCGAGCTCTAGGACCCGCGTCAGGGCGAGCCACACCGAGAGCTTCCCCTGCGTGTAGTGGCGGATTTGTTGCAGCTCCCACATTCCCGAGTCCTCGCAGCCCCAGATGCTGGCGGCATAATCGGCGACCCTCGCCAACAGCTCGCCGCTGCTGGGGTCGAGTGAGCCACCGTCCGCGACGAAGAGGTAGGCGGTCTGCAGCGTGTCACCGTAGCCACCGAGCTGCAGCTGTCCCGCGGCGGAGTTTCCTGCCTGGACCGGCCGCGAGTCCAGGTAGCCGCGAAGCTCGGGTGTCTCGACCTCGTCGCCAGGCCGCGAGCCATCGAGCCCGTAGAGGACGTCCACCTTCGGATCGCTGCCCGCGATCGCGCCGAGCAACCAGGCGAGCGAGGCATGGACCTGATTTCGGTAACCCAGGTTGAGCATGGCGTCAAGCGTGAAGCAGCCGTCGCGCACCCAGCAGAAGCGGTAGTCGTAGTTCCGATCCCCGCCGACCCGCTCAGGCAGCGAGCTGGTCGGTGCGGCGACGATTCCCCCGGTCGGGGCGTGGACGAGGGCCGCGAGGGTGAGGGCGCTGCGGAGAACCGCCTCGCGCCAGGGACCCTGGTAGCTGCAACGCTTCGACCAGCCGTCCCAGTACTCGCACGTCTCCTCGAGGCGCCGCTCGAGCTCCTCCCGAGAGAAGCGCGCGATCGGGCCGCGGGCGAAGGCGGTCAGGGCGAGGATGGCGCTCTGTCCATCACCCAGCTGGATTTTCCCCTCCGCGTCGGGCCCGCGCAGGTGCGGCCCAGGGCATCCCCAGGTCTGCAGCAGCAGCCCCAGCGCATCGCGGCGAAAGACGACGCCCTCCTCGCCGCCGAGCGGTTCGCACCCGGCCTGCTCCCAGCCGAACCGTGGCGCCACCCGGTAGGCCAGCTCTCCTTCGCCGGAGAGGCATTCGCATCGGCGTACAAGCTCGCGCCAGCGCCCGGAGCCGGTGGCGGCGACGGTCAGCGCGTCGATCACCCGGACGACGCCGCCGTCGGTGTAGTAGGTCGTTTCGATCACGTTGGTCCGCGGTAGGTAGCGGCGCTCGCACTCGTGTGCCGCCGTGGGTGCGAGACGGAAGGAGCCACCACGCTCCGGATCCAGCAGCGAGGCGAATACGGGGGGGTCGGAGAAGGTCGGCAGGCAGAGCCAGTCGATTGCGCCGTCAAGGCAAAGGAGTGCGACGGTGTGCTCGTCGCCCAGCAGACCGTAGTCGCCTATCGGCGCGAAGCCCCCCACCCGTTTCGGCCGGCGGCGCATGGCCCGAGCCTAAGCGCCGCGGGATCCCAGCAACCCGCCCCGCCCCGCCGGTCTCCACTGCTGGCCCTGGCAGGCGGGACAGACCGGGAGGTTTGTTACGGACCCATCGGGCACCGTGTGAGAGGCACGGCAGCGGGTGCACTCGTACTCACCGGCGGTCACGGTTTCGCCCGCAAGGAAGGGCCCATCGCGCATGTATGGCACCTTCATCGCGCCCTCGCAAGCGAGGCGACACCTACCGCCGCCGCCACCGCGCCTGCCGCGATCAGGGGTCCTCGCACGCCGCGGCTGTCCAGCACCACGTCGGGATAGGCCTGTTCCGGGCGCCCGCCGGAGGGTCCGCCGCCCTCGGACTCGAGGGCCATCTTGATCACCTGGGCGGTGTGCAGGGGGCGTCGATCCGTCAGCTCGGAGACCTGGGTCTTGCAGGAGAAGCCGTCGGCGATAACGATCGTCTCCTCCGAGACATCGCGTACCTGCGCCATCAGCCGTCGCTCGCCGATCTGGCGGGAAATCTCGTCGTGGCTGCGCTCGAAGCCGAAGGAGCCGGCAAGTCCGCAGCAGCCGGAGTCGAGGATCTCGAATCGGAGGCCGAGGCGCCGGTAGAGCTCGGACTCGGCGCTCATCCCCATCACGGCCTGCTGGTGGCAGTGGCCGTGCACGATCGCCTCGCGCTCGAGGCGCGGAGGGTCCCATTCGGGCGCGTGCCGCTGAATGAACTCGGCCAATGTCAGGGTCTGCAACGACAGGCGCTTGGCGCTCTCTGAGTGCGGCATCAGCCCGGGCAGCTCGTCGCGGAAGGAAGCGACACAGCTCGGCTCGATTCCGACCACCGGTACCCCGGCGACGATATGCGGCTGCAGAGCATCGAGCATCCGCTCCCAGAAGCGCTTTGCGGTGTCGAGCATCCCGTAGTCGTAGAGCGGCCGCCCGCAGCAGAGCGGCGGCTCGGGAACGACCACCCGATGGCCGGTGTCCTCGAGCACCTCAGCGGCGGCCTTCATCGTTTCCGGGTGCAGGAAGTTGTTGAAGGTGTCGGGGAAGAGGACCACGGGGGGGCCGTCTGGGTTGACCGTGCCGCGCTTCGCGAACCAACTCTTGAAGGTTTCGTGGGCGAACGGCGGCATCGCCCGGTTCGCCGTCAGTCCGCCGGCACGCTTGACGAGCGCCGATACGCCGGGGGTCTGGGTCAGCAGGTTGGCCAGGCGAGGCATCCGCGCGGCGATCCGCGCGTGGAACATGATCAGCCCCATCGAGTAGGCGGCGATGGGGCGGAGGCGGTGGCGGTAGTGGCGGGAGAGGAACTCGGCCTTGTAGGTGGCCATGTCGACGCTGACCGGACACTCGCCCTTACAGCCCTTGCAGGAGAGGCAGAGGTCGAGCGCCCCCTCGACCTCGGAGGAGCGAAAGCCGTCGGTGATCGTATTACCCTCGAGCATCTCGTAGAGGATCCGCGCCCGGCCCCGGGTCGAATGCTCCTCGTCGAGGGTCACCATGTAGCTCGGGCACATCGTCCCGCTGTCGGTCTCGCGGCACTTGCCGGCGCCGACGCAGCGCAGCGCCGCGTGGGCGAAGCTTCCCCCGTCCTCGGCGTAGGCGAAATGGGTATCGACCTCGGGCGGGTCGTAACCCGCTCCGAGCTTCATGTTGGAGACGATCGGATAAGGGTCGACGACCTTGTGCGGGTTCATCCGGTTCCCCGGGTCCCAGATCCGCTTCATCTCGCGGAACGCGTCGAGCAGCTCGGAGCCGTACATCTTCTCCAGCAGCTCGGCGCGCTGCTGCCCGTCGCCGTGCTCGCCGGAGAGCGAGCCCCCGTAGCCGACCACCAGCTCGGCCGCCTCGTCGAGGAATCGCTGCCAGTCGCGCAGGCCTCCAGCCGTCCGGAGGTCGAAGTTGATCCGGCAGTGCACGCAGCCGTCGCCGAAGTGCCCGTAGAGGGCGGCGCGATAGTCGTAGGCGTCGAGCAGGTCGCTGAAGCGGCGCAGGTAGTCGCCGAGGTGCTGCGGCGGCACGGCAGCGTCCTCCCAGCCCGGCCAGTGATCGCGCTCCATCGGCACGTATGAGGTCGCCCCGAGCCCCGCCTCGCGGATCTCCCAGAGCCTCTGCTCCTCGCCGACGTCGTCGAAGAGCTTGATCTCCGGGGTGCTCGAGCCCTTGCGCAGCGCCTCGATGCAGCCGCGCGCATGCTCGTGGGATTCCTCACGCGTCTGGCCGCCGAACTCGACCAAGAGCCAGCCATCCCCGTCGGGCAGCATCGGTACCTCGGCCGAGTGCGACCCCTTGACCAACATGTCCTCGATCAGCCGACGGTCGATTCCCTCGAGGCCGGTCGGGCCGAATTCGAGGATCTCGGGGACGTGGTCGGCGGCGAGATGGATATGCGGATATCCGAGGACCAGCAGGGAGCGGGCCGGGGGCGAGGGGACGAGGCGCACCGTCGCCTCGAGAACGGCCGCCAGCGTCCCCTCGGACCCGACCAGCGCCCTGGCGACGTTGAATCCGTGCTCGGGCAGCAGCTCATCGAGGTTGTAACCCGAGACTCGCCTCGGAATGTCGGGGAAACGTTCCCGGACCAGATCGGCGTAGTGGTCGCGCAGCTCCCGCATGCCCTTGTAGATCTCGCCGCGGCGACCGCCGCGGGCGATTATTGCCGCCAACTCCTCCTCCGAGGTCGGCCCGACCCGCATTCGCAGGCCCTGATAGGTGAGGACCTCGAGCTCCTCGACGTTGTCAGCGGTCCGCCCGGCCATGATCGAGTGAACGCCGCAGGAGTTGTTGCCGATCATCCCGCCGAAGGTCGCGTACGCGTGTGTCGAGGTATCTGGCGCGAAGGTGAGGTCGTGCTCCGCCTCCGTCCGGTTCGAAAGCTGGTCACGGATAACTCCGGGCTCGACCCGGGCGATCCGCCGCTCGGGATCGACCTCGATGATCTCGCGCAGGTACTTGGAGTAGTCGATCACCACCGCGACGTTGGTCGTCTCCCCCGAGAGGCTGGTGGCGCAGCCGCGGGAGAGCACCGGCGCGCCGTGGTCGCAGCAGACCGCGATCGCCGCAGCCACATCATCGGTGCTGCGAGGAACGACGACCCCGACCGGCGGTTGGCGGTAGTTCGAACTGTCGTGGGAGTAGGCTGCCCTGCTGCCGGCGTCGAAGCGAACCTCTCCGCGGACCGCGTCGCGAAGCGCCTTCTCAAGCCTCTGCCGGTCGATCCGGTCGGTGCCGGCCGGGGCAAGCGTCTCGTGGCCTCCGCCGGAGCCGGCGGCCTCGCGTCCGCTCCAACCGGGATGCTCTGCCGAGCTCATGCCGGGAAGCGCCCCGCTTCGTCACGGTTCAGCCGGAGCCCGTGGCCGTGCCGGGAGGAGTCGGGGCGCAGGGCGCCGCCCACCGGCTCGAGGACCCCCGTGAACAGCATCCTCTCGATCCTCACGTGGTCGTGGAAGTACTCGAGGTGGGCGAGGGTCTCCATCGCGCAGCAGGCGTGGGCTGAGAGAGCCGGAGCGCAGTGGGCGGAGAACGGCAGATTGCGGGCCTTGGCGAATGCTCCGGCGCGGAGGAAGTTCGTGATCCCGCCGCAGCGCGTGACGTCGGCCTGGAGGATGTCGACGCAGCCGGCCAGTTCGGCCAGCTGGCGGAGGTCCCACTCGTACTCCCCGGCCGCGATCGCCATCCCCGCCGGGCCGCGCTCGCGCAGAAAGAGGAGACCCTCGCGGTCTTCCGAGGAGACCGGCTCCTCGAGGTAGGAGACGCCGAACTCCGCGTAGCGCTCGGCCCATTGCAGCGCCTGCTTGCGAGAGAAGGCCCCGTTGGCATCGACGAAGAGCTCCGTTTCGGGGCCAATCACCTCCCTGCAGAGTGCCAGGCGTGCGGGGTCGGACTCCGGTTCCCGGCCGACCTTGACCTTGACCCGCGGGATCCCGGCGTCGACCCAGCCGGTCAGCTGCTCGCGTAGGCGCTCGGGAGAGTAGGAGGTGAATCCTCCGCTGCCGTAGATCGGCGCCTCGGCGTGAAACCGAGGCAGCGCATCGGCCAGGCAGACACCGAGCAGCCTCGCCTTCAAATCCCAGAGAGCGATGTCGATGGCGGAGATCGCCATTGCGCCCACCCCGGGCCGGCCGGCGTTGCGCAACTCTCGCTGCATCCTCAGCCAAGTGGCGGGCGGTGTGAGCGCGTCGGAGCCCTCGACAAGCCCGGCCAGCTTCGAGGCGATCAGGGTGCCGACGGCCGACTCGCCGTAGGTGTAGCCAACCCCGGTTCGTCCGTCCGCACTGACCTCGACGACGATCATCGTGGTTGAATCCCAGCGGAGAGTTCCGTCCGACTCCGGGGCATCGGTCGGGACCGTGTAGACGCCGAGATCGAGGCTCTCAACCTTGCTCTCGATCCCCTGCTCCGCCACTGCCGTCCCGCTCAACGGTTCACGAACTCCATCAGCTTGCCCTTGAAGGATTGCCTCGCGATCCGCGCCGCGTGTGGGTCGCCCTTGAGTAACGCCTGCGCCATCGAGGTCGCCTGATCCATCGTTATGTGGGGCGGCAGCGGCGGCACCTCGGGATCGGTTATCGCCTCCAGCAGCACCGGGCGGTCGGCGCCGAGCGCCTCGTCCCAAGCCCCGCCAACCTCGTCCGGGGAATCGACGCGGATCCCTCGCAGGCCGAGCAGCTCCGCATAGCGCGCGTACTCGAACCCGGGCAGATTCTGGGAAACCTCGAGCTTCGGGTCTCCGACCAGGACGCGCTGCTCCCATGTCACCTGGTTCAGGTCACGATTGTTGAGCACCACGACGACGAGCTGCTTGTTCTCCCAGCTCTGATAGCGGTTGGCGATGTCGATCAGCGCGTTGATGCCGATCATCTGCATCGCCCCGTCGCCGAGCGCGGCGATCACCGGGCGGTCAGGGTGGACGCACTTTGCCGCGAACGCGTAGGGAACGCCCGGGCCCATGGTGGCCAGCGTTCCCGAGAGAGCCGCCCGCATGCCGTCGCGCAGCTTCAGGTGGCGCGCCCACCAGTTCGTCGCAGAGCCCGAGTCGGCGGTGAGGATGACCCGCTCGGGCAGGCGCTCGCTGAGCTCGTGGAAGACCCGCTGCGGGTTGAGCGGATCAGCGTCCTGCATCGAACGGTCGGAGAGGATCTCCCACCAGCGCTCCACCCCGGACTCGATCTCGTTGCGCCAGGCCCGGTCCTCCTTGCGCTCGAGCTGCGGGATGAGCTGGCGAAGCGTGTCACGCGCGTCGCCCACGAGGTTCACCTCCATCGGGTAGCGAATCCCGACCAGGCGGGCGTCGAGGTCGATCTGCACGCCGCGGGCTTGACCGGGCTCGGGAAGCCATTCCGAGTAAGGGAAGCTCGAGCCGATCATCAGGAAGGTGTCACAGCCCGACATCATCTCGTCGCTCGGCTTCGAGCCGAGCAGCCCGATCGGACCGGTGACGTAGGGAAGGTCATCTGGCAACACATCGCGGCCGTTCAGAGCCTTCGCGACGCCGGCGCCGAGCAGCTCGGCGACATGCTTCACCTCCTCGGCGGCCCCGCGAGCGCCCTGGCCCACCAGAATCGCCACCTTCTCCCCAGCATTCAGTACCTCGGCCGCACGGCGCAACTCGGAGCCCCGCGGCACCACTGTCGATGGCACGAGCTGGGCCGCCGAGGAGAAGACCGAGCCGTGCTCCATCGGCGGGTCCGAGTAGTCGGCCTCCTGGACGTCCTCGGGGAAGATCACGCAGGTGACCGAGCGAGTGGCTTGGGCAATGCGGACCGCACGGTCAATCAGATGGCGGGCCTGCGGGGGCGACATGCAGACCTGCACGAACTCCGACGCCACGTCCTTAAACAGCGTGTTCAGATCGACCTCCTGCTGGTAGTTGGAGCCGAGAGAGGTCGTCTTCTGCTGGCCGATGATCGCGACCACCGGCTGATGGTCGAGCTTCGCGTCGTAGAGCCCGTTCAGCAGGTGGATCGCTCCCGGGCCGGAGGTCGCCATGCAGACACCGACCTCACCGCTGAGCTTGGCGTGGGCGCAGGCCGCGAACGCCGCTATCTCCTCGTGGCGGGTCTGGATGAACTCGAGCTCCCTGCCGTGCTCGTGGAAGCCGCCGAGGAGGCCGTTGATCCCGTCCCCCGGGTAGCCATAGATCTTCTCCACTCCGTGCTCGTGGAGGCGGCGGAGGACAAACTCTCCTACGGTCTCAGACATCGGGCGGCTCCTCTTTCGGGTCTCACTGGGAAAAGGCGATCGTGCTGAACAGCCCGTTCTCGGCCTGGCGCGAGTCAAGGCGAGTGTGCTGCACGACGACCGGGTGGCTGGCTCGGATTACGCTCGCGTAATCGGTGTCGCGGGGGATCGGCTCCGGGTCCTCTAGCTCGTTGTAGCGCAGGTGGAGCGTGCGGCGGGCCGGCACCGAGACGCGGTAGGGCCCGGCGGGGTCGCGATCACTGAAAAAGACCTCGATCTCGATCTCCGCATCGCGCTCGGCGGGATTGAGGATCGAGGCCGCCTCGTGGCTGGTCATCTGCGGCTCGGGCCCGTTGCTCGCAGAAGGGATGTAACCATCTGCGATCGCCCATCTCGTCTTGCCGAGCGAATCCGTCATCCATGCTTGCGCTTACCCGGGGGTCCTTCGCTAAATCACGGCCGTCATCTGGCGAACGGGTGGGTGGAGGCTGCGGCCCTGGCGGGTAGGCGTGGGGGCGATGGACCTGCAGGAAGAGGAGCGTCGCCTCCGCGTGCGCCTGCGCCAGACGGTCGCCGCCAGCGCCAGCGCCTACGCCACTCAGCTGTAGGGCTGCGGCGAGGCCGCAGCCCTAGATATTCGACGCCCTCCCGTACCAGTCGGGTCTATGCTCGTCGGTGATGGCGAGTGTTCAGCTCCGCGGGGAGTCGCTGCTCCGCCTCGACCCCGACCTCGGCGCCGAGCTCGATCAGGACACAAGGCTGCTTGCGGAGCGGGCGATCGAGGTCGGCGTGCTGACCCTCGAACGGGGCGACTGGGCCCCGCCCCGGCGAGCCCCCGAGCCGGGCCACCTCGGCTACCTGATCATCAGCGGAGTGATGCTTCGAGAGCTCTACGTCGCCGCCCACAGGAGCCTCGAGGTGCTGAACAGCGGAGACCTGGTCATTCCCTGGCAGGAGGATGCGGCCTCTTTCGCCGAGGCGCGATGGACCGTCCTGGAGCGGGCCCGGGTCGCTGTTCTCGACCGGGAGGCGGCAGAGCGGCTGGGCCGGTTTCCCGGGCTCGTCAGCGTCGTCGCGCGCCGGGTGGTGAACCGCTCCAGGGCGCTCGCGGTCTACGCCGCCGTCGCGGGGATGACCGGGCTGGAGGATCGGATCCTGGTACTCCTCTGGCAGCTCGCCGAGCGCTGGGGCGTCCGCACCGGGGAGGGTGTGCGAATGCCGCTGCGACTGAACAACCGGATGCTGGCCGACCTGGTCGGAGCACGGCGGCCCTCGGTGTCGGTGACCCTGAGCCGGCTCGGCGATCAGGGTCGGGTCAAGCGAGATCCCGCCGGTGGCTGGCTGCTTTTAGGCGATGCCCCGAGCCGGCCCGAACCCCCGTCCGTCCGCCCCGGCGATTGAGGCGCCCCATGATCTGGTCAAAACCACTTTCCCCGCTCAGACTCGCTGGGAGGCCAGCGCGCCCAGTCCGCCGATCGCTCCGGCTGCGAGCGCCGTGGCGATCAGTCCCCTGTGCTTGGTCGCTTTCAGCTGCAGGGAGCGTCCCTTCGCCTCATCGTCGAAGGGGCCATGGGCTCCGCGATCCTCGTCGATTGCCTCGAAGAGGTAGTCGCGGCGGTCGGGCGAGATGGTCTCGTCGGTCTGCTGCCCCTTGACGTTCGTTCTCGAGAGGTAGAGGTCGGCAAGCTTGGGCGCGAGCCTGTTACCGATGATCGTCGCGACTGTGGAGCCGCCGACCCAGACCTCGCGCCGCTTCCGCCCGGACGCCCAGACGATCGCCTTCGCCGGAATCTCGGGCTGGTAGACGGGGGCAACGGGCCGGGGGGTGTTGGGTAGACCGCGGACCCGCACCCAGGTGAACTGCGGTGTGTTGAGGCCGGGAAGGTGAACCATGGTCAGGACGATCTTGGAGCGTTCGTTCATCAGCTCGCACCGCAGCGAGTCGGTGAACCCGCGAAGAGCGAACTTGGCGCCGCAGTACGCGGCCTGTAGGGGGATGGCCCGGTAGGCGAGCGCCGAGCCGACCTGGACGATCGTGCCCCTGTTGCGCGATCGCATCCGCTTCAGTGCAGCCATCGTCCCGTGTGCGGCTCCGAGGTAGGTGACCTCGGTGGCGCGCCGGAGCTCCTGCGGCTCGATGTCCCAGACGCGGGCGAAGATCGAGGCCATCGCGTCGTTGACCCAGATGTCGATCGGGCCGAGCTCCTCCTCGACCCGGGAGGCGGCCCCGTCCACCCCCTCCGCGTCGGCAACGTCTACCCCGACTGCGAGGGCGCGCCCGCCGGCCCGCTCGACCTCGAGGGCGGCGGCGTCGAGGCCTTGAGTGGGGCGCGCGAGCAGCGCGACGTGGGCTCCGTGGCGTCCGAACTCGACCGCCGTGGCGCGCCCCACGCCCGCCGATGCCCCGGTGACAACCACCACCTTCTCTTTGAGCCGAGAGTGTCTGTCTTTGGCGACCAGCCTCACAGCTGGGCCGGTACCCGCTCGCCAAAGCGGCAAAACGGTCCACGGTTGGCCCAGGATGTTCCGCGTCAGCATCCTGACGGCCCGGCCGTCCCAATTCTTCGGGAAAGCTGCATGACGCCCCGGATGACCGTTTGACCCCGCGGCCCGATGGGTATGACTGCGGCGGTATGCGAGAGCCACCGATCGCATCGGGGGGCGGAGGGCATCCGGCCTAAGCGAAGAATGCTCGGCGCCGCCCTCGCGCTGGCCGTGGCATCGGCGTTGTCCGGATGCGGCGGACAGTCTCCGCTCTCTCCCCACAGCCCCGCCTCGAAGGACATCGCCGATCTGTGGTGGTGGATGCTTGGGGCGGCGGCGGTCGTCTTCCTCGGAGCCCTGGCGCTGCTCGCGATCGGCTGGTTTCGCCGCGACCGGCGGGGGCTTCCGATCATCGGCGAAAGCGAGCGTGCAAACACCGGGCTGGTGCTGGCCTTCGGCATGGTCTTGCCCGCGGTCGTCCTGATCGTCCTCTTCGCGATCTCGAACCTCTACGTGATCCACGACACCGAGGCGCCCGACCCGAAGTCGACGGCGCTGACGATCACCGTGATCGGGCACCAGTGGTTCTGGGAGGTCCGCTACCCGGGAACCAAGGCGGTGACGGCCAACGAGATCCACATCCCCGCCGGCGCCCGCGTCAACCTGATCGCCCGCACCGCGGACGTCATCCACTCCTTCTGGGTCCCGCAGCTGAACCGCAAGATCGACATGATCCCCGGCCGTACCAACCGGGTCCTTCTCTACGCCGACAAGCCCGGGGTCTACCGTGGCCAGTGCGCCGAGTTCTGCGGACTCCAGCACGCCAACATGGCGATGGCCGTCGACGCGCAGCCCTGGCCCGCGTTCCGCGTCTGGCTGAGAAACATGGCCAGGCCGGCGGCCCCCCCGAGCAGCTCCCTGCAGCGCCGCGGCGAGCAGGTCTTCCTCTCCAGCACCTGCTCAAGCTGCCACACGATCCGCGGCACCCCGGGCGCCGGCCAGGTTGGCCCAGACCTCACCCACCTGGCGACCCGCGGCACTCTGGCCGCCCTGACTATCCCGAACAACCGCGGCGAGCTGGCCGCATGGATCCGCGATCCCCAACACATCAAGCCGGGCAACAAGATGCCAGGGCTGAACCTCAGCCACCGCGACCTGCGCTCCCTGGTCGCTTACCTCAGCGGGCTGCGCTGAGCGGATGGCAGTGTCGGTCCCATCCGCCACCCGCTCCCGGCTCGACCGGCTGGAGCGGATCTGGCGCCAACCGGAGGGGTTGCTCGGCTGGCTGACTACCACCGATCACAAGCGGATCGGGATTCTCTACTTCTTCACCTCGCTGGGCTTCTTCGCCGCGGGCGGGGTCGAGGCGCTGCTGATCCGCGCCCAGCTGATCGCACCCGAGCAGACCCTGCTCGGCCCCGACAGCTTCAACCAGGTGATGACGATGCACGGGGTGACGATGATCTTCCTGTTCGTCATCCCGATGTCGATCGGGGCGTTCGGGAACTACCTGGTGCCGCTGATGATCGGCGCCCGGGACATGGCATTCCCACGGCTGAATGCCCTCTCCTTCTGGATCTACCTCTGCTCGGGCCTGTTCATCTACGTCGGCCTGTTCTCCGGCAATGGCCCCTCGGCTGGATGGTTCAACTACGTGCCACTGGCCTCGAAGGCCTACAGCCCCGGGCCCGGCATCGACTACTACGCCCTGGGGCTGATCTTCGCCGGCATCTCCACCACGGCGGCGGCGATCAACTTCATCGTGACGATCTTCAAGCTGCGGGCGCCCGGAATGTCGATCAACCGGATGCCCCTGTTCTGCTTCGCCTTCCTCGCGGTCTCATTCGCCCTCGTCTTCGCCATGCCGGCGCTTAACTGTGCCCTGCTGCTGCTCGAGCTGGACCGCCTGCTCGGTTTCCACTTCTACGACGTGGCCCGGGGCGGAGACACGATCCTCTGGCAGAACCTCTTCTGGATCTTCGGCCATCCCGAGGTCTACATCATCATCCTTCCGGCCTTCGGGATCGCGACCTCGATCATCCCCACCTTCGTGCGGCGCCGGATGGTCGCCTTCCCGCTCGTCGCCCTGGCCGAGATCCTCGTCGCCTTCATCGGCTTCGGCGTCTGGGCCCACCACATGTTCGCGGTCGGGCTCTCGACCGTGACCACCGTCTACTTCGCGGCCGCCAGCCTGATCATCGTCATCCCCAGCGGCATCCAGCTGTTCGCCTGGATCACCACGATCGTCACCGGGAAGCCGCGCTTTCAGACTCCGCTGCTGTGGATCATCGGCTTCATCGTCCTCTTCATCCTCGGCGGGCTCTCCGGGATCACCTTCGCGGCGATCCCCTTCGACCAGCAGCTCACCGACACCTACTACGTGGTAGCCCACTTCCACTACGTGATCTTCGGCGCCGCGGTCTTCCCCCTTATCGGGGGGATGTTCTACTGGTTCCCCAAGGTCAGCGGCCGCATGTACCACGAGGGATGGGGCAAGGCGAGCTTCTGGACGACCTTCGTCGGGATGAACCTGACCTTCTTCCCGATGCACATCGTCGGCCTGCTGGGGATGCCGCGCCGCCAGTACACCTACCACGGAGGCCTTGGATGGAGCGGGCTCAACCTGCTGGAGACGCTCGGTGCCTACCTGCTCGCGGCCGGGCTGCTGATGGTCGCCGTCAACCTCCTGGTCAGCCTCTTCCGCGGCGAGCCGGCGGGGGATGACCCCTGGGAGGGCGACACCCTGGAGTGGGCGACGACCTCACCACCGCCCGCCTACAACTACGCGGTCATCCCCACCGTCACCAGCCCCTATCCGATGTGGGATCGCGAGGACCGCGAACGCGATGCCAGCAACCTCGAGCGGGGTGAGAAGGTCCTGGAGCACGGTCACGAGACCCCTGCGACGACCGCGGTCGACGCCGAGTGGGACGAGATCCTCAAGATGCCGGCCGGCTCGCCCTGGCCGTCGGTCCTGGCCCTGATGCTCACCGGCGTCTTCGCCTTCGCCCTGATGAAGCTCTGGATCGTCTCCGGCGCCTTCCTGCTCGCGGCGCTGGTCGTGCTCGCCGCCTGGCATGGGAAGGAGCCCCAGGAGGCATGAGATGAGCGAGCCGGTTCCGCGCAGCATGGACGCCACCTCCGCTCCCGCCACGGCCCGAGTGGAACGGGCACGCGCCGCGATGCCCAGCGGCTGGTGGGGGATGGCGCTGCTGGTCGCAACCGAGGTCGCCCTCTTCGGCGCATTGATCGCCACCTACTTCTACCTGCGCTTTGAGGCCACGACCTGGCCCCCGGCCGGGGTCCCCGACCCCTCCGTCGTCCTCCCCCTGGTGCTCACCGGCGTCTTGGTGTTCAGCTGTCTGCCGATGCTCGCCTCGGTGCGGGCCGCGGGCGCCGGGCGGGTGCGTGCGGCCTGGTGGCTCCTCGCCTCGGCGGCTTTGCTCCAGGTGGCCTTCCTCGGCCTTCAGGTTCACCTCTTCGTCGATGACTTCAACCGGTTCAGCCCGGCCGCCGACGCCTACGGCTCGATCTACTTCACCCTGCTCGGCGTTCACGACGCCCACGTTGCCTTCGGCCTTCTCCTCGACGTCTGGCTGCTCGCCAGGCTCCTGTTCGGGATCACCAACTACCGCTTGATCGCCCTGCGGGTGGCGGCGCTCTACTGGTGCTTCGTCAGCCTGATCGCCGTCTTTGTCGTCCTCACCCAGCTCTACCCGTCGCTTTGAAGGCCCAGGCGCCCACCTCCCCGCTGCTCTGGTTCGCCGTCCTCGGCGCGCCGCTCGCCTGGGGCCTTCAGTTCGGAGTCGGCTACTGGATCACCCAGGCCCGCTGTTCCCCGGGCGATGCCTGGGGAGCGGCGCCCGACGCCTGGGCGCTGGTCCTCACGGTGCTCTCCGCCGGGCTGGCGATCGCCGCCGGGGCAACCGCGGCGGCGCTGTTCCGAGCAACCGAGACAGCCGATGCGAAGGGAGCCCCGCCGGCCGGTCGCACGCATTTCCTGGCTACCGTCGGGATCGCGATCGCGCCGCTGTTCGTGGCGATCATCGTGATGAACGGGGTCGGCGTCCTCACCCTCTCGAGCTGCACCCAGTCCTGATGCGACTCTCCCGGAGAAAGATCGTCCTGATCGTCGCCGCCGGAGCCCTGGCGCTCGCGGCGCTCGCCCGGGCCCAGCCGCCGAGCGGCGTCGTCCATGCCGAGGACGAGAGCGGTAAGCCGCGGCTGGCGCTCGGGGCCGAGCTCTACGCGGCGAACTGCGCCAGCTGCCATGGGATCGGTGGCCGCGGCGTCAGCCCGTCGAATCCGGTCGCCGGCGCTGGCGACACCAAGGGGATCGGCCCCTCCCTGAAGGGTGTCGGGCCGGCCGCCCCCGATTTCTACCTGCGGACCGGCAGGATGCCGCTCTCGGCGCCGGGCGAGCCCCCCGAGCGCGGGCGGCCCGCCTTCGACCAGCGCGAGATCCGCGCGCTGGTCGCCTACGTCGCCTCCTTCGGGAAGGGCATGCCGATTCCCCATCCCCACCCGAGCAGGCACCTCGCCCAGGGGCTGGAGCTGTTCACCGAGCATTGCGCCGGGTGCCATCAGGTCGTCGGTGAGGGCGGTTACGTGACCGACGCCCGCGTCCCCGTGCTCCAGCATGCCACGCCGAGGCAGATCGCCGAGGCGGTGCGGATCGGCCCCTACCTGATGCCGCGCTTCTCGCGAAAGGCGATCGACGACCGGGAGCTGAACAAGATCATCGCCTACGTCGAGGCGAGCAAGGAGCCGGTCGATCGGGGCGGGCTGGGGATCGGCCATATCGGCCCGGTCCCGGAGGGGATCGTCGCCTGGCTGGTGGCCGCCTTCGTCCTGGTCGGGTTCTGTGTGGTGATCGGGAGGCGGATCGCCTCATGAAGGTAGGCACTGCCCTGAAGATGGCGTGCCTCGCACTGCTGGGTCTGGCGCGCGGCGGCGGGCGGCGACGGGAGCGGATCGTGCCCGAGGGGGATGCCGACCGCCGCGCCGAGAACATCGTCATCCTGCTGCTCCTCGCCGCCGCCGCCTGCGCGATTGTCTTCGTCGTCGCCTACGTCCTCGACTGGGCCCACCAGACCCAGCTCCTAGCGCTCAGCCTGGCGCTAGCCCTGGGCCTGATCGCCGCGGCGCTGATAGTGATCGGCAAGCGCCTGGTGGTGACCGAGGAGCTGGAGGAGGAATACCACCTCGAGGACCGCGACGAACAGGAGGCGGTCGCCGCGATCGTCGAAGAGAGCGCCAGCAGGTTCACCCGCAAGCGGATGCTCGCCGGCGCCGCCGGCGCGGCCGGTGCCGCGCTCGGCGCCGCGCTGGTCATCCCGGTGGCCTCGCTGGGGCCGGTGCTGGACACCTCCTCCCTCTACTACTCGCCCTGGTATCGCGGCCGTCGCCTGGTCGACGAGGACGGCCGCCCACTGCGGGCCGAGGAGATCGGCAACGACACCTTCTACACGGCTTTTCCCGAGCACGCCGACCGCGAGCAGCTGGCGGCCCCGCTGGTTCTCGTCCGCCTCGACCCGGCCCGCCTCCGGCTCCCGCCCGAGCGCTCGGGTTGGGCCCCGGAGGGGATCCTCGCCTACTCGAAGGTCTGCACCCACGCCGGGTGTGCGATCTCGCTCTACCGCAAGCCGCTCTTCCCGCCGACCGGCCAGCGGCCGGCGCTGGTCTGCCCCTGCCACTACTCGACCTTCGACCCGGCGGCGGCCGGCAAGGTCCTCTTCGGCCCCGCCGGGCGCAACCTGCCGCAGCTGCCTCTGAAGATCGACGACGCCGGCGAGCTGCGGGCCGCCGGCAACTTCTCCGCACCGGTCGGGCCGTCATTCTGGGGCGTCCGCTCGCGGAGGCCGAGCTCGGCGTGATCCGGCGCGCCGTCACCTTCCTCGACCGGCGGACCGGCTCCGCCCCGCTGATTCGCAAGACCCTGCGCTACGCCTTCCCGGACCACTGGTCGTTCCTACTCGGGGAGGTGGCCCTCTACGCGTTCGTGGTGCTGGTCGCGACCGGCATCTACCTGACTCTGTTCTTCGAGCCGAGCACCGCGAAGACCGTCTACCACGGCAGCTACGCGCCGTTGCGCGGTCTGGAGGTGAGCCGGGCGTACAAGTCCGTGGTCGACATCTCCTTCGACGTCAAGGCGGGCCTCCTGATCCGCCAGACCCACCACTGGGCCGCCAACGTCTTCGTCGCCGCGATCGTCATCCATCTGATCCGGATTTTCTTCACCGGCGCATACCGCAAACCGCGGGAGTTGACCTATCTGATCGGGGTGCTGATGCTTTTCCTGACCTTGCTCGAGGGGTACCTCGGCTACTCGCTGGCCGACGACCTGCTCTCCGGGATGGGGCTCGCGATCGGCTACTCGGTGGCCCTCTCGATCCCGCTGATCGGCGCCAACCTCGCCCTGCTGATCTGGGGCGGCCCGTTCCCCGGCGACCCCGATTTCTGGTCGCGGATGTACATCGGCCACGTGCTGATCCTGCCCCTCGTCATCGGTGGCCTGCTCGGCCTTCACCTGGCGCTGGTCGCCTCCCGCCACCACACCCGCTTCCGGCGAAGCCGGGACCCCGGGGAGGGCAAGCTGATCGGCGTCCCCAGTTTCCCCGGGCAGGCCCCCCGCTCCCTGGGGCTGTTCTTCGCGGTCGCCGCGATCCTGGTGCTTATGGGCGGGCTGATCCAGATCAACCCGGTCTGGCTCTGGGGTCCCTATCACCTGTCCCTGGGCACCAACGGAGCCCAGCCTGACTGGTACCTCGGCTGGCTGATCGGCGCCCTGCGCCTGATTCCGGGCTTCGACCTGGTGATCGGCGACCGCACCGTCGTCCCCAACCCTTTCTGGGGGGGTGCCCTGTTCCCGCTTATCGTCATGGGTGTGCTGCTCGCCTGGCCTTGGCTCGAGCGAGCCCGTACCGGCGATCGCAGAGCGCACAACATCCTCGACCGCCCGCGCGACGCTCCCGTGCGAACGGCGATCGGTGCCGGCTTCCTCACCTGGGTCGTGCTGATCTTCATGGTCGGCTCCGCCGACCGCGTCTACGTCCTGCTCGGGATCAGCTACGTCGGGCAGATCTGGGCCTACCGGGTCCTCGTCGTCGTCCTCCCGTTCGTGGTCGGGCTGATCGCCTGGCGGGTCTGCCTCGGCCTGCAGGGGATGGAGCGGGTGGAACGGGACAGGGAGCGCGCCGAGCGCGAGGCGGAGGCGGCGGTCGCGCCTCAGCCCTGAGTCACCGGGCCGCGATCACCGAGTGCTCGCGATGATGTGTTCATTTTCCTTCTGACGAGGCGCGCGGCGCTCCTTCGCCCGCGTCACGGGTCCTCGTCCGTAAGGAAGCCCCGAGCCCGAGAGTAGGGGCTGCCTCAGCTATCGGTGACACGTCGGCGCCTGTAGCGTGCGCTCCGCTGCGCCGCGCGGGGGCTGGCCCCGGCGTCGAGAAGGGACTGGCGCAGCTCGGCCTCGCGCTCCCAGCGCAGAAAGAGCCAGGCGAATATCAGCAGGGTCACGAAGGTGCCCTCGGTGAACATGATCGCCCCGCCGATCGTCTGGTCCGTGAGCGGTGAGACTCCGGCGATCCGCTCCCCGTGCGCGTAGTGCGGGTACAGCGGCTCGCCGGCCCAGATGAAGACGTTCCCCAGCACCGCCCCCGTGGCCCTGACGATCAGCACGTAGGCGGCCTTCGCGCCGCTGCCGAACCACGCCGGGCCGGGAAGGGGCTCCAGCACCGCCGTCCACATCAGCATCCCGGTGGCGAAGAACAGCGTGTGCTCGATCGCGTGAATGAGGGGATGTGCCAGCGCGGCCTCGTAGAGGACAGGGACGTGCCAGAGGCAGAGGTTGACCGCCCAGAGCGGCAGCGCGACCAGGGGGTAGGCGAGCCGGCGGAGGTGCATCACCGCCGGCACCCCCGCCAGCAGCGGACGCAGCAGCGGCCCGGTCAGCCCGAGGACGATCAGCAGCGGGGCGAGGTCGCCGAGGATCAGGTGCTGAACCATGTGGACCCAGAAAAGTCGGCTCTCCCCGATCGTGTCGATCGGGCTGACCAGCGAGGCGAGCAGGGTCGCGATCCCCAGGTAAAAGCAAACCTGCCGGCCCGGGGCGACCGGCCTCCGGCGCGCCGCAAGGGCCCGCGCGCGCATCGCGTACGCTCCAGCCACGACCGCCGTCGCGGCCAGCAGCCCTGGGTCGAGGTTCCAGCCCGGAAACTTCTCCACTTTGCCTCACCCCTACCCGTTGGGACCTCGTTGAAGCCGTCCGGTGCGCCGGGTCCCGCCGAGACTTCATATCCCTCTCATTGAGAGGAAACCGCGCTCTCGGTCGGCTAGGAGGGCTCGCGATCCCGCTCGCCGCGCGGATCGCTGACCGGCGCGTATTGATCTCGCGCCAGCGGCTTCGTCCGGCCCTCGGCGACGGCCTCGCGTAGCGCGGCACGGAAGCGGCCTGGTCCCCAGTAGCGGGCTCCGACTCGCCGGGCCAGCTCGCGGCGGCTGGCTGTGCCGCGGTCCTGAAGGGCGCGCTCAATGATCTCCACCTCGCGGTCCAGGCCGACCTCCTCGAAGGGGGCCGATGCCGGCATCCCCCGGCCGGCGTAGATCCGGCCGGGGCCGGGGCGGTAGCGGCGCAGCCCGGCCAGGTCGCGACGACGGCGCTGCTCAGCCCGCTCGCGGATCCGCTCCGCCTTCCGACGTAGCTCCTCCTCGCTCTCGCCGGGGTGCTCCCCGGCCCGCCCGGGCTCTTCGGCTCGCTCACCCTTCGGGGCCTCGCCCTCGGCGGTCAGCGGCTCGGCGATGTCCTCGAGCTGGTGCTGTTCGGCCTTCACCCCGAAGAACATCTCGGCGATCCCGCCGATCGCCATCACCACGGCACCGATGAAGAATCCGATCGCCACCTGATCCTGGCTGCCGGTGTTGATCAGGTGACCGAACAAGCAGGGGCCCCACTATTCCGCCGGCGGCGGTACCGACGGCGTAGAAGAAGGCGATCGAGAGGGCCCGGGTCTCCATCGGGAAGATCTCCGAAACTGTCAGATAGGCGGAGCTGGCCCCGGCCGAGGCGATGAAGAAGATCACCAGGATGAAGGCCATGAAGGAGGCGGTGGTGAGACTGCCGTCGAGCAGGAAGAAGCCGAGTGCGGCGGTGACCGCAGCGGAGCCCAGGTATGTCGCGGTGATCATCGGCTTGCGCCCGACCGTGTCGAAGAGCCGTCCCAGGGTGAGCGGACCGAGGAAATTGGAGATGGCGAACACCGCCAGGTAGATCGGCACCGTGCCCGAGGCGACCCCGAAGAACTCACCCAGCAATGTTCCGAGGTCGAAGGTGACCGCGTTGTAGAGGAAGGCCTGCCCGACGAAGAGGGCGAGTCCGAGGATCGTGCGCCGGGGATAGGACTTGAATGCGGTGCGGGCGATCTCGGTGAACGGGATCCGCTTGCGTGGATGCACGGTTAGGCTCGATCCGCCTCGGGAAGCTCTTCGCCGGTCTCCTCGCGCACCTGCTCCTCGATCTCGCCGACGATCTGTTCGGCCTCCTCCTCGCGGCCGTGTATGAACAGCCAGCGGGGGCTCTCGGGGACGTTGCGGCGGACGAGCAGGATCCCGACCCCGAGCGTGGCGCCGATGATGAACGCCAGCCGCCAGCCGACATCGGAGGCGAACAGCGCCGTGTCGAGCAGGGCGATGGAGGCGATGGCTCCGCCGGCGGCGCCGAGCCAGTAGCTGCCATTGATGATCAGGTCAACCCGGCCCCGCACCCTGGCCGGGATCAGCTCGTCTATTGCCGAATTGATCGCGGCGTATTCCCCCCCGATACCAGCGCCGGTGAAGAAGCGCGCCGCGAAGAAGTACCAGGCCGAAAAGGAGAAGGCGGTCGCCACGGTCGCGGCGATGTAAACGCCGAGGGTGATCAGGAACAGCTTCTTGCGCCCGAAGCGATCGGTCAGCTGCCCGAAGAACAGCGCCCCCACACAGGCCCCGGCGACGTAGAACGCCGCCGCGGTGCCGATCTGGCTGGCGTCGAGGGTGAGGCCGCTGCCGGCCTCTGTCAGACGAGCGCCGATGCTGCCGACGATCGTCACCTCGAGGCCGTCGAGGATCCAGACCGTCCCCAGACCGATCACGATCATCCAGTGGAACCGCGACCAAGGCAAGCGGTCCAGACGGGCAGGAATCCTCGTCTCGATCGTCCTCGTCCCGAGCGCCTTCTCGCTCATCCCGACAAGCGGGTACCCGTGCCGAGTACCGGCAAACGACGCGCGGGCGGGCCGAAAAAGGTCGGGATCCGACGCGGGCGCTGCATTGAACATCAAATCGTGCAATGATCCCCGCGGTTTCGTGACGCAGGGTGGATCGATCAAGAGGGTGGTTGGAGTCGCCGGTGCCGCGGCATTGCTCGCTGCGGCGGCGCTCGCCCCTGCGGCCTCAGCCGCAGGCACCAGCGGCAGCGTCGCCTTCACCGCCCGCGGCAGCGTCGAGCAGGTCGACGTCACCGGCGCCACCCCCGGCGCCAGCTACAGCCTGGTCAATCGCAGGGGCAGGGTCACCGACAGGCGCAAGGGCGGATCGCTGGGCGGGATCGTCTTCCGCCACGTCAAGCCCGGCTACGGCTACCGGGTGCGCAAGGGCGCCAAGGGCGGCCCCCACTCGCCCGCCTTCAGGGTGCTGAGCGATCGCTCCGCGCCGCCCAGCACCAGCATCTACAACCAGACCCTGCCCGAGGGCGGCTACGGCTACCTGAGCACCCGCGACGGTACGAAGCTGGCGATCAACGTGCTGCTCCCGGCCGGCAAGACTCCAGCGGATGGGCCCTTCCCGACCCTGCTCGAGTACTCCGGGCTACGGCTACGCCAATCCCGCCGGTGGCGAGAGCTCGATCCAGGCGCTGGTCACGCAGCTCGGCTTCGCCGTGGTCGACATCAACATGCGCGGCACCGGCTGCTCGGGCGGCGCCTTCGACTACTTCGAGCCGCTCCAGGGCCTCGACGGCTACGACGCGATCGAGACGATCGCCCGCCAGCCCTGGGTCCTCCACCACAAGGTGGCGATGGCGGGTGTCTCCTACGGGGGATCAGCCAGCTCTTCGTCGGCGCCACCAGGCCGCCCAGCCTCGCCGCGATCACCCCGCTCTCGGTGATCGACAACACCCAGACCACGCTCTATCCCGGCGGCATCCTCAACTCCGGCTTCGCGCTCTCCTGGGCCAAGGACCGCGTCCATGACGCGCTGCCCGCCTCGCCGACCGGCGGCCAGAGCTGGGCATACCAGCGGATCCAGAACGGCGACACGGTCTGCGCCGCCAACCAGGACCTCCACCCCGAGGCGGTCGACCTGCTCGGCAAGATCAAGCGCAACCGCTACTACCGCCCGAAGGTCGCCGACCCGCTCTCGCCCGGTCACCTTCGTGCACAAGATCAAGGTCCCCGTCTTCCTCGCCTGCCAGTGGACCGACGAGCAGACCGGCGGCCACTGCCCCGACCTCGCCGACGAGTTCACCGGCACCAACCGCAAGTGGTTCACCTTCACCAACGGAGTCCACACCGACTCTCTCGACCCGGTCACCTTCAACCGCTGGTTCGACTTCCTCGAGCTATACCTCGCCCGCCAGAAGCCTGAGCTGACCGCGGGTCAGAAGGGCCTCGCACCGGTCATCTACCAGTCCGTCTTCGGCATCCCGGGAGTGACCCTGCCCGACGACCCGATCCAGGCCGAGCCCGACTATGCCGCGGCGAAGAGCGCCTACGAGAAGCTGAAGCGGGTACGCATCCTCTTCGACAACGGCGCCGGGAGCGCCACGCCAGGCCAGCCATACGCGGGATTCGAGCGCTCCTTCTCCCGCTTCCCGCTGCCCGGCACCAAGGCACGCTCCTGGTATCTCGCCGGCGGCGGCCGGCTCGCCAACCACAGGCCCCACAAGGCCGGCGCCGAGGCCTTCAGGTGGGATCGCAACGCCAGGCCGCCGACCGACTTCACCGGAAACACCGGCGGCGGCGGCCTTTGGGCTGAGACCCCTGACTACCACTGGGAGCAGAACCCGAAGGGCAAGGCGCTCTCCTACGTCAGCCCAAAGCTGAAGTCGAACACCACCGTGGTCGGCGCCGGGGCGCTCCAGGCCTGGATCCGCGCCCGCGTGCCCGATGTCGATCTCCAGGTGACCGTCTCCGAGGTCCGCCCCGACGGCAAGGAGGTCTTCGTCCAGGACGGCTGGCTGAAGACGATCGCCCGCAAGCTCGACCGCTCCAAGAGCTCCCTCCTGGAGCCGGTGCTGAGCCTGCGAAAGCGCGCGATCAAGCCGCTGCCGAAGGGCCGCTTCACCAAGGTCACGGTGCCCCTCTACTACGAGGGCCACGTCTATCGCAAGGGCTCGCGGATCCGGATCACGATCGCCGCTCCGGATGGTGACCAGCCGGTCTGGGAGTTCGGCGAGGCGCTGCCGAAGACCAAGACCAATGTCGCCCTGGCGCACTCGCCGAAGATGCCCTCGCGGTTGCTGCTTGCCGGTGATCCCGGGCCTCAAGGTCCCCACCGGGCTGCCCTATTGCCCGGGCCTCCGCGGCGAGCCCTGCCGCGACTACGTCAAGTACACGAACCGCGAGATCTCGCTGCGCTGAGCGGAACTGGATGCTCGCCCGGCGGGAGCCGCGGCCGGGTCCATCCCCGGGTGCTACTCAGCCGTGAAGCGCCGCGAGGCGGTCGGCTTCGTCGGCCAGGGCGCGGCGGGTTGCCGCGTCGAGCTTCCCGAACGGCTCGATCTCGACCCGTCCCTTCTCGAAGCGCCAGCTTCCGGCAACGGCGCCGTCGACGATGAAGGTGGCGATCGACTGGGGAGTCTTCGAGTTGAAGACCCTGCTCCGGTACCGCTCGGGGAGGATCTGGGTGCGGCGGGCGTGGGCGAGAAGTGTGGCGTCCCAGACGGGCAGGAACCTCGCCGGGGCCGGGGTCTCGGGGTCGGGCAGCGGCGACCGCGGCAGGTCGAACAGCTCCTGCCCATCCGGGCCGCGGAAGCGGCGCAGCTCGATCTGTTTCAGGGCGCTGCCTACCGGGCCGGGCGGGACGCCGATCCAGTCGGCGATCTCGGCCTTGGTCGCCGGGCCGAAGCCCCGCAGGTAGCTGCGTACGGTCTCGACCATCGCCCCTGCCTCGCCGCCGACGTCCGGCTCCGGGCCGATCCAGCGCTCCGCCTCGGCGAACAGGTCGGCGCGGCGGCGATCCCAGGTCCCCGAGGGCGGGACCCGCACCAGGTCGGTCCAGATGCTGGCGCCGTTGGTGCCGCGCGACCCCTGGCCGATCAGCTCCTGAACCTCGTCTCGGCCGGCCGGTCCCTCGGCGAGGCGCCTGCGCAGCCGCCTCGTGCCCGCGGCCATCTGCTTCGCGCTCGGCTCCCCCTTGCGGGCCTTCAGCCAGCGCTCCCGGCGAAGGCGCCGCACCGCAGCCGAGAAGCGCCACCAGTCATCCGGCGTCACCAGGTGAATGGTCGCCCGCAGCAGGGTTCCCTGAACCGCGGTGCGGCGCTCCAGCGCCCGGTCCAGCCCCGCCCGCTGAAAGCCTTCGAGCCGCGTCCACAGCCCGACGTACATCGAGGGCGCGTACTGGGCCTGAATACCGCCAATCCGCTCCAATGTCCGGGGCAGCGAGGAGCGCTTTCGCTCGAGCAGCATCTGGCGCGCGAGCAGCGCCCGGTTGAGCTCGGCGGTGCTGAGTACGCGCTCTGCCTCTGCCATCCGCGAGAGCCTAGGCGCTGGGCGCCGCGCGGCCGGGGGCATCCTGGGCGGGGCGGTTCTCGTCTCCGGCGTCCCGGCGCAGCCCCGACCCCGGCCAGGCGCCGCCTCGCCCAAAGCCGGCGATCAGAGCGGGCACGAGGAGAGCGCGCACCAGAAGGGTGTCGATCAGCAGCCCCGCTGCCATCGCGAAGCCGAGCTCGCGGAATGCCTGCTCGGGGATCAGCGCGACCGCGGCGAAGGAGAGGGCGAGGATCAATCCGGCGGTGCGGATCGCGCTCCCGGCCCGGGAGCCTCCGATCCTGATCGCTTCGCTGAGCTCCCGCTGTCTCGATTCCTGCCAGATGCGGGCGACGACGAAGACGCTGTAATCCGAGCCGAGTGCCAGCAGGAGGATCGCGGCGGAGAAGGGCACGAACAGCGACAGCTGACCGTAGCGGAGCAGGTCCTGAAAGACATAGACCGTGAGGCCGAGGGCGGCGGCGACGCCGAGGATGCTCGCGGCGAGCAGGTAGAGCGGCGCCACCAGCGCCCGCAGGAGCAGGGCAAGCAGCAGGAAGACCCAGGCGATCGCCGCCGGTCCGACTCGCAGCCCGGTGTCCCCGATCGAGCCGACCAGCTCTCCGGTGAGGGCGCTGTCGCCCGCGATACCGGCCGTCGCCCCGGCGAGGTGGGCTCGGTCAAGCAGCGAAGGCATGCGGGAGTCAAGCCTCTCGATCGTGTCGATCGCCGTCCCGCCGTAGGGATCGGAGTCGAGTGATCACGAAGTAGCGAACGGCGCGGCCGCCGGGCGCGGTCATCGCCCTGCCCGCCAATCCCAGCGGCCCGGTGGCGGGGCCGATCACTCCGCCGACCCCGGGCTGGCGGGAGACAAGTGACTGAAGCCGCGAGACCTGGGAATGTTCCGATCCGATCCCGGGTGCCTTGACCACGAGGAGCGTCGGCGCAATCAGGCCGGGCCCGAAGCCCCGGCTGACCGAGGCAAAGCCCTGGGCCGCGTCGGCATCGGACGGCAGGCCCCGCATCAGTGGGTTCCCGAGTGACATCTCGCGCAACCCGGTCGCCGCCGAGGCGAGGAGCGCCAGGCACACCACTCCGACGACCAGGGGAAACCTCGCCGCCAGCCCGGTGATCCGGCCTCGCGGCTCCCGCTCCGCCGCGGCCCTCGTCAGTGACCGGGACCTACGCGGCCAGAACAGCCTGTCACCGGAGAGCGCCAGGGCAGCCGGGAAGAAGGTGATCGCGACGGCGATTGATACCAGCACGGACAGTGCCATCCCCGGGCCGAAGGAGCGCAGGAAGCTGAGGTCGGCGAGCAGCAGGGTGGCGCAGGCGCCGGCGATGATCAGGCCGGCGGTGAGCACCACCGGAAGAAGGCCCGCGGTCGTCTCGATAACGCTTCGCCGCGGGTCCAACCCCTGCGCCAGCCGCCGCCGGAAGCCGTAGGCGAAGAAGACGAGATAGTCGGTGACGACGCCAAACAGCAGTGCCACGATCAGCGGCTCCACCTCCTGAGGAGCCCGGAGGCCGATCAGCTCGCCCACCTCGGCGATCACCCGGACCGAGATCAGGTAGGCAAGAGCCACTCCCACCAGGTTCAGGAGGGGGACGCCGAGCGCCCGGAATTGCCAGGCGACTATCAAGAAGACGACGGCGACCATGACGATCTCCACCAGCGCCAGGCGGTCTGAGACCAGCGACCATCCTTCGGTCTCGGCAGGGATCGCGCCGCTCACCTCGGCGCTGCCGCGGCCGGCCGCGTTCTCGAGCCCACTAGAGACCTGGGCCGCCAGCTCCGTCTGCTTCCCGGTTCCGAGTGCCGGAGCGGGAAACAGGAGCCCGAGCACCGCGGTGCCGCTTTCCGGCGTCGCCAGCGGTGGCCTCAGGTTGGGCACCGGGAGCGCACCGAGCATTCCGTCGATTGGCCTCGGCCGGCGGTTGAGCCCGGCGAGGTAGGCGATCGCACGGCTCTGCGCCGCGGCCGACAGGCCACGGGGATCTCGGAGGATGACGATGTTGCGGCTCAGAGCGGGAGTGCCGAACTCCCTGTAGGCGGCGGCCTCGGTGGCCACGGCCGGGGACCCCTTCGGGACCATCGATCCCACTCCCCCGCCGCCGGACTCCGAGATCGAAGGCAGCTTCACCGTTGCCACCACCGCGAGGGCGATCCAGGCCGGGACGATCAAGAATCTCAGCCAGACGATCGCCCTGGCCGCAAGCCCTGCAAGGCCCCTGGGCGGCGCCTGCTCCGGCACCTCGCTGCTTGCGGAAGCGCCCCCCGACATGCCGCATGCCTACCCCTGCGGCGCGAAACTAACCTAGGCAAAGGGCAAGCGGTGATAATTCCGGGGATGAGCTCCGCCGCGCAAGCAATGAAACCCCCGGCGTCCGTCGCCGAGCCGCGGCCGGCAAGGAGGCTCGCCGGGACACTCCACGCTCCTGCCACGGGGAGTGGAGGCCTTCCGAAGACCGCAGCGACCCGGTCGAGGTCCTGGAGAAGCAGGCCGTCACCAGGGTCCCGGAGCTGGTGCCGATCCGCTACGGAAGGATGCTGGTCTCGCCGTTCACCTTCTATCGTGGTGCCGCCGCGATCATGGCGATGGACCTGGCGGGCACGCCTGACTCGGGCCTCCGCGTGCAGCTCTGCGGCGACGCCCATCTCTCCAACTTCGGCATCTTTGCCGCCCCCGACAGGCGCCTGGTGTTCGACCTCAACGACTTCGACGAGACCCTGCCGGGACCCTGGAGTGGGATCTCAAGCGGCTCGCCGTGAGCCTCGAGATCGCCGGCCGCGACCGGGGCTTCAAGCGCAAGGAACGCCGAGCCGGCGTGCTCGCCGCGGTTGGCGCCTACAGGGAGGCGATGGCGGAGTTCGCTGCGATGGGCAATCTGGACGTCTGGTACGCCCGCCTCGACGTGGAGACGATTCTCAAGCAGCTGACCGAGCAGGGGATCCCTGCCGACCGCCTCGCGAGTTCCGCAAGGAGATCGACAAGGCGCGGCGCAAGGACAACCTGAAGGCCTTCGACCGCCTGGTCGAGCAGGTCGACGGAGCCGCGGATCATCAGCGACCCACCCTTGCTGGTGCCGATCGAGGAACTTGTCGAGGCGGCTCGCCGCCGCGAGGTCGAGTCCCAGATCAAATCGATGCTGGGGCGCTACCGCGGCAGCCTCAAGGGGGACCGCGCCCACCTCTTTGACGGCTACCAATTCGCCCACTTCGCACACAAGGTGGTCGGCGTCGGCAGCGTCGGGACTCGCGCCTGGGTGGTGCTGATGGTCGGCCGCGACGATGGTGACCCATTGTTCCTGCAGGCGAAGCAGGCGGAGCCCTCGGTGCTCGAGGCCCACGCTGGAGCCAGCGAGTTCGAGAACCATGGCAGGCGGGTGGTCGAGGGCCAGTGGTGATGCAGGCGAGCAGCGACATCCTGCTCGGCTGGCTGCAGGCCTCCGGAATCGACGGTGAGGACCGCGACTTCTATGTGCGCCAGCTCTGGGACGGGAAGCGGTCGGTCAAGGTCGAGGAGTTGCTTCCGGCCGGCCTCGCGACCTATGGCCGCGCCTGCGGCTGGACTCTGGCCCGCGCTCACGCCCGCTCCGGGACGAGGTGGCGATCGCCGCATATCTCGGCAAGGGGGAGAGCTTCGACCAGGCGATCGCCGACTTCTCGCACGCCTACGCGGACCAGAACGAGCTCGACCACGCCCTGCTCGCCGAGGCGGCGCAGAGTGGCAGGATCGAGGTCGAAACAGAGGTCGCGTGAGGGGGGGTTTAGCCCGCTCGCATCCAGGGTAGGTGCCGCTCATTGGCGCACAGGCAGCCCCTTTTGCGCCAACCTTTCTCCATCCGGAAAGAGTGTCCGGCGCCTGGGCCTTCCCTGAGCCCGGGTGCCGGTGCTCGTTGAAGAGGTCGAAAGCCACCACCCATGAGCGATCACGGTCTGACGATCATCGTCGATATCGACGGGACACTGGTCGACAGCAACTACCACCACGCGATCGCCTGGTCGCGAGCGCTCCGGCAGGTCGGGGTGCTCGCACCGCTGTGGCGGATCCACCGTCACATCGGAATGGGCGGGGACAAGATCGTCGAAGCGGTCGCCGGGGAGCAGGTGGAGGAGGAACACGGCGACGAGGTGCGGGAGGCCGAGGGAGAGGCCTACTCCGATCTGATCGATGAGGTCGCGCCGCTCGATGGTGCCCGTGTCCTGCTCGAGGCTCTTCATAGCGCGGGAAACGCGGTCGTCCTCGCCTCCTCGGCCAAGTCAGGCGAGGTCGAGCACTACCTCGATCTTCTCGATGCTCGCGAGCTGGTTGAGTCGTGGACCACATCGGCCGACGTAGAGGCCACCAAGCCGGCCCCCGACCTGATCCAGGCAGCCTGCGAGAAGGCGAGCGCAGAAGCAGCGTGGCTGCTCGGGGACACCCCGTGGGACATCAAGGCCGCCGCCAAGCTCGACATGCCGACGCTTGCCGTACTCAGCGGTGGCTTCTGCGAATCGGAGTTGCGCGAGGCGGGAGCCGCAGCAGTGGTCGAGTCGGTCCGCGAGGTGGGGCCTCAGCTCTTCTTGCCGGCCACCGCCCGCTGAAGCTGCGCCTTGCTCATCTTCGAGCGCCCCTCGACCCCGAGCTGCTTCGCTTCGTTGTAGAGCTGGTCGCGGGTCCGCCCGCGCGGCCCCTGCCGCCCCGAGCGCTTCCCGCCGCGCCGTGAGGAGGAGATGTCCTGGGTCGAGGTTCGCGACGCCTGCCGCGACTCGCCCGACCGGGCCTTCTCCTTGTTGACGGTGCGGGCGGCGATCTCCTCGGCCCGCGACTCCGAGCCGCCGCTGTCCTTGACGCCCTCCTTGATGTGCTCGTATTGCCGTGCCCTCTTGCTTCCCTTCTTCACTCCGCGCGGCGGCATGATGCTCCTTTCTTCGCTGACCTCGACGAACTACCCCGCCGGGACCCGACCTACGCACTGCCGTGGACCTTTCGAACCATTTGCGGTGGGTAGGGGTACTTATAAGTAGATGAACGGAGCGACGAAACAGAAACTGAGGCCATTCGCTCGCCTCAGCGCCGAGACTTCCTGCGAGGAGCAGTGCGAGGGCCTGGTGATTACCTGCGCCCACTGCGGCCGCCCGATCACCGAGTGTGACGGGGCCGACTGCGACGACCTGCTCGAGACCCGGGACTGGATGCTCCCGGGCTATTCCCGCCCGTGAGCGGCTGAGCAGCCAGTCCTTGGCGCGCCCGCTTCCAGGCTTTTGTTTCCCGGCAATTGGGCTCGGGTAATCGGGAAGGGAAAGCAACGAAAGGAAGCAGAATGGGAATCACCGACAAGGTGACCGGCAAGGCCAAGCAGGTGACGGGTGATCTGACGGACGACGCCTCGCTCCGCCGTCAGGGCCGCAAGGAGGAGAAGAAGGGCGAGAAGAAGGAAGAGCTCGATCGCGCGGAGGAGCGCGCCGACGAGAAGGCAGAGGAAGTGGCAGACCTCGAGCGGCGCTCCTGAGGAGCGATCCAGGGGCCGGCCCCGGCCGGCCCCTGGATTCCCACTCTCCCCTTCAGCTGCGCAGAATCAGCTGCGGGCGCCGGGCCGCTGGATCAGCGTGATCGTGACCGGGACGCGCGACTCTTAGGCTTGGTCGAGCCGGGTCTGCTTCGGGAGGTCGAACGCGAGCTCCGGGAAGAGCCGGATCGTCTGGTCCGGGCCGGCGACCGGCGCTGATCGCGAGGAATCTCCACCCTGATCACCGCCTTGACCAGCCGCGTCAGTTCAGCCTCCAGGAACTTCGCCATCCGCTCCTCGTCGCGGCGAATGGCTCGTGCCAGCTTTGTCGTCTCACGATCCCCGACCTCGTCGGCGAGCGTCTCCAGCCGCGAGTAGAGGGCGATCTCGACCTGCTCCTCACGCAGCTCTTCCTGGGCGTTGCGCATATGAGTCTCGGCTTGCTCGGTGACCAGGGCACGCGCGGTTCCCACCTGGCCCTTGACGCCCGCGACCGCCTTTCCTGCCGCCTCGCTGACCACCGTCGGAACGCCCGGTACCGACGGCCCGGTCGAGGCCGACCCGCCCAGCTGCTTGATCCGCTTGGCGACTTTACGCTTGTGCTCGCGGGTCTCCTTCAAATGTTGTCGGAGGCGCTTCTCATAGGAGCGCTTCTCGGTCAGCGCGATGTGCGCCGTCAGGTCGGCTTCCAGCTCAGCTTCCTTCGCATGCGCTTCGTTTAGCCACTGGACGAGCTTGGTGTCTCGTTCGTTCAACCTCTTGCTTTCAGCCATTCGCTTTGCCTCGCTTGATCTATCGGGTCGACGGAAGTAACGCGGGCCCTTGGTCTACCCGGTCGCCGCGCGACTACACCCTTCGCCCGACCGTGCAGGAAGCCGAGCGCAAGTAATGGCCTTGCCCGCCACGTTGACCAATCAGAGGGAAAGGTGCTGAGTAGTCGTGAGCGAGCCCAAGCGCAGTACAGAGGTTTCGATCGGCGGTCATCTGGCGGCGATCCTGCGGTTCGTTGCGCACGCGGCCAAGCCGAGCCCAGATCAAACGTCGCAGCGGCGCTCGGTCGCCCGGATCACCCACCTGCACTTCTGATTCGGTCCCGCCTCGGCGTTGCCAGGCCATCACCGAGGGCATAGGGTCCGATGGTGGCGCGGTTTTCGGGGATCAACTCGGGCTGGGCAACGGGGGCTGACCCGCGCGGGCGAAGGCATGCCTGAGACCCCGAAACCGGGGGAGCTCGGCATCGACATCGAGCACGCGGCCGAGCAGATCCTGATCCGAGCCCAGGGGGAGGTGGACCTCTCGAATGCGGCCCGCCTTCAGGAGACGCTCGATTCGGCATTCGAGGAGAAGCCGGCGCGACCGATGCTGGTCGATCTTGGCGCCCTGCAGTTCATCGATTCCACCGGGCTGAGCGTCCTGGTCGAGGCGACCCGACGCTCCCGTGAGAACGGCAATCGATTTCAGGTACGCGGAGCCACCGGACAGGTTCGCCGCGTCCTCGAGATCGCCGGTGTGTACGAGTGGATGATTTCGGACGCCGAGCGCTCTGGCGACTGACATCTCGGTCGGGTCAGCGCTGCGGTGGTTCGGCTCCGGGTCCGCGGCGGGTTTCGGAGAGAACGAAGCCGTAGAGGAGATGGTCTGCCGCCAGCGCCGCCCGGTCGATCAGGCGGCGGTCCTTTGCCTGGGCCAGTCCGAGGAGCGGCGCGATCCCGGTTTCGAAGCCGAGCCGACCAGCAGCCCGTAAATCGGCCCGGCCCACGGCCGGCGGCGCGCCCCTTCGGGTAGCCCCGCGAAGAACGCTCCTCCGCCGGCCCTGAAGGTGCGCATCCCGGTCATCGCCATCGCGGCGATCGCCCCGCGCACAGCGCCGTTTCCAATCGTTCTGAGATCGCCCTCGTCCAATCGAACCCTCCTGTCTCGGTCGGCGAGGGAGCGCTACCCCGTTTGGGGCCAGACATTCACGGATGACGGGTTGACCGGCCACGATGTTTGGGCCGCTCGAAACGGGGAACAAAGCACTCGCCGGGTATCCCCCATGCTCGGCGCGAGGTAGGCTCGCCGGCCTGGACCTCGGCGGCTTTCGACCGATTCGTCGGTTCCCGCCTGGGTCTGAAAGACCAACCCGGGGATTCCCGTGGGTGAGGCGTTCAGGCCGGCCGAGCCGTCTCGTTCTCGCCGCGCAACTCGCGCAGCGCCTCGTCGATCTTGTTGTGGATCGAGATCGAACCCTCTACCCCGGTGATCTTCAGCAGTCGCTTCACCTGATCCTTGGCGCAACAGAGCACCATCCGCTCGTCGCCGCCCTTTTGCTCCAGATCGCGCCAGCAGCCGACGATCAGCGAGACCCCGCTGGAATCGATGAACTCGCATTCGGAGAGATCGATCAGCACCGAAATGCCCTCGCCGGACCTGGCGGCGGTCAGGCTCTCCTCGAGGCGTGGCGCCGTCTCGAGATCAAGCTCTCCCCGGACCGAAATCCGATGAATCCCCGAGTCGACGACTTCCGTGGTGACCTCGAACTGCTGCGGCATCGTTCCAGCGGATGCTACGTCAAACCCAGCCGGACTAGAGCCGCGCGACTAGGAGAGCAGCTTCAGGACCGCCCTCTCGATCTCCTCGCGATCGGGAAACCGGTCAGGCCGGGGCTCGTGGATCGCGCTACGCACCGCGCGGCGGATCGTTGCCCTGGAGTCGAAGTAGTCGAAGACCCGCGGGTCAATGTAGGAGGCGCGGCATACCGCAGGAGTGTTGGCGAGGTAGGCCGCCACGTCCTTGACCACCTCGTTGACGATCCGCTTGCGGGCGGTCTTGCTGAGCTCCTCGTCGGGCTCCACCCGATTGGCGAGCCCCACGGCGGCGAGAACCGTGGCGTTCCAGGTGCGGAAGTCCTTGGCGCTGAAGTCTCCACCGGTCACCACCTTCAGATAGGCGTTGATCTCCTCGGCGGAGAGGTCGCGCCACTCCGACCCCTCTCGGTAGGCGAAGAGTCGACGGCCTCGAGGATTTCCGCCGAGCCAGCGCCCGAAGCACCTTCACCGCGGCTGGGTCGGCGACCTCCTGCACCTGCCGCTTGGAGCCCTTGGCCTTGTAGTCGAAGACGGCCGAGCCCCCCTCGAAGCGCAGATGACGCCTGCGCAGGGTCGAGAGGCCGAAGGTCTCGTTCTCGTCGGCGTACTGGTCGCTGCCGACCCGGAAGAAGCCGAGGTCGAGGAGGCGAACCGAACAGGCGAGCACGCGGTCGCGGACGAGACCTCGCAGCTTCAGGTCCGCTTCGACCCTCTCCCGCATGCGAGGAAGCGCCCGCGCGAAGTCGCAGCATCTCGTCGAACTTCTCGCGATCCCGGCTCTCACGCCAGGCCTGGTGGTAGAGATACTGCTTGCGCCCGGCCGCATCGATTCCGGTGGCCTGAAGATGGCCGTTCGGCGCCGGGCAGATCCAGACCTCCTGCCATGCGGGGGGTATCGCGAGTGCCGCGATGCGCTCCTTCACATCCGCGTCGCTGATCAAGGAGCCGTCCTCCTCGACGTACTGAAAGCCGCGTCCCCGCCGCACCCGGCGGATCCCGGGCTCGGAGCAGTCAACTCGTCGAAGTCGAGCGCATCTACCCGTCGTGAGGGCTCGAGCGGAGCGGCTTCCGACCCGGGCCTGAGGCGATGGACAGTCGCGCTGAGGAGCGGCGACCGCTAGGCGCAGCGGCGACAGTGTGTCCTCTTCTCGGCTGGCGGATCGCCCCCGCTACCCCCGTGCAGGCGAATGCCAAACCTGATTCACCTGCGCGTGCCGCGGTCAGTTACCGCCAATTGAGGATTGAAGCTCTCCAAATCAGGGGTAGCTTCGAAGCTACTGGCCAAAATGGCCAAGGGCCAGCATAGGGGGTGGCCCGGCAAGCGGTTCAGGCACCCCACGCGGGGTTGTGACCGACAGTTTCAGACACGAAGCGCTCTTCTACTCGTCCGACGCGGAGTTCGTCGCCGGCACCCTGCCGTTCGTATCAGACGGTCGCGCGGCCGGTGAGCCGGTGCTGGTGGCCGCCAACCGCGAGAGACTGGAGCTGCTGCAGCTGGCGCTGGGCAGCCACGGTCAGGCGGAATCGGTCAGCTTCCTCGAGTTCGACGAGCTGGGCCGGAACCCCGCGAGGATCGTCCCCGCCTGGCGTCAGTTCTACGATGACTGTGGCGGCGGAGACCGGCCAGTCCGGGGGATCGGCGAGCCGATCTGGGCCGATCGCAGCAAGCCGGAGATCGAGGAGTGCCGGCGCCATGAGGCCCTCGTCAACCTCGCCTTCGCCGACGCCGAGGGCTTCTGGCTTCGCTGCCCGTACGACCGCTCGGCGCTCGACCCCGAGGTGATCGCCGGCGCCGGCTGCACACACCCTGAGCTCTCCGAGGCTGGAGCCAGCGGCGAAAGCGACTCATACTCTGGGGAGGAGGGGGCATCGCTGCCGTTCGCGGGTGTGCTTCCCCCTCCCCGCGCCGGCGCCGCCGAGCTCAGCTTCTCCGCCTCCGATCTGAAATCGGTCCGCAGCTTCGCCACCGCTCATGCGCAGGCCGCCGGGCTCGACCCGCGGCGGACCGAGGATCTGGCTCTGGCCCTCAACGAGTTGGCGACCAACAGCATCCGTCACTCCGGAGGGGGCGGGGTGGCGCGAGCATGGCGCGAGAAGGGAGAGCTGATCTGTGAGGTCGAAGGCGGGGGCACGATCGAGGATCCGCTTGCCGGGCGCCGCAAGCCGGATCCCGAGCAGATCTCAGGACGCGGCCTCTGGATCGTCAACCAGGTGAGCGATCTGGTCGAGATCCGATCGCAGGAATCGGGGACCCGGGCACGGGTTCACATGCGGGTCGAAGAGTCCCCGGTCACCGTCTTCGAGCCGAGCCTCAGGGGTTAGCCGGACACCCTCCGGGTAGCTGGAGGACAACCCCCAACACGAGGAGGTCATGCCGAATGAGCGAGGAGATTCAGGGCAAACGAGTCGCCTTTCTGGTCGCCGCCGAAGGAGCCGAGCAGGTGGAGTTGACCCAGCCGCTCGAGGCGGTTCGCGCTGCGGGCGCTGAGGTCGATCTGATCGCTCCCGACGGAGGGGTGATCCAGGCGTTCAACCACCTCGACAAGGGCGATCGCCTCGAGGCCGACCGTTCGCTCGACGAAAGCGAGGCCTCGGAATACGACGCCCTGGTTCTGCCTGGGGGAGTCGCCAACCCCGACCTGCTGCGCACCGACGATCGGGCGGTGTCGTTCGTCCGCTCCTTCTTCGAGCAGGGCAAGCCCGTAGGCGCGATTTGCCATGGGCCCTGGACCCTGATTGAGGCTGATGTCGTCAGGGGACGGACCCTGACCTCCTGGCCCAGTCTGAAGACGGATTTGCGCAACGCCGGAGCCGAGTGGGTCGATGAGGAGGTCCACGTCGACCAGGGCCTGGTTACCAGCCGCAAGCCCGACGACCTCGAGGCGTTCTCCTCGAAGGTGATCGAGGAGGTCGCCGAGGGAATACACCAGGCACAGACCGAGAAGGCCGTTTCGGCCTAACCTGGCTCGGCCAGGCCTCAGAGCCCCCATTTCCTCCTGAGATGGAGGACAATGGGGGCTCGGATGGGGGCGGCGCCGACAAGCTCCAGGTTGCATCTGGCCCTGCCGGGAGGGCGTAAGGACTGGTCGGGGCTGATTCCGTCGCTGCTGTTCATCGGCGCAGTGGTGCTCTTCGATCTCAGGTCTGGGAGATCGGTGGTCCTGATCGGTGCGTTTGCCGTTGCCCCGTTCCTCACCGCCTTGCGAGGTGCCCGTCGGGCGACGGTGACCGTTGCGGTCCTTACCTTCGTCATCGCGGCGGCAAGCGGGGCCTGGAACCACAACTTCGGCTCAGCCGACTACCTGATCAGGATGTCGCTGCTGATCGGGGCGGCCGGGTTCGCCTGCTACGCAGCCTTCGTGATCGACGAAAGCCGACGGGTGAGCGGGCGGTTGGGGCTGCTGAACGAAGTGGCGGAAGTCGCCGACGGGTCCACGTCGGTCGCCTCCACTCTGGAGCGGATAACCCAGCTCTGTGTGCCCGAGCTGGCCGACCTCTGCATGATCGACGTGATCACCGACGACCGGGTCGAGCGGGTCGCGGTCAAGGTCGCCGCCCCGCGGAGCGGGGAGTTGGAGCCCCGGCTCGCCGGCCGCGAGCCGTCGCTCCCGCAGCACATCCTCGAGGGTCGGGGAGCGCTGCTGGAGCCGTTGTTCATCGAGAACGCCAGGGACACGGACCTGGAGGCGATGGCGCACTCGCCCGAGGACCTCGAGTTCCTGCGCTCGATCGGCGTCCGCTCCTTCATCACCCTCGCCCTCACTTCCAGGGAGCGACGGATTGGCGCGCTGACCCTGGTCGATGCCTGGTCGGGCCGCCGCCACTCGAGGGAGGACGTGCGCTTCGCCCGCGTGCTCGCCGACCGGATCGCCATCGCCCTTGACAACGCCGGCCTGTTCACCGATCTGGAGAGCGTCGAGCGACGAATGGACACGGTTATGGCGGTGCTCGACGAAGCCGTCGGCATTGTCGACCGCAACGGCGAGCTGATCTTCGCCAATCAGGCCGCGGTCGAGCTCGGCGGACATCGCTCGCTCGAGGAGATGATCGAGGCGGCCCGCGCGGGAGAGGTCAAGAATCACCTTTTCGACGAGTCGGGCGAGCCGCTCGACCGCCGTGAGATGGCTCCGCAGCGAGCCCTTCGGGGCGAGGTCGGAGAGCCGCAGATCGTCCGCATGGTGAACTCCGAGAGCGGCAAGGAGACCTGGGTTCGGATTCGATCGCGTGCCGTCCCGGGTTCGGATGGCATGCCGATCTACGCGGTCTCGGTTTTCGAGGACGTCACCGACATCAAGCTGGCGGAGTTCGCCCAATCGGTGCTCGCGAAGACCGGCGAGCTTCTGGCAACATCGACCGACTTCGAAGCGATGCTCCAGCAGCTTGTCGCGCTGTTGATCCCGCAGCTGGCGGATTGCTGCAGCGTCCATCTCCCCGCCGATGACGGGACCCTGTGCGATGGTTGCCCTGGCCCACCAGGACCCGGAGCGGGCCGAGCAGATCCAGGCCCTGGCCTCGGAATATCCGCTCGATCTCGGGGGGGAGGGGGCGCTGCAGACGATCTTCGAAACCGGCAGGGCGTTGGTCGCCGACGACCTCGGGTCGTTGATCGGCGCTGAGGCACGCGATGATCGCCGGGCCGGCCGACTGCGGGATCTGGAGATCGGCTCGGTGATGATCCTGCCGCTGATGGCGGGATCGCGTGTGATCGGCACGCTCAACTTCGCCAACCAGGCGGACCGGCGCGGCTTCGATGAGCTCGACCGGGAGATCGCCGAGCGGATCGCCGAACGGACCGCGCTGGCAATGGAGAACGCCCGGGTGGCGGGCGAGCGCATGGAGATCGCCGAGACACTTCAGCGGGGTCTGCGGCCGCCGCCGATACCCCACATTCCCGGCTGGTCGGTAGCGGCGCTCTACCGGCCGGCGGGGTCGGAGAACATGATCGGCGGGGACTTCTATGACCTGTTCAGGATCGAGGACGGATGGATGCTCGTGATCGGCGACGTCACCGGGCACGGAGCGCGAGCGGCGTCGATCGCTGCGGTCGCCCGAAACACCTTGCGTACCGCCGGGTCGATGACCGGCAGCCCGCTCGACGCTCTCTCCCAGCTGAACAGAGCGCTCCTGGCGCAGCGCGGTGGTGCGCTTTGCAGCGTCGCTGCGCTGACCCTCAACTGGCCTGAGGGGACAGCAGTCGAGGTGGCCGTTGCCGGACACCCTCCGCCTCTGCTGATCTCGGATGGCGCGGTAAGCGAGATCGCCCCCGACGGACCGGTGCTCGGCGCTTTCGATGATGCAGCCTGGGAGCTCGAGACGGTGCCGTTGAGCTACGGCGAGCAGCTGGTCCTCTACACCGATGGGGTGACAGAGGCCCGCTCTTCCACCGGGCGCTTCGGCGAGGAGCGCCTCCGGGAGCGGCTCCGCGAGGTCAGGGGCCCGGCGGAGGCGGTCCGCATGATCGACACCGACCTCGAAGATTTCTGCGACGGCAACGTCGGCGACGACGCGGCATTCCTGGCGGTGATGAGGACCGAGGCGCTTCTCCCCGAGCTCTCCTCCCGGAAAGGCGAGCTCTCAGCGAATGCTTGAGCGGGATGCGGTTTTGTCAGGCGCGAGACGGGGTAGCCGGGAGACATCCTGGCCCAGAGCACCAAGATGCGTGGCCGCATCGGTAGCGGCCACGAGCCCGGTGGCGGGAGGGAAGCGCGGCCGATGAGCGAGCGAACAGAGGGACTCGAGATGACCCTTCCGGCGGAGGCTGGGAACGTAGCTCTGGTCCGTCATGCGTTCGCCGGCCTCGCCGCGGATCGCGGCATGGACGAGGAGCGGCTCGCGGACCTGAAGACGGTTGTCACCGAGGCCTGCATGAACGTCGTTGTCCACGCCTATCCGGGGGGCACCGGGCTGATGCGGATCGCGGTCTCTCCCGAGGCTGATTCGCTGCTGATAACGGTCAGCGACTCGGGCGCCGGTATCCGCCCCTCGGTGGACCTCGAGCAGAACGGCTCCAGCCTGCGCCTCGGCTTCTCGCTGATCTCCCGCCTTTGCAGCAGCTTCGCGATCAGCGGAGGAGTGGACCGGGGAACGACGATCACGATGCGCCTGCCGATCTCGGGCGAGGAGCCGGGCTCGATCGACGCCACCGCAGAGGGGCCCGAATCCCTGTCGGGGGAGATGCGGATCGTCGCCTCGCGCCCCGAGCTTCTCTCCCCGACCCTTTCCCGTGCGGTCAGCGCTTTCGGCTCCCGGCGTGATCTATCGATAGATCAGATCTCCGACGCGATGCTGCTGGCTGATGCGATCTCGGCGGGCGTTCCGGCCGTCTTCGAAGGAGGAGAACCGGGCCTGTCCATCTCGGACGGAGATGGCGGCATCGATCTGCGGATCGGGCCGCTGACCGAGGCCGGCGCAACCCGCCTCCGCGACGGGCTCACCCTCCCCGAGATCGGCGGGTCGATCGAAGCGATCGCTGAGGAGGTCCGGACCGAGAAGCTCGACGGCGGCGAGTACGTCGTCTACCGCATCGCCGGGCTCGCCTAGGGCGGACTAGGGCTCCCGGGCCCGGGAATCGATCGACTCGTCCTCCTCGATCTGCTCCCGGATCCTGGCCAGGGTGCGACGCAGGATGCGGGAGACGTGCATCTGGGAGTGCCCGATCTTCTCAGCTATCTGGGACTGGGTCATGTCCTCCACGAACCTGAGGCGCAGGACCAGCCGCTCGCGGTCGGTGAGCTGGGGGAGGGCGCTCTCGAGAGCGATCCGGCCCTCGATCAGCTCGAAACTCTCGTCCTCGCTGCCGATCCAATCGGCGGGCCTTGGGTCGTCGCCTTCGTCGGGACCGGCGGGCTTCTCGAGCGAGAGGGTGCGGCGGTTCTGACCGGCCTCGAACACTTCCAGCACGTCCATTTCGTCGATGCCGAGGCGCTCGGCGATCTCGCGAACCGAGGGAGCTCTTTGGAAGTCGGTCCCCAGCTCCCCGATCGCCTTGTCGACCTCGGCGATCCGGTCGTGGAGCCCCCGCGGCACGCGTAGGGTCCAGACCCGGTCGCGAAAATGCCGCTTCAGCTCGCCGAGGATGGTCGGCGCGGCAAAGCCCAGAAAGGGGATTCCTCGCTCCGGATCGAAACGGTCGATCGCATTCAGCAAGCCGACGCTGGCCACCTGGATTAGGTCATCGGAGGGCTCGGCCGCTGCCCGGTAGCGCCGGGCAAGGCTCGTCGCGTAGGGTAAGTAGCGCCTCACCAGCTCCTCGCGTGCCGTCTGGTCGTCCTCTTCGCGCAGCCGTCTCCACAGCGCCGACTCGCTCTCCAGACTCGGCAGCCCAGACTCCGAAGCGGGCTCGATTTCCCCAGATGTATGAGCTTGGTCTGACATCACAGGCACGGATGATCAGTTCCGTGATCCCGGCCGCGCCAAAGCGCGCACTGCGATGGAGCCTTGCCTGATTCATCGCAGCGCACGGGGCGCACCGGCCGGACTCCCTCCGCATACCCGGAACCTCTCACGCCAAAACGTTAGCCGCCCGGCTCAATCCCCCATCGAAACGGGCTCAGCGCGATCGCCGAATCGAGTCGATCAGAGCGCTGCGATCAGGCGAGCGACTCGGAGTCCGGCGGCTGGTTGGAGAGCTCCATCAGCGCCGCTTCGACGGCGGGAAGCTCCGAGGTCTGAAGCCGATGCGCCGCGAAGATCTCGTCGAGGTCCTCTCGGGTCAGCGTCTCACGCTCCAGCGCATTTGCGGCGAGGTCGTCGAGGCAGCATCGGTTGGCGCTGAGCAGACTGAGCGAACGGCGATGCGCGTCGCGGGCGATCGCCATCGCGCCGAGGTCGACGTCGCGACGGGTGCGATCGGACAGCGAGTAGTCCTCGGTCGGCAGGGCGATCGGCGCGTCTCCGGACGAATCGCTCTCGATCCCCATCCCGAACTCGGAGATCATCTGCTTGCAGACCGCGTGCACGCGTGCGAGGTCGTCGGCGGCGCCGGTGTAGGCCTCCCCGAATACCAGCTCCTCGGCGGCCCGCCCCCCGAGCAGGGTGACGGTCTCGTCGAGCAGCTGGTCTCGAGATCGCATGTAGGTGTCCTCCTGCGGCGAGTGGCCGACGAAGCCGAGCGCCGGTCCCCGCGGGACGATGCTGAGGATCTCCGGGGGATCCAGTCCGACCAGCCTGCGGCACAGCGCATGGCCTCCTTCGTGATACGCGACGATCCGCCGCTCCTTCTGGGTGAGGCGCCGCGACTGTTGGGATCCGACCGACTGGCGCAGCAGCGCTTCGTCGAGGTCCTCCCGTCGGGTCGCCTTGCGGCCCGCCCGCCCGGCGATGATCGCCGCCTCGTTGAGCGAGTTGGCGAGCTGGGCTCCGGTCATCCCGGTCGTCTTGCGGGCGACATCGGTGAGGTCGAGGTCGTCGGCGAGGGGCTTGCCCTCGGCGTGGGCCCGGAGGATCGCCTCGCGCCCGTCGCGGTCGGGAGGCGCGACCAGGACCTGGCGGTCGAAGCGCCCCGGGCGAAGCAGTGCATGGTCGAGCTTCCCGACGTTGTTCGAGGCAGCGATCACGATCACCGTCGCTGGGTCGCGCTCGAAGCCGTCGAGCTCGACCAGCAACTGGTTCAGCGCCTGCTCGCGCTCGCTGCTGCCCCCGTCGCCCCCGCCGGTGCGGCTGCCCCCGACCGCGTCGAGCTCGTCGATGAAGATCACCGCGCGACCTGCCTTGCGCGCCTCTTTGAAGAGGCGGCGGATGCGTGCCGCGCCCCTGCCCACGAACATCTCGACGAAGCTCGAGCCGGAGGCGGCGAAGAAGTCCACCCCCGCCTGCCCTGCGACGGCCCGGGCCAGCATCGTCTTGCCGGTCCCGGGAGGGCCGAAGAGGAGCACCCCGCGCGGGGGCTGGGCGCCAAGTGCCCTGAAGCGGTCCGGGTCGCGCAGCCAGGCGGCTACGTCCATCAGCTCGTCCTTGGCTGCATCGACTCCCTGCACATCATCCCAGCCAACCGGCGCCGTCTTGCTGGAGCGGATCGTCTCCGGCTTGGTCGAGCGCATCGTCTGGCGCAGCAGCAGGGCGAAGACGCAGAGCAGCCCCGCCATGAAGAGGACGCCGAACACCGGGTACCAGGCGAAGAAGAAATCGCTGATCGCGGCGGCGCTCATTGGGCTTCTGGGATCGGGCGGTCCATCGGGTCACACTCCCTGCCGTGGGAAAAAGGACTGGTTCCAGTGTGGCAAGAGAAGCCCCAATACTCACTCGCACATTCGTCGAGATGTGGTTGATCGGCTAATGCCAGGCCGCAGATCCGCTCTCTAGGATCAGGGCATGAGTGACGCTCCCCATGGCCCCCGGGCGACGACCGCTCCGGAGCTGAAGGCGCAGATCGAGGCAGAGCGGGCGGGGCGTCCTTTCATCGTCTATCGCGACGACGGCGGTGAGCAGCGGATCCTCCCGATCGCCGCCGGGACGACCGAGCTCTGGGTCGGCCGCCGCGGCTCGGCCGACATCCGCATCGATTGGGACGAGGAGGTCTCCGGCCTGCACGCACAGATCGAGGTGGTCCGCGACGAGTGCACCCTGGTCGACGACGGTCTCTCCCGCAACGGCTCTTTCGTCAACGGCGAGCGCGTCCGCGGGCGCCGCCACCTGCGCGACCAGGACATGATCCGCTTCGGGCAGACGGTCGTCCTCTACCGGGTGCCGGGCGAGGAGAGCTCCGAGAGCACGATGATCGCCGGCGAGGTCTCAGAGGCCGCGACGGTCTCGCCCGGGCAGCGGCGGGTGCTGCTCGCCCTCTGCCGGCCGTTCAAGGACGGCGCCGCCTTTGCCACGCCGGCGACCAACCAGCAGATCGCCGACGAGCTTCACCTCAGTGTCGACGCGGTCAAGACCCACTTGCGGGCTCTGTTCGAGAAGTTCGGAGTCGAGGACCTGCCCCAGAACCAGAAGCGGGTCGGACTGGTCGAGCGGGCGCTGCAGAGCGGGCTGATCTCCGAGCGCGACCTCTAGCGAGCGGCTCCACCAAGGGGTGGCTCCGACCACCCCCGCGGGCGCCCCGGTTCCGCCCTAGGCCCCCTGGGAGCGCCTCGCCTCCTGGCCGAAGCTTGCCCGGCAACGCCAACCAAGCAAGCAACAGCCAAGGAGACACGAGATGAACAACCAGAGCAAGACCCGCCGCTTCACCCGCACAGCGATCGCCACCGCCCTCGCGGCCACGGCGCTTGCGGCGATCCCGACGGCGAACGCAGGTGCGGCGACCAAGTTCGGCGCCAAGCTCGACCCGACGGTGCAGCCCTCGAACTCGCTGCCTCGCCACCCCTGCACCCATCAGGACCCGGGGCGTTCCTGCACGATGGTCGAGAACGAGGCCTACTACCGGCCTGACGGCGGTGAGCGCGCCCCGAAGAACGGCACGATCCGCAGGATCCGGCTGGTCGCCGGCGGCCCGGGCTCGTTCCGGCTGCAGATCGCCAAGGTGAAGCGCTCGACCCTGAACGACACCAACAAGGCGAAGGTCCTGCGCAACGGCCCGGTGATCCACTACCAGGGGCAGAGTCAGCAGAACTGGGACTCCGACCACTACAACGTCGAGTCGTTCAAGGTCAACGTCCCGGTCCACAAGGGCGAGTACCTGGCGATGAGGACCAAGTACACGAGCATGGTCCGCTGCAGCTCCGGCGGAGACAACACGCTCATCTACCAGGCTCCGTTGCTGGCCGGTGGTGGCTTCACCCCCGCCAAGTCGACGGATGGCTGCTGGACCCTGATGGAAGCGGTCATCAAGTAGCCGATGCCTGACACGGTGCATTGAAGGAGCCCCCTTTCCGAGGGGGCTCCTTCGCGTCCCGGGCCTTCTCAGAGGTCGGGTGGAGACGAGCAGCGCGTTGATCGCGCCCTCGACGAAGCTTCTGCATGGCCGGGCGCCGGTCGGACGCCCCGGTCACCGCAATGACACCTCCCAGTCGGTCGGCTGCCCGGCCGGGGCGCGCATCGAGAAGCGGATGACGTCGCCGGAGCGCCGGTAATCGCGCCTGCGCGCCCCTACGCGCAGATCGCGCACAGCCCCGGGCACGGTCACCTCCATCGTCAGCTTCGAAGTGCGGGCCGGCTCGACGTAGCCGCGAAGCCGATGGCGATCTCGGGCTACACCGACCCGGGGTAGGCCCAGCTCGAAGCTCGCGACGGGCAGATGGGGGTCGATCCGGTAACCGCGGCGGGTCGGCTCGATCCCAGCCAACCGGATCGCGTCGAACAGGCTCCAGGCGGGCTGGTGCATCACCTGCCCCGCGTAGCCCGTCGTCAGGCCGACCCCGCAGATCTCGGGGTCGGCCGAGTAGAAGGAGCGGCAGACGTCGTCAACGGAGATGATCCCGTCCCAGTGATGGGGGAAGGCGGTGGCGTGGGCGGTCAGCGTGTTGCGCTCGAGTTCGTCGAGGGCGTACCGGGTGGCGTTGGGAACGGTGCCGTCCAGGCTGCCGAGGGCCCAGGTCAGCCAGCCGTTGACCGCGTACCAGACGCCGCCCACGAAGACCGCGTTGTTGGTGCCGACTGCGGCGGGGGGCTCGGATCGCTCCGTGACGTCGGGATCGTTGCGCGCCGGCGATTGCGAGGAGCCGATCCTGGCGGGACCGTTGACCTCGGGGGGTGCTCCGATCCCGGTGAGGAAGCGACGGATGTTCGCAACCAGGGTTCTCGCCTGCGCCGGGCTCGGCGCTCCCGCCAGCACTGCCCAGGGCTGTGGCTCGCCGAAGATCACGCCGACCCCGATCCGCCCGGCGCTGCCGTAGCCGCGCGAGTACCAGTGGCCGGTCCACTCTGATCGGATCGTGGCGAGGTCACGGGCGCCCGCCGCGCGCAGGCGCGCGGCGAAGGCCCGGTCGCCGCGCGCCTCGGCCAGCTCGGCGAGTCGGGGATAGACGTAGGCGGTCTGCGCCGTCACCAGGATGGACTCGTTCATCTTCAGGAAGGTTGTGGAGAAGTCCGACCAGTCGCCGTTGGCGCCGGTCAGGTAACCGCCGTGGGGCCCGAGCAGGCTCTCCTGGTGGGCGAAGGCGACCTTCAGATGTCGCCAGAGCGTCGCCGAGCCGCCGCCCGCGAAGGGCAATCGCTCGGCGAAGGCCTGCAGGTCGCGGGTAGCGAGGCCGTACTCGCTGGCCGAGAGCAACAGCCAGAGGTCGAGGTCGCCGGAGGTGCCGAGCAGAGGGACTCCCTGGCAGAACGGCCCCTGCCCGTAGGGGGTGAAATCGCCTGGGATCTGCTGCCGGGCCGAGGCCCGGATCACGTCGAGCGCCAGGGGCGGGTCAGCATAGACAAGAGGCAGCATGTGCTGGAGGGGGTCGCGGTAGGCTTCCTGGAGCCCGAAGTCGTACTGGTAGTAACCGCCCTGGGAGATCATCTGGGCGCTCTGGCACTCCTCGTAGGTCGAGCCCGAGCGAAGCGTGTAGGCGTCCCACTGGAGCTCGCGCGACAGCCAACTCCTGCCCCTGCCGATCCGTATCTGTGGGACCCACCCGGCCCAGCGCCGCTCGCTGCGGGCGAATGGAGTGCGATCACCGCGAGCCCTCGCGAGGAGCGCTGGGACGGCCCCGGCGTGCGCGGCGCCGTAGGCATAGCGCAGGCGCACCGTCTGTCCCGGCCGCAGCAGAAGCGGCGCCCGGAAGGCAAACAGCGTGTTGCCGGTGTCCCCGGGCGCAACCGCCGGAGCGAGGCGGCCGTCGAGCCGGTCGGCCCGAACCGAATCGGGCCGGCGCCGTCCCCCGTCGCCGAAGAACGACTCGGCGCTGGTCGTGTGGCCTGCGACCTGCCCCCTCAGCGCCACGGCGTAGATCGAGAGGGGTCGCCGATCGCGGCCTTCGGGCAGCTGGCGGACCCGTAGCAGCCGTCCCCTCTGGGCGGCAACCGGGCGGGAGAGGCCGATCTGGCGGGCGGCGTTCTGGTCGTAGGGATTGACGTCCCACAGCTCGAACCAGGAGGCGCGGCGGGTCCTCGCGGAACGGTTGGTGATCGCGACGTCGTGGAGCAGCATCGGGGCGTCGCCAAAGGGGGCATAGACACGCTCGGACACCTCGACCCCGGATGCCCTGGTCAGCCGGCGCAGATAGCCGACCCCGAACCAGCGGCCGGTCCGAGCCCCCCGCGGCCGGTCGTCATACATCGTGCTGATCGTCTGGTGCCCGAGGTGTAGGTAGCCGAAGCCACCGGAGAAATGGTCGGCCGCCGGCTGATAGAGGTTGGTCCACTGGTAGCGACGATCCTGGCTCCAGAGCTGGATGTAGCCGTGATTGAAGGCGTCGGCGACGATGTGGTCGTTGCCGAGCTGATGCCAGGCGTCCGTGCTGCCGGCGAGCTCCGGCTGGGCGGCATCGGGATCGGTCTCCTCGTCGATCGCGTATCGGTAGGAGGGGAGGCCGAAGCGGTCCACCGTCCACCTCCCGAAGGCGCCGCTCCCCCGCCGCGAGGACACGTCCACCCTCGAGGGCTTCGCGGAGAGTCCAGCCGCGTCGGCCGGCGACGGCATGGCGAGCGCCGCCAGCACCCCGGCGAGCGCGCCAGCCCGCCACGTTCGCAGCCCCCTCAGCATCGTCCCGCCTATATTAAGCGCGGCACGGAAGCGAGCAGGAAAGGAAAGGGGCGTGTGAGCGAGATCATCGGTTGCTGTGCTCGCGACGCTGCTCGCCGTGGCGCTGCTGCCGGCCAGCGCCGCCGCCGCCCCTGCACGGCGCAGGCGCCACCCGGCGATTTCGCCTCGGCCCCGAAACTGCGCTCGGCCGCCGTGCAGCGCCAGATCCTCCGTCACAACCTGACCCGGAGCTTCATCCTCGACGGCGCCGACGGGACGGTTCCGGGACGGGTCCCTCCGCACTGCAGCTTCGGAGGGGAGGGAACCCCCTACAACGAGCGCCGGCTGCCCACCGTGGCGACGATCTCCGCTCCCGCCGGGCTCTATGACCCGGTGTTCGGGCTGCGGTCGATCGATTTCGGGCGGATGCGGGCGCAGTCGCTGGCCTTCACCGACCTGACGATGAAGCTGGAGCGGATGGCCCCGCAGGCGATCGCCGGAGAGGTCACCGAATACCGTCGCCAGCGCCGCGACGGGGCTCCGACGTGCGAGCCGTGATCCGGGTTCGCGGCCTGATCGCCTTCGGGGTGCTGCTAGCAGGCCTATGGCTGTGCCCTGCGGCCCCCGCGGCGGGGACGGGAGTCACCGGGCTGAAGCTGGCCTCCTCGAAGCGGATCGACCAGCGGCTGCGCGAGCTCACCCTGCACAGCGACCGCCTCGGCTCCGACACCGGGGTCCGCGTCCTGCTGCCGGACGGCTACGCCGACTCGCGCAGGCGCTATCCGGTGCTCTACCTGCTGCATGGCGCGATCGACGACTACCGCGGCTGGACCGAGAAGGGCGAGGCGGAGGAGCTCACGGCGGGGCGGCCGCTGATCGTCGTGATGCCGGACAGCGGCCCCAACGGCGGCTACGTCAACTGGTTCAACGGCGGCAGCTTCGGGCCCCCGGAGTGGGAGAGCTACCACGTCGGCCAGCTGATCGGGTTCATCGACTCTCGCTACCGGACAGTCGCTTCGAGGAGCGGCCGGGCGATCGCGGGGCTCTCGATGGGCGGTTACGGCGCGATGCACTACGCGGCGCGCCATCCCGACGACTTCGCCGCCGCCGCCAGCTTCTCGGGGGCGTTGGAAATCAACAACCCGCTCGACATCGCGATCACCCCGGAAGCGGTCTACGGGCCGCGGAATTCGCAGGAGATCCGCTGGAGGGGACACAACCCCTGGGACCTGGCCGAGAACCTGCGGCCGGTGGACCTGACGATCCGGAGTGGCAACGGCGAGCCCGGCGGCCCCTTCGGCGGCGGCGACGTGATCGAGAAGGCCACCTACGCGATGAGCCTCAGCCTGCACCGCAGGCTGGACCGCCTCGGGATCCCGAACATCTGGGACAACTATGGACCGGGCGGGCACACCTGGCCCTACTGGCAGCGCGACCTGAAGCGCACCCTGCCCCACCTGATGCGGGTCTTTGCAAGCCCCGATCCGGCTCCCGCGAAGGTCACCTACCGCTCGATCGACCGGCGATATTCGGTCTTCGGCTGGCGGGTGCGGATCGGCCGCAGGGCGCTCGAGTTCAGCCGCCTCGCCGGTGCGGGGCGTCACGGCTTCCGGCTCAGCGGCAGCGGCAGCGCCCGGGTGAGGACGGCACCAGTGCTCGCTCCGGGCGCCACCTACCTGGTGAAGGTCGACTCGGCGGGTGCCGACGAGCAGCGGATCGTCGGCGCCGACCGGCGCGGCCGGATCAGGCTGCGGGTGCCGCTGGGGCCCTCGAACACCGCTCAGCAGTACACCGCGGGGGCGAGCACCCGCGTCTTTCACACGGCGGTCGATTTCCGCCGCACCGCGCCGTTGAGGCGCTAGCGCTCCACCTGGGAGCCGCCGACGATCGCCTCCTCGCCGCTCTCGGCGAAAACGACCCAGGCCTTGTTGCCACCGTCGTAGTCGGGCGCCCAGAGCTTCATCGTCGCGTCCTGCTCCCAGACCCGCACCTGCTCGTCGCCCTCGGAATCGAGGCCGCGCCAGACGCGGATGAACGGGTTCGACTCCCACTCCTCGGCGATCGTGGTCGGCTCCCGGTGGCCGGGATGGACGCGGGTCCTCGGCGGCAGCTTCATCAACTTCTCCATCACCGAAGAGCGCAGGTCGTCGAAGCCGCTGGCGCCCGGCGCCTTGGTGCCGCCGACCGTCCCCTTGAAGAGGACGTCGGCGGTGATCACGTCGGTGCCGTCGATCAGGTAGGCGAGGTGCCCGGCGGCGTGTCCCGGGGTGTCGATCGCCTCGATCTCGAGATCCCCGGTGCTCAGCTTCCCGCCTCCTTCGATCGTCTCCGTGACCTCGTCGGCGATCTCTTCGGCGACCGCCGGGTGGGCGACCAGGGCCGGATTGCCGAGCCGCTCGCGAGCCTCGGCGATCCCCTCGAGATGGTCGGCGTGCGAGTGGGTGAGGAGGATGTGGGTGACCTCGGTGCCCTCGCGCTCGGCCCGCTCGAGCAGCGGCTCGAGCACCCCGTTGCCGTCGATCAGGACGCCCTTGCCGCCGGGCTCGTCAATGACCAGGTAGGCGTTGGATAGCCACTGTGGGTTTTCGGTGCGCTGCAGGATCACTTCTCGGTCCTCTCAGTCGTAGTGGATGACGCTGCGGATCCCGTCCTGGGCCTCCATCAGCTCGAAGCCGCGGTTGACCTCGTCAAGGGTGAGGTGATGCGAGATGAATGGCTCGACATCGATCTCCCCGGCGAGCCAGCGGTCGATCAGCTTCGGCACCCCCTCACGGCCCTTGACGCCGCCGAACGACGATCCGGCGACGCGGCGGCCGGTGATCAGGAAGCGGGGGACGATGTCGAGGGTCTCTCCCTTGCCGGCGACCCCGGCGACGGTGCAGAGCCCCCAGGCCATCCGGGCCGCCTCGACCGCCTGGCGCATCACCGCGACGTTGCCGGTCGCCTCGAAGGTGAAATCGGCGCCGAAGCCGTCGGTCTGCTCGAGGATCCGCTCGACCGTGTGATCGCCGCCCAGCATCGTCTCGGTCGCCCCCTGACCCCGCGCCAGCTGCAGCCGGTCCTCGGAGAGATCGACGCAGATGATCCGCTCGGCCCCCTGCAGGCGGCAACCGGCGACGGCGCCGAGGCCGACCATCCCGGCGCCGAAGACGACGCAGGCCGACCCCTCGCTGACCTTGGCGGTGTTGATCGCCGCGCCGAGGCCGGTGGAGAGGCCGCAGGCGAACAGGCAGGCTCCCTCGAGCGGCGCCTCGGGGTCGATCTTGGCAAGGGCGATCTCCGGCATCACCGTGTACTCGGCGAAGGTCGAGGTCCCCATGAAGTGACGGATGTCCTCCCTCTCGCGGCTCAGCCGGGTGGTGCCGTCGGGGAGGTGGCCCTTGCCCTGCTCTTCGCGGATCGCCATGCAGAGGTTGGTGCGGGGGTCGCGGCAGTGCACGCACTCGCCGCACTGGGGCGAGAAAAGGGTGACGACATGGTCTCCGGGGGCGACCAGGCTGACCCCTTGGCCCACTTTCTCGACCACCCCGGCGCCCTCGTGGCCGAGGACGGTCGGCGCATAGCCGGATGGATCGGCGCCAGAGGCGGTGTAGAGGTCGGTGTGGCAGACGCCGCAGGCCGTCAGCCGCACCAGCACCTCGCCCTGCTTCGGGTCGGACAGCTCGACCTGCTGCACCTCGAGGGGCTCGCCGAACTCCTCCAAGACAGCCGCGCGCATCTTCATCCGGTACCTCCGTTCGCCTTTCGTATCGGGTGGGACCTTTGGACCGCGCATGGCGCGGCTGAAAGGCCCCACGTCGCCCGGGGATGGATCCTATGGCGCCGCGGCGCCGACGGTGCTCCCCTCGAGCAGGACGCGGGCGATCAGACCGGGGTCGTCCCAGGTCGGGGTGTGACCGACGCCCGGGAGCACCAGGTAGCGGGCTCCGGGGGGGAACTGATGCGGCCGCGGCCGCGAGACGAGTCCGTCGTGCTCCGCCCAGGCCAGGGTCACCGGGACGTCGTGCGGGAACCCGGCGGGATCGAAGACGTCGGCGCGCATCTCGCGGTTGGCCGCCTCGTACCCCGGGGCGTCGACCCAGCCGAGGACCATCGCCCGGGCTGCCCGGGCCGGGACGTGGTCCGGATTGGTCATCGTCGTTCGCAGCATCGCCCGGCGCCCCCGCCGGCTCCGCAGGATCAGCGAGACCAGCGGCCGCAAACGGACCGCGAGGCCATGGCTGTCGTAGCGGCGTGGTCCCAGCGGCTTGCCCCAGAGCCCGGCGGGCGAGAGCGCCGTCACCGAAGCAGCCCCTCCCGCCCGGGCCATCTCCAGACCGACCCAGGCCCCGAGCGAGTTGCCGGCGACGTGTGGCCTGCCGACCCCAAGGCCCTCGCAGAATCGCGAAATCGCTGCGGCGAGGTTGGCCGGGCTCGGCGCCACTCCGTCCGCCAACGGCACGGAGTCTCCGAAGCCCGGCAGGTCGATCGCGATCGCCTCGCGCTCCTGGGCAAGCCTGCCGCTGACCGGCTCCCAGATCGCCCCCGTCGCGCCGAGCCCGTGCAGCAGCAGCAGGGGCTCTCCCTCCCCGGTTCTCGTATGGGCGATCAAGCTAGATGCTCGATTCCTTATTGCCGCACCCACGGCTGACAGCGCAGACCGGCGCTGCCCAGCTTGGCCTGCGCTGCCCCCGCGTGCACGTCAATTCGGAATCAACCATCTAGGCGACCTGGAGCTGCCTGAGGGCCGTTCTCCCCGACTCGACTCCGGCGCCCTCCTGGCGCCATTGCGGCTTTGCCAACAGCAGCTGGACGTCGCCAATCCGCCGCTCGCGGAAACCCGCTTCCGAGCTCGACAGGTAGAAGGTCCAGAGGCGGCGGAAGCGCTCGTCATAGCCGCGGGATCTGAGCTCGTCCCAGGCGGCGAGGAAGCGCTCGCGCCAGGCGGCGAGGGTGCGTGGGTAATGGTCTGTGATGTCCTCCATCCAGACCGCGCGCAGGTCGGTCATCCTGGCCACGCAGTCGGCGATCTGGGCGTTGGACGGCAGGCAGCCGCCGGGGAAGATGTGGGTGTTGGTGAAGCTCTTCGCCGCCTTCTCGACCTCGTAGAGGCGGTCCTCGACGACGATCGCCTGCAGCAGCATCAGCCCGTCGGGCTCCAGGAGCCCGCTGCAGCGGGCGAAGAAGCGGTCCATGTACCGCCAGCCGACCGCCTCGATCATCTCGATCGAGACCAGCTTGTCGTAGCGGCCGCGCAGGTCCCGGTAGTCCTCCATCAACAGGGTGACCCGGTCCCCGAGGCCGGCGGCCCGCACCCGCTCCGCCGCCAGCGCATGCTGGCGGCGGGAGATCGTCGTCGTCGTCACCCGGCAGCCGTAGCGCGAGGCGGCGTAAACCGCCAGCCCGCCCCAGCCGGTGCCGATCTCGAGCAGGTGATCCCCCGGCCCGAGACGCAGCTTCTGGCAGATCCGTTCGAGCTTGGCGATCTGCGCCTCCTCGAGGCCGGTGGCCTGGTCGGCGAAGAAGGCGCACGAGTAGGTCATCGACGGGTCGAGGAAGGCGGAGAAGAGATCGTTTCCGAGGTCGTAGTGGGCCGAGATGTTCTCCCTGGCGCCGCTGCGGGTGTTCTCGGGCACCAGGCCGCGCAGGCGGTGGACCCAGGTCCTGGGCCGGTCCAGGGCGGAGACGGCGCCCTCGAGACGGCGCAGCTCGCGGGCCCCGATTCGCAGCAGGGAGACGAGGTCGTCGGTTTCCCAGAGCCCCTCGACGTAGGTCTCGCCGAGCCCGAGGCTGCCCCGCAGCGGCCCGCTCCAGGCATCCGGATGGTCGATGGTCAGCTGCGCGTGAAGACCGGCTCCCGGGCGCCCGTAGGCGCGCATCCGTCCTCCATCGAGGACGTCGACCCGCCCCTCGGTGATGCGCCGCATCGCGGTCGTCACGAGGGCCCGTGCAAGCCGGGAGTTCACGCCGACATCTGCCGGATCGGGGGACGAGAGGCGCGCATTCCCGGAAGGTTCCCACGAACGGCCCCCGGCCGCGAGCCTCGCCGGCTCGCCCCGAATCGGGATACTGGCGGCGTGAACGTCGCCGAGCAGATGGGCCGGGTCGGGCTGCCCGCGCCGATCAGCGAGCTCAGCGGGCGCGATTGGGACGCGATCGTCGTCGGCGGCGGCCACAACGGCCTCACCGCGGCGGCCTACCTCGCTCTGGCCGGGCGCTCGGTCCTGGTGCTGGAGCGCCGCGAGCAACTCGGTGGCGCCTGCACCCTGGAGCGGCCCTTCTCGGACCCGCGCTACGTGGTCAGCCCCTGCGCCTACGTGGTCGGCCTGCTCGACGGGCTGGTGGTTTCCGAGCTGGGGCTGGAGAGCCACGGTTATCGCGTTTTCGCCGCCGAGCCGAACTCCTGGGTGCCGCTGCCGGACGGCAGCTCCTACGCCAGCTTCCTCGACCCCGCCGCCACCATCGAGCACCTTCGCCGCAACGGCTTCTCGGAGCGCGACATCGAGGGCCGGGCCGCCTACGAGGCGGCGTTCGAGCGCTGCCGGGCTGCACTGCGCCACGGGCCCGCCGGGGATACCTGGGTCGGCTCATCGCCCTCTCGAGACCGGGTCGAGGAGCTCCTCGGCAACGACCCCGAGCTGATCTCGATCGTCTTCGAGGAGTCGATCGCCGAGACGATCTCCCGCTACATGGAGGACGAGCGCCTCCACCATGCTCTCTTCGGGCAGGGCGTCACCGGCGCCTACGCCGGGCCCCGCGATCCGGGCACCGCGTCGGTGAAGCTGATGCACCACCAGGGCGACCTGCTCGGGTACGGCTCCTTCTGGGGCTACGTCGAGGGCGGCATGGGCCGTGTCTCCTTCGCGATCGCCGGCGCGGCTATCGAGGCGGGGGCGCAGCTCGCCTGCGGCGTCCCGGTCGGCGAGATCGTTCCCGGCGAGGGGGTGCGGCTGGAGAGCGGCGAGCTGCTGCGCTCGCGGGCGGTCCTCTCCAACGCCGAGCCGAAGCGCACCCTCTCTCTGATCGACTCCGGGTCGGTGCCGGCGGCGATGGCGGATCGGGTGGCGGGATGGAAGACGCGCTCTCCGGTGGTCAAGCTGAACGCCGCGCTCGGCAGGGTCCCGAGCTTCACTGCGGCCGCCGAGGGGATCTCCCCGGAGCGCTCGATGGTGACGATCACGCCGGGGGTCGACGCCTGCCAGGAGGCGTTCGAGTCCTGCCAGCGCGGCGAGCCGGCGATCGGCTTCGCCGAGCTCTATTTCCAGACCGGCTATGACCCGAGCGTCGCCCCCCAGGGCAAGCACGTGATGAGCGTCTTCGCTCACTACGCCCCGCTGCGGTTCGCCGAGGGCGATTGGGAATCGCGCCGCGCCGAGGTCGGCGAGCTGATCCTCGCGGCGATCGCCGCCTACGCGCCTGACGTCCGTGACTGCGTCGAGGAGCTCGAGGTGCTCGGCCCGCCCGACATCGAGGAGCGGATCGGGCTCACCGACGGCAACATCTTCCAGGGGGAGACGATGCCCGACCAGATGTGGGACCGCCGCTTCGATCATCGCACCGAGATTGCCGGCCTCTACCTCTGCGGCGCCGCCACCCACCCGGCCGGCTCGGTGATCGCGCTGAACGGACGAAACGCGGCGATGGCCGTGCTCGAGGATCTCGGCTAGGGTCGGGGGGAGATGGGTTCGCCCCCCGAACCGACCGAGCAGGACCGGGAGATCGTCGAGGCGATCCACGCCGTCTACGGCCGTCACCCACACACCCGCGCCCTGCACGCCAAGGGGGCCTATTGCGAGGCGAGCTTCACCGCCACGTCCGAGGTGGCGGCGCTCTGCACCGCGTCGCATCTCCAGGGCGAGCCGGTGCCGGCTCTTGTCCGCTTCTCGACCGCCTCCGGGAACCCCGAGGTTCACGACGGGGAGCGCGAGGGGCGCGGGATCGCCGTCAAGTTCCAGCTTCCGGACGGCGCTGTCACCGATCTCCTCTGCGTCACCTCGCCGACCTTCCTGGCGGGGAACCCGGACGACTTCCTCGAACTGATGAGGGCGCGGCTGCCGGATCCCGAGACCGGCGCCCCCGACATGGAGAGGCTCGGGGCATACCTCGGCGCTCACCCCGAGGCGATGCCGGCTGTGCAGGCCAACCTCGGCGCCGAGCCGCCGGCGAGCTTCGCCCGGCTCGCCTACAACTCGCTGCACTCCTTCCGGCTGATCGGCCCCGGCGGGGAGGGGCGCTGGGTCCGATACCGCTGGGAGCCGGGGGCGGGGGAGGAGAGGATCCCCGACGAGGAGGCGAAGTCACGGCCCCCCGACTACCTTCGAGCCGAACTGGCCGAGCGGCTCGCCTCGGGCCCGGCCGAGTTCAGCCTCATCCTCGTCCTCGGCGAGGAAGGGGACCCGACCACCGACCCGACTGAGCCCTGGCCCGAGAGCCGCGAGCGGATGCTGGCCGGAACGCTGGAGCTGACGGCGATTGCCGACGACCCCGAAACCGACGGCTCTATCGTCGTCTTCGACCCGATCAACGTGATCGACGGGATCGAGCTGCCCGAGGACCCGATTCTCTTCGCCCGCTCTCGCGCCTACACGATCTCGGCGACGGAGCGCGCTTCCTAGAGCGCTACGCGATCCCCGCACCCGGGACCGGGACTGGACGGGCGGGCTGGGCGAGGCTAGGGTGTTGTGCCCGTCGCCTGGAGGAGGAGACGATGGAGCGATCGACCCGACTGCACCGCTCAGAGCTCGCTGTTCCCGGCAGCAACCCGCGGATGCTCGAGCGCGCCCCCGAGCTCGGCGCCGACGTCGTCATGCTCGACCTCGAGGACGCGGTCGCCCCCGATGACAAGGTGGATGCCCGCGCCAACGTGATCGAGGCGCTGAACGGCGGGGACTGGGCGCCGGCGTCCGTCTCGGTGCGGATCAACGGACTCGACACCCACTGGTGCTACCGGGACATCGTGGAGGTGGTCGAGCAGGGCGGCCGGGCCCTCGACACGATCACGATTCCCAAGGTGGGTTCGCCGGCGAGCGTCGAGCTGGTCGCAACCCTGCTCGACCAGATCGAGGTCGCGACCGGGCTCGAGCACCGGATCGGGATCTCCGTCCTGGTCGAGACCGCCGAAGGCATGGCCTGCGTCGAGGAGATCGCCAAGGCATGCCCGGGCCGGATCGAGGCGATGGTCTTCGGCGTCGCCGACTACGCCGCCTCGATGCAGAGTCACACGACGAAGATCGGCGGCGTCGACCCCGCCTACGCGGTTCTGACTGATGAGACCGACGGGCGCCGCGAGGTGCACTGGGGCGATCAGTGGCACTACGCGCTGTCACGGATCGCCGTCGCCTGTCGCGCCAACGGCCTGCGCCCGATCGACGGGCCCTACGGTGACTTCACCGATGCCGACGGCTACCTGGCGGCAGCCCGCCGTGCTGCCGTCCTCGGCTACGAGGGAAAGTGGGCGATCCATCCCTCGCAGGTGCCGCTCGCGAACGAGATCTTCACCCCCGACGAACGCATCGTCGAGCGAACCCATCGGATCATCGCCGCGATGAAGGAGGCGGCGGCCGAGGGCAAGGGTGCCGTCTCCCTCGACGGTCGCCTCATAGACGCAGCCTCGATCAGGATGGCCGAGAACCTGCTGGCGAAACTCGAGCAGATCGACGCTCGCGATGGGGGCCAGGCATCGAGCCCGCTGCGGCCCAGCAAGGCAGAGCTTGAGGAGCGTCGGGCCACGGCAGAGCGCGACGCCCCGGGCGAGCCCGGCCTCGGCGCAGCCTGAGCCGACCGGCCTCTCAGCCGTAGGGGTGGTAGATCAGCCGGTTGCCGAGCAGGCTGCTGACCGTCTTGAAGCGATATCCGCGGTGGCGCAGGTTGTCGATGATCCGGGGCAGCGCCGCCAGGGTCTCGCTGCGGTTTCCGCCGCCGTCGTGCATGAGGATGATCGAGCCCGGCCGGGCAGCCGATACGACCCGGCTGTAGATCGCCCCGGTGCCGGGGGTGGACCAGTCGGTCGGGTCGACGTCCCAGGTGACCGTCCTCATCCCCGCCCGGGCGGCCGCCGAGATCACCCCGGAGTTGACCGCACCATAGGGAGGCCGGAACAGGCAGGGCCTGAAGTGCGTAAGCCGCTTGATCCGGGCGCTGGTCGTGGCCAGGTCCGCGTAGCCGGGGTAGGCGGTGTGATGGGTGGAGTGGTTGCCGATCTCGTTGCCCTCGGCGAGGATCTTGCGCATCAGCCGCGCGTTGCCCAGAGCCTCCTGCCCGAGCTCGAAGAAGGTCCCGTTGACGTGCTTTCTGCGAAGCACCCTGAGGAAGCCGGGCGTATAGGTGCTGGGCCCGTCGTCGAAGGTCAGGGCGACGACCTTGCGACCCCGAGGGCCGTTGCGGACCAGCCCGCGCCTGCCGCCGGTGCAACCGACCGCGCGCACCGGCCGCAGCCGGAAGACGCCGTCGTGCCCTGCGGGGAGCCGATCGACGCAGGGTCCGGGCCCGGCGCACTTCAGACCCTCGATCGCCCGCCAGCGGTATCGCTGCGGGGTCAGCCCGGCTTCCCCTGGGATCAGGGTGACGACCAGCTTGCGGGCACCCGGCCGCTTCACCCTCGCCGCCAGGGTGGAGGTGCCGATCACCGCTCCGCTGCCGTCGAGCCGGGAGAGGCCGATCCGGTGCCGGCTCTTCCTGGCGCCGCCGAGGCAGAGCCGCCTCTCATGGTGGCCGGCGGGCCGGCGCAAGATCACGCACAGGTAGCGCGGCTTCGGTTTGGAGAAGACGGGGAAGCGGCGGAGCTTCTTCAGGACCACCGGGGAGGAGGTGCGAATGCTGAAGATCAGGCTGCGACCGGCCTGCTTCAGTCCCGCGTGGACGAGATCGACGCTCGGCGCAGCCGCTGATGCCGCCGGCGACAGCGCGCCCGCGCAGACCAGCCCGAGGGCGAAAATGCAAAGGATCTTGCGCGTGCGAGGCATCGAAGACTGACAAGGAAGGGAAGCTGTCGGCATACTAGGGACCGGCACGGGCAGACGGCGGCGAGGGTTTGGCTCCGAGCGCCACCGCAGCCCCGTCGCCGGGACCGTGTTTTGATGGGCGTGATGCCGACCAAATCCGCGCCGGCACCGAGGCGCTGGCGAGCGTTCGCGATCGCACTGATCGCGAGCGGCGCCCTGTGGGCGCTCCCCTCTCTCGCCGGGGCCTCGGACGGGGGCGCCGGCACCGGCGGCCATGCCGGTGTGCCGTTTCAGCGCCAGGGAATGTGGATCTGGTACGTAAGCAAGTCCCAGGGCGGGGATCTCTCGCGGATCATCACCCGGGCCCGGCACTCGGGCATCGGCACCGTCTACATCAAGTCCGGCGACAGCAACGACATCTGGAGCCAGTTCAACCGCCCCCTAATCCAGCGCCTGCACCGCGGGGGGCTCGACGTCTGTGCCTGGCAGTTCGTCTACGGCAGCCATCCGGTCGGGGAAGCGAAGGTCGGCGCGACCTCGGTGCGCAGGGGAGCCGACTGCCTGGTGATCGACGCGGAGGGGCAGTACGAGGGCAAGTACGCGGCGGCCGATCGCTACATCCGGGCGCTTCGTCGCCGCATCGGCGGGTCTTTCCCGCTCTCGCTGGCGGGCTTTCCCTACGTCGACTACCACCCCGCCTTCCCCTACTCGGTGTTCCTCGGGCCGGGCGGGGCCCACTTCAGCCAGCCGCAGATGTACTGGGCTGCGATCGGCACCTCGGTCCGCACCGTGTTCGAGCACACCTACTTCTACAACCGCGTCTTCGAGCGCCCGATCTACCCGCTCGGCCAGACCTATCAGGGGGTCAGCCCGAAGTCGCTGAAGCTCTTCCGGCGCTACTCGCTCACCTACGGCGACGGCCCCCCGAGCTGGTGGGACTGGCAGGAGACGAGCCGCAAGCAGTGGTCGTCGCTCGGCAGCCCGACCGCCGGCCGCGTGGCCGGCTACAGGCCGGTCAGCGGGATGCCCGTGCTGCGGCGCGGAAGCCGCGGTGATCTGGTCGTCTGGGCACAGCAGCACCTGATCGCTGCCGGCTCGCGGAACCTGCCCGCGACCGGGATCTTCGGGCGCCGCACCTACGCCGCGGTGAGGAAGTTCCAGAGCCAGCGCGGCGTCAAGGCCGACGGGGTGCTCGGCCGACGCTCCTGGCGGGCGCTGCTCACGGTCGCCCCGGTGCGGATCCACTGGGCCGCCCGCAAGGGACGCGCGGCGCGGCACGCCTCGGCATCGACCCTCGGGGCGAGCGCCCCGCTCTCGGCCTCGCTGCCGGCCAAGCGCAACGAGATCAACCCGGGTCCGAGGCCGTGAGCCGGCGCACGGGGATCGCGGTGCTCGGCGCGGCAGCCGCCCTCGTCCTGGCACCAACCGCCTCCGCCTCGCCTCGCCCGACCCGCATGCCGATCGAAGATTTCGACCCGTTCGGGGTGCCGGTGCCCTCGGTCCCGGTTCGCGACGTCGTCTTCACCCATACGAACCTTGCCGCCGCGCGGGAGTCGGCCAGCGCCTCGCAGCGGCGATACCCGGTCCACGACGGCAAGGGAAGGAAGGTGACGATCGGCGTCTCCGCCGCCTGCAGGAGCGTGCCGGCGCGCTGCGATGCCGCCAATCCACAGAAGGTCGCCAGCTTCCTCGGCACGATCGCCCACGGCGACGAGATGAACAGCCTGCGGGTGGAACTGGTAACCGACGACGAGATGGCCTCGGTCTGCGGCCAGGGAGCCCTCGCCTGCTACTACTCCGGCCGGGATCAGATGTACCTGAGCGGCAACGACTACCCCAACCCGAGCGATGGGGCGACTCGCAACTTCGTCCTCACCCACGAGTACGGGCACCACCTCGCCGACCACCGGCGAAATCCCCCCTTCAGACCGACGATCGACTGGGGGACGAAGCGATGGTCCTCGCTCGAGCGGGTCTGCCAGGGGGCCCGCGCCGGCGCCTACTTCCCCGGTGACGAGGGCAGCCACTACTACCGCAACCCCGGTGAGGCGTTCGCCGAGTCGTTCGCCGACTACCGTTTCCCCGGCAAGGTCCGCTGGCAGTGGACCGAGTCGCTGCGACCGAGTAGGGCGTCCTTCGCAGCGATCCGCCTCGACGCGATCCGACCCTGGAAGCACAGGACCCGGCTGGTCGACAGCGGCTCGCTCGGCCGCGGCGGGCCCCAGCGCGCCGTGGCCCGGATCGCGACCCCGCTCGACGGTGTGCTCAGCATCGGCCTGAAGGCGCAGGCACGCGCCGGCTACAGCCTCGCGCTCCGCAATCACGCCGGCAGGGTGCTGAGAGCGGCGAGCGGATCAGGCCCCCACGAGAAGGTCAACTACACGATCTGCGGCCAGGCGCGGGTCAAGGTGATCGTCACCCGAGTCCACGGCGGAGGCAGTTTCCGCCTCGCCGTGAGGCGCCCCTAGCAGCCTCCGGTCCCGGGCCGAACCCAAGGTTTGGGCCCCAATGAGCGCACAAGGTTGCGTTCGGCGGGTCGGCTCAGCCGGCGATTCGGGTCTCCAGCTCGCCGAGGGTCGGCGAGCTGACCACGACGCGGTCGCCGTCCTTGAGCCAGACCCGCGGCTCGCGGGCGCCGCCCACCCCGGCAGGGGTCCCAGTGGCGACGATGTCGCCCGGCTCGAGGGTCATCAGGGTGGAGAGATGGGCGAGCAGCTCTGGCACCGAGAAGATCAGGTCGCCGGTCGTCGCCGATTGCATTGTCTCCCCGTTGAGGATCAGCGAGATCCCGATCGCCTCATGGGGTCCTGCCTCCTCCGGGGTGACGAGCGCCGGCCCGCAGGGCGCGGAGCCGTCGAAGACCTTGCCCGCCATCCACTGGGGGGTCGAGAACTGCAGGTCGCGGGCCGAAAGGTCGTTGAGCAGCGTGTAGCCGGCGACGTGGTCGAGCGCCGTTGAGGCTTCGACCTGCCTGGCCCGACGGCCGACCACGAAGGCGAGCTCCGCCTCGTAGTCCACCTTGGCGCTGGCGCGTGGCAGCGTCACGGTGGCGCCCGGCGCCGCGAGGGCGTTGCGGTACTTGCCGAAAATCGTCGGGGAGTCGGGGGGGTCGAGGCCAGCCTCGGCGGCGTGGGTTCGGTAGTTGAGCCCTATGCAGACGATCTTCTCGGGGTCGGGGATCGGCGGCGCCAGCTCGAATTTCGTCAGAACCGCGGCGTCGGATCCGACTCCGGAGAGGTCGGCGATGCGATCCTCGGCGACCAGCTCGCGGAGGCTGGAGCGCTGCGGCTGGCCCAGCGCCTCCCAGGCGTCGATCACCCCCCCGTCGTCGAGCACCCCGGCCCGAGGGCCGGCGCTCGCGGTGTAGGTGACCAGCCGCATGGAAGGTGAGCCTAGAGGGATGCGTTACCTTTGGCGCAGCGAGCCAGGAACGGAGGAGAGGGTGCCAACCGGCGTCGTCAAATGGTTCAGCAACGAGAAGGGGTACGGCTTCATCACCCCCGACGACGGCGGTCCCGACCACTTCGTCCACTTCTCGGAGATTCAGGGCGAGGGCCACCGCTCACTCGACGACGACGCAAGGGTCAGCTTCGAGTCCGGCGAGGGTCCGAAGGGTCCAGTGGCGACCCAGGTCAGCGAGCTCCCCGCAGCCGAATAGCCCGCGGCCACCCCGCCGGCCCGGGGCGCCCTAAGATGATTCCGACGGGCCGCTCACCCGGCCCGGGTCAGGCGCCCCGGGGGCGTAGCTCAGTTGGTTAGAGCGCCGGCCTGTCACGCCGGAGGCCGCGGGTTCGAGTCCCGTCGCTCCCGTTCAAGCTGAAACCGCATTGTACCGCGGATTGCGGGGGAACAGGAATCCCGTCCACGGAGGAAGATCGCACTTTGGGTACCACGTTTGGGTACCAAGTGTGCCTCCTGAATTGAGCCACGCCAGCCTGGCGCCGGGGCCGTAGGGGGGCGCGGCTACACTTCTTTCATGGCAGCTCATCCTTGGCCTGACATTCCCGACGAACAGCGGTGGTCCCTGGAGTTGATGGAGGAGCGATTGGAGCGAACCACCCAGCCGCCGAGAGAGCTTTCCGCTCGCGCCGAGGAGCTTCGCGCACAGGCGGCCCAGACCGACATCGACGGATACCGCGACGCGGCACTCGCTTTGGCTGATCGCTACGAGCAGGCAGCAGCCGCTCGCCTCGCCTCGGCCTAGCTCTACGGCTCCAGCATCGAGCGCAACCACGCCGCGATTTCACGCTGCCGGCTTAGCAGCGGTTGAACCTCTGGCTCGACGCGCGCCAACTCCGCCTCGATTTCCGCGAGCGTTTCCTCCGCCCCCTCAGGATGGAGAAGGCTCTGCTCTGCCCACCTTTCTGAAAGCTGCCGGACTCTCACCGTCAGACCCGGCAGCTTGCCGGTCACGATCTGCGCCGATTCCTCAAGCAGCCGAGCTTGCTCGGCATTGCCCCGGTTGCTTGCGATCAGCTCACGGCGCATCTCGAAGATCGCCTCGTGGGCGATCATTGCGGCGCTGAACAGGGCATCGAGCCTTCTGATCGCGGCGGGCCTCCCGTGCATGGGGCCATACTGGCCAACCAAGCGGCGGCGGCGCAGCTCGACGCTCGGCGACTCCGCCAACGAGTTCAGGCGCAGTTATCTAGGGAATCGCAGTCACAGGCGCTGGCGGTGCTGAGCCAACCGCGCATCCGTTGAGCCCGCTCGATTGGCGCATCGACCTCCGGCAGCTTGCGCGCTGCGAGCGCTTGCAGCTGCTCGTGTGCAGGGGCGCCCTCGTCGATCGAGGTCAAGAGGACGCGGACCTCATCTAGCGAGAAGCCCACCTGTTTTGCCACGTCGATGATCTAGCGAGAGCGATAGCCACCCCGACCAGGAGAAGGAATGACCGAAGGAACCCCGATCGCCTACTCGCTCAGCGCGAGCGACCTGCGTCAGCGGCTGGACGAGATGGCCGAGGTCTGGCGCCAACAGCTTGATCGAGCAGAGCGCCGACGGCGAGCGCCACCTGCTGCGCTTCCGCTCGGACCCGGAGACGCGCCGCCGGCAGGAGGCCATCGTTATCGCCGAGGCGATGTGCTGCTCTTTCCTCGATCTGTCCATGGCGGAGGAGGACGGCGAGCTCGTCCTCTCGGTCAGCGCGCCGCAGGACGGACAGCCGATCGCAGACGAACTGGCGGCCGTCTTCGCCGGAACGGGGAGCGGCTGAGACGTCCTGCATGACCGGCAAGCAGCCGGGTGTCTTCGTCAATCCTGGATTCCTGTTGGCGACCTGAGCGGGCGACATCTGGGCTTCGCTGGTATTGCTGTTTCGCAAATCCCTACCCTGATTGCGCATTCGCGGGGAGTGCCGCGAGGCCCTTCGAGATCATCGCGCTCGTCGCAGCTGACAGGCGATGTCCGGCATCGCCAGGGGCGGATGCGTAGGCAGCGTCGTAGACCGAAATCGTGTGGCGCTCGGCGATTTCAGCCGCCCTCGCTAGGAGAGTGCCCGTGGATGCGACGACGCCACCGTCGTCGGCCAACTTCTCGATTGGGCGAGCAGTGACGCCACGGACTCCGGCGCTCGCCACGCCCGCACCGCGACATTGGCGACCTCATAGCTCGCCATCGGCGAGCAGGCCGAGCTGCTGCTGGAGGACCCTTCGACCGTCGTGTGCGTGCGATCGGGTCACCCACCTCATCCGGGAGGTGAGGCGTCCCGATAGCGTTTGCACCGAAGCGGCTCAGGCATTCGCGCGGGTGAAGGTTGCGTGAGTAACTCCGCTGGGCGAGGAGGTGGCCTCGACCTCGTAGCCCTGCTCGAGACCCTCCAGTCCGTCCCAGAGGCGCACGCCGCGGCCGAGCAGGATCGGCACCACGACGACGTGCATGTGGTCGACGAGCCCGGCGGCGAGGAACTCGCGGACCACGGTGGGGCCGCCGCCGATGCGCACGTCCATGCCGCCGGCAGCCTCGCGGGCCGCCTCGAGCGCCTCGGCGGGAGATGCGTCGAGGAAGTGGAAGGTCGTGCCGCCCTCCATCTCGATCGACGGGCGTGGGTGATGGGTGAGGACGAAGACCGGCGTGTGGAATGGGGGGTTGGGCCCCCAGGCGCCCTTCCACTCCGGGTCCTCGTGCCAGCCGGGGTGACCGAACTTCCCGGCGCCCATGATCTCGGCGCCGATCCCGGGGGCAAACAGCTGTGCGAAGGCGTCGTCGACACCGCCGCGGCCGCCTTCGCCCGTCGGGCCTTGCCACCAGCGGGTGGCGAACATCCATTGGTGCAGCTTGTCTCCAGCGTGGCCGAAGTGAAGCTCGGCGCTCTGTCCCTCACCGGTGCCGAAGCCGTCGAGGGAGATCGAGAAATTCTGGACGCGGGCGAGTGACATAGTCGGTGCTCCTTGAGTCGTTTAACGCAAGTAACGTCGTGTTAAGAACCTACCGGACGTCGAGCAAAGGCGCAAGCTTTCGCGTTTAGACTCTCAAGCGATGACTGCCACCGAGCAACCGCGCCGGCGCCCAGGTGGTCGCACCGCCCGGGTGCGCGCTCGGGTCCACGCGGCCGCGATCGAGCTGCTGGGCGCCGAGCCGCCGGAAGCGGTGACGATTCGGCGGGTGGCGGAGCGCGCCGGGGTCCACCAGGCCACCCTCTACCGCCGCTGGGGGGACATCGCAGGGCTGGTCGACGACGTGGTCGCCGAGCGGCTGGCGGAGGTGGCGCCGGTCCCCGATACCGGGACCCTGCGGGGCGACCTGGAGCTGGCGGCGGTCAGGTTCGCCGAGGCGATCGCTCCCCTGGGGACGATCATGATGCGCGCGGCAGCACTGGCGGCGCCGACGGACGAGGCTCCGCTCGCCCTGCGGACTCGCGCCGACCAACTGCAGGCGATGCTCGACCGAGCGGCGGCGCGGGGGGAGAAGGCGCCGACGATCGCCGAGCTGCTCGAGGGGGTCACCGCTCCCCTCTACCTGCACCCGCTCTTCTTCGGGCGTCCCGCCGACGCCGGCCACGCCAGGGAGCTGGTTCGCCGCCTGCTGATCTACGTCGAGGCCGACCAGCGCTCGCCGTGATCGGTCCGAAGGTCGCAGAGTTGTCGCGGCAGTGCCCCCAGTCCAGGCATCCAGCGGCGATGAGTTTCGCCGTGGGTTCGGGTCTGTACCCCCACACCTGATCAACCGCAACCAGGGAGGGCATCATGACCGCCACCTACACCTTCGACGTCTTCTCCAGCCTCGATGGCTTCGGCAGCGCCGACAGCAGCAGCAACTGGACTGGCTACTGGGGTAAGCAGGGCCCCGAGCTGCTCGACCGCCGCCTCGCCCTGTACGGCGAGGAGCAGCGGATGGTCTTCGGGGCCAACACGTATCGGGCTTTTGCCCGGATGCTGGCCTCCAGCACCGAGGACTCCGACGTGCGTGACGCGTGGGTCACCCGGATGAGAAGCCTGCCGGCGACGGTGGTGTCGACCACCCTGGAGGGGCCCCTCGACTGGCCGGAGGCGAGCATCGCGAGCGGTGACGCCGTTGAGGTCGTTGCCCGGCTCAAGGAGGAGTCCGAGGTGCCGTTGCGCTCGCACGGCAGCATGTCGATGAACCGGGCACTGATGGCCGCAGGTCTGGTCGACCGCGTCCAGGTGACGCTCTTTCCTGTGATCACCGGTCAGACCGGAGCTGACCCCGTCTTCGGGGGTGCGGCCGACTTCGACCTCGAGCTGATCGAGAGCCGGACGCTCGACGGCAACATCCAGGAGCTCATCTACCGACCCACCCTGCACGCCTGAGCCCGCCCGCGGCACCTGGGCGCCTGAGGTTGGCGTCGGCCGCCAGATCGGCATCGATCGGAAGCGGTCGAAAGGCACCGATGCCCTGCGGCCGTCTGTACCTAACTTCCCCTCACCGCGTAGTCGCCGAGCCCTCGCTCGAGGGTTGCCAGCGCCCGTTTCGCCTGAGCCCGCACCCGGCGCGCCAGCAGCGGGTTGCGGGTTCCCTCGAGGACCTGGCGGCGGGCGTAGCCGAGCAGCGCGCGGTGGACGCCGATCATCGCATTGGCGGCGACCCAGGGATCGACGTCCTCCGGCCCGGCGCCGCTCTCCTCGCGAAGCAGCTCGGCCAGCGAGTCGGTGAAGCCGGCGAGGATGCGCTGCTCACGCGCCAGCAGCGCCGGGCTCTCCTCGATCACCCGCGTCGTCGCCGCCAAGTGCTCGATCGCCTCCGGCTCGGTCGCCGCGAGCAACCCGCGCGGCTCGGTGATGAAGCGTCCGAAGGCGGCGAGGGCGGACTCGCCCGCCGGCCGCTCGCCGATCGCGTCAAGCAGCATTTCCTCGAAGGCCTCGAGGCCGCTGTAGAAGAGGTCCTCCTTGGTCGGGAAGTAGTTGAAGACGGTCGCCTCGGAGACCTCGGCGGCGGCTGCCACCTCGGACACGGTGACCGCGTCGAAGCCGCGCTCGCCGAACAGCGTGCGCGCCGCTTCGGCGATCTCGCGCCGGGTGCGCTCCTTCTTGCGCTCTCTCAGGCCAGGGCCTTGCGTCATAGTGGGATTAATGTTAGGGTGCCTCTAAGTTTGGTGCACCTCGCCAATTCAGCGACCCGAAGGGAGACTGAAATGCGGCTCACCAAAATATCCATCCCGTTCGCGGCCCTCGTCCTGGCGATGCTGCCGGCCGTACTCGACCAGACGATCCTGGCGACCGCGCTGCCGACGATCGCTCGCGACCTCGGCACGCTCGAGAACGTGTCCTGGTTGGTCAGCGCCTACGTGATCGCCTCGGCGGCGACGATCCCGGTCTGGGGCAAGGTCGGTGACCGGGTCGGCCGCCGGCGCGTGCTCGAGGTCTCGCTCGGTATCTTCCTCGCCGCCTCGGCCGCCTGCGGCCTCGCCGGCGCGTTGACGCCGCTGATCCTCGCCCGCGCCGTCCAGGGCGCCGCCGCCGGCGGCCTGATGACCCTGGCGATGGCCGCCGTCGGCGACCTCGTCTCGCCCCGCGAGCGTGCCCGCTACCAGGGCTACATCGCCGCAGTCTTCGCCCTTGCCACCGTCGCCGGGCCGCTGCTCGGCGGATTGCTGACCGAACAGGTGAGCTGGCGCTGGGTCTTCTACGTCAACCTGCCGCTCGGGCTGGCGGCGCTGGCCGGGCTGCGGCTGCGCTTCCCGCCGGTCCCAGGTCACGCACCGCCGGCGCGCTTTGACCTCGCCGGCGCGCTGCTGCTGGCTACCGCCACCACTTCGCTGATGCTCGTCTGCGTCTGGGGCGGCACGACCTACGCCTGGGGCTCGGTGCAGATCCTCGCCCTCGGCACCGCGCTGCTGCTTGCCGCCGCGGGGCTGGTCTGGCGCGAGCGGCGCGCGGCCGATCCCGTCGTCGCGCTCGAGCTGCTGCGCACGCCAACCGTCGCGCTGGCGAGCGCCGCCTTCTTCCTCACCACGGCGAGCCTCTTCGCGGTCACCGTCTTCGCGCCGCTCTTCCTGCAGGTGGCGACCGGGGCCAGCCCGACCGGGGCGGGTCTGCTGGTGGCGGCGATGATGGTCGGCGTCGTCGTCTCGACCAACTTCGCCGGCTGGCGCATCGCCGCCGGCGACCGCTACAAGCGCTACCCGCTGGCCGGGCTGGCGCTGATGGCGATCGGCCTCGCCGCGATGGCGGCGCTGGTCGGCGAGCGCTCCCAGCTCGCCACCGTCATCTGCCTCGGCGTCTTCGGCCTCGGCTTCGGCATGGTCGGCCAGGTGTTGACGGCGATCGTCCAAAACGGGGTCGAGCGGCGCCAGCTCGGCACCGCGATGGCGACGACGAACTTCTTCCGTGCCCTCGGCGGCGCGCTCGGCGCCGCCACGCTCGGCGCCGTCTTCGCCGCCCAGGGCAGCTTGGTCGAGGGTGTGCGCCTCGTCTTCGGGATCGCCGCCCCTCTCGCACTGCTGGCGCTGGCGCTGGTCTGGCGGCTGCGTGAAGTCGAGCTCGACGCGGGCGCCCCCAGCGAGCAGCGAGGGGAGGCGCCGGCGGGGCAGGCGGCCGAACCGCCTGCCGCGCGCATCGCGGTGGGGGCGGCTCGATGAGTTTTGCCCCCACCGTCGGTCATAGCTGCAAACAACCGAAGGGAAGTGACCATGGGAAGGATCGTCGTAACCGAGTTCGTCTCGCTGGATGGAGTGATGGAGGACCCCGGCGGCAGCGAGGGGGCCAGTCATGGCGCCTGGACCTTCGAGTTCGACCGCGGGGAGGACGGCAACAGGTTCAAGCTCGATGAGCTCCGCCAGGCCGAGGCCCAGCTGCTCGGTCGGGTCACCTACGAAGGTTTTGCCGCCGCCTGGCCCTCGAGGAAAGATGAGGCGGGGTTCGCGGAGAAGATGAACTCGATGCCCAAGTACGTCGTCTCCTCGACGCTGCGGGAGGCCGCCTGGAACAACTCGACCATCCTCTCCGGCGACTTCGCCGAGGAGGTCGGGAAGCTGAGGGAAGAGGTCGACGGGAGCATTCTGGTCGCCGGCAGCGCCCGGCTCGTTCAGGGCCTGATCGAGCACGACCTGCTCGACGAGCTGCGCCTGATGGTCTTCCCGGTCCTGCTCGGCAGTGGCAAGCGCTTGTTCGAGGAGAGCGGCGGCGAGCATCGCCTGCGGTTGACCGAGTCGGGCACGGTCGGCGAGGGCATCGCCACCTTGGTCTTCGAGCGGAGCAGGGAATGATGCCCGGCTCGCGGATCCTGTTGCGCTCCGAGCAGAGCGGCGGCGAAGTCGCCGTGATGGAGAACTCGACGCCGGGCCGCTGGGTCGGACCGCCGCTGCATCGCCACGACTTCGACGAGGCGTTCTACGTGCTGGAGGGCGAGCTGACCTTCCAGCAGGGCGAGGAGATCGGCACCGCCGGCCCCGGCGAACTCGTCTTCGCCCCGCGCGGCACGATCCACACCCTCGCCAACCGCTCCACTGAGCCGGCGCGCTACCTGCTCGTCTGCACGCCGGCCGGCTTCGAGCGCACGCTCGCGCGCCGCGCCGCCGAGCGGGCGGGCGAGGATCCGCCGGAGTGGGCGCTGGCCGAGACCCCGGCGGTGGAGGTCCTCGGGCCGCCGATCGACCTCGGGGAGGCGCTCGGAAAATGAGCGCCACCGAGCACTACCTGCCGCCGAACTGGATGCAGAGCCATGTCGGCAACCGGATGGCCTCGCTCTTCGGTCGCCGCTTCCTCAGCCGCCTCACCGTCCGCGGCCGCCGCAGCGGCAACCCCCACAGCGTCCCGGTCGCCGTGCTCGAGCACGATGGGGAGCGCTACCTAATCGCCCCGCGCGGGCATACCCACTGGGTGCGCAACCTGCGCGCCGCGGGTGAGGGGGAGCTGAAGCAGCGCGGCCGCAGCCGGCGCTTCGGGGCCGAGGAGGTTCCGGTCGCCGAGCGCCCGCCGCTAATCGCCGCCTACCGCGACCACTTCGATCGCTTCCCGAGCGTTGCCGCGACCTTCGAGGAGCTGCCCGACCCAGCCGACCACCCGACCTTTCGCTTGACGAAGAAGGAGTGATCCCGATGCCCGAGCTGCCCGACGACGTTCGCGCCCTGCTCGAGGGCGCGAACTACGCCCACCTGGCGACCCTGATGCCCGACGGCGCCCCGCACAGCGTGCCGCTTTGGATCGGCCTCGAGGGCGACCGCGTCGCCTTCCTCACCGACCCCGCTTCACGCAAGGCGCGCAACCTGAGCCGCGACCCGCGGCTCGCGATCTCGCTCACCGACCGCGAGCAGCCGTTCACGATGGCGGCGATCCGGGGCCGCGTTGCCGAGATCCTGGAGGGCGAGGAGGCCTTCGCGGTGATCGACCGTATCTCTACCAAGTACACCGGCCAGCCCTACCCGCTGCGCAGCGACCGGGTCGTCTACCTGGTCGAGGTGGAGTGGGCGATGGCCCAACAATTCGGATGAGTGAAGGAGGCAGCACCATGCAAAAGATCGTCCCCAACCTGTGGTTCGACACCGAGGCCGAGGAGGCCGCGAGCTTCTACCTCTCCGTCTTCGAGGATTCGCGCATCGTCAGGGTCATCCACTACAACGAGGCCGTTCCGAGCAAAGCCGGCATGGCGGTAACCGTCGAATGGGAGGTCGAAGGCCAGCGCTTCGTCGGTATCAACGGCGGGCCGCAGTTCAAGTTCGACGAGGCCGTCTCCTTCCAAATCAACTGCGCTGACCAGGCTGAGATCGACTACTACTGGGAGAAGCTGGCGGCTGACGGCGGCAAGCAGGGCCAATGCGGCTGGGTCACCGACAAGTACGGTCTCTGCTGGCAGGTTGTCCCGGCCGGCCTCGAGGAGCTGCTCGGCGACGATGACCCGGAGCGGGCGCGGCGCGCGATGGAAGCGCTGCTGAAGATGGGCAAGCTCGACATCGCGGCCCTGAGGGCGGCTGGCGACGGCATCGCGGCCAACGGATGAGTGGAGGAACGATGCTGGACACGGCGAGAGTCGCGGCCAGGTTGCCGGCGCAGGATCTCGAGCGCGCCCGCCGCTTTCACTCGGAGAAGCTCGGGCTTGAGCCCAGCGAGGAGAGGCTCGGGGGACTGCTCTACGTCTGCGGTGGGACGGAATTCGGCCTCTTCGAAACGACCGGCGTCTCGGCGGGCGAGCTATCCGGGGCCGTGCCGCGAGAGAGGGCCGTGCCTGCGCTTGCGGTTCCTTCGCGCCTCGCGTGGCACTAGGTATCGCCCCCATCCCAGGGCTCTCCGCTCGGCGGCCGGCAGCGTGCTCACGACCAAGTCGTAGGAGTCCTCGATCATGTCGCGGATCGCACCGTCGGGCAGCCCGCCTCCGATGGTCACGGTGTTCCAGTGCACCTTGTTGAGGTGGTAGCCGGGGGTCACCTCCGGATGCGCGGCCCGCAGGGCCTCGGCCAGCCGCGGCTCGCACTTGACGCTGACCCGCAGCGAGTCGGCATCGAGCTGAGAGGGCGAACATCTTTCCCCCGACCTTGAACACAGAGGTGCGGGCGCCGAAGGGAAACGTCTCCTCGGCCCCGGCAAACGAGAGGCAATGGTCGCGAAGCTCGGAGGCGTTCATCGTCGTCAGGTGGTCGGCCCATTCTCGACGGCGACGGGGTCCATCCACAGCGCCTCCCAGAGGTGACCGTCGAGATCGTGGAAGCTGCGCTGGTACATGAAACCGTAATCCTGCGGCTCCTTGGCGGGGCTTGCGCCGGCGGCGAGAGCGGCTGCGGCGAAGGCGTCGACGGCCGCCGGGTCCTCGGCGCTGACCGTGACGGTGAGCGCCGTCGCCGCGCCGGCGTCGGCGACCGGCCCCCTCACGAACTCGGCGAAGCGCTCGCGCTGAAGCAGCATCACGTAGGCCCGGTCGCTGATCACCATGCAGGCGGCGCCCTCGTCACAGAAGCGCTCGTTGAACTCGAATCCGAGCCCGACGAAGAATCGCCGGCTGGCCGCCAGGTCGGCCACCGGCAGGTTGAGGAAAAGCAGTCGGGGCACGTTTGCCTCCTTGGTGGGTTCCGTTCGGAGACCAGGACCGACGCGAGAGCCGGAACTAATCGGTAAAGCTAGGATCTGCCCAGTGGCGCTCTCGACCAGTCAAGCGGCCTTCGAGCAGGACCTCGAGCGCCTGCGACCGGCCCTGACCGGCTACTGCTACCGGATGCTCGGCTCGGGCTTCGAGGCCGAAGACGCGACCCAGGAGGCGATGATCCGCGCCTGGCGGCGGGCCGACACCCTGCAGGAGCCGGCGGCGATGAAGTCGTGGCTGTTCCGGATCGCCACCAACGTCTGCCTCGACCAGATCGAGGGCCGCAAACGCCGAGCGCGCCCGGTCGACCTCGGCGGCGCCGGCACCGCCGAGATGCCGGTCGGCGCGCCGCTGCCGGAGGCGAGCTGGGTGCTGCCGATCGCCGACGCCCAGGTCCTTGACCCCGCCGCCGACCCGGCGGCCCAGACTGCCGAGCGCGAGGCACTGCGGCTGGCCTTCGTCGCCGCCCTCCAGCACCTGCCGGCGCGCCAGCGCGTGGTGCTGGTCCTGCGCGAGGTCCTGCGCTGGAGCGCCAAGGAGGTCGCCGAGCTGCTGGAGACCTCGGTGGCGTCGGTCAACAGCGCCCTGCAGCGGGCGCGGGCAACGCTCGACGCGCTGGCCCTGGAGGACGCCGAGGCGTCCGCCCGGCCCAGCGACGAGGGCGAGCGGCGGCTGCTGGAGCAGTACCTCGAGGCCTTCGCCGATTACGACATCGACAGGATCGTCGCCCTGCTGCGCTACGACGTCGTCTTCGACATGCCGCCGCTGTCGCTCTGGCTGCGCGGGCCCGATCAGGTCGGCGAGTTCATGCTCGGCCAGGGCGCCGCCTGTCGCGGCTCGAAGCTGATCGCGGTGCGCGCCAACGGCTGTCCGACCTTCGCCTCCTATAAGCCCGACCCCGGGACCGGCGACTGGTCGCCCTGGTCGGTGACCGTGCTCGAGCTGGCCGGGGAGGGCGTGGGGAGGCCGGCGGTAGCCGGCGTCCACAACTTTCTGCAGCCGTTCCTGCCCTCGCTGTTTCGTTCCTTCGGGCTGTCAGACCGCCTCGCCGAGGACGACCCGGTCGTGCAGGCCCCGGCGTAGATGGCCGCACAGCTTCAACCCGCCAGCTCATAACCCGAAGGTCGAAGGTTCGAATCCTGCCCCCGCTTTGAGAAAGGCCCTGGAAACGGGGCTTTTTTCGTGTCGCCTAGTCCTCGTCGGGATAGCTAGCGGGTACCAATTTGTTTTGCAGCTTCGAAGATCGCAGTCCCGCATGGGGGTTGGGATTGCGCTCCAATCCGCCTCCCCCAGCCATCTCACCCTTGCTCGTTGTCGTCTGTCGCCGTGAGCCTGGCAGCGGCAGCTAGGCGCTCGAAGCTGCTGCTCGGTAGTTCTCGCGTGTTGACGATCGCGCCTCCCTGTCCGCTGCCGGACGGCTCAGCGACAGCCGTCAACGAGTCAGGAGGTCCACGATGGACGCTTCATTCGACTACGCCAGCCCGCTTCGGGAGCTCGTGCCCGGCCGCTTCACTCGGGTCTCGGTGCAGACCCCCGCCGGGGAGATCGAAGCGAGGTTGAGCGAGCGGGGCAATTGGGAGTTGCGGGTTCGCCGCGACCAGGAGATGAGCTGGCGCCTGGCCTGTTCCGGCGACCTCGACTGCGGCATCGTCACCGCGCAGCCGGTCGCCGCCACTCAGGAGGAGGTCATCAACCTCGGAGCGCTGATGGTCGACCCGGCAGGTCGGAGGGCGACCGTCAAGGGGGGCGAGTTGCGCCTCTCCCGCAAGGAGTTCGCGCTGCTACTCGTCCTAGCCGCGCAGCCCGATCGGGTCTTCTCGAAGGAGGAGTTGCTCGCAACGGTGTGGGGACACACCGGCCTGACCCAGACCAGGACCCTCGACAGTCATGCAAGCAGGTTGCGGAACCGGCTGCGGGAGGCGGGTGCCCGCGGCCTTGTCGTCAACACGCGCGGGGTCGGCTACAGGCTCAGAGACCGGCCGGACCTGGCGGCTCTCCCGGCGCTGGGTCCCGCGAGCAAGGTCGCCTAGCGTCACCTGGCTCGTTGGTGGAAGTCGTCTGAGCCTGGCAGCGGCCGGCGGTACGTCAAGGCCCGCTTCGCGGACCTCGCTGCGCGCCCTTCGGGTGACGTGCCGCCTCATCCGCTGCCGGCCGGCTCACGACTCCCACCAACGAGCCAAGGAGGTGCGCGATGAGCGCCACGGCAATCCAGACCAGTCCCGCACAGCTCAGTGTGATCGGTCGCTACACCGTCGCCGAGGAGGCGCGCGTATTGGTCGGTCGACGCATCGAGGGCAAGGTCTTCGTCTACGACTACCCGCGAGACGGTCAAGGTCGTCGCTACTTCGTCGAGTCGGGATTCGCGTCGAAGGCGGAACTGGCGGTGCTGCTCGCCGACTACCGGCGAGAGGCGAAGCGGCTTGGCACCTGCCCGATGAGCCACGACGCGATCGAGAGGGGCTTTCGAGCTGGCCGCCCTTGCTTAGCCGGCGCCCCGCATGGTCGCACGCTTGGGCGTGCGGGGGCGGGGGCACCGGCTCCCGCATCGGGCGGGGGCAAGGACAAAGGAGCACTCCCATGACTGACCTAGCAACCCCTCTGCTCTAGGTCGACAAGATCGAGGTAGTCGAGGGCTTCAACCCCCGCACCCACATGGACCCCGACGCCCTCGCTCGGCTCGCCGGCAGCCTCGGCAAGACCGACGTGGTGCAGCCGCTTACCGTTCGGCCCATCGACGGCGGCAAGTTCGCCGTGATCGCCGGGCACCGGCGCCTGAGGGCGGCGGAAATGGCGGGCATCGAGAAGGTGCCGGTCCACGTCCGCGACGGTGGCGACGCTCTGACGGCGGCGCTGGTTGAGAACCACCACCGCGAGGACCTCGACCCGATCAACACCGCCCGCGGCCTGCAAGCTCTGGCCGAGGAACTGAACCTGACCACCCACAAACGGATCGCCGAGGAGCTCGAAGTCTCCGATAGCTGGGTCAGCCAGCACCTCCGGCTGCTGAAGCTCCCCAAGGCGGTTCAGACCTACATCGCCGAGGGTCACGTTCCGGCCGAGGCCGAGCGCGACCTGCGGGGGATCGCTGAGGTCTCGCCGAGGATCGCGGAGTGCATCTGCGAGCTGGCGAAGCGCCGTAAGGTCAAGAGCCGCGAGTTCGTCGTCAGCTTCGGCGAGCTGTTCGAGGCCGTCGCCCAGGCGCGCTTCGAGGACAAGCCGACGATGATCGACCGCGGCGCGGTTCGACTCAGCGACGTCATCGCCGACGCGAAGAAGCGCCGTGAGCTCGGCGACCGTCATCTGGTGGCAAAGCCCTACACCCACACCGACAACCCGACGCTGCGCTTCGGCGAAGCGGAGATCGACGCGGCCCGCGCCGCCGGCTGCCTGGTCGAGTACGAAGTCGACCACGGCGAATGGGCCTCAAGGGTCTCTTTCATCACCGACGTCGAGTTCGCCGCCGACTTGGCCGAGCGGCTGGTCGAGCGGATCGTGAAGGAGGAGACGGAAAGGAGAAAGCGGGACGAGGAATGGCGCGCTCAGTCCCAGGGCCGTGAGCCGCTCACTCCTGAGAAACAGAAAGAGGAGCGTCAGGCCGCCTACAAGGAGCGCCAGGCAAAAGCGGCGGAAGCGCGGATCTGGAACGGAACCGTCGGCGGCAACCTGCTCAAGCGTCGAGGCAGCGCCAGCCGCAAACAGTTCGCGCTCGCCAGGGTCAAGGCGATGGCAATCATCGCTCATCACCGACAACCCGACCCTCGCGGCGCGGGGTCTGCGGCTCGTCACCTCGCAGCTGCAGGAGGTCGAGGTCAAACAGCTGAAGACGACCGGCAAGACGAAAGAGAAGGTCAGCTACGCCGACGCCGAGCAGTCCACGGCCTACTTGGTCAAACGGGTCAACGACTGCGGCTCGGTCAATGAGGTCGCAGAGATCATCGGTGACGCGATGGTCGCTTCGCTGCTGGCCGACGAGAACGAGCTGCCCCAGTCCAAGCGGGTGCGTGGTGGCCTCCGCGCTTCCGCCGGGGTGGAGAAGCTGCTCTCCGCCGACATCAAATCGGTGCGTCCGCGGCGCCAGCGCCGCAAGGGGAGCAACTCGCCGCATCCGGGGAAGGGTCCGCAGGTTGGGCCCTTCCCCTGGTCGGTAGTCGGGTCGAGGCTGTGGATTGGTCCCGGCCCGGACGCCTAGCAGACCTCCTCCGGCCCGGGCTTCGCCCGACCTCCTCCGGCCCGCTCTGGCTGGGCCATGACCAATCCACAGCCACATCCCAGCAACCCGCCAACCCCCAGACAGATCAGTTACCTACGCGACCTCGCGCTCGGCCGGGGTCAGACCTTCGCCTACCCCGAGACGTTCGATGAGGCCGACCGTGAGATCAAGCGCCTGCTGAAGGTGAAGCGATCGAGTCGAGCCGATCGACGACACGAGGCCCGCGCAGACGAACACCGCGGTGGCGGTGCGAAACGCCTCGCGAGCCCGGTCAAGGTGTGCGGCGGAGAGCGCAGCGCGCGTGAGACCGAGCTGGTCTTTGAGCCCACCCAGGGCCGGCATGACGTCTGATGGCTGGCGGATGAGCCCGCTTCTATTGGCATCAGCGCCCAAATCGCTGGTGATCGCTCGCAAACCGGAGCAATCCGAAGCACGGTTATGGGGGTGGTGGCAGATCGGTCGACGCGGGAAGCTGGCCAAAATGCCCGGTGGGGTTGGGCAAGCTTCCGCGGGCCCTGAGGGTCATCCCCGCTCACCGGAGGGCGGATCCGATTCTCTGGCCCAATAGTGGCCCAAACGTCCTCGGGATCCCCGTGCCTGAAGAGCTCGATCGGTCCGGATCGACGCCCGAATTCTGTAACATTTGCAGGCGATTGACGTCACTCGTCGTCACCTTCTGAGCGGCCTGTCACGCCGGAAGCCGCGGGTTCGAGTCCCGTCGCTCCCGTTCTCGCCCTTGCTTCCGGCGCCGCGGCGGGGCGACCGAGACTCACGCTCCCGGTGAGATTAGGAACATGGGGCCTGACAAGCGCGCCGAAGTCCGGCCCGAGCCTCGCCCGGACGTACAGAGCGTCTACTGAGCGCCGGGATCAGCCGCTGCTGAGCCCCGAGGTCAACACTTTGTTTTTCGATGCCCATTGGGGTGACTTACCCCAACAGGGAGGGTCTTCGATGAAGCGTGTCAATCTCGGCGCTCTCTTCGCCATCGCTCGTCCGCTTCGGCGTGCATTCTTGCCGGCCCTTGCCGCAGCCGCGCTCGCGCTGGGGGGCCCGAATCCGGCAGCGCGCGCGGCGGATCCTGAGGATTTCGGCTATCGAAACCTTTCGATCGACGGTGTCCGGGCAGAGGGTGAGCGCCCTCTGCTCACGATCCTCATCGACTACCGAGACGTGGGTTTCCCGGGCACCGTGGTCGCCACGCGACGCTTCTTCGGAGATCTCCTCTTCGCCGGATTCGCGCACGTCGCGGGCGAGGGAGGATATTTCGACGAGAACTCCTATGGTGGCTTCCACTTCACCAACGCAGGTATCGTCGGGCCGATCCGGTACACCGACAACCCGGCGACGCCGGGTGACGAGTCGACCTTCGGCTGCGCATTGAAAATTGGGCCGGGCTGTCCGGGGGAGGACGTGCGATCCAAGGCGATCGCGCTCGCTGACAGCCGGGTCAACTTCGGCAGATTCGACGCAAACAACGACGGCATGGTGCGGGCACATGAGCTGACCATCCAGCTCTTTGGCCCGGCGCCCGCGGGAAGCCGGTTCGCTGTGGCGGCCGCGACCTCCTCAGCCTGCCCTCTGACCGCCGATCGCAACGCGCTCGGCGACCGAGTAAGGGCCTGCATGTTGGTCCCGGGGGACGGCGGGGCCGTGAGCGCGATGACCATCGCGCACGAACTCACGCACGTCCTCCAGGACGCGCGAGCCTGGGAAGCCTACGGTTGGAATGCTCGCCTCAACAACTTCTTCAGCCTGATGTCCGCGACGATTGATGGAACGAGGCTCAATTCCCGCAAGAGTTTCCACCTGGACGCCTACACCAAGATGCGCCTGGGGTGGTTGCGCCCGCGGGTCGTGAGCACTGCGACCCGCGGCTGCGTCGACTTGGCGGCAGCCGAGCTGCAGGACCGCCAGATCCCCGCCCCACTCCGTGCTCGTGCGGCCCGTGCCTACATCGTGTACGACCCGGTCCGCGGCACCAACGAGTTCTTCCTCCTCGAGCACCGTTGGCCGTTGGCGTTTAACTTCGACGGAAATCCCTGGCTCGCCGACTACTGGACGGGACTTCCGGACGACGGGTTGGCAATCTGGCGGGCCCGAATCGATGGGGCCGGCAACCTCGTGACCACCGATGCCACCCTGCCGCCAGCGGCGAATCCGGCGACGGACGATGATGTGGCTTTCGTCCTTGTGCCGCCCGGCGCGGATCCCGGCACCCTCGGGACCCTCGGGGTTCCTGGCGATGGGCAGGGGCTGTGGTCAAAGCCGGATGGCCTCGCCGCCCCATCCTGGGAAGACGGCAGCGCGAGCGGCCTCAAAGTGCGGGTCGCTTCCAATTCAGTTCGCCAACCGGTGATCACGATCGGCCTTGGCGGAGCCAGATGCGACGGGAAGAGGGTGGCGCCGGCGCCTCCACCCCCACCCGCGTCCCTGCCCGGAATCGACGAGCATCCCTGTCTGCGGGACGAGGGCCTGGGAGAGATCCGCTGCCGACTCGCCACGCTTGACTACGTTGCCGAGCGCCGCACTCCTGACGCAATTCGCCCAGGCCGGCAATTCGAGGTGAAATGGTCGATCACCCCGCGCCGCACATCGCCAGGCCAAATCCGCCTCAAGGAGCATCTGTCTCCAGGTCTGGCAGTCGCCAGGCAGCGACACCGGATCCTCAAGTTCAGCCACCTTCACAGGGGCCGAACGTTAAACCGCAGCTATCGAGTCGGCGTGCCGAAGCGCGCCGGCCTCGGTCGATACCTGATCCGGACGCTTCTGCGCTTCCGCCGCGCGGCCCACGGAAAACCGAGGCATCGCCGGCCGCGAACCCGCAGGATGCGGACTTCGGTGCTCGTGTGGCCTGCGCATGTATCGATGCTCGGTGATCCGCCGCCGGGCCTGCCTCCCTCTTCACCGCCAGAGCCACTGCCCGACCTGCAGATTTCCGAGCTCGACCCGTTCAAGCTCACGGTCACGAACGCAGGTCAAGCTGGCGCAGGGCCCTTCGAAGCCACCGTCGCGGGCGTCGGGCAGTTCAGCTTCCCGAATGGGCTTCCGGCGGGCGGATCCGCGAGTCGCACCTGGCAGACCTGCGTGGGGGGGACGATCATCGCCGTGGCCGACGCCAAGAACGAGGTCATCGAATCCGATGAGTCGAACAATGTTGCTTCCGTTGAGAGCATCTGTTAGCCGGATCGTGTTCCCGCCGAGGGACTGGCGATGGATCTATCCTGCGCCGCGAACTCGTCCGGGGCCGACCTGAAGAGCCGGCGGCTGGAACTCGAGCGAGGGATCGTGGTGCAGAATCGCCAGCTCTAGCCTCTTCAGCCGCTCGCCCGGCTCGATGCCGAACTCGTCGAGGAGGGCTCGCCGTGTCTCCTGGTATCCGCTTAGGGCTTCGGCTTGGCGTCCGGATCGATAAAGCGAAAGCATGAGCTGCTCTCGGAGACGCTCGCGGAACGGATGGTCAACCACTAGGGCCCCCAGCTCGGCAACCAGCTCGTGGTGCATTCCGAGGAGAAGCTCGGCTTCGATCCGGTCCTCGAGTGCGGCCAGCCGGAGCTCTTCAAGACGAACGATGGAACTCTGCGCGAACACCTCGTAGGCGAAATCGGCGAGCGCGGGGCCACGCCATAGGGCAAGTGCATCGCGGAGCGCGATCCGGGCCTCCTGCGCTTGGCCCTGACTGAGTGCGCGGCGACCCTCTAGGTCGAGGTGCTCGAAGTGATCGAGATCCAGCTGATCAGGCCAGAGTTGGATTTGGTAGCCGGGCACTCTGGTGACGATCAACTGCTTTGAGTCCTCATCGCGTGCTCTGCCGAGCACGCGACGAAGGTCGGACACGAAGACCTGGAGCGTGTGACCGGCCGTTTTCGGCGTACTTTCGCCCCAGAGGCCTTCTATCAGTCGGTCAGTCGAGACAATCTGATTTCGGTGGAGGAGGAGAATCGCCAGCAGCGCGCGTTGCTTCAACCCTCCAAGCGGAAGTGCACGCTCGCCCGCACGAACCTCAAGGGGCCCTAGAACGCGAAATTCGATCACGGGCCAAGGGGAACGGCGCTAAGCGTCCCTGACATGGTTTTCGTCAGCGCTGTGGCGAGCCCAATCAAGCTCGTCAGCAGCGTACACCGCTGCGAAGGGTTCCCTTGCGATCTGCAAGGAAGAGCTCGCGTCCGTCCGGCAGCAGCCAGGAGCCAAGCTGTGAGATGTTCGACAGGCTTGCGAATCTCCTCTTCGTGCCCCTCGATCAGTCGCTCGGCCCTGCCCAGGTCTTGCGAGCTTGGGCCATAGTTTCGCGCGAGCTCGATCCCCGGGTCAACCCAGTACTTAGCCTCGCCATCTGAAGATTGGACATGGATGTGCAGGCGGGCCTCCTCGCGCGAGCGGAGTGGCCTGGGGCATTGACCCGAAGCGCCGATGGTGAAAGCCTCTCCTCGGATTCGGCGTTGGATTGAGGGAGGGCATGAGCCGGAGGACTGCATCGGGACTGGCAGCATCACGGCGCTCGTCGTGAGTGCCCTGGCGTACTGCGCTCTGCCTGCCACGCCCGCCTGGGCGACGACCCTGACCGCCCAACAGATTGCCGACAATGTGCTGGCCCTGAAGCAGACCAAGCCTGCCGAGGTCGGGCTGTTCTCGACCGACGTTTATCCGGGCGGGCCCTCTATGACCCCGGACACCGGGCCCAAACCGACCGAAGCGCAGACCCGGCGGCGTCTCAGGAGCTACTTCGACAATCAACGCGGCGGCAGCGAAGCGAGGACCGCCAAGGCGCTCGCGGTTTTCGATGACCCGAAGGTGGTCGCGAGGATCCCAGATCCCACCCTGAGGGCGGCCTTCGCGGGGATGGTCGGAACGGTCTTCGGCCCGACGATCCACGACTTCCTGAAGCGGGGCATCTTCACAGGGATCGGATACGGGATCACGTTTCCCACCATCGCAATAGAGGCGAAGGAAGTTTGAGGAATTGTCTGCGGTGCCCCGGCGGGTCCTTAGGCCCAAACAGTTGAAGCAGATCAGTCCTCTACGTCGGGATGGTCGCGAGTGAGTGCCGAGCGATCTTCGATACCCGAAAGGTCGAAGACCTCCCACTCCTGCCGCTCTTCATTCCAGCTGTAAGAGACCTCCTCCTGATCGCTGATCACGAGCTCCGACAACTTCTCCCGGGCCACCTCGGGTAAGTCAGATTGAAGATTGATCTGGATTCGCCTCTTGACGTCCTTGAACGCCACCAAGCCTTCCGCGCTTGGGGGTTCAGACGGATAGCGCTTGTGATGGTCGGCTTTTAGGTTGCGAAGGAGATCCTTCGACTTCTTCCAAGCGTCCTCCCCTGCAGCATGCAGGTAGCCGTTGAGGAAGCCAGCAACGGTCATCCCGAATAGGCCGACCAAGATCGTGAATCCCGCACCGTTTCCCTCCTGAGGAAAGGCGCTTTCGAGCCGAACCTCGACCGGAATCCCTTGCTCTTCGAAGACCGCGCGTATGTCTCGTCCCTGCTTCTCGCTCGTGCCATAGCCGAGCCAAATCTCGATCTTCTCTGCTGCCATCTGACGATGCTATTGCCTGCCTCTGAATCGGGTCCCCGAGACGCCTCGGAACGAATCCCGCCGCCTCAGACCAGTACTCGCTCTGGGCGCTTTCCACAACGAGCTCCTAAAACCAGCTCCTAAATTCGCGCTCAGCCGAGGCCTCGCGCGCACCGATTGTCGACGGAAAGGGCGAGGCTCGAATTGGCGTCTCAGTCCGTAGAGTCCGCTATCCTTCCTTCTAAAGAAGTAGTCCGGACCAAAAGGGGAACTCATGGCGACCGACACTCTTGAACCACCGCGCACCACGGAGGAACTCCGCGAGCGGGCCGAGCAGCTACGCCACGACGTCGACGAAGCACTCGACACGGAGCGTTTCGAAGAGCTGCTTGCAGGCGCCAAGCGAGCCACGCGAAAGACGCGCGTTTTAGACCGGGAGAGATGGTTCGGTGAGCTGAACCGACTGATTCGTTCCGTAACGAAGAGCGAGGCGTGGCGCGCGCATGACCTGGCACGGGAGCTTTTGGTCACTCGAGACGATCTGCTTGAGGCGATCGAGGCAGATCCGGATGCGACCGATCCGGAATGGCGTGAGCGCGCAGCCTTGATGCGGATGAAGGTCGTGGTCGAGGCAATGCGTCGGCAGTTGGATCACCACGCAATTGACCGACCGGAGTTCGCAGCGGAGTTTGTGTCGAGCACTCTCGCCGACGTGGGCGATGGAGCGGTTGCTCGGCTTCTTGGCACGACGCCGAGGATGGCCGGCAAGTACCGGACCGAGGGCGTCAAGGCAGTCCGAAAGAACCCGGAACGAGTCACCCTGGTCGGGCAGCTCGTCTATGAGCTTCGAACCGGTCGTACGCCGCGCGGCGTCCTAATGTGGTTTGACGCTGGCCGGGAGAGCCTGGGGGGGCAAACTCCACTCGAGTTGATCGAGGAGGACGTTGCCAAGGCACGCGAGCGCTTGATCCCCTTGGCTCGCGGAGGCAGAGGTCAACTGGATCAGGCAGGTCGTGTCGCTGTGGACTAAGAAGCCGGCCGACGCTCCAGAGGCCGTCTTTATGGCCTATCGGCAGACGGATCCTGCATACCCACCGCTCTGGTACGGAGGCGGATCGGCGACGCTACGGCAGGAGTCGGGGCGTTGGCATGAGGAGGGCAAGGGGATCGCCCAGTACACGTCGCTATCGCCGGACGGCGCTTGGGCTGAGGCAATCAGGTACTTGGCCATCCGCGACGACAACCGCCGTTTAGAAGAGCGGCGGGCCCTGTGGGAGCTACAGGTCTCCGCTCAGCGGATCGCCGATCTGCGCACCTTCGATGAGTATGCGGCCCGCGGCTTGGCGCCTGAGCTGGCTGTAGGCCCCCATGCTGATTGCCGGCCGCTTGCCCAAGAACTAAAGGAGGAAGGATTCGAGGGCGTTCTCTCGCCTTCCGCAGCATTGGACGTTCCCAACGCGGTCAACCTCACCTTGTTTGGCGAACGCATGGAATGGCGTGTTTCCTCGATGCCCGACCCGTCGAGCAATCCAGATCCGAGCTTCTGGCTGCCGACGATCCAGCTGACGGACAGCGGGGCTCCGACGCCCGCCGCCATGAAGTACACCTGCTACGAGGTCGGGCACCACCAAACGTTCGCTGGCTGGTGCAAGGCCAATGACTACAAGCCTCGATGAAGCCAGCGCGCGCGAAGAACACCAGTCGATCGAGCTAGGACCTGACTGTGTCGATTGGGCATTCAGTGCCCAAACCGCCGATCATCGCCCGCAAACTCCGGTAATCAGCGACTCAGGACCAGCGTGACGGCAAGTGAGTCATTCCGCTTGGGAATGCGCGACGCGGTGGGTCCGAGGCATCTCCCGCACCGCTCCTGTCACGCCGGAGGCCGCGGGTTCGAGTCCCGTCGCTCCCGTTAGCTGTTTGTGCTGCAACGACGCGGGTTTCGGGTTGCTCTAGCGCGAGCTGCTCACCCGCCTTGGCCTCCGCTGAGCCGCCCTCAGTGCCCAACAGTGCCCAATCGGCGTGCCAGCATGCCCAGGGGGAGGCAAACGCGCCTGTCCTTGCCCGCCAGAGGAACCGGAGGAATCCCCGCCGCGGGATCGCTTGCGGCCACGCGCGGCTAATCAAGCGCCTTGCGCTGTAAATGGCCTTTGGTCAGAATTCCGACACCGAGGCTTTCCCTCAGACCTAGCGGAGCTAGGATCAGACCGTTCGGTGAGGAGGGGTGGTGTGCCGGGCGGCAAACTATGGAGGCCTCGCGCCTCGTCCATGCGCTCGAGCCCCCGCCTCCACAACATCCGTGCGGTGGAACCAGCAGCCGACGCTCCTTCAGCCCAGGTCAGCGCGAGATCGACGAGCGGATAGCCAAACACCACAGGATGACGCCCAAGCGGGTCAGAGAGGCAGTTGTGAAGCTTTTGAAGAGAGGCTTCCGACCCATAGCGCGTTATCTAGCGGCGTTTGATTTCCGGCATAAGTTCGGCGGCCGACTGATCTGGAAGATCGCTGCGGAAGATGATCTTCTGCACGCGTCGATCGCCGAAGAAGCCTGCACACATTCCAGGTTCCGTTACTTCCGCGGAGCGTCAACGTACTACTTCCGCGGGGAACGCAACGTAAGCGAAGTCGAGAATCTGCTCGTCCATCTTGGCTCCCCTCTTCGCGAGTCGGAATCAGTTCTGGAGTTCGCATGCCGATACGGCCGACTTACCCGGCACTTCATTCGGAGAATCAGCCCTTCTAAGCTCACAGTTTCGGACATCGACGAAACAGCCGTTGATTTTGTGAGGCAGTCGTTCGGCGTGGGGGGGTTCTACTCCTCGCCTGAACCTGAGAAACTAGTCCACGACCGTCGATATCCCTTGATCATCGTGGTGTCGCTGTTCAGCCACCTGCCGGCGGAGCGTTGGCCAGGCTGGCTAAGGCGGCTGGAGCGGATGCTCAAGCCGCAGGGGTTACTGGTGTTCACGACACTGCCGTGGAACACAGGTGGTGCTCAAGTACCCGACGAGCAAAAGGAAGCATTCGAATTGGGCTTTCTCTACAGCGAGCAAAATGAGACGCGCGGCCGTCTTGGTAGCGAAGAGTACGGAACTGCCTGCGTCACGAAGGATTTCGTGACCAAGGCCGTCTCGGACAACTTGACCGGCGGTTTGGTGAATCACTCGCCGCTAGCGTTGAACGAAACCCAGGACATTTACGTTTTTCAGCGTGGAGACATGGGAGCAGCTGACCACCGGCAAACGGCGTCCTTCGATCACCGTTTCGGTGCGGCTCCGCCCGGATCGGCACGAGGTCAGCGTAGGGAATCAAGGACCTAGGTTTTCTCAGAGTCCGTGATGCGCTCAGGAGGCCATCGAGGCGAGCAACCGCCATTGGGAGACCGGCGGCTTTGCCGGCTGCAACGTGACGTGGGCCACGGCCCCGAGACCCGACATGACTGACGGGCGCGGTGGCCGTCGAACCTGCAGACGCTAGGCGCAAGCCGCTCGGAGGAGCGCTGGCGCTGCGACGACAGACCCACGACGGCCGCCATCGTCGGACTTCCGGTGCTCGCCAGGCTCGGAGGCGCTGCGCAAGTGCCGCGAGGGGAAATGGCCGCACCGCCGCCTGACGGTGCTGAGGATCGTGTTCACCGACGACGACCCTCGCCACCTGCTCGAAGGGTGCCGGGCCGGTAGCCTGAGTGGTGCAAGGCAACCTGACGAATGATGGGGGAAGTGACGAGCACGAACTACCTGAGCGGGAGCGTTTCCCTGCGCCGGCTCGCCCGTAGCGATGTCTGGTATGCGCGGGTCCGGCCCGGATCGCTCTGAGCTGATTGCGGATGCCCGCCTATCTCAAGTCCACCAACCCCGCCAACAACGCCCGCTACGAGCGCCACGGATTCGTCCAGATCGGCGAGTTCTCGCTGCCGGGCGACGGCCCCCCGGCGGCGACGATGTGGCTCGAGACGCGGGGGTGACGAGCGTCTCCAGCGCCCCGGCGGGGTCCGCCGGTTGAGCGGGTGGCGACAGGCTCGCGCGATCGCCATGTTGCCTGGCGTGGCGGCCGTCATGGTCCCGGCTCTGATCATTCTCTTTGGCAAAGGTCCCGAGGTCGGCTGTGGCCTTGGCGGCGTGACGGCCCTGGCTCCGGTGCTCGCCGGCATTGCGCTGATCGCAGCGGGGCTGGCGATGTGGGCCTGGACGGTTCGGCTCTTCGCTGGCATCGGCAAGGGCACCCTCGCCCCGTGGGACCCGACCCGCAGATTGGTCGTCGAAGGCCCCTATCGCCGCGTCCGCAACCCGATGATCAGCGCCGTGTTGGGGATCCTGCTGGGCGAAGCGGTGCTCCTGGGCTCGATCGGGATCGCGATCTGGGCGACCGCCTTTGCCGCCGTCAACACCGCCCACTTCATCCTCGGCGAGGAGCCCGGGCTGGAGCGTCGCTTTGGCGATCAGTACACCGAATACAAGCGCCACGTCCCCCGCTGGGTCCCCCGGCGAACACCCTGGAGCCCCCGCCACTAAGACAGGGGTGGCGCACACCTTCGACGTCTCGATCTTTGACTCGGCCGAATTCGGCCATTTGATTCACCCGTTGCGGCACCCATCCGCTCGCAGGCTGACGCCACGATCCGAGCCTCGGCTCGTGAGGAGTCCTCCTTTTTCTCTGTGATCTCGGTGCCCGCACGCGTCCCTACGATGGGCGCCAGCTGAATCGTGTTGTCGACGGACGCCATTCTCGCCGGTCTCGGTCTGGTGATCGTGTTGGCGGTCGCCTCGCGGTTGCTGGCGGATCGACTCGGTTTGCCCGCGATCGTCCTCCTGCTTCCGGTGGGGTTCCTCGCCGGGATCGCCACCGACGACGTGCACCCCGACAAGCTGTTCGGGCCAGCCTTCACCCCGCTGGTCGACTTAGGCGTCGGCCTGATCCTGTTCGAGGCAGGTCTTCGCCTGCGATGGTTCGAGCTCGCCGGCGGCATCCGCGGTGTCGTGCTACGGCTGATCTCGATCGGAGCAATCCTGACCGTGGCGGGCGTGACCGTGTCCGCGAGGCTGATCCTGGGGATCGGGTGGGGAGTCTCGGCGGTCCTGGGCGCAATCCTTGTCGTCTCGGGACCGACGGTGGTGCTGCCGCTGCTGGCCTTCGTCCGTCCGTCGGACCGGGTGCGGTCAGTCCTCAAATGGGAGGGCACGCTGATCGACCCGATCGGAGCGCTCCTCGGGGTGATCGCTTTCAACGCCGTTCTCCAGGGCGCCGCGGGAGATCGCCCGTTCCATCCAGGCGAGTTGATCTCGAGCCTGGCGGTGGGCTTTGCCATCGGGGGGGCGGGAGCGGGGGTGCTTTGGCTCTTGATGCGGGGGTTGCAGCGCTCGGCTCCGGGGGAGGCCGTCGCGGCGGCGCTGATGGTCGTTGCCGCCACCCTGGTCGGGGCCGATCTGCTTCGGGCGGACTCCGGCTTCGTCGCGACCGCCGTGATGGGAATTGTGCTGGCGAACCAGCGAGCGCTCGACGTCTCCCAAATTCTCGAGTTCCACGGGACGCTTGTCAGCCTCCTGATCGGGATGCTTTTCGTCCTGATCTCGGCTTCGGTGGAGCCGTCCCAGGTGACCGCCGTGCTTCCCGAGGGCGTCGGGCTGGTCGCGGTGATGGTTCTCGTGATCCGCCCTCTGGTCGTCGCTCTGGCGACGTGGCGGTCGAAGCTCGCCCTGCGAGAACGCGCCTTCGTAGCGTGGATGGCGCCGCGCGGCATCGTCGCCGCGGCAACCGCATCCGCGTTCGGACTCTCATTGACACGCGCCGATGTTGCCGGGGCCGAGCAGATTCTTCCGATCGCCTTCGTCGTGATCTTCGGCACGGTCTGCCTCTACGGGCTCACAGCCGCGCCGGTGGCGCGCCTACTCGGGGTGGCCGGCAAGGGCGGGCAGGTGGTGTTGGTGGTCGGGGGGCACGGTTGGGCCCTGGCACTGGCCCAGGCCCTGAAGAAGGCGGGTCTGGAAGTGCGGCTTTGGACCGGCAGGCCAGGCGAGCAGGCTGCGGCGCGTGCAGCGGGCCTCGATTCCGGCAGCGCCCGGCTCGGGGGCGACGTGGAGAGCCGGGAAGAGGAGCTCGAGGAGGTGAGCGAGGCACTCCTGTTGACGGAGAGCGACGATTTCAATGCCCTCGCCGCGTTCGAGCTGCGCCGGGAGCTCGGCAGCGATCGCGTCTTCAGGCTCCCCAGCGAGGAGCCCGCCCTCGACCTCGTGCCCACCTATGCCGAGGGTGGCATCCTGTTCGCCGACGACCTGACCTTCAGCGAGATGTCCCGGCGCTTCGACGCGGGTGCGCGGATCGTCGAGCGGCGGGTGGAGGGTGACTCCGACACCGGACCCGAAGGCGAGGACCTGACGCCGCTGTTCCTCGTCAGCGGGAGTGGGGATCTGCGAGTCGGAACCGCCGGCGCGCCGCTCGATGCAAGCACCGGCGACACGATCATTTGCCTCGCGGATAACGAGGTCGCTTAGCTCCCGGGCGATTCAGATCAGTTGGCGCCGGATTCCACCCGACCGAGGAAGGATTCGACGACCTCCCGATAGGAATCCGGTTCCTCGGCCATGGCAAGGTGGGCGGCCTCCTCGAAGACGGCCGACTCGGCGCCCCGAATCCCCTCGACCAGCGGCTCGACCAGCGCGGGCGTCATCTCATCATGGCCACCCGAGGTCACGAGCACCGGCAGGCCTAGCTCGCCCAGCCGGGCGCTGACGTCCCAGTCCCTGAGATTGCCCGTGACGTTCCACTCCGGCCCCTGCATCGTCGCGTACACGTCCCGACTCAGGTTGGTGAAGGAGCGCATCACGTGGTCGGGAAACGGGACAAGTCGGCAGACCCAACGCGTATAGAAGGCCATCGCGGCCTCCCCGTAGGCCGGGTCCTCGGTGGTTCCCTCCACCTCGTGGCTGTCGATGACTTCCTGCACGTCGGCGGGAAGCGACTCCTTGAGTCGCCGAGTCTCGGCGGCGAAGGCCGGAATGCTGGCGCAGGTGCTGGCGAGAACGAGGCTGGCGAGGCCGGCCGGGTTGTCGAGGGCGTACTCGAGGGCGAGCCAGCCGCCCCACGAGTGGCCGAGCAGATGGACCTGGTCGAGCCCGAGGCCATCCCGGATCGCGGAGACTTCCTCAACGAAGGTGGCCATGGTCCACAGCGCGTCGTCGTTGGGGTGATCGGACTTCCCGCAGCCGATCTGGTCATAGAAGATGACCGTTCGCCCGGCATCTGCCAGCGGGACCAGGTCTTCCAGGTAGTCGTGGGGAAATCCCGGGCCGCCGTGAAGAACGAGCAGCGGCAGCTTTCCGCTCGTCGTCGGAAGCTCCCCGACAACCTGGTAGGCGGTGCGATACCCCCGAAAGGGCACGGTTCCCTCACTAATCGTCGCCACGGCGCGCCTCCCTTGTGATCGGTGGTCCAAGGCTAACCGGCCGCCCCTCTCTGGGCGCGACGAACAGCCGCAGCAGGACTTGGCCCCCATTCGGCTCTGGAGTTGGGTTCGGGGCAACGCCCTGAGCAGGACTCCGGCCTCTGCGCTGGGGAGCTGATCGCCGCCGCCCAGGCGCTGAAGCTAAAGCTCGGCGGCAAACCGACCGACGCGGGCCGCTGCGCCGGGGCGAGCGGTGCGAAGAAGGTCTGCACAAAGGCCAGGGCGGCCCAGAAGAAGGCAAGGAAGGCGCTGCGAGGACACGGAAGACGCTGACGCGGGCCAAACGAAGCGGCCACAGGGCGAAGCAAGAGAGCAAGGACGGGCCTCGGCCGAGCCGCCAAGAACGCCCGCGCCAAGAACGCCAAGCGGAGGGTGAAGAGGGCCGCGGCTAGGCGCCTCCGGACCCCAACTATGGACCGCTCTCCGATGCCACCCGCCCGTTTCGCAGACGCTCTGGAGCGGGACCCGTCGGCTTGCGCCGGGGGGCCGCCGCCCACCTTGATGATGATCCGGAGGCGACGGACCACCTCGTTGACGCCTTCTGATCTGGAAACTTTATGTAGCGCTGGTTGAAATCCAGTCGCGGACGGTCCAGACGCTCAGGCGGACGGTGTTTTGACGGAGCCGACCTCCAGATCTCCCTTCGCGACCAGAGTGGCGAGTTCCGTGCGTGAGTGGATCCCCAGCTTGCGGTAGACCCGCCCGAGGTGAAAGTCGATCGTCTTCGGGCTCAGGTAAAGTTTTGCTGCGACCTCCTTGTTGGTTGCCCCCTCGGCAACCGCGAGCGCAACCCGCACCTCTTGAGGGCTGAGCTCGTCGGGGTCGGCGATCGGGTCGCGCTTTATCGCTCCAGCAGCGCGCAGCTCGGCATTGGTCCGCTGGGCCCAGGGAGTTGCCCCGAGTTCATCGAAGACTTCAAGGGCCTCGCGGAGCCGTTCGCGGCCGTCCACCCGCCGGCGAGCGCGGTGCAACCGCGATCCGAACACGAGCAACGTCCTTGCGCGCTCGAATGGGGCGCTCGCCTCGTCGTGCAGCTCAAGGGAGCGTTCGAAATGCTGCTCGAAGTCGGCGTCAGCGACCAGGCCCCGGCATCGGGCGGCGAGGGCACGTGGTAGGGTGACGCCTGTCGCCTCGGCCTGGGCATCGAGCCGATCGGTTGCCCGCTCCGCGTGGTCGCGCTGGCCCGCGTGGTCAAGCGCCTCGACCAGGTCGGGCGCCCAGGGGACGATAGTCGGGTCGGCGGTTCCGCTCCGCCTTTGGGCCTCACCGACCCATTCGAGCTCCGAGATCGTCACGTCGGCCCGGCCTGTCCCCAACGCCAGGAACCCGAGCGCTGCATGGCCCCAGAGCGCGAGTACACCTAGGCCAACGGACTCCGCAAGGGCCATTCCGCGTTCGATCTCCTCGCGCGCCCTCTGGGTCCCACCCCGCGCCGCCCGCAACCTTCCGCTGATCACCAGCCCGAACGGGAGGACGCCGAGCTGGCCGTGCTGCTCAGCGATCTCGATTGCCTCCGCCGAGCTCTGCGCCGCTGCATCCCAGTCGCCGACGCGATAGGCCGTGTCGGCGGCGACGCTCTGCAGGTAGGAAAGCAGCCCGAGCGTGCCGGTCTCCCGCGCCGCCTTTCCCATCAGGGTGACCTCCTCAAGCAGAAGTCGTTCCTGGCCGGTGCAGACCCGAGCCTGAAGCCCGAAGGCGGCGGACTGCGTGGCGGTTGAGAGCTCCCACCGCTCTCCAAGGAAGCGACCCGCGTTGTCGAGCGCCTCTCGCGATGCCGCGGTCTGGCCGGCGAGCGCGCGCCCCATCCCGAGCAGCGAGTGGACCTGGCAGCTCACCATCGCGGGAGCGTTCTCAGGGAGGGCAGCGATCGCCCTGTTGGCGGCTGGCAGAATCAACTCGATCTGACCCGCGACCGCTGCCATCAAACCTGCGTCCGCATGCATCGCTGCGGCCAGCGCGGGGTCGAGGGGGACGATCCTCTCCGCCTCCTCGAGCAGCAGGGCGTGGCCATCCATCGCGGTGCCGATTCCGCCCGTCATCGTGACCAGCGCAAGGATGTGCCTGATCCGAGCCCGTACCAGGGGGTCCGCGATCTCCTTGACCGGTTCGAGCAGCGCCGCGCAGCGCTCGTAAGCCCCCCCGGTGGCCGCCGCCAGCGCCGCTGCGTAGAGCCGTCGCGACTGCGCGCCAGCGTCCATGCTCAGCTGCGCCGCCCGCTGGAGGGCGTCGGCGGCGACGCCGTGAGCGCCCCGTGCAGTCGCCCGTTCGGCGGCCCCCTCCAGCAGGTCGGCCGCCTCCGCGTTCGGGCCGATCGTCGCAGCCGCGAGATGCCAAGCGCGGCTGTCAGGATCGGAGTGCTCGGCGAGGGCCCGATGGGCGCGTCGGCGCTCAGCCGGAGCCGCTTGCTCGTAGGCGACGGCCTTGAATAGAGGATGCGAGAACAGCACCCGAGCCTCGGTGAGTCCGATGATGCCGGCTGACTCCGCGTCCTCGAGCGCGGCCGTGCCAATGCCCAGATCGCCGCAGGCTGCAATCACGGGCGGCAGCTCGCGGTCCACAGCGGCGGACGCCACCAGCACCCCGTCGCGACTAGCGGGCGTCAGCGCGGCGAGCCGCCCTTCGAAGGCATCGAGCAGGGCTCCCCCGACCGAGACGTTCTCCACCGGCGAGTGGCCTCGCCGCTGCTCGTCGCTGAGGCGGGCGGGCAGCTCCAGCAGTGCCAACGGGTTGCCGGCCGCCGTCCGCAGCAGCGAGTCGAGCGCGTCGGGCGCAGCGCCCGGAGCTGACACCTCCAACAGCTTGCGGGCGTCGCCGCCGTCCAATCCGGACAGCTCGAGCTTCTGGACCGCGTCCGAGCCGGCGAACAGGTCTCGGGCGCCCTGCCGGGATGCGGAGAGCAGCGCCACGCGGCTGCCGGCGAGCCGGCGCGCCGCATAACCCAGGCACTCCCCCGATGCCGGATCGAGCCAATGCGCGTCGTCCACGATCACCAGCAACGGCTGGCGCTCCGCCGCCGAGGCGAGCAGGGCAAGCAGGGCGGCGCAGGTGGCGAACCGGTCGCCTGGGGCGTCCGGCGCCGGGCCCAGGGCGAGCGCGGCGCCGATTGCCTCTGACTGAGCTCCCGGCAGCTCGAAGCGGCCCTCGAGTAGCGGTCCGGCGATCTCGCCGAGCACCGCGTAGGGGAGGCTGGCCTCGGCCTCGATGCCGGCGGCCTCGATTACCCGGGCGTTCCCGGCGCGTTCGCGCGCGGCTGACAGCAGCGCGGTCTTCCCGATCCCCGCCTCACCGACGATCAGCAGCGCGTGGCCATCCCCGGCACCGGCGTCGGTCAGGAGCCGGTCGATCTCCACGAGCTCTGGCTCGCGTCCGAGGAGCACCCAACCCAGGCTACTCCTCGGCTCGTCAGGCGCAAATCCGGCCGTTTCACACTCAAACTAGGTGGCCGCCCCGGTGCTTTTCCGCTTCTGGTTCCTAGGGTCGGCAGCCCAACGTCCAATCAGTGGAGAAGGCGCGCCGTCGCTATCGCTCTTCCCGACGGGGTTGCGCTGCTTCTTCCGCGACCCCGACGGTCACCTGCTGGAGATCAGCGAACGGCGGGATCGCCGAGCCCAGCAGGCACAGGCACGCCAGCAAGCTCGACCAGAGAGGCACCGGTTGAAGTCCGAAGCCGGTCGCCTCGGCTCTGCCATCGGGCACCTCGATGTGGTTGACGCCCGCATCGTTGCAGCAGTCCGATGCGATCAGGACCGCGCGGAGAGGAGCCGCTCCAGCTTGTCGAAGCTGTCGGTCCAGCCGTCGCGGTGGAGCTCACGACGGGCCTCGGTCTTGAACGGCCCCTGGCTGAGGACTTGAGCGAATTAGCCGTCGGTGCCGGGTAGCGGATCGCTCGGCCGACTTGATTGTTCCGCTGCTGCTTGCTTCCGGGCAGCCTTCTTGATCTGCTTCTCCCGCCGGCGCTCGAGGAGCTTGCGTTCACGGTTGAGCTTTGCCATCGTGGTCTTTCTCTTGCCGCTTGAGGCCATGCCTTCCCTCCTGGTTGTGGATTTCCAGCCCTTCGAAGTACGCGCAAGTAATTTGGAACGAAGCCGGCGCGACCGTGACCCGTCGGTGGATCTTTAGCGCGCCTGACGTTTCCTCTGTGTGGGTGCACTGCGAAAACGCGGAGGATGCCGGGAGGCACGACTGCGGAACCCGGGGCACTGCTTTGGCCGAACGAACGCCCGACCCGTAGAACCAAGTCTACCCGCCGCTTCCCCGCCGCGGACCTCGCGGTAGTCACCGCGCCGCTCGCGCCGATCGCCGGGATTACGGCGGCGAGTGTGGGAGGGAGGTCGGCCGTCGACCAGATCGGCGTAACGGTTTTCCATTCGGTGGAGGCGGTCCGTCGGCGAATTCTGCGAACATACGTTCGTGTCCAGCGAGGCCGAGATTCTCCACGCCGACCTCGACTCGTTCTACGCCTCGGTCGAGCAGCGCGACGAACCTGCCCTCCGTGGTAGACCCGTGATTGTCGGGGCGGGCGTCGTGCTCGCCGCCAGCTACGAGGCGAAGGCGTACGGCGTCCGCACCGCGATGGGCGGCGCACAGGCCCGCCTCATCTGCCCGCAGGCGGCGGTGGTGCCGCCGCGGATGACGGCATACGCCGAGGCGAGCAAGGCGGTGTTCGAGATCTTCGCGGAGACGTCCCCACAGGTCGAGGGGCTTTCGATCGACGAGGCCTTCCTCGACGCCCGCGGGCTCGAGCGGATCTCCGGCTCGCCGGCCGAGATCGGCTGCCGGCTGCGGCGCGAGGTCCGCGAGCGGGTCGGCCTCCCAATCACGGTCGGGATCGCTCGCACCAAGTTCCTCGCCAAGGTGGCGAGCGCGGTGGCGAAGCCGGACGGTCTACTGAGGGTGGCGCCGGAAGAGGAGCTCGAATTCCTCCATCCACTCCCGGCGGAGCGGTTGTGGGGGGTGGGACCCATCACCGCCGGGAAGCTGCACGGGCGGGGGCTCTTTACCGTCGGCCAAGTGGCGCGGCTCGCCGAGCCTGAGCTCGCCTCGATCCTGGGGCGGGCCGCAGGCCGTCACCTCCACGCGCTCGCCCACAACCGCGATCCCCGGCGCGTGCGCGGACGGCGCCGCCGGCGCTCGATCGGCACCCAGCGCGCCCTCGGGCGCTCGGCGAAAACGCGGTACGAACTGGACGTCGTCCTCATTGGGCTCGTCGACCGCCTCGCCCGCCGTCTGCGGGCGGCCCGCCGGGTCTGCCGCACGGTCACCATCCGGTTGCGCTTCGGGGATTTCTCCCGAGCGACCCGATCACACACCCTGGTCGAGGCGACGGCCCAGAGCCAGACGATCCTGATCACCGCGAAGGGCCTGCTTGCGTCGGCGATGCCGACGATCGAGCGGCAGGGCATCACCCTGCTTGGGGTGGCGCTCGCGAACCTCTCCGACGAGGGCGCGATCCAGCTCGCGTTCCCGCTGGATCGCGCTCGCCCGGGCGCCCTCGATAGCGCCCTCGACGAAATTCGCGACCGGTTCGGCACCACCGCCATCACCAGGGCGGCGCTGATCGGCCGAGACCAGGGGTTAACGGTTCCGCTGCTTCCCGACTAGCGTCTCAGATGCTTGTCAGCGGTCGATGGCGGCCACTAGGCGCGCGACGCCGACGAACCGGGTCAGCGTGCTGGCTCCGAGCGCGCGGAGATCACCAAGCAGTCGATGGCGGAGCTGGTCGCGCACCTGGAGCGGCTCGGCTACGTCGTGCGAGTGCCCGACCCCGGCGACCGGCGGGAGAAGTTGGTTCGGTCCACGGAGCGGGGAAGGAGCTCTATCCGATCGCGCGCGAGGTGGTGGCCGAGGTCGGGGCGCTACGCGAGCTGCTCGAGGAGCTCAACGCCGGTCTTTGAGCTTCAGCTTGCGCCAGCCGCCGGCGCGATTGTTGGCGATTATCTGCTCGAACATCGCCTGCAGCGCCCTGGCGTTGAGCTTCTCGTCCTCGCGGATCGAGATGAACCGACCCGTCGCGTTGTCGTGACCGCCCGTGATGATTCCCGCAGGGTCGGGGACGATGCCGCCGTCATAGAGGAACACGGTGACGTGCTTCTTCGCCGCGAGCAGGGCGCAGACGTTTCCCTCGAGGACGAAGTACGGCTGGCTGGTCCGCTTGATCGTCTCGGAGATCCCCGGGTCTGCGGCGTGGACGAGCGCCCGCACCTCGCGGCAGATCGCCTGCTGCCATTCCGGCAAGCTGTCGATATAGGCGTCGACGCGCCTGTCGGTGCGTTCCATCCCGCTCAGGCGGTGGTCTGCCCGACCTCTATCAGGTGCCCGTCAGGATCGCGGATGTAGCAGCGGATCTCGGACGCGTGCTGCTTCGGAGGAGTCAGGAACTCGGCGCCCCGGGCGCTCCACTCCGCATAGACGGATTCGATGTCCGCCACCCGGATGTTGAGGAAGCTGCTGACCCGATCGGGGTCGGGCGGGGTCTCGAGCGTCACCGCCGGCTTGTCGTCGGTGGGGCCGCCACCGACGTTGATGATGATCCAGCTGTTGGCGAGGGCGACGAAGGTCGGCTCGCCCTCACGCACGGTCTCACCGCCGAGCACCTCGGTGTAGAAGCGACGTGATCGCTCGACGTCGTCGGAGACGATGAAGTGGGTCAGGGCGATCCCCGTCTCGGGGGCGGGAAGCTCGGCCATCCGACCCTACCCGCCGAGGATGCGGCAGGGGAACGGAAAACGTTCCACGCCGGGGTGGCCCGGAGGATCGGGCCCGAGGAACCTGATCCGCACCTTGGTGAAGTGGAAACCGCCGACGTTGGCGCAATGCCGCGGCCGGTAGAGCCGGACCTTCGCCCGGCTTTGGCCGAGCCTGCCGCTGGCGCAATCGGGATCGCAGATCTTAAAGACGGCCTTGCCCCGCCCCTTGGCGTAGTGGGAGCCGTAGTGGCGCCAGTGGATTTTCTTGACGATCAACCCGGCGTCGCCACAGGCGGCGACGAAGTGGTGCGGTCGGTAGACCGAGTTGGTGCAGCGGCTCGGGAACTTCACCCGGTGGCCGCCGCCGACCGCGAGGGCCGTCGTAGTGGCGAACACCACGGCGACGATCGCGCTCCACAGCAAGACCCGCCTCGATCCTGCCCGGGAGCTCACCGTCCCTCTGCGGTGCCGAGGCCCACCGGCTCGACGTCGAGCCGGGGGAGGATCTCCTCCAGCCAATTCGGAATCCACCAGTTCCACTTGCCGAGCAATTGCATCACCGCCGGCACAAGCACCATCCGCACCACGGTCGCGTCGAGGAAGATCGCCGAGGCGAGACCGATCCCGAACAGCTTCAGGAAGACGTCCGGCGCCGCCATGAAGGCGAGGAAGACGACGACCATGATCGCCGCCGCCGCGGTAATCACCCGCGCCGTCTTCGCCAGGCCGTCGGCGACCGCGCGCCGCGTGTCTCCGTCCTTCTGGTACTCCTCACGGATCCGCGAGATCAGGAAGACCTCGTAGTCCATCGAGAGGCCGAAGAGGATCGCGAACATCATCACCGGCATGAACGGGGCAACCGGCACCTCGTGGTCGATGCCGATCAGGCTGCTCAAGCCGCCCCCCTTTGCCGCCAGGGTCATAACCCCGTATGCGGCGCTCACGGACAGCAGGTTCATGATCGCCGCCTTCAGCGAGATCAGCGGCGAGTGGAAAGCGACCAGCAGCAGCAGGAAGGAGAGGCCGACAACGCCGATGATGAACAGCGGCATGCGGCCCTTCATGTACTCGGACTGGTCCTCGAGCGCCGCGGTCACGCCGCCGATCTGAACGTCGATCCCGGTGTCGTTGAACCGGGCCGGCACGAGGTTGTTTCGCAGGTTGTTGACCAGGTCCTCGGTTGCCTTGTCCTGAGGCGAGGTCGTCGGGATCACCGTGATCAGGGCGGCGTCGCCGGCCTGGTTGATCCGGGGTGCGGTGACGAACTGCACGCCGGGCTTGCTGCGCAGTTGATCGGCGAAGGCGTCCACCTGCGACTTGCTCTGTGCGCTGGGCAGATCTGCGGCGATCTGGATCGGCCCGTTCGTGCCCGGGCCGAATCCCTCGGTATTGAGGTCGTAGGCCTGCCTGGTCATCGTGTCCGGCGGGTCGTTGCCCGCGTCCGGGAAGCCGAGGCGCATGCCCAGAGCCGGCGCCGCGAGAGCGAGCAGGATGATCAGCGCCGCGATCGCCGCCAGCCAGGGCCTGCGCTGCACGCCGTGGCTCCAGCGCGCCGCCAGCGAGGATCCCTCCGGCCGGTCCACCTTCTTCAGCGAGCGACCGAGCAGCGGGATCCGCAGCTTGTCCACCCTCGGCCCGAGATAGGAGAGCAGCGCCGGCAGTAGCGTCACGGCCGCTAGCATCACGATCAGCACCGCGGTCGAGGCGGACAGAGCGACGCCGTACATGTAGCTCAGCCCGGTCAGCATCAACCCGAGCACGGCGACCACCACCGTGCAGCCGGCAATCAGCACGCTTCGTCCGGCGGTGGTCACGGCCTCGACGACCGCGTCGTGGCGATCCTTGCCGTCGTGCATCGCCGTGCGGAATCGGGTCAGGACGAGGAGCGCATAGTCGATCCCCACGCCGATCCCGATCAGCCCGGAGACCGCAGTGGTCCAGTCGGGCACGTCGATCACATTGGCCAGCAGGGGGATCAGGCCGGCGGAGGAGATCCCGAGCCCGATCAGCGCGATCGCCAGCGGCAGGCCTGCGGCGACGAGCGAGCCGAAGGCGATCAGCAGGACGATCGCGGCGCCGAGGAACCCGAGCCCCTCCGGACTGGACTGCGACTGAGCCTGGTAGATCGGGTCGCCCCCGAGCTTGATCTCGAGGCCCCCGCCGCTGTTGTCGTTGGCGGCGCTGATCAGTTGCTCGCCCTGCGACTTGGTCGCATCCCACCCGGGGACGGTGAGCGGCAGGGTGGCCGAGGCGATCTGGCGGTTCTGGGAGAGGCGGATCGGGGTGTGCGGGGAGATGTGCTCGACCTTTTCGGCCTGAGCGAAGAACGGCTGCAGGCGCTTGGTCGCCGCCGCCCCGTTGGCAAAGCCCGCGGGATCCTTGGCGACCACGTAGATCTCCTGGCCGGAGTAGCCGCCGAAGCGCTTCTCGGTGAGGTCCGCCGCCGCCTTCGACTCCGAGCCCGGCGTGTTGTACTCGGCGTTGAATTCCCCGGCCAGCGCGGAGCCCACCGCGATGATCAGCACCGCCGAGACGATCCAGGCCAGCACCACGCGGCCGCGGTAGCGGTAGCAGATGTCGGCGAGCCGTGCGAGGTGGCGGGTCATCGGTCGTGCAGCCTAGCGTCCTCGCCGTCAGCCGCTCTGCGCAGGGCGGCGATGTCGAGCTTGCCCATCTCGAGCATCGCCTTCATTGCCCGTTCGGCCCGCTTCGGGTCGGGATCGTTGAACAGCTCCTCCATCCCGGTCGGCACCACCTGCCAGGAGAGCCCGAAGCGGTCCTTGAGCCAGCCGCACGGCCCTTCCTGGCCCCCCTCGGAGAGCTTCTCCCAGAAGTAGTCGATCTCTTCCTGGGTCTCGCAGTCGATCTCGAAGGAGACGGCCTCGTCGAAGCTGAACTGTGAGCCGCCGTTGATGCCGACGAAACGCTGGCCGTCGAGCTCGAACTCGACCGTCATCACCATTCCGGCCGTTCGCGGCCCTGCCTCGGTGTAGTGGGTGACCCCGAGAACCCGTGAGTTCTCAAAGATCGAGGTGTAGAACGCGGCGGCCTCCTCGGCCTCGGTGTCGAACCACAGATTGGGGGTGATCCTGGGCATCTATGCCTCCTCGAGCGACGCGGGGTGGTCCCGCGGGGACGTTCAGGACGAGACAGGGTGCGTAGGTATTTCGGGCACCACTTCCCGCTCGGATTCCTGTCAAACAGGCGTTACCCTGAAAGGCCATGCCTTGGTCGGTCAGATCGGCCCGTGCGGGGCTCTGGGCTGTCGCGGCGGCAGCTCTGCTCTGCGCGGTCGCCACGCCGGCCCGAGCCTCGGACTGGCTACCCACCTTCTTCAACCTCGGCGCCAACGATGTGAGCGCGGTGAAGATGACGCCCCGCGGCGACATTGGGATCCTTCTCAACACCAGCACGGGCCCGGCGCTTCGCTTCCGTCCGATCGGCGGCCCGCTCGGCCCCCTGACGCACCCCTTTCCCCCCGGCGCATCCACCGCCAGCGTCGACATGGACGCGGCGGGGAACACCTACCTCGCCTGGACGCGGGCCGACGCGCTCGAGACCCGTGTGCGGCGGCGGAGCGGAGCCCTGACGCCGATCCAGAAGGTGCAGGCCGGTGCGATCGGGGGGAAGATCGCGGCTGCGCGAAACGGCCGGGCAGCTCTTGCATGGCTGAGCAGCGACGCGAGCCGCACCGGATCGGTGCGAACCCGGGCCGCCGACGGGACGCTTGGCGCGGCGCAGCCATTCACCGTCAGCGGCGAGAAGACCCGCGAGTTCGACCTCGACCTCGCCTCCGACGGCGGCGCCACCCTGGTCTGGACCACCCCCGACGCGCCGCCGAACACCAAGGTCAAGGCCCGCACCCTCGACTTCGACAGCCAGACGCTCTCGGCGGTTAAGGACATCTCGACCCCGCCATCCCCCGAGCTGTCAGATCAGCCGCTGGTCGCCGTCGATCCGGCCGGCAACGCGACGATCGTCTGGCGGCACCTGACGACGGCCTCCCTGACCGAGACCCGCAAGCTGACCGCCGCCGGGGCGCTGAGCTTCACGCAGACGCTGACCAGCCCCGGATTCACCTCGCAGGCACACGACGTCGCCGTTGACGATTCGGGCAACGCCCGCGTCGTCTGGGTCGAGCACTCCGCCGCGAACGACAGCGATCCCTTCCTGCCGACGACCTGTATCAGCGCGGCCACCTCCTCCTGCGGCGCGCGGGCGACGCTCTCGAGCTCCCAGTCGCTCAGCGCCAGGGTGGCGATGGGCCCCGCCGGCGACGCGATGGTTGGCTGGGCCGGCCCGGCCGGGACGGTGCGATTCCTGCCCCGGGTCGGCGGAGCAGGGGGCAATGGCCCCACAAAGGTGCTCAGCACCACCGCGGGGCTCCCGGACCTGGCCCTGGACGGCGCCGGCAATGGCATCGCGGTCTGGCGCCAGGGAACGGGCAGCAAGGGGGCGGGGTTCGACGCTGTTCCGCCGAAGATCAAGCGCATCTCGATCCCGCGGGTGATCAAGCAGGGCGCCCGCCTCAGGGCGTCGGCGCGGGTCTTCGACGTCTGGGGCGCCGCGATCAGGTGGAGGTTCGGCGACGGACACGTCGCACGCGGCAGGTCCGTGCATCACACCTACAAGCATCCCGGGACCTTCCGGGTCCGGGTTAGCGCCGTCGACGGCGCCGGGGCCCAGCGGGTCGCGTCGCGCTCGGTCAGGGTGAAGCGCCACCGCCGGCGCTAGGCCTGGCCGGGGGCCGCCCCCGCCCCTGCGATCATCCCCGGCGATGGAGAGCCCCGGCGCGCTGGACGGCGTCCGCATCCTCGACTTCTCCCGCATCCTGGCGGGGCCGTTCGCGACGATGATCCTCGCCGATCTGGGCGCGGGCGTGACCAAGGTCGAGCGTCCCGGGGGCGGGGACGACACCCGGGCCTGGGGACCGCCCTTCGATCGCGACGGCGAGGCGACCTACTTCCAGTCGGTCAACCGCAACAAGCAGAGCATCCTGCTCGACCTCGCCCACAAAGAGGGCCGCGAGATGGCCCGACATCTCGCCGCAGACTCCGATGTCGTGGTCGAGAACTTCCGCCCCGGGGTAATGGAGGGATTCGGCCTCTCCTACGAGGAGCTGAGCGAGGCGGACCCGGCGCTGATCTACTGCTCGATCACCGGCTTCGGCAGGGGCGCGGGGGCGGATATCCCCGGGTATGACCTGCTGCTGCAGGCGCTCGGCGGGCTGATGAGCATCACCGGCAGCCCTGAGGGAGAGCCGCAGAAGGTCGGCGTCGCCCTGGTCGACGTCCTCGCCGGCCTCTTCTCCGCGGTCGGCATCCTCACCGCCCTGCGCCACCAGGAGGCGACCGGGAACGGCCAGCGGATCGAGGTCGACCTGCTCTCTTCGCTGCTCGCCGGCCTGGTCAACCAGGCATCCGCCCTGACGATCGCCGGGGAGCTCCCGGCCCGTCTCGGCAACGCCCACCCGAGCATCGCCCCCTACGAGCTGTTTCGGGCCTCCGACGGGGAGCTGGTCATCGCCGTCGGCACCGATCGGCAGTTCTCGACCCTGTGCGAGATCCTGGAGGCGCCGGAGTTGGCCCAGGACCGCCGCTTCTCTGCAAACGACGATCGGGTCCGCAACCGGGAGGCGCTGCGGGAGGAGCTCGAGGCCCGGCTCGCCTCCCGCGCAGCGGGCGCCTGGGCGGAGGAGCTGACCGCCGCTCGCGTCCCGGCCGGCGTCGTCAACGACATCGCCGGGGCGTTCCGCCTGGCGACCGACCTCGGGCTGGAGCCAGTCGTTGCAGTTCCCCGGCAGGACGGGTCCACGGTGGACCTGGCCCGCAACCCGATCGGTCTCTCGGCGACCCCGCCCACCTACCGATCGGCCCCGCCGCGCCTGCCGGCCGAGGGCCTCGACACCCCCTCGGAATAACCTGGCGAACCGTGAGCATGAGGATCGGCTACAAGGCCTCGGCCGAGCAGTTCGCCCCGCGGGCGCTGCTCGAGCACTCGGTCGAGGCGGAGCGCCGCGGGATGGAGCTGATCGCCACCTCCGATCACTTCCAGCCCTGGCGCCACCACGGCGGGCACTCCTCCTCGGCGCTCGCCTGGCTGGGGGCGGCGGGGGAGGCCACCGGAAGCGCCGTGCTCGGGACCAGCGTGCTCACCCCGACCCTGCGCTACCACCCTTCGATCATCGCCCAGGCCTTCGGAACCCTCGGGGCGCTCTATCCCGGTCGCGTTTTCCTCGGGGTCGGCTCGGGGGAGGCGATGAATGAGACCCCCGCCACCGGCGAGGACTTCCCCGGGCGCAAGGAGCGACGGTTGAGGCTGGCCGAGGCGATCGCGCTGATCCGCACCCTCTTCTCGGAGGAGCGGGTCGACTTCAGCGGCGAGTACTACCGCACCGCCGGGGCGACGATCTACGACCGCCCGGCGCAGCCGGTGCCGATCTTCGTCGCCGCCTCCGGACCGCTCGCGGCGAAGCTCGCGGGGCGGGTCGGGGACGGCTTCATCTGCACAAGCGGCAAGGATTCCGACCTCTACACCATCCTGCTCGGGAAGCTCGAGGAGGGGGCCGTCGCGGCGGGGCGCGACCCGGAAGGGATCCGGCGGATGATCGAGATCAAGGTCTCATACGACCGCGACCTCGACTTCGCCCGGGAGGCCTGCAGGTGGTGGGCGGCGCTGGCGCTGACCCCGGAGCAGAAGGAGGGGATCGAGGACCCGATCGAGATGGAGAGGGTCGCCGACGCCAACGCGGAGAAGGCGCACACCCGCTTCATCGTCTCCGACGATCCGGGCGAGGTGGTCGAGCGGATCGGGACCTACCTCGACCTCGGTTTTGAGGACCTGCTGCTGCACGCGCCCGGCAACGACCAGGGAAGATTCCTGGAGCAGTTCTCGAAGGACGTGATGCCGGCGCTGCGGGACAGAGCCGGCGGCTGATCGACTAGGGGAGCGCCTCGTCGAGGAAGATGTCGGGCTGCAGCTCCGTCTCCTCCGCCCCGTAGCCGTACTCGGAGAGGTCGGTGACGCCCTCCTCGGCGAGCACCTCGTCGTCGATGTAGAAGTTCCCGGTCGCCTCGCGGCCGGGCCGGGAGAAGATCGCGACGGCCGCGTCGGCCATGATCTCCGGCCGGCGGGAGCGGGCCATCGCCTCGTCACCCCCGAGCAGGTTCTGGACCGCCGCCGTGGCGATGATCGTCCGCGGCCAGAGCGAGTTGGCGGCGATCCCGTCATCGCGGAGCTCCTCGGCGAGCCCCAGGGTGCAGAGGCTCATCCCGTACTTGGCGATGGTGTAGGCGAGGTTGCCGCCGGCCCAGCGCGGGTTGAGGTTGATCGGCGGGGAAAGGGTGAGGATGTGCGGGTTCTCGGCCTTGCGCAGGTGAGGGATACAGGTCTTCGAGAGCAGGAAGGTGCCGCGGCAGTTGATGTCCTGCATCAGGTCGTAGCGCTTCATCTCGATCTGCTCGGTGGGGCGGAGGTCGATGGCGCTGGCGTTGTTGAGGCAGATGTCGATGCCGCCGAAACGCTCGACGGTCTCCGCGACCGCCGAAGCGACCGACTCGTCGTTGCGGACGTCGCCGACGATCGGCAGCGCTTCACCGCCCGCCTCGGTGATCTCCTCGGCTGCCGTGTGGATCGTGCCCGGCAGCTTCGGATGGGGCTCGGCGGTCTTTGCCACAAGGGCAACGTTCGCTCCCTCGCGCGCCGCACGGACCGCGATCGCCAGCCCGATCCCGCGGCTGCCGCCTGAGAGGATCATCGTCTTGCCGGAGAGTGTCGCCACGGGTGGAGCCTAAACGCATCCGCGGGGTGGCCGTCGTCCGATCGCGACCACGATATTCGCCACATGCGCATCGAAACCCCTCATCGAACGCTCATCCGATGGCGCTGTAGTCGGGCCGTGCAAAGCGAGCCGCGACGGAGCGGCCGCGCCAGTCAAAGGAGACACGATGATCGCCACCTCGAGAATCCGCACGGCGGCGTTTGCCGCCGGCCTCGCCGCGCTGACCCTGGGCCTCGCGGCCTGCGGCGGCAGCCCCGCGACGACCGCTTCCGCGCAGTCCGGAGGCGCCTTCGGCCCGCACTCGGACCGGATCACCAACCCGTACCTGCCGATCACCAAGTTCCGCCGCTGTGTGCTCACCGGCAAGGACGGCAACCAGCGGTTGCGGGTCGTCCGCGTCCTGCAGCAGAGGAAGAAACGGTTCAGCGTGGGCGGGAAGACGCTGCGGACGGCGGTGGTCAAGGACAGCGTCACCGACCTGCACAGCGGACAGCTGATCGAGAAGACGATCGACTACGTCGCCCAGGACCGGGCGGGGTCGGTCTACTACTTCGGCGAGGACGTCAACGAGTACGAGCACGGCAAGCCGGCCGGCCACTCCGGCCAGTGGCGGGTCGGGCGCGACGTCCAACAGCCCGGCGTGCTGATGCCGGCGCACCCAAAGGTCGGCGACAGCTTCTTCGCCGAGAAGATCCCCGGGGTTGCGGTCGAGAAGGACCGCGTCGTGGCCTCCGGCCTGACCGAGCGGATCGGCGGCCGCACCTTCCGCAGGGTGATCAGGATCCGCGAGCACGCGACGAAGCCGAAGCCGGCCGAGTTCGAGCTCAAGACCTACGCGCCCGGGACCGGGGTGCTGACCGAGGCGAACGGCGGGCTGCGCCTGGTGAGCTGCAGCTAGGAGGGCCGGACCGCCTCCAGAAGATCGGCGGCGCGGGCGGTCCCCGGGGCCGCTCGCAGTCGGTCGCCGATCTTCTGGAGCCTGGCCCCGAGGTCCTCGTCGGTCAGCAGGCGGTCGATCGCGCCGGTCAGCTCCTCCGGGTCGTGGCCGTAGGTGTCGAGGCGGATCCCGAGCCCCGTTTCGTCGATCCGCCGGGCGTTGTCGTGCTGGTCCCAGAAGAGCGGCAGCACCACCATCGGCCGGCCGAAGTGGAGGCTCTCGGTGACCGTGTTGTTTCCGCCGTGGGTGATCACCAGGTCGACCTGGGGCAGGATCGAGGTCTGCGGCAGGAACTCCTCCCCGACCATGTTCGGAGCCAGCTCGAGCTGATCGTGAAGCGGTCCCTTGGAGACGATCACCCGGTAGCGGCTCCGGCCGAGCGTGCCGATCAACTTGCGCATCAGCTCGATGTCCGCCGAGCCCAGTGAGCCGAGGCTGAGATAGACAAGCGGGCCTTCGCCCGAGGAGAGCGGCTCGGGAAGCTGCCATTCCTCCTCGGTCGCGCGCACGCTGCTCTGCAGGTCGTGCCAGGTCGGGTCGAGCGAATCGGCCCGGCGGTAATCGGCCTCGTCGGGGTAGATCCAGAGGTTGAGCCAGGGCGAGGTGTGGATGAATTCCAGCTCCGGCAGCGGCGCCGCGCCGCGCTCGCGCACGAAGCCGTCGAAGTCGGCGTGCAGGCCCTCCAGGGTCCGCCTGTATTCGGCTTCGTATGCCGGCCACGCGGAGCGCTCGCCGACCGGATAGCCCGAGAACGGTGGCGGCACCTCCGGGTCCCTGACCTCGGTCGGGTTGCAGGAGACGATCCGCACCCAGGGCCTTCCCGAGGCCGGCAGCGCCGGGAAGGCGACGACGTTGTCCTCGACGATCACGTCGGGCTCAACCTCGCCGATGATCTCCACGAGGCGCTCGTCGACGTGCCTTGCGCCGTCCACCAGCGCCCCGAAGGTTGGGGCGATGAACCCCTCGAGCTGCTCGATCGTCGGCCGGCGGAAGACCGGCGAGGTGTCGCGGATGAAGTCCTTCCAGAACTGGCCGGGATCCTCCTCCCCCTCGGAGGCCGGCTGCAACCGCATCAGCCGCTCCTCGAAGCCCTTCTCCTCGAGGGTTCCCGCGAACGACTCCTCGATGATGAAGATGACGCGGTGGCCGCGCCTTCGCAGGACGTCGCCGATCCCGACGCAGTTGTTGGTCGGTCCGAAGGCGCCCTCGGGGAAGAAGATGAAGGTCTTGCTCACTTCAGCCAGGCCCGCATTCGCTCGTAGACCGCTGGTTCGCGGCTTGCGCCATCGTCAACTTCTACAGCACCGGCGCCGATCAGTAACGCGAGTCGGGGGTGAGCCTGCGATAGCCTGGCGCCATGGGTAGGGGTTCGAGCGGGAGATCATCGCGAGCCTCACGGCTGCTGGCGCTGGCCGCGCTGCTCACTGCGCTCGCCGTCCTCACCGGTTGCAGCCTTCCCCGGCCCCCCGGCCAGGGCCAGATCCGCTACCGCGATCAGGTGTTCAACAACGTCAACGTGACCCACGACGTCCAGTACGGGAGCGCCCCCGACTCGAGCGGCGACCCGGTTGCGTTGAAGCTCGACCTCTACCAGCCGGCCGGTGACACCCAGACGCAGCGGCCGGTGGTCCTCTGGGTCCACGGAGGGAGCTTCTGCTGCGGCGACAAGAGCGCCGGCGACGTCGCCGACCTCGCCACCACCTTCGCCAAGCTTGGGTACGTCTCGGCGTCGATCAACTACCGGCTGCTCGCGACCTCGCCGTGCAGCGGCAGCAACGTCAGCGCCAACTGCATCACCGCCGCGATGGCGGCACAGCACGACGCCCAGGCGGCGGTGCGCTGGTTCCGAGCCAATGCCTCAACCTACGGGGTCGATCCGACCCGGATCGGGATCGGCGGCTCCTCGGCCGGAGCGGTGACCGCGATCGAGGTCGGGATCAACTCCACCGATCCCGGCGACAGCGGCAACCCGGGCTACTCCTCCAAGGTAGGAGGTTTCATGTCGCTCTCGGGCGGGATCCCGCCCGGATTCGAGTCCTTCTTCAACAGCGGCGACTCGCCAGGGATCTTCTTCCACGGGACGGCCGACGGGGTCGTTCCCTACTCATGGGCCCTGTCGACCGTGCAGACGCTGCTCGGCGTCGGGGTCCCGGCCTACCTCGAGACGCTGGATGGTGCCGGGCACGTCCCCTACAACCAGTACCACGACCAGATCGTCTCGCAGTCGGACTACTTCTTCTATGACTTCCTCGATCTGCCGCACGCCGCGGGACAGGCCGCCGCCGCCGGAGCCGGCTGAGCCCTCGCGGCACCGCCGGCGATCCTCCGGGTAGCCTGCGGCCCGTGACGGCAGCGACGCAACCCGACGCCTACTCGATTCCGCGGGAGTTTCTCGACTTCCGCGAGACGATCCGCCAGATCGTCACCGAGCGGGTGGCGCCGCGCGCCGCCGAGATCGACGCCACCGGCACCTATCCGCAGGACATCCGCGAGCTGTTCGCCGAGAACGACATCCTCGGCCTCCCCTTCTCCGAGGAGCACGGCGGCACCGGCACCGGCACCCTGATGCTGAGCATCGCGACCGAGGAGGTCGCCAAGGCCTGCGCCTCCTCGGCGCTGATCCTGATGGTCCAGGATCTGGGCACGCTGCCGATCCAGCTTTTCGGCTCCGACGACCTGAAGCAGCGCTACCTGCCGAAGTGCGCGAGCGGGGAGTGGTCGCCGGCATTCGCGCTGTCGGAGCCGGAGGCCGGCTCCGACCCCGCCTCGATGCGGACCAGCGCCAGGCTCGACCGGGACGAGTGGGTGCTCAACGGCACCAAGAACTGGATCACCAACGCGGGGATCGCCGACTTCTACGTGGTGATGGCCTCGACCGACCGCGAGAACCGCCGCACCACGGCCTTCGTCGTCGACGCCGACGCGCCGGGGTTCTCGATCGGCGGCCTCGAGAAGAAGATGGGAATCAAGGGGTCGCCCACCGGCTCGCCGGTGCTCGAGGACGTCCGGGTCCCGCCCGAGAACGTCGTCGGCGAGGTCGGCAAGGGGCTCGGGGTCGCGCTCGGAGTCCTGCAGCGGACCCGCCTCGGCGCGGGCGCCCAGGCGGTCGGCCTCGCGCAGGGCGCGACCGACTACGCCAACGCCTACGCCAAGGAGCGGGTCACCTTCGGCAAGCCGATCCATGATCACCAGGGGATCGCCTTCAAGCTGGCCGAGATGGAGGCCCGCACGGCGGCGGCCCGCGAGCTGCTCTACCGAGCCTCCTCCGCGGCCGACCGCGACGACTCCGACCTGGCCAAGTGGTCCTCGATGGCCAAGCTGATCGCCTCCGACACGGCGATGTGGGTGACGACCGAGGCGGTCCAGGTCCTCGGCGGCTACGGCTATGTCAGTGAGTACCCGGTGGAGCGGATGATGCGCGACGCCAAGATCACCCAGATATACGAGGGCACCAACGAGATCCAGCGGCTGATCATCTCCCGCGCGATGTAGCCCCCTGCGCCGAACGCAAGGTTAGGGGCCCCCTATGCGCCCCTAACCTGCATTTCGGCGGGAGTTGGGCCATACGATGGCGCCGATGAGCGCCGGCGCCGAGGAGTTCAAGCGGTTCGAGGCAGAGGGCTGGGGGAGGAAGGCCGAGTCCTACGCCTCGCTCACCGGCGCTTTGACGACCCGGGTCGTGGAGCCGCTGCTCGACGCCGCGGGCGTCGGGCCCGGCCAGCACGTCCTCGATGTTGCCACGGGCCCGGGGTACGTCGCCGCGGCGGCGCTGGAGCGCGGCGCCGAGCCGCTGGGGCTCGACATCGCCGAGGGGATGATCGCGATAGCCAGGCGCGAGAACCCCGGGATCGAGTTCCTCCTCGCCGACGCGGAGGAGATGCCGTTCGGGGCCGGTCAGTTCGACCGGGTGCTCGCCAACTTCGTCCTCAACCACCTGCCCCAGCCCGAACTCGCCGCCGCCGAGTTCGCCCGGGTGCTGCGGCCGGGCGGGCGGATCGCCTTCTCGATCTGGGACGAGGACGAGCGAAATCGCTGGTACGGGCTGGCGCGGGAGGCACTTGCCGAAGTCGGTGAGGCCCGCCCGGGTGCCCTGCCCGCGGGGGCTCCGGACCCGACCCGGTTCGCCGAGGAGGCCGAGGCCCGGGCCCTGCTCGCCGGCGCGGGGCTCGACCGGGACTTCGCGATGGACCGTCTCGAGTTCGAATGGCCGGTCCCCAGCGGCGAGTCGCTGTGGGCGAACCTGCTGGCGGGCAGCGTCCGCACCTCCGCCCGCATCCAGGCGCAGGACCCGGACGCGCAGAGGCGGATTCGCGAGCTGTTCACCGAGCGCGCCGAGCAGGAGTTCCGCGCCGGCGAGAGGCTGCTGCTGAAGGCCTCGGTGCAGATCGTCTCCGGTGGGGCGCCTTGACCCCGATCCCGGAGGTGCTGCGCGGCGATCGCGACGGGATTTCGAGCCGCTGGCGCCCCTGCTCGCCGAGCAGGCCCTGCTCGACCGGCCTCGCCTGAGTCGGCCCTGGAGCTGTACATCAGGGCGATCCGCAGGCACCGGATCTGCTCCAAACGTCCAAATGCAGGGGCTTTGCCCGCCGCCACCATTTGCTTGTGGAGAGCGATCACCGGCAGATCGTCGCCTTCGGCGGCGGCGGCTTCTCGATGGAGGGGGGCAACCCGCTGCTCGACGACTACGTCGCAGCGCTGGCCGGGAAGCCCCGCCCGCGGGTCTGCTTCCTTCCCTCGGCGAGCGGGGACGCCGACCATTACATCGTGCGCTTCTACCGGGCCTTTCAGGGCGATCGCTTCGAGGCCAGCCACATTTCGCTGTTTCGACGCGAGCAGGGGCCTGCGGACCTTCGAGGCCACCTGCTCTCCCAGGACCTGATCTACGTCGGCGGGGGGAGCGTGATCAGCCTGCTCGGCGTCTGGCGGGCCCACGGGTTGGATCAGATCCTGCGGGAGGCCTGGGAGGCGGGAGTAGTGCTCTGTGGCCTTTCGGCGGGATCGCTGTGCTGGTTCGCCGAAGGGGTGAGCGGTTTCCATGGCGAGCCCCGCCGGGTCAGAGGTTTGGGCCTGCTCCCTGGAGCAACTGTGTTCACTACGAGCGCCGGGGGTCGACTCGGGCCGCGTTCCACCGCTTTCTCGGCGAGGGCATGGCGACCGGCTATGCCGCCGAGGACAGCGCCGCACTCCACTTCACCGGCACCGAGCTGAGTGCCGTCGTCGCCTCCCGATCCAGCGCCCGCTGCTTCCGGGTTATGGCGGACGGGGCGCGAACCGTCGAGATGCGGTTGGCGACCCGCTACCTGGGCGAGGCGGCGCCCGTGCCCCGGGACCGAGAGCCGAAGCGGGCCGCATGACGCGCATCCTCACCCTTGGCGGGCACGATTTCAGCAGCCAGGGTCCCGACCTGGCAATCCGTGACTACATGCTTGCGCAGCTGCACCGGTCCCACCCACGGATCTGCCTGCTGCCGACGGCCAGTGGTGATCCGGCCGACCAGATCGCGCGTTTTCGAAGCTGCTTCGCCGCCCGCGATTGCGAGGTCAGCGAGATCTCGCTGTTCCGCCTGGGGCGACGGCCAATCGCGCTGCGTGACCATCTGCTCTCCCAGGACCTGATCTACGTCGGCGGGGGGAGCATGGTCAACCTGGTGGCGATCTGGGAAGCCCACGACATCGCCGCGATTCTTCGGCTCGCCTGGGAGAACGGGGCTCTCCTTGCAGGGCAGAGCGCCGGTGCCATGTGCTGGTTTGAGGCCGGAATCACCAAGTCCTCCGGCCGGCCGAGGACGGCCGCAGGGCTGGGCCTCGTAGGGGGAAGTCTCTGCGTCCACTACCACGATGAGCCGGAGCGGCGGATTGCATATCTGACCGCGGTGGAGCGGGGATTGCCCGGCGGTTACGGCCTTGACGACTACGCCGGCCTGTTGTTCTGCGGGTCGAGTCCGGCCGGCGCCCTCTGTGCCCGCCCCGGAGCCGGCGCCTACCGGGTGACCGCCACCGGGATCCCCGGAGCGGGCGGGCCGGTGAACGAGGCCCGCATGGCGGCCACCCTGATCGAGGAGCCCGGTTTGCCGGACGACCGCGAGGACGTCGAGGAACTTCGGCGCGTCCGCCGCCTTCGTCCGGGTCCCGCCGGCCTGAAACCGGGTCGCCGTTACTAGAGGGCGCCGCCGGCGGCGGTGGGCGCGGTCGGGTCCTCGCCGCCGTCGCCGAGCTGCTCGCGCGAGAGATATTCCTCGGCCATCAGCGGGTTCTCCCGGGCACGCTCGACGATCTTCATCAGCGCCGCCATCGAGGAGACCTCCTCGACCTGCTCCTTGATGAACCACTGCATGAACTGCTCGCCCTGATAGTCGCCCTCCTCCCTGGCGAGCCGGGCCAGGTTGGCGATCTGGTCTGAGACCCTCTTCTCCTGCTCGAGCGCCAGGCTGACCGGGGCGACGGTGTCGCTGAAGCCTGCCTGCGGCTCCTCGACCCCCGGCATCGCCACCTCGTGGTCGGAGTCGAGCAGGTACTGGATGATCATCATCGCGTGGTTTCGCTCTTCGACCGCCTGGCGGTAGAAGAAGGAAGCGAGCTGCGGGAGGGTCTCCGCGTCGTAATGGACCGCGATCGCGATGTACTGCTGCGAGGCGGCGAACTCGTGTGCCACCTGCTGTTTGAGCGCCTCGGCGAACGTGTTCCCGGCCATCGCCACCACCCTACTCGGCCCAGCGGAAGCCGGTTTCAGACGGCGCCGGCTCCATCGGGCTCGAGGGCATGCCGTCCGGGACCGCGGGGTCGTTGTAGCCGGAGGGCGCGACGTCGTTGGGTGTGTCGGGATGGAAAAGAGAGGCCAGGTACTGGATCTGGCCGCGCCCCGGCCCGACCTCGCCCTGGCCGCCGCCGTAGACCGCGATCCCCTGGCGCTCGCAGTGCTCGTAGATCGAGAGCAGCTCCTCGAGCGAGCCGAAGCGGGAGGGCTTCGAGTTGATCGCCTTCGGCGCCGGATCCAGGGCGGTGATGTCGGCCAGCGAGTGAAGCGGCGCGTCCCAGGTGACCCGATCCATGTGCGGCTCCAGCACCGGACGGGTCTCGGCGTTCAGGTCGGGATCCTCGAGGTAGGCGGCCGGAAAGGCCTCGGCGACCGACCTGTAGAGGTCGGGGTCGGTCTCGACGTCCACCGGGGTGCCGCGGTAGTGGCCCTTGAGGTCGAGCACCCGCACCGGTGCCAGCTCGGCCAGCTCGGCGATCAGCTCCGCGTCCCAATCGTTCTCGGGATCGAGCTTGAACTCGAGCGAGGGGTACTTCGCGAGCCGCTTGCGGAGCGGCTCGGTGCTCGAGCCGCGCTCGTCACCGAACGAGGTCAGCCGGGTCGAGCAGACGAAGCGAAGGCGTTGCGGATCCCGCCCCAACATCTCGTGCAGAGGGGTATCGACCTGGCGCAGGGCGAGGTCGAGCGCGGCGCTCTGATAAGCCCAGCGGCGGTAATGACGGGATGCCTCGCGCTCCGGCGGCGGATCGCCGAACAGGTCGAGCCGGCCGAGCAGCTCGCAGGCCTCGCCCAGGGTGGAGGGCCCGGAGAGGTCGTGTACCGGCCCGGCGTCCCGGTGCGCGATGTGGTCGAGGGCGTCGTAGACGACATCCTCGCCGATCCCCGCGGCGCCGCCACCGCGCAGCTTCACCGTTGTCGAGGGCCTGGTGAAGCCTCCGGGGAACTCGCGGTCGTGGCCCTCCAGCTCGTAGCCCTCGATCACGATCGGCAGCTCGGCGAGGATGCGGAAGGCTTCGCTCATCGCGGCCGGAGGCTATAGGGTCAGCTGATCTCCGAGCTGATCCACACCTGCTACCGGATCCTCGAGATCGACCGCTCGGTGTCCTTCTACGAGAAACTCGGCTTCGAGGAGATCGGCCGGATGCCGATCCGCGATGAGGCGACCAACGTCTTCATGGGGTTCCCCGGCGACGGCGCCCGCCTCGAGCTCACCTACAACCACGGTCGCACCGATTCTTATGAGATCGGCACGGGCTACGGGCACATCGCCGTTTCCGTGGACGACCTCGACGCCACCCTGGAGCGCCTTGCTGAGCTCGGGATCGAGCCTGAGAAGCCGCCCTACACGGTGCGGGAGGGAGGCTCGCGGCTCTGCTTCGTCCGCGACCCGGACGGATACCGCATTGAGCTACTCGAGATGCCCAGCGGTTAGCTGGCTCTGAGGAACCTCGCCCGCGCCTACTCCGACAGCCCGGCGGCTTCGAGGGCTTCGGCCTCTTTGTGGTGAGGGAAACCCTCCAGCCGGGTGACAAGGCCGTCGTCCACGGTGAAGACGGCGAACGTGGTTTCGGCAAGCTTCATTCCACTTCCGGCACCTCTGCCGGTGAAATGCTGGCGGACGAAGACCTTGTTGCCGCTGACCCTAAAATCGAGCGGCTCTAATCGTTGGTCCTCGAAGGCATCTGGTTTCATCCATTCGCGCAGCCCGGCCACGCCCCGAATCGGCGGTAGGTCAGCAATCCGGACGAACTCGATGTCGGGATGGCTAGCACCCGTCGCCGCCTCGAAGTCGCCGCGATTGAAAGCGTCAATGGCCCCCCGAACAATCTCCACGTTCTCCTGCGACATCGCCTGCACAGTATCTCGCACGCCGGAAGTGAGTTCCGATGTGCGATCCCGACGGATACCGCATTGAGCTACTCGAGATGCCCAGCGGTTAGCTGGCTCTGAGGAACCTCGCCAGCGCCCTTACTCTCTCCGAGCAACTCGAGAAGCTGGTCTTCACTCGCTGACCACGCGCAGGGTCTTCAGCCCGCGGTCGGTGGCCCCGCGCACGTAACCACCGTGGGCGACGCTCTCGGTGACGTAGTCGAGCGCCTCGCGAGACAGCCGCTCCCCGGGCAGGACATTGGGGATCCCGGGCGGGTAGGCAGCGAGCGGCTCGGCTGAGACCCGCCCCACGGCGGCGCCGAAGGGAACCACCTCCTGGGCTCCGAGGAAGGCTTCGCGCGGCGTCATCACCAGCTCGCCCCACGGGGGAGGAGGGGCGAAATCCGGGTGCTCCCCTTCGGGAATCTCGTCCAGCCGCTCGGAGGCGCGGCGCAGGGCCGCGACCAGCCGCTGCGACTGCGGCCTCGCGGGCGCGCCCATGCCGAAGGCGGCGACGGCGACATTCTCCGCGAATAGCTCGAAATTGATGTCGTCATCGTCGCGAACCAGCTCGGCCAGGCGGTAGCCGGTCGAGCCGGTGCCGCGCACGTCCACCGCGAGCCGGAGCGGATCCCAACCGGCGACCCCAGCGCTGCCGACCATGCGCTCGTCGAGCACGTCGAGACCGGGGATCCCGCGGATCTCCTCACGCGTGTCGCGCAGGCACTCGATCGTCTCCGAGAGCAGCGCCTCGCCGTGGACCTGGGCCTGGCGCCGCCCGGCGTCGAGCGATCCGCAGAGCAGCCCGCTGGGGCTGGTCGACTCGATCAGGCTGACGCAGCGGTCGACCACCTGCTCGTCGATCCGGTCCGATGCGAGATGGAGCATCGCTGCCTGGGTGAGGCTGCCGACGATCTTGTGAGTGGATGAGATCACCAGGTCGGCACCGCCGGAGATCGCATCGGGAGGCAGCTCGGGGTGGAAACGCAGATGCGCCCCCCAGGCCTCGTCGACGACCAACGGCACGTCCCGGGCCCGAGCCACCTCGGCGAGGCCCGCGACGTCGGCGCAGGCGCCGAAGTAGGTGGGGGAGACAGCGACCGCCGCGACGGCTCCCGGCGTCGCGGCGAGCGCCACGTCGAGCGCCTCGGGTGTCATGCAGTGCGCGACCCCTAGCTCTGGGTCGAGCTCCGGGGAGACGAAGGAGGGTCGCAGGCCGGAGAGGATGAGGCCGTCGATCACCGAGGAATGCACGTTTCGCTGGATCACCACCTCCCCGCCGTCGTGGGCCAGCGCGAGGCACATCGCCTGGTTTCCCTGAGAGGCCCCGTTGACAAGGAACCAGGTTCTCATCGCTCCCCAGGCGCCGGCGGCGAGGCGTTGCGCCTGCTGGAACGGGGTCGGCTCGGGCCCCACGTCGATCCCCTCGATCAGCGCCGGGACGTCATGGAGCAGGGCAGCTTCCCCGGCCAGGGCTCGCAAGGCCGGGTCGGCGCCGGGCCCGCCCTTGTGCCCGGGCACGTGCAGTCGTCCGGGGTCGCGGCCCGCGTAGGAGAGGATCGCGTCGACGTAGGGGGTTGAGTCGGGCTCAGGCATCGCGGCCGAGTCTATGCGTGCCGACGATCCTCGCCGCGGCGGGGCACGGCACAATGGCGGGATCAGCCGGCCGCCGTCATCCCTGCACACCGCCGCCCGTCCCTCGCGGCTCGAGCGCCCCGACGGGCTGCTCGTCCTGCTCCACGGCCGAGGGACCAGCGAGCAGGATCTGGCCGGCCTTTTCGACCTGCTCGATTCGGAGGGCAGGCTCGCCTGCGCGGCGGCGCGGGCGCCCTTTCAGTTCCCGGGCATGCCCGGGAACCACTGGTACGTGGTCGAGAGGGTCGGTTATCCGGACCGTGAGACCTTCGCGGCGAGCTACGCGGCTCTCGGCGAGTGGCTGGCCGAGGTCGGCGAATGGGCCGGGGCCGGCGTCGAGCGGACCGTGATCGGCGGCTTCTCGCAGGGGACGGTGATGTCCTACGCGGGCGGCCTCGGAAGCGGCCGTCCGCGGCCGGCCGGGATCCTCGCCCTGTCCGGGTTCATCCCGGAGGTCGACGGCTGGGAGCCCGATCTCGCCTCACGCGCCGGGATGCCGGTGCTGATCTCTCACGGCTCCGCCGACCCGGTGATCGGGGTCGAGTTCGCCCGCGCCGCTCGCGACCTGCTCGAGCCCGCCGGCCTCGCGCTCACCTATCGCGAGGCCCCGATCGGCCACTCGATCGACGGCCCGACTATCGACGCCGCGGTCGAATGGCTTGAGAAGGCCCTCCCCCGCCAACCGCTCTAGCAGGTTCCCACCGGGTGGGACCTTTTAGGTGCCTATATGGCGCTTCAAAGGCCCCCCTCCGTCGCTGTGACGGGAGGCTGGCGAAAACGCGCGGCACCCCGGCGACAGCGTCTCCGGAGGCCCTAGCCCTCGCCGTAGGGGTACCACCACTCCTTCGGGGCGATCTCCGTCTCGACGTGGACGTGCTTGGTCTCCTGGAAGGCCTCGAGCCCCTCGCGGCCGAGCTCTCGTCCCATCCCCGATTGCTTGAAGCCCCCGAAGGGGCCGGCGTCGTTATCGGTGAGGGGATCGTTGAACCAGACCGTCCCGGCCTTGATCTCGCGCATGCAGCGGACCATCGTCTTCAGGTCGGAGGTGTAGATGTTCGCCCCGAGGCCGAAGCGGGTGCCGTTGGCCAGCTCGATCGCCTCGTCGAGCGATCTCACCGGGACGATCGGGGCAACCGGTCCGAAGGTCTCCTCGCGCAGCAGATCGGTCTCGGCCGGGGCGCCGGTGATCACCGCGGGGGAGTAGTAGTGGCCGGGCTGGTTGCCCCCGTCGCCGCCCCCGGTGAGAAGCTCCGCCCCGGCCGCGACCGCGGCCTCGACCTGATCGGCCACCTTGCCGCGCTGCGTCGCGGAGACCATCGGGCCGACGTCGGTGTCGGGAGCGGTGGGATCGCCGACCACCAGAGAGTCGGTGTGCTCGACGAAGGCGCTGAGGTAGTCGTCGAAGACGTCGGAGGCGACATAGAAGCGCTCCGCCGAGGTGCAGACCTGGCCGGCGTTCAGGAAGGCGGCCCAGGCGCCTCCGCGGGCAGCGACCTCGACCCCCTCGGCGCCGATGTCGGCGCAGACGATAAAAGGGTCCTTGCCGCCCATCTCCAGATTGACCTGGGCGACCCGCTCAGCGCAGGCGATCGCCACCTTCTTCCCGGTCTCCACCGACCCGGTGAAGGCGACGCAGTCGACACCCTCGTCGGTGCAGAGCGCCGCCCCCAGACCGCCTTCCCCGGCGATCAGGTTGACCGCCCCGGCCGGCAGGTGCTCGAAGCACCCGGCGAGCATCAGGGTCGAGGTCGGGGTCAGCTCGGAGGGCTTGCATACCGTGGTGTTCCCGGCGGCGAGCGCTGGGGCAAGCTTCCAGGTGAGGAGCAGCAGCGGGTAGTTCCAGGGGACGATGCAGCCGACCACGCCGACCGGGTCCTTGACCACCAGCGAGAGCTGGGTCGCCTCGATCGAGGGGATCACCCGCCCCGCCGAGTCACGCCCGATCTCCGCGTAGTAGTCGAAGGCAGCCGCACACCATTCGACCTCGTCGCGGTTCTCGGTCAGCGGTTTGCCTCCCTCGGCGGTGATCGCCGCCGCAAGCTCCTCTTGGCGCTCGCGGAGCCGCCGCGCCATCTCGTGCAGCATCTCGCCGCGTTCGATCGCCGGGGTCCGCTGCCAACCGCGGGCCGCTTCGCGCGCGGCGGTGATCGCCGCCGAAAGCTGCTCGGGGGAGGCCGAGTTGACCGTCGTCAGGGTCTCCTCGGTGGCCGGGTTCTCGACCGCCAGCGGCTCACCGGCGCCCTCGACCTGCTCGCCGCCGATCAGCAGCCGCGTCTCGGCGCTCACGCGGTGGCTTCTTGCTCCGGGCGCATCGAGGCCATCTTCTCGGCACGGCGCTGCTGGATCACCGTGAAGGCCATGACCGCCAGGGTGATGAAGAACAGCATCGAGGCGATCACGTTGACCTGTACCGGGATGCCTCGCTGGTTGGCACCGAAGATGTAGAGCGGGAAGGTGACGGTGGTCCCCGAATTGAAGTTGGAGATCACGAAGTCGTCGATCGAGAGGGCGAAGGCGAGCAGGGCGCCGCCCATGATCCCGGGCATGATCAGCGGCAGGGTGACCAGCCGGAAGGTCTGAAGCGGGGTCGCGCCGAGGTCATCGGCGGCGTCCTCCAGCCGCCGGTCGAAGCCGATCAGCCGCGAGCGCACCACAACGACGACGAAGCTGATGCAGAACATCACGTGGGCGATCAGCAGGGTCTGGAAGCCCAGCTTGAGGCCGTAGATCAGGAACATCGAGAGCAGCGACGCCCCGATCACCACCTCCGGGGTCGCCATCGGGACGACGATCAGGACATTGGCGCCGCGGCGCCCGAAGAACTCGTGGCGGACCAGGGCGATCGCCATCAGCGTCCCGATCACGGTCGAGATCACGGTCGCGAGGATCGCCAGCTTGATGCTGGTGCCGAAGGCGTCGGTGAGCTCGCTGATCGCGAACGGGTGGGCCCAGTACTTTGTGGTGAAGCCTGCCCACGTGAGGTTGTAGCGACCGGCGGGATCGTTGAAGGAGAAGGCGATGATGATCGCGATCGGAAAGAGCATGTAGGCGATCGCCAGACCCGCGTAGATGTTGAGCGCGTGCTCGCGCAGCCAGCGCCAGGCGCGCAGCGCGGAACTCTGGCCCGATTCCCTGGGCAGTTGGGCCGGAACCGTTCCCGCCTCCATCAGACCGCCTCCTCTTCCATCAGCGCCTCCGACCCTGCGAAGCGGATGTAGATCAGGACCGCGGCGAGGATGATCGCCAGAAGGACGAAGGAGAGGGCGGCGGCGCTCGGGTAGTCGCGAACGACCAGGTACTTGGACTGGATGACGTTGCCGATCATCGCCTGCTGAGTGCCGCCGAGGAAGGCGGCGTTGATGTAGTCGCCGACCGCCGGGATGAAGGTCAGAAGGGTGCCGGCGACGACCCCCGGAGCCGAGAGCGGCAGGGTGACCTTGCGAAAGGCGGTGAAAGATGAGGAGTAGAGGTCCTGGGCAGCCTCGATCAGGCGCACATCGAGCCGCTCGAGGCTGGCGTAGATCGGCAGCACCATGAAGGGCAGGTAGTTGTAGGTGAGCCCGGCGATCACGGCGCTGCTGGTGGCGAGGACGCGACCTCCCGAGGTCAGGCCGAGCGTGTTGAGCACGCTGACCACCGGACTCTGGTCGTCGAGCATCGTCTTCCAGGCCAGGGTGCGGATCAGGTAGGTGGTGAAGAACGGAGCGACCACCGCGAACAGCATCGCGTTGCGCCACCTGCCCCCCTTGAAGGCGATCGCGTAGGCCAGTGGATAGGCGATCAGCAGGCAGAGGATCGTCGCCACGCCTGCGTAGTAGAAGGAGCGCAGGAACTGCGTGTCGTAGGCCTTCAGCGAATCCGGGAAGTTGGCCCAGTGCCAGGTGAACTCGAAGTTCGGTAGCACCCCCTGCTCGAGCGAGAGCCGCCCCATGAAGTACATCGGGACGACGAAGAAGAGGACCAGCCAGATGACCCCAGGCCCGAGCAGGAAGTACGGCAGGATGCGGCGGCGCCCGGAGCTCATGATCGCTGCTCCATCATCGGCTCCGGGCGCCGGGGCTCAGCCCGTGACCAGGTTCTGGAATGCCTGCGTCACCCGGGTCTCCTCACCTCCCTTGAGGGGCGGCTGGGTGAAGCAGTTCTTCGTAAACGAGGCGCTGGGGAAGATCAGCTGGTTGTTGGCCAACTTGGGGTCCGTCTTCTCAAGCACCTGCTTGACCCCCTTCACCGGGCTGACGTAGTTGACGTAGGCGGTGATCTTCGCCTGGACCTTGGGGTCATAGACGTAGTTCATGAAGCCCAGCGCCGCCGCCGTGTTCGGGGCACCGACCGGGATCTCCATGTTGTCCGACCACAGCGAGCAACCCTGGGTCGGCATCCGCCACTGGATGTCGGGGTTGTCGGCCTGCAGCTGCACCGCGTCACCGGACCAGCCGATCCCGGCGACAAGGTTGCCGCTGGTGAAGTCGCTGGCGTAGTCGTTACCGGTGAAGCGGCGGATCTGGCCACTGTCGACCGCCTTCTTGATCTTGTAGATCGCGTTCATCCAGTCCTGCTCGGTGGCCTTGTCCGGATTGACCCCGTCGGCCGCCATCACCAGCGGCACCGTGTCGCGCATCTCGGTCAGCAACGAGACCTTGCCCTTGTACTTGGGGTTGAAGAGGTCGTTGATCGAGTGCACGTCCGGCGCCAGGTCGGTGCGGACGATCAGCCCGGTCATCCCGCTCTGCCAGGGGACCGTGTAGTCGCGGTTTGGATCGAACGAGGGATGCTGCAGGGAGGGGATCAGGTTCTTCTCGACGTTGGGGATCGCCGACTTGTCGAGCTTCTGAACGTAACCGAGGTCGTACATCTTCTGGGCCATCCAGTCGGTCAGGACCACGATGCTGCGCCCGCCCGAGTTGCCCTGGGCCAGCAGCGGCTGCAGCTTGCCGAAGAACTCGTTGTTGTCGTTGACGTCCTCGATGTACTTGGTGTTGGTCCCGTACTTTGCGTCGAAGTTGGTGATCGTGTGCTTGTCGATGTAGAGGGGCCAGTTGGAGATCGTCAGATCCCCCGTCACCTTGCCTCCCTTTGCCGTCTGGGAGCTGGTCGTCTCACTGCCGCCCTCGATCCCGCCGCCGCCCCCGCCGCAGGCGACCAGCCCTGCGGTCGCCGCCGCCACCGTCAGCGCCGCCAGCAGGGTTCGTGCCGAACTGCCGATTGTCTTGCTCAAGATGCTGATTCCTCCTCGTTGGATTCTGTCCGCGCGGTCGCCATCTCGGCAGTCGGCCGAGGCTCCCCCAGAGCCGGCTCCCCGCGCCCCGATTCACGTACAAGGTGCATGTGCTCCGGTGCCCACCCCAGCCTGACGCGGGCGCCGCCCCCAGGAAGGCGTTGGCGCTCGGCCTCGCTCGCGTTGGGCACGAGCACCGTCATCCGGACCTCGTCGCCGAGGTCCACGGCGATCTGGGTCGAAGTCCCCAGATAGAGCGAGCTCTCGACAACCCCCTCGACCCCGGGCCGGTCGGAGGGCCCCGCTCCGTTGACGCTGGAGATCTCCAGCTTCTCGGGGCGGACGACGGCGAAGCAGCGCTCTCCGGTGGAGAAGCGGCTGGCGTCCGCGGCGACCACCGGGCCCTGCTCGAGCCGGATCTCCGAGGGGGAGGAGACCGTCGCCGGCATCAGGTTGGAGACGCCGATGAAGCCGGCGACGAAGGTCGTGTCGGGGCGTTCGTAGATCTCCTCGGGTCCCCCGATCTGCTCGACTCGGCCGCGGTTCATCACCGCGATCCGGTCCGACATGGTCAGCGCCTCCTCTTGGTCGTGGGTGACGTAGACGAAGCTGATCCCGACATCGCGCTGGATCCGCTTCAGCTCGACCTGGAGGCCCTTGCGGAGCTTCAGGTCGAGCGCCCCGAGGGGCTCATCGAGCAGCAACACCTTGGGCAGGTTGACCAGGGCGCGCGCAAGGGCGACCCGCTGCTGCTGTCCGCCCGAGAGCTGGTTCGGACGGCGCCTCGCCTCGCGGGCCAGGCCGACCCGCTCCAGCTCGGCGGCGACCCTGGTGGCGATCTCCGTTTTGGCGACCTTCTTGCGCCGCAGGCCGAATCCGACGTTCTCCTCGACGCTGAGGTGGGGGAAGAGGGCGTAGCTCTGGAAGACGGTGTTGGTGGGGCGTTTGTAGGCGGGAAGGGTGGCGACGTCCGAGCCGTCGATCAGCAGCCTGCCGCGGGTCGGCAGCTCGAAGCCGGCGATCATCCTCAGCGTCGTCGTCTTGCCGCAGCCGCTCGGTCCCAGCAGGGTGAAGAATTCGCCCTGGCCGATCTTCAGGTCGACATCGTCCACCGCCGTCACGTCGGCGAACTGCTTGGTGACGCCGTCCAGCTCGACACTCGGTGTGGGGCTCTCCTCGCTCACTCTCTTACCGGAACAACTATTACAGGTACCTCCGCGATGTGGAGCAGTTTGTGCGGGGTCGCCCCGAGGATGACGCCGGTGACCGGCCGCTCGCCGTAGCTGCCGAGGACGATGAACCTGGCGCCCAGCTTCGAAGCCAGCGCGGAGAGGGCGACCGAGGGCTTCTGCTTGGCGATCTCGGCCTCGACCTCGACCCCGGCGGCGCTCGCCTTCTCCAGAGCCCCGGCGGTGACCTCGCGGCCCCTGGCTTCGAGCGCCTTGTCGAGGTCCCGAACCTCGCCCCCGATCCGGGCGGGGTCGTAGGCGTAGAGGACGACCAGCTTTGAGGCCAGGTCCGTGGCGATCTCGATGCCGACGTCGAGCGCGGCCTCCGAGCACTCGGTGCCGTCGTAGCCGACGACGATCTCGCCGGCCATCTAGGCGGGACCTCCCCCGGCCGTTTCGTCCCCGGCGAACGACGGCTCTGCGCCCGGGGTGGGGGTCCGCGGGTCGAGCGACCCCGGCGGCGCCGTCTTCCACTTGCGCTTGAAGAACTCCGGGTGGGTGCGCTCGCGGACCAGCATCAGCAGCACTCCGACCAGCAGCGAGCCGATCCCGATCACGAACGGCGGGCCCAATCCGAACCAGGAGTCACCCGACTCCGAGTTGGCGGGATCGGAGAGGTCGATCGCGCTCTTGAAGAAGGCCCAGGTGAGGACCACCCCGCCGATCGTCCCGGCGGCGGCTACAAGGATCAGGTTCTTGGTCGATCGGCTGCGGATAAAGGCCACGCCCGTGCCGATGATCAGCCCCGCCGTGCCGACCCAGGCGCACACCGTGGCGATCAGGTTGGCGAAGCTCGCTTTGTCGAACAGAGCCGTCCAGGCGTTGCCCTGCGCGGACCAGACATCGGCGACGAAGAAGCCGAAGCCGAGCAGCGCCAGGCCGCCGAGCACTCCGAACCCAGCCGTACGGGTCGCCGCCGGGCTGCTGAACAGCTCCCGCCGGTAGTAGATCGGCGCTGCGAACCCGGTCAGCGCGTAGTAGAAGGCGATCATCAGGCCCAAGGCCGCGATCGAGTCGAAGAGGATGTTCTCGCTGATGATCGTCAGGCCGACGTACCAGATGATGGAGCCGACGCCGAACCAGATCGTCGCCGTGTCCGGGGTCTGGAAGCGCTTGTGGACGTGGCCGAAGCGATCCGGTATGGCTTTCGCGAACGCCATCGACAGGGCCGTTCGTGAAGTGGGCAGGATCGTCGTCTGGGTCGATGCCGAGGCGGAGGTGAGCACGGCGATGATCAGGATCTTGTCGAGCGGCGAGCCGAAGACATTGCTGCTGAGGGCGCTGAGCACGTCATCGGGGTTCTGCTTCAGCGGGCCGAGGCCGCCGTAGGCCTGGGCGGCGACGGCTACGACGAGGTAGATCAGCACCAGGATGACCGTGCTCATCACCGCAGCCCGGCCGGGAGTCTCGGCTGAGTTCTCGCTCTCCTCGTTGACTGTGACAGTCGAGTCCCAGCCCCAGTAGATGAATATCCCCAAGATGAGGCCCGCCGCCAGAGCGCTGCCGCTGCTGATGTCAAGCGGGTTAAACCAGGAGAGTGACGGCAGCACCGATCCGGTTACGTCGGTCGCATAGACCTTGACCAGGGCGACTACCGAGAACAGCCCGAGGGCGAGGACCTCCGCGGCGAGCAGGAAGAACTGGGTCCTCGCCGAGAGCTCGATCCCGACGACGCAGATCCAGGTCATCACCGCGATCCAGAGCACCCCGACGACGGTTACCGCGAAGACGGAGTCGGCGGCCGACTGCCAGCCGACCAGGAGGAAGGTGTAGAGGCCGGCGATCTGCGAGAGGTTGGCCATCACGAAGAGGTCGGCCATGACGATCGCCCAGCCGGTGAGCCAACCCGTCCGCGGGCCGATCGTCGAGGTCACCCAGGTAAACGAGGTGCCGCAATCGGGGTCGGCCCGATTCATGTAGTAGTAGGCCGCCGAGATGAACAGCATCGGCACGAAGGCGAGCCAGAGGATTGCCGGCGACTGGAAGCCGACCTCGATCGCGACGAACCCGAGGACGGCGGCGAGGCTGTAGCCGGGGGCGGTCGAGGCGACCCCGATGACGACGTTGGAGAGGAAGCCCAGCGCCCCGGACTTCAGCCCCTTGTCACCCTCGCTGGCGACAGCCGCGGCGGGTGCCGGGTCGGCTACGGAACCGCTCTCCATCCATCTCCTCCTTGCAAGTCCCGCTGCCCTTCCGGCGGCGACTGGGCCGAACCTATGCGCCGCCGGATCGATTCGCAAGTTGCCGGTGTAAAAGGTGGCACCGCCGCCTTGTACATTTCGTATAAGTCTGCGCCTCCGGGCTTGACCCGAAAATTACTTGCAAGCGCGACGTTTCGGCACTAGCGTTATCCAGATAGTCGAAGCAACCCACTGAGCGGGACGGAGAGCGAGATGGCCATAGCGCAGCAGAAGAAGGCTCAGACCGAGAGCAGCCTGCAGGAGCTGGCGAGAAGGCACCTGTGGATGCACTTCTCACGGATGGGCAGCTACACGCCGGACCACGAGATCCCGGTGATCGTCCGCGGCGAGGGCTGCTACGTCTACGACGAGCACGGCAAGCGCTACCTCGACGGGCTCTCGGCGCTGTTCTGCGTCAACGCCGGCCACGGCCGCAGCGAAATCGGCGAGGCTGCCGCCCGCCAGGTGGAGGAGCTCGACTTCTACGTTCTCTGGAGCTACGCCCATCCGCGGGCGATCGAGCTGGCGGCGCGGATCGCCACCCTGACCCCCGGCGACCTGAACCGCGTCTTCTTCACCTCGGGCGGCTCGGAGGCGGTCGAGTCGGCGCTGAAGCTGGTCCGCAACTATCACCGCCTGCGGGGCAACGGCCAGAAGACCAAGGTGATCGCCCGCGAGATCGCCTACCACGGCACCTCGCTCGGGGCGCTCTCGGCGACCGGGATCACCAGCCTGCGCTCGCAGTTCGAGCCTCTCACCCCGGGCGGCTGCCACGTCCCCAACACCAACGTCTACCGCTGGCCCGTCGACCGCCACCCGCTCTGGGCTTCGACCGCGATCGAGGAGCGGATCGTCTTCGAGGGGCCGGAGACGGTCGCCGCGGTGATCCTCGAGCCGGTGCAGAACGCGGGCGGCTGCTTCGTCCCGCCGGACGGCTACTTCCAGCACGTGCGGGAGATCTGCGACCGCTACGACGTGCTGCTGATCTCCGACGAGGTGATCTGCTCCTGGGGGCGCCTCGGGCACTACTTTGGCTCAGAGCGCTTCAACTACCAGCCCGACATCATCACCACCGCGAAGGCGCTGACCTCGGCCTACGCCCCGATGGGGGCGCTGATCGCCTCCGACGAGATCGCCGAGCCCTTCCAGGAGGGCAACACCTCCTTCGCCCACGGTTTCACCTTCGCCGGGCACCCGGTGGCGGCGGCGATGGCGATGGCGAACCTCGACATCTTCGAGCGCGAGGACCTCTGCGGCCACGTCCTCGCCAAGGAGGGCGAGTTCCGGGCGATGCTGGAGAGCTTGCGCGACATCCCGATCGTCGGCGACGTCCGCGGCGCCGGCTACTTCCAGGCGATCGAGCTGGTCAAGGACCAGGACACCAAGGAGAGCTTCAACGACGATGAGAGCGAGGAGCTGTTGCGCGGCTTCCTCTCCGGTGAGCTCTACGGCAACGGGCTGATCTGTCGCTCCGACGACCGCGGCGACCCGGTGATCCAGCTGGCGCCGCCGCTGATCGCCGACACCGAGCAGTTCGAGGAGATCGGTGAGGTCCTGCGCAAGGTGCTGACCGCAGCATCGAAGCGGATCTAACGGGCCGGAACCCGGAGGAGCCGGAGAAACCGATGCTCACGGTCAACGGCCTCCTGGACGAGCTGGGGCTGGAGCTGGCTGCGGGCGAGTCGGGGGCGGAGAGCCCGGTGCGCTGGGTCCACATCTCGGAGCTGGAGGATCCGACCCCGTGGCTCTCCGGCGGGGAGCTGATGCTGAGTACCGGGATTCCCCTGGGCAGCGCAGCCGAGCAGCGTGCCTACATCAAGCTGCTCGTCCGCCACAACCTGGCGGCGCTCGGCTTCGGCACCGGCTTCAGCCACCGCAAGCTGCCTAAGGCTCTGGTTGACGAGGCCCGCAAGCAGGAGTTCCCGCTGTTCGAGGTGCCCTACTCGATGCCGTTCATCGCGATCACCGAGAAGGCCTTCTCGCGCCTGGTCAACGAGCAGTACGAGGTGCTGCAGCGTGGGATCGCGGTGCAGCGCCGGCTCGAGCGGATGGTCCTCGAGGAGCGTGGCCTCGAGGAGATCGCGGCGACGATCTCCTCCGCAGTCGGCGGCACGGTCAGCATCCTCGATGGCCGCGGCGAGCCACTGGCCGGCAGGGGCTTCCGCCGCGAGCTGCCCGAGGAGGCAGTGGAGGAGATCCGCGCCGAGGCCCTCGCCCATCTCGGCGACGGCCACCCGTTCAATCCCTCGCATCCTGCGGTCGCGGGGCGAGCGCTGGCGCATCCGGTCATCTCGCCCGGCGGCGGTGCCCCGCAGGCCTGGGTCGCGATCGTCCGGGACTCCGGCGGGCTCGGCGACTTCGAGCAGATGATCCTCCAGCAGGCGGTGGCCGTCGTCGCCCTCGAGCTGATGCGCCGCGGGGTCGCCCGAGAGACCGAGCGGCGGCTCGCCGGCGACGTTCTGGCGGCAGCGCTCTCGGGGCGCCTCGAGGAAGCCGAGCTGAAGCGCCGCCTGGAGCCGTTCGGGATTGGCTCCACCGCAGCGGTGCTGGTCTTCTCCCTCGATGACCCCTCGGCGGCCGAGCCCGCGCTGGAGGCTGCCCTGAGCTCGGCCGGCTGCGCTGCGATAGTCGCCCCCCACGCCAGCCAGGGCAGGGAGCTTCTCTGTGCGCTGATCGACGCTTCCGATTGTGACCCGATCGAGGTTGCGGCGGCGGCCCGGGCGGCCCTCGCCGAGGATCGGGGCGCGGTGCGGGCGGCGACCAGCCGGCCGGCCGGCCCGGAGGCGCTTCGCCGCTCCTTCCACGAGGCGCGCTGCGCGCTCGAGGCCACCGCGCTCGACAACGGCGAGTCTCCCGAGGTGGCGTCCTGGCGCGACCTGGGCGCCTTCACCCTGCTGCTCTCGGTCTCCGACGACGAGGCGCTGAAGCTGTACTGCCAGACCGTGCTCGGACCGATCGACGACGGCGACGCAGAGTACGGCGGCGAGCTGCTGCGCTCGCTGGAGGCCTTCATCGAGCAGAACGGGCAGTGGGAGCGGGCGGCCCGGGAGGTCTACTGCCATCGGCATACGCTGCGCTACCGGATGCGCAAGGTCGAGGAGCTGACCGGCCGCGACCTCTCGACCGCACACGACCGGATCGAGTTCTGGCTGGCGCTGCGGGCGAGGGAGCTGGTCGCGTGAAGGTCGCGGTTCTGGGCGCGGCTGGGACGATCGCTCCGGCGATCGTCCGGGATCTCGCCGAATCCGAGGAGGTCGACTCTATCCTGCTGCTCGACCTGCGGGGGGAGATCGCTGAGCAGGTTGCCGCCGAGCACGGCGGCGGCAGGGCGAGCGCCCGCGAAGCCGACGCGCGCGCCGGGCTCGCCGGGGAGATCTCGGATTGCGACGCCCTGATCAACTCGGCCAGCTACCGGATCAACCTCGACGCGATGCGGGCATGCCTCGAGGCCGGATGCCACTACCTCGACCTCGGCGGCCTCTACCACCTGACCGGCGAGCAGTTGGGGATGACCGAGCGCTTCGAGGCCGCAGACCTGCTGGCCGTCCTCGGGATCGGATCGAGTCCCGGCAAGACCAACCTGATGGCGGCGCGGGCGGTCACCGAGCTCGAAGCGGTCGAATCGATCGACGTATCCGCAGCGAGTCGCGATCTCGATCCGCCCCCGGGCCTGGGCCTCCCCTACGCGCTCGAGACGCTGATCGACGAGCTCACCCTGCCGCCGGTGGTGCTGCGCGACGGCGAGCCGGCCGAGGTCGAGCCTCTCAGTGACGGTGGCGAGGTCGAATTCGGCGAGCAGATCGGCGTCGCGGGGACGATCTACACCCTCCACTCCGAGCTTCGCACCTTCGGTGAGAGCTTTGGCTGCGGGGAGTGCAGCTTCAGGCTCTCGCTCTCGCCGCCCCTCTTGGAGAGGCTTCGCGAGCTGGCCGGCGCGGAGCCCGATCAGGTGCGTGAAGCGGGGCGCGAGGCGGGGCGCCAGTCACCTGAGACCGTCTCTGTCCACATCATCGACGCCGCCGGCGGTGGCCGCACGGTGAGAATGCGCTCGGTGACGCCGCCCCACTCCGAATGGGGCATGGGCGGCGGGATCGTCTCCACCGCTTCGCCGGCGGCGGCCGCGGTGCGGCTGATCGCCCGCGGCCGGGTCGACGCCCGAGGCGCGCTGTCCCCGGAGCGCTGCCTCGACCCCGAGGAGATGTTCGCCGAGCTGGAGACACGCGGTTGTCGCTTCCAATTGGACGTCAAGGAGGAGAGCGTCGGATGAAGGTCGGAGTGGTCAAGGAGATCAAGCAGGACGAGTACCGGGTTGCGATCACGCCGGCCGGGGTCCGCGAGATGGTCGAGCACGGTCACGAGGTGCTGATCGAGGCCGCCGCGGGCGAGGGCAGCGCCATCCCCGACGCCGAGTACGAGGCGCAGGGGGCACGGATCGCCCCCGACGCGGCCTCGGTGTTCGGCGAGGCGGAGATGATCGTCCACGTCAAGGAGCTGCAGCCGGAGGAGATCGAGATGCTGCGCCCGGAGCAGCTGCTGTTCACCTACCTGCACCTCGCCCCTGACCCTGAGCAGACCAGGGGCCTGCAGGGGTCCGGCGCCACCTGCATCGCCTATGAGACGGTCGAGGACAGCCGCGGGAGGCTGCCGCTGCTCGCCCCGATGAGCGAGATCGCCGGCAAGATCGCCACCCAGGCCGGCGCCTTCATGCTCGAGAAGCCGCTCGGCGGGCGCGGCATCCTGCTGGGCGGGGTCCCCGGCGTCGCGGCCGCCACGGTGATGGTGATCGGCGGCGGCGTGGTCGGCATGAACGCCGCCTTCATCGCGATCGGGATGGAGGCCGACGTCTTCGTCTACGACAAGTCGGTCGACCGGCTGCGCGAGCTCGACGTCGGCTTCGGCGGGCGCTGCTCGACCGTCTATTCGACCACCCTGGCGGTCGAGGAGATGCTGCCGCGGGCCGACCTGGTGATCGGCGCGGTGCTGGTCCACGGCGCCCGCGCCCCCTACGTGGTCCGCCGCGATCAGCTGACGCTGATGCGGCCAGGCGCCGTCCTGGTCGATGTCGCGATTGACCAGGGGGGCTGCTTCGAGACCTCGAAGCCGACGACCCACCGCGACCCGACCTACGAGGTCGAGGGGATCACCCACTACTGCGTCGCCAACATGCCGGGCGCGGTGCCGATCACGGCGACCCACGCGCTGACCAACGCGACTATGCCGTACGCGATCGCCCTCGCCGACCTCGGGCTGGAAGAGGCGATCCGCGACGACCCCGGCCTGGGGCCGGGAGTCAACATCGCCGCCGGCGAGGTGACCCACCCGGCGGTCGCCGACGCGCTCGGCGGTCTCCTATGTCCCGGTGAGCGAGGCGCTCGGGCTGGAGCTGGCCGGAACCGCGAGCTAGAGGCTGACGCTGAGCAGCTGCTCACTGAACGGAGGAGGGCGATGGCCACGGCAACCAAGACCAAGCTGAAGAACTTCATCGACGGGGAGTCGGCGGACCCGGCCGACGGGCAGACCGAGGAGGTGATCAATCCGGCGACCGGAGAGGTGATCGCCGAGGCGCCGCTCTCCACCAAGGAGGACGTCGACCGCGCCGTGGCGGCGGCGAAGAAGGCGTTCGAGACGCTGGGGCGTCACCACCCCCGCCGAGCGGGCGGCTGCGCTGCTGGCGATCGCCGACCTGATCGAGGAGAAGGCGGATGAGATCTCCGACCTCGAGGCTGCCGACGCCGGCAAGCCGCGCCAGGCGATGTTCGAGGACGAGGTCCCGGCGATGTCGGATCAGCTGCGCTTCTTCGCCGGCGCCGCGCGCTGCATGGAGGGCAAGGCGACGGGCGAGTACATGGAGGGCCACACCTCGATGATCCGCCGCGAGCCGATCGGCGTGGTCGGGCAGATCACCCCCTGGAACTACCCGCTGATGATGGCGATCTGGAAGATCGGCCCGGCGCTGGCGACGGGCAACACGATCGTCCTGAAGCCGGCCGAGACGACCCCGATCACGACCCTGAAGCTGGCCGAGTGGTGCTCGGAGATCCTCCCGGCGGGCGTCTTCAACGTGATCGGCGGCCACGGCGAGCCGGCCGGCTCGGAGCTGGTCAAGCATCCCGACGTCGGCCTGGTCTCGCTGACCGGCTCGCCGCCGACCGGGAAGTGGATCGCGGCCGCCGCCGCGGAGACCCTGAAGCGGGTCCACCTCGAGCTCGGCGGCAAGGCGCCGGTGGTCGTCTTCGACGACGTCGAGATGGAGACCGCGATGGAGACGATCGCCGGCACCGGCTACTACAACGCCGGCCAGGACTGCACCGCGGCGACCCGGGTGCTGGCCTCTTCCGGCGTCTACGACGACGTGGTCAGCGGTCTCGCCGAGCAGGCCAAGGCCCAGGTGCTCGGCGACACCCTGGATGCCGACACGACTCTGGGCCCCGTCAACTCAGAGCGCCAGCGCGAGCGGGTCGAGGGCTTCCTCGAGCGCAAGCCCGAGGGCGCCGAGATCGTCACCGGCGGAGGCCAGCCCGACCTGCCCGGCTACTACCTCGAGCCGGCGGTCGTCGCCGGGCTCGAGCAGTCCGACGAGATGATCCAGGACGAGATATTCGGGCCGGTGATCACCGTGCAGCCGTTCACCGACGAGGCCAAGGCGATCGAGTGGGCGAACGGGACCCGCTACGGCCTCGCCTCCTCGGTCTGGACCCGCGACGTCGGCCGCGCCATGCGGGTCGCCAACGCCCTGCGCTTCGGCTGCGTCTGGGTCAACGACCACATCCCGATCGTCGCCGAGATGCCGCACGGCGGCTACAAGGAGTCGGGCTACGGCAAGGACCTCTCGATGTACTCCCTCGAGGACTACACCGAGGTCAAGCACCTGATGATCAACCTCGACTAGACCATCGCGGCGGCTTCGGTCTCCGCCTCCATCGCGCCGCCGCCGCCGCCGCGCCCGCCCGCCCCGCCCTCGTCGCGGGTGAGGCGGTGGGCAAGGTAGACCGGAACGATCGAGATCAGCACCGCCAGCATCGCGACCACGTTGACGATCGCCGGCTGGGTGGTGCGGAAGAGGTTGTCGTAGATCCAGATCGACAGGGTCTGCTGGCCGGCGCCGATCGTGAACAGGGTGACGATGATCTCATCGAAGGAGAGAGCGAAGGCGAGCAGGGCCCCGGCGACCAGCGCCGTCTGCATGCTCGGCAGGGTGACGAAGCGGAAGGTCTGCCAGGTGTGGGCGCCGAGATCGGCGGAGGCCTCCTCGAGCGAGCCCGAGACGCGCCGCAGGCGGGCGACGACGTTGTTGTAGACGACAACGATGCAGAAGGTTGCGTGGCCGATGATCACGGTCAGCAGGCTGAGGCTTATCCCCCAGACCTGGGTGAAGGTGTCGCTGAGGGCGATCCCGGTGACGATCCCCGGCAGGGCGATCGGCAGGATGATCACGAAGGAGACCGTTTCGCGCCCGAAGAAGCGGTGGCGGCCGACGGCTATCGAGGCGAGCGTCCCGAGCACCAGCGCGATCGCGGTCGCCGCCCCCCCGACCTTCAGCGAGGTGAGCAGTGCCTGCTGGGCTCCTTCGTCGTGGATCGCGACGCTGAACCAGTGGGTCGTCAGGCTCGGCAGCGGCCACTCGAGCGTCTTGCCGCCGTTGAAGGCGTAGATCGCGATCACCAGCAGCGGCATGTAGATGAACGCCAGGGTGATCCCGACCCCGACCCGCAAGCAGAATCTGGCGCGCGTCGCGAGAGCCGCATCAGAGGTGCTCGAAGGCGCCCAGGCGGCGGGCGATCAGCAGGTAGATCACCATCACCGCGATCGGGACCGTCGCGAAGGCCGAGGCGAGCGGCAGGTTGGTGGTGATGTTGTCGTAGACGACGTTGCCGATGAACTGGGTGTCGGGCGAGACGAGCGAGGGCGCGATGAAGTCGCCCAGGGTCAGCGAGAAGGTGAAGATCGAGCCGGCGACCACCGCCGGGAAGGCAATCGGCAGGATCACCCGGCGGAAGGTCGTCCCCGGGCCCGCGCCGAGGTCCTCCGAGGCGGAGAGCAGCGAGTCCGGGATCCGCTCCAGCCCGGCGTAGATCGGCAGGATCATGTAGGGAAGCCAGAGGTAGCTCTCGACCAGCCAGACCGCCGTGGTGCCGAAGCCGGGACCGCTGAGGCCGATCGGGTCGAGCGCCCAGTTGATCACGCCGCCCGAGGAGAGCATCGTCTGCCAGGCGTAAACCTTGACCACGTAGAACGACCAGAGCGGCATCAGCACGGCGACGATCAGCAGGCCGCGTGTCCGCGGCTTCGCCACCTTCGCCATGAAGAAGGCGATCGGGAAGGCGAGCAGGGCGTCGGTCAGGGTCACCGCCGCGGCGATCAGGATGGTGCGCTGTGCGACGTCGCGGTAGACCGGGTCGTCGACCAGGGTCTTGAAATTCTCCGCGGTGAGGTTGCGGTTGATCTCCCCGCTGAGCGAGTCGACGCTCCAGAAGGCCGCGACCAGCAGCACGACCAGCGAGCCGATGTAGCCGATCACCAACCAGCCGAGCGGGCCGGCCAGCAGCGTCCCCACCTGCAGCCGGGGGCGACCGTGGAAGAGGCCGGCGAGCCTGCGGCCCGCCGACCTCTTCGGAGCTGGCGCCAGGGCGTCAGCTGCTTCCATCCAGCCTCACGGTCGTCCGGGGCGAGTTGCCTGGCTCACCCCTTGATGTCCGTCCACGCCTGGATCCAGGCGTTGTTGTCCTTGCAGTCGGTGTTGCCGTCTGCCGCAATCTGCGACCGGCGTGATCCAGTAGTAGACCCGCTTCCAGAAGCTCGGGTCCGCTGCGTGGTACTGGTTGCAGAACCCGGGGTTCGGGTCAACCCCGATCGCCTTCGCGGCGGCGGTCAGGGTCTGCTTGGCGCAGGCCTTGCTCTGCGCCGGCGCCTCTCCGAAGTACTGGGCGACCTCAGCGTTCGCCGAGGGCGAGACGATGAAGTTCATCCACTTGTACATGCAATTCGGATGCTTGGCGCTGGAGCTGATCATCCAGGTGTCCGACCAGCCGGTCGCTCCTTCCTTCGGCACGAACCCCTGACTCGCCGGGCTCGACGCCACCGGGTGTCCCTCGCCCTTCAGGGCGAAGTACTGGTACTGCCAGGTGGTGCCGACCTCTGAGTCGCTGTTGGCGAACGAGGCGATCTGCTTGGTCGCGCTCGACCAGTACTCGCCGACATTCGGCTTCTGCTCCTTGAGCAGGTTGATCGCGGCGTCGAACTGCTTCTGGTTGAGCTCGTAGGGGTTCTCGATCCCCAGGCCCTTGTCGTGGTACTTCAGGTAGACGGCCGCATCGGCGATGTAGATGTAGTCGTCGTAGGCGCTGATCTTGCCCTTGTACTTGGTCGCCTTCTTCGGGTCGAGCATCACGTCCCAGGAGGTCGGCGCGGGCTTCACGTCCTTCGAGTTCCACATCAGCAGGTTCGCGCCCCGCCCGTGCGGGATCCCGTAGTTGACCCCGTCGACCGTGTTGTAGGGCTGGTTCTTGAGGTCGGAGAAGATCGTCTTGTAGTTGGGCACCAGGTCGACGTTGACAGGGTCGACGTCTCCTCCCGAGACCAGCTGCAGTGAGGCGTTCCCCGACGCGGAGACGCCGTCGTACTGGCCGGTGCGCATCAGCGAGACCATCTCCGAGGAGGTGCCGGCCTCCTTGACGCTGACCTTGCAGCCGGTCTGCTTGGCGAAGTCCGACATCCATGGGTCGGCGACGTATCCCGGCCATGCGACCAGGTCGAGCTTGCCCTCTCCCTTGCCGACCTTCTGCAGCTCCCCGGCAGTGGAGCCGGTCGTGTCGCTGCTGCTGCTCCCGCACCCGGCGAGCGCCAGCATGAAGGCGACGAGACCGGCGATCGACAGCCATGCCACCCGCGCGGGGTGGGCCTCAGGCTTCCTCACGGTGATTCCTCCTCCTCGTTTTCCTTTTCCTCGCGGACGGCGACCGCGTGCTCCGGCCTCCATCCGACGACGACCTCCCGTCCGCTCTCGGAGATCGCGTCAGCCGACGTGGTCTCCTGGTTCTGGCGAACGACCTGAAGCTCTCCCCCGGCGTCGAGCGCGACCGTGTAGCGGGTGACCATGCCCACGTAGGCGACGTCGACCACCCGCCCCGGGCTCCGTGCGGAGCCCGTCGGGCCGGCGCCCGGATCGATGATCTTGATCTTCTCCGGGCGGATCGTGAACCGCTGGCCGTCGCGCTCGAGTAGGTTCGATACGCCGACGAAGCCGGCGACGAAGGCGTTCTGCGGATGCTCGTAGAGCTCCGTCGGCGGGCTGACCTGCTTGATCCGCCCCTCGTTGAAGACGGCGATCCGGTCGCTCATGGTCAGCGCCTCGTCCTGGTCATGGGTGACGTAGACGAAGGTGATCCCCACCTCTCCCTGGATCGTCTTCAGCTCCATCTGCATCTGCTCGCGAAGCTTCAGGTCGAGGGCACCGAGCGGCTCATCGAGCAACAGGACCCTGGGGCGGTTGACGATTGCCCGGGCCAGCGCGACCCGCTGGCGCTGGCCCCCGGAGAGCTCGCTCGGCTTGCGCTCGCCGTAGCCGGAGAGCCGCACCATCTCCAGCGCCTCTTCGCGGCGCCGGGCGCGCTCGTCCTTCGGCACCCTCGCGACTCGCAGCCCGTAGGAGACGTTCCCGGCGACGCTCATATGCGGGAAGAGGGCGTAATCCTGGAAGACCGTGTTCACGGCCCTGTCATAGGGAGGCAGCGCGACCACGTCGGCGCCGGCCAGCTCGACCGAACCCGCCGTCGGGCGCTCGAAACCGGCGATCATCCGCAGCGTCGTCGTCTTCCCGGAACCGGAGGGCCCGAGCATCGTGAAGAACTCCCCTTCGGCGATCTCCAAGTCGATCCCGTCGACGGCGACGACCTCGCCGTAGCGCTTGGTCAGGCCGCTGAGGCGGATGTCAGGGACCGCGGCGCTCTCGCCCGCGTCCCCGGGGGACCGGGACTGTTCGCTTGCCGTGGTTGGTGCCGTCTTCTCCTCCGCTCCCGGATGCGCAGCCGATCAGGTCCCGGCCGCAACCCCGGCACAACGGTATAGGAGCCGTCCCCGGCGCGCCGGAAGGCCCGGGCGCTCGATGGCCGCCCGGGCCTTCCGCACACAATCTGTTTGGCCGCTGCGGCTAGTAGCCGCTTGGATGGCGGACTACGTAGCCGGCGGAGGCGCGCATCTGCTTGCTCCAGCCGGGACCGTTGCCGGGCGTCATCGAGGTGTCCCAGCGCAGCCCTGCGATCACCGCATAGGCGTGGCCGGAGTTGGCGAAGACGCTGATCCAGCGTCCACGGCCGCGATGGGCCCAGCTCTCCAGCGGCCCCGAGGGGAGCGGGCTGGAGAGGAAGTTGCCGCCGTGCAGCGCGTAGCTGACCGAGCCCGAGCAGTCGTAGCCGCTGTCCTCCCAACGGCCGTGGCCGCCGCCCCAGATGTAGGGCTTGTTTCGGATCCGGTTGGCCGCGGCGATCACGGCCTTGACCCGCGCCGGGGCGTTGGTTGGGGCGACCGCCTTGCCGCGGACCAGCCGCGCCTTGCTCGTCGGGGCGCAGGCGCGGCCCCCCGGATTGATCCCACCGGAGCTCCCGCACGCGGCCGATGCCCCGGCCGGGGCGAGCGCGAGCACGGCCACGACCGCGCCGCATGCCGCCAACCCCGCCTTGATCCTTCGGATGTTCGAAAACAAACCGATCTCCTTTGTCGGCCTGCGGGGTTAGCTGTCGGGCTGGCGCTAAAGGAGCCTGCGCTCCCACCTGGGTGGGTTCGCCCCATGCTTCGTTGGTTCCCCCGCTCCCGGGCTCTAGGTGGCCCGGGACTCGGCATTACCGGTTATTCAGTTCGCGGCACTGTAGAGGATTCCCTGGTCGTTCGCCAAGGGATGGCAGATTTAGTGGCTGCTACGCACAAAAGGAAGCTAGAGCGCGGCGACTGCTTCGGCGACCGGAGTCTGCCCGGCGACGGCGTCGAAGCTCCTGCCCGCGGCTCCCGGCGCGCGCAGCACGGCCGCAAGGATCGCGGCGACGTCGTCGCGACTGATCGATTCCGGCTCGAGCCGCTCGCCGAGGGCGACCCGGCCACCGCCGGGCTCGTCGGTGAGCATGCCGGGGCGGACAATCGTGAAGTCAAGGCCGCTCTCTCGCAGGGCCCGGTCGGCCTCAGCCTTCGCCCGCAGGTACTCGCCGAACATCCCGCCGCCGTCTTCGGGAGGGTCCGCGGCGCCGATCGCGCTGACCATCACGTAGCGATCGACTCCCCGCGCCCGCGCGCCGTCGATCAGCCTCAGGGCCCCGCCGAGGTCCATGGTCCGCTTGCGCGCCTCGCCGCTGCCGGGCCCGGCTCCCGCGGCGAAGACGACCGCCTCCGCCTCCCCGATCGCCTCGGCGACCTCGCAGTCGCCCTCGAGGTCGCAGAGGACCGGCTCGGCGCCGGCGGCTCGCACCTCCTCGGACTGGGCGGGGTCCCTGATCAGACCGATCACCTCGTCGTCGCCCGCGCTCAGCAACCGGGTGAGGCGGAGCGCGATCTGGCCGTGGCCGCCGGCGATCGCGACCAGCACCGCTCAGCCCGCCACGGCCGAGCTCGCCGGGTGCTTCTCGGCCCAGGCGATGATCGCCTGCGAGTCGGCGATCGCCTCGCCGTCGTCGGTCACCAGCACCGGCACCGCCGGCTGGCCGGTCAGCTCCTTGACCTCCTTGCGTCCCTCGGTCATCCACTTCAGCGGTCCCACGCCCAGCCCGTGGACCTTGATCACCTCGGGCCCGTAACCCGCCTCGCGCAGGGCGGCGTCGGCGTTGGCGCAGGGGTGCCCGCCGGGGCGGATGGTCTGGAAGGTTCCCCAGCAGACGTACAGCTTCACTCACATTCCCTTCGTCGCGGTTGGCTGCTGCGAGCCTAGACGATGCCCGGATCAGGGATCGGACCTCGCCCGGCTTCTGTGATTGGGTTCGGCGCCCGATGATCGAGATCCGCTCGCTGAGCAAGCGCTACGGCCGCACCCTGGCGGTGGACGACCTCAGCTTCTCGGTGGCGCCCGGCTCGTTGGGATTCCTCGGCCCCAACGGGGTTGGAAAGACAACCACCCTGCGGTTGCTGCTTGGCCCGCCTCGGCCGAGCGCCTGCAGCGCCACCATTGACGGCCGCGACTACGCCCGGCTCGAAAAGCCGACGACGACGGTCGGAGCAGTGCTCGACACCTCGGGGTTCCACCCGGGTCGCAAGGGCCGCAACCACCTGCGGGTTCTGGCCCGAGCCGTGGGCATCCCGGTCGGACGGGTTGACGAGATCCTGGCCCTGGTCGGGCTCGAGTCGGCCGGCAGCAAGCCCGTCAAGGGCTACTCGACCGGGATGAAGCAGAGGCTCAACCTCGCCGGCGCGCTGCTCGACGATCCCCAGGTGATGGCCTCGAGGAATTGACGGCGCGAGGCGATGGCGGCGCCTCGGTGCAGGTTCGAAGTCCGCAGGCGGGGCGTTTCGCCCTGCCGTGGCTCTCGGCCGACGGCGAATCGCTGGGATCGCTCGGCTTCAGCGGAGCCGAGCTGGCGGTACCTCGGTTACGCGGCGGCGGTCGCGGCACTCGCCGCGGCAATCTCCCAGCGCCGCGACGTTTCCTGAGGCCGGCCGGCTCCGTCCCGGTGGTAGGTTCAGGCAGGTGGACCCAGCCGGCCGAACAGCACTTCTGACCGGGGCAACCGGGGGTCTCGGCCGTGCGATCGCCACGGCGCTCGCCGAGCGAGGGACGAGGCTCGCCCTGAGCAGCCGCAAGGCCGATGCCCTCGCCGAGATGGCCGAGGCGCTGCCCGGCGACGGGCACCGGGCGATTCCCGCCGATCTCGCTGACCCCGGGGCGGCGATCGATCTCGCCGCGGCCGCCGCGGAGGTCGACATCCTGGTCGCCAACGCCGGCCTGCCGGGCACGGGGCGGCTGGAGGATTTCGCCGCGACCGAGGTGGAGCGGGCGCTGCGGGTCAACCTCGAGGCGCCGATGCTGCTCGCCCACGCGCTGCTGCCCGGGATGCTGGAGCGCGGCGCCGGGCACCTGGTCTTCGTCGCCTCGCTCTCCGGCAAGGCGCCTAGCCCCCGCTCGGCCGTCTACAACGCGACCAAGTTCGGACTGCGGGGCTTCTCCCTCGGGCTTCGCACCGACCTTCACGGCAGCGGCGTCGGCTCCTCGATCGTCGCCCCCGGCTTCATCCGCGACGCCGGCATGTTCGCCGACGCCGGAGCGAAGGCTCCACCCGGGCTGGGGACGTCGACCCCGGGCGCGGTCGGAGCGGCGGTGGTGCGGGCTATCGAGCGCGACAGCGTCGAGGTGACCGTGGCGACCCCGCAGCAGCGGGCGCTCGCCCACTTCGCCCTGGCGGCGCCGAGGCTGGCGACCCGCAGCGTCTCCGGGGGAGCCGGTCAGAGGGCCGCCCACCAGGTCGCCTCCGGCCAGACCGATAAGAGATGAGGCGGTGTCGATGAGCAGCGACTCCTTCGGATCCCGGGCGACCCTCGAGGTGGGCGGGCGCAGCTACGAGATCCACCGACTCGACGCACTCCAACAGCGCTTCGACGTCGCCCGCCTGCCGTACTCGATCAAGGTGCTGCTGGAGAACGTGCTGCGCCTCGAGGACGGCGAGTCCGTGACCTCCGCCGATGTCGAGGCGATCGCCACCTGGGAGGCGGGTGCCGAGCCCAGCGCCGAGATCCCCTACCAGCCGGCGCGCGTCCTGATGCAGGACTTCACCGGCGTCCCGGCGGTCGTCGACCTGGCCGCGATGCGCGACGCGATGGAGGAGATCGGCGGTGACCCGGCGGCGATCAACCCCCTGGTCGACGTCGACCTGGTGATCGACCACTCGGTCCAGGTCGACGCCTTCGGGAACCCGCGCGCCTTCGCCACCAACGCCGAGCGGGAATTCGAGCGCAACCGCGAGCGCTACTCGTTCCTGAAGTGGGGCCAGCACGCCTTCGACAACTTCCGGGTGGTCCCGCCGGCGACCGGGATCTGCCACCAGGTCAACCTCGAGTACATCTCGCAGGTCGTCTACAGCCGCGAGAGCGAGGGTGGCCTGCTCGCCTATCCCGACACGCTGGTCGGAACCGACTCTCACACGACCATGGTCAACGGCCTCGGGGTGCTGGGCTGGGGAGTCGGCGGGATCGAGGCCGAGGCGGCGATGCTCGGCCAGCCGATCTCGATGCTGCTGCCGCAGGTGCTGGGCTTCCGCCTCGAAGGCGAGCTTCCCGAGGGAGCCACTGCGACCGATCTCGTCCTCACGGTGACCGAGATGCTGCGCGAGCGGGGGGTCGTCTCCAAATTCGTCGAGTTCTTCGGACCGGGACTTGCGACGCTGGGCCTCGCCGACCGGGCGACGATCGGCAACATGTCGCCGGAGTTCGGCTCGACCTGCGCGATCTTCCCGGTCGACGCCGAGACCCTTCGTTACCTCGAGTTCACGGGCCGTCCGACCGAGACGATCGAGCTGGTCGACGCCTACGCGCGCGAGCAGGGGATGTTCCACGAAGAGGGCTCCGAGGACCCGACCTTCTCCGACCTCCTGGAGCTGGACCTCGGCGACGTCGAGCCGAGCATCGCCGGGCCGAAGCGCCCCCAGGACCGGGTGCCGCTGGCGGACGCCAAGCAGGCGTTCCTGGAGGCGATGAAGGAGTTCGACCCGGAGAATGCCGTGCGGGTGGGGAACGGCCGCGACGAGGCGATCGAGGAGTCATTCCCAGCCTCCGACCCGCCGGCCGAGGCCGATGACGACGAGCGGGGCAAGCCGCGCCAGCCGGTCAGCGGCGCCGCGGCGACCGCCACCGCCGAGCTCGGCAGTGGCGACGGTATCGAGGTTCAGCTCGCGGACGGCACCAGCTTCGAGCTCGACCACGGCCGCGTGGTGATCGCGGCGATCACCAGCTGCACCAACACCTCTAACCCGAGCGTCATGGTCGGCGCCGGCCTGCTCGCCCGCAACGCGGTCGAGCGCGGCCTCGGGCGAAAGCCGTGGGTGAAGACCTCGCTCGCGCCGGGCTCGACCGTGGTCACCGACTACCTGGAGACGGCGGGGCTCACCGGATATCTCGACGCGCTGCAGTTCAACCTGGTGGGTTACGGCTGCACAACCTGCATCGGAAACTCGGGCCCGCTGGCGCCGGAGATCTCCGCGGCGATCGCCGAGCGCGACCTGGCGGTCTGCGCGGTGCTCTCCGGAAACCGCAACTTCGAGGGCCGCATCAACCAGGACGTCAAGGCCAACTACCTGGCCTCGCCGCCGCTGGTGGTCGCGTACGCGCTTGCGGGGCGCATGGACGTCGATCTGATCGGCGAGCCGCTCGGCCAGGGCTCCGACGGCGAGCCGGTCTACCTGCGGGACATCTGGCCGGACTCAGGCGAGATCAAGGACGTGGTCGGGCGCTCGATCCGCTCGGAGATGTTCACCAAGAGCTACGGCGAGGTGTTCGAGGGCGACGAGAGCTGGAATGCCGTGGAGGTCCCGGAGGGCGAGCGCTACGACTGGCCGGATTCGACCTACGTCCGCCGCCCGACCTTCTTCGAAGGGATGCCGGCCGAGCCTGAGCCGGTCGAGCCGATCAACGGCGCACGCGTCCTCGCCCTGCTCGGGGACTCGATCACCACCGATCACATCTCCCCCGCCGGGGCGATCAAGAAGCAGAGCCCCGCCGGCCTATGGCTGATCGAGCAGGGAGTGGAGCCCCGCGACTTCAACTCCTACGGCTCGCGGCGCGGCAACCACGAGGTGATGATCCGCGGCACCTTCGCCAACATCCGCCTCCGCAACCAGCTGGTCGAAAGGGCGGGCGGCTTCACCCGCCACTGGCCCGACGGAGAGGAGACGTCGATCTACGAGGCGGCGATGACCTACGCGGCGGAGGACGTGCCCCTGGTCGTCCTCGCCGGCAAGGAGTACGGCTCGGGGTCCTCGCGCGACTGGGCGGCGAAGGGGACGAAGCTGCTCGGTGTCCGTGCGGTGATCGCCGAGAGCTTCGAACGCATCCACCGCTCCAACCTGATCGGGATGGGCGTAGTGCCGCTGCAGTTCCCGGCGGGTGAGTCGGCCGCCTCGCTCGGCCTCACCGGCGAGGAGACCATCGACGTCTCCGACCTCCGCGACGGCGAGGCGAAGACGGTCGAGGTGAGCGCCACCCGCGACGGCCGGGAGGTCGCCCGCTTCGAGGCCACGGTCCGCCTCGACACCCCGAACGAGGTCCGCTACCTTCGCAACGAGGGGATCCTGCAGACGGTGCTGAGGGGGCTGCGGGACAGGTGAGGTAGGAGATGAACCATTCGATGCTCCCCAGTTCCTCCGGGCCTCCGGGGGCCGCATCCTCTTCACGACCACGGAGCCGCTCCTTCCGGCGGACACCGACGCCGACTACGACATCTACCAGCGATTCCGCGGACGCACGACGCTGATCTCGACCAGCCCGTGCAACATCGGTAGGGGCGGGGCGAAGAAAGAAGGGGCGTGACGGGGCCGCGGGAGGCAGGGGGTCCGCACGGCCCTCGCCACGCCAGCGCGTCGGTAGCCAGGGAGGGATGCCGACGCGTTCACCCCGAAGGACAAGCCCCCGGAGCGAGCTTATGAAGAACTGGTGATTCTCCCTACACGAGGGATCTGACTCGATCCCTCTATTGGGGAGATTCTACACTCGCCGCCACCCCCTTCGTCAAGCCCGGCTCGGAGGAAAGCTCGGCCGGCTTGGCGATTCCCCATTGTTTGCGTTCGATCAGCTCGATCGCGACCACGCTGCCGACCGGCCCGACCGGCGTCAGGGTTGCTGCCAGCAGTGTGTAGGGCGCCTCGTGGCGAAGCACGCAGGCCCATATCACCAGGCACAAAGCGACAAACCCGAGCCCGTGGGCGAGCCCGAAGATCGAGGTCTCGCTCTCGAACCCGGGCGCGAGCCAGAAGAAGATCAGCGCCGCGAACACGGTCAGCTCGACCCAGGAGATCACTTTCACCCAGGCGAACAAACGTCCAGGCACCGGCTTTCGCAGCGCTCTCGAACTCTGTGCCATGCCGTTCCAAGATACCTGCCACAACGTCCATGGACGAAGCACCGATTCTGTACCGGGGGCCATATGGGTTTCAGCCGCCGCGTCCGAAGATTGGGGTATGAGCGCGATCCCGGTTCAACCGAACATCATCCCGGCGGATGCCCGCAAGCTCGTCGGGCTCGAGAGGCATTATCGCTGCGGCTCCTGCGGCGAGGCGCATCGCTCCTGGTCGAGGCTCCGCATCTGCCCGCGCTGCGGCGAGGCGCTGACCACGGCCCGGATCCGTCGCGCGGCGCTCCTCTGAGCGTCCCGACCTCGGTCCTCAGTCCCCGGTTCAGGGCAACTGCGGCTCGGCCTCGACCGAGAGCGCGGTGAGCACGATCCGCTCCTGCTCTCGGGCGTGGGCGATCGAGTAGCCCTCGCCGGGGCTCGCCCGCCCCGGGCGGCCGATGTAGCCGAGGCCGATGCCCTCCGGGAGCACGTGGGGGATGCGCCGCGACATCACCTTCCAGGCCCCCATGTTGCGAGGCTCCTCCTGGACCCAGACGATCTCCTTGAGGTTGGGATAGGAGGCGATCATGGCGCTGAGCTGATCGGCGGCGAATGGATAGAGGTACTCGACCCGGGCGACGGCGACCTTCTCGGCCGAGGCGCGCCGTTCGCTGGCATCGAGGTCGTAGTAGATCTTGCCCGTGCACAGCACCAGGCGCTCGATCGCCTCGCGGCGGCCGCTCGCCGCCGGGTCCTCGAGGATGTAGTGGAACTCGCCATCGGTCAGCTCCTTGAGCGATGAGGAGGCCCGCGGCAGCCGTAGCAGGCCCTTCGGGGTGAAGACGACCAGGGGCCGCGCCTTGCGGACCAGGGCTTGGCGCCGCAGCAGGTGGAAGTACTGGGCCGGCGTGGTCGGGTTGGCGATCCGGATGTTGCCCTCGGCGCCGAGGGCCAGGAAGCGCTCGATCCGGGCGCTCGAGTGCTCCGGCCCGGAGCCCTCGTAGCCGTGCGGCAGCAGCAGCGTCAGGCGGCTGGTCTGCCCCCACTTCGCCTCCCCCGAGACGATGAAGCTGTCGATGATCACCTGGGCGGAGTTGGCGAAGTCGCCGAACTGAGCCTCCCAGAGGACGAGCGATTTGGAGTTGGCGGCCGAGTACCCGTACTCGAAGCCAAGGCAGGCGGCCTCCGAAAGGGGGCTGTTGTAGAGCTCGAATGGCGCTGTCGCATCCTCGAGATGCTGCATCGGGCAGTACTCGAGCCCGGTCTTCTCGTCATGGAGGACGAGGTGGCGGTGTGAGAAGGTGCCGCGCTCGGTGTCCTGGCCGGTGAGGCGGATGTGGACGCCCTCGGTCAGCAGCGAGGCGAAGGCGAGGCTCTCGCCGAGACCGAACTCGATCCCTCCCTCCTCGACTGCCGCCAGCCGCTTCTGCAGCGGCTTGCGCAGCTTGCGGTGGATGGTGAAGCTCTCCGGGACCCCGATCAGGCGCTCGTTCAGGGAGCGCAGCTTCTCCTCGGCGACCGCCGTGGCGACCGGCGGGCTGGCGGTGCGGTCGAGCTCCCCGGTGCCGGTGGTGGTCACGGTCGGGTCCTCGTAATCGCCCAGCTCCATCTTCTCGCGCAGCCCCTTCAGGGTCGCGCTGAGCGCTGCCCGGCGCTCCTCCTGATCTGCCTTCACGTCCTCGGCGCTGACCACCCCCTCGGAGATCAGTTTCTCGGCGTAGATCTCCGAGACCGGCGGGTGAGCCTTGATCTTCGCCGCCATCTGTGGCTGCGTGTAGGCCGGCTCGTCGGTCTCGTTGTGGCCGTAGCGGCGATAGCCGATCACGTCGATCACGATGTCGCGGCCCCAGCGCTCCCGGTATGCCATCGCCAGCCGCACCGCCCCGGAGCAAGCCTCGACGTCGTCGGCGTTGACGTGGACGATCGGGACGTTGAATCCCTTTGCCATATCGGCCGCGTAGGGGGTGGAACGGGCCTCCTCGGGATCTGTCGTAAACCCCACCTGGTTGTTCTGGATGATGTGGATCGTCCCCCCGGTGGAGTAGCCCTCGAGCGCCTGCAGGTTGAAGGTCTCGGCGACGACGCCCTGGCCGGGGAAGGCCGCGTCGCCATGCAGGAGGACGGGTACGGCGCGCTTCGGGTCATGGTCGAGGTTGGAGCCCTCGATCAGATCCTGCTCGTAACGGGTGGCGCCGACCACCACCGGGTCGACGAACTCGAGATGGCTCGGGTTGGGATAGAGGCGGACGTCGATCTTCTCGCCGGCGTGGGTCTCGTAGACGCCGGCGTGGCCGTAGTGGTACTTGACGTCGCCGGTGCCGCCGTGCGGGATCGCCGCCACCGCCTTCACCGACTCGATCGCCTTCGAGCCCTCGAACTCGGCGAAGATGCCCTCCAGCGGCCGGCCGAGGTTGTGAGCGAGCACGCTGAGCCGCCCACGGTGAGCCATGCCGAAGACCACCTCGCGGGCGCCGCCTCGCAACGCCAGGGTGACCATCTCGTCGAGCATCGGGACGACGACGTCGATCCCCTCGATCGAGAACATCTTCTGGCCCAGGTATGCCTTCTCGATGAAGCGCTCGAACTCGAAGACGTCGACGAGGCGCTCGAGCAGGCGCCGCTTCTCCTCGGCGGAGAGCGGTTGTCGGCTGGCACCGGTCTCGATCATCTCCCGCAGCCACATCCGCTGTTGGTGGGAGGAGAGGTGCTCGAACTGGTAGCCGACGGTGCCGCAGTAGGCGTCGCGCATCCGCGGCAGCGCCTCCAGCAGGGTCTCGCCGGGGACGCCGATCCGCAGGATCGACGCCGGGATCTGCGACATCAGCTCCGGGGTCAGGTTGAGGTTCTCGGGCTGGATCGCCGGGTCGCCGCGGGGTTCGCTGCCGAGCGGGTCCAGGTGGGCTGCGAGGTGGCCGTGGGTGCGGTAGGCCTTGAGCAGTGAGGTTGCAGCCTGCACGGCCGCCAGCAGCTCCTCGCTGGGTTGGGCCGCCGGGGCCGCCGGGGCCGCCGGGGCCGTAGGCAGCGGGGTCGCCGACGCCGACGCCGGGTGGGCGTTGGAGACCACGGCCTCCTCGATCCCCAGCGATCGGGCGACCTCCTCGTAGAAGCTCTCTTCACCCTGAAGAAACTGCTCGATGCTGCGTAGGAACGAGCCCGACTCGGCGCCCTGGATCACCCGGTGGTCATAGGTCGAGGTCATCGTCATCACCTTCGAGACCCCGAGCGACTTGATCCGCTCCGCTGAGGCGTTCGCCCATTCGGGCGGGTAGGCGATCGAGCCGGTCGCGATGATCACGCTCTGCCCTGACATCAGTCGCGGGACCGAGGCGATCGTCCCGATCCCGCCCGGATTTGTCAGCGAGATGTTGGTGCCCTGGAAGTCGTCCGCGGTGAGCGCGTTCTCCCGGGTCTTGGTGATCAGTTCCTCGTAGTAGCTGTGAAAGGCGGTGAAGTCGACCCGGTCGGCGCCCTTGATCGCCGGCACCATGAGGCTGCGCGAGCCGTCCTTGCGCTCGACATCGACGGCGATTCCGAGGTTGACCGGTTTGCCCTCGATCGCGAAAGGCTTGCCGTCGCGGACCTCGAAGGTGCGCACCATCACCGGCCATTGCTTCGCCGCCTGGACGATCGCCCAGGCGACCAGGTGGGTGAAGGAGACCTTCATCCCGCGCTCCTTCAGCACTCCGTTGAGCGCCTTGCGCTTGGCGTCCAGGGTGTCGACCGCGATCGTCCGGAACGAGGTCGCGGTCGGCACCTCGCGGCTCTCGTCCATCGCCTGGGCGAGCATCGCCGCCGGCCCGCGAAGGGCCTTGGCCTGGCCCGCGGCAGCGGGCGCCGCCCCGTTGCCGTCGGCGGCGGCGAGGACATCCTCCTTGCGTACCTTGCCGCCTGCGCCGGAGCCGCTGACCAGCCCCAGGTCGACGCCGTTGGCGGCCGCCGCCCGCCTCGCAACCGGGGTCACCTTGACACCGTCCCCGTCGGGCGCCCCAGGGGCCGCCTCCGGCAACACGGGAGAGGCGGGGGCACCGCCCTGGGCGGCCTGCTCGGCCCCGGCGTCGCCGGCCTCACCGGGCTCCATCTCGGCGAGAGGCGCGCCGACCTCGATCACGGCGTCGACCTCGACCAGCAGCTTGGTGATCGTCCCCGAGGCCGGCGCCGGGACCTCGGCGTCGACCTTGTCGGTCGAGACCTCGACCACGGTGTCGCCCTCGGCGACCGTGTCGCCCTCGGCGACGTGCCACTCGAGCACCGTCCCCTCGGTCACCGACTCGCCCATCGCCGGCATCTCGATTTGGACAGTGGCTGTCTCAGCCATTCCCGATTGATTCTATGCGACGCGAGAAGCCGGCGATCCGGCTTCGGCGCCCACCCTCAACCCGGCAGGCGGGCGATCATGTAGGCCTCGTTCGCGACCGTGTCAAAGACATCGCGGACGAGGAACTCCCGGGCTCGCCCGGCGTGCCCGCAGAAGCCGCAGCGCAGCGCCCCGGCGGCCGGCACCGCGGCGCCCAGGGCGAGCGGGGCGGCGCAACCCGGGCAGACCATCGCTCCGTGGGCGATCACCTCTATTCCATGGCGGGCGACCCGCCATTCCGGGGCGACGTCGGCTGCACGTGCGCGCTGTTCCCCGGGGAGGGGAGACTGCTCGAATGGATCGAGGTGAAGCGCCACTGAGCAGAGTGTAGGGTGCCCGCGAGGCCGGATTTGCCCAAATTCGGCGTTGGCTCGCGGCGAACTGAGGAGGAGAGATGAATTACTTCGTGACCGGAGCGACCGGCTTCATCGGCCGCCACCTGGTCGAGCTCCTGCTCCAGCGCGAGGGGAAGATCTACGTCCTCGTCCGCGAGGGCTCCCGGGGGCGCCTCGAGGAGCTCCGCAACCAGTGGGGGGTGGACGGCGACCGGGTCGTCGCGGTGGTCGGGGATCTCGCGGAGCCGCGTCTCGGGGTCTCGGAGGCCGAGGTATCCGAGCTGAAGGGGGAGGTCGACCACTTCTTCCACCTGGCGGCGATCTATGACATGACCGCCGACGCCCAGAGCCAGCAGGTGGCCAACATCGAGGGAACCCGCCACGCGGTCGCACTGGCCGAGGCGATCGAGGCCGGCTGCTTTCACATGGTCAGCTCGATAGCCGCCGCCGGTCTCTACAAGGGGACCTGGCGCGAGGAGATGTTCGAGGAGGCCGAGAACCTCGATACCCACCCCTACTTCCGCACCAAGCACGAGTCCGAACGGGTCGTCCGGGAGGAGTGCTCGCGACCGTGGCGGGTCTACCGGCCCGGGATCGTCGTCGGTGACTCGGAGACCGGGGAGATGGACAAGGTCGACGGGCCCTACTACTTCTTCAAGCTGATCCAGCGGCTCCGCAATGCCCTGCCGCCGTGGATGCCGACGGTCGGGGTCGAGGGCAAGGAGATCAACCTGGTGCCGGTCGATTTCGTCGCCGGGGCGATCGATCACATCGCCCACAAGCCGGGGCTCGACCGCAAGGCGTTCTCGCTGACCGACCCCAGCCCGAAGAGCGCCGGCCAGGTGATCAACCTGTTCTCGCGCTCCGCCAACGCCCCGCAGATGTCGATGCGGCTGGACCCGAAGATGTTCGAAATTATCCCCCCGGCGGTTCGCGGCGGCTTGATGATGCTTCCACCGGTGAAGCGGATCCGCAACCAGGCCCTCCACGACCTGGGGATCCCCGAGTCGGTACTCAACTACGTCAACTACCCGACCCGCTTTGACTGCACCAATACCCTGGAAGCGCTGGAGGGCAGCGGGATCTCGGTGCCGCCGCTGGAAACCTACGCTGACAAGCTCTGGGACTACTGGGAGCGGAACCTCGACCCGGACCTGTTCAAGGACCGCTCCCTCTCCGGGTCGGTCGGGGGCAAGGTGGTGCTGATCACGGGCGCCTCCTCGGGGATCGGCAAGGCCGCTGCGATCAGGTGCGCAAGAGCCGGGGCGACGGTGCTGCTGGTCGCCCGCACCCCGGAGAAGCTCGAGGAGACCAAGGCCCAGATCGAGGCGGAAGGCGGCGCCGCCCACATCCACCGCGCCGATCTCGCCGACCTTTCCGACGTCGAGCGGATGGCCCAGGAGGTGCTCGAGGAGCACGGTCACGTCGACGTCCTGGTCAACAACGCCGGCCGCTCGATCCGCAGATCGGTGAAGCTCGAATACGACCGCTTCCACGATTACGAGCGGACCATGCAGCTCAACTACTTCGGCTCTCTGCGGCTGATCCTCAGCCTGCTTGCCGACCATGACCGAGCGCCGCTCGGGCCACATCATCAACATCAGCTCGATCGGGGTTCAGACCAACACGCCGCGGTTCTCGGCCTACGTCGCCTCGAAGGCGGCGCTTGACGCGTTCAGCCGCTGTATCGCTTCGGAGGTGGTCGAGGACGGCGTGCACATCACGACCATCCACATGCCGCTGGTGCGGACCCCGATGATCGCCCCGACGAAGATGTATGACGCCTTCCCGACGATCACCCCGGACGAGGCGGCGGAGATGATCACCGACGCGATGATCACCAAGCCGAAGAAGGTCGCGACCCGGCTCGGCAACTTCGGCGAGCTGCTCTACGCGGTGGCGCCAAAGGCTTCCGATGCCGTGCTCAACACTGCATACAAGCTCTTCCCCGACTCGAAGGCGGCGAAGGGTGAGAAGGGGGCGAAGGAGATCGAGAAGGAGGCATCGACCGAGCAGGTCGCCTTCGCGCACCTGATGAAGGGCGTGCACTGGTAGGGCCGGAGCGCCGGCTCAAGCACTGGGGTTGGGGGTATGAGGACCAGCAGCCTTCGCCGGCGGAGCTGGAGGCGACCGCCGCCTCGGTCGCCGAGCGCCTCGGTTTCGGCGGCCCTCCGATCGCCGGGCCGGTCGGGCTCGGCGAAGTCGAGCTCCGCCCCCCGCGGATGAAGGCGCCGGGGGCCTTCGACGGCCTGTTCAGCGACGCCCCTTACGAGCGGGTCTCACACTCGCTGGGCAAGGCCTACCGCGATGTGGTCCGCGGCTACCGGGGCGAGTTCCCCAACCCTCCCGACCTCGTCGCATTCCCCGCGGACGAGTCGGATGTCGAGCTGGTTCTCGCCTGGAGCGAGGAGCAGGGGGCGGCGGTCGTCCCCTTCGGCGGAGGCACCAGTGTGGTCGGTGGGATCGAGCCGCGACTCGGCGAGGATGTCCCGGTGGTCACACTCGACCTGCGGCGGCTCGACCGCGTCCTCGAGGTCGACCCCGTCTCCCTCGCGGCGCGGATCCAGGCGGGAACCACCGGGCCCTCGCTCGAGCGCCAGCTTCGCGAACACGGACTCACCCTGCGCCACTTCCCGCAGTCCTTCGAGTTCTCCACCCTAGGCGGCTGGATCGCGACCCGCGCCGGCGGGCATTTCGCGACCCTCGAGACCCACATAGACGACCTCGTCTCCTCGGTGCGGGCGCTCACCCCGCGGGGGAGCTGGGAGAGCAGGCGGTTGCCGGGCTCGGGCGCGGGTCCCTCACCCGACCGGATGCTGCTCGGCTCCGAGGGGATCCTCGGGGTGATCACCGAGGCATGGGTACGGGTCCGGGAGCGCCCCCGCTTCAAGCTCTCCCGGGCGGTCGGCTTCGGCGGCTTCGCCGCCGGCGCGGAGGCCGTGCGGGAGATCTCGCAGTCGGGCCTTCATCCGTCGAACTGCCGCCTGCTCGACGAGCTCGAGGCGGAGATGTTCGCCGCCGGGCAGGGGCGAGGCGATCCTCGTGCTCGGTTTCGAGGCGTCGCATCACGAGGTCGGGTGGCCGATGGAGCAGGCCCTGGAGATCGCCCGGGGCCACGGGGGGGAGGTGAGGGAGCCGGAAGCGCCGACCTCGGCTGAAGAGGCCGAGGGGGCGGTGGAGGAGTGGCGCTCGGCCTTCCTGCGGATCCCCTACCTGCGTGACTCGATGGTCGCCTGCGGGGTGCTCAGCTGAGACCTTCGAGACGGCGATCACCTGGGAGCGCTTCGAGGACTTTCACGCCGAGGTGAAGGAGACGGCCCGGCGGGCGCTCGCCGATGCCTCCGGTTCCCCCGCGCAGGGCCCGGGCTCGGCCCGCGTCAGCTGCCGCTTCACCCATGTCTATCCCGACGGCCCCGCGCCGTACTACACGGTGATCGCCCCGGCGGTCCGGGGGGGCGAAGTCGAGCAGTGGGACGAGGTCAAGTCCGCCGTCTCCGAAGCGATCGTCGCGGCGGGCGGGACGATCACCCATCATCACGCGGTCGGGCGCGACCACCGCCCCTTTTATGAGCGGCAGCGGCCGGCGGCCTTCGCCGCCGCCCTGCGCGGGGCGAAGCGAGCGGTCGACCCGAGCGGGATCATGAACCCCGGTGTGCTTTTCGAGTGACCGGCGGCGCTACGCTTTCGCGACCGTACCTGAGCGTCGCCGGCGATCGCGCCGGCAGCGGCCGCCGGCTCCCGCCATGGAAGCGATCACCGAGGAACACCCCACCGTCCGCCCCGACGGTAGCCAGGGCGAGGCTCCGCCGCCGAACGGACCGCCGCTGCCGCCTCGCCCGCGTCGCTCGCCTCCCCGGGCCGCGCTGAAGACGGCCCGCCCGCACGAGTGGATCAAGAATGTCCTGGTCTTCGCCGGCCTGCTCTTCTCGGGTCAGTTCAACGATGCCCATGCGGTGCTCGAGGCGACCCTCACCTTCATCGCCTTCTGCGCGGTCTCCAGCGCCGGCTATTTCGTCAACGACCTCAACGACGTCGAGCTCGACCGCAAGCACCCGAAGAAGCGCTTCCGCCCGATCGCCGCGGGCGAGCTCTCCGAATCGATCGCCCTGACGCTCGCAGCCTTGCTCGCAATCGGCGCCCTCGGGCTCGCCTTCGCGACGGTCAGCTGGCAGGTCGGGCTGATGGTGCTGGGCTACGGGGCCGCCCAGCTCGCCTACAGCTACGGGCTGAAGCAGGTGGTGATCATCGACGTGATGACCCTCGCCGGTCTGTTCATCCTGCGGGTGGTCGCCGGAGCCGAGGCGGTCGACGCCCACGCATCGGAGTGGCTGGTCCTCTGCACCGGGATGCTCGCCCTCTTCCTCGGCTTCACCAAGCGCCGCCAGGAGGCGGTCTCTGAGCTGCACGAGGGAACCAGCTCGCGGCCGGTTCTCGAGCACTATTCGCTGCCCTTCCTGGACCAGATGGTCTCCCTGGTCACCACGGGCACGGTGATCAGCTACGCGATCTACACGGTCAACTCGCCGCTGATCGGCAGCGAGATGATGCTCACCATCCCCCCGGTCGTCTACGGCATCTTCCGCTACCTCTACCTGATCTACGACCGCTCCGACGACCGCTCCACCGCGGCGATCGTCGCCGAGGACAAGGGGATCTTGGCGGCGGGCGCCTGCTTCGCGCTGATCGCCTTCCTACTGCTTTACGTGTTCAACTGAACCGGGATTCGAGAGAGCTGGGTACCCGACCCCAGAACTCAGTCCGGCAGCACCGGCAGGTCGGAGACCAGGTCGGTCTTGCCGGCGCGGGTGAACTGGACGTCGACCGTCTCGTGCGTGCGGTAGGTGCCGGCGACCCCGACCAGCATCGAGAGCCAGCGAATCCCTCCCAGCTTCTTCTCCTTGAGGATCGGCCGGGCGAAGACGACCTGTCCGCCGCGGATCTCGTAGTCGGCGCCGAGCTGCTGACGGACCCCGTTGACGAAGACGACGAACGGGGGCTCGGCCCCGGGCGGCAGCCTCACCCGGCGACCGGCGGCGACGCTCCCCTCGGGGATCTCGAACTCAGCGCCCATCACGGCGAGGGCTGGAGCGCCCTGCGGACCAGCTCGAAGGGATCGCCGTCCTCAGACGGCAGCTCCTCGCGGGCGAGCGAGCCGGAGAAGGCGACCAGGCTGCCGTCGCCGCGAAGGTCCACCCCCGCGGTCGGCGGGCGGAGCAATCCGCGGCCGGAGATCTCAAGCCGCGCCTTGACCTGCTCGGAGGGCTCGAAGGAGCGCAGCATCGAGGCTCGCTGCAGCGGCCCCTCGGCCCTAAGCTCCTCGATCTCCCTGCGGGCCTGCTCGACGGCGGCGTCGAGATCGTCGAAGCGCAGGCGGCTGACTTCGGAGCCGCGGCGCACCGTCAGCTTCCAGGCGGACACCGGGGCACCATAGCGCCCGCGCCGCTCGTCTCCTTCGGGCTCAGCCGCCGGGTCGGCGGGCCGGTGGGCTCTCGATCGTCTCCGGCCCGCTGCGCTCGGATATCGGCACGTAATCGACGTCGCGATCACCCGTGTAGATCTGCCGTGGCCGGGCGATCTTCTTCTCGACGTCGTCGTTCATCTCGAGCCACTGAGCGATCCAACCGGAGGTGCGGGGGATGGCGAAGATCACCGTGAACATCTCGGTGGGGATGCGAAGCGCCTCGTAGATGATCCCCGAGTAGAAGTCGACGTTCGGGTAGAGCTTTCGCGAGGTGAAGAACTCGTCCTCCAGAGCACGCTTCTCGAGCTCGGTGGCGATCTCCACCAGCGGGTTGTAGGCGGTCGCCTCCATCACCCCGTCCATGTGCTTCTTGATGATCCTCGCCCGCGGGTCGTAGTTCTTATAGACGCGGTGGCCGAACCCCATCAGCCGCTCCTCGCGCTTCTTCACGCCCTCGAGGAAGTCGGGGATGCTCTCGACCGTCTCGATCCGCCGCAGCATCCGCAACACCGCTTCGTTGGCGCCGCCGTGAAGCGGCCCGTAGAGGGCCGCGATCCCGGCCGCCACCGCCGAGTAGGGGTCGACGTCGGAGGACCCGACCGCGCGCACCGCGTTGGTCGAGCAGTTCTGCTCGTGGTCGGCGTGCAGGATGAACAGTACGTCGAGCGCCCGGGCCAGCCTCTCGTCCGGCTCGTACTTCGACTCGGTCATCTTGAACAGCATCCCGAGGAAGTTCTCGGGATAGGAGAGATCGTTGTCGGGATAGACGTAGGGCAGCCCCATGTTGTGGCGGTAAGCGAACGCGGCCATCGTCGGCATCTTGGCGATCAGCCGGATCGTCGCCAGGTATCGCTCCTCCGGGTCGTCGAGCTTCTTCGCGTCCGGGTAGAAGGTCGAGAGCGCCCCGACCGAGGCCAGCAGCATTCCCATCGGGTGGGCGTCGTAGCGGAAGCCCTCAAGGAACTTCTTGATGTCCTCGTGGACGAAGGTGTGGTGGGTGACGTCGTGGATCCAGAGGTCGAGCTGGGCCTGCGTCGGGAGCTCGCCGTAGACGAGCAGGTACGCGACCTCGAGGTATGTGGACTGCTCGCAGAGCTGCTCGATTGGGTAGCCGCGGTGCTGCAGGATCCCGGCCTCCCCGTCGATGTAGGTGATCGCCGAGCGGCAGGAGGCGGTGTTGGTGAAGGCCGGGTCATAGCCCATCAAGCCGAAGTCGTCCTCGGATACCTTGATCTGCCTCAGGTCCATTGTCTTCACCGTGCCGTCGGTGATCGGCAGCTTGTAGCTCTTGCCGGTGCGGTTGTCGGTGACGGTGAGCGATTCGCCGCCGGCGTCGCCGGCGCCGTCCACCGAAACGTCCTCGGTCCGCTGCTCGGTTGCCATCGCCTCTCCTCTTCCTCAGTCTGCGGAGCCGCTCAGTATCGCAGCTTCAATGTGCCGGCCAAGGCGTTTCTGGGACCCTTTCCGCGGGTGCCTGCGACGACGTCAGCGCGAAAGGATCGTGCGCTCGAGCTGTTCGAGGGCCTGCCGCCACTCTACGACGAGCTTGGCGCGACCCTGTCCTTCTTCCAGGACCCCCGCTGGCGGCGGGCGATGGTGGAGGCCGTCGACGCCGATCCCGGGGAACGGGTCCTCGACGTCGCCAGTGGGACCGCCCTCGTCGCACGGGCCCTCGTCCGTCGCTATGGCTGCAGGGTCGTCGGCCTCGACCAGAGCGAGGCGATGCTGGCTCGGGCGCGCTCGAAGCTGGAGGCCGATCCGGCGCTTGCGGACCGGATCGAGTTGGTTCAGGGCGAGGCCGAGGCACTTCCCTTTGCGGAGGCGGAATTCGACCACCTCACCTTCACCTACCTGCTGCGCTACGTCGACGATCCCGTCGCGACCATGCGGGAGCTGGCCCGGGTGGTGAGGCCTCAGGGACGGGTCGCCTGCCTTGAGTTCCACCCTCCTGCCCGCCCGTTTCGGGGCCTCTGGCGCGCCTACACCAGGGCCGGGCTACCGCTCCTTGGCCGCCTCGTCTCTCGCGACTGGCAGCGGGTCGGGAAGTTCCTCGGGCCAAGCATCGAAGATTTCTACCAACGCTTCCCCTTAGGGCGCCAGCTCGAGATCTGGGACGAGGCCGGGATCGGCGAGGTGCACTGGAAGCCGATGAGCCTCGGCGGCGGAATCGTGATCTGGGGAACTCGTCGTGGAAGCTGAGCGCCCGGCCTTCTACGCGCTCGCCCCCGGGGGTTGGCACGACCTGGTGACGATTCTGCACCCGCCCTACACGCTTTGGCACCTCAGCTACGTCGCGATCGGAGCCGCAGCCGCCCCCCAGTTGCACTGGAGCCGGCTCGGCTGGGCTCTGCTCGCCTTCTTCTGTGCCGTCGGCCTCAGCGCGCACGCTCTCGACGAGCTCGACGGCCGCCCCCTCGGAACCCGGATATCGGATCGTGCGCTGAAGGCGATCGCCGTCCTTGGGCTCCTGGCCGCACTGGCGATCGGGTTCGCCGGCGCGGTCGTCGTCTCGCCGACCCTTGTCCCGCTGATCCTTGCCGGCGGCTTCCTCGTGCCTGCCTACAACCTCGAGCTGTTCGGGGGACGCTTCCACACTGACTGGTGGTTCGCGGTGGCGTGGGGGGCATTTCCTGCGCTGACCGGCTGGTGGGTCAACGCCCTTGGAGTGAATTCGGCACGCGAGGCGATTGCGGGGGCCGCCGCCGTGCTCGCGTGCTTCTGGCTCAGCGTCGCCCAGAGGCGACTTTCGACCCCGGTCCGTGAGTTGCGGCGGCGGACTGTCGCCCTCGAAGGCGAGCAGCGCCTCTCCGACGGCACGGCCCGCCACCTGGACGCGGCGCTCTTGGCCGCCCCCCTCGACGGAGCCCTTCGCGCCCTTTCCGCGGCGCTACCGCTGCTCGCTTCCGGCCTCCTGATTATCCGAGCCTAGAACTCGGGTTCAGGCGTGGGGACGGTGCCTTAGGCCGGCAGTCGCTCGAACTGCGTCATCGACCGCAGGTCATCGAAGCGCTGGTCGATCTCCGGCCGGGTCAGCTGGGCGACCCGCTCGGTCCCGAACTGCTCGACGTTGAAGGAGGCGAGCACGGTGCCGTATCCCATTGCTCGGCGCAGCTCGGTCTCGTCGATCTCGCCCCCGCAGCCTTGCAGGTATCCGAGGAATCCGCCCGCGAAGCTGTCGCCGGCGCCGGTGGGGTCGCGGACGTCTTCGAGCGGGAACCCGGGGAGAGCGAAGAACCCGGCCGCCGTGAACAGCGCCGCGCCGTACTCACCTTGCTTGGCGACCACAGCTCTCGGCCCCAGATCCATTACCGCCCGCGCCGCCCTGGCCAGGTTCGGCTCTCGGGTCAGCTCGCGGATCTCGGCATCGTTGACGATCACGCAGTCGACCTCGCCGATCGCGGCGAGCAGGGATTCCCTGGCAGTTTCGATCCAGAGGTTCATCGAGTCCAGCGCAGCGAAGCCGGCCTCGCCGCACTGGCTGCGAACTTCACGCTGGAGGTCGGGTTGGATGTTGGCCAGGAAGAGCATCTCGGCCTTGCGGGAAGCCTCGGAGAGCTTCGGGGCGAAATCGCCGAACACGTTGAGCTGGGTCTCGTCGGTGTGGGCGGCGTTGAGGTCGAACTCGTAGTGGCCCTGCCAGAAGAAGGTGCGGCCGCCGGGGACCTTCTCGATATCGTCGGTCCTGACGCCGCGGCCCTCCAGCACCGCGAACTGCTCGCTGCCGAAGTCGTCGCCCACCGGACCGACCACTCGTACCTCGGTGAAGAAGCTCGCGGCGAGCGAGAAATGCACGGCGGAGCCCCCGAGCATTCGCTCGCGCTCGCCGAACGGGGTCTTGACGGAGTCGAAGGCGATCGATCCGACGACGGTCAGGGACACGGGTATTCCTCCACGACAGGGTCAGGCGACACGCGCGGCGCCGCTAGGGGAGACTAGGCGGCCGTGAAGGCTATCCAGATGAGCGAGTTCGGCGGTCCCGAGGTGCTCGAGCACACCGATCTTCCCGATCCCGAGGTGCCAGAGGGGCACACACTGATCTCGGTCTCGCGCGCCGGAGTCAACTTCGCCGACACCCACGTCACCCGCAACGACTACCTCGCCGATCAGCAGCTGCCGCTGGTCCCCGGCGGCGAGGTCAGCGGGGCGACGCCCGATGGCCGCCGGGTTGCGGCGCTGCTGATGAACGGCGGCTACGCTGAGCAGGTTGCCGTCCCGGACGCCGCCCTGATCCCGATACCGGACGCGGTCGACGACGACCAGGCTGCTGCGCTGCTGCTCCAGGGCCTGACGGCGCGAAGCATCCTGCGGATCTCCGCTGACCTCCAGGCCGGCGAGAGCGTCGTCGTCCACGCCGCGGCGGGGGGCACCGGCAGCCTCGCCGTGCAGCTCGCCAAGCGAATGGGGGCCAGCCGGGTGATCGCCCTCGCCTCGAGCGCCGAGAAGCGCGAGATGGTGCTCGAGCTCGGCGCCGACGCGGCGGCCGATTCCCGCGCCGAGGACCTGCAAGAGGCGATCCTCGAGGCGAACGGCGGCGAGCCGGTCGACGTCGTCCTCGAGATGGCCGGCGGCGATGCCTTCGAGCAGAGCCTCCGCTCGCTGGCGCCATTCGGGCGCCTGGTCACCTTCGGGATCGCCTCCCGCGAGGAGAACCAGGTGAAGACCGGTCACCTGATGCGAAACAGCCGCGCGGTCATCGGTTTCTGGCTGGTCCACCTGTTCACCCGTCCCGACCTGCTGCGGGAGGGCCTCGAGGAGGTCTACGGCGCCGCCGCGGCGGGAGAGCTGAAGGCGGTGATCAGCGGCGTCTACCCGCTTTCGGAGGCGCAGCGTGCGCATCGCGAGCTTGCCGGCCGGAAGACCACCGGCAAGCTCCTCCTGGACCCCGCAGCGTGACGCGAACAACCGCCGAAACGCCTCCGACCCAAGCATCCCCGGACGCGAAGCGGAGTAGATGCCGGGCGAGGAGGTCGCATTGACCCGCTTTCGTGATTTGGGGCTCTCCTCCGAGGTCCAGCAGGCGCTCGACGAGCTCGGATTCGAGCAGCCGACCCCGATCCAGGAACAGGCGATCCCCGAGCTGCTCGCCGGACGTGACGTGATCGGCCAGGCGCAGACCGGGACCGGCAAGACCGCTGCCTTCGGCCTGCCGTTGCTCCAGTACCTCGACCCCGGGAGCGAGGAGGTGCAGGCGATCGTGCTGACGCCGACCCGCGAGCTCTGCATTCAGGTGACCCAGGCGATGCGCGCCTACGCCGAGCACCTCCCGGTGGAGATCGTCGCAGTCTTCGGCGGCGCCCCGATCCGCTCCCAGCAGGCCCAGCTGCGGGCCGGCGCCCAGGTCGTCGTCGCCACCGTGGGACGGATGATGGACCTGATGTCGCGGCACTCGCTGGTCCTCACAGCGGCCCGCTACGTGGTCCTCGACGAGGCCGACGAGATGCTCGACCTCGGCTTCATTGAAGACGTCGAGAAGATCCTGCGGATGTGCCCCAACGGGCGACAGACGGCGCTCTTCTCGGCGACCATTCCGCCGCCGATCCAGCGCCTCGCCGAGGGCTACATGTACGACCCGGTGACGATCCGGATCACCCCGAAGAAGCTGACCGTCGACGCGATTTCGCAGGCCTTCATCGAGGTCGGCGCCCGCGAGAAGGCATCAAGGCTGGTCGAGCTGCTGCGTACCGAGGAGCCCGAGCAGGCGATCATCTTCTGCCGCACCAAGATCGGCGCCTCCCGGTTGGAGAAGACGCTCAAGGACCGCGGCCTCGACGTCAAGGCTCTGCACGGCGACATGAGCCAGGGCTCCCGCGACGGGGTGATGATCGCCTTCAAGGACCACCGGGTGCGGCTGCTGGTCGCCACCGACATCGCCGCCCGCGGTCTCGACATCGAGCACGTCACCCACGTGATCAACTACGACGTCCCCGACTCCTCCGAGGTCTACGTGCACAGGATCGGGCGCACCGGCCGGGTCGGGCGCACCGGCCGGGCGATCACCCTAGTGACACCCGCTCAGCGCAGCGAGATCGACCGGATCGAGCGCGACGTGAGGACCTCGATCGGCGAGTGGGAGGCTCCCGAGGAGCGGCTCGAGCATGCGCCGCGACCGCGTCGCCGGGAGCGCGAGGCGCGGCCGTCGCCGGAGGCGGCCGAGCCCGCCTCCGAAGACGGCACCCAGAAGCTCTTCGTCAACCGCGGCGAGCGCAGCGGCGTCACCGAGCAGGACCTGCGTTTCATCCTCCGCGAGGGAGCTGTGATCCCCGACGAGGCGATCCGCGACGTCCGCGTCCTTCATCGCTTCTCCTTCGTCGAGCTCGACGCCGAGCAGGCCGAGCGCGCGGTCGAGTTCCTCGACGGCACCAAGCTGAAGGGCCGCGAGATCCGGCTGGAGGTCGCTCGCAGCTAGCCGCGCTCGCCGAGCAGCTCCGCGACCCGACGGAGCAGCTCGGCGAAGTCGATCGGCTTGCCGAGGACGCCGCTGGCGCTGGCTTCGTCGCTGCGCGCCGCGGCCATCGCCTCGCCGTGGGCGCTGACGATCAGCACCGGGATCTCGCTTCCGGCGGCGCGCACCTCGCGCAGCACGTCGAGCCCGGACTTGCGGGGCATCATCGCGTCGAGCAGCAACAGGTCGGGCCCCTCACCGGGTCCGCGCCGCAAGAGCTCTTCGCTGGCCTCGGCGCCGTCCGCCGCCGTGATCACCTCATAGCCCTCCATCTCCAGCCTGGTGCGAAGCAGCAGGAGGATCGTCTCGGAGTCGTCGGCGACCAGAATTCGCGCCATCAGTGGCTCTCCAGCAGGCGCTGTCCGGCTCCACGATGTGGGAGGACCGGGACCGCCGGCAGGACGATGCGGAAGGTCGAGCCCTCGCCCGGCGCCGATTCGAGGTCGAGCGACCCGCCGTGCAGCTCGACCAGGGACTTCGAGATCGCCAACCCGAGGCCGCTGCCGCTGACCCGTTGAGTCAGCCCCGCCTCGCCCCGTACGAAGCGCTCGAAGATGTGCTCGCGCTGCTGCGCCGGGATCCCGGGGCCGTCGTCGGAGACGGCGATCACGACCCCGTCCGCACCCCGCATCGCGGTCACCTTGATGGTCGAGCCCTCCGGGCAGTACTCGTTGGCGTTGGCGAGCAGGTTGACCAGCACCTGGCGGATCCGGTCGGGCTCGACCGAGATCTGCGGTAGGGCGGGCTCGACGTCGAGCCGCAGCTCCTGCCGGCGCCTCTCGGCCTGGGTGCCCATCGAGCGGACCGCCTCGGTGACCAGCGGCTCGACCTCGGTCGGCACCGGCTGCACGGTCAGCCGTCCGGCGTCGCTTCGGGCCAGGTCGAGCAGGTCGTTGAGCAACCGCACCAGGTGCCGGGTGTTGTCGAGGATGATCTCGACCGTCTCGGCCTGCTTCGAGCTGAGCCGGTCGCGTTCCAGCAATAGCAGCTCGGCGAAGCCCTGCACCGAGGTCAGCGGGCTGCGCAGCTCGTGCGAGGCGGTCAGCACGAACTCGTCCTTCATCCGCTCCAAGCGCGCCCGCTGGGAGATGTCTCGTACCGAGAGCACCGTGCCGCCCTCCTCGGCGCCGAGCTTCGAGGCGGTGATCGCCAGGATCGACTCGCCCTCGCCAAGGTGTAGCTCGCGAGGCTCGCCGCCCGCCAGCAGACGCTCGATCGAGCGTCGGTCGGCGAGGCTGGCCAGCAGCTCGCGGATCGGGGTGCCTACGTCGGCCCACGGGACGAGCCGGCGGGCGGCGGGATTGGCGTCGGTGACCGTGCCCGACTCATCGAGGGTGATCACCCCGTCGGAGAGGCTCTCGAGGGTCACCGAGAGACGCTCACGGCTCTCCTCCAGGCGGCGGTATGCCGATTGCAGCTCGTCCGCCATCTCGTTGAAGGCGACCCCCAGCGCCGCGGTCTCCGATGGCCCGCCGACGCCGACCCGCGCCCGCAGGTCGCCGCTGGCCAGCTTCCCGGCGGCATCGACCAATCGTTGCAGGGGCCGCTCGATCGAGGCGATCAGCCGGTCGAAGACGAACCCGGCGGTCAGCAGGCAGGCGACGAGCAGCGCGGCGAAGAGGATCGTGGTTCGCCGGGTGTCGTCGGTGACCTGGCGATCGAGCGTCGCCCGAATCGCGATCTCGTCGTTGGCGGTCTTCGGGTCGTTGATCTGGCGCGCGTAGGACTGCCCGGTGCTCCGCTCGAAGTTGTGGCGCAGGTCGAGCAGGTTTCCGACTCCGACCACCGCCACCGCCGCCAGCAGTACGAAGGTGATCGCGAAGCCGATCCTCAGTCGGTTGGCAAGCGTGGCGTTCACGTTGGGGCGCTCCGCCCTACAGTAGCGGCGCCTCGTGACACCGCAGACCTTCGCAATCGCACTTTCGTTGAGCGCGAGCGTCTCCTGGGGCATTTCCGACTTCCTCGGGGGACAGGCTTCACGCCGCACGCCGGTGCTCTGGGTGGTCTCCATCAGCTACCCGACCGGCCTAGTGTTGATCGCGACCGCGGCGTTTATCACGGGTGGCTCGCTCACCCCCGGGGAGGCGGCGGTGGCGTTGATCGGCGGAGTCTGCGGCGCCGCCGCGATCTCCCTCTTCTACAGCGCCATGGCGATCGGCCCGGTCAGCATCATCTCGCCCCTCGTCTCGATGGGAGTCGTCGTCCCGGTCGCGGTCGGCCTGCTCAGGGGGGAGTCCCCGGGCGGCGTGCAGATCGCCGGCCTGATCGCGGCGCTATGCGGGATCGTGATGGCGGTCCGCGAGGCAGAGGTCCCTCATGCCGTGGCGGTCTCGACCCGCGCCCTCGTCCTCGCGGGGCTCGCCGGTCTCGGCTTCGGGCTGTTCTTCGTCGGCATCGACCGCGCTGCCTCCGATGACCCGCTGTGGGCGGCGACCTTCGCACGGCTCGGCGGGACGCTGGCGATCGCCCTCACCTTCCTCCTCCGCCGCCCGCCCCGCGGGATCGCCCCCGGCACCCTCGGGGTGCTGGTTCTGATCGGCTGCCTCGACGCCGCCGCCAACACGCTGATCGCGCTGGCCAGCAGCGAGGGCCTTCTCTCGCTTGTCGCGGTCGGAGGCTCGCTGTTCCCGATCGTCACCGTCCTCCTCGCCCGGGTGGTGCTGGGCGAGCGCCTGGCGCGAGTCCAGCGGGCCGGAGTCGCCCTTGCCCTGATCGGCGTACTCTTGATCGCCGCCGGCTGAGGCCCCCGAGCCGACGTGGGACCTTTGAAGCGCCATATAGGCACCCGAAAGGTCCCACCCGGCTAGCGGAGGGGGATGTTCAGGAGGCGCTCGAGCATCACGATCGTCTCCTCCGGTTCGCGGTGGAGCACCGGGGTCATGCCCACCACCTTGGCGCCGTCGCAGTTCTCGCGCAGGTCGTCGACGAACAGGCAGGATTCCGGGGCTTTCCCGACCCGCTCTGCCGCCAGCAGGTAGATCCCCGGCTGCGGCTTGTGCATGTGCACCTCGGCGGAGATCACCACCGCGTCGAACAGCTCCGCCAGGAGCCTGCGATCGTAATGGTCGACGCTCCAGGAGTTCGAGACCAGCCCCGTGGGGACGCCTGCGGCACGCGCCGAGCGCACCGCCGTGGTCATCGACTCCTCCGGGATCATCCCGGCGAACAGGCTGTCGATCAGCTGCGAGCTGTCCTCGAGGCCGAGGCGGGCGCCGAAGCGCCGCTCGAACTCTTCCTCGGTGATCGCCCCGGTCTCCAGAGAGCGCAGATCGGCGAGCGCCGCGGGGTCCTCGCGAAACAGCCGCTTCACCGCGCCTTCGTCGAGACCCTTCTGCAGGCAGAAGGCAGCGAAGCTGTCCCAGACTGGCGTGGTCAGGACGCCTCCGAAATCGATCAGCAGGGCTCTGTCAGTGTCGCTGCCGGCCATATGCTTCGCCACGATGGGCGACGAGGCTATCGGGACGCAGGCATCGGACGGGATCGACCGTGCCGGGGTCGAAGGCTGGTTCGCCGACAACGTCGCGGCCGCCGAGCCGCCCCTCGCCTTCGAGCGCGTCTCGGGCGGGCGCTCCAACCTCACCTACGAGGTTGCCGACGCCGCCGGGCACAAATGGGCGCTGCGGCGTCCGCCGCTCGGCAAGCGCCTCGGCTCCGCCCACGACATGGGCCGAGAGCACCGGGTGATCTCTGCCCTCGCGCCGACCCCCGTCCCGGTACCGCCGGTGGTCGGCCTCTGCGAGGACGAGGCCGTGAACGAAGCACCCTTCTACGTGATGGAGTTCGTCGAGGGACCGATTCTGCGCTCGGCCACCGAGGCCGAGGTCTTCCCCGAGCGCGATGACCGCCGGGCGATCGGCGAGCGGGTGGTCGACACCCTGGTGGCGATCCACGACGTCTCTCCCGAAGGGGTCGGCCTCGGCCAGCTCGGCAAGAAATCCGACTACGTCGCCCGCCAGCTTCACCGCTGGCACGGGCAGTGGGAGAAGTCGAAGACCCGGGAGCTGGAGGTCGTCGACTCGGTCCACGCCCGTCTCGCCGCGCGCATTCCCGAGCAGGGACCGGCGACGATCGTCCACGGGGACTACCGGCTCGACAACATGATCCTCTCGCCGGCCGGCGAGGTCGCCGCGGTGGTCGACTGGGAACTCTGCACCCTAGGCGATCCGCTCGCCGACGTCGGGCTGCTGATGGTCTACTGGTCCGAGCCGGGCGACGAGTTCGTCCCCCTGTTCGAGCCGGCGACGATGGCCCCCGGCTTCCCGACCCGGGAGCATCTGGCCGAGCGCTATGCCCGGAGCTCCGGCCGCGACCTCGGCCAGCTCGACTTCTTCGTCGCCCTCGGCTACTGGAAGCTGGCGATCATCCTCGAGGGCGTCTTCGCCCGCTACGCGGCGGGCCAGTACGGGGATTCAGGCGAGGGCTTCGAACAGTTCGCGAAGATCGTCGAGCGGCTTGCCGAGGCTGCCGATGAGGCCGCTGTGCGCCTCAGGCCTTAGCAGTCTCCGCCTGCGCCTCGGTCTCCGCCCGCTTCGCCCAGCGCCCCACCTCGCGCCGCGCGATCACCATCTTGTGGACCTCGTCGGGTCCGTCGGCGATCCGCAGCATGCGGCTGAACCGCCACATCATCGCCAGCGGAGTGTCGTCGGTCATCCCCAGCGCTCCGTGCACCTGGATGGCGCGGTCGAGCACGTCCATGACGACGTTCGCGGCGACCACCTTGATCATCGAGATCTCCTGGCGGGCGGCGCGCTTGCCGGCCGTGTCCATCTTCCAGGCTGCATACAGGGTCAGCAGCCGCGCCTGGTCGACCTCCATCCGCGAGCGGGCGATGAAGTCCTGGACGAACTGCTTCTCGGCGAGCGCCCCGCCGAACGCCTCCCTGGAGTTTGCGCGCCGGCACATCATCTCGATTGCCCGCTCCGCAGTGCCGATCGCCCGCATGCAGTGGTGGATGCGCCCCGGGCCCAGCCGGTCCTGGGCGATCGTGAAGCCCGCCCCCTCGGGGCCGAGCAGGTTGGCGGCGGGCACCCGGCACTCCTCGTAGCGGATCTCGCAGTGCCCCGGGCCGCCGTCGTGCCCCATCACCGGCACCGGGCGGATCAGGTTGAAGCCGGGGGTGTCGGTCGGCACGAGGATCATCGAGGCGCGCGCGTAGGGCGCCGCCTCGGGGTCGGTGACGACCATCGCGATCGCCAGCGAGGCACCGACCGCTCCCGAGGTGAACCACTTGTGGCCGTCGATCACCCACCCGTCGTCGTCCCGCACCGCCCGCGTCTGCAGGGTGGTCGGATCCGAGCCGGCTACCTCGGGCTCGGTCATCGAGAAGCAGGAGCGGATCTGCCCGTCGAGCAGGGGCGCCAGCCAGGCCTCCTTCTGCTCCTCGGTTCCGTGCTCGGCGAGGATCTCGGAGTTGCCTGTGTCGGGGGCAGAGCAGTTGAAGGCCATCGGGGCGGCGATCGGGCTGCGGCCCATCTCCTCGCAGAGCATCCCGTACTCCCAGTTGGTCAAGCCCGGGCCGTAGCGCTCGTCGGGCATGAACAGGTTCCAGAGCCCCTCCGACTTGGCCCGCTCGCGCAGCTCGACCAGGATCTCCGGGTAGGCGACGTCGGAGTCCACGGTAACCTCTGCATCCAGTGCCTCGGCGGCCTCGCGCTCGCTCGGGTAGACGTGCTCCTCGATGAAGGCGACGACGCGCTCGCGCAGCGACTCGACCTGGGGGCTGGGATTGAAGTCCATGTCTCGGCCTTCCTCTCTCGGGTGATGTAGGCCGAACGCTACCGCGGCTGGGTCAGCGGCGGCGGTAGCGGGCGAAGAGCTCGCCCCGGCGCTCCAGCAGCCAGATCAGCTCGAGCTCGGCGACCTCGAGCAGCTCGCCCTCGAGGATGTGGGGGCCCTGGCCCCCGGAGAGCTTCGCCGCGATCGTCAGGAAGAGCTCATCGACCAGCCCGGCTGACTCGAGCTCCCCGTGCAACCCCGGGCCTCCCTCGCACAGAAGCGCCCTGATCCCGTGCTCCCGCCGCAGGTAGCGCAACGCGCCGGCGATGTTGACCCACTGGTCGTGGCGGATCACCTGCAGCGGGGTCTCGGTCTCCGGAGGCTCCGCCTCGGACGCTGTGAAGACGACGATCTCGAAGCCTCCCGAGCTGAAGATGGGCGCGTCCCAGGGAAGGTCGAGGCGACCGCTGACGATAACCGCGAGGGGGTCGTGGGAGAGGCCGATCCGCTCCCGGTGCCGGCGCCATTGCGATTTGGAGACGATCCGGCCGTAGCGCTCGGCGCGCATCGTCCCGGCACCGACCATCACGGCGTCGAACCGAGTCCGCAGGCGCTGCAGCATCTCGGTGTCGGCGTCCGAGCCGATCTTTCCCGAGCGCCCGTCGATCGCCGCCCGCCCGTCGAGGGTCGTGGCGAAGTTGACCGCGACGAAGGGCCGCTCCTCGCGTGGATGCTCGAACGGCCTGTATGAGTCCATCGCCTCCTCAATCGTGATCGAGGAGGCCTCGGGGAGCAGCCGCTGCAGGGAAGTGGAGAGTTCCTCAGGCACGCAGCGCCTCCAGCCAGTCGCTGTCGGGTGGAGGGGCCTTGCCGGGGTCGCCACCGATCCGCTGCAGGGAGGCCTCGATCAGCTCGGTCAGGGTCGCGATGACCTCGGGGTCGAACTGGGTCCCGGCGCCGGCGCGCAAGGTCGAGAGGGCGGTCGCGACCGACATCGCCTGCCGGTAGGGGCGGTCGGTCGTCATCGCGTTGAAAGCGTCGCAGGCGGCGATGATCCTCGCCGGCATCGGGATCTCCTCGCCGGCGAGGCCGTCGGGGTAGCCGCTGCCGTCGAAGCGCTCGTGATGGGTGCGGACGATGTAGGAGGCCTCGCCCAGGGTGCCGCCGATCCGCTCCAGCATCAGCTGGCCGTCGATGACGTGCTTCTTCATCACCTCGAACTCCTCGTCGGTGAGCGGCTCGGCCTTGTGGAGGATCTCCTGCGGGGTGGAGATCTTGCCGACGTCGTGCAGGAGGGCGGCGAACTCGACTTCCCGCTTCTGGCGCTCGCTCAGCCCGATTCGCTCGGCAACCTCGATCGAGAGGATGACGACGCTGCGGCTGTGCTCGCCGGTGTACTCGTCGCGGGCCGAGATCAGCTCGCCGAGCAGCAGAGCGGTTCCGCGGTAGGCGTCGCTGAGCGCGACGGCGGAGTCGATCCGTGCCTGGCGCTCGCGGGCGAAGAACGCCAGCAGCGCCGCCAGCGGCAGCACCAGCAGGAAGGCGAAGCTCTGCTCCTGGCTGGCGAAGCCGGCAAGCAGGCCGATCGGGGCGAGCAGGGCGTCGACCAGGTAGACGCTCCGCAGCTCGCTGAGCTGGGAGAGGATCGGCACCCGGAGGCCGAAGCGGGCGCGAAGCACCGAGATCGCGGCGTCGGTCCCCAGCTGCGAGCAGAGCGCCGCCAGGTAGACCGGCCAGTCGCCCCACTGGGGGACCTCGGCGCCCGCAAGGGAGATGATCACCGCCGGGCCAACCGAGTACCAGGAGTCCCCGAACGCGAGTAGGGCGCGCTCGGGGCGAACCTCCCCTCTCGCGTACTCGGCCACCTTGGAGAGCAGCAGTCCGGCGGCGACCAGGGCGGGGACGTCCGGAGTCGGAAGGACGAAGAGCATCGGCACGAAGACCAGTTGGGTCGGCACCGTCCACCCGGCGCCGGTGTGGAACTCGACCCGGGCGCTCAGCGCGAGCGCCGCGACCGCGGCGAGCGCGACCCAGGGATCGAAGCCACGCGAGCTGGGCAGGAGCAGGGCCGAGGCGGTTGCAGCGGCTAGGAACGAGGCGGCGACTATCGCCTCCGTGCTCAGCTCGCGGCGGCTGAATTCGCTCACCTGGCGGCTCCGGGACTCGGCGAGCAGCCTTTGCACGCCGGGGTCGAGGCCCGTGTGGCCGCCGCCGGGGAACCCGGCCCTGCTGGGGTGCTCTTGAGGGGTCGGCGGCGGCTCCATCCGAGCTTGCGCGGCAGCTCCGGCGGGGAGGTGTGCCGAAGCAACCGGCAGGCTAGCCGCAGCGGAGGGTGGCCTTCAAGCTGGACATTCGTATGAGTAAGAAGTCAACGCTTATATGGAGCCCTTCGCTCCGAATTGAGGTAGCGGGCAGGCCCTCCGAGAGGGATCAGAGAGCGACGGCCGACGCCGCGCTCGCAGACGATCGGAGACCGAAATGCCCTGGCGCCACTAGAACCACCCCTCCCACGAGCTGTCGCCGTCGTCCCCTGAGGTCGCTCCAGCAGCGCGATCCGCACCCACCGGAGACTAGGGAGCCTCGCTAGGAGTAGTCGTGCCAGTCTTCGAAATCGCGGCCCGCGAACTGGCGCAGGGCGGAGACGTCCTCGTTGAAGCGCCCGCGCAGCGTCTCGAACACCTCGTCCGGCAGCTTCGGCTTCGGCGCCGGCGCCGCCTCTGGGTCGTGCACGACCTTCTCGACGATCCATCTCATCGACTCCGGCAGGCGGTCGAAGTTGCGGTCGAAGGAGCGGAATCCCGGGAGCTTGATCAACCGCTCCATGAACTGGTACTTGTCGCCCTGCTTGGCGCTGGACTTCTCCCACTCGCGGTCGAACTGCTCCGAGCTGAACCCTTCGTCGACCCCCGCGAAGCGGAAGGCCCTTCGCATCGTCTCCTCCCGCCGGCCCTGCAGCTCCTCCTGGGTGATCACCTCGATCTGCTCCCGCTCGAACAGCCCCAGGTATGGCTGTAGCTGCATCCAGTAGAGCGAGCGTTCGACGTAGGCGCTGTCCGCCGCGGACAGCGTCGGCTCCAGCTCCCGCGTCTCGTAGCCCGCACCGGTCGCGTGAACCCAGTGGGAGAGCACCCGCTTGATCGGATCGCGGACCATGTAGATGAGACGGGCCTCGGGACAGTGCTGGCGGATCTTCTCGGCGACGCCGCTGTAGCGGGGCATGTTGGTGTAGTGGGGCGAGGACTCACCGCGTACCGCGAAGCGGTCGTCGAAGCGGCTCGCGTACCAATCGAGGCCGAGGTCCCAGTTGAGCTCGGAGACGAAGAAGTTCAGCTCCTTCGGCTTTGACATCTGGATCCCCGGATGCAGGCCGAGGTAGTGGTGGATGCTCGTCGTCCCGCACTTCAGCCCGCCGATGATGATCAGATTCGGCATCGCCGCGTGAGGCTTGGGCCGGCGGCGGGAGCGGCGCCTGCGATCCGCCGTGAAGCGCTCGCGTGCGCGGGCGCACATCGCCTCGTCGGCGGGATCATGGGTGGCGGCGGGGGCGTGGGTCTCTGTCTGGGCCTCGGGCAAGGCTGGCTAGTGTAGCTTCGCCGCGAGACCGTGATTGCGGCCAACTTCTCCTCGAGCTTTCGCTCCTTCACCGACGCCGCGGGTGCGTTCTTCTCCAACCTGGCGGACGTCCGCTGGCTGCCCTTTGCCCTGGCGCTGCTGATGCTGACGGCGATGCAGGTCTCCCGGGCCCGCGCCTGGCACAACGTGCTACGCGCTGCCTACCCGGGAAGGCCGATCTCGTTCGTAGGGGTCACCGCCTCCTACCTGGCCGGCGCCGGGATCAACGCGATCATCCCGGCGCGGGCCGGCGACGTCACCAAGATCTTCCTGGTCAAGAAGCAGATCCCGGACTCCTCCTATGCGGCCGTCACCTCGTCCTTCTTCGTCCAGTCGGTGTTCGACACCACCGCCGGAGTGCTGGTCCTGCTCTTCGCGATCACCCAAGGCCTGTTGCCCCGGCCTCCGGAGCTTCCCGACCTGCCTGCCTTCGACATCGCCTTCTGGGCTGAGAACCCCCAGCTGCTGATCTTCATCGTCACCGTGTTGGGGGTCGGCTCGGTGATCGCCTTCGCCCTGCTGTCCCGCCGCGCCGAGGAGTTCTGGTCGCGGATCAAGCAGGGCGTCGTCGTGCTCACCGAGCCGCGCCGCTACCTGCGCCAGGTGGCGGCATGGCAGGGAATCGGCTGGCTCTGCCGCTTCGCCGCCTTCTGGTTCTTCCTCGAGGCTTTCCAGATCGGCGGCTCGATCGGCAACGTGATGCTGGCGATGAGCGTCCAGGCGATCGCCACCATCGTCCCCTTCACTCCCGGGGGCGCCGGGGCCCAGCAGGCGCTGCTCGTCGCCACCCTCGAGGGCCCCTCGCGCTCGGCGGTGCTCTCCTTCTCGGTCGGGACCCAGATCGCGATGGCCGCCTGGTCGGTCGTCCTCGGCTTCGGCTCGATCCTCCTGGTCTTCGGCACCACCGACTGGCGCGGGCTGATCCGCGACGCCGAGTCCGAGGCCGATGCGGAGGGTGGGGCCGAGCCGGCCACCGCTCAGCTCGACCATCCCGGGTAGCGGCCGCGAAGCCGCCACTGCCACGGCGGCACCTCGCCGGGCGGGAAGTCGTAATGGTTGCGGCCGGGCAGGGTCTCGAGCGGCACCAGGTTGGGGTCGTCGCGGAGCAGAACGCGCACCCCGGACGCCGCCGTGACGTCGCCACGATCGGCGACACGGACGACCTCCTGCCAGTCGAGTCCGGGTGGATAGAGCCACTTAGTAATACCCACGAAGGACGTCGATTCACAATCCCCCCAGCGCCGAGGGGTGAGGCGAAGATCGGTGTGAGAGGATCGTGGCCCAACCGTGCTCACCTCAGAAGGAGGTCTCCGAATGAGCGACCAACCGCAACTCCCGGGCGAGCTGCTTTACGAGTACACGCCGAAGATCACCCAGGTGGTCGAGTACGGGGCGTCGATGGGGCCTCTGGCGTCGCGGCAGGCACCGCCGCCGGCTGAAGGGGCGCGCATTGACGTCTACTTTGAAGGTCCCGTTACCGGGTCGAGGATCAATGGATCGGTCAAGGGCGTGGACTACCTCTACCTACGCCCTAACGGCCGCTTCGAGCTCAACATCCACGCCGAGATCACCACCGATGACGGCAAGAAGATCGCACTCGCCGCCGACGGCGTAGCGCTGGGCGAGGCGCCGGTGCTTCAGTTGCGGGAGAACGTGACGCTGACGACCTCCCACCCCGAGTACTCCTGGGTCAACGCGATCCAGGTCTGGGCGCCCGGGACCGTCGATCTCGCGAAGGGGGAGATCCGAGTAAAGGGGTACGCGGCCTGACAGAGCGAGGCCGGCGCCCCAGGCTCGGGGGAAGACCTTTCGCAGTGCTCAACTCGACCAGCCCGGGTAGAGGCCCGGCACGCGCCATTGCCACGGCGGCGCTTCACCCGGCGGGAAGTCGTAATGGTTGCGGCCGGGCAGGGTCTCGAGCGGCACCAGGTTGGGGTCGTCGCGGAGCAGAACCCGCACCCCGGACGCCGCCGCGATCGTCGCCACTGCCGGCGATCACGGACGACCTCCTGCCAGTCGAGTCCGGGTCGGTAGAGCCAGTAGGTGACGCGGACCGTCCCATCTCGGCGGCGCTCGTCGGCGAGCTCGGTGAAGGCCGTGGTGCGCCGCCCCGATGAGGTCAGGTGGGCTCCGGCCGGGCCCGGCAGCGGCACCGCACAGCTCTCCCGCCGGCAGCGGCGGAAGTCGACCGGGACCAACGGCAGCCCCGACGGGCCGGGCTCGGCGCTCGGCGCTGGCGCCAGCGCCCGCACCAGCCTGGCCAGCGGCCAGCCGTAGGCAGGGACGAGCGGATGGTGGCGGCAGGCGTCCGGCAGTCGCGGCGCGCAGGCGATCCGGCGGGCGATCGCCGCCGCCAGCCCGCGCCCGGAATCGAGGCCGTCGCCGGCCAGCACAGAGGAGACCCCGGCGAGCAGCAGCAGGGCGATCAGCGCCGCCAGCCCGGCCTGCTCCACCGTGGCGGATCCTCTCTGCGAGCGCATCCCGCGAAGCTAGGCGGAGGCGCCGCACACCGGTGACGCGCAAGGTCAAGAGTCCGGGTCGGCTCTCGGTCATGCCCCTCTATCCTCCATGGCATGGAAGGCACCCCCTTCAACCTGTTCGGCGATCCGGACGAGTTTCGCGCCCGGATGGAGGAGATGGCCGAGCAGATGCAGTCCTCGCAGCGGGTCGCCTGGGCCGACAACGCGATCAAGCTCGCCGTCGACATGACCGTCGCCGCGATCCACAGGCTCGAGCTCTCTGGGTCGAGCGACGAGCAAGCGGTCCAGGTGCGCGACGCGATCCGCATCCTCTTCCCGGAGGCGGTGACCCTGGTCCGAGAGGCGCGCGAGGGTCTCTCCTAGCCGACCGTGCCGCTCGCTCACGGGGTCGACCTGGCGCACTGGGAGCGGGGGTCGGGTCCCGGGGTGCTGTTGATCCACGAAACCGCGACCGGCGGTGAAATCTGGTCGCCGCTGGCGCGAGCAGCTGGAGCGAACCGCCCGCTCGATCTTCTACGACCGCCGTGGCTGGGGTTCCTCGGAGACACCGCCGGTCTACTCGCGGACGACGATCGAGGAGCAATCGGAGGACGCGGCGGAGCTGCTCGAGGCCCTCGGCGCCCGGCCGTCGCTGCTCTGCGGGGCGGGTCTCGGCGCCGTCGCGACGCTCGATCTTCTGCTGCGCTGTCCCGCACCTGGTCAGCGGCGCCGTGCTGATCGAACCGCCCCTGCTCGCCTTCGTCCCCGGCGCCACCGAGGGCCTCTCCGCCGACCGCATCGCGATCGAGGAGGCCCTCCGCGACGGAGGTGCCCGAAGCGGCCCTCGACCTCTATCTGGCCGGTGGGCTCCCCTTCTTCGGCCCCGGCGCCGAGCGGATCCCGGCCGAGGTTGCCGCCGCCGCCAGCGAGCGCCCCCTCAGCCTCTTCGCCGAGCTCGGGGCGGTGCCCGCCTGGTCGTTGCGCCCCGACCGCCTGGGCGCGGTCGAAGCGCCCACCCGGATCGTCGTCTCGGCGACGACCCCGCCGCCTGTGCGCGCCGCGGCCAAGGAGCTCGCCGCCCGCCTCCGTGGCAGCGAGGTAGTCGAGGTCGGCGGCGATGGCCTCCCCCATCTGACCGCAGTGACGGAGCTCGCCGGGGTGATCGCCGAAATCCGGGGCTCAGGCGATCCTCAGCCGCCCGCCCCGCCCGGCGGCGGCAGCGAGCAGCTCGGCCACTAGCGCGACCGGCAGGGCCAGCGGCGTCGCCAGCAGGCTGATCGCCAGATCGACACGCCGCTGCCAGGGCTTCGGGGCGGAGGTCGCGGTGGCCCGGCCGATGCGGCCCAGCGCGACGTCGTGGCCGAAGGTGAACGCATTCAGCAGCGTCTGCCACATCCCCGCCACCGCCGGGCGGGGCCTGCCGCCCGGGTGGCCGAGCAGACGCAGGGACTCCGAGGTGAAGAGGAACCGGCGATCGGGCTCCAGCGCGGACCAGCCGGAGCCCCCGATCCATGCCTGCAGGCTGGCGCGATTCGGAGCCTCCCCCTCCGCGGCCACTTTCGATGCCGCTGCGGTCGCCTCCTCGGCGCTCGGCCGGGTCGCCCTTGACCGCCAGTCCGCATCGCTCGCAGCGGCGCACCGGGAGCCCGGCCGGGCGGACCATCGCCCAGCCGAACAACGGCTCGCCGCAGGCGGGGCAGGGCGGGTTCTCAGGCCCGATCCCCGCTTCCAGGGGGACCGCCTGTCGGGTCTTCTCGCCGATCGCCATCAGCTCGGCGAAGGCGATCTCTCCGTCGTCGGGTCGACCTCACGGGTAACCCCGAACTCGGCCAGCGAATCGAGGAACCCGGCCGGGTCGAAGGCCTCGGAGGGCGCCAGGGCGCCGCCTTGCGGTAGCCCTCCGCGGCGAGGCGCAGCGCCCCCTCGGCGATCGTCACCGCGGTCAGGCCGTAGACGTCGGTGCCGGAGATCACCCCCCGCCGCGGAACACCGCCGCCGGCCGGCAGCGCCTCGCAGACGATCATCAAGCTGGCGGCGCGGCGGGCGTCGGGCTCCGGCCCCTCGGGGAGGCGGTCCACGAGCCTCGCGGCCAGCGCCTTCAGCAGGCGTCCTCATCGCCGCGCTGATCACCGGCAGCAGCGCCGGCAGCGCCGGGACCATCGGCCGCGGAGCCATCGTCGCCGCCGTCAGCATCGTCCTCACCGTCCGCACCTCGACGTGGCGGGGCACGGTGATCGGCTCGCCCGATGGGTAGCGGGCCATCGGCTGGTCGCCGACGGGGCGGCGGGAATCTGAAGCTGCCGCGGCTGACGCTGCGATCGCCGGGCCGCAGCCGGCCGTCGATGTATTCGAGCTCGGAGGCGGTGAGCATCCCGATCCCCGAAAGCGTCGTCCCCCGGGTCATCCGCAGGTTGCGGACCGAGTAGGCGAGGGTGATCTCCTCCAGCGGCCCGATCCCCTCCGCGGTCAGCGCCGCGATCATGTCGCCGGGTGCGTAGTCGAAGCCCATCGCGGTGACCAGCGCGGCGCCGCTGCGCTCGGCGGCGTCCCGTAGCGGTCGAAGACGAGCCCGATGAAGGGCTGCTCGCCGGTGGTGTCGATGTAGTTGGTCCCGGTCTCGGCGGCCGCGGCGACGATCGGCTCGCCGTGGTCGCAGAACGGCCCGGCGCAGGCGATCACCGCCGCGCAGGGCTCGAGCAGCTCCCGCAGCCCGCGGGCGTCGCCGGTCTCCACGGCGTGGGTCGGCACCCTCGCCGAGATCGCGGGAGAGCGCCTCGAGCTTGGCCGGGTTGCGGCCGGCGGCGAGGAAGTCGGCGCCGCGGCGGCCGAAGCTCCTCGCAGACGAGGCCGCCCGGTGTAGCCGGTTGCGCCGTAGACGGCGATCGGCCCGGTTTGGGTGGAAGTGGCCACGCCCGGATCCTACGCGAGCGCCACCCCCGTCCCCCGCCGGGCGATACGGTAGGGGCAGATGCAGCTGAGCGAGATCATGACCGCCGCCGTGGTCACCGCCGATCCCGGTTCCAGCGCCCTCGAGGTGGCCCAGCTGATGCGCGACCACGCGGTCGGCTCGGTCGTCATCGTCGACCCTGAGGGCACCCCGACTGCGATGGTCACCGACCGCGACCTGGCGATCAGGGTGCTGGCCGAGGAGGCCGGCTCGGAGGCGGTGATCGACCAGAGCGCCTCGCGACCCCTGATCACGGGCGAGCCGGACATGGAGCTGGAGGAGGCCGCCGCGCTGATGGTCCAGCACCGGATCCGCAGGCTGCCCGTGGTGCTCGACGATCGCCTCGCGGGGATCGTCACGATCGACGACATCGCGGTTCGCACCGGGAATCTCGAGGTGGCGCAGCGGATGACCCAGGAGGTCATCGAGGGCGCGCTTCCGCAGTTCTACTTTCACGAGCGGGGCTGAGGAGTTGCCGCTCACACCCGGGCAGCAGCGGACCCGCGACCGGGTCGAGAGGGTGATCGGCCTGGCGGCGCCGTTCCTCGACATCGTCCTCGCGGTCGGCGACCGGATCTCCCGCATCGCCGAGCCCGAGGATTACGAGTACTACCCGGTGCGGACCGGCGAGCTCGCTGAAAAGGGCGGGCGCGAGGGTCAGATTCCGAGCAACGCCGGCAAGCGATGAGCAAGCAGGAGCTTCTCGGGCGGGAGCGCCGCTGGGCGCTTCCTGTGGCGGTCACGATCGCCCTGGTGATCGTGCTCGAGGTGGCGGGCTTCATCTTGCTGCAGAGCGCCAACCTGCCGACCGGATCGCGACTGGCGCCCGTCCTGCGGGCGGTCGACCCGGTCAGCTCGAAGCTGCTGTTCGCCGCGATCATGCGGGGGGTCGGGTTCGCCCTGCTGGCGATTCCGCTCGCCTACCTGTTCAAGGCCGCCTCGGCGCGGGACTCGAGGGTACGATCGGGGCTGATCGCCGCGGTGATCGCCGGCCCGGTCTTCCTGGCGATCTCGCTCATCCTCCAGCAGGTGGCGATCAACGACGCCGCATCACAGCTGCTCGGCAAGCTCCCGGTCGCTCACCCGGAGTCGGTCGCCAAGGACCTGCAGAGCAACTCCACCCTGCTCCAGATCTCGCTGGGAATGGCGCTGGCGGGGACGATCGGCTTCCTCGCCGGCACCGATCTACACGGCGCGACGGGCGATGCAGGTGGGACTTCTGACCCGCTTCTGGGGGAACCTGGGAGCGGCCGCGGGGATGATCCTCGGCCTCGCGACGCTGGTCCCCGCGCTCGCCCTGCCCGGCATCCTGGTGCTGACGATCTGGCTGATCTACCTTCTGCTCGTGATCATCGACAGGGCTCCGGGGGGATCGAGGCCGGCTGCCTGGGACGCCGGGGAGGCGGTCGCCTTGGAGGTTCCTCAGCGCGCTGCTCGCGGGGGCGGCCTGTTCGGCGGCTTCGGCCGGCCGCCCGGCTCCGAGGCCGCAGGACGAGGCGGTCGAGACCACTGCCAGCGAGTCGAGCGCGGGCGCGGCGGAGGTGCCCGCCAACCCGCCGCGGCAACCAGGCGAGCGGCGCAAGCGCAAGCGCCGCCAGTAGCGCCCCACCCCGGATGATTCCGGAGCGCGACCCGCGTCCGGGGCCGGTCAGTCGCGCCGCGTGAGCTCCTCGGCGGCGCCCCAAACGGCTTTCCGAAGCTCGCCCTTTGCTGCCACGTGGCGACGGGGCGCGCTTCGCTCGGCCCGCCGGCGGACGTCGCCTGCGGGTTCGTTGGCCGCCCAGAGGACCACACGCCCTTCGGCGGCTAGCCGCCCCGGGAGCTGGAGCTGGTGATCATCCACGTGCTCACGAAGGCGGGCGAGGCGGGGGATGACCACCGGCCGCAGTCCGAGATTGAGCGCTTGGTAGATGCAGCCAGAGCCACCATGAACCAGGACCAAGGAGGCGGAGAGCATCGCCCTGTCCAGCTCACCCCGCTCATACCACTGCTGCCAGCGAGCCTCGATGCCGGGGTAGCGTGGCGTGTGGCCGTGCTGGATGTGGAGCTCCTCCTCGGGGGACCGGCGCAGGGCGTTGGCCATCCGAAAGGCTCGCGGAAACGGCTGTTCGTGGGTTCCGAGGGCGGCGAGAATCACCAGAGGCTCCCGGCGTATTCGGCGTGTGGATTGCCGCGAGCCGCCTCGGGCCATTGGACGAATAGGCGTGTGGTCGCCGGCGCTGCCAACCGGGCGGATAGCGAGAGTCCCTCGACCCGCTCGATCCCCTCCACCCAGATCACCGGGGTGCGCAGCAGCCAGGCGACATAGACGAGCGGTACCGCAACGCCCGCGCCGGTGGTCACAAGCAGACGCGGCCGCTCCCGCAGCAGGACGCCGATCGCCATGATCGCGTTGCGGGCCAGGTTGCGGAGATTGCGATTCGTGGGGTGATGGGCGAAGTGGACGCGCTCTCCGGCGAGCAGCTGTCGGGCGTCGGGGGTCGGGAATGTGAGCCAGACCCGGTCCTCGGCCGCCCATCCCTGTCCCAGCTCGAAGAGTTGGCTGAGATGGCCGCCTGAAGAGGAGGCCAGCAGACAGGGATGGTTGCCTCGGCGCGTCTAGGCTCCTTCCGCCAGCTGCTGCTTGAGCTGGTCGACGACGCCGGGATCGCGCAGGGTGGTGACGTCGCCGAGCTCGTTTCCCGCGGCGATGTCGCGCAGCAGGCGCCGCATGATCTTTCCGGAGCGGGTCTTCGGCAGATCGTCGGCGAAGAAGGTCTGCTTCGGCCGGGCCAGCTTGCCGATCTTCGCGGCGACATGGTCGCGCAGCTCGGCCTCCAGCTCTGGCCCGCCCCGCTCGTCGCCCTGGGGGGTGACGAAGGCGACGATCGCCTGCCCGGTGAGCTCGTCCGGCTTGGCGATCACCGCGGCCTCGGCGACCTTGGGGTGGGAGACCAGCGCCGACTCCACCTCCATGGTCGAGAGTCGGTGGCCGGAGACGTTGATCACGTCGTCGATTCGCCCGACGATCCAGAAGTAGCCGTCCTCGTCGCGGCGGGCGGCGTCCCCGACCAGGTAGGTGTCGCAGCCGTAGCGGTCCCAGTAGGTCTCGATGAAGCGCTCGCGCTCTCCGTAGAGGGTGCGGGCCATCGCCGGCCAGGGCCGGGTCAGCACCAGGGTCCCGCCGCCCTCGGCGATCTCGCCCCCCTCGGAGTCGTAGATCGCCGCCTCGATGCCGGGCAGCGGCACGGTCGCAGATCCAGGCTTGGTCGTGGTCAGCCCTGGGAGGGGCGAGATCATGATCGCCCCGGTCTCGGTCTGCCACCAGGTATCGACGATCGGGCAGCGCCCGCCGCCGATCTGCTCGTGGTACCAGAGCCAGGCGCGGGGGTTGATCGGCTCACCCACCGGTCCCCAGCAGCCGCAGCGAGCTGAGGTCGTGGGCGGCGGGGTACTCGTCCCCCCACTTCATGCAGGCGCGGATCGCGGTCGGCGCCGTGTAGAAGATCGTCACCCGGTAGCGCTCGATGATCTCCCACCAGCGGTCCTCGGCGGGGTAGTTGGGAGCGCCCTCATAGATGATCGAGGTGGCGCCGTTGGCGAGCGGCCCGTAGACGATGTAGGAGTGGCCGGTCACCCAGCCGACGTCGGCCCCGCACCAGTAGACGTCGGATTCCTCCTTGAGATCGAAGACGAGCTTGTGGGTGGCGCTCACCTGGGTCAGGTAGCCGCCGGTCGTGTGGACGATCCCCTTCGGCTTCGCTGTCGACCCCGACGTGTAAAGGATGTACAGCGGGTCCTCGGCGTCCATCGGCTCGGGGGCGCATTCGGGATCGGCCTTGGCGCACGCCTCCTTCCAGAAGATGTCGCGCCCCTCCTTCATCGGGGGCTCGGTCCCGCAGCGGTCGACCACGATGACGTGCTCCATCTTCGGCAGCGAGTCGAGGATCTCGTCCACCGCCGGCTTCATCGGCACCGGCGCACCCCGCCGCAGGGTGGCGTCGGCGGTGACCAGCAGCTTCGCTTCGGAGATCTCCATCCGCTCGCGCACCGAGTCGGCCGAGAATCCGCCGAAGACGACGTTGTGGATGGCGCCGATCCGCGCGCAGGCGAGCATTGCCATCACCGTCTCGGGGATCATCGGCATGTAGATGCCGACCACGTCGCCCTTGCCGACCCCGAGCCCCTTTAGCGCGTTGGCGAAGCGCTGCGTCTCGGCGAGCAGCTCGGCGTAGGTGATCGACCGCCTGCCCTCCTCGCCGAGCTCGTCGGCGTCCTCGGCCTCCCAGTGGAAGGCGACCCGGTCCCCCCGGCCGGCGTCCACGTGGCGGTCGAGGCAGTTGGCGCAGGCGTTCAGCTTGCCTCCCACGAACCACTTGGCGAAGGGCGGATCGGACCAGTCGAGGATCTGTTCCCAGGGCTCGATCCATTCGAGCTTCTCCGCCCAGGAGGCCCACCAGGTCTCCGGGTCGGCTTCGGCGCGCTCGTAGATGCCGGGATCGGAGGCGTTGGCCTGCGCCGCGAACTCCGGCGGCGGGGGAAAGGTCTGCTCGGTCTGCAGCAGGACGTCGAGCTCAGGAATATCGGCCACGCAATCTCCTCCTTGGTGGTGGGGCAATCCTAGACATCGCCGGTGCTGGACGGGCTCATCGCGCGCAGGTGATCCAGGGCCGCGCGAAGAGGTCGTAGCTCTCTCGGCCTCGAACACCGCCTGAAGCGGCAGCGCCGCGGTACTGGCACTGCTCGCACGCGAACTCGTCGCCGGGCCGATGCTCGGTTCTTCGGCCTCGAATCCCGCCTTGACCCGCTTCCACCAGCGGTTGAAGCGGAGCTGATCGGCCCGGCAGCGGAAGCCGGCGCTTGTGAAGCCGTTGTCGTTGTCGGGCTCAACCGCGTCGAAGCCCTTTCGCCGGCAGAGATCGAAGCGCGCCTTCAGAGGCTTCGCCAGCAGGTCGATCCGGCGGATGTCGAGCCAGCGCTCGTCGGGATAACCCTGGTACTTCCTGCCGATCACCTGCTTGGGGAAGGCGGCGCGGTCAGGGCGGTAACGCTCCCAGGAGCCGACGTCGAGATAGCAGATCACCCGGCGCCCCTTGCGATGCAACCGGCGAACGACCCGACCGCCGACGTCGAAGCCGTCGACCTCGTAGACGTGGGCGGGCACCGAGGTGTCGATCTTTCCCTGCAGCTGCCACTGCCACGGAGCGGTGGTGGGATGCGGCTTCCAGCGGGCAGCCTCCGAGGATGAGGTCGAGCCGCAGGCGGCCAGCACCAGCGCCGTGAGGATCGCGATCAGGGACGGCGGGCCGATGCGTGAAGCGCGCGCGGGCAAGCATGCATCCTAGAAGCCCGGCGCCCTGGGCATGGCGACGCTCAGCGAAGGTCTGAGGAGCGCCCGCGAAGCAGCGCCAGGGTTCCGGCGAGCAGCAGGTCGAGCCCGAGCAGCGCCAACAGCCCGACGTCCTCCCCGGTGCTTGGCAGCGAGCTGCTGCTGCTGGAGCCACTCGATCCTGAAAAGCCGCTGTCGAAGCTCGGGCTCGAGGCGCTTGAGCCGGCTGAGCTGCCGCCCGAGTTCCCGTCGCTTCCCGATGACTGGTTCCCCGATTCGCCGCCCGTCTCACCGCCCCCGCCGGAGCCGCCACCGCCTCCGCCTCCGGATGCCCTGACCACGATCGTCCCCTTCATGTTCGAGTGCAGGGTGCAGATGTAGTCGAAGGTGCCGGCGGCCGAGAACTTGTGGGTATAGCTCTGGCCCTGCTTCAGGACCCCGGAGTCGAAGCTGTCGCCGGTCGCGGTATGGCCCTCCTCGGCCTTGCCCTTGTTGGTCCACTTGACCGACTCGCCGACATTGATCGTCACCGTCTTCGGGCTGAACAGGAAATCCTTCATGAACACCGTCGCGGCGGGTCCCGCGGAGGCCGACGCGCTCCGTTGGCCGTTGCGGACGACTGCGGTATGCAGCCCCGGCTCGGCGGGTCCGGCTTCGTCCTTGCTCAAGCCTGACGATGGTGAGCCCGTTCCGGCTTCGACGTCGACCTGATCGCCGGCTGCCCCCGGCACGGCTGCGGGAGCGGGCGCGGCGTCATCGGGCGCAGGGGACGGCTGCTCGGCGAGGAGCGCCGAGGGCGCGATCAGCGAGGTGGCGACTACGACGACCGCCGCGGCCGCCGGGAATCTCCTCATTCGGATCATCCTAGGCGAAGCCGGCGTTAGGAGGGTTCGGCCTCCTCAGCCGAGGGGGCTGAGGCCGGTCGGCGCCCCTTCGGCACGGTCGCCCTTCCGCTTCGATCCGCTTCCGCTGGGTGCGGATCTCGCTGAGGATCCGCTCCAGGCGCGGCTCACGGGTGGTGTCGACATGGTCCATCGCCCCGGCGACGGTGGGATGCACGGCGGCGATCCGCTCGTGCATCGCCTGGGCGACCGCCCGGTAGGTGGGGTGACCCTCGCGTCCGGAGCGAAGCTCGATCAGATGCATCGCCTCGCGGGCGTTGAGATCGAGCACGTAGCGGATCCTGTAACCGAGGCAGAGCGCGTATGGAGCCGCCTCCGCGAGTCCGGCCTCGACCAGGCGCTCGTACTCCTTCCGGGACCTCTCGAGGCCCCGCCGGTAGCGATCGTCCACCCCCGCCGCGACCAGTTCCTCGGGTACCCCGGCGCCCAGGTCGGGGCTGAGCCGCTGCCACTGGCAGGTCAGCATCCGATGGCGTTGCAGGTCGCGGAACCCGCCGTAATCGGAGACGATCTCGAAGCGGTAGCGGAGCGCCTCGAACCCGCGGCCGGGGCGGTGGCGGCGGTTGGCGCGCCGCCCGGCCATCTCCCCCAGCAACCGCATCCGCTCGTCACGGTCGAGCAGGTCGATCCTGGCCAGGATCTCGCTCTCCGGCGCCGCGGCCGCCTCGAACAGGCAGGATGCCAGCAGGTCCTCTTCCGTGCCGTCGACGTGGACCAGCTCCACCGCCGGGGGGCTCTCCGAAGTACCGCGGCGATCCAGGCCCAGCCGGGAAACCCATTCCTCGGTTGCCTCGCGGCGTGCTCTGCAGGTAGGAGACCCATTCGCCGCCCCGATCGGGCCGCCCGACCCGGGAGACGAAGCTCGGCATCACCTGCTGGAGCTCGGTGAGGATCATTCCCCCGACCTCGCGTGCCTCGGGCAGCGGCGAGGCCATCAGCCGCAGCAGCATCTGCTCGTAGGCCTGCCCGGAGGCATAGATGCCTACGTGGCTGAGCGTTGCCGCGGGCAGCAAGCCGCGCATCAGGTCGAGCGCTTTGGCGCGGATCGAGCTGCGCCACGGCCCCTCCGGCTCGTCACCTCGCGGCCACTGCTCAGCGGCCCAGGCCTCGACCCGGGTCAGCGACTCGGAGTAGGCCTCGAACAGCTCGTCCATCGTCGCGGCGAACCCCGGCCCGAGCTGCATCGTCGCGGTAGTAGCGGTAGCCGCCGTCGGGGAGGGGGCGATCGTAGGGGATATAGCGGGTCGACTGCTCGAGGTAGGCGGCCAGGCGCCCCCGCTGCAGCAGCTTGGTGAGGATGTTGGACACCCACTCGCAGGCGATGTGGGCGCCCCCGACCTGGGCGATCGAGTCATCGCCGTAGCCGAGGAAGACCCGCTCGTAGAGCTTCGCGGCCCGCTCCCCCTCGGCAGCCGTCGAAAGGGCGCCCGCCGTCGGCGACATCGGCGGCGAACTCCTCGAGGAAAAGCCGCCTGACGCCGCCGGAGTAACGCGAGTAACGCGCGAACAGCGCACCCTTGACCGTCTCGGGCAGGTTGACCAGCGCGAACACGGGCCGATCGAGGTTGGTGAAGTGCGAGGCGAGCAACGCCCGCTCGTCTGCGGTGAAGGCCTCTTGCGGGTAGCGCACGGGCGGATCGTAGCCAGTAGGAGTTATGAATAGGGCAGAATGCCGCTGCTTGGCCTACTCCTGAAGCCCGGCGGCTTCGAGGGCCTGATCCTCGCTTGGAAAGAAGGTGGCCCGAGCGATCCTGCCGTCGATCACCGTGTAGAGCGCGGCGAAGGACTGCCGCACTGGAACGCCGCTGCTCTTGCCTCGTCCTTCCTCGCTCAGAAGGGCGAGTACCGCGCCGGAGCCGAGGTCGGTAAGCCGCTGCGCCCCAAATTCGTAATCCTCGAACGCTCCGATGTAGTGCCGAATCGTTTGGGTGACCTCTTCGCGTCCATTGGCCACGCTGAAGTCGAGCCAAACCCGGCTCGGGTCCCAGACCACATAGGGATCGAAGTACGAGAGCGTGCCCGGGACGTCGCCCTGACGAAACGCCTCGATGTGCGCACGCACGATCTCCACGTTCTCCTGCGACATCGCCTCCGCAGTATCCCGCTCTGGCCTTGACCTAGCTAAGCAGGTGTCACGTCGATGGCAGAACGCCCTCGGCTTGGCCTACTCTGACAGCCCGACGGCTTCGAGGGCTTCTTGCCACGAGAGGAAGGCCTTGGCTCGGACGATCTTGCCGCCGCGCACCAAGCAGTGGGTGGCGAACTCCTGGTCGAGCTCGACGTGGCTTGCGTCTCCTTTGGCGTGGACGTGTCCCAGCCAGAGAATCGTGTCCCCCAGGTCACGAATCTCGGTTTCATCGAAGCGAAACACTTCCCAGGTCTCCCAAAGCGCAGCCGTCGCGCTAGAGACCTCGCCGTGGCCTCGGTAAACGGCGTGTTCCACGGCCGCGGGACTCGCGGGCTCCCATTCGATCTCGGGTGCGAGATAGCTAAGCGCTAGATCGCCGTCACGCTGATTCCAGGCTTCGAGCCCCCGGCGCACGATCTCCACGTTCTCCTGCGACATCGCCCGCGCAGTATCGCGCTCTGGCCGTGAGTTAGGTGAGCAGTTATTACGTCAAGGGCAGAAGGATCTGCGTGGAGTGCCTACTCCGACAGCCCGGCGGCTTCGAGGGCTTCGGCCTCTTTGTGGGGAGGGAAACCCTCCAGCCGGGTGACAAGGCCGTCGTCCACGGTGAAGACGGCGAACGTGGTGAAGTCAAGCTTCATTCCACTTCCGGCACCTCTGCCGGTGAAATGCTGGCGGACGAAGACCTTGTTGCCGCTGACCCTCAAATCGAGCGGCTCGAATCGTTGGTCCTCGATGGCATCTGGTTTCATCCACTCGCGCAGCGCGGCCACGCCCCGAATCGGCGATTGGTCACCAATCCGGACGAACTCGATGTCGGGATGGATAGCACCCGTCGCCGCCTCGAAGTCGCCGCGATTGAAAGCGTCAATGGCCCCCCGCACGATCTCCACGTTCTCCTGCGACATCGCCCGCGCAGTATCGCGCTCTGGCCGTGAGCTAGGTGAGCAGGGACGACAGGCCGGGACCCCTCAGGATGGCTGCGAGCCGGCCGAGCTGCGGGGCGGTGGCGCCGCCATCAGCTCGACCCGGTGGCCCGCCGGCGCGACCGCGAAGGCCCGGCGCTCGCCCCAGAGCTGGCGCGACTCCTCGATCGTAAAACCCGCCGCGGCGATCCTCTCGAACGCCGGCTGGAAGTCGGGGGCGACGACGGCGACGTGCCCCAGTGCTGGGACGCTCGCCTCGTCGGTGTGGATCAGGTGGATCTGGGTTCCCTCCCGCTCCAGCCATGTGACGTAGCCGGCCAGCGGCTCCGGCGACTCGACCCGATCGAACCCGAGCAGGGCCCAGAACTCGACCATGCGCTCGGCCTCGGCGGCGGGCACCTCGATCGAGACGTGGTGGAGCACCGCCCCAGGATGACATCTGCGAGGCTTGGGGTCGAACGATGGACACGATGAGCCTCGCCGACCGCCTCTGGCCCGTGACACGCCACGTAATGGGGCTGCACACGACCGTGTACAAGGCCACCGGTGGGCGGATCGGCCACCGCTTCCCGGGGGCTCCGGCGACGCTCCTGCTCGATCACGTCGGAGCGCGCAGCGGCGCCAAGCGGACCACCCCGCTGACCTACTTCCGCGACGGCGAGGACCTGGTGATCGTCGCCTCCAAGGGCGGGTACCCGAAGAACCCGGCCTGGTATCACAACCTTCGCGCCAACCCCGACACGACGGTTCAGGTCGGGAGCGAGCGCCGCGCCGTGCACGCCCGGGTCGCCGACCCCGACGAGCGGAGACGCCTCTGGCCGAGGGCTGTCGAGACCTACGGCGGCTACCGCGACTACCAGGAGCGGACCGAGCGGGAGATCCCCCTGGTCATCCTCGAGCCGCGCTGAGGCCCGCCAAACATCGTCGAGTGGCCGAAAACAGGTCCATATCTCCGGATTTCGACCAGTCGATGTTGCTGGTCCCTCACCTGTACCCCAGCTAGAGGAAGGGCGCGAGCGAGCTGCCGGCGTGCTCGGCCAAGCGGACCAGCGGCTCCGGGACGATCCCGAAGACGATCGTCCCCGCCGCCGCCAACAGCGCGGGGCCGACCAGGTAGGGACGCCGGCCGGCCGCAGGGTCGATCGCGTCGGCCTCCGGCGAAGCCCCGGCGATCGCAGGGACCGCGTCGCCGGGCGCGGCTTCTGCCGAGGACTGGGTCCAGACGGCGGCGATGACCCGCAGGTAGTAGACGAGCGAGATCATCGTGCCGACGGCGATGAAAACCGCCAGCCAGGTGAAGTCGCCGGAGACCAGCGCCTCGATCAGATAGAGCTTGCCGATGAAGCCGGCGGTCGCCGGCAGGCCGGCGAGGCCGAGCATCGAGATCGTCAGCGGCCAGGCGAGCAGCGGGCGTTCGCGGCCGAGGCCCTCGACCGCGGTGATCTGATCGCCGTGGCCGCTCTCGCGCTCGCGGGCGACGATCACCGCGAAGGCGGCGAGGTTCATCAGGGTGTAGACGGCCAGGTAGAAGACGAGCGCATTCACCCCCGCCTCGGAGGCGACGACCAGACCGCCGAGCATGTAGCCGGCCTGGGCGACCCCTGAGTAGCCGAGCATCCGCTTCAACGATGTCTGGGCGATCGCGCCGGTATTGCCGACCACGATCGTGATCGCCGCCAGCACTCCCAGCGCGGTGTCCCAGTCGTCCACCGAGGGGGCGAGGGCGACGTCGAAGAAGCGGATGAAGACGGCGAACGCGGCCGCCTTGGTCGCCACCGCCATGAACGACGTGATCGGGGTGGGCGCCCCCTCATAGACGTCGGGCGTCCACTGGTGGAAGGGGGCGATCGAGGTCTTGAAGGCAAGCCCGACCGCGGCCAGGGCGATCCCGACCAGGATCAGCGGGTCGCCGAGCACGCCGTCCGTGCCGATCCCCGCGGCGATCCCGGTGAAGTCGACCGCCCCGGAGCCGCCGTAGATGAAGGCCATCCCGTAGAGCAGGGTCGCCGAGCCGAGCGAGCCGATGATCAGGTATTTGAGGCCGGACTCGAGCGACCCCTCCCGCCGCAGGTTGGTCGCGCAGAGGACGTAGAGCGGGATCGAGAGCGTCTCCAGGGCGACGAAAAAGGTGATCAGGTTCTGAGCTTGGGAGAGCAGCACCATGCCGAGTACCGAGCCGAGCAATAGGGCGTGGTACTCGCCCGAGCCGGCATCCTCCACAGCCGGCTCCCCGATCGAGAGCAGCAGCGCGATCGCCGCAGCGAGGATGCAGATCAGCGAGATCGAGATCGCCAGGTCATCGAGCCGCAGCGCCCCGGATACAAGATCCTGGGGGTCATTCCACTCCAGGATCAGCCGGATCGCCGTGACCGCCAAGACGATCATCGTCAGCACCGGCGCGCTCCTCCGCGTGGCGCCGAACACGCCGGCCATCAGGACGACGCAGATTCCCGTGGTCAGGGCGATCACCGGGGAGAGACCGGAGTAGTCGATGTGGGGGGCGTGGAAGGCGGCGATCACTGCCGGCTCGTCTCACTCAGAGGCGCGTAGCCACTCGAGCCCTCGGCCGAGGCGGCGTTCGCCCCCTTGGGGACGGTGGCCGCGGCGACCGTCGCGGCGGTGGCGTTCTCACTTCGGCTGACGATCAGGTTCGGGTAGAGGGCCAGGCCGAGGATGCAGAGCACCAGCGGGGCCAGCACCAGGCCGTCTCGCAGCGAGATCTCCCGCGAGGCGTGACCCTCGGGGAGGCGGTTGTGCATGGTGCGCTGGTAGAGGCGCAGCGCGTAGTAGGCGGCCATGGCCACGCCGCTGATCGCGACGAAGGCGTAGACGATCTTCGCCTGGAAGAGCCCGTTGAGGATGTAGAACTCGCCGATGAAGTTGGCAGACCCCGGCATCGCCAGGGTCGCAAGGGTGACGATCAAGAACAGCGCCGCCAGCACCGGCGCCTTCCGAGCCAGACCGCCCATCCGCCCCAGGTCCTCGGTGCCGGTGCGCTCCGCGAGCAGGGCGATGATCAAGATCAGCGGCGCGACGACGAGCGCGTGATTGACCATCTGCAGGATCGAGCCGTCCGCCCCGTCAGGGCGGAGGGCGAAGATCCCGACCGTGATGAAGCCGAGTTGGGCGACCGAGGAGAAGCCGGCGACCAGGCGGACATCGTCCTGGGTGAAGGCCATCACCGAGCCGTAGAGGATCGAGGCGACCGCGATCACCAGGACCACCTCCTGGAACTGGACAGTCGCCGCCGGGAACAGCGGCAGGACGATCTTCAGGAACCCGTAGGCGGCGACCTTGGAGAGGACGGCGGCGAAGACGATCAGCACCGGCAGAGGCGCTGCCCGATAGGCGTCGGGCATCCAGCCGTGGACGAGGAAGGCGGGCATCTTGATCAGGAAGGCGGCTGCGAAGAACCAGAAGATCCAACGCTGGCTTCCGTCGCTGAGCGGATGGTGCTGGAGGTCGGCGATCGAGAACGTGATGTGGCCGCCGTCGGCGGAGATGATCGCCGTGGCGATCGCGGCGACCAGCATCAGCAGCGAGCCGACCAGGGTGTAGACGATCATCTTCAGGGTCGCCGACCAGGCGCTGGGCCCGCCCTCCCGATCCGATCCCCAGGCGCCGAACAGGAAGTAGAAGGGGACCAACATCAGGTCGAAGAAGAGGACGAAGAGCAGCAGGTCCTGGGAGAGGAAGGCGCCGAGGATCGCCGTCTCGGCGACCGCCAGGAGGAAGAAGAAGAGCTGCGGGCGCTCCTGCTCGCGCAGGGCGGCGAAGGCGATGGCGCCGGCGAAGACCACGGTCGTCATCAGCACCAGGAAGAGGTTGAGGCCGTCGATGCCGAGGCTGTAGTCGACCCCGAGGCCCGAGATCCAGGCGACGTCGACCGCATGCTGAAGGCCGGCCGCGCCGGAGTCGAAGTCGGCGAGCAGCCCTATCGATATCCCGACCGCGACCAGGTTGCCGAGCAGGGCCCACCAGCCGACTGCCCGCTTCGGCATGAACAGGCCCACCACCCCGAAGGCCACCGGTGCCCAGAGCAGGAAGCTCAACATCAGCTGCTCACGATCAGGAAGTAGAGGCCGAGCCCGGCGAAGCCGCCGATCAGCAGCAGCGCATAGCTGCGCACGAAGCCCGACTGGGCCCCACGGACGATCCCGCCGGCTCCGCGGACCACGTCGGTGGCGCCGCTGACCAGGCCGTCGACCACGATCCGCTCGAAGGTGCTGCTGGCGAAGCGGCCTACCGCCAGGGCGGGGCGGACGACGAGGATGTCGATCGCCTCGTCGAAGTACCACTTGTTGACGCAGAGCTCATAGATCGGCGTCAGCCTCTGGCGCAGGATCGCCGGGGTCTCGGGATGGGCGATGTAGAGCCAGTGCGCGATGTAGATGCCGAGGATCGAGATCGCCCCGCCGACACCGAGGCCCTCCCAGTCGGCGAGAACGCTCGGGTGGATCGCGGCGAGCGACGAATCGGCGAAGACCGGGTCGAGGAACTTGGTGATCACATCGTCGACTCCGGGGATCTGCACCAGCCCGCCGACCATGGCGAGGAAGCCGAGCACGCTCATCGCAACCAGCATGGAGCGCGACTGCTCGGCGATGTGGTGGGTCTCGCCGGGGAAGCCGACCTCGGTGTCCTCGAGCTCCCCGGTCGCCGGGTTGGCCGGCTCGGCGTGGTAGACGTGGCCGGTGTCGATCAGCTCCTGCGCCTCCTTGCAGGGCTCTCCCGGAAGAACTCGGAAGACGAGGCGGAAGGTGTAGACCGCGGTGAGCAGGGCGCCGATGTAGCCGCCGATCGTGAAGATCTCGTAGAACCCGCCGCGGGCCCAGGCGTAGCCGAGGATCTCGTCCTTCGAGAAGAAGCCCGAGGTCAGCGGGAAGGCGGCGAGGGCGAGGCCGCCGATTACGAAGAGGATCGAGGTCGCCCGCATCGCCTTGCCGAAGCCGCTCATCTCGTCGATGCTCTGACGGTTCGCCATCCCGGCGATGATCGAGCCCGCCGCCATGAACAGCAGCGCCTTGAAGAAGGCGTGGGTCATCAGGTGGAACATCCCGGCGCTGAAGGCGCCGATCGAGACGCCGACGACCATGTAGCCGATCTGGCTCATCGTCGAGTAGGCGATCGCCCTCTTCAGGTCGGTCATCACCAGGGCGATGGTCCCCGCGATCAGCAGCGTCGCCAGACCGATGAAGGCAGAGATGTCGGCGGCGGTCGGGGCGAGGCCGAAGAGGACGTGGGTGCGGGCGATCAGGTAGACGCCCGCGGTGACCATGGTCGCGGCGTGGATCAGGGAAGAGACCGGGGTCGGGCCCTCCATCGCGTCCGGGAGCCAGGTATGGAGCGGCAGCTGGGCCGACTTGGCAAAGGCGCCGAGCAGCAACAGCAGGCAGATTGCCACCACGGTCCACTCGTTTGTGCTGAAGACGTCCGGTGCCTTGGCGAAGACCGTGCCGTAGTCGAAGGAGCCGATCTCGCGGAAGATCAGGAAGGCCGCCAGGGTGAGGCCGATGTCGCCGACCACGTTGATCACGAACGCCTTCATCCCGGCCTTGGTCGCCGTGGTCCGCCGGTACCAGAAGCTGATCAGCGCGTAGGAGGCGAAGCCGACGAAGGCCCATCCGACGATCAGCAGGACGAAGTTGCCGGCGAGGACCAGCAGCAGCATCGAGAAGACGAAGAAGTTGAGATAGCTGAAGAAGCGGTGGTAGCCGCGGTCGGACTGCATGTAGCCGAACGAGTAGAGGTGGATGAGGCTCGAGACCCCGGTGACCACGAGGACCATGAACATCGACAGCGGGTCGACCAGGATCCCGAGTTTGATGTTGAGCCCGGCAGCGTTCGCGTAGTCCCAGGCGGTCGAGGTGAAGCTGCGCGAGTCGGCGGGGTCGCCGAGCATGGTCAGAAGCGCCCCCACGGCGCAGGCGAAGGCGAGCGCGATCGAGGCGGTGCCGATCACCCCGGCGGCCCGTGCGGGGAAGGCCCTGAAGCCGAGCGCGGTGACGATCGTGCCGGCGAGCGGGAAAGCGAGCACCAGCCAGGCCCAGGTGGTGACGCTCACCCCTTCAGCCCCCTCAGCTCATCGACATTGAGCGGAAGGCGGCGGCGGAAGATGGCAACGATCAGCCCAAGGCCGACGACGACCTCGCAGGCTGCGACGACCATGACGATCAGGGCGAACACCTGCCCCGACTCGTTGCCGGTCATCCGGCTGAACGCCACCAGCGCCAGATTTCCCGCATTCAGCATCAGCTCCAGACACAGAAGGATCACCACAGGGCTCCGCCGGATCAGCACTCCTCCGGCGCCGATCGCGAACAGGAGCGCCGAGAGGACTACGTACCACTCGACGCTCACTCGAGCGGTCCTTCTGGAGGAGTTGGATGGGGCGGCGCCGGGGGAACCACCCCGGACGCGACGCCGCGAAGAACAACTGCGCCGCCTCCTCTGCTCCGCGTCCGGGGGCGGCTTGGCCGCTGGCAGGACGACGCTGTCCGCTGGCGGAGCATCATGCTGTGGCCCCTCCGGCTGCGCCCGGCCTGGTGGCCCCGGAACTCTGTTCAGTGGTCTCGGGGTGGGGGCCGTCGGGGTCTCCCCGCCGGGCACTCAGCGCGCCGCGAAGAGCGTCCTGGGGACCGCTGGTTCCGCCGGCCGCGGCGTCGCGCCCGCCGGGGAGTGCCCCGTCGTCCCCCGCCCCGCCGCCGTCCGAAGAGCCTCGGCGCGCCGCCAGAACCACGGCTCCGACGGCTGCGATCAGGAGCAGCATCGATGCTGCTTCGAAGGGGATCAGGTAGCGCTCCAGCATCAGGGTGCCTATCCGGGAGGGGGCGCCGAACCCGTCGGCGACGTGGGGGCCGTCGGTGCCGAGGGCCTTCAGCGAGGAGCCGAGCACGGCGATCGATAGCTCGGCGAAGAGCGCCGCGCCCAGCAGCGGGGCGAGCAGGCGCTGGCCCGGGATCGGCTCCCAGGCCGGCTCCTCGATGCCACCGACGTAGGCGGCGACGAAGACGTAAAGGACCATCACCGCGCCGGCGTAGACGACCACCTGGGCGGCGGCGACGAACTCGGAGTGCAGGAGCAGGAAGAGCACGGCGAGGGAGATCAGGTGGACGATCAGCGCCAGCACGCTGTAGAAGGGGTTGCGGAGCCCGACCACCGCTATCGCGCCGCCCAGTGCGCCGGTCGCCGCCCCGAAGAAGACGACCTCCTCCATCAGGCTGGCGACCTCCGGCTGGGCTCATGGGTCGCCGGTGGGCGATGCCTCCTCACGCGACAGGAACTGGCGAACCCTGACCGGTCGCATCTCCTCGAAGTCCCAGACCTCCCAGGTCTCGACCTCGACCGGCACCCCGGCGCCGCGGCTGGTTCCGCGGATAACGTGGTGGACCAGGATCGAGGCGTCCGAAAGCTGTTCGAACTCGATCGGTTCGACTCGCCACTCGTCAAAGACGTTGCGAAAGCCCTGAAAGAAGCCCTTGATCTCCGCCGGGCCCCGCAGCACTGACTGCTCCGGGTCTTCGTTGACAGCGTGCCACTCGAGTTCCTCCGGCATCCCCGAGAGCGCCCTGTCGATGTCCCCTTCGTTGAAGGCCGCCGAGGATTGCTCGTACCCGGCGCGGAAGCTGCTGAGGAGGTCTTCCGCCACCCGCCCAAGCTACTCGCCCTCCTTGCGCAGCGGGGTGCGCTCGATCGGCTCGGCCAGCAGCATCTCCTTGGTGAAGATCAGATCGTTTCGGTCGTAGTCGGACATCTCGTAGTCGTGGCCCATGGTGATCGCGTCGAAGGGGCAGGCGATCTCGCAGTAGCCGCAGAAGATGCAGCGCGAGAGGTTGATCTCGTAGACGGAGGCGTAGCGCTCTCCCGCGGAGACCCGGTCGGCCGGATCATTCTCGGCGGCGACGACCCGAATGCAGTCGGCGGGGCAGGCGGCGGCGCAGAGCGAGCAGCCGACGCACTTCTCCAGGCCGGTGTCCTCGAAGCGGTGCAGCTTGTGGCGGCCGCGAAACCGGGGGTAGACCGGGGTCTTCTCCTCTGGGTACTGGATCGTAAGCGGGCCCTCGATCAGCCGCGCCATCGTCGTCTTCAGCCCCCTCAGGGTCTCTCCGAAGGCTCTGTAGGCGCCCCCCGGTCCGCCCGGGTCGGGGCCGCGCTGGACCTCGATCACGCTCTCGTCGGCGAGGTAGGGGAAGCGTTCGCTCACGTCACAACCACCAGCACCGCGGTTACCAGGACGTTGAGGGTCGCCAGGGGGAGCAGCACCTTCCAGCCGAGCCGCATCAGCTGGTCGTATCTCAGGCGGGGCAGGGTCGCCCGGATCCAGATGAAGATGAAGACCAGGGCGAGCATCTTGGCGAGCATCCAGATCGGGTCCAGCCAGGACGGCCCCGGGCCCATCCAGCCGCCGAGGAACATCGCCGCGGCGATCCCGGAGACGACCATGATCTCCAGGTACTCGACCAGCAGGAAGGAGCCGAAGCGCATCCCGCCGTACTCGGTCATGAACCCCTGGACAAGCTCGGCGTCCGCCTCGGGGAGGTCGAACGGGGCGCGGTTCGTCTCGGCGAAGCCGGCGACCATGAAGATCAGAAAGCCGACCAGCTGCGGCGCGATGAACCAGATCTGGTTCTGGGACTTGACGATGTCGACCAGTGAGAGCGAGCCGGCCATCATGACCACCCCGAGCAGCGACAATCCCATCGCCACCTCGTAGGAGATCAGCTGCGCCGCCGAGCGCATCGCCCCGAGGAAGCTGTATTTCGAGCCCGAGGCCCAGCCGCCGAGCAGCATCCCGTAGAAGGCGATCGAGCCGACAGCGAAGAAGTAGAGGATCCCGATCGAGACGTCGATTCCGTAGAAGCCGACGCTCCCCTGGACATCGCCGAATGGGAGGATCGCCAGGGCCAGGATCCCCGACAGCACCGGGAGCAGCGGACCGAGCACGAACAGCACCGGGATGGCGCCCTCGGGGCGGAAGGCCTGCTTGGAGAGCAGCTTGCCGACGTCGGCAAGGGGCTGGAAGAGCCCGTAGGGACCGACCCGGTTGGGGCCGTAGCGGTGCTGGAAGCGGCCGATCAGCTTGCGCTCGACCACGGTGAGAATCGGAAGGATGGCGAAGATCACCGCGAAGATCACGATCGACTTGACGATCAGGATCCAGGTCGCCTCCGCGACCCCGGTATCGGCCAGCGGCAGGCTCATCCGCCCACCTTCTCGATCGAGACCGCCTCGCCGCCCCCGTTCAGCAAGGCGTTCGCATTCCCCTCCGCGGTCCCTTCGATCAGGAAACAGGCCCCATCGACCATCCGCTCCCGAACCGCCACCCGGGCAGCGACGGTGGTGCCATTGCTCCCCACAAGCACCTGATCCCCTCGGGCCAAACCCAGGCGCTCCGCATCTCCGGATGAAACTTCGACCGTCTGACCCGGCTTGAGGAATCGCAGAGCGGGGTTTAGCTCGGTCACGGGCCCGGCCCAAAGATCGCGATACGTGCCGAGCCGGAGTAGGCCGTCGCGGGGCTGCTTCGGGGAATTTTGCCCGGAGCGCGCCTGGCGCATGGAGCCAAGATCCGGCACCTCGCGCGGAGGTGCACCCCGGGGTAGCCCCTCGGCGGACCCCGCCCTGTCTTGCCACCGAACCCCCCGACCTCCGATCTCGGCATCCGTGATCCCCGCATAGAACGGCACCGCCTCTGCAAGAGCCGCGAGCGCGTCAGGCGCCGACTCGATCCCCGTCTCGTGCCCAAGAGCGGCTGACAGCTCGGCCAGCACCTGCCACCCGGGCCGCACGTCCCCCGGCCGCGAGGCGCTCGGCCGAACCCGTTGCAGGCGGCCGTCGGGATGGGTCACCGTGCCGTCTTTCTCGGCGTGGCTCTCGAGCGGGAAGACGACGTCCGCCTGAGCCGTGGTCTCGTTCTCGAGCATCGAGAAGGCAATCACCTGGTCGGTGGCCGATAGCGCCCGCTTCCAGCCCGCGCTATCGGCGAAGTCGCGCAGGGGGTTGACCCCGAAGAGGATCACGGCCGAAAGGTCTCCAGCCTCCAGAGCGGCGCGGATTTCCGCCGTCCCCTTCCCGGCCTCGGCCGAGGCCAGTCCCGGCCCGGCGTCCGGCAGGCAGCCGACCTCGCGCAGGCCGCGGGCATTGGTCAGATCGGGCACCTCGAGCAGCCCCGACCCCTCTTTGCCGCTCATCCCCAGCCCCTCGGCGAGGCCGAGCAGTCCTTCGATCGCGGCCTTGCCGGAGTCGCCGCGCCCGATCCGCTCGCCCCAGACGATGATCACGTCTTCGGACCCGGCGAGCGTCGCCGCGACCTCGGCGGCGGGGCTGTCTCCCTCGCCCTGCTCGGCGAGCGCGGCGCAGAGCTCGGCGAGGAAGCCGGCGGCGGCTCCGGGTGCGTAGCGGGCGAGGGCTGCGGCGCCGCCGTCCAGCGCCGTGGGCCGGTCGGTGGCGAGCGCCAGCTTCGTCCCGCTGCGGCGGACCGCTTTGCGGATCCGCAGGTCGAGTATCGGCGAGGAGTGCAACGGGTCGGTGCCGATCACCAGGACCGCACCGGCGCTGTCGATGTTCGCGACCCTTGCCGAGATCGCCGGGTCGGCGAGCTTGATCAGCTCCTCCCGCTGCGGCCCGCCGGCCGGGCGCGAGTCGACGTGGGCTGAGCCGAGGGCCTGGCGCAGCATCCGCTGCACCAGGTTGGCCTCTTCGTTGGAGGCATCGCCGACGATCGCGGCCGTCCTCGTGCCGGCAGACCGCAACCCGCTCGCCGCCCGCTCGATCGCCTCCGGCCAGCCGGCCTCGCCGGGATTGCCCCCGACGCGCACGATCGGCCCCCGCACCCGGGCCTCGCCCTCGAGCATCTCGAAGCCGTAACGGCCCTTGTCGCAGAGCCAGCCGTCGTCAACGTCGGGGTTGTCGCGGGCCAGCACCCGCTTCACGGCCTCGTCGCGGACGGTGAAGCTGACGTTGCATTGGCTCGGGCACAGGGTGCATACCGAGCCGGCCTGCTCGATGTCCCAAGGGCGGGCGCGGAAGCGATAGGTGTAGGAAGTGAGCGCCCCCACGGGGCAGAGCTCGGTGATGTTGCCGTGGAAGGGGTCGATGTAGGGGCGCTCGTCGAAGGTTCCGACGTAGGACTTGTCGCCGCGCTCGAGCAACTGCAGCTGCGAGTCCTCGGAGACCTCCTGGCTGAAGCGCACGCAGCGGTAGCAGAGGATGCAGCGCTCGCGGTCGATCCCGATCAGTGGCGAGAGCGGAATCGGCTTCTCGAAGTGGCGCTTGGCCTCGGTGAAGCGGCTGCGCCCGTGGCCCCATCCCATCGAGATGTCCTGGAGCGGGCACTCGCCTCCCTTGTCGCAGACCGGGCAGTCGAGAGGGTGATTGACGAGCAGGAACTCGACCACCGCGTTCTGGGCTCCCTTGACCTGCTCGTTGCGGGTATAGACGACCATCCCGTCGCGGACCGGCGTCGAGCAGGCGGTCTGCAGCTTCGGCATCCCCTCGATCTCGACCATGCACATCCGGCAGGCGCCGACCGGGGCGCCGAGCTTCGGCTCGTAGCAGAAGACAGGGATCTCGACGTCGCCCTGCTTGGCCGCGTCGACCAGCATCTCGCCCTCGATCGCCTCGATCTCCCGCCCGTCGATCACCAGAGTGATCTTGCGCTCGGGCATCAGCCGGCTGCCGCTCCGGGGGCCGCTTGGGCGCCCACTGAATGCCACCTCCGGCACGTAGTGCTTGCTGGCACCGGCGATCGTCTGCTCGAACTCCTCCCGGAACTTGCGGACCATGGCGCCGACCGGCATCGCCATCGAGTCACCGAGGACGCAGAGGCAGTGGCCGATGATGTTCTCCTGCACGGAGGCGACGATGTCGAGGTCCATCGGGGTCGCATCGCCGCGGGCGACCCGCTCCAGCATCTTCACCGTCCAGTTCGTCCCCTCACGGCAGGGTGTGCACTTCCCGCACGACTCGTGGTGGTAGAAGCGCGCCGTGCGCAGCGCCATCTCGCGGAATCGAGACGCGGTCGTCGGCGACGATGATCGAGCCCGAGCCGAGCATCGAGCCGGCCTCCGCCATCGCCTCGAAGCTGTAGGGAAGGTCGAGGTCGTCGCCGGTCAGCACCGGGGACGAGGAGCCGCCGGGGTAGTAGGCCTTCACCTCGCGCCCGTCTCCGGGGCCGCCGGCGAGGTCGTAGACGATCTCGCGGGTCGGGATCCCCAGCTCCACCTCGTAGTTGCCGGGCCGCTGAACGCAGCCGGAGATCGAGACGACCTTGGTCCCGGGTGACTGCTCGGTTCCGAAGCTCTTGAACCACTCGGCGCCGTTGGCGACGATGTGGGGGACGTTGGAGAGTGTCTCGACGTTGTTGATCAGGGTCGGGCCCCCGTAGAGGCCCTCGACGGCGGGGAAGGGGGGCTTCAGCCGCGGATTCCCCCGCTTGCCCTCGAGCGCGTCGAGCAGCGCCGTCTCCTCGCCGCAGATGTAGGCGCCGGCGCCGCGGTGGACGACCAGCTCGAGGTCGTGGCGGGAGCCGAGCATGTTGGTCCCCAGGTAGCCGGCCTCGTAGGCCTCGGCGACCGCCGCGTCGAGGATGTCCCCCTGCCGGTCGTACTCGCCGCGGATGAAGATGAAGGCGTGCCCGACGTCGGCGGCGAGCGCCGCGATCGCGATCCCCTCGATCAGCTGGTGGGGTTGCGCTGCATCAGCTCGCGGTCCTTGAAGGCCCCGGGCTCGGACTCGTCTGCGTTGCAGCAGAGGTACTTCTGCATCTTCCCGCGCGGCAGGAACGAGGCCTTCTTGCCCATCGAGAAGCCGGCGCCGCCGCGCCCCCGCAGTCCCGATTCCTCCAGCTCGTTGACGATCTCCTCCGGCTCCAGCTCCCGGAAGGCCTTCTCCATCGCGCTGTAGCCGCCGCGGCGCTTGTAGACCTCGATCGTCGTCAGCTCGGGCTCCTCGGCGCCGCGGAGCAGCATCCTGGCGTCTCGCCGGCGCTCACTGGTTCGGTCCCGCCTTGCTCCGGCGCACCACGACGGATCGGGCTCGCCCTCGGGCCCGCCGGCCAGCGGGCGGCGCTCCAGCGCCTTCTCGGGCAGGACCTCGCTCGCCGGAGCGCAGCTGCTCCAGCGCGGTGGCGGCGTCGCCGTCTTCCAGGGGCCCGAAGTAGCGCCCGTTGATCGAGGCCATCGGGGCCAGGTCGCAGCCCCCGAGGCATTCGAAGCCGGAGACGTAGACCTCGCCGTCGGCCGAGACCGAGCCCCCGTGCCGGCCTCCTCGCGGTCGCAGCCGGCGGCCTCGCAGAAGGCGTCGAGCAGCTGATCGCCACCCCGCATCCAGCAGGAGATGTTGGTGCAGACGAGCACCCGCTGGCTGCCGGCGGGCTCGGTGTGGAGCAGGTCGTAGAAGCTGGCGACCGACTCCAGGTAGGCGGGGGTGACCCGCATCACCGCTGCGGCCTGGCGGATCCCCTCCGGGGTGCACCAGCCGTAGTGCCGCTGGACCGCCCAGAGCGCCGGGATCGAGGCCGAGTGGCGGTCGGGATAGCGGGAGACCAGCTCCTCGATCCGCTCTTGCAGCTCGGGCGGGCAATCCACCTCGTGCAGCTCCGGCACCCGCTCCGCCTCGCGGCCCGGGAAGCGCCCGTCGACCAGCGCGGCGTCGAGGGGCAGCCCGGGGCTGCCGTCGGGCCGCGGCGGCGCCTCCGGCCCCCCCGGCACCTGGTCCGGCTCGCCCCCTGCTGTCTTCGGATCGGAAGTGGAACCCGCGTGGGACCCCGGCACGCCCGGACGAATCCCGGCTGAGCCGGGATCACCGGTCGCTGACGCTCCCTGGGAGGACGTGCCGGGCATTGGTTCCGTCATCGGTCGATCCCGCCGAGGATCGGGTCGAGCATCGCCAGGTTGGTGATCAGGTCGGCGACGTAGCCGCCGACGCACATGTCGCGCAGCGCCTGCAGGTTGACGAAGGAGGGGTCGCGGAAGTGGACCCTCGCGGGCTTCGCCGAGCCGTCGGCGAGCAGGTAGCAGCCGAGCTCGCCGCGCGGGGACTCGATCGCCCGGTAGACCTCCCCCGGCGGCACCCGGTAGCCCTCGGTGACCAGCTTGAAGTGGTGGATCAGCGCCTCCATCGAGGTCGATAGCTCCGAGCGGGGCGGCAGCACGTACTTGCGGTCGTCGGCGATGTGCGGGCCCTCCGGGAGCCCGTCGAGCGCCTGCTCGATGATCTTCACCGACTCGCGCATCTCCGCCATCCGCACCCGGAAGCGGTCGTAGCAGTCGCCGACCGTGCCCACCGGTATGCCGAACTCGAGGTCCGGGTAGGCGAGGTAGTCGAAGACCTTGCGCAGGTCCCACGGCTCGCCGGTCGCCCGCAGCAGTGGCCCGGTCACCCCCAGCTCGAGCAGTCGCTCGCGGGAGACCGTGCCGACCCCCTTGGTCCGCTGCAGGAAGATCTCGTTGCGGTCGAGCAGCGCCTCGTACTGATCGACCCGGGCCGGCATCTCCGCGGTGAACTCGCGCACCTTCGCCTCGAACCCGAGCGGGATGTCCTCGATCACGCCGCCGACCTGGAAGTAGCGCGTGTGCATCCGCTGGCCGGTCGACATCTCGAACAGGTCGAGGATCGTGTCGCGCTCGCGGAAGGCGTACCAGAGCATCGAGATCGCGCCGACGTCGAGGGCGCTGGTGCCGAGCCAGACGAGGTGGGAGTGGAGCCGGTTCAGCTCCATGTGGATCACCCGCAGGTACTTGGCGCGGTCGGGGATCTCGATCTCCAGGAGGCGCTCGACCGCGCCGCAGAAGGCCTCCATGTTGAAGAAGTAGGAGAGGTAGTCCATCCGCTCGACGAACGGGATCACCTTCCAGTAGGAGTGCGCCTCGCAGGACTTCTCGATCCCCGTGTGGACATAGCCGATCACCGGCTTCAGGTCGCGGACGACCTCGCCCTCGAGCTCGACCACCAGCCGCAGCACCCCGTGGGTGGCGGGATGGTGCGGCCCCATGTTGATCGTCATCAGTTCGGTCTCCGGCTCGAGCGAGACGCTCGCCCCGGGCACCGAGTCCTCGAGCTCGGCCGCCGCCTTCTCGATCGTGCTCAAGCGCCGGCCCCCAGCTCCTCGTTGTGGGTGAAGGTGACCGGCTCGCCGCCGACCGGGAAGTCGCGGCGCTGCGGCCAGCCGACGTAGTCCTCGGGCATCAGGATCCGCCGCAGGTCCGGGTGGCCGCGGAAGACGATCCCGAAGAAGTCGTAGGCCTCGCGCTCCTGGAAGTCGGCGCTGGGGAACAGCTCGACGCAGGAGTCGATCTGCGGCAAACCCGCAGCCTCCTCGGAATCAATGCCCGGCACGTCCTCCGCCTCGCGTCCGCCGGAATTACCGCCCGGCATCTCCTCCGCTTCGCGTCCGGGGATGCCGGGGTGGCGGGCGGGCTGGGGATCCGCCAAGGCCGCCCGCACCCGGATCCGCTCGACCCGGTCGCGGTTGAGCAGCTCGTAGTGGACGCCGAAGCGGGGCTCGGCCGGCAGGTAGTCGGCGACGTGGAGGCTGGAGAGGAAGGTGTATTCCTGCCCGGGGGTGTCGTGCAGCCAGCGCAGCACCTCGAGGATCTGCTCGGGGTCGGCGATCAGCGCGGCCTGCTCGTGCTCGAAGCTGGTCTCGAGGATCGCGCCCGGGTGACGATCGTTGATCTCGTTGCGGATCAGCTCGAGGCCGGGTGCGTCAGGCACCGACCGTCTCCCGCGCGGCCGCGTAGGCCTCGAGCGCCTCGGAGCTGGGCTTGCTGGAGATCCCCCCGCGGGCCCATTCCTCGGTTCCCTCGGCGTTGTAGCGGCGGCGCCAGCCGGGATCGGAATTGCCGAGGATCTTCCGCTGCAGCTTGTTGAAGCCGTAGAGCAGGGCCTCCGGGCGCGGCGGGCAACCGGGCACGTGGATGTCCATCGGCATGAACTTGTCAGCGCCCTGGACGACCGCGTAGTTGGAGAACATGCCGCCGCTCGACGAGCAGGCGCCCATCGAGATCGCCCACTTCGGCTCCAGCATCTGGTCGTAGAGCCGGCGGATGATCGGCGCCATCTTGATCGAGGTCGCGGCCGGAGAGGATGATCAGGTCCGCCTGGCGCGGCGAGGCCCGCAGCGCCTCGGCGCCGAAGCGGGCCAGGTCGGTGCGGGCCGAGACCACGGAGATCATCTCCATCGCGCAGCAGGCCAGGCCGAAGGTCATCGGGAAGACCGAGTTGGCCCGGGCCCAGCTCTGGACCTTCTCCAGGGTGGTCGTCGCCACCCGGTCCTCGACATAGGCCTCGAGGTCCTCGGGATCGATCGAGCCGCGCAGCATGTCCCGGGCGCGCAGCTGGCGCACCCGGAGCTCCTCCGGGGAGCTCGGCTGCTCCAGCGGCGCCAGCGCCCGGATCTTGCTGCGCTCTACCTCCAATCGAGCGCCCCCTTGCGCCAGACGTAGGCGAGCGCCACGAACAGCAGGACGACGAAGACGATCACCTCTCCGAGGACGAAGACGCTGTCGGCCGACTTCAGGATCACCCCGACCGGGTAGAGGAAGACGACCTCGATGTCGAAGAGGATGAACAGCATCGCGACCAGGTAGAAGCTCACCCCGAAGCGGAAGGTCTTCGAGACCTCGGAGGGGAGCCCGCACTCATACGGATCGGTCTGGGTCCGCGTCGCCTTCGACTGCTTCTTCGGTCGCTTCGCGCCGATCACGTGATTGAGCATCGTGAACGCGCCTCCTACGATGAGGCCGAGAGCGCCGAATACCAGGATCGGGAGGTAGCTCCGAAGCAACGCGCGACTGTTATACACCGACTTTGTGGCAACTTGCTACATAGTGATATTCCGCATCAGTAAGCGGAATCCCGACCCAACAGGGCGGATATAGCGGAATGGCCGAGCTGCACCTTCTGGTCGGCCTCAGCGTCATCGCTCTCAACCTCGCCGCCGGCGCTCTCGGCGGGTTCTGCTGGTTCCGCGACCGGGCCTCGGTCCCCTTCTGGTACCTGCTGCGCGCCGCCCAGGTCGCGGTCTTCATCCAGGTGATGCTCGGGGCGCTGCTGATCTTCACCGGCCACAAGCCCGCGGATGACCTCCACTACGTCTACGGCCTGCTGCCGCTGCTGGTCTCGCTGCTGGCCGAGGGCGCCCGCGCCGGCGCCGCCAACCAGGAGCTCGCGGGGATCGACTTCGAGGAACTGCCCGAGCAGCGCCAGCAGCAGCTCGCCCTCGCCATCGTCCGCCGCGAGATGGGGATCATGGCGGTGAGCTGCTGGGTGATCTTCTTCCTGGCACTGCGAGCCGCCGGAACCAGCGGCCACTTCTGAGGAATAACTGCGCCGCCGCATCGGGGGTGCCGCGTGAACCACCCCGGACGCGACGCCGCGAGAGGAGTCAATCGGCAACTTCAATCCGCGCGGCGCGGCGCGCTGAGTGTCCGGGGCGGCACCCGCGGCACCCCGGGACCCGGGCGCCGCTGGACTGCCCGCAAGTGGTCCTGTCCCGGCCAAGCCGCCCCCGGACGCGGAGCGAGAGCCCGCAGATGACCGGTGATTCTGGGGCGGCTCTCGCGGAGCGGAGGAGGCGGCGCACTTGTTCTTCGCGGCGTGCGTCCGGGGTGGTTCCCCCGGCACCCCCCGGGTCCAGGCAGCTTAATCCAGGGGTCTGTAGGTCCCGCCGTGGAAGACCAGGGGCTCGCCGCCCTCGGCTCCACCTGCGCACCTCGCCGGTGACGATCACGTGGTCGCCGCCGGCGAGCACGTCGCGCAGCTCGCAGCCGACGAAGGCGATCGATCCGGCGATCGCCGGCAGGCCGTCCCGGTCGCTCCACTCGATCCCCTCCCATTTGTCGGCTATCGGCGCCTTGGTGCTGAAGGCTCGCGCCACCTCCTCCTGCCCGGCGCCGAGCACGTTGACGCCGAAGTGGTTCGCCGCCTGCACCGCGAGCAGGGTGCGCGAGCCGCGATCGAGGCAGGCGAGCATCAACATCGGATCGAGCGAAAGCGAGCAGACGGCGTTCGCCGTCGCGCCGGCCGGAGCCTCCCGCCGCCGGCCGTGACCACCGTGACTCCCGTCGGCAGCATGCCCATCGCGGTGCGGAATCGGGCGGGGTCGGGTGCGGGCATCGTGATCGCGCCAGACAATATGATGCCCGCGTCGTGCGCCCAGTCTGGATCACAGCAATGGTCGCCGCGGCCGCCTTAGGTCTGGCCGCCTGCGGTTTCGGCGAGCAGGGAATCTCGGTCTCGAAGGACGATCCCAACCATGCCGGGGCGGTGCTCTTCGCGACCCACTGCTCGGGCTGTCACACCCTCGAGGCGGCCGGGACCCAGGGCACCGGCAACCGGGGGGAGAGGACCCAGGGCCCCAACCTCAACCAGCGCACCGAGACCGTCGCGACTTCGCTGTACGCGATCCGGAACGGCGGCTACTCGGGGGCGATCATGCCGCAGAACATCGTCGTGGGGGACGAGGCCGAGCAGGTCGCCCGCTTCGTCGCGAAGTACGCCGGCCAGGACGCCGCGGAATCGCCGCGACCCGGCGAGCCGAAGCCCTGATGCGCGCCGCCGGCCACAGCCGGCGTGATTCGGCTCGGCCCCTGGCACAGGAGCGGCCGTGCTCGACCTGAAGCAGATCCGCTCTGACCCGGCGCGCTACCGCGAGGCGCTGGCCCGCAGGGGCGCCGCCGAGGCGCTCGACGAGCTGCTCGAGCTCGACGGCCGGCGGCGCGAGCTGCTGCCGGAGATCGAGGACGGGCGGGCGCGGCAGAACACGGCTTCGGAAGCGATCGCCGAGACGAAGCGCGCCGGGGGCGACGCGTCGGAGGCGATCGCTGAGATGCGCGTGCTCTCGGGCCGGATCAAGCAGCTCGAGGGAGAGCTGGCCGAGGTCGAGACCCGCCGCGACGAGCTGGCCGCGACCCTTCCCAACCTTCCCGACCCGGAGGCGCCCGACGGCCTGACCGAGGAGGACGCCCTCGTCCTGCGCGAGGTGGGGGAGCGGCCCGAGTTCGAATTCGAGCCCCGCGACCACCTCGAGATCGGCACCGAGCTCGGGCTGATCGAGATCGAGGCGGCAGCCCGCGTCTCCGGCTCGCGGTTCGCATACCTGATGGGGGAGCTGGTGATGGTCGAGCTCGCCCTGGTGCGCTACGCGATGGAGCTGCTGCGCTCGGAGGGGCACGAGCCCGTGATCCCGCCGGCGCTGGTCAGGGAAGACGCCCTCTTCGGCACCGGGTACTTCCCCGGCGAGCGGGAGATGATCTACGAGGTCGAGCGGGACGAGCTCTTTCTCGTCGGGACCTCGGAGGTGCCGCTGGCGGCGCTTCACGGCGATCAGATCCTCGACCCCGGTTCCCTTCCCCTGCGCTACGCGGGTTTCTCCCCCTGCTTCCGCCGCGAGGCGGGCGCCGCCGGCAGGGACACCCGCGGGATCTTCCGCGTGCACCAGTTCGACAAGGTCGAGATGTTCTCGTTCGTCGAGCCCTCTGAGTCGGCGGCCGAGCACGAGCGGCTGCTCTCGATCGAGGAGCGGATCCTCTCCGATCTCGAGCTGCCCTACCGGGTGGTCAGCGTCGCGGTCGGCGACCTCGGCGCCCCTGCCGCTAAGAAGTACGACTGCGAGGCCTGGATCCCGAGCCAGGGTCGCTACAGGGAGCTGACCTCCTGCTCGAACACGACCGACTTCCAGGCCCGCCGCCTCAACTGCCGCTACCGGCCGGCGGAGGGGGAGGCGCCGGCCCACCCGCACACGCTCAACGGCACCGCCGTGGCCGTCGGCCGCACCCTGATCGCGCTGATCGAGAACCGCCAGGAACGGGACGGCGGATTCACGCTACCCAATTCTTTGCATCCCTACGGCGCCCCTGAAAGAATCGCGGCGGAATGAGCGTGGGCGATGCCAAGCGCGTGGTTCTCTGCGATGACCACGAGATCGTTCGCGATGCGATCAAGGCCCGGATGGCGAGCTCCAGCGCCGTCGAGATCGTCGGCGAAGCAAGCGACGGGCGCGGCGTGGTCGAGACGGTCGCCGAGCTCGAGCCCGACGTCCTGATCATCGACGTCGAGCTGCCGAAGCGCGACGGGATCGAGGCCACCAAGGAGGTACTCCGGGTCAGGCCGCTGACCAAGGTGATCATCTTCACCGCCCACGCTCAACCGGACCTCCTGGCGCTGGCGCTACGAGCCGGCGCCTCGGGCTACGTGCTGAAGTCGGCTCCGGCGGAGGACATCGCCAAGGCAGTCGAGGCGGTCACCAGCGGGGGCACCTTCCTCGGCGGCGACTTCGCCGGCGGCAAGCCCTCCGAGGTCGAGAAGCTGCTCGACCTCTCCCCGCGGGAGCGTCAGATCCTCGAGCTCCTGGCCGAGGGCCTGCGGGTCAAGGAGATCGCCGACCGTCTCTCGCTCAGCCCGGCGACGGTCCACACCCACGTCCGCAACGCGATCGCCAAGCTCGAGGTCGACACCCGCACGGAGGCGGTCGCCCTTGCGGTCCGCTTCAGCTACCTGGGCGCCGGCGGCGGCGCCGCCAACGGAAACTAAGCGCCGCGCGTCCGGGGGTGCCGGGGGAACCACCCCGGACGCGACGCCGCGATAGGACTGGCGGTCGACCTCAATCCGCCCAGCGCGGCGCGCTTGAGTGTCCGGGGCAGGAACCGCCGGCACCCCAGCACCGGGGGCGGCTTGGCCGCTCATCCCGCCCGGGAGCCGCCGCACGCCCGGACGCGCGAGCGAGGCCCGACAGCATCATTTGACTCTGAGTGTCGGGCCTCGCGGGAGCGGAGGACGTGCGGCGCAGTTGTTCTGCGCAGCAGAGGACGGCGCGGCGGTTATTCCTTCTCGGCAAAATCGAGGGCGCAGCCGTTTATGCAGTATCGCTGGCCGGTCGGCCCGGGGCCGTCGTCGAAGACGTGGCCCAGGTGGGCGTCGCAGTTGCGGCAGACGACCTCGGTGCGACGCATGAAGAGGCCGTTGTCGGGGCGCAGCTCGACGTTCTCGAGGTTGGCGGGCTCGGTGAAGCTCGGCCAGCCGGTGCCCGAGTCGAACTTCGTCCCTGAGGCGAACAGCTCGTTTCCGCAGCAGACGCAGCGGTAGGTCCCCTCGGCCTTGTTCTCGACGTAGGGGCCGGTGAAGGGGCGCTCGGTCCCCGCCTTGCGGGTCACCTCGTACTGTTCCGGAGTCAGCTCGGCGCGCCACTCGGCGTCGGACTTGCTGACCTTCTCTGTCTTCTGGCTCATCTCACTCCTCGTTCGTCCACTTGAAAGTCTTCGCTCGGCGTCGATCGTTACAGCCTCGCACGCCTCGTACGCGCGTCCAATCCACTGCCTGCGGGTTGCGCCCCGGGGCGCCGCTGGCGAGATATCGAGGGTGATCCGGAGAGTCGCGATCGGCGCGGTGCTGGTGCACCGTGATCCTCGGGCTGGCCGCTGGGCCGGCCCAGGGGATCGAGATCAGCCGCCTGATCGCGCCCTCATCCGCATGCAAGCACCAGCGTGATCGCAGCGATCCCGTCGCCGTCCAGGAGCGGGCGATGCGCTGCATGACCAACTTCGCCCGGCGCCGGGCCGGCCTTGCACCGGCTGGCAGCCGACCGCCGCCTGAAGCGCTCGGCGGCGCACAAGGCTCGCGACATCATCCGCTGCGACAGCTTCAGCCACTACGCCTGCGGGCGCGGCTTCACCTACTGGATCCGCCGCGTCGGCTACCTCTCGGGGGGTTGCTGGAGGGCCGGCGAGAACATCGCCTGGGGCAGCGGTGACTACGGCACCGTGCGCTCCATCTTCGAGGCATGGATGCACTCCCCGGGGCACCGCCAGAACATCCTCAGCCGGGGCTACGACGGGCTCGGGGTCGGCCTCGATATCGGCTCGCTCGAGGGATACAGCCCGGCCTCGGTCTGGGTCCAGCATTTCGGCGAGCGCTGCTGAGCTCACGGGCACGACCGACCAGCCGTGGCCACATCTAGGATCGGACCGTGCCCGCAGCGTTCTACGAGTCCGACGGGGAGGCCTTCCTCGCGACCCCGTCGACCCGCGGCCCCTGGGACCCCGACCACCAGCACGCCGGCCCCCCCGCCGGGCTGATCGGCCGCGAGATCGAGCGGGTCGGGGAAGGAGGGCGGCCACATCGGCCGCATCACCTTCGAGATCATGCGCCCGGTGCCGATCGCTGAGCTGCGGGTCAGTGCCGAGGTCGTTCGCCCCGGCCGCCGGGTCGAGATGATCGAGGCCTCGCTCACCGACGGTGCCGGGACCGAGCTGATGCGCGCTCGTGCCTGGCGCCTTCGGGGCTCGCCGGTCGAGCTCGACCGCGGCCCCGGGCGATCAGCCGATCGCTTCCCCCGCGGAAGGCGCCGAGGGCGAGTTCTTCCCCACCGGCGAGGAGGTCGGTTATCACACCGCGGTCGAGTACCGGTTCATTCGCGGCGCCTTCACCGAGCCGGGCCCGGCCACCGTGTGGATGAGGATGCGCGAGCCGCTGGTCGCCGGGGAGGAGCCGACGCCGCTGCAGCGGGTCGCTGGTCGCTCGCCGATTCCGGCAACGGGGTCAGCTCCGCACTCGACTGGCGCCGCTTCTCCTTCGTCAACGTCGACCTCTCGGTTCACCTAGAGCGCCTGCCGGGCGGCGAGTGGGTCTGCCTCGACGCGGTGACGCTTCCCCAGCCGGGCGGGTTCGGAACCTCCGACTCGCTGCTGCTCGACGAGCGGGGCCGGATCGGCCGGGCGCTGCAGACGCTGCTGGTCAGCGCGCGCTGAGCTCGGCGACGAGGGCGCGTCCGCGGGCGGAGATCGCCAGGGTGATCGTCGCCGCGGCGATCACCGCGCAGGCGGCGGCGAAGATGAACGCGCCCTCGTAGCCGGCGAGCGCCGCCGCCACCCCCGCGATCGGCGCGCCGAACCCCACCCCGGCGTCGAAGAACGCGGTGAATGTCCCGAGCGCCGCTCCGCGCCGGTGCTCGGGGACTCTGCCGACGACGATCAGCGATAAGGATGGGTAGAGCAGCGAGAATGCTGCGCCCATCGCCAGCGCGCCCGCGATCGCGACCGGAAGGCTCTGGGCGACGGCGATCGTCACCAGCCCGAGGGATTCGACCGTCGCCGCCCCGACCGCGCAGCGCGACGGCCCGACCCGATCGGGGAGATCGCCGCCGATCAACCGGGTGAGGACGACCATCGCGGCGAAGGCGCCGAAGACCACCGCCCCGTGACCGATCCCGCGCGCGTCGAGATGGAGGACGACGAACGCCGCGACCGTCGCGTAGCCGACCGATGCCAGGGCGAGCGCCGATCCCGGCCGGATCGACTCGGCGGCGATCAGCGGCCGCAGCTCTTCCTCCTCGGGCGGCACGAAGGGGTCGGGGAGCCGCAGAGCGATCAAGCCAGCCGAGAAGCGGGGCCGCTGCGGCGAAGGCCCAGACCAGCCAGTAGTCGACCGCGTGGAGGAGCAGCGAACCGATCAGCGGCCCGATGCTGAGCCCGCTCCAGACGGCGAGTCCGTAGAGGCCGATCACCCGGCCGCGACGCCCCGGCGGCGCCAGGTCGACGATCCAGGCAGAGCCCGCGGTGAAGATCGTCCCCTCCCCGACCCCGAGGATCAGCCGGGCGACGATCAGCCCGGGGACCCCCGCCGGAACCATGTAGAGCAAGCCGGCGAGCGCCGCCAGTCCCGTAGCCCATGCAGCACGGCGCGGTCGGCGCCCGCGGGTGTCGGCGATCCGCCCGGCGATCGGCCGGAAGACCAGACCGGTGACCGCGTAACAGCCGATCACCACCCCGACGATCACGTCGCCCGAGCCGAGCGGCCCGCGCACGTAGTGGGGGAGCACCGGGAGGACGGCCCCCACCGCGAGCATCGACAGCATCGTCGTCGCGAAGACCCCCGCGAACGCCGCCATGGGGCGCGGGGGCGCCTCCGGGTGGATGTCGGTTCTGGCCGCGCCGATACCCTGATTCTGGCGATGCCGGCGAGCGCGAGCGGCTGAGAGCGGGGCAGGGGCAGGGCCCGCGCCGCTGCCGGGCCTGCGGCGCTCCGACAGGCGCCGGGAGATCGCTTCTGCCGCTCCTGCGGGGCCGAGCGGCCGCGGGCGATGCCGCCCAGGACCGAACCCGGGCCCCGCACCGCTCGCCGCCGGCTGACCGCGATCGCCGCCGCGGTGATCGCTCGGCCTCGTCGCGGGCCTCGTCGTTGTGATCGTCGTCCACGGGGACGATCGGGGTCGGGCGGGAACGGCGCAGACCACTGGGACCTCCGCGACGGCGATCGACCCGGTCGAGTCGCTGCGGGCACACTTCGACCTGCTCGAGCAGGGCCGTTACCCGACCGCCGCCGGAGATCTGACGCCACAGCTGCTCGACAGCCTCGGCGGCGAGACGATCTGGATCTCGGAGCGGATCGCGGACCTGCTGATCGACGCCCAGCTCGACGCGAGGGTGATCGAGGAGACCGACCGACACCGCGACCGTCCGGGTCGACTCCCTGCGCACCGAGTCGCTTTCGCGGCGGCTGCACCGATTTCAGCGGCACCTACTCGATGGTCCGCTCCGGCGATCGCTGGCTGATCTCCTCGGCCGACCTCGTCGAGAGCCCCTGCTGAGCGTGGCAGGGGAGAGACCCTGGCGCCCGGCGCTTGCAGTGGCATGGCGCGTGTCGCGCTGATCACGATCCTCGCCGGCGCCGTCCTCTGGGCGGCGGGCTCGGCGGCGGCCGCCGCCGCCAGGGTGGAGTGCCCGAGCCGCGCACCCTGCGCCTGGTCCGCTATGAGGACCGCTCGGCCCGCCTCTACTGCGCGGGGAAGGTGCTGGTGCGGATCTCGGTCCCCTACTGAGGGTGATGGAAGTCGCCTCCGCAGCGCCCCCAGACGCCGCGGCCGTCCCGGCGGGCCCGGTGAGCCGCCCGGCGGTAGCTGTGGACCCGCCTGAAGGGGCGCTCGAAGACGTAGACCTTCGCCCAGCCGCGGGCGAGTCTGGGTGCGTCCGAGGTCGCGACCGTCCCGGTGGCGGACGACGTAGGCGAGCAGGCGCCCGTAGCGGTCGAAGGCGTCCTGGCTCGGGTCGGTGAGAAGCCTCACCCGCAGCCCGACCGGGGCCAGCCTTCGCATCGAGCGGGAGGCTCCGGCGGAGCCGCACTCGCGACCGCCGTACTTCTCGGGGGTATCGATGCCGATCAGGCGCACGTCGTAGCGGCGCCGGCGGGCGTGCCTTGCCCGCACTCTGACCGTGTCGCCGTCGACGACATGGACGATCCGCGCCTTGATTCGCCGCGCCGGGCGCCCGCCGCCACCGCTGCCGTACCGGCAGGGACAGGGAAGCGTCTCGCAGGCGGTGCCGTCGCCGTCGGAGTCGAGGTGGTCCGGGTCCCGCCTCGGGCCCCCTTTTGCGAGGAAGTAGTTCTGCGCGGCGCGCTGGCTGGGGAAGTCGGAGCAGTCGCGGTCTGCCGCGCCCGCGGGGGCGGCGTCGTGCAGCGCCGCGGTCGTGGCCACCGCGGCCAGCAGGGCGCCGATCCAGGCGAGCTTCGCCATCACCCGCTCAGGTCGGCCGCGCTGTCGAGGATCTGACCGGGGCTCACCCGGGCCTGCTCGGCTTCGGCGCGAGAGGTGCTGCCGCTGAGCACGAGGATCGTCTCCAGCCCGGCCTCCGCCGCGCCCTCGATGTCCGAGTCGAGTCGATCTCCCACCATCGCGACCCTGGAGCCGCCGATCAGGGAGAGGGCCCGCTCGAACATCGCCCGCGCCGGCTTTCCGCCTACCGTCGCCGAGCGTCCGGAGGCAGTCTCCACCGCGGCGAGGATCGAGCCGGTGCCGGGCCAGAGGCCCGAGGGCATCGGCATCGTCGGGTCGCGATTGGTGGCGAACAGCTCCGCCCCGCCGAGCAGGGCCGTGGTCGCGATCCTCAGCTCGCGGTAGTCGAACCCGTCGTGGCCGGAGACGACGACGGCGCCGGCCTCGGCTCCGGGCTCGCCATCCAGGAGCCTCGTCCCGAATTTCTCGACCTCGCGCTTGAAGGACTCGGTGCCGATCACGAAGGCGCCGCGCCGGGCGGCGGGGGATCCGGCGACCAGGCCGGCGGTGACGCCGCCCGCGGTGACGATCCTCTCGGCGCCCACCTCGATCCCCTCTCGCCGCAGGCGGGCAGCGTAGTCCCCCGCTCCGGCGCGGGGGTTGTTGGTGAGGAATGCGACCTCCTTGCCGGCGGCGATCAGCGAGGCGACGGCCTCCGGGACGCCGGGTATCGGGTTCTCGCCCAGCCAGACGACGCCGTCGAGGTCGAAGAGGAAGCCGTCGTAGCGATCAGCGAGGGCCATCGACGGCCAGGCTATTCAGCCCGGCCGACTCTTACGAGATTCTTCGGGAGATCACCGATCCTACGGCCATGCAGGTGATGATTGTCGACGACGAGCCGGCGCTTCGCTCGGCCATCCGCCGTGCCCTGGCGCTCGAGGGCTACGGGGTGAGCGAGGCCTCCAGCGGCGAGGAGGCGATCTCGATCCTGCACAGATCACGGGCAGACGCAATCCTCCTCGACGTCCTGATGCCGGGGATCGATGGGCTCGAGGTCTGCCGCAGACTGCGCGCCGCGGGGGACCAGACGCCTGTGCTGATGCTGACCGCGCGCGAAACGGTCGGCGACCGGATCGCCGGCCTCGACGCAGGGGCCGACGACTACCTGGTCAAGCCCTTCGCGCTGGAAGAGCTGCTGGCCCGGCTGCGGGCGCTGCTTCGACGCGGCTCCGGCGAGGGTTCCAGCGGAGAGCGCCTCGGCTTCGGTCCACTCTCGGTCGACCTCGGAGCCCGGAGGGTGACGGTCGGCGACCGGGAGGTGGAGTTGACCCGCACCGAGTTCTCCCTGCTCGAGTTATTGCTGCGAAATCAGGGCCAGGTGCTGTCGCGCTCCCTGATCAACGAGCGCGTCTGGGGCTACGACTTCGGCGAGACCTCCAACTCGCTCGGGGTCTACATCGGCTATCTGCGGCGCAAGCTCGAGTCGGGAGGCGAGACGCGCCTGATCCAGACCGTGCGTGGGGTCGGCTACGTGCTGCGCGAGGCGCGGTGAGCATCAGCCGCCGGCTGGCGCTGGCCTCGGCGCTGGCGGTGGCGGTGGCGATCGCGATCGCCTCGGTCACCGCCTACGTCGCGGTCCGCTCGAAGCTGCGGGGAGAGGTCGACTCCTCGCTTCGCGACCGCGCCGCCGCAGCGCGCGCCCTGCCTGCCGGCGGCCCCGGGCCACAGCCGGCGGGCGTACCTCGCCCGCCGGCGCCTCCGCAGGGCACGGTTCCCCCGCCGAATCCCGAGGCCGCGCGCTTCGGGGGAGCGACCGGCGTTGTCCAGTTCATCAGCCCTGCGGGCCGGGCCATCCATGGGCCCGAGTCCGGTCCGAGCCTTCCCGTGAGCGCTGAAGACCGCCAGATCGCCGCCGGTGACGCCGGGGAGCGGATCGACGACCAGACTGTCGACGGGGACCATCTGCGAATCCTCACCGTCCCGCTTCCGGGTGGGGGCGCGGTCCAGGTTGCCCGTCCGCTGGACGAGGTCGACAGGGTGCTCTCAGACCTGGTCCTCATCCTGGTGGCGATCACCGTCGCGGGAATCGTCCTCGCCGCCCTGCTCGGCGGCGCCGTTTCCCGGGCCTCGCTGGCGCCGGTGCGCCGCTTCACCGAGGAGACCGAAGTTGTGGCCGGAGATGCCGACATCGGGCGGCGCCTGCCCGAGGGCGGCGAGGACGAGCTCGGCCGTCTCGCCCGCAGCTACAACACGACCCTCGATGCGCTCGAGTCCTCTGTCCTCGCCCAGCGCCGTCTCGTCTCCGACGCTTCCCACGAGTTGCGCACCCCGCTGGCCTCGGTGAAGACCAACCTCGAAGTGCTGCTCCGCGAAGAGGAGCTCGACGCCGAGGACCGCCGGGAGATCAGCGCCGACCTGATCGGCCAGGTCGACGAGCTGACCCTGCTGGTCGAAGATGTGGTCGAGCTGGCGCGGCGCGGCGAGCGGGCGCCGATCAGCGAGGATGTCGCGCTGGAGGCGATCGTCGCCGAGGCGATCAGCAGGGCCCGGCTGCATTCGGGCGCGGTCCGTTTCTCCGCGGAGCTTGAGCCGTGCACGGTGCGCGGCGACGCCGGGCGCCTCGGACGGGCGGTCACCAACCTGCTCGACAACGCGGCCAAGTGGAGCAGTCACGGCGGGCTGGTCGAGGTCGCGCTGCGCGGCTCGAGGCTGACCGTCCGCGACCATGGCCCGGGGATCGCAGAGGCCGACCTGGTCCGGGTCTTCGAGCGCTTCTACCGGGCCGATGAGGCGCGCGGCATGCGCGGCTCGGGCCTCGGCCTGGCGATCGTCCGCGAGGTCGCCGAGGCCCACGGGGCCACGGTCACTGCGGCCAACGCCCCCGGCGGCGGCGCCGAGCTGACCATGGCCTTCCCGGCCTGAGGAGTGCGGACGGTTCAGGCGCCTGGGAACGGTGCCACCCCGGCGACCTCGTTCAGAGTGACCGATGGCGTGCCGTCGATCGCATCCGGCAGCTTTGAGGCGAACTCGGCGAGGTGCCCCTGGGCGAAATGGGCGTCGAGCGCTTCGCGGGATGCCCATTCCTCGACCGCGATGAAGGTGTTCGGGGTCTCGATCGCCTCGAAGAACCCGTACTCGATGCAGCCTTCCTCGCGGCGTGAGTTGTCCTGCATCTCGGTCAGCAGCGCGATCAGGGCCTGGCGCTGATCGGGCCGGCAGGCAACCCTGCCGATGACGATGATCTTGCCTGCCTCGGTGTCTGGGTCCGACGATTCCATGGCTCCTCCTGGGTGGTGGATTCGGTTAGGGGCGCAGGCCCCTCGTCTTCGGGCCGGCGCCGATCTCCTGGCGGACGAGCTCGTGGGCCCGCTCCGCCCATTCGCAGAGGATGCGGCGGGTATCGCGCGGGTCGATGATCTCCTCGACGAAGAAGCGCTCCGCGGTCCGGAAGGGGGAGGTCACCGCGCTGAGGCGGGCCTCGATCTCGGCTCGCAGGGCGACCGGGTCCTCGGCCGCCTCGAGCTCGCGCCGGTAGGCGGCCTCGAGCCCGCCGGCCAGCGGCAGCGAGCCCCAGTTGCCCGAGGGCCATGCGTAGCGGAGGTTGAGCCGCGAAGCATCCCCGGCGGCGGAGCCCGCGATTCCGTACACCTTGCGGACCAGGATCGAGACCCAGGGGACGCTCGCCTGGTAGACGGCGACGTAGGCACGGGTGCCCCGCCGCATAGTTCCCCGCTTCTCCGCGGCGGTGCCGACCACGAACCCCGGCTGGTCGACCAGGTTGACGACCGGCAGCCGGAACTGGTCGCAGATGTCCACGAAGCGGGTCATTTTCTCGGAGGCGTCGGCATCGAGGCCACCGCCGTAGGCCTTGGGATCGGAGGCGAGCACCCCTACGGGGCGGCCGCCGAGCCGAGCCAGCGCGGTGATCAGCGGGCGGCCGAAGCGGCGCCCGAGCTCGAATGCCGAGCCGCTGTCGAAGACGAGCTCGAGGATGCGCCGCATCTCATAGGTCTTGCGCGGGTCGCGGGGGATCACCCCAAGCAGCTCCTCCTCGCGCCGGTCGGCCGGATCGGCCAGGCTGAGGCAGGGTGGCGCCTCCCAGACGCTTCCCGGCAGGTAGGAGAGGAAGCGGCGGAGCTGCGCCAACGCGTCCTCCTCGTTGTCGGCCTCGTTGTCGACCGCGCCCGCGGCGGTCTGCATCCTCGCTCCGCCGAGCTCCTCCTTGTCCGGGGCTTCGCCCATTCCCGCCATCGCCACCACCGGCGGGCCGGCGACGAACAGCTGTGCGGTGTCACGGACGATCACGCTGAAGTGCGAGGCGACCACCCGGGCTGCACCGAGGCCGGCACAGGGGCCGAGCGCCGCGGCCGCGACGGGGACGGAGGAGAGGTTGGACACCGCCACCTCCCAGCCGGGGACCTGGGGAACGTAGGTGAAGCCCATCTGCTCCAGCGACTTGACGCTTCCGCCGCCGCCTGTTCCGTCGACGAGGCGGACGAGTGGGATCCTCATTTCCGCCGCGAGCTGCTCGGCATAGACCATCTTGCGCCAGATCGCGGCATCGGCCGCGCCGCCCCGGACGGTGAAGTCATCGCCTTGGACCGCGACGCGCCGTCCGTCGATGAGGCCCCGGCCGATCACCATGTTGGCCGGTGTGAACGACTCCAGCTTCTGGCTCTCGCCGTAGCTGCCGACCCCGGCGATCGCCCCGGTCTCGTCGAAGCTTTCAGGGTCGAGGAGGCGATCGATACGTTCGCGCACCGTGAGCCGGCCGCTGGCACGCTGGCGCTCGACCCGCTCGGTCCCGCCGAGCTCCCGCGCCAGCGCCTCCCGGCGCCGCAGCTCGTCTATCTCCGGCTGCCAGCTCATTCGCCTGCGGCCGGGGGCCAGATGTCGCCGCCGGCGATCTCGATCAGGTTGCCGGCAGGGTCGTGGAAGTAGAACGAGTGCCGCGCATCGCTCCACTCCTGCTCGTGGACGATCTCCACCCCCGCCGCTCCGAGGGCCTCGCGCCAGGTCTCGTAATCGTCGGATGACGCGAGCAGGGCGAGGTGGGAGGGCCCGCGGGTCCCATGGCCGGCGATCGGGCCCCCGCGCCTCGCCAGCCGCTCGCGGTCGAACAGCAGGATCAGGCCCGCTCCGACCCGCAGCGCCGTCCCGTCCTCCCAGGAAGCGACAACCGGCATCCCGAGCACGTCCCGGTAGAGGCGAAGCATCTCCTCGGCCTCCTCGGGCTCGTGGTAGAGGGCCGTCTCCAGGACCCCCTCGAGGGCGGACGGCCGGGCTGCCGCGCTCACCTCGGCTTCGCCCTCACCTCAATCCTGCCCGTCCGCGCCGCCCGAGATCTCGCGGGCCGCGCTGATCGCCTCCGGCAGGGGCAGGCCCGCCTTGGCGGCCACCCAGCAGGCTGCCGGCGCCGCGACCCGCTCGGAGGCATGCGCCGCCTCCGCGGCGAGATCGAGGATCGCGGCGAACTCCTCCTTGGTCGGGACCTCGGTCCCGGCTCGCGCGGCGAACGCGTCCAGCCACTCATTTGCGTTCATCGCGCGAGCCTATTCGATGGCCGATCACGGGTGTTTAGGTTCGGCCATTACGGTGCGCCCGAGTGGGACGCGCGAAACCCCTTCTCGCGGCGGCGCTGCTCGTCCTCGCCGTAGCCCCATCAGCATCGGCGGCCGCCGCGCCGAGCCGCTACGTCGTGCCCTTCGCCGGCACCCGGCCCGGCCCGGGAACGTTCGGCGGAGGACACGACTTTCCCGGGGCGGCGGCTCCCTTCGGCATGGTCCAGTGGAGCCCCGACACCTCGCCCTCGGACCGCCACTCGGGGGGCTATGACTATCGCGACCACCACCTGAAGGGGTTCAGCCTCACCCACCTCAGCGGGGCAGGTTGTGCCCTCTACGGAGATTTCCCCTTCGTCCCGACCACCGAGCCGATCACCGGCTCTCCGGCGCCGCACGGCGCCCCCGGCCTCAGCGCACGTTTCCGGCCGGGTTTCGTCCACGCCGGCGAGCGGGCCCGGCCCGGCTACTACGAGGTCCGCCTCAATCCGTCCCAGCCCGCCTCGATCCGCGCCGAGCTGACCGCGACGACCCGCACCGGCCTCGCCCGGTTCACCTTCCCGCGCAGCGGCCATGCCAGCGTCCTCGTCAATGCCGGCGGGAGCGCCAGGGCCGACGATATCGCCGAGGTTCATCTCTACCCCGGCCGGCGGGAGATCACCGGGATCGCCTCGAGCGGTTATCTCTGCGCCCAGCGGCCCCGCTACAGGGTCTATTTCTCGGCCCGCTTCAATCGTCGCTTCTCCGGCTTCGGCAGCTGGCGGCGGCAGGCGCTCCACCGTGGTGCGAGGTCCGCCAGCGACCGCAAGCGTCCCTCGACCGTGGCTTCGAAGACCGCCCAGACGGGCGCCTATGCGACCTTCGACACCCACCGCAACCGGGTCGTCAAGGTCAGGGTCGGGATCTCCTTCGTCAGCGTCGCCGGAGCACGGCGCAACCTCCGCTCCGAGGACCGCTCCTTTGACTTCGGCCGGGTCCTGGCGGCTGCGACCCACCGCTGGAACCGGGCCTTGCGGAAGATTAGCGTGCGGGGGGGCAATCGCCACAACCTGCGTACCTTCTACACCGCCCTATATCACGCCCTGCTCGCCCCCCGCACATTCGACGATGCCGATGGCCGCTATATCGGTATGGACGGGCAGGTCCACGACGCCGGGCGCCACACCCAGTTCGCCGACTTCTCCGGCTGGGACATCTACCGCAGCCAGATTCAGCTGCTCTCGATCCTTGCCCCCGGCCGGGCCAACGACATCGTGCGCTCGATGCTCTCCGACGCCGAGCAGAGCGGCTGTCTGCCGCGCTGGTCATACGCCAACGGGCAGAGCATGATGATGGTCGGCGATCCCGCCGATCCGATGATCGCCTCCGCCGCCGCCTTCGGCGCCTCCGGCTTTGACCGCGGCGCCGCCCTGGCGGCGATGCTGAAGGGAGCGCAGACCGCGTGTCGCAGTGCCGACGGGGCCTATCTCGAGCGCCAGGGCCTCGGGCCCTACCTCGCCCTCGGCTACGTTCCCTATGACCTCGACGTCAATCGTCGCAACGCCAACTCGATCTTCGGCGACCCCGGAGCGGTCTGGGCCTCGGCCGCGACCACGCTCGAGTACGCGATCGACGACTTCTCGATCTCCCAGTTCGCCGCGCGCTTCGCCGAGCAACCCGCGGTCTACGGGGAGTTCATCCGCCGCGCCGGGAACTGGCGGCGCCTGCTGAACCGGCACAGCCACAAGATCGAGCCGCGATTCTCCAGCGGTGCCTTCCGCCACCACTACGACAACCTCGGGGGCGGGGGCTTCGTCGAGGGCAACTCCTTCCAGTACACCTGGATGGTCCCTCAGGACCCCACGGGCCTGTTCCGGGCGATCGGCGATCGGACTGCGGCGACCGTCCGCCTCGACAGCTTCCTGCGCCGGCTCAATGGCAGTTCGGGGGCGACCCACACCACCCACGCGCTGCTCGGAAACGAGCCGAACCTCAACGTCCCCTGGCTGTATGACTGGACCCGGCGGCCGTTCAAGACTCAGGCCGCGGTCCGTAGGTCAATCCTTCGCCTCTACAACACCTCGCCGGCGGGCTACCCGGGAAACGACGACCTCGGCGAGCTCGGATCCTGGTACGTGTTCGGAGCGCTCGGCCTCTACCCCGAGGTACCCGGCGTCGGCCTTCTCGCCGTCGGCAGCCCGCTCTTCCGCCACGCCTCGATCCACCTTCACGGGGGCAGGCGGGTGCTGATCACCGCCGCCGGGGCCTCGCCCCGCAATCCCTACATCGAGGGCATGCGCTTCAACGGGCACCCCTACGGCCGGCCGTGGACGACCTGGTGCGCGCTCGCGCGCGGTGCCCGCCTCACCTACCAGCTGGGCAGTCGACCCAACCGGGCCTGGGGCGACAGTCCAGCGGCCCTGCCACAGTCATATGGCCCCAACCATCCCATGCCGAAGAATGCCTGCATACCGTAACCAGGATGAGACTTGACTCAGCTGCGTTTTAGCTTTCCTTAGCCCCCATTTGACGCCCCGGTTGGACGCCCTCCGCAATCTTTAAGTTGGTGGAAACCGCGACTGCTGCCCCCCAAGGACGATCCCTGCCCACGTCGGCCTGGCGCCGGTTGCCGCGCGCCGATTCCATGGTTCTCTGGGGGCTGCTGGGGATCACCGGTGTGGGGATCGCGATCCGTTTCTCGACCCTCGGCCTGCAGAGCTACCACCACGACGAGGTGATCACGGCCGCGCGGGTCCTGCCCGGGAGCTTCATCCACATGCTGCGCGAGGTCAAGGCAAGCGAGTCGAATCCGCCCCTCTACTACGTCCTCGCCTGGGGGTGGTCGAAGCTCTTCGGCACGAGCGAGTTCGGGGTACGGTCGCTGTCGGCGCTGTTCGGGGTTGCGACGATCCCCGTTGCCTACCTGATCGGTAAGGAGCTGCTGAGCAGGAGGGCGGGACTGATCACGGCTGCCCTTGTGGCGCTCAACCCGATGCTGATCTGGTATTCCCAGGAGGCCCGCTCCTACGCCCTGCTGGTCATGCTCTGCGCCGGCTCTCTGCTGTTCTTCCTCCGAGTCCGTCGCAGCGGTGGCCCCTGGGATCTGGCGCTGTGGTCCCTGTTCTCGGCGCTGGCGCTGTCGAGCCACTATTTCGCCGCTTTCCCGGTTGCGATCGAGGCGGCGTGGCTGCTGGTCGCGACGAGGTTCCGCCTCGGGGTCTTGATTGCAGTTGCGGGGATCGCGGCGACGGGCCTGCTCCTGGCCCCGCTTGCCCTCGCCCAGACCAACCCCCACCACATCGGCTGGATCTCCGCCAGCCCGCTTCCGATCCGGGCAGTGCACACCACCGCCACCTTCATGATCGGCGAGACCGGCCAGGTGATCGGCCACAAGCCCCGCGACGGGTTTGCCCTGATCCCCGGTGTGATCGCCGCGCTGGGGGTCAGCTTCGCGCTGCTGGCGGCCGGGCGAGCAGGGAGGCGGGGGGCGGCGATCGGCCTCGCGGTCGGAGGCGGAACAGTTCTGCTCGCCACCGCCGCCGCTTTGGCCGGCAAGGACTACGTCATCGCCCGCAACCTGCTGCCCGCACTGGTTCCCATGCTGGCGGTCGCCGCCGTCGGTTTCGCTGCGCCCCGCTTGCGCCTCGCCGGGATCGCGGTGGCGGTCGCACTTTGCGCCTACTGGCTTGCCTTCGACGTCCACGTTGCTCGTACCCCGAGTCTTCAACGCCCGGATTGGCGCGACCTCGCCCAGAAGATCGACACCTCCGGGCACGCTCGTGCTGTGGTCAGTTGGAAGCTCGCCGCAGACCCGCTCGAGTTCTATCTGCGCAAGGACGCGCAGCGGGTCTTCTCGGGCAGGGTCCGCGCAAGGGAGATCGACGTCGTCGCCAAGCCGCTCGAGGCGCGTTCGCTCTCTGGGATACCGGCCGACTTCCACCGGGTGGGATGGGTCAGGGAGGGGCGCCTGGTCCTGATCCGCTACGTCGCGGGCAAGGCGCGCACGATTCATTTCAGCCGGCTCGACCGGCTGCCGACCGGATTCGGAGTCAACGCAGTTCTGATTGACGGTGGAGCACGAGAGGCCAAGTTCGGGATGCTGGCCAACCCGCCGCGGGGACGGCTGTCATGACGGCGTTCGAATTTGCGGGGCGATTGGGGGCCGCCGCCAAGACCCCTGCGAACTGGCTTCAGCTTCTCAAGTTTGGCGTCGTCGGGGGCTCCGGCTACATGATCAATCTCGCCGTCTTCGCCCTCCTCGCCAACGCCGCCGGCATCCACCACACGCCGGCGGCGATCGGCGCCTTCTGCGTCGCCGTCACCAACAACTACTTGCTCAACCGTATCTGGACGTTCGGCCCGGGCGAGGGGAGAGTGGCATTCCAGGCGGCCCGGTTCGTCGCCGTCAGCGTCGCCTCGCTGATGATCAATCTGGTGGCGCTGGAGATTCTCGTGGCCGGTGCCGGGATGGGCGGGCTCCCTGCCCAGGCGATCGCCGTTGCGATCGCGATGCCGTTCAACTTCATCGGCAACAAGTTGTGGACGTTCTCATGAGCAGGAGGAATTAGCTTGGGTTCAGCCCGGCCTTATCCGAGCTTTCCGGAGCCGCCGCAGAATCGGTTCATGTCCGATTCCGGATTCTCGGTCTGGCTGGTGTTGCCGACCTACAACGAGGCCGGCAACATCGAGGCGATCGTGGAGGCGGCGAGGGCCAACCTGGCCCGACCGCGCCGGATCCTCATCGTCGACGACAATTCCCCTGACGGGACCGGCCGAATCGCCGATCGGCTGGCCGCCCGCCACGACGATGTCGCCGTCTTCCACCGTGCCGGCAAGGAGGGCCTCGGCCCCGCCTATATCGCCGGCTTCCGCCGCGCCCTCGCCGCCGGCGCCGACCTGCTGCTGGAGATGGACTCCGACTTCTCACATGACCCGGCCGACCTGCCGCGCCTGGTCGAGGCTGCCGCTGATGCCGACTTGGTTATCGGCTCCCGCTACGTCGAGGGCGGCGCCGTCGCCGACTGGGGCCTGGCCCGCCGCGCCATCAGCCGAGGCGGAAGCGCCTACGCGCGTGCCGTCCTCGACCTCGGCGTCCGCGACCTGACGGGCGGTTTCAAATGCTTCCGCCGCGAGGTCCTGGAGGCAATCGACCTCGACTCGATTGGGGCCCACGGTTACGTTTTCCAGGTCGAGATGACCTATCGCGCAATCCAGTCGGGCTTCCGGATCGCAGAGGTCCCCATCACCTTCCGCGACCGCGTAGTCGGCGAGTCGAAGATGAGCCGGGCGATCGTCGCCGAGGCGATCTGGCAGGTCCCGCTGCTCCGCTTCGAGAATCGCCGTCGCGCCCGGGCCGCGCGGACGCCACAGACCAGCGGCGCGGCCTAGGGTCCCTACCGCAGCAGGCGCTGGAGTGGCGCCGTCGGCACCCTCGCAGCATTGCGCAGCGGCGGCAGGCCGTAGATGCTCTCGATTGTGTGCAGGAGCGTGTAGTGGTTCGCCTGAGCGGCCGACCGCGCCCCGGGCCGGGCGGCTCCTCCGGTGGCGATCGTGGCGACGTGGCCGCCGCCATGATGGCCGAAGGCGCCCGCCTTCGAGGTCCCCTCGTCCCAGGTGATGAAGAGGACGCCGTGTGGACCGAGAGCCCGCAGTACCTGCGGGAGAAGGTGCGAGAGGTAGCGGTCGCTCGCACGGACCGAGCAGCTGTGGCCGTCATGACAGAGGCTCAGCCCGAGCCAAGAGAAACGGGGCAGAGAGTGGTTGTGGATGTCGCGTGCCAGGCGGCGGAAGGGGACCACCGCGCTGGCGCGGTTGCTGCGGAAATGGCGGAAGGGATTGACTTTGTGTGAGCCCGGCTCGAAGTAGGCTCGCCATGAGATCCCGGCAGCGCTGAGCTGACCGAACACGCCCATGCCCGGGACCCTGCAGCTTCTGCAGTCGTTTCTGATGCCGAAGGTTGAGCCCCCGGTCATCGCCAGGTAGTTGGGCAATGACGGATGGCTCACGGCGAAGTAGCCGGTGGCGAGCGCGGAGCGGCGCGCCAGCCCGGTGATGTAGGGGGAGCTGAGTCTGCCGATCACGCTGCGGTACTCGTGGTTCTCGAGCACGAGGACCGCGACATGCCGGTAGCGCGGAGGATGCGAGGGGGTGATGTGCGAAGTAGCGCCGTCGCTGTCGGGAACGGCCACTAGGGCCAACAGCGCCGCGATCGCGAACCCACGCAGTAGGTGCCTTCTTCGTGCCGGCCGTTGTGGGAGCACACCTCGATGATTCCTCTCCCGATATGAAGTTCTCCTGAACGGAGCGGAGATTTGACGCAGGCTTTGCTACCTCTTGACCTGCCGCCGATCAGGGGCACCCACGCTTCCCCGGGACCACAACCGAAGGAGGCGAGGATGCCGCAGATATTCGTAGTCACGGACGCTCCGGACGAGGCCGCTGAGACCGGGGTCGCGGGCCTGCTAGGTACCTACTTGCGCGTGTCGTTGTTTGACATCTGAGCCGCCGTCGCGGAGCCGTTCGCGAAGCCGATGTCCGTTACCCGTTGTTTGCCGGGCATGAGGATGCGCAGCGCGCAGCCGTTTCTCCACCCCAGGTCGACGCGGATCAACGCCCCATGGTTGCGATGGCCGACCGACATCACCGAGCCGGCGCCCATAGAGGTCTCATGAATGGTCCTGTTCTCATGCGGCTCCTCACCGGTCAGCGAGCCGGTGAGCGCCGCCTGTTTGTCGACGTTTGAGAGTCGGGGTGACACTTGTCGTTGACGCCGTGAACGGAGCGGACGCAGTTCGCGATGTTGATGTCTGAGACATGCTCGCCGCCCGCGATCGTGACCACCTTGTTGTAGCCGTCGAACCAGTAGAACTTGATCCGCAGGAGGCGCTGCCGGGCGCTTGGGCTTACGACTGCCAGCTCGTGGCCTTCCCGGTTGCGTGCACGGTGGTGTCTACCGTCGCCCCCGACCCCAGCGGAGTCGCGGTGAGCGGGATGACGATCGCCGCGGCGGCGCAAAGGGCGGCTGAGGGGAGTTTCGGTGGCGTAATTCCTCCTGTGTCGGGGGGGGGGATGGGACCTCGATGGCCGCCCTGCTTGGAGTCCTAATTCTGCACCCAAGGTTTAAGGGATCAAGATAAGTGCTGAGTCTTTCTGGTCCAACGCCAGTTCGCCGCGGGGGCCCGGCCCACAAAGCAGCGGTAAGAGCGCGGAACTCAATGCGAGTGGGTGTGTCCGCGAACTGTGCGCCACGAATTCCACGTGATCTTGAGGATCACCACCGTAATGCCGAGCCCGATCAGGGGATCGGCAATCGGAAGGCCGACCGCCACCACGGCGGCACCTGCGACCACGGCCAAGCTGACGTAGGCGTCGGCGCGAGCATGATTGCCGTCCGCGATCAGAGCTGGGCTCTTCAGGGTCCATCCGGCACGGGTTCGGATCCGTGCCGCGACCCAGTTTCCGCCGTACCCGAGGAGACCGGCCCCGGCGAGTGCGGGCAGATGAGTGGGGGTCTGGGGGTGGGTCAGACGAGACACCGCTTCCGCTCCCGCGACGCAGGCCGAGATGAAGATCGCAGCGACCACGAACAGTCCCGCGTATTCCTCGGCCCGCTCGGATCTGAGCAGGAAGGCGATGGCGAGAGGGATCGCGGTGGCGGCATCACCGAAGTTGTGGATCAGGTCAGCGAGCAGTGCGATGCTGCCGCTGGCGATAAAGACCGCCGTCTGGGCCAGTGCCGTCGCGCCGAGCACGACGCAAGAGAGCCCGACGGCGCGCAGGCCCTTGCGGGACCTCATGATGCTCCTGTCGACCAACGCATGCGTGTGCCCGTGGCCGCCGTCGTGATCGTGGCCGTGGGGCTGGGAGTGCTCCTGGCCGTCGTGCGTGTGCGGTCCGGCGTGAGGGTGCGAGTGCGGCGGCTCTGGCCAGTGACGATGCAGGTCGCCGCCGAAATGTTCATAGGTAAGCCAGCCTTCAGCTTTTTGGCTCGCGCCTTGGCTCGGCATCCCGAAGGATTTCGCGGCTATCGCTGTCGCCGCCGGCTTGCGCGTGGCGACCCCGGTGCGGGCCAAGATCGTTGCCTCTCTTCTCTGGCCTACGGAGTTAGCTGTCGGGCTCGCGCTGAAAGAGATGCGCTACGGCAAGTGCTTCGGCCGATTCGCCCCGGAGACCTTCAGGGGGTCTCTGAGGTTCCTCCGCTCCCGCCAGATGTCCGGCGGGGATTCGGCACAACTGGCGTCGGAGTATAGGACGCAGTCAGTGGTCAGCGACCACGGGATGGACGGTCCAGAAGCAGGGCGTTGTTCCCGTATCCGGTGAAGCCTCCGGCCACCTCGCGCCAGCTCAGCACCACTGGCCGTCGCGTCCGGTAGCGGCTGAGCGTCATGCGACCAAATGTGACCTGCTCGACGCGATGGAAGGGAAGCGGCAGTTTCGAGGCACCGTGCCGGGGGGGAGGGTGACCGCTGAGCACGTCAACTTCGCTCAGCGGCCGTGCCCCCAGCTTCCACTGCTTGTACTTGACCCGCTGTTCGCCTCCGCCGATGTAGAAGGGGAGCGGGGGGTCTCCCTGCTCCCAGGCGAGAATGGCCCTCGGCCTCGTCGGCGGCCCGATCTGCTTGGCGGCCGAGCGCCAGTCGTCGCGCTGAAGCTGAATCCGCATGTCCGCATAGACGTCAAAGGCGAGCCAGTAGCCGCTCAGGGTAACCGCAACGAGGAGGCCCGCGAGGCCCGCACGGCGGCTGCTGACTCCGGCGGCGATGATTCCGAGCAGAGGGATCAGCGCAGGAAGCAGATTTCGATCGAGCACGTAGTCCCTGCCCGCCGCCGAGGCGAAAAGGGCGATGCCGATTGCCCCTGCCCCGACGATGAGCGCCACTCGCGCCCCGGCGCGCTCACGGCCACCGCCACGCAAGACGAGCAGCGCGACGGCCAGCACGGCGAGCCCGAATGGGATCAGGGCGTGCTTCAGCGTTCCCGCTCCGCCGGCAGCGAAGCTGATCGCCGTGGCCCGGAGGCGGCCGTCGAGGCTGAAGGTCGCGATCCAGTCGTTGCGCGTCCCAGCTGCCTGGTGCAGAGCGATCGGCGCCAGGGCGGCGAGCGCTGCCGCCAAGCCTGCCAGTGCGAGGATCAGCCCGCGGCGCAATCGCCAGACGGCCAGCAGCCATACGGCCTCGATCGCCACCGGGAACACGGCGAAGTAGTGACTGGCGAGGGCGACGACGGAACAGGTGGCCCACCAAGCGAACTCGCGCGATCCTCCCGACTGACGAGCGCGCAGGAAGAATAGGAACCCGAGGCCGGAAAAGAGGATGAGGAGCGCGTAGGCGCGGGCATCCTGCGAGTACCAGACGAGGATCGGGTTGACTGCCGAGAATGCCGCCAGGGCCAATCCGGTGCGACGACCGACCAGCGTCTGTCCGATCAAGTAGGCGACCGGGACGGTGGCGATCCCAAACAGGGCGGAGAGCGAGCGAAGGCCGGTCTCGTGGACGCCGAACGCCTGGCTCCAGATCCAGGCCAGCACGTAGTACAGGGGCGGGGTTGACTCGCCCCGCCATACTTCGTGCATTGCGTGCCCGAAGCTTCCACCGAGCACCCGAGCGGCGGTGACCGCCTCATCGTGGCGGTAGGACTGCAGGCCAAGGGTCGAGAGCCGGATCGCGGCCGCAAGGGCGGTCAGCGCCGCGACGGCCCAGAAGAGCCTCGTACGGTTCGCCGCCCAGCGGCGCGGCGCGCCTGCCGGGCGCCCAATCGAGGGCTCAACGGAGGTCGCTTTCATAGCGTCGATACGCGGTCGGTCGCCATCCCTCGGCCTGGCGCGGTATAAGGCATCGTACGGACCTTGTGCGAGGCCGCGCCTGGGCCTCGGGTTGCAGCCCCAGCGGCTGCCGGCGCCTAGTGTCGGCGCCCTGCAACCTCCGACGGGCGCGCGTGTTGCAGCCTTCGATGCATCGGATCAGAATCAAACCTCATCGAGCCAGGCGGCGCAGAGCGTTCGCCGCTGCGGCGACCGCTGTGCTGCTCGCCGTTGTCCCGGTGGCTCAAGCGTGGGCGCGGCCCCGGCTGCTGTTGCCCCCCCGGGGCCACGACTACTTCGGTGTCACGGACACCGGCGTGGAGAGCGATTTCAAGTCGTTCGCCGAGGCGGTGGGTCGACACCCCGCCGTGATCGAGACGTTTCAGCGCTGGCACGGCCCGCTGCGCGGTTCCCTGGCCCGCTGGCAGCATGCCCACGCGCGGCCCATGCTCCACGTCACCACCGCCGCATCCGACGGTGTGACCGAGTCGATCACGCCCCGAGCGATCGCCCTCGGCCGCGGTGACAATTACCTCTATCGCCTCAACGGCCTCTTCTGGTCCCACCATCTCAGGGGCTACCTGCGCCCCCTCGGGGAGCCGAATCGCTGCCTCAACGTGTATGCCGCCTACGACTGCGGCGGGGGGGTGCGGGCGGGGCACCGTCCCTACTGGTATCGGCAGGCCTTCCGCCGGATCTACATCGTCGTCCACGGCGGGGGTAAGCGCGCGAAGATCAACCGCCGACTCGCCCGGGTCGGGCTTCCGGGCCTCGCCGCGCGTCACGGCGCGCGTCACGGCAAGCCTCCCCTCGGCCTGCCGGCTGCGCCGGTAGCCGTCGTCTGGAGCCCCCTGACCAACGGCTCGCCGGGGATCCGCGGCAATGCGCCCAGCAACTATTACCCGGGCTCACGCTACGTCGACTGGGTCGGCACCGATTTCTATTCCGACTATCCGGGCTGGAAATCGCTGACACGCTTCTACCGCCGCTATCGGGGCAACCCGTTCGTGCTGAGCGAGTGGGGGCTGGTCGGCAGCGACGACTCCCGCTACGTGCGACGCCTGTTCAGCTGGGCGCGCCACCGCCGCCGCTGCCGAATGCTCGTCTACTACCAGGACTTCGGCGAGTCCAACCCCTACCGAATCCAGAGGTATCCGGCCAGCCTGCGGGTGGTTCGCCACCATCTCAATTCTCGGCGTTTTGTGGCCCTGGCCGCCCACGCGCCCCACCCGAAGCTGCCGCCTCCCCACAAGGGCGGCGTCTCACCTTGACGCCGAACTGACACGGCGCGCGCCGGCCGCCACCGATCCGTAACGTCTGCGCCGTGAGCCGGGCGATTGCCATGCGCCGCCGGGCGGCGGCGTCATCGGAACTGCTCGTCGTTGGCTCGATCCTCGCCCTCGGCGCGATTCTCCGTTTCGCCACGCTCGACCTGCAGAGCTTCCGCTACGACGAGGCGGTGACGGTTGTCCGAGTTCTGCACCCAAGCCTCATCGACACCCTTTCGGCGGTGCCGGGGAGCGAATCAACCCCCCCGATCTACTACGGGGTTGCCTGGTTCTGGACCCTCGTCTTCGGCAGTTCCGAGGTTGGCCTGCGTTCACTCTCGGCGCTCGCCGGCACTGCGACCATCCTCGTCGTCTACATGGCGGGGAGGGAGTTGCTCTCGCGCCGGACGGGGTGGATCGCGGCGGCGATCATCGCCGTCAATCCAGCGATGATCTGGTTCTCACAGGATGCGCGCGCCTACGCGCTGGTGGTGCTGCTCGTCGCGGTCTCGTTCCTCTACTTCGCGCGGGCGTTGCGCAACCCGGCGCCGGGCACGTTGGCGGTTTGGGCGATCAGCTCGGCGCTGGCGCTGGGGACCCACTACTTCGCGGCGTTCGTCGTCGGCCCGGAGGCACTATTGCTCGTCGTCCTCTGCGGCGGGGCGAGGCGGTTGCTGCCGGCCCTGGCGGGGGTCGCCGTTGCGGCAGCGCTGCTCGCGCCAATCGCGCTCCGGCAGGCGAACCACAATCACGCGGGGTGGATCGCGAGCGAGCCGTTCTTACAGCGCGTAGACCGAGCCACCGGCAAGCTGGTTGGTGAGGACAACGGGAACGTTCACGGGCCGCGCGAGCGGGGGCCGATACCGCTCCTCATACCGGTCGCGCTGGCGCTCGCGGGCCTGGTGCTGCTGTTTGCCCGGGGGGATCCGCGTGAACGCCGGGGCGCCGCGATCGCCGCCGCCGTCGGCGTCGGTGGGCTCCTCGCCACGCTGCTGTTGGCCGCGGCCGGCTCGGACTATTTCGAGGGACGCAACCTGATGCCCGTCTACGTGCCCCTGGTGATCCTGATCGCCGCGGGGTTTGCGGTGAGGCGGAGCGGCAGCGTCGGGCTGGCCCTGGCGGCGGCATTCTGCCTCTGCTCGCTTGTTTACGCGGTCGAGATCGATCGCCTGCCGCGGCTGCAGCGCGAGGACCTCAGAAACGCCGCCGCACAGATCGGCCCACCCCGGGGGCCGCGGGCGATCGTAACGATCCGCTACTCGGCCAACTGGCCGCTTCGCTACTACCTCGGGCTCCGATCCGCCCGCCCGCCGCTGCCGGCGCTGCGCGAGATCGACCTGCTCGGCTCGGGCAGCGCGATCCGCGCCAATCGCCACCAGCTTCCCCCCGCCTTCCGCTTGGTTGAGCAGAGGGCGGTCTCCTACAACTTCACACTCGCCCGGCTGCGTGCCCCGCGGCCTGTCTACGTCCCTCTGAGCGTCCTGCGACGCGGGGCCCTAGTTGGCGGCGGTGGGCGCTCAGCGGTGCTCGTCGACTGTCCCGCCGCGCGATGAGGTGGTCTGCGTCCGGCGCGGCCTTCATGTGCCGCGCATTTAGCCCTGCGCCGAGGACTGCGGGCCCGAAGCGCCGCTCCCGCCCCCGGAAACCGCTCCCTGGGCGCCCGTGGCATCGGCTCCCTGGGGCCGCTTCGGCTTCGGCTTCACCGGTTGAAGTGCGTTGATGCTCGAATAGCCGGTCAGGTAGATCCGCCGCCCGTCCGAGATTACGGGGCTGTAGGTGCCGGCGTCATAGGAGAAGACCTTTCGGCCACTTTTCATGTCGAAGCCTCGCGTTCCCCCCGGGTCGAACTCAGCGACGTAGACGATCCTGCCGACCGAAGAAAGGGAGCCGATTACCGGCCCCCCTGCGGAGCGGCTCCAGCGCAACGCGCCGGTCTTTGCGTTCAGCGCGTACAAGTTGCCGTCGAACGAGCCGATGAACACGGTCGGCGGCACCCCGGGAGCGCTGGGCACCGTCGGGCCGGAGTAGACGTAGTCGCCGGTCGAGTAGCTCCAGGCGAGGGTGCCCGTCTTGAGGTCGTAGCTGTAGACCCGATGGTCATTGTTGCCTGCGTAGACGCGGCCGAAGGCGATCGCGGGGGTCGAGTAGAACTCGCCGCCGCTGCCGAACCCCAACCCGAGCGAGCCGGTCTGCCAGACGATCTTCCCGGTGTGCGCGTTGACGGCGTTCATGTCGCCGCCATAGTCGCCCACATAAAGGATGCCGTTCTGGTAGGCGGGCGCTGACTTCACGGGCCCGGCCAGCGTTGTCGCCCAGCGGGTCTTCCCGTTGTGGGTGTTGAGGGCGAACAGCTGATCGTTCTCGCAGCCGAAATAGACGGTGTCGCCGATCACCAGCGGGGAGGACTCGGCACGGCCCGGCAGGTTCCTCTTCCAAATCGTCTTGCCGTTGGCGGCGTTCAGCTTGACGATGTGGCCGGGCTCGAGGTTGACGATGTAGAGGCGATTGCGCGAGTAAGCCGGCGAAGAAGCGTTGAGCCGCCCCAGGCGGCGTTGCCAGAGCAGCTTCCCGCTGTTCGCGTCGAGCGCGAAGGCGAAGGCGCTGTTGTTAATCGCATAGAGGCGTCCGTTCGCATAGACCGGCGGGAACTCGAGCAGTGGCCTCTCGACGTAGTTCCAGAGCAGCTTGAAGGGCGGGTGCACCCTCTTCACCGGGAGGTAGCGGGTCCGCGCCCGGTCGTATCCGAAGATCGGCCAGTTGACCCGCTTGACCTTTGGCTTCGGCGGCGGCTTGGGCTTGAACGGCACCGAGGCGTTGTGGACATCGGCAGGGGCCTTCAGCAACTCATAGGCCAGCGCCGCGCCGCCCCCGAGCACGACGAGGACCGCGGCGATTGCAATCGCCCGCCGCTTCGGCTCACGCCACCACCGTGACTCGCGCAGCCGCCGCGGGTCGTACCAGCCGCCCCCGCCCTTGCCCGGTCCGTTGTCTTCGGGTCCGCCCATCTGCCGCACGAATCCTAGGGGTGGCCTCCGAAGGCCCCCTGATCAGGAAACGTGCCGCTTTCCGCCCGACGAGCTCGTGCATCGCGCGGAGGAGCTCAGCCGGTCACGGTGCGAGGAGCGAATTGGCTGAGCCCCACCTCTACGATCGACGCACCGCCGGTGTGATCTCAGGCATTTAGGTTCCGCTCACCTCCTCTTTACCTAGCGGTCAGCCCCTCAGACGAGCCTTGAGGGTGGTGGAATCGGCGACCGCTGCGCACCACGGGATCCACTCCCCCTCCACATGGAGCCTCGCGGGGTTCGGCTCGGCAGTCGCCTGGGCTCTTGCCGCAATCACCGCGGTCGGGGTCGGGATCCGCTTCTCGACCCTCGGCCTCCAGAGCTACCACCACGACGAGGTGATCACCGCGGCGCGCGTCATTCCGGGGAGCTTCATCCACATGCTGCGGGAGGTGAGGGCGAGCGAGTCCAATCCGCCCCTCTATTACGCCCTGGCCTGGGGCTGGTCGAAGCTGTTCGGCACCGGCGAGGTCGGGCTGCGATCGCTTTCGGCGCTGTTCGGAGCCGCGACCATCCCGATCGCCTACCTGATCGGCAAGGAGCTGCTGAGCCGGCGAGTGGGCCTGATCGCGGCCGCGCTGGTGGCGCTCAACCCGATGCTGATCTGGTATTCGCAGGAGGCGCGCTCCTACGCCCTGCTGGTCGTCCTCTGCGCCGCCTCGCTGCTCTTCTTCCTGCGAGCCCGGCGAAGCGGCGGGAGCTGGGACCTGCTGCTGTGGTCGCTGTTCTCGGCTCTGGCGCTGTCCAGTCACTACTTCGCCGCCTTCCCGGTCGCGATCGAGGCCGGCTGGCTGCTGGTGGCGACCAGGCTTCGCCTCGGTGTCATCCTCGCCGTCGCCGGAATCGCCGCCATGGGCCTGCTGCTGACCCCGCTGGCCCTCGCACAGGCCAACCCCCATCACATCGGCTGGATCTCGGCGAGCCCCCTCCCGACGCGGGGTGTCCACGCGGCCGCGACCTTCATGACCGGCGAGACCGGCTCGATCATCGGACGCCGGCCTCGCAACGGCTACGCGATCGTGCCGGGTGCGATCGTCCTGCTGGGGATGGTGCTCGCGGTGTTCTTCGCCGGTCGAGTCGGGCGCCGGGCCGCGAGCGTCGGCCTGGTGATCGGGGGCGGCACTGCCGCGCTGGCAATCGCGGCCGCGGTCGCCGGCAAGGACTACGTGATCGCCCGCAACCTGTTTCCGGCGCTGGTTCCGCTGCTGGTGACTGCCGCCGCCGGCTTCGCCGCTTTCCGTTGGCGTCGCGTCGGACTCGCCTTAGCCGGGGTGCTGTGCGCCTACTGGCTCGCCTTCGCCGTACACGTCGACCTGACTCCGAATCTCCAACGTCCTGACTGGCGTGATCTCGCCGGCAAGATCGACACTTCCGGGCGGGCGCGGGCGGTGGTCACCTGGAAGCTTGCGGCTGATCCGCTCGAGTTCTATCTCAACAACGACGCCCAACGGCTCTACTCGGGTGAGGTCCGCGTCAGGGAGATCGACGTCGTCGCCAAGCCGTCAGCGGCACGGGCGCTGCGCGGGCTTCCCGCGGGCTTTCACCGGATGGGCCGGGTGAGCGAGGCGCGCCTGACGCTGGTCCGCTACGTCACCGCAAGACCCATGGTCCTTGACTACAGCCAGCTCAAACGCCTGCGGACCGGTTTCCGCGTCAACTCGGTCCTGGTCGACGGCGGCCCTCGTGAAGCGAGGCTCGGTCACCTTGCCAACAACCTCCCGGCGGCGCTGTCATGACCGTCTCGGATATCACCCTGCGCGTCGGTGAAGCCGCCCGGCAGCGGGCAACGTGGGTGCAGCTGCTCAAGTTCGGCGTGGTCGGCGGTTGCGGCTACCTGGTCAACCTCGCCGTCTTCGACCTGCTCGTCAACGGCGCCGGCGTTCATCACGCGCTGGCCGCCGTCTGCGCCTTCTGCGTCGCGGTAACCAACAACTACGTCTGGAACCGCTACTGGACCTTCGGGCCCGGCGAGACGGCCGCGAGGTGGCAGGCGGCGCGGTTCCTACTCGTCAGCATCGCCTCGCTGATCATCAATCTCGCTGCGCTCGAGGTCCTCACCGCGGGGCCCGAGCTGAGCGCGCTGCCGGCACAGGCGATAGCGGTCGCGATCGCGATGCCGTTCAACTTCGCCGGCAACAAGCTGTGGACGTTCTCGTGAGAGCGCGGCCGCTGAACCCGGAGGCCTGGCTGGTGCTGCCGACCTACAACGAGGCCGGCAACATCGCGGCGATCGTCGACGCGGTGAGGAAGAGCCTGGCCGCACCGCGCCGGATCCTGATCGTCGACGACGACTCCCCCGACGGCACCGGGCGGATCGCCGACCGGCTCGCGGCCCGTCACGGCGACGTCGCCGTCCTGCATCGCCGTGCCAAGGAGGGCCTCGGCCCCGCCTACGTGGCCGGCTTTCGACACGCACTTGCCGGCGGAGCCGGGCTTATCGCTCAGATGGACTCCGACTTCTCCCACGACCCGGCTGACCTGCCGCGATTGATCGCGGCCACCTCGGAGGTGGATCTGGCGATCGGCTCGCGCTATGTCGAGCAGGGCAGTGTCGAAGACTGGGGCTTCCTGCGGCGAGCGATCAGCCGCGGCGGAAGCGCCTACGCGCGAGCCGTGCTTGGCCTCAGCGTCCGCGACCTGACCGGTGGCTTCAAGTGCTTTCGCCGCGAGGTCCTGGAGGCGCTGGACCTCGATTCGATCGGAGCCCACGGCTACGTCTTCCAGGTCGAGACGACCTACCGCGCGATCGCCTCCGGCTTTTCGGTCGAGGAAGTGCCGATCACATTCCGCGACCGGCGCGTCGGCGAATCGAAGATGAACGCAGCGATCGTCGCCGAGGCGATCTGGCAGGTGCCGCTGCTGCGGTCGCGCCGCTCGCCGCCCGGGACGGGGGCCGGACCCGCTGCCCCGCGGCGCGCACACCTAGAGGGCGTCAGCTCAGCAGTCCCTGCACCGGCCAGGCTGGTGCGCCTGCCGCCTTGCGAAGCGGCGGCAGGCCGAAAGCGTTCTCGATCGTGTGCAGGAGCGTGTAATGGTCGCGGGCGCCCTGGAGCGGGCGCCCGCTTCGGCTGCCCCGCCGGCCGCGATCAGGGCGACGTGGCCCCCACCTGCACCGCCGAAGGCACCCACCGGGGTCGTCCCCTCATCCCAGGTCACGAAAAGTACCCCGTGGGGCCCGAGCGCCCGCAGGACCGAAGGAACCAAGCGCGACAGGTAGAGGTCGCTGACCCCCGCCGAGCAACTGTGGCCGTCGTGACAGAGGCTGAGACCAAGCCAGGAGAATCTGGGTAGAGAGTGGTGGTTGATGTCCAGGCGGAGGCGGCTGAACGGGACCACATTGGCGGCATCGCCGTCGCTGAGGCTCCCCTCGTAATGAAGGAAGGGGTTGACCCGTCGCGATTGCGGCTGGAAGTAGGCCTTCCAGGAGATGCCGGCCTCGCTGAGCTGGTCGAAGACGCTCTTTCCCTCCACGGTGCAAGTTGCACAGTCGCCGCTCACCCCGAAGGTCGACCCCCCGGTCATCGCCAGGTAGTTGGGCAGGGAGGGATGAGTCACTCCGAAGTAGCCGGTGGAGATCGCGGAGCGGCGCGCCAGGCTGGTGAGGTAGGGGGAGCTGGGGTTTCCGATGATGCTGCGGTACTCGTGGTTCTCGAGTACGAGAACGGCGACGTGCGAGTACCGCGGGGGGTAGGCAGGGGTGATGTGGTGAGCTCCCCCGTCGCTATCCGGGACGACAATCAGCGCGAGGACGGCGGCAACGGCGATCCCTGGAAGGAGCCAGCTCAATCGCCTTCTCAGCGTCCTGGAGAGCATCCCTCGATGATCGTGGCCCAAGATGAGCGGACCATGAACGGCAAGGTCTTGACCCAACTTTTACCGCTCCTTGACCTGCGGCAAATCGGCGAGGTTCACGCTAAACCGACCCAATCCGAAGGAGACCAGCATGCCGCAGATTGTCGTAGTCACGGATGCCCCCGACGAGGCCGCGAGAACCGTTGTCTACCGCGAGCGGGTGGCGCTGAGCGATCTCGAGTCCGATCATTTCTCGGGCCATCTCGTCGAGCGGGTGGGATGGGCGGTTCTGGATGCCGACGAGCTCGAGCATCGAGCGGATGAGCTCACCGGTTCGGGACCGGTTAATGGCCGGTTTGAGCCGGACCTGGTCGATCGTCTCGATCGGCGTTCCGTCCGGGTCGAGCCCGCCGATCAGGTAGGCGGTGCCACCCACCGCTCCGGCGGCGGCGTTTTGCACCGGAGCGGGGAGTCGACCCCGCCTGCTTCGAGAGGATCCGGCGGGGATCGAACCGCAATATCTGATCGGTAGTGCGTCCGTCGAGCCGGCCCCCGAGCAGGAGGACCCTGCCTCGCAGATTCACGGCCGAAGCGTGGGAGAGACCGGCCGGCAGCCGACCCGCTATCGATGCCCGGCCCGAGGAGAGGTTGACGGACTGGATGTCGGCGGTGTCGGTCCCATCGGCGAGCTCGCCGCCGAGGACGAAGAGGGAGTTTCCCTGCGCCGCCACCGAGGCGTAGCGGACCGGCACCGGCAGCTGCGCGAGCGTGATGAAGCTGCGCCCGTCCTGCGTCTCCAGCACTGACCCGAGCGGTCGCACTCCGTCGTAACCGCCGAGGACGAATGCGGAATGGCCGACGGTCACGGCCGAGAGGTCCGACCGGGTCTGCGGCAGATGGCCGACTGGCACTCCGGCTCGCCCCGGAGCCAGACGCTCGACCTCGTCCACCGTCGTGGCGGAGCCGCCGCCGAAGACCAGGACGCGTCCGCGCACGGCGGTTGCGGCGGCGTCGTGCAGCGGTTGTGAGAGCGATCCGGCCGGGCGGATCGTTCCGGTGCCGGGGTCGAAGTCGAGCACCGATGAGGTCGAGTCGCCGGCTTGGTCGAGCCCACCGATCACCAGCAAGTCGCGGGGCCGCGAGACGACCGTCTCTCCCGAGATCGCCGCCGGCAGTCTCAATGAAGACGCCCGGGCGGTCGGCCGAAGAGGACGCCCTGGCGTTCCGTGAGACTGCCCGCGGCCCGAGTCGGTCCGGGTGGCGGACTCCGAACCCGAGCCTCCACCAGGACCTGATGAGGTAACGATGGTCAGCATCACCGCGACACCGAGCAGGGCACCCAAGATGAGCAAACGGCGCCGGCTCGAGTGGGCCCGGCACGCCGCCGCCTCGGCTCGACCGGCACTAGGACCCCCGTGGCGCAAGGCGCCGCAGCGCCCTCGCGTAGCGGGCGACAGCTCTATCCGGAATCCGGCCGGCCGGCAGTTCGGAGACGAAGGCGGTGCTCCCGGACAGGCGGTGGTTCTGCCAGCCGGAGGCGCTGCCCGGGTAGCGCACGAGACGGCGCAGCGGGAGGCCGGTGAGGGCGGAGAAGCGGCGCTCGATTCTCAGCCTGCCGCCGGACTCGTCGATCAAGGCGAGCGGCTGATGGAACCAGACAGTGATCGCAGGTCGCAGCTTCAGGATGAGTGATTTGGCGATCCGAGATTCCGGCTCCGAGAGCGGCTTGGGCCCGGAGTACTGCTGGTCTCCAGCCCTGCCGAGAGGGCGCCAGCGCCAGGGGAAGTTTCGGTTCAGGTCAACGCGATTCGCATTCTGCCGGGTGCCGATGGCAACCCCGTCGGGATTGAGGTCGTTGACCACCCATACCTGGGCCTCTCGGGGGAGCGGTCCCGTCTCGAGCCGGCGAGCCACCGCGATCCCCGCCGGCTCGTCGCCGTGAATGCAGCCGACGACCAAGAGCCGACGCTCGGCGTCGCCGTCGCCGAGCTCGAACCCGACGACCGGACGCCCGAGGACCGAGCGCCCGAGGCGGATTCGCCGGCGCACCGAGGGGTCGGGCGGGGTCGGCTCCCTCTGTGCCGTACCGCTGGTTTGTTCGACCTCGCCGTCTTAACAGTGGGAGTGGCCGTGGGTGGGCGCGGCGCCGAGCGCCGAAAAAGGCGACCCGCAGCTCGCGCATACGATAGAGCGCCAGGCCGCCGGCGAAGGCCGTTTGGAAGGGTCGCAGGTGGCATCACCGCAATCCTGGAGCCCCGCGCCTGACAGAATCCTGACCGCCTGCGACTCGGATTGCGTGTGCTGCCCCCGCGTTCAGGAGGCATTCAGGTTCCTCAGCGCATCATGGGGGGCGTGTCCGGCTATAGGAAGCCGCTGACCATCGGCGCGATCGTCTTGCGATCGCGATGCTCGCTGCCTGCGGGTCGGGAGGGTCGGATACCCCGGCGATGACGAACAGCCGGCCGGCGGCGCAGGCGGGCATCCGACCGCAGCAGGCACCGCCCGAGGGGTCGGAACGGAGTCCCGCCACTGCTCAACCCGCACGACGTCTATGCGGCCGACCGGCCCGGGCAGCTGAGCGCCGGCCGTGCGAGGACTTCCCCTCGCGGGTCTACGTGCCGAACAGCGAGAGCAACACGGTCAACGTCATCGACCCCAGCACCTTCAAGGTGATCGACGACTTCCCGGTCGGCGCGCTGCCGCAGCACGTCGTCCCCTCCTATGACCTGAAGACGCTCTGGGTCAACAACGACGAGGGCAACAGCCTGACCCCGATCGACCCGGCCACCGGCAAGCCCGGCAAGCCGGTTCCGGTCGACGACCCTACAACCTCTACTTCACCCCCGACGGGCGCTACGCGATCGTCGTGGCCGAGCGGCTGCGCCGGCTCGACTTCCGCGACCCGCACACGATGCGCTGCACCACTCGCTCTCGCGTGCCCTGCCCGGGCGTCGACCACCTGGACTTCACCGCCGACGGCCGCTACCTGCTGGCCAGCTGCGAGTTCGGCGGCAGCTGATCAAGGTCGACGTCGCCCGCGAGCGGGTCGTCGGCACGCTCGAGCTGCGTCCCGGCGCGCATGCCCCAGGACGTCAAGCTCTCGCCGGACGGGCGGATCTTCTACGTCGCCGACATGATGGCCGGCGGCGTCTGGCTGGTCGACGCCCACAGCTTTCACGCGGATCGGCTTCATCCCCACGGGCGCGGGCGCCCACGGGCTGTACGCCAGCCGCGACTCCCGCTACCTGTACGTCTCCAACCGCGAGCGAGGGATCGGTCTCGGTGGTCTCGTTCGCCAAGCGCAAGGTGGTCGACACCTGGCGCCTCCCGGCGGCGGCAGCCCGGACATGGGCGGCGTCTCGGCCGACGGCAAGGTGCTCTGGCTCTCCGGCCGCTACGACGCCGAGGTCTACGCGATCGACACCCGCACCGGCAAGCTGCTCGCCCGCATCCCGGTCGGCAGGGCCCCCACGGCCTCTGCGTCTATCCCCAGCCCGGACGCTACTCGCTCGGCCACACCGGGGTCTTCCGCTAGCGACGCGGCGGCAGAGCACCTAAAGAGGTTCAGGATTTATTCAGGTGCCGCGGAGCGACGATGTCGCCATGACAGCTCAACGCTTCAAACCCTCCATCCTCGTTCCCATCACGCGCCGCGCTCGCGCTCGCGAGTTGCGGATCCTCCGGCAGTCCATCGGCGCCCACGTCAGGCGCCGGTCGCAGGAAGCGCAGTCCGCGGCCACCGGCGACATCCCGGACAACCAGGTCTTCCTCACCTTCCGCAACACGGCGGCCGGCTACTCGATCAAGTACCCGGAGGGCTGGGCCCAGCAGGGCTCGGCCGACGACGTCACCTTCAGGACAAGGACAACCCGGTCCACGTCGTCGTCGCTCCCGGGCCCGCCGCCACGGTCGCCTCGGTGCAGCGCGGCGCTCACGCGCTGAAGGCCTCAGAGCCGTCGCTCACCAGCCCAGCCGCCGGGACGGTGACGATCAAGCGGCGCGCCCGTGATCAAGGTCACCTACACGACCGCAGAGCAAGCCCAACCCGGTGACCGGCAAGCGCTGTGCTGATCGTCGACCGCTACGTCTACGCCGCGGCGGCAAGGTCGCCACCGTGCGATCTCGGACCCCGTAGGCGTCGACAACGTCGACGCCTACCGGCTGATCGAGCAAGAGCTTCACGGTGGACGGCTGCAGGAGCCTCTACGTCGAGCCCGAGCGCGCCCCGAGGAGATCGAGTGGCCGGCGCTCGAGTGCCACGACGTCTTCAAGATCTACCGCTCGGGGCCGGTCGAGACCGTCGCGCTGCGCGGCCTCGACCTGCGCGTCGAGCGCGGGCGAGTTCGTCGCGGTCCTCGGGCCCGTCCGGCTGCGGCAAGAGCACGCTGCTGTCGCTCGCCGCCGGGCTCGACCAGCCCTCGGCCGGCGAGGTCCGCGCCGTCGGGCGCTCGCTCGGCCGCCTCGACGAGGCGGAGCTCGCCGCCTACCGCGCCCGCGACGTGGCGATCGTCTTCCAGAGCGACAACCTGTGGCCGGCGCTTGACCGCCGCAGGAGAACGTGGCCACCTCGCTGCGGCTGGCGGAGCACGGCCGCCGGACGCGGACGAGGCGGCGGCGGCGCTCGCCGCGTTCGGCCTCGCCGAGCGGCGCACGCATCGCGCCGCGCGCGCTCTCCGGCGGCGAGCAGCAGCGCGTGGCGATCGCCGCCGCCGCGGCGCGCCGCGCACCGCTCGTCTTGGCCGACGAGCCGACGGGCGAGCTCGACGCGGCGCAACGAGCGGAGTCGTCCTCGAGGCGCTGCGCGCGCTGCGCGAGGAGCACGGCAGCACGGTGGTCGTCGTGACCCACTCCGAGCGCGTTGCCGGCGCGCGGCCGACCGCGTGATCGAGATCCGCGACGGAAGGGCGGTGCGATGAGCCGGCGACGGCCGCCCGCGAGGCTCGCGTCGGCGAGGAGCTGACCGTCAGCTACGGGGACGGCGCAGGCGCGAATTGAGGCGCTGCGGACGTCGGTCTCGCTGCGATCGGCCGAGGCGAGTCGCTGGCGCTATGGGGCCGCTCGGGGTCCGGCAAGACGACGCTGCTGCACGTGCTCGGCGGGCTGGTCGACCCCGACCGCCGGCGACCGTCAGGTGGAGGGGCGAGCCGCTCTCGTCGCTCGACGCGGCCGCGCGCGGGCGCGGCGCGCGCCCACGGCATCGCCTACGTCTTCCAGGGCTCCAACCTGCTGCCCCACTTCACCGCCTAGGAGAACGTCGCCTTCGCCGCTGCACGCGGCCGACGGCGCGGCTCGGGCCGACCCGGCGCGACGAGCTGCTCGGCGCTGGTCGGCCTCGCCGCGAAGCTCGACCCCTGCCGGCCGAGCTCTCCGGCGGCGAGAGCCAGCGGGTCGCGATCGCCCGCGCGCTCGCCCAGCGGCCCGACCTGCTGCTCTGCGACGAGCCCACCGGCCATCTCGACTCCGACACCGGGCGCGCGGGTGCTCGACCTGATCGACGCCCTGCGCGAGGAGTTCGGCTTCGCGCTGGTGATCGCGACCCATGACGCCGACGTCGCGGCGCGCTCCCGAGCGCGATCGAGCTTGCGCGACGGCAGGATCGTCGCCGCGGAGGTCGGACGTGAGCGCCGCCGCGCGCCTCGCGCTCGCCGGCCTCGTCCGCGCGCCCGGGCGCACCGCTGATCGCGGATCGTCGTGCTGGCGGCCGCGGCCGCGCTGCTCGGCGGCGATGCTGCTGTTCGTCGGCAACTCGCTGCAGCACGATGACGGCCAGCGCCGTGCGCAGCGTGCCGCTGGACTGGCAGGGCCCGGTCGGTCTCTCGCCGCAAGCGCAGCGGGTCGCCGCCGGCGTCGCGCGCCAGCCGGGCGTCCCGCAGGCCTCGGCCGACGGCCACCGCGCCGCTGGCCGAGCGGCGCACCGCCGGCCCGGCGGGCACGACCAGCGCGGGCAGCGGCGTCGGTGCTCGCGGTGCCGCCGGACTACCTGTCGCACATCCAGACCTTCCGGATGCTTCAGGGCGCCCTGAGGCCCGGCGCAGTCGTCCTCGACCAGCAGATGGCCGCGACCCTGCAGGCCCGCATCGGCGACCGTGTCGCCTCACCCCCGCCACGGGAGCCCGGCCGCACCGCTCACGGTCACCGGCGTGGCGCTGGTCACCGCGCCCGACGTGCTCTTCCAGCCGCTCAACCCGCAGCTCGGCCCGGCGCCGGCCCAGCCGCCCGCCAACGTCGCGATCCTGCCGCTCGACACCTTCGCCCGCACGCTCGCGCCGTCGCTCCGCACGATCACGCCCGGCGAACGCCGGCACGAACGTCCAGCCCGGCGCCCAGACGGGCGTCCAGTGGCAGGTGCAGGCGCAGCTCGACCCGGGGCCGCTCTCGAGCGGCAGCCCTCGGCCGCGCTAAGCGCGCCGACCGGACCCGCAACCGCGTCGAGCGCTCGCTGCCCGGCCAGGTCCAGTTCGTCGACAACCTCTCCGACTCGCTCAACACCGCCGCCGGCGACGCCCTCTATGCCCAGGCGCTCTACATCATGCTCGCCGTCCCGGGCGCGCTGATCGCACTGGGCCTGGCCTACCTGGCCGCGCTCGGCACAGCCGAGCGCGATCGGCGCGACCTGGCGCTGCTGCGCGCGCGCGGAGCGACCCGCCGCGACCTCTCGCCGTGGCCGGCGTCGAGAGCGCCGTGATCGGCCTCTGGCCGGGCTGCTGGGGCCGGCCTTGCCCTCGCTGCCGTGTCGCGGTGGTCAAGGGCGGCGTCGGCCTCACCTCACCCGCGCCGCCATCACCGCTGCCGCCTGCGTCGTCTTGGCATTCGCCGGCGCCGCCGCGGCCCGGATCGGCGCCAGCGCCGCGGTCCTGCGCGCCAGGTGGCCGAGGAGCCGCCGCTCGGTCCGCCGCGAGGGCAGCCGCTGTGGCAACGCCTGTATCTCGACGTGGTCGCGCTGGCGATCAGCGGGCTGATCTACTGGCTCACCGCGCGAACCGGCTTCTCGGCCGTGGTCAACCCCGACTCCAACCCGACGCTGTCGCTCTCGGTCTACATGTTCTTCGCGCCCGCGCTGCTGTGGATCGGGGCCACGCTGCTGCTCGTCCGGCTGCGCGGCCGGCGCTGCCTGGCTGGCGCGGCGCGCGGCCGGGGTCCGGGCCGAGCGCGCTCGCGGCTTCCTGCTGGCCAGCGCCGCCCGCCGGGGCGCGGCGATCAACCGCGGGCTGGTGGTGGTCGGGCTGCTGCTCGCCTTCGGCGTGAACCTGGGCATCTTCACCGCCACCTACGACCAGCAGGCCGAAGTCGACGCCCAGCTGACGCTGGGCGCCGACGTCACCGCGACCGCGCCCCCGGGCGTCACCGCAACAAGCACTGCCACAGCGAAGATCGCGCGGTGCCCGGCGTGCAGGCGACCACCGCGCTGGACCACGCCTACGCCTACGTCGGCCCCGACCTGCAGGACACCTACGGGATCGACCCGGCCTCCTTCACGAGGGCCACCACCCTGCGCGACTCCTACTTCCTCGGCGCTCGCCGAGCAGGCGATGGTCGCGCTGCGCGCACCCCCGACGGCATCCTGGTCTCCAAGGAGACGATCACCGACTACTCGCTGCGCCCGGAGATCTGCTCAAGCTGCGCGTGCTCGACCGCCAGACCGGCGCCTTCCGCGTCGTCCCGTTCCACGTGGTCGGCGTGGTCCAGGAGTTCCCCTCGGCGCCGAAGGACTCGTTCATGGTCGCCAACCTCGGCTACCTCCAGACGCCGACCATGCCCCGGCCCGAACGTCGTGTTCGCCAAGGCGAGCGGCGACCCGCGGCCGTTGCCAGCCGCGTCGCCGCGGCCACGACGGCCGACGGCACGATGGTCAAGGACATCAACCAGCAGACCGCCAGACCGTCAGCTCGATCACCACCGTCGACCTGACCGGCATCAGCCGCATCGAGGAGGCCTTCGTGATCGTGCTGGCGGCCGCGGCGATGGCCCTGTTCGTCGCCCTGGGCATCGCCGAGCGCCGCCACGAGTTCGCCACGATGGCCGCGCTGGGCGCGCCCCTGCGCGACGTCGGCGCGTTCCTGTGGAGCGAGGCCGCGCTGGTGCTGGCGCCGGGCTGGTGCTCGGCGCCGGCCTGGGCTGGCTGCTGGCCGAGATGCTGGTCGCGATGCTCCAGCACGTCTTCGACCCGCCGCCGGACCGCTCGCGGTGCCCTGGGCTTACTAGCGGGGCTCGGCGCCGCCGCGATCGCCGCCACCGTCCCCTACCCCCCACGGCCCTGGCCATGGGCGGCCTGCGCCGCCTACCACTCGGGGGAGACCCTGCGGGAGCAGTGATGCGCATATCCGCCGCTCATCCGGCGCCCATACGGTCGGTTGCTTGACGCGGGTTAGGGTGATTCGATGAGGCGGCTGCCGATCCGGCTGCGGTTGACGCTGGCGTTCGCGGTGGTGATGGCCGTCGTCCTCACCGCGACCGGTCTCTTCCTTTACCTGCGCTTCCGATCAGAGCTTGACAAGACGATCAACCAGGGCTTGATCACTCGAACCAACGACGTGGCAAGCCTGATCAGGCAGTCCGACGGTGGTCCGGACGGCGATAGCAACCTGCTCTCGCGGCAGGATGAGGGTTTCGCCCAGGTACTCACCCTCGACAGGCCGGGTACTGGACTCGACGCCCTCGGTGAGCGGCCCCAGCCTGCTCGATCGGGCCCAGCTCGCGGCGGCCAGAGAGGACGAGGTGACGGTGAACATCGGCCCGCTCCGGCGCCTCGATGAGCCATCGCGTTTGCGGGCGACGAAGATCTCTGCAGCTCAGCGCGACCTGGTCGTGGTCGTCGGTGCCCCCCTGGACGACCGCAACGGCTCGCTTTCGAGCCTGCGTGACCTGCTCCTGATCGGTGGACCGGTTGCGCTGGTCCTGGCCTCACTCGCGGGTTACGGCGTCGCCGCCAGCGCCTTGCGGCCAGTCGACGCGATGCGCCGTCAGGCGGCCGAGATCTCGGCCACGGAGCCCGGGCGGCGGCTGCCGGTCCCGCCGACCCGCGACGAGATAGCTCGGCTCGGGGAGACATTGAACGAGATGCTGTTGCGTCTGGAGGAGGCGTTCCAGCATGAGCGCACGTTCGTCTCGGATGCGAGTCACGAGCTGCGCACCCCCCTGGCGATCCTCAAGACCGAGCTCGAGCTAGCTATGCGGGAAGGCCGCACACCGGAGGAGTTGGTGCTGGCGATTCGATCGGCGGCCGAGGAGACAGACCGGCTCGCCCAGCTTGCCAATGACCTCCTGGCGGTGGCCCGTTCAGACCAGGGCCGGCTTCCGGTGCGCCCAACGGATGCCAACGTGACAGACCTGCTAGCCGGCCTCAGGGACCGATTCGCGGACCGCTGCGCTGCCCAGCAACGGCAGATCTCTGCGGAAACTCCAAATGGACTCACCGTACGTGCTGATCCACTTCGGCTCGAACAGGCGGTCGCCAACTTGATCGAGAACGCGCTCCGCCACGGCGAGGGGACGATCGCCCTTTCGGCGACGGGAGAGGGAGCAAGCATTGAGATCCACGTCACCGACGAGGGGCCCGGTTTCCCACCGGACTTCATCGAGAGCGCCTTCGACCGATTCACCCGCGCCGATCCAGCGCGCAGCCGCGGTGGGAGCGGGCTGGGCATGGCCATCGTCGAGGCCGTCGCCGAAGCTCACGGGGGCAGCGCTCACACGGCCAATCGCGAAGCGGGTGGGGCCGATGTCTGGATCTCGCTACCGGTCGACGGGTTCCACGAAGGCCCCGAATCCCCCTGAGGCGACCGCCCGAGGCGACCGCCCGCCGCCGTTCTCACATTCAGTTCATCGGGGTTTTCTACCTTGCTCGTCTTCTAGGAAGCGAGAACAGGGGGCATGAGATGGGCAAGAAATTGAGAAACGGAATCGCCGCAATCGCCGCCCTGGCGGCGCTTGCGCTCGGCGGAGCCGCCCTTGCAGGTGCGACCCAGGGCGGGAATTCGGAGGCCCCGTCCGCCCAGGAGCAGTCGGGCGCGGGCGAGGCCGGTGAGGCCACCGAGCAGTCCGGAGCCCAAAGGCAGTCCGGAGCCCAGGAGCAGTCGGGCAAGCGCGAGAAGGGCGAGACCGGCGACAAGAACGAGGCGAATGACGCCAGCGAGCCGGCAAGGAACGAGCCGGCAACACCGAGTCAGGCGCTGGAGAGCAGGCAGAGACCGGGAACGAGGCCGCGGATCAGGACTGATCAAGACGGGTATCGGACACGATCCACATCTGATCAGCGAGGCGGCGGCTCCCTGAGCCGCCGTCTTCACGTGTGCCGACCATTCATTCGCGGTTGGCCAGCAAGGTTGCGACCCGGCCGCCCGCCAGACCGAGAAGGCGAGCAAGGGCCCGACGGCGAGGCACATAGCCCACCATGCGTAAAGGACGAGGAACCCCAGGGAGAGAACCAGAACCACCGCGAAGATGCGGCGGCGCGCGCTCTCGCGCACGGCGAAGCCGACAATGGTGCCGATCGAGCTGGCGGGGCCCTCATCCGGTCCGTCCTGCGACGGCGCCGACGTAGACCTCCTCGAGCGTGCTCTTCAGCACCTCCCACTGAATAGACGCTCTCACCCGCTGCGACCAGCTCGGCGACGATGCGCGGGGCGTCTCTCGGGCCGCGCCCTCGAACACCCTGCGGCCTTGCCCGGTCTCGACCTCAATTCCCCGGGGCCGCGTCAGCTCCTCCGGACGCCCTGCTCGACCATTCGTCCCTCGGAGATGATCGCGACACTGTCGCAGACCAACTCGATCTCGGTCAACAGGTGCGAGTTGAGCAGCACCGCCACCCCGCCGGACCGAAGCTCGGCGAGCAGCCCGCGGACGATCAGTCGCCCGGCGGGGTCGAGGGCGCTGGTCGGCTCGTCGAGCAGCAGAAGACGCGGAGAGCTGACCAGCGCCTGGGCGATTCCCAGCCGCTGCTGCATGCCTTGGACTCGCCTCGACGCGGACGGCGCGGCATCGCTGAGCTCGACCAGCCCGAGCAGCCGGCCGCGCTCCTCCTCGCCGCCCTCACGCTCCGGCACCTGCCGCGGAGCGCCGTGGGCTTACCCGTGCCCATGGCGGATCTCGCGCGCTGTCGCCGTTTGTCCGTCGGAGATGGCAGCCTTGCTCCAGTGAACGACTTCCCTCGATCAGATGCGGCCCAGCCATCGAGCGGGGCGAGGCGCGCATTCCTCACCGCCACCGGCAACCTCCGCTATGTAGTCCCGGCTGCCGCGATCATCGTCCTCTTGGCGGGAGGTGGGTTTGCGGCGCTTGAGACCGACACCGTCGAGTCCTACTGGCAGGGAGTCTGGTGGGCGCTGTCGCTGATGACCACGGTCGGTTTCGCCAACGGCACACCCGAGACGACGATGGGAAAGGTCCTCTCCGGGGCGATCATGGTCACCGGCTTCATCCTTTTGGCACTGACGACCGCAGCCATTGCGTCGCTATTCGTACGCGAAGAGGCGGAGCCGGAGGAAATCCGAGAGCACGCTTTCGAAGAGAGGGCACTGGCCGAGCTGCGGGAGCTCAATTCCCGTCTGGAGCTGATTGAATCGAGATTGCCGCCGAGTGGCCCACCCTAAGAGGGCGTTTTCGCGGCGGCAGGCTCGAGCTGAGCAGCAGTGACCGAACGGGACTCTTCGGTCCAGAGGGGAAGCGCGATCCAAACGTCGGCGCCGCCGCCGGGCTTGTTCGCCGCCTGCGCTGATCCGCCGAGACTCTCGGCAACGGCGCGCGTGATCGAGAGACCCAGGCCTGTCCCTTCAGTGGTTTGACTCTGAGCCGGCGCGGGTGAAGCGCTCGAACGCCCGGGCGGTGAAATCGTCGGGGAAGCCGGCGCCGTTGTCGGTGACGTGCAACTCGACCGAGTCCTCACGGGCTAGGGCGATAGAGCCGCACTGGCGGAGCACCGTGCCGAAGGGCATTGTCGACCATGTTGGTCAAGGCCCGCTCCAGGCGGCCGGGATGGCCACTCACAATCGGCGGGGGTGACTGCCGATTTCTCGGTGGCGCTCCCGTCACGACGTCGGCGCCGGGGTAGCGTTCAGCCACTCGTTTCAACAGCTCCGGCGCACTGACCGGGCGCTGCGAAAGCGAGGCCTGACCGAGGTCGGCGCGGGCCAGGAGGAGCAGGTCTTCGGTCAAAAGCGCCAGCCGATCGGTATCGGCAATTGCCGCAGAGATCGCTCTATCCAGTGCCTCTCCTGCCGGACGCTCGACGGCAACCAATTCGAGCTCGGTCTTCATCGTTGCCAGCGGGGTGCGCAGCTCGTGGCTGGCGTCGGCGACGAAGGCTCGCTCTCGCCTCAATCCCGCCTCCAAGCGCCCAAGCATCTCGTTCAGGGTCGTCGCCAAGACGACGCAGCTCGTCCCGACCCGGGCCCAGGGGAAGGCGTTGATCGAGATCGTCGCTTCGAGATCGCTGCCGCGCGGGCCCGCATCGACTCCACCGGTCGCATCGCGGCGCTCGCCATCGCGTAGGCAGCCGCAGCGGCCAGAATCAGCGCCGCCGGCCCGCCGATCAGAAGCAGGGTTGAGAGGCTGGCCACCGCCTGGTTTCGGTCCTCCAGTGATGCACCCACGACAACCACCAGCCGGCGCCCCTGGGCGTGAACCGGCGTGGCCAACACTCGGGCTGGCCCATGTGTCCTGGCACCGGTGGAGAAGTTGAAGGTGCTGGGGCCAAGCCTCGCCTGTTTCAGCTGAGCCGGGGAGAGCAATGCGTGCTGCTGGAGACCCGCGGTGGCGTCGATCACCTGTCCTCCGCGACCGAGAACCTGGGCAAACCCGTCGCCGAACTGGCTGCTCCGGGCTCCGCCATTCGCCGCCTCACTGAGGCCGGTGTCGCTCTGCTGTACCAGTGCGGCGATGTCGGCGGAACGGGAGTGCAGCCCCTGGGCCACACCATGGTCAAGCTCGGCACCCAAGCGGAGATAGAGGAAGAGGCCGGTTGCCGCCAACACCGCCGCCATTACGACCGTGAACGCCAATGTGAGCTTGAGTCGGATTGGGAGGCGGCTCACAACTGGCCACCGGTCTTGCGGAGTCGGTAGCCGACGCCGCGCACTGTCTCGATGCTGTCAAGGCCAAACGGCGTGTCGATGCGCTCGCGGAGCTGGCGAATGTGGACATCGATCACGTTGGAGCGATTCTCATAACCGTTGTCCCAGGCTCCCTCTAACAGGTCGAAGCGCGACAGGATCACGTCGGGCTGGCGCATGAAGATCTCGAGAATGGCGAAGCCCTTGCTGGTCACCTCGACCTCCTCCTCGCCACGCCACACCCGGCGGCTCGCCGGATCGATCCGCAGCGACCCCACCTCGAGCATCGACGGACGCTCGACCTCCCGGCGCCGGGCCAGGGCTCGCAGTCGAGCCATCAGCTCGTTGAGGTCGAAGGGTTTCGTCAGGTAGTCATCCGCCCCACCATCCAGCCCGGCGATCCGGTCGTGCATGGACGCCCGGGCGGTGAGCATCAGGATCGGCGTCCAGACACCGTCCTCGCGCAGCCGGCGACAGGTGTCGAAGCCGTCGATGCCAGGGAGCATCACGTCGAGGACGATCGCGTCATAGCCGGTGGAGCCGGCCATCCACAGAGCGTCCTCCCCCTTTACCGCGACGTCGGCGGCGACGCCGGCGCCTTTCAGCGCCCGGCGCAGGAGGCTTGCCATTCTCACCTGGTCTTCGACGATCAGCACGCGCATGGGACCAGTTTCGTCCTATGAGGTGAGGTTGCGATGAGGGCCGGATGAGCCAGGGCGCACGGGAGGAACGAGGGCCGGCTCGGGGGAGAGCACAGGCCGGGGCGGCCCCGGTCAAGGGGCCACCCGGGCCGAGTGCTCGCATGCCTACTGCTGACCGTTGAACTGGTAGTCGGCGTTGGCATTGCCGGGCTCGTCGGCATGGCCGCCGGGCCCGTAGTTACCCGCCACCTCTGAGCCGCTCGACTCACCCGAGGCATCCGGCGCTTCCGCTGCCGGGCGCCTCGGCGGTCTGCGTGCCGGCCGCGTTGCCGGGCGGGTCAGGGCTGGTCTGGTCGCCGCTCTGGATCTGGTCGCGGTCGACGCCCGAGGTCTGTTCGACCGCTGGCTTCACGACCGCCGGCTTCGCCGGTGTGGCCCCGGCGGTTGCCAGTGCGGAGCCTCCGAAGCTGAGCGCCGCGAGGACGCCGGCTCCCAGGAGGATCTTTTTGGCTTGCTTCGCTTGCTTGATCATTGGGAGTCCTTTCGATTGGTTGACCCAAGCAAGGAGCCAGGGTGAACAGCGAAGATGAACTGCCGGTGATGTTGGTCAGCCCAAGACTCACTCCTTCAATCATTTACCGACCCTCCCCCCGTGCCCGGTTTCTCATCTTCCATTCACAATGCGGTGGGACGATGAGGGACGATGCGCGTTCTGATCGTCGAAGACGAGGTCAAGATGGCCGGCCTGATCCGCCGTGGCATGCGGGAGGAAGGGCTGGCTGCCGACGTCGCAACGAAGGGTGAGGACGCGATCTGGATGGCGGGCGCCACCGCCTATGACGCCATCGCTCTCGACGTCATGCTTCCCGGCATCGACGGCTTCGAGACCTGCCGGCGGCTTCGGGCCGATGGGGTCTGGGCGCCGGTGCTGATGCTGACCGCTCGCGACGCCGTAGAAGACCGCATCGCCGGGCTCGACGGAGGAGCCGACGACTACCTGACCAAACCGTTCTCCTTCGCGGAGCTTCTGCCCGGCTGAGGGCTCTGGTGCGCCGCGGCAGCATCGAGAAGCCCACCGTGCTCGAGGCCGGAAACCTGCGCCTCGATCCCGCGACTCGACGCGTCTCGCGAGGTGAGGAGGAGATCAGCCTCTCGGCGAAAGAGTTCTCACTGCTCGAAGCGTTCATGCGCCGGCCCGGTGCTGTGCTCAGCCGCTTCCAGCTTCTGGAACAGGCCTGGGACTACGAGTACGAGAACCGCTCCAACATCGTCGAAGTTTACGTCCGTTACCTGCGCGAGAAGGTCGACCGGCCCTTCGGGGTGGAGAGCATCAAGACGGTGCGAGGGGCGGGATACCGGCTCGAGGTCGATGGCCAGAGGTGACGGGTTGGGCGAGCGCATCCTCGTCGCCGAGGACGATCTCGCGCTGCTCGAGATCCTCCTCGTCGGCTTGCGGCGGGCTGAGTTCGACGCGCATGGGGTTTCCAGCGGAGCGGACCTGCTGAGGCGGGCCAAGGACGTGGAGCCGCACGCGTCGTCATCGACGTCGGTCTACCCGACGCAGACGGACGCGACGTCTGCCACGCCCTGCGGGCCGAGGGGCGAGAGGCGCCGGTCCTGTTTCTGACCGCGCTCAATAACCGCACCGACCGCCTCTCGGGGTTCAGCTCAGGGGGCGATGATTACATGACCAAGCCCTTCGACTTCGAGGAGCTGCTCGCGCGGCTGCGGGCGTTGATCCGGCGTTCTGGAGCACCCACGGCGCTTGAGGCCGGGACGTTGCGGCTCGACCCGGTTGCCCACCTGGTCCGCTGCGGCCCGGATGCGATGCCGCTGACTCCGACCGAGTTTCGGCTGCTGGCGTCGCTCGCGGCCCGACCGGGAGATGCCGTCAGGCGGCCCACGCTGAGAGCCGCCGCTTGGCCCGAGGGGGCCATGGTTCACGACAACACCCTCGACGTCTATATCGCTCGTCTGCGGCGGAAGCTCAGGAGCTTCAACGGGGCTCCGGAGCTGATCACGGTTTACGGGGTCGGCTATTCGCTGGCGGCAGAGCCGAGGTGTTGAGGCCGGGGCTTCGGGGCCGCCTGCTGGCGGTGGTGGTGATTGCAGTGGCGCTGGCGCTGGCGCTGACCGTGATCGCCTTCAACCTTATTCTCGGCTCACGGCTCGACGCCGACGCAAACGACCTGCTGCGATCGCGGGCGAGCGCTGCCCTCGACTCGTTGAGCCTCTCCGACGGCGCCTTGCGCTCCCAGGAGGCGCCAGACGCCGGTGCGGTCGACCAGCCTGTCTGGGTGTTCTCGGGCTCAAGGGTGCTCGAGACGCCCCATGCCGAACCGCAGCTCGATCGGGCGGCGCGGCTTGTCTCGAGGGCGCCGGGGACCCGGACCGACAGCGGCTCGACAAGGCTTCAGGCCGTACCGGTGACGGTCGCCGGGAGGCAAGTCGGGACCGTCGTCGCGGGCGTTTCCCTCACACCGTATGAGCGGTCGGAGCGTATCGCGCTGATCGGCTCACTGGTGATGGCCTTCGTCGTCCTCCTCGCGGTCGCGCTTGCAGCTCGCTGGTTGTTGCGTGCCGGTCTGCGACCGGTGGACCGGATGTCAGCAGAGGCGGCCGAGTGGAGCGAGCGCGACCTCGACCGGCGCTTCGGGCTCGGTGCCCCGCACGACGAGTTCACACGGCTCGCGGCAACACTTGACGGGCTGCTCGACCGAGTCGCCGAGGGGGTCAGGCGGGAACGGCGGTTCGCCGCCGAGCTCTCGCACGAGCTGCGAACGGCGATGGCAAAGATCCGGGCCCGGGCGCAGCTTGCGCTTGCCCCGGGCTCCGGGGCGGAAGAGAGCCGCGCCGCGCTCGCCGGGACGTTGGCTGAGACGGACAGTCTGACGCGCGCCATGGATTCGATCCTTGCGGCGTCGAGAGCCGAGGTAGGGGGAGGTCGGCGCAGCGCCGATCCGCACCAGACGGCCGCCGCCGCGATCCACGCCTGCACCTCCGAACGGGACGCCGACCGGATCGCGATCGACGTCGATGGCCCGAAGAGTGTCCGGGTCGGTGTAGATCCCGACCTGATCGAGCGCATCCTCAGTCCTGTCCTCGAGAATGCCTGCCGCCACGCTCGGAGCCGGGTCGGAGTGAGCTTCGCCGTGGATGGCTCCGAGGTCGCCTATCTCATCACGGACGATGGCGAGGGGGTGCGTCCGGGGGAGCTCGAGAGGATCTTCGAGCCTGGCATCACCGGCGTCAGCGGGGGCAACGGCTCCGGAGGATCGGGCCTCGGGCTGGCGCTTTCAAGGCGGCTGGCCCGGGCCAGCGGCGGCGAGGTCGAGGCGCTCCCGTCAGATTCGGGCGGGCGCTTCTCGATTCGCCTGCCACGAGCATGAGCCCGCCCAGCGCTCATCTCGTCTTTAGCCCAGATCTCTTACAACCATCGCTCCCATGAGAACCTTGGTTGCGATCGTCGAGGATGACCCCGAGCTTCGGGATCTTCTGAAGCGTGGCCTGGAGCGAGAGGAGTTCGAGGCGCGCACCCACGCCGATGCGTCCGAGGCGATGACAGCGTCCGCCGCGGACGCCCCGGATGCGGTGATCATCGACACCGGACTTCCTGACGCCGACGGCTGCGACCTCTGCCAGGCGCTTCGGGCGCAGGGAATCGCGGCCCCGGTGGTCTTTCTGACCGCTCGCGCAGCGCTCAGCGACCGCCTCAGGATGTCGGTGATGATCGACACCCTGGTCATCGCCGCCGAGGCCGATCGAAACCTCAGCGACGCCCGGATAGTCGCTCGCCAGGCTGCCGATGTTGTTGCCGCAAAGGCCGCAGAGCGCGGAGTCAAGCTCGACCTGGACCCTGGGCCCGGCCCACTCGCCGTTGTCGCCGAGCGCGACTACGCCGTGCAGGTGCTTCTCCCGGTCGTCTCCATCCCCATGGGCCCCCGGAGGTGGCGACGGAGACGACCTGAGCATTCACCAGGCGGTCCGTGGGCGCACCGCCCATTTCCTGTGGCTGCCAATTGTCAAGCAAGCGGAAAGGCCCTCCTCTCGGGGCCTTTCCGCGTTCCGGGAAGCGGTCCGAGTGGCTCGCCGGGCGCCGCGGTGGGAGAAGCTGTGCAAGTCTCCAGCCCGTGAGCCGCTCCAACCACGGCTACAAGCTCGCCGCCCGCCCCATCGGCCTGCCGGATCGTGACGACTGGGAGTACTTCGAAGAGGAGGTGGCCGAGCCCGAGGAGGGGCAGGTTCTTGTCGAGGTCGCCTACATCTCGCTCGACCCGGCGATGCGTGGGTGGATCAACGAGGGGCGCTCATACATCCCGCCGGTTGGGGTCGGCGAGGTGATGAGGGCGCTCGGGATCGGCCGGGTTGGCGCCTCCCGGCATCCGGATTTCGCCGAGGGCGACACCGTCAGCGGCCTCTTCGGGGTCCAGGAGCGGGCGATCAGCGACGGCGGAGGATTGATCAAGATCGATCCCTCACTGGCGCCGCTGCCACGCTTTCTCGGCGCCCTCGGGATGCCCGGGATGACCGCCTATTTCGGCCTCCTGGAGGTCGGCCGGCCCGAGCCTGGCGAGACCGTGGTGGTCTCGGCCGCGGCCGGCGCCGTGGGTGCGGTCGCCGGCCAGATCGCCAAACTCAAGGGTTGCCGGGTGGTTGGGATTGCCGGCGGCGAGGGGAAGTGCCGCTACGTCAGCGAGGAGCTCGGCTTCGACGCCGCCGTCGACTACAAGGCCGGCGATGTCGCCAAAGCCCTCGCCGAGGCCTGCCCGGACGGGATCGACGTCTACTTCGACAACGTCGGCGGCGAGGTCCTCGACGCCGCCCTTACCCTGCTCAACCGCCACGCCCGGGTGGTGATCTGTGGGGCGATCTCCCAGTACAACAACACCGGGCCAATGCGGGGGCCCTCCAACTACATGTCGCTGCTCGTCAACCACGCCTCGATGACCGGCTTCGTGGTCAGCGAGTACTTCGGTCGCTACGCCGAGGCGGCGGCGGAGATGGCCGGCTGGATCGCCGGGGGCAAGGTGAAGGCGCGCGAGGACGTGGTCGAGGGGATCGAGACGTTCCCCGAGACGCTGCTGAAGCTCTACAGCGGCGCCAACCACGGAAAGCTGGTGCTGAAGGTCAGCGGCGAGGATTGAGGGCGCCATCGCCACCGGGCTGAAGCTGGGTCTGAACACCGGCTACTGGGCCGGAGGCCCGCCCCCCGGCGCCCGCGAGGCGATCGCCGAGGCCGAGAAGCTCGGCTTCGACTCGATCTGGACCGCCGAGGCCTACGGATCGGACGGGCTCACCCCGCTCGCCTGGTGGGGGTCGGAAACCGAGCGGGTGCGGCTGGGGACGGCGATCACCCAGATCTCGGCGCGCCAGCCCGCGGCGACGGCGATGGCGGCGATGACCATGGACCACCTCTCCGGAGGGCGATTCATCCTCGGCCTCGGCGTCTCCGGTCCGCAGGTGGTCGAGGGCTGGTACGGGATGCCGTTCGCGAAGCCGCTGGCGCGCACCCGCGAGTACATCGGCATCCTCCGGGACATCTGGGCGCGCCAGGGCCCTGTGACCAGCGAGGGCCCCCACTACCCGCTGCCCCTGCCCGGCGGGACCGGGCTCGGCAAGCCGCTGAAGTCCTCGATCCACCCGCTGCGCGAGGAGATCCCGATCTTCCTCGGCGCCGAGGGGCCGAAGAACATCGCGCTCTGCGCCGAGCTCTGCGACGGATGGCTGCCGATGCTCTTCTCCCCAGCCCATGAGGACCTCTACACGGGCCCCCTCGAGGAGGGCTTCGCCCGCCCGGGAGCGCGGCGCCGGGCCGAGGATTTCGAGGTGGCGGCGACGGTGCCGCTGATCATTTCCGAGGACCTCGATGCGGCGATCGACTCGCTGCGGCCCTTCTACGCGCTCTATTTCGGCGGCATGGGCGCGAAGGGGGCGAACTTCCACGCCAACGTGCCTATCCGCATGGGCTACGGTGAGCCGATCGCCGAGGTCCAGGACCTCTACCTCGGCGGGCGCAAGGACGATGCCGGGGCGCGAATCCCGGCGGAGCTGATCGACGAGCTCTCGCTCGTCGGCCCGCCGGAGAAGATCCGCGACGACCTCGCCAAGTGGCGCGAGTCGGTGGTCACCACGCTGCTCGTCGCCGGCGACGCCGGGACGGTGCGGAGCGTCGCCGAGCTCGCGCTCGGCTGATCAGGCCGCTTCGCGCCAGCCGGCCAGCGACTCGTCCGAGGCGAGCCTCTTCAGCCCCTGGGCCTCGAGCCGCCGCGCCTGCTCCTGGGTGACGCCGGCCGCACGGGCCGCGTCTCGCAGGGTTCCGGCGACCTCGCCGCCCGTCCCGAAGCGGACCTCGAGCACTCGCCGCTCGCCCTCCGGCAGGGTGGCGAGGGCGCTGCTCACGGCCTCCTCGCGTTCGCGGTCGATCACCTCGTCGTCCGAGCGCCCATCGCTCTGCGCCCGCAGCTCGCCGAGCGTCGTCTCGCTGTCTCCGACCGGGGCGTCGAGGCTGGAGGTGACGCGGGCCAGGTCCTGGACCGCCATCACGTCCTCGAGCGGGAGCTTCGCACGCTTGGCGATCTCCTCCTCGGTCGGCTCGCGGTTCAGCTCGGTGCTGAGCTCGTTGGCGACCCTGTTCACGGTTCGCTCACGCTGGGCGATGTGGGCGGGGATCCGCACCGCGCGGCCGCTGTTGTCCAGCCCGCGCTGCATCGACTGCTTGATCCACAGCACCGCGTAGGTCGAGAATTTGTAGCCGCGGCGCCAGTCGAACTTCTCCGCGGCGCGGATAAGCCCGATCATCGCCTCCTGGACGAGGTCGTTGAGCGGCAGGCCGTGGCCCTGGTAGCGGGTCGCGAAGCGGACAACGAGCCGCAGGTTGGAGTTGATCAGCAGCTCCTTGGCCTCGAGGTCGCCGCGCTCGATCCGCTTCGCCAGGTCGATCTCCTGCTCGGCTGTGAGCAGGGGATAGCGGCTCGCCTGGTTCAGGAAGAGCTGGAAGCTGTCGGTGGTCTGCTCGGGCAGCAGGTGGGTGTCAGTGCGCCTCTCCGCCCGTGCGTTGGAGCCGTTTCCGTCGTCTATGTGTGCGCCGCGCCGGCGACGCGCATCGGTGCGCTGCTCGGCAGCGCCTCTGGTCCTTGCCAATGGTGCTCCTTCCGAGGTAGGCCGTTCTAGGGCCCAGATACTTCAGAAAGTATAGCGAACCTCCGTTCGTCGTGCAAGCCGGGCCGGGCCGGCGGCGCCTCACCGCCGCGAAGCGGTATGTACGCGGGTCAGGCGACGCTCAGCTGCGTGAGGGAGGCCCGCCACCTGGCGGGCAGTGCTTGTGTGGACGTCCCCCTGCCCATGGATCTCCGCGGTGGGCGTACGGGTCCCGCTCCCCCGCCCGCAGCTGGTAGAGGCCCTGGGGAGGGTTGGCGTTGACCAGGCGACCCGGCTCACAAGTGGCGATGAAGCTCGCGAACCGACCACTCGGATGCCGGGCGCTGAATCTGTAGACGCCGGCCGGCACGTCGAGCCAGAGCACCCCGCCGTCGTTCGAGGTCTGGGTCAGCGTACGGTCCGGGATCACCGAGGAGTTGAAGTAGATCGGGTTCGGAAGGGCCGGCCGGGCCGACGCGGTCGCCCCGGCGACGCCGTGGGCCCCGTAGCCGATGAAGCCATCGAAGCTGAGATCGCGAATCTCGACCGTGCTGACGGTCGAGACCACAACGCAGTTCTCGGGATTGTCGTTTTCGTCCAGTTCGACTCCGAGCAGCGCCGCCAAGGCGTGATAGATCCCGACCGAGGGGACCTGGAAGTTGACGCGCTCGATGTCCTCCCCATGGGTCAGGAAGGTCTGCAGGTAGATGCCATGGAAGCCGACCGCCTCGATGTAGGGGGTCACCTGGCCGTGAGCGGGCACGGTGAGCTCATAGGTGCCGTCGGCCGCGGTGGTCGTCGTCGCCCTGGGAAGCTCCGCCACGCGGATCGTCGCTCCGGCGATCGGGATCTGGTTATCGAAGGCGTAGGCCGTGCCTGTGAGGTGGACATGGCCTTTTCCGTGGCCGTGCCCGCCGTGGGCGAGCGCTGGGGCACTGAACAGGAGCAGGCCGGCGACTGCCGAAAGGCAGGCCCCGAACGCTCGCATGCCGGCTGGGCCTGGGCCGGGGGTGGAGATCGCATCCACGCCAGATCAGCCTGCTGTGGCGTTCAGGATCCGCACCGCTGGGATCAGGCCGCCGTAGGTGACCTGGTCGGCGGCGATCACCGAGGGCAGCCTGCCCCGGACCTGCTCGCAGGCCTTGGTTCGGCCGAGGATGACGCTCTTCGCGTTGACCGCGGCGGAGGCGCCGGGGTCGGGAGCCGGCGGCGGCGTCGCCGGAGACCAGTGGTTGATCAGGAACAGGGATCCGTTGGTGCCGCCGCGGTTCGGCTGACAGCTCGAGGGCCAGTTGACCGGGTTGGTCAGCAGGTCGGGAGTGGCGAAGGTGTACGGCGTCTCCTGCATGATCCCGTCGTAGGCGCGGTGATACCAGGGGATCGTGCCCGCGTCGTGCTCGGCCAGCACGACCACCTGCTGGCGGGTCGCGATCATCCGGCGCAGCTTCGGCCACACCGGGCCCGGGGGTCCGTCGTAGACGTGGCCGAGCAGGCCGCTCCAGCGCATCGCCGCGGCGAAGTCGGTGGGGGTGATGTAATCCTCGTTGTCGATCAGCAGCACGTTCCTGGGATGCCTCTCCAGGAACCTGGTGATCCCCCGCAGAACCGGGATCAGGCGACTGGCGCCAAGCTCGCAGAGCACGTGGCAGAGGTAGAGGCCGCGGACCCCCGTGGTCACCTTGCCGTTGTCGTCAGTGCGGACCGTTCCGTCAGGCTGCAGGCGCCCGTAGTGGGTGTCGAACAGCAGCCCCCGGATCCCGAAGCGGAGCTGGCCTGGGATGGCGATCGTCTGGTTCGGGATCTTCCAGCCGAGGTCGAGCGCCGACATCGCGTTGTGGGCGCCGGCTAGGACCACCTGGTCGAAGCGCCGGCTGCAGAGCCCCCGCTGATCGTTGCAGCGCTGCGGCCGGTGCCGGTGGCCGCCCCCGTGGCCGTGGCGCGAGGCGGCGGAGACCGAGGCGGTGATCCCGGATCCCAGAAGCGCACAGGAGAGCACCGCGACCAGGATCCGGAACCTCATGCCCGCAGCCTATTCGGGCAGCGACCTCCGCAGCCGAAATTCGCCTATTTCTCACCCGCCGGGCGAGCGGCCGCGTGGCGCTACGATCAGCCCCGTGATGGCCTCCCAGGGGGCAGCCAACGGCTCCGTCCCGCTGCCGCTGCGCCGCGCCGAGGTCGAGGCGACGGCGAGGCCGCTGCTTCGGGCGAGGATGCTGCCCGCTGCTGCCTTCACCGATCCCGGCGTGCTCGATTGGGAGCTAGAGAGGATCTTCGGCGACTGGATCTGCGCCGCGCACCGCTCGGCGCTCGCCGAGCCCGGGGACTTCGTCGCCCGCGAGCTGGGGACCGAGTCGTTCTTCGTGATCGCTGGGGAGGACGGCGAGCTGCGGGCCTTCTACAACGTCTGCCGCCACCGCGGCTCCCGTCTGCTCGAGGGAGCGGGGCAGGGCGAAGCGGCTGATCCGCTGCCCCTATCACGCCTGGGCCTACGGCTTCGACGGAGGGCTGCGAGCCGCCCCCCACACCGAGAGGCTCGAGGACTTCGACCCCGCATGCAACGGATTGCGCCCGATCCGGACCGCGGTCGTCGGGGGCCTGGTGCTGGTCGACCTGAGCGGTCGGGCCCCGACCCCGGTGAGCACGTGGGCGACCTCGCCGAGCATCTCGAGCGATACCGGAGCGAAGATCTGACACCGGCGGCCGAGCGAGCCTATGAGGTCGAGTCGAACTGGAAGGCGATCGCCGAGAACTACAACGAGTGCCTGCACTGCCCCGGGGTGCATCCGGAGCTGAACGCGCTGTCGGCCTACGACAGCGGCGAGCGGTTCGAGGGAGAGGGGCTCTGGTGCGGCGGCTCCCTGATCCTCAACGAGGGAGCCGAGACGATGGCGCGGCCGGGGGGCGGGGGCCGCGAGCCGATCGCCGGGCTCGACGGCGAGGAGCTGAGCAGCGTCCTCTACGTCTCGCTCTTCCCCAACGCCCTGATCTCCTTCCACCCCGACTACGTGATGCTCCACACCCTCTGGCCGCGCGGACCCGGCCGGACCGCGGTCACCTGCGAGTGGCTGTTCGAGCCCGCGACGATCGCCGCCGAGGCCTTCGATCCCTCCGACGCGGTCGAGTTCTGGGACCAGGTCAACCGTGAGGACTGGCGGGTCTGCGAGTTGACCCAGAAGGGAGTTGCCTCGCGCGGCTTCACCCCGGGCCGCTACGGCGACAGCGAGGACGACACCCACGCCTTCGACCGCATGGTCGCCGAGCGCTATCTGGCCGCCCTCTGACCCAGCCTGCCCAGGGCCGAGCGCAACGCGCCGTGCCCCAAAAGAGCACGGAACGTGCAGTTCGGCGATCGGCGGCTAGCGGCAGTAGGCGAAGGCCTGCAGCTTGCTGGCCCTGTTGTTGCCTTCGACGCCGTTCTGGCCGCCGCGGACGCTGATCGCCCGCTTCGAGGAGCGGTAGAAGCTGAAGATGAAGGCGTTGCGGCCGGAGAAGTTGTCGTAGTCGCCCTGAAATCCGCCGAAGACGACCTCGCTGCTTCCCGGGCAGGTCGCCGTCGCCGTCTTCGAGGTGTGCACGGGGACCATCTCGGTCGCCACCGAGCTCTTCGGCGCGCTGCCCTTGCCGCAGACGGCGATCGCGGTCACTTTCTGCTGGGTCTCCCTGTAGTTGACGACCGAGACCTGCCAGGTGCGGCTGGAAGTCCGCTTCAGGGCCATGATGTCGACCTTCGGTTGCCCGTCGTTGCCGTACTTGGGAGTGGGCGTGCGCGCCGACCAGCCGCCTCCGATCACGTTCTTGCCCTGCGGGCATGTCGCCGTCACGTTTCGGAACTCGTCATTGGAGGCGCTCTGCAGGACGAGTTTCGTGTGCCTGACCACCTTCGGCTCCTCGCCGCCTTGCAGTAGGCGATCGAGTTCAGCTTGCCGCCCTTTAGGCCGGGGCTCGCGGCCACCGTGGACCACTTGTTGGTGTCCTTGCCCTCGGGACCGGTCGAGGCGGGGAAGAGAAGCGCCTGGCCACCGAAGTTGACCTTCGTGTCGGTCTTGAAGCCGCCGAAGTTGACGTGTTGCCCATTGGGGCAGCTGGCGGTGACGGTGCCAAACACCCCGTAGGGGACGAACTTCTGCTCGTCGTTGACCGAGAAGGCCCCAAATGCGACGCCGGCGCCCAGCGACACGAGCATCACCCCGGCGGCGCCCAGCGTCCAGATTGCGCCCGTGCGGCGCTTTTGACCTGCCCTATCCCGATCCATCACAGCCCCCTCTGCAGCTGTCATCGGGTCAACAACGGCTGGCAGCGGCAGCTTCTGCCGCTGCCCCCGCCTTTCGAATCACGTCCTCCTAGCCGCAGCCGGTGTTGTTGCCGCAGCTAGGGCAGGTGTAGCAGGAGCCGGTGCGCTGCATCATCCCGCCGCACTGCTCGCAGGCGGGCCCGAGGTCGGAGCCCGAGAGCTTCGCCGGGATCACCGGCGGCGTGTCGGTCAGGGCGGCCGCCGCTGGGAGCGGCTCGGCCGGCGTGCCTTTGCCTCCGCGCCACCGTTCCCGTGCCCGTTCGAGTGGCCGTTGCCGTTGCCGGTCTCCGCGGCGGCCAGCTCGGCCTCCTTGCGGGCCCGCACCTCGGGGGTGAGGATGCCGAGGTCCTCGAGCTCGTCGAGGTCGTCGATGAAGCGGCTGGCGAGCCAGCGCATGATGTAGTCGGGCATCGACTTGGCGAAGGGGATCTCCGGGTTCTGGGTGATCCCCTCGGGGTCGAAGCGCATGTAGCTGAACTTCTTCACGAAGACCTCGAGCGGGACGCCGTACTGGAGGCCGATCGAGATCGCCGTGGCGAAGGCGTTCATCATCCCCCGCAGGGTCGAGCCCTCCTTGCCGATGTCGGTGAGGAAGATCTCGCCGACCCGACCGTCCTCGTACTTGCCGGCGGTGATGTAGCCCTCGTGGCCGGCGAGCGAGAACTTGTGGGTGAGCGACTCGCGCTCGCGCGGCATCTTACGCCGCACCGGGCCCGGCTCCTCGGCCTCCGGCTTCTTTTCCTGCGCGTCGGTGCGCAGCGCCTGCGCCGTCTTCGAGCCGTCCCGGTAGATGGCGAGCGCTTTCAGGCCGCCGTTCCAGCCCCGGGTGTAGGCGTCGGCGATGTCGGCGACGGTCGCCGACTCGGGCAGGTTGACGGTCTTCGAGATCGCCCCGGAGATGAACGGCTGGGTCGCCGCCATCATGTCGATGTGGCCGGTATGTGAGATCGCCCGTTCGCCGACCGCTACGTCGAACACCTCCAGGTGCTCCTCCTTCAGCCCGGGGGCGCCGATGATCGTCGCCTTCTCGGCGACGTAAGCGTCGATCTGCTCGACCTCGGCCTCCGAGTAGCCGAGGGTCCGCAGTGCCAGCGGCACCGAGCGGTTGACGATCGTCATCTTGCCGCCGCCGACCAGCTCCTTGAACTTGACCAGGGAGAAGTCGGGCTCGATCCCTGTCGTGTCGCAGTCCATCAGGAAGCTGATCGTCCCGGTCGGCGCCAGCACCGTCGCCTGGGCGTTGCGGTAGCCGTGCTCAGAGCCCAGCTCGACCGCCTCGTCCCAGGAGCGCCGCGCCGCCCCCAGCAGGTCGTCCTCGACCAGGCCGTCGTCGATCTCGTAGGCGGCGTCGCGGTGCATCCGCATCACCGCGTTGTGCGGCTCGCGGTTGCGCTCATAGGCGTCATAGGGACCGGTCGCATCGGCCGCGATCCGCGCCGACTGGCGGTAGGCGCGGCCGGTCATCAACGCGGTGATCGCCGCCGCCACTGAGCGCCCCTGCTCGGAGTCGTAGGGGAGGCCGTCGGACATCAGCAGGGCGCCGAGGTTGGCGTAGCCGAGGCCGAGCTGGCGGAAGGCGACGGCGTTGGCGCCGATCTCCTCGGTCGGGTAGCTGGATGAGCCTACGATGATCTCCTGCGCCAGGAAGACGACGTCGACCGAGTGCTCGAAGTCCGCGACGTCGAAGCTGCCGTCCTTGCGGCGGAACTTCATCAGGTTGAGCGAGGCGAGATTGCAAGCCGAGTCATCGACGTGCATGTACTCCGAGCACGGGTTCGAGGCGTTGATCCGCCCGGACTCGGGGCAGGTGTGCCAGCGGTTGATCGTCGTGTCGTACTGGACGCCGGGGTCCGCACAGCGCCAGGCGGCGTCGGCGATCTGGCTCATCAGCTCGCGCGCCTCGAGCGTCTTGGTCGGCCTGCCGCCGACCCGGGCGGTCAGCTCCCAGTCGTCGCCGTCGGCGACCGCCTGCATGAACTGGTCGGTGACCCGGACCGAGTTGTTGGCGTTCTGGTACTGGATCGAGGTGAAGCCCTCGCCGTCGATCGACATGTCGAAGCCGGCGTCACGCAGGGCCCCCGCCTTCTCCTCCTCGCGTGCCTTGCACCAGATGAAGTCCTCGATGTCGGGATGGTCGACGTCGAGGACGACCATCTTCGCCGCCCGCCGGGTCTTGCCGCCGGACTTGATCGTCCCGGCCCAGGCGTCGGCGCCGCGCATGAAGCTGACCGGGCCGGAGGCGAGCCCTCCCTTGGAGAGATGCTCGGCCGAGCCGCGGATGTTGGAGAGGTTGATCCCCGAGCCGGAGCCGCCGCGGAAGATCATCCCCTCCTTGGTGTTCCAGTCGAGGATCGACTCGATCGTGTCCTCGACGCTGAGGATGAAGCAGGCAGAGCATTGCGGCCGCTCCTCGAACCCGACGTTGAACCAGACGGGCGAGTTGAAGGCGGCCCTCTGGTGGAGCAGGATCGCGGACAGCTCCATCTCGAAGGCGTCGGTGTCCTCTGGCGTCGCGAAGTAGCCGGCCTCGCGCCCCCAGCCGGCGATCGTGCCGGCGACCCGGCTGATCATCTGCTTCACGGAGGACTCGCGTTGCTCGGTGCCGAGCTGGCCGCGGAAGTACTTCTGGGCGACGATGTTGGTGGCGTTCTGCGACCAGCTCTTCGGGAACTCGACCCCGCGCTGCTCGAAGGCAGGGTCCTGCGGGTCGCCGATCACCGCGTCGCGGATCTCCCACTCGACCTGGTCGAACGGGTGGACGCCGGGAGTGCTGAATCGTCGCTCGATCCCGATCCCCCGACGGGTCGTCGCGGTGGTTCCCTGGGCGCTCCTCGGCATTACTTCTCTCCTCTCAACAGCGGATCTTGGGGCGAATTACCCAGGATCGCTCTCTGGTCGGATGGAACCCGCTCCGCCGATCGGCGCAAGGAGCGGGGATTCTTGCGGCTCCGGAACCTCGCCGGCGGGCGGCTCGATGTCGAGCCGGGCAAGCTCCGCCTGCACCTGCTCGACGTCGAGCTGCTTATAGACGGCGGCGAACTGCAGGTAGGAGACCCGGTCGATCCGGCGCAGGCCCTCGAGGCACATCTCGCCGATCCGCGCCGCCTCCAGTTCGCCTCCGGCGCGCTCCGCCGTCGCCTCGATCCGCTCGACCAGCCCGTCGATCTCGGTCGCGCCGACCGGGCGCTTGTGTGCGGCGCGCGCCAGCCCGCCGCGCAGCTTGGCGCGGTCGAAGGGCTGGCGCTCGCCGTCCCGCTTGCGGACGTAGAGCGGACCGCGCTGGTAGCGCTCATAGGTGGTGAAGCGATGCCCGCAGCTCGAGCACTCGCGCCGGCGGCGCACGGATGCTCCCTCCTCAGCTCTGCGGCTCTCCTTGACCTTGGTCTGCTCGAACGTGCAATTGGGACAGCGCACACCCCTAATTCTACTAGCCGTAGCGCAGAAATCCTTCCTCAGATCCCACATATAGCGTTTACGCCCGAAAAACACGGCGCTATTTGGGCGATGTAGGCTTTCCCCGTGGTCGACGACGTCAAACGGGGCGCGGAGCGCGCCGGAGAGCGGCTCACCGCCGCCCGAGAGGCGGCATCCGAGCGCGCCGAGGCCGCCCGCGAGGCGATGGGCGAGCGCGCCCTCGCTGCCCGCGAGGCCGCGGCCGATGGCGCCGCCGCCGCCAGGGACGCGGCGGCTGAGGCGATCGCCGCAGTCAAGCCACGGCTCCGCGGCGTCTCGCACGAGTGGGCCTTCTTCGTCTCGCTGGTGCTCGGGGCGGCGCTGATCATTTATGCGAAGACCCCGAAGGCCACCCTGGCGGTGGCGATCTACGCCGTCAGCCTCTCAGCCCTGTTCGGGACCAGCGCCCTCTATCACCGGGTCAACTGGAAGCGGCCGGGGGCGCGGCGCTGGATGCGCCGCCTCGATCACTCGATGATCTTCCTGCTGATCGCCGGCACCTACACGCCGTTCGCGCTTTTGGTCCTCCACGGCCCGCTCGCGGACGCGGTCCTCGCCGTCGTCTGGATCGGTGCCCTGGCGGGCGCGATCGTCGAGATGGTCTGGGTCGAATCGCCGAAGTGGGTGCACGTTCTCGTCTACCTCTCCCTTGGCTGGGTCGCCGTCGCCGCCTTCCCGGCGCTGATCAACGCGATGGGTCTCGCCGGGGCGATGCTGCTGGCCGCCGGCGGCGCCCTCTACACGGCCGGCGCGGTGATCTACGCGACCCAGCGCCCCGATCCCAATCCCGCTGTCTTCGGCTACCACGAGGTCTTCCACCTGTTCGTGATCGCCGCCGCGGCGATCCACTTCACCGCGATCGCCCTGTACGCAGTCCCGGCCGCCTGATCGCCCAGCCGAGCCTCAGCCGGCCAGCGCCGCCGAGTGCCGCTCCTTCGCCGCCTCGATCAGCTCCAGTAGATCTGCCTCCTGGCCCTCGCGAACCAGCTCCACCGGGTCCGGATCGCCGTTGACGATCCCTTCGAAGAACTCCTTGCGGTCCCGGTAGGTCGGCAGCGTTCCCTTCGCCCAACCCCTGGAGTCGTTGAGGATCACCGCGAGTCGGGCATAGGGCTCGCCGAACATCTCGGCGATCTCGCGCTTCATCCGCTTGGCGAGTGCCGGGGAGGCGCCGGCGGTCGAGATCGCGATCGCCAGCGGTCCGCTGCGGACGATCGCCGGCAGGATGAAGTTGCAAAGCGGCGGCACGTCGACGACGTTGACCAGCATCGCGCGGCGCTCGGCGTCCTCGAAGACGCCGATGTTGACCTCGCTGTCGTCGCTCGCCGCGATCGCCATGAAGGCGCCCTCGAGGTCGGCCTCGCCGGCGTAGGGACGCTTCTCCCAGGAGACCGAGCCCTCGGCGGCCAGCTCGGCGATCGCGGGATGCGCTTTCGGGGCGATCACGGTCACCTCGGCGTCGCAGGCGAGCAGCCCCTCGACCTTCTCGAGGCCGATGTCGCCGGCCCCGACCACCAGGCAGCGGCGCCCGCTGAGCTTCAGGCAGGCGATGTAGAAGGGGGTCTCCAGCATGTCACGCACGCACGACTGGTCGCAGATCCCCTTGCGGAGCTGGCAGACGCACGGCTTGCCGGCATAGGCCTGGGCGGGCATGCGGAGAAGATTAGTGAGCGACCGCGATCGGGCCCGGCGGAATGCGTCCGCGATCTCGTCGTCTTCGGTCCGTCGGACTAGATCGAGTCGAGGGTGAGGCGTAGACCCTCCTCGAGACCGGTCTGCGGAGCCCATCCCAGCGCCTCCGCAGCGCGCGCGGGGTCGATCGAGATCCGCTGCACCTCGCCGCGCCGCGCCGGAGCGAACTCCGCCTCGAAGCCGCTCTCGCCGCTCAGCTCGCGCAGTCGCTCGACCAGCTCCAGGACGGTGGTCTCGACCCCGGTGCCGATGTTGATCGACCCGCCTGCCTCTGTCTCGGCGGCGGCCATCGCCGCCGAGACGACGTCGCCGACATATATGTAGTCGCGCGTCTGCCGGCCGTCGCCGTAGACGGTCGGCAGCTCGCCCGAACGCAGGCGTCCGCAGAAGATCGCGATCACGCCGGCCTCTCCGAGCGGGTCCTGGCGTGGCCCGTAGACATTGCCGAGCCGGAGGCTGACCGCGGACAGCCCGTAGAGGCGCTCGTAGAGCGCCAGGTAGCCCTCGGCGGCGAACTTGCTCAGGCCGTAGGGGGAGAGCGGCTCGACCGCGGTGTCCTCGGGGAGCGGCAGCTCCCTGCCCTCGCCCTCGCCGTAGATCGCCCCGCCGGTGGAGACCAGCACGAAGCGCGGCGTCCTCGCCTCTCGGGCCGCTTCGAGCAGGGTCGCCGTGCCGCCGACGTTGATCGAGGCGTCGAAGGCGGGATCGGCGACCGACTTGCGGACATCGATCTGAGCCGCGAGGTGAAAGACCGCGTCGGGCTTCGCCCGCTCGAACAGAGGGCCGACGCAACCGGCGTCGCGGATATCGCCCTCGACCAGCTCAGCGCCGGCCCCGAGAGCCGATCCGAGGTTCTCTCGCCGCCCGGTGGAGAGGTCGTCGAGGACCGTCACCTGCTCGCCGGCGTCGAGCAGCCCGTCGACCAGATTCGAGCCGATGAAACCCGCCCCACCTGTGACCAGAGCACGCATCGAGCGACGATCCTACGCACGTCGAACCTCGCCCGTCATCCACCGCCTGCGGCCCGCAGGACGGCATTCAGGCTCCCCGGGGCCGGGATTGACCCCTGCTACCCTCGCCGCCCGATGCGACTGATCGTCACCGAGAAGAACAACAGCGCGCGGAAGATCGCCGAGATCCTCGGCGGCAGCCCCTCGGAGGAGAAGTCCTACAAGGTGCCCTACTACACCTGGTCGGACTCCGACGGCGAGCACCGCACGATCGGGCTGAAGGGCCATGTGCTCAACCCGGCCTTCCCCGATGGCTACTCGAACTGGCAGGAGACCGACCTGCACGAGCTGATCGACGCGGAGCTGATCAAGGAGCCGACCGACAAGAACGTCGTCAAGGCGATCAAGAAGGTGGCCAAGGAGGCCGACGAACTGGTGATCGCCACCGATTTCGACCGGGAGGGCGAGCTGATCGGCCTCGAGGCGCTGGAGGAGATGCTCGAGGCCAACCCCTCCCTTGGCAGCCGCGAGGAGGCCGATGCCGGCACCCTGCGGATCAAGCGCGCCCGCTACTCGGCCCTGACCAAGGAGGAGATCGAGCGCGCCTTCGGCGAGCTCGACGAGCTCTCCTTCCCGCTCGCCAACGCCGGCGCCGCGCGCCAGTACATCGACCTGCTCTGGGGCGCGACCCTGACCCGAGCCGTCTCCCTGGCGACCCGCCGCTTCGGCTCCAACTTCCTCTCGGTCGGCCGCGTCCAGAGCCCGACCCTCGGCCTCCTGGTCGAGCGTGAGATGGAGCGCCGCGCCCACGTCGCCAAGCCCTTCTGGGAGGTGTTCGCGAAGTTCGCCGGGCCGGAGGGTTCCTTCGAGGCGCACCACGAGACCGACAAGTTCTGGGAGAAGGCCGAGGCCGACGCGGCAAAGGCCGGTACCTCCAGCCCGGGCCGGGTGAAGTCGGTGACCTCCAGGCGGAACACCCGCAAGCCGCCGACCCCCTACAACACCACAGCCTTCACCACCGATGCCTCGAGCCGGCTGGGGATAACCCCGGCCGCGGCGATGCGGATCGCCGAGGACCTCTACATGGACGGCTTCATCTCCTACCCGCGCACCGACAACACCGTCTATCCCTCCTCGCTGCCGATCCGCGAGCTGGTCTCCTCGCTGGTCCGGATCCCCGACTTCTCCGCCGCGGCGGGACTGCTCGAGGGCGGGGAGCTGACCCCGACCCGTGGCAAGAAGGAGACCACCGACCACCCGCCGATCTACCCGACCCAGGCGATCTACCCGAACGCCCTCGAGGGCCCGAAGCGGCGCGTCTACGAGCTGGTCGCGCGGCGCTTCCTCGCCACCTTCTCGGAGCCGATGATCACCGAGTCCACGCGGGCCGACATCAGCGCCGGCTCGCAGACCTACTTCGTCCGCGGCTCGGTCGTGGTCGAGCCGGGATACGCCGGCATCTACACCTACGCCCGCTCCTCCGACGAGGAGATCCCGCCGCTCTCCGAGGGAGACGAGCTGGCGCTCGAGGGCGAGCCGTGGATCGTCGACAAGGAGACCCAGCCCCCCTCGCGCTACTCGCAGGGGAAGCTGGTCGAGCTGATGGAGGAGCGCGGCCTCGGCACCAAGGCGACCCGGGCCGACATCATCCAGAAGCTCTATGACCGCGGCTACGTCTACGGCAACCCGCCGGTCCCCTCGGAGACCGGGATCGCGATGTACGAGGCGTTCAAGAGCTACGTGCCGGAGATGGCGACCCCCGAGATGACCGCCAAGCTGGAGGCCGAGATGGATCAGATCGCCGCCGGGGAGATGACCCGCGACGGCGTCGTCGGCGACAGCCGCGAGCTGCTCCACAAGACGACCAGCGAGATCGAGGAGAGCCGCGAGGATCTGGCCAAGGTGGTCTGGGCGGGGATGGACGAGGACAAGTTCCTCGGCCCCTGCGAGGTTTGCGCGGAGGCCGGCCGCGCCCACGAGGACGGCGCGCCGAACCGGCTGCGGATCATCGAGCTGAAGGGCGGCAAGCGGATGTACGGCTGCGAGGGCTGGAACCGCGACGACCCCGACTCGCCCGACTCCTGCCCGGTCTCGGGCCCGCTGCCGGGCCGCGGCTACGAGCTGTGGCGGCTCGAGGAGCGCTGCTCGATCTGCGGCGAGATGCCGAGGCTGACCGTCAAGGGCTTTCGCGGCCGCCCCTGGAAGCTCTGCCTCAACGACGACTGCCCCTCGATGGTCGAGATGCGCGAGAAGAGGGCCGAGCGCGAGGCGGCCCGCGCCGCCAAGAAGGAGATGAAGGAGAAGGCGGAGGCCAACGGGGAGGACGCCGCGAAGGCGCCGAAGGGCCCGCCCGACCCCGGCACCCGCCGGCGCAAGCGGGCCCGCAAGGCCGGCACCACCGCGAAGTAGGCCATCGCTCGGGTGTTCGTCTCGCTCGAGGGGATCGACGGCTCAGGCAAGAGCACCCAGGCGCGGCTGCTGGCCGAGGCGCTCGGGCCGCAGACGGTGCTGATCCGCGAGCCGGGCGGGACCGACTCGGCCGAGCGGATCCGCGAGCTGCTCGCCGACCCCTCGCTCGAGCTGGACCCGATGGCGGAGCTGCTGCTGTTCTGCGCCGCCCGGGCCGACCTGGTCGAACGCGTCATCCGTCCCGCCCTCGAAGCGGGCCGCGACGTCGTCTCCGACCGCTTCTCCGACTCGAGCGTCGCCTACCAGGGGGCGGCCCGGGGGCTCGGCGCCGGCCTGGTGATCGGGCTCTGCGACACCGCGACGGACGGCCTCTGGCCCGACCTCGCGGTGCTGATCCGGCTGGAGCCCGAGGCGGGCCTCGCCCGCGCCGAGGGCGAGGACCGCTTCGAGGCCGAGGGGCTCGACTTCCAGCGCCAGGTCGCCGACGCCTACGAGGAGATCGCCGCTATCGCCGCCGACCGCTTCGCCGTGGTCGACGGGACCGGCAGCGTCGAGGAGGTCCATGCGCGGGTGATCGAGGCGGTGCGCTCCAGGCAGCAGGAGGGGGCCGGCGGATGAGCTCCTCGGCCGCCGCGGCCTCCGAAGCGCTGGGCGAAGCGACCGAACACCAACCGCGCGCCCGGCTGGCGCTCGCCTCGGCGCTCGCCTCGGGCCCCTTGCACGCCTACCTCTTCCGGGGGCCGCGCGGCTCGGGCAAGGCCGCGGCGGGGCGCGCCTTCGCGGCCGAGATCCTCGCGCGCTGGCTCTGATGACCCCGGCGAAGCCAGGCGCAGGGCTCTTCAGGATCCCTCGCCCCACCCCGACCTCGCCTGGCTGGCCCCGCGCGGAACGCAGCATCTGGTCGAGGACGTCCGCGAGCAGGTGATCCGCGCCGTCGCCCTGCGGCCGTTCGAGGGAACCCGGAGGGTGTTCGTGATCGAGGCCGCCGAGGCGATGCGCGACGAGAGCCAGAACGCGCTGCTGAAGACACTGGAGGAGCCGCCCCCGCACGCTCACCTGATCCTGCTGAGCGCCGAGCCCGAGTCGCTGCTGGAGACGATCACCTCGCGTTGCCAGGAGGTCCGGTTCGCCGCCCTTCCGGCGGCGGCGATCGCCGCCGCACTGGAGGGCACGGCGGAGCCCGACGAGGTGGCCACCGCGGCCAACCTGTCTGCCGGTGACCTCGATCGGGCTCGGTTCCTTCTCTCCGAGCCCGGCGCGGAGATCCGCTCCGAAGCAGAGTCCTGCGCAGGGGCGGCGCTGGCCGGGACGGCCGGCTCGGCGCCGTGGAGCGCCCTGCTCGCCTCCGCCGAGGCCGCCGGGGAGGAGGCGGAGGCGGCGACCCGCGATGCGCTGGAGGCAGAGAAGGAGCTGGGAGTCGCGGCGCTCGCCGAAGGAGTCGACGGAGGAGGCGCGGCGCTCGGGCCGACAGGCGGCGCACCGAGGTTCTCGATCTCGGCCTCGAGCTGTGCGGTGCCTGGCTACGCGACCTGGTGGCGATCGGCGCCGGGGCCGAGACGGTCGTCTTCAACCGCGACCGGCTCGACCAGCTGCGCCGAGCGGCAGAGGGGCTCGACCCCGCCCGGGCGCGGCAGGCGGTCGAGCAGGTCAGCGAGTGCCGCCGGCGACTCGACCTGAACGTCTCCGAGGAGCTAGCCCTCGAGGCTCTCTTCTTCAGGCTCGAGTCGCTGCTCGGCCCCGCCTGAGCCCGTCGCGGAGCCTCCGCCGTTGGCGGCTGCGCCGCGGCCCTGCCGCTCGGCTCGCTCCAGGGCCCGCTCCTGCGCCAGCCTGGTGATCTGCTCCGACTGGCGCGAGACGATGACGCTGAAATTGAGCGCCAGGCCGAGCAGCAGAAGCAGGACCAGCGAGAAGAGCGCGACGTTGGTGTCGCGCACACCCATGACGTCGGCGACCACCTCGAGCAGCCCCGGGAAAGCGGCCCCGGCCAGCATCCCGAGACCGGCGATGAACCAGATCACGCTGTAGCGCTCCTGGAGGCGGTGGCGCCGGATCATCTCCAGGATCATCGCCATGAAGCAGATCGCGATCGCCGCGGCGAGGATCCGCGCCTGAGGCGTCAGGTGGACTGGGTTCGCGGCTGCGAGCGGCACGCTCAGCGGTCTCCGTACTCGGGGCTCTTCGGCCTGAACTGACCGACCGCGAGCACGACAAGGCCCTTGAAGATGAAGAAGACGGAGCGCAGCGGGGTGAGGAAGGAGCGCCCCCGCGCCCGAGCCAGCATCCGCACCGGCAGCTCCTCCACCCGCAGCCCCTGGCGTACCGCGAGCTGCAGCGACTCGATCTCGGCGAAGTCCGGCGAGTAGCGCTCGCCGAACAGCGCCATCACCCGGCGGTTGGCGGCCCGCATGCCGCTGGTCGTGTCGGTGAAGCGCTGCCTGGTCGCGGCGGTCAGGAAGAAGCGGAAGAGGCTGGAGCCGACCCGGCGGGCGATCGTCGGCCGGTAATCCTCACTGCGCGCCGCCGAGGGATCGCTGTAGCGCGAGCCGATCGCCAGGTCGGCTCGGCCTTCCCGGACCTCCTCCAGCAGCCGCACCACCTCGGGCGGCGGGTGCTGGCCGTCGGCGTCGAGGTGAGCGCAGAAGTCATAGCCCTTCCGCAGCGCGTAAAGGTAGCCGGTCTGAAGGGCCGCCCCGAGGCCCTGATTGAAGGGCAGCGGGGCGACGATCGCCCCGGCCCCCCGGGCCGCCTCGGCGGTTGTGTCGGTCGAGCCGTCATCGATTACCAGGACGTCGGCATCCGGAAGGCAGCTCAGAACCTCCGAGACGACCGGCCCGATCGAGCCCTCCTCATTCAGGGCGGGGATGAAGACGAGCGTTCGCACCGACCGATTCTGCCACGAAGCAAGAGCTTCCCCGGCACGGACTCGCCCGTGACTAGGTTAGGTTTGTGTTAGGAACCACTAATGCTGCGACGGCTACGAATCAGATCGGGTCAGGGCCGGCCTCCCCACATCGGCATGCGACTCTGGCTGGCCGGCGCCTTTGCGCTGGTCGGCCTGATCACTGCCACCCTCGTCTACCTGCTGGTCAGCGACTCGAGCGAGGGGGTGATCGCCAACCGGGCCAGCGACCTCGCGGTCGGGCGGACGATCACGGTCGCCGACAGCGTCGGCGAGGCGCACACGAACGTCGGCGATGTGATCTCCGGAGCCAAGGGCGGCGGGTTCCAGGCCTGGTACTTCGACCGCGCCGGGAAGCTGGTCGCGCCGAAGCCTCCGGGAGCGGCTCTCGCCGAGATCTCTACGCGGCACAACGCGGTCGCGACGGCGCTCGACGGCGGTCGCTACACCGGTACCGTGCCGGGCGGCGAGGTCTCGGTGGTCGCTGTCCCGGTGTTCAGGGGCAAGGGCATCAGCGGCGCCCTGCTCGGCCGGTCCTCGCGCTCCCAGGTGCTCTCCAGCGCGATCACCCACCTGCGAAGCGACAGCCTCCGGGCCCTGGGAATCGCCGTCCTCGTCGGGGTGCTGTCCGGCTTCCTCGTCGCGACCGTGATCGCCCACAGGGTGAAGCGGCTGGCCTCGGGGGCCGAGGAGATGGCGGCCGGCTCCTTTGACGTCTCCCTCGACACCTCCGGGCGCGATGAGATCGGCGATCTGGCCCGGGCGCTGGACTCGATGCGGGCTTCGCTGGAGGAGAGCTTCGGGGTGCTGACCGCCGACCGCGACAAGCTGACGGCGATCTTCGACGGGCTCACCGACGCGGTCATGGTGGTCGATGACGACGGCGCGATCCGCTTCTCGAACAGCGCCGCCTCGAGGCTCGTCGACTCCGACGGGCACGCCCCCGAGGCGATGATCCCCCAGCTCCGCCGCGCCTCGGCGGTCGGGTTCTCGGCCCATCCGGCGCTCCGGATCGGCGATCGCGCCTACGCGATCCAGGCCCGTGACCTGCCGGAAGAGGGGGCGGTCCTCGCGGTGGTCCGCGACCGCACCGACGAGATGCGCCGCGAGTTCGCCGAGCGCGACTTCGTCTCCAACGCCGCGCACGAGCTGCGCAATCCGCTGGCCGGGATCTCCGGCGCGATCGAGGTGCTGCAGACCGGAGCCAAGGACGACCCTGAGGCGCGCGAGCACTTCCTCGAGCGGCTCGCGCAGGACGCCGAGCGGATGAGCCGTCTGACCGAGTCACTGCTCATCCTGGCGCGGGTCGAGGCCCTCGGCGCCGGCGAGGAGGACGTCGTCGACGTCGGGGTCGCGGCCTCCGACGTGGTCGCCGCGGTCGGGGCTCCGCCGGGGATCGAGCTGAACCTCGAGATCGAGCCGGACCTTGCCGCGAAGGGCGACCCGACCCTGCTGCGCCAGGTGCTGATCGGGCTGGTCACCAACGCCTACAAGAACACGCCCGCCCCCGGCGCCGTTACCGTTCGCGGCCGCCGTGACGGCGAGACGGAGGTCGTAATGGAAGTGACGGACACAGGCACCGGGATTCCCGCCGCCGAGATCGAGAGGGTCTTCGAGCGCTTCTACAGGCGCTCCGAGTCGCGCCGCCAGGAGGGCTTCGGCCTCGGCCTGGCGATCGCCCGCCGGATGGTCAGCGTGATGGGCGGGCGGATCGGGGCCACGTCTGTCGAGGGTCAGGGCAGCACCTTCTGGGTGCGCCTCCCGGTCGCCCAACCCAGCCCGACCCCGGTCGCATGAGCCGCCCGGAGCGACGCCGATGAGCAGCGGACGGATCCTGATCGCCGACGACGAGCCCTCTGTCCGCGACTCGGTCGGCTACGCGCTCGACCAGGAGGGATTCGAGGTGGTCGGCGCCGTCGACGGCAACGACGCGATGGAGAAGATCGGCAGCGACGAGATGCCCTTCGACCTGCTGATCCTCGACATCATGATGCCCGGTCCGTCCGGCCTCGACATCTGCCGCGACGTCCGCGCCCGCAGCCCCGTCCCGATCATCATCCTCACCGCCAAGGACGCGGAGATCGACAAGGTCGTCGGGCTCGAGGTGGGCGCCGACGACTATGTCACCAAGCCCTTCTCGGTGCGGGAGCTGCTCGGCCGGGTTCGCGCCCAGCTCCGCCGCCAGGAGCTCGACCGCGCCCCCGCGGCCCAGCAGAGCCGGATCGAGACCGGGCCCGTCTCGATCGATCTCGCCCGTCACCTGGTCACGGTGCGCGGCGAGCAGATCAACCTGACCCGCTCCGAGTTCCAGCTATTGCGGCTGCTCGCCGCCCGCCCGGGGGAGGTGTTCCGCCGGGCACAGATCATGGAGGAGCTCTGGCAGACCGAGTTCGACGGCGACGAGCGGGCCTGCGACGTCCACATCTCGAACCTGCGCCAGAAGGTCGAGCGCGACGCGCAGCGCCCCGAGCTGGTCGTCACCGTGCGCGGCGTCGGCTACAAGTTCAACGACGAGGCCTGACCGGGGGCGTCTGTCTCGGCCCTCTTTGCAGCCTCCTTCAGCGCGCTCAGCGACTGCTCCAGCCAGCGGCGGAAGTAGAGCTTGGCGATCGTCGCGTCCATGATCCTGTAGCGGAGGCCGATCGGGTCCATCCCGAACTCGACGTCGACGAAGGTCTCGCCCTGGGCCTCGGTCAGCAGCCACCGGGTGTAGGTGCCGGTGTTCGTGCAGCGCATGTGGATCTCGCGCAGGTTCTCCAGCCGCTCGACCCGCATCGTCGTCTCGATCCGGCCGTTCGGCTCCCGGGTCACCTGCGCGTAGTTGTCGCCCTCGTCGAAGCGCTCGCCGCGGACCTCGATCACCCGCGGCCACCACTCGGGGTGATGCCTCGGATCCCCGACCAGCTCCCAGATCCTGCTGGGCGGAGCGTTGATCAGCGCTTGGCGGCGTGCTACCGACATCGACTCCACCAAGTCTGACACGCCCCGCCGGAGCCGACCGCAGAACCCTCCCGTTGCGGAGCTCGAGCACCTGCTCTCCACACCCTGGCGGACGAGCTCGTTGATCTCGTCGATAGAGCCGACGCCCGGACTCGAACCGGGGACCCCTTCATTACGAGTGAAGTGCTCTACCAGCTGAGCTACGTCGGCCGGGGGCAGGGATTGTAGGCGCCAGCCTCCGCCGCCGGAGCGGGCTGCGGACCAGGGCCGCGGCCGAGTTCGGCGGCTGGGATCATGCCCGGTATGGCGAGCTGGGAGATCGCAGGCGAGGCGCCCGAGCTGGCTGAGCCGGCCCGGCTTCTTGCTGGTGATCGAGGCATGGAAGCAGGTAGAGGGCGTGCGGCGGATGACGCACTGAGCCCCGGAGGTCTGATTTGAACGCTCCCCACAGATACTCCCCTTGGGCGATCACCGCTCTGCTGTTTCTCGTCTGCTGCGCCTCGGCGAGCGCCGGGATCCGAGTCCGCGGCCATCACCTGATCGCCGGCGAGGGCAGGGGTCACGCGACCAGGCTCCTCGGGCTGAACCGCTCCGGGACCGAGTACAGCTGCTTCCAGGGATACGGCTTCTTCGACGGCCCCAGCGACATGGCCAGCATCAGGGTGATGAAGAGCTGGCGGATCAATGCCGTCCGCCTGCCGCTGAACGAGGACTGCTGGCTGGGCATAAACGGGGTGAAGCCGGCGCTCGGCGGTCGCCGGTATCGCCGCGTCATCCACCGCTACGTGAAGCGCCTCCACCGCGCCGGCCTCTATGTCGTCATCGACATGCACCTGGCGGGCGCCGGCCACCACGTCGCCAATCAGATCCTGCGGATGCCCGACGCCGACCATGCCCCGGACTTCTGGCGCTCGGTCGCCTCCTACTTCAAGCGAGACCACCGCCTCCTCTTCGACCTCTATAACGAGCCGCACTACGTCAGTTGGTCCTGCTGGCTTCACGGCTGCAGTGTCCACGCCTACAAACAGGAGCACGGGCAGGTCGCCTCCTACCAGGCCGTGGGGATGCAGAAGCTGGTGGACGCGGTGCGCTCGACCGGCGCTCGCCAGCCGCTGATGCTCGGGGGGCTCGACTGGGCTCGCTCCCTCAGCGGTTGGCTGGCCCACAAGCCGCGCGACCCCCTGCACCAGCTGGTCGCCTCCGAGCACGACTACGGCGGCCTCGCTCCCTGCGGCCACCTCTGCCGCGGGGCGATCGCGCGGACCGCGCGCCGGGTCCCGGTGGTGGTCGGTGAGCTCGGGGAGAACGACTGCCGCCACGACTACATCGATCGCTTCATGCCCTGGGCCGACCGCCACCGGATCTCATATCTCGGCTGGACCTGGAACGCGACCGGGCCGAGCGGCTGGACCTGCCGGGGCGGACCGTCGCTGATCAAGAACTTCAAGGGCACCCCGACCAATTTCGGGGTCGGCTTTCGCGATCACCTGCGCGCCCTGGCGCGCTGAGCAGCCGGCGCCTCGGCGACGGTTCCGTCGAGGCCGGCCTAGATCATCACGGCATGGCCCGACACCGCCCCGTTCCCCTGTGCAGTCGCGAGGAGAACGAGATCGAGTTCTCGCGCATCGTCGCCTTCAGCGACGGCGTCTTCGCGATCGCGATCACCCTGCTGGTGCTGCAGATCGGGGTACCGCACGGGGTCGGCTCGAGCAGCGAGCTCTGGCACGAGATCTTCAGCCAGAACGGCGACCTCTACGCGTTCGCGATCAGCTTCGCGGTGATCGGCCGCTTCTGGGTCGTCCACCACCGCTTCTTCAGCGACGTCACGGGATTCGACGGTCACCTGCTGACGATCAACCTGGTCTACCTCTTCTGGATGGTCGCGATCCCGTTCTCGAGCCAGTTGCTCGGCGAGTACGGGGGAGAGTCGGCCGCGGTGACCATCTACGCCGTCAATCTCTCCCTCGCGACCCTGACCGGCGCCCTGATGAGCACCTACGCGGTCCGCGCCGGCCTCACCGCCGAGGGCCGCTCGGAGCAGATCCGATCCAACCGCAACGGTGGGCTCTGGGCATGCGCGGTCTTCGTCGCCTCGATCCCGGTCGCGGCGATCGCGCCGCACGTCGCGCCGTTCATCTGGCTGGCCCTGTTTTTCGACCCCCGCAAGCGGATCGCCCGCAGCGTCGGCGTCCGCTGAGCCGGAGGTCGGCTCACTCGTCGCGGGCGGCGCGGATCTCCTCGCGCTCGGCAAGCCGGTTGGCCCGCCGCAGCTCCGCCTCGTTGCGGCGATGGACCTCGTCGGGAGTCTCGGCCAGCAGCGGCGGCACCGGGCTCGGTCGCCCCTGCTCGTCGAGCGCGACGATGGTCAGGTAGGCGGTCGAGGTGTGCCGGGTCTCGCCGCTGCGGGCTTCTCGGCCTCGACCCGGACCCCGACCTCCATCGAGGTCCGCCAGGCGGCGTTGACCTTGGCGCGGCAGGTGACCAGCTCGCCGACGTCGACGGGGTGCATGAAGGTCATCCGGTCCATCGCTGCGGTGACGATCCGCACCCCGCAATGACGCAGGGCCGCGAGCCCGGCGGCCTCGTCGCAGAGCTTCATCACCATGCCGCCGTGCACGAAGCCGGCCGAGTTGGCATCGGTGATCCCCATCCACTTGACCAGCAGCGACTCGGAGTCCGAAGCGGGGCGGGGGTCGAGGCTCACCGTTTCCAGACGAACGAGATCGAGCGCCCCCGGCGGGTGCAGCTGACCGCTGTTCCCCGGTCGGTTCTGACCGAGAGGCAGCGAAAGCGCCGCACCGTGCAGGCCGAGCGCGACTTGCCCTTCCCCGGGCGGCAGCGGGCGACATTCCAGGACGACATCACCGCTGGCGCCTGTCCCGCAGCCCACCCCGTGCACCCGCAGCCCCGACCCCGCCGCCGCGCAGCTCTTCACGGACGCCCCGATCGGCGCGCTGCCGGAGCCGCCGGTTCGCTTCAGTGGTTGGGGGCCCGTAGTCGTGTCGCTACCCGAGGAGCCGCACCCGCCAAGCAGCGAGGTCGTGGCAAGCCCGATCGCGATTGCGGTGATCACCAGCTTCATCGCGGCCACCCTACCCAGCGCCGAGCTGTCGCGCCCGGGCGAACACCGAGTCGATCATCTCCTCCGTGAGCTTGCCGGTGAACGTGTTCTGCTGGCTCGGGTGGTAGCAGCCCAGCAGGGTGACGGCGCCGGCGAGCGCCTCCGCGCCATGGCCGAAGCGCGGCTTCGGCCGCGGGACCTCTCCGCAGTTCGCCTTCACGGCCCGCAGCACCCCGTCCCAGGCGAAGCTTCCGAGGGCGATGATCACCCGTCCCCGTTCGAGAAGCCGCAGCTCGCGCGCCAGGAACGGCAGGCAGTTGTCGCGCTCGGCGGGGGTCGGGCGGTTCTTCGGCGGCGGGCAGCGATTCACCGCGGTGACGTAGGCGTCGCGGAGCCGTAGACCGTCGCCACGGCGCTCCGAGAGTGGCCGGTTCGCGTAGCCGGCGCGATGCATCGCGGCGAACAGCCAGTCGCCGGAGCGATCACCGGTGAAGAAGCGCCCGGTCCGGTTGCCGCCGTGTGCGGCTGGTGCCAGTCCGACCACGATCACCCTGGCTCCTGGGTCGCCGAAACCCTCCAACGGCTTCGCCCAGTAGGCCTCGCCGGCGAATCGCCGCGGCGGGTCGGCTGCGCAGCGCTCGCGCCACTCGACCAGCCGGGGGCAGCGATGGCAGCCCCGCACCTCAGCTGCCAGAGCTTCCAGCCCGCCGGGGTTCTGCTGCCCGGATGTCGGCGATGATCCGCTGATGTCGTCCACTACCCGCGATCGGGGGGGAGGCCCGCAGATCATCCGTGACCCGCTCTCTCGCCGCGGTTTCCTCACCGGCGCCGGCCTCGCGCTCGGCGCCGGGTCGGCCGCTTTCCTTGCAGCATGCGGCGCCGGAGAGGGTGGCGGCGGTTCCAAACCGGACCGCGAGCTCGCGATTCTCGAGCACGCTCTGAGCCTCGAGCTGACCGCGATCGCCGCATACCGGCGGGTGGCCGAGGCGCTCCGCGGGGAGGCGCTGCAGATCTCCGACGCCTTCCTCATGCAGGAGCAGGAACACGCCGACGCGCTGACCAAGGCGATCAAGCAACGCGGCGGAACCGGGTCCGCCGCCGGGCCGCTACACCTCGACCACCCGCGGGGTTTCAGAGGTCGGCGCGCTGCGCTCGCCTTCGCGTCCGACCTCGAGAACGTGCTGATCGCAGCCTACGTCGCCGCGGTCCCGATGCTTTCGGCCAGCGATCTGCGAGCTATCGTCGGGGAGATCGTCGCCGTCGAAGCCGAGCACCTCGCCGTGATCTCCGGCGAGCTCGGCCGTCCCCAGGCCCCTGGCGCCTTCGTCGGGGGCGATCCGGAGGCGCTCGCCCAGGCCGGCCTGAAGGACGGGGCGATCAGGTGAAGCCGAGGCTGACGCGCCGCAGCGCCCTGCTGGGCGGGATCGGCGGTGGGCTCGTCGCGGGCGGGGCGGGTGCGCTGCTGCAGGCGGGTGAGGCGCTCGCCGACGGGGATGAGGCGGAGGTCATAGAGAACGCGATCGCCGTCGAGCAGGCTCTGCTGCTCGCCTATGAGACCGGCCAGGCCGGCGGGCTTCTGGAGAAGGGAGTGGCCGAAACCGCCCGGCTGTTCGCCGGGCAGGAGCGACAGCACGTCGGGGCGCTCTCCCGCGCCCTGCGCGATCTGGGCGGCTCGGTTCCGGAGCCCCCCGAGGTGGCAGATGTCGAGGGCCTGGCGGGGGTGCGCAGCCAGACCGGCTTCCTGGAGCTCGCCGCCGGGCTGGAGAACACAGCGGTAGCCGCATACGGTCAGGCGCAGCGCAAGCTGGAGACACCGGAGCTGCTGAGCATTGCGACACGGATCTCCGCGAACCAGGGCCAGCATCTGGTGGTCCTGCGCCAGGCGCTCGGCGCCGCCGCCGCCGAGGCGGTCCCGGTCGCCTTCGAGGCGGGGGTCACACCGCCACCGAAACCGGAGGCGGGATGAACGATTTCTGGAGGAATTCTCCGCCGTGGGGGGCGGATAACCTAAGAATCCCTTGACCGGCCCGCTCTATGCCGTGGGGCGCTTCTGCTCGCGGTTCCACTATCCAGTGATCGCCGTCTGGGTGATCGCCGCGGTTGTACTGGTCCTGCTCGGGCAGGCCTCCGGGGACAAGACCAACGACGACCTGACCCTCCCCGGCACGGGCTCGACCAAGGCGACCAACCTGCTCGAGGACAAGATTCCGGGGCAGGCCTACGGGAGCAACCCGCTGGTGATCGAGTCCCACGGCGCGAAGCTGTCGGGCGCCGCCAACAGCAAGGCCGTTTCCGACACGGTCGCGAGCCTCAACAAGGACCCGATCGTGACCAGCGCGATCAGCCCCCTCTCGGCCCAGGGGTCGGATTTCCTCTCGAAGAACGGCCGCATCGGCTACGTCCCCGTGACACTCAGCGTCGGCCCGGGCGATCTCAGCCTGGAGCAGGCACAGAGGATCCTCGACGCAGGCGACCCGGCGGTCGCCGCCGGCCTCGATGTCTCCGTCGGCGGCTACGTCGGCCAGCAGCTGTCGAAGCCTTCCACCGAGATCAGCGAGGCGATCGGCCTGACCGCTGCAGTGATCATCCTCCTGTTCGCGTTCGGAACGGTGACGGCGATGGCGATGCCGATCCTCAGCGCCGTCCTCGGCCTGGCCTGCGCGCTGTCGATCATCCGCCTGCTGGAGAACGTGATCGAGGTCCCCAGCACGGCCTCCACCCTGGCGACGATGATCGGCCTCGGCGTCGGGATCGACTACGCCCTGTTCATCGTCACCCGCCACAAGCTCCAGCTCAAGGATGGGATGGAGGTGAGGGAGTCTGTGGCGCGGGCGACCGCGACGGCCGGCGGCGCCGTGGTCTTCGCCGGATTCACCGTGATCATCGCCCTCTGCTCGCTGTTCGTCGCCGGGATACCACTGGTCACCGCGCTTGGGCTCACCGCGGCGGTCGCGGTCGTCGTCGCGGTGCTGGCGGCGTCGACCCTGCTGCCGGCGATGCTGGGGGCGCTGGGGCCGCACATCAACTCGCTGCGGGTGCAGCTGGGAAAGACCCACCCCGACGACAAGCAGCCGCACGGCTGGGAGCGCTGGGCCCGCCGGGTCGCCGGAAAGCCCCTGCCGTCGGCGATCGTCGCGGGGCTGATCCTCGTCATCCTCGCGCTGCCGATTCGCGACCTCGAGCTCGGCCAGCAGGACAACAGCGTGCAGCCGAAGTCGACCACGGCCCGCCAGAACTACGACGGCCTCAGCCGGGGTTTCGGGGCCGGCTACAACGGCCCGCTGCTGGTCGCGGTCAAGTTCGGGTCGCCTGCCAAGCCGGACCAGAAGAACCTCGACCAGATCAAATCGAAGCAGAAGCAGCTCGACGCCCAGAAGCAGCAGATCGTCGCCGAGGGCGAGGCGGCGGGGCTGCCTCCGTCCGAGGCCGAGCAGCAGGCCGAGCAGAAGACCTCGGCGCAGCAGCAAAAGCTCGACCAGCAGAAAAAGCAGGCGGAGAACCCGGCCTCCGACCCGCGGTTGACCACCCTGCAGAAGGACATCTCCAAGGCTCCCGACGTGAAGGCGGTCTCCGAGGCGAGCCTCGACAAGAAGGGGACCGCGGCGATCTTCAGCGTCATCTCCGACTCCCCGCCCGCTGCCGACGCGACCGTCGACCTCGTCAACAACCTGCGCGACTCGGTGATCCCGAAGGCTTTGAAGGGCACCGACCTGACTGCCTTCGTCGGCGGTCAGACAGCCGGCTACATCGACCTCGCCAACGAGATCTCAGACCAGCTGCCGCTGATGATCCTGATCGTCGTCGGGCTCAGCTTCATAGTCCTCTTCCTCGCCTTCCGCTCGATCCTCGTGCCGCTGAAGGCGGCCATCATGAACCTGCTCTCCGTCGCCGCGGCATACGGGGTCGTCACGGCCGTCTTCCAGAAGGGCTGGGGCGCCTCGCTGATCGGCCTCGACCACTCGATCCCGATCGTCAGCTTCGTGCCGCTGCTGATGTTCGCCATCCTTTTCGGGCTCTCGATGGACTACGAGGTCTTCCTGATGACCCAGATCCGCGAGCACTACAGCGAGCACGGCGACCCCAAGCGGGCGGTGATCGAGGGACTCGCCAACACTGGCCGGGTGATCACCTCGGCGGCGCTGATCATGGTCTTCGTGTTCTCAAGCTTCGTCCTCAACGGCAACCCGGTGGTGAAGGAGTTCGGGGTCGGCCTCGCGGTCGCGATCGCAATCGACGCAACGATCGTCCGCTGCCTGCTGGTGCCGGCCCTGATGGTCCTGATGGGCGAACGCGCCTGGTGGCTTCCCCCGGCACTGGATCGCCACCTGCCCCACCTGAACATCGAGGGAGGCGAGTACTTCGAACGGCGCGACACTGCCGCGAAGTCCTCGGCACCGGTCGCCGCCGGCACCACCGGGGGCGACTGAGCGGGGGTGTCATGTTCCCGCTGAACCTGCCAAACGCGCTCACCATGCTGCGCATCCTGGCGGTGCCGGTCGTCGTCGTGGCGCTGGTGGGGGAGACCCCGAACGGGGACGCGCTGGCCGCCGGGGTCTTCGCCCTCGCGGCGCTGACCGACGGGCTGGACGGCTACATCGCCCGCTCGCGGGGGTCGATCACGACCTTCGGCAAGCTGATGGACCCGGTCGCCGACAAGCTGCTGATCACCGCGGCCCTGGTCTCGCTGGTCTCACTGGGGAGGCTCGCCGCCTGGGTGGCGATGGTGATCATCGCGCGGGAGTTCGCGGTCACCGCCCTTCGCGCCGTCGCGGCGGACCGGGGCATCGTGATCTCGGCGAGCTGGATGGGGAAGGTGAAGACGGTGCTGCAGATAGCCGCGGTCTTCGCCCTGATCGCCTTCGATCCCTCGCCGCTCTGGGTCGACGTGCTCGTATACCTGGCGGTCGCCGCCACCCTGGTCAGCGGCTTCGACTACTTCTTCGGGCTGCGCAGAGCACGGGCAACGCCGAAAACCGAGCCCGGGTAGAGGGCGCCGGCTCAGCCCGTCGGGGCCTCGAGCCATTCGCGCACCGTCAGGTGGTGGGCGAAATGCTCACCACTGGCCAGCTCCCGACGCAGGTCCTCGAGGGAGCCGTAGCGCTCGGCGACGACGTTGTGGCGGTGGATCGTTTCCAGGTTCTCCTGGCGGGCCATCACGAACGCCGCGGGGTCGAGATCAGCGTGGACCTCGATCACACGGCGGATCATCTCCCTGACGCAGTCCTCGACGAAGCGGGGCTGCGAGTGGGCCTTCTCGACCACTGCCAGCTCGTCGGGGCGCTTCATCAGCTCGTAGATCTCCGAGCTCATCGACTGCTCGACGATCCGCAGCAGCTCGCGGGCGTCGATATCCGCCTCGCAACCCTCGGGGCAGCCGACCCAGAGGGTGCCGATTCCCCGCTGGTTGTGGGTGGCGATCGGGACCGCCTCGACGATCTCGGAGACCTGGTCGGGGTCGTAGCCGCGCTCGGAGAGGCGCTCGCGGGCCAATCCCGCGACCATCTCCTGCGCGCAGGGGCATGCGGTCATGCCCTGGGCCTGGACGCCGGTCAGAGTCCGGGTTCCGCGCTCCGAGGAAACCGCGGTTCCGAACAGGGTGTAGATCTCCTGGGTCTGCTGGCCGGAGACCGGGGCCGGGACCGTCTCCGGGTAGCGGGCGGCGACCGAGACCTCCGAGCGCAGGCCCTGCTGGCTCTGGCGGACCCGCTCGGCGATGTGTGCGGCAAGCGTCTCCGCGTGGAAGGGGGCCTCGCTGAGGACCACCGCGTCGATCGCCTCTCCGACGATCTCCTCGAAGCGCGACATGTGGACGCCCGCCTGCTGGGGGTTGAGGTCGACGAAGCACTCCAACTCGGCGAAATAGAGGTGCTCGGTGCCGTTCACCTTCACCCGGATCACCTTCTCGACCCCGGTGACGCCGACCCGCGAGAGGCTGACCTGTGTGGCGGGGGTCGAGGCCTGGACGTCCGGAGTGCTGACCGAAAGGGTGGGCGACTGCTGCGGCATCGCCTTGAAAGGGTAGGCAAACAGCCTCCCGGGGTGGGGAATCGCCCGCCGGGAGGCGCGATTGGTCTGCAAACCAAGCCATTTCCAGCCTTTGTCCAGCCCCTATACTCCGCCGTGGCCGGAGGTGAAGGATCGGCTCCGCGTCAGCGCATTTGGTGCGCGGGAGGCAGAGAGATCGAGCAGCTAGACACCGCGGTGGAGGGACTCGAGCAGGGCTCGGGAGAACAATCCTTCCCCGACTCCGAGGAACTGCGCAAGATCGTCGTCCTCGGCCGTGAGCAGGGCTACCTCACCTTCGAGCACATCACCGCCACCCTGGAGGAGGTGGAGGTGACCAAGGAGCAGGTCACCCACCTCCACTCTCACCTGATCGAGCACGGGGTCGACGTGATCGCGGAGGACGGGGTCAGCGCCTACAAGGAGCAGAAGGCCGGCGAGGCCTCCTCGAACGGGGCGGCGAAGAAGGCCGAGCTCGACCTGACGGTCGAACCGAGCCTCGACTCCCTGCGCCTATACCTGCGCTCGATCGGCCGGGTCGAACTGCTCACCGCGAGCCAGGAGATCGAGCTGGCCAAGAGGATCGAGCGCGGCGACATGATCGCCAAGCGGCAGATGGTCGAGGCCAACCTCCGTCTCGTAGTCTCGATCGCCAAGGGCTACCTCGGCCGCGGCCTCGGTTTCCTGGATCTGATCCAGGAGGGCTCGCTCGGCCTGATCCGGGCGGTGGAGAAATTCGACTACCGCCGCGGCTACAAGTTCTCCACCTACGCGACCTGGTGGATCCGCCAGGCGGTCACCAGGGCGATCGCCGACAAAGCCCGGACGATTCGCATCCCCGTGCACATGGTCGAGAAGCTCAACCGGGTCGCCCACGTCGAGCGCCAGCTGGTGCAGCGGCTCGGCCGCGAGCCCGAGGCGGCCGAGATCGCAGAGGAGCTGCGCTGGTCGGTGCGGGACGTCCGCGACATCCTCCGCGTCGCCCAGCTGCCGGTCTCATTGGAGAAGCCGATCGGAGACGAGGAGGAGTCGGAGCTCGGCGACTTCGTCGCCGACGACGCCGTCACCGAGCCCTTCGAGGAGGCCTCCGAGCATCTGCAGAAGGAGGGGGTGCGCAAGGCGCTCGATGCCCTGCCGGAGCGCGAGCGCCAGGTGATCGAGTTGCGCTACGGCCTCTCCGGAATGGAGCCGCTCACCCTGGAGGAGGTCGGCCGCGCGTTCGGCGTCACCCGCGAGCGCATCCGCCAGATCGAGAACAACACCCTGAAGAAGCTGAAGCGCCTCCCCGAGGCGCAGGTGCTCCGCGAAGCCGGCTGAGCCCCGGCCCGGGCGATCCTGGACAGTGAGTGGGGGAGGAGAGATTCGAACTCACTCAGGCATAGCCAACAGATTTACAGTCTGCCCCGGCTCTCCAACTCCGGCGCTCCCCCGGGAGCGACGGCGATTCTAGAAGGCGCCCGCCGGCGAGCGGCGGCTACCCCCGGCTGACCAGCCTCGACATCACCACCTGCGAGCGGGTGCGGACCACTGGGGCGGTCTGCTGCAGGTCGATGATCAGCCGCTCGAGGTCGGCGTTGTCGGAGGTGCGGACGCGGGCGATCGCGTCGGCCTCCCCGGTGACGCTCCACGCCTCGACCACCTCGGGGTGGGAGCGCAGCGTTCCGGCGACCTCGTCGAGCTGGGTGCCCGGTTCGTAGAAGAGCTCGATCAGCGCCTCGGTGCTCCAGCCCATCGCGCCGTGGTCGACCACGGCGGTGAAGCCCTCGAGCTCGCCGGAGGAGCGCAGACGATCGATGCGGCGCTTCACCGAGGGGGCCGAGAGATTGACCCGGGTCGCGATGTCGCCGTAGCTGCGGCGGCCGTCATCCACCAATAACGCAAGTATCTGACGGTCAATGTCGTCCATATGTCTGATTATTGCGCGAAGACGTGGGATGTTGGCCATTGACTATGCAAGAGGGCCCTTCTAGCCTTCAGACATGCTTACTCAGCCGAAGATAGCCCGCGTTCTCTTCGACGAGTCCCACTCCGAGGCGTGGACGATCCGCCCGGAGCTGGCAGCGCAGATGCAGCCCTCCCACCCGGGCGACTCCTCGCTGGCGGAGGCCGCAGCGACCCTCGCCTCGCGCGACTTCGAGGTCGCTGCGCACACCGGCGCGCCGATCGATCTCGAGGCGCTGGCCGGCGCCGACGTGCTGGTCATCGCCCATCCCTCCGATCCCAAGTGGGAGCACACCCTCGACGGCGGCTCGCCGAGGCTCGACGGCGCCGAGATCGAGGCGATCGAGCGCTTCGTCCGTGACGGCGGCGGGCTGATCGTCCTCGGCGAGACCGAGCAGGACAAATACGGCAACAACCTCAATGAGCTGCTGGAGCGATTCGGCGTCGCGGTCGAGAACGCCACCGTGCAGGACTACGAGCACCATCGCGAGGCGCCGGCCTGGGTGATGGCCGACCTCACCCCGGCGAACGGCGCCGCCCCCGACCTCCTGGCCCGGGTTGGGGAGGCCTGCTTCTACCGCGCCGGGACGGTCTCGCTGGCCAACGGGGGACGGGTGATCGCCCGCACCCACGAGACCGCCGACCCCCCGGGCGCCCCACTCGCCGCGATCACCGAGCACGGCGCCGGCCGGGTTGCGGTGCTCGCCGACTCGGACCTCTTCGGCGATGACTGCATCGGCGATCTCGACCACCTTCCGCTCTGGCTCAACCTCGTCTACTGGGCCGCGGGCGACGCCTTCGCTGGGCCAGCCACCGAAGCCCGCACCGGAGGCGAGGCCGTAGCGGACCCGCACTGGTCCTACCTCAAGGACGCGGTCGCCGAGCTGCGGCTCACCCAGGAGCCGGACGGCTCGGTCGACCTCTCCAAGCACGACCGGGCCCACATCGCCGAGCTGACCGGCGCAATCGCCGCCGAGGTCGAGGCCCTGGCCCCGCGCTTCCCTCATCAGGCCGGTTACTTCGCGGCTCTGGCCTCCGACCTGGCCGCCTGGGAGGCATCTGACTTCGGGCGTCCCGACTTCTACGCCTCCACCGACGCGCTGCACCCCGAGCGCCACCGCGAGGACGGGATCGAGCACCTGGTCGTCTTCCCGATGTACAAGCAGAACGCCTCCCGCGACACCTGCTTCGAGGCGCTGCTGGTCCGCACTCCCTGGCCGGAGTTCGTCGCCGAGCTGGAGTCGGGGGGCTATGACAACGCCAAGTTCGTCCCGGTCGAGCTGATCGACTACACCGACGGCTACGACTCCGAGTGCGCGGTCCTCTTCCCCGAGACCTTTTCGGTTCACGATCGCCCCCCGGCGCACTTCGGCGCGATCTTCTGCGATCGCGAGGCCGAGCGGTTCCGCCGGGTCTGTGGCGCCGCGGCGGAGATCCTCCACCTCAATCTCCCCCCGGACGCGGCCTGTCTGCTGAGCTCGCCGCAACTCTCCCAGAACGCCTACATCACCTGGGACCTGATCCACGACCGTACCCACATGCACGGCGACCTGCCCTTCGACCCGTTCATGATCCGCCAGCGCAGCCCTTTCTGGATGTACTCGCTGGAGGAGCTCCGCTGCGACCTCACCGCTTTCGGCGAGGCGGTGGAGCTCGAGCGCGAGGGCTTCGCCTTCGCCCGCTACGTCCAGTACGCGATCATCTTCGACCGCCTATTCCGCTTCCCGGTGACCGGCAGCCGGGTCCGCAACTACGACGGCCTCGGCGGCCAGCTGCTGTTCGCCTACCTCCACAAGGAGGGCTATCTCGACTGGACCGACAACGCGCTGAGGATCGACTGGGACAGGGTCGCCGACGGGGTCACCGGGTTGCGCGAGCGGGTCCAGGCGCTGTATCACTCCGGGATCGACCGCTCCAAGCTCTCCCAATGGATTGCAGCCCACGACCTCGTCTCCGAGTACGTGCCGGCGACCGAGGGCTCGGTCTGGGACCACCGCGGCGGCCGCGACCTTCCCGAGGTCGATGAGCCGAAGCAGCTGGTCGACCTCGTCCGCGACGACGAGTTCCCGCTCAGCCTCTTCTACTCGCAGCTGAAGCCAAAGCTCGAGCCGGCACTCGAGCGCCGCCCGACCCGCGCGGAATCGTCCTAGGAGAGAGGGCTTGGGGCAGAGCGAGCCAAGCGGTTCACTGGCCGGCCGGGTGATTGCCGTCGCCGGCGCCGGCGGTGGGCTCGGCCCTGTTGTCTGCTCCCGTCTGGCGGCGGCCGGGGCGACGATCGCCGCCACCGACATCTCCCAGGAGCGTCTCGACGCGATCCCGGCCGAGGCCGGGATCCCCGAGGAGCGCTGGGACGGCCGTGTCGTCGACCTGCTCGACCCCGAGGCCGCGGCAGGCTGGTCTGAGAGCCTGGTCGAGCGCTTCGGAAAGGTCGACGGCCTCGTCCACCTGGTGGGCGGCTGGAAGGGGGGCCAACCGCTCCACGAGGAGCCGCTTGAGGACTGGGCCCTCCTTCACGACCTTCTGATCCGCACCGTCCAGCACACCACCCGCGGCTTCCACGACGCGCTCGCCGCCGGCGATCACGGCCGCTTCGTCCTCGTCTCTGCCAAGCAGGCCCAGCAGCCCTCGAACGACAACGCGATCTACGCCGCGGCCAAGGCGGCGGCCGAGGCCTGGACACTGGCTTACGCCGATGGCTTCGAGGGCACCGGCACCACCGCCAACATCATCGTCGTCAACGCCATCCTCACCCCGCAGATGCGCGAGGCCAACCCCGAGAAGGCCTACGCGTCCTTCACCCCGGCCGAACACCTTGCCGAGGCGATCGCCTTCCTCTGCTCCGACGAGGGGGGGCGGATGAACGGCCAGCGGCTGTCGCTGCACCAGTGAACTCCGGCCGCGGCTTCGCCAGCGACAACTACTCCGGCGCCCACCCGGAGGTCCTCGAGGCGATCGCGGCGGCCAATCACGGCCACGCCCCCGCGTACGGCGCCGACCGCTGGACCGCCGCTGCGCGGGAGCGCTTCCGCGAGCACTTCGGGCCGGCGGCCCGGGCCTTCCCCGTGTTCAACGGCAGCGGCGCCAACGTGGTCGCGATCGCCGCCGTGACAGAGTCCTGGCAGTCGGTGATCTGCCCGTCCACCGCCCACCTCCATGTCGACGAGTGCGGCGCCCCGGAGAGGGTCGCCGGGGTGAAGCTGATCACGGTCGAGACCCCCGACGGGAAGCTGACCCCGGAGCTGCTCGAAGCGGCCTTCCCCTGGGAGCGGATCGGCGACGATCACGCCTCCCAGCCCCGGGTCGCCTCGATCGCCAACTCGACCGAGCTTGGCACCGTCTACTCGCCCGAGGAGGTGAGGGCGGTCGCCGACGCCGCCCACGGGCGCGACCTCCTCCTTCACGTCGACGGGGCACGGATCGCCAACGCCGCGGCGGCGCAGGGCGTCGCCCTGCGGGAGCTGACCAGCGACGTCGGCGTCGATCTGCTCTCCTTCGGCGGCACCAAGAACGGCCTGCTTTTCGGCGAAGCGGTCGTCTTCCTCGCCGATGGGCTCGGCGACGGCGCGGAGTTTGTCCGCAAGCAGCTGATGCAGCTGGCTTCGAAGATGCGCTTCGCCGGGGTCCAGCTGGAAGCGTTGCTGGCCGGCGACCTCTGGCATCGGAACGCCTCGCAGGCGAACCGGATGGCCGCCCGCCTTGGAGAGGCTGCTGGAGCGGATAGAGGGAGTCGAGCTGGCCCAGCCGGTCGAGGCAAACGGCGTCTTCGCACGCTTTCCGCGGGCAGCGATCGAGCGGCTCGAGCTCGGCCCGGACGGCGATCGGGCCTTTTACGTCTGGGAGGAGGCCTCCGGGACGGTGCGGTTGATGTGCTCCTGGGACACGGCGCCCGAGGATGTCGACGCCTTCGCGTTGTCGGTCGAGGAGACGGTGGCGGGCGTCGCCGGCTCCAGCCGGTAGCTGCCGGGGTCGAAGCGCCGGGTCAGCCGCCGGAAGCTCCAAGTCTGGCGCGGCCAGATCGCGACGTTGCGACCGCTCTCATCGAGGTACCAGTTGGCGCAGCCACCGCTGCTCCAGACGGCGCCGGCAAGGCGCTGCTGCAGGTCGGCGTTGTAGGCGCGCTGAACCTCCGGGCGAACCTCGAAGCGGGCGATCCCGTGCTGATCGAACAGCCGCAGCGCGTCGAGAACGTAGTTGAGCTGAGACTCGATCATGTAGAGGATCGAGCTGTGGCCGAGGCCGGTGTTCGGCCCGAGCAGGGTGAACAGGTTGGGGAAGCCCGCGGTCGCCGCCCCCAGGTAGGCCTGGGTGCCTCCTCTCTGCCAGACCTCGGCAAGGCGTCCCCTGCGGTCCGCGCAGGCGGCGGCCCGAGTCGGGATGGGAGACGTTAAACCCGGTTGCAAGGACCACCGCGTCGACCTCCGGCGCCGTCCCGTCGGCGGCGATCGGGCCTTCGGGTCGCATCCCGGAGGCAGCGGCGCTGATCAACTCGACGTTGCCGGCCTGCAGCGCCGGATACCACTGGTTCGACGGCACGATCCGCTTGCAGCCGATCCGGTAGGAGGGTTCCAGCCGGGCTCGCAGCTCGGGATCGGGGACCTGGCGGCGCATGTGGGCGCGGCCGATCCGCTCCAGCCGTCTCAGCCGGTCCGGGTTGCGGATCAGCCCGGGGACGATCGATTCCCGCAGCAGGTAGGACCAGCCGCGGCTGAGGCGCTGGGCGAGCGGGAGGCGCTGATACAGACGCCGCTCGATGCTCGGGATGTGGCGGTCGCGGTGGGGCATCACCCAGGGCGGAGTGCGCTGGAAGACGTAGAGCCTCTCGACCTCAGGCTGGAGCTGCGGGACGATCTGGATCGCCGAGGCGCCGCTCCCGACCACCGCGACCCGCTTGCCGCGCAGTTCCTGCTCATGGTCCCAGCGCGCGGAGTGAAAGAGCGCTCCCGCGAAGGTGTCGAGGCCCGGGGATCTCGGGTATCGCGGGCTCCGAGAGCGGGCCGTTCGCGGCGACCAGCACCGTGGCGCTGAGCGACCCGTCCGAGGTCTCGATCCGCCAGCGCTTCGCCTCCTTCCTCCCACTCGGCCCCGAGCACCTCGCAGCCGAGCCTCAGGTGGGGAGTGAGGCCACCCGCCTGCGCGCATCGCCGCAGGTAGTCCCAGATCTCGGCTCCCTCCGAGAAGGTCCGGGTCCAGCCTGGGTTCGGCATGAAGGAGAGCGAGTAGAGGTGGGAGGGGATGTCGCACTGGATCCCCGGGTAGGTGTTCGCCTCCCAGGTGCCGCCGACCTCCGTGGCCTTCTCGAGCACGACGAAGTCGTCGATTCCCTCCCGGCAGCATCCGGATCCCGAGGCCGATCCCGGAGAAGCCGGCGCCGATCACGACGACCCGGTGGTGCTCGCTCAAGCCGGCACCCGCAGTCGCTGGGATCGGCGCATCTCCCCAGTCTCCCACCGGGCGGCGGTTCGCGCACAGCCCTCCGGCTCGCGCCCCAGCCGTCCCAGCCCGAGGGCGAGGATGGCGAGCAGCGCGAGGGCGATCGCCAAGACGACCAGCGGCGCGACAGTGGTCAGCCAGCCCGGGACGCCGCGCTTCGTCTCGCGCTGGAGGATCTGCTTGTCGCTGACGAAGGCGCGCTGGAGGCGACCCGGAGCCGGGACCGCGGCCGCGGGGATCGCCCGGTCCGCGGGCAGGTAGATCGGCAGCCCGGCGATCGTCCGTCCGGTCTGCAGCCGCAACGTCGTCTTCCATTCACCATTGACGGGAATCGGCTCGGTGCTGCGATAGACGCCGCCGCCGAGGGACCGAAGGCGGTCGACGACCAGGCCTCCCCCCTGCCAGGAGGTGATCGTCAGCCAGCGTGCATCCGCGGCGGCGGAAGCGGGCCGGATCCGCGCCTTGGCAGCCACCTCGCGACCCGGACCGGGGGCGACGTCGGTCAGCCTGACGCTTGCCCGCAGCCCCTGGGGCGGGGTGGTGATCAGCCCGTCGGCGACCACGGCCATCACCAGGAGCAGTGATCCCAGCGCCAGCCCCCTGGTCAGCGCCCGTCCCGGCAGGCCCCCTTCAGCGAGAGCGCCAGCAGCGCTCCGGCGATCGCCCCCGCGAGGCCGGCGATCAGCGCCAGCAGCGGCGCCTCGGGGAGCAGGGATGCTCGTCCAGGGGAGCGGCATGGCCACCTGGCTCCAGCCGTACTCGGCGGCGAAGCCGACGCGTGCCGATCGCGACGCCGGAGGCGGCAGCGAAGGCGAGCGGGCCGCCGGGCGAGGGCGAGCCCGGCGAGCTCGACGCAGGCCGCCTCGGCCAGGTAGAGCGGAAGGTGGGGGAGGCTCTCGCCGAAGACGCCGGCGACGATCAGGCCGACCATCCCGCGGGTTAGCAGGAAGAACAGGGCGGCGGCGAGAGCGCCGCCGGGCCCGATCCAGAGCCGGGCGCAGACCAGCGCGACGCCGGCCGCGAGCGGCGATCAGGATCGGCTGGAAGACCATCTGGAACTGGGGAACGCCGAAGTCGAACTCCGCCTGGAAGGTCGAGAGTCCTACCAGCAGCCCGCCCATCAGCCCCGCCCGGCGCAGCCTGACGATCAGCGCCGGCTCGTCGCCCGCGCCGGTCCGCTCCCTGGCACGCATTCCCTCCACCAGGAGCACCGCCTGCCCGACCAGGGTCAGCGCGGCGCCGCCGATCAGCATCAGGTGGGTCGGTCCCCAGAGCGTTACGTCCTGCCCGAAGAGGCGGTGCCAGAGATCGTCGAGCGGGAAGCCGAGCAGCGAGAAGAAAGCGCAGGCGGTGATCAGCACGCCGCCGAGCGGCGCGTACCAGCCGCGGTTGATCCGCACCGCCGTCGGCCCCGGGCGCTCCAGGGGCAGGGCCATCGCGACGAAGCCGGAGCAGAAGATCCCGAAGAGGCCGGCGAGGATCAGGTAGTGGGCCGGGTTGGCGAGGGGCCCGGCGTCGCGGCCGACGTCGATGTGCAGCGAGATGTCCCAGTACATGCCGAGCAGCGCGACAAGCAGCGAGGCGCTCGCGGTCGCCGAGGGAAGCGCGGCCCATCCCGGAAGGCCGCTGGCGCGGGATGCCGCGGCGGCCGCCCGGCCCAGATAGGGAACCCGGCCGCTGCGGTGCCCGAGCACCAGCCAGGCGAGGGCGGCGCTGGCGGTGATCGCCATCGCGTTGGCGATCAGGATCTGGCCGATCGCCGCTCCACCGGCGGGTTCGGAGCCGGTCACGGCGAGCAGGGAGGGGACGAGAACGACCACGGGCATTTCGCACCAACATTGTTACACCGATCTATGGCACATAGGAATCGAATACCCTGGTCGTGTGACCGAAGTCACGGAATCCGCGTTGACGATCGACGAGCTGGCCCGGCGGACCGGGATGACCGTGCGGAACATCCGCGCCCACCAGTCCCGCGGGCTGCTGCCCCCGCCCGAGGTGCGGGGCCGCACCGGCTACTACAGCGAGGGCCATATCGGCCGGATCGAGTTGATCCGCGATCTGCAGGCGGAGGGCCTCAACCTGGAGGCGATCCGGCGCCTGCTGGACGGGGTCGGCGAGTCGAGCGAGGCGGTCCTCGACTTCACCCGCACGCTGAAGACGCCGTTCGAGGACGAGGAGCCGGAGATCGTGCAGATCTCCGAGCTGGCCGAGGGCCTCGCAGACCCCAATCCTGAACTGCTGGTCCGCGCCGAGCGGCTCGGCCTGCTGCGACCGCTGGGCGAGGGCCGGTACGAGGTGGTCAGCCCGCGCCTCCGCAGGGCCCGGCTGGAGCTGGCCGAGCTGGGGATCGGGCCGGAGGCGGCGCTCGAGGTCGTCGAGGAGATGCACCGCCATGCCCGCGGCGTCGCCAGGATCTTCGTCCGCCTCTTCGTGAAGACCGTCTGGGAGCCCTTCGAGGACGCGGGCCGCCCGGAGGAGGGCTGGCCCCAGGTCCGCGACGCGCTCGAGCGGCTGCGCCCACTGGCCACCGAGTCCCTGCTCGCCGTATTCAAGATCGCGATGACCGAGGAGACCGACAAGGCGGTCGCCCGCACCCTTCAGCGCGGCACCGGCGCCGGGTCCTCCCGGTCGAAGCGCCGCCGCTAGAGTTGACGGCTGCCGCCCGGATAGCTCAGTTGGTAGAGCACTTCCATGGTAAGGAAGGGGTCACCGGTTCGAGTCCGGTTCCGGGCTCTCGGCGCGATCGCTGAGGGGCGAACGATCCTCTAGGCTCCGCCGCCGATGGACTTCGCCCTCTCCGACGAGCAGCAGCACTTCGTCGCCGCGATCCGCGACTTCTGCGAGCGCGAGTGCGGCACGCCGGAGAAGCGCGAGAAGCTGACCAACGGCCACACCGAGCTCCACAACTCAGGGCTCTACGCGAAGATGGCCGAGCTTGGCTGGCTCGGGGTGACGATCGACGAGGCCTTCGGGGGATCGGGCGGGTCGATGCTCGACGCCTGCCTGTTCATGGAGGAGACCTCGCGGGGGCTGGCCCCGATCGGCGGATATGCCACCACCCTGATCGTCGCCGGCGCGACCCAGCGCTTCGGCACCGATCGAGCAGAAGGCGGAGATCCTCGGTGGGATCGCCGGCGGCTCGGTCGAGGCGATCGCGATGACCGAGCCCGAGGCCGGCTCCGATGTCGGCTCGCTGACCACTGCGGCCGAGCCGGTCAACGGCGGCTTCGTGATCAACGGCCAGAAGGTGTTCTGCTCCAACGCCCACATCTCCGACCACATCCTGGTCGTCTGCCGCACCACCAAGGGCTCCTCGAAGCACGAGGGCCTGACGATGATCTGGGTCCCGGCCGGATGCCGAGGGGATGGAGGTCAAGCCGATCGACACGATGGGCGGCCGCGAGACCAACCACCTCTACTTCAGCGATTGCGAGGCGCCGGCCGCCTCGGTCCTCGGCGAGGTCGACCAGGCCTGGATGCAGCTGATGGCCGGTCTCAACGTCGAGCGTCTGATCCTCGCGGCGACCATGCTCGGGGTCGCCCAGCGCGCATTCGACGACGCCCTCGCCTACGTCAAGGAGCGGCGTCAGTTCGACCGACCGATCGGCTCCTTCCAGGCGCTCCAGCACCGGCTCGCCGACATGGCTACCGAGCTCGAGGCGGCCCGGCTGATGACCCACTGGGTCGCCTCGATGACCGACGAGGACCCCGGCCGGATGCTTCCCAAGGAGGCCTCGATGGTGAAGCTCTACGTGACCGAGGTCGCGAAGCGGGTCTCGCTGGAGGGGATGCAGCTGATGGGCGGCTACGGCTATTCCTCGGAGTACGACATGGAGCGCCTGGTCCGAACCAGCCTGGTCTCGACCATCTACGGCGGCACCTCGGAGATCCAGCGCAACATCATCGCCAAGACGCTGGGGCTATAGGTGTGATGCCGGCGCGATGTTGCGCCGGCACATGCATGTCAGGCGGCGACGCCGCCGCACGTTATCTGCCGCTATCCTTGGGCACGCCTCGCGCTCCGCGCCCGGGGTTTTCTTTCTGTAACGGCTTCGATTCGAGGAGAAATGGCTCGCGGAGATGTGCGCATCGCTGTGACGCTTGCCTGTGAGGAGTGCAAGCGCCGCAACTACCAGACGAACAAGTCCCGCCGCAACTCGCCGGACCGGGTCGAGCTGCGCAAGTACTGCCGCTGGTGCGGGCACCACACGCCGCACAAGGAAACCCGATAGGCGGCTGATGGCGAAGACGCGCGCACAGCGCAAGGCCGAGCGGCGCGCCCGCGAGGCGCAGCAGGCGAAGGCGGGGCGCTCCTCCGGCGCCGAGCCCGCCTCGGAGGCCCAGCACGACACCCAGGTGCCGAAGTCCGGCGATATCGCCGAGATCGAGGCGGTCGAGGCGGGGATCGCCGCCGGCGCCCCGGAGTCCGAGCTCGAGACTCCGGATGCGCCGAAAGCCCCCTCGCGGGCCGACCGGCGGGCCGAGGCCAAGCAGCAGAAGGAGGCCGAGAAGCGGCGACGCGAGGACGAGAAGCGCCGCGAGAAGGAGACCCTGGCCCGCCGGCAGAAGCAGGCCACCGCGGAGCGCCAGCGCGGCGGGGTGATCGGCTTCCTCGCCTCCTGCTGGGCGGAGCTGAAGCGGGTCCAGTGGCCCGACCGCGACACCCTCGTGCAGGCGACCGCGGTGACGGTCATCTTCGTCGCCGTCGCAGCCGCCTACCTCGGCGCCCTCGACGCCGTCTTCAACTTCCTGATCAAGCGAATCCTCTAGAGACGAAACGGACTACATGTATCGCTGGTACGTGATCAACACCTACTCCGGGCACGAGAACAAGGTCAAGCACAACCTCGAGCACCGGGTTCAGACGATGGCCCAGGACCGCTACGTGCGCCAGGTCGTCGTCCCTACCGAGCAGGTCTCGGAGATGAAGGACGGGCAGAAGGTGCAGACCGAGAAGCGGACCATGCCCGGCTACGTCCTGGTCAACATGGAGATGACCGACGACGCCTGGGGGCTGGTCAAGAACACCCCCGGGGTCACCGGGTTCGTCGGCTCGCGCAACAAGCCGGTGGCGCTCTCGAAGCCGGAGGTCGATCGCCTCTTGCACCGCGAGACCGCGGAGCGTCCGCGGACCCAGGCCCAGTTCTCGATCGGTGAGTCGGTGAAGGTGATCTCCGGGCCCCTCTCGGACTTCTCCGGCGAAATCGCCGAGATCAACGAGGACGCCGCCAAGCTCAAGGTGCTGGTCTCGATCTTCGGCCGCGAGACACCGGTCGAGGTCGGCTACGACCAGGTCAAGAAGGTATGAATGCCGGGGCCTGTGTGCCCCGGCCACATGCATGTCAGGCGGCGAAGCCGCCGCAATTGATTCAGAAGAGACAGAAACCTCTAACTTGAACGCCTGAGAACACCATGGCTAAGAAGGTCCTGACAATGATCAAGCTGCAGATCCCGGCGGGGGCGGCGAACCCGGCGCCCCCGGTCGGCCCGGCGCTGGGCCAGCACGGGGTCAACATCATGGAGTTCTGCAAGTCGTTCAACGCCCAGACCCAGTCCGAGGGCGGGACGATCATCCCGGTCGAGATCACCGTCTTCGAGGACCGCTCGTTCACCTTCATCACCAAGACCCCGCCGGCGGCGGTCCTGATCAAGGAGGCGATCGGGATCGACAAGGGCTCGGGCGAGCCCCACATCAACAAGGTCGGGACGATCAGCATGGCGCAGGTGCGCCAGATCGCCGAACGCAAGATGCCCGACCTGAACGCGAACGACCTCGACGCGGCCTCGAAGATCATCGCCGGCACCGCCCGCTCGATGGGCGTGGAAGTGGAAGGCTAGTGGCGCACGGCAAGCGCTACCGCCAGCAGTACGCGAAGGTCGATCGCGATCGCGCCTATCCACCCGCCGAGGCGGTGGCGCTGATCAAGGAGACGGCCAGCGCCGGCTTCGACGAGACGGTCGAGCTGCACGTCCGCCTCGGGGTCAACGTGCGCCATGCCGAGGAGCAGTTGCGAGGCACCCTGGCGCTGCCCCACGGGCTGGGCAAGGACGTGACGATCGCCGTCTTCGCCCAGGGCGAGAAGGCCCGCGACGCCGAGGCGGCGGGAGCGGACTTCGTCGGCACCGACGACCTCGCGAAGCGGGTCGAGGAAGGCTGGACCGACTTCGACGTGGCGATCGCGACCCCCGACATGATGCCCACGGTGGGCAAGCTGGGGCGGATCCTCGGCCCCCAGGGCAAGATGCCCAACCCGAAGGTCGGCACGGTCACCGACGATGTCGAGAAGGCGGTCTCCGAGTCGAAGTCGGGCAAGGTCGAGTACCGGACCGATCGCCAGGCGGTGATCCATCTGGCGATCGGCAAGGCGAGCTTCGAGCCTTCCCACCTGCTCGAGAACTACAACGCGGTGATCGAGGAGATCAACCGGGCCAAGCCCGCGGCCGCCAAGGGCCGCTACATCATCACCGTCACCCTGACCACGACCATGGGCCCCGGGGTCCGCGTCGACTCGACCAAGGCCGGTGATCCTGACGCCGCCGGCGGCGAGGCGGCGGCCCCTGCTCCCGAGATCGCCGGGCAGCCGGCGGAGGCCGACCCGAGCGAGGGCTCGGGCGAGGCCGACGCCGTCCCCGCCTAGATTCAGGCGGTCGTGGAGCAGCGGCTCAGCCTGGTCACCCTCGGCGTAGCCGACCTCGACCGAGCCCGCTCCTTCTACGACGCCCTGGGCTGGAGGGCCAGCGGCGATCCCGGCGCCGAGGTCGCCTTCTTCCAGGCCGGCGGGATGGTGCTGGCGCTGTGGAGCCGAGCCTCGCTGGCCGCCGACAGCGGGGTCGAGGACTCCCCCGGGTGGGGCGGGGTCACCCTCGCCCACAACGTCCGCTCGCCGGCCGAGGTCGACTCCGTGATCGAGCAGGCTCGCGCCGCGGGTGCTTCGATCGCGCGCGAGCCGGGGGAGACCTTCTGGGGCGGTTACTCGGGGGTCTTCTGCGACCCCGACGGCCACCCCTGGGAGGTCGCCCACAACCCGCATTGGAAGATTGCCGAGGACGGCAGCATCAGGATCTGAGCCTTAAGTCCATTTCGCGGGCCGCCTCGACGGTGGCCAGCAGGGTGCGGGAGAGCAGCGCCTGAACGGCCCCGCGGTCGAGCCCCTCCTCGCGCCAGATATCGAGCGCCTGCTCGGCGTAGGCGAGGTAGGAGCGCAGCGCCAGGGTCGCGAGCGGCGGCGGATCGGGCGTGCCGAAGTGGTTGAGCGCGATGCTCGAGACCATCACCTGGCGAAAGGAGTCGGCCAGCGCCTGAACCTCGGGCTCGGCCTGAGCACGAGCCTGGCGAGCGACCATCCAGGCGTCGGTCGGCTCGCCCGCATGGTCGATCAGTCGCTGGAAGTTCGCGGCCAGCTTCTCCTCGAGCGGGAGATCGCCGTCGGTGATCCAGCTTTCGGTCAGATCCGTGCCGGCCAGCTCGACGGCGGCCAGGAAGACGTCTAGCCGGCCGCGGGGAAAGTAGTGGTAGAGCAGATTGCGGGTGACGCCGGCGTGCTCCGCCACGGCATCGAGCGAGAGGCCGGAGTAGCCGTGGCGGGCCGCGAGCGCCAGTGCGGCGCGGCCGAGCTGCTCGCGGCGATCCGCGGAGGACATCCGGCGTTGCCGCCCCCGATCGGTGGAGGGGCCCCGCGCGGTTGGTCTCGGCGTACTCACTTGACAAAGTGTAAACAGGAGCATAGGATGCCATCCCTCGAACCTGCAAAGAAGGATGAGAATGTTCCGCACCAAGTCTTCCCTGGCCCTTCGCACCGCGCTCGCGACCGCCGGCCTGCTGTCGCTCGCCGCCCCCGCAGCAGCGGCGCCGATCGTTTCGGCTCCTCCGGATCCGTCGCTGCCGGACTTCCAGGGTGGCGCCGTTAGAGCACACAGGCTGCAGCCCGTCAGGGCGCCCCAGAACCCCTTCATGGGGCAAAACCCGTTCAACAACATCCACAACGACACCTGGATGACGGACGCCTACAACATCGCCGGTCCGCTGGGGGCCAACCTCGCCGCCAGCTCCGAGGCGAAGCCGCCCTCACTTTGCGGATCGCTCACCTTCGACACCCGCGGCCGGATCGTCTCCGTCTGCCCCTCGGCGGGTGCTCCGCCGCAGGCGCGGATCATCGACCCCGACACCCTGGCGACGATCTCCAGCCTCGACTTGCCGCAGGCGCCGGATCCGCCGGGCACGCAGACCTACCAAAACTTCAGCGGTGGCGGCTATTTCTTCCTCGACGGCAGGGACCGGATCTGGGTGCCGACCAAGACCGACCACATCTTCGTAATCGGCCAATCCCCTAATGGACAGAGCCTGGTCAAGAGGCGCGACTTCGACCTCACCGGTGTGCTCGACGAGAGCACCGAGCGGATCACCTCTGCCCTGCCGGACTTCTCCGGCCGGATCTGGTTCGTCTCGAAGCAGGGCGGCAAGGTGGGGACGATCGACCGCAGGACCGGTGCGGTCAAGGTGAAGAAGCTCGGCGAGGAGATCGAGAACTCCTTCGCGGTTGGGAGGCACGGCATCTACATCGTCTCCGACAAGCGCATGTATCGCTTCGAGGCCAACAGGAGAGGGCAGGCCGGTGATCGTCTGGAAGGCGGGGTATCAGAACTCCGGGATCGTCAAGCCGAGCCAGGTGGACGCCGGCAGCGGCACGACGCCGACTCTGATGAGGGGCGGCTACGTGGCGATCACCGACAACGCCGAGCCGATGCACGTGGTCGTCTACCGCCGGGCGAGGCATCTGCCCAGGCGTCAGAGGCGGATCGTCTGCGAGGTTCCCGTCTTCCCGAAGAAGACCGGCGCCACCGAGAACACGCTGCTCACCACGGGGCGCTCGCTGATCGTCGAGAACAACTACGGCTATCAGGATCCCTTCGGGCCCAACGCCGGCGCCGTCACCCAACCCGGGTTCGCCCGCGTCGACGTGAAGCGAAACGGCAGGGGCTGTCGCAAGGTCTGGACCAACCACGAGCTGAGAGGGCCGAGCGTCGTGCCCAAGCTCTCGACCAAGACCGGTCTGATCTACGCCTACACGCGCCCCCCCGATTCGAGCGGCTCCCAGGGTTACTACTGGGCGGCGCTGCGATTCTCCAACGGCAAGACCGCCTGGCAGAAGTACGCCGGCTCGGGCCTGCTCTACAACAACAACTACGCCGGCCTCGCCCTAGGCCCGGACGGCACCACCTATCTCGGCGTGATCGGCGGCATCGTCCGCCTGCGTGACGGGAGCTAGAGAGGGGGGGCATCAACCCGAGCTGTCCGCGCCACCCCTCCCCACGTGGGACCTTTGAACCGCGATATAGGCAGCTGAAAGGCCCCAGGTCGGTGAGGAGCCGCGGCATTGGGAAACTGTTACGAACCGAACCGAGTTCCTCTACACTCCGCGATCTGCCAGAGACCATCGGCGGGGCCCCAGGCCCGCAAGCCCGGTGCAGGTGGAGCCAGAGAGACCGTGCGTCGCTGAGCCCGCCTGCGAGCGGGTTTTTTCGTGACTTTGGCCAGATCGGGACGAACAGCGTGAACCGCGACGAAAAAGCAGCCGTGATCGACGAGATCGCCGCCCAGATCGAGGGCGCCGAGGCGATCTTCGCGATCGACTACCGCGGGATCAGCGTCCCCGAGGCGGCCGCCCTGCGCGGCAACCTGCGCGAGGCCGAGGCCAGCTTCCGCATCGTCAAGAACCGCCTCACCAAGCTGGCCGCCGAGAAAGCGGGGCGCGAGGAGCTCACCGAGCTGCTCGAGGGGCCGACCGCCCTCACCTTCGTCCGCGGCGACACCGCGATCGCGGCCAAGGCGATCTCCAACTTCAACCGCGAGCACGATGTCCTCGCCTTCAAGGGCGGCTTCATGGACGGCCTCACCCTGGACCAGGAGACCTTCACCTCGATCGCCCGCCTGCCGGCCCGCGACGTCCTCAACGGCCAGTTCGCCGGGGTCGTCGCCAGCCCGCTGACCGGCCTGGTCCGCGGTCTCGGCTCGATGGTCTCCGGCCTCGCCGTCGCCCTGCAACAGATCGCCGACCAGAGGCTGGTCAGCGGCGAGGCTGCGGCTGAAGTGCCCGAGGCCGAAGCAGCGGAACCCCAGCCCGCCGGCGACCCCGACACGCCCGGAAGCGAAGCTGAGGACGTGGCGGGCAGTGATTCCGGGACGCAGTGATTCAGAAAGCTTCGAACGAAGAGGAGTGAGCAATGGCAAACGTGACCACAGAAGACTGGATCGAGGAGCTGAAGGGAATCTCGGTGCTGGAGCTCTCCGAGCGGATCAAGGCGCTCGAGGAGGAGTTCGGGGTGTCGGCTACTGCGGTCGCCGCCGCGGCCCCGGCTGCCGCTGCGGCCGGTGACGGCGACGGCGACGGCGAGGAGGAGTCGGCGACGGTCGACGTCGTCCTCACCGAGGTCGGCGGCCAGAAGGTCCCCGTGATCAAGGTCGTCCGCGCTGCGACGGGGCTTGGGCTGAAGGAGGCCAAGGCGGTCGTCGACGAGGCGCCGAATGCGATCAAGGAGGGCGTCGAGCGCGATGAAGCCGAGAAGCTGAAGAGCGAGCTCGAGGAAGCCGGCGCCACCGTCGAGCTCAAGTAGCATCGAAAAGCCCCGCAATTCCGGGAATTTTGTCTCGCCGCGAGCCCGCTCTTGTGGGCAGGCTTTGCCGTGTGGTATTTTTTACGGTCGCGCGCCGTTGTGCCCTCGCGTCGAATTGCGCCCCATTTTCACGTCCCTCTGACCACCTGAGGAGTCGCCGACTTGGCACGTTCCAACGCTGCCCCTGTAACCCGCAGAAATTTCTCTCGCCTCCAGAATCCCCTTGATGTTCCACACCTGATCGATATCCAGCGCCGCTCGTTCGCGGAGCTGACCGACCCGAAGAAGGGCCTCCTCCGGGAGACGATCGACGACATCTCCCCGATCGAGGACTACACGGGGAACCTGGCGATCGTCTTCGGCGACTTCAAGTTCGAGGAGCCCGCCCACTCGATCGAGGAGTGCCGCGAGAAGGACATGACCTACTCGCGGCCGCTGACCGCGACGGTCGCCTTCCAGAACAAGGAGACCGGAGAGATCCGCGAGCAGTCCGTGTTCATGGGCGACTTCCCCTGGATGACCGATCGCGGAACCTTCATCATCAACGGCACCGAGCGCGTCGTCGTCACCCAGCTGGTGCGCTCGCCCGGCGCCTACGTGATGGCGCCCAAGGACCCCGAGAAGCAGGTCTTCATCGCCAACCTGATGCCGGCGCGCGGCTCCTGGCTCGAGATCGAGATCGACAAGAAGGGGCGGGTCTACGTCCGCATCGACCGCAAACGCAAGCTGCCCGTGACCGTGCTGCTGCGGGCGATGGGCTACGTCGAGGACGCGGAGCTGCTGAAGATGTTCGACGACTCCGTCTACATCAAGCACACGATCGAGGCCGACACCGAGCCGACCAAGACCGAGGACGGCGCCCTGATCGAGTTGTTCAAGAAGCAGCGCCCGGGCGAGCCGCCGTCGGTGGACGCCGCCAAGAACCTGCTCGAACAGCTCTTCTTCGACCCGAAGCGCTACGACCTCACCCGGGTGGGCCGCTACAAGCTCAACGCCCGCCTCGACCTCGACATCGACCTCGACACGCGGGTCCTAACCCACGACGACATCATCGCTCTGGTCAGGGAACTGGTGACCCTGCCGCGATTGCTCGGGATCCCCGAGGTGATCGACGAGGAGAACCCGATCAAGGACTACGCCGCGGAGGCGATCACCTACCCGCGGGATCCGGTCTATGACCATCTCGACGAGTACGAGCACTTCGGCAACCGGCGCCTGCGCACGGTCGGCGAGCTGATCCAGGAGGCCTTCCGGATCGGGCTCTACCGGATGGAGCGGGTGGTCCGCGAGCGCCTCACGACCGAGGACTCAGACGCGATCACACCGCAGACGATCATCAACATCCGCCCGGTGGTGGCCGCGCTGAAGGAGTTCTTCGGCTCATCGCAGCTCTCCCAGTTCATGGACCAGACCAACTCGCTGGCCGGCCTCACCCATCGCCGCCGCCTCTCGGCGCTCGGCGCGGGCGGGCTGACCCGGGAGCGCGCCCCGATCGAGGTCCGCGACGTGCACCCGACCCACTACGGGCGGATGTGCCCGATCGAGACTCCCGAGGGGCCCAACATCGGGCTGATCGGATCGCTCTCCTCCTACGCGCAGATCTCAGAGCACGGCTTCGTCACGACGCCCTACCGGATCGTCAGGGACGGGGTGGTCACCGACGAGATCGTCCACCTCGACGCGACCCAGGAAGAGGACATGATCATCGCCCAGGCGAGCGCCGAGATCGATCCGAATACCAACAAGCTGAAGGGCCCGCAGGTGCTCTGCCGGGCGAGCGAGGACGAGTACTCCTCTGCGGCTCCGAAGGACGTCGACCTGATGGACGTCTCGCCGACCCAGATCTGGTCGGTGGCGACGGCCCTGATCCCGTTCCTCGAGCACGACGACGCCAACCGGGCGCTGATGGGCTCGAACATGCAGCGCCAGGCGGTGCCGCTGGTCAAGCCGGACCCGCCGCTGATCGGCACCGGGATGGAGCGGCGTGCGGCGGTCGATACCGGCGACGTCACGCTGGCCGAGAGCGCCGGGGACGTCTCCTACGTTGATTCCGAGCAGGTCGTGGTCAGCCACGGGTCGAAGAGGGACACCTACAAGCTCGACAAGTTCATGCGTTCCAACCAGGGGACGATCATCCATCAACGGCCGATCGTCTCGGTCGGCGAGAAGGTGAAGAAGGGGGACGTCCTCGCCGACGGCTCCTCCACCGCCGGCGGCGAGATCGCGCTCGGCAAGAATTGCCTGGTCGCCTTCATGTCCTGGGAGGGCTACAACTTCGAGGACGCGATCATCCTCTCCGAGCGCCTGGTCAAGGACGACGAGCTGACCTCGATCCACATCGAGGAATACGAGATCGACGCCCGCACGACCAAGCTCGGCGACGAGGAGATCACCCGAGATATCCCCAACAGGTCGGAGGAGAGCCTGCGCAACCTCGACGAGCGCGGCATCGTCCGGATCGGCGCCGAGGTGCAGTCCGGCGACCTGCTGGTCGGCAAGGTGACGCCGAAGGGCGAGACGGAGCTGACCGCAGAGGAGAAGCTGATCCGCGCGATCTTCAAGGAGAAGGCGCGCGAGGTCCGCGACACCTCGCTGAAAGTGCCCCACGGCGAGGGCGGGGTCGTGATCGACGTCCTCACCTTCAGCCGCGACGACGGCGACGACCTTCCGCCCGGCGTCAACGACCTGGTCCGCGTCTACGTCGCGACCAAGCGCAAGATCGCCGAGGGCGACAAGCTCGCGGGGCGCCACGGCAACAAGGGCGTGATCTCGAAGATCGTCCCCGAGGAGGACATGCCCCACCTCGAGGACGGCACCCCGGTCGACGTCATCCTCAACCCGCTCGGCGTGCCGAGCCGGATGAACATCGGGCAGATCCTCGAGACTCACCTCGGCTGGGTCGCGGCAAACGGCTGGTACGACGACGGCTCCGACGCCTTCAAGCAGGCCCACGGAGCCGAGGGCAACGGCCGCGTCTACGTCGCCACCTCAGTCTTCGACGGCGCCACCGTCGAGGACGTCGACGAGGCGCTGGTCAGCTGGTCCGACGAGAACGCCGAGCGCGGGATCGACTTCGGAGTCGACAAGCGCCAGCGGGCCGGGTCGCGCTGCGCCGGCACCGTGCAGCTCTACAGCGGCCGCACCGGCGAGCCCTACGAGGGCAAGGTCACGGTCGGCCACATGTACATCCTGAAGCTGCTGCACCTGGTCGACGACAAGATCCACGCCCGCTCGACCGGCCCCTACTCGCTGGTCACCCAGCAGCCGCTGGGCGGCAAGGCGCAGTTCGGCGGCCAGCGCTTCGGCGAGATGGAGGTCTGGGCGCTGGAGGCCTACGGCGCCGCCTACACCCTGCAGGAGATGCTCACGGTCAAGTCCGACGACACCGTCGGCCGGGTCAAGGCATACGAGGCAATCGTCAAGGGCGAGAACATCCCCGAGCCGTCGATCCCGGAGTCCTTCAAGGTGCTGCTGAAGGAGATCCAGAGCCTCTCGCTCGACGCCAACGTCGTCTCCGAGGGCGGCGAGGTGGAGATGTCAGAGGAGGAGGACGACCTGCTGAAGGCGGCCGAGGAGCTGGGCATGGACCTCACCGGGGTCCGGGCCGACTCCTCCAATGGGGCCGCCGACGAGAAGGTGGAAGAGAAGTCGGAGACCGAAGAGGCGGAGGCGAAGAAGTGAGGCCGGTCGCCCGCGACGATTTCGACAGAACGGACTGAACACAGATGATTGACATCAACAACTTCGACGCAATCGAGATCGGGCTTGCCTCCTCGAAGAAGATCCGCTCCTGGAGCTGGGGCGAGGTCACCAAGCCGGAGACGATCAACTACCGCACCCTGAAGCCTGAGAAGGACGGGCTCTTCTGCGAGCGCATCTTCGGGCCGACCAAGGACTGGGAGTGCTACTGCGGCAAGTACAAGCGGGTCCGCTACAAGGGGATCGTCTGCGAGCGCTGCGGGGTCGAGGTGACCCGCTCAAAGGTGCGTCGCGAGCGCATGGGCCACGTCGATCTCGCCGCCCCGGTCTCCCACATCTGGTTCTTCAAGGGCGTCCCGAGCCGGATCGGCTACCTGATCGACATGGCGCCGAAGGAGCTGGAGAAGGTCCTCTACTTCGCCGCCTCGATGGTCACATGGGTCGACGAGGAGGCCCGGGCCAAGGACATCGGCAAGCTCGAGAAGGAGGTCGACAAGGTCGTCGACTCCTATGAGGCCGAGCGCCAGAAGCGCACCCAGGAGCTGAACGAGTCGCTGGAGCGTCGCCTCGCCTACCTCGAGGACGGCACCCAGGACAAGTTCTCCGACGACGATCACATCTGGGCCGAGGGCCTGAAGCTGACCGCCGCCCAGCTGCGCAAGCTCAAGGACGACGAGCGGACCAAGCTGACCAAGGAGCTGAAGAAGACTTTCGACGCCGAGATCTCCGACACCGAGGCCTACATCGATGAGGCGATCGAGCGGATGCAGGAGGTCTGGAAGATCTTCTGCGAGATGAAGCCGAAGGAGGTCGTCAACGACGAGACCGTCTTCCGCGAGCTCAAGGACCGCTTCGGCTCGCCTTTCGGCTGGGGCGAGTACTTCCGCGGCGCCATGGGGGCAGACGCCGTGCGCGACCTCCTGGAGCAGATCGATCTCGAGGCCGAGTGCGAGGAGCTGGAGCAGACGATCAACTCGTCGAAGGGCCAGAAGCAGGCCCGCGCCGTGAAGCGGCTGCGGGTTGCCTCCGCCTTCCTCAACTCCACCAACAGGCCGGAGTGGATGATCCTCGACTGCGTCCCGGTGATCCCGCCGGAGCTGCGGCCGATGGTCCAGCTCGACGGTGGCCGCTTCGCGACCTCCGACCTCAACGACCTCTACCGGCGGGTGATCAACCGCAACAACCGGCTGAAGCGCCTGCTCGACCTCGGTGCCCCCGAGATCATCGTCAACAACGAGAAGCGGATGCTGCAGGAGGCCGTCGACGCGCTGTTCGACAACGGCCGCCGCGGGCGCCCCGTCACCGGCCCCGGCAACCGGCCGCTGAAATCGCTCTCGGACATGCTGAAGGGCAAGCAGGGGCGGTTCCGCCAGAACCTGCTCGGCAAGCGGGTCGACTACTCGGGCCGCTCGGTGATCGTCTCCGGCCCCAGTCTTCGCCTGCACCAGTGCGGCCTGCCGAAGCTGATGGCGCTGGAGCTGTTCAAGCCGTTCATCATGGCCCGGCTGGTCGAGCGCAAGGCGGTGCAGAACATCAAGGCCGCGAAGAAGATGGTCGAGTCCGAGATCCCCGAGGTCTGGGACGTGCTCGAAGAGGTGATCCACGAGCATCCGGTCCTGCTCAACCGGGCGCCGACCCTGCACCGGCTCGGCATCCAGGCGTTCGAGCCGATCCTGGTCGAGGGCAAGGCGATCCAGGTCCACCCGTTGGTCTGCCACGCCTTCAACGCCGACTTCGACGGTGACCAGATGGCGGTGCACGTGCCGCTCTCGGCGGAGGCGCAGGCCGAGGCCCGGATCCTGATGCTCTCCTCCAACAACATCCTCTCGCCGGCGCATGGCGCGCCGCTGGCCACCCCGACCCAGGACATGGTGCTGGGCATCTACTACCTAACCTACGGCCCCGCGCCCGAGGAGCTGGCCGAGCTCGACGAGCAGCTGAAGAAGGGCACGGGCACGAATGGATCGCGCCCCAAGGTCTTCCGCTCGGCCCAGGAGGCCGAGCTGGCCTATGAGAACGGTTCAGCGCGGCTCCACGATCACGCCGAGTACCGCAGGGCGGGCCACGAACACTTCTTGACCACGGTCGGGCGGATCATCTTCAACGACCGGATCGAGCGCGCCCTGGAGGTTGCGCTCGCCGAGGAGTGGAAGCCGGAGCTGTATGAGTTCGTCAACCACTCGCTGAAGAAGCGCGACGTCAACGAGACGGTCTCCGATCTGGTCGACGCCTACGGCGCGCCGGCGATCTCCCTAGTCCTCGACGCCTTCAAGGACCTCGGGTTCCATTTCGCCACCCAGGCGGGGATCACGATCTCCAAGAACAACGTCGTTTCACCTCCGGACAAGGAGGAGATACTGGAGCGCTACGAGGCGCAGGCGGACGAGATCCACAGCCAGTACAACGAGGGCTACATCACCCAGGAAGAGCGTCGTGAGGCGGTTACCTCCCGCTGGAACGAGGCGACCGACGTGGTCGGCAAGGCGATGGAGCGCAACCTCGATGAGCTCAACCCGATCTACATGATGGCCAACTCGGGCGCCCGTGGCTCGTTCAAGCAGATCCGCCAGCTGGCGGGTATGCGCGGCCTGATGGCCAATCCGAAGGGCGAGATCATCGAGCGCCCGATCAAGGCCAACTTCATGGAGGGGCTCTCCGTCCTCGAGTACTTCATCTCGACCCACGGGGCTCGCAAGGGCCTCGCCGACACGGCGCTGCGAACCGCCGACTCCGGCTACTTGACCCGGCGCCTGGTCGACGTCGCCCAGGACGTGATCGTGCGGATCGAGGACTGCAAGACCAAGGATCACATCGAGATGCCGATCCGCAAGCCCGGCGGCTCCCTCAACGACTACCTGATCGGCAGGTTGGCCGCGAAGAAGTTCGAGACCAAGCGCGGTCGCGAGCTGCTGAAGCGGAATGAGGAGATTGACGCCGAGAAGCTCGATCAGCTGGCGGAGGCGCTCGAGGAGGACGAAATGGTCCCGGTCCGCTCGGCGCTGAAGTGCGAGGCCGATTCGGGGATCTGCCGCTCCTGCTACGGGATTTCCCCCGCGACCGGCGCGATGGTCGACATCGGCGACGCGGTCGGGATCATCGCCGCCCAGTCGATCGGCGAGCCCGGGACACAGCTGACCATGCGCACCTTCCATACCGGAGGCGTCGCCGGCCAGGACATCACCCAGGGCCTGCCGCGCGTGGTCGAGCTGTTCGAGGCACGGAAGCCGAAGGGCCTTGCCCACCTGGCCGAGACCGCCGGCAAGGTCGGGGTCGAGGAGACCGACAAGGCGGTGAAGGTGACGATCACAGATGCGGGCGGCGAAGAGACCTCGCACACCTTCCCGGCTCGCTCCCGACTGCACGTCGCAGACGGTGAGAAGGTCGAGGTCGGCCAGCAGCTGAACGAGGGCTCGCTGTTCCCGGCCGACCTGCTGGAGATCCGCGGTCGCACCGAGACCGAGCTCTACCTGGTGCGCGAGGTGCAGGACGTCTACCGCCAGCAGGGGGTCGACATCAACGACAAGCACATCGAGCTGATCGTGCGCCAGATGCTGCGCAAGGTCGAGGTCGAGTCGAAGGGCTCCACCTCGCTATTGCCGGGCCAGCTCGAGGACCGCCAGAGCCTGAAGCGCCTCAACAAGGAGGTCAAGGACGAGGGCGGCACCCCCGCCAAGGCCAAGGAGCGGATCCTCGGGATCACCAAGGCCTCCCTGGCCACCGAGTCGTTCCTCTCTGCCGCCTCCTTCCAGGAGACCACCAAGGTCCTCACCGACGCGGCTCTGGAGGGCAAGCGCGACCGTCTGGTCGGCCTCAAGGAGAACGTGATCATCGGCAAGCTGATTCCGGCCGCGACCGGGCTGAAGCACTACCGGACGGTGGCGATCGAGCCCTCAGAGCCGATCGAGCCCCCCAGCGAGGAGGGCCTCCTCGACGAGGACGAGCTGGCCGCCGAGCTCGGGCTCGAGGGTGGCGGAGATGCGGAGATCGAGAGCTTCGGCCCCTCCTTCGCCGAGGAGCTGGAGGAGCTGGCCCAGGAGATCGAGTCGACGACGGACGGCAGCGGCAGCGAGTAGCGCTCAGCGGCGCTGCTCGCAGCCCTTGGGGCGGTCGGCTCGGTCGGCGAGCAGCAGGTCTCGGCCTGCGCCGCAGTCGACCACCCGGTCGCGCCCCCCGTCGCGGGCGTCAACGTAGTCCTTGCCGCCGCCGGCCCTGAAGACGTCGGCGCCCCCGTGGCCGAGCAGCCCGTTGTGGCGCCCGTCCCCGATCAGGATGTCGACCCCCTTGGTGCCCTCCAGAGAGGAGATGCCGACCAGCTTGTCGCTGCCGCAGCCCTTCCGGGAGAAGCCGGCGGTGTCGGTCTTCAGGCTCATCACCCAGACGCGGTTCTGGTCCGAGAGGGCGTAGGAGACGTTGTCCCGGCCCGACCCGCCGTTGATCAGGCTGCCGCCGCGGCAGGTCGCCGGCATCGTCACCAGGTCCGGGCCGGCCCCTCCGTAAAGACGATCGCGGTCTCCGCCCCCGCCGTACAGAGCGTCTCCGCCGCCGCGCCCGTGGACCACGTCGTTGCCACCGGAGCCGGCTCTGAGGTGGTCCGCGCCCCTGCCGCCGACGATCCGGTCGTCGCCGGGGCCGCCGTCGACGGTGACATCGACCGACGCTGGAACGGAGTCGGCGATCGTCACCCGGTCGTCCCGGGCGGCACCGTCGACGAGCAGCGAGTCCAGGGAACCATCCTCGCATTCGACCGCGCCGCCGCCTGGGTCGCAACCCGACTCCCTCCCGGCTTCGATCCCGGCTGCGTCGGTGACCGTGTAGAGGCCACGGTGGAAGCCGATGTGGATCTGGTTGCCGGCGCCGGAGCCGAGCACGACCAGAGTCGAGGAGCCGTCGATCGAGCGGCTCAGCTCGACCTGGGTCTGACTTCCTTCACCGCTCGGTCCGGGACAGGAAACCGACTTCTCGAACCCGGTGCAGTCGTCATAGCCCGACCCCCCGAAGGCCTCGTCGTACCCGGGGCCACCGCTGAGCCGGTCGTTCCCCGGACCGCCGTCGATCACGTTGGGGCCGTCGTCGCCGGTGATCCGGTCGGGGAATGCGGTGCCGACGATCTCCTCGACCCCGCGCAGCTTCTGGACGAGGATCTTGTCGCGGGCGAGGAACTCGCAGGCCACTTTGCGCTGCATGTCGACCACCAGGCCGAACCCGGCAGTGTGCTGGCAGCCGGGGCTGGCCCAGCCGAGCCGGCTGACCACCGAGGCGGTGCTGAAGGAGGCGATGTCATGTGCGCCAGGCCCGCCGACCATCGTGTCCGGGCCCTGGTCGCCTCGGACCACATCACCGTCACCGGCGCCGCCGTCGACGAGGTCGACCCCTGTGCCGCCGAGGACGCGATCGGTGCCGCCGTCGCCGTAGACCCCGCCGTCGTAGATCGGGACGTCGTCGCCGAGCCCGCCGTCGACGAGGTCGTCGCCACCCCCCCCATGAATCAGGTCATCGCCATTCTCGGCGTAGAGATGGTCGGGGCCGGCGCCGCCGAAGATCCGGTCGTTGCCGGTGAAGCCCCGGCCGCGGTCGGCCCCGGCCCCGCCGCTGATCAGGTCGTTACCCGACCCCCCGAGAAGCAGGTCGTCGCCGCCGCCCCCGAACAGCCGGTCGTTCCCCTGACCGCCGATCACCACGTCGCTTCCCCGACCCCCGTAGAGGCGATCATTTCCGTGCCCCGCCCTGAGGCGGTCGCGGCCACCGTCCCCGCAGATTATGTCGTTGCCGTTCGGCCCATCGAGGATGACGTCGTTGCCGCCGAGCCCGGCGATCACGTCGCTCGCCCTGCGGCCGACGATCCGGTCGGGGCCCGGTGTGCCGAGGATCGTCACCCGGTGCCCGGCGCAGGTCTGCGCGGCCTCGGCCCGGGAAGAGCGCAGGACCGATCCTCCCGAGGCGAGGGCCAGGAGAATGAATGCCGCGATGGTCAGGGAGGCTGATCGCATTCGGGAAAGCCGTTCGGCTAACCGCTGCCCGAGGTTGTATCGGCGAAACAGCCGAAGTTTTGAGTGCCACCGGCCCCCTCGCCGCGGGCGGCCGCCGCATTTGATTTGGCTAGATTCCCGGCGATGAGCGCGCTTCGGCCGGGACAGAAGGTCTGTGTTGTCGGCGCCGGGTCATCCGGGATCGCCGCATGCCAGGTGCTCGGCGAGCGGGGAGTCTCGTTCGATTGCTTCGAGAAGGGCTCCGAGGTCGGCGGCAACTGGCGCTACCAGAATGACAACGAGATGTCCTCCGCCTACCGCTCCCTGCACATCAACACTTCGCGGCGGCAGATGTCATACGCCTGCTACCCGATGCCCGAGGACTACCCCGACTACCCGGACCACTTCCAGATTGCCCGCTACTTCGACGATTTCGTCGATCATTTCGGCTTCCGCGACCGAATCCGCTTCCGCACCGGGGTGCTAAGCGTCGAGGCGGCGGACGGGGAGTGGGAAGTGACCGTCGAGGACGACCGCGGCCGCCGCGAGAGCGCCCGCTACGGCGCGGTGCTGATCGCCAACGGGCATCACTGGAACCCCCGCTGGCCCGAGCCTCCGTTCCCAGGCTCCGCGGAGTTCCTCGGGGAGCAGATGCACGCCCACGATTACCGCGAGGCCGACGTCCTGCGTGAGAAGCGGGTGCTGGTGCTGGGGATCGGCAACTCGGCGACGGACATCGCGGTCGAGTCCTCACGGATCGCCGACGCGACATTCCTCGCGATGCGCCGCGGCGCCTACGTGATCCCCAAGTACCTGCGCGGGATGCCGACCGACGAGACCGGCTCGGAAGCGCTCTCGAGGCTGCCGCTGGCGCTGCAACGGCGGATGTTCCTGAGAGCTTTGAAGACCGCGACCGGCGACGTCGCCTCCTATGGCCTGCCCCAGCCCGACCACAAGCTGCTCGAGGCCCATCCCACGGTCTCCTCCGAGCTGTTGCCGCGGATCGGCCACGGCGACATCACGGTGAAGCCCAACATCGAGCGCTTCGACGGCCGGATGGTGCGCTTCACCGACGGCAGCGATGAGGAGATCGACCTGGTCATCTACTGCACCGGCTACAAGATCACCTTCCCCTTCCTCGACCCGTCGCTGCTGGCCGCCCCCGGGAACCGGATCGACCTCTATCGCAGGGTGGTCTCGGTCGAGCACCCGGGCCTCTACTTCATCGGACTGATCCAGCCGCTGGGAGCGATCATGCCTATCGCCGAGCAGCAGTCGCACTGGGTCGCGGACCTGCTCGAGGGCGAGGCCGCCGTGCCCGGCGCCGATCAGATGCGCAAGGAGATCGAGCGGAGCCGGGGCAGGATGGCGCGCCGCTACGTCGCCTCGAAGCGGCACACGATCCAGGTCGACTTCCACCCCTACATGCGGGAGCTGCGGCGCGAGCGCCGCCGTGGCGCCCGTCGCTAGTGGCCGGAGCGCTCGCGGGCCGGCTGGGCGGCGCCCCGAGCGTGGGCGAGGCCAGTGCGGGCCGGCGCCGGCGGGGTCAGCACCCGGGTGCGGGCGCCGGGCGGACACGGCGGCAGCGCCTTGGCGGCGCCTCCCCCATGGGGCCCACGGCGGGGACCCTTGGGCCGGCGCGGCTGCGGTCGCCAGCGCCGGAAGCCGCCGTCGGTCCTCGGCGCCGTCGGCCTCAGGCGCGGGATGCGAGGCCCACCAGACCAGCCAGAGCGAACCGAGCACGGGGATCTTCAGGACCACGATCAAGAAGAAGATGGGCCAGAAACCCTCCACCACTCCAGTCTAGCCGTCAACTCGACCCTGGCGCGATTCGCGCGCCAGGCCGCGGGCCCAGGCCGAGAGCGCCTCGGCGTGCGCTTCCTCCAGACCGAGCCTCGGCTCGGTCGGGACCAGCAGGGTCGGCTGGGAGCGTGAGCGCGCCCACTCGTAGCAGCTCTCATCGAAGGAGTCATCCACCCAGGCGAGCGCCCGGCCATCGCCGGCCTTGCCCAGCGCCCCGAGCTTCCAGTGGGCGCTGCCGAACTGGGCGGCGCCGCCGAAATTGACCACGGGGAGCTCCGGCAGGCCGAGAATGCCGGGGAGAATGTCGTTGGCGCGGTCCTCCCAGCCGGTCGCCCAGATCAGCTCGTAGTGCTCGGCGAGCCGCCGCAGGCGCTCCCCGGCCCCGAGCGAGATGCAGTGCACCATGCCGTCGATCAGCTCGAAGCGGGCGAGGCTTCGATCTGGAGGCTCCTCGAAGCCGAAGAGGCTGATCACCCCGTCGACGTCGACGGCCAGGATCGGTCGCTCGGCCATCGGCTCAGCCTATTTGCAGCGGCGCCGGAGGCGGGATCTCATGGACCACTCATCGGCATCTCATCGCCCCCGGCCAAGCTGGGCTGGGCAATCGCAAACGCACCAAGGAGACCCGATGAACAGAGTCAAGAAGATCGCCCTGATCGGCGCGCGCTCGTCGCGCTCGGAGCCGGAGGGGCCGCCGTTGCCGGCGCCGTCGGCTCCGACAGCGGTGAGAACGCCGGCGGTCCCGGGGCGTCCAAGGCCGAGCAGGCGGCCCTGGCAATCACCGGCGGCAAGGCCAACTCGGTCGAGCGCGACGGCGAGAATGGAGCGCTCTGGGAGGTCGAGGTGACCAAGCCCGACGGTCAGACCGTCGACGTCCGCCTCGACCAGAACTACAAGCTGGTCGTGATCGAGGGCGACGGCGACAGCGCCGGCAACACCGCCAGCTAGGCAGGTCCGCGCGGCGGCGGCCGGTTCATGCTCGGCCGCCGCCCGCTACCATTCTCCGCCGTGCCGAACACGAACCAACTCGTCAGGAAGGGCCGCAAGCGCCCGAAGAAGAAGGTCACGACGCCGGGCCTGAAGTCCGGGCAGGGCCGCAAGAAGCGGGTCTCCGCGCCTCAGCGTCGCGGCGTCTGCACCAGGGTCGCGACGGTGACCCCGAAGAAGCCGAACTCCGCGCTGCGCAAGATCGCCCGTGTCCGGCTCACCAACGGGATGGAGGTCACCACCTACATCCCCGGGCGAGGGCCACAACCTCCAGGAGCACTCGGTCGTGCTGGTCAGGGGCGGCCGCGTCAAGGACCTCCCGGGCGTCCGCTACAAGGTGGTCCGCGGCACGCTCGACGCGGCCGGTGTCTCCGACCGCCGCCAGGCGCGCTCCCGCTACGGGGTGAAGCGCTAGCTCCACACATGCCGCGCCGCACCGCAGCCCAGATACGGCCGATCGAGCCCGACTCCCGCCATCGCAGCCGGCTCGTCCAGCAGGTCATCAACAAGGTGATGAACCACGGCAAGAAGTCGCGCGCCGAGGAGATCGTCTACGACGCACTGGCGCTGGTCGGGGAGCGGTCGGGCGAGGACCCGGTCGAGACACTCGAGGACGCGATCAAGCAGCTGACCCCGGTATTGGAGGTCCGCTCCCGCCGGGTCGGCGGCGCCACCTACCAGGTGCCGGTCGAGGTGCCGGCGCGCCGCGCCCGCACGCTCGCCGCCCGCTGGCTGGTCGATTTTGCCCGCCAGCGGCGCGAGTACTCGATGCCCGAGCGCCTCGCGAACGAGATCCTCGACGCGACCAAGCAGCAGGGAAACGCCTGGAAACGCAAGGACGACATCTACCGGATGGCCCAGGCGAACAAGGCGTTCGCCCACTACCGCTGGTAGCCGCCCGGATCTAGCTGCCGCCTGCCTCCTGTGAGGCCTTGCGGAGGCGCGGCATCCGCCTCCTGCCACGCTTTGGCGGCGCCCCGGCTCCGCTGTCCTTCTCCTTCCCCTCCCGCCGGCGTGGCCGCAGCGACCTCAGCTGCTCGGGGGTGAGGGTCGCGAGGGTCCCGCCGCAGATCGCGAGGACGAGGGCCCCGATCATCTCCAGCCAGAAGCCACCCTGGGGAACCGCCTTGGCGTCGACGAAGGACCGGCCGGCGTCGCTGAAGGTCCCGACCTTGCCGGCGTCGGGCACGTCGATCAGCACGAACAGGAGGATCGCCGCACCGCCGGCGACCGCGACCGCGACCGCGGCGGGCTTCGAGCCGCTGAAGATCGCCACGGCGAGCGCGACGATCGCGAACACTCCAAGGACGAGCATCGCGTACTGGTGGCGGTCGGCCACAGTGGCGACCGCGCCGGCGTTTCCGTTCAGTTCGTCGACCGCGTCGAAGCGGAAGGTGTCCATCAGCTCCGATGCGATCAGCAGTCCCGCCCCCACCAGGCAGGCGACGGGCAGCAGGCGCTCGAGGCGCAGTCCGTCGCTCACGTGCCGCTCTCCGCCAGGGGGGGGGCCTGACGCGAAGCCGACCGCCGCTTCCGGCTCCTCCGCCGCAACGGGCGCCGCGCCTTGGAGCGGACCGGGCGCAGGTCGAGCGACAGCGCCGCGCCGCAGATAACCAGGCCGGCCGAGGCGGCGAGCTGTGCCGAGAAGCCCTCGCGCAGCACCGCGTGGGCGCCCGAGAACCGGGCCCCGGCGAGGCCGGCGTCGAGCCCGCTCGGCATGTCGACCAGCAGGGTGACCGCGATCCCGGCGAGGCCCGCCAGCGCGACCAGCTCTGCCGCCCGGCGCCGCTTGGCGAAGACGGCAACCGCGGCCATCACCACGGCGAAGGCGGCGAGCGGGATCAGCAGGTAGGAGTGCGCCTCGCCGGCCCTCTGCAGGTCCACCTGGGGAGCCGAGGCGATGGTCGAGACCTGACCGTAGCCCGGTTGGCCGATCTCGACGCCGCGGTAGTAAACGAATTGGGAAAGCACCAGGCAGCCGGCTGAGGCGAGGGTGACGAGGAAGGCTCCGCGAAGCGGAGTCAGGAGGCGATCGAGCCGCCCGACGCAGGCCGCGATCCCCCGCCCCAGGCCGGCCAGCGCCCTGCGAAGCAGGCGCTCGGCGCCTGGGACGATGCCCAGGGCGAAGGCGAACAGAGGGGCGAACAGCGCCCAGCCGCGGTCGAAGGCGCGGCGCACCCCCGGGGCGGCTCGTTTCGCCCTATCGCCGGTAGATCGCAGCCCCCTGCGCCAGGCGCGCCTGGCGCCGTCGAAACCCGAGCGGACGCGCTTCGTCAGCGTCACGCCGGAGCGCCCCGCCTTGATCCGCGCCGCCCTCGCCTTGCGCCGGGCCCGCTGCTTCGGCTGCCTCTTCCCGGGCTTGCCGTCCGTGCCGGAATTGCGGGCGGCGCTCCGCTTGGCCCGCCGCTCCTCCCGCTCTGCCGCCGAGGCCTCCTGCTCCTCCCCCCGGAGGCGGGCGGAGAGCTCCTCGCGACGGGCCTCTCGGGCCTCGCGCTGGCGCTCCCTGCGCCGCTCTCGGCGCTTCCGGAGCGGGCTCATCGCTCTGCTATCATCGCGCGTCGCCCAGGCACGAACCCCAGGCACGGAACCACGTGCCGGCCGGGCTCGTGCGAAGGGGGTTTCCCGGCCAATGGATAGCCGCTCGACATAGCCATCTGTCCCGGATCTCGCGGAGCGAAGGTCGCGCGAGGCCCGTCAGGGCCTTTTTTGTGCGCAAAACCGGATCTCAGCAAGACGCCATCTCTCCTTTCAAACACCCCGCCCACCACCAGACCACACTTTACGCCCCATCATGCCTCGCAACTTCCCACTCGAGAAAACCCGCAACATCGGGATCATGGCGCACATCGACGCCGGCAAGACGACGACTACGGAGCGGATCCTCTACTACACCGGCCGCACCCACAAGATGGGGGAGGTCCACGAGGGCGCCGCCGTAATGGACTGGATGGAGCAGGAGCAGGAGCGGGGGATCACGATCACCTCCGCCGCGACCGCCTGCGAGTGGGAGGGACACCGGATCAACATCATCGACACCCCCGGCCATGTCGACTTCACCGTAGAGGTGGAGCGCAGCCTGCGGGTCCTCGACGGGGCGATCGCCGTGTTCGACTCGGTCGCCGGGGTCGAGCCCCAGTCGGAGACGGTCTGGCGCCAGGCTGACAAGTACAAGGTCCCACGGATCGCCTACATCAACAAGATGGACCGCACCGGCGCCGACTTCTACAACTCTGTGCAGACCATGGTGGACCGGCTCGGCGCGCATCCGCTGCCGATCCAGCTGCCGATCGGCCAGGAGGCCGAGTTCACCGGGGTCGTCGACCTGATCGAGATGAAGGCGATGGTCTGGAAGGACGAGCTCGGGACCGAGTTCGAGACCGGCGAGATCCCGGAGGAGATGCGCGAGCAGGCGCACAAATACCGCACCGACCTGATCGAGGCCTGCGCCGAGTACGACGACGAGCTGATGGAGGCCTATCTGGCCGAGGAGGAGATCCCCCACGAGCGGATCGCCTCTTCACTGCACCGCGCCTCTCTCGAGATCAAGGTCACCCCGGTCCTCTGCGGCTCCTCGTTTAAGAACAAGGGCGTGCAGCCGCTGCTCGACGCGATCGTCGAGCTGCTGCCCTCGCCGTTGGAGGTGCGGCCGGTGACCGGCCTCGAGCCGCCCCCCAAGGGCTCGGACGAGTCGACAGAGGCTGAGCGCCCGGCCGACGATGACGCGCCCTTCTCGGCCCTCGCCTTCAAGGTGATGGCCGACCCCTATGTCGGCAAACTGACCTATTTCCGCGTCTACTCCGGCAAGCTCTCGGCCGGGGGCCGGGTGCTCAACGTCTCCACCGGCAAGACCGAGCGGATCGGCCGGCTGCTGATGATGCACGCCAACCACCGCGAGGAGATCGAGGAGTGCTATGCCGGGGACATCTGTGCCGGGGTCGGCCTCAAGCAGACCGCCACCGGTGACACGCTGGCGGCGCCGGATGCACCGATCCGGCTGGAGACGATCGAGTTCCCCGAGCCGGTGATCGCGGTCGCGATCGAGCCGAAGACAAAGGTGGACCAGGAGAAGCTGGGTGCAGCCCTCGCCCGCCTCGCAGAGGAGGACCCGACCTTCCAGGTGGAGTCCGACGAGGAGACCGGCCAGACCCTGATCCACGGGATGGGCGAGCTCCACCTCGAGGTGATCGTCGATCGGATGCTGCGTGAGTTCAAGGTGGACGCGAACGTCGGTCGCCCCCAGGTCGCATACCGCGAGACGATCCGCCAGCGGGTGGAGAAGGTCGTGGGCCGCTTTGTCCGCCAGACAGGCGGTCGCGGCCAGTTCGGCCACGTCGTGATCAACCTCGAGCCGGCGCCCGAGGAGGGCTTCGACTTCGTCAACAAGATCAAGGGCGGGGTGATCCCGACCGAGTTCATTGGCCCGGCGGAGCAGGGGATGGAGGAGGCGCTCGAGAACGGCGTCAAGGCCGGCTACCCGATGGTCGACGTGCGGATCGAGCTGATCGACGGCTCCTACCACGATGTCGACTCCTCGGAGATGGCATTCAAGATCGCCGGATCGATGGCTGTACAGGAGGCTGCCCGCAGGGCCAAGCCGATCCTGCTCGAGCCGGTGATGGCGGTCGAGGTGGTGACGCCGGAGGACTTCCTCGGCGAGGTGATCGGCGACCTCTCGCGGCGCCGGGGCAAGGTCCAGGGCCAGGAGCAGCGCGGCAACGCGCTGGCCGTGCATGCCTTCGTCCCGCTCGGGGAGATGTTCGGCTACGCCACCGACCTGCGTTCCTCGACCCAGGGCCGCGCCACCTACACGATGCAGTTCGAGCGATACGAAGAGGTCCCGAACAACATCGCCGAGGAGATAGTCGAGCACAGAGCAGGCGAACCAGTGGGGGCAGCTTCATGAGACAGCCGGCAGCAGCGGACGCGAAAGCGAGTTCGCAAGGCTCTCAGTGGTGATGATGCGAATTGCGCGAGAGCAGAGCGGCTGCCGGTTTTTCTCCGAAAGCCGCCGGCTTTATTCCAGCTATATTGCACAGGTTCGCCTGCGGGCAACAAAAACCCCTGCCGTGCGCCCTGAGCAACCCAATCACTTAAGCCGGACAGCAAAGACCAGATACTAGAAAGGCCCAAGGAGAGAGATGTCCAAGGAGAAGTTCGAGCGCGACAAGCCGCACGTGAACGTCGGAACCATCGGTCACATCGACCATGGCAAGACAACGCTTACGGCCGCGATCACCAAGACCCTCTCCGAGAAGGGCGGCACCGAGGCGAAGAGCTTCGACGAGATCGACAACGCGCCGGAGGAGAAGGAGCGCGGGATCACGATCGCGACCTCGCACGTCGAGTACGAGACCGACAACCGCCACTACGCCCACGTCGACTGCCCCGGGCACGCGGACTACGTCAAGAACATGATCACCGGCGCCGCTCAGATGGACGGGGCGATCCTGGTCGTCTCCGCCGCTGACGGGGTGATGCCGCAGACCCGCGAACACATCCTCCTGGCCCGCCAGGTGAATGTCCCGCACGTCGTCGTCTTCCTCAACAAGATCGACCAGGTCGACGACGAGGAGCTGATCGAGCTGGTCGAGGAGGAGGTCAAGGACCTGCTCAACGAGTACGAGTTCCCGGGAGACGAGACGCCGATCATCAAGGGCTCGGCGCTGAAGGCGCTGGAGGGCGACGAGGACGCCAAGGCGGCGATCTTCGAGCTGGCCGAGGCGCTCGACTCATACATCCCGGAGCCGACCCGCGACCTCGACAAGCCGTTCCTGATGCCGATCGAGGACATCTTCTCGATCACCGGCCGCGGCACGGTCGCCACCGGGCGGATCGAGCAGGGAATCGTCAACACGGGCGAGGAGGTCGAGATCGTCGGCATCAAGGACACCGGCAAGACGGTGGTCACCGGGGTCGAGATGTTCCGCAAGATCCTCGACCAGGGCCAGGCGGGCGACAACGTTGGCTGCCTGCTACGAGGCACCAAGCGCGAGGAGATCGAGCGCGGGCAGGTTCTCTGCAAGCCCGGCTCGATCACGCCGCACACCAAGTTCAAGGCCGAGGTCTACTGCCTGAAGAAGGAAGAGGGTGGTCGCCACACCCCGTTCTTCTCCGGGTACCGGCCTCAGTTCTACTTCCGCACCACCGACGTGACCGGCGTCGCGGACCTTCCCGAAGGGACCGAGATGGTGATGCCGGGAGACAACGTCGAGATGACGATCGAGCTGATCCAGCCGATCGCCATGGACCAGGGGCTGCGGTTCGCCATCCGCGAGGGTGGCCGCACCGTCGGCTCGGGGGTCGTCTCGGACGTCATCGAGTAGCGACCCGAGGGCGGGCAACTTGCCCGCCCTTTCGCCGCCGGGACGGCGGCAAAAACTGCAAAGGACATACGACCGGGGCGGCGCCCCACCAACCGGGGCGGCGCCCCGATTGCGCGAGAAAGACCAAGGAAAGACAGCAGCGAGAAATGTCGGCCATAGCGGCTCAGAAAATCCGAATCCGCCTCAAGGCGTATGACCACGACGCGATCGATCGCGCCGCGCGAGAGATCGTCGAGACGGCCGAGCGGACCGGCGCGACAGTGTCCGGCCCGGTGCCGCTGCCGACCGAGAAGAACGTCTACTGCGTGATCCGCTCCCCGTTTAAGGACAAGGACTCGCGCGAGCATTTCGAGATCCGCACCCATAAACGGCTGATCGACATCCACCAGCCGAGCCCGAAGACGGTCGACTCGCTGCAGCGCCTCGACTCGCTGCCGGCGGGCGTCGACATCGAGATCAGGTTGTAGCGGGGTCTGATGTGTCGGCGATCATCGGCAAGAAGCTCGGCATGACCCAAGTCTTCGATCCCGAAGACGGCACCGTCGTCCCGGTGACGGTGATCGAGGCGGGACCCTGCCCGATCACCGCCATCCGCAAGGCGGATCGCGACGGCTACGACGCGATTCAGCTCGCCTTCGGCGAGGTCAAGGAGGGAAAGCTGAGCAAGGCGGAGCTGGGCCACCTCGCCAAGGCGGGGGCGAATCCGATGCGCCACCTGGTCGAGTTCCGCGACGCCGAGATCGCCGCGACCGAGGACGAGGCGGACGACGGTGATGGTGAGGCCGGGCCCAAGGTCGGCACGGAGGTGACCGTCTCCTCGTTCGAGCCGGGTCAGCGGGTGAAAGTCTCCGGGGTCTCGATCGGCAAGGGGTTCCAGGGTGGGATCAAGCGCCACAACTTCAGCCGTGGCCCGGTCAGCCACGGCTCACACAACGTTCGCGCCCCGGGCTCGATCGGCGCCAGCGCCTGGCCCGCGCGGGTCTTCAAGGGGATGAAGATGCCAGGCCAGATGGGCGGCAAGCGGGTCACCCAGCGCGGCCTCCGGGTCCATCAGACCGACACCGAGCGCAACCTGCTGCTGATCCGAGGCTCCGTCCCCGGCTCTCGCAACGCGATCGTCGAGGTGCGCTCCGATGGCTAGCAAGGCGGCCGTGCTCGGCAAGACGACGAAGGCCGACCTGCCCGAGGGGCTCTTCGCGGAGCCCTTCCACCAGTCGCTCGTGGACGAGGCGGCCCGCGCCGACCTCGCCTCCCGCCGGCGGGGCACCGCCTCGACCCTGACCCGCGGCGAGATTTCGATGACCACCGCGAAGGCCTGGCGCCAGAAGGGCACCGGGCGGGCCCGGGTCGGGGCGCTGAGCGTCCCCCACCGCATCGGGGGCGGCGTCGCCTTCGGTCCGAAGCCGCGCCACTACACCGTCAAGGTCAACCGCAAGGCGCGCCGCCGGGCGCTGCGCTCGGCTCTCTCGGTCCACGCCGAGCGGGGCAGCGTCGCGATCCTCGACGCCTCCGGCTTCGACGACCCCTCGACCAAGCAGGCCGCTGCGGCGCTGCAGAAGTGGGGTGCCCGCCGGCCGACGCTCGTGGTGATCACATCTGAGGAGACCGGCGCCCTGAAGAGTTTTCGGAACATCGAGCGGGTCGAGGTCGCCGAGGTCGGCTCGGTCGGAGTGGTGGACGTCATAGCCGCGGCCTCGATCGTCGTCTCCGAGGATGCCCTGGAGACGCTCGAGTCGCGGGCGGGGGTGAAGGCGTGAACTCGCAGAACGTCCTCATCCGCCCGGTGATCTCGGAGAAGAGCTATGCGTTGATCGCTGAGGGCAAGTACACCTTCCGGGTCAACGACCGCGCGCACAAGACCCAGATCGCCCACGCCGTCGAGGAGGTCTTCGAGGTCGGGGTGACTGCGGTGCGCACATCGATGGTGCGCTCCAAGCCGAAGCGGCGAGGTCTTCACCGGGGCCGTACCCGATCCTGGAAGAAGGCGGTCGTGCAGCTGGCGCCGGGTGAGCGGATCGAGCTGTTCGAAGGGGCGGCGAGCGATTAGCGATGGCCAACCGAAGGACAAAGCCAACCAGCCCGGGCCGGCGCTTCGCCACCTTCCCGCTGCGTGAGCAGGTGACCGCTTCCGAGCCGGAGCGCAAGCTGACCGAGGGCCTGAGCAAGAGCGGTGGGCGAAACTCGAAGGGCCGGGTCACCAGCCGCCATCGTGGAGGGGGGGCGAAGCGCCGCTACCGCAAGATCGACTTCAAGCGCCGCAAGGACGGGGTGCCGGCGAAGGTCGCGACGATCGAGTACGACCCCAACCGCAGCTGCTACATCGCGCTCATCCACTACACCGACGGTCAGAAGTCCTACATTCTCGCCCCGGCACAGATCGAGGTCGGCGACGAGGTTCGCTCCGGTCCAGGTGCGGACATCCGCCCCGGCAACGCCCTGGCCCTGCGAGAAATGCCGACCGGGACGATTGTCCACAACGTCGAGCTTGTCCCCGGCCAGGGGGGAAAGCTGGGCCGGGCTGCGGGCACGGCGATCCAGGTGGCAGCGAAGGAGGGCGACCTGGTCACCCTGCGGCTGCCGTCTTCGGAGATGCGCATGGTCCGCGCCGAGTGCCGCGCCACGGTCGGCTCGCTGTCGAACGCCGAGCATCAGAACGTGAAGATCGGCAAGGCGGGGCGCAACCGCCACAAGGGCAAGCGCCCGCAGACCCGCGGGGTGGCGATGAACCCGGTCGACCATCCGCACGGCGGCGGCGAGGCCCACCACACGCCGGGCGGGCATCCCGTGACCCCGTGGGGAAAGCCGACCCTGGGGTACCGCACCCGCAAGAAGGGCAAACAGTCCAGTCGCTACATCGTCCGCGGCCGCAGGCGCGGCAAGAAGAAGAGGTGATCGCAGGTGGGTAGGTCGACGAAGAAGGGCCCCTGGGTCGAGGAGCGGCTGATGGTGCGGATCAACGCGATGAACGAGTCCGGCCAGAAGCAGATGGTCAAGACCTGGTCACGGACCTCGACCATCTTCCCGGAGATGGTCGGTCACACGATCGCCGTGCACGACGGGCGCAAGCACGTGCCGGTGTTCATCTCCGAGTCGATGGTCGGCAACAAGCTCGGCGAGTTCGCTCCGACCCGCACCTTCCGCTCGCACTCGGGAACCGGGAAGGCGGCTGAGTAGCGGTGGTTGAGAAGACCAAAGACAAGGCGGCGAGCGCCGCTGGTAAGAAGGAAGCCGAGCGGGCTCCGGTGATGGTCAGGGCGAGCGCGCGCTACGTCAGGGTGGCTCCGCGCAAGGCGAGGCTGGTCGCCGACCAGGTGCGGGGCCTTCAAATCGAGAAGGCCCGCGCCCTGTTGCAATTCTCGCCCCGCCATGCGGCCCGCGATATCGGCAAGCTGATCGACTCGGCCGCCGCCAACGCCGAGAACAATTTCGACCTGGTCTCCGACGAGATGACGGTCGCCGAGATCACCGTCGACGAGGGCCCGACCCTGCGCCGCTACCGGCCGCGGGCTCTCGGCCGGGCAACGACGATCAACAAGCGCACCAGCCATATCTCGCTGGCGCTGACACCGGAGGACTGAGGCATGGGACAGAAGATCCACCCAGAGGGCTTCCGGGTCGGCTACATCCACGACTGGAAGTCGAACTGGTTCGACGAGAAGGGCTTCGCCGACACCCTGCTCGAGGACCTCAACATCCGCGAGCACATCGAGAACAAGCTTTCCCACGCCGGGCTCTCGCAGATCACGATCGAACGCCGAGGGGAGGTCTCGGTCGACATCCATACGGCCCGCCCGGGGATCGTGATCGGCAAATCGGGCAGCGAGGTGGACGCCCTGCGCAAGGACCTTCACGAGATCACGGGGAAGGCCGTCAAGGTCAACATCCGCGAGGTGAAGCGTCCCGAGCTGGACGCGAAGCTGGTGGCGCAGTCGATCGCCGAGCAGCTGCAGAACCGGGTCGCCTTCCGCAGGGCGATGAAGCGGGCGCTGACCTCGGCGATGCGCTCTGGCGCGAAGGGGGTCAAGGTCCAGGTCTCGGGGAGGCTCGGCGGGGCCGAGATGGCGCGGACCGAGGGCTACTCCGACGGACGGGTGCCGCTTCACACCCTGCGAGCTGACATCGACTACGGCTTCTTCGAGGCGCGCACGACGACAGGACGGATCGGCGTCAAGTGCTGGATCAACAAGGGCGAGGTGATGCCCGAAGGATTCGCCTCCGACCAGGTCCCCACAGACGGCGCACCCCAGCCCGGTGAGCGCGGCGGTCGCCGCAGGGGAGGTGAGCGCTGATGCTGATGCCGAAGCGGGTCAAGCACCGCAAGCAGATGCGCGGCCGGATGCGCGGCAACGCCAAGGGCGGCACCCAGGTCGCCTTCGGTGAGTACGGGCTGAAGTCCGTTGAACGCGGCTGGGTGACCAACCGCCAGATCGAGGCGGCCCGGATCGCCATGACCCGCAAGATCAAGCGCGGCGGCAAGGTCTGGATCAACATCTTCCCCGACAAGCCCTACACCAAGAAGCCCGCGGAGACGCGGATGGGCTCGGGCAAGGGCAACCCCGAGGGCTGGGTCGCCGTGGTCAAGCCGGGGAGGGTGATGTTCGAGCTCGCCGGCGTCCCCGAGGACCTCGCCCGAGAGGCGCTTCGCCTCGCCGGCCACAAGCTCCCGGTGAAGACCAAGTTCGTCCATCGCGAAGGCGCGGTCGAGTGATGAAGGCCTCGGAAGCACATAACCTCAAGGACGACGAGCTGATCGCCAAGCTCCATGACGCCCAGCAGGAGGCGTTCAACCTGCGCTTCCGGCATGCCACCGGCGAGCTGGAGAACACCGCCCGGATGGGGATCGCCAAAAAGGACGTCGCACGCCTGCAGACGATCGCCCGGAAGCGCGGCATAGACATCCAGAAGGAACTGGGTCGCTGAGATGAGCGAAGAAGAGAAGAACGAGACAATCGAAGAGCCGCAGGACACGGACGCTCCGTCCGAGGACACGGACGCCTCGGCCGCGGATCCTGTCGCGGAGGAGGAATCCTCGTCCTCGCAGGCTGCGGGCGAGGAAACCACCTCCGCGCCACCCACGGAAGAGGAGCCCGAGGCCGAGGCGCCGGAGTCCGAGCCTGCCGGCGACCCCGACACGCCCGGAAGCGGAGCTGAGGACGGGTCGGGCGGTGATTCCGACCTTCCCTGGAAGGAGCGACGCAGGTTGGAGCGCTCTCGGCGGCCCCACGAGTCCGGGCCCGAGCGGAGTGCCGAGGAGCGGGCCGGTGAGCGGGCCGAGGGGCGGCGCCGCGCCGGGGTCGCCAGGCGCCGCTACCGGGAGGCCCAGCGGGGCGAGCGGGGCGAGCCGGGCAGCGGCACGCCGGAAACCGAGAAGAGGGCCAACCCTGCGAAGACCCGGCAGGGCGTAGTCATCTCCGACCGGGCCGACAAGACGATCACCGTGCGGATCGACATCGCCCGCCGCCATCCCACCTACGAGAAGGTGGTGCGCCGTTCGCGGACCCTCCATGCTCACGATGAGCGCAACGAGGCGGGCGAGGGAGACATCGTGCGGGTGATCGAGACCAGGCCGCTGTCGCGGACCAAGCGCTGGCGTCTGGTCGAGGTAATCGAGAAGGCCAAATAGCCGTGATCCAGCAGGAGACAAAGCTTCGCGTCGCCGACAACTCGGGCGCCCGGGAGATCCTCTGCATCCGGGTCAAGGGCGGCTCGCACCGCCGCTATGCCGGGGTCGGGGACGTGATCACCGCCACCGTCAAGCAGGCGAGCCCCCAGGGCGGCGTCCGCAAGGGCGAGGTGGTGCAGGCGGTGGTCGTCCGCACCCGCAAGCAGTTCGGGCGCTCCGACGGCACCTACATCGCCTTCGACGAGAACGCCGCCGTGCTGATCGACCCCCAGAACAACCCCCGCGGCACCCGCATCTTCGGCCCCGTGGCGCGCGAACTACGCGACCGCAATTTTATGAAGATCGTTTCGCTGGCACCGGAGGTGCTGTGATGGGACGGCGAGCCAATCTTGCCCGCAACCCGCGCACGCCCGGACGCATCCCGGCAGAGCCGGGATCACCGGTCGCTAGCGCTCTCTCGGAGGACGTGCGGGGCATTGTTTGCCCGGAGGGCATCTGATGGCGAAGTCGATGCGGATCCGGACCGACGATCAGGTGATCGTGATCAGCGGCAAGGATGCCGGCAAGACCGGTCGGGTGGTGCGCACCGACCCGCCGAAGCAGAAGGTCTACGTCGAGCACCTGAACATGATCAAGCGCCACCAACGGCCGCGCTCGGTCAAGGACACCCAGAAGGGCGCCGAGGTCGGCGGGATCGTCGAGAAGGAGGGGCCGATCCACGTCTCAAATGTGATGCTGCTCGACCCCAAGGACAACAAGCCGACCCGGGTCGGGGTGCGGCGAAACGAGGCCGGTGAGCGCGAGCGCTTCGCGAAGCGCAGCGGCACCGCGATCGACTAGGACGATGGAAGCCACCGCGACAACCCAGGCACAGACCGCGCCCCCGCCGCGCCTTCGCGAGCGCTACCGCGAGGAGATCATGCCCCAGCTGATCGAGAAGTTCGGCTACTCGACGCCGATGCAGGCGCCGCGCCTGGAGAAGATCACCCTCAACATGGGTCTCGGCGAGGGCAAGCAGGACTCGAAGGTCTTCGAGGCGGCAACCGAACAGCTGGCGACGATAGCCGGCCAGCATCCCAACATCCGCAGGGCTCGGAAGTCGATCGCCTCCTTCAAGGTGCGCGAGGGGATGCCGGTCGGGATCTCGGTCACCCTGCGCCGGGCCCGGATGTGGGAGTTCCTCGACCGCCTCTGCTCGATCGCCGTGCCGAGAATCCGCGACTTCCGGGGGCTCAATCCGCGCTCCTTCGACGGTCGCGGCAACTACTCGATGGGGATCCGCGAGCAGCTGATCTTTCCCGAGATCGACTACGACTCGATCGACGAGGTGCGCGGCCTCGACATCACTATCACCACCACTGCCGCCACCGACGAGGAGGCCTTCGAACTGCTGCTCGCGCTCGGCATGCCGTTCGCTCAGGAGGGCCGGCCCGGCTCGGTCGACGGGGAGGCCGAGGAAGAGGAGGAGCGCCGCAAGGAGGAGGCCCGCCAGCGGGCGGAGGCCGAGCAGGCCGCGCTCGAGCAGCTCAAGGAGGAGAACCCCGAGGCATACGCCAAGCCGGAGAAGCCCGAGGAGGGCGAGGAAGGCGAGGAGGGGGGGACCGAGCCGTCTGCCGAGGGGGCAGGGGAATCCAGCGACACAGATACGGAGGAAAGCGACTAGTCGCCCGGCGGCTAGCCAGCAAAGCACCGAATGGCCAAGACCTCTCAGAAAGTACGTCAGCAGCGCAAGCCCAAGTACAAGACCCGCGGCTACCATCGTTGCCGCCGCTGCGGGCGACCGCGGGCCTATTACCGCAAGTTCGGCCTCTGCCGGATCTGCCTCCGCGAGGCGGCGCACGAGGGCTACATTCCCGGAATGACCAAGTCCAGCTGGTGAGGCGATGCTGACCGACCCGATAGCCGACTACCTGACCCGGCTCCGCAACGCGATGAGCGCCGGGCACGAGGAGGTGGAGGTCCCCTCCTCGCGTCTGAAGCTGGAGATGTCGCGGATCCTCAAGGAGCAGGGCTACATCATCGATTTCAGCTCCGAGCCGGCCCGGGTCGGCGAGGTGATCACCGTGCGCCTCAAGTACACCGACGATCACGAGCCGGTGATCACCGGGATGGAGCGAATCTCGCGCCCGGGCCGCAGGCGCTACGTCGACTCGAAGAAGGTGCCGCGAGTCTACGGCGGGACGGGCACCGCGATCGTCAGCACCTCGAGCGGCGTGATGACCGGCCACGAAGCCAGCGCGAAGGGAGTCGGGGGCGAGGTCGTCGCCTACGTCTGGTGATCCACGAATGAGCCGAATCGGTCGAAAGCCCATTCCGGTGCCCGACGCCGTCAGCGTCGAGCTAGCCCCTGGGCGGGTCGCGGTCAAGGGCCCGAAGGGCGAGCTCAGCCAGACGGTCTCGGCCGAGATGACGGTCGAGCAGGCCGACGGTGCATTGACCGTCGCCCGGCCGACTGATCGCGGCGAGCACCGGGCCCTCCACGGGCTCACTCGCAGCCTGATCGCCAACATGGTCGAGGGTGTCACCGACGGTTTTGAAAAGCGGCTCGAGATCCAAGGAGTCGGCTACCGCGCCCAGCTCAAGGGCCGCAACCTCGAGCTGGCGCTCGGCTATTCACACCCGATCGTGATCGACGCTCCGGAGGGGGTCGAGTTCGAAGTGCCCCAGCCGACCGAGGTGATCATTCGCGGGATAGATAAGCAGCTGGTCGGCCAGGTCGCCGCGGATATCCGCAAGCGGCGCCCCCCGGAGCCCTACAAGGGCAAGGGAATTCGTTACAGCGGCGAGCACGTCGCCCGCAAGGTGGGCAAGCGCGCATGACGGTGCTCACCAAGCAGCAAAGAAGGCTGCGCCGCCGCCGCCGAGTGCGGGCAAAGATCTCGGGCACGGGGGAGCGCCCGCGGCTCTCGGTGTATCGCTCCAACCGCGGTGTCTTCGCCCAGCTGATCGACGACACCCAGGGCCGTACCCTGGCTGCGGTCAACTGGACGGAGCCCGAGCTCCGCGAGCTGAACCGGGGCGAGCAGGCGAAGCGCGCCGGGGTGCTGCTGGCCGAGAGGGCGAAGGCGGCCGGGGTCGAGACATGCGTCTTCGATCGCGGCGGTTATCGCTACCACGGCCGTGTCAGGGCCCTCGCCGAGGGAGCGCGTGAAGGAGGGTTGAAGCTCTGATCGTGCGAGTCGCGATGATCGCTTCCGCTACCGTGAGCCGCTTGCCATGAAGGGAATGAGCACAGGAAAGATTGAGATGGTCAGCCCCAAGGGCCTCGACCTCTCCGAGCGGGTGATCGAGATCAACCGTGTCGCCAAGGTTGTCAAGGGCGGCCGGCGCTTCTCGTTCACGGCGCTGGTCGCGGTAGGCGACGAGGAGTCGGTGGTCGGGATCGGCTACGGGAAGGCCCGCGAGGTGCCGCTGGCGATCCAGAAGGCGGTCGAGGACGCCCGCAAGAACCTGATCAGGGTGCCCAAGTACGGACAGACGATCACCCACAAGATCATCGGGCGCTTCGGCGCCGGGCACGTCGTCCTGAGGCCGGCCAGTCCCGGTACCGGCGTGATCGCAGGCGGCGGAGTGCGTGCGGTGCTCGAGCTGGGCGGGGTCCGCGACGTCCTCACCAAGAGCATCGGCACCCAGAACCCGATCAATCTCGTCAAGGCGACAATGGACGGCCTGATCCGGCTGCGCCGCCCGGAGGAGGTCGCCGAGCTGCGCGGGCTCACGGTCGGCCAGGTGCTGGGCCTCGATGCCGAGAAGGCGGAGCGAGGCAAGCACGAGGGCGAGGAATCGCGGGCTGCCGAGACCGCTGAGCCAAGCGACGAAGCCGAAGTCCCTGAGCCGGTCGCAGTCGCCGCCGAGGCCGGTGCGGAGGAGTCTTCAACCGAGACCGAGACGGAGGCCGAGGGCTCGTGAGCATCGTCGCCATCACGCAGATCCGCTCCGCGGCGGGTACCAAGCCGAACCAGCGAGCGACCCTGCGGGCCCTGGGGCTGCGCAAGCCCGGCTCCCGGGTCGAGCGCTCCGACACGCCGCAGCTTCGCGGCCAGCTGAGGGTGGTCGAGCACCTGGTTGAGGTCGGGGAGGGCTCCTGATGGCCGAGACGCCACGCTCGGAGGAGATCGGGCTACACAACATCAAGCCGAAGCCGGGCTCCCGCCGGTCCCGGAAACGGATCGGTCGCGGCGAGGGCTCGGGCACCGGCAAGACCTCGGGCCGCGGTCACAAGGGCGCGGGCGCCCGCGCCGGCTCGAAGCGGAAGGTCGCCTACGAGGGCGGACAGAACCCGATCCACATGAGGATGCGCAAGCTGCGCGGCCCTCAGATGAAGAAGTCGATGCCGTTTGAGAACTTCCGAACTCGCACCCAACCGGTCAACCTCGCCGACCTCGAGCAGCGCTTCGATGCCGGGGCAGAGGTGAATCCTGAGACGCTGCGCGAGAAGGGGCTTGCGAAGCGCTCCGACCCGGTCAAGATCCTGGCCCGCGGTGAGATCTCCAAGAAGCTGACCGTCCGGGCCCACGGGTTCAGCGCCGCCGCCCGGGAGAAGATCGAGGCGGCAGGGGGCACCTGCGAGACTTTGGAGCCCTAGTGCTTCGGACGATCCTCAACGCCTTCAGCGTCGCCGATATCCGCAAAAAGATCGCCTTCACGGCGGCGATGCTGGCGCTCTACCGCCTCGGCGCCTACATCCCCTCGCCGGGTATTGACGTCAACGCGGTCAAGGACATCCAGAGCAACTTCTCCGGCTCCAACATCCTCGGCTTCCTCAACCTCTTCTCCGGCGGGAGCCTCTCGCGCCTCTCCCTGTTCGCGCTGGGAATCATGCCCTACATCACGGCCTCGATCATCCTGCAGCTGCTGACCGTCGTCGTCCCCTCGCTGGAGAAGCTTCAGAAGGAGGGCGAGGTCGGCCAGCAGAAGATCACCCAGTACACGCGGTACCTGACGGTCGGGCTCGCCTTCGGCCAGTCCCTCGGCTACGTCTTCCTCTTCCGCTCCTTCGGCAATCAGACCGGGTCCAGCGTGGTCGGCGAGCTGACCTTCACCAACGTCTTCCTGATCGTCGTCTGTATGACGGCCGGGGCGACCCTGCTGATGTGGCTCGGCGAGCTGATCACCCAGCACGGCATCGGCAACGGCATCTCGCTGATGATCTTCGCCTCGATCGCCTCGCGGATCCCGGACGGGATCACCAAGTGGTGGAGCAATCCGGACCAGGTCTTCGTGGTGATGATGCCGTTCATCGCCCTGGCGGTGATCGTCGCGATCGTCTTCGTCCAGGAGGGCCAGCGGCGGATCCCGGTCCAGTACGCGAAGCGGGTGGTCGGGCGGAAGATGACCTCGGGCGGGTCAACCTATCTGCCGCTGCGGGTCAACATGGCGGGGGTGATCCCGGTGATCTTCGCCGCCTCGATCATGGCCTTCCCGCCGACCATCGGCCAGCTGCTCAACACCCCCGCCGCGCTCGACTTCGCCGCATTCTTCTCGCCGAACAGCTGGGCCTACGTGGTCGGCGAGGTCTTCTTCATCATCATCTTCACCTACTTCTACACGGCGGTCACCTTCAACCCGGTCGATCAGGCCGACAACCTAAAGAAATACGGCGGGTTCATACCCGGGGTGAGACCCGGCCGGCCGACTGCCGAGTACCTCGACCGCATCCTCTCCCGGCTGACCTTTCCGGGGGCGCTCTACCTTGGCGCGGTGGCGGCACTGCCGACGATCCTGATCAGCCAGACCTCCGCCAACTTCTTCTTCGGGGGGACATCGATCCTGATCGTGATCGGCGTTGCCCTGGACACGGTCAAGCAGCTCGAGGCGCAGCTGATGATGCGCAACTACGAAGGCTTCCTCAAATAGGCCGCGCCGCGGCTCATGTCTGAGCTGAACCTCGTACTTCTGGGTCCGCCCGGCTCGGGCAAGGGCACCCAGGGGGAGCGCCTCCAGGAGGACTTCCGCCTGCCCTACTACGCCACCGGCAACATCCTGCGCGAGGCGGTCAAGGAACAGACGGAGCTGGGGAAGACCGCGAAGGAGTACATGGACCGCGGTGACCTCGCCCCCGACGAGATCGTCATCGGGATCATCGTCGAGGCGCTGGGCTCCGAGGAGGCGGCCGACGGCTTCATCCTCGACGGCTTCCCGCGGAATGTCCCCCAGGCCGAGGCCCTCGATGGCGAGATCGAGCGGCTCGACCGCGACCTGAGCGCCGCCCTGCTGATCGAGGTATCCGACGAGGAGGTGGTGCGGCGGCTCTCCGGGCGGCGCACTTGCGCCGAGAACGGCCACGTCTTCCACCTCGAGTTCGACCCGCCGAAGATCGAGGGGGTCTGCGACATCGACGGCAGCCACCTGCAGATCCGTGACGACGACAAGCCCGAGGTGATCAAGAGGCGGCTCGACACCTACCGAGATCAGACCGAGCCGCTGATCTCCTACTACGACGCCAAGGGCCTGCTGCGCCGGGTCGAAGGCGCGCAACCTCCCGAGGACGTCAGTGACAGGATCAGGGCGCTGCTCTCGACCATGAAGCTGGAAGAGGACATCTGAGCGTGTACCGGATGATCATCCGCAAGACATCGGAGCAAATCGAGCAGATGGCCGTCGCTGGCGAGATCCTCGTCCGCTGCCTACGGATGCTCGCCTCCAAGGCCCGTCCGGGGGTCAGCACGCTCGACCTCGACCAGGCGGCGGAGCGCTTCATCCGCTCCCAGGACGCCGAGCCCGCGTTCAAGGGGTACCGCGGCTTTCCCGGCTCGATCTGTGCCTCGCCGAACTCGATGGTCGTCCATGGGATCCCCGTGCCGGGGGAGCTGAAGCGGGGCGACATCCTCTCGCTCGACGTCGGGGTGGTCAAGGACGGATGGGTGGCCGACGCGGCAATCACCGTGCCGATCGGCTCGATCGCCGCCGAGGCCCGCAGCCTGCTGGCGACCACCCAGGCCTCGCTGCTGGAGGGGAGCGCCGAGATGCAGCCCGGGAACCATCTCGGCGACGTCTCGGCCGCAATCCAGCGGCGGGTCGAGCTCGACGGCTTCTCGGTGATCCGCACCCTGGTCGGCCACGGAATCGGGCGCGACATGCACGAGGACCCGCAGATTCCGAACTTCGGCGAGCCGGGCCGGGGCCCGGAGCTGGAGGAGGGGATGGTGTTCGCGATCGAGCCGATGGTCAACGCCGGCGGCCCGCTTGTGCGGATCGACGACGATGGCTGGTCGGTCTACTCGCAGGACGGATCGCTCGCCGCCCACTTCGAGTTCACGGTCGCGGTGACCGCGGAGGGACCGCGGATCCTCACCCCCTGGCACGAGGACTGATCCACCGTGCCTGAGCGGGCGCTCGGACGCAAGTCCCCTGCTATCCTTCCCGGTCGGCCCAAGGGCCGGTTTGAGCATGCCTGCGGCTCGACTCCTGGAGCTGGCGGGCTTCCTTTTTCGATACGAATCCGAGGCGATGAAAGTCCGAGCGTCCGTAAAACCGATGTGCGAGAAGTGCAAGATCATCCGCCGCCGCGGCGCGGTCCTGGTGATCTGCCAGAACCCGCGCCACAAGCAGAGGCAGGGCTGAGGGTCTGATGGCTCGGATCGCCGGCGTCAACATCCCGGTCAACAAGCGGATCGAGATCGGCCTCACCTACGTCTACGGGATCGGCCGCTCGACGGCGGGCGAGATCATCTCCGAGACGAAGATCGACCCCGATACTCAGGTCAAGGACCTGACCGAGGACGAGGTCGTGAAGCTGCGCGAAGCGGTCGAGTCGCGCGAGGTCGAGGGTGACCTGCGCCGCGACCGCTCGCAGAGCGTCAAGCGGCTGATGGAGATCGGCTCCTACCGCGGCCTGCGCCACCGGCGGGGCCTCCCGGTGCGGGGCCAGCGGACGAAGACCAACGCGCGGGGCCGCAAGGGTCCGCGCCGGATGAGCGTCGCCGGCAAGCGCAAGCCGCCGACCGCGAGGTAGGCGGGATGGCGGCGAAGAAGCCACAGAAGGGCCGGGCGCGGCGTCGCGTCAAGAAGAACATCGCCTACGGGCAGGCGCACATCAAGACCAGCTTCAACAACACGATCGTCACCCTCACCGACACCGAGGGCAACGTGATCGCCTGGGAGTCGGCGGGCAGCGCCGGCTTCAAGGGCTCGCGCAAGTCGACCCCATTCGCCGCGCAGGTCACCGCCGACTCGGCCGCGAAGAAGGGGATGGAGCACGGGCTCGAGCGGGTTGAGGTCTTCGCCAAGGGCGCCGGCTCGGGCCGCGAGACCGCAATCCGCTCGCTGCAGGCGGCAGGGCTCGAGGTGAGCACCGTCAAGGACGTCTCCCCCCAGGCCCACAACGGCTGCCGCCCGAAGAAGAGGAGGAGGGTCTGATGGCCCGCGACACCTCCCCGCAGTGCAAGCAGTGCCGCCGGGAGGGCCAGAAACTCTTCCTCAAGGGGGAACGGTGCTTCACCGACAAGTGCGGCGTCGAGCGGCGCTCCTATCCGCCCGGCGAACACGGGCGCGGCCGCATGCGCCAGTCCGAGTACCGCGTGCAGCTGCGCGAGAAGCAGAAGACTCGCCGCTACTACCAGATCCTCGAGAAGCAATTCCGCGAGTATTACGACAAGGCCTCGCGTCAGGACGGCGTGACCGGCGAGAACCTGCTGCGGCTGCTCGAGTCCCGCTTCGACAACGTCCTCGTGCGGCTCGGCTTCGCCGCTTCGCGGCGCCAGGCGCGCCAGCTGATCCGGCACGGCCACTGGATGATCAACGGCCGTCGGGTGGACATCCCCTCCTACCAGGTGCGCCCCGAGGAGATCATCTCGGTGAAGCCGAGCTCGGCCGCAACCGAGACGATCCGGCAGGCCACCGAGCTGGTCTCGACAGTGCCGGCCTGGTTGCAGGCCGATCACGACTCCCTCACCGCGAAGATCCTGCGCTACCCGGAGCGCTCCGAGATCTCTGCACCTGTGCAGGAGCAGCTGATCGTCGAGCTGTACTCCAAGTAGTCCGGGCCCGTTTTCTGAACACCAATACCCAAGGAACCCATGCCCACTGACTTTCAGGCCCCAAGAATCAGCGCCGAAGCCGGCGACGACACCCGCGGCACCTTCACGGTCGAGCCCCTCGACAAGGGCTTCGGCTACACATTCGGCAACAGCCTGCGGCGGGTGCTGCTCTCGTCGCTCGGCGGCGCGGCGATCACCAGCGTCCGCATCGAGGGCGTAGCGCACGAGTTCTCGACCGTGCCGGGCGTCAAGGAGGACGTCACCGACATCGTCCTCAACCTGAAGGAGATCGTCATCCGCATGCACACCGACGCCGACGAGATCGAGGCGCCGCTGGTCGCCACCGGCCCGGGTGATGTCAAGGCCAAGGACATCGACCTCCCCTCAGGGGTCGAGATCCTCAACCCCGAGGCCCCGATCGCCACCCTGGAGAAGAAGACCAAGCTGGAGATCTACCTGACGATCGGCCGCGGCCGCGGCTACTCCCCGGCAGAGGAGAACAAGACCGAGGAGCAGCCGATCGGCGTGATCCCGATCGACTCGATCTTCTCGCCGATCCGCCGCGCCTCCTACGCCGTGGACTCCGCCCGGGTGGGGCAGCGAACCGACTTCGACAAGCTCACCCTGGAGCTCGAGACCGACGGCTCGATCGAGCCGTCGGCGGCGCTGCGGGAGGCTTCGGAGATCCTCATCAAGAGCCTGGCGATCTTCACCGACGCCGACCGAGTCGAGGAGCTGACCGCCCGCGAGGCGGTCTCGGCGATGACCGCCGACCCGCTGGCCGAGAACGGTTCGCCGGCCGGCGGCGACGGCCTCGACGAGATCCTGATCGAGGAGCTGGAGCTCGGCGTCCGCTCCTACAACTGCCTGAAGCGGGCCGGGGTCCAGACCGTCGGCGACCTGGTCCGCAAGTCGGAGTCTGAGCTGAACGCGATCCCAAACTTCGGCTCGAAGTCGATCGAGGAAGTGATCGAGACTCTGCACTCGCGCAACCTCGACCTGCGCCAAGACTGAGGCCGCCGGGAACGGGAGGGGAAGCGGAGCCATGCGCCACGCTCGCAAGCGCAACAAGCTGAGCCGCCCTGCTGCGCATCGCAGGTCGCTGCTGGCCAACCTCTCGAAGCAGCTGATCGAGCACGAGCGGATCAAGACGACTCAGGCGAAGGCCAAGGCGGTGAAGCCGGAGGTCGAGCAGCTGATAACCCTCGCCAAGCGCGGCGACCTCCACGCCCGCCGCCAGGCGCTGGCGACCCTCCACAACGACAAGTTCGCGGTGCACAAGCTATTCGAGGAGGTCGCCCCTCGCTACTCGGAGCGGCCCGGCGGCTACACGCGAATCGTCAAGCTGGGCCCGCGCCGCTCGGACTCGACCGAGATGGTCTTCCTCGAACTGGTCTAGGACCGGTTCGAGGAACAACGAATGGCCCGGCCACGTCCTCGAGGGAGCGACAGCGACCGGTGATCCCAGCCCTGCTGGGATGCCTGCGGGCGGTCTTGCGCCTCTCTAGCCTTGGCGTCTCGGGTTGACCGCGGCCATGAAGCCGATCGCCGTGAGGACGATCACGCCGAGCACCACCCATTCCGTCCAGCCGTCCAGCAGGGCGAGGGCGGCGGCGCAGAGCACCACGGCGACGATCGTCGCGATCACCGTGTAGACGCGAGTCCCCTTCTCCGATCCCCGCCTGATCCTCTCGGCGCTCCCGGAGTAGGTGGCGCGTTCGAAACCTGCGCGCTGGTTCTCGGTCATGTTGGACATCAAGCCGCTCCTCTCATCCGCAGTGCCGGAGAGCCTTCCGGCTCCGCCTCCCAGGGTACGCCTCTCGCCGACCGTTAGCTTGAGCGCCCCTGAATTGACCACCATACGCCTCGAGATCGAATACGACGGCGCCGGCTTCCACGGCTGGGCGGCGCAGCCGGGTGTGCGCACGGTCCAGGGGGAGCTGGAGGCGGGCCTGGCGACGATCCTGCGAGACCGGGTCACGGTGACCGTGGCCGGGCGGACCGACGCGGGCGTCCACGCCTGGGGCCAGGTGGCCAGCTTCAGCACCGGGGCGGGCATCCCGGGTGACCTGGAGCGCCGGTTGAATGGCCTCGGGCCCGACGACCTGGCGGTTCGGCGGGCGGAGCCCGCGGCGGATGGCTTCGATGCCCGCCGGGACGCACGCTCGCGCACCTACTGCTACCGGGTTCTGCGGCGTCGGTTCCCGAGCCCGTTCGAGCGCGGCCGGGCGCTCTGGTGGCCGCACCGCCTCGATCCCGGAGCGATCGAAGTCTGCGCGGCGTCAGCTGCTCGGCACCCACGACTTCACCGCGTTCACTCCGGCGCGCAACGACCACGTCCGCTTCCAGCGCGACGTGCTGCGGGCCGAGTGGGTCGAGGAGTCGAGCACGGTCGTCTGCTTTTGGATCGAGGCCGACGCCTTCATGCACAACATGGTGAGGATCCTGGTAGGCACCATGCTCGAGGTAGGCAGCGGCCGCCGGACGGTTGCCGATTTCGACGCCCTGCTCGGAGGCCTTCCCCGCGAGAATGCAGGGGAAACGGCCCCTGCACACGGCCTCTACCTCGCCTCGGTCGCCTATTAGAGCCCAAGAATCGCCACCGTAGAATCGAGCCGATGAGAGTCCTGCTGACCAACGACGACGGCATCAACGCCGAGGGTCTCCACGCCCTGCGTCGCGAGCTGAGGCGGATCGAGGAGGTCGAGGTCCACGTAATCGCCCCCGACTCGAATCGCAGCGCGACCGCGCGCAGCATCACCACACGATCCCCACTGACGGTCGAGGAGGTCGCCTTCGGCGACGGATCGAGCGGCTTCGCCACCGACGGGACACCGGTCGACTGCGTCCGCTTCGCCGACCTAGGCCTGCTCGGGCAAAAGCCGGACCTGATCGTCTCCGGGATCAACCACGGCGCCAACCTCGGCGACGACGTCACCTACTCTGGCACGGTCGCCGCCGCCTTCGAGGGAATCGTCCTGGGGCTGCCCGCGGTGGCCGTGTCCCAGCAGTCGGCGAAGCGAGAGATGGACTTCCGCTTCGGGCGCGTCTTCGATTTCGGGGTCGCCGCCTCCTTCACGGCGCAGCTGGTGCGGACGCCTGATCTCCGAACCGATGCCGGAGGGCACCCTTTTCAACATCAACTGCCCGGCCGCAGAGCCCGAGGGGGTGGAGGTCACCCATCTCGGAAAGCGCCTCTACAACGATGAGCTGAAGCTGGTCGACACGGACGAGGGGTCCGGACGCAGCCGCTATGAGATCTACGGCTTCGAGCCCTCCTTCAAGGACGAGGAGGGCTCCGACCTCTCGGCGATCGCCAAGGGGCGGGTCTCGGTGACGCCTGTCCACTTCGACCTCACTGATCACGGCGGGATCGGAGGCCTGCGGGACCGCGACCTGGAGTCGATGATGAGGTTGGCCTCCGCGAGAGCCGCGGCAGCGGAGCGGTGAGCGCCAGGGCCCCTGCCAAGCGCGCGGCGGAGCTGCGGCGGGTGCTGGAGCGCCACAACCGCCTCTACTACGTTGACGACAACCCGGAGATCGGCGACGACGACTACGACCGGCTGATCGACCAGCTGCGGGGGATCGAGGAGCAGAACCCCGAGCTTCGCACCCCCGATTCGCCCACCCAGCGGGTCGGCGCGCCGCCGCTCGAGCAGTTCGAGCGGATCGAGCACGCCGAGCCGATGCTCTCGCTCGCCAACGCCCGCGACGAGGAGGAGCTGCGCGCCTGGGAGTCGCGGATCCGCAACCACCTGAAGCGGCTCGACATCACGACGTCGGAGTTCAGCTACACGACGGAGCCGAAGATCGACGGCTTGGCGATCTCGCTCACTTACCGCGACGGCGTCTTCGTCCGCGGCGCAACCCGGGGCGACGGCAGGGTCGGCGAGGACGTCACCCGCAACCTGCGGACGATCGGCGCGATCCCGCTTCGGGTCGAGGAGGCGCCGGCGCTGGTCGAGGTTCGGGGCGAGGTCTACCTGCCGATCGCCGCCTTCGCCGAGCTCAACGAGCGCCGCGCTGCGGCGGGCGAGCCGACCTTCGCCAACCCCCGGAACTCGGCAGCCGGCTCGATCCGCCAGCTCGATCCGGCGCTCGCCGCCGAGCGACCGCTCTCGGTTTGGTGCTACGGGCTAGGCGCGACCGAGGGCCTCGACCTCGCCACCCACACCGACGAGGTCGAGTGGCTTCGCGAGCACGGCTTCAAGGTCAACCCCGACACCGGCCACCACGAGGGAATCGACGCCGTGGTCGAGCGCTGCATCTGGTGGCAGGATCGCCGGGACGAGCTCGACTTCGAGATCGACGGCGTCGTCGTCAAGGTCGACGAGCGGGCGCTCTGGCGCGAGCTTGGCGTGGTGGGGCGCGAGCCGCGCTGGGCGATCGCCTGGAAGTTCCCGCCGACGACCGCGACGACGAAGCTGCGAAAGATCGTCTGGAACGTCGGCCGCACCGGCCACCTGCTGCCCTTCGCGATGCTCGAGCCCGTCCACGTCGGCGGCGTCACCGTCTCCACCGCGACCCTCCACAACGAGGAGGACCTGGCCCGCAAGGACGTCCGCGAGGGCGACGAGGTGGTGGTGATGCGGGCCGGCGACGTCATCCCCCAGGTTGTCTCGCCGATGCTCCAGCGGCGGCCGAAGCGGACCCGGCGGCCGAAGCCGCCGAAGAAGTGCCCTGCCTGCGGGACCGAGACCATGAAGCCTGAAGACAGCGTCTTCACGATCTGCCCCAACCGCTCCGGCTGCCCGGGCCAGTCCTATCAGCACGTCAAGCACTTCGTCAGCAAAGGGGCGATGGAGATCGACGGGCTGGGCGAGAAGCAGGCGCTTCGCTTCCTCGACGAGGGGTTGATCTCCGACGTCGCCGACATATTCGAGCTGACCGAGGAGAGGCTGACCGGCCTGGAGGGTTTCGGCGAGGTCTCGGCCCGCAACCTGGTCGCATCGATCGAGGTCGGCCCGTGGTCGCCGCTTCACCCGGGTGCTCTACGCGCTCGGGCTGCCCGGAGTCGGCTACGTCACCGCCACGGCGCTCGCCGACCACTTCGGCTCGATCGACGCGATTCGCGCCGCCGAACCCGAGCAGCTCGCCGACGTCGAGGGGGTGGGACCCGTGATGGCCCTGCAGATCGCCGAGTCGCTGGCCGACGAGAACACCTGGGCGCTGGTCGAGAAGCTGCGGGAGAAGGGCCTGCGGATGGAGCAGGACCCTTCCGAGCGCCGCACCACCGGCGGTCCCTTGGAGGGCAGGACCCTGGTCCTGACGGGCACCCTGGAGGGGCTGACCCGGGAGGAGGCGACCGCCCTTGTCCGCGCCGGCGGCGGCAAGGTGACCAGCTCGGTCTCGAAGAAGACCGACTACGTGATCGCCGGCGAGAGCCCGGGCTCGAAGCTGGCCAAGGCGGAGAAGCTCGGTGTCGAGGTGCTCGACGAGGTCGGCCTGCGCGAGCTGCTCGGCGGCTGAGCCGTAGGATCGAGCCATGGAGATGGCGCCGATCTCTCTACGCGGAGAACGACGGGGTCTCGATCGCCTATACGACGATCGGCGAGGGGCCGGTGGAGATGATCTTCGTCCCCGGTTTCGTCAGCCATCTGGAGATCGTGGGGGAGCTGCCCCAGGCGGCGCGATTCTTCGATCGCCTCTCCTCCTTCGCCCGGGTGATCTGCTTCGACAAGCGCGGCATGGGGCTCTCCGACCGCGACGCCGGCGCCTACACGATCGAGGCGGTCACCGAGGACATGATCGCCGTGCTCGACGCGGCCGGAGCTCGCGTCGGCCGCGGTCTTCGGGGTCTCGGAGGGCGGCTCGGCTGCGACCATGTTCGCCGCCACCCACCCCGAGCGCACCACCGCTCTGATCGAGTTCGCAACCTACGCTCGGATGGCCGTCGCCCCCGACTACCCGCAGGGGAGCGAGGTCGACGCCCTGCGCGGCTTCCTGGCGATCATGGAGAAGGAGTGGGGGAGCCCTGCCCTGCTGAAGCTCTGGGCGCCCAGCCTGGCGGAGGACGAGGAGGCAGGCCGTTGGTGGGCCCGGCTGCTGCGTAACGGCTCCGGTCCCGGCGGGATCGAGGAGCTCTGCAGGCAGATGTACGAGCAGATCGACGTCCGCCCCCTGCTGCCACCGATCAAGGTGCCGAGTCTGATCATGTGGCGGGCCGGCGACCGAGTGATCCCCGCGGCCCAGTCAAGAGTGGTCGCTGAGGGCATTCCGGGCGCGAAGGCCGTGGAGCTGCCCGGACGAGGATCACATCGCCGGTCGCTGGAGACCAGGAGGCGGTGCTCGGAGAGATCGAGGAGTTCCTCACCGGCCAGCGCAGCGGGCCGCCCGCCGGAGCGGGCCCTGGCCACGGTCCTGTTCACCGACATCGTCGGCTCGACCGAGCGGGCCGCATCGCTGGGCGATCTGCGCTGGCGGCGAGCTCCTCTCCGAGCATGACCGCATCTGCCGCAGCGAGATCGAGCGGCAGCGGGGCCAGCTACGTCAAGTCGAACCGGGGACGGGCTGCTGGCCAGCTTCGACGGGCCGGCCCGGGCGATAACCGCAGCGGCCGAGATCGGCCGGGCGCTGGAGCCGCTCGACCTGCCGATCCGGGCCGGGGTCCACACCGGCGAGTGCGAGCGGATCGGCGAGGATCTCGGCGGGATCGCCGTCCACATCGGCGCCAGGGTCAGCTCCGCCGCGGCGCCCGGGGAGATGCTCGTCTCCCAGACCGTCCGCGACCTCGTGGTGGGCTCGGGGATCGAGTTCGCCGACCGCGGGGTCCGGGACCTGAATGGCGTCCCGGGGAGTGGCGCCTCTACGCGGTCGCCTGACCGACCTCGCGCGACTCTTACCCTTCTGCCACACCCACCGGACGTGGGACCTTTGAGCCGCCATATAGGCGCTTGAAAGGTCCCACCCCTCAGTAGCGGGCGATCAGGGCTGCCATCCGGTCCTGTTCGAGGTGGGCGAGATCGAGGTTTCGCACGCTCGCCATCAGGATCGAGAAGACCATCGGCTTTCCGGAGCGGTTGAAGCAGTAGCCGGAGAGGTTGCTCACACCGCTGATCGTCCCCGTCTTGGTGCGGCAATGGCCGGCCGCGGCGCTGCCCCGCATGCGGTCGGCGACGGTGCCCTCGCGCCCCGCGACCGCCAGCGAGCGGACGAAGGCGCCGCCGAAGTCCTCGGAGCGAACCGAGCGCAGCAGCCTGACCACGGCGGCCGGCGACGCCTTGTTGGTGCGGGTCAGCCCGGAGCCGTCAACGGCGTGGACTGCGGAGTCATGGTTTCGGGCGAAGCTCTCGACCACCCGGGCGCCGGCGCGGGTGCTGCCGGCGGCCCCGTAATGGGCGCCGATCCCTTTCAGCAGCATCTCGGCGAAGAAGTTGTTGGAGTCGACGTCGGTCTCGTTGGTCAGCCGCGACCATCCGCGGCGAGCGGACCACGCCGAGTGGTCGGGCTCCTCGCGCCGGGGCTCTGTGGATCGCCACCCGAGCCCTCACCTTGACCCCGTGCTGCGGAGCGAGCGGGCGAGCTTCGCCGCGGCGAGGCGGGCGGGGTTGGAGGCGAAGCTGCGGGCGCTCGAGCTCGAGAACCCGGAGTTGAAGGAGAGCCCCGACAGGGGGCCGATGTAGGGGCTCGTCCGGTAGCCGGAATCGGCGACCCCGCGAAGCCGGTCGAAGAAGGAGTCATCGGCGAAGAGGCGGCCGCTGACCCGCCGATGCCCGCCGCCCGGACCCGCCGGGTCAGCGCGAAGAGGTTCGTGCCGAGGCCGCCGAGGAAGGTGTCGTAGAAGGGCGGAGAGCCAAGCGCCGGGTCGCCGCCGCCCTTCAGGTAGAGGCTGCCGCGCAGCACCCCACGCTGGTCGAGCTGCCCGGTCGCCAGCAGCCGGGTCGGGAGGCGTGCGTCCGGCCCGAATCGCCCCAGCGCGGTCGCCGTGGTGAAGATCTTCATGTTCGAGGCGAGCGGCCGGCGGGTGCGGGCATCGTGGCCGCAGACGGCCCTGCCGCTGGCGGCGTTGAGCACGAACACCCCGCTGGCGCGACCTCCACCGCGGACCAGCCGTCTGCGCAGCGCCCGGCAGAGCTCGCCACGGCTCAGCTTGCCGGAGGCCGCAGCACCGCCCGCGACCGGCGTCGCCGCCGGCCGGTCGGGATTGGGCAGCGGCCCCCGGGCGGGCAGAGCCGCCGCGGGATCGGCCACGCCTGAGATCGTGGCAAAAGCCACGAGCACGGCTGGGAACAGGGCTCGAATGCCTGCGGTTCCGGGCAAGCGGCCGAGGTTAGCGTCCTGGGAGAGGCGGGCGAGCGGCCCTGCCCGGAGCCTGGCTGCCCGGCCAGCATGCGATAATTGGCGTTCACATGGGCAAGGTCGTCAAGCTCGAGACGACTTCCGGCCAGGGTCGGAAGGCGACTCGAACAAGAAGGCGCCGTTCGAAGACAGCTCTTGTCCTCGGCGGCGGGGGATTCACAGGCGGGGTCTACGAGATCGGGGCCCTGCGAGCCTTCGACCTGCTCGCGGTCAACCGTACGGTGAACGAGTTCGACGTCTACGTCGGCACCAGCGCCGGCTCCTTCGTAGCCTCGATGCTCGCCAACGGGGTGACGCCGGAGGAGATGATGCGGGTGCTTAACAAGCGCCTGCCCTCGCCGATCCAGGACGTCGACCTGGGGACCCTTCTGCGCCCCAACTACCGCGCCTACCTGGAGAAGGCGGCGGTGATGCCGCTGCGGCTGGTCGGCACGGCCCGCAAGCTGCTCTCCAACCTCAGCGACGTCTCCCTGATGGACTTCGGCGTCGGGCTCGCCGAGGGGCTGCCAACCGGCATCTATTCCGGCAGCGGGATCGGCCGCTACGTCGAGGAGGTGCTCTCGGACCCCGACCGGGTCAACGACTTCCGCCTGCTCGACCGCGAGCTGTACCTGACCGCGACCGACCTCGACACCTGCGAGCGGATCATCCTCGGGGAGGGCGATTGGGCCGACGTGCCGATCTCCAAGGCGGTCGAGTGCTCGACTGCGCTGCCCGTGGTCTATGAGCCGGTGGAGCTGAAGGGACGCCAGCTGATCGACGGAGGGATCCGCTCGACCACGAACGTCGACATCGCGGTCGAACGCGGGGCCAAGTTCATCGTCGTCGTCAACCCCCTGGTCCCCTACGTCAACGATTTCAAGCGCCAGATCCCCACCTTCCTCGGGACGCGGGTGCGGCGGGTCTCCGACATGGGCCTGCCGGCGATCGCCAACCAGACCTTCAAGCTGATCGCCCACGCCCGCCTGCACCAGGCCGTCGCCTTCTGGCAGGAGAAGTACCCCGGCGTCGACATCCTGCTGATCGAGCCCGAGCCGAACGACGAGCTGATGTTCGGGACCTCGGTGATGGACTACTCGCAGCGGCTGGCGATCGCCCGGCACGGCTTCGAGTCGGTCACCGTCGCCCTGGCCAAGGACTACAAGCGCTACCAGGAGATCGCCGAGCGCCACGACATCGAGATCTCCGCCCGCCGGGTCCGCAAGGTGATCAAGCAGGTCTCCGAGGAGGAGCCCGAGCAGACCTCCGCCTGGCGGCGGGTGCTTGAGCAGACGACCTCAGCCCTGCTGCGTCAGTCGGGCGAGGCGTCCTGACCGCAGCGCGCCCGTAGAGACGTCCGCTGCGCTTTGAAAACACAGCTCGCTCGGGTACCGTCCAGGCCATGAGGGGAGCTGCTGTCTCGTGGGGGACGCTGGTGGCGCTACTGGCGCTTGCGGCGGCGCTGCCCGCGACAGCGGCCGCGGTCACCCACGTTTCGGTCAACTCGAACACAGTTCGTGCCGTCTCCGATCCAAACGAGAGAAACGAGATCAGGATCGACTTCGACATCAACAGCAGCCACATCCTGGTCGAGGACGGGGTCGAGGGCGTCGCGGTGGCGCCGCCATGCGTGATCGCCGTGAGCCACGCCGATTGCCCGCTGGGCGGCGGCGGCGCTGTACGGATCATCGCCCGCTCCGGCAACGGCCGCGACACGATCGAGGAAGGCCTACTTTTGGCGCTGATCGAGCCGGTGTTTGCCGCCGAGGGCTTCCCCCCGACCCTCTTCGACCTCGGCCCCGGAAACGACTTCGGCCAGACCGGGCTCGGCGCTGGCCGCATCATCGGCGGACCGGGCAACGACAGAATGATCGGACTCGAAGGCCCCGACACGCTGATCGGCGGGCCAGGCAACGACGTCCTCGACCGCCAGGCGAGCGAGGGCACCCTGGAGTTCAGCGGCGGTCGCGACCGCTATCTCGGCGGTCCCGGGGCCGACAAGATCAGAGCCCGCGACTTCACCCGCGACCTGCGGATCGACTGCGGCCGCGGCCGGGACAGGCTGAGCCGCGACCGTTTCGACCCGAGGCCGAGCCGCTGTCCCTGACCCCCAACCGGGGTCAAGTCGCGTAGAGCGAGTCGATCTGCCCGGCGTACTTGGAGGTGACGACCGAGCGCTTCACCTTCAGCGTCGGGGTCAGCTCGCCGCCCTCCTGGGAGAGATCGGCGGGGAGGATCGAGATCTTCTTCACCTGCTCGACCCGGGCGAACTTCTCGTTGATCTTCTCGACGTGGGCCTCGATCCCGGCCCTCATTTCGGGGTTCTTTGCCAGCTCGGCGGGATCGGGGGGGAGACCGTGCTCCTTGGCGTAGCCGACCGCCTCCTCGGGGTCGAGGGTGACAAGCGCCACCAGGTAGGGGCGGCGATCGCCGATCACCACGCACTGGGAGACCAGCGGGTGCTGCTTGATCTCCGCCTCGAGATTTGCGGGGGTTATGTTCTTCCCCCCGGCGGTGATGATGATGTCCTTCTTGCGGCCGGTGATCCGCAGGAAGCCGTCGGGGTCGACCTCACCGATGTCCCCCGTGTAAAGCCAGCCGTCCACCAGGGCCTCGCGGGTCGCCTCCTCGTTCTTGTAGTAGCCCTGGAAGACGTTCGGGCCCTTGACCAGGATCTCGCCGTCGTCCGCGATCTTCACCTCGCAACCGGGGAAGGGCTTGCCGATCGTCCCGATCTTGAAGTCCTCGGGCGTGGAGATCGTCGCCGCGGTCGAGGTCTCGGTCATCCCCCATCCCTCGAGCACGAGCACGCCGGCGGCGTCGAAGAAGCTGAGGATCTCGGGATTGATCGGCGCCGCGCCGCTGGTCGCCAGGCGCAGGCGCCCTCCGAACAGGCCGCGGATCTTCGAGAGCACCTGCTTGTCGGCGAACTCGTACTGCTTGCGCAGCAGCCAGCCGGGCTGCCGCCCGGAACGCTCTGCCTCGCGCATCCGCCGGCCGACCCCTATCGCCCAGTCGAAGACGGTCTTCTTCAGGCCGCCCTCCTTCTCGGCGGCGGCATTGGCAGCCGTGTAGATCTTCTCGAAGATCCTCGGCACCGACGGGAAGTAGGTGGGGCGGACCTCGGAGAGGTTGGGAACGATCTTCAACGGGTCGCGCTCCCAGTAGGCGATCGTCGCTCCCAGCTCGACGCAGGCCAGCTGGATCAGCAGGGCGAAGGAGTGGGCCAGGGGCAGGAACAGATAGCTGATCTCCTCGGTGCCCGGGCCCTCCCCGTCCATCCCGAGGGCGCCGCGCTCGGCCACCATGTCGAGCATCGCGCGGTAGTTGCCGTGGCTGATGATGCAGCCCTTCGGCGGTCCGGTCGTCCCCGACGTGTAGATGAAGGTGCAGATGTCATCCGGGGTCACCGCCGAGAACCGCTCCTGGAACCGCGACTCGGCCACCTCGGAGCCGGCCGCGATCAGCTCGTCCAAGGAGATCGTGTCCTCGCCTGAGCCGATCATCCGGATCACGTGCTCGAGCATCGGCGCCTGCGAGCGGACCTCGCGGATCTTCTCCATCTGCTCGTCGTCCTCGACGATCACCGCCTTCGCGTCGGAGTTCTCGAGCACGTAGCGGCACTCCTCGGGGGAGTTGGTCTGGTAGATCGGGACCACGGTCGCCCCGGCACAGAGCGCTGCGAAGTCGAAGTAGGTCCACTCCGGGCGGGTGTTGGCGAGGATCGCGACCTTGTCCCCCGCCTCGATTCCCAGGCCGATCAGCCCGAGCGAGAGCGAGCGGGAGACCTCCAGCAGCTCGCCGAAAGAGCGCGTCGCCCAGGCGCCGTTCTCCTCCTTGTACATGACCGCGGGAGAGTCGCCGTAGCGCTGAGCTGCCAGCGGAAGCAGGTCGGCGATCGTCTTCGACCCGGTTCCCCGCTCGGGGTCGGACCGGCCGGCGGCGGCGGCTGTGGCTTGCTCCATCTCTCTCCTCGCTGGTTCTCGCCGGGCCGCGCAGGGGCGCCCCAGGCTCCGGGGGAGGAGTCTATTTGCTACCGGGAGCCGCCCGCCGGCGGCGGACTCAGACGGTCGAGGGCTGGCTCTTGCCGGGCTCGGCGATGCTTCGCAGCGAGGTCTCGAACAGGGCGCGGTCGATGCGGCCGTGGAAGATCGGAACACCCATCTGCATGCACTTGTCGATGACGTCCTTGCGCTTCATGTGAAGCTCGTCAGCGAGTTCGGTGGGCGTCAGATGATTGGCCACAGAGGACCTTCCCTTCCTCGTTTCAAGTTCTGTTGGAAATCTACCGGGGAAGGCGGATGTGTCAATCAATTTCGCCGCAAATTGCGGGGATTCACCCACCCCGGAGGGGCGTCCGCGAGAGTCGGGATTCCTTTCGCATTGGGAGGGCGTTTGGAGTTCTCGGCGGCGGCGGCTCAGATCGGGTTGGGCACCTCGATGAAGGAGTGCTCGATCCCGAAGCGCTCGGCGACCAGCTCGCCCAGCCGCCTGATCCCGGCCGTCTCGGTCCCGTAGTGCCCGGCGGCGATGAAGTGGATGCCGCCCTCGGCTGCATCTGCCATCACGTGCTCGGCCGGCTCCCCGGTCAGGAAGGCATCGAGCCCGAGCTTCACCGCCGCATGGATCTCGGAGGCCCCGGCGCCGCTGACGATGCCGATCCGCCGCACCCGCTCGGGACCGGCCCCGAGGAGGAGCGGCTCACGGCCGAGGGCTCGGGCGACCCTCGCGGCCAGCTCGGCGGAGGCGATCCCCTCGGAGTCGTGCCCGATCACCCCGATCGGACGCCCCTTGACCTCGGCCCAGCCCTGCGGCTCGAGCTCGAAGCCGAGCATCTCGCAGAGCAGGGCGTTGTTGCCGATCTCACGGTGGGCGTCGAGCGGCAGGTGGTAGGCGGCGATCGAGAGGCCCGCCCCGAGCGCCAGCCGCAGCCGCTCGGCCATCGGATCGCTAAGCGCCCGCGGCAGGAAGTCCCAGAAGAGGCCGTGGTGGGTGATCAGCATCTGGCCGCCGGCGGCGACGGCGCGCTCGATCAGCTCACGATGGGCCGATACCCCGGTGATCACCCGCTCGACCTCATCCGACCCCGGTACCTGCAGCCCGTTGGGGCCGTAGTCGTCGAAGCGGGCGACCTCGAGCACCTGGTCGCAGAAGGAGACGATCTGATCGCGGCCGGCCACCGCCTCAATCTACGATGTGGCGATGCCCGACGCGGACCCAGCTACGGGAGCGGTCGCCGGCAGCGACGCATTCATCGAGTCGCTGATGGACACCGATCTCTACTCGATGGGCGCCTTCTTCTGCGACCAGCACCCCGATCTGGTCGCCGAGGTGGTGCGCCGCAGCGTGGCGATCGAGGAGCAGGGGCTGGAGCGCTTCGCCGAGTCCGAGGGGCTGACCGTCGAGGAGGGCTTCAAGACGCTTCTAACCGGGCTCGCCGTCCGTTACTACACGGCGGTGGCCGGCTAGATGGAGGCCGCCGTTCCCAGGACCGAGGCCCGCCGCGGCCGCTGGTTGGTCGCCGCGATGCTGGCGATCGGGCTGGTGGCGCTCTCAACGGCGATCGTCAACATCGCGACCCAGAAGGCCGGGCCCTCGGTGATCAAGCTGGACGGGATCGACGACGCCCAGGAGGTCTTCGGCGGCGTCCCACAGGCCGGAGAGCGTCTCGGCTCCTCCGACGCGCCGGTCTCGGTGCAGGTCTACAACGACGTCCAGTGCAAGGGCTGCGATCAGCAGTTCCTGGCGACGGTTCCGGGGCTCGTCAACGACTACGTGCGCTCCGGAGATGTCCGCCTCGATTACCGCAACTACTCCTTCTCGGAACGCGCTGTCCAGGAGGGCTTCATCGCCAACGAGGCCGCCGGCGTGCAGGGCTACCTCTGGCAGTACGTCTATCTGCTGTTCCGAAATCAGGCCCAGGCCGAGCGCTTCGGAGTGACCGACAACCTGCTGGAGTCGATCGCCAACTCGATCGGGGAGCTAGACGTGCCCCAGTGGAAGGACGACTTCGCCGCGGGCGGTGGTGAGGATGGGGCGATAACCAAGCGGCTCGAGGCCCAGGACGAGACCGCGCGCGGGCTCGGGCTGCGGGCCGAGCCCTCGGCGATCGTCAACGGGCCGGGTGGCACCAGGACCCTCCAGGACTCGCCGACCCTCTCCCAGATCGAGCGAGCGATCGAGGCCGTCTCCTGAGATAATCCGCGGCTCTCGGGGCGTGGCGCAGCCTGGTAGCGCGCACCGTTCGGGTCGGTGAGGTCCCCGGTTCAAATCCGGGCGCCCCGATTGGTCGCGATCAGCGACTCGAGCCTCGGAGCTCAAACCGCGCGGAGCAAGTACTTCGCGAAGATCCCGGGATCGATTCCATGCTGGCCTGCGCGAGCGCCTCGATGAAAGGCTCGCGCAGGCGCGGCTTGCAGTACTCCACCTCGAGCGCCCTCTTCTCGGCGTCCGGGTCCGCTCCGCCGGGAAGTCCCCGCCCGGGCCACAGGCGAGCGGAAGCGAGCTATGGCCGTCCCATGGCGCTCCGGCGGCCGAGCTGCTGGGACGCCCGATCCGGATCACCGAGATCGCCCCCGGGATGGTCGAGACAGAGTTCTCGTTGGTCCGGTTCGGGGGCGACGAGCAGCGGGCGGCAGGGTCTACCGCGGCATCGACCCGCTCGCCGCCGACGACGTGGCCAAGGTGATCGCCTTCACCCTGGAGCGCGCGGAGAACGTCAACATCGACTACGTCGCAGTGAAGCCGGTGGCGCAGGCGACGGCGACGGTCTCGCACCGGAGGGAGTGACCCCCCGCTCGGGTCCTAGCCGGGCTGGGGGCTCGGCACTCGCCGGGTCCACAGCCGCCGCCAGTCGCGCTTCGGCACGGGCGCGCGGCCCGCGAGCCGCTTCTCGAGATCGAAATACAGGAGGGTGCGTCCCGAGGCGACGTAGGGGACGAGGACCGCGTAGACGATCGAGCCGACCAGGTTGACGACGATCAGCGAGAAGTTGGCGAAGATCAGAACGAAGGTGAGGATCGGGCCGACGGCGATTCCGATCACCCAGAAGATGACTATCACCCGCACCGTCCACCACCATTTGCCGCGAACCGCGTTGGAGCTCTCCCGCATCGCCTCGCGGATCGAGCGGTCGTTGAAGATGATCTCCTGCTGGACGAAGGTCCAGTCGACGTACTTGCGGATCGCGATCGGGATGCCGATCACGGTCAGGGCGATCAGCGCTGTCAGCGCGCTCACCGCGAACTGGCCGAAGACGAGCCGCCAGAAGCGGCTGAACATCAGCCGGTAGGAGGCGACAACGCCGCTCTCGGCTCCCCGGTCGAGCAGGGAGAGGTTGGCGATCACGGCGCCGGCGCCGACCGCGAAGCCGAGCGGCTGGGCGATCGAGGTGATCAGGTCCTTGATCGGGGCCTGGGCGCCGGCCGGGCCGAGCAGCCCGCCGACCTCGGTCTCGCCGACCAGCCGGCCGAACAGCCAGGAGATGCCCTGGACCGCGGCCAGGACCGCCAGCGAGGTCACCGCGATCGGGATGAACACCCGCCACTGGCGTCCGTAGAGCTTGCGGGCGGCGCGGAGCAGCTGCCCGAGGGCCCGTTGCTGGCGCAGTGGCACCGGGTCCGCCGGCCGCCAGGTCGTGATGATCACGGGGATCGCGATCAGCAGGGCGGCGATCGCCAGCAGGATGATCAGCCCGAAGCGCGACTGCGCTTCGAGGTTGACCAGGTGCGACATCGCGGCGACGGTGCCGCAGAAGGCGCTGGTCGCTGCCGGACCGAGCAGCGCGCCCGCTGGCAGCTTCGGGCTGGCCGAGCGCAACCCGTCCATCCAGGTGAAGGGCTCGGTCCACTGGGTCTTGGTGTTGGGCCCGGTGGGGCCGGTGTTGTAGCCCTTCTCGCGCTGGCCCCAGTGGCCCTCGTAGGTCAGCCACTGCGCCGGGCTGCCGACCGCGGGATAGGTTGGGATCCGCACCGGGCGTGGCGCCAGCCGCCGCACCGGGTCGCTGGTGTTGTCGCAGCCGAGGCCGGCACCCCCCTGGCCGTTCTCGACGAAGATCGCCGACTCGAAGAAGGTCGCGTGCGAGCCCGCCGCCGGGTAGACCACCGGGTGGGTCCCATCCTTTTCGACCTCGTCGTCGTCCCAGTCGACCGCCTCGCCCCCGCCGTGCTGGAAGACGGCGATCCGGCTCGGCCCCTGCCTCAGGGCCTGCGTCGCCGAGTCGGCCTCGAAAGCGACCTGCATCCCCTCCCAGTCGCCCTCGTGCAGGTCGTTGAACTGGTTGAAGTAGTAGAAGAACCAGTACTGGATCACGAAGCCGGAATGGCCGGTCTCACGGGCGATGTGGGCGTAGGTGATCGGGGGCGTCTTGCCGGCCGACCGCAACCGGTCGAAGGCCTTGGCGTAGGTGCACTCCGGGTTGAGCGGGTTCCCGGGCAGGTTGAGGTAGTAGGTGCCGTCGAGGCCGGCTATGTCGGCGGCGGTCGGGGCGATCTTCACCGTCTTCGACTTGCCGTTCTCGTAGTGCTTCAGCTGCACCATGGGGTTGCCGAGCACGACTCCGACGGACATCGGCTGGAACTGCTCCTCGCTCTCGTCACAGATCCCGTTCTCCTGCGAGCGGAGCATCTGGATCGGCGAGTAGGTCCGGATCAGCTTCTCGGCCGGGGTGGTGGCCGCCTGCGCCGCGCTCGCGGCCCAGAGCAGCGCCAGGGCCAGCGTCGCCAGCGCTCGCGCTGCCCTCGGCAGCCGCCGGGGACTCCTCGCTCCCCCATTCATCGGGCCGGATTCTCTCAAAGGGCCACCGCTCACCATCGGCCTTCGTCTGAGCGCTCAGCGCACCGTGACCAGCACGGTGCCGTAGATCAGGGTCGCGATGCCGATCAACCGCAGCGGTGACAGCGAGACCTGCTCGAGCCCCAGGAGGCCGAATTGGTCGAGCAGGGCGGCGACGATCAGCTGGGCGGAGACAAGCAGCGCGATCGTCGTTCCGGCACCGAGATGGCGCACGGTGACCAGCGAGACGGCGACGAAGGCGGCCCCGTAGAGGCCGCCTGTGAGGTAGATCGCCGGCACCTCCCGGACCTTGGAGAGTGAGCCGACGTCGCCGAAGGCGAGGAGGATCGCCCCGAGCAGCAGGAAGGTGATGCTGACGCTTATGAAGGCCGCGCCGAGATCGCTGGTCCGCCTCCCCAGCTCCGAGTTGACCGGCGGCTGCAGCGCGACCAGGGCCCCGATCACGAGCGTCGCGAGCAGCGAGAAGACCGCCGTCGAGTTCCAGTTCACGGTCGCCCATCTTGCCGCTCCCCCAGGACCCTCTTTTCGATGCCGAACGCAAGGTTGTGGGCCCATAGGGCCCTAAGGTGCTTCTCGGCGCGGGAGCGAGGCCCGGCTCAGGAGATGATTCCGACGACCCGGGCGGGCGCCGCGCTGGCGCCGCGGATCGGCAGCGGGAAGCAGGCGACCTCGAACCCCGTCGGGGGCAGCTCGCCGAGATTGACCAGGCGCTCGATCTGGCAGTAGGGGAGGTCGGCCTGGTGCGCCTCCCAGAAGATCCCCGGCTCGTCTCGCTCCAGCGCCTCCGCGGCCTGCAGGTGAAGGGGACGGTCCCAGCCCCAGGCGTCTATGCCCATCACCCGGACGCCCCGGTCGAACAGCCAGTGGGTGGCCGCGGCGGACACCCCGGGGCCTCGGGCGACGTAGTCGTCCTGCCCGTAGAAGGCGTCCCGCCCGCTGCGCACCAGGACGATGTCGCTCTCGCTGAGGCGGTGGCCAGCGGCATCGATCCCGGCCTCCATCTGCTCGGCGCTGAGGGCGTCGCCGTCCTCGGAGGCGGTCGCGTCGACGACCACGCCCGGGCCGAAGAACAGCTCCAGGGGAAGCTCCTCGATCGTCTGCGCCGCTCGTCCCCGGATCCGCGAGTTGTAGTGGTAGGGCGCATCGACGTGGGTGGAGTTGTGGGTGCCGAGCGTGATCGTCTCCCGGGTCCAGCCCTCGCCGTCACGAAGCAGCCGCGGTGGGACCCCGAACAGGGCCTCGACCTCGGCCGCGCCACCCGCGTGATCGAGGTAGTCGATCGCGGTGCCGAGGAACTCGGGCGTCCCCTCGGGGCTCGCCTCGATCGGGGCGGAGAGGTCGACGAAGCGCTGGGGACCACTCATCACTCAAATCTAACTGCGCGAGAAAGCCGGGCGCGGTTTCATATAGGCACCCGATGGATACTCACGAGCCCTTCGCCGCGCCCGAGACAGAGGCCCTCGACGTGATCGCCGGCCTGGTGCCCGAGTTCGACGACGAGTGGGAGCTGGGGGGAAGTCAGTTCTACGACCGGCTCTGCGAGGCGGTCTGCCGCCTCGCCTCGATGGACCGCGCCGGCCTGCTGCTCTACGACGACGCCCGCAAGCTGGTCGTCCCGGTCGGAAGCCACGGGGTGGAGCCGGGGATCATGTCGCAGATCCACGGCACCCTGGATGAGACCCCGATCGCCCAGCGGGCCCTCTCCGAGGACCGGGTGGTCGAGGTGGCTGGGCTGGACGGCGAGGTGCCGGAGCGCTTCGTCGGCTTCGAGGGCTTCTCGACGATGAGCTGCACCCCCGTCTCAGCCGCCGGGCACTGGTTGGGGGTGATCTTCGCCGACCGCGGCGGGCGCGAGTTCACGATGACCAAGTTCGAGCGCCAGACGATGATGGCGATCGGCAAGGCGGCGGCGCTCGCCGCCAGCGCCCGAATCGGGGTCACCCAGCAGGTCCGGGCGAGGATCCTCTCGACTCGCCTCGACCTGGCACGCGACCTACACGAGCGCGTCGTGCAGCGGCTGTTCGGCGTCTCGCTGGCGCTCGGCTCCGGTCGCGAGCTGAGCCGCACCGAGCTCGACCGCTGCGCCGAGGAGATCCAGCACGCCCTGGCAGACCTCCGCGACGCGGTCTCGCGGCCGCTCACCCCGCCGCCGCTGGACACCGGCGCCACCCTCGGCGAAGAGCTGGAGCGTCTCGGGCGCTACTACCAGCGGCTGCCGATCGAGGTCGAGTGGGAGCCGGGTGCCGAGGTGCCGGCGGGGCTCGAGCCCCTGGCGCAGTCGGTCCTCGCCGAGGCGCTTCGCAATTGCGCAAAGCACGCCAGGCCCAGCCGGGTCTGGGTCGGGGTCGGCACCGACCAGGCGACCTTCCATCTCGAGGTGATGAACGACGGTGTCGAGGGCTCCGAGGACATGCTCGGCACCGGGATGGGCCTGAGGCTGGCGGCGCTCGAGGCCCTGCAGTGCGGCGGCATGGTCGAGTTCGGCGCCCCCGCGGAGGGCGAGTGGCGGGTGCGGCTGGTGGTGCCGCGCGCGACGGACGGCGGCGATGGCTGACGACGAGCGCCTGCGGGTGCTGATCGTCGACGATCACGAGGTCGTGCAGTGGGGCTTCCGCGTCCTGCTCTCCGAGCAGAGCTGGGTCGAGCGCTGCGTCGCCGCGCCCAACGCGGAGCGTGCGCTCGAGGTCGCCGGCAAGCTCGAGCCCCACGTCGCCCTGATCGACCTCTTCCTCGGTGACCAGTCGGGCGCCGAGCTCTGCGAGGCGCTGCGCCGCGCCTCGCCCCGCACCAGGGTGCTGCTGATCTCCGGCGCCGGCTCGATCTCGCCGGAGGCGGCCCGCGCCGCCGGCGCCTCCGGCTTCGTCCTCAAGGACTGGAGCGCCCCCGACGTCGCCCGCGCCGTGCGGATGGTCGGCAAGGGGATGAGCGTCTTCGCGACCCGCTCCGACGACCCGGCCACCGAGCTCTCCGAGCGCGAGCGCGAGGTGCTCTCGCTGATGGCGGGCGGCGCCACCAACAAGGAGATCGCCGACCGCCTGTTCCTCTCCCCGCACACCGTCAAGGACCACACCAGCGCGGTCTATCGCAAGCTCGGGGTCCGCAACCGGGTCGAGGCGGTTCAGCGGGCCGAGCGCCTGAAGTTGACCCCGAGCGCTCCCCCGGCACCCCCAGGCATATCAGAATGACCCCCCCATTCGGGGGGTCTGGTGCCCGGGTCGCGTACTTGACGGCCTGCGGCGGGGCTATGTTCGCCAGCGATGCGCGATCCCCAGTCGACGGACGCGGTCCTCTTCCCGGGTCAGGGAAGCCAGACCGCCGGCATGAGGCGTACGGTCGAGGTCTTCTGGCCCGACCTGCTGCCGCTCGCAGCCGAGGCGGTCGGCTCTGACCCCTTTGAGCGCACCGATGAGGGGACCCGCTACGCGCAGCCGGCGATCTTCTGCGCGGCGATCGCCGGCTGGAGGGCGATCTCCGACGACGTCGACCCGCTGGCGATGGGCGGGCACTCGCTGGGGGAGATCGCCGCCCTGGTCGCGGCCGAGAGCCTCTCGCCCTCCGATGGCGTTCGCCTGATTGCCGAGCGCGGCCGGCTGATGCAGGAGGCCGCCGAAGCCGCCGGTGACGGCGGCATGGTCGCGGTCCTCGGGGAGCCCCGCGAGGCTGTCGAGGCGGTCGCCGAGACCCACAGCCTGATCCTCGCCAACGACAACTCGCCGACTCAGGTGGTCCTCTCCGGGCGCACCGCCGCGCTCCAGGCGGCCGAGGACGACCTTCGTCAGCGTGGCCTGCGGGTAATGCCCCTCGCGGTCAGCGGCGCCTTCCACTCGCCCGAGATGGCGCCCGCCGCCGCCGAGCTGCGCACCCTCCTCGAGGGCATCGAGTTCTCCGAGCCTGCCGTGCCGGTCTTCTCCTGCGTTACCGCGAGGCCCTTTGCCGAGCCGCGAGACGAGCTGGCCCGCTCGCTCACCGACCCCGTCCGCTGGCTCGAGGTGATGACGGCGCTGCACCAGATGGGGGCGACACGATTCGTCGAGACGGGCCCAGGCAAGGTCCTCAGCCGCCTCGCCCGCCGCACCATCGGTGGGATCGAGGCAAGTGCGCCGGTCACGGGGGAGATGGCCAATGCCTAGCGCCGCCGCCTCGGCTCCCCGGATGGCGCCACCGGCCGCGGGCCGCCCGGTTCGCAGCGCCGCGGTCGCCGCGGTCTCCAAGGCCCTGCCGCGGAAGGTCGTGCCGAGCTCCGAGGTGGCCGAGCGGATCGGCGTCACCGAGGACTGGATCCTCACCCGTACGGGCGTCCGCGAGCGGCACATCGCCGCCGAGGGTGAGACGGTCGCTTCGCTCGCCGTGGACGCCGGGCGCCGGGTGCTGGAGAAGGCTGGCGTCGAGGCCACTGCCCTCGATCTCGTACTGGTTGGGACCAGCGCCGCCGACGACCTGACGCCGAACGCAGGGCCGGTCGTGGCCGGGCGCCTCGGTGCGGTCAGGGCGGGGGGGATGGACATCGGCGCCGCTTGCAACGGCTTCATGTCGGCGATGGCCCTCGGCGCCGGCCAGATCGAGGCCGGGCGCGCCGAGCGGGTGCTCGTGATCGGCTCGGAGGTGCTGAGCCGCTTCACCGAGGCCTCGGACCGGGGCACCGCCGCGATCTTCGCCGATGGCGCCGGCGCGGCGCTGCTTGTTCCCTCGCTGGGAGGTGCCTCGATCGGGCCGATCGTCCTCGGCGCCGACGCCGACGACGACGGCTACGTGAAGGCGACTCACGCCGAGCAGACGATCCTGATGAAGGGGCACGACACCTTCCGCGAGGCGGTCAGGCGCCTCTGCGAGTGCACACGTCAGGTCCTCGACCTTGGGGGAATCGGTGTCGACGACGTGGACCTCTTCGCCTATCACCAGGCCAACCTGCGGATTCTCGCCGCCGTCGGGGAGAAGCTCGACCTCGACCCCGACCGGGTGGTTCAGACAATCGACCGCTACGGCAACACCTCGGCCGCCACCGTCCCGATCGCCCTCGCCGAGGCCGATGCGGACGGGCGCCTGCGCGAGGGCGACACCGTCCTGTTCAGCGCCTTCGGCGGCGGTTTCTCGTGGGGCGCCGGGCTGCTCACCTGGGGGAATCCCTGATCGCGGCAACTGGGCCTACGGCCGCCGGCAGCGCCCTGGTCACCGGCGCATCGCGCGGGATCGGCGCCGCGATCGCCCGCGGCCTTGCCACCGACGGCTGGGCTGTCGGCGTCAACTACCGCGCCGACCGCGAACCAGCAGAGGCGATCGCCTCTGAGATCTCCACCGACGGCGGCGCGGCGACGGCGATCCAGGCGGACGTCACCGACCCGGCGGCCGTGGACGGGTTGTTTGCCGAGCTCGAGCAGGCGCATGGCCCGGTGATGGTCCTGGTCAACAACGCGGGCACTCGCGCCGACGCCCTCTCCCCGATGATCGACGACGAGGCCTGGGAGAGAGTGATCGAGACCAACCTCTCCGCCGCCTTCCGCACCACCCGGCGAGCGCTGCGGCCGATGATCCGGGCGCGGTTCGGCCGAGTGATCAACGTTGCCTCGGTGGTCGGTCCTCGGGCGAATCCCGGCCAGGCGAACTACGCTGCCTCGAAGGCCGGCCTGATCGGCTTCACCCGGACGGTCGCCTCCGAGGTGGCGAAGCGCTCGATCACGGTCAACGCGATCGCCCCCGGACTCGTCGAGACCGAGCTGACCGAGGGCGTCCTCGGGCCGGAGGTCCTGGAGCGGATCCCGGCCGGAAGGCCGGGGACCACGGATGAGGTCGCCGCGTGCGCGCGGTTCCTGGCCTCACCGGGGGCCGCCTACGTAACAGGAGTGACCCTGACAGTCGACGGCGGAATGACCGCATGAGCAGCGAAAGGAACAAGCGATGACCGAGACAGTGACCAGGGAAGCGGTGCAGGACCGGGTGTTTGCGGCGCTCGAGGAGTTCGGTGCCGACCCTGCCGAGATCAACCTCGACGCCGAGTTCGAGGCGATCGATATCGACTCCCTCGACATCGTCGAGCTGGCGCAGATCGTCGAGGACGAGTTCGGGGTCGAGTTGAAGGGCGAGGACGTCGAGGGAATCAAGACCGTCGGTCAGGCGGTCGAGCTGGTGGTCTCGCGTCTGCCGTGAACCGCAATGTCGTGATAACCGGGGTCGGCGCGGTGACGCCGCTGGGCGTCGGCGCCGAGACCCTGCACGAGCGCTGGAGCGCCGGCAAGTCGGGGATCTCCGACGGTCTCGGCAGGGCAGACGAGTTCGAGCCCCGCGACCATCTCAGCGTTAAGGAGGTGAGGCGATCGGACCGCGCCACCCAGCTCGCCCTGACCGCCGCCGGGGAGGCGATCGCCCGGGCGGGATGGGGCGAGGAGCTCCCCTACGAAGGCGAGCGAGTCGGCTGCATCATCGGCACCGGGATCGGTGGCATGAACACGATCGAGTCCGAGCACGACGTCCTGCGCGAGCGTGGCGGGGAGCGGATCTCCCCACTGGCCGTGCCGCTGATGATGGCCAATGCGCCCTCCGCGGTGATCTCGATGCGCTACGGGCTCAGGGGTCCCTCCTTCGGCACTGTCTCGGCATGTGCCGCGGGCGCTCACGCGGTCGGCACTTCGACTCGGATGATCGCCTACGGAGATGCCGACGCCGTTGTCACGGGCGGCACCGAGTCGGCCCTGACCGACCTGGCGATGGCCGCCTTCTCGAAGATGGAGGCGACCTCGCCGAGCGGGATCTCCCGCCCCTTCGACAAGCGCCGTGACGGCTTCGTGATGGGAGAGGCCGCGGGAGTGCTCGTGCTCGAGGAGGAGGAGGCCGCCCGAAAGCGCGGCGCGGCGATTCTCGGGCGGATCGTCGGTTACGGTGCGACCTCCGACGCGCACCACATCACCGCCCCCGAGCCGGACGGCCGCGGCGCCCGCCGGGCAATCGAGCTGGCGCTCGCCGACGCCGGCGTCGCCCCCGGCGACCTCGAATACGTCAACGCCCACGGCACCTCGACCCAGCTCAACGACCGGGCCGAAACCGAGGCGCTGAAGGCGGCGCTCGGCGAGGACGCGATGCGGCTGCCGGTGAGCTCCACCAAGTCCGCGGTCGGCCATCTGCTGGGAGCTGCCGGAGCGGTCGAGGCGATCGCCACGACCCTGGCCCTGCGCGACAGGGTCGCTCCGCCGACGATCAACTACGAGGTCCCCGACGAGGGCCTCGACCTCGACTACGTCCCAAATGTCTCGAAGCCGTTCGCAAACGGCAACGGCCGTCCGGCGCTCGGCATCTCCAACTCGTTCGGCTTCGGCGGGCACAACGCGGTCCTCGTTCTGGAAGGACCGTGAGCGTCGCCGTCCCCAAGCGCCCTGCGGCTGCCGACCGCGACGAGGGAAACCTACCGCTGGGTCGCCTCGAGCTGCTCGCCGATCCGGGTTCGCTGGAGCTGATCCGCACCGGCGTCGTCTCGACCCGGATCTCCGAGCGGGCCCGTCCCGACGATGGCGTCCTGGCCGGCGCCGCGAGGGTGGATGGGCGGCCGGTCTTCTGCTACGCGGAGGACCCGGGATTCCTCGGCGGCAGCCTCGGCGAGGCCCACGCGGATTCGATCGTGCGGGTGATGGAGCTGGCGCAGCGTGCCGGGGCGCCGGTGATCGGCTTCGTCGAGTCAGGAGGTGCGAGGCTGCAGGAGGGTCACGCGGCGCTGGCCGGCTACGGACGCATTTTCCGCCGCAGCGTCGAGCTGTCGCGACTCGTGCCGCAGATCTCCGTCGTCTCCGGGGTCTCGGCGGGCGGTGGCGCCTACTCCCCGGCGCTGACCGACTTCGTTGTGATGACCGGAGAGGGCCGGATGTTCCTGACCGGACCCGGTGTGGTCAGGGCGGCGCTCGGCGAAGAGGTGGGAATGGACGAGCTCGGCGGACCGAGGGTGCAGGCCCGCAACGGGGTGGCGCAGTTCTCGGTCGCGGGGGAGGACGATGCGGCGACCCTGGTCCGCGAGTTGCTCGGGGTGCTGCCTTCGCGGATCGGCGACCCGCTCCCGTTCGTCGCCGGCAGCGCCCCCGAACGAGACCCTTCCGACCCGGTGCCGGGCGCCTCTCGCAAGGTCTACGACGTCCGCGAGGTCGCCGCCGCGGTGGTCGACGGGGGGCGGCTGCTCGAGGTCTCGCCGCGCTGGGCACCAAACATGGTCACCGCGCTCTCCCGGATCGAGGGGCGGCCGCTGGGGCTGATCGCAAACCAGCCGCGGCGGATCGCCGGAGTGATCGACGCGGCGGCGGCGGAGAAGGCGGCGAGCTTCATCGAGCGCTGCGAGCGCTTCGGGCTGCCCCTGGTCGTGCTCGTCGATACCCCCGGGTTCATGCCCGGCCGCCGCCAGGAGGCCGAGGGGGTGATCCGCCAGGGGGCGACCCTGCTGCGGGCATTCGCCGGCGCCACCGTTCCCAAGCTGACCGTCGTCCTGCGCAAGGCCTACGGGGGCGCGGTAATCACGATGAACTCCCGCGACCTCGGCGCCGACGCGGTCTTCGCCTGGCCCGGCGCCGAGATCGGGATCATGGCCGCCGGGCAGGCGGTGGACATCGTCCACCGCCGGCGGCTGCAGAGCGAGGGGCCCGGGGCGCGGGAACTGCTCACCGCCTCATACGAGGAGGAGCACCTGAGCGCCGAGGCGGCGGCAGCCAGTGGCTACGTCGACGAGGTGATCGAGCCTCGGCAGACCAGGGCCCGCCTTGCCGGGGCGCTAGGCTGGCGGGACGCCGGCAGATGAGCGTCGCGTCGTCGCCGTTCTCCGAGGACTTCGACACTCTTTCCCCCGGCGCATCCTTCGTCACCCCCGCGCGGACGATCACCGAGTCCGATCTGGTCTCCTTCTCCGCGCTCACCGGCGACTGGCATCCCCAGCATGCCGACGCGGAGTGGGCCGCCCGAAGCGACTTCGGCGAGCGGGTCGCGCACGGAATGCTCGTCCTCTCCTACGCGGTCGGCCTCGTCCCGATCGACCCCGACCGGGTCGTCGCCCTGCGTGGGGTGGACGACGTCGCCTTCAAGCGCCCGGTGAAGATCGGGGACACGATCAGGGTCGAGGGGCGCCTCGCGGAAATGAAGCCGCTCTCCGATCAGGTCGGACTCGTCACCTTCGCCTGGCGGATCGTCAACCAGGCAGGCGAGCTGGCCGTCCGCGCGAAGGTAACGGTGCTCTGGAGGCGCGCGGAGGGGGGCGCCGAGGGCGCCAATGTCAGCGCCGAGGAGGTCTACCTCTGATCCTCGAGGGCCGGCGGATCCTCGTAACCGGGGTGATCAACCGCCGCAGCATCGCCTACTCGATCGCCGAGCGCGCCCTCGAGGAAGGCGCGGATCTGGTTCTGACCAGCTTCGGCAGGGTGCGGCGGATCACGGAGCGCGCCGCGAAGGGGCTTCCGGGACCGCCCGAAGTCCTCGAGCTCGACGTCAACAGCGACGCGGACCTCGAGGCCCTGGCCGCTGAGCTGGAGCAGCGCTGGGGAGGCCTCGACGGAGTCGTCCACGCGGTCGCCCACGCCCCGCCCGACGCGATCGGGGGCAACTTCCTCAGTGCTCCGCGGGAGAGCGCCAAGCAGGCGTTCGAGACCAGCGCCTACTCGCTGAAAGCCCTGGGCGCCGCAATGGGGCATCTGATGCGGGCGGACGGGCCCGACCCGGGCGGCAGCATCGTCGGGCTCGACTTCGACGCCTCTGTTGCCTGGCCGGCCTATGACTGGATGGGGGTCTCGAAGGCGGCCCTGGAGTCGGTCTCGCGTTATCTGGCGCGGGAGCTGGGCCCCGGGGGCGTCCGCGTCAACCTGATCTCCGCAGGCCCCCTGGCGACCGCTGCGGCAAGCGGCATCGAGGGCTTCTCCGAGCTCAGCGGTGGCTGGGGCGAGGCGGCACCGCTCGGCTGGGACCCCGCCGATCCGGGGCCGGTCGCCGATGCCGCGATCTTCCTGCTCTCGCCGCTGGCACGGGGGATCAGCGGTGAGATCGTCCACGTCGACGGCGGCTTTCACGCGGTCGGCGCGGTGGCACCCTGATCCCGCCCGTTCAGAGCGGCCGGCCGAGGCCTGCCTAACCCGGCTCGGCGCCCGGGGATAGCTTTCGGGACCATGAGGTGGCGCCGCGCCAAGAGTCGCGACGTGATCGACGTCCGCGGCGCCCGAGCAGGCTCGGGCGGCTTCGGCGGGCGCGGTGGTTGGATCGGGATCCGCGGCGGGATGCCGAGGGTCGGCGGCGGGATCGGGCTGATCCTCGTCCTCGTGATCGTCGCGATCCAGGTCTTCGGTGGCCGAGGCCCAGAACGCCGCCGCCGCGGTCAGCGATGACCGCCTCCAGGGCCAGGCCGGCAGCGGAGTCAACCCCGACTCTTCACCCACGGCTCCTTCGAGCAACGCCGGCGCTGGTTCCTGACCGGATTTCGCAGCGGCGACCCCGGCGACTGCGACACCTTCTCCGTCGAGACTCCCTGAGCGCCGCCCATCGCGCCGCGATGGACCCGGGCCGCCGGACGGGGTAATGGCGACGATCATCTAGGCTCCAGAGGAATCCCGAAACGGAGGAGACACCCCAGATGCCCTACTCGGTTCCCGACCTTCCATACCCCTACGACGCCCTCGAGCCCCACATCGACGAAGCGACGATGCGGGTCCATCACGACAAGCACCACCAGGCCTACGTCGACAAGGCGAACGCCGCGCTCGAGGGCACCGAGTGGGCTGACGCGGAGGTCGAGGACGTTTTGCGCGATCTCTCCGCGCTCCCCTCCGACAAGCAGGGCCCGGTGCGCAACAACGGCGGCGGCCACTACAACCACTCGCTCTTCTGGCAGATGCTCTCCCCGGACGGCGGCGGCGAGCCAAGCGGTAAGGTCGGCGAGGCGATCGCCGCCAAGTTCGGCTCCTTCGGCGACTTCCAGGAAGAGTTCAAGGCGGCGGGAGTAGGCCAGTTCGGCTCCGGCTGGGCGTGGCTCGTCCACGACGGCTCCGGACTGGCGGTGGTCTCCACCGCGAACCAGGACTCGCCGGTCTCCGACGGCTCCACGCCGCTGCTCGGCTGCGACGTCTGGGAGCACGCCTACTACCTGAAGTACCAGAACAAGCGACCCGACTACATCGACGCCTTCTGGAACGTGGTCAACTGGGACTACGTCGGTGAGCGGCTGGCAGCAGCGCAGGGTTGAGGCGCGGGGGCCGCAACAAACTGCTCGCGTCCGAGTTACATTGACCGAGATGGCAGGGCTTCGAGCAAAGCGCAGAGCTGTTCTCCTGGCCACCGCCCTCGCGGCGCTAGCCGCCGCCGGTATCTGGGCGGCGATCGCAATGGCCGCAACCGCGGACGTCGTGTCACAGGACGCCTGTTGTCTGTTCACAAAATCCACCTACCAGTCTGACCAGGGAGAGATCCCCAACTTCGTCAATCCTTCGACTGCCGAAGTGGGCTCCCACAACGTCACCGCCAAGGACAAGCTGGGCGGCAAGCCGCTGTTCCGCTCGAAGACGGTTGGGATAGGCAAGAGCGTCCCAATCGACGGCCTCCAGTACCTGTCAGCCGGAACGTACAAGTTCGTCTGCAGCATCCACCCGGACTCGATGAAGGCCACCTTCGTGATCTCCAACAAGGGCACGCCGGTTGCCCGCCCGAAGATCAACGTCTCTATCCCCGCCCAGAGGCTGAACCGGGTCCGCGGCTCGGGCAAGCTCAAGGTCAAGGTCAAGGCGGTGACGAAGAGCGCCGGGATCTCGATCGTGGCGCGCAAGGGCGCCAAGCTGATCGGCAAGAAGTCCGGCCTGACGCTCGGCGCCGGGAGGACGCGCACCGTCAAGGTGGCGCTCAGCGCCAGGGGCCGCAAGGCGCTCAGGGGCCGGAAATCTGCGGCCGTCTCGGCCGCCGGCTCGGTCCCCTTCGGCCTGCCGGACTCGGGCCGCCGCATCCTGAGATAGGGTCCGCGCCGTTCAGCTCCTGGCCGGCGGCTACCGGGGCAAGATCGACCCGACCGACAGCGAAGACCGCGGCGTGGGCGGTCGGCCGGGGGCCATCGCCGCAATATCGGCGTCAACGGCACCGTGGAAACACTCGGGAAGATCACCTCGATCGCCTACTGCTCCTGAAGGGGCCCCTCCGTTAGACTCGATCCGGGTCCAGGGACCCTTTCAGCGGTAGAGAAACTTTTGGCGGCTTCGCGGGTTTCTCACCCCAGAACCGCCACGCAACGACCGTGGCGCCAACCCGAGGAGGATCAGTGGTAACCAGCTTTCGGACCCGGTACGTCGTCGCCTTCGCGCTCAGCGCCGTTCTGCTCGTTCCGGCATTGGCATCCGGCACGGCTTCCGCCAAGCCCAGGCACAAGCACAAGCACAAGACGTTCGTGGTCTGCAAGCACGGATGCCACTACCGGTCGATTCAGGCCGCGGTGAACAAGTCCGGCAAGAAGGACACCATCAAGGTCAAGCCCGGCCACTACGTCGGCGGGGTCGAGATCGACGGCAAGCGCCACGACGGCCTGCGGATCCTCGGCACCGGCCGCAAGCCCTCGGCAGTGGTCCTCGACGGCAAGCACGCCCCGATCGCCAAGGCGCAGAACGGGATCTACGGCGAGGGCGTCGACAACCTTGTGATCAAGAACCTGACCACCAAGCGCTTCCTCGGCAACGGCGTCTTCGTCCACGCTTGCCACGGCTACCTGATGAAGAACCTGGTGGCTGCGTTCAACCGCTCCTACGGCCTCTTCGCGAAGAGCTGCACCGGAGGCCGGATGACGCAGAGCGTCGGCTACGGCCAGGGCGACTCCGCCTACTACATCGGCGAGACCCCGCCCCAGAAGAACAAAAAGCCGAAGTGGACCTCCCTTGACCACCTGAAGGGTTACGAGAACGTCCTCGGCTACTCAGGCACGAACTCGCGCTACGTCAACATCCACGACTCCGACTTCTACAACAACGGGATCGGGCTCGTCCCCAACACCCTCGACTCCGAGAAGTACGAGCCGACTGAGCACGGGATCATCCAGAACAACAACATCTTCTGGAACAACTTCAACTATTACCTGCCCAACTCGAAGGTGAAGACGGTCTCCAACGGGCTCGGCTCGGTCGGCGCCCTGACCCTCAACTACCCGATCGGGATCGGCGTCACCCTGTTCGGCGCCACCGGCTGGAAGGTGAGGAACAACAACATCTTCGGCAACTTCAAGTACGGAGTGTCGGCCTTCTCGGACCCGTTCAACACGGGCGACGACGCGATCAGCCAGACAACCAGGTGACCAACAACAAGCTCGGTCGCAACGGCACCGACGTCAACGGCACCGATTTCTGGGTCGACGGCTCGGGGCACGGCAACTGCTTCTCGAACAACGGCACGGTCACGGTGGATAGCTCCTCTGTCGTCGGTCACACGAACGCCTATCTCTACCCGACCTGCCCGGCGCCGGGCACCTCCGGCTCGGGCACGAGCGCCGGCGACGATGAGCAGGTCGGGGAGCTGATCGTCTATGTCGGCTCGACCGCGTCCGCCGGACCGGAGCTGATGGAGTGCCACTGGAGCGCCCATCCGCATCCCGCCTACAAGGGCCTGAAGCCGCTGAACGTGAAGCCCGGGCCCGACTGCTCGTGAGCCGTCGCAGTCGAAACAGGGCGAAGATCGCCACGGCCGCCGCGGTGGCGGCCGTGGCGGCGGTCGGCATCCCGGCCACGGGGTCGGCCAAGCCGCGCCACCACAAGCCCCCGAAGCCGAAGATCGTCAAAGTCAGGGACGATTACTATTCGCCGACGACCCTGACCGTCCACAGGGGCGCCTCGATCCGCTGGGCCTGGAGCTACTCCAACTACGACACCCACAATGTCCGCCTCAAGCAGGGCCCGCGCGGCGTGAAGAAGTCCGTCTTCCGCTCGCCGACGGGGGCAGTGGGGATCCATTTCCAGCGCAAGCTGACCAGGCCGGGCACCTACAAGTTCATCTGCTCCCTGCACGCCACCGTGATGCGGATGCAGGTCACAGTCAAGCGCTGAGCCTCAGATGAGCCCCGGGCCGGTCGATCGTCGCGAATTCCTCGCCGGCACCGGCGGGCTCTTCCTCTGCACCCTGGCGGGTCACAAGGTCTTCCTCAACAAGGGGGCCGACACCGAGAAGCTCGCCTCCGGCCTCAAGGTCCCGCCGCGGGTCGCCGCGGCCGATGCCCAGTCTCGGCGAGGTGATGGTGAGGCGAGGAGCCTGCTCGCCGCTCAGACGACCGCTGCCAACGTCCGCGAGTACTGGATACGCGCCGAGCAGGTGAAGTGGAACATCGTCCCGTCAGGGCGCGACGCGATGATGGACCGGCGGGTCAAGGGGAGGACCCGGTTCACGGCCTACGCCTACCGCCAGTACACGCCCAACTTCGCCCGCCCGATGGGCCCGGCGACGATCCCGGGCCCGATGATCGAGGCAGAGGAGGGGGACCAGATCGTCGTCCATTTCCAGAACCGGCTCTCGACCCCGGTCACCGTGCATCCGCACGGGGTCTTCTACTCGGAGGACATGGATGGGACCTACAAGGGCAAGTTCACCGACCCGGGGGGCTTCGTGCAGCGCAACCGGACCTTCCGCTACGTCTGGGAGGCCCGCCCCGGAACCGCCGGCGCCTGGCTCTACCACGACCACGGCCCGATGGACCCGCTTCCGGTGTTCAAGGGGCTTTTCGGGACGATGATCATCCGCAAGCCGGGCGACCCGGTGCCCGACCGCGAATTCGTCACCGTCTTCCACTCCTTCCAGCCGGTCGCGACGCACATCGACAAGGCCTTCTCCTGCATCAACGGGCGCTCCTACGCCGGTAACACCCCGAACCGCCACGCCAAGGTCGGGGACAACGTCGTCTTCCACGTCTTCGCCCTCGACGACTTCTTCCATACCTTCCACCTGCACGGGCACCGCTGGACGGACGCAGACGGCCGGGTGATCGACAACCAGACGCTCGGCCCCGGGGACTCTTACTCGCTCGGGTTCGTCGAGGACAACCCCGGGCGCTGGTTCTACCACTGCCACGTCTTCACCCACCTGCACATGGGGATGAACGGGTGGTACATCGTCGACCCGTGAGAGTCGCGTGGTTGCTCTGGGCGCTGGCGGGGCTGCTGTTGGCGCTCGCGATCGTGCCCGCGATCGCGGCTGCGGACAGTCGCCGGGTCGCGATCGGGGACTACCGCTGGTCCCAGCCGGAGGTCAACGTCGACATCGGCCAGCACGTCACCTGGTACTGGGTGGGCCCGGACACGATCCACTCCGTGACCGGGATCTCCGACAACGACAAGGGCGAGGACTCCGATCCCCAGACGAGCTTTCCCCAGCACACGCCGGGCGACACCTTCCAGCTCACCTTCAACTCACCCGGCACCTATCTCTTCCAATGCAAGCTGCACCCCTCGGTGCGGGGTGAGGTGGTCGTCTCGAACACCCCTGGGGACCCGAACGCGGAGGCCGACCCGGTTCCCGAGATCAACTTCGACACCGAGCCGCCGCGGGTCGGCCACCCCACCCTGACGAGGAAGAGGTTCACACGCCTCGGGACCACGATGCGGCTGGCCCTAGACGAGAAGGCGATGCTGGACGCGGAGTACTGGCGCCTGCGGCCGGGGAAGCGGTCGCGGTTCGCCGGCTACGGGACCTGGCACGGCCACGTCGGCTACAACTACATCCGCTTCGGCAGCGCCGGAAAGCACTTCCGCGCCAGGCCGGGCCGCTACGTCGCCTTGCTCAACGCCACCGACACCAGCAACAACTTCGGGCCGGTCAAACGGGTCCATTTCTCGATCGCCGGCTGAGGGGTGAGGGCCCCCCCACGGGAGGGCCCCGGCCTTCGGCCTGCCGCAGCTCTCAGGAAGCCGCCGGTGCCTCAGGCGCCGAGTCGCCGAAGCTGACCTGGACGGGCTCGCGCTCGGTCGCGTCCTCGATCTCGAAGTAATCGCGCGGGCCGAAGTTGCCCTGGTTGGCGATGATCGAGCCGGGGAACTGCTGGATCGAGGTGTTGTAGGACTGGACGTTCGAGTTGTAGATCCGGCGCGAGGCCTGGATCTCGTCCTCGAGCTCTGAGAGCTGCCGGCTGAGCTGCTGGAAGTTCTCGGTCGCCCTCAGCTCGGGGTAGTTCTCCGCCACGGCGCGCAGATCGGTGAGCGCCCCGCTCAGGTTCGCCTCTGCCGCCCCCGCCTGGCCCGGGCCACGCGCAGCCATCGCGTCGGCGCGCGCCTTGGTCGCCTTCTCGAAGACCTCCTTTTCGTGGGAGGCATAGCCCTTGACCGTCTCGACCAGGTTGGGGACGAGGTCGTGGCGGCGCTTCAGCTGAACGTCGATCCCGCTCCATGACTCATCGACCCGGTTACGCGAGGCGATGATCGTGTTGCGCTTGCCGACGTAGTAAAGGACGAGCAGTACGACGATTGCGACGATGACGATGAGGGCGATGATCATTGAGGCTCCTGTCGAAATTGCCTTGCCGACGCAATCCTAGACGGCCGCGCTGAAAGTAGGATTCGGGAAACGGTGGAAGGAGAGGTTGCTTGGGCTACTTCAAGGACGCGCAGGAGGTCTACGACACGGTCGGCAAGATGTTCGCAAGCGTCGCCAACGACGAGGAGCTGGGGCCCAATTTCCGCAAGGCGAACACGATCGTCCAGTACGCCTACACGGAGCCCGATGCGACGATCACGGTGCGCCTCCAGGAGGGCCAGCCGGGAGATGTCGACTGCGGGGAGACCGAGATGGACCCCGAGGTGACGATGCGGATGAAGGCGGACACGGCGCATCGCTTCTGGCTCGGCGAGGTCAACGTGACGATGGCGATCGCCCGGGGCGAGATCAAGCCCCAGGGCCCCGTCTCGAAGATCCTCAAGCTGGTGCCCCTGACCAAGCCGATCTTCCCCCGCTACCGGGCCCAGCTCGAGGCCGACGGGCGCCAGGACCTGATCGACGCTTGAGCTCGACTGCGGATGTCACCGCTCCCCCGGAGGCGGGGCGTTGAGCGAGGCCGAGGCCTGGGCCGGGACCGTGCGCCGCTACGGCGAGCGCAGCGGACTCACCTACGAGCCGGTCGGCGGGATCAACCCGAAGGACGGGCCGGTCGCCCTCTGCGTCGGCGGCACCAACCGGCTAACCGGGCGCCTCTCCGAGAATCAGGAGTTCTGGGGGGCCAGCTGTGATGCCGACGAGCGCGAGATCGGTCGCCTCTTCAACAAGGAGGTGCTGCCCGCAGCGGTCCTCGCCAAGGCCCACATGCCCGACCTGGCCAAGGTAGTTCCCGCCTTCAACGTCGAGTCGGTCGAGGGGGCCGGCGAGAAGGTGATGCAGCGCCTCGGCCGCAAGGTCGAGTTCGAGTCGATCGACTTCAACAAGCGCTTCCTCGCAACCGTGCCCAGCGAATATGACCCGGTGGCGCTGCGCGAGCTGTTCAGCCCCGGCTTCCTCGGCTGGGTGATCTCAATCGACAACGAGATCGACTTCGGCATCAATGACCGCCAGCTCTGGTTCCTCTGGAAGCTGCAGGAGCGCTCCGAGGCGGACCTGAAGGAGGCCCTGGCGAATGCGGGGCAGCTGTTCCGCAGGCTGCGCGACGAGATGGAGGAGGAGGGCATCCACACCTATCCTCCGGGCCCCTGGTTTGCGGGGCTCGAGCCCTTCCCGCCGGAGTAGGCGGCTCAGCGTTCCGCCCGCTGGGCTCGCTCCTTCAGCACCCTCTTGCGGGTGCGGTAGAAGCGCATCGACTTGCCCAGGTTGCGACGGTAGCGGGCCAGCTCGCTCTCCTTGGGAAGCTCGAAGCCACCGATCAGCCTGCGGGGCCTCAGCGCCCAGCCCCCGCCGGTCTCGAGCAGATCGCCGCGGACCTGGAAGTTCTCCTGCCAGGTGAACTTCGGATGGTGGGAATGGGCGGTGATGCAGGCGCGCCCCGGCTCGAGCGGCAGCCCGGTGTCGGCTTCGGTGATCTTCACCTGCCGCTCGCCGCCCTCCCACCGCACTGCGGCCCGGGCCGCCAGCGGGAAGCCGTCCGGGGCGACCCAGGCGAGAGCCGCGGTCGGGTGACGCCCCCCGAGCTCCTCGATCCGCTGATCGAAGACCGCTTCGCCGTCCTGCGGAACGGGGTGGGGATGCAACGGCTCCTCGCTGTGCCCGGAGCGAACCTCTTCCATGTGTGAGTCGAGGATCTGCGGTGACGCCTCACCGCAGCGCCATACGAAGATCCGCTCCGGACGCACCCGGATGTAGATCCGCTCGTAGTACCAGCTGAACAGGCCCTCGACCAGCTTCGGGGGCATCATCTCCACGGTCGCCGGCAGCTTCCGGGCCGACTCCCGCCGGTAGCGCTCGCGGTTGGCGCCGAGGTCGGCGTCGTCGATCTCGGCAGTGCCCTGGACCAGCACCCGGATGCCGCTTTCGATCCCCGAGCCGGTCGGGTCGGAGAAGAGCATCGCGACCCGGGGATTGCGCCTCGCGTCCTCGGCCTTCTTCGGGTAGCCGACGCCGGTGGTCACCTCGATCACCGGCGCGCCGTCGGTGTAGTAGGGCGTCAGCGGCCAGGCGATCGGCTGGCCGCTCGCGTCCATGGTCACGAACTCGGTCGTGATGAACCGGGCGAAGACGTCTCGCACCTCTTCAGGGAGTGTCCCGGTGATGGCTGAAAGCTACCGCGGCGAGGCGGCCGGCGGCTGAGCCTCAGGCCGGATAGTTGGGATCCCCGGGGAGGACCAGCCGGGTCTCTTCACTACCCTCGACGAGCTTCGGCAGAACCGGCTCGACCAGTTCGCCGCGGCTGGTCTCGATCGCCTCCTCGGAGCTGCCGAACGGGAGCAGCCTCTCGAGCTGCTTGATCGTCGGGAAGACGAGGTGGAGTTCCTCAGCGGCGTGGGCGTCGAGGGCAGCGCGGGGCTCGTACCAGGCGGCGTCGACGATCTCCTCGCCGTCGGGCTTGGGTGGCGAATGGGCCGGGGCGAGGGCGAGGAAGAACCAGGCATCGAAGCGCGTCTTCACGAACTCGGGGGTGATCCAGCGGGAGAAGAGGACGAGCTCGGTGCCGCGCTCCAGGCTGATCCCGGCCTCCTCCTCGAGCTCGCGCACCGCGCAGGCGCGCAACCCGGCCTCGCCCTCGCCATCGGCCGGCTCGACCGAACCACCGGGGAAGACCCAGGCGCGAGGCATGAATGCGGCCTCGTGGCTTCGTTGCAGGAGGAGCACCTGGAGCGCCCTGTCCCGGTGCCTGTCGCCGCGGCGCAGGAGGATCACCGAGCCGGCCGGCCGGGGAGTGGAGGGCTCGCCCTCGTTGAACGCTTCCGCCGGCCCCGGAGGTGGCTCGCCCATCGGCTCACCCTACATCGGCCCGCAGCTCCCGCGGCCGGCGCATTCCCGACCCGGCGCTGGTCTATTCTCCCGCCCATGGAGGTCGGCGTCAAGCAGCAATGGATCTGCACCTCGTGCGGTTTCATCTACGACCCCGCCGAGGGAGACCCCGACGGCGGCGTCCCCCCGGGGACCGCATTCGAGGACGTCCCCGACGACTGGTTCTGCCCGGTCTGCGGAGCCCGCAAGGCCGACTTCGAGCCCTACACCGACTGAGCGGCAGGTCTAGGCGGCCTTCGCCAGGTCCCGCGCCTGCGGGTCCGGCGGTGAGTTCGCCACGCTGGCACCGTGATCGTCGCGAAGCCGGGCCCGGGCGGCCTCGATCGAGGCGGTTGTGATCGCGACCAGCCGGCGCAGCTCCCGATCGGAGATCGCCAGGGGGGGCATCAGCACGACGACGTCCCCCAATGGGCGGATGATCGCTCCGCGCCGGCGCGCCTCCAGGGTCACCCGGTGTCCGAGGCGAAGGGCGGGGTCGTGCTCGCCGAGGTCGATCCCCGCCATCAGGCCAAGGCTCCGCACCTCAGCCACGCCGGGGAGCTCGGCAACGCCCGCGAGAAGCTCTTCGAGCAGCGCGATCTTCGGTTGCAGGCGTTCCAGGGTGCGCTCGCTCTCGAAGGCATCGAGGTTGGCAAGCGCCGCGGCGCAGGCGAGGGGGTTGCCGGTGAAGGTGTGACCGTGAAAGAAGGTGCGCTGCTCCTCGGTCGCGCCGAGAAAGCCGGCGTAGACCTCCTCGCTGGTCAGGGTCGCCGCCAGCGGCAGATAGCCCCCCGTGAGGCCCTTGGCGAGACAGAGGAAATCCGGCTCGACACTCTCCTGCTGGCAGGCGAACATCGTCCCGGTGCGACCGAACCCGGTGGCGACCTCGTCGCAGATGAGCAGCACCCCGAAGCGGTCGCAGAGCTCGCGCACGGCGGCCAGGTAGCCGCGTGGATGGACGATCAAACCGGCGGCGCCCTGGACCAGCGGCTCGACGATCACGGCGGCGATCTCCTCCTCGCGGGCCGCCAGAATCCGCTCCATGTCGGCGGCATCTCCGGGCTCGGCGGGGTGGGCGTCGAACAGCAGCGGCCGGTAGGCCGCGTGGAAGAGGCCGATGCCGCCCACCGAGACCGAGCCGATCGTGTCGCCGTGGTAGGCGTCGCGCAGGTGCACGAAGGAGGTGCGCCGGACGTGCTGGCCGCCACGTTGCTGCCAGTACTGGAAGGCCATCTTCAGCGCCACCTCGGTCGCGGTCGAGCCCGAGTCGGAGTAGAAGACGCGGTTCAGCCGGGGCGGGGCGATCGCGGCGAGGCGCGCCGCCAGCTCTGCTGCGCCGGGGTGGGAGAGACCCAGCATGGTCGAGTGCGCGACCCGCTCGAGCTGGTCGCTGATCGCCCGGTCGATCCCGGCGTGCCGATGGCCGTGGACATTGCACCAAAGCGAGGAGACGCCGTCGATGAAGCACCGCCCGTCGTCGGCGATCAAGGTCGTCCCCTCGGCCCGCTCGATCATCAGCGGCTCTTCCCCGCACCACTCGCGCTGCTGGGTGAAGGGATGCCAGAGATGGGAGTGGTCGAGTTGAGCGTGACCCTCGGGCATCGGCGAGGCCGAGATTAGATTTCGCCGCGGCGGAACCGGCCGTGTGAGCGGTGTCACACTGAATTAGTTGTTCCTGTGCAACTATTTCTTTCGTGCAAGCAATCGCGACCAGCACCAGGAAGCCCAAGCAACAGGGCATCGACGAGACCGCGCTGCGGCTGGGCGCCTTCCTCCGCCACCTCTTCGTGTTCGACCGCGGCAGCCAGCTGCGGGCGATGGAGGAGAGCGGCCTGACCTTTACCCAGTGCAAGGCTCTCTTCGTCCTCTCCGGACCGGCCACCGGCGCCGGAGAGGGCGCCTGCCCGGGCAAGGAGCTCGCCGAGCAGATCGGGCTCTCGATGGCGGCGGTCAGCCGCGCCGTCGACGGCCTGGTCGAGGCCGGCTGCGTCACCCGGGTCGAGGACCCCGACGATCGCCGGATCCGCCGGATCGCGATAACCGGAGCCGGAGAAGAGGTCGTCGGCCGCATTCTCAGCGCCCGCCTGGCCGGCCTCCGGGAGTTCTCCGAGAGCCTCACCGCCGCCGAGCGCCGCAAGCTCGACTCGGCGCTGGAGACGCTCCTGGAGCGCGAGGAGCTGGCGCAGACCTACCGCAAGCTGAAGGAGCTCGAGAGCTGATGACCCGCTACCGCCACCTGATCACCGACGAGAACCGCAAGTGGTGGACGCTCGCGGCGATGTGTTTCGCGCTGTTCATGATCATGCTCGACAACACCGTCGTCAACGTCGCTCTGCCGTCGATCCAGCGCGACCTCGGGGCCTCGATCTCGGGCCTCGAGTGGACGATCAACGGCTACACCCTTTCCTTCGCTGTGCTGCTCGCAACCGGCGGGCGGCTCGGGGACATCTTCGGCCGCCGCCGGATGTTCCTCGCCGGTGTGGTGATCTTCGCCCTCTCCTCGGCCACCGCAGGCTTCGCCGTGGATTCGACCTCGCTGGTGATCAGCCGCGTTGTGCAGGGAGTCGGCGCCGCGCTGATGATGCCGGCGACGCTCTCGATCATCACCAACGCATTCCCGCCGCACGAGCGCGGCAAGGCGATGGGCACCTGGGCCGGCGTCTCCGCCCTGGCCCTGGCGGTGGGGCCGGTGCTCGGCGGCTTCCTCACCGAGCACGTCTCCTGGCGGGCGATCTTCTACCTCAACATCCCGGTGGCGGCTGGGGCGGTCCTGGCAGCGCTGTTCGCGGTCCGCGAGTCGCGCGACTGGAGCGTCGGCCGCGAGGTCGACTACCTCGGCGTCGCCACCCTGACCGCCTCGCTCACTGCGCTGATCCTCGCCTTGATCGAGGGCAACCGCTGGGGCTGGGGCTCGGCCGAGATCGTCGCCCTGCTGGTCGGCTTCGTCGTCTTCCTCGCGGCCTTCGTCGCGGTCGAGAAGCACGTGCCGGCACCGATGGTCGAGTTCAAGCTGTTCGGCGACCGCAACTTCCTGGGCGCCGTCGTGGTCGCGCTGGTGATCTCTTTCGGGATGCTGGGCGTGTTCTTCTTCCTCGCCCTCTACATGCAGAACATCCTCGGCTACTCGCCGCTCGAAGCGGGGGTCCGCTTCCTGCCCTCGACCCTGATGATCGTCATCGTCGCCCCCCTCGCCGGCCGGCTCGCCGACCGTTACGGCCCCCGTTGGCTGATCGGCGGAGGGCTACTGCTGCTGACCGCCTCGCTGGCCAGCTTCAGCGGGATCGCCACGGATTCGAGCTATCTCGACCTGCTCCCAGGCTTCATGCTGCTCGGAGTCGGGATCGCGATGACGATGTCGCCGATGACCAGCGCGGCGATGAACGCGGTGCCGGTCGAGAAGGCTGGGATCGCCTCCGGCGTCCTCTCGATGTTCCGGATGGTCGGCGGCAGCCTCGGCGTCGCGGTCACCGGGGCGATCTTCCAGAGCCTCTCCTCGGATCGGCTCGGCACTCTCCTGGCAAGCTCCGGGATCCCGTCGAGCCGGCAGGGCGCGATCGCCGAGAGCCTCGGCAGCGGCGCCGCCGGCAAGGCCCTCGCGGGCCTCCCCCCGGGGGAGGCGAAGCAGGCGGGCGCCGCGGCTCAGGAAGCCTTCGTCTACGCGCTCAGTCACGCGATGGGCATCTGCGCGGCAGTCACCCTGCTCGGCGCCGTGGTCGGGGTCACCGCAATTCGCTCCAAGCGGGGCCCGGTGAGCCTGGAGGAGGCGGAGGCCACGGTCAATCCTGCCGGCGCCGATGTGGCCGCGAGCGAGGCCCTCAGCGCCTGAGCCGGCCGGCCACGGCGTCGAACATCGGCGGCCAGTCGCGCGGTCGTTCGAGATCGATCCGCTCCAGCACGTCCACCTCTGTGCCGGCCAACCGGAAGATCGTCTCCCGGTTGGAGGCCTCGATCGCCGCCGGCCTCGTCGGCCACGGGGTCAGGACCACGCAACAGACCTCGAGGCCGATCGCCCGCGCCGCCTCGACGGTCAGCAGGGTGTGGTTGATCGTGCCCAGGCCGGGAGCCGCGGCGATCACCAGCGGAAGATCGAGGTCGCGGGCGAAGTCTCGCACCAGGTAGCCGGGGGTGAGCGGCACCAGAAGCCCGCCGACCCCCTCGCAGACCAGCGCCTCGCCCCCGCCGCCCGCCGCCCGCGCAGCTTCCAGCAGGGCGGCGGGGTCGATCGGCGCGCCGGCCAGCTCCGCGCCCAGATGGGGTGATAGCGGCGGCGCGAAGCGGTAGGGCGCCACCTGCTCGAGGGCCTGCGCAGAGCACGCTGCGCGCCGCAGGATCTCGTGATCGGGCTCGCCCGGCTCGGCCAGCCCGGTCAGCGCCGGCTTGAACACCGCCACCGGATCCCCTTCGGCGGCCAGCGCCCGCGCGATCACCGCCGCCACCACGGTCTTGCCGACGCCGGTTCCGGTGCCGGTTACGAACACCCCGCGCAGGTTCATCCCTAGGCGGCTTCTGCGAGCCCGCTGCGCCCTTCGCGCCCCGGCGCTTTGGCACCAAGGGAGATGCCGAGCTCCTCAGCGCAGGCGAGGATCTGCCGGCCGGCTCGCCGTATCTCGCCCTCGCGATGGCTCGCCATCACGGTGAGCCGCAGCCTCGAAGAGCCCTCGGGCACGGTCGGCGGCCGGATCCCCTGGGCGAAAACCCCGTGCTCGAGCGCCCGCTCGCAGAGCTCCATCGCCTGATCGGCGTCACCGACGACGATCGGCACGATCTGGGTCTCGCCGCCGGTCTCGACGCCCTGGTTCGCCAGCTCTTCGCGAAGAGCGGCGGCGTTCGATTGAAGCCGAGCCACCCGGTGTGGATGAGATTCGAGCAGCTCGAGCGCCGCGATCGCCGCGGCGACGATCGGCGGTGGTGGCGCGGTCGAGAAGACGAACGGCCGGGCTGTGTTGATCAGGTACTCGACGATCTCGCCTCGGCCGCAGACGTAGGCGCCGTAGGCGCCCAGCGCCTTGCCCAGGGTCCCGACGATCAGGTCGACCTCCTCGCCGAGCCCAGCGGCGGCGACCGAGCCGCGCCCACCGGGGCCGAGGGCGCCGGTGGCGTGGGCCTCATCGACGATCAGCCTGCAGCCGTGATCTCGGGCCAGCTCGACCAGCCCCTCGAGCGGCGCCAGGTCACCGTCCATCGAGAAGACCCCGTCGGTGACGATCAGCGAGGCGCGCCCCCCGGCGCGCCGCAGCCCCCAGGCGAGGTGCTCGAGGTCGCGGTGGCGGTAGACGTAGGTCTCGGCGCGGGAGAGCCTGCAGCCGTCGATGATGCTGGCGTGGTTGAGCTGGTCGGAGAAGACCACCTCCCCGGAGCGGGCCAGCGCCGCGATCGCGCCGGTGTTCGCCAGGTAGCCGGAGCCGAACAGCAGCGCCGACTCGCGTCCCTTGAACGCGGCCAGGCGCTCCTCGAGCTGGCGGTGCAGCTTCATGTTCCCCGAGATCAGCCGCGAGGCCCCGGCCCCGGCCCCCCAGCGCATCGACGCCTCGGCCGCCGCCTGGCGCACCCGGGGGTGGTCGGCGAGGCCAAGATAGTTGTTGGAGCACATCAGCAGTACGGGGCGCCCGTCGAGCAGCACCCTGGGCCCCTGTGGGCCGCTGATCATCCGCAGCCGCCGGTACAGGCCCCTGGCGCTCAGCTCCTCGAGGCGCTCGGCGATCTCGCTCATCTAGGCAGCGGCTTCTCCAGCATCACTGTCCTCGTGCGCCCTGGGGTAGGGGGGAGGCGTGCGCGACTTGCGGATCACCCGCAGCTGGGTCGAGGGATCCCAGAAGTCGGCCTCGTCCTGGCTGTCGATCAGCTTCTCCATCGGCGTTGTCGGGGTGGGGCCTTCCAGCCAGCCCTGGCGATTGTCCGGTCGCGGGTTGGCGCCGTTGTCGGGCTGCCGGGCGACGTTCAGCCCTTGCTCGGCGAACATCTCCCGGTCATCCGCGGGCTCAGCGCCGAGGGTGGTGAGGAAGTTGCCCATCATCACCCCGTTCAGCCCGGCCCTGACCGCCAGCGGCTGAAGCTCGCCCAGGTTCTCGACCCGACCGCCGCAGAGCCGGAATAGCGCGCCCGGGATGATCAGGCGGAAAATCGCCACCCATTTGACCACCTCCCAAGGGTCCATCAGGGGGCGATCGCCGAACTTCGTCCCGAGCCGTGGGTTGAGCAGGTTGATCGGCACCGAGGTGGGGTTGATCTCGGCCAGCTCGAAGGCCATCTCCACCCGCTGGCGCTTGCTCTCGCCGAGGTTGAGGATGCCGCCGACGCAGGTCTCCAGGCCGGCCTCCTCGACCGCGCGGATCGTCCGCAGGCGGCCCTCGTAGCGGACCGTGGTGGAGACCTCGGGGTAGTGCGAGCGGGCCGACTCGACATTGTGGTGGACGCGCTGTATGCCGGCCTCGCGCAGCTCCTTGGCCCGCTCCCCCGACATGTGGCCGATCGAGGCGCAGCGCTTCAGGTTGGTGTGCTCGGAAACCAGCCGGGCGCCCTCGAGGATCTTCGCGAAGTCACGCTTCGAGAGCCCCTGGCCCTGGGTGACCATGCAGAAGCGATGGGCGCCGGCGGCCTCGGCCGCCCTTGCGTGCTCGAGGATCTGCTCGGGCTCCATCATCGCGTGCATCGGCGTGTCGGCCTCGGCGTAGCGCGACTGTGCGCAGAAGCCGCAGTCCTCGGCGCAGCCGCCCGACTTGGCGTTGACCAGGGAGCACATGTCGGTCGAATCGCCGAAGTTCTCCCGGCGCACCTGCCAGGCCCGCTCGACCAGATCGCCGATCCGGTCGTGGTCTGTGAGTTCGCCGAGCTCTAGCGCCTCGTCGAAGCTGATTAGCGGTGGCATCAGGCTCCTTCCCTGGGTGCGGTGGGCCCAGGCTAGGACTCGTCGCGGACGCCTCCGCAACCCGGCACCGACGCCGGGCTCGGCCCGGCGATCGTAAGATCGGCCGGTGAAGCGGAACACCACCCGGGGCCGGCTCGCCCTCGCCCTTCTCGGCGCCGCGGCCATCGCCTCCTTCGCGCTCGGGGTCGCGCTCGCCGCCGATCGCCCCGAGCGCCTGCAGCGCAGCGCCGCGCAGGAGCTACCCGCCTCGAAGCTGGTGGGCGAGCGGATCGTCGTCGGCTTCCCCGGCACCCGGATCCCGGCCCCGGTCAAGCGGATGATCCGGGGCGGGCGGATCGCAGGCGTGATCCTCTTCTCCGGCAACCTCCCCGGCCGCTCGGCGGGGCGGCGGCTGATCGCCCGGCTCCAGCACGTGCCCCGGGCAAAGGGAGTGCGAGACCCGCTGCTGGTGATGATCGACCAGGAGGGCGGGTTGGTGAAGCGGATCGGAGGCGCCCCGACCGCGTCCGCGGCGGTGATGGGGAAGCGGGGCCCGACCTTCAGCCGGCGCCAGGGCCGGCTGACCGCCCGCAACCTGCGCAACCTCCGGGTCAGCGTCAATCTGGCGCCGGTGCTCGACGTCGCCCGTCCCGGCAGCGACGTCGCCGCGACGCGTCGCGGATTCGGCTCCAGCGCCGGGCGGGTAAGGGCCACGGCGATCCCCTTCGCGAAGGGGATGCAGAAGGGCAGGGTCGCCGCGACCGCGAAGCACTTCCCCGGCCTCGGGGCGGCCCGCCGGGACACCGACTTCGCGGTGCAGCGGATCCGCCTCTCGAAGCGCACGCTGCGGCGGGTCGACGAGCTTCCCTACAGGCGCTTCGTCGCTGCACGTGGGGCGATCGTGATGCTCAGCACCGCGATCTACCCCGCCTTCTCGCCGAAGCCCGCCGCCTTCGCCCGGCCGCTCGCCACCCGCGAGCTGCGGGTAAGGCTCGGTTTCCGCGGGGTCTCGATCAGCGACGCGCTCGGCACCGTCTCGGCGGGCGCCTTCGGGGGGCCGGCCAAATCGGGGCTGGCAGCCGCCAAAGCCGGCACCGACCTGCTCCTGTTCACCGATTACCACGCCGGAGGCATGGCGTATCGGGCGCTGCTGCGGAAGCTGCGCTCCGGCGATCTCGACCGGGGCCGGTTCGAGCGCTCGGCGCAGCGTGTCCTCGCCCTTCGCCACCGCCTCGGCCGTGATCTGGACTGAGTCCGGCGCGCTCCCGCGGCGCCTAGTTGGCATCCCGGGGTGCGGGAGGCACCGAGGCGTCGCGGCCGATGTCGAAGACGCGCACCCGGTCGCGTCCGTCGTCCTTGGCGGCATACATCGCCAGGTCGGCCTCGGCGATCACGGTGTGCACGTCGAGCCTCGGGTCTCCGTCGAACAGGGCGACTCCGATGCTGGCGGTCACCGGCGCCCCATTTCCGGTCTCGGTTGCCTCCCGGATCGCCCTGGTCAGCGACTCGGCCACCAGGCGGGCCTCGCGCAGCCCCGTGTCCGGGAGCAGGATCGCGAACTCGTCGCCTCCCAGACGCGCCAGTGAGTCGGACTCGCGCAGGCGGGCGCTGAGCACTTCGCCGATCTGCTTCAGCGCCCGGTCGCCGGCTAGGTGCCCGAAGGAGTCGTTCACCGACTTGAAGTGGTCGACGTCGATCAGCAGCAATGCCCCCGGGGTGACCTGACGGCGCGAGCGCGCCATCTCCGCCTCCACCTCCTGCTCGAAGCGGCGCCTGTTCCCGAGGCCGGTCAGCGAATCCTGTTGGGCCAGTCGCTCCAGCTCCTGATGGAGTCGCTTGCGGTCGCTGATATCGCGGATCGCAGCCTGCAGCTCGGAGATCTCGCCGCTGACCGGGTCCGGGATCGAACGGGCCGCCGCCTCGATCCACACGTAGCTGCCGTCCTTCCGCAGGAAGCGGCACTGGTAGGTGAGCGAGCGCGGCCCTTCGAGCAGCTTGTTCATCGTGCTGCGCGCCGATTCGAGATCGTCGGGGTGGATGAAGTCGAAGGTGGAGCGGCCTGTCAGCTCCTCCGGGCGGAAGCCGAGCAGGATGAAGGAGGACGGCGAGACATAGACCAGGACGCCGCTGAGATCGGAGACGCCGATCATGTCGATCGAGTTCTCGGCGAGGACCCTGTATCGACGCTCGCTTCTCTGGCGCTCCGCCTCGGCCCGGTCGCGCTCCCGGATCCTCTTCGCGGCAATCCCGCGGGCAAGGCTCTCGCTGCGGCTCCAGAGCAGGAGCAGCGCCGCGGTCAGTGCCGCCGTCAGGATCCCTGCTGCGGCGATCGCGAGCGGCAGCGTCAGGGTCGGCTTGTTGTGATCGCTCAAGACCAGGGTCCAGGTGCGGTCGGCGATCCGGATCGGCGCCGTGGCCGCGTCGCTGAGCTCCTTCCGCGGCCCGAGGACGATCCGTCCGCCTTCGCGCAGCTGCAGGGTGACGGTGTTGGTGGCCGCCAGGGCCGCGGCGACGAGGTCCGGGGCCCGGAAGACGCCGACTGCGAAGCCGGCCAGCGCCTCCCGCCGCTGCTCGCGGGTGGCCATCGGGAAGCCCTCTCGATGGACCGGCTGGTAGACGTCGATGCCGCGGCCCGGGGCGGTCAGCAGGGGCGTCATCGGGGCGACCGATGCCCGCCCCGTTTCGCGGGCCCGGCGCAGGGCTGCGAGGCGGCGGGGGTTGGAGCCGATGTCGAGCCCGAGCAGCCCGGGCGGCGCCCTCCTCCCCGACCTGCTGGCGAAGTTGGTCAGGGGGAAGTACTCCGGCCGCGGGCGGACCGGGCGAAGCGAGCCGCCCCGGCGCTCGACGATCGTCCGGCCAGAGTACTCCTGGAAGGTGCGCTTCCGCGAGAACGGCACCATCGCGGCGAATCCGGTGGCGCTCAGCAACCGCTCACCGAGCAGGGAGCGGGCCAGGATCATGAACTCGCTGCGCGAGTATCGCCGCGCGCCCACCGCTTCGTAGAAGGCGGCGGCGCTGGCCAGCTGCCCGAGTGAGACGGCGACGGCGCTCTGCACCTCGTGGGCGGCACGCATCACCTCGCCCTTCTGGATCCGCGAGAAGTCGTCTCGCTGGTTGGAGCGAACCAGGATCGCCGCGACCACCGCGCCGATCGCGATCGCCCCCGCCGCCGCCCACCCCAGCCAGTTGCGGATACGTGAATCGGCCACCGCCTCAAGGATCCCACGAAATGGAAACGCTACGTTGACGCCGATCGGCGATGCTCACGGGGTGAATAGCTTCGGGAGGCAGGTGTTGGCCCGACTGACGCGGCTGCTCGGTCGCCGCGATCAGCCGGATGAGGGCGCCAGGCGCAAGCCCAAGCACCCGCCCGCCGGGCTTGCATCTCGCTTCCGCTGAACGGCCTTAGAGCGGGGCCGGAGTCAGGCCTTGGCTGCCCGGTTCAAGCGGCCGGGTTGTTGGCGAGCGATTCCCAGGAGTTACTAGCTTTTCCTCAGGGTCGCTTTCTACCGCCTCTGTACGTTGATCCGGGGCGGGCGGCGGCGTGACGTGCGATACACACGGACCCCCCCGACCGCCGTGTACCAGAAAGCGGCTAGCTGCCTGGGGCGCGGTAGCCGACTGAGAGCTTCGCCGCCGAGTCAATCTCCTCGGGCGTTAGCAGCACGATGGTCTTGATCGCGACAGCACCAGCGGCGTTCACCGCAAGTGCAACGGCGGCAGCGCTCTCGTTGTCAGGCATTTCAACGGTGACGTAGGCATCTGCGTCACCGAACCCAAAGTAGAAGCTTTCTAGCTTGCCTCCGAGTCCCTCGACCATTTCCGCGACTGCATCCCGCCGACTTTTCCCGCCCTTGTTCTTGATGCCTGCGACGCCTTCTGGCGAGTAGGACGCCTCGATCAGGTACTTCGGCATGTGATCACGCTCCTCGGTTGGGCTTCTATGCGCCGGGACGATCCTCCCATGCGCCGAGGCTGCAGGCAATCTCCGAGCCCAACGGATGAAGGAAAGAACCAGGTCCCCGCTTGGTACCGCTAGCCCTTCTACGGCGATTACGGCGGGGATACCGCGATCGCCAGCAATCCCATTGCGACGACAGCACCGCGCGCGGCCACGGGCCACGCGCGACCTGAACTACGAGACCGGCTTGTTCGCAAGCGATTCCCACAGGTAGATCGAGGCGAGGCTGCGGTTCGGCGACCAGCGCCGGGCGATCTCGGCCGCCTCGGCCGGTTTCGGCATCTCCTCCAGGTCGTGACAGAGCTGGACGGCGCGGCGCAGGCCGAGGTCGCCGCCGGAGAACACGTCGGGTCGCTCCAGGTGGAAGATCAGGAACATCTCCGCGGTCCAGCGACCGAGCCCGCGAACCGCGACGATCTCCTCGATCACCTCTTCGTCGCTGAGCTGGTCGAGCCGGTCCAACTCGAGCTCTCCGTCGAGCACGTGCGCGGCCAGGTCCTGGATGTATTCGACCTTGCGGCCCGAGAGCCCGCAGGCGCGCAGCGCATCCGTGTCGGCGTCGAGAAGCTCCTGCGGGGTCGGGTCGCGGCCCCCGAAGAGCTCCAGGACGCGGCCGTGGATGGTCGCCGCCGCCTTGGTCGAGAGTTGCTGGCCGACGATCGCCCGCAGCAGGGTCGCGTAGGCGTCGGCATTCTCCGCGCCGCGCCGACGCTGACGCCGCTTCACGTCCCACTCGCCGAGCTCGGCGATCAGCTCGGCCATCGCCGGGTCGGAGGCCGCGAGCTGCTCGCGCCTTCGCTTCATCGAGACGCTCACCGGCCGCTCCATTTGGGCTTGCGCTTCTCGGCAAAGGCGCGGATCCCCTCCTTCAGGTCCTCCGAGGCGAAGCAGGACTCGCGCAGCGCCACCAGCCCCTGCTCCTGCTGCTCGCTGAGCACCGGGTTGTCGTTGAGGATGTCGATTGCGTGCTTGTTGCCCTTGGTCGAGAGCGGGGCGTTGGCGGCGATCGCCGCTGCCAGCTCGATCGATGCCGCCTCCAGCTCGCGGTCCGACGCCACCCAGTTGACCAGTCCGATCTGCTCGGCACGCGAGGCGGTCAGGCTGCTGCCGGTCAGGAACAGCTCCTTGGTCCTCGCCAGGCCGACCACGTCGAGGAACTTGCGCAAGCCGGTGTGCCCGTAGACGAGGCCGAGCTTCGCCGGCGGCATCCCCAGCTTCGCCCCCGAGGCGCAGATCCGCAGGTCGCAGGTCACCGCCAGCTCCAGGCCGCCCCCGTAGCAGTGGCCGTTGAGGGCCGCGACGGTCGGCCAGGGATGGTGCGCGACGGCCTCCATCGCGGCCTGGAAAGGATGGGCGACGAGGGCCTCGGCGTCACGCTCGAACGCCGACTCGGAGATCGAGCCGATGTCGTATCCGGCCGAGAACACCGGCGGCGCCCCGGTGATCATCACGCAGCGGATCCCGATTCCCCGGTCGAGGCGGGGCATCACCTCGGCCAGGGCGTCGAGCACGTCGTGGTCGAGGGCGTTTCGCTTCTCAGGGCTGGAGATAGTCAGCCGCGCGACCGCCTCCGCGGGTTCGTCGAGGACCAGCTTGCCCCCGGCCAGCCGCTCACCCACCGGAGCTACTCCACGACGACGAGGACGTCTCCCTCATTGACCGACTGGCCCTCCTCGCAACGGATCTCGCTCACCTTGCCGTCGTCCTCGGCCTCGACCGGGATCTCCATCTTCATCGACTCGAGGATGACCACCGTGTCGCCGTCGGAGACCTGGTCGCCGACAGCGACCTCGATCTTCCAGACGTTGCCGGTGATGTGGGCTTCTATGTCTGCCATGGCGGGGCACAATAACCACCCTTGCCCGCGGAACCCCCACCACTCCTGGTGATCGTCGCCGCCCGCAACGAGGCCGACCGGATCGGCGAGACGCTCGACGCACTGCGCGGCTCGTTCCCGGGCGCCACCGTGATCGTCGCCGACGACGCCTCCGAGGACGGAACCTCCGAGATCGCCCTGGGACGCGGGGCCGAGGTGATCAGCCGCGGGCGCCCGCACGGCAAGGGCGCCAACATGACCGCCGCCGCCGAGGCAGCCCTCGGCCACCCGGGAGCCGAGGGAGCGCGGACGGTCCTGCTCTGCGACGGAGACCTCGGCGCCTCCGCCGCAAACCTCGCGCCCCTGGTCGAGGCGATCGAAACCGGCGATTGCGAGCTGGCGGTCGGCGCCTTCGCGCGCCGCGTCGGTGGGGGATTCGGGCTCGCCCTGCGCTTCGCCCGCTGGGCCATACGCAGCCGCTGCGGCGTCGAGACCCGGGCCCCGATCTCCGGTCAGCGGGCAATGGGCAGGTCGCTGCTGCGGTTCGACCCTGCCGTTCGCCGCCGGGTACGGGATGGAGGTTGGGATGACGATTGACGCGGTGCGCGCGGGCGCGCGAGTTGGCGAGTACGAGCTTGACCTCGAGCACCGTGCCACGACCCGCAGCGCCTCGGGCTTCCTGCATCGCGCCCGCCAGCTGCGCGATTTCGCTCGCGCCTACCTGGCGCGGCGCCGCGGCTGACCCCGTCTGCAGCGCCTCGGAGCCACGGGCGCGGATAGCCTGCCGCCATGATCCTCGCGATCGACCAGGGGACCACCGGGAGCACCTGCCTGGTATTCGACCTCGACGGGGCGATCGCCGGCCGCGCCTACTCCGAGTTCCAGCAGCACTTCCCCCGCCCCGGCTGGGTCGAGCACGACGCCGGCGAGATCTGGGAGGTGACTCGGGAGGTCGCCTTCGCCGCGATCGCCGACGCCGGCATCGAGGGCTCGGCGCTGACCGGGATCGGGATAACCAACCAGCGGGAGACGGTCGTCGCCTGGGACCCGGAGAGCGGCGAGCCGGTCCACCGCGCCCTGGTCTGGCAGGACCGTCGAACCGCCGAGCGCTGCGATCAGCTCAAACGGCGAAGGGCACGAGCCGCTGGTCCGCGAGCGGACCGGCCTGGTCATCGACCCGTACTTCTCGGGGACGAAGATCGAATGGCTGCTGCAGAACGTCGACGCCGCCCGCGGGGCGCTGTTCGGGACGATCGATTCGTGGCTGGCCTACAAGCTCACCGGTCGCCACCTCACCGACTACTCGAACGCCTCGCGGACGATGCTCTTCGACATCCGCAGGCTCGCCTGGGACTCGGAGCTGTGCGCGATGCTCGGGATCGATCCGTCGCGGCTGCCGGAGCCGGTTCCCTCCGCCGCCGTCCACGGCACCACCGCCGAGTTCGGTGGCGAGGTGCCGGTCGCCGGGATCGCCGGCGACCAGCAGGCGGCGCTCTTCGGGCAGGCCTGCACCGCCCCGGGGACGGCGAAGAACACCTACGGGACCGGCAGCTTCGTGCTGCTCAACGCCGGCCGCGAGGCGCCCCAGCCGGGCGACGGACTGCTGACCACGGTGGCCTGGGGCATCGGGGGGAAGACCGACTACGCGCTCGAGGCGGCGATCTTCGTCACCGGCGCGGCCGTGCAGTGGCTCCGCGACGGTCTCGGGATCATCTCCGAGGCCTCCGAGACCGAGGCGATGGCGGCGTCGCTTCAGGGCAACGACGGCGTCTACTTCGTCCCCGCGCTGACCGGCTTGGGCTCCCCCCACTGGGACCCCTACGCCCGGGGGACGATCGTCGGCCTGACCCGAGGCAGCGGGCGCGAGCACCTGGCCCGCGCCACGCTGGAGGCGATCGCCTACCAGACCGTCGACGCGGTCCGCGCCCAGGAGGCAGCGTCGGGTCAGCGGCTGGCGGCGCTGAAGGCCGACGGCGGAGCCGTCGCCAACCGCTGGCTGATGCAGTTCCAGGCCGACGTCCTCGGGGCGCCGGTGGTCGTCCCCGAGATCTCCGAGACGACCGCCCTCGGCGCCGCCTTTCTCGCCGGGATCGCAACCGGCGCCTGGAGCCCCGAGGGGGTGGCCGAGATGTGGCAGCGCCGGGCGGAGTTCGAGCCGGCGATGGGCGATCAGGAGCGCGGCGCCCTGCTGGCCGGCTGGGCGCGGGCCGTGGAGCGCTCGCGCGGCTGGGCCGAGCCGGCGTAACCGCTCGCGGGGGGCCGGGTAGGAACCATCGGGCCCCAGCGCGCGCACAGCGTGCCGGACCGCTGCAGATGGCAGATATCAAGCCGCAGAGATACAAGGACTCGCGTCCCGCCTCCTACTTCGAGAAGTTCCATGACCGGGCGCGCGCAGACCGTCAGGGAGGCTGGGTCTACAACCTGGCGCGGGCCATCCTCACCCTGCCGACCGTGCTTCTCTACCGCACCCGGGCGATCGGGACCGAGAACGTCCCCGCCGGCGGACCGGTGCTGCTCGCTCCCAACCACTTCAGTCAGATGGACCACTTCTTCTGCGGCGTCTACCTGCGGCGGAAGGTCCGCTTCATGGCCAAGTCCCAGCTCTTCGGCCCGCGGGTGCTGACCTTCATCCTCCACCACGGCGGCGCCTATCCGGTGCGCCGCGGGCACGCCGACGAGGAGGCCTTCGCCACCACCTACGCAATCCTCGAGCAGGGCCATCCGCTGCTGATCTACGCCGAGGGCGGCCGCTCGCGCACCCGCAACCTCGGCACCCCGCGCCGAGGTATCGGGCGGATCGCGCTCGAGTCCGGAGTGCCGGTGGTGCCGGTCGCGATCCACGGCTCGGCCGGAGTCCGGAGCTGGCGGCGGCTGCGCTTCCCGAAGGTGACGGTCCAGTACGGCGAGCCGATCACCTTCGCGGCAGAGGCGAAGCCGAGCCGCGAGCACCAGATCGAGGCGGCCGAGGAGATCTTCGACCGGGTGCGGACGATGTACACCGCGCTGGAGGAGCAGGGCCGCCGCGGCGTGATCCGCTCCCTTCGCAAGGGGCTCCCCGCGCCGACGCCGGGGAGCGACATCGCCCGAGGGCTGAGTCAGGAGTAGCTGTTCTCGAGCTTCGCGTAGAAGGCCGGGTCGTGGCCCGGGGTGATGATCGACTGCGGGAATTCGCGGTGGAACAGCTTCAGCTCCTGCAGAGAGCGCTTGAAGTTGTGCTCGTCGAAGGGTCGCGGCGGCAGCGCTGCGCCGGTCAGCTGGCCCAGCGTGTAGAAGGCATCGCCGCCGATGATGAAATCGCGGTCGCCGAGGCGGGCGATCACCGACTGGTGCCCGGCGCTGTGCCCGGGCGTGAAGGCCAGCCGGATCGAGCCGTCCCCGAACAGGTCGAAGGTCCGGCCGAAGGTCGCATAGGAGTCGACCGGGCCGCGGTCGAAGTCGATCGAGCGGTAGTCGAAGGCGTAGTCGAAGTGCGATGGCCGGTAGCCGCGCAGCACAGGGCGGCCTCCCCGGGTTGCATCGGCCCATTCGGCCTCAGCCACGATGAACGTGGACTGGGGGAACTCCGAGATCGCAGAAGTGTGGTCCAGGTGCAGGTGGGTCATCACCACCACGGGGATCTCACCCGGGTCGAGGCCGCGGGCGCGAAGCTGGGCCGGGACGTCCTCTCCCGCCTTCAGCACCGGCTTGGCGATCCGGGCGCCGGCCGAGCCGAGGTTCTGCTTGGGATCGCTGGCGATCGAGGGATGAAGGCCGGTGTCGACGAGGATGGCCCCGGCGCTCGGATGGCGGATCAGGAAGGCCGGGATCGGTATCTCGTGGGGAGGCTTCCCGGTGATCATCGCCCGCATCAACCTCGCCGTCATGAACATTCCCCCGGGGCTCTCCATCAGCGCCAGGGGCCAGTTGACCCGCCCGGCGACCATCGGCTCAACGGTCACGGTGGCGCCCTCGCTGCCTCCGGCCAGCGGCTCGTGCAGCGGCTTCTGCTCGGCGTGAATGCTCATCCGCCGCCCACAGTAGCGGCGCGACAGCCGCCGATAGGCTTGCGCGGCCTTGGCTGAACGCACTATTTCGCGGATCTTCGCCCCCGGGTTGCTGGACGGGCAGGTGTGCGTGATCTCGGGGGCCGGGAGCGGCCTCGGACGCGCCGCGGCACTGGAGCTGGCCGGCCTCGGCGCGACCGTGATCGGCTGCGGCCGGCGTGCCGAGCCGCTGGCCGAGACCGCTGCCGAGGCGGATGGCCTGCCCGGGTCCTTCTCCCATGAGCCGCTCGACATCCGCGAGGAGGAGGGGGTGGACGCATTCGTCTCCGGCGTGGTCGAGCGCCATGGCCGGATCGACGTCCTCCTCAACAACGCCGGGGGCCAGTTCCTCAGCCCCGCCGAGGCGATCTCGCCGAAGGGCTTTCGCACCGTGATCGATCTCAATGTGCAGGGCACCTGGCTGATGACTTACGCCGCCGCCACCAAGGCCTTCATCCCCCAGCAGAGCGGCAAGATCCTCAGCGTCACCCTCTCGCCCCACAACGGGATGCCGGGGATGGTCCACTCGGGGGCGGCCCGGGCCGCGGTCGAGAACATGATGCGGACCCTCTCGATCGAGTGGGCGCGCTTCGGGATCCGCGCCTGCGCTCTCGCCGCCGGTCAGTTCGACACCGAGACCCTGCGCACCAAGTACCCCCGGGAGGTGGTCGAGAACGTCGCTTCCACCGTTCCCCTCGGCCGCCTCGGCACCGAGGAGGAGATGGCCTGGCTGATCGCCTTCCTCGCTTCGCCGGCGGGCGACTTCTTCTCCGGCACGGTGATCACCGTCGACGGCGCCCGCGACAACTGGTTCGGCTCCTGGCCCCCGGGGGTCTACGGCGAGCGAGGCGAGCCGCCCCGGCCGAAGAACGCAGCTAGAAGATATGGACCGGTTTTCGGCCACTCGACGTTGAACTAGGTGTACATGCCGCCGAACTGGCCCCCGGTGACGTTGAGAATCTGGCCATGCACGTAGTCGGCGAGGCCTGAGGCGAGGAAGAGGACCGGGCCGGCCGCCTCTTCGGGCTGGGCGGGGCGGCCGAGCGGGATCACCATCTTCGCCATCGCCCGCATCTGCTCGGGGATGCCCAGCTCGATCTCCTCCCCGCCCGGGGTGGTCATCTTCTCCCCAGCCTCCTTGGCGCCGGTCAGCCGGGTCTCGACGAAGCCGAAGGCGACCGCGTTGACGTTGATCTTGAATTGGCCCCACTCCTTCGCCAGGGTCTTGGTGAGGCCGACGACCCCCGCCTTCGCCGCCGAATAGTTGGCCTGGCCGGCGTTGCCCATCGTCCCCGAGATCGAGGAGACGTTGATCAGCTTGCGGAACACCTCCTTGCCCTCCCCGGCCTCCGCCTTGGCTGCCTCGCGCCAGTGCGGGGCCAGTGCTCGGGTCACCCGGAAGGGGACGGCGGTGTGGATCTCGAGCATCGCCTGGAACTGCTCGTCCGTCATCCGGTGGACGACGCCGTCCCAGGTATAGCCGGCGTTGTTGACCGCGATGTCGACTGAGCCGAAGGCGTCGATCGCGGCGGCGACCAGGTCGTCGGCGGCCCCGGTCTTGGTCAGATCACCGGCGAAGACGGCGGTCTCGCCGGCGATCTCCCCCGCGGCCTGCTCGGCGACCTCACCGTCGAGATCGTTGATCAGGACCTTCGCGCCCTCCGAAACGAACAGCTCGGCCGTTGCCCGCCCGATGCCTCGCGCCGAGCCGGTGACGATCGCGCTCTTGCCGTCCAGTAGTCCCATCTGTCTGCGTTCTCCTTCCGGATTCTTGAGAAGTCCGGCGGAACGCTACCGTCACCCGCCGTGGCGGCGGGTCGTGCCTCGGTCAGTGGCGCGCGGGCGAGCGGGTGGCCTGGCCGGTGGAGGCCTTGTTGTAGATCAGCAGGGCGATCACGGCGCCGATGATCGAGCCGAAGATCCCTCCGGCCTGGAAGGGGCCGTCGCTGAGGTCATGGCTGAAGATCAGGTAACCGATGAAGCCGCCGATGAAGCTGCCAATGATCCCCAGGAGCACCGTCCTCCAGAAGCCGAGATCCTGCCGGCCCGGAACCAGCAGCCGCGCCAGGTAGCCCGCGACGATCCCGATGAAGAACAGATAGACGATGGTGCCGATCATGAGTTTCTCCCTTTGGGTAGTTGCCGTCCCGGCCTCAGGAAAGCTAGCGGGCCGCCGCGATCGGGCGGGGAACGACGGAACATCGCGGTTGACGCCGCCCGCTGCGCCAGCATTGGTGCTCCCGACCAAGGAGGAGCACGATGGAGGTCTCGGACTACCCGGTCAGGTTCTCGGTCGACTACCCCGATCGCGATCTCAACCGGGTGACGACGGCATTTCGAATCTTCACGGTGATCCCGATCGCGATCGTCCTCAGCGCGATCGGCGGGGGTGGCGGTTTTGGCGGGGGCAGCTCGGAGTACTGGTCCGTCGCGGCCGCCGGCACCGGGTTGATCTTCATCCCCACCGCGCTGATGATCGTCTTCCGCGAGAAGTATCCGCGCTGGTGGTTCGACTGGAACCGGGAGCTGCTGCGCTTCGGCAACCGCGTCGGCGTCTACCTGGCGCTGATGGATGACACCTACCCGTCGACCGACGAGCAGCAGTCGGTCCACCTCGACTTCGAGTACCCCGAGGTCGCGAGCGACCTCGACCGCGGCATGCCGATCGTCAAGTGGCTGCTGGCGATCCCCCACTACATCGTCCTCTTCTTCCTCTACATCGCTGCGTTCTTCGCCGTGATCGGTGCCTGGTTCGCGATCCTCTTCACCGGCCGTTATCCGCGCGGGGTGTTCGACTTCGTCGCCGGAGTGATCCGCTGGCACAACCGGGTGATCGGCTACGCCTTCCTCCTGGTCACCGATCGCTACCCGCCGTTCAGGCTCGGCGGCTGAGCCGTCCCCTCCTGGCGCCCGGCGCGGCGGTTGCGGAAGGCCTGGGGACCGTAGCCGGTCAGCACCGAGGACTCGCGGGCGCGTGCCGTCGCCGAGCGCGGCAGGGCGAGCATCGGCCCCAGCTCCCCGAAGTACTCGCCGGGGCCGAACTCGGCGCGGGGCTCCTCCGAGCCGTCCGCCCGCTCGCGGAAGACCTCGATCACGCCGCTCTTCACCTCGTAGACCAGGTCGGGGGCATCGCCCTGGCGGAAGAGGATCTCTCCGGCGCCGAGTGACACCTCGCGCTCGGCATCGTCGGCCGCGGCGCTCCGCGGGGTCAGGTCGATCACCCGGTCGGCAAGGGGGCGAAAGCGGTCGTCGTGGGTGGCGACCACGACCAGGCGCCCCGGCGCGGCGATCTCCCTGAGCAGCGTCAGCACCTCCTCGACCTGCACGAAGTCGAGGTGCGCCGTCGGCTCGTCGGCGACGATCAGCGGCGGGTCGTGGACGAGTGCGCGGGCGATCGCCACCCGCTGCTGCTGGCCGCCCGACAGCTCGGCGGGCGGTGGTCCGAGGCGCTCGCTCGAGCCCGACCCGGTCGAGCAGCTCCTCGGAGCGCTTGCGGGCGTCGGCCCGCGGCACCTTCGCCAGCCGCAGCGGCGCCATCACGTTCTCCAGGGCGGTCAGGCTGGCGATCAGGTTGAAGGCCTGGAAGACGATGCCGACCCCCGTCGCCGGTACTCGGTCAGCGCCGCGGATTCGAGCGAGGTCACCTCGGTCTCGCCGACCCGGATCGTCCCCGCCGCCGGGCGGAGCAGGCCGGCCATGCAGGACATCAGGGTCGTCTTGCCGCAGCCGCTCGGCCCGAGCATCAGCACCAGCTCGCCGTCCTCGGCGCGCACGCTGAGTCCCTCGATCGGGCGCAGCACGTAGCCGCTGCGGTTGTACTCGATCGTCAGGTCCTCGATCTGCAGCTCGGTCATGGTCAGCAGAAGGCGAGAGCCGGGTCGACCCTGAGCACCTTGCGCAGCGCGGCCAGGCTGGCGAGCACCCCGACGATCGCCGCCACCGCCACCATCGCCAGGTAGGCACCGGTGTCGATGGTTATCGGCAGCGGGAACGCCGGGCGCAGCAGCTGGGCGAGGCCGGCGGCGAGCAGCGCCGCGAGCAGCGAGGCGATCACGGCCTGCAGCAGAGGCCAATGGCCAGCTTGCGCGACTCGCCGCCGACCGCCTTCAGCACGGCGAAGTCCGTGAGCCGCTCCAGCGCCGAGAGGTAGATGACGCGCCGATGATCACGGCGGCGACGATCCACATCAGCGCCGGGCGAGGTCGATCGTGCCGATGGTCGCCCTCGAGCGGGCGCAGCATGTCGGTCTCGACGTCGTCGTTGTGAGGCTGGACGAGCCCCGGCGGCGGCGGAGGCGAGTGCCGGTGACCATGATGGCGTTGGCCAGCGGGCTGCCCGTCGAAGGCGAGCTCCTGGGCGTCGGAGATCGTCGTGTAGACGACCGGGCGACCCGCGAAGTAGGTGCGGTTCTCGACCTTGCCCACGACGCGAAATCGCCGGCCCGCGATCGAGAAGGTCGAGCCGATGCCGGCGCCGGTCTTGGTGTCGACCACCGCCTCCCCGGGCGCCGCAGCGGCCGCCCGCCCTCGACCGCCGGCGCTCCGAGGCGCCCGGGTGGGGCGCCGATCACGCTGATCGTCACCAGGTCTGCCGTCCTCGCGCTTCGTCTGCGGGAGCGCCACGAAGGGCGCGGCGCGGCGGATGCCGCCGTGCCCTCGCAGGGCGGCGGCCGTCGCGGCCGGCATCCCGGAGACGGCGGTGAAGGGCCCGCTGACTCCCTTCTGGACGACCCAGCCGTCCGCGCCCGGTGCCCTCGACCGTGTCGCTCGCCTCGGTGTGGAACCCGCGCTGCACGCCGGTCAGGATCAGCGCCATGGCGAAGACGAGCCCCGCGCCCACGATCGCGATCGCGAACTGGCGCTTTCGATACTGCAGGTCGCGAAGGGTGATCATCGCGGCGCCTCACCCCCCCCTCCCTCGAGCAGCCAGAGCGGCGCCCCGCCCGCCAGCGAGCGCTCCACCCCCGCCCGTCCCGCCGAGCTGATCCGCTCGAGCTGGTCGAAGGCGGTGAGGCCGAAATCGCTCACCTCGGGCTCGATCACCAGGGCGGCATGGCGCTGGGCCGCCTCGGTGGTGTCGCTGCTGCCGAGCACCACGGTGCGATACAGCGTCTCCGCCAGGGTCGGGAGCGGCGCCTCCTCGCCGACCACGGCCCGGCGCAGGCGTGCCTCCAGCCTCTGCGCACGCGGGCGGCGGGCGCCCCGAACCCGGGGCACGTAGTGGCCGCTGACGTCGACCGCGATCACCGGCCCCTCCCTCATCGCCGCCATCGCCTCGACCGGGAGGTTGTCGAGCAACCCTCCGTCGACCAGCAGCCGTCCCTGGTCGGGCACCGGCGGGGAGACGCCGGGGAGGCAGATGCTGGCACCGACCGCGCGGTAGAGGTCGCCGACGCCGTGGACGACCAGCTCGCCGGCGATCAGGTCCGCGCTGACGCAGAAGTAGCCGAGCGGCAGCGCCTCGATCCGCTCCTCGCCGAACATCCGCCGCAGCATCTCCTCGCCCTTGTGCCGGCGGATCAGCCCCGAGACGGGGAGTGTGTAGTCGTTCATCGGGTTCCGCTCGACCATTTCCCGGCGGCAGATCTGCTCTATCTCGGGGATCGTGTGACCGGCTGCGAACAGCGCCCCGACCAGAGCCCCCATGCTGCAGCCGCCGATGCGGTCGATCTTGGCGCCCGCCGCCACCAGCCCCTCGAGTGCGCCGATGTGGGCGAAGCCGCGGGCACCGCCGCCGGAGAGGACGACCCCGACCGACCTCCCGGAGAGCCGCCGGGCGACCCGGTCGAGAGCCTCGGCGTATCCCGCCCCCGACGCCGGCACCCGGTAGGTGGCGCGGGGCAGGACACCCTCCGGGACGCGGCCGCCTCGCCGTAGAGCAGCAGGTCGCAGCGCTGGTCGACCGCTATCCCGGGGACCGCCCCGATCGGAGCCGCGGACCAGCACGATGCGATCCGCCTGGTCGATGGCGAAGCTCCGCCAGGCATCGTCGCCGTCCCACGCTCCCACTCGACGCTGAGCAGAACGCAAGCGTTGCGGCGCTCGCTTTGATCGAGCGCCTCGGCGAAGGCCGAGCGGTCCTCCTCCCCGCCGTTCAGCCCCGCGGAGCCGGGGCCGAGCGTCTCGACCGGACCCCATCGGGCCATCCGCTCGGCGATCTCCTCGGCGATCCGCCGCGATGGGCCGGCCGGATCGGCCGCGGCGATCGCGATCACTGCGGGCGCCGGCGAAGGGGCGCCGAGGCTGCGGCTCGCCCGCAGCTGGGCGCCCAGGCCCCGCAGCAGAGCCATCGAGAACTCCGGCTCCTCGAGGAGGCGCTCGAAGGCGGCGCGACCGACGCGCAGCAGGCGGCTGTCGCGCCGGGCTCGAACCGACGCCGAGCGCGGCGAGCCGGTGAGCAGCGCCAGCTCCCCGATCGTCTCGCCGCGGCCGATCTCCCGCAGCACCTGCGAGGGCTCTCGGGGGCGAGGGCGACGAGCCGGCCGCTGCCGACGACGTACAGCGAGTCGCCGGGATCGCCTGCCCGGAAAAGCCACTCCCCGGCCCGCAGCTCGAGCCAGTCCCCGTCCCCGACCAGTTCGGCGCGCATCTCCTCCCCGAGCCCGGCCAGGATCGGGACATCCCCCAGGAGATCGCCGACGCCGGACGCGGCGGCCGCCACCCTAGACCCGATCCGGCTTCATCAAGCTCACCGTTCCCCGCCCGAAAACGCCCTGCAAATGGTTGCGTTTCCGCCAGAATCGAGATCGACGCTACCGGCGCCGGACCGGGGCCTGCAACGGCAGTATTGAGTAGATCGCCGATCGTCAGCCTCGCCATATGCTGCTCAGCTCTGCGGCCGGGCCGGCGCCGCCCCCCGCGGATCGGGCTCGGGGCCGGTTGAGCGGCGGCGTCTGCCCGCAGCCCCCAGACGACGATCCCCTGCTCCCGCCCCCGCACCGGCTGTTCCCCGATCAGCTCCAGCGCCGCCGCCGACTCGGCGGAGAGCTGCTCGCGGGTGGAGTCGGCGATGAACACCGAGAAGCCGCTGCCCTTGGTCATTCCCTCCAGGCGGGAGGCGGTGTTCGTGGTGTCGCCGATCGCCGTGTAGTCCATGCGCTGGGGCGATCCGACGTTCCCCGACATCACCGGGCCGCTGTTGAGGCCGATCCCCATCGGATGCTCTCCGTGATTCCCAGCTCGGAGCGGACCCACTCGTTGAAGGCCCGCAACCTCGGGCCGATCATGTCGCGGGCCGCCGCCAGCGCCCGCTCGGCGTGGTCGGACTGCTCAAGGGGCGCGCCGAAGACGGCCATTATCCCGTCGCCCATGTAGGAGACCAGCGTCCCCTCGCGGTCCATGATCGCGTCGGTCATCTCGGTCAGGTAGCGGTTGAGGACGTCGATCACCTGGTCGGGCTCGAGGGTCTCCGAGAGCGAGGTGAAGCCGCGGATGTCGCTGAACAGGACGGTCACCTCCCGCCTCGTCCCGCCGAGGCGGACGTCGCCGCCGGCCTGCTCGAGCACCTCGTCGACCACCGCGGCCGGGACGAAGCGGGCGAAGGTGTCACGGGTGCGGATCCGCTCCACGGCATCCGACCGCGTAGTGGACGGCGAGCGTGCCGACCGCCCCCACCGTCAGCGCCAGCAGCGGGTAGACGACCGGGAGGATGACGCCGGCGTCGAAGGCGATCTGCACGGCGATCAGGTAGACGGCCGCCATCGCGATCGCGCCGGCGAGCGCCACCAGCGGTCGCAGGCGCAGGCTGCCCGAGCGGGATCACCAACCCCATCGCCACGATCAGGTAGAGGTCGACGCCCACCGGGGAGGATTGGAGGGGAAAGCCGTCGAGCGCCGTGGCGATCACGTTGGCCTGAAGCTCGGGGCCGTTCATCAGCTCGTTGCCGGCAGTCGAGGTCGGATGGAGGTCCTGCAGCGATGGAGCGCCGGCGCCGACGACGACGATCCTGTTGCGGAAGGTCCCGGGCGGGAAGCGGCCCAGCAGGACCTTCGAGAAGGGGATCGCCTGGAAGGTCCCCGGGGGCCCGCGGAAGTCGATCCAGGCGGAGTCGCCGCCCATCTGACCGCGGGTGATCGGCTCCCCGGTCGCCGACTCGGCTGCGACGAGGCCGAAGCTCTTCAGCCCGCGGGTCTGGAACGGGACCTTGCGGATCGTCGCGCCCGGACCGACCTTGAAATCGCTGTTGCCGGCGTGCGCGTCGACGCTTCGCAGCACCGACTCGCCGCCGAAGATGTTGGAGTGGCCCCGCCGGTCCACCTCGTCGGTCGCCAGCGTCACCCCGCCCATCCTGCCGACCGCCCTGATCAGGGCGTTGTCCTGGCGGGGCACCGTCGGCTCGGTGAACTGGACGTCGTAGGCGATTGCCCGCGCCCCGTCCTCGCGCAGCCGGTCGATCACCCTGGCGTGCATCGAGCGGGGAAACGGCCATTGCTCGGTCGAGCTGGTCGAAGGTCGTGGCGTCGACCAGGACCAGGACGATGTTCGGGCGCGCCTTGTCCGCGTTTCTGATCGCGAAGCGGGCATCGACGCTGTTCAGCTCCGGCGCCCGCAGCAGCCCGAAGGCGTAGGTGAGGATGCCGACCGCGGCGGCGAGCACCGCAACGGCGAAGCAAAGCCGCCGCTTGTTCACCGACCCCAGCCCAGGTGTCGCGTCGAGTCGCTCATCGGTCCCTCGCCGGACCTGCCCAAACTATGCGCGGCGCGGAGCGGGGTCAAGCGAGAACCGGGTAGCCGCATCGCTCATCCGCGCCGGCGGGGCTCGCAATCCTCGAGCCGCGCATGAGGAGAGGATCCGGCCCTTGGCTCAGGAGCCCGATCCGCCCGCTCCTCTCGGCGCAAGAGATGCGCGAGATGGCCCATGCGACGCTCGACATGCTGATCGAGATGGTCGGGGACCTCGGCTCGCTTCCAGCCCAGCACGCGCGCGACCCCGGCGGAGATGGAGGCGAGGCTGCCGGCGGCCGTGCCGGCCGGGCCCGGTGCCCTTCGAGCAGCTGCTCGGCGATCTGCGGGAGAACGTCGTCCCCTTCGGCTGCATCAACGGCCATCCCCGCTTCTTCGCCTTCGTCCCGGGCGGCGGCACCTTCCCCGGGATGCTCGCCGACCTGATCGCCAGCGCGCTGAACTTCGAGGTCAGCTCCTGGATGGAGGCGGCCGGTCCCTCGCGGGTCGAGGCGATCGTGATCGACTGGTTCAAGCAGTGGATCGGCTACCCGCCGGCGGCCGCAGGGTGTGCTGGTCTCCGGCGGATCGGCCGCCAACCTGACGGCGCTCGCCTGCGCCCGCGAGGCGATCGCCGGAGCCGATGCGGGACGACCTGATCGTCTACGCCGGCGACCAGGCGCACTCCTCGATCGCCCGCGCCGCCCGCGCCCTCGGCTTCCGGCCGGAGCAGATGCGGATCCTCCCGAGCGACGACGGATTTCCGCCTGCGGCCCGACGCCCTCGAGGGGGCGATCGCCGCCGATCGCGAGGCGGGCCTGACGCCGTTCGCCGCCTGCGCCAGCGCCGGCTCCACCAACACCGGCGCCGTCGACCCGCTGCCGCGAGCTGGCCTCGATCTGCGAAGCCGAGCAGGGTCTGGCTCCACGTCGACGGCGCCTACGGGGGCTTCGCGGCGATCACCGAGCGCGGGCGGGCGGCGCTGGCCGGGATCGAGCGCGCCGACTCGGTCACCCTCGACCCCCACAAGTGGCTCTACCAGCCGTTCGAGTGCGGCTGCCTGCTGGTCCGCGAGGGCCAGCCTGCTCGACGACGCCTTCCGCATCACTCCCCACTACCTGAAGGACGCCGAGGCCGACGCACGGGGAGATCGACTTCGCCGACCGGGGACTGCAGCTCTCGCGGATGGCGCGGGGCGCTGAAGGTCTGGATGTCGGTGAGGGCGTTCGGCATCGACGCGTTCCGCGAGGCCATCGATCGCTGCCTCGACCTGGCGCTGCTCGCCCAGAGAGCGGATCGAGGAGAGCGAGGAGCTCGAGCTGATCAGCCCGGCGAAGCTCGGGATCGTCTGCTTCCGGCGGCTGTTCGGCGGCGAGCAGGTCCGAGGACGAGCTCGAGGAGCTGAACCGCAGGCTCGTCGCGGCGCTCGATGCCAGCGGCTACGGGCTGGTCTCCTCGACCCGGCTGCAGCGGCGCCTACGCGATCCGGCATCTGCGTGCTGAACCACACCAGCGGCGAGTCCGACGTCCGCGGCGTGCTCGACTGGATGGAGCGGGCGGAGCTCGACGCGGATCTCCCCGTCCCGCCGGCCGCCGTCCGCTCCTCCGAGCCCGCGGCCGACCTCAGCCGGGGGCTGCTCGAGAGCTGGGCCGGCGGGGCGACCCGCTGGCCGCGGTGCGCGAGATCCCGCTCTTCGAGGACCTGGACGAGAAGCAGCTCGCCGACCTGGCCCGCAGCTCGCGGATCAAGCGTCGTCGGGGCCGGCGAGCGGGTGATCACCCGCTGGAGCGCCGGCCGCGACTTCTTCGTGATCCTCGAGGGCCGGGCCCGGGTGGAGCTGGAGCAGGGCGCCGCGCGCGAGCTGGGGCCCGGGGAGTTCTTCGGCGAGCTGGCCGCCCTCGATTGGGGGGCGGGTTACGGCTACGTCAGGCTCGCCACGGTCTCCGCGGCCGAGCCGCTGTCGCTGCTCGCCGTCCCCGCCGAGACCCTGAACGGGCTGCTCGCCGAGGCGCCCGCGCTGGCGGCCGAGATCGAAGCCGCGGCGCGAAGCGGCGCATCCGTCGCACCTGAGCGCCGATCCTCGAGACCGCTTCGCGCTCAGTGCTTCTGCTTGCGCTTTGGCCCGCGCCACGTAGCTCTGCCCCTTGTGCAGCAGCACCTTGCGTCCGCGTGCGGAAGTCGCGCACCAGGACCCTGCCGCGCTTCACGTAGGTCAGGGTCGAGCCGTCGCAGCGGTCCCAGACCAGCCACATGGTGCCGCGCACCGAGCCGGAGCTGTTCTTCCCGGTCGAGGAGTGTTGCCCTTGCCCTTGCCCCAGATGTGGCGGCCGCGGCGGCCCTTCCCGCGAGCCGCCGCCTCGCCCGGCCCGCCGCAGGCCAGCGGGCCGACCAGCTTGGCGTCCGTGTAGCCACGGGTCGCCTTGCCCTGGCGCAGCTTGAACATCCCCTGGAAGAACTCGACCACCTGCCGGGTGCCGCCCTTGCGGTCGGAGGAGACGATCCGCACCCGGCCCTTGCGGGCGTCGATGATCGTCCCGATCGGGACCAGGCCCTTGTTCTCGAGGACGGACGAACCTCTTGCGTTCCGGGGAGCTTCACCTTGACCACGCCGCTGACCGGGCTGGCGTTGGCCCTCTTCCTGAAGACCGGTGGACCGCTGCCGAGGACGTCGAAGCTGCGGACCGCGGGTGTCGGGTCGGTGTTGGCGGCGGGGTCCGTGGCCCGCACCCGGAAGAAGTAGGCTCCCCGGGCGCCAGGGGCGTGGGGGAGGTGTGGCTCGCCCCGGGACCGGAGCAGGGGACGAACGCGGGGTGCCGGTGTCGATCGAGCACTCGAACGTCGATCCGGCCTCGCTGGAGCCGAAGACGAAGGTCGGGGTCGGGTCGCTGGTCGCGCCGCGGGACGGTCGAGATCGTCGTCCGGGGCGGGGTGGTGTCGGGGATCGTGCCCGAGGTCACCGTGGTGGAGGCACTTGCCGAGTTGTTGGCCGGGTTGGCGTCGGAGCTCGCGCTGGAAACCGTCGCAGTGTTCGAGATCGAGCCTGACGCCAAGGAGCTCGGCTTGACCACGATGGAGATATGCGCACTCCCCTTCAGGCCGATCGCTCCGAGATTGCACGTGACCGTGCTCGTTCCCGAGCAGCTTCCCTGGTCCGGCGTCGCAGACACGAAGTCGACCCCGGCCGGGAGCGTGTCCTTGACCTGAACGCCCGCCGCTGCCTGGGGCCCGTTGTTGTGGACGGTGATCGAGTAGGTGAGGTCCTGGCCGACCTCGACCGGGTCCGGGTTGTCCGTCTTGGTGATCGAGAGATCGCCGATCGTGGTCACGAACCCGAAGACGAAGGTCGCCGGCTTGCCTTGCTCGACTCCCGCATTCCCGCTTGCCGCGGAGCAGGTGTCGATGGTGTCGCCGGCGCAGTTCGACTCTCCCAGGGAATAGACCTGGGCTCCGCCGGCCTGCAGCGCGCCTGTTGCCGCGGTCTCGCTGTTGGCGGCCCCGTAGTAGATGTTGAAAGAACGCGACTCACCGGCTGAGAGCTGGCCCAAGCCGAAGTCGAACAGCGCGCCGTGATCGTCGGGGGAGGTGGCGCCGGGGTAGGTGCCTCCGAGTCCGAGGTCGGTGAACTGGCACGGTCCCGTGTAGCCCGAGCCGCAGGCAGCTTCAGAGTCGATGTAGGTCGGTCCGGCGAGCGGATCGTTGTCGGCGAAACCGTCGTCCGAATCGAACAGCAACTGGGGAGAGGTGCCCTGAATCGTCACCCACTCGCCGAAGGCGGTGGGCTCAACATCCCAGTCCATGGCCCTCCGGTAGCGAAGGTCGGTGAGCGTGTTCGAGCCGGTGTTGCTGATCGTCACGGTGTCCACGTAGAGGTTCTGACTGAGCGGCGAGGGGTGGTAATCCTGGTGGACCTGCATCTGGTAACCGCTGATCGTGGGGTCTGCGATCGTCACGGTCGAGATCGCGCGGTCGGCCGTGGAGGAGTTGAAGCTGTCCACGGTCAGATTCACCGTGCCATTGGTCTCATTGGCCGATCCGGTGAGCCCGCTGCCCGCGTCGGCAACCCCCCAGCCCTCGCACTGGCACCCCGGGGAGATCGCATCGAGGTTCAGGGGCTGGTAGCGGAGCCCGACGATCGACTCGCCTTCGCCGGCAGAGGGATCCGGGCACCCCGAGTCCCCGGCGCCCTGGCAGTCGTAGTTGAGGTCACCCGATGCGTTCACGCCGAGTTGCAGGGTGCCGTTCGAGATGACGGCGCCCTGCGACGTTGCTGCTTGGACCGTGGCAGGCAGGGTTGCCGCGATCAGCATTGTCAGCAATAGCAGGCCGCCGAGGGCAAATCCCCGTCGAGGCCGACACTGTTGACGGAGGAAGGGGGCAGCGTCAATCTGGAGCTCCACGATCCGGTTGGGGCAGCTGACATCCCCCAGCGCACCACCCACACTCATCGATTCCCTCCGTGACATCATCGTCGGGGCTCCCTGGCGATACCGTCCGACGCACCACCCCGCCCTCGCCGGCGTGCCCAGTCTATTCGCGGGCATTTCCCCGCGCAACCCCAAAAATGGGGACTGGATGGGACCGGCTGCCGGATGCGGCAGGGCCGGGCAGCCGGCCGTGTGTCGCGAAGCCCCGGGCTGGCCGCTGCCTTTAGGGTTGACACATGGGGCGATTGGGGGCTCTTCTCCACGCGGCTCGGGCCGCGTTCGAGAACCCGGACCTGGGGAGGATGCAGGTCTCCTGGACGGCGATGTCGTTCGCGACCTGGGGGTTCGCGATCGCGCTCGGCGTCTATGCCTTCGATCTGGGAGGCTCGACCGCGGTCGGCGTCGTCGCCGCGATCCGCCTGCTGCCGGGGGTGATCGCCACCCCGTTCGCAGGGGTGCTCGGCGACCGTCACTCGCGCCGGCAGGTCCTGCTCGGGTGCACCGCCTGCGACCGCGATCGTCCTCGGCCTGGCCGGCGCCGCGGCGGGTCTCGGCGCCCCGGCGGCGATCGTCTACGTCCTCGCCGGCCTGTTCACGGTCGTCTCCAGCCCCTACATCCCCGCCGAGGGGGCGATCTTCCCCGTCCTCGCCCGCACCCCGCAGGAGCTCTCCGCTGCCAACGTCGCCCGCGGCGTCGCCGACAACCTCGGCTTCCTGCTGGGCGCGGTCGCCACCGGCTTCCTCCTGGTGGCGAGCGGGCCGGCCCTCGTCTTCGGGCTGACCGCCGCCGCCGCCGCGGCGGCGACCCTGGTGATCGCCGGGGTGCGGCCGGGACAGCCGTCCCGATTACGTCGGGCCCGAGGAGGCGAGCGGGATCCTCGCCGAGACCGCCCATCGGGGCCCGCTCGATCCTCTCCGAGCAGGGCCTGCGGCTGGCCGCCAGCGCGATCGTGCTGATCTCCGTCTTCGAGGGCGCGGCCGACGTGCTCGTCGTCTCGGTCGCGCTGCAGCTGCTCGACCTGGGGCGCGGCAGCGTCGGCTTCCTCAACGCGCTCTGGGGCCTTGGGCGCGGTGGCGAGCAGCGCCGTGCTGGTCGTCCTGCTCGAGCGCGGCAGGCTGACCGTGGCGCTCGCCCTCGGCTGCCTGCTCACCGGCGCTCGCCACCGCGCTGACCGGCGCCTGGGCGCTGCCCGCGGTCGCCTATCTGGCCTGGCTTGGGATCGGGGCGGGATTCAATCTCACCGACGTCGCCGCCCGCACCCTGCTGCAGCGGCTCGGCTCCGACGAGGTGCTGGGGCGGGTGATGGGCAGCCTGGAGACGGCCCGGGTTGCGGCGATGGCGCTGGGCTCGATCCTGACCCCGATCGCGGTGGCCCTGTTCGGAGTCCGCGGAGCGCTCTTCGCGCTGGCGGCGCTGCTGCCCGTCTTCGTCGCTGCTGCGCTGGCGGGCGCTGCGCAGCTTCGAGATCGGCGCCCCGATCTCCGAGCGGGGCTACGCCCTGCTGCGGGGCGACCCGATCTTCGAGCCGCTGCCGGTGGCGACCGTGGAGCGTCTCGCCCACGGCCTCGTCACGCTGCGCGCGGCCCCGGGCGAGGAGGTGATCACCGAGGGCGAGCGCGGCGACCACTTCTACCTGATCGACAGCGGCGAGGTCGAGGTGAGCGTCGAGGGGCGAGTTCCGCCGACTCCAGGGTCCGGGCGAATCCTTCGGAGAGATCGCCCTGCTGCGCGACGTGCCGCGCACCGCGACGGTGCGGGCGCGGACCGAGACCGTGCTGATGGCGCTCGAGCGCGAGCACTTCATCAGCGCCGTCACCGGCCACGAGCGCAGCCACGAGGCCGCCCACGCGACCGCCGAGGAGCGCCAACCGCTCCGAGCGCCCGTCTCCTGAGCCGAGCGCGGGGGCGCTTCAGTGATCCGGTCGGGCCGCCGATAAGCAAGCCATGGAGTCACGATCGTGGCTTTGCCCGACCGAGCTTGACCGTGCCCGGGTGACCGAGGCCAGCCCGCGGGTGCGCCGGGCGCGCGAGATCGCCGCCGGCGCCTGCGGCCTGGTGCTGATCGCCTCCGGCCACTGGTTCGGCTGGTGGACGCTGGGGCTGTTCGCGATCGCGGTCGCCAACCTCGCCACCCTGGAGTGGCGATTCTCGCGCACCGACCACCCCGAGCGGGTCGCGGCCCGCAGCCTCTGCCTCAACACGGCGCTGTTCGCCACCGGCGTCGCCCTCAGCGGTGGCCCGCAGAGCCCGGCGCTGCCCTGGCTGGTGATCCCGGTCGGGATGGCGGCGACCCGGTTCCGAGCCGCCGGTCATCTGGGCCTACGCCGGGCTCACCGGGGCGGTGGCGCTGGCGGTGACGGTCGGCATCGACCCCGCCGGAACCGCCGATGACCCGGTCCTGGTCATGGTCACCCTCTCGCTGCTGGTCGGCCTGGCAGCGATCACCTCCGCGCTGACCGGGGCCGAGCTGACCCACCGCGACGCCGCCGTGCTCGACCCGCTCACCGGGCTGCTCAACCGCACCGGGCTGGAGGCGCGCGTCGCCGAGCTCGAGCAGCAGGCGAGCCTGACCGGCGACTGGGTCTGCTTCGTCGCCTGCGACCTCGACCACTTCAAGGCGGTCAATGACACCCACGGCCACGAGCGCGGCGACGCGGTGCTGCGGGCCGTCGCCTACGAGCTGCGCAAGGCGCTGCGCTCCTTCGAGCTGATCTACCGGCTCGGCGGCGAGGAGTTCCTGGTCGTCCTCCCGGGAACCGGCCCGGCCGGGGGCAGGGAGATCGCCGAGCGGCTGCGGGAGACGGTCGCCGCGTCGCATCCCGGCGGGGTCGAGCTGACGATGTCGGTCGGGCTCAGCGCCGCGCAGGGCGAGGCGGTCGAGCACCACGTCCTCTTCCGCAGCGCCGACGAGGCTCTCTACCAGGCGAAGCACCGGGGTCGCGACCGGGTGGTCGTCGCCGGCGAGCAGCCCGATCCGGTCGCCGGAGCCCGCCCCGGCGCTGGCCTCGGCCTGATCCGCTCTCAGCCGCCGAGCGGACGGGTGCCGCAGCGGCGGAAGTAGGGCAGCGTGGCGAGCGGTGCCGCCACGACGGCGCTGCTTCGCCCCGGGTAGCGCTTTCCGCCCCCGCCGGCTCGCCAGCACCCGGCGGGGAAGTAGACGCGTCGCGAGCCGGCGTTCTTGCTGACCACCGGTGCGACGAGCAGGTCGGGGCCGAGCAGCCACTCCTGATCGGCGCGGCGGGCGCGAGGATCGGATGGGTCGGCGAGCCAGAGGGGCCGGGTGGGGGGTACCCCGTTCCGCGAGGCGCGGCGCCACAGCCGCATGATCAGCGGCGCCGCCCGCAGGTGCAGCTTCGAGAGGCGCCGGTAGATTCGCACCGTCTGGGCGTCGAAGGTCCACGCAGCGTGGGTCCCGGTCGGCCCCGCCCCGTGAAGCCGGAAGACGGGGCTGAGCGCCGCCCACTCGGCCCAGCGGATGAACAGCTCCTTGGTGGTCGGCGGTGTGGTGAGGTCGAAGTAGCCCCCGATGTCGGTGCCGAACCCGTAGGCGCCACCGATCGCACGGTTGAGCATGTCCGGGGTCGAGGAGGCGAGGCCCGAGGACCGGGTCCAGTCGGTGGTCTCGTCGCCGGGGAAGTTGCCGCCTTCGTACGCGGCCGTCCCCGGCCGTCCCGTGTAGCCGGCGCGGGTGAAGAACCACAGCCGCCGGCGCGGGTGGCGGCGCTGGTAGCGGTCGATCTCCTCCCTCGTTGCCTTCGCGTAGAGGGTCAGGTAGCGATTGTGCATGCTGGCCCCGGTCTGGCCGTCGTGGAAGTGCATGCCGAACAGAACCTCCTCGCCGAAGTCCTGCATGAAGCCGTCGAAGCCGAGGTCGAAGACCCCCCGCACCTGACGCTGCCAGTAGCGCACCGCCGCCGGGTTGGTGAAGTCCAGCAGGGCGATCGTCTTGCCGGTCGTGCTGGTGGTCAGATAGGGCGTCCCGTCTGCGTGGGTGGCGACCAGCCCCTTCTCGATCGGCATCGAGTCGGGCTCGACCCAGGGGCGCAGGTAGGCGAGCGGGTGGATGTGGCGGCGCCGCAGCGTCCTCACCACCTTGGCCTGGAGGGCGGCGCTTGTGAAGGTGTGGATTGCGAGGCCGTGGTTGCCACCGGGGAAGCCCCAACCCTCGATCCGATAGGCGCGGATCGGGATCCGGTAGCGGGGCAGGTCGCGCATGTCGGCGCGAAGGTTCGCCTCGTAGTCGGCCTCGGTCTCGCCGAAGTTCTTGACCAGGCGGTCCATCATCGGCCCGAGCGCCCAGCGGGGAGGCACCGGCTGGCGGCCGCTCAGCGAGGTCAGGGTCCCGATCGCCCGCCGCGCCCTGCCGGGTGCGACGACGTAGCGCAGGCGTTTCGCCGACGCGGTGACGTTCCAGCGCTCGGCGCCGTCGGCGGCGAGCTTGAAGCGGCCCAGCTGCGGCTGGTCGAGGAGGAACCCGTATGGCCGCGACGAGACGAACTCGGCCTGGGGGTAGTAGGCAGCGGGCGGTCCATTCGGATAGAGCGAGGTGCCGTCGCCGCCCTGACCCCAGCCGGTGGTGCCGTTGATGTTCTCCTCGTTGACGAAGCTGGAGAAGACCTTGCCCCGCTGGTCGAGGTCGAGGTGGCGGCCGCCGAAGCCGAAGAACCCCTCGCCGCGCGAGGAGACGAAGGAGTCGGCGATCGTAGCCACCCCGGCTGCGGGGTGGGGGGTTGCGCGGACCGAGATCGCGCAGCAGCCGAGCGGGGCGAGATCGACCGTCAGGGTGCGCCCGCTGGGGTCGGTGGTGGAGAGCCTGAGGCGCACCCGCCTGCCGGTAGCCTCGACGCTCAGCACCCGCTTGGCCGCGTACTGGACCCCCGAGCGCTCGCCGCTCATCAGGTTGCCGCCCCACAAGCCGCCGTCGTACTGCTTGAGGGTCTCGGTCCCGACCAGGAAGCTGAGCGGCGCATAGAGGGTGGGAATGGAGGGATTGTCGAAGCCGGGCGCGATCGGGTCGGCCGTGGGGGGCGTGTTGAGCGACCCCGGGAGGCGATTGGGGACCTCACGCAGCACCGGCCCCCCGGCGTCCTCAGAGAAGCTGATCCGGAACGGACTTCGCTCGACCACGGCGCGGGCCCGTGGAGCCTCGACCACGATCCGGCCAGTGGTGACGCCGGTGCTCGGGGCCGCGGCCGCGGTGGCCTGCGCCGAGAGCACCAGGCCGAGCACCGAGCAGGCGATCGCGGCCGGGATTGTGCCACCCCTGCACGCGCCTATGCCAGGCGGCGGTGGGCGATCGCGAGCGGGGCGACTCAGACTCATTGGGGGCGCCACGCTACCGCAGCAACTGAGCTCCGAGCGCGCTAACGGTCGCCCCTGCTAACCCCCGACTTGGACCTTGCCCGGCGCAACATGGATTCGGCCATATTGCTGGCCCGCTCAAGCTTGCTCAGCCGCCCCGGGCTCGTCAGCCGCGGACCGTGCGTCTTCGCCCTGTAGAGCCGAAAGCGGTCGCGCGCGTGTCTTGCATCTGCGGTGAGCTCCTCCAGACGTCGATGCGTTATCTCCGCTGCGCCGGGTTCCATCATGCCTCTAACGGGGAGCCGCTGCCAGATAGCGCGGGCGCCCCTTCTGGAGTAAGGGCTCCAGAGTGAAGATCTCGGTCGCCACATCCGTGTCTGGATCATGGATGCTCAAAACTGAGGTGACCCGCTGCCGCGTCAACCCCACCACCGCAGCGACTGCATCCCTCTTGTAGTCGGCCTGGGTCAATTGCTCGACTCCGGGGATGCTCTCACCAGTCCACGGAGATTCCATGCTCCTGTTGAAGTCGCCCACGGCATCCATCAGCTGGCAGGTGACGACGTTGCCGCGGATCTCGGTTCGCCCGTTGGTCGGCCGCTGGCCCGCGTAGCGCGTCCACAGCGCGGTCAGCGATTCGGTCAGCTCTGAAGACAATGTCGGTAAGGCGGTCACGGTCGGCCGCTCCCCTCAGGCTCGAGGGGAGCGCTTGACGTGAGTGCCCCACCAAGCGGCTGATAACTCGGTGCCGCGCTCTTGGGTTGGGCTTCCTGGCGCCGGTGATGAACGCGGACGGCCTCCTCCAAGACCTCGGGACGATTGGCAAACTTCCGCTCGTAGGCCCGGACCCTGTTGATAGTGCCCATATCGTCGGCCCGCTGGAGCGCGTCCACGATCTCCTCGACGCTGAGAGCGTCATACCCCGGGAGCGGTTCGGCTCCACGCATGTAGCGCAGCTTGTCCAACACAGGCACCCGGTCCTTATGGCACCGCTCGTAGCTTTCGACGGCCTCGAGCTCGGTCTGTGAATGGTTGCAGAGCTGATCCATCACCTGCCTCTTGTCGAGGCGGTCATAGCCGGCAAACGGCAGCCGAACCTCGGTTGCAGGATCACTCGGTGGATCGCCGGTCACGTCCGATTCAGAAGACTGGTCAGGGCCAGAGAACCGATCACGGATCGCGCTGAGGACTGTCATGAGTCTTGCCCCTTTCCAGCGACTCCCGCCGGAACGGAATGAGGCGGCGAGGATCGCTGACTTGGAGAAATAGATAACATTGATTCATGAATTTTGATTCAAAGATAAGAAGTCGGATCCCGGGCCACTGGGACTTTCTGACGAACCACGCCCACGTCCTCCTCGATCGCTCAAGACCCGGCACGGCTACGGGATATCGCCGCGGCGGTAGGAATCACCGAGCGTGGCGCTCACCGGATCCTTTCCGAGCTGGTGGAAGAGGGCTACGTTTTGCGGGAGCGACATGGCCGGCGCAACCGCTACACGATCAAGCCCGAGCTCCCTCTTCGTCATCCGCTCGTCCAGGAGCGGGAGGTCGGCGATCTGCTCAGGGTGCTGCTGAGACCCGAGCGAGCGGCGGGGAGTGGTGAGGGGACGAGGACGCTTGTCCCAGGACGCTTGTCCCGGTGCCGAGGCGTTGACCACCGCCGTGGGACTGAGTCAATTCGGAGTGTTGCCGCTCGTGCTGACGGCAATCCAGCGGCAATCAAGCCGCTCGTGCAACACGCGGCGTCACCAGGAATCGCTTTTCGAATGTGAATCCGGCCTCGAGCGCGCGCCGCAGCGGGCAAGTATCGGCGACCCGCTCTAGCCGACGAAGCTGCTCGGTCGAGAGATCGTCGGGGAGATGCACGGCGACCTCGAAGCGCCGTGGCGAGCACTCGGTGTCGTAGTCGACGTGGACCGAGGGTTCGCCGATGTCCCAGCCTTTCCTCTCGGCGTACATAGCGATCATCGTCGCGACGCAGCTTGCGAGTGCCGCCGGCAGCAACTCGTGTGGGGCAGGCCCCTTGTTCGTGCCGCCGAGTGAGGTGGGCTCGTCGGTGACGATCTTGTGGCGTCCATTGACATCCACCTCGTGCTTGAGCGTGCCGCCCACGCGTCGGGCTGTTGCCATCATGGCCATTGACAAGCACACTAGCACACAACGCAATAGTTGTGATACCATCGCCTAACGATGACACCGAGCACCACGACAGCTGCCATCCCGCACCCGCTTCCCGCTCCGCTGATCGAGCGAATCGCTGAGCGCTTTCGTGTGCTTGCCGAGCCGATGCGGATCACCCTGCTTGACGCGCTCCGGGACGGGGAGGCCACCGTCCGAGACCTTCAGGAGGCAACCGGCGCCTCGCAGCAGAACGTCTCCAAGCATCTCGGCGTGCTGCTCCGGACTGGGATCGTCGGGCGGCGGAAGGAGGGCAACTTCTCGGTCTACTGGATCGCTGATCCGATGGTCTTCTCGCTGTGTGAGGAAGTCTGCGGCGGGTTACGGCGCGAAGCCGACGAGCTCGGCGCGCTCCTTGAGGGAGGCGAGTGACCGTGCACCGCTCGTCGATTTCGGCTCGCTGGCCGCTGGAACGAGTGCTGTTTGCGCTCGCCGGAGGCGTGACCCTGGTGAGCGTCGCCCTTGTTGGTCTCGTCTCTCCCTGGTTTCTCTTGCTGACCGGATTCGTCGGTGTCAACCAGTGGCTCTACGTCCTGGTCGGCGCCTGTCCGGCGTCGCTGATCCTCAGGCGCGCCTTCGGCCTGCGCTCGGTCGTCTACCCGGACCGGGCGACGACGACGGTCCAATGACCTCTGTCGGACTGGTGGGGAGGCTGGGTCGCTATACGGCGACGCACTTTCGGACCATGCTGATCGCGTGGGCGATCGTCGCCGTGGTGCTCGGCTACTTCGCGCCGCGGGTTGAGCAGGCCCTCTCCGGGGCCGGCTGGGAGACCACGGGCTCGCAGTCGGTGATGGCGCGCCAGTTGATCGACAAGAACTTCCGAGGGCTCTCGAGTTATGGCCTGATGACGGTTGTCCACTCCCCGGCGAAGACCGTGGGCGACCCGGGCTTCCGCGCCACGGTTGCCGCGGTTGAGCGGAAGCTCCGGACAGATGCCGCGGTCAGCTCGGTGGTTTCGCCGCAGCCGGGCGTCTCGATCTCACCCGACGGCCACACGGCGATCGTGCAGGCCGGGGCGGCCCGTGACTCCAACGCGATGGTTCGTGCCGCCGACGCTCTCAAGGGCCCGCTCGGCGCTCTCGGCCGCAACGGCGTGCAGGTCCACCTCACCGGGGCTGCCGGGATGTGGTCGGACTTCAACGCTGCCAACAAGAGCGCCATGCTTCGCTCGGAGGTGATCTCCTGGCCCGTGACAATGGCGATCCTGATCATCGCCTTCGGCTCGCTTGTCGCTGCCGGCCTGCCGCTGATGCTGACGATGATCGGCTTGCTCGCGGCGGCGGGGTCGCTCTATCTCGGCACTCAACTACTCCCGATCTCGATTTGGGCGATGAATTTCGCCTTGATGTTCGCCCTGGCGCTCGGAATCGACTATGCGCTGTTCATCGTCTATCGATTTCGCGCCGCCTTCTTCGGCTCTCGACTCACGGCCGTTGAGGCGACAGCGCAGACGATGGACACCGCCGGCAAGGCCGTGCTCTTCTCCGGTCTCACAGTCCTGATCTCGCTGACGGCGGTGATGCTCGTCCCGAGCCCGGCCTTCCGCTCGATGAGCCTCGGGATCATGCTCGCGGTCCTATTCGTCCTCGCGGCGACGCTGACCTTGCTCCCGGCGGTGCTAGCGAGACTCGGCCCCAGGGTCGACAAGGTCTCCCTGCCCTGGGTTCACTCCGGCGAGCACCGCTCGCGGCGCTTCGCCGCCTGGGGGGAGCGCCTTTGGCGACGGCCCCTCGCATATGGGATCCCAGCGCTGATCGCCCTGCTGGTGCTCGCGTTTCCCGTCACCCAGCTTCGAACTGCGATGCCGTCGATCAAGGTGGTTCCACCGGGAGATTCGTCGCGGGTCGGCTATCGGCAGGTTCAGGCGGCGATGGGCCCCGGGGCGACCGGGCCGCTGCAGATCGTCGCGCCCGCTGGTCAAGCGGCCGCCGCGGCGACCGTGGTCAGTCACGACCCGGGCATCGCCGAGGTCCTGCCGGCCCTAGGAGGCGGTGCCAACCGGGACCTGATCAATGCGATCCCGAATCAGGATCCCTCGAACCCGAGCGTCGGCCGCACGATCGACCGCCTGCGGGCGGAGCTGCCGCCGAGCGTTGTACTGGGTGGGGCCGTGGCCGAGAACCACGACCTCCAGCAGGCCCTCTCGGCCAAGACGCCGCTGGTGATCGGCGTCGTGCTCGCGCTCGGTTTCCTGCTGCTGCTGGTCGCGCTCCAAGCGCCGCTGATCGCGGCCGTGGGCGTCGTCACGAACCTGCTCGCCACCGGCGCCGCGTTCGGCGTCGCCAAGTGGATCTTCCAGGATGGAGCACTCCACTCGTTGCTCGGCTTTCAGCCGCAGGGCTTCCTCGACGCGTGGGGGCCTGTCTTCTTCTTCGCGATGATCTTCGCGATCTCGATGGACTACACGGTGTTCCTCCTCTCCTCGGCCAAGGAGCACTGGGATCGAACCGGCGACGCCAAGGACGCGATGATCGGCGGCCTCGCCCACTCCGGGCGGGTCATCTTCGCCGCCGGCGCCGTGATGGTCGCTGTCTTCTTCACCTTCGCCCTCTCGGGACCGCTCCCCCCGAAGGAGATGGGTGTGATTCTCGGCGTCGCGGTCCTCCTCGATGCGATGCTGATCCGCCTCTTGCTGGTGCCGGTTCTCCTCCGGCTGCTCGGCCCGCGGGCCTGGTACCTGCCGCGGTGGGCGCACCGGATCCTCCCCGACGTGCGGTTCGGTCATGCGTAGCGCCGGTTGGGATGCGGGGAGAATAGGGTCGGCGACGTGAAGCGCGTGGTCATCCTCGGCGGCGGCAGTGGCGGCGCCGTTGCCGCCAAGCGCCTCGGGCGCTGGTCGAAGGAGGGTGAGTTCGAGGTCGTATTGATCGACCGCAGCCACTGGCACGAGTACAGGCCGAGCTATCTCTGGGTGATGACCGGCAAGCGCGAGCCCGACCAGGTTCGCCGAGAGCTCTCGATCCTCGTCCGAGCGCTACGGCACCCAGGTGGTGAACGATGAGGTCACCGCGATCGACCCGCAGGCGCGCCGGGTCGAGACCGGGTCGGGCGGCGTTGACTACGACTACCTGATCGTCTCGCTCGGCGCCGAGCTGCGCGCGCTCCCAGCGGGTGGCGCGGGCTGGAGGCGCCCTGGGAGCTCGACGACGCCCTCGCGGCGAGGGAGCGGCTGGCCGGGTTCGACGGCGGGCCGGGTCGTGGTCGGGGTCGAGTCCTGGCCCTATCGCTGCCCCCCGGCGCCTTTCGAGGCGGCGATGATGCTGCGCTACCTGGCCGAGCAGCGCGGAGTCTCGCGAGCGCACGGAGGTCTCGGTCTTCCACACCTGGGAGCGCCCGATGGAGACCTTCGGGCCCTTGATGGCCGACGGGCTTCGGTCGCCTCCTCGATCAGCGCCAGGTCCGCTTCGAGGGCGGGTTCCACCTCGAGCGCCACGACGCCGACGACAGGATGTTGCGTTGCGAAGGACGGGCGCGAGCTCGCCTACGACCTCGCGCTGGTCGTCCCCGCCCACCAGGCGCCGCAGCGTGATCCGCGACTCGGGGATGGCCGCCGAGGGCGGCTATATGGACGTGAAGCTTCCGTCGATGGCCTCGCCCGAGTTCGAGGACGTCTGGGGCATCGGCGACGTCGTCGCCCCGACGATCGGCCTCGGGATGGCCGGTGTCTTCGCGCACTTCCAGGCCGAGCACGTCGTCACCCAGATCATCGACAAGCGCCCGCGGCACCTACGTCGGCGAGCTCTACAACATGGTCGGCGTTTGCGTGATGGACACCGGCTACGAGGGCGCTGCCGTCTGGTGTGATTTCACCGACAAGCTCTGTGGTCGCGCCGACGTGCCAGACTGCCGCATGCTCGGTGGCATGCGCGCCTTCCGAGCGGTCAAGTCGGGCTTCGAGGCCTACTGGTTCGCGAACCTGTTCGGAGGCTGAGGGATGTCAGGCGATGACAGCACTCCCCTGACGCCGGACGAGCGCGCGGCACTCGAGCGGTTCCAGAAGCAGGCTGGCGCGCAACGCCGAGCCAGTTGGAGCAGGCGCTCGAGATGGTCGAGCGGCTGGCCGACAGCGGCCTCCTCGCCGGGATGAACTCGATCCTCGAGCGAGTTCGACGAGAACTTCAGCGCCCTGACCCGCCCCGACCTGATGACGATGGTCGCCAACCTGATGATGCTGCTGGGGACTGCTCGGCCAGCTTCCCTACGAGGGGGGCTTCAAGCTCGCGATGGACGGGCCCGCAGGCGATCGCGCGAGGCCTACCCGCACTTCCGCGACCGCACCGAGCCGATGAAGCTGCGCGAGGCGATCGAGATCCTCCGCAGCCCCGACGTCGCGGCCGCGATGGAGCTGCTCGTCGCCGTCCTGCGCTCGCAGCCCTGCAAACCCCTACAGCCACATCCCCTTGCCGAGGATCTCCTTCATGAGTACCGAGGGCGGAACGGGCGGGCACGCGGGATCACGCGGGGACACGAACCCGCTGCAAATGAGGCTCTTCAGCCCGGAGGGCGATGACCGGCCGTGATCGCCGGTGGACGGGCTGATGTGTCCATTTTGTGTCCGCCTTTAGCCAGCTCTGCCCTGGGGTGGGATCGGCCGAAGTGAGTAGCCTGGTTGTTGACATGGAAGGGACGCTTCGACTGCGTATCGAGTACGAGCAAGGTGACGACGGCTTGGTGATCGCGCAAATCCCCGCCGTACACGGAGCGATGAGCCAAGGACGCACCCGCGAGGAGGCCCGCGACAACGTCCTCGATGCGCTTCAGCTGCTGCTCAGCCCCGAGCCTGCCGCCGAGGAGGGCGAGGCGGAGTTGGTTGAGCTAACCGTCGTTCGGTGAAGCGCCGCGACCTCGAGCGCCATCTTCGCGCTCAGGGGTGCCGGCAGATCGACGAGGGAGGAAACCACGCCCGCTGGGCTGGTCCCGCCGGTGCCCGCAGCGCCGTGCCCCGCCACCGCGAGATCGATTGGCGACTGGCGAGGAAGATCTGCGCGCAACTCGGAATCGAGGCCCCGGAGAGCGGTCGATAGAGATGGTGCGTCCGGGCAGTGGTAGACCTTGCCGCGCCGCCGTTTGCGAGCTTGCTGTGTCATCGGGCGGCAGCTGAGCAAGCGGGACCATCGCAAGTGTGAGGTCAGAGAAGCCTGCCTGAGTTGGTTGCGGACTCATTTCACGCAATCTGGATGATGCGGAGCCCTCGCCGACCATGAATGCTCGCCTCTGGTGAACGATCGGAGCCGCCAGTGGGAGCAGATGGGCGCAGCCAGCGGGCTGTTCGCGGTCCTGCTGTTCGTGGCCGCCTTCCTGATCTTCCTCAACACCGATCCGACCGGCGGCAACACGCCGCGGCTTCCCAACATCGCCAACGCCCAGGCGTCCCCCGCCTTCATTGCCGACCACCTGAACGGGATCCGGGCGCAGGTGATGCTGAATGGCATCGGACTGGTCGTCTTCCTCTGGTTCCTGGGCACGCTCTGGTCGGTCCTGCGAGGGGCCGAGGCGGGTCCGGCGCGGGGCTCGGCGATCGCCTCGGCCGGCGCCCTCGTCGGGGTCACCCTGACGCTGATGGGCCTGGTGCTGACCGGGACCTCCACACTCGCGACCACCCTGCCGCAGGCCGAGACCGTTTCCACCCTCTACGGAGCGGCGTCTCTCTCATTCGCGTTCGGAGGGGCCGCCTTCACCGTGTTCTTCCTGGGGGCTGCGGAGGTCATCCTCAGAGCGGGAGGCTTGCCGAAGTGGCTCGGCTGGCTGGCGCTGCTCGCGGCCGCTGCGTCGGTGTTCGGCTTCGTAACCCCCTACGCGCAGAGCGGGATCTTCAACCCGGCGACCGGCGGGCTCGGCTTCTATGCCCACTACATCGCCTTCGTCGTCTGGGTCTTTCTGGCCAGCGCCGCGCTGATGCTCGCGCAGCACCGCCGCACCAGCGCAGCCAAGCCAGCAGCATCCCCCGCGGCTCCGGCGGCAGGCTCCGGAGGAGGGGCGGGCGCGTGAAGCGCGTCTGGCACATCCTCAAGCCGTTCCTGGCCGGGCTCCTGATCCTCGTTGGCCTGCTTGCGCTGATTCTCGTCCCGGCCCTGACGACCAGCAGCGACGTCGGATCGCACTTCACGCCGCTTCAGGGGGCGGCCCGCAACGTCACCCCGAGCGAGCAGAAGACGAACGGCCCGCTTCCCGGCGACCTCAGCCTCTACGCCAAGGAGCAGCGCTGCCAGGAGGGGATCTCGACCCCCGGCTACTTCCCGACGATGAACAGCGCCGAGCTCACCGACGCCCAGCGCAGCGGCATCTACCCGTGTGCCGACTTCCTCGGCTCCCGGACCGAGCCGAACGTCGTCTACACCTACAAGGCAGACGGCTTCTATCCGAATGTCTACTACGTCAACAGCGACGGGCCGAACGCCACCTACGTGGTGGGCGGCGCTCCGCCCGCAAGCACGGGGCGCTCGGCGCCCGGCCCATTCGTGGCCCGGATCAACCCGATCACCGGGGAGCAGGTGTGGCGCACATACGTCGAGAACCTGAACGTCAGCAACAACACGTTCGTCGGCGGCACCAACCTCAACATCCTCTCCAACGGGAAGATCGTCTTCGCCTGGAGTCACCGGATCGTGCTGCTCGACCGCAACACCGGCGCGATTCTCAAGGCGAGAAACCTGCCCAGCCCGGGGCCGGTCACCCCTCGGTCGATCAACTACAAGGAGCTGACCGTCGCACCGGATGGCACGATCATCCTGCGCAGCCAGAACCGGCCTGAGAACTGCAACCAGCAGGGCGGTGGCGGGCTCGAGGCCTGCGACCAGGCCGCCGGTGGTCCCGAGCAAAAGCCCTCGGCGTTCCTGGCGATCAACCCCGACACGCTGAAGGTCTACGACTCGATCGTGGCGCCCGAGGACTCGGCGACGCCGCCCATCATCGCCCCCTACAAGGGCAGGATCGCGATCTACACGGCGATGCTGAAGAAGGCCTACCGCTTCTTCTGGGATCCCGCGACCAAGACCCTCAGCCAGGACAAGTCGTGGGTGGCGGATTATCTGGCAAAGGGCCAGACCGTGGGAGACGCGCCGACCTTCATGGGCAAGTGGATCGTGATCCAGACGAACGGCATCGGCAGCAGCACCAAGGCCTCGTCGCTGGTTGCCATCAACGTCGATGACGCCTCCAACACCCAGACCGTCTACCCGTTCGGCCAGCTCCAGTCCGGGCAGAGCAGCAACGCACCGCCGAAGCCGCAGGGTGACCCCGAGAACAACATGGTCTACTCGGCCGACGGAGGAGTCGCCAAGATCGCCGGGGTCCATCTCGACCCGAAGACCGGAAAGATGACGACGAAGTTCGTCGTCGACGACCGCAGCTTCGAGTTCCAGCCGCTCTTCGGTCCGGCCGACAAGCGAATCCTGGTGACCACAAAGTGGAATCCCGACGCGGGCCTCGGCAACATCGCCACCGGCAGCTACACCCAGCAGGTCGTTTGGCGCGACGCCGCCACCGGCAAGCCGATCGCCGAGTCCGACTTCCTGCCGCCGATCGGTTTCAACGGGCTGGTTGCCCCCACCTACGGCGGCCGCTTCGTCTATCCGGCCCAGTCGTCGGGTTCGCTCTACTTCCTGCAGCCGATGCCGGCGTCTTCGGAGCCGCCGGTGCCGACGACCACGGAGGGCAGCAGCGGTGGCTAGTGAGAAGAACCGCAGCTGGGAGCAGCTGGGCGCCGCGAGCGGGCTGCTGGCGACGCTCCTCTTCGTGGTCGCCTTCGTCGTCTTCATCGGCACCAGCCCAGGCGGCGACCCGGTGCTTCCCAACATCCGCGACGCCGAGGCCGCGCCGGCCTTCCTCGCCGCGCATCTGAGCGCGATCAGGGTCGTCGTGCTCCTCAACGGGCTCGGGATCGCGCTCTTCCTCTGGTTCCTGGGCAGCCTCTGGACGGTTCTCCGTGAGCGCTGAGGGCGATGGCGGCCGGGGATCCACCGCCGCCCTGATCGGCGCCGTCACCGGGTCCGCCCTCACTCTGGTGGGATTGGCGCTACTAGCCACCGCCGGGCTCAGCACCAGCCCCGGGCAGGCCGCCACCGTCTCCACCCTCTACACGGCCTCATCGCTGCTGATCGCGCTCGGCGGCGGCGTGCTCTCGGTCTTCTTCTTCGCGGTGGCCAAGGTGATCCTGCAGACCGGCGCCCTCGGGAGGTGGCTGGGGTTTCTCGCGATGATCGCCGGGGTGCTCTGCGTGTGCGGGTTCATGACGCCCTTCTTCGAGGCCAACCTCCTCAACGCGGCGACGGGCGGCCTCGGCCACTGGGCCTGGAGCACGGCATTCGTCGTCTGGCTGGCGCTCGCAAGCGGTTCGATGACTCTCGCGCAGCGCAGAAGGTCCGATGGCCCCGCGTCGACCTCGGGCGACGTCGGAACCGAAGAGGCCGGGGCGGCGCCATGAGGCACGCCCTGCACGTCATCTGGCGGGTCGTCAAGCCGGTCGGGGCGGTACTGATCGCGCTGCTCGTCCTGCTCCTGGCGATCCTGATTCCCACGCTGGCCGGCGGCACCGGGTCGGTGAAGAACAACCTCAACGGCGTCATCCTCCCGTCGAGCGCGACCACCGGGCCGCTGACCGGCGATCAGTCGCTGTTCGGGAAGGAGACAAGTTGCGTCGAGAACTGGGCCAAGGACCCGGCGAACAACTACGTCGGCTACTGGCCGGCGATCGGCGCTCCCGAGCACACCGACAACGTCAGGTCGGGGCTGATGCCCTGCGCGAACTTCACCGGGGACTTCAACGGCGGCAAGAGCGGTAACCAGGTCTTCCAGTACAAGTCCGAGACCACCTACCCCGGCGGCATCGGCCTGGTCGTATTCGACGGTCCCAACGCCGGCTACCTGTGGGCCGGCGGGATCGTCCCCGGCTCCGGTCAATACGTCTCGCGGTTCAATCCCTCGACCGGTGAGGAGATCTGGCGAACCTACCTGACCAACGTCAACGTCTCGGGCCAGTGGCTCGCCCTCGGCAGCCTGGCGATCATCAAGGACGGTTCGATTGTCGCGGCCGCCGGGCATACCTTCTGGAAGCTCGCCCGCAGCGACGGTTCGATCCTCGCCTCGCAGGAGCAGCCGATCGTCGGCACGCCGGCGAAGGACCACAACTTCGACGGGATGGTCGTCGCGCCGGATCCCCAGGGCACCCTGTTGATCAAGTCCCAGACGCGAGCGGTCGGCTGTTCGATCCAGACCAACAACGCGATGTCGTCGTGTCAGGGCGCCCCCGGCGCAAACCCGAAGAGCAACTTCGTCGCCGCCGACCCCACCACCCTGAAGAACCTCGACTCGATCCAGATCGACCAGAACGTCACCGCGCGCACGGTGGCCGTCAAGCACAAGGGCAAGATCTACATCTACGGGAACGGCGCGAAGAGCCTGGTCCGGGTGATCTGGAATCCGGTGACCAAGAAGCTGACCCAGGACAAGTCCTGGGAGCCGAAGGTGATCCTCAAGGGCCAGACCGGAGGCGCCTCGCCGGTGGTCGCGGGTGACTGGGTGATCGCCGACAGCAACGCAAACCCATCGACGAAGACACCCCAGTGCCTGTTCGCGGTCAGCCAGGACAACCCCAACGACGTCCACCAGGTCTGCCCCTGGGGCAAGTCCTTCCCGGTCAAGTCGGGCGCCACCACGAGCGAGACGCCGGCCGCTCCCGGCTATGACCCGCAGACGAGCCTGATCTTCGCAGACGACTACTTCCTCAAGGGCGTCTACGCGATCCATTTGAACCAGCAGACGGGAGAGATGAAGGTCAAGTGGAGCCGTCCCGACTGGTGGTCGAGCGACTACTTCACGATGGTCGGCCCCAAGGACAAGCGAGTGCTGGTCAGCCAGAACATCGACCCCAGCACGAAGACCGCGAACATCGCGACCGGCTTCGATTACTCCGAGACCGTGCTCTGGGTGGACGAGGCCACCGGGAAGACGATCGCCGAGTCCGGCTCCAACCCCTCGACGGCCGTCGGCAGCCTGATCAACCCCGGCTACGGCGGGCGCTTCTACACGATGGGCAACGACGGCTCACTGTTCATCTACCAGGTCCAGCCGAACTCCTCGGGCTAGGAAGCGGAGGCCCTCCGATCGCCGACGACACCTCATCACTCGTACGCCGCGGCAGCAAGACCCTGGAGGTCGTGCTCGAGACCGACGAGCAATTCGGCCACGACGGCCTCTGGCTCGGTCCGCGAGGGCGCGATTACGGGGTCATGCTGCCGAACCCGAAGCCATACCAGCACGCGAACCTCTATCCCGACCCGAACTCCTCCTACTGGTTCGCGATCATGGAGATGCCCGCCGGGAGCGTGCTGACGATCCGCGGACGGTACCCGTACTGCCGCTACTTCCAGTTCGCGCTCTACCGCTCCGACCCGGACATGGGCGGTTTCACCGCCACCGGCGAGAAGTTCGTCGACCACCAGCTCGATCCCGATCCCGGCTCCGAGAACCCGTTCGTCCCCGGCGCGAACCGGCGGGTCGAGAGCCGCGACTACACGCTGAGGATCTCCAGCGTCGTTGCCCCCGAGGACCCGGCGGACCGTGAGCCGAACACGATGTACGCGGGCACCGAGGGACAGATCCAGGTCGTCTACCGCGTCTACCTTCCCGACGCCGGCCATCTCGGCGACGCGGGGGTGGGTCTGCCGACGTACACAGCGACCCTTGCCGACGGCACCGAGCTCTCGGCCGAGGAAGTCCGGGATCAGTTCAACCGCCCGCTGCTGAAGGGCGTCGATCCGGGGATGCCGGTGGAGCAGTGGCGCGCGCTGTGCAACGCGCCCGACAACGACCCCGATCTCGAGCCCGAGACGACGCCCGCCCGCAATCCGCCGCTGCTCGAGCGGTACTTCAACAACAAGTGGAACATCGTCGGGATCTTCAAGCCGCCGGAGATCCGCGCGCAGATTCCCTCGCAGGTCGAGACCGGCTTCGGCGGCGACCCGGAGACGCTGTTCATGATGGCCTTCGTCTCCAGGCACTTCGGCCCCGTGCTCGTAATCCGCGGGAAGATGCCGCTCTATCCCGACACCTACCTCGGCGAGGACGGTCACGGGCTCGAGGTGATGACGGATTGGGAGGCGCGATACATCTCGCTGGTCATGAGCGAGGCGCCCCCGTCGGGCATGGGCACCGACGGCCTCTCAGACATGCAGATCCCGCTCGATGCGGACCGCCGCTACACGATCGTCGTCTGCCGGCCGGAGGACCGTCCCGCCGACGCCACCGAGGAGAACGGCGTCGCGTGGATGGACTGGGGAAGGAAAGGCGAGGGAATCGACGACGAGCTGAACCGCACCGACTACGGGATGGTCCTCTTCCGGTTCATGCACAACAACCCGAACTGGGCACACGACCCGAGCCGGATCGTCGAGCCGGGAACCGAGGAGAAGGTCATGGGCCCCTACTTCCCGCGGCTCTCCTACACCGACAAGGCGACATTCGAGGCGGGAGGAGCTTGACCATGGACGGCCCATCGACGGGCTCTGAAGAGGTCCGGGACACCGTCTTCAAGTCGACCCGCGGCCTTCGCTACGCCGAGCTGTTCGCGGTCGGGCCGGAGCTGATCACCGTCTACAACTCGATGGGGCTCAGTGAGGCGCCCCCGGAACTATGGGACCCACTCAACGCGGAGGCCGTGGCGGAGCAACTCCAGGTGGGGATGGTGGTCAAGAACGGACCGCACTGGTGGGTCTCGGACAGCGCCACCCTGCGCTTCGGGGTCGACGTGATCACGGTGGGGGGAATCGGCTTTCGTTTCGCGGCTGAGTTGCCCGCGGCCATCGCGCGCTCCGGCAAGCTCACGCCGCCGGTCTACACGGTGGTGGAGACGAAGAAGGAGGGCGAGCTCTCCTACCTGGCAGGCGAGGCCGCCTATGAGCTGGTTTCACCCGAGGGCGATGTCTTCGTGATGCAGTCCTCCAACGTCGACCCGAGCGAGTTCGCGACCCTGGGGGAGAGGTTGAGCCCGGCGGCCGGATGGCAGTTCCGCACGCGCACCCTGGACGAGGAGCTGACGGTTGAGTTGGACGGCAAGGTCAAGACCGTGATGGACGACTTCCGGGACGTGTACAACCTGGCGGCAAACGCCGGTTGAGCGGCGGGCGGCGCGCTAGATGTCCCCGCGACATCTAACCGACAACGAGAAGGCCGCAAACGGCCCGCTTCCCGGCGACCATACCCTTGTCGCGGAGGAGCATCGCGGCAGCGCCAGCATCGCTTCCCCCGGGTATTACCCGTCGCTGAGCGGGGCCGAGATCTCCGGTGCGGACCGCAGCGGCTGCTTCCCGTTCGCGAGCTTCACGGGATCCTTGACCGAGCCGAACCAGGTATTCGCGTGGCGCAGCGAGGACGAATACCAGGGGACGACGTTCATCTGCACCCGCGAGCCGGGCGAGCTGTTCCTCTGCGGGGGCAACCTGCCCAAGGCCCACCCGCCGGTCGCGCCCGGACCGTACGTCGCCAAGGTCGACGCGACCACCGGGAGGCAGATCTGGCGCACCTACCTCGAGAACGCGAACGTTTCGGGCAACTGGATCGGCGTCAACAACCTCAACATCCTCGCCAACGGGACGATCGTCACCTCGTGGTCGAACCAGCTCGCCCTCCTCGACGCAGACACCGGCCGCATCCTCAAGACCGGGGTGCTGCCCTCGGGCGAGGCGCCGCCGGGCGACTCCCATTTCAAGCACCTCACGGTCGCCCCGGACGGCACGCTGATCCTCAAGAACCAGACCCGCCCCGCGGGAGTGACCGACCAGGGCACGATGGCGATGGTCAAAGGGGTCCGAAAGGGCATGGAGATGCCGCCCTCGGTGTTCGTCGCCGTGGACGGGCAGACGCTGCAGGCGCTCGACACGGCGCAGCTGCCGGAACTAGCTGCGACCCCTCACGGGATCACGGCGGTCGACGGGCGGATCGCCGTCTACACCTGCGCCACCGACTATGCCTACCGCTGCTTCTGGAACCCGGACGCGAAGAAGCTGTCGCTCGATGAGTCGTGGAAGGTGCCATACCTGGAGGAAGGTCAGACCACCGGCGACGCTCCCGGGATCATCGGCGACTGGATCGTGATCCAGACCAACGGCATCGGCGGCAAGGTGCCTTCGAGCGTCGTCGCGATCAACCAACACGATCCGGAGAGGACGACGTCGGTGGTGCCGTTTGGGCCTTTGAAGAAGCTGCAGATGAGCCTTGCGCCCCCGAAGACCTGCATCGACGTCGAGAACGACATGCTCTACTCGGCCGACGCCGGCGTCGGCAAGGTGGCGGGGATCCGTCTCGATCAGGAGACCGGCCAGATGACGACCGAGTTCGTGGTCGACGCCACGACCCTGACCTTCCAGCCGCTGATCGGACCGAAGGACCAAGCGGGTTCTGGTCCTCTCGAACATGAAGGGCGACATCCCCAAGATGAGTGCCCTGCTGGACGTCGTCAGCGGCAAGTACCGCGAGCAGGTCACCTGGCGCGAGGCGGCGACCGGGCGGGTGCTCGCCGCGTCGGACTTCTTCGAGCCGCTGACCTTCAACTCACTGATCGTCCCCGGTTACGGCGGCCGCATGTACTACCCGACCAACCGCGGGTTCATCACCCTCCAGGTCCGCGAAAGGCATGGGGATACCGGGTAGCGAGGGCCGGGCCTGTCGCCCGCCCGGTGCCGAGCGGGCTCGGGCGGTCATCGTTCGACCTCCAGCAATACCCTCCACCGATGTCCTCGACGGCTGAGCCCCCGACTGAACCGACCAGCAAAGGCAGGCTCACCCACCTGCACCCGCATGCTGAGCTGCTGGCGACGATCCTGCTCGCCATCGCCGCCGTCGCGACCGCCTGGAGCTCGTATCAGTCGGCTCGCTGGAGCGGGGTCCAGGCGATCGACTTCAGCCGCGCAAACGCAGCCCGGGTCGAGTCGACCCGGGCTTCCACCCAAGCCGGCCAGGAGACGCAGGTCGATGTCTTGACCTTCACCCAATGGGTCAATGCCTACGCCGCCAAGGACACCCGCCTTGCGGACTTCTACTTCCAGCGCTTTCGCCCGGAATTCAGGCCCGCCGTCCACGCCTGGGTTGCGACCCGTCCTCTGAAGAACCCGGACGCCCCGCCGACCCCGTTCGCGATGCCCCAGTACAAGCTCGCCAGCAGAGCGGAATCGCAACAGCTGCTGGGCGAAGCCGATCAGGCGTCGGCCGAGGCCCAGCAATCGAACCAGCGCTCGGACAACTACGTGCTCGCGGTCGTCGTCTTCGCCTCGTCGCTGTTCTTCGCCGGGATCAGCACCAAGCTGTCGGTGCCCAGCCAGCGTGTCGCCATCCTCGGGCTCGGGTATCTGCTCTTCGTCGGCACCACGATCTGGCTCGCGACCTTCCCGGTCACGATCTCGGTCTGAGCGCGCCAGACCCGCAAATCCTCACGATCGGTCGTATGCAGGCGCTGCCTCCCGTCCAGGCGCCCCGCACGGGGGCAGAAATCCGAAGCTTGCCCAGCTGCGGCCTATCAGCAGCCGATCATCGGCGCAGCGGCCGTGCATCAGCTGCTTCGGGTTGGCGGCGCTCGCTTTCGGAGCGGGAGCCTCTGGAGCTCGTGAGCTGAGTCGAGCGACCCTCCGGATCACCCATTTTGGACGATGCATCGGCAGCACACGGGGGTTAGCCTCGCGGCAGCTGGGAGTTTGACAAACGTACGCCAAAAGGAGACGAACACATGGCTGAAGTAAATGCACCGGTGCTTGACACCCTGGTAAAGATGAATGAAGGGACCCCCGAGCGCTCCGGTCTGGACCCCGACACCTACATGCTCGTGCGGATCGCTGCCCTCGCGTCTGTCGGCGCCCCGCCGGCCTCCTATCTCCTGAACCTCGAGGCAGCGTCAGAGCTCGGATTGAGCGTCGAGCAGGTCCAGGGCGTCCTGATCGCGATTGCACCGGTGGTCGGGAGCGCCCGGGTGGCATCAGCGGGTAGCTCGATCGCCAGCGCCCTTGGACTTGCCACAGCGATCGCCGAGGAGTCCTAAGCGGATGGCGGCGGCCGGTGGGCATTCCTCACCAGAGGAGCGCGCAGCCGCCGGCAAGGCGGCGCGCGAGAAGGCCCCCCGCTCCAGTCACGGCGAATGGGAGCCGGCGGCGCGCCGCAAAGACCCGGTCAAGGTGCTCGCGGACCAGGCCAAGAGCCGCGTCCCCGAGCTCGTCCCGATCCGCTACGGGCGGATGCTGGCCTCGCCCTTCACCTTCTACCGCGGCGCCGCGGCGATCATGGCGATGGACCTCGCCAAGACCCCGGACTCCGGCTTGCGGGTCCAGGCGTGCGGCGATGCCCACCTCTCGAACTTCGGCGTCTTCGCCGCACCCGACCGCCGCCTGGTCATGGACGTCAACGACTTCGACGAGACCCTCCCGGGGCCCTGGGAGTGGGACCTCAAGCGCCTCGCCGCCAGCTTCGAGATCGCCGGGCGAAACAGCGACTTCACCCCGACGGAGACCCGGGCCGCCGTGCTCAGCGCCGTGCGCAGCTACCGCGAGGCGATGCGGGAGTTCGCGACGATGCGAAACCTCGACGTCTGGTACGCGCGCCTCGACATCGAGTCCCTGCTCGCCGAGATCGCCAAGGTCGCCGACAAAAAGCAGATGAAGGCGGCGCAAAAGAACGTCGCCAAGGCCGCAGAAGAAGAACAGCCTCAAGGCCTTCGACCGCCTCGTCCACGAGGTCGACGGCGAGCCGCGGATCATCAGCGATCCGCCGCTGATCGTTCCGGCCCGCGAGCTGGTCTCCGACGATCAGCAGGAGGAGCTCGAGGAGCGGCTGCGGGAGATGCTCGGCGCCTACCGCGAGAGCCTCAAGGGCGACCGCCGCCACCTGCTCGACAGCTACCGGCTCGTCGACATCGCCCGCAAGGTGGTCGGGGTCGGCAGCGTCGGCACCCGCGCCTGGGTGCTTTTGATGATGGGCCGCGACGGGCAGGACCCGCTCTTCCTGCAGGCCAAGGAGGCCGAGGCCTCGGTGCTCGAGCCCTACGTCGGGGCGAGCGAGTTCGGAAACCACGGCGAGCGGGTGGTCGAGGGCCAGTGGCTGATGCAGGCCGCGAGCGACATCCTCCTCGGCTGGCTTCCGGCGATCGGGCATCGACGACAACGAGCGGGCCTTCTACGTGCGCCAGCTCTGGGACGGGAAGCGCTCGGTCGAGATCGAGACCCTGCCGCCCGAGGGGCTGGAGATCTACGGGCGGGTCTGCGGCTGGACCCTGGCCCGGCCCACGCCCGCTCGGGCGACCGGATCGCGATCGGCGCCTATCTCGGCAAGGGCGAGAGCTTCGATCAGGCGATCGCCGACTTCTCCGAGCGCTACGCCGACCAGAACGAGCTCGACTACGGCGCCCTCGCCGACGCCGCCAAGTCGGGCCGCATCGAGGTCGAGACGGACCTGGTCTAAAGGCAGAACGGGCGGTCGGTGCCGATCAGGCCCGTCGCCCGCGAGCCGGGGGTCAAAACCCCCAGTGTTTGCCTTTGAGTGGGGTGGCTAGGTCCGCGCCGAGGAGGTCCGGTCCTGGACCATGTAAGCCACAATCAGTGCGGCAGGAAAGAAGAACAAGCTGAAGATGAAGTAGCCGAAGAAGCTGTGACCCTTGCGGCCAGCGACTCGAGCAGGCCAGAAAGCCAGCGCGATCCAGATGATGGCAACGATGATCCAACCGAGTGTGCTCATTCCTCAAAGGCAAAACTATTCGGTGGTTCCGAGTGCTGTCAAGAACCCCGAATCGCTAGCGGCGACTAGCGATCACGGTGGTGGCAATGACGAGGGATGCCGCGACAAGCGCGCCGAGGGCGCCGAGCCAGTTGATCCCGGTGCTCTGGCGGACGTGGTCGGCGTAGGCGATGAACCCGATCGGGACCGCCACTGAAAGCACGATGAGCAAGCCGCGCACGAGGTCGCGCCTGGTCCGGCCGCGATCTTCGCGGCGGTCGGCGGCGGCGATCGCAGCCTCGGTGCTGGCCGATTCGCCCCCGTAGAAGCTCATCGTGCGGCTGCCGAGCTTTCGGGCGTGACTCTCACAGGCCCAGGCCATCGCGATCATGAAGCTGACGGGGAAGACCCAGGTGGTGACCCAGATCGCCAGCCCTATCAGGAAGCCGAGCGCCGCCCGCAGGCGCCAGTGAGCGTACTTGTCTCTCTCGTCCGTCGATGCCGAGATGAATCCGCCGAAGACCAGTAGGACGTAGATGCTGCGAACCCAGACGCGCAGCGGACGCCGTGCGGCCGGCTTCTCCGGAACGGAGGCGTCCCGTACCTTGATCAGGGCCTCGTGGGCGGCGTCGACCGTCGGGTGCACGCCGCGCAGTGCCAGCACCTTTGCGCTGGTCTTCAGCTCCCGGGGGTCGTGGCCATAGAGCGCCGCGATCCGCCGCTCCATGATCCCTTCCTGCCAGAGATAGGCGAGGTAGCCCGGGACGAGCGCGATCAGAAAGGGCGTACCGGCGACGGCGCCGTCGACCCGCGCGACTCGCGCCGTCTCCGTGCGCAGCTCCTCGGCAATCAGCGCCCGCGGAGCGTGCGGCTGCTCCTCTCGGACACGGTTCACCCAATCCGCCGACTCATCGGCGAGTCGCTCTGACCCGTAGAGCGTTAGCCGTTCGGCTACGTGCTCGGGATCGCGATAGGCAAGCCGCGCAAGCCGGCGCCATTCCGCCCGGCGGCTGGGCGCCTCGGGGGGCTTCTCGGCAGCTGAAGCGTCGACCGAACTCACCCGGCCAACCTAACCGACCGGTGGGCAGTGCAGGGACCGCTCTCGCTCAGTTAGGTTCCACCGGTGAGCGATGAGCGTGGTGGCCGATTGGATCGTGTGCGCCATCGTCGTCAGACGCTGGAGCTCGCTGAGCGGATCGGCGACGCCTACGGCCTCGTCCTGTTCTTGATCCTGGTCACCTTCGTGGTGATGATGACGCTCCCCCCCGAGGGCTGGGGCGGGCGCGTGGCGGCGGTCGCGGTCTCGGACCTGACCGCGATCATCGCCTTCACCAGCTCCGACGTGCGTGCGGTGCGGGTGCGCCTGGCGATCGTGGTCGCAGCCGTCTCGGTGCTGGTGGCGCTGATCGCTGTGCGCATCCCTTCGGATCGACTGCTCGCCGTTGCATTCGGCGCCGCCGCGATCCTGCTGGCGATCGCGGCCGTCACCATCCTGCGTCGTGTCATCGTCGGCGCCAGTCGAGTCGACTTCCGCACGATCCTCGGGGCGATCAGCGTCTTCACGCTCCTCGGGCTCTTGTTTGCCTTCCTGTACCTCGCATTCGGCCGCTGGAGCAGCGGCGATTTCTTCACCGGCGTGGCCCATGCGCAGGCCAGCGACTTCCTCTTCTTCAGCTACACGACCCTGACGACGACCGGCTACGGCAACCTGGTCCCGGCCGGGACCGTCGGTCAGTCCTTCGCAGTCCTCGAGATGCTGGTCGGGCAGATCTTCCTGGTCACGCTAGTCGCCGGACTGGTCAGCCTCTGGCGCCCCGGGGCCGCCAGTGCACCGAACGACCGAACTGACGTCTGATCGGTGAAGGGCTCAATCGCCACCTGAGGTTGCAACGCATCCGGATCCTTCGCTGACACCCCCAAGATGGGTGCTCTGCTGGATGTCCTCAGCGGCAGGTACAAGGAGCAGGTCACCTGGCGCGACGCGGCGAGCGGACGCCTCCTCGCCGGGTCGGACTCCCTCGAGCCGCTGCCATTCAACTCCTCGATCGTCCCCGGCTACGGCGGCCGCATGTACTACCCGACCAACAGCGGGTTCATCACCCTCCAGGTCCGGAAACGGACCGGGGACACCGCGTAGTCACGGCCTGGGCGATTTTCCGCCCGGTGTCCGGTGGGGCCTCGCCCTCGGGGCGACGATCATCCGGCGCTCGACGAGTCGTCGCAAGGTGCGCCGACCGACGCGATGAGCAAACCGGGCCGGGCCGGTGGAAGTCAATTCTCGCCCTCCTCCAGCGCCTCGAGCGCCGCGTCAACGTCGTAGCCGAGCGCAAGCGCCAGCTCAGGGGCGGCCGAAACGATCCGGGCGAGCCCCACGGTTGGGGCCACGGCGATCACGGTCCCGACGATCTCGTCGATCGTCGCGCCGGCGGCGAGCGCCGCCTCGACGGTCGCATGGTAGGAACTGGGGGCCGCGTCGATCGCCAGCGACGCCGCGAGACGGACGAGGGCATGCGTCTTCGGGGCCAATCTGGAGACCTCGACCGTGTCCTGTTCGATGCCGAGCACCGAGTGAATGAAGCCCTCGTCGCCCAGAGCCAGACTGCGAAGCCTGTCCTCGTATTCGGTCATCTACCTCCGATGGGCCAATCACACACCACCGCCGGCGGGAAGTCATCATCCAGATTGCGTGAAGCGCCGTCGGGACGCGCCTAGAGAATTCCCAGTTCGCGTGCCCGTCCGACGGCTGCGCTCCGGGAGGTCACGTCGAGCTTCAGGTAGATCGATCTGACCTGGGTCCTGACGGTGTTATGCGAGACGTAGAGGCGCTCGCCGACCTCTCGAAATGAAAGGTGCGTGGGCAGGAAGGGAATCAGCCGCAGCTCGGCTGTGGTCAGCGTCGAGGCTCCAGGCCCTGCCCTCCCCGGCGCCTGCAGTTGGGAGCTCAGCTGGTTCGCCTGCTCTGCGAGGGTTCCGAAGTCGGGCCCTCGCCGCAACAGGTCATTGGCTTCGCGGAGGAGGGTTCGCGCACCGGCGACGTCCGCGCGGGCAGCGTAGGCGCGAGCAAGCTGGATACGAACGTGAATCGAGAAGGGAGCCAGCGCGCGCGTGAGCTGGGGCCGCAGGCGCTGGGCCCGCGCCAGATGCTGATCGGCCCTCGACTGCTCGCCCCGGTGGATTGCGAAGCGGGCCGAGGCGGCAGAGACCACCGCGTTTAGCGGGTAGTCCTCCATCCGTGCCCGCCGCGCGATCGACTCAGCCCTTTCCGTCAGCTCTTCAGCGCCGACCCAGTCCTCGCGCTCGATTGCGATCAATGCCCGCAGGGAAAAGGCCAGCGATCCTGGGTTCGAGAGTTCCAGTGCCACGGCCATCTCCGCGACCTCGGCCAACAGGTCGTCTGCCCGCTCGTCATCGCCGCTGAACTGATGCGAGAGCGCGAGCAGGACCGCCGCGGTCGGCCAAAAGGGACTCGCGCGCCCAAAGCCGGTGGCCGCCAGCTGGGCGTCTGCGGCCATCCTCTCCACCCCGTGACGGCACTGAGCGGCGCGGAGCACAGCGAGCCACGGCTCGATCGAGGCGTCGTTCTGCGCAGTCGCAACTCGCGCGCCGCTCTCTGCCACATCGGCCCAACGCTCCGATTGGTCGGGCCGGCCGCGAATCGCGCTGAGCCAAGCGCCCAGCACGGCGACCCCGGGGTGCTGCTCCATTGAACTCCGATCCTCGAGCCAAGAAAACCATTGTTCGGCCGTGACCGCGCGGCCGTGTTCATACTCGGACTGGGCGTGCCCGCCGACGAGCCCGGCGACCCGGTCGACGTCCCCCGCTGCCTGGGCGTAGCTGACGGCCGCCTGCGGCTCGCCGTTCGCCCCGCACCAGTCGGAGGCACGGGCGAGGAGCTCTGGAACCAGATCCGCCTCTGCTCGCTCCAGCTCGGCACGCAGCAGCTCCCCGAAGAGATGGTGATAGCGATACCACCCCCCGTGCCGGTCCAGTGCGACCACGAAGAGGTTCGAGCGCTCGAGCGCGCCAAGCTCCTCTGCGGAATCGGCCGACTCGAGCAAGGCGTCGCATAGCGGTCCCGACATGCGCTCGAGCACGGAGGTACGGGTCAGGAAGCGAAGCTCGTCCGCTGGAAGGCGGCTGAACAGCTCGGATCGCAGGTAGTCGGCGATGAACCTGTCGTCCCCCCGGAAAGTCGCGGCGTCATCTATCTCTCCACCCCCGGCCCGGATCGAGAGCGCAGCCAAATAGAGGCCGGCGGGCCACCCCTCCGTTCGCTGAAGGTAATCGGACAGGCCGGCGTCGGAAATCTCAACGCCGGCGGCGGCGAACAGATGGCGCGCGTCCTCCGCCCCCATGCGCAGGTCGTCAGGCCCGATCTCCAGCACAAGCCCACGTGCGCGCAGCGCTCCGACTCGGCGGGAAGGCTGGGCTCGCCCAGACAGCACCATCTGCGAACCCTCCGGAATGTCGTCGATGAGTGCGTCGATCGCATCGAGGCATTGCGGATTTGTGAGCGCATGCAGGTCGTCCAGAATCAGGACGAAGGATGTCTCGAGCTGCGCCAGGGCGGATCCGAGCCGGGGAACGATCATGGCCTCTATCGAGGCGTTCCCTGAGGCCAGTGCCTCGAACACGGCCGGATCGAGCGGGCAGGCGCGGTCGAGCGCGGCCGCGATATAGGTGAGCAGGACGATCGGATCGTTGTCGTGGCCGTCGACCGAGACCCAGGCGAACCGCCGTCGCGACCTTGAGGCCCACCGCGCCAGCAAGGTTGACTTGCCGTAGCCGGGGGCGGCCGACAAGACGATGATCGGCACGTTGCGCGATTCTCGCAGCAGGTTGATCAGCTCGGTGCGCGGAACATGCCCGCGGAGTAGCTGGGGCGGGCGCAACTTCGACTCGAGAAGCTCGAATGGTGGGCCGGTTGGCGGGGCCGGGGTTTCTGGCGCCAGCGCGACTCGCTTGGCGACCGTTTCGCTCCCGCCTACACTCATCGTGCCCAGCCTATAGCCGCGCCACCAGGCGGTGTGGCGCGGAAGGGTCCCGTGGACTTGACCCTTCGCGGACCCTGGCGCCACGAGCCCAAACGTCGCCCGCCAGGCCGGGCACTCGCCAACGATGACGCTCGACGTCTACGCGCATGTGTTCGACGATCTCGATCCGACCGAGCGCGTCTCAGCCGAGGAAACGATCCGCCAGGCGCGATCCGATGTGTCCGTTTTGTGTCCGCCTACCGCCGAGCAAGTGGACAAGACACAGAAAACCCCTGCAAACCCCTACAGCCCCATCCGCTTGCCGAGGATCTCCTTCATGATCTCGTCGGTGCCGCCGCCGATCGGGCCGAGGCGGGCGTCGCGGAGCGCCCGCTCGATCCCGTACTCGCGCATGTAGCCGTAGCCGCCGTGGATCTGCAGCGCCTCGTCGCAGATCTCGACCAGGCCGCGCTGGGTGAACAGCTTGGCGATCGTCACCTCCCTGATGCAGTCCTGGCCCTCGTGGAAGAGGCGGAGGGCGTTGTAGGTGAGGGCGCGGGCGGCCTCGGCGCTCATCGCCATCTCTGCAAGCTTGTGGCGGATCGCCTGGAACTTGCCGATCGGCCGTCCGAACGCCTCGCGCTCGCCGGCGTAGGCGATCGTCGCCTCGATCACGCGCCCCATGCCGCCGATCGCGCCGATCGCCATCAGCAACCGCTCCCAGGCGAAGTTGGCCATGATCAGCGCGAAGCCGCTGTTTTCGGTCCCGAGCAGGTTTTCCGCCGGCACCTCGACGTCGGTGAAGGAGAGCTCGCCGGTGTCGGATGAGTGCCAGCCGAGCTTCTCCAGCTTCCGGGTCACCTCGTAGCCGGGCATCTCGCGCTCCAGCACCAGGAAGGAGATCCCGTCATGGCCGCCCGCCTCGGTGGTCTTGCATGCGCAGACGAGGAAGTCGGCGCGGACCCCGTTGGTGATGAAGGTCTTGGCGCCGTTGACGACGTAGCCGCCGTCGACCCGGCGGGCGAAGGTGCGCAGGCCGGCGACGTCGGAGCCGGCACCCGGCTCGGTGATCCCAAGCGCCCCGACCTTTTCGCCGCGGATTCCGGGGACGATCCAGCGGCGGCGCTGCTCCTCGTCGCCGAAGTTAAAGACCGGCGGCATCGCGATCGAGGCGTGGGCGTTGAGGCCGGCACCGACTCCGCCCGAGGCGCCGGAGCGGGCCAGCTCCTCAACCCAGACGGCGTCGTGCAGGTGGGTGCCTCCCTGCCCGCCGTATTCCTCCGGGAACTTGAGGCCGAGGAAGCCGAGCTCGCCGCAGCGCTCGAACAGCTCCCGCGGGAACTCCCGCGCCTTCTCCCACTCGGGGACGTGGGGCGCGATCTCCTCACCGACGAAGCGGCGCACGGTCTGGCGCAGCTCCTCGTGCTCCTCGCCGAAAGGGGGAAGGACGGCCCGGGCGCCGCTGTCCTTGATCACGCTCAGGGCGCCCTCCAGTCCTCGATCATCGTGTAGCCGCGGCTGGCGTGGTCGAAGCCGAGCAGGTCACCCCTGGGATTCTTGCGCCCGCCATGGTGGTAGGCGCGCACTTCGGTGATCAGCCCGTCGCGGAAGCCGAACCATTCGGTGCCGCGGTCGAGCCGGCGCTCGCCGGAGGCGGGCTCGCGCCAGGTCATCGTCCACTCGATCACCACCTCGCCATCCGCCTCGACCCCGTGCTCCAGGTACCACTGGCCGTCGATGTTGGCGACCGCCCAGGCGGCGTGCTCGCCGATCGTCTTGCCGCCCTCGTGCGGGCCGAGGCGCGTGTAGTAGTGGACGGCGTCCTCGGTGAAATGCGTCGAGACCTGCTCGGCGTCACCCGTGTTGAGCGCCTCGTAGTAGGAGCGGACGTGGTCGAGCTCGGACCTTGCGCTCATCTTGCGATCTTTGAACCGCGATATAGACGGTTGAAAGGTCCCACGTCGGCGAAAGGTACGCGCTCCCGGGTCCGGCCGGCGGCTAGAGCCCGTAGGAGCGGCCGATCACGTCGAGCATGATCTCGTCGGTGCCGGCGCCGATCCGGTTGAGGCGCACGTCGCGATAGGAGCGCTCCAGCTCGTACTCCTTCATGTAGCCGTAGCCGCCGAGGATCTGGATGCACTCGTCGGCGACCTCGCAGGCGACCCGGGAGGCGAACAGCTTCGCCATCGTGATCTCGCGCACCGGGTACTCGCCGTTGGCGAAGCGCCAGGCGGTCGCGTAGGTGAACTGCTTCGCTGCCTCGGTCTTGGTCGCCATCTCGGCGAACTTGTGGCGGATCGCCTGGAACTTGCCGATCGGCCGTCCGAAGGCCTCACGCTCCTTCGCGTACTCCAGGGTGCGCTCGATCATCCGCTCCGCACCGGCGTGGCAGCCGGCGGCGGCGACCAGGCGCTCCCCCTGGAGCTCCCAGCTGATGTGGTAGAAGCCCTTGCCGACTTCGCCGAGCACCGCGTCGGCGGGAACGCGGAGGTCTTCGAAGGCAAGCTCGCCGGTGTCGGAGGCGTGCATCCCCATCTTCTCCAGCTCGGCGGAGACGCTGAAGCCGGGGACCTTCTCGCCGCTCTCGTCACGCAGGTCGACGACGAACAGGGTGATGCCCTCGTGGCGCGCCTCGGGGTCGGTCTTGGCGACGAGGACGATGAAGTCGGCCCGCGGCCCGTTGGTGATGAAGGTCTTCGAGCCGTTGATCACGTATTCGTCCCCGTCGCGGATCGCGGTGGTGCGGATCCCGGCGACGTCGGAGCCGGCGCCCGGCTCGGTGATCCCGAGGCAGCCGATCTTCTCCCCCTTCAGCCCCGGGGTCAGGTAGCGCTGCTTTTGCTCCTCGGTGCCGAGCAGGTGCACAGGGGGGAGGACCATGTCGGTCTGCACGGCGAAGCCCATGTTGGTCCCGCCCGAGCCCGAGTAGCTCATCGACTCGGCCCGCACCAGCGAGTAGAAGTAATCGCCGCCCTGCCCGCCGTACTCCTCGGGGAAGCAGAGGCCGAGGAAGCCGAGGTCCCCGGCCCGCTTCATCACCTCGCTCGGCCAGTAGGTCTCCTCCCACTCGTTGCGATGGGGATAGAGCTCCTTCTTCACCCACGAGCTCAGCGACTCCCTCAGGTCCTCGTGCTCCTCGGTGAAGATGAAGTGCTTTCGTCCCGACTCGAAGTCGGGCTTGATCACCGAGGTGCCGTTGGTCGTCGCGGTCGCCACAGCTGCTCTCCTCTGCTCGGGTTCTGGGACTCCTGCTACAGCAAAGTAGACAGTAGCACTTCCTACTTTCATCAGTGCTAGTCTCCGGGCGATGGCCTACGAGAAGGTGCGCTACGAGGTCGAGGGGAACGTCGCGACCGTCACTCTCGACGATCCCGAGACCCGAAACGCCCTCTCCGATCAGCTGCTCACCGACCTGCTCGGGGCGCTGCGGGAGGCCCGCGAGGACGAGGGGGTCCGGGTGATCGTCCTCGCCTCCTCCCACGAGAAGGTCTTCTCCGCCGGCGCCAACCTCGCCGCCTTCGGCGGCGAGACACCGACCGTCCACAAGCACATCGGCGCCGAGAAGTTCGTCGAGGTCTTCCGGGCCCTGGGGGAGCTCGGGAAGCCCTCGATCGTCGCCGCCAACGGCCACGTCCTCGCTGGTTCACTGGGGATCGCCCTGGCCTGCGATCTGATCATCGCCTCCGAGTCCGCGACCTTCGGCACTCCCGAGATCAACGTCGGCCTCTTCCCGTTCATGATCATGGCGCTGATCTACCGCAACGTGCCGCGCAAGAAGGCGAGCGAGATGATGCTTCTGGGCGAGCGCCTCACCGCCGAGGAGGCGCGCGAGGCGGGGATCGTCAACCGCGTCGTCGGCCGGGATCAGCTCGACGCGGCGGTCGCCGGTTGGGCGCAGCGGCTTGCCTCGAAGTCGCCGCTGGTAATGCGCCTCGGCAAGGACGCGATCTGGCGCCAGATGGACATGCCGTTGGTCGAGGCGCTGGACTACCTGCGGGCACAGCTGACGATCGAGCTATCGACCGAAGACGCGATCGAGGGCGTTACGGCCTTCTTCGAGAAGCGCGAGCCGGAGTGGAAGAACAGATGAGCGCCGACGAAGACTCCAAGCTTCCGGGGACCGCTCCTCTTGAGGAGCTGACCGAGCAGCTGCACGAGCGTCGCCAGCAGGCGAAGCTCGGCGGCGGCACCGAGAAGATCGAGCTCCAGCACGAGCGCGGCAAGCTGACCGCGCGGGAGCGGATCGCCCTGCTCCTCGACGAGGGCAGCTTCGTCGAGATGGGGATCCACGGCCGCCCCCACTTCTCCCAGCGCTCGATGGAGGGGAAGGAGGCGCCGGCCGACGGCGTGATCACCGGCTGGGGGGACATCGACGGACGGCCCTGCTGCGTCGCCGCTTATGACTTCACGGTGATGGCGGGCTCGATGGGGATGACCGGGGAGCTGAAGGTCACCCGGCTGCGCGAGATGGCGCTGCAGAAGCGGATGCCGTTCATCTGGCTGCTCGACTCGGCAGGGGCCCGGATCCAGGAGGCGGCCGGTTCGCTGTTCGCCGGCTCCGGCCACCTGTTCCGCGAGGAGGTCGAGATGTCGGGGGTGATCCCTCTGGTCGCCGCGATGCTCGGCCCCTGCGCCGCCGGCACCGCCTACATCCCGGGCCTCTCCGACTTCGTGCCGATGGTCGTCGGCCAGGGGGCGATGGCGCTGGCCGGCCCGCACCTGACCAAGGCGGTAACCGGCGAGGAGATCTCGATGGAGGACCTCGGCGGCGCCAAGGTCCACTGCCGCAAGTCGGGCGTCGGCGACCTCGAGGTGGCCGACGACGAGGAGTGCATCGCCGCGGTCAAGCGCTACCTCTCCTTCTTCCCCTCCAACTGCGAGCAGAAGCCGCCGATCCGGGAGACCTCCGATCCCGAGGACCGCGCCTCGGAGCGGCTGCTGGAGATCGTCCCCGACTCATCGCGCCAGCCCTACGACATGTACGAGGTGATCTCGGAGATCGTCGACGATCGGCGAGTACTTCGATATCAAGCCGCGCTTCGCCCGCACCCTGATCACCTGCCTGGCGCGCTTCGGCGGCCGACCCGCGGGGATCGTCGCCAACCAGCCGAAGCAGCTCGCCGGGATCCTCGACAATGACTCCGCCGACAAGGCGGCCCGCTTCATCAACCTCTGCGACGCGTTCAACATCCCGCTCGTCTTCCTCCAGGACGTCCCCGGCTTCATGGTCGGTTCCAAGGTCGAGCACGCCGGGATAATCCGCCACGGGGCGAAGATGCTCTACGCCGTCTCGCGCGCCACCGTGCCCAAGGTGACGGTGGTGGTCCGCAAGGCCTACGGCGCCGGCTACTACGTGATGTGCGGCAAGGCCTATGAGCCCGACCTGATCGTCGCCTGGCCCGGGGCGGAGATCTCGGTGATGGGTCCGGAGGGGGCGGTCAACATCATCGGCCGCTCGGCGATCGAGGCCTCCGAGGATCCCGAGGCGACCCGGGAGACGATGCTGGCCGCCGTCCGCGCCCAGATCGACCCCTACATCGCCGCCGGCAACGCCACGATCGACGACATCATCGACCCGCGCGAGACCCGCCCGACGATCGTCCGCGCCCTGCGGATGGCCAAGGACAAGCGGGTCGAGCGGCCGTGGCGCAAGCACGGGGTGATGCCGGTATGAGCCGCTTCGAGGACCCGGTGGTGATCTCGTGCTCGATCTCCGGCGCGATCGCCAACCGCGACCAGTGCCCGGCGATCCCCTACACGCCGGAGGAGTACGCGGCCGAGGCGCGGCGCGCGGTCGAGGAGGGCGCCAGCCAGATCCACATCCACGCCCGCACCCCGGACGGCACGCCCTCGTATGAGATCGAGGACTTCCGGGCGATCACCGAGGCGATCCTCGCCGAGGTCGACGACGTGATCGTCAACTACTCGACCGGGGCGATCGGGGTGCCGATCGAGAAGCGGATCGCCTATCTGCGCGAGCTGAAGCCCGACGTCGCCGCGCTCAACATGAGCTCGATGAACTACGCCAAGTACTCGAAGCGGCGCAAGGACTTCGTCTTCAAGGCCGTGTTCGAGAACAGCTTCGACACGATCATCGAGTTCCTCGGGGCGATGCGCGAGCTGGGGATCAAGCCCGAGCACGAGTGCTTCGACGCCGGGCACGTCGCCAACCTCGACCCGCTGATCGACATGGGCCTGCTCGAGCCGCCGCTGCAGATCTCCCTGGTGATGGGGGTGAACGGCGGCATCCGGCCGAACGCCCGCAACGTCGCGATGATGTCCGAGCAGGTGCCGGGGGGCGCCGAGGGCCCGAACGCCTGGCAGGTGATCGGCATCTCCCGCGACCAGTGGAAGCTGCTCGGCGCCTCGCTCGTCCTCGGCGGCAACGTCCGCGCCGGGCTCGAGGACAACCTCTACCTGCCCGACGGCGAGATGGCCCGCTCCAACGGCGAGCTGATCGCCAAGGCGCGCCAGATGGCCGAGGACGTGGGCCGCCGGGCCGCGACCGTCGCCGAGGCGCGCGAGATGCTCGGGCTGCCGAAGCGGGCGGTCGCCGGAGTGGGGGCCTAAATGGCCGCGGCGGCTCCGCTGCTGGAGCAGCTGATGCCGGCGCCCGACTTCGGCGAGCGCCACGAGCGGGCGATCGCCGCCGACCCCGGCCGGGTCAGCGCCGCGATCCGCGCCGTGACCCCTGAAGACGTGCCCCTGGCGCGGCTGCTGATGAGCATGCGGGGGATCTCCCGGCGCACCGGTCCGAGCGATCGGCCCTTCCTCGAGGGGATGACGGAGATCGGGTTCGCCGAGCTCGGAGACGGCGGCCCGGAGGAGATGGTCTTCGGGGGGATCGGCCAGCCCTGGCACCTGTCGGGCGGCGAGAGCGTCGCGGTCGAGGGTGCCGACTCGTTCTCGGGCTTCGACCGCCCGGGCTTCGTGAAGATGGCGATGGACTTCCGCCTCCGCCCGACGCCCGCCGGCACCGACCTTCAGACCCGGACCTGGGTGAAGGCGACGGACCCCGCGAGCAAGCGCCGCTTCCGGCTCTACTGGCTCGCGGTCCGCTTCGGGAGCGGGATCATCCGGCGCAGCCTGCTCGGTGCGATCGCGAGGCGGGCGGAAGCGAGCCGGCAGTGACCGACCTGCCGCTCAGCGACATCCGCATCCTCGACCTGACCAGGCTGCTTCCCGGCGGCTTCTGCTCGCTGCTGCTCGCCGACCTCGGCGCCGAGGTGCTCAAGGTCGAGGACACCGGGGCCGGCGACTATGTCCGCTGGGCCCCGCCCTACTACGGGGAAGAAGGGCAGCAGCACCTCGGCACCCGCTCGGCGCTCTACCTGTCGCTGAACCGCGGCAAGCGCTCGATCCGGCTCGACCTGAAGTCGCAGCAGGGCCGCGAGGCCCTGCTGCGGTTGGTGGAGGCCCATGACGTCGTCCTCGACGGCTTCCGCCCCGGCGTCCTCGAGCGGCTCGGCGTCGGCTACGAGCGGATGCGCGAGGCCAACCCGGGGATCGTCTACTGCGCGATCACCGGCTACGGCCAGGACGGCCCGATGACCCAGCGGGCCGGGCACGACACCAACTACCTCGGGCTGATCGGCCTGCTCGGCCTGACCGGCGCCGCGGGCGGCGCGCCGGTGCAGTCGGCCGGCCAGATCGCCGACCTCGGCGGCGGCGGGATGATGGCTGCCCTCGGTGTGATGGCGGCCCTGCACGAGCGCCGGCGCTCCGGCGAGGGACAGCTCGTCGACATCTCGATGACCGACGGCGCCCTCTCCTGGCTGGCGATGGTCGCCGGGCGCTACTTCTGCGACGGGGTCGTGCCGCAGCGCGGGGACCTCGAGCTGGCGGGGCGGATCGTCTGCTACTTCCCCTACGAGGTCGCCGACGGCTGGGTCAGCTGCGGGGCGCTGGAGCCGAAGTTCTGGGCCGCCTTCTGCCAAGGCGCGGGTCGCCCCGAGCTGATCGAGAAGCAGTTCGAGCGCCCGGGCTCGGAGGCCTGGCGGGAGATCGCCGCCATCTTCCGCTCCCGTACCCGCGACGAGTGGATGGCCTTCAACGACGAGCACGACTGCTGTATCGAGCCGATCCTCGACCTCGACGAGGCCCTCGACTCCGACCTCGTCAAGGCTCGCGAGATGGTGGTCGAGCTCGACCAGCCGGAGATCGGGCCGGTGCGCCAGGTGGGCATCCCGATCAAGCTCTCGCGCACCCCCGGCAGGGCCGAGCGGCCTGCCCCTGCGCTCGGTCGAGCACACCGAGGAGGCGCTGCGCGAGCGTCGGCTATTCCGAGGAGGAGATCGCCGAGCTGATCTCCTCGGGAGCGGCGGCGGGGACCTCGGGGGCGCCGCAGTCCTCGTTCATGGGATGACCCGGCAAGCGCAAGCCAAGCGGAGCGGAGCTGGGGAGGGCTCGAACGGGTCGGGCGGACTGCTGCGGATGAAGGAGCTGGCCGAGGCCTCGGGGGTACCGGCTCCGACGATCAAGCACTACCTGCGCGAGGGCCTTTTGCCGGAGCCGGTCAAGACCTCGCGCAACATGGCCTACTACCCGCCCGAGTTCGTCGAGCGGATCCGCCTGATCAAGCGGCTTCAGGAGGAGCGCTACATGCCGCTTCGGGCGATCAAGTCCGTCCTCGACCAGGGGCCCGACCGGGCCCGGGCGCTGATCGAGATCGAGGACCGGATCCTCGAGCGGGCGCTCGAGGGCGAGCGTACCCGGACCAGCGCCGCCGAGGTGCGCAAGGACTACGGCGTCCCCAAGGAGGTGCTCGACCGGCTCGAGCAGCTGGAGATCCTCAGCCCCAACAGCCGCGGCTACTCGCCCTCCGACGTCAAGGTGATCGAGGCGATCAGCCGCTTCCGCGCCGGCGGCTACGACGAGGAGATCGGCTTCACCGTCTACGACACGCTTCGCTACAAGCGCGCCCTCGAGCAGCTGGTCAAGGAGGAGGTCGGGGTGCTGACCGAGCGCCTCGCCGGGGAGATGGAGCCCGAGCGGGTGGCCGAGCTGATCGAGGCGGGCGCGGAGCCCCTCAAGGACCTGATCGCCGCCCTGCACACCAAGCTGCTGATCGCCGAGTTGGAGCGCCAGCCTGAGCGGCCCACGGCCGGCTGACGGTCAGCCGGCGGCCCGCATCTCGGCCAGGCCCTGCTGCCGCGTGACCACCGGCTCGTAGCCGAGCTCGCGACGAGCCTTAGAGATATTTATCGTGCACTCCTGGGTCATCACCCAGCTGGTGAAGCGGCTGATCGGCGGCGCTCCGGGTAGCGGCAGGGCACTCCAGGCGGCTTCGGAGATCGCCGCTATCGGTCCGGCGAGGGCGCCCGGAAGGCTTCGATCGGGCGGCACCACCCCCTTGGTGGCGAGCATCTCGGTGATGAACTCGCGCAGGACGACCGGGTCGCCGTCGGTGACGAAGTAGGCCTCCCCCGGCGTGCCCCGCTCGGCCCCCAGCACGAGGCCCTCGACGACGTTGCCGACGTGGGTGATCGCGGTCAGGTTCCGACCGCCTCCGATCCAGGCGAAGCGGCCCTTCTCGATCATCTCCCGCATCACGGGCACCAGGGTCGTATCGCCCTCCCCCCAGACGAAGCGCGGGCGAATCACCACCGTCTCGAAGCCCTCGCGGTTGGCGTTTCTCACCGCCTGCTCGGCCCGCGCCTTGGTCGCCGGGTAGGGGGCCTTCGAGTCGGGCCGCAGCGGCGCGGTCTCGTCGACCTCGACCAGCGGCTCGCCGGCCATCAGCGCCGCCTCGGTTCCGCAGTGGACGAAGCGCCGCACCCCGGCGGCCTCGGAAGCCGCAAGGGCGTTTCGGGTGCCGGTGACGTTGCCACGCTCGAACTCCTCCCACGGCCCCCAATCGCCCAAATGAGCGGCGAGATGGAAGCTGAGCTCGCAGCCCCCGGCAGCGGCGGTCATCGCATCGCGGTCGTCGAGGTCCCCGCGCACCGGTTCGGCCCCGAGTGCCTCGACCGCGACGGCCGACGCATCGGAGCGCGCCAGCGCCCGCACGGTCCACCCCTCGGCAACAAGGCGTGTGATCAGCCGGCTGCCGATGAACCCCGAGCCCCCGGTAACGAACGCCGCCTTCGCCATCGCTGCAGCCTACGCCAGCCCGGCCGAACGCAACCTTGGGGCCCCAATGGGCACGCAACCTGCCGTTCGGCCCGATTGGCTAGCGTTGAGGGGGTGCCGACGGCGCTGATCACAGGAGCCTCGACGGGGATCGGCCGCGCTGCGGCGCTGCGGCTCGACTCACGTGGCTGGAAGGTCTTCGCCGGCGTGCGGCGGGAGGAGGATGGCGACTCGTTGCGCCAGGCCGCATCCGAGCGCCTCACTCCCCTGATGATCGACGTCACCGACCCGGATTCGATCGCGGCGGCCGCCGCGGCGCTCCACCCCGACCCCGGCGGCGGCGGGCTCGACGGGCTCGTCAACAACGCCGGCGTCGCCGTCCCCGGGCCGCTGGAGACGCTGCCGATGGGAGACCTGCGTCGCCAGCTCGAGATCAACCTGATCGGCCAGGTCGAGGTCACCCAGGCGATGCTGCCGGCAATCCGCCGCGCCGGGGGGCGGATCGTCTTCATCAGTTCGATCGGCGGGCGCACGGCCCTGCCCTTCACGGGGGCCTACCATGCTTCCAAGTTCGGAATCGAAGCGATCGGGGATTCGCTGCGCCAGGAACTCCGCCCCTGGGGAATCGAGGTCTCGCTGATCGAGCCTGGCGCGGTCGCAACCCCGATCTGGGACAAGGGCCAGGCCGCGGCGGATGAGGTGTCCTCCCGCGTGCCCGAGCACCACGATGCGCTCTACGGCAGAGTGATCGGGTCCTACCGGGACACGGTTCGCCGCGTCGCGGCTCGCGGCGTGCCCCCCGAGCAGGTCGCCGAAGCGATCGAGGAAGCGCTCACCGCACAGCGCCCGAAGACCCGCTACCTGATCGGCCGCCGGGCGAAGATCCAGGCATTGCTTGGCACGGTGCTGCCCGACCGGCTCTTCGACCGGGTCGTGGCACGCGAGATGGGCCTCTAGAGCTTCCCGACCCTATACTGGGCCGCGCCCGATTGACTGGTCAGTCAGCCGAGGGTGGCAAGCCACGGCGCCGAGCCGCGGGATCAGAGGAAAGGGTCTGCGATTGCGCGTCGCGGCGGTGCAGCTCAACTCGACCGGGCGGAAGGAGCAAAACCTCGATGCCGCGGAGCGCCTCGTGCGGGCCGCGGCCGCGGACGGAGCGGGACTCGTCGCCCTGCCCGAGAAATGGAACCTGCTCGCCGGAGGGGAGACCTTGCGTGACGGGGCCGAGCCGCTCGATGGGCCGAGCCTCGGAGCCGCCCGCTCCTGGGCGGGCGAGCTCGGAATCCACCTGCTCGCCGGGTCGATCTGCGAGCGTGCCGGCGACGGACACTGCCACAACACCTCGGTGCTGATCGATCCCGAGGGCGCCGATCTCGCCGTCTACCGGAAGATCCACATGTTCGACGTCGAGGTCGGGGGGGTCTCCTACCGCGAGTCGGAGGTCGAGGAGGCGGGCACCGAGATCGTTACCGCCGAAGGTTCGGAATCCCAATCCCTCGGCGACCCGATCGTGGGCTTGCCCACGATCGGCCTTTCTGTCTGCTACGACCTTCGCTTCCCGGAGCTCTACCGGATTCTCGCCGTCCGCGGCGCTCGTTTGATCACCGTGCCCTCGGCATTCACGATGGCGACCGGGCGCGACCACTGGGAGGTGCTGCTGCGGGCCCGGGCGATCGAGAACCAGCTCTTCGTCCTCGCCCCGAACCAGTTCGGAGAGGCACCCCCCTTCCACTCATTCGGGCGCTCGGCGATCATCGATCCCTGGGGCGTCAGGCTGGCCACCGCTCCCGATGGGGAGTGCTTCATCGCCGCCGAGCTCGACCTCGCGGCGCAGGAGCGGGTCCGCGAGTCGCTTCCCTCGCTCGCAAACCGCAGGCCGCAGGCATACCAGTGGCCCCAGCCGACGGAGGCGCCGGCCGGATGACCAAGGCACCGCCGATGGAGAAGCGCCGCCAGATCCTCGACGCCGCGGTCCGCGTCTTCGCCCGGCAGGGCTTCCATTCGACCCGCGTCTCCGACATCGCCGACGAGGCGGGTGTCGCCTATGGCCTCGTCTATCACTACTTCAACTCCAAGGATCAGGTGCTGAACGAGCTCTTCACCGAGCGCTGGTCACTGCTGCTGGCGGCGATCGAGGAGACCGACGTCAGCGATGCCAGCCCCCGCGAGAAGCTCGACGCGGTCGCCGCCTTCATCGTCGACTCCTACAGCCATGACCCGGAGTTGATGAAGGTGATCATCGTCGAGGTGACCAGGGCGGCAAACTCCTTCGGGCGCACCCACCTGCCGGAGATCTCGCGCGCCTACGATGGGATCGCGAAGATCGTCGCCGGCGGCCAGCAAGCAGGCGCCTTCCGGGCCGACATCGACCCGCAGTTCGCCTCGATGGCCTTCTACGGCGCGATCGAGCAGCTGCTCTCCGGCTGGATCTTCGAGCTGATCCCGGCCTCCGATGCCGACTACGACGAAGCCAAGGAGCTCGTCGTGGCGACGATCTGCGACGGCCTCGAGCCCAGGTAGGGGACCGCATGTGGGAATCGCTGGCGACCACCCGCGGCCAGGACCGCGCCCTTCACGGCGCGGCAAAAGTGCTCAACGTCGTCGTCGGCCTGTTCGCGATCCCCGCCTGGCTGATCGGGCAACGGGTCGGCGCGCCGGTGCGGCGCGCCCTGCTGGAACGGGGCGAGCCACCGGCGCTGCCCGTTCCCACCGTCGGCGAGCGCTCGATGGGCGCCCTGATGGACGAGCTCGAGGCGATCCCGCACCAGCTTCGGCCCAGCACCTGGGGCGAGGCGCGCAAGGGCCTGCGCGACCTGACCAGCTTCGCCCTCGCCCAGAGCCGCCAGGGCCTCGACCTCGGCTACTCCTATCCGGCCCAGTGGGGAGACGAGTGGTTCCCCGGCGCCGACAGCGAGCACATCGGGGCGAGCATCGCCGTCCATCCGGAGCCTCGGCCGGGGCTGGTGGTCGTCCACGGCCTGTTCTCCTCACGCCGCTTCGACTACGTCCGCGAGATCGCCGTCCGTGCCTTCTATGAGTGGGGCTTCAACGTCTGCGCGATCGACCTGCGCAGCTTCGGCGCCACCGAGTACCTCTCGCGGGCTCCTTCGACGGCGGGATGGAAGGAGGGCGAGGACATCGTCTGCGCGGGCCGCTTCCTGAAGGAGGCGGGCTCGACCACGGTCGGCGCCGTGGGAATCTCGCTGGGCGGCTCATCGGTACTCGGGGCCTGCCACCTCGAAAGCGCCGAGCAGGCGCTCGACGGCGGAGTGATCGCGATCGCCGCCCCGGCTGACACCCATCACATGGTCAGGAGGATCTCCCGCCCCAGGCGCCGCGACCGCCGCTATGACCCGATGGCCGGCCTGCAGGCGATGCTGCGCTCCCGCATCCACGCATCCCGCTGGCCGGTCGACTTCGAGGATTTCGCCGACCCGATCGAGCGCCTGGCGGCTCCCTACTACGGGGTCGAGCCGGCGGTGATCTGGGAGCGCTCCTCGGCCCGCAACACGATCTCCGGGGCCCGCGTCCCGGTGCTCGTGCTGCACTCCGCCGACGACTGGCTGGTGCCTGTTGACCAGGCCGAGATCCTCCGCGAGGCGGCGGCCGGCAACGAGCTGGTCCGCGTCTGGACCGTCGCCGCCGGCGGTCACGGCGCGATCGACGCGATCGACGAGCGCTGGGCCTACGCCGTGTACCGCCGCTTCTTCGAGCGCTGGGCGGGGTATCCCGACCGCGAACCGGGCGAGGTGGTTTACTCCCCGGCTCCGGACGGGAAGGTCGAAGCCAGTGGATAACGACATAGTCCGAAGGCTCCTGTGGAGCGGCACCCTCGCCGCGGTCAGCGCCCTCGCCAGCATCGCCGCGACCCGGCTCGCCGCGATCGTCTGGCGGCGGGTCTTCAACGAGGAGCCGCCGGAGTAGGAGCGATTGCCGATGGCAGACAGCCCCAACATGCCTCCCCCGTCCGTCCCGCCGGATCCCTCCCGGCGAGGCGTCGGCGAGCTCTTCCTCGACGTCTCCGAGCGGACGACGACGATCGTCCGCGAGGAGATCGAGCTGGCCAAGGCGGAGATCTCCGAGAAGCTCTCCAAGCTCCTGCGGGGAGGCGCGGTCGGGGCCGCCGCCGGGGCCTTCGCCTTCCTGGCGCTGATCATGATCCTGGTCGGGCTCTCCTTCCTGATCGACGATCTGTTCTTCGACGACCATCTGTGGCCCGGCTTCCTGATCGTCGCCGCAATTCTGCTGCTGCTCGCGGGGCTGGCCGGTTGGCTTGCCTACCGCTCGATCCAGGCCGGCTCGCCACCCGTGCCCGAGCAGGCGATCGAGGACGTCAAGCAGACCCGCGCGGTGCTCGAGAAGGCCGAGCCGTCCGCCGTGCCCGAGGCGCCCCAGCTCGAGAGGACCGGACAGTGAGCGCTGCCGGCCCCCAGCAGGAGCCGGTTCGGCCGCGCACGACCGTGGGTGCCCCGGGCCGCAGCTCGGCGGAGATCAGGCGCGACCTCGAGGCACAGCGCGGCGAGCTGAGCGCCTCGGTCGAGGAGCTGCGCGGCAAGGTCAACGAGCTCACCGACTGGCGCAAGCAGGTGCGCGAGCACCGTAACGAGCTGATCACGGCGGCGGCCGTCGCCGGGTTCGTGGTCGGCGGCATCCTCGCCCTGCGCCGCCGCCGTCGCTAGCGCCTCCAGGGCTGGGTGCTGCCTACCCCGAGCAGGCCTGGGCCGACGTGGGCGCCGAGCACCGGCCCGATCTCGGAGAGGAAGACCGGATCGCAGCCGAAGATCTCACGGCAGTCGTCGGCCAGCGATGCAGCCGACTCGGAGTCCTGGATGTGCTGTACGACCCAGGCGTCGGCTTGTGAGTCGTGCCTCTGGGCGGCGTAGTCGCGGAGCCGCTCGATCGACCGGGCCCTGGTCCGGACCCGCTCGACCGGGGTGATCTCGTCCTCGAGCGTGAGGATCGGCTTGATCTTCAGGGTGGAGCCGATCCACGCCCTGGCGCCGCCGATCCGACCCCCGCGCCGCAGGTACTCGAGGGTGTCGACGGCGAACCAGATCTTCGTTCCCTGGCGCGTCTCCCGGGCCCGCCGCAGGGCCTCGTCTGCACCGGCGCCCGCCCCGGCGGCCTCGGCGGCGGCGAGTACGCAGAGGCCGAGGCCCCCGGCGGAGGTCCCCGAGTCAAAGATCCTGATCCGCTCGCCGCCCTTCCCCTCGGCATTGAGCCGGTCCTTCGCTTGCTCGGCAGCCTGCACCGTCCCGGAGATCCCGGCTGAGATGTGAATCGAGACGACATCGCGCCCGGATTCCAGCAGTGGCTCGTAGACGCCGACGAAGTCGCCCACCGAGGGCTGGGAGGTCGATGCGGGCGACTCCGAGGCCCGCAGCTCGTCGTAGAAGCCCGGCAGGTCGGTGATCTCGGTCTCCCTGCGCTGGTCGCTGCCGAGCGTCACGTAGAGGCTGATCACTTCAATGCCATGAGCCTCGATCAGCTCGGCCGGCAGGTAGGTGGTCGAGTCGCAGACGACCGAGGTCTGGGTGCCGGGACTCAAGGGGGGCCGGTTCTATCAGTAATCACCGATCTGGAGGCAGACGCGACCGCCGAATCACTCATCTAGCATCTGCCGTCGTGGCGAAGACGGTGGTGACAGGGGGATCGGGGTTCATCGGCTCGCACCTGGTGCGGGCCCTGGTCAAGCGCGGCGACGACCTCCGCCTCCTGGCGCGGCGGAAGTCGAAGCTCGACCACCTCGACGGGATCGAGTTCGAGCGCGCCACCGGGGACGTCACCGATCGCCGGGCGGTACGGCGGGCGCTGGAGGGCGCGGATCGGGTCTTCCACGTCGCAGGCACCACCTCGATGCGCCCGGGGATGGAGGAACGCGTGTTCACCGTCAACGTCGGCGGCACCCGGATGGTGATGGAGGAGGCGCTCGCCGTGGGCGTCGAGCGGGTCGTCCTCACCTCCTCCGCGGGCGCCGTCGGCCCTGCCAAGCCCGGCGGCACGGCGGACGAAACCCAGCCGTTCACCGCGGGGCGGCTCGGGGTCGCCTACATCAACTCGAAGCACGAGGCCGAGGTCGAGGCGCTGCGGGTCGCGGCGCACGGCCTCGACCTGGTGATCGTCAACCCGACCTTCGTGCTCGGCCCCGACGATCCCACCCGGGGCACCTCGAACCGGCTGATCAGGCGGGTCCTGCTGCGCCAGATCCCGCTTTACGTCGATGGCGGCCTCAACGTCGTCGACGTCCGCGACGTTGCCGAGGGCCACCTGCTCGCCGACCGCAAGGGCAAGCCCGGCGAGCGCTACCTGCTGGGTGGGCGAAACTTCACCCTGCAGCGCCTCTTCGCCGACGTCGCCCGCATCTCCAACGTGCCCCCGCCGCCGCTCAAGGTCCCCATCGGGTTGACGATGGCGTCGGTGGAGATGGCGGGATGGGTCGGGATCTCGCCCCCGGTCAGCCCCGATGAGCTGATCTCCGCGTCGCAGTGGTGGACCTATCGCTGCACAAAGGCAAAGAGGGAGCTCGGCTTCAAGCCGCGCCCCCACGAGGAGACCCTGGAGGCCGCGGTCCGCTGGCAGATGGAGGAGCTCGGCGACCGGATCGGCCGAACCCCGCGCAGCGACCTCGTTCTGCGGGCCTTCGGCCGCGTCCTGCAGCTCGGCGACCGCCTCACTCCGAGATGAGCGTCGAGCGGCGCGAAGAGGGCGAAGAGGGCCGGGTGCTCTACCGCTGCCGCACGCCGACCAACTTCCTCTGCCCCTGCGGCGCGGTCGCCCGCAGCCTCGAGCGCCACTCGCTCCCCCACCGCACCGAGCGGGTCTCGCTGAAGCGATCCCAGCGTCCCGAGATAGTCGAGCTGACCGGGCAGCAGCGGGTGCCGGTGTTGGTCGACGGCGACGAGGTGATCCATGACTCGCGCCGCATCCGCCAGTATCTCGAGCATCGCTACGAGAGCGGATCCGATCAAGGCTCCTGATCGGCGGCCGACGGTGCCTTACAATGTAAAGCCATGACGAGCGATCTGCCCAACGCAGCGATAAGCCTGACGCCGAAGGCGGCAGAGAAGATCAACGAGCTCCTGGGCTCCTCGGAGGGCGACGAGCAGGCGCTCCGGGTGGCCGTCCGGGGCGGAGGCTGCTCCGGGTTCCAGTACGCGCTTGCCTTCGACAAGGCCAAAGAGGACGACCACGTGTTCGAGGACCGCGGCGTCGCCGTGATCGTCGACAAGGTCAGCGCCCAGTTCGTCTTCGGATCGGAGGTCGACTACGTCGAGGGCCTCCAGGGCGCCGGCTTCCAGGTCAACAACCCCAACGTGGTCGCCGCCTGCGGCTGTGGCTCCTCCTTCCAGGTCCGCGAGGACGCGGCCGAGCAGGCCGCAGTCTAGCTCCCAGCTCCGCTCCCGCTCGCGAGATTTCAGGCTCCTCTCCTGGTCAGAGGGACCTTCACGCTCGAGCAAGCTCCGCGAAGGGGTCAGCTCTCGATCAGCAGCAGCAGGCGGAAGGGGACGCCGCGCTGCGCCCACCAGAGCGCCGCCGCCACCCAGGTCTCGATCAGCAGCGCGGCCGTGCGCGGGACGCCGGCGAGCAGCTGACCGGCACCCTCGACGATCACGGTGACGGCCGCCGGCCGGTCCCCGCCCCCCAGATTCCGCAGGCAGTCGAGAAGCGCGTCCCAGTTGGCGCCGAACCAGGAGGGGAAGGCGAGCTCCGATGCGAGGGCCGAGAACAGCTCCTGCTCGCCGCCGATCTCCGCTCCCTCGATCCGGGCGCGGATCTCCGCTGCGCCGGCCCTCGGCGGGAGCGAGGACTCGTCCGCGATCATCCGAACCGGGGGTTCGGCCTCGAGCAGCGTCAGCGCTTCGGCGGAGGGCTCACTCATCGAGGCGGGTGAAGCTGGAATAGTGATCGCTCGTGTAGTAGACGCTACCGTCGTCGCCGACCACCAGCCGCCTGGCGCCTCGGTCGGGACTCCCGGGCGTGGGGACCGTGTACTCGCGGTAGAGCAGCCCCCGGGGCAGGTCGGGAAGGTTCCCCTCGCGGTTCTTAAAGACGGATCCGTCCTCCTCGTAGGGAAGCGGATTTCCGGAGGCGATCAGCCGCAGCACATGGGCGACCCCGGCCCGCTGCTCGGAATCGGGCACCCGGGTGGCCAGTCGCGCCGCCGCCTCGCCGGTCCGGGGTGGCCCGACGCCGGGACCATGGGAGACCGCTGTCGAGGAGCCGCCCCCGCCACAGCCGCCGAGCATCGCGGCGACCGCCAGCGCGGCCGCCAGCGCGGCCCGTGACCTCACTCGGGGCTGTCTCGTCAACCAGCGGGGTTGTCGATCTGCAGCGGCGGTCCCTGCGCGGGATCCGTCACCGCGGGAGCGGGGGTCTCGGCATGCTCGACCCCGAGCGCCTCGGCCAGCTCGCCCGACTCGTACATCTCACCGACGATGTCGGCGCCGCCGAGTAGCTCCCCGTTCAGGTAGAGCTGCGGGAAGGTTCGCCAGTCGGAGATCTTCCCGGTCACCTCGCGCAGCGGCTCGAGCGCCGGCAGCACGTCGATCGCCCCGTACTCGACGTCGAGCGAGTCGAGCATCTGCACCACCCGCATCGAGAAGCCGCAGCGCGGCATCTCCGGCGTCCCCTTCATGAACAGCAGCACCTTGTTGTCGGTGATCAGCCGCTCGACCTGCTGTTTCAAATCGTTCTCAGCTTCAGCCATGGAGCCGATCTTAGCTGTCCGGCGCGGTCGTCTTCACGGTCAGGGCGTGGATCTCGCCGTCGTCCATTCGCTCGCGCACCGCAGCCTTGACCAGCCGGTGCTGGTCGATCCGCGAGAGACCCTCGAACTGGGGGGCGGTGACGACCGCCTCGAGGTGATCGCCGGTCCCGGTCTGATCGGAGACCTCGACCGCGGCACCCGGAAGGGCAGCCTCGATCATCGCCCGGATCTCGGCCAGGTCGGCCATCAGCCCACCCGCTCGCCGAGCACGTCGAGCATCTCCTCGACCTTGACGAACTTGACCCGGGGGCGGCCGTGGGGTTCGCCGCGGCCAACCTCTGCCTGGTCGATCGCCCGCCAGTCCTCGAAGCTGATGAACCGGACGCCGCGCTCGGCGAGCAGCTCCTCGACCGCGGCGGGTTCGGGCGAGGAAGGCTCCAAGAGGACGCCGGAAGCGACGTCGTCGAGCAGGTGCTTGACCGTCTCCAGGGCGTCCTTCTTGTTGGTACCGATAACGCCCGAGGGACCGCGCTTGATCCAGCCCGCGGCGTAGTGGCCCCGCTTCTGCCCGCCGTCATGGGAGTCGAGTACGCGGCCACCGTCGTTGAGGATCGTCCCCCTCTGGTCGTCGAAGGGAACGCCCTCGATCGGCACCCCGGTGTAGCCGACCGAACGCAGGACGAGGCCGCACTCGAGCCGCTCGCGCTCGCCGGTATCGCGGGCCCGCAGGCTGCCACCCTCCTCGACCAACTCGTTGCGGCCGATAACGATGCCCTCGACGTTTCCGTCGCCGGTGAGCTCGACCGGGGATGCGAGAAAGCGCATGATGATCCGCTTCGGCTTGCCCTCGGGTTTGCGTTGCGAGAACTCCCGCACGGTCTCGACGTTGACCCGGGTCGTCTTGTCGGCTTCATCGGAGTCGAGAAAGGCCTGGCTGGCGGGGTCGAGCTCGACCTCGGAAGGTTCGATGATGATGTCGGCGTCGTGCATCTCGCCGAGCTCCTTGATCTCTGGATTGGTGAACGCCGCCTGTGCGGGCCCGCGGCGCCCGAGGACGACGATCTCCTTCACCTTGTTGCCGCCGAGCATCTCGATCGCGTGGTCGGCTGTATCGGTCTCGCGCAGTTCGCGGTCGGTCAGGGCCAGCATCCGGGCGACATCGGTGGCGACGTTGCCGTTGCCGATCACGATTGCGCGCTCGCAGCTGAGGTCGAACTCCTCCTCCGCATAGTCGGGGTGGGCGTTGTACCAGCCGACGAAGGCCGTCGCGGCGTGGCTTCCGGGCAGGTCCTCCCCGGGGATGCCAAGCCGGCGGTCGGTTTCGCAGCCGAAGGTGAAGACGATCGCGTGGTAGAGGCGCTCGAGGTCCTCGACCTCGATGTCGTGTCCGACCTTGACGTTGCCGAAAAAGCGGAAACCATCGCGTGCCGCGGTCTTCTCGTAGACCCGGATCACCGTCTTGATCTTGGGGTGGTCGGGGGCGACGCCGCCCCGGACCAGGCCGAACGGAGTGGGGAGGCGGTCGAAGAGGTCCACCTGGGCGTGCGTCTCGGCGTCCTTGAGGATGTGCTCGGCGGCGTAGAACCCGGCGGGGCCGGCGCCGATGATCGCCACGCGGAGCGGGTTCTCAGTTGTCCCGGGAGCGCTCATTGGAACGCGGAAGGATAGGGAACGGCGTCCCCGAGCCGCTAGGCGAGGCGGGCGGGCTCGACGGCGCCCGCAGGCATTCCGTCGAGCGCGTCGAGAGCCTTTCCGACGCTCATCGAGATGCAGGTGAAGAGCGGCGTTTCGCGCTCCGTGTACTCGCTGGCCTCGGTGGGTCGCAGCTCGTTGACCAGGTCGAGGAACTCGCCCGGGTCGTCTCCCTCGAAGGCGACCACGAACTCCTGGTCGTCGAGGCCGAAGGAGTATGTCGTGTTGACCGAGATCTCCGGATAGCGGCGGCCGACTTCGATGTGGCTGCGCATGATCCTCTGGCGCTCCTCCAGCGGCACCCCGTACCAGCGCCGCTGCTTGACCATCGGGTAGATGAACAGGTACCTGCGGTCCGAGACGCAGATCTCGGGTCGCACCGACTCCTCCTCGGAATAGGGGGAGGCCTTGGTCATCGAGAGGAAGGAGTGGGGCGTCTTGGCCCACTTGGCGAGCCCGCTCTGGCCGAGGACCACGTGGAAGTTGTGGATGTCCTCGAGGATCGGGCTCTGGCTGAGCAGCAACAGGTCGACGTCGCTGCGGGTGCCTATGGTTGAGTAGGCGCGCAGCGAGCGGTCGAGGGCGAAATCCTCGCAGGCCGCGAGGAACTCGAGCTTGTCGGCGGCGCGCTGCTCGTCGCCGAGGCGCCGCCAGGCGGGATCGAGCTTGAAGAACGTGAATTTCACGAAAGTCCGGCCGGCCACGGTGCTCATCAAAATAGCGCTCGCCGCGTGGCTGCTCTGGGCGGCAGGCTGCCTGGGTGGACCCGCCGGCGCGGCGGCGATGCCGCGGGTGACGCTCGCCCTACTGCCGAACGGCACCCAGCTCTCCGCGCTCGACGGAGTGCCGGGGATCTCCCCGGGCCTGCTCAGCGCCGGGCTCGGCGAGGTCTCGCCCGACCAGACCTATCTCGACATCACCCAGGGCAACCGCGTCTTTGACTCGCTCTATGACCGGGACCTCGCGCTGACCGGCACCCTCGGCACCGAGGTGCCCGGTTGGGGTCGGATCGTCGAGCGCGCCGACTCCGCTCCTGCCCAGATCGTCCCCGGCCTACTCGCATCCTCGCTCGGGGCGGGGAGGATGGCGGCGGCCACCGAGCTGACCATGCCGGCGCTGCTGGCGGCCAGCCGCCACGGCCGCCTCCGCCGCATCCCGCCGAGCTGCCGCGCCGGCGCTTGCGCGCCCCCGGTGAGCGTCGTCAACGCCGATCCCGCCGAGCTGCCCACGCTGGCCAGGCGTTTGCGCGGCCGCGACCTGCTGATCGCGCTCGAGCGCCCGCCGCCGGACGAGCACGATCAGCTCGCGATCGGGATCGCCGGGGCGGGTTTCGGCGGCAACCTGACCTCCGACAGCACCCGGCTCGACGGCTTCGTCAGCTCCATCGACCTCGCCCCGACGATCCTCGGGCGTGTCGGTTTGCCCGTCCCGCCGGAGATGAGCGGGACCGCGATCCGCGCCGAGGGCAGCCCAGATTTCGCCGAGGTCGCCTCGCTCGGGGCGCGCCTCGCCGAAATCCCGACTCGCCGGGCCACGGTAGTCGGCATCAGCCTGCTCGCCTGGATCTGCGCGGCCGGACTCGCTGCGGCGGCTCGCCGCGGCCGCACCGGCCTGCGGCTGCTGGCGCTCTCGGTTGCCTACCTGCCGCTTCTCCTCCTGCTCGGCGCCGCGCTGCGCCCGGGCGAAGCAGCCGAGCTGCTGCTCCTCGCCCTCGGCGCTCCCGCCTTGGGGGCGCTGACCCTCGCCACGCTGGGCGGCTACCGCGCACTGGCGGTTGCCTGCGGGCTCACCACCGCGGCCTGCGCGATCGACGTGATCGCCGGCTCACCGCTCACCTCGCTCTCGCTGATCGGCCCCAACCCCGGCGGCGGCGTCCGCTTCTACGGGATCGGCAACGAGCTCGAGGCGATCCTCGCCCCGGTCGTCCTGGTCGGCACCGGCGCCGGATCGCCGGCTTTACCGCGGCGATCTCCCGCCGGGCGGCGGCGATCAGCTTCGTCGCGGTCGCCATCCCGGTGGCCTTCGTGTTCGCGGCCGGGCGATTCGGCGCCGACGTCGGCGCCGCGATCGTCTTCCCCGCCGGGGCCGTGGTCTCGGCGGCGCTCGTCGCCGGGCGCCGCTCGCTGGCCTGGCTGGCGCTCGCTGTGCCGATCCTGGCGCTTGCGCTGCTGGCGGTGATCGACCTCGTCTCCGGCGGCGACGCCCACCTGACCCGTTCGGTGCTCGATGCCGGCGGCTTCGGGGATATCGCCGACGTCGCCGAGCGCCGCCTGAGGCTCTCGGCGATCAGCTTCGGCCGGGCAGCCGCCACGCCCGTCTTCTGGGCCCTGTTGGCGACGATCGCAGCCGCCGTCCTGCAGCGGCGTCGGGTGCTCGCCTGGTTCGAGGGTTCCCCGGCGCTCGCGGCCGGCTTCGCCGGCGCCGCCGCGGCGACCGCAATCGGCACCCTCGCCAACGACTCCGGGGCGCTCCTGCTCGAGGTCGGCACCGCCTATCTGCTGGCCTTCGGCGGTTACGTCTGGGCCGAGCGGGCGGAATCCGGCCCCCGGGCACGAATAAGGCCTGAGGAGAACGGGTAACCGGAAGCCTGCTGAGGGGTTTTCTTGGTCCTGCCTGCGCCTTCGATGCGTGGGCGCCGTCACAATCCGCCACCGGAACATCAACTACCCTTAACGACAGTGCGAATCGCCCTCGTCTCGCCATATTCGTGGAGCTACCGGGGCGGTGTGAATCGGCACGTGGAGGCGCTCGCCGAGGAGTTGATCGGCCGCGGCGACCACGTCAGGGTCATCGCGCCCTTCGATCCACCCGACCGCCTCAGCATGGCCCTCCACCGCGCCCCCGCCGAGCCAAGGGAGGCTCCCGAGTACCTGATCCCGGTCGGCCGCACGGTGGGGATCGGCGCCAACGGCGCCGTCTCCAACCTCTCGCTCTTCCCGGAGGGGGTGACCGCAACCCGCCGCGCCATTCGCCAGGGCGAGTTTGACGTGATCCACGTCCACGAGCCGATCGCGCCGTTGGTCGGGTGGGACACGGCGCTTCACTCCGAGACTCCCGTGGTCGGCACCTTCCACGCCTACTCGACCAAGGCGATCCCCAACTACGCCGCCAACCTGCTCGGCGCCCGGCGCGTGGTCAACAAACTCGCGGCGAGGATCGCCGTCTCCGAGGCGGCCGAGTGGACGGGCAGGCGCTGGTTCGGCGGTCACTACGAGATCGTCCCCAACGGGGTCGACATCGGCGTCGCTCCGAGCGGCCCGACGCCGCGGAGCGACGAGTTCCGGATCCTCTTCGTCGGCCGCCCCGAGGAGCGGAAGGGCCTGCCCTTCCTGCTCACCGCCTTCGGCGCCCTGGTCGACCATGCTCCGGCGAGGCTGACCGTGATCGGCGCCGGCGACGCTGACATCCTTCGCTACCTCCAGGACCCGGAGCTGATGGGCTCGATCGACGCACGCGGGCGGGTCTCCGAGGAGGAGCTGCGGCAGGAGCTCCAGCGCGCCGACGTGCTCTGCGCCCCGTCGCTCTCGGGCGAGAGCTTCGGCATGGTGCTGACCGAGGCCTTCGCCGCCGGCACCCCGGTGATCGCCTCGGCGATCGCCGGCTACAGCGACGTGGTTACGGACGGCCTCGACGGGGTCCTGGTCCCGCCGGCTGACCCGCAGCGCCTTGCGGAAGAGCTTCAACGCGCCCAGCATGCCCCCGAGCGCCTCCGCGAGATGGGCGAAGCCGCGAGGATCAGCGCCGAGCGTTACGCATGGCCCCGGGTCGCTGACCAGGTCACCTCGGTGTACGAGAGGGCGATCGAGGCGCCCGCCCCGGCAACCGCCGGAGAGCGGTTCGCCCGCCGCGCCGGCATCGCCCCCGCCGACGCTCGCCCGCGGCGCCCCGCCGAGCGCCTGCCCTCCCTTGACCCGCCTCTGGCGCGCAGCGGCAGCCGGCGGCGCAGCGCCGCCCGCCGGCTCGGGCTCGGGCTCGCCGCGGTCCTCGGCCTCGGCCTCACCGCCCTCGCCGCCAACAGGATCGGCGTCGATCAGGTCGTCGCCAGCATCGTCCGCTCGGATCTCAGCTGGGTGCTGATCGCCTGCGCGCTGATGTCCGCCTCGCTCTTCTTCCGCGCCGCATCCTGGTACGCGATCGTCCGCGCCGCGCTGCCCAACCGCCCGGTGCGCCGCCGCGACGTCACCTCGGCGACGATGATCGGGGTGCTGATGTCGGCTACCTTGCCGGCTCGCCTCGGCGAGCCGGCGCGGGTGATGTCGCTGTCGAGACGAACCGGCCGCATGCGCGAGACCGTCCCGGTGCTGCTCGGCACCCTGGTCTCGCAGACCATGCTCAACATCCTCGCCCTGGTCCTGCTGGGCGCGATCATCGTCTCGACAACCGACCTCTTCCACTCCGGCACGCAGAAGCTCTTCTGGTTCAGCTCGGTGCCGTTGCTGCTCTTGCTTGTGGTGCTGATCGCGCCGGCCCTGATGCGCCGTGGCGGCAACGGGCGGCTGGCGCGGATCGGGGCGAGCATGCGCAGCGCCCTGGTCCAGGTTCGCCGCGGCCTCACCGTCTTCCGCGACCCGAAGCGCGGCTCGATCGCGGCCGCTGGGCAGCTCGGAGCCTGGGCGATCCAGCTCGCCGCCTGCTGGGCGCTCCTCTACGCGCTTGGCCTCGACGGCCAGGCCGGGATCGGCGCGGCCGCCGCGGTGCTGTTCGCGGTCAACGTCACCGCGGTCGTCCCCGCGACCCCGTCGAACATCGGGGTCTTCCAGCTGGCGGTGATCAGCGTCCTTCACACCGGCTTCGGGATCAGCACCGCCGACGCGCTCGCCTACGGCGTCATCCTGCAGGCGGTCGAGATCGCCACCGCGGTGGCGCTAGGCCTGCCGGCGCTCGTCCGCGAGGGCCTGACCTGGTCTGACCTGCGCGTGCAGGCGCTCTCCTCGGCACCCGTGCGGCTCTCTTCGAAGCCGCAGGGTCGCGAGGGCGCCCGCATCTGACCCGTCTTCAGCGATCAGGCGTCGGCGGTGACCGTGTCCTCTTCGGACTCGCCCTCGGCCGGCTCCCCCTCGGGAGGCAGGCCGGCGCCGCGATCGGTGCCGGCGATCACATCATCGGGTGAGCCGTCCTCCGGGATGAATCCCGACTTCATCCCGAAGTAGACCGCCTGCGGATGGTGGGCGATGATTGCCACCGTCGACTGCTCGGGCATCACGGCGTAGCCGTCGGAGAGGCTCATCCCGATCTCCTCCAGGCCGAGCAGGCGCCAGACCTTCTCGTGCTCGGATTGATCGGGGCAGGCGGGGTAGCCCCAGGAATAGCGCCTTCCCTGGCTTTGGGCGATCCCCAGCTCCCCGCGAGCCTCCGAGTGGAGCCACTCGGCCAGGCCCTCGGCAGACTGCACCCCGAGCCCGTGGACGTAGAGCTGCTCGGCGAACTCCCCGTCGGACTCGAGCTTCTCCATCAACTCGGTCACCTCGGGCCCAACGGTGACCCCCTGCAACGCTACGACGTCCCGTTCGGGCCCCGACGCCCCCGGACGAATCCGCCCGGAGGGCGGATCACCGGTCGCTGACGCTCCCTGGGAGGAGGCGTCGGGCTGTTGTTCGAGAGGCTTAAAGAAGTCTGTGAGGCAGATGCGGTCGTGCTTCGGCTGGCGGGGAAATACCAGGCGCTCCAGCTCGGCCTGCGGATTCTCGGGGTCGTAGATGACCAGCTCGTTGCCGTCGGCGTTGCAGGGGAAGTAGCCGAGCTTGGCCCGCGGATGCAGGTAGTCCTGCTGGCGCCACATCCGCTCCAGGCGCGGCGCGAAGCCCTCCTCCTCGCCGTCCCCCTCGACGATCTTCCGCCACTCCTCGCCTTTCTTGCCCCGGCCGCCCCAGTGCAGCTTGAACAGCACGTGGCGATCGAGGTGGGGGAAGACCTGGTCGAAGTCGACCTCGACCTCCCGCGCTCCCCAGAACGGGGGCTCGGGAACCGGCACGTCGGTGCGGGCGGCGGAGCGGACGCTGTCGTCGGTGACCGGCGGCGCGTCGTCCCTCACCTCCGGCTTCTCGCGCAGGGTCTTAGCCTCGGCCCGGATCCGCTCGACCAGGGCATCCCGGGCCTCGCCCTCGATCAGGGCGTCCATCGTGTCGAGCCCGGCGAAGGCGTCCTTGCAGTAGAAGACCCCCGGCTCGTAGACCTCGTCGGATTCCTTGCCCCCGGGGTAGAGCGCCCGGCGGCCGAAGTCACGGTTGATCGCGGCGCCCCCGATCAGCACCGGAAAGGTGAGCCCGCGGGAATGCAGCTCGCCGATGCAGGTCGGCATCTGCTTCGAGGTCGAGACGAGCAACGCCGAGAGGCCGATCGCGTCGGCCTCGTTTGAGACTGCAGCGTCGATGATCGTCTCCACCGGCACCTGCTTGCCGAGGTCGATCACCGTGTATCCGTTGTTGGTGAGAATCGTGTTGACCAGCGACTTGCCGATGTCGTGGACATCGCCGAAGACGGTGGCGATCACCACCTTGCCCTTGGTGTGTCCCTCGATCCGGTCGAGGTAGTTTTCGAGCCGGGCCACCGCCCTCTTCATCACCTCGGCCGACTGCAGCACGAAGGGCAGGATCAGCTCGCCGGCGCCGAACTTGTCGCCGACCTCCTTCATCGCGGGGAGCAGCACCTGGTTGAGGGTCGGGACGGCGCCGATCTTCTCCACGGATTGATCGATCCAGTCCTCGACCCCGTCCTTCTTGCGCCGCAGGATGTGCCAGTGGAGCGCCTCCTCGGGCTCCATGCCCTCGGTCGGGTCCTCGCCCTCGTCGGCCTCCTCGGGGCCCTTCGACTCGAAGTGTGCGATGAACCGCTCCAGCGCGTCGTCGGAGCGATTGAAGACCAGTTCGTCGGTCAGCTCCCGCTCGGCATCGGGGATCTCACCGTAGGGGGTGATGTGATTGGGGTTGACCATCGCCAGGTCGAGGCCCGCCTCGACGCAGTGATGAAGGAAGACCGAGTTGAGCACCGCGCGGGCCGGGGGGGAGACGCCGAAGGAGACATTGGAGACGCCGAGCGAGGTCTTCACCCCCGGCAGCTCCGCCTTGATCCTCCGGATCCCCTCGATCGTCTCCACCGCCGAGGGCTTCCACTCGTCATCCCCGGTGGTCAGGGTAAAGGTAAGGGCGTCGAAGATCAGCGCCTCGGGATCAAGGCCGTGCTCCCCGCAGGCCAGGTCGCGGATCCGCTTCGCGATTTCGACCTTGCGCTCGGCCGTCTTCGCCATTCCGACTTCGTCTATCACCAGCGCGATCAGCGCCGCCCCGTGGGCCTTCGCCAGCGGCACGACGACGTCGGCCTTGTCGCGGCCCGCCTCGAGGTTGATCGAGTTGACGATCGCCCGGCCTGGGATCTGCTCCAGCGCCATGCGTAGTACCTCGGGCTCGGTCGAGTCGACCTGGATCGGCGCCGGCTGGGTCAGGGAGACCCGCTCGACCACCTGGCGCATCTGCTCGTCCTCGTCGGATCGCTCGGTCAGGGCGACGCAGACATCGAGGACGTGCGCCCCGCCGTTGACCTGGTCCTCGGCGACCTGGACGAGGCCGTCATAGTCGTCGGCGAGCAGCAGCTCCTTGGCCTTGCGGGAGCCCTGTGAGTTGACCCTCTCTCCGACCAGGGTCGGCCGCGGCTCCTGAACCAGCGGGGTCGAGGTCATCATCGAGGAGATCTCCGACAGGCTCCCGCGCCGGCCTCGGATCTGGGACGCGTCCGCCTACCCGCTCGCCGATCGCTGCGATGTGCTCCGGGGTCGTGCCGCAGCAGCCTCCGACGATCCCCACCCCGTACCGTTCGACGAACTCACCCAGCGTCGCCGCCAGCGGCTCGGGTTTCTCGGGGAAGATCGTCTCCCCGTCGGGCCCCTGGAGCGGCAGGCCGGCGTTGGGAATGCAGTGGACCGGCAGCGGCGAGCGCTCGCCCAGGAAACGGATCGCGTCCCGCATGTCCTCGGGTCCGGTCGAGCAGTTGAGCCCGATCACGTCGACGTCGAGCGCCGCCAAGGTGGTTAGGACGGCGGCGATGTCCGTACCCAGCAGCATTTTGCCGCCCTGCGGCAGCAGCGAGACGCTGGTCTGGATCGGCACCGCTCGCCCGGTTGCCTTGAACGCCTCGCGGGTGCCGAAGATCGCCGCCTTCACCTCGAGGATGTCCTGGGCCGTCTCGATGATGATCAGGTCGGCGCCCCCCTCGAGCAGGCCGGTGGCCTGCTCGGTGAACACTTCGACCAGGCGACCGAAGGAGATCTCCCCGAGCGTGGGGTCATCGGAGGCGGGCAGGAATCCGGTGGGGCCGATCGACCCCGCGACGAAGCGCTCCGGTCCCGCCGCCTCACGGGCGATCTCCGCAGCCCTGCGGTTGATCTCCGGGGTCTCCTCGCCGAGCCCCCATTCGTCGAGCTTGATCCGGCTTCCCTGGAAGGTGTCGGTCTCGACCACCTCGGCGCCGGCCTCCAGCATCGAGGAATGGACCCCCTCGATCACGTCGGGCCGGTTGAGCACGAGCGCCTCGTGGCATTTGCCCTGGAGGCCCCCGTAGTCGGCCTCGGTGAGGTCGAACTGCTCCAGGGTCGCGCCCATGCCGCCGTCGAAGACGATCACCCGCTCGCGAGCTGCTGCGAGGAAGTCTCGCTCAGCCATCTCGGCCCCTGCTCTGCGATTCGCTGTTCGGGATTCTCAAGCTTGCCTCCATCGATCCCGGCTGTAGCACCGCCACCCGCACGCTGGGCACGGAATTCGGGCCGGTTGCTGCGATGTCAACGGGCCGGGTCCCTCGATCGCTCTTGATGGTTGGCCTAATTTAGCGAAGCGCCGCCTTGCCCCGTGCCACCGGCACGCCGCTCAGCGGTGCTTCTTAGTCGAGCGAGGCGGGACGAGCCGGTAGACGGGCCCGTTCGTGGTCACCGCGTAGATGTGGTGCTCGGTGTCCTCGCCGAATGAGGTCATCAGCCCGCCGAAGCGACCCGGCGGGATCCTGACGCCGGTCGAGCGCTGATCCACGGCACCGCTGAGACGCGGCTTGAAGCTGCGAATCCGCCCGCCGCAGTAATCGCTGTAGAGGTAACGCCCGCGGAGCCGCTTCAGCGCCGGGTCGCGGACCACGTAGCCGCCGATCACCGCGCAGCGGGGTCCGTGGGGATAGGTGAGGACGGGCTTCAGGGTGTTGCCCGGGTCGGGCGTGTCGCCGTTCGGGCAGAAGAGGCCGCAGTCATAGGGCCGATCGCCCTCGAAGGCGTCCCAGCCGAAGTTGCCGCCCCAGGCCCGGGGCAGCTTCTCGTAGTCGATCTCCTCGTAGCGGTTCTCGCCGACGTCGCCGATCAGGATCCGGTCCGGGCCCCCCTTCACCGGTCTGGAAGGAGAAGCGGTACGGGTTGCGCAGCCCGTAGCTGAATATCTCATCGCGCCCGGGGCGCCCGACGAAGGGGTTGCCCGGCGGGATCCGGTAGGGCCTTCCCCGGGCCCGGCCTCGGGTCGATGCGGATGATCTTCCCCCGCAGGTTGTCGACGCTCTGGGCGTAGTTGAACAGGTCCCCGGGGTCCATCCCGTCCCCGATCCCGCTGTAGAGGCAGCTTGCCCCGGAACTGGAGCTGGCCGCCGTTGTGGTTGGTGTAGCCCTCGGGCTCGGGAGCCGTGAGCACCGGGCGCCGGGAGGAGGCGCGGGCGAAGGTAGGGGTCGAGCGGCGGTACTCGTCGATCTGAAGGTCGTCGTTCGCGTCGGTGTACTGGACGTAGAAGCGCCCGCTCTTCCGGTAGTCGGGAGGGAAGGCCAGCCCGAGCAGGCCCTGCTCGCTCGCGGTCTCCTTCACCCTGGCTGAGATGTTGAGGAACGGACGGGCCTTTTTGTGGCCTTTCGCCACCACCTCGACCTGGCCGGCCCGCTGGGTGACGAACAGCAGCCCGGGAGAACCCCGGCGCCCCGGTTACGTAGGTTGGGTCGTGGAAGCTGGCGATCTTCTTCATCACCGCAGGTGGGGTCGCCGCTTCCCTCGGCCCGCTGCGGATGCCCGGCGGCGCTCGCCGTCGCCACCGGCACGGCGACGGCGATCAGCAGCGCCGCGAGGAGCGCCCGGCCCGGGCGCCGCGCGGCCTCCCTGGCTGGGCGCCGCATACGGTGCTCTCTCTTGGCGGGCGACTTCAAATCGGACACCTTCCGAACCCGGCTGATCGCACTAGGAAACATCCGGAGTCGGCCATGGTTGCGGCCGAGCCACCCGGCCCGGCCTGTCCCTGCCTGGACAGGGCCGACCTCAAATCGTAAACGCAGGGCTGCAGGTCGAGCTTCCGCAGAAGGGGGACGGGGAGCGTGCTTCATCCGCTCCCCGGAAGCGCGAGTTGCTCGGTTCCGGCGTCTGCGGACCGAAGTAGGGCGGAAATTCAGCCGCCCTTTACCGGCCCTGCCTAGGCTCGTCGTCGTGATGGATGCCTTCACCACTTCGCAACCGCCGGTTCACGGCGCCGAAACACCCGCGGGCCCGAGGCGGGCGACGATCGGGGCGATGCCAATCAACCTCTCCTCCTGTTCGCGCTGCGGCTCGATCCTCGATGCGCCCCGGGCCAACCCGAGCACCGGCGAGATCGCCCGCAAGTGCTGCGATTGCGCCAGCTGGCAGCCGCTGCCGCAGGCGCTCGCCGGCCCGCCGCGCCGCTGCCGCGATCAGTCGCGCTTGCCGCGCCCGTAGAGCAGGCGGATCCCGCGCCCCAGCAGCTTGGTCGTCTTCGCCTTGTAGGGAAGCATGTGCATGTCGCGTTTCGGTCCCCAGCGAGTGACCAGGATCGTCTGCTGCTTGGCGTACTTGCGGATCCCGGCCGCGCCGTGGCGGGAGCCGAGGCCGGAGCTCTTCCAGCCGCCCATCGGTAGCTCCAGGGCGACGTAGTTGATCTGGGCGTCGTTGACGCAGCAGACGCCGGCCTCCACCTGCCGGGCGAGCCGCTCTCCCTTTTCGACGTCGCGGGTCCAGACCGACGCCTGCAGCCCGTAGGGCGAGTCGTTGGCGAGCTGCACGGCTTCCTCGGCGTCGGCAACTTTCATCACCGGAAGGGTCGGGCCGAACGTCTCCTCGGTCATGCATTCCATCGAATGGTCGACATCGACCAGCAGGGTCGGCTCGTAGAAGTCGCCCGGGCCCTCGCGCCGCTTCCCTCCGACCACGACCTGGGCGCCCTTGGCGACCGCGTCGGAGACGTGTGAGTCGATCAGCTCGACCTGGGGAGGAGAGGTGATCGCCCCGACGTCGATCGTGCCCGCCTCACCGGGGACGCCGACTCGCAGCCCGCGCATCACGGTCTCGATCCGCGCGACCAGCTCGTCGTAGATCGGCGCCTCGGCGTAGACGCGCTCGATCGAGATGCAGGTCTGGCCGCCGTTCTGCATCGAGTAGTGGACCGCGGCGTTCGCCGCCCGCTCGACGTCGGCGTCGGCGCAGACGATCATCGGGTCCTTGCCGCCCAGCTCGAGCCCGACCGGAGTCAGCGTCCGCGCCGCCCGCTCGGCGACCTTCTTTCCGACCTCGGTCGAGCCGGTGAACATCACGAAGCCGACGTGGTCGATCAGCTCGCTGCCCACGTCACCGCCGCCGATCGCCACCTGGAAGACGTTCTCGGGCAGCCCGCACTCGGCCAGCATCTCGGCCATCAGCAGCGAGGTCATCGGCGTCAGGCTGGCCGGCTTCAGCACGACCGAGTTGCCGGCGGCGAGGGCCGGTATGCAGTCCCCGAAGGAGTTGGTCAGCGGGTAGTTCCAAGGGCCGATCACGCCGACCACGCCAACCGGCTCGTAGCGGACGAGCAGCTTGCGGCCGAGCACGAACGGCGAGCTCGAGCGGACTTTCTCGTCGGCGAGATACTTGGGAGCGTTCTTCGCCCAGAAGCCAAAGGCGGCCGCGGCGTAGGAGACCTCCGCCAGCTGGGCGTCCTCGAAGGTCTTGCCGTTTTCGTTGACGATCGTGCGGATGATCCGGTCGGAGTTCTGGGTCACCCACTTCTGGGCGCGCCTCAGCACCCTCCCGCGACCTTCGAAACCGAGAGCCTCCCAGCCGGGCTGAGCATCACGGCCCCGCTCGACCAGCGCCGCGACCTCCTCGGGGGCGATCGCCGGGATCGTGGCGATCGTCTCGCCGGTCGCCGGATTTTGGACCTCGATGCTGCGCGAACCGCCGCCTCCGTTCGCGCTGGCTCCGCCGGTCGTCGTCTTCGCCTCGGTCGTCGTGCCGCTCTCCACCGTCGCTCTCCTTCGCTCGCTGCTTGTCTGCTGGCCCGCAGGGCAGACTCTACTGCCCGACCGACCCCTTCCCGGTGGTTGCCGGTCGGCTCACCGCCGGGGCGATCCGGTAGACGCCGCCGTCGAGCGAGCAGGCGAATACCCGCCCGTCCGGGGCCTCGCCGAAGCAGCTGAGCGCGTCGACATGGAGCCCGAGCGGCGCGTCTCCCCGAGCGCCGGTGACGGTGGGTATGAAGCTGCGCAGCTCCCCGCGGCAGTAGTCGCCGTAGAGGTAGCGGCCGCGCAGCGAGGGCAGCGCCCGGTCGCGAACCACGTATCCGCCGGTGATCGCGCAGCCCTGGCTGTGGTCGTAGGCGAAGATCGGCTTGGTCGTCCCCCCCGGGTCCGGGGTGCCGTCGTTGAGGCAGGTCAGCCCGCCGCAGTCGTAGAGCTGGAACCCTTCCCAGGCGTCCCAGCCGAAGTTGGCGCCGCGGGCCTCGGGAAGCGACAGGTAGTCGACCTCTTCGTAGCGGCTCTGGCCGACGTCGCCGATCGCCAACCGGTCGGGCCTGGTGCCCGGCAGCACCTGGATGCTGAACCGGTAGGGGTTGCGGAGGCCGTAGCTGAAGATCGCGTCGCGCCCTGGCCGGCCCACGAATGGGTTGGAGCGCGGCACGCCGTAGGGACGTCCCGCCCTGGTCCGGCGCGGGTCGATCCGCAGCAGCTTGCCCAGCAGCACATCTGTGTTCTGGGCGTTGTTTGGTGGGTCGCCGCCCGATCCGCCGTCGCCGGTGCCGATGAACAGGTCTTTGCCGTGGAACTGGAGCTGGCCGCCGTTGTGGTTTGCATTGATCGGGTGGGGAATGGTGATCACACGTCGCCTGCTGGAGCGCAGCGCCCGGGTCGGGCGGCTGCGGCTGCGCCTGAACTCGTCGATGCAGATGTTGCCATCGTGATTGATGTAGTAGACGTAGAAGCGGCGGCTGGTGCGGTAGTCCGGTGGGAAGGCGACCGACAGCAGGCCGCGCTCGGAGGACTGGCTCTCGACCAGGCTGGTGATGTCGAGGAACGGCCGATCGAGCGTCCGGCCGCGGCGGATCACCCGGATCACGCCCGGGCGCTCGACCACGAAAAGCAGTTTCGGATATGCGCGGGCGCCGCCGACGAAGACCGGCTGATCGAAGCCCCCGATCAGCTTCAGGCGAGCCGCCGCCGCGCCGCTTCCGGTGGCCCCGCACGCCGCGCCACAGAAGACCAGCAGCAGCGTCGCCACCATTCCCGCACCCAGCAATCTGCGGGCGACCCTCATCGGCGACGCACCAGTCGGTAGACCGGCCCATTCAGAGAGGCGACGTAGAGGCGGCCGAGGCCGTCCTCGCCGAAGGAGCTCGGCCTGCCGACTGACACCCCGAGGGAGCGGGCGCCGCGGGCGCCGCCCAGCTCCGGCACCAGGCTGCGCAGGGCGCCGTTGCAGTTGTCGGTGTAGACGTAGCGCCCGTCGAGCCCCGCCAGGCGCGGGTCGCGGACGACGTAGCCGCCGATGATCGCGCAGCGGCCGTCGTCATGGCCGTAGGCGAAGATCGGCTTGGTCGTCCCTCCCGGGTCGGGGGTGCCGCTCCAATCGCCTTTGTAGAGGCTGAATCCCTCCCAGGCATCCCAGCCGAAGTTGGCCCCGGAGGCTCCCGGAATGGTCTCGTAATCGATCTCCTCGTAGGCGCTTTGGCCGACGTCGGCGATCACGATTCGCGGGCGGGCGGCGCTGACCTGGTCGAAGGAGAAGCGGTACGGGTTGCGCAGGCCGTAGCTGAAGATCAGGTCACGCCCCGGCCTGCCGACGAAGGGATTCGACTTGGGCACCGAATAGTTTCGCGGGCCGGGCGGGTTGCGGGGATTGATCCGGATCAGCTTGCCGAGCAGCTTGGACTTGTCCTGAGCATTGTTCTTCGGGTCGCCGCCGTTGCCGCCGTCGCCGGTCCCGAAGTAGAGGAGGTTGCCGTTGAACTGCAGCTGGCCACCGTTGTGGTTGGCCCAGGTCGGATGCGGGATCTCGATCACCTTCCGCCGCGAGCCCCGCCTGGCGCGAGTCAGGCTGCCTCGCTTGAACTCGTCCACCCTGATGTTGCCGTCGTTGTCGGTGTAGTAGACGTAGAAATGCCTGTTCTTCGGGTAGTCCGGCGGTAGAGCCATCGAGAGCAGGCCCCGTTCGCCGTAGTCGAAATCGACCAGCGAGCGGATGTCGAGGAAGGGCCGGCGGAGGCGGTGGCCGTGGCGGATCACCTCGATCCGGCCGGGCTGCTCCACCACGTAGAGGAGCTTCGGCGCCTTTGCCGGGCCGTCGACGTAGACCGGGAAATCGAACTTTCCGATTCGCTTCAGGCCCACCCTGGCGCCGGCCGAGGCGGGGAGGATGGCCGCCAGCGCGGTCAGCGCCAAGAGCGCCAGCAGGGTGGGTCTGGGTCTGCTCCTCATCGTGAAGCCCGAGCCCCCGCCGGGGGGCGGGCTGCCGGTCCCGGTGCCGGCCAGTCTTCCAGTCCTTCCTAAACCCCGAGTACGAGAATCGGACCGGTTCGCGCTCCCACTACCCGCGGGGATCGATTCGGTAAACGGGGCCCGCCTGCGAGGTGGCATAGATCCTCCCGCGAGAGTCCTCACCGAATGAGGTCAGCTGCGGCACCTCCAGGCCGAGGCTGCGATCCGCTGTGGCTCTTTCGCCCGTCCGGCTCGGCGGCAGGAACTCGCGCAGCTGCCCGGCGCAGTAGTCCCCGTAGATGTAGCGGCCGTCGAGCTGCGGCAGCCGAGGGTCGCGGACCACATAGCCGCCGATCACCGAGCAGCCCTGATCGTGGTCGTAGACGAGCACCGGGGGGATTGCTCCCGGAGCGTGTTGGTCGCGGTTGTAGCGGGCGTCACCCTCGAATGCGGACCAGCCGAAGTTCATCCCCGGATGGGGGTTGCGGACGTAGTCCACCTCCTCGAAGCGATCCTGGCCGACATCGCCGATCGCGAGCGCCCCGCTGCGGGGGTCGAAGGAGAAGCGCCACGGGTTGCGCAGCCCCAGGGCGTAGATCCGTGGCCGGACGCCGGGCTCGGTGGGGTCGAGCCGGACGATCTTGCCGAGGGGGGTCGTGCGGTCCTGGGAGGTCCGGTCGGGGTCTCCCTCCGAGCCGCCATCGCCGAAGCCGACGTAGAGGGAGCCCCCGGGCCCGAACTGGAGCTGGCCGCCGTTGTGGTTGTCAAAAGGCTGGTCCTGGGCGAGGACGACCCGGGCGCTGCCAGGGTCTGCCCGCAGCGGGTCACCCGCGGAGCGTCGATAGGAGACCACCCGGGTATCTCCGGCGGTGTCGGTGTAGTCGACGTAGAAGAGGCCGCTGCGCGCGTAGTCAGGCGCGAAGGCCATCGAGAGCAGGCCCTGCTCGGAACTCCCTGAGACCTTGTCGGTGAGGTCCAGGAAGGGCTGAGGCAGGGCGCTGCCGTCCCCGACCACGCGGATCTCGCCGGTCTTCTCGACCACGAACAGGTTCCGGCGCTCGCCCCGGGGCTGAGCGACGTAGACCGGCTCGGAGAAGTCTCCGATCTTGGTCAGCTTCGGCGGGCCGGTCCCGGCCGCGGCGCCGCCGGGCGGCGGGCTCTGCCGGCCGCGATTCCCGGTGCTATCGGAGCCGGAGGGGCCGCAGCCGGCGAGAATCGCGGCGACGAGGATCAGCGGCAGGCAGAGAGTGGCGGGACGGTTTCGCATCGGCCGCGAACCTTGACAGGCGCGGCTCGTCGCCCGCCCCGGTCGAGTGGACGATTCCTGCGCGGTTGTGTCGGCCGGCGCGGTGTTAGCGCCGGCACAGGCCGGTCAGGCGGCGAAGCCGCCGCAAGGGGTTGGACGCCTTCGGCCACCCGCCGGTGTTTCTGCGCCGTCAGTAGCCGGAGCCGCCGGAGCCCGAGGGGGGAAGCGAGCCCGACGGCGGGTAGGAGCCCGAGCCGCCGTTGGCCGTTCCGGAGGTCGCATTCGGGTTGGTCCCGCCACCGCCACCGCCACCGCCACCGCCGCTGGCCTGCCCGCCGCCACTCCTGCCGCCGCGCGGGCCGCACTGGGACGATCTCGCCCTTCGAGTTGACCCGGGTCAGCTGCGGCTTCAAGGCGATCCGCACCGCGAAGCTGCCGGTCGGAGCCCCGCCGCCGTCGGCGTTCACGGCCTTCTGCTGCGCCGCCCAGCCCGGCGTCGACCCGGTACCGGAGCTTGTAGGCGCCCGCCTTCACGGCCCCGAGCTTCCAGACCCCCACCCGCGAGTCGCCGGGTTTCAGCTCGCCGAAGTCGAAGGTCTTGTCGTTGGAGGTCTGCGCGCCGCCCGGCCCGGGTTTCCCGGCGATTCGCGGGTAGGTGTCAGCGAGGATCCAGACCGGTCGGTCCGGGATCGACAGCCCCGGCTGGGGATCGCGGATCGAGAACGGTTGCGCCGATTCGACGCCCTCCTTGCCGCCGATCGTGATCGTCACCGACATCGCCGGCAGGGGCCTCTTCCCCCGATTGCGGACCCCGATCCGCAGGAACGCGTTCTGGTCGAGTTGCTGGCGCGCTGGGAACTTCGCCGCCACGACGTCTACCGGGTAGGCGCCCTTCGCCTCGTTGGCGAACTGGTCCTCGCCGCCGCAGGCGGCCGGCAACACCGCGATCGCGCCGCTTACGAGAGCCGCCCCGGCAATGCGCAGGCCGGCTCCTTGGGCATGTGGACCGCTCCTCCGCAAGGCGCCGGGAACATACCACGCGCCTCCCGGCCCAATCGCGGGCACGGGTGGCGGCCCGCCAACCCATCGCATAGACTTTCTCGAAGACGGGTGAAGCGTCGCGTCTGCGGGGCGCCCGTCGGGAGGAGTAGATGGTCAGGACCGCGGTAGACAGGGCTTTCCTACCCGCCAAGTCGCTCTTCGAGCAGGTTGGCGACATGATGATCCTGACCGCGAAGACCCTCGCCTCGGCGATCAGGCCGCCCTACCCCTACGGCGGGGAGTTCATCGGACAGTTCCTCTTCGCCCTGCAGCTGTGCTGGTTCCCGATGATGATCTCCTGCATCGCCTTCGGCTTCGGCGCCCCGGGCCTTCAGGCCGCCAACTTCCTCTCGCTGTTCGGCGCCCTTGACCGGCTCGGCGGCTTCTTCATCCTCGCCTCGATCCGCGAGTTCGCCCCGATCGTGACCGCGATCGTCGTCGCTGGGGTCGCCGGCACCGCGATCACCGCCGACCTCGGAGCCCGCAAGATCCGCGAGGAGCTCGATGCCCTGCAGGTGCTCGGCGTCGACCCGATCAAGAACCTGGTCGTGCCGCGCTTTTTGGCACTGATGCTGATCACCGGCCTGCTCGACGTCTACGCGCTGCTCTTCGGGATCACCGGCGGGATCGGCGCCGAGCTCCTCTATAACCAGCCGCTCGGCGGGTTCTTCGCCACCCTCTTTAACAACGCCTCGGTCACCGATCTCTGGGGCTCTGTGGTCAAGTGCACCCTGTTCGGGGCGATCATCGCCGTCGTCTGCTGCTACAAAGGGATGACCGCCACCGGGGGCGCCGCCGGGGTCGGTCGCGCCGTCAACGAGGCGGTGGTGATCGCCTTCATGGGGATCGGCGCCTTTAACTACGTCTTCACCCAGACCCTGCTCGCCACCCACCCCGACCTGCAGGCGATCAAGTGAGGCGGGCGAGGCGCTGATGCCGGGCTGGATGACCGTCCCCCGCGGCTGGCTGGACTCGATCGGGGAGATCTCGCGTTTCTGCGGGGTGGTCGCCGGGCAGGTCCTCTCCGGGCGGGTGCTGAAGTTCTTCGGCGAGGCCCTTCGCCAGGCCGGAATCCTGATCCTCGGCTCGGCGCTGGTGATCTGGGGTCTGATCTTCATCCTCGGCCTGCAGTGCGGGATCGAGGGCGCCTACTTCAACCGCTCGGTCGGTTCGCCCGCCTATGCCGGCGTCTTCGCCGCCTGGTGCGACCTGCGCGAGGTGATCCCCTACGGCTTCGGCTACATGATGGCCGCCAAGGTCGGCACCGGGATCGTCGCCGAGCTGGGGGCGATGCGGATCTCCGATGAGATCGACGCGCTCGAGGTGATGGGGGTGGCGCCGGTCACCTTCCTCGCGGCGACCCGCCTTTTGGCAGCCTGGATGGTCCTGCCGTTCATGTACATGGCGGCGATCGGGATCGGCTACTTCGCCAGCTACCTCGCCGTGGTCAAGCAGATCGGCGATGTTTCCTCGGGTGGCTACTTCCTGATCTTCTGGATGTTCCAGAATCCCCCCGACGTGCTGTTCAGCGTGATCAAGGCGATGATCATGGGGACCTTCATCGTGCTGGTCGGCTGTTACTACGGCTACACCGCCTCCGGGGGGCCGGTCGGAGTCGGCACGGCGACCGCCAAATCGATGGTCCTCAACATCGTCTTAGTCCACATCATCGGGATGCTTGGGACCCTTGTCTTCTGGGGGGCCAACCCGAGGGCGCCGATAGGAGGCTGAGTTGCAGGAGAACCCCGAGACCCCGAGCGAGAGACCGGCCGAGGACGCGATCGACTCCGACCCCGCCGCCACCGAGGCCGACCCGGGAGTGGGTGACACCTACGCCTTCGAGGAGGCCGAGGCCCGCGCCGATGCCGCCGCGCCGCCCAACGCTCCTGGGGGCCCCGACGGCGACCCCAGTCAGGCCTTCGTCTCCGAGGACGGGGCGACGCTGGGCCGGGACTTCAGCATCCCGGGCGTCGATCCCGACGACGACGACCCCTACCGATGGCATACCGGCCTGAAGCGCGATCACGGCGGCACCGACGCGATCGAGATTGTCGACCTGGTCAAGCAGTTCGGCCGCACCCGCATCCTCAACGGCCTCAACCTCGGCCTCCCCGACGATCAGATCTCGATGGTCCTCGGACCGTCGGGCACCGGCAAGAGCGTGCTGATCAAGCACATCGTCGGCCTCCTCTACCCCGACTCGGGCGACGTCCTCGTCCACGGTGAGTCGATCCCAGCCATGACCGACGACGAGCTCTTCGAGACCCGCAAGAAGTTCGGCCTGCTGTTCCAGGACGGCGCCCTGTTCGGCTCGATGAACATCTTCGACAACGTCGCCTTCCCGCTGCGCCAGCACACCGACAAAGGCGAGGACGAGATCGGGGAGATCTGCACCCGGCGCCTGCGCGAGGTCGGGCTCGGCGAGGCCCACTTCAAGATGCCCAACGAGCTCTCGGGCGGGATGCGCAAGCGCGCCGGTTTCGCCCGCGCCCTCGTCCTCGACCCGGCGATAGTCATGTTCGACGAGCCCGACTCCGGCCTCGACCCGGTCCGCACGGCGCTGCTCTGCGAGCTGATCCGCGAGGTTCACGAGGAGGGCCGTGGCTGCTACCTGGTGATCAGCCACGACCTCGGCACGGCGCGGCGAATCGCCGACTTCATCGCGGTTCTGTGGAAGGGCAAGATCGTCGAGTCGGGCCCCAAGGAGGAGCTGTTTGACTCCGACAACGAGTTCGTCCGCCAGTTCCTCAGCGCCGACGTGCAGGGCCCGCTCGCGATGGACTGAGCCGCCTTGATCGAGCCGATCGAGGCAATGCCGTCAGGGACGATCGGGCTGCAGGCAAGCGGGAAGCTCGGCGTCGACGACTACCAGGTGGTGCTCGAGCCGGCGCTGAAGGAGGGCATCGAGTCGGGCGAGCTCCGCCTCCTCTTCAGGCTCACCGACTTCGACGGCCTCCAGCCGGGCGCCTGGATCGAGGACGCGAAGACCGGGTTCGGGGCGCTGGTGCGCGACCACTCGGCCTGGCGGCGTTTCGCGCTGGTGACCGACGTGGAATGGGTCGCGAACGCCTACCGGCTGTTCGCCTGGATGACCCCGGGCGAGGTGAGGATCTTCGGCCTCGACGGCCTCGACGAGGCGAAGCGCTGGGTGGCGGGCTGAGCCGATCGGCGGGAGCCGTGTGAGCCAGGTCACGTGAACGGGGGGTGGGAACTCGCCGTACACACGATCGTCACCGATCAAACTCGCGCCCAAAGGAGCAGTCCCATGCAGGTCAATTCCCGCCGCATCCTGATCGTCGCCAATCGCGCCGCCGACGACCTGGCGCTGCTCAGCGCGGTCGCCGAGCGGGCCGGCGAGTCGGCAGCTGACTTCACGCTTCTGGTCCCCGCCGTCGCTCACGGCCTGCACCGCGTCGTCGACCCGGAGGACCAATCCTGCGCGGAGGCGGAGGCGACCCTGTGGGCGGCGATACCCGCTCTCAGCGAAGCCGCGGGGGCGCCGATCACCGGCATGATCGGCAGTCACGATCCCTTCGCAGCGGCCTGGGATGCGCTCAACGCGGGCGCCTACGATGAGGTGATGGTCTCATCCCGGCCCGGGCGACTGGCGCGCTGGCTTCGGATCGACCTGCCACGGAAAATCGCCGGGCTCGGCGTCCCGGTGATCACGGTCAACGACAGCCGGGAGCCCGGTTCATCGCGAGTGCCCCTGGAAGTGGCCGCCTGAGACATGCTGCCGGCGCTTTGGCCGGCTGATGTACGGTGTCGTGGCGATGCCTCTTCGGCACCCGGCAGGCCGGCAGGCGTGACGCCCCCGATTCGAGCTACGCGGTCGGTGCCGGCACTCGTCGCCGCACTCACGGTGCTGCTGCTCGCCCTCGCCCCTGCTGCGCGGGCCCAGCCCGCCCCGTTCGGTCATGCCTGCGCGGCGCAGGATGGTGTGCGCTTCTGCCCGACGACCGACCTCGGCTCGCGCGTGCCCAGCTGGGACGGCGTGCCGCTCGACGTCGACGTGACCCTCCCCCCAACCGGCGACGGGCCGTTCCCGACCATCCTCCTGCTGCACGGGCTGGGACAGGACAAGACCACGTTCGAGGGGACGGGCGGCGACCCCCGCTACAACAACGTCTTCTTCGCCCGCCACGGCTACGCGGTGGTGACACCGACCGCGCGGGGCTTCGGCAACTCGTGCGGCGTGCCCGCATCGCGCACGGCCGGCTGCGAGCACGGCTGGACGCGGCTCGGCGACATCCGATACGAGGTCCGCGACCTCCAGTACCTGACCGGCCTGCTGGTCGACGAGGGCATTGCGCACCGCAGGGCGATCGGTGCCACCGGGATCTCCTACGGCGGGGGCTTCTCGACGATGCTGGCGTTCCTGCGCAATCGCATCCGACTGCCCAGCGGTCGCCTGGCGCGGTGGAAGTCGCCATCGGGCAAACGCGTCTGGCTGACCGCGGCGTGGCCCCGCTGGCCGTGGACCAACGGTGAGGCGATCTTCAGCCGCAACGGCCGCTCCGCATGGTCGCGAAATCCGCTGGGCGTTCCGGCCAAGGCCTGGTCGGACCTGATCTTCGGCGTCGCCAACCTCGGCTTCGTGGCGCCACTCGGGTCGGAGCTTTCAACTGACATCAACGGCTGGAAGGAGGTGCTCGACGAGGGCACCAGGGGCCCCAAGGTGACGGCGGTGGCCGACAATGCCTATCGCTACCACGGGGTCGCCTCGCTCAGGGGCCGGGCTGCCGCGATCCTCTTCCAGACCGGCTGGACCGACGCCCTCTTCCCGGTCCCCCAGGCCCTCGCCGGCTACCACGCGCTGCGAAAGCGCGACCCCGACGCTCGCGTCGAGATGCAGATCGGCGACCTCGGGCACATGCCGGCCAACAACCATCCGCTCGACACCGCCGGCTTTGACCAGCAGGGCCTCCGGTTCTTCGACGCCTGGCTGCGCGGCAAGGGCCGAAAGCCGCCGTCCGGGAGGGTGACGGCGCGCACCATGACCTGCCCGCGCGAGGCGCCCTCCGGGGGCGGCCCCTTCGTCGCCCCGCGGTTCGGTGCGCTTTCCCGCGGCTCGATGCGATTCGGGACACTCAAGACGCTGAAGATCGACTCAGGGGGCGCCTCGGCGGAGCTGGCCAACCGGCTCTCGGCCACCGCGGTAAATCTGTGCGACCCGGTGACGCCGGACCCAACCAGCCAGGCGACCTTCAGCCGCAGGTCTCCGGGGTCGACGCTGATCGGCCTGCCGGTGCTGAGCGGCCGGGTCAGCACCAGCGGCAGGTACGGGCAGATCGACGCTCGCCTATGGGACCTCGATCCGGCGACCCACGCCCAGCGGCTGATCACCCGCGGCGTCTACCGCCTCCGCGACGACCAGCGCGGGCGCTTCCGCTTCGTATTGGACGGGAACGGCTGGCGCTTCCCGGCCGGCCACCGGATCGTCGTCGAGCTGCTCGGTCGCGACGCGCCGACCTATCTCGCCAGCCCCGAGGCGTTCTCCGCCAGGCTGCGCGATCTGAAGATCACCCTGCCGGTGCGCGAGCGCCGGCCGAACCGCTGACGGCGCCACTCGCCGGCGCGCCCCCGGTGCTCTTCTCGAGCTGGCGGGGGAGATCCGCGCCAATTTGCGGGCCAGTCCGACTCGGTTCGAACTGGAGGTCGCGGTTGCGTCAGCGCCTGATCGGGAACTCGCCGGCTCCGGCGTAGCGGCGGGAGGTGCCGATCAGCTTGGTGTAGGCGGTGGCGCCGGCGTAGGTCAGGTGGATGCCGTCGGGCTGGAACCAGCCGTTTCGACGCTTGCTGTAACGAACCCAGTCGAGGAGCAGCACCCGCCGGTGGTGGGCGCGGGCGGCTTCGCGCACCACGTCGGCGTCGTGGCTGGTGCCGCCGCCCAGCTCCCGCGGCACGATCAACCCCAGCAACCGCTTCGGCCCGATGATGTGCAAGGTGTGGCGGACGTTGGAGGCGGTGATCGAGCCGTCGGCGCCGAGGCCGATCACCACCAGGTGCGGCAGCTTCCCGGCGCGCTTGTAGCGGCGCAGCACCCGCTCGCCCGGGCCCCACTGGCGGCAGCCCTGGGCGTTGACCTTGAAGCCGATCCGCGCCAGCCTCGGCACCGCCAGCAGCATCACCGAGTCGCCGACCGCCAGCGGCGCCCTGCCGCCCGGGTTGACCCTCTTCCTGGCGCGGGCCTTCTCGACTCCACCGCAGGCAGCGGGCGCCGGCGGGGCCAGGACCGGCAGCGCGATGCCGATCGCGGCGAGGGCCGCGATCGGCATCAGGGCACGCCCGCTGGGTGGGCGGCTCAAGTGGCCGCGCTCAGACCTGCTGCGTATAGGAGAACTTGACTCGCTTGGAGCCGCGCTTGCAGCCGACCTTGACGCTGAACTGGATGTGGGGGGCGAGGGTGCGCCTGCCCTCGTGGCACTTGTACTTCTTAATCCGACTGGGGCAGCGCCCGTTCAGCCCGCCGTGCTTATAGCGGCACTTGGTGTAGCCCTTGACCACCTTGCGCCCGGTGCGGCAGGAGCTGTGGCGCACCGAGAGCGATGTGGTGTACATGTTGTGCCCGTAGGCGCGCGGGGGGACCGTGCAGCCGTTTGAGGCGGTGGCCTCACTGCGGGCGCCGGCCCCCGGGGCCATCAGCGCCGCCGCGGCGATCAGCGCCGACGAGCAGGGTAATCGTGAACTTCAGGGGAGTCCTTCTCATCTGGGTGGGTTTCCTTTCTCCCTGGCTTTCATCTGGCAAAGCGGTGCGGCATCCTAGCGAACCCCGATCCCGGAGAATCAGAGCTCACAACCGGTGAAGACCTCGAGGTTTATGCAGTGATCGGCGAGGATCTGCGGGCCGCCGTCGCCGAAATCCCCGGCGCCTGACTCCGCGCCGGAGCCGCCGTCTAGGAGGTCGTCTCCGCCGATCTCGCAGGAGGCGCCGGCGCAGGGGTGGATGTCGCCGTAGAGGCGGTCATCGCCCGTCCTCGCCGTAGAGCCCGTCGTTGCCCTCGTCGCCGATCAGCAGGTCGTTCCCGGTTCCCCCGTAGATCAGGTCGGCGCCGCCGTAGCCTTCGATCCGATCCTGGCCAGCGTCACCGTAGAGGGTGTCGGCACCGGTGTATCCGACGATCCTGTCGTCGCCCTCGTCGCCATGCACGGTGTCGTTGCCCGGCCCGCCCCCGATCAGGTCGCCGCCGCCGCGCCCGTCGATCGTGTCCGCCCCCCCCGAGCCGGTCAGCGAATCCGCCGCGTCGCTGCCCTTCAGGGTGTCGGCGTTGAGCGAGCCCATGACGCCCTCGATCCCGACCAGCCGGTCGACGCCCTGCCCAGTCGCCTCGCCCGCCTCGAGGTCGACGCTCACCGCCGGGCCCTTCCCGGCGTAGGAGGCGACGTCGGCGTGTGCCGGGGTGCCGCCGTCGGGCCCGCCGATGATCAGATCGCCGTCCTCGCCGCCCTCCAGATAGTCGGCGCCGCGCTGGCCGCGCAGCCTGTCCTTGCCCCCGCCGCCGTAGAGGGTGTCGAGGTTGTCGCCGCCGTCGATCCGGTCGCTGCCGGAATCGCCCCAGAGGAAGTCCCTTCCCCGGCCGCCGCAGATCACATCGTTGCCGCCCCTGCCGTGGATCTCGTCGTCGCCTGCGCGGCCCGCGATCACGTCGCGGTGGGCGGTTCCGGAGATCCGGTCGGGCTTCGAGCTGCCGACGATCGTCGCCGGCAGGCCCTGGCACTCGACCCGGGCCGGTTTCGCGAGCGCGCTCCCCGGCGCGCAGGCGCCGCCGAGCAGCAGCGCCGTGACCGCTGCCGCGAGGCTAATTCGGAAAGCGCGTGCCATGGGGGAATGTGTCCGGCCGCGAGAAGCGGGTCCCCTTGGCGAGTAGGCGGGCGAATGCCGCGGCGCCGGTGTAGGAGAGGTGGGCGTGATCGGGCTGGAACCAGCCGTTGTGACCACGGCTGTATCTGACCCAGTCGAAGAGGACGATCCGGCCCCTGTGCTTGCTTGCCGCCTTTCGCATCACCTTTGCGTCGAAGCCGGCGCCGCCGCCCAGCTCGTGCGGGGTGACCAGGCCGAGGATGCGGTCCGGGCCGGCGACCCGCAGCGCCTCGTTGATCTGGGCCATCTTCACCCGGCCGTCGGTGCCGAGGGCGAGGACGACGAGGCGCGGCAGGCTGCCCGCCCGCCGCTGGTTCTTGATCACTCGCAGCCCGGCGGCGAAGGAGCGGCAACCCTGCCCGTTGGTGTCGTAGCCGACCTCGGCGAGGTCCGGGAGGGCGAGGAGCATCACCGAGTCGCCGACCGCGAGGGGCTCCGGCCCGGACGGGTTGACGTCCTTGGTCGCCTTCACCTGCTCGACGTCACCGCAGCCGCGCCTCGCCGAGGCTGCGCCGGGGAGCGAGATGGCGAGTATGGCGGCTGCCAGAGCCGCGATCGTTAGGAGCTGACTGGATCGAAACACTTGCTTGTTGAAAACCTTCCGCACGCCGGCAGTTGCGGACGGCTAGGATCGCTCGCCGCCGTCGACGCGTGGCAGGGTACCCACCGGAGGTTCAGCGCTGCTCTTTCCCACCATCGAATTCGCGATCTTCTTCCCGATCGTGCTGACGCTCTCCTGGGTGCTGATGCCGCGGCATCAGCTCTGGAAGCCGTTCATCGTCGTCGCCAGCTACGTCTTCTACGCGGCTGCGAACCCTCGCTTCTGCCTGCTCCTCGGGGGGATCACGCTGATCAGCCAGATCGCCGCTCAGATGCTGGCGCGCACCGAGGACGAGACCAAGCGCAAATGGATCACCGGGGTCGCCGTGGGCCTCGACCTCGCCACCCTGGGCGTCTTCAAGTACTACTCGTTCTTCGTCCAGGACATCTCCGACCTCCTGGACACGATGCATCTGACCACGCCGCTGCCGCTGTTGACCGTGGCGCTGCCGATCGGGATCAGCTTCTTCACCTTCCAGGCGATCACCTACGTCGTCGACGTGAAGCGCCGCCAGGTCGAGCCGGCCTCGACGATCGACGCCGCCATCTACCTCAGCTTCTTCCCCCACCTGGTCGCCGGCCCGATCGTCCGTGCCAGCGAGTTCCTGCCGCAGCTCCGCGAGCCCCGCGATCCCAACAAGGTCGCGGTCGGCGCCGGTCTCTCCCTGGTGGCCCTGGGAATGGTCAAGAAGGTGATGATCGCCGACTACCTGGCCCGGACGATCGTCGATCCCGCCTTCGGGGTGCCACAGGCCTACGCGGGACCTGACCTGCTGATCGCCGCCTACGCCTACGCCGCGCAGATCTATTGCGACTTCTCCGGCTACACCGACATGGCGATCGGGCTGGCGCTGCTGATGGGCTTCATCTTCCCCCAGAACTTCAACAGCCCCTACCGGGCGACCGGGTTTCGCGACTTCTGGCGGCGCTGGCACATGACCCTCTCCCGCTTCCTTCGCGACTATCTCTACATCCCGCTCGGCGGCAGCCGCGGCAGCCGCCTTTTCACCTACCGCAACCTGATGATCACCATGGTCCTCGGCGGCCTCTGGCACGGGGCGGCTTGGACCTTCGTCCTATGGGGGACCTTCCAGGGGCTGGGCCTGGTCAGCGAGCACGCGCTGGCCGGGAGGATCGGTCGTCGCACCCCTGCCTGGCTGCGCTGGTTCGTCACCTTCAACCTGATCGTCTTCGGCTGGATCCTCTTCCGCTCGACCGACCTCGGCCTCTTCGGCACCTACGTCAACCGTCTCTTCGTGGCCGGGGCGCCTACCCTGGTGACGGTCCCCGTGGTGCTGGCTCTGATCGTGGTGATGGGCATGCAGCTGCTGCCGCCGCGCCCCGTCGAGCGCCTCCAGGTCTGGATCGAGGGGCTGAACCCGATCGGCCTTGCCGCAGGGGTCGCCGTCACCATCCTGATCGTCGGCGCGACGGTTCCCAGCCAGGGTGTGCCGCCATTCATCTACTTCCAGTTCTAAGGTCCCGGCCCGACGACAATGCCCCAGCACTCAGACGACAGCGAGATGAGCCGTTTCGACCGGGAGGGTGTGCGCCACTTCAGCGCCCGCCAGTCGGTCCTCGCGGTCGCCCTGGTGATGGCGATCCTGATCATCTTCTCCGGGGGCAGCGTCCTTCACGCCGGTGAGGAGCAGGCGCCGGGTATCGGCCACGACCTGATCACCGCGGTCGGCAAGCCGACCAACAGGATCGCCGACAGCCTGCCCTTCGAGCAGGTCTCGGCGAAGATCACGGCGCCGCTCAACCCGAACCAGAACCTCGACAACGGCGGGCAGTTCAAGACCGGATCGACCGCCCTCCAGAACGGCCGCATCCCGCCGATCACCCCGGAGTCATTCGACCCGCTCGAGATCGGTGCAAAACCGCCCCCGAAGCAGCGGCTTCACACCCTGCTGGTCACCGGGGACTCGCTCTCCCAGCCGCTCGACACTCAGCTCGCCCAGCGCCTCGCCCCGGACGGGGTCAACGTGGTCCGCGACTCGCATCCGGGAACCGGGATCTCCAACCCGACCCTGGTCGATTGGGGGCAGCTCTCCAAGGCGCAGGTCGCCGCAAACCATCCCGACGCCGTCGTCGCCTTCATCGGCGCCAACGAGGGCTACCCGCTGCCGGCGCCGGGGGGAAAGAGCGTCCCCTGCTGCGGGCCCCAGTGGGCGGCGATCTTCGCCGGGCGGCTGCGCCAGATGATGGACACCTACCGGCAGGGGGGCGCCGCCAAGATCTACTGGTTGACAGTTCCCACGCCGCGCGACAGCTACCGAAAGATCGTGGAGAAGACGGTGAACGCCGCGATCAGGGTCGCCGCTCAGCCCTGGATGGACCAGATCCGGATCGTCGACACGGTGCCGGTCTTCACCCCGGGCGAGCGCTACCGCGATGCGATCGACATCAACGGCGATCAGACGATCGTGCGCGAGTCGGATGGCATCCACCTCAACGACGCCGGCTCCGGGGTGGCGGCCGACGAGGTGCTGAAGCGGGTCGATCAGGACTTCAAGTACTGAGTCGGGGGGCGGTCCCGAACTGAGGGACCATGCTCCCCGCCGGCGGGTCCTGTCATCGGATGGGACCCACCATTGCCTGCGCTCCACGGCGGGTGCTCGGCAATGGGCCCTCCCATCCCATGCCACCCGCCGGAGTGGAGGAACAGAGGCCCAGCCCGAGACCCCGTCGCGGTCCAGAAGCTTTGAGAAAGACTGACCGGCCCACTGGCATGGGAGCTTTTCAACTCGATGTGGATCGGTAATGAACCGGGTGGATCCTGCCGCGGGTGGCGTGGGGGTGGGCTCCTCGCCCGCAGCTTGCGAGGACGAGGAATCCTCCTCCACGACAGGACCCGCGGGCCGGGGCCACCGATCAATCGGCGATTCGCATCTAATTAACCCTGCGTCCGTAGAGTTCGGCCGGTGAGAGCAGGAGAGAGGTTTGGGGCGATCGCGGCCGGGGCGGTGCGGCGCGCGCGCCTCCTGCTGGCACTCAGTGCCCTGGTCGCCGTCGCCGCCGGGCTGGCGGCGACGAGGCTGCCCACCGACGCCGGCGCCGACACCCTGGTGGACAGGGACTCGTCCGCCTATCAGGCCTCGGAGCTGGTCCGTCAGCGCTTCGGGGAGGACCCGGTGGTGGTCCTCGCCAGGGGGGACCTCAGGACGCTACTGCTGACCAAGAATCTGGGGCAGCTGCTCCGTCTCGAGGGCTGCCTGGCGGGCGCCCCGCCGAAGAACGCGAAGCCGATCCCGGGCCCCTGCGCGGGGATCGCAAAGCTGCACCCGGTCGAGTTCCTCTCGGGGCCCGCGACCTTCCTCAACCAGGCCGTGATCGGGATCGACCAGCAGCTCGGCAGGCGCTTTGCCGCCGCTCGGGCGCGGGCGAAGCGGTTGGCCCTGGCGGTCGCGAGGCAGGCCCGGCAGCAGGGCTACTCCACCGCCCAGGCCCAGGCCCTCGGCGGTCGCGCCGCGAGCGGCGTGATCCAGGACCTCGAGCGCCAGCTGCTGAAGACCGCCGCCACTTACGGGATCACCAGCCTGCCGCGGCTCACCGATCGCAACTTCATCTCCAGGGTGGTCTTCGACCTGCGCCAGACCGGTGGCACGCCGAAGGCGAAGCTCGCCTACCTCTTCCCCAATCGCGACGCGGCCCAGATCGTCCTCCGTCTGCGCCCCGATCTCAGCGACTCCGAGCGCCACCGCGCCCTGGCGCTGATCGACGAGGCCGTGCACGACACCACGCCCCGACAGGTCTGCGCCGACGGCAAGCATCCGGCGCCCTGCTTCGCCCTCGACGGTGGCAGCTACGTGGTCTCCGGGGCGCCGGTGGTGATCGACGGCCTCGCAGGCGTCCTCGAGAACGCCCTCCTGGTGCTGTTCGCGGCGGCCCTCGTGGTCATGGCCCTCACACTCCTGCTCGTCTTCCGCTCGCGGTTGCGGCTGCTGCCGCTCGGCTTGGCGCTAGCCGCGGCGGGGATCACCTTCGGCCTGCTCGGACTCGCCGGAGGATCGCTGACCATGGCCTCGATCGCGGTCCTGCCGGTGCTGATCGGATTGGCCGTCGACTACGCGATCCAGCTGCAGGCCCGCTACGACGAGGCGGTCGAGTCCGGGATCCGCGGGGCCGACGCGGCTCGCGCGGCTGCGGTGCGCGGCGGTCCGGTGATCGGCACCGCCTGTCTGGCGACGGCAGCCGGGTTCGCCGCGCTCCAGCTCTCGCCGAGCCCGATGGTGCGGGGATTCGGGCTGATGCTCGTGGTCGGGATCGCGGTCGCCTTCGGCCTGGCGCTGACTGCCGGGTTCGCCGCGCTCAGCCTTCGCCGGGAAGGGGCCGGACCGAGCCGCCCCATGATGGCGCCGATCGCAGCGGCCCGCAGACCGCTCGGTCGCTGGGGCCGGTCGGCCCTGGCGGTGGCGATTGCCTCGCCGGGGCGGGTGCTGATCGCCGGCCTGGTCCTGGCCCTCTGCGGCTGGGTCGCCGGGACCCGGACCGAGACGATCTCCGACGTCCGCGAGCTGGTGCCCCAGGACCTGGCCCAGGTGCGGGATCTCAATCGAGCTGCAGAACGCCACCGGGGTCTCGGGGGAGCTCGACGTCAGCATCCAGACCACGGACATCGCCGACCCCGCCCTGATCAGGTGGATGGGGCAGTTCAAGCAGCGGGTGCTCGACGCCAATGGCTTCGACGGGCGCTTTCCGAGCTGCCGCAAGGCCCAGATCTGTCCCGGCCCCGCGCTCTCGGACTTCCTCGGCCCGCCCGGGCAAGAGAGTCCCGCGCGCCCGGATCCGGGAGCTGATCGATCAGCTCCCGGCCTACGACCTGCGGGGCGTCCTGGCTCGCGATCCGAAGACCCGGAAGTTCGACACCGCCAACATCGCCTTCGGGATCAGGGCCCAGTCGCTCGACGACCAGCAGGCGCTGATCGACCGGGTCAGGGATGAGATCGACCCCCCGGGGCGGGCAACGGGCCCCCGCCGGGCGTCACCGTGCGGCTGGCCGGCCTGCCCGTCCTGGTCGCCCAATCCGCGACCGACCTCTCCGCCAGCCGCTACTGGCTCACCCTGGCGGGGATCGTGGCGGTGGCCCTGGCGCTGCTCGCCGTCTACCGATCGAAGGCGCGGGCGCTCGTCCCGCTGGTGCCGATCGTCCTTGCCACCGGCTGGTCGTCGCTGATCCTGGCCGCCACGGGCGATCCCGCTCAACCCGATGTCCGCCGCGCTGGGGGCTCTGGTGATCGCGATCGGGACCGAGTTCAGCGTCATCCTCTCCGCCCGCTACCACGAGGAGCGCGGGGGAGGACGCTCGGTCGGCGAGGCCCTGCGCGAGGCCTACTCCCGCACCGGCGCGGCGGTGCTCGCCTCGGGCGCGACGGCGATCGCCGGCTTCGCCGCCCTGATCGCCACCGACATCCGGATGCTGCGCGATTTCGGCTTCGTCACCGTGGTCGACCTGCTCGTTGCCCTGGTCGGGGTGATGCTGGTGCTGCCTGCGGCGCTGGTCTGGGCGGAGGCAGGGTTCGAGATCCGCGGGGTGTCGCTGCCGCGGCGGCTGGCCGCCCTGCGGCCTGGCCCGGCGCGGCGCTGAGCCGGTGGGGACCGGGGGCCGAGGCGAGCGGGGCTCCGAGCGCCCCAAGCCAGGGAGAGCGGGGCGCCGCACCCTGGAGCCGGCTCCGAAGCCCGGAGCCCGCTACTCCCGCTTCGTCGGGCTCGCCTTCCTCGCGCTGATCGTCTGTCGCCTTCATCAACCTCCTGACCACCCGCGACACCGGCACGATCGGGCTCGAGGCGATCGACACCGACCTTCCCCTGCCCGAGTTCGCCGTGCCCGTCGCCGGCGGCCCCCTCAACGGGGACGCGAACATCTACCAGGACGATTGCGCCACCTCCCAGAATCCATGTCCCAGCGATGCCCGCCGCACCCCGGCCTGCCAGATCGCCCCTGCCAACGCGATCCGCGTCTGCGACTACTTCAAGCTGCCGCTGGTGATCTCGTTCTGGTTCACCAAGGGGGGCGACTGCGAGGGTCAGCAGGACGTGGTAAGCGCCGTGTATGAGCGTTACCGTGGGCGGGTGAACTTCCTCTCGATCGACGTCCGCGACGATCGCGACACGGTTCGCGACCTGATCCGCGAGCACCGCTGGGAGATGCCGGTCGGCTATGACCACGACGGAGCGGTCTCCAACATCTACCGGGTCGGCGGCTGCCCGACTTTCGTCTACGCCTACCCGGGCGGGATCCTCGAGGGGGCCAGCATCGGCCAGCTCGGGCCGCGCGCGCTGGAGGCCAAGGTCAACTCGCTGCTGCGGGCCTCGCGCCGAAAAGCAGCGGCCGATGACTGAGCAGGGCTGGGTCGCCCCGGCCGTCGCCGGCGAGTTTCCCGGCCTGGGACTCGTCTCGACTCAGGTGGAGGGCCCTTCCGGACGCAGCCCGGAGTCGGTTCGCCGCAGGCTGAGGACCCTCTCGGACCGTTTCTTGGGGGGCCACGCCGTGCACATGCGCGAGCGGCCGATCCCCTGGGCCTACCGGGTCTTCTTCCGCCAGATCGGCCTCGACCCCGACCACACTCGTACCCCGGTGGAGGCGCTGGCCCTGGAGCGGATGAAGAGCGGGGCGTTTAAGAGCCGCAGCCAGCTCGATGACGCCCTGACCATCGCGATCATCGAGACGGGCGTCGCCCTGCGAGCCTTCGACGCCGTCAGGGTGGAGGGGGAGCTCGGCATCCGTGAGACCGCGCCCGGGGAGGAGCTCGAGGGCCGGCCCGGATCGCTACCGCAGGGGACCCTGGTGATCAGCGACGAGCGGCGACCGCTGGCGATGCTGTTCGGCGCCACCGCCGAGGGCCGCGGCGTTTATCCCGGCACCGATCGGATCATCCTCGCTGCGATCCAGGTCAAGGGAGTGCCCCAGATCGCCGTCGACGAGGCGCTCTGGCTGGCGGCGACGGTGATGGCCGCCGGCGAGTGAGTCAGGCGGGAGATCGTGCCGCGGTTGATCGCGGGCCGACGGCGCGTTTAGAATGCGCCCAACGGATCGTCCGCCGAAGGGACCCATGCCGGAGCTTCTGGATCGAAGCACGACCAGCGCGAGCCATCGTCCGCCCCCGCCCCCGGCGCTCCTCGAGGAGCTGCTGGTCGCCGACGAGCGCCTCGCCCGGACCGAGTTGCGTCGCCAGATAGCCCGGTTGGAGGCGGAGCTCGCGACCGTCTTCGCCTCGGCATTCCCCCGCAAGCAGATCGAGTGGGGGGTTGCCCCGGCCGGCGGGCCCCGGATGCTCGGGGTCGGTGAGCTGGAGCAGGTACGCGACGCGCTGGCGACCAGGATTGCGGAGGCCCGGGGGACCCTTGACCGCAGGGGCGAGGTCGAGGCGGCGAACCGAGAGCGGCTCGAGGAGATGATCGCCGAGCCGGCCGAGCACAAGTGGGTCCGCATCTCGAACCAGGACATCGGTGAGCCGGGCTGCCGTCATTGGCACTCCCGGCCGCGTTTCGGCCTGCTCGGGATGCTGATCGGATGGTGGAGGGTCAAGCTCTCCTCCGGTTGCCCGTTATCAGGGGGGCGCCGGCCTCCGGCGTCCCGCACCAAGACCCGCCTTAGTTGACGAAGTCGCGCAAGAAGCGGCGTCGGCGGGGCTCGGGCCCGCCTCCCCGGGCGAAGCCGAGGAGGAACGCGGCCCGACCAGCGAGGCCGGCCGCACCGGCCGGAGACCAGCGCCCGGCCGCGCCCTGGGGCTCCTTCCCGCTGCAGGAGCTGACTGTCCTCGCCGCCCTGGTGATCCTCGGGATCGGGGTGTTCAGCGCCAACCTGGTGGCGATCACGGTCGGCGTCGTCCTCGGTTGCCTCGCGGGGCTCGAGCTCTCGATCCGCGAGCACTTCGCCGGCTACCGGTCGCACACGACCCTGCTGGCAGGCGCCGGCTTCGTGGTCACCGTAGGGCGCTCTACTACGCCGCCCATCTGGTGCTGATCGCCTGCCTCGGAGCCGGGGCCGCCGTCTTCCTGGCCTGCTTCGTCGCCCTGCGCCGGGCCTTTCAGCGGGCCTCCGGAGGCCTCAGCTACCGAGTCGGGGGCCTCCGGGGCTGAGCGCCGCCCCGGATCGGGCGGCGCCGATCCACGGCCTCAGCCCGCCAGAGCGACCTCGGCTTCGTCGACCGCCGGGGCGGAGCCGGTCTTTGCCTCCAGCTCCGAGGCCAGCATCAGCCGCTGGCGGTGGGTCAGGGTGCCGAGGCGCTTGTTCTCGTTCAGCGCCAGGGGGAGGAGGAACTTGCGGGCCCGGGTGCGCCCCCAGCGGCGCTGCGAGGTCAGCAGCTCGGCCAGGGTCATGCTCTCGGTCTCCCACGGGGCGTCGCGGATCACGTCGGCGGCGGAGCACTCGTCCCTGGCGACGGAGCGTTTCAGGGCTGCTCTGGCGAGGCGAACCCGATTGGCATGTGCCAGTGCCTCCATGTGCTGAGGCCTCTGCCCCTGGGGAGACCTCGAAGCCGGTGGAGCAGGGGCAATCGAAGCAGCAGCGTTCACTGAGACTCCTCCCTTCAAAGGAATCGGAATTGACTGGATATCTCTCTCGTACCGCGCCCCGGAAGGCATATCGCGACAACGGGGCTATGGTCCTCTCTCGTCGCCTCCCTGCCCCGGGGGCACGCGGTCCGCGGGAACGTATTTGTTTTTCGCGCGGGCCGTCGACCTGAAGGCGCGGTTTGGTCCCACCGCGGTCGCTAAGAGCATCTTTTTCCGCGCGGATTTTTTTTGTCCAGATTTGGACAAGGGAGAAAGTCCCCCCGTTGGGGGATGGGTCAGCGCCATTCGGAGCGATCCGGTGCCTCCCGGTAGGAACATTCGGCTACCCGAAAACGTGGACCCAGGCGAGGATCAGGCCCGCGGCAGTTCCGGGAAGTCGGCGATCACCCGCTCGATCGTCGCCAGGGCCCGGTCGAGCTGGTCGGTCTCGTGGGTCGCCATCAGGCTGGTCCGCAGCAGCGCCCCTCCCGGGGGCACCGCCGGGTGAATCGCGACGTTGGTGTAGACGCCGGCGTCGAACAGGGCCTTCCAGAGGAGCACGGCTCGCCAGTCCTCGCCGACCATCACCGGGACGACGGGTGTCGTCGCTTCGGTCCCGTCCGGCAGCCTCCCGGGCTCGACTACGACCAAGCCGAGATCGCGCAGGCCGGCGCGCAGGTAGGCGGCGTTTGAGAGCAGGCGCTCGAACAGAATCGGGCCCTCGGACCGGATCACCCGCAGGGCCCCGAGGGCGGCGCCGATCGCTGCCGGCACCGCGGAGGCGCTGAAGATGAAGGAGCGCGAGGAGACCCGGAGAAAATCGATCACCTCGGAGGGCCCCGCGATGAAGCCGCCGCACGAGGCGAGGCTCTTGGAGAAGGTGCCCATCCGCAGGTCGACCTCCGCTTCGAGGCCGAACAGCTCGCAGGCGCCGGCCCCGCGCTCGCCGAGCACGCCGACCCCGTGGGCCTCGTCGACCATCAGCCGCGCCCCGTAGCGGCGGCTGAGCTCGACGATCGGCGGAAGGTCGCAGACGTCGCCCTCCATCGAGAAGACACCGTCGACCACCACCAGGACACCACCGCCGTCCCCCGCCGCCCGCTCCAGCATTCGCTCCAGCTTGTCCATGCGGTTGTGGCGGAAGGGGCGCAGCTTGGCGCCCGAGAGGCGGCAGCCGTCGAGGATCGAAGCGTGGTCGCCGGAGTCGCAGATCACCGTGTCACCAGGTTCGAGGATCGTGCCGATACAGCCCAGGTTCGACTGGTAGCCCGTGGTGTAGACGAGCGCCTCATCAGTCTGCATCCACTCCGCCAGCTCGCGCTCCAGCTCGAGGTGGAGGGGCGTCGTCCCGTTCAGCAGCCTTGATCCCGTCAGGCCGGTCCCGTATGCCTCCAGCGCGTCCCGGGCGGCCTGTTTGACCCGCTCGTCGGTGGTCAGGCCGAGGTAGTTGTTGGAGCCGAGCATGATCGTCTCCCGCCCCTCCATCTCGACCACCGGGCCGGCCTGCGAGGTGAGCAGCCGGAAGTACGGCAGCACCTCGGCTTCCCTGGCCGCCTGCAGCTGCTCGAGCCGGTCGTGGGTGCGGGTCTTCTCGAAGACATCGACGGGCGTGGGCGCCGTTTCGGCCATTCAGGCAAGTGTGGCACTTGGGCCTGACTTCTCTGCGCTACGTTGCCGCAAATGGCCGAGCTGATCATCCGAACCGTCGAGGGCAGGCGCGACCTGAAGCGCTTCGTCAAGCTTCCCTTCCGCCTGCGTCGCGACGACCCGCAGTGGATCGCGCCGCTCACCTTCGAGCGTCTGCAGTTCCTCGACCGCTCACGGAACCCGTTCTTCGAGCACGCGGAGGCCGAATACTTCCTGGCCGAGCGCGACGGCGTCCCGATCGGGCGGATCACCGCCCAGGTCGATCGCCGCTGGGACGAGTACCAGGGGGGCAGCGACGGGGTGTTCGGTTTCTTCGAGTCCGAGGACGACCCCGAGGTCGCCGCGGCACTGCTCCGGGCGGCCTCGGAGTGGGTCCGCTCTCGTGACCGCGAGCGGATCATCGGTCCGATGGACTTCACCACGAACGACGAGCTGGGAATCCTGATCGAGGGGTTCGATCGGCCGCCGATGATCCTCCAGCCATGGCACCCGCCCCACTACCAGGGGCTGATCGAGGGCGGGGGCTTCGGCAAGACGATGGACCTGCTGATGTGGGAGCTTCAGTTCGGCAGCCTCAAGGAGGGCGAGCGGTTCGATCCGGCGATCCACGAGGCCGCCGAGCTCGCGCTGCGAGAGGAGGGCATCATCGTCCGCAACATGCGAAAGCGGGACCTCGAGCAGGAGGTCCACCGCTTCATGGAGGTCTACAACGAGGCCTGGGGGGACAACTGGGGCTTCGTCCCGGTGACCGAGGCCGAGGTCGCCTTCCAGGTGAAGAACCTGAAGCAGGTGATCGACGAGAACTGGACCTGGATGGCGGAGAAGGATGGAGAGGTGGTCGGCGCCGCGCTCACCCTGCCCGATATCAACCAGGTGTTGGCGAGGATGAACGGCCGGCTGCTTCCACTCGGCTGGGCGCGTTTCCTGCTCGGGCGACGGAAGATCGACCAGTGCCGCGTCTTCGCCCTCGGCGTCAAGCACGCCTACCGCCACACGGGGGTCGCGGCCAGCCTCTACCTGAAGCACATCGAGGAGGCTGCCCGGCCCGGGGGGATCGTCGGCGGCGAGATGGGCTGGATCCTCGAGACCAACCGGCCGATGAACCGGGCGATGGAGGGGATGGGCGGGAAGGTCGTGAAGAAATACCGGCTGTTCGAGAGGCGGCTGTAGTTTCGGAGGGGCGCGGGATCCGCAATTTGCGCGGTTTACGTAACGCCGGTCCCGTGCCGCCAGTCCCATCGCTAGAGTCGCCTGGATGAGCGGTTTCCAGACCCAGGTTGACGGAGAGGTGGTCGGCGAGGAGGACGCCGAGCCCGGGGCCGCGGATGGGGTGCGGGCCTTGCCGCTGCCGTATGAGCAGCCCAAGCTCCCGGTCCTCCGCAGCGAGGTCCGGAGCGCCGCGCTGGCCGCGGCAGGGGGAGCCCTTGCCGGGGCGGCGACGGTCGCCGCGGTGCGGGCGGTGAGCGCCGTCGGCGGACGTAGGCGCTCCTCGAGGCGGTTGACCCGTCGCCAGAGCGCGCCGCCCGCCAACATCGTCGCCAGCCGCTCCTTTCTCGTGGACGTTCACCTGCTTGGACGGTGAGCCGGGCCCTGCCCTCGGCCGGAGGGCTCGAGATCGTGGTGCGCCCGCCATCTCCGTTCCGCCTGCCCTCGGCCGGCGGCGACCGCGTCCTGCGGCGCTCCGGCGGCGTCGCCACCCGCCTCCTGCACGTCGGCGAGACACCGGTCGCCGTTCACGCCTGGCAGCAGCGGTCGGGCATGGTCCGCTTCCGGGCCGAGCCGCTGCAGCCGGGCGCCGTCGCGGGGCCGGATCTCCGCGGCGCCCCCGGCGCCGGGGGCCCCGCAGATCGCGACAAGCTCGAGATCGCGATCCAGCGGATGCGATTCGCCCTCGGCGTCGATGATGACCTCTCCGACTTCTATCGCCGCTTCCGCCGCGACTCGCTGCTCGGGCCGCTGCTGCGCCGCCGCCCCCACCTGCGCCCGCGCCGCCGTCCCTGGCCCTGGGAGGCGCTTGCCTGGGCGGTCACCAACCAGCTGATCGAGGCGGCGCGCGCGGCCCGCATTCAGCGTCGCATCGTCCGTCGTTGGGGCCCCCGCCTCGGGGATGGGCCGACGGCGCTTCGCGACGTCCCCTGCGCCGCGGTGATCGCCGGTCGCGCCCCGGCCGAGCTCGAGTCAACCGACCTCGCCGCCCGGCGGGCGATCGCCCTGCGCGAGGTCGCCCGGGACGTCGCCGGGGGGCGCTGCGACCCCTCCGACCCCCGCTCCGATCAGCGCCTCCTGGCGCGGCGGAACATCGGCCCCTGGACGGTGCAGTGCCTCGGGCTGCACGGCCGCGGCGACCCGGATTCCCTGCCGGCCGGAGATCTCGCCTACCTGAAGCTGGTCGGGCGGCTCGCCGATCTCGGCGGCCGCCGGGCGACGATCCCCGAGGTCGAGGAGTTCTACGCGCCCTACCGCCCCTATCGTGGCCTCGCCGGCGTCCACACTGTGGTCGGCCTCCACGACCTGGTCGCCCGCGGTGGCCCCCAGCGCCTCGCCGCCTGATCCAAGGGGGGTGGGGCGGAGTGTGGCGAGTCGGGCCGCAGCGGGCGCCTCGCCGATAAAGCTCTTTGCCGGTATGCCGATGGTTGGGGGTGGAAAACCAGCCTTCCTGGGAGCGGAGCTGGCCGACCGAGCAGCTGGCCGAGTTCCTCGACCTGATCTCCTCCGAGGCCGATGAGGCGGCGGCGCTGCGGGTCGCCGCCGAACGGGTTGCCGCCGCCTTCGCGGCCGACGGCGCCGCGATCATCTCCGATCGGGTCGAGTGCCGGGCCGGTTTCGATCCGGGAGATGTCTCCGACGCTGAGCTGATCGCGGCGGCGACCGGGGGAGCCGAGATGATCGATCTGCCCGGCGCCGGGGGATCTCACGCGGTCACCGCCCCGATCGGTCGCGACGGCCAGAGGTCGCTGCTGGTCGCCCGCTTCGGCCCGCAGGTGTTCAGCGGCGAGGAGGTCGGTCTGCTGCGGGAGATGGCCCACACCCTCGAGGTGGCGATGCGCCTGCTCGACAGCCGCGCCAAGGAGCGCGAGCTGCGCCAGCGGGCCGAGGACGAGATGCGGGTCCGCAAGCGGGCCGAGGAGGACTACCGGATCCTGGTCGAGCGGCTGCCGGCGATCGTCTACACGGCCGAGCTCGGCGAGCACGGCCGCTGGCGCTACGTCAGCCCCCAGGTCGAGGAGATCCTCGGCTACACCCCGGAGGAATGGCTCGCCGACCCGTCGCTGTGGGCGAGTCGGGTCCATCCCGAGGACGCGGAGCGGGCCCTGGAGCAGGAGACGGAGAAGATCGTCGGGACCCGCAACCCGCCGCCGCTCGACTACCGCATGCTGACCCGCGACGGCGAGGTCGTCTGGATCCTCGATGAGGCGGTGCTCGAGCTCGACTCCGACGGCATCCCCGTCTGGCACGGCGTTCTCTACGACATCACCGAGCGCAAGATCGCCGAGCAGGGCTTCGAGCGCAGCGCCGCCCAGCAGGCGGCGGTCGCCCGCCTCGGGGAGCAGGCGCTCTCCGGGGCCGAACCTGCGGCGCTGATGGAGTCGACCGCCGCGCTGGTCGCCGAGATCGAGGGCGTCGAGCACGCCTGCGTCTGGGAGCTGCCGCAGGACGGCCGGGCCCTGCGCCTCCGGGCGGGTCTCGACTCGGCGGGCAAGCAGGGCGAGCGGCCGGGTATCGGCGACCCGCAACTCCCACGCCGGTGCCGCGGCCGAGTCCGGGCTCCACGTGATCGTCGACGACTGGGAGAGCGAGAGCCGCTTCGCCATGCCCCCGGCCCTGCGGGTGCTGGGGATCCGCTCCAGCCTCGCGGTGGTGATCGACGGCCAGAAGCACCCCTTCGGCGTCCTCGACGTGCACTCGACCGAGCCCCACTTCTTCACCCCCAAGGACGTCCACTTCATCCAGTCCGCCGCCAACGTGCTCGCCGACGCGATCGAGCGGCGCATGGCCGACGACGAGCTCCGCCACCGGGTCCTCCACGACGCGCTCACCGGCCTTCCCAACCGCACCCAGTTCGTCGACACCCTCGACGAGGCGCTGGACCGAGCCGCCGACTCCGGCGCCCCGGTCGGCGTCCTCTTCCTCGACCTCGATCACTTCAAGCTGATCAACGACAGCCTCGGCCACCACAAGGGCGACGAGCTGCTGCGGGCGATCGCGCCGCGGCTGCGCTCCCACCTTCGCCCCGGCGACCCCGTCGCCCGCTTCGGCGGCGACGAGTTCGGGATCCTGCGTCGAGCAGCTCTCCGACGAGCGGGAGGCGATGGCGATTGCCGAGCGCGTCACCAGCGCCTTCCAGCGTCCCTTCCAGATCAGCGGCGTCGAGCACTACGTCTCGGTCAGCGTCGGGATCGCGGTCGCCGGCCCGGGCGACCCCGAGGCCGACGCCGACTCGCTGATCCGCGACGCCGACGCCGCCATGTACCGGGCCAAGGAGCGAGGCCGCAGCCGCTGCGAGCTGTTCGACGCCGAGATGCGGGCCAGGGCGGTGCGCCGGCTGGAGATCGAGCGCGAGCTGCGCCACGCGCTGGAGCGCGACGAGCTGGTCCTTCGCTACCAGCCGATCGTCGCCCTGCGCAGCGGCGAGGTGAGCGGGGTCGAGGCGCTGCTGCGCTGGCAGCATCCCGAGCGCGGCATGCTCGATCCGGGCGAGTTCATCCCGGTGGCCGAGGACAGCGGATTGATCGAGCCGATCGGGCGCTGGGTGATCGAGGAGGCCTGCCGCCAGACCCTGATCTGGCACGACGAGCGCCCCGATGCCCGGCCGCTCGACGTCTCGGTCAACCTCTCGGCCCGCCAGGTCACCCACCGCGACCTGACCGCGGCGGTCTCCGAGATCCTCACCCGCACCGGGCTCGCCCCCGAGCACCTTCACCTGGAGATCACCGAGAGCGTCCTGGTCGAGGAGCACGGCATTGCCGCCTCGACCCTGGAGGCGCTGAAGGAGCTCGGGGTCAGCCTCGTCCTCGACGACTTCGGCACCGGCTACTCCTCGCTCGCCTACCTCAACCGCTTCCCGCTCGACGTGCTGAAGATCGACCGCTCCTTCACCGAGGCGCTCGGCATCGAGGCCGAGCGCACCGCGATCGTCGAGGCGATCATCGGCATGGCCCGGGCCCTGGCGCTCGACGTCGTCGCCGAGGGGGTCGAGAACGAGGCGCAGGCCTCGGAGCTCCGCCGGCTCGGCTGCGATTGGGCCCAGGGCTTCTTCTTCGCCCGGCCGATGGCCGCACAGCAGGTCTCCAACCTGCTGGCCGAGGCGCGTCCCTACTCGGGGATCCTCCCCGGCAGGTAGTCGTTGCTGAGCACCTGCGCCGGGCTCGGCAGCGAGCTGATCAGGCCGTTGTCGCGCATCCAGCCGATGAACTCCTTCCAGGCCCGCGGGCTCATGTAGCCGAATGGGCGACCCTTGCGGCTCGGCTCGAGCAGCGGCAGGGTCGCGGCGAGCTCCGCCTCCGCGGTCTTCGGGTCGAGGCCGGGCTCGAAGGAGAGCACCGCCTTCTTCGCCGCCGCCGGGTTCCGCTCCGCCGCCGCCGTCCCCCTGGCGAGGGCTGCGATGAACAGCCTGATCGGCTCGGAGTCCTCCTTCAGGCGGCTGCCCTTGGCGACCAGGACGAGCTCGTCGTAGCGGGGGACGCCGAGCTCGTCGACCGGAGTCACCACCGGCTTCTTGCCCCGCACCCGGAGGTCGACTCCCTCGATGTTGCTGAACCCGCCGAGCATCGCGGAGGCGTGGCCGCCGAGCAGCGCCGGCAGCAGCCCGAAGCCGACGTTGACGCTCTTCACGTCGGAGGGTGACATGTTGGCCCGGGCGAGGATCGTCTTCAGGTAGGCGTCCTGGTAGGGGATCCCGGCGGTGGCGATCGTCTTGCCGCGGAGGTCGGTCACCCTCTTGACCCCTGACTTCCTCAGCCAGATCATCGAAGTCAGCGGCCGGTCGACGAGGGCGCCGACCGCGACCACGTCGAGGCCCTCCTCGCGGGCCAGCAGCACCTCCGGCTCGTAGGAGATCGCCAGGTCCGCCTGGCCGGCGGCCACCTGCTTGAGCGGCGCCGAGGGGTCCGAGGGCGCATTGATCGAGACATCGAGTCCGGCGTCGCGGAAATAGCCCAGCCTCTTCGCCATGTAGATGCCGACATGGTCGGGGTTGGGGTAGAAGTCGAGGGTCAGGTTGAACGCCTGCGGCTGGCCCTTCTCGTTCTCGGGCTTCTCGCCGCAGGCCGCGAGCGCGAGGGCAGCGAGCAGGACGACGACCCAGGCGACGGGGGCCGACACCCTGCGATCGGCGTTTTTGTTCGGTCGGCGGGCTCGCAAACCGGGCGCGACCCTACCGCTCATCGCCAGTTCACCACCCTGCGCTCGGCGAGGGCGAGCAGGGCGAAGAGGCCGATCGCCATGCAGGAGAGGATCGTCACCGAGGCGAACATCCGGGCCGTCTCCAGCCCGTTGTTGTCGAGCTGCATCAGGTACCCGAGCCCCTCCGAGGACCCGGACCACTCGCCGAAGACGGCGCCGATCACGGCGACGGCGACCGCGATCTTCGCCCCGCTGAAGGCGTAGGGGAGCGCGGTCGGGGCCTCCAGCCGGCGAAAGATCCCCAGCCGGGAGGCGTCGAGGCTGCGCATCATCTTCCGCGCCTCGGGGTCCACCGAGCGCAGGCCGTCGAGGGTGTTGACGGTGATCGGGAAGAAGCAGATCAGGGCGATGATCGCCAGCTTCGGCCCGATCCCGTAGCCGAACCAGACGACCAGGATCGGCGCGACGACGATGATCGGCACCGTCTGGGAGGCGACGATCAGCGGATAGAAGGCGCGGCGAAGGGTGGGGGAGAGGTGGAGGACGATCGCGAAGCCGAGGCCGGCCGCGAGAGCGCATCCGAAGCCCAGGACGACCTCCTTCATGGTCACCCAGGCGTTCTCGGCGAGCAGCGAGCGGTCCTCCCAGAGGACCTTGGCGATCTCCGCGGGCGCGGGGACGAGGAAGTCCTCGAGCCCGAGCGCGGAGGCGATCGCGCCGCTGCTGGCGGCGATCTGCCAGGCGCCGAGGAGGGCCGCGAGGACAAGCGCCGGGAGGACCCAGCGCCTCATTCCGCGCCCTCGCGCAGCGCCGCCATCGCCCGCTCGCGCAGCTCGAGGAAGCCCGGCGCGGTGACGGCGTAATCGCGGTCGGGCGCCCGGGGTGCGGGGACATCGAGCTCGGCGGCGATCCGTGCCGGGCGCGAGGAGAGCACCACGACCCGGTCGCACAGGTAGAGCGCCTCCTCGACGTCGTGGGTGACCAGGACGACAGTGCGGGGGTCGGCGCGGAGCGCGCCGGCCAGCCACCCCTGCATCTCGCCTCTGGTGATCGCGTCGAGCGATGCGAAGGGCTCGTCGAGGAGCAGCACCGGCTTGCCGGCGACCAGGGTGCGGAGAAAGGCGACCCGCTGGCGCATCCCACCGGAGAGCTCGGCCGGGTGACTCCTCTCGAACCCCTCGAGCCCGAAGCGCTCGAACAGCCGCCCCGCCTCCTGCCTCGCCCGCGCCCGCGCCACGCCGCGGTTCCGCAGCGCCAGGGCGGCGTTGTCGATCGCCGAGAACCAGGGCAGCAGCAGATCGCGCTGCGGCATGTAGGCGCAGGCGGCGAGCCGCGCAGGCGGGCCGGCGCCACCGGCGACGAGCACCCGGCCGGATGCGGGCTCGCGCAGCCCGGCGATCAGCTCCAGCAGGGTCGACTTGCCGCAGCCCGAGGGGCCGACCACGCCGAGCACCTCCCGCGCGCCGACCTCCAGGTCGAGGCGCTCGATCACCGCCAGCTCGCCGAAGCCGTGACCGACACCCTCGAGCGCCAGCTCCGCGCCCCGCTGGGCTGGGGCTCGATCTGAAAGGGGCTCCTGCGTGGGAGCCCCGGTCCTCGTCAACATGCTCCCTCCGCGCGCATTACCGCACAGGTTCTGAGGGTCGGCGCCGGGGTTCGGTGCTTTCTGGCGCCATCTCAGCCCGCCTTCCCGCGAGCTCCCCTGGATTTTCGCCCTGAAGTCTAGTCACAACCAAGCGGCCCCCGGAACAACTGCGCCGCCTCCTCTGCTCCGCGTCCGGGGGGCCGCTACTGGCGGGCCTCCTCTGCTCCGCGGACATCTGGGGTTGCCGGGGGTTCCTCCCCGGCCCGCTTTGCTACTATCTCGACCTTCTTGTGTTCCTGACTAAGAAAGTCAGGAAAGCAAGATTGCTCCTCTCCCCGGCGCGAGGAAGGCAAATTGGACCCGGCAATCATCCTTTTCGGTCTCGCCATCGGCGTTCTGGTCGGGATGACCGGGATGGGCGGCGGCTCGCTGATGACGCCACTGCTGATCCTCATCTTCGGTTTCCAGCCGACCACGGCGATCGGCACCGACATCTTCTACTCGGCGATCACCAAGACGCTCGGCGGCTGGCGCCACCTGCGGATGAAGACCGTCAACCTCGGACTGAGCTTCTGGCTCGCGGTCGGCAGCGTCCCCGCCGCGGTCGGCGGCGTCTTCCTGGTCTCCTGGGTCGAGGACCAGGTCGGTGCCGACCGGCTCGATTCGCTGCTCTACGCGATGCTCGGCGGGACCCTTCTGATGGTCGGGATCATCACCCTGGGGCGGGCCCTCTTCCTCAGTAGCCTGATCGAGGAGCGCGACAGCTTCGAGATCAAGCGGCGGCACAAGGTCGCGGCGGTCGTGATCGGCGCCACCACCGGCTTCGTGATCGGGATCACCTCGGCGGGCTCGGGCACGGTGATCGCGATCCTGCTGATCACCGTCTTCCGACTCGCGCCGCGCCGCGTCGTCGGCACCGACATCTTCCACGCCGCCGTCCTTCTCTGGGCGGCCGGGATCGCCCACATCATCAACGGCAACGTCGACTTCGGGCTCGCAGCCAACATCCTGCTCGGCTCGCTCCCCGGGGTGGTGATCGGCTCGGCGCTCTCCGGTCGGGCTCCGGTCGGGTTCATCAGGATCGCTCTGGGGCTGGTCCTGCTGGCCTCGGGAATCGTGACGATCACCAAGGGCGACCCCTACGTCTGGCCGATCGCCGCGGCGGTCGCCGGCGTCGGCCTCGGGTTGATCGTCGCCGCGCCCCACTATCTGAACCGGCGCCGTGGGCGTAACGGTGCCGACGCCGGACGTCCGCCCGACGATCACGGCGGCGCGCCCCACGACCGCTCCGAGGAGCTCACCCCCGAAGTCGTCGGCTGAGCGTCGGGGCTGGGCGATCGCGATCGCGGCGGCCCGCCGAGAGCAGCCCGCGCCTTCCTGACTGGTTTACTTGCCTTTATGCGGGTGACAGCGAAGGTCGACTACGCCGTGCGTGCCGCGGCGGAGCTTGCGGCGGCCGCCAACAAGGGGCCGATCAAGGGCGAGAGGCTGGCCGACTCCCAGGACATCCCCCTGCAATTCCTCGAGCACATCCTGCTCGAGCTGAAGCACGCAGGCATCGTCCGGGCCAGGCGCGGCGCCAAGGGCGGCTACTGGCTCGCCCGGCCGGCGGACGACGTGACCATCGCCGAGGTGGTCCGCGCGGTCGAGGGCCCGATCGCCAACGTGCAGTCGGCTCCGCCCGAGTCGATCACCTACCGCGGCAATGCGGAGCACTTGCGTGACGTCTGGATCGCGGTCCGGGCAAATCTCCGCGCCGTGCTCGAGCAGGTGACCCTCGCCGATCTGGTCAGCGGCGAGCTGCCGCCGGTGGTCGAGCACCTCACGGACTCCCCGGACTCCTGGGCCGCCCGCTAGCTGCCGAGCGCCCAAGAAGTCGCCTTTTGGTGGCCCAGGTCGCTCTCGCGAAGATGCTCCATCCAGCTGACGCAGGTCCATCCCGGTGTCTCGGCGTCGGCCGGGTGCCACCGCTCCCCGCACTCGAACACGCTCAGGCCGCAGTTCACCGAGCGCAGGTGCCAGAGGCGCGCCGCGGTGGCCGGGACGAACCCCTCGCCCAGGACCGAGTCGAAGAAGAAGAAGCGCAGGAAGAGGCCGTGGGCGACGAGCAGCGGCAATTCATCTTGGCGCTCCTCGAGCAGCGATTTGAGCCGGTGGACCCGGGCCAGGACCTGGTTGAAGGACTCGGCTCCCGCCGGGGCATGATCGGGATCGGCGGCGTGCTCGGACATCCTCACCGAGAATCGCGCCAGCATCTGGCGCTCGGGGCTCATCTCACCGAAGCCCTGCGGCTCGCGAAGCTCGTGGATACCGCCGAGCCGCTCCAGCGGCAGCTCCAGCGACTCGTTCACCGCCTCCGCCGTCTCCGCGGCACGGCGCATCGGGCTGACCAGCAGCCGGGTCGCGCCGGAGCCGCGCAGAGCCCGCCCCGCCGCCCTGGCCTGTGCCCATCCACGCTCGGTGAGGCGGTCGCCCTCGGCGATCGGCAGGCTGACATTTTTAGGATCGGCGTTCGAGACCGACTCGCCGTGGCGGAGGAAGAGCGCCCTCAATCGGCAGCCGGGACGCCGCCTGCGACGACGTTGACGAAGTTCTCCAGGTGCCGGGTGGTCCAGCACTCGAAGGCGCCGTCGCAGTAGGGTTCATAGGCCGACATCACCGAGTCACCGTAATTCCAATACAGCCGGGGCTCGGGGTTGAGCCAGAAGAGGCGCCCGGCGCGCTCGGAGATCTGGGCGAAGACCTTGGCGTGGGGCTCGCGTCCGTTGGTGCGCGCATCACCGAGGACGATCACGGTCGAGCGCGGGTCCAGCTCGGATGCGATCTCGTCGAGGAACTCGAGCCAGACGCGGCCGTAGTCGGTGTAGCCGGAGACGTCGGCCACACCCCCCTCGCTGGTGATCCGAGTGGAGATCTGGCGGAAGTCGCGCTCGTGCTCGAAGATCTCGGTGACCTCCGAGATCCGCTCGATGAAGACGAAGCTGCGCAGCTTCCGGAACGAGTCGTGCAGGGCGTGCAGGACGCTGAGGAAGAAGACGCTTGCCGAGGTGACCGAGGTCGAGACGTCGCATAGGACATAGATCTCCGGCCGCCTCGGCCGCTTCGGCCGGTAGCGCAGGTGAAGTGGCACGCCACCCGTCTCCAGCGAGGTTCGCATCGTCCTGCGCACGTCCACCACCCGGCCCTTGCGCCGCCCGCGCTGCTCGTGCCCGAGGGTCGCCAGGCGGCGCTTCATCTGCGCCACCGCTCGGTGCACCGCCGCGAGGTCCTGCGCGGCGCTGGTCGGCAGGGTGCGGTCGAGCTCGGCCAGCGGCCGCGACGGGGGAAGCGTCTCGGTGCGCTCGATCAGCCCCCGTTCGAGCTCCCTTCGCAGGTGGCGCTCGAAGCGGGTCAGCTGCTCGCGGTCGATAGCCGGCCGCTCGCCGCTGCCGTCCTCGGCGGGCGGTTGGGTGCCGGCGGAGAGGCCGAGGGTGCGCCGGATCCGCTGCACGTCGACCCCGACCACGCCTGAGCCCTCGCCCTGGCGCCCGAATGCGGCGATCGCCAGCCTCGCGAGGTCGCGCATCTCGCCGTCATTGCCGTCGACGATCGCCTGGCGGACGGCCTCGCGAAGCTCGTCGATGTCGAGCCGATCGCTGCCCTCGTGGCGCTCCCCCTGCTCCTTCAGCCCGCGCTCGACCGCCTCGGCCTCAGTGGTGCGGAAGAAGTAGCGCTCGAACAGCAGCTCGAACACACGCCTGTCCTCCTGCGACTTGGCGACGGTCGACGCCAGCGCCTCGCGAAAATCCACCTGCTTTCCCCAGGGGACCTGGTCGAGGGCGGCGAAGGCGTCGAGGATCTCCGAGGTGCCGACCGCCACCCCCTCGCCCCGCAGCTCTTCGCAGAAGGCCAGAAGCTTGGCCGCCAGGCCCGGCGGCCCTGTGTCGAGCTTGGGACCGTATGGAGTGGCGTCAGGCATCGAGTCAGGCGTCTGATGCCTGATGCCCGCTGCCCGATGCCTCCGCCAATCGCACCCCGACCCTCTCTGCGACGAGATCGATGTCGGTGCGGTGCTTGACCAGAATCGAGATCGACTGCTCGAAGGCCTCACGGTCGATGTCCTCGGCCCCCATCAGCAGCAGGGTCCGCGCCCAGTCGATCGACTCGGCGATCGAGGGCGGCTTCTTCAGGTCCAGGGCGCGGATCGAGGAGACGATTTCGACCAGCTTCCGGGTCAGCGCCTCGGGCAGGTCGGGCGCGTGCAGGCGGACGATCTCCATCTCGCGCTCCACCTCCGGATAGTCGAGCCAGAGGTAGAGACAGCGCCGCTTCAGCGCCTCGGTCAGCTCGCGGGTGTTGTTGGAGGTGAGGACGACGATCGGCATCGTCGTCGCCGAGACCTGTCCCAGCTCCGGGATCGAGATCTGGAAGTCGGATAGCAGCTCGAGCAGCATCGCCTCGAACTCCTGGTCGGTCTTGTCGATCTCGTCGATCAGCAGGACCACCGGGTCGGGGCTGGCGATCGCCTGCATCAGCGGCCGCTCCAGCAGGAACTCCTCGCTGAAAATATCGTCTAACACAGCGGATCGCTTGCCCGGTGAACCCTCCTCGGACCCCGACGCGCCCGGACGAATCCCGGCAGGGCCGGGATCATCGGTCGCTGCCGCTCCCTGGGTGGACGCGGCGGGCATTTGTTCGGCTGCTACCGCGCTTGCCTGGATGCGCAGGAGCTGCTTGCGGTAGTTCCACTCGTACAGCGCCTTGGCCTCGTCGAGGCCCTCGTAGCACTGCAGGCGGATCAGCTCGCGTCCGCTGGAGCGCGACAGCGCCTTGGCCAGCTCGGTCTTGCCGACCCCTGCGGGCCCCTCGACCAGGATCGGCTTGCCGAGGCGCTGGGCGAGGAAGGCGACCAGCGCCGCAGCTTCGTCGGCGAGGTAGGCGACGCCCTCCAGGGCGTCCTTCATCTCGGCAACCGACTCGGGGGTCTTCGCTTCGGGCATCGGCCAGCGATGATAATTGGCCCGGTGCACTTCCTCGCCCCGCCGAGCGCCGAGCTGCTGCCCCACAGCTTCGGCCCGTACGCGGCTCTGATGGTGATCGGCTTCGTGATCGGCGTCGCCGGGCACCTGACGCGCTCGCGATGGCTGGTCGCGGTCGGGATCATCTGCATCTTCCTCGGGTCGTTCCTCTTCCCCCTGGCGCTCAATCTGACCAGCGAAAAGCCACCGCATGTGGAATATCCGCCGAGCCGGTGAAAGGATCCGCGGATGGGCAGACTCGAGCAGGTCGATCTTTCGCAGTCCCTTTCGCGCAAGCAGGAGCGGGCGGCGCTCCAGGAGGCGTGGGAGCGACTCTCCCAGCTGCGCCTCACCCTCGGCGGGCTGGTCGGCGAGGCGGGAATCGGGCCGCCGGTCTGCGTCGTCTTTGAGGGCTGGGACGCTTCGGGCAAGGGAGGCTGTATCAAGCGCCTGGTCGCCCAGGTCGACCCCCGCCACGTCCGCGTCGTCCAGTTCGCCGCGCCGACGCCCGACGAGAAGCGCCATCACTTCCTCTGGCGCTTCTGGCCGGTGCTCCCCGGCTGGGGGGGAATGGCGATCTTCGACCGCTCCTGGTACGGCAGGGTGATGGTCGAGCGGGTCGAGGAGTTCGCGACCCGCGAGCAGTGGCTGCGCGCCTACGACGAGATCAACGCCTTCGAGCGCACCCTCGCCGACGAGGGGATGATCCTGATCAAGTTCTGGCTGCACATCTCCGAGGTGGAGCAGCTACGGCGCTTCGAGCGGCGCGAAAGCGACCCGCTGAAGGCCTGGAAGCTGACCGAGGAGGACTGGCGCAACCGGGAGAAGCGGGCCGCATACGTCGAGGCGGTGGAGGACATGCTCGCTCGCACCGACAACCCTCACGCCCCCTGGCACGTCGTCGCCGGCGACTCGAAGCGCCGCGCTCGGGTCGAGGTGATCAGGACGGTGATCGACCGGATCGAGGAGGGGATGCGGAAGTGGGGGTTCGATCCCCCTCCTCCGCCCTAGCGGCGGTGGCGACCTCCGCGCGGCGTGCCAGCTCGTCCCGGCGGATCCGGAGGCCGGCGAGCGCCAGCAGCACCGCCCCTCCGAGGGCGACGAAGATGCCATAGCCGAGCCGGTAGTCGGTGGGGAAATCGGCGAACACGGCGGTCGGGCGGTCGAACATCAGGTAGCCGATGATCGCCGCGGACCAGATCCCGGAAGCCGCCAGCAGGGTCCCCTCGTGCAGGGGGAGCGGCGGGCGCCGGTTGCCTCCGACCCGGACCAGCAGCATCAGCGCGGCGGCGAGCGTGATCACCAGCGCGCCCTCAGCGAACCCGAAGCGGCCAATGCCGGACTTGGCGAGCCCGCTGGTGAAGCGCGCCTCATACCAGGGCAGGAGCAGGCTGCCGAGGCAGATGATCGCCCCCAGCGCCGCCAGCCGCTCGAAGCGGCCCAGCCGCAACAGGGACCGCAGCACGCCCGGGTGCCTAGTCGAGGGGCTCGCGGCCACCGTAGCCGGTGTCGAGCTCGTGCCAGTGGTCGACCGCGTCCTCATCAAGCTCCCAGCACAGGTAGACCTCGCGGCCGTCGATCAGGGCCGGGAAGTCGAGCAGGCCCCGGTCGATGTCGCGGATCACGATCCCCGACTCCTGGAGCGTCGTGAGGATCCGCCGCACCTCGAGGAAGGACTCACCGACCTGCAGGCCGGCCTCGCCGCCGCCGTTGCCGGGGGCGGCGTCGGAGAGCAGCTCATGGGCCTCGGCGTCGGTGAGCAGGTCCTTGGCGTCGCGCAGCTTCTGCATCAGCGGGCGTAGTTTCGGCAGGGCCGCGTTGGCCTCTTCGCGGGTGAAGTGGCGCTCGTGGACCCGCGATTCGCCCGGCTCGCTCACCTGACCGCGGAGCCGGCCCGCCCCCCCTCCGCCGAGGCAGCCTGCAGACGCTCCCGCAGCAGCCGGGCGTCGTCGGCCCCGATCGTGCGCAGCTGCCCCTGGAAGGCCAGGTGCCAATGCTCGGAGGGCCATTTGGAGACGTGCTCGAGCTCGCCGACCAGCTCGACCGCGGGGACGAAATCCTCCTCCTCGAGTACCAGCACAGGCTCGGCGTCCACCCGCCACGGGTAGGGCTCGGGCTTTCGCTTCTTGCCCTGCGGCCAGATCGGCGCGCGGTCCTCGTAGACCTCGGAGGTCACCCGAGCGATCCCTCCGAACTCCTGTACCCCGGTGACGTAGAAGACGATCTCGTCGCCTGGCGCCATCTGCTCCGCCTGGTTGCGGCGCCGCTCCTTGAACCCGATCACGTCGAACCCGCGCTCCACGTTGATGCGGAAGTTCTCCAGCGACCCGGTGAGGATCCAGGTCTTCGCGTCCTTGCCCATCGGCGCGGATTCTAGAAATAGTTCATTGCCGGCGCGGTGTTAGCGCCGGCACAGGCATGTCAGGCGGCGAAAGCCGCCGCAAGTGATGCGCATTGCCGGCGCGGTGTTAGCGCCGGCACAGGCATGTCAGGCGGCGAAAGCCGCCGCAAGTGATGCGCATTGCCGGCGCGGTGTTAGCGCCGGCACAGGCATGTCAGGCGGCGAAAGCCGCCGCAAGTGATGCGCATTGCCGGCGCGGTGTTAGCGCCGGCACAGGCATGTCAGGCGGCGAAAGCCGCCGCAGGTTACTTCTGTCAGACCGCCGGGACCAGCTGGCGCGCCCGGGAGGCCATATGGGCGACGCCGAGCTCGGCGCAGCGGCGCTCGACCTGCTCCGCGGCGGCGCGCCCCGCGTCGGCATCGACCTCAGCAAGGCGGCCGGCCCGAAGCATCTCGGCCCGGGCCGCGTCGATCGGCAGGCCAAGCTTCTCCCAGGCCTCCCGGGCATCGGCGAGGGCGCTCGCTCCCTCGGCTGGGTCGGCAACCGTCGCCCCGGCCGCCTCCGCCGCGGCGGCGGTCCCGACCGGGTAGTGGAGACGCTCGGCTAGGTGCCCGGCCCCGTCGGCCGCTTCCAGCGCCTGCTCGGAGCGGCCCGCCTGGTGCAGGCAGATGGCGCGCTCCGCGGTCGCCTCGAGCGATTGCGCCACCAGGCCGGCCCGCTCGCAGACGTCGAGGGCGCGCGACAGGGTCAGCTCGGCGTCGACGTGGTCGCCGCGGTCGCGCTGCACGGCCGCCAGCCAGCGCAAGGCGGAGAATGCGACCTCGGAACGCCCCACCTGCTCGGCCAGCTCGTGCGCCCGCCGGCAGGAGCGCTCGGCCTCTCTCCACTCGCCGGCGCGCCAGCGCAGCGCTCCCCGCATCACGTACGGGAAGCAGAGCTTGCCGATCAGCCCCTCGCGCTCTGCAAGGCCGGCGCTCGCCTCGGTCTCCCGCTCGACCGCGTCCCAGTCGGCGGCGTATAGGGCGAGCTGGGCCAGCGCGGCGTGGACCTCGACCTGCGAGGGGACGTCCCCGGCCTCGACCGCCAGCCCGAGCGCCTCCGAATAGGCGCTGCCGGCGCCGGCGTAGTCCGCCTCGGAGACCTCGAGGTGGTAGCCGAGGGTGAGCAGGGCCCGCACCGCCTCCCTCTTGTCTGAGTCGCGGGCCAGCTCGACCGATCGCTCCAGGTTCTCGCGCGCCTTCTCGAAATCCCCGATCCGGCCGAAGACCCGGCCGAAGATCCCGTGGGCGCGGCTCGCGGCGGCCGCCTCGCCGAGGCGCTCGGCGAGGCGCAGCGCCTTCTCGGAGGCGTAGATCGCGAGCATGTTGTCGCCGGTGTGCATGTAGAGCGAGGCGGCCTCCTCGTAGAGGCGGACCAGCTCGATGCAGGGCGGGCCGTCCTTGAGCAGGTCGATTCCGCGCTGGTAGTGCTCGATCGACGCCTCCCGCTCTCCCTTGTCCCAATGGGCCGCCCCGATCTTGCAGTGCAGGTCCCCGACCCGGGCCAGGTCCTCCTGGCGGCGGTGAAAGGCGAGGCACTCCTCCCATACCGAGATCGCCTCGTCGACCCGCCCCAGCCGTAGGGCGACGTCGCCGGTCTTCTCGCCGATCCGGGCCGAGGACTGCTCGTCGATCACGCCCTCGAGGCGGCGCGCCGCCCGGTAGTGACCGAGCGCCTCGCGGTTCGAGTAGAGCGCCGCGGCGGCGTCACCGGCGGCCTCGGCGAATTGGAGCGCCGGCTCGCTGATCCGGCGCATCTCGTCGGCCTCGATCCCGGATTCGGCGCCCAGCGTTGCCGCCCGGCCATAGTGCTCGGCGACCAGCGCCACGGCGCCCTCGCCGGTCTCCTCGGCGCGCTCCTCGATCAGCCCGCCTACCGCGAAATGCTGGCGGCAGCGGCTTGCCTTGGGCAACATCCCGTAGGCGACGTCACGGATCAGGGCGTGCTTGAAGGCGTACTCGCGCTCGCCGACCAGCCGGCTGGTCAGGCCGCCGATCACCAGCTCCTTCTGCTCGAGCGAGGCGAGTGCCGAGGAGACCTCGCGGTCCGCGGCTCCCGAGGCCCTGAGCAGCACGCCCTCCCAGAAGTTCTGGCCGATCACCGATGCGTACTGGAGCAGGCGGCGCTCGAACGCCGGCAGCGAGTCGAGCCTCGCGGCGAGCACCGAGTGGACCGTGTCGGGAAGAGCCTCGGGGTCGGCGTCGGGCTCCTGCAGGCGGTTGACCATCTCCTCCGCGAACAGCGGGTTGCCCCCGGCGCGCTGGGCGACCCTCGCGACCAGGCCGGCGTCGCCGCCGTTTCCCTCATACAGCGATCCGACCAGGCGCTCGGTCTCGTCCTCAGACAGCGGCTCGAGGGAGATCGAGGTCGCGTTGCGGCGGCCCCCGCCCCAGTCGGGGCGGCGGTCGAGCAGCTCGTCGCGGGCCAGGCAGACGATCATCAGCGGGCCGCGGACCCAGCGGGCGAGGTGCTCGATCAGGTCGAGCATCCCCTCGTCGGCCCAGTGGATGTCCTCGATCACCAGCAGCAGCGGCGCTCGCGCGCAGATCCGCTCGGTCAGGGTGCGGATCGAGGAGAACAAGGTTTCGCGCATCCGTTGCGGGTCCTCCGCCTCGGCCGGGGCCTCGGTCGTCTCGAGCCCGAGGACGATTCCGATCGGGGCGATGATCCGCTCCGCCTCCTCCCCGCTGACCTCGTCGCCGAGCAGACGCCGGACGCTTGCGCGGAGCTTTTCCCAGGCGGAGTCGGCGGGCTCGTCGGCGGCGATCCCGAACTGCGACCGAAGCACCTCCGCCAGCGCCCAGTAGGAGATCCCCGAGCCGAACGGCGGGCACTCGCCGACCTCGACCTCCGGCGCCGGTTCCAGCTCGGCGGCGCGCTCGGTCAGCTCCCGCAGCAGCCGAGACTTGCCGACACCGGCCTGGCCGATCATGGTCACCAGATGCGGCCGTCCCTCGCGCTCGAGCTGCTCGGCAAGGGAGAGCAGCATCCTCAGCTCGTCGCTGCGGCCGATCAGGGGCGCGCCGACCCGCGGCTCCGCCCGCTGGCTCTCGCGCTCGGCCAGCACCGCTCGCGCCTCCCAGGCGGGGACCGGCTCCGCCTTTCCCTTTAGCTCGAGTGGCTCGAGCTCGTCGTATGCGATCGAGTCGCGGCTGGCACGGTGGGTCGTCTCGCCGACCGTCACCGACCCCGGGCGCGCTGCAGCCTGCAGCCTGGCGGCGACGTTGACGGTGTCACCGATCACCGTGTAGCCCTCGCCCATGCGGCCGGCGAGGACCTCGCCCGTGTTGATCCCGACCCGCAGCAGGAAGGCGACGTCGGCCGGGAGCTGCTCGTTGATCCGGTCCATTTCCGCCTGCATCGCCAGGGCGGCGCGCACCGCCCGCTCGGGATCGTCCTCGTGGGCGACCGGCGCGCCGAACACTGCCATCACGTTGTCGCCGATGTATTTGTCGATCGACCCGTCGAAGCGCTCGACCTGATCCCCGAGGCGCTGCAGCGCCCGGTCGAGCATCGCCTTCACAGCCTCGGGGTCGGTTCGCTCCGCCACCGCGGTGTAGCCGGAGAGGTCGGCGAACAGCACCGAGACCTGGCGGCGCTCCTCCGGGGGCGGCTCAGTCGGCGCCGTGGCCGCCGGTTTCGGCGAATCCGGTGCCGCCAGGCCGGTGTCCATCCCGGCGCCACACTCGATGCAGAACTTCGCTCCGGCCGGGACCTCGGCGTCGCAGCTGGGGCAGCGGCGCTCCAGCCCCTGGCCGCAGGACATGCAGAACTTGGCCCGCTCGGGATTCTCCGTGCCGCAGCTCGGACAGGCCAATTGAGCCATCGACAGCAGGGTACGACAGCCTTCCCTGGCCCGCGGGAGCGGTGTCTCAATCGATCGGGATGTCCTCGACCCCGCGCCGCGATCGGGAGGGCGCAGAGGCGCCGGGCTCCCCCTGGGACTGCCTCGCCAGATAGGCGTCGAGCACCGCCCTGGCGAGGGCCAGGGCGTCGTGCTGGATCGCCTCGAGCTGCTCGCGCAACTCGGGCGGCGTCGTCGCCCGCACCACCTCGGCTCCGCGGCAGATCGGGCACCACTCGAGGCAGACGTGGTGATCGTCCGCCTCGCCGGAGCCGCGACCGCCTGCCTCGGCGCCGTTCTGATCGCCGGGTTCGCCGTTGCGGGAACCGTGGCGCCTCGCTTCCCCATAGCGCTCCCAGAAGCGATCTGCGCCGGCAGAGGGTCCGGGGCGGGGGGCTACCGGGCCGGTTGCGGGGTCAGACCCGCTCGGGTTGGGCTCGTCGTGGGGCTCGGACATCCTCGAAGGAGACCTTCAGGGTGCCGTTCTCGAAGGCTGCGCCGGAGGGCCGCTGGTCGGCGAGCGCGGCGGGCAGGATGATAGTCCGCTTCTCGCCGCCGACGGTGACGATCAGCTCGTCCCCGACCTTCTTCAGGTCGATGTCCGACTTCTCCGCAAAGGGAACCGTGAGGCGGAGGACGGCCGTGCCGTCGTCCGTGCTCAGCTCCCGGGTCAGCTCGGTGTGCAGGATCTCTTCGGGCCTGTGGGAGCCGAACAGCTCGGCGGCCAGCCGGTCGAGCATCTCCGCCCCGATCACCTCCTCCTCGAAGTAGCGGGCCTCCAGCACCGGAACCGGGGCGAATCCCTGATGCACCTCCCCAAGGTTTCGGCGCTGACGCTCCCGCCAGGCGCCGAAATAGCCGCCCTCGACGTCGTCGGGGAATACGCGGTTGACGATCACCGCGTCGGTCAGGTAGCCGTAGAGATTGAGGTAGGTGAAGGTCCGCTGGGCCTCCTTGATCACCATCCGGTCGGGGTTCATCACCAGACGGACAGAGCAGCGGCGGCGGTCGCGGAGGATCGCGTTCATCGCGATCAGGTTGCGGGTCAGCCGCTGCACCTCGTCGAAGACCTCCGGCCCCGGCAGCGGCAGGTCGAAGGTGCGGGCCAGCGGCCGCGCCGCGCCGACCATCCGGCGCTCCCACGGGAAGACCTTCTCGATCCACCACTGGGCGATCTCGGGGAAACTGAGCAGCCGCAGGGTCTCTCCGGTTGGGGCGCAGTCGACGACCAGAACGTCGAAGCGCCCGCCCTCGGTGTGGCGCTTGATCTGCAGCAGCGAGAACAGCTCGTCCATCCCCGGGGGGACGGTCAGCTCCTCGGCGCGGATCTGCTCGACCCCGCGGCTGGCCAGCAGCTTCGAGATCCAGTCCTGTACCGCGGCCCAGTTGGCTTCCATCTCGAGCTGGGCCCGGACCTCCTGCCCCCAGAGCCGGTCTCCGGCTTCGGTCGGCTCCGGGCCGAGCTCCGCCTCCAGCGAATCGGAGAGGCTGTGGGCAGGATCGGTGGAGATCACCACCGTGCGCAACCCGGCCCTCGCGCACTGCCTGGCGGTGGCGGCGGCAACGCTGGTCTTTCCCACGCCGCCCTTGCCCGTGTAGAGGATCGTCCTGGGCGGGTGCACCGCAGCGAGCCTACCGCCATCGCGCTACTCTGATGCCCACTCACCGCGCCGCGGCGCTGCAGGCAACGCCGACTACCCCTTTGGAGGACACCTTTTGAGCCGAATTCGCATCTTCTCCCTGCTTGCAACGACGATGGCACTCGCGGTCGCCTTCGCGGCATGCGGGGGAAGCAGCGACAGCGGCAGCAGTGACGTCCCGCCGAAGAAGGTCCTCGACCAGACCTTCTCGAGCAAGAACTCGATCGACAGCGCCAAGGTGGACGCCACCCTGAAGATCGGGGCGAGCGGCGACCAGGGCGGCAACTTTCAGATCAACCTCTCCGGCCCGTTCGACGACAATGGCTCCGGCGACGCCAAGCTCGACATGACCGCCAAGGCGAGTGGCGACCTCCAGGGTCGGAGCTTCGACGTCGAGGCGGGGGCGATCTTCACCGGCGACGCCGGCTACATCAACTATCAGGGCACGAACTACGCGCTGAGCCCGGATCAGTACGCTTCCCTGACCAAGGCCCTGGGGCAGTCGTCGAGCCAGAACAGCTCGAACCGCGGCACTCTGCCCGGTCTCAAGCAGTCGCTCGGCGACCTCACCAACGAGGGCGAGACCGAGGTCGACGGGACCAACACGATCCACGTCTCCGGCAAGATCGACCCGAAGAAGCTCTCCGACGCGATCAAGTCGGCGATCGGCCAGGGCGCGGCGAGTGGCACCAGCCAGGGTCAGCTACAGCAGCTTCAGGGGGCGCTGCCTCAGCTCGAAAAGGTCTCCGAAGCGATCAAGGACGCCAGTTTCGACGTCTACTCGGGGGTCGACGACCACCTGCTTCGCAAGCTGGACTTCAACCTGGACGTCGCGCCCGCCGGGGGCAACGAGGTGACGGTCAACCTGGACCTCAACCTCAGCGACGTCAACAAGCCGCAGACGATCTCGAAGCCAGGCAGCTCCGAGCCGCTCGACAACCTGCTGAGGCAGGTCGCGCCGTTGCTGGGTGGGCTGGGGGCCCAGGCTGGCGGCAGCGGCACCGGCACCCCGGCAGCGCCTTCGGGCGGCGCCAACTCGGCCACCCTCCAGTGCCTCCAGAACGCGACCACGGCGGCCGAGGTCCAGGCCTGCGCCTCCCAGTAGCGGCCGGCTGAGCCGCGAGCGACGCCGGTCGATGCGTCGTTCGCGGCGAGCGGTCATCGGCAACCCGTAGGGTTGCCGGGATGGAAGCGAGGCCCCCCGCGAGCCGGATGCCCCGGCTCGACCGCAGCTTCTTCCTCAGCGCCCAGGGACTCCCCTATCTGCTCACCCCGCTGATCCCGGCGGCGGTGGTGATGGAGGTGGCGGGCAGCCCTGCCGGCGCGATCTTCGTGATCTCGGCTCTCGGGATCATCCCCACCGCCGCCCTGATGGGGCGCGCCACCGAAGAGCTCGCGGCGCGATCCGGTCCCGGGATCGGCGGCCTGCTCAACGTCACCTTCGGCAACGCGCCGGAGCTGATCATCGCCCTGTTCGCGCTCGGTTCCGGGTTGCACGAGGTCGTCAAGGCCTCGATCATCGGCTCGATCATCGGCAACATCCTGCTGGTGCTCGGGGCCTCGATGTTCTTCGGCGGGCTGAAGCACACCGAGCAGGAGTTCGATCGCCGCGGGGCCAGCACCCAGACGACGATGCTGCTGCTTGCGGCGACGGCGATGGTGATGCCGGCGATCTTCGAGCTCGTCAACGGACGGAACCTGCCGCACCCCGGCGACGAGATCGTCCACTATGCGGGAACCGTCGAGAACCTCTCGCTCGCGGTGGCGGTGATTCTCATCGCCACCTACGTGGCAGGACTCTTCTTTTCCCTGAAGACCCATCGCTCCCTCTTTAACCCCGAATACGACAAGGAGGAGACTTGGGGCTGGTCGGCGCGGACCTCGGTGGCGGTGCTGGCGTTCGCCGGGGTCCTGGTGGGTGTGATGTCGGAGATCCTTGTCGGCTCGATCAGCGAGGCATCCGAGGCAGTCGGGCTATCGGAGTTCTTCATCGGCGCGATCGTCGTCGCGATCGTCGGCAACGCCGCCGAGCACTGGGTGGCTGTACTGGTGGCGCGCAAGGACAAGATGGACCTTGCGGTCAACATCGCGATCGGCTCCAGCGCCCAGGTGGCCCTGTTCGTCGCACCGGTGCTGGTGATCGCATCCTTCTTCATCGGTCCGTTTCCGATGTCCCTTGTCTTCAACGGGTTCGAGCTGGGCGCGATTCTGCTCGCGGTCCTGATCGCCAACTACACCACCCAGGACGGCCGCTCCAACTGGTTCGAGGGCCTGCAGCTGCTCGCCGTCTACGCGGTGCTCGGCTTCGCCTTCTACTACGCCGCCTGAGGACCGTCGCTAGGGCGGCGGCCACTCGCCGGCTCGGGCGGTGTAGAGGAGGTGCGGCAGGCCGGCGTGCTCGAAGGCCCGGTCGAACTCGAAGCCGGTCTTCTCCATCACCCGCCGCGAAGCCAGGTTCTCGGTCCAGGTGAAGCTGACCACCTCCGCCAGCTCGGCCGCGGTGAAGGCATGGCCGAGCGATGAGACCGCCGCCTCGGTCGCGTAGCCGCGCCCCTGCTCTGACACCGGGACGCTCCAGCCGAGTTCGACGGCGGGCTCCCCCTCCACGCTCGTCCAAACGAGGCCGACGCGGGCGACCAGCCGGTCGCGGTCGCGATCCCGCCACAGCCACCAGCCATGGCCGTGCTCGGCCCAGTGCTCAACGCTCTGGCGGTGCAGCAGGCGGGACTGCTCGGAGCTTCGGGGCCCGGCCCCCGTGCCTCCCGGCCAGTGCCAGCGGGCGATCTCGGGGTCGGCAAACAACCCGGTCAGGAACTCGAGGTGCTCCCTTCCGGACGGGCGCTCGGCATCGAGGCGGCGGCTGCGGGGATCGCTCACCGCCGCCGATCAGGCGGTGCCCGAGGAGTCGGCCGCGACCCCGTCACCGACCCGGATGCTCCCCCCGCGGAGGACCTCCGCGCAGAGGCCGGCACGGTGGACCATCCCGCGCATCACCCCGGGCTCAGTCAGCCCCTCGAGGTGATTGCAGGGCTCGCACAGCTCGACTCCCTCGCACTCGACCTCGCCGACGCGGAAGCGCTTGCCGACCAGGTCGTTGAGGCCGATCCCGCGGGTCAGGACGTTGCGCCGCGAGGCCGCCGGCGCCAGGACGATCCCCTGCTCGCGCCTCCAGCCCCTCGAGGGCCTCGGCCTCGATCAGGGTCAGGTCGTGGCCGGCGTCGTCGCCCGCGTTCTCTCGGCCCCCGGGGACGAAGTAGCGGTCGCCGCGTATGCCCTTGCCGGCGATCACCTCGACCTCATCGACCGGCTCGGGCGACCGCTCGAACTCGGGCGAGATGAAGATTCCCTCGACGCTTCCCCCCGGGGCGCTCATGCCGAGGCCGCCAGCTCGCCCAGCGCTCCGAGGACGACCTCGTCGTGCGTCTTCGGGGAGACCTTCGGGAAGACCCGGGCGATCGTCCCCTCGCCGTCGATGATCAAGGTGGACCGCTGCACCCCCATATAGGTCTTGCCGTAGTTCGACTTCTCGACCCAGGTGCCGTAGGCCTCGGCGACCGAGTGGTCGGCGTCGGCGAGCAGGGTGAAGTCGAGGTCGCGCTTCTCGGCGAACTTCTTCACCGCAGCGACCTGATCGGCAGAGACCCCGATCACCCGGGCGCCGGCGGCCTCGTAGTCGGCCTGGTGATCGCGGACGCCGCAGGCCTGGGTGGTGCAACCCGGGGTGTCGGCCCGCGGGTAGAAATAGAGGACGACGGTCTGGCCGCGTAGACCGGAGAGCCGCACCGGCTGCCCGTCCTGATCCGGTAGCTTGAAATCCGGAGCCTGGTTGCCCTCGACCAACATCAGCGGCCTGAGTATGACAATCGGCTTGCTTGGGCTCCACCACGCAGGCCGCGCGACTCTTCTGGTATAGGCTCGACCCGTACCCGTCGTCGTGAGTCGCAGGGGATCGGGAGGAGAGATGACTCGCATGCGGTTTGCAGTGGTGCCGGCCATGGTCATAGCCAGTGTCGGTGTCTGCGCAGTGGTTGCCACGGCGGCGATTAGTCCCAGGACCGGGCTTTACGGAGGTACGGAGAACAAGTACCACCAGGGCGAGGGGGCGGGCTACTTCAAGGTGGCTGCCGGGGCGCGGGGAAAGAAGATCGTCCCCGCGAAGGGATACCCGCACATCGTCGCCCCTACCGATTTCATCTGCAAGTCCGGCAACATCACCGCTTCAAACATGCTCAAGGCAAAGCGGATTGCGATCAAGGGCGGTGCGTTCAACTACAGCGGAACGCCCTTGGGCTCCGGCCAGGCAGGGCGGACGATCCGGGTCAGGGGAACCTGGAAGACCTCCACCAAGATCGTCGGCTCCACCAGGACGACGGGCGGCGGATGCAATCACACCGCTCATTGGACGATGACGACCCCGCCCCCGCGCCATTACGGTGGCCCGGGTGGTTAGAGGCGGAGCGCAACCCGGTCGGGCAGGGTGAAGTCGGGCGCCGTTGTCCCAGTCTCCACCACTGCGCAAGCTTAGGTGAGAGGCCGCGCGGTACTTCCCTTGACCTGCTCTGCACCCGGCCGAGCGGCTACGACCAGAACTCGTCCCAGGCGTAGAGATCATGAAAGTGCTCCCGACCGTCAGTAACTCGGCCGTTCCTGAGCTGGAACACAATGCAGTTGCCAACATCCAAGTGCTTGCCGTTTCGCTCCGCGGTGCTGCGCTGGATGCCGATTACGCGGTCGTCGTCATCTGCAACCAATCGCTCCAGCTCGGCCCGGAAGGTGCCCCCTGTCTCCTGCGCCAGCTGGCCGAAGTAGGCGAGAGTCGCGTCGCGGCTCTGGTAATCCTTGGCCATCGAGCTGCGCCCCGGCAAGTGCCACACAAGGTTCTCGTCGAAGACCTCGATCAGCGTGTCCATGTCGCCCGAGTTGAAGGCCTCGTATCCGCGCCGCATCACATCTAGGTTTTCGTCTGCCCCCATCGTTCCTCCTGTTGGCTGCTCCCGGTCCGGGTGCCGAGCCTATTCCGATGCGGTCGCGGTTGTCAACGAGACGCGAGCTGATCGCCGCCAGCTTGGCCGGGCCCGATTGATGGCCGTCGACGGGTGGCTACGGGCACACCCGCGTTTCTCAACCCCTCGCGCTGTTCTCGCGCCTACACGGCGCAGCGCAGCGATCCTCCGCCCGGGCAGCTAGAGTCCCTGACCACCTTGCGTCGGGCCTCCAGGCCCGACGCGCATCAACCCCGCCTCAGTCCTCGCGGCCGGGATCCTGGCCGCCCTCGTCCTCGTCGAGCTCCTCGTCGCCCTGCTCCAGCGCCGTGGCCGAGACCGAGCCGGTGTTCCCGGCGTGGTAGTGCGTCTGGAAAGTCTCGAGCAGCCGGTCGCGGCCGTCCTCGTCGATCGGGACCTCCTCGGAGATCCGCACCCACTCGGCCCCCTCGTAGGCCTCCATGTTGAAGACCTCCTGGTCGAGCGAGGTCGAGTCGTCGACGACCACGACGACCTCGGTCTGAGGGTTGAAGTAGGTGCCGGGTTGGACCAGCAGCTGCTCGATCTCGTAGATGTCGTCTTCGCGCGCCTCGGCCATAGACCGCGATCCTACAAACTGCGCGACTCCGTTTGCCGGCGCGGTGTTAGCGCCGGCACAGGCGTGTCAGGCGGCGAAGCCGCCGCAAAATGTTCCGTTTGCCGGCGCGGTGTTAGCGCCGGCACAGGCGTGTCAGGCGGCGACAGCCGCCGCAACTGATTACTGGCCGAGGTTCTCGAGATCGGCGAGCTGGCCCCGGACCTCCTTCTCGACGTCGAGCGGCTCCTCGCCCTTTCGCATGCGGCGCTCGTTGCGGGCGACGACCAACTGGCGGACCTCCTCGCGAAGCTGGGCGTCCATGCCGGCGTCGCCGCCGGGCTCCGGGATCGCCATCATCCGCTCGATCTCGGCCTCGATGTCGAGCGGCGCCTCCCCTCGCTGCTGGCGCCGGTAGGACTTCGCCTCGAGCATCTGGCGCACCTCGGTTTCGCGCACCGAGCGGCTGATCACCGGCGCAGGGCCCAGGGTGCGCGGCGGGGGAAGCTCCTGCTCGATCGCGAAGCGGCCCTTGCCGAGCTGCTTCAGCGCCTTGCTGGAGCCGGCGAAGGCGAGAGCCGCGATCGGCAGCGCCAGCAGCGCCACCAGGATGATCACCTTGCCGTTGTCGACCGCCGTCGCGGCAAGCGGAAGGGCCACGCGACAAGGGTACCGGCGTTGGTCCAATGCCCCTTGAAGATCACCTGACGGATGGCCCGGTGCGGGCGCCGATAGCAGCCGCATCTTGCTTCGATTGGCTCGAATCGTGCCTGGATCAGGGCCGGGGTTCCATCCCCATTATTGGGAGATCCAGCCGGGGCCAGAGGGCGATCCGCTAATCTTTGGGACTGGTTGACTGACCAGTCAATCAGCGCGGCGCCCGCTCGGCGCCGCCCAGATAAGGGCTTATTCCACGGACAAAGGAGCCTCGCCGAAATGGTTGACTTCACTCTGACCGACGAGCAGAAGGACCTGCGCGAGCTGGCGCACAACTTCGCCGAGAAGGAGATCCGGCCCGTCGCCTGGGACTACGACCGCGACGGCACCTGGCCGCAGGAGATCATCGACAAGGCCTGGGAGGTGGGGCTGATGAACGTCCACACCTCCGAGGCCTACGGCGGTCCCGGTCTCGACTACCTCTCCGGCTGCCTGATCGAGGAGGAGTTCGGCTGGGGCTGCTCGGGCATCGGCACCAGCCTCGCCGCCAACGGCCTCGCCTCGGCACCGGTCGCCCTCGGCGGCTCCGAGGAGACGAAGAAGAAGTACCTCGGGATGCTGACCGACGAGCCGAAGCTCGCCAGCTTCTGCCTGACCGAGCCCGACGCGGGCTCCGACGTCAGCGGGATGAAGACCCGGGCGGTGAAGCAGGGCGACAAGTACGTGATCAACGGCTCGAAGTGCTTCATCACCAACGGCGGCTACGCCGACTGGTTCACGGTCTACGCGAAGACCGACCCGGAGGCCGGCCACCGCGGGATCAGCGCCTTCGTCGTCGACGGCAAGCAGGACAACATCACCGTCGACAAGAAGGAGGACAAGATGGGTCAGCGGGCCTCGAACACCGCGACCATCACCTTCGACGAGGTCGAGGTCCCGGCCGAGAACCTGCTCGGCGAGGAGAACCACGGCTTCAAGCTGGCGATGATGACCCTCGACCGCACCCGTCCCGGCGTCGCCGCGATGGCCGTGGGGATCGCCCGCGCCGCCTTCGAGTTCGCTTCCGAGTACTCCAAGGAGCGGGTCCAGTTCGGCGTCCCGATCGCGATGCATCAGGCGATCCAGTTCCTGATCGCCGACATGGCGACCAAGGTGGACGCCGGCCGGCTGCTGACCTGGCTCTCCGCGGTCCAGCTCGACCGGGGCACGCGCAACACGCTTGCCTCCTCGGAGGCGAAGCGCTTCGCCTCCGACTCGGCGATGGAGGTGACCACCGACGCCGTCCAGGTCTACGGCGGCTACGGCTTCATCAAGGAGTACCCGGTCGAGAAGCTGATGCGCGACGCGAAGATCATGCAGCTGTATGAGGGCACCAGCCAGATCCAGCGCCTGGTGATCGCCCGCGAGGTGCTGCTGCCGCGCAACATCGACGAGAACATCGAGACCGAGGCCAAGGGTCGCGAGGCCGACGAGAAGCTCGCCGAGGCGGCCCCCGCCGCCGCCTAGCACCATCCTGGCCACATTTGATCTGGGGCGTCATCTGGCGCCGGAGCCCCGCCGCGGCAGCAGCCAGTGGGCGGCGCCGATCAGCGCCAGCAGGCCGCCGATCCCGAGCAGCACGGTCGGGTCCTCGAAGGAGAAGCCCTCCAGCTTGGTGCCGAGGTAGACGGCGATCGCGGTGATCGGCGCGTAGCCGACCGCGGTCGTCCAGGTGAACCGCCAGAGTGGTACCCGGGCGGTACCGGCGGCGGTCGAGAGGAGGCTGAAGGGGACGATCGGCACCAGCCTCATGGTCAGCAGCAGGGTGACCCCGCCGCGCTCGATCATCGCCTCGATCCGCTCGAATCGCTCCGTCCCGAGCACCCGGTGAAGCAGCGGCCGCCCGGCCCAGAGGCCGATCGCATAGGAGAGCAGGCCCGAGAGGACCCAGCCGGCCTCGACCAGCAGGAAGCCGCCGATGAAGCCGTAGGCGAAGCCCGCCGCCGCGTCGATCAGCTCCGCCGGGTAGAAGGCGACGGCGTGGACCAGCTGCAGCGCGATGATGATCAGCGGCCCGCCGATCCCGAGATCGGAGACCTGGTTGCGCACCTCCGCGGCGTCCCCGGAGATCGCCGCGGAGACTGCCCGATTGAGCGGTCCCACCGTGAGCACGATCGCCGCGGCGAGGACGATCCCGGAGAGGGTCAGGAGAGCTCCCGCCAGCGGCGGCCCGGGGCTGGCGTGCTCCTCCACCGTTCAATTATCCCGCCGTCCGGGGCGTTGCGTTAGATCCGGCTCCGTGGACCTGTGGCTGATCGCGCTGATCGTCGTCGGGGCCGATCTCGCCGCGATGGCCGCGATTGCCCTGATCCGCAGGCGCGCCCCCGCGGGCGGCTTCTTCCGCGACTCCCAGATTGCCGCGGGCGCCTTCACGGTCACCGGGACGATCTTCGCGGTGATGGTCGGCTTCGTCTTCCTGATCGCCTTCCAGAGCTATGCCTCGGCTCGCTCCAGTGCGCGCACCGAGGCAGGAGCGGTGGCCGCTCTCTATCACGCCGCCGACGCCTTCCCCGGGCAGGCCCGGGGGAACCTTCACGCGGAGCTGATCTGTTATTCGCGTGCGGTCGTCAACGACGAGTGGGAGACGATGGCGGAGGACCGCGCCAGCGACCTGGTCGGACACTGGGAGGCCCGGCTCGAGACGAGCTTCGAGCGGGTGCGGCCGGTGGGTGTCACCGCGAGCAACGCCCAGCAGAACTGGTTCGAGGAGACAGACGCCCGCCGCGGCGCCCGCCGAGCCCGGCTGGCCGAGGCCGACCCATTCGTCCCGGGATCGATCTGGTTCCTGCTGATCATCGCCGGGCTGGCGGTCGTCGTCTACGCGCTCTGCTTCGCGGATCGCGGCGAGCGCCGCGAGTCGCAGTTGCTGCTGGCCGTCGCGGTGACCACGGTGGTCAGCGCCAGCCTGCTGACGATCGCCTTCCTCGACAGCGCTTACGGCGACCACGCGGGGGCGATCACGCCGAAGGCGATGAGGGGGACGGGGGCGGCGCTGGAGCGCGAGCGGTCAGCCGGCCACCCCGAGGCCGGGCTCCCCTGCGACCTCCGCGGGGCGCCCCGCCGGCCAGGCCCTCTGAGGGGTGTCCCCGCCCGGGATGGCGGGTAGGGCAAACTGATTGTGATGCCGGACCCCCACCAGCACCCCGCCGGCGGCGACGGCGCCTCCGAAGCCGCGGCGGCCCCGATCGTCGTCGCCACCGACCTGCATCGCCGCTTCGGCGAGGGTGAGGCGGCGGTCGACGCCCTCACCGGGGTCTCGGTGGGCTTCAATAGCGGCCGCTTCAGCTCGATCATGGGGCCCTCCGGCTCGGGCAAGTCCACCCTGATGCACATCCTCGCCGGGCTCGACCGGCCCACCTCGGGCTCGGTCGAGATCGACGGGGTCGAGATCACCGGGCTCGATGACCGCGAGCTGACCAGGCTGCGCCGCGAGCGCCTCGGCTTCGTCTTTCAGTTCTTCAACCTGCTGCCGGTGCTGACCGCGGAGGAGAACATCACCCTGCCGCTCTCGATCGCCGGTCGTCAGCCTGACCGCGAGTGGCTCGATCGGCTGATCGAGACGGTCGGTCTCTCTGACCGGCGCAGCCACCGGCCCTCGGAGCTCTCCGGGGGCCAGCAGCAGCGGGTCGCCGTCGCCCGCGCCCTTGTCTCCAAGCCGGCGGTCGTCTTCGCCGACGAGCCGACCGGGAACCTCGACTCGAAGGCCTCGAACGATGTCCTGGAACTCCTGCGCGGCGCCGTCGACGAGTTCGGGCAGACGGTGATCATGGTCACCCACGACCCCGAGGCGGCGGCTCACGCCGACAGGATGCTGGCGCTTCGTGACGGCTCGATCGTCCACGACGCGGCGCCCGGGTCGGCCGAGCAGGTGATCGAGTACATGAAGCAGCTTGCCTAGGCTCGCCGCCAAGAACCTCTGGGCCCGAAAGGGCCGGGCGCTGACCACGACCCTGGCGGTGTTCATCGGGGTGGCGCTGGTCGCCGGCACCTACGTCCTCACCGACACGATCAACGCCGCCTTCGACGAGATCTTCAGCGACTCGCTGAAGGGCACCGATGTGGTGATCACCGCCCGCGAGCCGGTCAAGCAGGACAACGGCACCGCGCCGACCTTCTCCGCCGCGCTGCTGCCGAAGGTCAGGGCGGTGCGCGGCGTCTCCCTCGCCGCCGGCGCGATCTTCACTCCCGGCGGGTTCTTCAAGCAGGACGGCGAGCGGGTCGGCTCGCAGTTCTCGCCCAAGTTCATCGCCTCGGCCCTGCCGCCGAGGCTCGAGTCCCTGACCTACGTCGAGGGCCATCGCCCGCAGTCCCCCCGCCAAGCCACGCTCGACAAGGCTGCCGCCGACTCGGTCGGGCTGGCGATCGGGGACCGGATCCGGATCGCCGGCGAGCGCCGCGCCCGCACCTACAGCCTGGTCGGCCTCACCGAGCTCGGCAATGCCTCCTTCGGCGGTGCCAGCATCGCCCAGCTGACCCTGCCCGAATCGCAGCGGATCACCGACAACGTCGGCCGCTACGACCAGATCTCGGTGGCGGCGGCGAAGGGGGTCTCAGCTTCCGCGCTGGCCCAGCGGATCGATCGGGTCGCGCCCAGCGACGTGCGGGTGGAGACCGGCCAGCAGAACGCCAACCGGCAATCGAGCGAGATCCGCGACAACCTGAAGTTCCTGCAGATCGCCCTGCTCGTCTTCGCCGGAGTGGCGCTGTTCGTCGGCGCCTTCCTGATCTTCAACACCTTCTCGATCACGGTCGCCCAGCGGGTCCGCGAGTTCGCGATGCTGCGCACCCTCGGTGCCTCGCGGGCGCAGATCCTCGGCTCGGTGATCGCCGAGGCCGCGCTGATCGGGCTGGTCGGGTCGCTGGCCGGCCTGGCGGGCGGGGTCGGCTTCGCGAAGGGGATCCAGGCGGTGTTCAAGGCGGTCGGGATCGATCTGCCGACCACCTCGCCGGTGATCGAGACCCGGACGGTTGTCGTCTCGCTGGTGATCGGCCTGACGGTGACCCTGGTCTCCTCGCTCGCCCCGGCCTGGCGCTCGACCAGGGTGCCGCCGCTGGCGGCGCTGCGCGAGGGCGAGCTTGCCGAGGCGCGCCGCCACGGACTGCTGTTCGCGCTCGGGGCGGTGGCCGTCTCGCTGGTCGGGCTGGCCGCTCTGCTGACCGGGCTGTTCGCCGACATCTCCGACTCCGGGCAGGCCGCCGGCCTGATGGGCGCCGGCGCCGTCCTGATCCTGCTCGGGGTCTCCCTGTTCAGCCCGCGGCTGGTGCGCCCGCTCGCCTCGCTCACCGGCAAGCCGCTGGAGAAGCTGCGGGGCCTGACCGGCCGCCTCGCGCGGGAGAACACCCAGCGGCGCCCGGGGCGCACCGCGGCGACTGCGGCGGCCCTGATGATCGGGCTCGCCCTGGTCACCTTCGTGACGATCTTCGCCGCCGGGATCAAGGGCTCGATCGCCTCGGCGGTCGATCGCAACTTCCAGGGCGAGCTGGTGATCCAGAACACCGACGGCTTCTCCCCGATCCCCACGGCGATCGTCCCCGCTGCGCGCAAGGTCCCCGGGGTGGGGACCGTCTCGGCCCTGCGCTCGACCCAGGCGGTGATCGAGGGGATCGGCAAGAACAAGATCTCCGGGCTGGAGCCGGCGACCGCAAACCGGGTGCTCACCCTCGACTGGAAGCAGGGTTCGCCCTCGACCCTGCGGGACCTCGGCGACCGCGAGGCGATTCTCGATGACGCCTTCGCCTCCGACAACGGGCTGGCGGTGGGCGACAGGGTGCGGATGCTGACCAAGACCGGCGACCGGCCATCCTTCCGCGTCGTCGGGACGGTCGGTGACGATGCCGACCTGTTCGGCGCGGTGATCGTCACCCAGGCCTCTATGCAGCGGGAATTCGGCACCACACAGGACCAGGCCGATCTGATCAAGCTCGCCCCGGGAGCCGGAGCCGACCCGGTCCAGGCTCGGCTCAAGGCCGCACTGCGGAACACCTTCCCGACCGCGGACGTGCTCAACCAGGCTGAGCTGAAGTCCAGCCAGGAGGGGCAGGTCGACAAGCTCCTCGGCCTGATCTACGCGCTGCTCTCGCTTGCCGTGATCGTCTCCCTTTTCGGGATCGCCAACACGCTGGCCCTCTCGATCCACGAGCGCACCCGGGAGCTGGGGATGCTGCGGGCGATCGGGATGTCGCGGCGCCAGGTGCGGCGCATGATCCGCTACGAGGCGGTGATCACGGCGATGATCGGCGCCGTCCTCGGCTTGATCCTCGGGGTGATCTTCGCGGCGCTGATCTCTCGCCCCCTTGCCGATCAGGGATTCACCCTCTCCTACCCGATCGGCACCCTGATCTCGATCATGGTCCTCGCCGCCCTGGCCGGCGTCCTGGTGGCGATCGGCCCGGCCCGCCGCGCCTCCCGTCTCGACGTGCTCGAGGCCCTTGCCTACGAGTGAACCGGGCGTCGCCGCCGAGCGCGGCCGGCGGCCTGGTCAGCCGGCCTTGGCCCGGCGCGTCGCCTTCAACCGTGCGTTCTTGTCGAGCTCGAGCTTTCGCAGGCGGACCGTCTTCGGGGTGATCTCGACGCACTCGTCCTGGCGGAGGAACTCGAGGGCCTGCTCGAGGGACATCTGCCGAGCGGGGACCAACCGCACGAGGACGTCGGCGGAGGCGGCGCGGACATTGGTCTGATGCTTCTCCTTGATCGGGTTGACGTCGAGGTCGTCGGCCCGGGCGTTCTCGCCGACGATCATCCCCTCATAGACCTCTTCGCCGGGGCTGACGAACAGCGTGCCACGCTCCTGCAGGCCGAAGAGGGCGAAGCCGGCGGTGGTGCCGCGCCGATCGGCGACCAGGGCGCCGGTCGGCCTCGTCCGCATCTCGCCGGCCCACGGATCCCAGCGGTCGAAGATGTGATGGAGGACCCCGGTGCCGCGCGTCTCGGTCAGGAATTCGGTGCGAAAGCCGATCAATCCCCGTGCCGGCACCAGATACTCCATCCGCACCCAGCCGGTGGAGTGGTTGACCATCTGCTCCAGCCGGGCCTTGCGCAGCGCCAGCAGCTGGGTGACGACGCCGACGTACTCCTCGGGAATATCGATCGAAAGGCGTTCCACGGGCTCGTGTCGCGCGCCGTCGATCTCCCGAATGACGACACGAGGCTGGCCGGCGGTGAGCTCGAAGCCTTCACGCCGCATCAGCTCGAGCAGGACGACCAGCTGCAGCTCACCCCTCCCCTGAACCTCCCAGGCGTCGGGGCGGTCGGTGTCAAGGACGCGGATCGAGACGTTGCCGACCAGCTCGGCGGCGAGTCGGGCATGGATCTGGCGGGCGGTCAGTTTCGAGCCCTCGAGCCCGGCTGTCGGCGCTGTGTTGATGCCGACGACGATTGAGATTGAGGGCTCATCGACGGAGATCACCGGCAGCGGTCGAGGGTCATCCGCCTCGGCCAGGGTCTCACCGATCGTCACCCCGGGGAGGCCGGCCACGGCGATGATCTCGCCCGGTCCCGCCTCGGCCGCGGGCACCCGCTCCAGTGCCTCGGTCACGTAGAGCTCTGACACCGCCGCCGACTCGACCCTTCCGTCGGTCCTGCACCAGGCGATCGTCTCGCCGGCGCGGATCGTCCCGTTGTGGACGCGGCAGAGGGCCAGTCGGCCGACGTAGGGGTCGGCGTCGAGGTTGGTGACATGGGCCTGGAGCGGGTGACCGGGCTCGTAGGAGGGGGCAGGGATCCGTTCCAGCATCAGCTCGAGCAGGGGCAGGAGGTCAGTGCCGTCTACACCCTCTTCCCGCGAAGCCCATCCAGCCCGGGCATTGGTGTAGACGATCGGGAACTCGATCTGCTCGGAATCGGCGTCGAGGTCGAGGAAGAGCTCGTAGACCTCGTCGATGACCTCGGCGATTCGGGCGTCTGGCCGGTCTACCTTGTTGACGACGAGGATCACCGGCAGCTGTGCTTCCAGAGTCTTGCGCAGCACGAACCGCGTCTGGGGCAGCGGTCCCTCGGAGGCGTCGACCAGCAGCAACACCCCGTCCACCATCGTCAGCCCGCGCTCGACTTCGCCGCCGAAATCGGCGTGTCCCGGGGTGTCGATGATGTTGAGCTTGACCCCGCCATGGCGCACCGCGGTGTTCTTGGCCAGGATCGTGATCCCCTTCTCGCGCTCGAGATCCATCGAGTCCATCACCCGCTCCGCTACCTCCTGGCCCTTGCGGAAAGCGCCGGATTGCCAGAGCATCGCGTCGACCAGGGTGGTCTTGCCGTGGTCGACGTGGGCGACGATCGCGATGTTGCGGAGGTCCTCTCGGCGGGCCATCGGGGGGCGGGGATGCTACGGTGAGGCCGTCGGTTGCCGAGCCTGGCAGCCGAGAGGTTCCGTTTCTCGCTGCGCTTCGAGCGTCTTCGGGGTCAATGGGTCGCCTCCCCGAAGTCCAATAAGGAGCAAAGCCAATATGTCTTCATCGTTCGCCGATCTCGGCGTGTCCAAACCAATCGTTCGCGCCCTTGCCGGCCGCGGCATCGATCAGCCCTTCGCGGTACAGCGGATGGTGATCGAGGATGTCCTGGCCGGCCGCGACGTCCTCGTCCAGTCCCCGACCGGGTCCGGGAAGACCCTCGCCTTCGGAGTTCCGATCGTCGATCGGATCGAGGCCGGCGGCAGGCGGCCGTCGGCGCTGATCCTCGCCCCGACCCGAGAGCTGGCCGGCCAGATCGTCGACGAGCTCGAGACCATTGCCCGAGCCCGCAACCTGCGCGTCGCCGCCGTCTATGGCGGGGTCGGCTTCGGCCCCCAGATCAAGCGCGCCCAGGCTGCCGACATCCTGGTCGCCACACCCGGCCGGCTCGAGGACCTGCTCGAGCGCGGCTCGATCAATCTCAGCAAGGTGCGGATGCTCGTTCTCGACGAAGCGGACCGAATGCTCGACATGGGTTTCAAGCCCGCCGTCGACCGGATCGTCGCCCGCACCTCGGGCAACCGCCAGACCCTGTTCTTCTCGGCGACGCTGGAGGGCGCGATCGGCAAGCTCGCCGCCGCCTACACAAATGACCCCCGCCGCCACGTCCACGCCCCAAAGCAGCAGAAACGCTCGGTGGTCTCACACCGCTTCGTCCACATCGACACCCAGGGCGAGAAGCTGCCGGCGCTGGTCCACGAGTTGCGCCACGCCGGACGCGGCCGCACCCTCGTCTTTGTCCGCACCAAGCGCGGAGCCGACCGCCTCGTCAAGCGCCTTGGCGCGAAGGAGCTTCTCGCCGTCGCGATGCACGGCAACAAGACCCAGTCGCAGCGCGAGAGGGCGCTGGCCAGGTTCGAGCGTGGAGACGTCGACACCCTGGTCGCGACCGACGTCGCCGCCCGCGGTATCGATGTCGCAGACATCACCCACGTGATCAACTTCGATGCGCCCGGGGATCGTGACGCCTACGTGCATCGCGTCGGCCGCACCGGGCGGGCCGGCCGCACGGGGGCCGGGATCAGCTTCATCCTCGCCGACCAGGCGGGCGAGATGCGCCGGATCGCCAAGCAACTCGGGCTGGCCCGGGAGTTCGATCGCAATCGTTAGGACTGGTCGGCCCGGTACCCTGATACCGGAGTGACCCACGCGCGTTAGCCCCCCTTCCTTCGCGCGGATGAGACCTAGGGGCCCGAAAGGATGTGCAACTCAGTTGAGTGAAGTCACCGTTGAGACGATTCGCCATGAGACGACCGCAGCCTGCACCTGCGCCCGTTGCGAGATGACCGTTCGTTGGATGGCAGGCAGCGAGCACGGCGAGATGCCCCAGAACTGGACCCGGGAGAACGGCCAGACCTTCTGCCTCTCCTGTCGCCGCGCGATGGCTGCCGAGGCTGGCCTCGCGGCCGCGCCGGAGGGGACCACCCTCGCCGCCCGCGCCCAGCTCCGCGCCGCCGCGCTGATCGAGTTCGAGGTGATGCGCGACCCGGACCGTCCCAACGGGACCATCGCCCGAGCCTGCCGCTCTTCCGTCCCGGCCGTGCTGAAGGCGCGCAAGCGCCTCGGGATCGCCGAGCACAGCAACAACTAGAGCCCGCTTCACCGCTCACGGCCTGGGAAAGCGCGACGCCCGCCGGGAGGCGGGCGTCGCGCTACCAAGCTGAGCTCGGCGTTATGACGTCTGCTGGACGCTCGCCGCGGCCGGCCCCTTCGGGCCGTCCTCGGACTCGTAGCTGACCTTGGCGCCCTCGGCCAGGGACTTGAAGCCCTCGCCGACGATCGCGCTGTGGTGTACGAAGACGTCCTTTGAGCCGTCGTCGGGTGTAATGAACCCGTAGCCCTTGTCGTCGCTGAACCACTTGACAGTTCCAGTGGGCATGCATTCCTCCATGCTCATCTCGGTGCTGCGAACGCGGAGGATGCTGGTAAAGCAACGACTGCGAGCGCTACACACGACTTTGCCGGACTCCCCGTCCGACCGAACGCGCGCACCGTAGCAGGGCTGGGGGATTACCTCCGTCCCGGGCTCAACCCCGGGCGGTGAACACCTCGGTCGCCTGGATCTGGCGCTGGCCGAAGCTGCCGCGGTAGACGGGCCCCGCGGCGCTGACCCGATCGCCGGCCTCCGGCAGGGGGTGGGGGCGAAGCTCACGCTCGACGTCGATCACGCTCAACCCCGGTGCGGTGACGCTCTGGTCGCTGAGCAGGACGAAGTGCGCGTCGCCTTCGCCGTCCGGATCGACCCGCTCGACGTAAATGATCGTGCCCACGGCGCTGCGGCAGTTCGACGCTCTCGGAGGGCAGTGGGCGCGTCGAAGTGGCTCCAGCGCCGGCCGCGGAGGCGTCGCCGGTTCGGGCGAGTCCCGTTCCGTCGCGGTCGAAGCCGTCGCCGCGGGCGCTGGAGCAGTTTCCCCCCGGTCGCTCGCCCGATCTCCCCCGCAGCCCGCGGCGAAGAGCAGAGCCGCTCCGAGGATCGCTGCCGCCTTCATGCCCGCACACCGTAGGGGCTTCGGCGCGAGGGCAGGCGGCCTATGAGGCCCTGGTCACCGCCGACCTCGCCGCCCGGCAGACGATGCGGCTCCCGGCCGGCCCCAGGGTGCGGCTCTTCGCCTTGGCGTAGTAGAAGCCCGCCCTCGGGCGCCGGCCCAGGTTGAGCTTCCAGCCGCCGACGGCGTTGCTGGTGTGGGAGCCGACCGCCGGGTCGGCTCCGGCGGCGCGACGGTAGACGGTCACCCGGCGGTGCTTGGCACAGAGCGCCCGGGACGAGCTGACCCGGCCGGCGAAGTAGGGGCCGCCGCGCGCGTAGGCGATCGTCACATTGCTGTTATAGCCCGTCGCCTGCGCCAGGGCCGCGGCCGCCGGCGTCGCCGCCGGCGTCGCCGCCAGCGCCGCAGCCGCGACCAGGGGCACGAATCGTCTCATTGCCACTCCTTTGGGGGATTGCGGAGGTTGTCGCGCGACCGTAGGGAGGGGGAGGAAAAGCGCCGGACAGACGCGGGTAAAGGGAAGGTCAACTTCTGACCCGCGGGCCGGGTTGATCTATATCTCCTGGCCGTTCGTCCCCGGATCCGCGACGCTCAGGCCGGCTCGTAGATATGCGCTGCGACCCCGGAATCGAAGCTGCGCGAGTCGGTCAGCTTGAACGCCTTGCGTTTCTGCGACTCGGGGAATGGCCGCACTCCACCTCCGATGATCACCGGGAAGACCATCAGCCGCAGCTCGTCGACCAGATCGTTCTCGAGCAGGGTGTGGACCAGGGTGGCGCTGCCCGCGACCAGGATCGGCCCCTGCTGTCGGCCCTTCAGCTCGGCGACCCCCTCGGCGACGTCGCCCTTGATCAGGGTCGAGTTGTTCCACTCGAGCGGCTCCGAGAGGGTGGTGGAGACCACGTACTTCGGCATCGAGTTGATCTTCTCCGCGAACTCCCCCTCGCGCTGGGGCCAGGCTCCGGCGAAGGACTCATAGGTGACCCGGCCGAGCAGATGCGACTCGGCCTCGAGCGCTTCATCGAGCTTGTATCTCTCCTGCTCGGGTCCCATGAAGTCGAACACCCAGCCGGCGTGGGGATGGGTCGGCTCCCCGCCGGGGGCCTCCATCACCCCGTCGAGCGTCATGAACTCGGTGACGATCAGCCTGCCCATCTGCGCATGCCGCCCTCAGGTGGCCGCCGCGGCCTCGACTCGCCCGCGCACGTGGCCTCCGATGGCGCCGAGGATCATCCCGAAGGCCGCCGTGGCGACGATCAGCAGGACGTGCGGGTCGGGCAGGTCGGCCTTCGCCTCGTGGCCGTGGATCTCGTGGCCGATCAGGATGAAGCTTCCGAAAAGCGTCCCGCCGACCGCCCCGCGCAGGACGCCTCCCCTGGCGCCGGCGTGCTCGAAGCCGGCGAAGAATCCTCCCAGGATCGCGAGAATCGACGCGATCAGGTAGGCCGACTCCGAGACGCCGAGAAGGACGCCGCAAAGGGCGCCGAAGAGAACCGGTCCGCCGATCACCAGACCGAACTGCACCGCGGGGTGGCGATCCGAGAGGAGGGGGATCTCCGCCCGGATCTCAGCCACCCTCTGCCTGGCGCTTCAGGCCTTCGGCCGCGTCCTTGGTCAGGAACTCCTTCACTTTGCCTTCGACCGGCCCCCGCAGCAGCATCCCGAGAACCATCCCGGGATCTGCGCGCAGCGCGTAGGTGGCGCTGGTGCGCTCGTCGCTGAGCGACTCGAGCTTCCACCAGCCGTGCAGCTTCTTCAGCTCGCCCTTCTCCTGCTCCCAGCGCATCTCGTCGGGCGGGTGGTAGCTGAAGCTGATCCGCGATGTCACCTGCTTCACCTTCGCGTCGGAGACGGTTTCGACCAGCACCGCGCGGCCCTCGCCGTCACGCTCGAGCACCTCGAGCGAGATCATCGACTCCTGCCAGTCGGGTGTGGAGTCGAGGTCGGTGACGATCTCGTAGCAGCGCGCCATCGTCGCGTCGATTTCCACAGTGCGATCCGCCTCGAGCATTCCCACGGCGCAGCCTAAGCAGAAAGGGGATCGAAGTAAAGCGGCCGGCGGCTGCTCGCGCCGCCGGCCGCGTGTTTCGGGGGACGGCGCGACTAGAGGCCGGGCAGCGGGCCGGGTCCGCCGGGACCGGGCATCCCGGGCGGGGGTGGCATCCCGGGCCCCGGCGGTCCACCGCGGCCACCGTCGGCCTTGCCGGCCGCCTCGAGCGCCGCGGCGATCTCTGGTTTGCTCTTGCCCAGGCCCTGTGCAAGCGCCGCGACCAGCGGGCTGTCCTCGAGCTTCGGCTTCTCGCCGCGCTTCGGGGCGGGGGGCGGTCCGCTCTTCATCTGCTCCTCGAGCTTCTGCTGCTCCTCGTCGAGGATCGCGACGATGTCATCGGCGCTCACCCCGTCGAGCTGGGCCGCGAGGCTCTCGGCGAAATTGCGGGTTTGCTCGGTCTGCTGCTGCTCGGTGACGCTCCGGAGGGCGTTCTCGACCCTGGCGCTGCTGACCCCCAGCTTTCCGGCCAGGTCGTTGGCGAACTGGTGCTGCTGGTCGCCGCCGGTCAGCCCCGAGATCGGGCCACCGCCGCTCGCCGCCAGCGCCGTCCCGGTCGTCGCCAGGGCTCCTGCGGTCACCAGCGGCGGCTATCTGTCCTCTTTTCATCGTGTCCTCATTCCGTTTGCTCTCCGGCTCCGGGGCCGGCTTGGGACGATCGTCCAGCCACGCCTTCAACGGAGCGTGTGAGCAACCTAGGAATCAGGTAAGAGTGGCGATCCCGCCTCCTGCAACGCGAGCTTCATGGAGCCCCTACCCTGGGGGTGGCCGCGCCTGCTGTCGAAGATGAGACCAGCACCCGAATGAGCCGACCCCAGGACAAGCGCCTCCCCTACATGCCGGGGATCGACGCTCTGCGCGCGATCGCCGTCCTCGCCGTCTTCCTCTACCACGCAGGGGTCGGCTGGATGCCGGGCGGATTCCTCGGGGTCGACGCCTTCTTCGTGATCAGCGGCTACCTGATCACCTCGCTGCTGCTCAGCGAGTTCCGGCGCGGCGGGCGCGTCAACCTGTGGAAGTTCTGGTTACGGCGGGCGCGGCGGCTGCTGCCCGCCGTCGGGGTGCTGATCGCGGTCTCGATGGTGATCGCGGCGATCGTCGTCCCCGGGCAGATGCCGCAGCTGCGCGGCGACGCGATCTCCTCCCTCGGTTACTTCGCCAACTGGCACTTCATCTTCGCCCACCAGTCCTACTTCGACCAGTTCCAGCGCCCCTCGATGTTCCGCCACCTATGGTCGCTCTCGGTCGAGGAGCAGTTCTACCTCTTCTGGCCTCTGGTCTTCGCAGCGGGGATGTCGCTGTTCGGTCGCCGCAAGCTGCTGGTCGGGGTGATCGCCGGAGCGCTCGCCTCGGTTGCCCTGGCCTGGATCCTGTTCGAGCCCGGCACTGACACCTCGCGCGTCTACTACGGGACCGACACCCATGCTGTCGGCCTCCTCGCCGGGGTCGCGCTGGCCCTCGTCTGGGACCCCTCGGGGCTGCGTCGCGGCACCCCGGGCCGCTGGGCGGGGCCGCTGCTCGACGCGGTCGGGGTGTGCGCGGTCGCCTTCGTCGTCCTCAGCTTCCTTCGCGTCCACGACTACGACCTCGCCCTCTACCACGGCGGCTACCTGTGGCTGGCCCTGTTCACCGCGCTGCTGATCGCGGTCCTCGCCCACCCTGCGGCGCGGCTCGGCGGCCTCCTGGCCCAGCCGCCGCTGGTCTGGCTCGGGCTGCGCAGCTACAGCTTCTACCTTTGGCACTGGCCGGTGCTCGTCCTCACCCGGCCGGGGATCGACGTCTCGATGCCGAAGGGAGTGCTGATCCCGCTGCAGCTGCTGGCGGTGCTCGCCCTCTCCGATCTCTCATACCGCTACGTCGAGCGGCCCTTCGCGACCGGCGGGCAGCTGCCGAAGCTGCCGCGTGGCTGGGGCAGGCTGACCCGGCCGGTGCTGGCGGCGGCGGTCCTGGTCGTCGTCGTCCTGATCGGCTGGAGCGGGGTCGTCCCCGGCGGCACCGGCCACCTCGGCCAGGGCGCCGCAGCCGCCTCGACCCGGGAGTCGGCCGTGGTCAAGGTCAGCTACCGCCCGGGCAGGGGGGCCGCCGCCAGCGACTCCGGCAAGGGCGCCGGAGCCGAGCCCCGTCACGGCAAGCCGCCGCGGATCATCGCGATCGGCGATTCGGTGATGGTCGGCGCCCGCGACCAGCTCGCCAGGCGGCTCGGCCCGCGCTTCTCGATGAACGCCCGGCTCGGCCGCCAGGCGAAGGACTTCGTCAAGCTGGTCCACAAGCTGCGGGCCGGGCATCGCCACCCCGATGCGCTGATCGTCCAGATGGGCAACAACGGGCCCCTCTACTCCGACGACATGGCCGCCTTCCACCACTACAGCCACGCCCTCGGCAGACACCTGTTCCTGATCAACGACGAGGCGCCGGTGAGCTGGGAGGGCCAGTCCAACTCCGCCCTGTTGGGGGCGGCGAAGGCATGGCCCCGGACCAGCCTGATCAACTGGCACGCGATCGCCGGGCGCAGCGGCTACACCTGGGACGGGATCCACCTGACCCCGAAGGGCGCTCACGCCTACGCGAAGCTGGTCGCCCACGAGGTGCTCGGGACCCTCGGCCCCGGGCCGCGCCCGCGGGCGGCCCCGGTCGAGCGGGCCCCCGCCAAGCACAAGCAAAGGCGCCCGGCTAAGCGGTCAGCCGCTCCCTCAGCCCCGAATGCCGCCGACCACCATCGTCACGCCTCACCGCGATCTCAAGCGCGCTCCGATCACCGACCAGCACACAGGCGCTCCGGGCGCGAGTGATCGCCGTGTAGAGCAGCGGCCTGGTCAGCATCCGGGAGTGGGAGCGGTGGCAGACGCAGACGACCACGGGCACCTCGCAGCCCTGCGACTTGTGGACCGAGATCGCGTAGGCGAGGCGCAGCGTGGCGGCCTCTTCATAGGGGACGACCAGCGAGCCGCCGTCGTCCGTCTCGACCACGATCGCCTCCTCGTCGGGGTCGTCTGAGACGAGGAAGCAGATCGAGCCGTTCATCAGCCCGAGCTCGTGGGAGTTGCGGGTTTGGATCAGCCGGTCGCCGATCCGGAAGCGCTCGTTCAGGGCCGACGCTCCGGTGGGATTGAGGCGCTCCCGCCAGGCGCTCGTTGAGGGCGTCGATCCCGGCCGCGGTGCGGTAGATCGGGGCCAGCACCTGGACCTCGCGGATCGGGTCGTAGCCGAGGCCCTCGGCGACCCGTTCGGAGACCACCTCGATCACCGCGTCGGCGGTCCGCTCGGCGCTCCGGCGCTCGAGGAAGTAGAAGTCATGCTCCTGCCCGGGCTCGGGCTCCAGCCCCGGGGATCGGCCCTGGTTGATCGCGTGGGCGGCGGTGGTGATCATCGAGCGCGCCGCCTGGCGGAAGATGTGCCGCAGGCGGGTGACCGGCACGATCCCCGAGGCGATCAGGTCCTCGAAGGGTTTGCCGGCGCCGATCGGCGGGAGCTGATCGGCGTCGCCGACGAAGACCACGTGGGTGGACTCGGCCAACGCGCCGAGCAGCACCTCGGCCAGTCGCAGGTTGAGCATCGAGGATTCGTCGACTATCACCAGCGCGGCCGGCAGCGGATGACCGGGGCGAAAGCGCGGCTCGCGCCCGGGCATCCACTCGATCATCCGGTGGATCGTCATCGCGCCGTGCCCGGTCGCCTCCTCGAGCCGGCGCGCGGCGCGGCCGGTGGGGGCGCAGAGGGCGACGTCGACGCCGGCGGCGGCCGACTCGGCGACGATCGCCCTGGTGCAGACGGTCTTGCCTACCCCTGGGCCGCCGGTGATCACCGAGAGGCGCGAGGCGAAGGCGCAGCCGACCGCCTCCCACTGCTCGGCGGTCAGCCCGTCGCGGGGCTCTCCTTGGGGCGAGTGCTCGATCACCGCGGCGGCGCCGGCCCGCGCCCGCAGCGTCTCCGCGCAGCGCAGCTCCGAGGCGTGGGTCGGCTCCCGGTAGACGCGATCGTCCTCGAGCAGCAGGCCGGCGGCGCCGCTGAGCACGTCCGGGTCGGGGTCGGTGCCGAGCAGCTCGCCGGCACGGCGGCGCAGCTCGGCGAGCGGCAGGTAGGTGTGGCCCTGGCGCTCGGCCTCGCCGAGTACGTAGGCGGCGGCTGCCTGGGCGCGGCGATCGGATTCCGGCGGGACGTCGGCGGCGAGCGCGATCGCGTCGGCGCGGGCGAAGCCGACCCCCTCGATCTCGGTCAGGGCGTAGGGGTCCTCGTGCAGGACGCGGATCGCCTCGGCGCCGTGGCGGGCGTGGATCGGCGCGGCGAGGTGGGCGAGGCGGTGGGGGGCAAGGCGGACGTGGAGGTCGCGCACGGCGCGGCTCGCGTACCAGGACTCCGCGGCCGCCTCGGCATGGCGCTCGCTGACCCCGCTCAGCGCCCTGAACGTGCCCACCGGGTCGGCGGCGATCGCGTCGAGCACCGCGGCTCCGTAGTCGTCGCGCAGGCGCTCGGCGCGGGCCGGGCCGATGTAGCGCAGCGAGGTCAGGTAGGCGATCTGCCCGTCCCGGTCGGCCGGGTCGATCGGCCTGGCGCCGAAGGCCTTCACCTGGGGGCCATAGCGGGAATGCTCCTGCCATTCGCCGCGCACCTCGGCCCGGTCGCCGGGGCGAAGGTGCCCGACCGGGCCGATCAGGGTGAGCTCGTCGTCCCCTTCCTCGGCGACCACCTCGAGCACCGCGTAGCCGTCGTCCTCGGAGCGGAAGATCTCGTGGCGGACCGCGACCACCGCCTCGAAGGCGCCGGTCGGAAGCGTCGTCTGGGGCTCGGCCGCGCTCACGGTCCCGAGATTAGGGCTCGCCCCCGTCACCCATGTAGACCCAGCGGGAGCGGCGTCCGAAGACCCGGCCGATCGCGTACCGGTCGGCCTTGCGGACCATTACCAGGCAGCAGTAGCCCCGGGATCAGCGAACGCAAGGTTACGTGCCCCATGGGCCCCTAACCTGTAGTTCGGCGGGCTGGGCGGCGTAGGGTAGGGAGATGGAACTGCTCCGCATCTCGAGTGCCTCGCTCGAGGCGACCTTCGTCCCCGAGGCCGGGATGGTCTGCAGCTCGCTGCGCCACCGCGGCGAGGAGCTGCTCGGCCAGCGGGGTGGCCTCGACGCCTATGTCGCGGAGCGCTCGACCATGGGTATCCCGCTGCTCTACCCCTGGGCCAACCGGCTCGGGGCGAGGCGCTTCGAGGTGGCTGGGGGGCGGGTCGACCTCGAGGCCGCCGAACCACCGCCGAGCACCGACGGCGCCGGCCTGCCGATCCACGGCCTGCTCGCTGCGGCGAGCGGCTGGGAGGTGCTGCGCCATGAGGAGACCGGCGACGGGGGAGTGGTCGAGGCCGCCTTCGACTTCACCGCGCAGCCGGGGCTGCTCGATGCCTTCCCCTTCCCCCAGACCCTGCTGCTCAAAGTGAGCCTCGATGGTCCGGAGGTGACGATCGCCCTCACCGTCGCCGCCGCCGGCAGGGCCCCGGTCCCCGTCGCCTTCGGCTTTCACCCCTACCTGCGGCTGCCCGGGGTGAAGCGCGAGGAATGGCAGGTCGAGATCCCGGTCGGCGAGCGGCTCCTGCTCGACTCGCGGATGCTGCCCAGCGGCGAGCGCCAGGCTGCGCGGATCGAAACCGGCCCGCTCGGCGGGAGAACCTTCGACGACGCCTTCGACGCGCCCCCGGCCGGTCGCGCCTTCGGCCTCTCCGGAGGCGGGCGGCGGATCGAGCTGTCGCTCGGCGCCGGCTATCCCTATTCCCAGGTCTACGCGCCTGCCGACGACGAGGTGATCGCCTTCGAGCCGATGACCGCGCCGACCAACGCGCTGATCACAGGCGGCGACGACCTGCCGCTGATCGAGCCCGGAGAGGACTTCGGCGCCGCCTTCTCGATCGCCGTCAGCGACCTCTGAGCCGCGCGCTCACTCCAGGTCCCAGCCGAAATAGACCTCCACTCGGCAGATCTGCTCGCCGCGGAAGGTCAGCACCTCGGTGTTGCGGAACCTCTTGCCGTCGGTCTTGCGGCTCTCGTAGGTGACGATCACCTCGTCGCCGCTTTCGATCAACCGCTCCAACTCGTACGAGGAGATCAGCTCCGCGTTGGGCCAGCAACGCTCGAAGTAGGTGGCCCGGTCGATCCCGGGGTCAGGCGGGCTGTAGAAGACGAAGTCGTCGCTGAGGCTCTGCTCGAGCGCGGTCACCTCCCCGCTCACGTAAGCCTGATAGCAACGGCGCACCGTCTGCAGCCGCGCGCTCTCGCTCAACCGCCATCCTCCGTGCCGTCGCTCGCGGCGCTTCCGTCCTGCCCGGAGACGACCCGCAGCCCCTCCGCCCCGGCCGGGGGGTCGATCTCCAGCTCGGCGGTCGCCATCACCCGGGCGACCATCATGTAGTTGCCGATCACCATCAGCAGCTCGACGATCTCACGCGGGCCGAGGAAGGCGGACACGGCGGCGAAGCTCTCCTCGCCGGCACGTGCGTCGCGGACGACCTCGGTGGTGAAGGCGACGATCGCCCGTTGCTCGGCGCTGAAGCATTCGGCCTCGGTCTCGTCGCGCTCCAGCGCCGCCACCTGCTCGGAGCGGCCGCCGACCGCCTCGAAGATCGGCACGTGCTGGACCCACTCGTACTCGGCGTGCGGGGTGAGCCGGGCGACCCGGAGGATCGCCAGCTCGCGCAGGACCGGGTCGAGCTGGAGCCCTCCGAGCAGCGTCGCCGCCCAGCGCAGCCAGGGCCGGAATGCGGTGTCGGCGTGGCCGAGCATTCGGAAGATGTTCAGCGGCGGCACCGCCTCGAGCGCCTCGCGGGTCTTCTCGGAAGCGACGTCGGGGTCTGCGTAGGGCAGTCGGGCGATGCGGCGAGGTTATCTGCCGCTTTCGCAGGACGGATAGAGTGCCCCCGCTTTGACGACCACGAGAGAAAGAGGCTGGGAATGAGCGGGACCGATTTCGGCGAGCTGGGGGCGCAGATCGAGGGAAGGCTGAGCGCCGCCGGGGAGGGCGGATACGAGGAGGACCGCCTCCCCTGGGCATTGATCGCCGACCAGCGTCCCGCCGCGGTCGTCTTCCCAAGCAGCGCCGAGGACGTGCAGGCAACCGTCCGCTTCGCCCGTGATGCCGGGTTTCGGGTCGCCGCACAGGGGACCGGGCACGGCGCCCCCCCGATCGGGGACCTCTCCGGAGTGATCCTCGTCAAGACCACCCAGATGACCGGGGTCGAGATCGACGAGGAGACCGGCCGCGCCCGGGTGCTCGCCGGCACCCTCTCCCGCGACCTGATGAACGCCGCCGCTGGATGCGGCAGGGCGGCTCTCTGCGGTTCCTCCCCGGACGTCGGCATGGTCGGCTACTCGCTTGGCGGCGGGATCGGCTGGCTTGGGCGGAAGCACGGGATCCAGGCCAACGCGCTGACCGCGGTCGAGCTGGTCACCGCCGATGGCGAGCTGGTCCGGGCCGACGGGGAGAACGAGGCCGACCTCTTCTGGGCGCTGCGCGGCGGCGGCGGCAACTTCGGCGTGATCACTGCGATCGAGCTCGACCTGATGCCGGTGACCGACCCCTACGCCGGGATGCTCGCCTGGCCCTGGGAGCGAAGCGAGGAGGTGCTGAAGACCTGGGCCCAGTGGGCCCCGGGTGCGCCGGATGAGATCACCACCTCGGCCCGCATCATGCAGTTCCCGCCGATCCCGGAGATCCCCGACTTCCTGCGCGGACGCAACCTGGTGGTGATCGACGGCGCCCACTGCGGCAGCGCCGAGGAGGCCGAGACGGAGCTGCGGCCCTTCCGCGAGCTGGGGCCGGAGCTCGACATGTGGGGGACGATGCCGACCCCGGCGCTGGTCCAGGTCCACGGCGACCCCGAGCAGCCGACCCCCGCGGTCAGCGACCACTCCATGCTCAGGGAGCTGCCTCCTGAGGCCGTCGAGGCCTTCGTCGGAGTCTCCGGCCCCGGGTCGGAGTCGCCGCTTCTGTTCACCGAGCTGCGCCAGTTCGGCGGGGCGATCGGCCGCCCGCCGAAGGTGCCGAGCGCGATCGGGTCTCTCCCCGATCCCTTCTGCATGTTCGCGCTCGGGCTGGCAATGGACCCGGTTGGCGCAAAGGCGATGGCGGAGCACACGGAGAAGGTTCGCGAGACGCTGGAGCCCTGGGCGGGGAGACGGAAGTACTACAACTTCGCCGAGCGGCCCGGCCGCGGCGGCGACTACTTCGAGGCGGAAGCCCACGAGCGGCTGCTCGGGGTTCGTTCCAAGGTCGACCCCGACGGGATGTTCCACGCGAACCACGGTCTGGACTGAGAGGGTTGCGTCTCGCTAAACAACGGAACTCGGGTTCGCTATTGTGCGGGGTGCGGTGAGGAGGGAAGCGATCGGATGACTGCACCAGGGCGACTCGCCCATCCCGGGGCGCCGGCGCGCATCGCCGTCGCGCTGGCCGCGCTGGCGGCTTCGGCGACCCTGGCCGCCTGCGGCAGCGATCTGGGCGGTGGCACCAACACCACCGAGATCAGGGTGGCGAAAGACGGCAAGGCCGAGGGCAAGATGACGATGTCCACCGGCGTCCTCTACATCGATCAGGCCCATGGCTCGGTCAACGGCGACGGCTCGACCCTCTCCAACTTCGAGAAGGCGACCGGGATCGACGTCAACTACCTCGAGGACATCAACTCGAACGAGTCGTTCCTCGCCAAGCTCCGCCCCGAGCTTCAAAACGGCGGCTCCGGCGGGCGCGACATCGTCATCGCCACCGACTGGATGGCGAACCGCTATCACGACCTCGGCTATCTCCAGGAGTTCGACAAGAACGCCCTCCCCACGGTGCAGAAGAACCTGCTCCCGAGCCTGCGCCATCCCGACTTCGACCCGAACCGCTCCTACACGGTGCCGTGGCAGAGCGGCATGACCGGGTTGATCGTGCGCTCCGACCTCGCCCCGGACATCACCTCCGTCAACGACCTCTTCGACCCCAAGTACAAGGGCAAGGTCACCGTGCTCTCCGAGCTTCGCGACACGGTCCCGCTGGTCCTCAAGGGGGAGGGGATCGATCCGGCCGACGCGACCAAGGACCAGTGGCTGGCGGCGATCAAGAAGCTCCAGGACGCGGTCGACTCAGGACAGATCCGCGACGTCACGGGCAATGACTACATAACCCAGCTTCCGAGCGGGGACGCGGTGGCCGCGATCGGCTGGTCGGGCGATGCCGTGCAGCTGCAGGCCGACAACCCCAATATCGAGTTCCGGATGCCGGACCAGGGCTGCATCCTCTGGTCGGATGACATGATCATCCCCGTGGGCGCGCCCAACCCGCCCGCCGCCTACTCCTTCATGAACTACGTCTATGTCCCGGAGCATCAGGCGCAGATCGCCGCCTACGTCAACTACGTGACCCCGGTCGAGGGGGTGAAGCAGGTCCTTGCCAAGCAGGACCCGGAGCTGGCCAGGAACCAGCTGATCTTCCCCAGTCAGAAGTTCACCGCTAAGTGCTCGAGCCAGCCGACCCTCAGCGGCGAAGAGGAGCAGCAGATCGAGCAGGCGTGGGGGCAGTTGACGGCCGGCGGCTGATCGCCGCGAGCGGGGGTGGGCGGCAGGCCGACAGCGGCCCAGGCAGGCCCGGTATTAGATGATCCGCCGTCACCTCTCCCTGGCATTCCTCCTCGGGCCCGGCCTGCTCTGGCTGGGCCTGTTCTTCGTCGTCCCGATGTACTTCATGGGGGTGGTCTCGCTGGAGACCGGCTCCCTCGACACCGGCTTCAGCTTCAGCTGGCAGTTCTCGAACTTCCCAGACAGCCTCTCGCTCTATGACGAGCAGTTCCTGCGCTCCTTCGTCTACGGCGGGACCGCCACCGTCCTCGCCCTGGCGATCGCCTATCCGCTCGCATATGCGATCGCCTTCCGCGGGGGCCGCTGGAGGAACGTCCTGCTGCTGGCGGTGGTCGCGCCGTTCTTCTCCACCTACCTGATCAGGACGCTGGCCTGGGAGACGATCCTCTCCGACCAGAGCCCCACCGTCGACTTCCTGCGCACGATCGGCGTCCTCTCCGAGGGGGGCCGGGTGCTCGACACAGCCGCCTCGGTGATCGCCGGACTCACCTACAACTTCCTGCCGTTCATGATCCTGCCGATCTACGCCTCCCTGGAGCGCCTCGACCAGGGTCTGGTCGAGGCGGCGAAGGACCTCTATGCCTCCTCCTGGCAGGCCTTCCGGCGGGTGACGCTGCCGCTCTCGGTGCCCGGGGTCGTCGCCGGCGTCCTGCTCACCTTCATCCCGGCGACCGGCGACTACGTCAACGCCTACTTCCTCGGAGGCCCCAACCAGGCGATGATCGGCAACGCGATCCAGGGGGAGTTCCTGCAGCTCGCCAACTACCCGGTCGCCGCCGCCCTCGCCTTCGTGCTGATGGCTCTGATCATGACCGTCGTCGTCATCTACCTACGGCTGACCGGCGGCAGCGCGATCGGCGGCGGCGAGGAGGTCAGCCTCTCGGGGGCGGGGAGGAGGGCGTCGGTGACCCGCGCCCCGGGACCGATCGGCTGGGTGCGTGCCTACGCGCTCAACGTCTACGCCGGCCTCGCGATCGCCTACATGCTGATCCCGATCGCGGTGATCGCGATTTTCTCCTTCAACGACCCGGCCGGCGCCTTCAACATCAGCTGGCAGGGGTTCACCTTCGACTACTGGGCGCACCCCTTCGCTCGCCAGGATCTGACCGACGCGATGCTGACCAGCCTGCGCCTCGCCCTCTTCTCCACCCTGATCGCGACCGCGATCGGAACGCTGCTGGCGATCGGATTGGTCCGCCGTCGCTTTCGCGGCCGCGGCGCCTCCAACCTGCTGGTCCTGATCCCGATGGCCACCCCGGAGGTCGTCCTCGGCGCAGCGCTGCTCTCGATGTTCGTCTACGCGGGCGTGGCCCGGGGCTTCAACACCCTGCTGATCGCCCACGTGATGTTCTCGATCAGCTTCGTGGTGGTCGTCGTCCGCTCCCGGCTGATCGGCTTCGATCGCAGCGTCGAGGACGCTGCGGCCGACCTCGGCGCGGGACCGCTGACGACCTTCCGCACGGTCACCCTGCCCCTGCTTGCGCCGGCGATCGTCGCCGCCGCACTGCTCGCCTTCACCCTCTCGATCGACGACTTCGTGATCTCCAACTTCAACTCCGGGACCACGATCACCTTCCCGCTGTTCATCTTCGGCGCTTCGCAGCGGGGGATACCGGTCGAGATCAACGTCCTGGCGACGATGCTCTTCGCCGTGGTCGTCGCGGTGATGGTGTTCACCGTCTGGCAGCAGCGGCGCGCCGAGCGGATGGCCAGGGTCAGGCTGGAGCCCACCGCCGAGTCGGTCTGAGCGGGCCGCTCAGGTGCGACCAGCCGGGACGGTGCGCCGCTGCCCGCCCTGCCAGGCCCGCTCGCAGATCTCCTCCAGGGCATCGGCGGCAGACCGTCGCGCCTGTTCGTCGCGCTCGGACGCCCTGTGCCCCAGCTCCGCCGAGATCGCCTCCGCCGTCTCCCGCACGGCCCGCGCGTCCTCGCTCAACCTGCCCGGCTCATAGCGCGAGGCGATTCCGCTTATGGTCAGCGCGGCGACGGTGCGCGAGCCGGCATCGAGGATCGGGGCCGAGATCGCAACCGCATCGGGCACCCGCTCGCCACGGGTCACGCCGACTCCAGCGCGGCGAATCAGCGCCAGCTCCTCGGCCAGCTTGCGGCGACTGGTCGTGGTCGCCGGCGTCAGCGCCTCGAGCCTGCCGCCCCCCAGCAGCCTCTTCAGCTCGCCGGCGGGCAGATTTGCCAGCAGCACCTTTCCGGTCGCCCCGGCGTGGGCGGGGTAGCGCTTGCCCACCTCCTGGTTCATCCGCATCTCGTGCAGGCCCTCTGCCCTCAGCACCGGCACCACGGAGGCGCCGTGCAGCTCGGCGAGGACGACCGTCTCGCGGCAGCGGTCGCGGAGCTGCTCCATCCGGGGGCGGGCGATGCTGGCGAGACCCAGGGCCGCCGAGGAGAGCGCCGCCGCGGATCGCAACAGGGGTCCAAGCCGGTATTCCTCGCCTCGGCCCGCCTGGGTGAGGAAGCCGCTCTCGACCAGTTCCGAGAGGGTCCGATGGAGGCTCGCGCGGCTCAGCTCGGTGCCGTCGAGGAGCTCGATGAAGCTGCGCGAGGGCTCTCCGGCGCGGATGTAGCAGTCGAGCACGCGCTCCACCTTCTCGACCACGGACTGACCGTCGCGACCCACGCGCCGATTATGCCTACGTGCTCGCGGCCTGGGCCGCACCCGCTCCGCCTGCGGGAAGCGCCGGCTCGGCCCCGGGGCGTTGCACGACGCCGGAGGCGATCAGCTCCTCCACGGCTTCGGGGGAGAGCGAGAGGTGCTCCGCCAGCAGCTCGGCCGAGTCCTGGCCGAGCTGCTGGGCGGGCGCCAGCTCCGACGGATTGAACTGGCTCAGCGGCGAGCGCATGAATCGCAGCCCGTCAATTTCGTCGATCAGGCCCAGCGCCTCGACCTGGGGATCGGTGACCGCGGCGCTCGCGTCGCGGACCGGTGCCACCAGCACCCCGGCGCCGGCCAGCCTCTCGGTCGCGGTGGCGACACTGAGCCGCCCGATCGCGTCGGCCAGCACTCCATCCACGTGGGCGCGGTGTCGCACCCGGTCCTCATTGGTGGCTGTCCGGGGGTCGGAGCGGAGCGTCTCCAGGCCGAGCGCGTCGCAGAGTCGCTCCCACATCATCTCGTTGATCGCGCCGATCACGACGAAGCCGTCGACGGCCCGGAAGGCGGCATAGGGGACGATTGAGGGGTGGCCGCTGCCCCAGCGACCCCCCTGGCTGGCCGGATCGACTCCGGCCGAGGCGATTACCGTCGCCAGGCAGCTGAAAGCGGTGGCGTAGAGCGGGAACTCGAGCCGGCGCCCGAGCCCTCCCCGGGTGCGCTCCAGCGCCGCGGCGAGCACACCGCTGACCATCGCGATCCCGGTGGCGATGTCCACCATCGCCACGCCGAAGCGCACCGGTGGCCCCTCCGGCGTGCCCATCATCGCCATCAGCCCCGTCTCGGCCTCGACGATGACCTCGGTTCCCGCCTCGGAGGCCTTCGGTCCGTGCGAGCCGAAGCCGTTGATCGTCGCGTAGATCAGGCCGGGATTGAGATCGGCCAGCGAGTCGTAGTCGATCCCGAGCTTCTCGGTCACGCCGGGGCGGAAGTTCTCGATCAGCACGTCAGCCTTCGCGGCCAGTGCGCGCAGGAGCACGCGACCCCTCTCGCGCCCGAGGTCGAGGGCGAGGCTGCGCTTGCCGCGGTTGACCGCGGCGAAATAGGTGCTCATCCCCCGCCAGAACGGCGGCCCCCAGGAGCGGGTGTCATCTCCGCTGCCGGGGCGCTCGACCTTGATCACCTCGGCGCCGAGGTCGGCGAGCAGCATCGAGGCGTACGGCCCGGAGAGGATCCGGGTCAGGTCGAGGACCGTGTAGCCGGCCAGCGGGGGGCCGGTTGCGGGGTGTTCCGTATCTCCTCTTGGCGGGTTCATCCTGGCGATCGGCTTCCCGGCGCCTCCTCCCGAATGGCGGAATCGAGTTCTAGCTTAAGCGAGGGTCAGCGACCGATGTGGATGCCGAACCGCCTCGGGAGGTCGACGATCAGCTCGCTCAGTGCCCCTGGCGCCAGACCGGCGTCCTCGCGCAGCTCCTTGCGCAGCAGGGCCGAGCGCACCGCGTTGCCGCCGAGCCAGCGGACCGGCTCCGGTGGCACCCTCGGCAGGGAGGGCTCGACCAGCGGGAGGCGGCTGACAGCGTCACGCTCGTCGAGGAGGAGGGAGGCGAGGACCTTTCCGGTCAGGTGGGCGAGGCTGACCCCGTTGCCGGTGAACCCGAAGACGTAGTGGGTGCGGCCGTCGGGCAGCGTCCCGACCACCGGGAAGTGGTTGGGGGAGATGTCGACCGGCCCGCCCCAGGCGGGGCTGGTCCGCCGCCCGCGGAGCTGGGGGAAGAAGCGAACCAGCTCGGCGGCCAGATGCGCTCCGATGCGGGGGTCGCATCCGACCCTGCCGCCCAGCCTGGCGCCGTAGGCGATCCGCCCGCCTCCGTATCCGAAGGCGATCCGCCCGTCAGGCGTGGTCCGCATGTAATGCAGGTAGGTGCGCGCGGTGGAGATGCACTCGCCCCCGACCCAGCCGAGCTGCTCGAGCACCTCGGGGACGGGCTCGGTGATCAGCATGTGCGAGGAGCTGACCGCGAGCCGATCGGACAGCGGACCGAAACCCGCCGCGGCCGCGTTGATCGCGATCACCGCCGACCCGGCGAAGACCCGCCCTCCGGCGTCCGTCTCGACCGTGACACCGTCCGCCGTGCCGCTGATCCGCCGCGCCCGGCTTCCTTCGTGGACCGCGACCCCTTCTTCGATCAGCGCAGCCCGCAGCTCCCGCGCCAGGCGAGCCGGTTGCAGAGTCGCTCCCGCCGCCAACAGTGCGCCGGACCCGAACAGAGGCGAGGCGCACCGCCGGCGAACCTCTTCCGGCGAGAGGTTTGCGTACTCGTCGTGCCGCCCGAAGCGCTCGCAGGCCCGTACCGAGGCCTCCCAGCGGCCCTCCTGCGCCGGGCTGGTCGCCACCTTCAGGTGTCCGCTCTTCCGAAACCAGACATCGACGCCGCGGCTCTGCGCCCATGCGCCGATCTCATCCACCGAGGATGCGGCGTGCTCACAGACCTCGATCGCCGCAGGCTCGCCGAAGCTTTCGATCAGACCCTCCAGCCGATGCCATGGCGCTGTGGCGAAGCCCGCGTTGCGGCCGCTCGGGCCGCGGCCGCAGACTCCGGACTCGAGCAGCACCACCTGGGCATCCGGGCGCCTCTGTCGCAGCTGCCATGCCGTCCAGAGGCCGGCGAAGCCGCCCCCGATCACGACTGCATCGGCGCGCGCCTCTCCCCAGAGTGGGGAGGAAGCCGGACCGTGGCCCGCTTCCTCCAACCAGTAGCCGAGCTGCTCCTCTCTCATCAGCGCCAAAGGCGGAACCGCGTTTCGCCGATAGTAGTGTGGCCTGCGGCGAGAGCATGAGCGAGCGAGCGAGCGTCACGATCGAGCTGGAGGAGGACTCGACGCCCCTCGTCCGGGGCACGGCCGTGGACCTCGCAGCCTGTCTTCGCGACCCCCAGTTCGCCGAGGAGACCGCGCTGCTCGAGGGCTCGGTCAGCCTGCGCTCCGCAACGACCCCCGAGTCGGCCACCGTGCGCCTCGGGGGAGGCGTGGCCTCGATCGCCCACGGCCGCGACCCGCGCGCCGGCGCCGAGGCCGTGATCGACCCCGCCGGTGTCGAGCCGCAGGTCTGCGGCGCCGAGGAGGATTCCCGGCTCGCAGCCTGGCTCACCCGCCTGCTCGACCCGCCGCTTCCCTCCTGGGAGGAGGCGGCAGAGCGCTTCTGGGCGGCCGTGCAGCGGATGGACGGCGCCCCTGATGCGCTGCTCGTGGTCGAGCTGGGCGGCCGCGAGCGCCGTCGCTTCGGATCCGAGCAAGGCGCCGCCTACGAGATCCATGGCGAATCCGAGGCGCTGCTTCGCGTGCTCACCGGTCGCATGCCGCTGCTGCAGGCTGCATTCGATCGCTCCGTCTTCATCCGTGGCTCCTTCCCGCAGCTCTCGGTGCTGGCCGGGGCCGGCTTTTCGTTGCGCTACGGGGAAGACGATGTCTGAGCGGTCCGGGAGCGAGGCGGAGGGTGCGGGGGCGGTCGATGTCGAGGGGTGGCTGCGCGACAACCGAGTCGCCACGGTGCGGCTCGAGGCGACCAACCACGACGGGCTGATTCTGGGCAAGCACCTCTCGGCGCCGAAGTTCCTCTCCAGCCTGGAACGAGGGGCGCTGTTTGCGGACACCTGTTTCGGCGTCGACCCCTCCGGTGAGCTTGGGGTCGGCTGGGACTGGGGGAAGTGGCGCGGCGAGGTCGCCGACATCGCCATCGTCCCGGATCCCGCGACCATCATTCTGCATCCCCACCTCGAGAGCACGGCCTCGGTGATCGGCGATTTCACCGACCCGCGAGGCGAGCCGCTCCCGGTCTGCCCGCGAGGGACACTGAAGCGGATGATCGAGCGTCTCGCCGGCGTCGGGTTCGAGGCGATCGTCGCCCCGGAGATCGAGCTGATGGTATTTGAGGAGCCGGTCCAGCAGGCCCGGGCGCAGGGCTTTCGTGACCTGACGCCGCTCGGCGGCGGGGTCCGGGGCACCTACCTGATGACTCGATCCGCCGACCTCACCGGCTTCATGGACGCGGCGATGCGCCACCTCAGCGAACTCGGCGTCGAGTGGGAGTACTGGAGCAATGAGACCGCACCCGGCCAGGTCGAGATCAACCTCGCTCCCTGCCCGGCGCTCGACGCCGCCGACCGGGTCACCCGCGTCAAGCTCGCCCTGCGTGAGGTCGCCGAGCAGCACGGCCGCACCGTCAGCTTCATGGCCTGGGGGCTCGACCAGCACCTGGGCGGGGGGATGCACGTCAATCTCTCCCTGCGGGACGTGGGCGGCGAGAACGCCTTCTACCGCGAGGACGCCGACCCACATCACTCCGAGCTGCTGCGGCGCTGGGTCGCGGGGCTGCTGGCGAGCGCGCCGGGTGCGATGTCCCTGCTCACCCCGAACGTCAACTCCTACCGCCGGTTGATCGAGATCACCGGTCCGCCAACCACGGTGTCCTGGGGGGAGGGCAACAAGTCGGTGGCGGTGAGGACGGTGACCGGGGAGCCCGGATCGAGCCGGATCGAGCACCGGGTGCCCTCTTCTGACTGCAATATCTACCTCGCCCTGGCGGCGATCCTCGCCGGCGGGATGATCGGCATCGAGGACCGGCTCGAGCCGCCATCCCAGTTCGAGGGCATGGCCTGGGGGCTGCCGCCCGAGGCGGCCCCGAGGCTTCCTCACTCGCTGAAGCATGCGGCGGCGGCGCTCGCCGCGGACCGGCGGTTGGCGGAGGTTCTGGGAGAGGAGTTGATCCGCTACTGGCTGGGCAGCCGTGAGTGGGAGTGGATCGCCTTTCATACCGGCGGCGGCGACCCCGACGCGGTCGGCGAGTACGAGCTGATGCGGTACTTCGAGCAGGCATGAGCGAGCCCGCAGAGCTGATCCGCGAGCTGCTCGAAGGCCCCTATCCCTGCTGCCTGACGACGCTGCGGGGAGAGGGAGACCCATACGGGGTGGTCGTCTGGTGCGCGCCGGAGGGAGAGCGGGTGACGGTCAACGCCGCAGAGGGCCGCTGGCTGACCAACCTGCGTCGAGACCCAAGGGTCTCGCTGGTCGTCGTCGACACCGCAGAGATCCTTCGCTACGTCGGGATCGAGGGTCGCGTCGTCGCGATCGAGCCCGACCTCGAATACGCCCACATCGATGCGCTCTCGGCTCTCTACGAGGGCCGTCGTTATGCGTACACCACCCCTGAGGAAGTGCCTCGCTTTAAGGTGACGATCGAGCCACTCCGGACCCGTGCCGTAGATATCTCATAGTCCGGCCGGCAACGGCTTCATGGCCAAGCGGGCCCGAAGGCGGCGCGGGGCCGCCGCGGCCGCGGCCCACTGACGCGGGCTCAGTCCGCGAACTCGGCCTCGCGCTTCTCCAGAAACGCGGAGACCGCCTCCGGCGGCGCCTGGCCGTGCAGCGCCATGATCTGCTGGCGGTCCTCGTAGCCGATCGCCGCCGCCTCGGAGGAGATCTCCAGGGCGCTCCACATCCCCCGCTTGGTGAGGCGGACGCCCCAGGGCGCCCAGGAGGCGATCTGCCCCGCCGCCTCCAGGGAGCGCTCCAGCAGGGCCCCATCCTCGACCACCTCGGCGACCAGGCCGATCTCCACCGCCTCCGCGGCGCCGAGCTTGCGGCCGGTCAGCATCAGCTCGTGGGCGCGCGAGGCCCCGATCAGCCTCGGCAGCAGCCAGCTGACCCCCATGTCGCAGTTGGAGACTCCGATGTTGACGAATGCCGCCCGGAAGACAGCGCTCTCGGCCCCGTAGCGAATGTCGCTGCCGAGGGCCAGGGCCAGCCCGAACCCCGCGGCCGGGCCGTTCACTGCGGCGATCACCGGCTGCGGGGTCTGGCGCAGCTGCAGGACCAGGGTCGACATGTGCTCCTGGTTGCCGAAATGGTCGCGGGCCCCATCGGCGCCGTCGTTGCCCGGCGCCTGCCCGTATCCGCGCAGGTCTACCCCCGCGCAGAAGCCGCGGCCCGATCCGGTGAGGACGATCGCCCGGCAGCTGCGGTCTCCCGCGAGGGTGGTGAGCTCCTCGTGAAGGGCCTGGCAGAGCTCGGCGCTCATCGCGTTCAGCTGCTCGGGCCGGTTCAGGGTCAGCAGGTGGATCTGCGGCTGGCGGCGCTCGCTCAACAGGACTTCACTCACGCGTTCCTCCTCGCTATCGGTGGCGGGAGGACATCTTCCTCAAACAGGCTCGAGGACGACCACCGGTATCTCGCGTTCGGTCTTCTTCTGGTACTCGTCGTAGTCGGACCAGTGGGAGGTCATCTCCCTCCACATCGCCGGCTTCTCTTCCGGCGTCGCGTCCCGCGCCCTGGTCTTCATCCGCTTGTCCCAGACTTGGATCTCGGTCTCGGGGTTGGCCTCGAGGTTCAGGTACCAGGAAGGAGGCTCGTCCGAGCCGCCCTTCGAGGCGACGATCAGGTAGTCATCACCGCTGCGCCCGTAGATCAGCGGGGTGTCGCGGGACTCGCCCGACTTGCGCCCTTTCGTGGTCAGGATCAGCGTCTGGGACCCGTTCCAGTCGTGACCCTCCTTGCCGCCGGTCTCGCGGTACCGGTCGACGTGCTCCTGTCCGAAAAGCATCTGTTCCTCCTGGGGGTGGTTGTCAACAGAGGCTAGCCGGACAGCTACCCGGAGCCGCGCGCCCCCAATCGCCGCTCCGGCGGGCTCAGTCCGCGGCCAGCAGGCCGTCGAGCACGTCGCCGTAGAGGTTCAGCTCGAGCGAGAGGTGGCCCTCCTCGGGGAGCAGCTCCGCTCGGGCGCCGCTGACGTGATCGGCCAGCCAGCGGCCGTGGGTCGGAGGCACGAAGCGGTCGTCTCCGCCCCACCAGATGGTGACCGGCACCGCGATCGCCCCGAGGTCGAAGCCCCAGTCCTTGACGAAGGCGAAGTCGTCGTCGAACCATCCCCAGATCCCGTTGCGGAGCGCAGCCCGGCAGCCGGCCGCGCCGAACTCCGCGTAGTCGCCGCTGAGGGCGGCGCGGTCGGCGCCGCTCAGCAGGTCGCCGAACGCCGCCTCGATATCTGCACCGCTCACCTCCCGCAGCTCATTGGCCTCGCCGGACAGGTAGGCCTCGAGCTCCTCCGGGCCGGCGAGCGTCGCGCCGAACTCGCGCTGGTTCTCCTGGCCCATCCCCTCGAGGTAGTCGAGCCCCTCGGCGTCGTAGGGGGCGACGCCGGCGAGGATCGCCGCGGAGATCACCCGCTCGCCGAGCAGGGCGGCGGTGGCCAGCGCGTGGGGGCCGCCGCCCGAGGCCCCGGCCGTGTAGAAGCGCCCGACCCCGAGCTGGTCGACGATCGCCTCGAGGTCGGCGGCGCAGTCGGCGACCCTGCGGCCCTCGGCCCGGTCGGAATCGCCGTAGCCGGGGCGCGAGTATGTGAGGTGCCGGATCCCGCGGAGGGCCCCCTGCTCGACCATCGGCCCGTAGACCATCCCGGCCACCGGCGTGCCGTTGTGGAAGACGAGCAGGTCGCCATCCTCGGGCCCGGCCAGCTCGACCTCGAGGCGGCGGCCGTCGCGCTGCACCTCGAGCCTCTCGGTCTCCATCAGCTCCGCTCCGCGGCCTCAGTCTCCGCCTCTCGCAGCTCGATCCTCCGAATCTTCCCGGTCAGCGTCTTCGGCAGCTCATCAGTGAACTCGATTCGCCGCGGGTAGGCGTAGGCGCTGAGCCGCTTGCGGACGAAGGACTGGATCTCGCCGGCGAGATCCTCGGAGCCCTCGTGTCCCTCGGCGAGCACGATGAACGCCTTCACCACGTTGCCGCGCAGCTCGTCGGGGGAGGCGACCGCGGCGGCCTCCTGGACCGCGGGGTGTTCGATGCAGGCCGACTCGACCTCGAACGGACCGATCCGGTAGCCGGCGGCGATGATCACGTCGTCGGCACGGCCGGCGTACCAGACGTAGCCGTCCTCGTCCATGCTCGCCGCGTCCTTGGTGTGGAACCACTCGCCGCCGAAGGCCTCCTCGCTGGCCTCCGGGAGGCCCCAGTAACCCAGCGGGTAATGGGGGTTGGAGCGGGCACGCAGGCAGATCTCGCCCCGCTCGCCCCGCTCCACCGGCTTGGAGTCCTCGTCGAGGATCTGCACGTCCCAGCCGGGCATCGGGCGCCCCATCGAGCCCTCGCGCACCTCCATGAACGGGAAGTTGGCGCACAGCGGGTAGGACTCGGTCAGCCCGTAGTAGTCGAGCACGGTTATCCCGTACTGCTCGCGGAACCAACGGATCGCCTCCGGGTTGAGAGGCTCGCCGGCCGAGCAGACGTTGCGAAAGCTCTGCGGATAGCGGCTGCCGGCGTCCTCGATCGACATCATCGCCCGCATCGCGGTCGGGGTCGTGAAGACGCGCTTGACCCGGTGGCGGGAGAGGAAGTCGAGCTGGCGGGCCGGGTCGAAGCCCCCCTCGCGCTGGTAGACGTACTGGGTCGCGCCGAGCCGCCACGGTCCCAGAAGGGGAGCGATCCCCGCCGCCCAGGCCCACTCGCCCATGCCGTGGAAGCTGTCGCCGTCGCCGACCCCGTGGCAGTAGGTGAACTCCTCGTGGGCGAGCAGGTAGCGATGGGCGTGGACGATCCCCTTCGCCATGCCGGTCGTGCCGGAGGTGTAGTAGAGCTGGGCGGGATCGTCGGCCGCGGTCACCTCGCAGATCGGGTCCGCGGAATGGTCCTCGAGGTTCTCCTCGTCGAGCACGAGGATCGTCGCGACCAGCTCCGGGTCGAAGCGCTCCGCGTTGGCCGAGTCGGTGACCAGGACCCGGGGGGCCGAGTCCTCGAGCCGGTGGCGGATGCCCTCGTCGCCGTAGAGCACCGACATCGAGAGCAGGATCGCCGCCAGTTTCCAGGTGGCGAAGAAGACCGCCGCGGTCTCCGGGGTGGGCGGGAGGACCACCGCGACCCGGTCGCCGCGCTCGACGCCGCGGTCGCGCAGCATCTGGGCGGCACGGTTGGAGAGGTCCTGCAGCTCGCCCCAGTTCAGCTCGCGCGAGGCCCCGTCGTAGCGCTCCCAGACCATCGCCGGTTTCTCCCGCGGGTGCTTGTCGCAGACGTCGGAGGCGATGTTGTACCGCTCCGGCACGCTCCAGGCGTGCTCGGCACAGGCCTGCTCGTAGGAGGAGGGCATCGGGACCTCGGCCATCGCGGCTCCTTCGTCGTCGGGCTTGGCTCCGGGACCCATTCTTACCCGCGCGGGCGCCGCGCGCCACTCGCCCGCCCGGCGGCTGGCTACAGTGGCCGCCGATGCCCGGGAACACGGACGCGATGGGCGCGCGGAGAGGGTGTTGAGCGCCCCCGCCTATCTGCTCGGAGTGCTGGAGCTCTCGGTCGCGGTCGGCGGCGCGGCGCTCGGCGCCAACCGGGTCCGCTCCAGGCTCCTGCCAGGCTGGTCGGGACCGCCGGCCTGGGTCGTCGACCTGCTGTTCGCGATCGCGCTGCTGATCTGGGTGGCGGAGGCGCTCGGCAGCTTCGGCCTGCTCGACCCGATCCCCTTCGCGGTGATCTGCGGCGGTGCCGGCGTCGCGCTGCGAACCTGGGTCGGGCCGCCGGAGCGCTTTCGCGCCGTGCCGCCCCCCGCGCCTCCGGCCGGGCGCGCAGTGACCGTCGCCGCGCTGGCCGTTTCAGCGCTGCTCGTGGCGCATTGGTCGGTCCCAACCCAGCAGAGCCTCGCCCACGGGATGGCCGGCTACGACACCCTCTGGGACCACGGGCCGTTCGCGGTCCACTTCGCCCGGGGCGGGTCGACCTTCGACTACAGCTTCGTTGCGCCCCGCTATCTGTCCTGGTTCTTCCCGGCCAACTCCGAGCTGCTGAACGCATTCGGAATCCTCACGATCGGCCGCGACACCCTCTCGGTGCTGATCAACCTGGGGTGGCTGGGGGCGACGCTGCTCGCCGCCTGGGCGGTCGGGCGCCCGTTCGGCGCGGGACCGCACTCGCTGATCGCGGTGGGGCTGCTGCTCGACTCGGGGATCATGGCCGACCAGGCGGGCTCGGGCCGAAACGACACGATCGCGATCTTCTTCATCCTCGCCACGGTCGCGATCCTCCTCAACGCCTGGGCCGCGGCCGGCGGCGGGCTCTCCTGGCGAGCTCTGATTCCGGCCGGGCTCGCGGTCGGGCTGATGGTCGGCACCAAGGTCAATTTGCTGGCGCCGGCGCTGGCCCTGGCCATCGGCATCCCGCTGATCGTCCCCGCGGGCCACCGGCGCCGGGCCCTGGCCGCCTTCGCCCTGCCGGCGCTTGCCGGAGGGGGGTACTGGTATCTGCGAAACCTGATCCAGGTGGGAAACCCGCTCCCCTGGGTCGGGGAGATCGGCGGAGTCTCGCTCCCCGGTCCGGATCAGGCGCTCGGCGGCCGCCAGCAGTTCTCGATCGCCCACTACCTCACCGACGGCTCGGTCTGGGATCACTGGTTCCTCCCGGCCCTCTCCGACGCGATCGGGGTGCTCTGGCCACTGCTCGCCTGCCTGGCGAGCTTCGCGATCCTCGCCTGTGCCCTGCGCGGTAACCGACTGCTGCGCGTCCTCGCCGTGGCGGCGCTGCTCGGGGTGGCGGGCTGGTTCCTCCACGGCACCTCGGCCGAAGGTCCGCCCGGGGAGCCGATCGGCTTCTTCTCCAGCCTTCGCCACGTTGCGCCGTCGCTTGCCGTCGGCCTGGTGCTGGCCCCGCTGGCGCCGGGTCTGCGCTCACCGCCTGCCCGGGCGGTGCTTGTGGTCGCGATGTTGGTGCTTCTGCCCTTCGTCGATGCCTCCGGGGCCCACTGGATCGAGGGTTTCCTCGCGCTCGCGGTCGTGATTGGCGTCGGCGTCTTCACCGCTCTGCTCGTGGCGATGCGATCGAGGCCACAGCGGCTCCGAGGGAGGCCGATGGCGCTGGCGGCGGCGGGGGGATTTGCGCTTGCCGTCGCCGCGATCTGGGCGATCCAGGTCCCCTACCTCGAGCACCGCTACCGAAGTGCCACGATCCGCCCGGCGGGGCTCGCCGCTGCCGCCCGCTGGGCCCGGCACCTCTCCGACACCCGGATAGCAACGACCAGCGACCGTCCCTACGCGCTGCTCGGCACCGATCTCTCCAACACGGTGATCTACCCCGGCCGCCAGGAGGACGGGCGCTTCACCGACTGGAGGAGCTGCCCTCAGTGGCGCCGGGCGCTGAATCGCGGCGGCTTCCGCTACGCCGTGATCAGCTATGACCGCATCGACCCCGCCCTCCGCACCCCGCCGCCGCAGGCCCGCTGGATCGCCGCTGATCCGGCGGTGAGGTTGCTCCACCGCTGGGGCGCGACCGCGATCTTCCGCATCTCGGGCCGGCTCGACCCGGCCGGCTGCCCACCGTTCCGGCGGATCGACCTGCTCCGCCTGCCCGACCGCAACAGCTGATATGGCCGTCCTTTTGTCAAGTCCCCAGCACCGAGGGCCCGCAATTGCGGGCCTTCTTCTTGGCCCAGAAGGCGACGGTCCGATCTGGTGCGCGACGCGCGGTCAGGCTGATATGCGCGGGTTGGCTACCGCAGGACCGGGTTTCGTCTCAGCGCCCGCGCTCTAGGATCGAGCGTCGTCGCCGCAGCGGCTGCTCATAGCTGAATCGCGGATGCGCTGGCGCGAAGGACCGGGGCCCGCCGCCTCCTGGGCCAAGCAGTGCTTGGTGGGATCAGTCGACTACGGCCACCGCCCAGCAGAAGCCGCTCAACTCACGGGCAACGGCGACGGCGCAGACGGTGCGCCGCTTGCCGCGCTCTGAGTCGAGCCGGCGCCAGGTCCGGTGCAGTCGTTGCTGGGCGCGCCAGGAGATCGCGCAGACCGCCTGGGGCTGGCCCTGCTGGCGGCGGGTGAGCTCTCTGCCCTTGCGCGGCGCCCGGCGGTAGTGCCACGCCGCCTCGACCAGCAGGCGGCGTGCATGGCGCGAACCCGACTTGGTGATCGCGCCCTGGCGACGCTTCTCGCCGGTCGTGTTCTCGGAGGGCACGAGGCCGAGGTAGCTCATCAGCTGCGCCGGGCGCCCGAAGCGCTCAAAGTCGCCGACCTCGGCGCAGAGGCCGAGCGCCGAGAGGGTGTCGATGCCGCGCAGACAGCGCAGACGAGCGACGGCCCCCGCCCACGGGGAGCCCTCGACGAGCGACGCCATCTGGGCCTCGAGTGCCTCGCGGCGCACCAGCAAGGCGTCGATCGAGCCGATCCCGTCGAGCAGGACCGCCTGGGCCACTGGCTCTCCGAGCTCGACGGCGGCCAGCCAGTCGAGGTGGCGAGAGGTCCAGTTGTTGCCCTCGAAGCGCCGCTCGTGGCGCAGCAAGAGCTTGGCGACCCGGTGGCGAGCCCGCATCAGATCACCGCGAATGTCCTCGCGGGCCCTAACCAGGTCGCGCATCGCCTCCTCGGCCGGGGCCGGGACCCGGACCGGGTGCAGGGCGCCGATCATCAGCAAGCGGACCAGTCGCTCGGCATCGCGGCGGTCCGTCTTTACCCGGTCTTGCGCAGGGCGTTCGATCTTGCCTGGCGCGGCGATCACGCATCCGATCCCCTTCGCCGTCAGTGCTCGAGCCAGCGCGAATCCGGTCGGGCCCGCCTCATAGGCGACCTTGACCGGCGCCGGCAGCTCCTCGCAGAGCGCCACCACCTGGCGTGTCTGACCTCCGAGGCGCTGGATTCGCAGCTCGCCCGACTCGGCGTCGGCGATCGCCGCCACGACCTTTGCTGCGTGAACATCGAGACCCACCCACGTCTTAACCTGGCCCACGGTCGGCACCCCCATAATTGCGGCGGCCGAAGCCCAATACTTCGGCCTGACCCGCGGAACTTATGAGCGGGTGCCGACCGAACCACTGCGCAGGGCCGCCTGAGTTGGCGGCCATAGGGTCTAGGTGGGCAGCTGCTCGACGACCCCGCTCAGCTGGGTCGCCAGCGGACCGGGGTTTCGCTACCGAACACCTCGGCCAAGCTGCGGTAGTACCAGAGCGTCCCATCGCGCCCGCCGTTGAACCGCTTCCAGAGCTCGTCGCCCATGCGCCCGTAGTCGGCCAGCACCGCTCGGGCGTTGTGCAGCTTGTCCGCGTTGGAAACGAGCAGCACCGCTTGCGGTGCTTCCCGAAGATGCTCGATGTAAGCCTCCTTGCGCGGCCGCCAGGGTGGCTTCGGTTCCTCGAGGGTGTCGGTGCAGCCGAGGACGATCTCGGCCACCTCGTCGCCGAAGCGTTTCCGGATCTCGTCCAGCATCGGCTTCCCGCCGCAGTCCTCCGGCGCGTCGTGCAAGAGCGCCGCGATCGCCTGGGTCTCGGTCCCGTCGTTCTCCAGAACGAGTGCACAGACAGCCAGCAGATGGGAGATATAGGGCAGCCTCGGAGCCCTTCCGCGTTTGCCCGCGGTGAGTGTCGCTGGCGAATCTCAACGCTGCGTCGAAATCGGGACCGAGGTCAGGGTTCATGGTTCGTCTGCTGAAGCTATTCGCTCCTCGCGATGCGATGGCTGGCCGCAGTTCTCGCATCTCAGCGGCGCGACCTGCGTCGCCTCCGGTTCCGGTTGCGTCGATGCCGCGCCGGGGCCGAGATGCCGCCGCGGCCGAGGCAGGTGCGGGCGATCCAGGCGCCCCGGTCGTGGACGATCGGCAGGACCAGGTCCTCGCCGACCATCAGATAGCAGTCGGCCTCCTGAAGGGCCCGGTCGGCAAGCCAGGCCGGCGCCTCGCTCTCCACCGACCCGCAGCCGAGCAGGCGGAGCAGCTCGCGCCTTGCCGAGCGCCAGTCGAGGCCGGGTCGGAAGCGCTCCAGGAAGCGATCGACGCAGTGATTCGAAAGGCGGACTTCGCTCGGGTTGCAGGTGACTGTCTCCATGCAGTGGAGGTCGCTGCGTGGCCGCCTTTCCTGACCGGCTCCGGCCTGTCAGATTCGCCCATGCGGGGGCGACTACCCTGCGGACACCATCACGAGCGGTCGAGGGACCCGGCCCGACGACACCGCGGCAACCAGCCCCAGGGCACGGTGCCAAAGCCGGGAGCGATGGAGGTGATCCGCATGGGCAGCATTCCGACGGGGAGCGATCTTCCTTCCCTTCTCGTTTCGATCCTCGAGCAGGGCCCGCGTCGCCACCTTCCCCCGGCCGGCGCCAAGGTCTGCCAACCGTGCGGGCAGCTTGCGACCTGGGATTCCAGCGACGGACGTGCCGCGGGCCACGTCCACGGCGGTGATTTCATCGGCTTCAGCGCCGGCCACGCGAATTGCGAGTTCTCACCCTTCCCCGCCCACCTGCGGCAACGGCCCTATCGCTACTGCGAGGTCTGCCGCAAGCCGATCGTGCCGAGACCCGAGGCCCGCCATGGCCTCAGCTGGCTCTGCGACGGCTGCGCCGTTCTGATCGACGGGTCCGGGTCACGAGCCCGAGCCGGTGCTCGTGGACCTGGCGCTCCGCCGCTTCGCCCGGATCGGTGGGCACCGTCCCCACCAGGGCGAAGGACCGCGGCTGGACCAGGAGCTGGGCGATCGCGAGCTCTTCGGGACATCGGCCGTTCGCCCGCCCCCGGGCTGGCTCCCCGAGGGGCTCTACCTCTGCGTGGTCTGCGGCGAGCCGCGGGGCTGGACGCCATCCCCGGGACCGGGCGGCGAAGTCGACCGCAGGCTTTCGCGCTGCAGCTGCGAGGGGCCCGACTGCATCCGCTGCGGGCGGCCCCGCAGCCACCGGCCGATCTCCGACTACTACGACCCCGAGACGGGGACCTGGATGCACGTGCCCTGGTTCGCGGGCACTGAAGCGGTATTGCCGCGACTGTGACCCGGGTGATGATGCGGTCTAGCGGCGGCTGCGCTTCAACAGCACCTGACGGGGGTCGGGCGCCGGGTAACCGGTGGCCCGCGGCAGCCTGCCGGCGCAGGCCTCGGGGGCGAGCCGGTACAGCACCTGGGTCGAGGTTCCCCGGGGCACCGGACCGACGGTGAACGTCCCGGTCACCGCGAGGCGACCGTCGTAGCGGCCCACCGCCGCAACCCGGCTGCGCGCGAGCGCCCTGGTGGAGTGAAGGCGGGTGGTGATGATGCAGAGCCGTCGGTTCATCCGGACCGCGCCCACCCTGAACGGCGAGCGGCGTGAGGGCGCCATCCTTGCCGCGAATCGCACTCTGGGCCGCAGCCCGGGCGGCAGCGGCCGGTCGATCTCGTCATAGACGACCCCGGTGCCACCGGGCGGGATCGTCGGGCGCTGCTCGACCTTGCGACGCGTATCGGGTCCTCCGCGTCTGTGTCCGTGGCGGTCGCGGAACTCGCCGAATGGATAGACGCCGACCGCCGCGAGGTGCCGGCTGTCGTTGTGGACGATCGCGATGTAGCGGGATTCGAGACCGTCGCGGACGACTCGCTGCTCAAGCACCCGAAGCTGCGGGACGGGCTTCGGAGGAGGCGGCGGCGGGTCATCCCACCAACCGAAGATGATCGCGCCGAGCATCCCGACCCCGAGCGCCGTCCAGGCCCCGTACCAGGCGATCGCCAGGAGCACGAGGATGGCGTTGAGCATGAGTTCCACCGCCCGCTTGGCGAAGGCTCCGACCTTCGCGCCCCGCCCATCCGCCCTCTCGCCATCCGTGCCCTCGAGCTCCGCCTTCTCCTCGGGCTCCTCGGGCTCCGGCTCCACCGGCGGCGAGCGCAGCAGACGCCCGACCGCCGTCGGGTCCATCCCCGGGGCCCGCTCGGCGCAGTAGCTGACCACGGATTCCGCCTCGGTCACCCGCACCACCCCCACCCGGTAGGTCCGGGCGAGCACGGCGAGGATCTCCGCGTAGTCGGGCGGGAAGGACTCGGGGAAGAGGACGAGGGCGTGGGGACGCGCGAACTCGGCGCGGATCCCGTCCCCGTGGACCTCGATCCGTCCCCAGGCCTCGACGATCCCCATCACCGGAATCGCCAGCTCGCCGCCGCCGAGCAGCGAAGCGGAGACCTCCGAGGTCTGCTCGGGCCAGGGGTGCATCGCGTAGAGGCCGCAGCTGCAGTCCGGCGCCGGCGAATGGCCGTCGTCGCCGGGGCAGCCGTGGCTCCTGCTGAACGGGCTGCAGCGGGCGCGGGTGGGCTCGCCGCCGGCCATCCAGCCGGATCCGTTCAGCCCGCAGAGGGCCATCGAGCCGCAGCCGACGGTGACCGTCCAGAGGCGGACGCCGTGGATGCGGCCGGGGACGAACGGCGGCGTCCCGCTCACACCGGGAATCCTCCCGGGTCGCCCCGCGAGGAGGTCGGGATCACCAGCCGCCCGTCGACGATGATCGTGAACGGATCGGCGATCAGGTTCCGCAGCGCCCGCTGTGCCTCGATCTCGGCGCAGGCGGGCGGGAAGAGCTCGTGGAAGGGCACGACCCGGTCGGGGGCCAGCAGATCCGGGCAGCAGGGTGATCTCGGTCTGCGGCGCATCCCAGGGGAGTCGCCCGGCCCGGTCTGGTTCTGACGGTCGGTCCGCTCAGCTCCTCGCCGGCTCGCGCTTCGGGGTCCGGCGCCGGCTTGCGGCGCGGCCGCTTCGGCTCGGGTGCCGGCTCCTCCGGTTCCGGGGCGGGCTCGGGCCGGCGCTGCGGCTCCGGGGTCGCCGGCTGCTCGACCGGCTCGACGATGATCGTCCGCGAGGGGCCGGGGAGGGTCAGGGAGATCACTCTTCCCGCTCCCGCTGGATCCGGCGCAGCACCTGCCAGATCTCGGTGTAGTAGCAGGCCCGCTCGGCGCCCTGGCGCTGCGCGACCGCGGCCTTGAAGTTCGGGTAGTCGATCTCGCTCGCCATCTGGGCGAGGGCGACGACCCACTCGGCCCGGGTGACGACGGCCCGCCAGAGGTAGTCCGCGGTCGTGTCCGAGCGCGGCTCGACGTCCGGGATCCACCGGCGCAGCGCCTCGATGTCCTCCCTGGCGCGGGCGCGGACCACCAGCCGCTCGGGGTCGCGCCGGTGCTCGACCACGCTGTAGAAGCCGCTGGTCGTGATCAGCCACATGCGGCCAGGGTCGGGCGCGGCGGCGGGGTCCTGACAGCCGTCCCCGGAATCGCCCACGGAGAGCCGATCGGGCTCTCAGGCCCACGAAAGTTCCGTCCGATACAAGCGCTACGCTGATTTGTCCAGTCGGGATGGGGAAGCACGCTCGTCGTCAGGTCGAGCAACTCCCTCGCGACCTGACCTCGAGGCTCTATTTGAACTTCCGTCCGAAGACCGAAAACGAGCTTGACCGCCTCTCCGACGATCAGCTGATCGTCGAGATCGTCGCCGCGCGCGACGCCGGCGACCACGACGCCGCTCGCGCCGCCCTCGGCGTCCTCGCCTTCCGGCGCTATGACGACGTCGTCCGCAGGGTCCTGATCAAGGTCCCGCACGCGGATGCCGAGGACGTCGCCTCCGAGGTCTTCATCAGCGCGATGAAGTCGGCCTTCGACGGGACCTCGGTGGGCGAGTTCGTCAACTGGCTGCAGACGATCACCAAGCGGCGGATCGCCGACTACCACCGCGCCGCCCCGGAGCAAGCCCGACCTGCCGCTCGCCGAGGAGGGCGGCGACGAGGAGGACGATGCGCGGCGTGCGGGTGATCGAGGGCGATACCACCGATGCGATCGACACCGAGTCGGTGATCGCGCAGGCGATGGACGAGCTCAGCGGGCCCCATCGCGCCGTCGTCGAGCTCTACGTCTTCGAGGACCTCTCGGCCAGGGAGACCGAGAAGCAGGTCAACATGTCTTGCAGGGACGAGCTGACCCAACCGATGACCGAAGCCAACGTGCACCAGATAGCCAAGAGATTCCGCGAGCGGTTGAGGAAGCTGCTCGAGGAGGCTCGCGGCCCCGACTAGCGATGGCCGACGTCGACAAGCTCTTCACCGACTACGTCGCCGAGCATCGAGCCGGCGGCGAGGCCGACCCGCGCGCCTACCTGGAGAAGGTCGAGGGCGTGGACCGCGACGAGCTCGCGACCCTGATCGACGCCTACCTGGTCCGCTCGCCGGGTCGCAGCTGGGACCCCGAGGCCTACCAGGGCTCCGCCGCCCAGGAGCTGGTGGCGGGGATCGAGCGCTCGATGGGCGGCGAGGCGGGCACCTGGCCGATGCTGCTGCCGCGGCTCCGCGATCGCGCCAAGATCACCCGCGCCGCCCTGGTCGAGCAGCTGGCGGCCGCCCTCGGGGTCGGAGGACAGAACGAGAAGGTCGCCGAGTACTACCACCAGATGGAGCAGGGCTCACTCGATTCGAGGGGGGTCTCGACCCCGGTGCTGGAAGCGCTTGCGGCGATCGTCGGATCGAGCGCCGCCGCCCTGCGGAGCGCCGGGGAGAAGTTCGGGGAGGGCCAGCCGCCCTCCCAGGGAACGGTCTTCGCGCGGGTCGCGACCCCGCGTCCCGAGTACGAGGCCAAGGGTCTGGCTCCGCCGGACGCCGGAGCAGCCGGGGCTCGGCAGGCAGCCGGGATCCGCCGCCGAGGAGGCCGAGGTCGATCGCCTCTTCACGGGCGGCGACTGAGCCCGGCCGCGTCAGCGGGCCACTCGCGACCGCCGTCAGTAACCCAACCGGCGCCCCGACCCGTCCCCCATGACCCGAAGTGCCCACCGCGATCCCGTGGCGCTGTTTGCGTTTGCGCTTCGTGAGAGCGACTGGGTGCTGGCCGACCTGATCGCGACCTCGCTCGCGCACCGCCCGGCCGCTCGCCGCCGGCTGCTGCTGGCGATCCGCGAGCAGGCCGGTCGCGCCGGCCCCTCCTCGCTGACCGAGCTCAGCGGCTGGGCGCAGCTGGCGCGCCGGCTCGGGATCGGCGACGGGTGGGAGGCGGGCGGGTCGGGCGGCCGCGATTAGGATGCCCGCAGGGATGGAGGAAGGCCAGATCGACCAGGCAGCGATCGAGCGACGCGCGGCGGAGGTGCTCGCCGAGGTCCCCCCCTACATATGGGACGGCGAGTCGCTGCCGATCCCGGTCGAGGACATCGTCGACTCCGTGTTCTGCCTCCACGTCCGCGACGTCGAGGACCTGACGACGGCCCCGGGCAGCCCCGAGTCCGACCCGGGCAGCGTCTCGGGCCTGCTGCTCACCGCGAAGGGCGAGATCTGGGTGAATGCCGAGGAGGCCCGCCAGTGGCCGCCCCGCCGGCGCTTCACGATCGGCCACGAGCTCGGGCACTGGGTGCTCCACCGAACCGGCCAGCAGGCGCTCTTCTGCCGTAAGGTGACCGTGGATCCGGATGAGGGCAAGCCCGCAGACACCCGTCCGCCGCTGCCGGTGACCGAGGAGGAGGCGAACATGTTCGCCGCTGCGCTGCTGATGCCGGAGGAACTGATGCGTCGCCACTACGCCGAGTGCGAAGGCGAGTTCGAGCAGATGTGCGAGCGCTTCGGCAGCTCCCAGGCGGCGATGGGCAGGCGACTGCACCAGACTGTGCCGAGGTCGGCGTGAGGCGCGGCCGGCTGCTTCGCGGCGCCCTGCTGTTCCTCGCCGGAGCCCTGATCGCCGCCGCGGTGGCGCTGGCGGCGAGCGGGGGATCGGACCAGATCCGCACGACCTCGGTCAGCGACGGAACCCCGATCCTCGGGATCCGGCCGACCGGGGTCGGGCTGCCGCTGGTCGGCGGAACCGGGACCGTCGGCGCCGGAGACCTGGCGCCGCTGCTCAAGGCCTACCACGACTCCGGCCAGTACGAGAAGGACCTGACCGCGGTCGACGCGCGGGCGCTGCGCTACCTCGCCGTGCGTCTGCACCGGATGGCGGCGCACCGGGGCCACTGCCGCAGGAGCGCCGGCCGCGACGGCATCGCGCCCGCCGCACTGCGGATGGCGCAAGCCCGCCCTCGTCCTCGACATCGACGAGACCTCGCTCTCCAACTACGCCTTCCTCGGTGACTTCAAGAACGCCATCGCCTCGCTCGCCCAGGGGGCGGCGAGCGCGACCCTGCCGGCGATCGCCCCGACCCTGCAGCTCTATGACGTCGCCAAGGCGAACGGCGTCGCCGTCTTCTTCATCACCGGCCGCCCGACCGCGTTCCAGAGCCTCACGGTGCAGAACCTGACCCGGGCCGGTTACTCCGGCTGGAGCGGCCTCGCCCTCAACCCAGGCGGCACCACCCTGACCGCTTATAAGAGCGGCGAGCGGGCGAAGATCGAGCAGCAGGGCTACCGGATCATCCTCAACGTCGGCGACCAGGAGAGCGACCTCGCCGGCGGCCACGCCTCCCGCGCCTTCAAGCTCCCCAACCCCTTCTACATCTCGCCCTAGCCGCCGGTCCCGACGGTGGTGGCGATCAGTCGGCGCTGAGCGCGAACGGGCTGCCCTCCGAGTCGCGGCAGATCGACCAGCGCTCGCCCGGATGGATCACCGAGCCGCCGTGCTCGCGGACCCGCTGCAGCGCCGCCTCCATGTCTCCGACGCCGAGGTAGGGGAGCGAGGCGGTGTCGCCCGGGCCGCGGCCGCGCTCGTGCACCCCGAGGCGCAAGCCGCCCGACTCCGACTCCCAGCCCGAGCCCTGGTCCTCTGCGCGCGGCGCCAGCTCGACCCCGAGCACGGCGGACCAGAAGCGCAGGGCGCGATCGGGGTCATCGGCGGGGAACTCGATCAGCGGCGCGTCCATCGCAGCGATCCTACGGCCCCCATGGGGGTGGGACCTTTCAGGTGCCTATATGGCGCTTCAAAGGTCCCACCCCGCCGGGGCCGGTCCTTTGCCGCCAGATAGCCTGGCTCGCCCGATGAGCGTGCTCGAGATCCTCGCGGTCGCCGTCGCCGGTTTTCTCGCGGGCATCTCCAACGCTCTGGCCGGCGCCGGCTCGCTGATCACCTTCCCGACCCTGATCGCGGTCGGGGTGCCGCAGCTGGCCGCCAACGTGACCAGCACCGTCGGCCTGATCCCCGGGGCGCTCGGGGCGGCGATCGGCTACTCCGAGGAGGTCAGCTCGCAGCGGGCCCGGATCATCCGGCTCTGCGTGCCCTCGCTGATCGGCGCCGCGGCCGGCACGGCGCTGCTGCTGCTCACCCCCAACGACACCTTCGAGCTGATCGTCCCGGCACTGGTCTTCGTCTCCTGCCTGCTGCTGCTCTTCCAGCCGCAGCTGACCAGCCGGGTCAGCCACGCCGGCAACGAGCGCTCGCCCTATCCTGTTCGGCGGGATCCTCTTCGCCGGCGCCTACGCCGCCTACTTCGGCTCCGCGGTCGGCATCCTGCTGATCGCCATCCTCGGGCTCTTCGTGCTCGAGTCGATCCAGCGGCTGAACGCGATCAAGGTGGTGATCGCCGGGCTGATGAACCTGCTGGCGGCCGTCGTCTACGCCTTCCTCGCCCCGGTCCACTGGGGCCCGGCGCTGATCCTCATGGTCTCCTCGATGATCGGCGGCCAGTCGGGCGCCTGGATCGCCAAGCGGATCGACGGCGACACCCTGCGGCTGGTGATCGCGATCGCCGGCATCCTGGTCGCGGTCGTCCTCGGGATCAACGCCTACGGCTGAGCCATAGGATCTGCCGATCGAGATCGAGGGCCGACACGTGGTGATCACCGGGGCCGCCGGGGGCATCGGCAGCGCCCTGGCGCGGCGCTTCGCCGAGGAGGGTGCCGGCGCGGTGGTGGTATCCGACCTCGATCGCCGGGGCCGCGTCCGCGGTCGCCGCGGAGATCGACGGCACCGCGATCGCCGCCGATGTCGCCAGTGAGGACGAGGTGTCGCGGCCTGATCGCCGAGGCACGGGCCGCCAACGGCCCGATCGACCTCTTCTGGTCGAACGCCGGGGTCCCCGGCCCATCCGGCGGTCCGGAGGCCGACGATCAGGGCTGGGACGCGTGCTGGCGGATCAACGTCATGGCCCACATCTGGGCGGCGCGGGCGCTGCTGCCGGAGATGCTCGAGCGCGGCGGGGGCCACCTGGTCAGCACCGCATCGGCCGCCGGGCTGACCATGCAGGTCTCGGCGATGCCCTACACGGTGACCAAGCACGCCGCGGTCTCGGTCGCCGAGTGGCTGGCGGTCACCTACGGGGAGCGCGGGATCGGGGTCTCCTGTCTCTGCCCGCAGGCGGTCGATACGCCGATGCTCGACGCGGCCCGCGAGGACCCGGTCGGCGGCGCGATCCTCGAGGCGGGCGGGGTGCTCAGCCCGGAGGAGGCCGCCACCGCGGCGATCGACGCTCTCAAACAGGACAGGTTCCTGCTCCTCCCGCACCCCGAGGTCTCCCGCCACATCGCCGTCAAGGGAGCCGATCCGGAGAAGTGGCTCGAGGGAATGCGCCGGGCGGTGCGGCGGACCGGCGCGTAACCGACGGTTAACCATCGGTTACAGTTTGAGGATGAGCCGCTCGACCGCTGCTTCCTCCCGGCACCGCGGCAGGCGCGCGACGCGAAGTGAACGTCGCCGCGCCCGCGAGCAGACGATCGTCGGAACCACCCGTGAGCTGTTCGACGAGCGAGGGCGCCGCGACGCCCGGATGGGCGAGATCGCCCGTGCCGCCGGAATCAACAAGGCGCTGATCTACCGCGCCTTCGATTCCAAGGAGGAGCTCTTCGTCCTCACCGTCGCCACCTACCTCGCCGAGCTCGAGGAGCGCTGCGCCGACCTCCCGGAGGGCGTGGATCCGGCCGCGGCCCTGCGCGCCTACCTCGAGGTCTACGCCGGCTTCTGCCTCGATTACCCCGCCTTCCTCGACTGCGCGCTCTCCTTGATGCAGCGCCCCGCCGGGGAGCTGCGCGAACTGGTCTCCGGCGCGGTCTGGTTCCGCCTCGGCCGGGGGATGGCCGCCTGCCTGGGGAGATTGGAGTCGATCCTCGTCGCGGGCGAGGAGAGCGGCGTCTTCGAGATCGACGACCCCGACTTCACCGCCAACCGGATCTATGCCCAGATCCTCGGCACGATGCACCTCGCCCGGGTGGGTGTCGGGGTGCGGGAGGCCACCCCGGGAGTTGGCGAAGCCTTTGAGATTGACCCCGAGCGGGTGCGCAAATGCTGCGTCGAGGACGCGCTGGCCCTCGCCCGAGTCACCAACGCGAGCGAAGGAGCGAGGAAATGAGCGAGCCGCAGACCAGGACGGCGACAATCCACGGCCGCCGGGTGAGCTACGTCGAGGCGGGGGAGGGGCCGGTGCTGCTGTTGATCCACGGGATCGCCGGGACGCTCGAGAACTGGCGGGAGGTGGTCGAGCCGCTGGCCCGCCACCACAAGGTGATCGCCCCCGACCTGCCGGGCCACGGGGGATCGCGCACCGGGTGGCGGGGATTACTCGCTCGGTTCGCTCGCCGCCGGCCTGCGCGATCTGCTGGTCACCCTCGGCCACCAGCGCGCGACCCTCGTCGGCCACTCGCTCGGCGGCGGGATCGCGATGCAGTTCGCCTACCAGTTCCCCGAGGTCAGCGAGCGGCTGGTGCTCGTCTCCAGCGGCGGGCTGGGGCCGGAGGTCAGCCCGATCCTGCGCGCCGCGGCCCTTCCCGGGGCCGATTTCTTCATCGCCCAGACCTCAAGGGCGGCGCTCAAGCCGGTGGCGGCGATCGAGCCGCGGCCTCGGGGCGATCGGGTTTCGCCCGAACGCCGACGTCGCCGAGGTGGCGCGCGGCTACGCCTCGCTGGCCGACCCCGACCGCCGCGCCGCCTTCCTGGCGACGCTCCGCTCGGTGGTCGGCACCAGGGGCCAGCGCGTCGACGCCAGCGACCGGCTCTACCTCGCCGAGGGCCTGCCTGTGCTGATCGTCTGGGGCAAGCGGGACCCGATCATCCCCGCCCACCACGGTGAGGCCGCCCACGAGGCGATCCCGGACAGCCGGCTCGAGGTGTTCGAAGGGGTGGGCCACCTGCCCCAGCTCGAGGCGCCGGCGCGCTTCGTCGATGTGCTCGAGCGGTTCCTCTCCGAGACCGAGCCCGCCCGCTTCGACCCCGATGAGTGGGGCGCCCGCCTCCAGGGCACAGCCGGCGGCGCCTAGTCGCTAAGCGGCGGAGCGGCGCTCTGCCTCGGCGACGCAGCCGTCGACCAACCCCTTGACGGCGTTCTTGGTAACCGCGATCGACCAGCCCCTTGCCGAGCGGCACGGTCGGGGTGGTGTCGATCGCCCAGACGAGGCGGGTGCCCTGGCGCCCGTCCAGCTCGACCGACTCCAGGGTGACGGTGCCGACGTGGTCGCGGAGCGGGGGGCCGGAGAGAATCCGGTAGACCAGCCGGGCCGGGGGCTCGAACTCGACCACCTCCTCGCGGACCGCGGGGCCGATCGCGTGCAGGACGCGGATCGCGCCGACTCCGTTCGGCGCCGGCTCGCCCTCCTTCTCCAGGTCGACCCGGCGCAGCGGCGTGTAGTCGGGGTAGGCGCGGTAGTCGGTGATCACCTCCCAGACCGTCTCCGGCGGGACGTCGGTGGTGCGGACGAAGGTGAACGTGGCCATCGCTGCCGGGCAAACTATTCGATGCCGGGGGCGAGCCGTCTGCGGCCTCGTCGCCCCGCCGGCCTCTCCCTCTCCGGCCTGCGCCTGCGGCGCCCGACCGCCGGTGGCGCGGGCGAAGCAAGCGCGACGCCGCGGCTCGCCGCCGCCGCTCGCTACCCCGCCGCCCGCCACCTCGGCTCGATCCTCCTGATCGACGCGAGCACCGGCAGGCCGGTCAGCCTCGACTACCGCACGCTGACCTCCAACCTGAAGGGCCCGAGCGGCAACATCCGCCGGATCGAGCTGGCGATTCCGGCCGGGACGCCGCTGCCGGCCCGGGTCAAGGCCTACGCGATCGCCGACGTCTTTCCGCTCGGCTCGCGCCTCTTCCATTGAGTTGTGTACACAATCAGGTACGCTTTATCGAGTGGCCAAGACCGTTCCGATCCGCGAGCTCCGGAGCAATCTCAGTCGCCTCGTCGACGATGTAGCGGAACGACGCGAGCATCTGCTCGTGACCCGTAACGGTCGCCCAGCCGCTGCGGTCGTTCCGGTCGACGAATATGAGGCGTTGGAGGAGACCGCGGAGATCCTCTCCGATACCGAAACCCTCGCGGCGCTTGATGCCGGGTTGGCTGACCTGGACCGTGGTGAGGCGGTCGACCTGGAGGACCTCCGCCGAGAGCTGGCCGATCTCAGGGCTCGACGCTGAACGGTGGCGCGCGTCGTCCTCGCGCGCACGGCACGGCGCGATCTGCTCGAGCTGAGTTGGCCGCTTATCGACGCGGTCGAGGAAGCGCTTCGAGGGCTCGAGCGTGAACCCCTCACAGGGCACGCGCTTAGGGGTCGCCTGCGGGGACTTCGCTCGCTCCGCGTCGGAGCATTTCGGATCGTCTATCAGCTGACCGAAGGCGATCGTCTGGTCAGGGTGGTGGCGATTCGACACCGCGCCGTTGCCTACCGAAACGATCCGCGCTGAACTGCCAACAGCTGCGAAGCGTCCCAGGGTCTTTCAGAGCAGCGATTCCTGGCGGGCGCCCGCCTCGAGCTCGAGCAGCGCCCGCTTCGCCGGGAGGCCGCCTGCGTAGCCGGTCAGCGAGCCGTCGGAGCCGATCACCCGGTGGCAGGGGACGATGATCGCCAGCGGGTTGCGGCCGGTTGCGGCACCGACGGCGCGGGCGCGGTCGGGGCGGCCGAGCGCCCGGGCGATCGCCCCGTAGCTCTCGGTCTCGCCGTAGGGGATCGCGGCGATCTGCTCCCAGACCGCCCGCTCGAAGCCGCTGCCGCCGCTGGGCGCGAGCGCCAGCTCGAACTCGCGCCGCTCGCCGGCGAAGTACTGCCCGAGCTGCGCCGCGGCCTCGGCGAAGGGGGCCTCGTCCTCGACCCAGCCGCCGCGGCGGGCGTGTAGGCCGGGAAGCTGCACGGCGCTCAGCGCCTCGCCGTCGCCGATCAGGCGCAGCTCGCCGAGCGGGGTATCGGTGGTCGTCGTGTAGGTGCTCATCGGGATCTCCTCGTTGTCGCCATCTACCAATCAAACGCCCTGAAGCGGTGTTTCGTGAGATCGCGCCTGAACCGCGCCCGCTCGGCTAAAGCCGCCCGGCGGCGGCGCCGATACCTACCGTGAGCATGCTCGACGCCGATCCACAGCCCCTGGCCGCGGTCGAGCCCCACCAGGCGGAGCCGGCGCTTCACCCCGACGAGCTCGACCAGGCGATGGATTCGCGCCGCGAGCCCGAGCACGGATCGCGGCCGCAGAAGGGTCCGCGGCGCGCGCCTCGCTGCGCGAGCCCGGCTCGCAGCTGGTCGTGCCGATCGTCGTCGGCACCAGGCCGGAGGCGATCAAGCTGCTCCCGGTGATCCTCGCGCTGCAGAAGAGCGAGTGCTACGAGCCGCTGATCATCTCCACCGGCCAGCACAGCCGCATGGTCGACTACATCTTCGAGCTGGCCGGGATCAAGTCCGACGTGGCGCTGTGGGCCGGGTCGCGGCGCTCCAACCTGAACGAGCGGGTCGCGTCGGTGATGAGGCGGTTCGAGGACTTCTGCGCCGAGCGCTTCGACCTCGAGCCCGACCAGACCCCGACCCCGGAGGACACCCTGAACGGGCGCTTCCCGGCGGTGGTCCTCGTCCACGGCGACACCAGCTCGGCGATGGCCGCGGCCCTCTCCGCCTTCCACATGCGGATACCGGTGATGCACATCGAGGCCGGCCTGCGCACCGGCGGCAACAACCTCACCCCCTTCCCCGAGGAGCTCAACCGCCAGCTGATCACCTGCATCGCCGACCTCAACTTCGCCCCGACCGCGAAGAACCTCGAGAACCTGATCAACGAGAACGTCCCGGTCGGCCAGATCTTCGTCACCGGCAACACCGGGATCGACTCGCTGCACTGGGCTTCGAAGATCGACGTGCGCTTCGCCAACCCCGAGCTGCAGGCGCTGCACGACTCCGAGCGGCGGATCGTCGTGATCACCGCCCACCGCCGCGAGAACTGGGGCGACGGACTGGTGGCGATCGCCGAGGGCGTCAAGCGCCTCGCCGGCACCGACCCCGATGTCTCCTACGTGCTCCCGGTCCATCCCAACCCGGCGGTGCGCGAGGTCCTCACCGAGCACCTCAGCGGGCTCGACAACGTCCTGCTCACCGAGCCGCTCGGCTACGCGACCTTCTCCCGGCTGCTGGCCCGCTCCTTCTTCGTGATCACCGACTCCGGCGGGATCCAGGAGGAGGCGCCCTCGCTCGGCAAGCCGGTGCTGGTCACCCGGAATACGACCGAGCGGACCGAGGGCCTCGACGCCGGCACCCTGCGGCTGGTCGGCGCCGACGCCGAGCGGATCTTCGCCGAGGGCAGCCGCCTGCTCACCGACCCGATCGCCTACGCCGAGATGTCCGAGGCGCCCAACCCCTACGGCGACGGCCGGGCGGCGGAGCGGATCGTCGCGGCGCTCGAGCACATCCTGCTCGGCGGCGAGCCGCCGACTCCCTTCGGCCCCGGCTACAACCGCGCCGAGGTGGTCGAGGCGGCCGGCTATGAGTTCGATCCCCATCCGGAGCGGCTCGAGGCCTCGCTCGGCGCCGGCGGCCTGCTCGCCCAGCCGGACAGCGGCGCCGGGGCCTAGCGGTGGCCGACCTCTGGCCATTCGGGGGTCTGCCGGCCGGCTGGGAGGCCTACTTCGCCCTGGCGCTCTGCGTGATCGTCGCGATGTTCGCCTGGAGCCTGCTGCTCTTCGTCCGCGGCCAGCGGGCGATGCGCACCGCGCCCGAGGCGAGCCCCGGCGAGGCCGACGGCTTCTCCTGGGTCTTCCTGGTCCCGGCGCTGAACGAGGAGGTGACGATCCGCGACAGCGTCGAGCGCCTCCTCGCCCTCGACCTCGCCGAGCGGCGGGTGCTGGTGATCGACGACGGCTCCGATGACCGCACCGCGGAGATCCTCGCCGGGATCGACCATCCCGACCTGACCACGATCCACCGCCGCGAGCCGGAGGCGCGCAAGGGCAAGGCGGCGGCGCTCGACCAGGCCTACCACTGGCTCGACGCGATCAAGGAGGGCCGCGAGCGGGTGATCGTCGCGATCGTCGACGCCGACGGGCGCCTCCATCCCGAGGCGCCGGCCTGCGCCGCGACCCACTTCGCCGACCCCGAGGTCGGCGGGGTGCAGTCGCTGGTCCGCATCTACAACCGCCATCGCCTGCTCACCTGGCTCCAGGACGTCGAGTTCTCCGTCTACGGCTACCTCTTCCAGGCGGGGCGGAACGGCTGGGGCACGGCCGGGATGGGCGGCAACGGCCAGTTCAACCGGCTCAGCGCCCTCGACGAGGTCGCCGACGGCCGCGGGCCGTGGCGCGACCGCCTCACCGAGGACCAGGACCTCGGCCTGCGGCTGATCGAGGCCGGCTGGAAGGGCCGCCAGGAGCTCCGCGGCACGGTCGACCAGCAGGGGCTCTCCAGCCCCAAGGCGCTGTTTCGCCAGCGCACCCGCTGGTCGCAGGGCAACCTGCAGGCGATGGCCCTGGCGGGCGGGCTGATGCGCTCGCCGGCGGTTGGGATCGGGCCGCGGATCGAGCTGCTCGCCTACCTGCTGATGCCCTTCTGGCAGGGGATCATCGGCGTCGCCCTGATCGCCGCGGTCGTCTTCGCGCTGACCGGCGTCGCCCCCTTCTGGGCGGGAGGGCCGACCTGGATGCTCGCCGCCTTCTACCTGCTCGCCTTCGGCGGCACCGTGCTCGGGGCGATCGCGAGCCGCACCCGCGAGGGGTTGCGCGGCTGGGTGATCGGCTTCCTGATCGGCCACCTCTACGCGATCTACACCTGGATGATCTGGCCGGTGCTGATGCGCTCCACCCTGCGCCAGATCATCTCCCGCGACGGCTGGGCGAAGACCGAGCGCGAGCCGCTGGGCGGCAGTGAGCGAGAGGTCTCCGTCGCCTAGCCCGGGGAGTAGGGTGGGGGCGCTCCCGACGAAAGGACCGAAATGCCGGTTTTCGAGCTGACCTACCCGGAGGGCGCGCTGGCGCCCGAGACCCGCGAAACGCTGCTGGAGGAGCTGACCACCAGGCTGCTCCGCGCCGAGCGGGCACCTGATACCGACTTCTTCCGCAACGTCACCTGGTCCTATGTGCACGAGCTGCCCGAGGGCGCGGTGCGGGCGGCCGGGCGGCCGGTCTCGGAGCCGACCTTCAAGATCGACGTCACCACGCCGGAGGGGGCGCTCTCCGACCGCCGCCGCGGCGAGTTCGTCGAGGCGGCGACCGAGGCGGTCAGCGAGGCCGCCGGGCTCGGGGCCGAGGACGCGATGCGCGTCTGGGTGCTGTTCCACGAGGTCGCCGAGGGCAGCTGGGGCGCCGGCGGCCAGGTGATCCAGTTCAAGCAGCTGGCCGAGATCGCCAAGCGGGAGCGCGAGGAGGCGGAGGCGACGCCGGCCGGGGCCTGAGCCGCTGGGGCCGGCCGCGGGCAGCGCGGCAAACCCAATCACCTACCCAGTTGTCGGAAACCTATGCATGGGGCATTGAGAGTTCCCGCAAAACGGGTAGGTTATCTGTGACATAGGTACAGACAACACGTCCAACCGCCGATATGGGGCGTAGTGTCAGATAGGACAAAGCCCCAAGGACTCCCACCGCTGAGGAACCCAAAGGAGGGGTGGGAATGAGCGACTCAGAGGCGTCACCCGGGCAGAGCGGTTCGGTCGAATCCGCCGTCGATCAGCTCACCTCCGTTTCCGATGCCCTTCCCTACGCTGTCCGCGAGGTCACCGGCAAGCTCGGCCACCTCGGTCTGGAGAGCCGCGTCCTTCGCAACGGCTGGGTGATCTACGCGGTCGATCTGCTGGGGCCCGACGTCGCGGTGCGCCCGGAGCGCGATGAGGGCATTCCCGGCCCCTGCCTCACCTCCTGCGCGGTCTGGGAGATCAGCGAGGGCGCCTACCGCTGGATCCGCCCGCTCGTCGACCAGCTCGACCACGACCACGACCAGCTCGACTTCACCTACGTGCCGGAGAGGGGCACCGTCTGGGCCTCCCGCGACCTGGGATTGGAAGACCTCTCCGCCGAGGAGATCCTCGAGGCGATGTGGGAGCTGGCCGATGCCTGCGCCGATGCCTGGCGCCAGATCGGCGCACTCGGGCTGGGCCGACGCTTCCACAGCGCCTGGCTCAGCGAGGACCTGATGCCGGGAGACCGCACCCTCGCCCAGGTGCGGCGCCAGCTGCAGGCGACCAAGAACGGTTCCAGCAAGCTCGCCGCCGACGAGCCGGGCACGGCCCCCGCCGAGGGCGGCATCGCGGCGGCCTGAAGAACCTCCCGAAGCGTCAGATCCCCCGCCCGCGCCGCGACCCATATCGGCATGGATTGGGAAGAGTGGGAGGAGCGGTTCGAGATCGACCCCGACGAGCTCGGGGAGATGGTCGAGGAGCTGATCGCCCAGGCGGAGATCGAGCACCAGCCGACCTTCCGCGGCGACGATCCGCGCCGGGCGGCTCTGGCTGCGGCCTGGAGCCGCCGATGGTCAGGCGCCTCCGATCGCCGCCGAGCGCCAGCTCGCCCCCGAAGTCGCCCTCGCCGACCTCACCGTGGCCGAGGTCGACGGCGAGAGCGGCCGCCGCGACCTGATCGCCCGCTTCCTCTGCCGCAGCGAGGAAGACGACGACGAGGGCCCGCTGATCGACTGGGCCGCCCGCACCGGCTACTCGATGCTCTGGCTCCCCGATCGCCTGGTCGAGCTGGAGATCGACCCGAACCGCCTCGGGCGAGGCGAGCACCAGCTGCCCGACCTGCGGCACCGGCTGGTCCGCGGACGACCCGGCTTTCTGGGCCGAGGTCCTCGGCGACGGCTACTTCCCCGACACCTGCCTGCTGCGGCTGCGCGCTGCCGGAGTGGACCTCCTGAAAGGAGCATCAGGAATGTGGATCTACACCGAGCACGGTTTCTTCAACGTGATGAAGGACGGTGAGGCCGAGGGCCAGATGAAGGTGAGGGCCCGGAGGCGCGAGCACATCGAGAAGTTCATCGAGCTGATCGGCGACCCGGAGGTCGAGGTCATCGAGTCCCACGGTGACTACCCGTTCCGGTTCTTCGCCCCGCAGGAGGCGGTGGTAGGGGTGGTGGTGAGGATGCTGGAGGAGTCGACCTACACCAAGGACTTCAAGGGTCATTGCGCGCAGGCGTTAGGTGACGATGTCGGTCACGTGTACCGGCAGGTGTGGACGGAGACGGCACTTGGCTTGAGTCGCAGTTTCCTGATTCCGCTGATCGGGCCGCTATTGCTGCGCTTCACTCGATATCCGGTGCCTCAGATGATGTGCAAGATTTCCTAACCTTCTACAGAAACCGCCGCACGGAATTAGAGCGTAAGTTACGGGATGCCCTCGGCGTACCTCAGCCGACGACGACCGCCAGCGCAGGAATTCTAAGCACCGGGCTTAACGAGAGACGGCACGGTATCAAGGCGCTCCTTGGTGGGCTACATTCCGTTCCGAATTGTCGCGAGCGCATTGTTTATCTCGTCTGCTACCTAACATTCGTTCTATCGCGGCCGTGCGCCGCCGAACACCGTGTAGCCGCGGCCCTGCAAATAGGCAGCCAGCGAGGCCTCGGCATTTTCCGCATCCTCCTGCGTGCCAAATAACAATCCAGACGCAAGTTCCGGACGCAGCATCCCACCGCAGTGCGTGACCACCGTCGCCTTGAAGCCTGGCGGGGGATCGAGGTGCTGCGCAAGCCGCGCTTGCGGTGTCTTACTCGTGTAGCCAACATAGAGGCAGCAACGGATGCCCGGTTTGCGCTTGGCCTTGCAGCGCGGGCAGCGAGATCGCAACTGGATAACGTAGACGGCATAGTGTGCGGGCATCCGGAGGGGAAAGGCTACCCGGAACGGATTTGCGCGGCGATTCTCTGACCTTGAGAACGCTCATCCAGCAAACGCCGCCACCGCGCACTCGCACCGTTCAAGGGTCGATGAGATGGAACAGGCCGCCCGAGGGACGTCGGCGCCCGTAATACGTACTGACCGAGCTCGTGCGGCCGTGTTGCGCCCCAGGGTTCCGAAAGGCTGAAGGATCCCGCAACCTCCGAGCCTGGGACCCGCTGCCAGGCATCGATCTGAGGGCGAGCACGGATCAGAAACGCAGAGCTATGCCGTCGCCCGCACGCGCCTTAGCTCAGCCGCCATTTCCGAGGCGGTAGCGAATCGCTCGGCTCGGCTCGACGCGCAGGCCCGGCCGAGGAACTCTCGGACCTCCTGGCTCAACTCCGGGCGAACGCTCGCCGGATCGAGTGTTTCCTCGCCAACCTTAGGCTGTGAATCGGGATAGGGATGCTCGCCATTGCAAAGCAGCTCGTACAGCAGCACCCCGACGGCGAAACAGGTCGGTCGATACGTCCCAGCGCGTCAGGTCGGCGTCGGGCGCCTGGTACGGCGGGGTACCGGACTGCGTCTTGACCGGGTCGCCAACACGCGAGGCGATGTTGAAGTCCAGCAGCTTCGCCCCGCTCCGCGTCAGCATGACGTTCAGGGGCTTGATGTCTCGGTGGACGAGCCCCTTCTCCTGAAGCGCTTGCCACTCGCCGAACTCCGCCTCGGAAAGCCCTCCGTCTTGTCTGCTTGCGCGTCGAGCTCAGCGAGCCGCTCGGCGTTCGGATGGATCGCCACGAGCGCGTCGAGGATGTCGAGCGCGACGTCGACGGCCTCTCGGTCCCTGAGCTGACGCTCGCCGTTGACGTACTCCTCGAGCGACTCGCCCTCGATGTACTCCGTGATGAGGTACCAGTCGCCGTCGCTCGTCTTGCCGGCCCAGATAGACCTGAACGACATTCGGGTGCTGGACCTTCCGCAGCGCGCCGATCTCTCGGCGAACCGCGTCGTAGCCGGCGGCGTTGTCGAAGAGCTTGAGGGCTCGCTCTTCACCTTCGACCTCGTCTTGGACTCGGTATACGCGCGAGAACCCGCCCTCGCCGAGGACCTCGACGATCCTCGAATCGCTCGTCGATGGTGTCGCCGACGCGTACGTCGCGCGCCATTGGCGTCGTTGTCGATGTGACCTCGTCGGGTTCGGGCTCGGGAAGACCTCGCTGTCCCGCGTCTGCGGCGCCGCAGCTCTGACGTCTCGCCGCCACGTGCTGCACCGACTCTCGCAGTAGACGATCGTCTCCGGGTCCGTCGCCGACGCGATAGCTCAGATCGACGTTCGCCGAACTCCTCAGCGCCGATGAACGCCTGCTGCTCCTTGACGCGCCGCCGCAGCTCAAGGGCGAGCTCGGCCGCCCACGCGAGCGCCTCATCGGGCACCTCCATCTCGGGATCGGGCCAGAGCAGCTTCAGCAGCCCGTTGACGGTGTTGTTCGCCGCGCGCCGATCACGGCCGCTCAGCTGCGCGGCCCCAGTCGATCGGCCCTGGGTGACGTCCAGGCGCGACACGCGGCGCAGCTGGCTCCAGCACTCCGCGAGGAAGTCGCTGACGAACCCGAAGTGATCCGTGAAGTAGGACGGGTCGAGCTTCGGGACGTCCCAGCCGGGGAGGTAGGCGTGGATGCGGTCATGGAACGCCGTGTCGTCGCGCATCTCCTTCGGCATCGGCCCGAAGAGGTGGCCCTGGCGCAGCTGCTCATAGACGTCGACGTCGAAGTTGCCGACCATGACGATCCCACCCTCGGCCCGGATGCTCTCCTTGCCGCGGCTGAACTCGCCGGACTCCATGTAGCCCTTGAGGATGTTGACGCCCTCCTTCGTGTCGAAGGAGACGCCCGAGACCTCGTCGAAGCAGATCACGTCGTACTGCGCCACGAGTCCCCGCCGGCCGGTGCGGTTGTTGACGAACATGTTGGCGATCGTCGCCTTGCCGCCCGAGACGAGATGCGCGTAGGGCGAGATCTGCTGGAACAGGTGCGACTTGCCGGTTCCGCGTGGACCGAGCTCGACGGCGTTGTAGTTGGTGACCACGAACGGGACCATCCGAGCGAGCAGGACGTCCTGCTGACGCGCGGTGAACCGCGCGGGCTCGAACCCGACGCTTCGCAGCAGCAGCCCCCGCCACTGCTCCAAGCGTGAAATGCGAGCGGCCCGCGACGAACGTGTCCAGCGCATCACGGGTCGACATCTGAATCGGCCGGACCGACTCGACCCGAAACGGCTGGCCGCCCGATTCCTTGCCGAGCGCGGCGATGTACTCGAGCGTTACCTCGGCGTAGAAGCCGCCGGTCAGCATTCGGTCGTGCTCGTTGACCAGCTCGTCGGAGATGTGGATGTCGTCTGAGCTGCAGGCTCGGCAGCTCGGCCTTGTAGGCGTCGCGACTTGGCATCGAGCCGCGCCCGGAGCAGGTCGATGATCTTGATCCGCCCCTTCTCGCGGGCGCGGGACTTGAACAGCTCCTCCTCGCCGGCGCGAACCGTCCGCTCCTTCATCGAGCGCTCGACGATCTCCAGCCCCTCGGCGATCTCCTCGGGATCGGTGGTCGCGCAGTACCGGCCGAGAAGGAACTCGCCGACGTAGGTGGGAACCGGGTACTGGCCGCGGAACTGCTGGGCGAGATCCTTCCGGACGAGGTAGCCCTCGAAGACCTCGGCGGCGAGCCGGTCGAGCTCGTCGAGCTCGCTCATCGGTTCTTCCCACCGTGACCTCACGCTGGGCGAGGACGCTGCCGTCTGCGGCCGACGACGACGACGTAAGCTGCGCTCGCCTTCGAGGTCCTCGTCGGGAACGACGAGCGAGACCCTTCCGGTCGCCGCTGGTCTCCTTTGCCTTCTCGGCGATGCTCGTCTTCGCGTCCGCCGGCGAGGCCGCGCAGGTCGACCTTCGACGCCGTGCCGCACGCCGGTGAACTCGATCCGGCACATGAGGCCGAGCCACTTGACCCTCGTGATCTCGGCGCACGCCGGTCGTCTGGCCTCGTGCCGCGCGGTGACACGATAGCCGTGGAACGACGCACTCCTGGGGGCTGACACCGCCGTGCTCGTAGATCTTGTTCGCCTCGAAGCAGGTGATGCCCGGCGCAATAGCGATCCGCACGTCCCTGTCCCAGTGCCACGGCACAGTCGGGACGTCGACACCTCGGCCCTCCTTGAGCCGCGCGCAACGGCCCTTCTTGACCTCGGTCGTCGCGCCGGCAGCTCGACCTTCTCCATGCCGCCGGGAGCAGGATCCAGCCGTGGTCGGTGACGACGTCGACCGGCGCCAGCCAGCTTCGAGCAGCTCCCGGACCCGTCGCAGCGATCCGTCGACCTCGTCGTCGAGCTCGTCGACCAGCCGGATGCCGAAGTCGTGGCCCGATCTGATCGATGCTCGCCGGTCTCGGTCCACGCCGACCCGACGGGTCGCCTGTATCGGCGGCGCCGAGAACCTGCACGCCGTTCGCTCATCAGCGAACGCAGGACCTGCATCGTCGCCTTGGTGCCCGTCGACGCATTGGCCGGCGTGGAGGTCCGGGCCGGCAGCGAGCGCCCCTTCGCCCACCGGGGCCACAGCCGGCCTTCGCGGTCTGGGTGACCGTCGGCAGCGCTGCAAGGCTCGCTCCGAGGTCGACCTGTAAGCGCCGGCGCTCGCCAAGCCGCTCGCCGGAGCGTTGGGCGACGTCGAGGCGCAGACCGTCGACGAACAGCGTCGACGACGCCCGCCGCGGTGCTACGGGCGCGCCGGCTCGTAGGTAGCGCAGTTGGCCGTCCGGCCCGATCGCGGCCTGAAGCGCCTTCGCAGCCGCGTCGAGCCACGGCCGGTACATCGCAGTCGAGCGGCCGCCGAGACGGCGTCGCGATCATCGGCGATCGGCGCGGCTGCGAGCGCGCGGAGCACGGCGTCGTCGACCCTCCATCCGCGCTCGGCGTAGTCGGCGACGCGATCGCGCAGATCGCCGGCTGCGAGCGGCTGCGCCGTGATCTCCGGCGAGCAGCGCGAGCTGCTCCAGGGCGAACGCGAGCGGCGCCCGTCCAGCTCGGCCCAGACCGTAGCCCGGCGCCACGCGTGCTCCTCCTCGAGCGCGCACGATCTCTGCACGTGCTCCCTCGGTCGTCAGCGACCGCAAGTCCAAGAGCAGCGTCCGCAGCTGCTCCTCGCCGGCCTCGTTGTCCTGCGGCCACGCGCCGGCGGCTTCGAGCATGAGCTCCGAGCGGCTTGGCCTCGCGCAGTCGCTCTGGGATGCCCGGATATCGCTCGGGCGTCTCGGCGAACCGCTTCCAGACCTGCTCCCAGGCGTCCTCGCCGTCGCCCGAGCTTCTCGGCGGCCGTGATCACACCGTCCGTCTCCGGGTCGAAGCCGAGTCCGCCTTGCATTGCTGCGACGAACGCGTCCCAGCTGCGCTCGCCGAGCCCGCTGCCTGAAGGCCTGCGGGATCGTCGATCCAATCGAGCAAGGTTCTGGACCGGATCGGGGTTGATCAGAGCCATGGAAGAAGTCCGCGTCGAGATACTGCGTCCTCGAGCCGGTCGACCGGCTGATCGAGAAGCGGTCCGAGCGCCAGCGACCAGCGCCGTCGCGCGTCTCTGCATCGTCGGCGATCTGCAGGCCGAGGCCGCGCTCGCTGTTGACGAAGAAGCGCCCGCACGGTCCAGTCCTTGCCGTTCGGGTGCGAGAACCATTGGCTGCGGTACTGCAGCTCAGCTATCGGCGCCAGCTCGGGCGGGCACGCCTCGACCGCGCGCAGCTCGCTCGCGAGCGACGCCCGGCAGGTAGACGATCGGCGTGCCCGTCCGGCACGTCGACCGTCGATTGTGCCGGCGACGACGCAGCGCAGCCAATACGCAGGGCCCTGTCGCGCGTCGGGGTCGTATTCGCCGAGCGTCAGCACGGGCGCCGCTCCCGCAGCTCGCGCGATCGACCGGCTCCCACTGCGAGCCGCCGTCCGGCCAGAGCAGCGCAACCGGCGCCACCTGACGCGTTCTCGTTGTAGCGCGAGCGCCTCGTCGAGTCGCGCCACGAGCCGGTCGAGCACGGTTTCGCTCACGCCGCCACCCCCTCCGCGCCGCCTGCTTCTCGGCAAGCGTACAGATGCAGGTCGTTGTGGCGCTCAGAGCCGTCGGGGTTCTTGCCGCGGTCCTTCTTCCAGTGGATGTTGAACTTCGAGCGCAAGCACGCCGGCCTCGACGAACGGGCGGATGTTGAGGCGAACGCCGTCGTTGAGGTCGGGGTCCCAGCCGATCGGCTGCTCGCGCAGCTCCTTCCAGCGCACGTAGATGTCGTAGGGCGGCTCGCCCTCGAGGATCGCCTCGAGCTTTCGCTGCAGCTCGAGCGCCGCCGCGAGCCGTGCTTCGGCGCCGGCCTCTCCGTCCTCGCACCGCGGCTCGCTGGCGCTCGACCCAGTCTTGGCCGAGGTAGGTGTAGGTCAGCCTCTCCAGCGTTCTTGCGATCGAGGCGGTGGTAGTTGACCAGCGCCGAGAAGCCATCGCGCTGGCCATCCCAGATGTGCCAGATGAACGGGCGGTTCCGAACAGCGCGCAGTGCTGTTTGAAGAACTCGTCGCGAAGCCAGTCGGCGAGGTTCTTCTTCTTGCTTCCGGCCTGCTCGAGCAGCTGCTCGGCTTCGCCGGCGACCAGGTCTCGCCGAATGCGTCGCAAGCAGCTGCTGAAGCCGATCGGCGGCCGGCGGCTCGCCCGCGACCGAGGGAAGGCAGACGATGCCGTCGGGGTCGGCGAGCGGATCGAGATCGTCGGCTTCCGCTGCTCGGGCCAGCGATAGCCGAGCAGACGCGCACCGCGACCTGAAGCGGGGCGGTCGAGTCCTCAGGGCGGCCCTGAACAGCCACTGGGTCGGGTCGTTGGACTAGGGCTCGGGAAGGCCGTCGGGGACTGCTCCTCGGCGACCTTGCGCCAGTGGTCGATGTCGAAGGGGACCTTCGTGAAGGTCGCGTTGGTCGACCTTCAGCTGTCGGTCGAGCTGCCGAACGGAATCGCTCGAACTCCGGACGAGCAGAACGCCCAGATGCGCGGCAAGTCGATCGTCGTCGGGAAGGACGACGGCCGCGATGCTGTCGAAAGATGGCCCGCGATAGAGCGCGACGGGAGGTCGCCATCTGGCTGACACGCGACGCCGCTTTGTCCCACGCGCCATCGCCTCGGAGACGCGCACCGAGCGCCGATGCTGCCGTCGACCATCGACCCACGTCCACGATGTACTCGCGCCCAGTACGGCCTCGACCGTCACGTGAGTCTGGTAATCGCTCCCAGCCATTCGCTGCGATCGCGGCAGCTCCCAGAACCGCCGGCGGAAGCGGCTCATCGCCGGTCGTAGCCCTGAGCGCCGTTGGCGATAGCTCGCCAAGCGAGCTGGCCGTCGCCCAGATGAACGTCCAGACTGAAGTCGGATTTCGCGCTGGTGCGGCTTGCGCTCAGAAGCGTGATCGATCGCAGCTGAGCGCGTCCGTCTGCGGCTCCGCGTCCGAGGCTGATCAGATCGACGTGCACGAGATCGTGTCGCCGTGGCGGACTCCATCTGGACGTAAGCGACCAGGACGACATGGACGACTTCGACCTGCGATACGATGCTCGAAAGGCACCGGCGCCCAAGCGCGCGACAGATAGCCAGGTCGACTCGCTAAGCAGATCGCTCCGAAACTCTCGTAGCGGCTCGAGAGCATCCAGTTCTGAGGGACTGACAAACGCGACAGTCGCCGCCGCGAGCCATCCGAGTCGCGCGATCGCTACGATGAACAGTCGCTAGGTCGGCGGCGGCCGTCGAGTACGTGCGCCACGTACTCGCCAAGTGCTGTCCTGACTGCGCCGCGCGCAAGATACGGCACGTTCGTCGCCACCAACCAATAACTGCGCGAAGAGCAGATCAGCCGCCCGTGCCATGCCGGCCACGTCGGCGCCAAGCACCGCCGTCGCCGGATCGGCTGCCTCCTCGCCGCAGCCTGCCCGAGCAGCGGCGCCACCTCCTCCCAGTCGACGTCTTCGATCGAGCGTTGAAGCCCGGTCGGATCGCTGATCTCGGCCGCGCGCTTCGGGTCGATCAGGCTGCCGAGGGTGTCTGCCTCTCTGAAAGAGGATGTGGAGTCGAACCAGGGCGTTTTCGAGGCGCTCGATCGCCGTTGGCGAGCGCCGTCCATTCCTCGACCGGCGCCTTGACCGGAATCCCCGAGCAGGCGATGTTCGGGATCGGGAGCTCGCGCCAACCGCCGCCGGCCTTCCAGGCCTGCAGCGCGACGCAAACATCGCGATCTGAACGCAGCGCGGATCGAGCTCGAGGCCGAATAGGTTGTCGCGAAGGACGGCATCCTGGGCCGCGACGGGGTCAAGCCCCTCCTCCTCGGCGCGCATCTGCCAGAGCATCGAGAAGGCCTCGACGAGGAAGTGGCCCGATCCGCAGCACGGATCCATCACCGTGACCTCGGCGACGCGTTCAGGCCAGCCGTCAAACGAGCCGGCGGCCGGCTTTCCCTCTCGTCGAAGCGCAGGTATTCGAAGCCTTCGACCAGCGGGCTGTGGGGGTGACGAGCTGCCCACCAGGCGCCGAGTGAGTTCTCGAGCAGAAACCGGACCATGTAGTTCTCGGTGAAGAGCTGGGTGACCGGGCCGAGGTCGGCGCCGCCGATCTTGCGCTCGGAAGCGTTGACCTCGTCCTTCTTGTCCTTCTGCCAGAACTGGTAGACCCAGCCGAGCGCGTCGTCGGCAGCGAAAACCTCGGCCGGGAGGCCGGCGAGGATCGTCTCCAGCGCGATCGCGACCCTCGGGCGCGAGGCGCAGGCGAACGCACGGGTCGTCGAGCCGGAAGATGCCAGGCAGGATCTCGGCGGCGAAGCGCGCCGCCACCGACCAGCCGTCGGGCTCGCCGAGCTCGTCGGCGAGCTCCTCGCATTCCTCGAGGGTGACCGGCGCGCGATACTGCGGGTGGAGCAGGAGGTTGTTCTCGGCGAGGAAGCGGGCGAAGAGCAGACGGTGCCATTGCTCATAGGCGCACTCAGCGACCAGCAGCTCCTCGGTCGCCGCCGAGCTGGCGCCACTTGGCGCGCAGGCCGTTGCGCAGCGCCGCTCGCTCTTCGTCGAGGTGCTCAGGGCGGCGCTCGGCGAACACGCCGAGGACTGTCAATCGCGGCACGGGAGGCGCTCTCCGAGCGCGGCGGGCGGCGAGGACAGCGATCTCAGAGCTCTTTTCGAGGTGGTGAGGAAGGGCTCGCATAGTCGGGCCCTCAGATGATCACGGTCTTGTCGGCTTTCGAGGTGGGGCATGCGACTTGCTCGCGCAAGCTGCGTCGAGGTAGGCGTCGAGTTCCTCGGGCGTCTTGAGGGTTGCCGGGGGCGGGTTGACGCTGCACGCTCTCGGGCTCGAGCTTTTTGCGCCGCGCGCTGCCTCGCCTGGTCGCGACGGCTCGGCACAAGGCCGATCCGGTCTCTGCCACGCCGCTGAGCGGGATGGTGTCGAGCGCCTCAAGCAGCCTCGTCGTCGGTCGCGACGTCGGGCGGGTGTCGAGCGCGAGCCCTGCGTCGTCGATGATCGACTCGCGGTCGGTCGGGATCGAGCTTGCCCCACTCCGCCCAGGCCTCCAGCTCTTGCAATCGCGTTCGGTTGGCGGCCTGCTAGCGCCTCGCGCTCCTTGAGCTCGCTGCGAAGCGCGTCGGCCAGCTCGTCGAGCAGTGGGCTTGACCGGATCCGGGTCATCGAGCAGTTGGCGGCCGTCGCGGATCGCGTGCGCTGGCGGATCGACCGTGTCGGCCACCGGCAAGACCTGCAGCATGACGCAGCAGTCGTTCGAGCTCGCCCCAGCTCAGTCTCGCGCTGCTCGCGCTTCTGATCGGCCGCCCGCCATCGTTCGAGGTCATGGCTCAGCCGATCATGGTCGTCGGCAACAGCCCGGAACAGCTGGTTGCCGCCGAGGGCGCAGGACCGTGGATGTGATCGGTGTCGGGAAGCTCGGGAAGCGGTGGCGGCCCTCCCGCCCGTCGGCGAGGTCCTTGAGGCGCTGCAGCAGCGCTGGGATCTGGGCGCCTTCCTGACCGGTTCGCGTAGGAGATGTCGGCCGTCGTCAGCAAGCCCCGCACCGCGAGCTGCTGACTGCGGTTGGCGGCTCGTCCTCCTTGTAGAAGGTCGCCTTGCCGATCTGGTCGGCGGGAGCTCCTTCGGGCCCAGCGAGCGGCTTGCCGTCCTCGGCTGGCCCGGATGTTGCCCGCGGCGAACAGGGCGAGGATCGCGCCGTTGACCGCATCCTTCGGCCAGCCGAACGGCGGCGCGTCGAAGCGCTTCTGGAGTTCGGCTCCCCTTCGTCCCGCCCGCGCGTGATCGCGGCCAGTACCTCTTTGCACACGGGGTTGCGTGGTCGGCTCCCCGTGATGCCCGACCGCGTCCAGCGCGTCCGGCGCACCGTCGCGCGCCTTGGTGACGACCTTGCCCCAGTTCGGGTTGTCGGCCAGCCCGAACTTCGGGAACAGGCGGACGAGAGAGCGGTCGGCGGCAGTCTCGACGGCGTCCGGAGCGATGCCGACGTCGTCAGCTCGTTACCGCCGCCCTGGAAGACCCGCGCTTTGCAACGACGCCTGGCGAAGAGACTGTCAGCCGCTCGCTCGTCCGTTGCGATGCGTGTCTTGCATGGCCCGCTGCGCTGCCTTGCCTTCGTCGGTCTGCGGCGTCGGGCTTGCTGCTCGACTGTGTCCTGCGCCGCCGCGTAACTCGCCAGCGCGTCCTTGATCTGGTCGGCCTCGCGCTTCGGAAGGAAGCACGAACACGATCGGGCTCTCGTCGCCAGCCTCGGCGGCGGCCTTCTTCGACCGTCGCCTCGGTAACTGACCACTCGTCCCGGATCCAGACCGGGACGTCTGCCCTCGGAGGTGTCGGCTCGTCCTGGCCCCAGTGGCTGGTCGATCTTGCGCGGCGTCTTGCTCGCGCCGTGGGCCAGCTTCAAGCCAGCCGAGCTCTCGTCGACCGCTTGCTGCGAGCCATTCGTTCCGCAGCTGGCTCATGCGCGCTGGCGTCGTCCCGGATGGACGGCACTGCGGCTGCGGTAGTCCTTCGTCCCATTCCGCGCCCTCTGCGGTCTGCAGCCGGTACTCGTCGTCGATCTGCATGAGCCGGCCCTCGGTCGACGAGCTCTTCGAGCAGCTCGGGACGCGCCTTGCGGAGCGTGGCGCCATCGTCGGCGAGATCCTCCACCAGGAGATCGGCGATGATCGGCGCCGTCGCTCGCATGCCCGGTGTCGCCGCCCGATCCGTCTGTGCGGGATCTGGGAGATCAGGAACACCAGCGCGCAGATACGGGACTTGAGCTCGCCGTCGGCGCCCTCGTCGTCGCAGTCCACGGATGAGTTCGTCGATCTCCTTGAGCAGAACGCCGCTCTGCAACATGCCCGGCGACTGCTGCGTCGTAGACGAAGTCCCCGCCGACGACATGCCCGATCGGCTCGTCGGCCACATCGCGCGCGGCTTCGTGGACGATCTTGAGCTGGGTCCGCAGCACGCCGGCCTTACCGGCCTTGTCGATCGCGCGGAGCGCCCGCTCCCAGAATCGCCGGCGAGTCGGCAGCAGCGGGTAGTCGGCAACGAGGTCGTGGCTTGTCGGCCGCCTTGGCGGCGAGCTGAGTGCCGCCGAGATGCCGGTCGATCTCCCCGCTGACCGCGTCGAGCGCCGTCCTGAGATCGGCCGACGTGCTCCGGCTTCTTGCGGAGCACGACCTGACGCACGACTGTCTCGACGTCGTTGTCGGAAAGCGCGACCTGGACCGCGAACCGGTCGATGAGCTTTTGCAGCGTCGGCGGTTGCCGTGAGCGCGCTCTGACCGGTGGCGACGACCAGCACCTGGCTGCCGAACCGTGCGGAGCACCCTCGACGATGTTCTGGACGTGCGAGCGCCTTGGCGTTGTCGTCGCCGATGTACTGCTGCATCTCGTCGAGGACGACCAGGGTGAGCGGCAGCTTCCCATGGTTGTCGCCTGAGGCGCAGGACATCCTCCATCACGTCGAACATCTCGTCGTCGGTGATGTCCTTCGTGGTCGGCGGAAACTGCGTTCTTGAGCAGCTGCACGGACGTCTGCGACCGAATCGCCGAGGCTCGCATCGGCCTCGAGCAGCGCCTTCGCGATGACTGGCGACACGTAGAGGTCGTGAACTTCCTTGTCGAACGATCTTTCCTGCGCCTTCGACTGCAGCCGTCGAGCGGCGTCGAGGTAATCGTTCTCGTGCGCCCAGATCATGAAGCGGGCGAGCGGGTACTGCTCCGGGAGGCCGCGCTGTCGAACAGGACGGAAAGGAATGCGAGCCGGACGGCCGTCGCTCCTACCCGACGCAAGTGTTCCAGCCGCCGACCACAGACCTCCAGCCGCTTGCCGGCTGTCGGCCAGCTCATGAGGTGGTCGCGATATCCGTCGGGAAGCGTCAACCAGGCTCCGCGCGCCTTCGCCACCGGGAAGCTCGGTGTCGCGCCACAGGTACTCGAGCACCCGCACGCAGATGCGACTTGCCGCTGCCGTAGAACCCGCTGACCCAGACGGCCGGCTGCTGTGACTGGCTGAGGTTGGCTGAGGAAGCTATCTAGGATCCGCTCGAGCCCATGCTCGTACTCGCCTTCGCAGACGAAGCTCTGCAGCTCCCACTTCGAGCACGTCCCACTGTTGTTCGGTCTCGGGGCGTGCGACCTGGCGACGCCGTCGTTCGGGATTTTCGTGTCGGTGGGATCTCGGTAGAAGAGCTCTCGGTTCGTCAGCGGCATCAGACGGCTCCCGTTCGGCGTGATCGGTGTGGCGAGATAGTTCCATCCGTCCGCGCGCATCGAGCAGCCGGTAACTGTTGCCATCGTGCTCGCCGGGAAAGAAAACCAACAGGCGTCCTTCGACCGCGCTGCTGACACCGTTGAGCAAGGCCGAGGCTTTAACTGTCTCTCCCAAGCCGAAGAGAGTTCCGGCGCCAACTAAACCCATCGACCGAGCCTGCGTTACTGTGTGTGATCGAGCTCGCTCATAACCCGCTCCTCGAGTGACTGAAGGAAAGCGCCCATCGACGGCCGTCGAGATAGCTCCGGTGACTCGAAGTACTGCTCGCGGTACGTATTCGCCGCCATCCATTCCTCAAATGACGTCGTGATGTCGATCTCTCCCACGCGTGCCCCGCAGCCGTTGTTGCGATCTCGAACTCGGGAAGGTGCAGCCGGACCCGACGCTCCTGATCTGGCGGATACACGGCCATCCAGACGCGCTGAGGAGGGGCAAGATCGCTCTGCCACGGCAGATCAACGAAACGCCGATATGCGTCAACGAGTTGACTCATATAGTTCATGCTGCGCTGACTTCCGCAGGTCGGAGCAGGGCGTTAAAACCCACCTGGATGACTCCGCCGGCGTCGCGAAGGTCAATCAGGCCGCGCTGGGAAGCCACGAACGCTAGTTCCGGAGATGCCCGACGGGCTGATCCAGCGCCTCTGCCCACGTTGACTCAAACAGCGCCTGCACCGCGAGCGCCTTGGAGATGGCCGAGCAGCAGGGCGTACGCAAGCGCAGCCGGTGTGCAAACGGCATGACGGCGGACCTTGATCGACTTGTGCACGCGGACCGAGATGTCCTGTTTGCTCCCAGGACGAGAATGTGTTGCGGCCGATCTTCAGCGCGGTGCTCTGCTTGTAGACCCCTGGGAAAGCGGCGTCGACGGCCTCGGCGAGGATCGCGAGACGTGAGTTGGTCGCCAGGTGCAGCGCGGATGATTGGCGGCTGACTCGCGCGAAAGACGGCATCGCGCGCAAGGGCGCATAGCCCGGCGAGGAGAGGGCGGCCATCAGATGCGTCCGCCCAGAGATCGCGGAGCCCGCGAAAGAGGAGCATCCGACGATCCAGGAGATAGAGTTCACGTAGGTACCGGAAGGTCCGGCGTCGAGATCCGTCGGTGCTCTTCCCGAGAACGTTGTCGACAAGAACCGCTCGCTCGTACTCGGAGGGATCGGCTTCGGGCGGAACTGTCTCCAGCAGAGCGGTGAGGGCCGCGACAACGATCGTGTGGCTGGTGTTTGTGCCGCCACTCACGTCGCCAGGGACGATCTCGGCGGCGCCCAAGCCGGCTGTTGCGTGCTCGGAACCGATCTGGCGATCTTGCCGTAACCGACCGTCGATGCGCCTAGAGAGGGAGTCCGATCAGCGGAATTTGGGTGATACACCTCGAGTGAAGACGCGAGAGCCGCAAAAGCTACCCCGCGTCGTTGATTCCATCATTCGTCCGCTGAGCTGAATAACGTTGGCTTGTGCGGTTCCGGGGCTGCCTTCCTCCTGTGTATTCGCGGGAGATAACGGATGTCTAACTTAGGCCGCCGCTTCGCGTCGGTGGTCTGCGGATATTGAGGTTGCAATCGCATGGATGAGCCCCGGGCCGCACGTCTTCTTCCAGAGAAACCCGCCCTTCCGGACCTTTACAGCCTCCAGGCACTGGCCGAATTCGTCGATTTGCCGCTCAGCAAATTGAATTGGTGGGCATGGGCCTTTCCTGTTGAGAAGCGCTACCGGTGCTTCAAGATCGCAAAGCGCAACGGTTCCCCCCGTTATATCGATGCCCCAATCGCGCCGATTAAGCAGATTCAGCGCAAGCTGGCGACCTCACTTGCCGCCTCTTACCGTGCCCCCGCCCACGTTCATGGCTTCACCCACGCACGTTCCCCGCTCACCAATGCCGCTGTCCACGTTGGTCAACGCTGGGTCTTCGCGATCGACATCGAAGACTTCTTCCCCTCGATCACCGCCGCCCGCGTCCGCGGCCTCTTCCTCTCCTTCCCCTTCGGTTATCCCGACGAGGTTGCTACCACGCTCGCCCGGGTCTGTTGCCACCGGGACGCTCTTCCGCAAGGGGCGCCGAGCTCACCAATCATCTCAAACTACATCTGCAGGGGAATGGACAGGCAGCTTGCCAAGCTGGCGATAGGCCATGGCTGCTACTACAGCAGGTATGCCGACGATCTCGTGTTCTCGACCGATCGCTCACTGTTTCCCACCGGAGTAGCAATTCGCGAAGGGGGCAAGCCGCCCCGGGCCGAGCCCTTCGGATCCTGCTTGAGGATGCCGGATTTCGGATCAATGGACGCAAGACCCGTTTACAGGTCTCTTGTCAGCGTCAGCGCGTAACAGGCCTGATCGTTAACCAAAAGGTCAACGTTCCTCGCCGCTACTTGCGAGGCTTGGGGGCCCTGCTCCACATCTGGAGGCGCTATGGACCAGCCGAGGCATCCAAATCGCTGCGCCGGGCATCCCCCGATCCCAACTGGCCCCCCGGCAAGCCATTCCCCGGGCTTGCCTTGGTCGCGCGGGGTCGTCTCCAGTACATCGGCTCGGTCCGGGGCTGGGATGACCCGGCCTATCTAAAGCTCGCCAACAAATTGGAAGAGCTTGACGCGGATTTCAAGGCGCGGCCCGTCGTGCGGCGCACCGCGCGAAAGGCCCACCTCTATACCGAGGGACCTACCGACGCTGGGCACGTCCGCGCCGCCCTAGCCTTCTTCCATACTCGTGATGAATTTACGCATCTCAGCCTGGTTATTGACGAGGAGACTGACCGGGGCAGCGACCAGCGGCTCAAGGAGTACTGCGAGCGGCTGAAGGAGTTTGGGTCCAAGAACCTTGCCGTCTGCCTATTCGACTCCGACACCAAGATCGCTAGGGATGCGGTCGGCTATGACGGCTGGCAATCCTACGGTCCCAAGGTCGTTGCCGTTGGCCTCGCTCAGCCACCATGGCGCGATTGGCATGCCCCCCTATGTATTGAGCTGCTCTACAAAGACGACATTCTCAAGACCAAGGACGCCGAAGGTAGGCGCATCTTCCTAGCCTCCGAATTTAATGAAACAACCAGTCTGCATGAGTCAGAACCTTGCGCCGTGCCCCACGCGACAAAGGGGAAACAACATTTAATCGAGCAGGATGTATACGAATTCGGCACGAAGGCTTCGGTTGCTCGATCAAAGGCAGCTTTTGCGCGTGCGGTGGAGCATGAACCGGAGTCGTTCGACGGTCTCTCCTTCGAGGGCTTTCGTCCCACCTTGGAACGCATCGCCGACGCGCTGGCCAGTCTCGATCCACCCCTCGGCCCCCCGGCGTGATCGGCTTTAGGGCTTGTAGCCGCGTTAGCGTCTAGTCCCGACAAGCGTGAGGCCCGAATTGGCGATTTGAGGTGATGCCATCCGCGGAACCGGAACCCCCGCGTCCTCCCGTTGCAAAGGCCGCTCCGCCCGAACTACTCAGCGCGCCGGGCAGGATTCGACCCTGTGACCTCGGTCTCATAGACCAACCTCCCTACGCATGGCACTCCACTCCGCATCCTTACTATTAATCACGCCCATAGACTCCCTGCCCATCGCCCAGGGAGGCCTCAAAGCCGCTTCGTGAAGCCGTCGAGGAGACGGCCCGCGCCGCCGAGCGCGAGCAGTCGGCGCGGCGCAAGAAGCGAGGCGGCCGCCCCTCGGACGTCTTCGGCGGGGAGATCCGCCGCCGCGACGTCTTCCCGCTGCTCGTCCTGCACCTGATCCGCGCCGAGCCCTCCTACGGCAACCAGCTGATCGAGGAGATCGAGGCGATCACGCAGGGGGTGATCTCGGTCAATCCGAACACGATGTATCCGCTGCTGCGGGAGATGGAGGGCAAGGGGTTGATCGAGGGGAGCTGGGAGCATCCGGACAAGCGCACGCGGCGCTTCTATGCGATCACCAAGGACGGGGAGGCCGAGTACCGGCGCTTGACCGAGGAGGTCGAGCCGTTCCTCGACTCGGTGATCCGCTCGGTCACGCTGATCAAGCGCGAGATCTACGGTGGGCGCTGAGGCCGCCCCCGCTGCGCCGGCGCCGGCAAGCGCCGGCACCGGCCTCTCACCCTGGGCCCTCTGGTTCGGGGGCGGCGCCTTCTTCACCTGCTACCTCGGCCAGGTCGTCCCTCGGGGTGATCCAGCCGTCGATCATCTCCGACCTCGGCCTCACTCCCTCCGAGGGGCAGTGGGTGGTCAACTCCTTCTTCCTGGCGATGGCGATCTTCGCCGCGCCGGGCGGGCGGCTCGGCGACTTCTACGGGCACCGGCGGGTGCTGCTGATCGCGCTCGGGATCTTCGCCGCGGGCTCGCTCTCCGCCGCGGTCTCGCAGGGCTTCGTCTGGCTGGTGGTCTCGATCGGTATCGCCGGGATGGGTGCCTCGACCCTCTATCCGTCCTCCGCCGCTATGATCGCCAACCGCGTCCCTCAGGAGCACCGCGGCGACGCGCTCGGCAAGTACTCGGCGATCGGGGTCACGGTGCTGGTGATCGGCCCGGTCCTCGCCGGGCTGATGACCGAGGCGTTCAGCTGGCGGGCGATGTTCGCGCTGCAGGTGCTGGTCGCGCTCGGGCTCGCCGCGCTCGGCTGGCTGCGGGTCGAGAACCGCCCCGCCGCCCCGCCGGAGCGCTTCGACACCACCGGCTTCTGCGTCCTCGCCGCCGGGCTGATCGCCCTGCTGGTCTCGCTGATGCAGGCGCTCACCTGGGGCTGGGACTCGCCCGCGACGATCGCCCTGTTCGCGGTCGGCCTCGCGGTGCTCGGCGGCTTCGTCGCCCTCGAGCTGCGCCGCTCCCATCCGCTGCTCGACGTCTCCCTGCTCGGTCGGCGCCGGATGCGCGGGATCGTGCTGGCGATGTTCGCCGCCCAGTTCACGGTCAACGGCTACTTCATCTACATCGCCACCTACCTCCAGCACGTGCTCGGCTACGGGGCGCTGCTGGCCGCGGTGGCGATGTTGCCGGCGATGCTGATCGCCCCGCTCTTGAACATCGTCACCGGCCGGGTCACCGACCGGATCGGCCCCCGCACCCCGGCGATCCTCGGGTTCAGCGGCGCCGCGGTCGCCTACGCCTGGATCGCGATCACTCTCGACGACGACTCCTACGTCGCGCTGCTGCCCGGCCTCCTCCTGCTCAGCCTCACCAACGCGCCGATGTTCACCTCGCTGCTCACCGGGCTCTCCAACGCGGTCTCCGCCTCCGAGCGCGGCGACGCCAACGCCCTCGTCCTCACGGTGCGCTGGATCGGCGCCGCCACCGGCACCGCGCTCCTCGGCGTCGTCGTCCACTCCGGCCTCTCCGCCGGCCAGCTCCCCGGCGCCTCGGCCTACTCCGATGCCTTCTGGATCGAGGCGGCGGTTGTGGCGCTGGGGCGCTGGCCTGCCTGGTGCTGCTGCGCGAGCCGCGCGAGGCCAAGCGGCACGCGCACCACCTCACCAGGCCGCATTTCTAGCTGGAGGACCGCGGGCGCCGCATTGCCGCGAGCAGCCGCGCCGCCGTGTCAGGATCCTGCTCGACCGGGGTGCCGCGCCGCCGTACCACCAGCCTGGTCAGCGCCCCGAGCAGGATCGGCGCCCCGATCCCGAGGGCGAAGAAGGCGAGCGGAGTGTCGATCCGAGTCACCATCCACTCGAAGTTCATCCCGAAGAAGCCGGTGACGAAGGTCAGCGGCAGGAAGATCGTCGCCACCACGGTCAGCCAGTACATGGTCTCATTGAGGCGCAGGTCGACCAGCTTGGCCATCGAGTCCGCCGCCGAGTCGATCGCCTCGGTGAGCCGGTTGAGCTGATCGTAGATGCGCTCGAAGTAGTTCTCGGAGTCGGACTCCAGTCCCTTGACTCGGCCGACCTCCTCGCTGATCCGCTCGAAGATCCCCCGCTGGGGGCCGATCCGCCGCCGCATCGAAGCCAACCGCGAGTTGATCGCGCGCAGGGTGGTCATCCTCACCCGCCCCGTGCGCAGGTTGGTCGACATCAGCTGCAGGCCCTCGAGTGCAATTTCGGCCTCGTTCAGGGCGTCGAAGCCGGTGGCGACCATCGCGTCGAGGACGGCGTAGACGACGTACTGCTCGCTCCGTCCCTCGGCGTCATAGGAGGGCAGGCGGTCGGGGAGGGGCGCCCGGCTGTGGTGGAGGGTGAGCATGTAGGAGCCGTGGACGAGGACGTGGACCTCGCTGGGGCGCAGCGCGTGCATCCCGTCGGGCTCCGTCTGCCCGGACTCGAGGAAGCAGGCTAAGGCGAAGACGACGTGCTCGGAGTCGGCGTGGAACTTGCGCGAGGGCGGGGTCGACTCGCGGAAGTCGAGCAGCGGCCCGAGGGCGTCCTCGGGAATGCGGAGCACTTCCTTCAGCGCCTCGGCGCTCGCCTCGGCGGTCGAGGCGTCTATCCAGAAGAAGCTGTCCGCATCGAGCAGCGCCCCGATCCGCTCGCGATCACCCAGCCCTTCGACGATCTCGCTCACTCTGACCCGCAGGCTAGGGCGGGCGGAGGACGCCGCCTCCGCCCGCCGCGGGGCTCAGCGGGCGGTGCTTCTAGGGGATCTGGTAATCGTGGATCTTCACCTCGAGGTAATCGGCGTCGGGCATCTGGGCGACCATCTCCTCGCCCATCGCCTCCTTCATCGCCGGGATCAGCCGCTCCTCGCGAAAGCGGTCGAAGTGCTCGCGCGACTCCCAGATGTTGAAGACCTGGAAGACCCCCTCGAGCTCGCCGGCCGAGTGGAAGATCATGCCGTCCGGGGGGCTGCCCTGGTTATCGAGAACTGCGCTCACCTTGTCGTACTCGGCGGCGCCCGCCTGCTCGGAGAACCGGTTCAGCAAACCAATCGCCATCTCTCACCTCCGCTTTGGGTACAGGTCGATCAGACCCTAACCGCGGCGGTGCCACGGCGCCAGGGTCCCGCGGCTAGGGTGCCTGCAGTGGTGGAACGGCAGAGCAGGTGAGCGGCGAGGAGGCCGGGGCGGGCCGCGAGGGCGCCAGCCGCACTGCCGTCTATGTCGCTTTCTTCCGCGCGCTTGAGAATCGTTTGTCGCCGGAGCGGCGCCTCTTCTCCGACCCCTACGCCGAGGCCTTCCTCAACGCCCGCCTGCGCCGCGCTCTCGACCTGGCGCGGGTGCCGCTGACGGCGGCGCCTGGTCGCCGACTACATCGACCGCCGCTGGCCGGGCGCCCGGGTCGCGGTTCTGGTCCGCACCCGGTTCATCGACGAGGCCCTGGAGGCGGCGCTGGCCGCCGGCACCGCGCAGGTAGTGATCCTCGGTTCGGGCTTCGACGCCCGCGCCTACCGGATGGCGGCTCTCCGCAATGGCCGCGTCTTCGAGGTCGATGAGCCGGCGACCCTGGCGGAAAAGCGGGAGCGGATCGAGTCGCGCCTCGGCTCGATGCCCGTCCATGTCCGCACCGTCGCCGTGGACTTCGAGCGCGACGACCTCGCCGAGCGCCTCACCGCCGCCGGCTTCGAGCCGGGCGAGCCGGCCTTCTTCATCTGGGAGGGGGTGACCGGCTACCTGAGCGCCGAGGCGGTCGATGCGACCCTGCGCAAACTCGCCGAGCTCGGCGAGCCGGGCAGCCGGGTCGTCTTCACCTTCCTCGACGCCGGGCCGCTGGCCCGCCGGGGCGGGGAGGAGGGCGCCGGGGCGACGATCGACGTCGTGCGCCGTGCGGGGGAGCCGTTCCGCTTCGGGCTCGACCCGGCGGAGCTGCCTGACTACCTCGCCGAGCGCGGCTTCGCCCTTCTCGAGCAGGCCTCCTCGGCCGAGCTCGCCGCCCGCTACCTGCACCCGCTCGGCCGCCGCCCGGTCGCCTCGCCCTTCTTCCGGATCGCTCTGGCCCAGTCGGCTGGCTAGAGGGACCCGCGGGGCGCGATCCACTCGGCCGGCTGACCGGTGACGGCGGCGATCCGGTCGAAGTCGGAGTCGTAGTGAAGAACGGCGAGGTTCGAGCTCTCGGCCGCTGCGGCGATCAGCGTGTCGTTGAGCCGTATCGAGCGGTGCATGGCCCCGCCCTGCTTCGCCAGCTCAGAGCAGATGTCGAGCACCCTCACCCAGTGGGCCGACTCGATCGGCGCTTCGGCGAGTGCATCGAGGTCGGCCCGACGCGCCGAGAACTCCTCGGCGTTGTTGGTGCTGTGGAGAAGCTCCCACTTGACAGGGCCGCACGTGCCGAGTTCGCCGGCGAGCAGCAGCCGGTCGAACTCCTCGCGGATCTCCGCCGGTGCGCCCCGTCGCCGAGCCTGGGCCCAAGCGCTGGTGTCCGCCAGGTAGTGCGGCATTCATTCGGCGCCGGATCGCTCCGAGCGGATCTCCTCCAGGCGCCCGGGGAAATCCTCGGGGAGCTCCCACTGCGCCAAACGCTCGAGGTGGTTCTGGCGCACCGCTCGACTGAGGGCCTCCCGGACCGTCGCGGTCGGACCCCTTGTGCCCAGCACATCCTGCGCCGCATCGAGCAGGGCGGTGTCGAGGATCAGCGAGGTCCGCTTGTTCATTGAACCCAGCATACGGCATCCAAGGCTCATTAGGTGAGTATGATGAAGCTATTCAATTGCATATGTCGGTCGGCGAGAAGTGGGCTCATGAACTCACAAGCCGCGACGCGCTTCCACTCGCCCCCACTCGCCCCAATGGTCCCGCGGAGCTCCGGGGCGGCTCCACATCGCCCTCGCTCAGTCGCTGCGCGGCTCGAGCACGACGACCGGCACGCGGCGCTCGGTGCGCTCCTGGTAGCGCTCCCAGTGGGGGTTGTGGGCGATCAGCAGCGGCCACAGCCGCCGCCGCTCCTCCTCGCCCGCCTCCCGCGCGTGGACCGGGATCCGCCTGGTGCCGATCTGCACCTCGGTGTCGGGGTGGGCGCGGAGGTTGTGTAGCCAGGCCGGGTTGCGGGGATGGCCGCCCTTGGAGGCGACGATCACCAGTTCTCGCCGTCGCGCATGTAGACGAGCGCGGAAGTGCGGCGCCTGCCGCTGCGTGCGCCGACGTGGTCGAGAAGGAGGAGCGAGGGCAGCCCCGGCATGCGGCCGCCGATCCGCCCCTTCGTCGCCCGGTAGATCGCCGCATGAGCGGCCATCAGCCGCCAGAGCAGCGGCCAGGAGCGATCGGCGAGGTCGAGGTAGTCGGGCAACGGCGCTGATGGTAGGGCCGCACGGTCCTCATAGACTCGCCCGATGGCCAAGGTCGCCGCGGAGCTCCGCATCCCCGCCTCGCTCGCCGAGACCTGGGACCTCTACTTCGACCCGACACGCTGGGCCGAGTGGGTGGATGAGTTCCGCGCCATCGACTCGCTGCGCGACGGCTACCCGCAGGTGGGAGGGACGTTGGTCTGGCACTCGGGGCCGTCGGGGCGGGGCCAGGTCACCGAGACGGTGCTCGAGCACGAGCAGCGCAGTCTGCACCGGATCCGCTACTCCGACCCCTCCTCGGAGGGCGAGCAGACGACCCGCTTCCGGATCGAGGGGGAGGGCACCCTGGTTCGGCTCGAGCTGAGCTACTCGCTGGTCAAGGGCGGCGTCCTCAGCAGGCCTCACCGACGCTCTCTTCATCCGCACACAGATGGGGGGAATGCTCGGGCGGACCCTGGAGGGGTTGCGGGCCGAGGCAGAGGCGCAGCGGACGGTGCCCTAGTTCGGGCCGAGATCCAGCGCCGCCGCCACGGCGAGCGCGGCCTCACCGTCTGCAGCACCGATGGCAACTTCGCCCGCTTCCCGGGCGTGCGCTGGGAGAACCCGCTGGCCGAGGCTTAGACGCAGGGAGAATCCCGGCGATGATCGAGCGCTCCTTTCGGACCATGGGCACCGAGGTCCGCGTGCTGATCGGGGCCCGCCTCGACGCCGGGCTGCCCGAGCCCGAGGCGATGGCGGCGCAGGTGGAGGCGGCGCTGATCGACTTCGACCAGTGCCTATCGCGGTTCCGGCCCGAGAGCGAGCTCTCCCGGCTGAACCGCGACCCCCGCGAGGCGGTCCCGGCATCGGCCCTGCTGCGAAGTGCGGTACGGGCCGCGATCTGGGCGGCGGAGCGCACCGGGGGCCTCGTCGACCCGACCCTGCTGCCCGAGCTGGAGGCGATCGGCTATGCCGAATCCCGCGTCGGCCTCGCCTCCTCTCCACTCTCCGAGGCACTGGCCGGCGCCCCGCCCCGGCGCCCGGCGAGGCCGAGCCCGGCGGCGGCCTGGAGGGGTTTCGCCGTCTGCGAGGGCGAGGACGAGGGCGCGATCCGGCGCCCGCCCGGGCTGATGTTTGACAGCGGAGGCATCGGCAAGGGCATGGCCGCGGACATGATCGCCGCACGGCTCTCCCCGTATGCGCGCTACGTGATCGACTGCGGTGGCGACGTCCGGGTCGGGGGCAGGCTGCCCGGGGACGAGCCGGTCGAGATCGAGCTGCGCCACCCGCTGAGCGGCGAGGCGATCGAGACCTTCCCGATCATCAGGGGGGCGGTGGCGACCTCGGGAATCGACGCGCGCCTCTGGCGCACCCCCGACGGGGCCACGCCCATCACCTGATCGACCCCTCCAGCGGCGAGTTCGGCATGGACCGGCCTGATCAGCGCCAGCGCCAGCGCACCGACGGCGCTGGAGGCCGACACCCTGGCGAAGGCGGCGCTTCTCAGCGGGCCCGCCGGGGCCCGCGAGTTCCTGCATCCAAACGGAGGGCTGATCGTCGCCGACGACGGTGGGGTGGAGCGGATCGGGGCGGCGGGTGCCGGGCCGCCCACCCCGGCCTGAGCAGGCGGAGCCTGCAGCCCGCCGCCGGGACCGGCGCCGCGGGCCGATTCCTGCCCGGAGGAACCCAACGTAAAGAGGCGGCAAAATTCCGATGCCGTCGGCGAATCGCGACGTAGACTCGGCGGTCGAGATGGTTTTCGAGCGCGCGAACAGCGGCAGCCAGGGTCACGCAGAGAGCGAAATGCGGGGTAGTGAGTGAGGGACGGCGTCCTGATCGCCGGCGGCGGGCTGGCCGCGCAGCGCTGCTGCGAGACCCTGCGCTCCCAAGGGTTCGAGGGGAGGATCAGGATCGTCTGCGAGGAGGAGCGCCGCCCCTATGACCGCCCGCCCCTCTCCAAGGCAGTCCTCTCCGGGGATCGGGAGCCCGAGGCGCTCGCCTTCCGCCCGGCCGACTGGTACACCGAGCGCGAGATCGAGCTGCTGCTCGGCGAGAGAGCGGTCGCACTCGACCCCGGACGCAGGACGGTCACCCTCGACTCCGGCGCGACCCTCGGCTACGGGTCGCTGCTGATCGCCTCGGGAAGCCGCCCCCGCGTGCTTCCCGGCACCGAGCAGTTCGCCGGAACCCACACACTGCGAACGGTCGAGGACGCGGTGCGCCTGCGCGATGCGCTTCGCCCCGGCGCCGCCCTGGTCGTGGTCGGCGCCGGCTTCATCGGCCTCGAGGTCGCGGCCACGGCCCGCAGCCTCGGCCTCGGCGTCACCGTCCTGGAGGCGGCTCCCGCACCGCTGCTTCGGGTTCTGGGGCCCCGGCTCGCCGGCTGGTTCGTCGAGATGCATCGCGCCGAGGGGGTCGAGGTCCTGCTCTCGGCCCAGGTGGCGCGGCTCGGCGAGGGGAGCGACGGCACCGGGTGGGTCCAGCTGACCGACGGACGGCGACTCGAGTGCGACGCGCTGGTGGTGGGAATCGGGATCGAGCCCGCGACGGAGTGGCTCGAGGGCAGCGGGCTGGACCCCGGGGGCGTGCCGACCGACTCCAGCGGCCGCACCGGTGCCCCCGACGTCTATGCCGCCGGCGACAGCGCCCGCCAGCTGAACTCGGTCACCGGGGCCCATGAGCGCAGCGAGCAATGGGAGGCGGCCTCCCGCCAGGGTGCCCAGGTCGCGCGGGCGATCCTCGGGCTCGACCCCCTGCCGCTCTCGCTGCCCTCGTTCTGGACCGACCAGTACGGGCTGCGAGTGCAGCTGATCGGCGACGCCCGCGAGGCGGATCAGATCGAGATAGACGGCGACCCGGATAAGCGTGACTTCAGCGCGCTGATCTGGCGCGAGGGGATCCCGGTGGCCGGCATGGCCGTTGCTCGCCCCAGGGAGCTCGCGGCGATGCGAAAGCAGATCGCGGCCGGCACTTCAGACCCCGAGAGGAGCGAAGATGAACTACGTACCGCGAGTTGATGAGGGCGCCTGCGCCGCGCACGGGGACTGCGTCGAGCTCGCACCGGCGGTGTTCGCGCTCAACGACACCGCCCATGTGATCGGCGAGGGCCCTCCCGAGCTGATCATGGAGGCGGCCGAGATCTGCCCCTCGGTGGCGATCGCCGTGATCGACACCGACACCGGCGAGCAGGTCTACCCCTAGCCTCGATGGTTCCCGGGACCCGCATCCCGGCGGCGATTCCGCCCTGGCCCGCCTCCGCGGCGGCGCTGGTCGTGGTGCTGCTGCTCGTCCCGGGCTGCGGCGGAGACCAGCGCCGCGGCGAGGGCGAGACCGGCACGGTCGCGACCAGCGCCACGACGACCGGGGCCCAGCCCCCGGCCGGGCAGACCGGTGGCGCTCCGAAGGTGCCGAGGAGCGCCCTCTCCGATCCCGCCCGCAGGGCTTACATCCAGCGGATCGACCGGATCTGCAGCAAGCTCGACCCCGAGCAGGCCGGCGCCCGCGAGCGGGTCGGCAAGTCGACCAACGAGGGCGAGGCGGTAAAGGCGTATGACGGCACGATCGCGCTGTGGACGAAGCAGCTGTCTCAGATAAAGACCGTGCCCGTTCCGCCGGGAGACCGCTCCGCCCTGGCGGCGAACCTGTTTGACCCGATCCGCCGCCAACTAGCCCTCCGCCGCCAGATCCGCGACGCTCTCGCTGTGGCGGACGTACCGAGGTTGCGGCAGCTTCGCGGCGAGTTGGACAATCTGACCGTGGCGCTGACGGCGTTTGCCCGCGGCTACGGCTTCCGGGTCTGCGGGGAGGGATGAATCGATGACCGAGACCCACGTGACCCCGGGCGATGGCGGCGCCGCCGAAAAGCCGCCGGCGCGACCCACGGCGCGGCGACCGCTGCCGAGCCCGCTGGCGGTGATCACGGCAGCGCTCGGGTTGTTCTTCGTCATCCTGACCCTGCTGGCGATCCAGGTCCGAAGCGGCAGGGATCCCGCGCTGGGACCGGGGCCTGCGGTCCCGGCCGTGAGCCAGCCGGCGAGCAAGGGCCGGCAGGTCAAACAGGCGACGACGATCGTCTCCCGCACGTCGCCGGTGCCGCCGTGACCCCGGCGGCGGGTCGCGCAGCCCAAGCGGTCGCGGCCCGGCCCTCCCCGGCTCAGTTGATAGCGGCGATTGCGGTCCTCCTTGCCCTCGCGGGGCTGGCGGCCTACACCATGTTCAGCGGGCCCACCACGGTCGCCGTCACCGGCCCGGCGCAGGTGCCCGCCAAGCAGGCCCCGCCCCCGACCCGCGGCGGGGAGCCCGAGTCCCCCGAAGGCAACCGCGGTGACTGAGCCCGACCCTGCCAACTACCCGTGGTGGCTGGTGGCGCGCTCGGCCGGCATCGTCGCCTTCTTCCTGGTCGCGACCGCGGTGCTGATCGGCCTCTATCTGGCCTCGAGCCTGCCGAAGCCCCCGGGTCTGAAGCGCAACCTGGTCAAGGTCCACCAGCAGGTCGCCCTGACCGGTCTGGTCGCGATCGCCCTGCACGGCATCTGCCTGCTCGGCGACAAGTGGCTCAGCCCCGGCATCACCGGGATCGCGATCCCGTTCACGATCGGCTACCGCCCCCTCTGGGTCGGGCTGGGCATCCTCGGCGGCTACCTTGCCCTGCTGCTGGGGCCGACCTTCTACGTGCGGCGCCGGATCGGGGCGCGACGCTGGCGCCAGATTCATCGTGCCACGGTCCTCGTCTACGCGCTTGCCGTCGTCCACTCGCTGGGCTCGGGCACAGACGGGGCCAGCCTCTGGATGCAGGTGATCGTGATCGGCAGCGCCGTCCCGATCGTGATTCTGCTCGCGCTCCGCTACGGGGGCCGGCCCGCCCGGGCTGCCCCCGCCGCCAGGCGCGAGCCACGATCGCAGAGCGCCGGACTGGGCGCTTAGCCCCCCTTCGCATAGATTCTGGGCCGTGAGCACCGAGACCGCCAGCGAGCCCGAGCTCGGCGCCCGCGAGACCGAGCGGATCCGCAACCGGGTGCGGCTGATGGTCGAGATCACCGCCCGCTCGGGCAGCTATCGCAAGGGCCTGGCGAAGGCGGCCGAAAGGCTGACCCCGGAGGAGGCGGCGATCATCGCCGACCTCGAGCAGCACGGCCTCGACGTCGAGCAGCTGCGCGACGTGCTCTGCGGCGGCCACGTCCTGGTCGATGAGCCCACCCTCTATCAGCGCTGGCGCTTTCCCGAGGGCAGCCGGGAGCGCATCTCAAGCCACCACAAGACGATTGATAAGAAGGAATTTCCGGACATCGGCATGAAGGGCCCGCTGGTCCGCGAGAAGCTCCACGGCCGTACCAGCGACGGCACCTGGGTACAGCTGGAGAAGACGCCGGCGTCCCTGGGGGCGAAAAAGCTGCCGAGCTGGCAGGACGTCCAGCACCTGATCGACTACATCGTCTACCGGGTGACGAAGCGAAACGTCGGTCCTTGGGGGCTCTCCGGGAAGACCGAGAGGCGGCCGATGTATCTCTCGCCCGACCTCGGCGCGACGGTGCCGCTGCCGGAGGTGGCGAGCGACGAGCTGACCGCCGGCGCTGGGCCGGATCGAGGAGGACGACGACACGACCTCGGCCTCGCCCGACCTGGCGCAGCCGCTTTCCGCCCCCCGATCGCGCCAATGATCTGCTCGAGATCGCCTTCTCCCCGGGCGAGACCCCCGGGCGGGGCCTGTTCGGCGGCTCCGACGTCTGGGTCACCGAAACGGCATCCGGGGCGGTCCGCGAGGTGTTCGCGCGCGACGATGACCCCGCTCCGCCGTGGAGCCTGCCGCCGGCGGGCGAGACCAGGGCGGGCGAGGTCAGGGCGAGCGGGGACCGCTCGATCCGCTGCGCGATCCGGCTCGTTCCGCCGGCGGACCGGACGGCCGGGGGAGGGGCTGGGTGACGCCGAGCCAGGAGAATCAGGACGGCGTCCCCGAGGGGCTGATCACCGCCGTGGTCGAGCTGGTCGGCACCGGGCCGGTGGCGCTCGGCGCCTACACCCTCGCCGAGATCGCCGCCGTCGACGGGGTGATCGACTTCATCGAGCGCGAGCCCGGCGCCGGAGCTGGTCGCCGAAGCTGTGCGCTCGCTCGCCGCCCGCAACCTGATCACCACTGAGCCGGGCGCCGACCGGGTCGACGTCCGCGGCGACCTCGGCATCGCCCTCGCCTTCCAGGAGCGCACCCGGAACGTCGTCGACGTCCGGGTGACCGGGACCGAGCCCGACCAGCCCTGGCGCTTCCTGCTGATGACCCAGCCCGAGGGCGTCACCCTGGAGGCGCTGATCGACGCCCTCGGCATCCACCTCTACGCGCTTCGCACGACCGGAGAGGCTCTGGAGCGGCTCTGGGACCGCCTCCCCTCGGGCGACCGCGGTCCGGAGGACCCCGACGCCGACGCGATCCTCGCCGCGAGCCCGCGCACCGCGCTGATCACCGCATCGCGCTGGTCGGACGACGGAAGCCGGGAGAGCACCGACATCGTCCTCGCCGAAGATCAGGGAACGCTTCACGTCTTTGCCCGCGACCCGCAGGAGCCCTCGAAGCTGGTGGCGCAGGGCCTGGACGAAGACGAGACCCGCGACCTGCTCAGGGATCTGGGAAAGCCCTAGGAAAGGGTCCGCGAAACGTTGCGTTCTGCGTGACACGGGCGCGAAGGGCTCGGCGACAATTGGGCGTCGCAATGAGTGATAGCATCAAAACATCAATCAAACGATGTATTGATGGCGAGTTGCGAACCACCCTGACCCTCGACCCCGATGTCGCCGCCGCGATCCAGCGGCGCCGGCGCAGCGGCGAGCGCGGGCTCAAGGAGGAGATCAACCGGCTGCTGAGGCTCGGCCTTCTCCATGACGAGGAGAGTCGCGAGCGAGGCAAGCCGGTACGGACCCGCGCCTTCTCAGTGGGCCAGGTACTGCTCTCCGACCTCGATGACGTCGCCGGGGCGCTGGTGCGCGCCGAAGGCGAGGGCCACCGCTGATCCTGCTCGACGCGAACCTGCTCGTCTACGCCTCGATCCGCGAGCTGCCACAGCACGAGCGAGCCCGACCATGGCTCGACCAGAAGCTGGCGGGGATCGCCCGGGTCGGCCTGCCCTGGCCCTCGCTCCTCGCCTTCCTGCGGCTGACGGGCAACCCGCGCCTGTTCGAGCGCCCGATCCCGGTGGCCGACTCGTGGCAGCAGGTGCGAGATTGGCTCTCGGCCGCCCCGGCATGGATCCCGGCACCGACCGAGCGGCACGCCGAAGTTCTCGAACTGCTGTGGCCGCAGGTCAACCGCCCCGACCTGGTTCCCGATGCCCACCTTGCCGCGATCGCGATCGAGCACGGTCTCACCGTGTGCAGCACCGATGGGGACTTCGCCCGCTTCCCCGGCCTGCGCTGGGAGAACCCGCTGGCGGAGACCTAGCCCGAGGCGATGCGAGCCCTGGTCATCTCGGATACCCACTTCGGCGCCTGGACGGGGCGCGACCTGCTGGCCGAGGAGAGCTACCTGGAGCGGCTCGCTCCCCAGATGGAGGGGATCGACGAGCTGATCATCCTCGGCGACCTCTTCGACTTCCTCTTCGCCTCGGTCACCGATGCCTACGCCGCCGCCGACGGCCTCTTCGGTCTCGCCGCCGAAAAGCTCGAGGGCAAGCGGGTCGTCTTCCTCGCCGGCAACCACGACCACCATTTCGTCTATCGCGATGTTGAGGACGGGCTCGAGGCCGAGATCTCCTCCGGGAGCTCGTCCAGCGAGCCGCAACTCGGCCCGCAGCACTCCTACTTCCGCGCCTTCCTCGAGCGCCGCCTCCCCGGGGTCGAGGTCGAGATCGCCTACCCGACCTACCGTTTCGCCGACGTCCTTCTCACCCACGGCCACTACCTCGACCCCCACGCCCGCCTCTCCGGCTCGCGCGGCTCGCGACTGCTGACCAGGGCGCTGTGGGCGATCGCCACCGGCGGCCCCGAGGACCCGAAGACGATCGAGGACTACGAGTCGGTGATCACCCTGTTGACCGAATGGCTGTATGTCGCCGCGCAGATGCCGCACGGCACCCACGCCCAGCAGAACGTCAATCGCGCCGTACAGCGGGCCGGGCGGGTCGGCTCGGCGGCGACCCTGCCGCTGCGCGGGGCGAGGAGCCTGACGGCGCGGATCCGCGAGCACGGCGGCGCAACCGCCGAGACCGAGGCGATGCCGAGCGAGGAGAACTTTTGCTCCGTCCTCCGCGAGGAGACCGAGCGCCAGCACCGCGAGGCCCCCACCCCGGAGGCGGCTCTGGGGCGGCCGGTCTATCCGCAGCCCTCGGTGATCTCGCCCTCCGATCCCTCCGAGAACGCGCTGGAGGCCTTCGCCAAGGTGGTCCGCAACCTCGGCTGGGCCGAGCAGGCGGAGAAGATCGTCTTCGCCCACACCCACCAGCCGCTCGCCGACGTCCGCGCCAGCGCCGACGGGCGGGTGCGCTACTGGAACACCGGCTCCTGGATCTACGAGCCCGACCTCAGCTCGCGCGCCGCCTACGCCCGCTACTGCCGCTACGGCTGGCCCGGCACGGCGGTGGTGATCGATACCGACGAGCCCGAGCCGCGCCTGCTCGAGTGCCTCGCCGACCTCAACCCGCTCCTTGGTTCCTCGGCGGGTGGGATGTAGCCTTTTCGCATCCGCCCCCGCAGTCTCGCCGGGGGCAACGCCGTAATCAGGATCCGCACCAAAGGGGCATTCAGCGCCCTCCTGCTCGCCCTTGCGCTGCTCAGCTCGGCCGCGGTCGCGCAGGCAAAATAACGGGTCCACTCTAAGATCGGCTGTTCGGAGCCGTTTCTTACGGCTTTCAGGCTGAGTCGCTAGGGTCTCCGCCGCCGTGGATCGCCGCATCCTCACCCTGATCGTCGCCGCCGGGCTGACCGTCGTCCTGGTCGCGGTGGTCGTGATCGGTCGCAGCGGCGGCTCCAGCACCGACGCGGGCGAGCTCACCGACCTCTCCGCGAAGCCCTCGATCGAGCCGCCCGATACTCCGCCGCCGAAGCAGCTGGTGAAGCGCGACATCGTCAAGGGCAAGGGGGCCGAGGCGAAGCCTGGCGACACGCTCAAGGTCCAGTACGTCGGTGTCGTCTATGACACCGGCAAGGAGTTCGACGCGACCTGGGATCGCGGCCAGCCGTTCAGCTTCAAGCTCGGCTCGGGCAACGTGCTCCCGGGCTGGACCGAGGGGATCCCGGGGATGCGGGTCGGAGGGCGTCGCGAGCTGATCATCCCCCCGAACCTTGGCTACGGGGCGCAGGGCTCGCCTCCGGCGATCCCGCCGAACGCCACCCTGATCTTCGCGATCGACCTGCTCAGCGTGAATTAGGCCCCAGAGGGTTGTCAGGGCCCGGCGGCGATCGCCCAGTGCACCTCCGAGGCGGACGCCGGCGACGTCTTCAACCAATTCGGCCCCTGGCCGAGGCGGCGTAGGAACCCCGCTCAGCCGCTTGCCTGCGGCGGGGTGCGCCGGAAGATGTAGCTCTCGCCGACCTCGTCGAAGCCGAGCCTCTCGTACATCAGCCGCGGCCAGTCGTCGGCGAGGGCGCCGAGGTAGGTGAGCTCGTTGCCGTCGGCGACCGAGGCCTCGGCGGCGGCCAGGGTGACGGCGCGCCCGAGGCCTCGCTCCCGCGCCGCGGGCAGGGTGCCCACATCCTCGACCTGGCCGATTCCGTCGCGGGCCAGGAGGCGGCAGCAGGCCGCCGGCTCCCCCTCGGCCCGGGCGAGGAACCAGCGATCGCCGCCCGCCCCGGCCAGCCTCCGATCCCACTCGAGCAGCTGATCGACCGTCTGCGCCGTGTGGGACCCGACCACCGGCAGGCCGTCGCGGATCAGCTCCCGCCGCAGCCCATTGATCCGCGCCTCGCCGACCTCCTCCACCTCGGTCTCCGAGCCGCGGTCTGGCGGGCGGCGCCACTCCATCGCGACGTCGCGCTCGACGTTCCAGCCGAGCGCCTCGAAGTCCACGGCGAGCCGGGCGGCCTCCCCGTGGTCGCGGAGGAAGACCGAGCGGTGCTCCATCCCGGCTCCGCCGATCGCCTCGTCGGCGAGCGCGGCGATCTCCTCGGCGCTCATCCCGGTGCGCTCGATCAGCACCCAGTTGGCATCCCAGACCAGCGGGATCGAGGGGGAGAGGTAGAGAGCGCCCCAATCGCGCTCGACCACCCGCTCGGCGGCGTCGCCGTCCAGCCCCAGCTCGAAGTCGCGGATCCGCTGCATCGCCCAGTAGGTTTGCAGCGGCGTATGCTCGACCTCGATGCCGCGTCTCCTGCTCGTCGCGCAAACCCAGGCCCATCGGGCTCCGGTCGTGGCGGCACACGGCGCCCACAACGCCTGGACCGCGGTATTCGTCGGCCTGATCCCAATCATCGGCCTGGTCGCGGTCGGAGCCCTGATTTGGGCCTTCGCTCGGGACCGCGACACGGATGAGCCCAGCTAGGGCCGCCGCGCCGCAGCCGCCGCGCCGATAGCCTCCGCGCCCGCAAGCCAGAGAATCCCGGAGGAGCCAAAAACATGTTCGTATTCAAGGCCGCCGTGGTCGGCGGAGGAACCATGGGAGGCGAGATCGCCCAGACGATCGCCGCCGCCGACATCCCCGTCGTCGTCAAGGACATCGAGCAGAAATTCGTCGACGCGGCGATCGAGAAGGCCCGCGGCGTCACCCAGGGCCAGCTCGCCTCGCTGGTCAAGAAGGAGAAGCTGACCCAGGAGCAGGCCGACGCGCAGCTCGAGCAGGTGATGTCGCTGATCACCGGGGCCACCGACTACTCCGGTTTCGGCGACGTCGACTTCGTGGTCGAGGCGGTCCCCGAGAAGATGGAGATCAAGCAGGCCGTCTTCCGCGAGCTCGACGCGGTCACCCCGGGCGGGGCGATCCTCGCCTCCAACACCTCCTCGCTCTCGATCACCGAGATCGCCGAGGCGACGCTTCGCCCCGACAAGGTGGTCGGCTTCCACTTCTTCTACCCGGCCTCGGTGATGCCGCTGATCGAGGTGATCTACGGCGAGGAGACCTCGCCGGAGACCGCCGCAGTCGGCGGCCAACTTCGCCCAGGCGATCAGGAAGCAGCCGATCCTCTGCGGTGAGGTCCCCGGGTTCGTCGTCAACCGCATCCTCAACTCCGCGGTCGGTGAGATCTGGCGCGCCCAGGAGGAACAGGGCCTTTCGATCAAGGCGATCGACGAGGGCGTCGCCGCCGCCAACGCGGCGCCGATGGGCCCCTTCATCCTCGGCGACCTGCTCGGCCTCGACACGATCCTCCACGTCGCCGAGCACCTCAAGGACTCCTACGGCGACTCCTTCTACGTCCATCAGGGGATGAAGAAGCTGGTCGGCGAGGGCAAGCTCGGTGCCAAGTCCGGCGGCGAGGGTTTCTATGTGGACGGCGAGCCGCAGATCTCCGGCGACGGCGAGCCCGACGGCGAGGAGCTGGCGAACCTGTTCGCCTGCAAGGCGCTGATCGAGGCCTGCCTGCTGCTCGAGGAGGGCGTCGCCAGCGTCCGCGACATCGACGTCGGGATGATGGCCGGCGCCGGAATGGACCCGCGCCGCGGCCTCTTCCCCCCGTTCTGGAAGGCTGACCTCGAGGGCCTCGAGGTGATGCTGGAGCGGATCGAGGCGCTCGAAGAAAAGCACGGCGAGCGCTTCGTCGCCCCGGTGACGCTGAAGCGGCTGGTCGCGCAGGGCCGCCTGGGGCTGAAGTCCGGCCAGGGCTTCTACCCCTATCCGCAGCCCGATGAGGGCGATCAGCCCGAGAAGGTGAAGCTGGAGACGCGCGGCGCGGTCGCCGTCGCCTGGCTGGTCAACCCGCCGATGAACGCGGTCTCACCGCAGGTGATCGAGGACCTCGGCAAGGTCTGGGAGAAGGTCAAGGCGAACCCCGAGGTCGGGGCGATGGTGATCGCCTCCTCTATCCCGTTGGTGTTCAGCGCCGGCGCCGACATCAAGGCCTTCACCTCGATGACCGACGAGGCCCAGGGGCGCGAGCTGATCGACTCCGGCCACGGCCTGCTGCGCGACTTCGGCAAGGCCCGGGTGGTGACGATCGCCGCGGTCAACGCGCTCGCCTTCGGCGGCGGCTGCGAGGTGTCGATGGCCTGCGACGTCCGCCTCGCCGCCGAGGCGGCGACCTTCGGCCAGCCGGAGATCAAGCTGGGGATCATCCCCGGCTTCGGCGGCACCCAGCGCCTCCCGGCTCTGGTCGGGGCGAACAAGGCGCTGGAGATGAACCTGATCGGCGACGCGATCTCAGCCGACGACGCGCTGGAGTCTGGGCTGGTCAACGAGGTCGTCCCCGATCACGAGCTGTTCGACACGGCGCTCGCCTGGGGCCGGCGCCTTGCGGGTCAGGCGCCGCTGGCGGTCGAGCAGATCAAGCTGGTCTCGGGGAAGGCGGACATCGAAGAGGGGATCGAGGCCGAGAAGGCGGGCTTCGCCACCGCCTTCCAGTCCGAGGACGGGCGGGAGGGCATCTCCGCCTTCCTCGGCAAGCGCACCCCGAAGTGGAGCGGCAAGTAGGGCGCTGAGTTCGGTGGCGAAAACCCGGCTTTGATCGGCCGGGGAACGGCTTTGGCCGTTGGCTCAGCCGATCTTGCCGATCTCCTCCTGGTAGATCGCCATCCCGCGGGCGATTCCGTCGCCGATCGCAGCGTCGACGACGCCCTGGTTCTCGACGATCATGTCGGCACGGGTGATTTGCTTCTCGAACTCGTCGTCGTTGTGGAGGGCGGCGATCTGCTCCCGGCTGCCGCGCAAAAGCGCGAAGCCGTCGAGGTCGCCTCCGTGGGGAGTTAGCAGGACCACCTCGAAGTCCTCGATCTTGCCGTCGCCCTGGAGGCCGCCCCAATATTCGACGCTTTCGTTGAACACCTGGACCGCCCGCTTCTCCCGCCCGCGAACGACCTGTCCCCAGCCGATGAACAGTGCTGCGTCAGCCATCTTGGCTCCTTTCGTTGGACTGGGGCCGAGCCTATGCCCGGGACCGGGCCCAGGTCAATCCCCATTCGCGGCGCTCAGCGAACCCAGACCGGGTCGTAGCCGCCGTGGCGCAGGAGCTTGCGGTGGGTGCCGTCCCGGCGCACCGTGTGAAGAGTGAAACGGACCGGCGAGAGGCTCTCCTGCTCGTAGACGAGGCTGCGCCCGCTGGGTGAGAAGCAGGGATTGAACTGCTGGGAGGCGTTGCGGACCAGCGGGTGGGCGCGGCGCCCGTCTGACCGCATCAGCCAGGCGTGGTAGAGGACCCCGGGGCGGGCCCTGACGAAGGCGATCCGGTTGCCGTCTGGGGAGTAGCTCGGCTCGGAGGCGCTGCCGGAGCGGTAGATCAGGTGGCCGGGTCCTCCGGTGAACCGGACGGTGGCGATCCCGGTGTGATGGCGCCCGGCGCCCTCCTTGGTGAAGACGATTCGCTTGCCGCCCGGCGAGAACTGCGGGTCGGTGTCCGCGCTCGATGAGGTGGTGACGCGGCGCACGCCGTGCCCGCTCGCCCTCACGGTGTAGATGTGCTGGGTGCTGTCGGCGACGCTTCGCTGCCTGCTGAAGACGAGGCGGCGGCCGCTGGGGGAGAGCGCCAGCGACTCGACGTCGAGGTTGACGAACTTCCGCACCAGGCGGCGGTGGCTGCCGTCGCGGCGGGCGATGTAGAGCTTGTCGACGATCCGGGGCGGGTTGGGGCCGCCGCGATTCGAGTTGACGCTGAGGAGGAAGGCGATCCTGTGGCCGTTCCTGCTGGCCGACGGCGAGGAGACCCTGGCCGGGAACCCCGCGTGGTAAAGGACACGATGGTTGCCCCCGGTCGGGCTGATCGAGACGATCGAGCGCAGGCTCGGGTTGGCGTAGAGGATGCGGCTGGCCGAGGCGAGGGCCGGCAGGGCCGCGCCGGTCGCCAGGGCCAGCGAGGCGATCGCCAGGGTGGCGGCTGCCCTCCGCCCGCTCATCTGTGGCCCGCCCCGTCGATGCCGCCAACGCTACACCGGGGCACGGCGGCGGCGCGGCGCTTTCGGCATGATCCCCGGTGGTGGGCGTCAGGGAAGAATCCAGGCTCTCGACCGGGCCGGGCCGGCTCGCGGCGCTGCTCGAGGCCTCGAGCTGCACGGTGGCGCTCACCGGCGCCGGGGTCTCGGTGCCCTCCGGGATCCCCGATTTCCGCAGCCCCGGCACCGGGATCTGGGAGAACGTCGATCCGATGGAGGTCGCGCATATCGACGCCTTCCGCCGCGACCCGGCCCGCTTCTGGAGCTTCTACCGGCCGCGCTTCGAGACCCTGGGCGAGAAGAGCCCGAACCCGGCCCACGAGGCGCTGGCAGAGCTCGAGCGCCGCGGCCTGCTGGAAGGGGTGATCACCCAGAACATCGACCGCCTGCACCGCGCCGCCGGCTCGCAGCGGGTGGTCGAGCTGCACGGCTCGATCGAGACCTCCTCCTGCACCTTCTGCGATGCCACCTACCGGCTGGAGGAGGTCGAGGCGCTGTTCGGCGAGGACGGGATCGCCGAGTGCCGCGCCTGCGCGGGTCTGGTCAAGCCGGACGTGGTGCTGTTCGGCGAGCTGCTGCCGGAGGCGGCGATCGCCGAGGCGCAGACCCTTGCCGAGCGGGCCGAGCTGATGATCTGCGTCGGCTCCTCGCTCGAGGTCCACCCAGCTGCGGGGCTGCCCCAGCTGGCCGTGCATAGCGGCGCCCGCCTTGCGATCGTCACCCAGAGCGCGACGCCGTACGACGACGTCGCCGAGGTGAAGCTGGACGGCGACGTGGTCGCCGAGCTGGGCGCGGTGCTCGAAGCCCTCGGCTGAGTCGGCGCCGGCTCAGTCCCGCGGCGCGTAGCGGTGGTGGAGCATCAGGGCGTTGCCGTCAGGGTCCCTGAAGAAGGCCATGTGGCAGACGCCTGAGTCCATCGTCTCTGCGGCGAAGCTGACGCCCTTCGACTCGAGCTCCGAACGTGCCGCCTCGACGTCGCCGACATGCAGCGCGATCGGGTTGGCATTCGGCTTGAAGTCGATCCCGAAGGCCTCGGACTGCATCACCGCCAGGGTGAGGTTCCCGGTCTCGAACTCGGCCCCGGGCCTCTGCCCGTAGCGTGCAGAGTTCTGCAGCCCGAGCACGGTCCCGTAGAACTCGACCGCCGCGTCGAAATCCTGCGTGGGGACCATGACGAAGTCGGTGCCGCTGACCAGGGATGTCGGTTCGCTCATCGCCCTGACACTATCGGGCATACTCGCGGCGTGTCCGAGGACCCGAGCACCCAGGGCCTGAAATCCGGGGAGTCCGAGCAGTTCGTCGCCGCGGCCTTCGAGGCGTGGAACGCCGGCGACCTCGAAGCGTTCATCGAGACCCTGGACCCCGAGGTCGAGTGGCGGACGGCCGGGATTTTCCCCGGGCTGGAGAACGAGTACCGCGGCCGCCAGGAGGTGGGCGAGTTCTGGCACGCATTCCACGATCCGTGGGAGCGGCTCAGCATCAGCTACGACGAAATAATCGAGACCGCACCCAACGAGGTCCTGCTCCGGGTCCTCTTCAGCGGGGTCGGCCGTGCCGGGATCGAGGCCGAGATGGCCTTCGGCCAGCACTACGTACTGCGCGACGGGCTGATGGTGCGGATGCGCTCCTTCGAGACCTGGGAGCTCGCCGCGGCCTCAGCGCTTCCCACCGAGGCGGTGATCTTCGACAACGATGGCCTGCTGCTCGACACCGAGTCGGTCTGGACCCGCGGCGAGCAGGACCTGTTCGAGAGCCGCGGCTTCGAGTTCACCCTCGAGCACAAGCAGGAGCTGGTCGGGACCTCGGCCCAGATCGCCGCCGGGATCCTCGAGCAGCGCCTTGGCGAGCCCGGCCGCGCCGCCGAGATCATGGTCGAGCTCGACCGGCTGGTGATGGCCGAGCTGCGAAACGGGGTCGAGGCGATGGTCGGGGCCCGCGAGCTGGTCGGCGAGCTCCGCCGCAAGGGGATCCCGCTCGCCCTGGTCTCGAACTCGCCCCGCGCCTTCATCGAGCTGGCCCTGGAGACGGCCGGGATGGATGGTGCCTTCGGGGTCGTGGTCAGCGCCCACGAGGTCGCGGCGCCGAAGCCGGACCCGGAGCCCTACCTGGAGGCCTGCCGCCTGCTCGGGGTCGAGCCGGACCGGCGGGTCGTCGCGCTGGAGGACTCCCCGACCGGGGTCGCCTCCGCCCGCGCCGCCGGCCTCAGCGTGGTCGGCGTGCCCTCGGTCCCCGGGGTCGAGCTGCCCGAGGCCCACCACCGCAGCGACTCGCTCGAGGACGCCCCGGTGCGCGAGCGGCTGGGACTGGCGCAGTGAGGAGGGGCTAGGCGGATGGCCTCTGAGAAGCACCTGGTCCGCACCCCCGACATCCCCGAGCTTCGCGCCTTCTGTGCCGCCGCCGACCTCGGCACCCTGGGCCGGGCCGCGGTCCGCCTGCAGATCAGCCAGCCCGCCCTATCGAAGCGGCTGCGCGGGCTCGAGGCCGTCGCCGGGACGACCCTGCTGGAGCGCTCCTCGAGCGGCGTCACCCTGACCGCCGCCGGGCGGCGGCTCTACCCGGAGGCGCGGCGGCTGCTCGACCAGGCTGAGATCGTCGAGGGCCTGCTGGCAAGCGCCCGCAGCGAGCCGGACCCGATCCGGCTCGCCGCCAGCCACACGATCGCCGAGTTCCACCTGCCCGGGGAGCTGGTCACCTACCACGCCGACGGCGCCCGCCACGCCCCGGTGGAGCTGACGATCGCCAACTCTGTCGCGGTGCGGCGGATGGTCGCCGAGGGCCGCGCCAACATCGGGATCACCGCCGCCGACCCGAACATGGCCGACCACGACGACCTCGAGGTCTTCCACCTGCTCGACGACGAGGTCGTCGTCGCGGTCCCCGAGAGCCATCCCTGGCATCGGCGGGAGGAGATCCCGCAGCGGCTGCTGCTGAGCACACCGCTGATCACCCGCGACCCGGAGGCGCACGACCGCCGTTGTGTCGAGGCGGTGCTGGCCGAGCGCGGATTGCACCTGGCGCCGCCGCTGAGCGAGGTCGGAAGCACCGCGGTGGCCAAGCGCGAGGCCGTGGAGCGAAGTGAGCCTGTGCTGCTCTCGGCGCTCGCCCTCGACGAGGCCCGCGACCGCCTCCACCGGAAGCCGCTGGAGGACCTCAGCTTCCCGCGCCAGTTCGTGATCGTCTGCCGGCCCCCCAGCTCGCTGCCTCGCCCCGATCGCGATTTCCTCGCCTTCCTGCGGCGTCGCGAGGGGGACGGCGCAGGCGACTCTTAACCGCAGGTTTCGGCGCCGATAACCGGATGCCGCCCACCTGGCCGCGGCCGAACGGCGGCGCGCCGGCTTCCGCCCCCTACTGTGGACGAGGCGCGAAACCGATCGCGGACCGGCCCTCATAGAGCCCGACACATGGCTCCGGCCAGACCGCACACCACCGGAGTCGCGCGAGTAAAAAAAAGATATCTCTCCTCCCCTGTGAGCGCCTCGCAAGTACTGCGGGGCGCTTCACGATCGGCCCGGCTCGTCCCTCCTTACCATACATATAATCCATACATACTCCCCACATAAACCCTTAAAATTCTATACTCCGCTTTGTGCTCCTTCTCCACTCTCCTCTCGCCGCGTTCCACATTCCGCACCCTGCTGAGCTCCGCGCCGTTCGTCTACGTGACCAACAGCGCTCGCAGAACGTCAGCAGTTCCGGTCGGCGGCGGGCTGCCGGCGCTACTCTCTCCCCCGACAGCGCCCGATAGCACCTTCCCCAATGGGGTTGCGGTGAGCCCGGATCTAGGGGAGCGTTTAATGATCGCTGACTTCGCCTGCTGCGTCTCCGAGGGTACGACCTCGGCGCGAGCGGCACGCTATCGCCGAAGAGCGCTAATTCGATCGTCACCGGCATCGACACGATAGCAGTGGCGGTGAGCCCTGACAAGCAAAGCGTTTATGCACCAGTGACCAGAGTGTCTCGCAGCCTAGAGATCTACCCCAAATGCGAGTGCTCTCCCAGAGAGCAACACTCCCTGTCGAGAAACAAAACATTCCGTCAAACACTCGCGTGAGCCCAGACACGCAGAGCGTCTACGTGATAACCGGCTTTGCCAGTCCTTCACAGATCTTCCAATTCTCTGATCGCGGCGCCGATAAACGCTCTCCCCGAAGAACCCGCTACGTGAATCTCGCCTGCTGCCCAAACGCGTCGTGGTCAGCCCTGAGGTCGCGTCAGCCCCGACAGCAGAAGCGTCTACGTAACCAACCTGAATACCGTCTTCCAATAGCATAACACCGCTGCTGGCGGCAGCACTTTCTCCGAAGAGTCCCCGCGGTACCCGCAGACTCCAATGCGAGCGACGTTGCGTGAGCCCTACAAGCGCAGTGTCTACTGTCGCCAACTTCGCACCTCCGCGCATCACCCCCAGTGTCTCGCAGTACGACGTCCGCGCGAGTGGCAAAGCTCTCCCCAAAAACCCACCGCTGTGGCCGTCCCCTGGCGGCGCTAATACGCTTACGTGAGCCCTACGTCGCAGCGTCTACGTCGTCAGCGCAACTACGCAACAACATCTCCCAGTTCGACGTCGCGCCGCGAGTGCTCTCACCGAAGTCCCCGCCACGTCCCAAGCGCAGTGACCCGCTGAAGATCGCCGTCAGCCCCGCGCCCCGCTGCCACACATCCGTCAGTGCAAGGGAGCGTGCATGCAGTTCGTTCAAGACCCAGACGCGCTGCATCGTTTTCGTCGTCCTACCCAGATCTGCAAGCGTTCGAGCGCCACACCGCCACCTGAGCTGCCCCCCCGCGCCTCCCTCATTGCCGCCCAGCTGAGCGCGCCGCGAAGCCTCCCTACTGCGCGCCCAGTCCCCCATCCATGTTCAGTCCGCCTGGCGTCGAGCCAGGTGAGCAGGTCGCCGATGACCCGCTCGCGGTCGGCCGGGCGCTCGTTGAAGATCTCGTGGCGGAGGCCGTCGTAGACCTTCAGGGTCTTCTCCTCCGAGCTCGCCAGCCGGTTGACCATGCGGCTGGCCTCGACCGGGGCGAGACCGTCCTCGCTGCCGTGCATGCCGAGCAGCGGCAGGGTGAGGTTCCCCATCCTTCCCTCGAAGCTCTCGATCGCTGCCGCCAGCTCGGCGATCGTCCGCGCCGGCAGCTTGCCGTGGTGGACCAGTGGGTCGCTGCGGTAGGCCTCGACCTCGGCCGGGTCGTGGGAGATCAGCTCCGGATCCACTCCGAACACCCCGAGGCCCGGAGTCAGCGCCGAGAGCATCCGGCTGGTCAGCCGCACTACGGGCGAGGCCTGCTCGAGCTTCGCCGCCGGGGCCGAGAGGACGATCGCGTCGAGCCTCGACTGATCCTCGAGTACGTAGTCGAGCGAGATGCAGCCGCCCATGCTGTGGCCGAGCAGGATCAGCGCCCCGGCGGGCTCCGCCTCCCGGGCCCGGGCGATGAACGCGTCGAGATCGGCGGTGGCGTTCGCCATCCGGTCGATCACCGCCCGCTTGCCCTCGGATCGGCCGTGCCCGCGATGGTCGTGGGCGAAGACGGGGTAGCCGGCTGGGACGATCCGCTCGACCACGTGGCGGTAGCGCCCGCCGTGCTCGCCGGCACCGTGGGCGATCACCACGACGGCCTTCACCGGGACCTCGGCGCGCCACGACTGCCAGTAGATCTCGAGGCCGCCGGCCCCGGTGAAGCTTCCCTCCTGGTGGCGGATCTCGGCGCTCATCCCAGCAGCACCCGGCGACGGCGCAGGACCCGCTCGCTGATCGCCAGCAGCTCCCCGACCGAGGCGACGGCCGAGGCATCGAGCTCGCCGCGCAGGGCGAGGTTCGCCGCATCGCCGGCCTCGCCCCGGCGCTCGTTCAACAGCGCCATGTCCTCGTTGTGGCCGGGGTCCTCGACCGCGCCCGCCAGCTCGGCCAGCAACGCCTCGAGGCCGACCCGCAGCTGCAGGGCCGCCTCGCGGGTGCGGCCGGCGTCGACGTCGGCTCGGGCTCGCAGCAGGATCGTCTCGCATGCGTCGAGCTGCTCGCGGCCTCCGAGCACCGCGGCGATCCGTTCCTGCGGGCGCAGGTCATCGGCGCGCCGCCGCCTCGGCACCCCGCCGCGCACGTCGATCTCCCGGGCGGCGGCGAACCTCCCCTCGGCTACCTGGTCACCGCTTCCCCAGCCGATCCGCACGGCGGCAGCGCGGCCGGCGGTGAGCGTCGGCTCGTAGGGATCGCCGGAGGTGACCGCATGGGCGTGGAGGGCCCTGTTGAGCAGCTCCAGGCCCTCCTCGATCAGGGCGTCGGCGGTCTCGGGGACCTCGGCCGCCTCCTCGAGCCAGCGCTCGGCGCCGCCCTGCTCGGCGAACGGCTCGAAGCCGCGGATCGCGGTCGCCCGGGTCAGGGGCAGCGGCTGCGGCTGCGAGCCGGTCCCGACCGCACGCGGTCGCATCCTGCGCCGGCGCGGCGGGGGCGGCGCACCCTCGGTCGCGATCACCAGCACCCGCTCCTCGGGATCGCCTCCGCCCCGCCGCGCGCCGCGACAGGTAGCGGCCGTCCGGCAGGCCGATCGTGCCGGGGTGATCGAACTGGACGAATCCGAAGAACGGTGACAGGAGCGGATTCTGGCTAATCGCCGCTCTTGCGGTTCCCCTGCTTGCCGCCGCCCTGCTTCCCCGAGGAGCCGCCGGACCCCGAGCCGCCGTGCTTCAGCGCGTACCCGGAGGGGGTCGCCGCGACCTGCGGGTTCTGGATCTGGCCGAGCCGCTTGATCAGCCGCTGCCACTGCTCCGGCTTCAGGGTCTGGGTGTAGCCGGTGGGGCTGGTCGCGCCGTAGTCGGGGTAGTAGCCGACGTGGACGTGGTCGTAGTGGTCGGGGAGGGCGAAGCTCTGCGGGCCGGGCAGGTCCTCGAGCGAGATGATCTGGTGCGGGGCCATCGTCCCCTGCAGCTGCAGCAGGCTCTTGATCAGCGCGTCGGGAAGGCCCCCCGGCCCCTGGTGGCCGGTGACCGGGACGCCGTTGATCACGGCGATGTCCATCGCGTCGCCGGTGGAGTGCTCGGAGACGTTTCCGGAGGAGGTGAGGAAGCCGTGGCCGCACTTCAGCGAGGTGATCGTCAGTCGGAAGCCCTTCTCGACCAGGTACTCCATCGCCGCCAGGATGCGGCGGTCGATCTGGCCGCTGGCGATGTCGGTGCGCCCGCAGGAGTAGATCGAGAGCCGCGGGTCGTTGAGGACGCGGCGCTGCAGGGCCTCCTTGGAGAGCAGCAGGACGCCGCCGACCCCGAGGTCGGCGGTCAGCAGGTTCTTGCCCGTGGCCCGGTAGATCGCCGTCGCCTCGAGCAGCTTCCAGCCGTCGAGGATCGGCTTCGGGTCGATCGGCGGGGTCTTCTTGCCGGCCGGGCGGATCGCGAAGCTGACGTGGGAGGCGCCGCCGGAATCGCCGACCCGGCCGAGGACGGTGCCGCCGATCACCTTGGAGCCGACGCGCAGCGGCTGCAGGGTCGCCTTCGAGCTGTCGTAGGCGTAGACGTCGTTGTAGTAGTTGTTGAAGGTGGCATAGCCGGCGGTGCCGCTGATCGAGGTGCCGCCGCCGGTGACCTTCTCGACGTGGGGGCGCGAGGGCAGTGCGTAGGCCCGCTGGCGACCCTCACCGCGCTTGCCGCCGGTGTCGGTCGGCGCCGGGCCGGCGCCGCTGGGGACGACGACACTCGGCTTGATCACCTTCGGCTGGTGCTTGGCGCCCTCGGCCTGCTGCCCCTGCCCGCCGCTCGGGGCGCCCTGGCCGGCGGTGTCGCTGGGAGCGCTGACTGCGCCGCCGGCGGTGGCGGGCGTGAGTACCGGGCTCGGGGGTGGTCGCTCGTCCCGCCCGACCCGCTCGGCGGTCGGCCGGCCCGCCGCGGAGGGGGTGGTCCCGTGGCCGGGTGGCCCGTGCCGGCCCCCGCGCCCGCCCCGTACCGCGCCGCCCGGCTTCGCCCCGGGCCCCTCGTTCTCCGAGCTTCCCGGCTTCGCCGGGGTGTTCAGCGCGTTGTCCTTGATCGTCGTCTTCGTCGCCGGGCCGGTCGGCTTCTTGTCGTGGGTCGGGGTGATCAGCTTGAAGTCCTTGGCGTTCAGCGGCTGAGGCTTCGGCACCGGGTAGTCGCGGACGACCTCCCCCAGGTGGCCGTAGGTGTAGCGGTTGCCGTAGGCGTCCTGGAGGACGATGTAGCGCCCCAGGGACGGAGAGGAGCCCATCTGCTTGATCTCGCCGTCGTTGACCGCGACCACCGGCGCCCGGGGCTTCGAGTAGATGTCGATCCCGGTGCGCCCGGGGGAGGAGCCGATCACCTGGGCGGCGTTGTGCGCCGCCGCCCCCGGGGCCGGCTTCGCCTCGCGCGCCGCCCGCGAGGTCGAGATGCTGTCGGTGTAGCGGGCGTCGGCGGCGACAGGGAAGTGGGCCCCCTCGGTGAGGCCGGTCAGCGAGCCGACCAGGTCGTCGGGGAGCTTGCCGTAGCCGCGCGCGTAGAGCAGCACCTCCTGCACGTACCAGTCGGCGTGGTTGTAGGCGAGGATCGCGTTGTAGAGGTTCGTCTCGCCGCCGGCGGCCTTCAGGTAGCGGGCCGCGGCGCAGATCGCGTCGACCGGGTTGTAGGGGTCCTTGCGGCCGTCGCCGTTGGCGTCGACCCCGTAGGTCGCCCAGGTCGAGGGGATGAACTGCATCCAGCCCATCGCCCCGGCGCTTGAGACGTTGAGGTTGGTGCCGAAGGCGGTCTCGATCTTGTTGATCGAGGCGAGCACCTCCCAGGGAATGTCGTACTGGGTGCCGCAGGCCTGGTAGATCGGCAGCAGGAAGGGCGGGATCTCGAACGAGTCGATCAGGAAGTTGGGAACCCCGAGGGGGGAGGGACCGATCGGGGAGAAGGTGGTCGAGGGGGTGCCGCTCGCCGGGTGGCCGGGCTGGTGCCTCCCGAGGGGGTCGGCGCAGTCTGCTCGTTGTTCGAGCCGATCCCCGGCGCCCCCGCTCCGCCGCTCCCGGGGGCTCCGTTGATCGCTCCCGGAGAGGGGGGGAGCCGGCTGCACGTTCCCACCGCCGATCGGCGTCCCCGGGGCGACCACCGGCGGAGCCGGGCCGGTGGCGTGGTGGGCTGCCCCGAGCCGCTGCCGGCGGTTCCGGACTTGGCGGTCGACTCGGCCCCGGCGATGCTCCCCCCGGCCACCGCCGCCATCAGAATGGCGAGGGCGACGGTCAGTGCGAGCTTATGTCTCATCTGACAGCGACTGATCTCCTGCAGCCCAGGGAAGGCGTGGCGACGGGCGCAGCGCCGCGCGCGCTCTCCCCACGCACAGCAACGGCAACGCTATTTGTTCCTCTCTCCCATTGCAAGGGCGCACCCGTGCCTGAAAACCTACCCTTCGCGGGCGGACGCCCCGTCCGCGCAGGCGTGGGTTAACGAGCCCACAACCTTGCTTTCACCGGTGTACGCTGGCCCGGTGAGCAGCGAGGAAGAGGGCGAGGCCTTCGGGCCGGAGCCGGAGCGAGGACAGCATCCGCGCCCGCGGCGAGCAGGCGGCCGGCGACCTCGCCCAGGCCCTGCTCGACAACCCGATGTTCAGCGGCGCACTCTCGGCCGCCTTCGGCGCCCGCGAGCGGGCGATCGAGGCCCAGCAGGCGGCGATGGGCGCGCTGAATTTGCCCTCGGCTCGGAGGTCGAGCGGCTGGAGCGGCGGCTGCGCTCGCTCTCGCAGCGGCTGGAGACGGTCGAGGAGCAGATCGACGATGTCGCCCGCGACATCGGCGCGATCCGCCGCCATCTCGACAACGAGGTCAGCGTCGGCGCCGACCAGTCGCGCCTCGAAGTCGACGACTAAGGCTCTACCTCAGGCTGAGAGTGCGGCGGCGGCGATTCGCCCCGCCCGCTTCGCGGAGTCCTCCAGCGTCCTCGTCGGTGATCCGCTCGCCCGCGGCGTCCTCGGAGACGATCAGCAGCGCCCCGATCTCGACCCCGAGGGTCGGGGCGAGGGAGAAGAGCGCCGCGGTCTGCAGGTCGGCGACCGCGAAGGCGGACCCGGCGAGCGCCTCCCGGGCCGGGATCAGGTCAAAGCTGCCGGCCTGCTCGAGCCGGGCCCCGTCCTGCAGCGACGGGAGCATGCCGTCGACCAGGGTCGGCAGCAGGGTCCTCCCCTCGTTGCCGAGCGAGCGGCTGACACCGTCGGCGGCGAAGGCCGAGGCGACGATCACCAGCTGGCCCAGCCCGAGCTCGGGGTTGCCGGCGGTGCAGGTCCCGACCCGGATCGCTCGCTTCAGGCCGAGCTCAGCGAGGTCGCGCGAGGACCAGCGCCGCGCTCGGCCCTCCCGTCCCGGTCGACTGGACGGTCAGCTCGGCGCCGTCCTCCCTCACCCCCCAGTAGCCCCAGAGGCCGCGGGCGTGATTGCTCATCTTCGGCTGGACGGTCAGCTCCTGGGCGAGCATCATCGCCCTCGCCGGGTCGCCGGTGAGGACCGCGTCGGAAGCGATCGGGGCGCTGGGTCGGAGCCGGTCGGGCACGCTCGCCCGAGGTTATTCGGACTAAGCTTCGCGGCCGTGGAAGGTTCGAGCCAGAGCAGCGGCGGCCAGGCTCCGAAGGGAGTCTCCGACAGCCTGCGCGAGGCGATCGAGCGGACCTTTGCGGCCACCACCGAGGCCGGCGAGCGCGCCCAGGAGCTGCTCGACGAGGTGACCCGCCGCGGCCGCGGTGCCCGTGAGTCGGTCACCCAGCGGGGCCAGGACGCCCGCGAGGTGATCAGCCAGCGCGGCCAGGAGGCCCAGGAGGCCTCGGCCGGCGCCGCGGGCAGGCTGGTCGAGGCGATCGAGGGGATGCGGGTGGCGACCCGGGACGAGCTGCGGCTGCTGGAGAAGCAGGTGGCCGAGCTCTCGGCGCGGGTCGACGTGCTCGAGGCTGACTCGAAGGCGAGGTAGGGATGGCTGCCGGTGGCAGCCGAGTGGTGATCATCGGAGCCGCCAGTCACTGGGGCTCGGAGCTGGCGCGGGCGCTGGAGCGCGACCCGGGCGTCTCCTATCTGGCCGCGGTCGACACCAAGCCGCCGGTCGCCGACCTGGAGCGGACCGAGTTCATCGAGGCCGACATCCGCAACCCGGTGATCTCGCGGATCCTCCCGGGGCTCGAGCCGGAGGTTGTCGTCCACTGCGGCATCGTCTGGTACCCGGAGCCCGACAAGCCGGCACGGGCGCTTCACGACATCAACGTGATCGGCACCCTGCAGCTGCTCGCCGCCTGCGAGAAGGCCCCCGGGTTGCGGGCGATCGTCGCCCGCGGCTCGGCGGCGATCTACGGCTGCGAGGCCTCGGCGCCCTCCTTCTTCACCGAGGAGATGGCGCGACGCTATCCGCTGAAGACCCGCTTCCAGCGAGACATCGGCGAGCTCGAGGGCTACTTCGACAACTTCGCCCGCCGCCACCCCGGGGTGACCTGCACGATGCTCCGCTTTCAGCCGGAGATCGGCCCGGGCCTCGAGCAGCCGCTCAACCGCTACCTCTCGCTGCCGGTGGTCCCGACCCAGCTCGGCTTCGACCCCCAGCTGCAGCTGATCCACGCCGAGGACGCCACCGCGGCGCTGGCCGCGGCGGCCCGCAACCCGGTCCGCGGCCCGGTCAACGTCGCCCCCGACGGGACGATCTCGCTCAACCGGATCCTCCGCCTCGCCGGCCGCCCCACCGTGCCGGTCCCCCATCAGCTCGCCGGGGTGGTGCTCGGCCGGCTGGGCCGAAGCCTCGGCGCCGCCGATCTCTACTACGACGGGATCAGGCTGCTGCGCTACGGCCGCGGCTGCGACAACTCCCGGCTGAAGCGGGACATCGGCTTCGCGCCGCCTACGACGCCGAGGCGGCGGTCCTCGACTTCGTCGCCAAGAGCGCCGCCGGCCGCCGTCTCTTTCCCTCGCCGCATCCCGGGGCGATCGCGCAGCGCGGGGGCCGGTTCAGCGGGTCGGCGGCGGGGCGCAGCCGCGGGGTCGCGATGAGCGCCACCCGGGAGGCCGCATCGAGCGTAGCCGGCGCCGCCGAGTTCATCAACCGGATGCGCTCCGGGCTCGACGACGGCCTCGACCCGATGGGGGCCGCCGAGGAGGCGGCCGGCGCCCTGCCGACCCGGCTGCGCGAGCCCTTCGCACGGATGGCCCGCCGTCTGGCCGGTGACTACCACGAGGACGAGTGGGGGTTCGACGAGGAGTTCGCCGAGGCCGCCTACCCGCTGTTCGAGTTCCTCTATGACGTCTGGTGGCGGGTCGAGGTCGAGGGGGTCACCAACGTCCCCTCGCACGGCCGCGGGCTGATCGTCTCCAACCACTCCGGCTCGGTCTTCCCCTTCGACGCGACGATGATCGGCACGGCGATCATGAAGGAGCACCCGCTGCCCCGCTGGACCCGGCCGCTGGTCCTGAACTGGGCCTTCGAGCTGCCCTTCCTCAGCTTCTTCATGCGCAAGGTCGGCGGCGTTCCGGCCAGCCCCTTCAACGCGATCCGGCTGCTCGAGCAGGACAAGCTGGTGATGGTCTTCCCCGAGGGGGTGAAGGGAACCGGCAAGCCCTTCTCGGAGCGCTACCGGCTGCAGCGCTTCGGGCGCGGCGGCTTCGTCGAGGTGGCGCTTCGCACCGGGGCGCCGATCATTCCGGTCGCCGTGGTCGGGGCCGAGGAGATCTACCCGAAGATCGGCGAGTCGGCGGCGCTGGCGAAGATCGCCGGGGCGCCGTTCGTGCCGATCACCCCGACCTTCCCCTGGCTCGGCCCGCTCGGCCTCGATTCCGCTGCCCTCCCGCTGGCGGATCGAGTTCTGCGAGCCGATCGACCTCTCCGGCTACGGGCCGGAGGCGGCCGAGGACAAGACGGTGCTCTTCGACCTCTCGGAGACGATCCGCGAGACGATCCAGGAGCGCCTCTACGACAACCTGGTGAAGCGGGGATCGGCGTTCCTCTGAGCGGCAGGCTCAGAGCGAATGATTCAGCGATCGGTTGATCGGGTGAAGTCTCGGCAGGACGGCTTGGATTGCGGTGGCGCTGGCGCTCGCGGTGACGCTCGCTGGGTCGCTGACAGCTTCCCCGGCGACGGCGCAGCGAGCCGGCCCGCCGCGGGTCATCACCTCGGGCACTCGGTCCAGGGGCGGGCGATCAAGGCGCTCCGCCTCGGCGACCCCCGCAGCCCGAGAAGGCGCTGGTCGTCGGGGTGATCCACGGCGATGAGACCGCCGGCCTGAAGGTGGTCCGTGAGCTGCGCCGGCGCTATTCCGGGATCCGCGGCGTCGACCTCTGGACGATCTACACGGTGAACCCCGACGGCGTCGCCCGGGGTACGCGACGCAACGCCCACGGGGTCGACCTCAACCGCAACTTCTCCTACCGCTGGCACGGGGGCGTGCCGCGATCGAGTGGCTACTACCCGGGGCCCCGACCCTTCTCCGAGCCCGAGTCGCGGCTGGTTCGCCGCCTCGCGCTGCGCCTGCGCCCGCGGATCTCGATCTGGTACCACCAGCCATGGGGCCAGGTGCTGGCGCCCTGCCGCCCCGGCGACGCCCACCTGGAGCGCCGCTACTCGGAGATCAGCCGGGTGCCGCTGCGCCGCTGCCGCGGCGAGCACCTGCCGGGGACCGCGGTGAAGTGGGAGGAGCAGCGCATACCCGGCAGCGATGCCTTCGTGGTCGAGCTCCCGGCCGGCCGCATCGGCGGCGCCGCGGCGAAGCGGAACGCCCGAGCGGCGATCGCCACGATCCGCCTCGCCGGCTGATCCCTCAGCCGATGCCGACGACCTATCGAGTCGGGGCCGACGAGGCGCCCGAATGGCCCACCTCGCCTCTGGCCGTTTGGGTCACGTGTGGGCACGCACCCGACACCGGGGAGAAACGGGCGGGCGGGATTTACGCCAGCTGTCCAAACACAGCGCCACGGGTGCCGCCTACCTTGAGCGCATCAGCAACCGCGACCGCCGGGGCGGGTCTCCGGCGGGCTAGGAGGATGCAATGAAGAGGAAGTACCTGGCGGTCTTGCCGCTCGGCGCACTTGCAGTGCTGTTGCTCGTCCCCAGCGCTGCCCTCGCCGACTCGGTCGACCTGATCAAGGCGGCCAACGGCAAGCTCGACCCGTCGGTCGGGGTCAACACGATGTGGGTGATCTTCGCCGCCTGCCTGGTGATGTTCATGCAGGCGGGCTTCGCATTCCTGGAGATCGGCTTCTCGCGCGGCAAGAACGCGGGGACGATCATCGCCAAGATCCTCACCAACTTCTCGATCGCAGCGCTCGGTTGGTGGGCGATCGGATTTGCGTTCGCGTTCGGCGGCCCGCTGGGCAGCGTGATCGGGCACGACGGCGGGTTCTTCTTCTCCAACCTCGGTCCGTGGACCCAGATCCAGGACGGGACGCAGGTCTTCCATCCGAGCTTCCCGATCATGGACCTCTCCAACGCGACGATCGAGTCGAAGTGGTTCTTCCAGTTCGTCTTCTGCGCCGTCTCGCTGGCGATCGTCTGGGGGACGACGCTGGAGCGGATCAAGTTCGGCGTCTACATCATCTACGCGATCATCTTCTCGACGATCATCTACCCGATCGGGCCCACTGGGTCTTCGGTGGCGGCTTCCTGCAGATCGGCGACTGGCTCGGTACCGGGATCTACGGGATGCAGGACTTCGCCGGATCGACCGCGGTCCACCTGATCGGTGCCACCGGGGCGCTGGCGGCGCTGCTGCTGCTCGGCCCGAGAAAGGGCAAGTACGGGCCCGACGGCAAGCCGCGGGCGATCCCCGGGCACAACATGCCGCTGTTCGGGCTCGGGGTGCTGATCCTCTGGCTCGGCTGGTTCGGGTTCAACCCGGGCTCGACCCTGAACGCGGGTGACGGCCGCTTCGCCGAGATCCTGTTCATCACCAACATCGCCGCCGCGGCCGGGGTGCTGGCGCAGTCGCGACCGCCTACGCGAAGACCAAGGCGATCGACATCGGCATGGCCGGCAACGGGGCGATCGCAGCGCTGGTGGCGATCACCGCACCGTCCGGCTATGTCGAGTCTGGGCGGCCCCGATCATCGGCGCCGTCGCAGGGGTGATCGTGGTGCTCGGCGTCTACTGGGTCGACAAGTACATCGACGACCCGGTCGGCGCCCTCTCGGCCCATGGCATGGCCGGAATCTGGGGAACGATCTCCTGCGGGATATTCACCGCGCCGAGGCTGGCCCAGTACAACGGGATCGGCGATCCCAACGGCGGGCTCTGGTATTCCGGCAGCTTCGGCCAGCTGGTCGCCCAGGTCAGCGGCTTCCTGATCGCATTCACGTTTGTCTTCTGCCTCAGCTTCGCGACTTTCTGGCTGATCAAGAAGACCTACGGGCTGCGGGTCAGCGAGGCCGAGGAGGACGCCGGCCTGGACATCTCGGAACACGGGATGTACGGATACCCGGAGCAGTTCATCCCGCAGCCGGAGTACCCGGGCGGCCCGCCGCACGTCAGTGCCCCGGCGCAGGGCGCCGGAGCCCGGCGACGGCGACGACGATGGCGGCCGACAACCCGACGCAGGCCTAAGGAGGACATAAGATGAAGAAGATCGAGGCGTTCATCCGCCACGAGGCGTTTGAGCCGATCAGGACCGAGTTGCTCGACAAGGGGTTCCCCTCCCTGTCGATCCTCGAGGCCAAGGGCTCGGGCCGCCAGAAGGGAATAGTCGAGCACTACCGCGGTTCGACACTTACGGTCAACGTACGGCCGAAGCTGAAGATCGAGGTGGTGGTCGACGACAAGGACAAGGGTCTCGTGGTCGAGACGATCCTCAAGCACGCGCGTACCGGGGACGTCGGCGACGGCAAGATCTTCGTCTCCCGGTGGAGGAGGCGATTCGCATCCGCACCGGCGAGGGCGGACAGGAGGTGCTCCAAGCCCACGAGGGGGAGGAGATCCCCGCCTAGGCGGGTGCTCGTCTCCCCTCCGCGACTCCGAGCGGGCGGGCCTGCGGCGTTCGCGCCCTGGCCCGCCCGTTCGCTTCTCCGGGTCTAGACTTGCGCCGGGATGGCTACCGCAGTGCTGAAGCGCGCGGCCCGCAACCGCGCCGAGCCTGGCTTTCGCTCCGGCGCGGAGCTCCGCGAGGTGCTCGACGCCCTGCTCACCGCGATCGACGAGGACCCGGTGTTCGGGCCGCGGCTCGCTTCCGCCGAGCTTCCCCACCGCACCGTCTACCCCGACCTGGGGGTCATTCTCAACGTCGCCGAGGCGCCGGCCCGCGGCGGGCACATGCTCCGCTGGAGCTTCTCCGACGAGGTCGACTGGACCCCGGCCCTGACCCTGGAGATGGACTCGGCGGTCGCCAACCGCTACCTCCAGGGCAGGGTCAACTTCGCGATCGCGGTGGCCCGGGGGGAGATCCGCGTCTCCTGCACCGAGGCGGGGGCGCCGCTCGCCTTCCTGCCGCTGAGCGCCGGGTTGATCGCCCGCTACAGGGTGATCGTCGAGGCCGGCTATCCGCACCTGCTGATCGACTGAGCCCGCCGCCGGAGGCGGGCAGCGGCGGGGCGAGTGTTAAGTGGTCCACGGCCTCCTTGACAGGGGCAGACCCCGACGTATGCTCAACCAACGATCAAGACAGAAGGCCGCAGTGGGCCTTCTCCGGGTCCCCCGGCGACTGGGGCCCGGCGGAGCCCGCAAGGTGCCGGAGCGGGTGCCGTAGGCCGACGTCGCGGGCCGCTAGCCCGCAAGCGACGGGGCCCCCGCGACCCCGTCGCTTCACGTTCGGGATGTCCGCCGATCGGGGCCGGTGCCGCGGTTCCGAGGCGGGTATAGCCTCGGCGACGTGATGGCGGCCGAGAAGCAGATCAGCCTCGCCGAGGCATCGCGGCGCTCCGGCGTCTCCGCCAGCACGCTGAAGCGCTGGGCCGCGCAGAAGGTGGTCCCGGTGCGAAGGGGGCGATGGACGGCGACCACGGCGGCGCAGGCCCGGGTGGTGGCGAGGATGCGCGAGCGCGGCCACTCACTGAAGTCGCTGAAGGACGCCGGGCGGGAGGGGAAGCTCGCCTTCGGCCTCTCCGAGGACCTCTTCGAGCGTCCCGAGAAGACCTTGACGGTGGAGGAGGTCGCGGCCGAGGTCGGCCTGGAGCCGGAGCTGATCGAGCGGCTGATGGCGCTGCTGGGGACGCCGGCCGAGGCAGAGCACCTGCTCGGGCCCGACGACGTCGAGGCGATGCGCCACTGCGCCACCGTGCTGATCGCCGGCTTCCCCCTGGTCGCCTTCCTCCAGCTGGTGCGGGTCTACGCCCAGTCGCTTCGCAAGGTCGCCGATTCCGAGGTGCGCCTCTTCCATATATATGTGCACGAGCCGCTGATCCGCGACGGGGTGGCCGAGCTGGAGATGGCCGAGGAGATGGAGGGGCTCGCGGCCGACATCCTGCCGCTGGCGGCCCCCCTCTTCTCCTACATGCACAACCGCTACCTGCGCTACTTCATCGAGCAGGACGTGGTCGGCCACATGGAGAGCGGCCTCGGCAGCGAGGCCAGCGAGCTGGGGCGGGTGCCGACCACCCTCTGCTTCATCGACCTCACCGGCTTCACCCGCTACACGCAGGAGGAGGGCGATGAGGAGGCCCTCGACTTGATCGAGCGCTTCGTCGACACGATCGAGGCCTCGCTGCCGGAGAAGGCGACGATCGTGAAGACGATCGGCGACGAGGTGATGGTGGTCTCGCCGGATCCGGCCAATCTGACCGAGTGGGCCGTCGGCCTGCTCTCGCTGTTCACCGAGCGCCAGCCTCGCGCAGGTAGAGCGGGGACACGCACGGCCCGAACCGGATGCGCTCCGTGCGGGCGGCGGCCGCACCGAACAGCGGCCAGGGATCCTTGTGGTAGATCTCGTCGGCGCTGTAGCAGGCGAAGAAGCCGAGCCGGTCGGCCGCGGTGATCGCATCAAGCAACTCCCCTACCGGCTGCTCCGGGAGCATCTGGAAGCTGACCAGCACCGCTTCGAGCCTAACCCAAGGCCGGCCGTTGCACGGCTCCGGCGGCATCGCGCCTACGCTTCCGGTGTGGCCGAGGAGGCGCTCGAGAGATTGGTCCGCGAGATCCGCGAGAGCGGGCTGATCCCGCCCGGTTCGAGCGGTGTCGCCATGCTCTCGGGCGGCCCCGACTCGGCTTGCCTCGCCGCCGGCCTGGCGGGCGCCGCGGGGGAGGGGAATGTCACCGGGCTCCACCTCAACTACGGCCTGCGCGGGGGATCCGACGGCGACGAGCAGACCTGCCTCCGGCTCTGCGAGGGGCTCGGGATCGAGCTGCTGGTCGAGCGTCCCCGCCTGCCCGAGGGCAACCTGCAGGCCGCCGCCCGCGAGGCCCGCTACGCCGCCGCCGAGCGCCTGCGGGCGGAGCGTGGCGCGGCCTGGATCGCCACCGGGCACAGCCGCACCGACCTGGCCGAGACGATGCTCTACAGGCTCGCCTCCTCGCCCGGCGCGAGGGCGCTGCTCGGCCTCCCGGCGCGGCGGGGCCGCCTGCTCCGCCCGCTGCTCGGGCTGACCCGGGAGCAGCTGCGCTCGCTCGCCGAGGCGGCCGGCCTGCCCTTCGCCGACGACCCCTCGAACGCCGATCCCCGCTTCGCCCGCTCCCGGCTGCGCACCGAGGTGCTCCCGGTGCTGCGCGAGATCAACGCCTCCGCGGAGCAGAACATCGCCGCGACCCGGGCCGAGCTGGCCGAGGACTCCGAGGCGCTCGAGTCGCTCGCCGCCGGCCTGCTCGAGCAGGCGGGGGCGACGCGGGGGGCGACGGCGATCCCGGCGAATGCGCTGGAGGACGCTCCCGCGGCGCTGCGCCGCCTGGCGCTGCGCGCCCTGGCCGAGCGGGCCGCCGGCCACCCGGTCGCCCTCGGGCCCGGCGGGGCGGCGGAGATCTGGCGGTTGGCGAGCCGCCCCGAGGGCGGGGAGCTGGAGCTAGGTGGCGGCCTCAGCGCGGTCTGCGAGGCCGGCTACGTGCGCTTCAGCGTCGCCGAGGAGGGGGCACCCGGGGCCGAGCCGGTCGGGCTCGGCGTTCCGGGCGAGGTCCGGTTCGGCCGCTGGCTGGTGCGGGCCGAGCGGCCCCGCGGCCGGCTCGAGCCACAGGGCCCGGAGGTCGCGACCCTCGACGCCGCCCTGCTCGGCGACCGGCTCGAGGTCCGCTGCTGGCGCGAGGGCGACCGGATGCGCCCGCTCGGGCTGCAGGGCAGCAAGAGCCTCCAGGACCTGTTCACCGACGCCGGCGTGCCGCGCTCGCTGCGGCGTGCCCTGCCGGTGGTCGCCGCCGGGGAGCGGATCGCCTGGATCGCCGGGGTCGCCGTCTCGGAGGAGTTCAAGCTCAGCGAGAGCTCCACCCAGGTCGTCCTGCTGAGCGCCGCCCTCGCCGATCCCGGCTGACCCGGTTTCTGCTTTTCTCCCCTCCCATGCACGACCCGGCGATCGGCGAAACGCTCGTCTCGCACGAGGACCTGACCCGGCGGATCGCCGAGCTGGGGGAGGAGATCAGCGCCGACTACGAGGGCCGCGACCTGCTGATGATCGGCGTGCTGAAGGGAGCGGTGCTGTTCATCGCCGACCTGATGCGCCACCTCACCGTCCCCTGCGAGATCGACTTCATGGCGATCTCCAGCTACGGCTCGCAGATCGACTCCTCGGGGGTGGTGCGGATCCTCAAGGACCTCGATGCGCCGATCGACGGCCGCGACGTGGTGATCGTCGAGGACATCATCGACTCCGGCCTCACCCTGCAGTACCTGCTGCGCAGCCTGCGGGCGCGCAACCCGCGCTCGCTCGAGGTCTGCGCCCTGCTGACCAAGCCTGAGCGGCGCCGGGTCGACCTGCCGATCCGCTACGTCGGCTTCGAGATCCCCAACCGCTTCGCGATCGGCTACGGCCTCGACCACGCTCAGAAGTACCGCAACCTCGACCACGTTGCTGCCCTGGCGGAGGGTTTCCGCTAGGCGGCTGACGGGCTTGATCCGTGGGGCGCCTGCCTGCGTAGCTGAGGCAGGACCCCTGGTACCCTGAATTCGCGGCGCGGAACGGGCTCGAAGCGGCCCCTGCGCCCGGAGATCGAATTTGAAACGTTTCTTCAAGAGCGCGGCATTCCCGATCCTCCTGGTGGTCGTCTTGGCGTTCGTCGCCCAGAAGCTGATCGCAGGCCCCAGCGACAACCAGAACCCGGTCTACAGCCAGTTCCTCACCCGGGTCAACGACGGGCAGATCTCCGAGGTCACCGTCAACACCAAGGACAACACGCTCAGCGTCAAGCAGCTGAACGGCAAGGAGTACTCGACGGGGTACCCGAACAACACCGAGCAGAGCCTGGTCAACGAGCTGCAGCAGAACGACGTGAAGACCACGGTCAAGGGCACCGGCGGCTCGAGCCTGCTCTCGCTGCTCACCTACATCCTGCCCTTCGTCCTCTTCTTCGGCTTCTGGATCTTCCTGATGAACCAGATGCAGGGCGGCGGCTCGCGGGTGATGAACTTCGGCAAGTCGAAGGCGAAGCGGATGTCGGTGGACGCGCCGAAGATCACCTTCCGCGACGTCGCCGGGGTCGACGAGGCCGTGCAGGAGCTGCACGAGATCAAGGAGTTCCTCGAGAACCCGAAGAAGTTCCAGGCGCTGGGGGCCCGGATTCCGAAGGGCGTGCTGCTCTACGGGCCGCCCGGCACCGGTAAGACGCTGCTCGCCCGCGCCGTCGCCGGCGAGGCCGGCGTCCCCTTCTTCTCGATCTCCGGCTCGGACTTCGTCGAGATGTTCGTCGGGGTCGGCGCCAGCCGGGTCCGCGACCTGTTCGAGCAGGCGAAGCAGAACTCCCCCTGCATCATCTTCATGGACGAGATCGATGCGGTCGGCCGCCACCGCGGCGCCGGCATGGGCGGCGGACACGACGAGCGCGAGCAGACGCTGAACCAGCTGCTGGTCGAGATGGACGGCTTCGAGATGAAGGACAACATCATCCTGATCGCCGCGACCAACCGGCCCGACATCCTCGACCCGGCGCTGCTGCGCCCGGGCCGCTTCGACCGCCAGGTCGTCGTCGATCGCCCTGACCGCAAGGGCCGCAAGCAGATCCTCGAAGTCCACACCCGCGGCAAGCCGCTGGCCCGGGAGATCGACCTCGACACGCTCGCCGGGCAGACCCCCGGCTTCACCGGCGCCGACCTCGCCAACCTGATCAACGAGGCGGCGCTGCTCACCGCCCGCCAGGGTCGCCGCGAGATCTCGATGCTGGAGCTCGAGGAAGGGATCATGCGGGTGATCGCCGGGCCGGAGAAGAAGACCCGGGTGATGTCCGAGAAGGAGCGGCTGATCACCGCCTACCACGAGCTCGGGCATGCGATCGTCGGCCACATCCTCCCCAACTGCGACCCGGTCCACAAGATCTCGATCGTCAGCCGCGGCCAGGCCCTCGGCTACACGATCAACCTGCCGACGGAAGACAAGTTCCTCACTTCGAGGGCGGAGCTGACCGACACGATGGCGATGACCCTGGGCGGCCGCGCCGCCGAGGAGATCGTCTTCGGCGAGATCACCACCGGCGCCTCCAACGACCTCGAGAAGGTGACCGAGACGGCGAAGCAGATGGTGATGCGGTTCGGGATGTCCGAGCGGCTAGGGCCCCGGGTTTTCGGCCACGACCGCGGCCAGCCCTTCCTCGGCCGCGAGTTCTCCTCCGAGCCCGACTACTCCGACGAGATCGCCCGCGAGATCGACGACGAGATCCGCCGCATCGTCGAGGATGCCCACCAGACCGCCCGCGAGCTGCTCAACGAGAAGCGCGCCGAGCTGGACACGATCTCGAAGATCCTCCTGGCGCGCGAGACGATCGATGCCGAGCAGTTCTTCGCCCTGCTCGACGGCAAGCCCGAGTCCGAGATCTTCTCCGAGGAGGAGGAGCCCTCGAAGCCGGCCGAGCCGGTGCCGGAGCCCGAGAAGGCTCAGCGCGAGGGCCCGCGGCCGATCCCGCGCCCCCGCCCCGGTTACGCCGGCGGCACCGCCGACGGCTGAGGGCGACCGGGTCACGCACTGGCGGCCGGCATCGGGGACTTCCCCGGCGGGCGCGACGCCGCGATCAGCCCTACCGCGACCTTGTAACCGCCCGGCGCGGCGCGCTGAGTGCCCGGCGGGAAATCCCCCGACACCGGCCGAAGCGCCGCGCCGCCCGGGCCGCCGGTTGCCCTGCGGTCCACCCGGGTCCCGGGTCCCTGCTCAGCTCAGCTCGGGCGGTAGCGCCTTGGGGCCGTCCGGGTAGAGCTCGGCGAGCTGTTCCTCTGTCATCTCGAGCGTGTTGGCGTTCTCCGGTGGGGCGCCGGTTACCAGCCAGAGGGCTTCCTCGTCGCCGTCGTTGAAGATCTGGCGGATCGAGTCGTGGGTGACGAGCACTGAGCAGAGTGGCTCCAGGGTCAGCAGCTCGCCGTCGACCCGCATTCGGCCCCGGCCCTCGAGCAGCAGGTAGAGCTCCTCCTGGGAAGGGTGGCGGTGCCTGGTCGATGCCTGCCCCGGGGTGAGGCGCCAGAGGCGCGCCCCGAGGTTCTCCGCCTCGAGCTGTCGGGCGAGGTCGGTGTTCTCGACCCGCATCTGGTTCGACGGGCGCCAGTGGGCGTCCGCTGCCGCTAGCACCCGATAGGCCATCTAGGCAGTTTCGCGGGTCGCCGTCTGCGGGTCCGAACCGGCCGGCCGGCCGACCTTCGACTTCGAGGAGAGAAGCGCCAGATCGGCTGCCGCTACCAGGTCGGCGGGGCTCATCTCCCGGGTCCGCTCGGCGGTGCCGAAACGGATCGTCAACGGCTCCCCGTCGGGGCGGATCGCCCCGGTGGCGACGTGGAGCTGCAATCGCTCTGCGACCCGTGCCGCCCCCTCCGAGCCGGTGCCGGGGAGCAGCAGGGCGAACTCGTCGCCACCCCATCGGAAGCATCGGTCCGGTTCGCGCAGCGCGTCGGAGAGCGAGCGGGCGACGCTGCGCAGGCACTGATCGCCCTCGACGTGGCCCCAGCGGTCGTTGATCCGCTTGAAGCCCTCGATGTCCCCGATCGCCATGCTCAGCGGGACCCCGGTGCGCCCGGCCCGGGCGATCTCGTTGGCGATCGCCTCCTCGAAGGCGCGGCGATTGCCGACCCCGGTGAGACCGTCGACCCGGGCCTCCTCCCGGGCCTCGGCCGCACCGCGGCGCATCCGGTGCCGCTGGGAGCGGACCTGGCTCATCAGCATGTGGGTGATCCCGGCGACCGCGCACCAGATCAGCAGGTCGGCGAGAGCCACCTCGGCCGCGTGGCGGTTCCAGCCGTCGTAGACGAAGGGGGCGGCCAGCCCCGCTGCCAGCACCGCCATGAAGAGGGCGATCTCGCGGGTCGAGTAGATCGAGGCGATGTAGACCACGCTCAGCAGCAGCAGGCTGAAGTACGGCGCCCCGACTCCGCCGGCGAGCCACTGCATCAGCCCGATCGCGCCGACCGTCAGGAAGCTCGAGGCGTAGAGCCGCTTGAAGGTCCAGGGGACGCTCGCGGAGCGGTAGGCGAACCAGACGCCGACCCCGGCTGCGATCAGGCCGACCGTGATGATCCAGCCGGCGGTGCCGATCGCCTCGTCGGGAGGGCTGAGCGGCAAGAGCAGGATTGCGATCGCCATCCCCATCGCCCAGAGGGTCGAGCCGATCCACAGCGCGGTCGGCAGGTCTTCCGGCGAGTGGGCCTCATTCTTCGAGAGAAGGCGCGTCAGCCGTTGCATCGGATTCCGGTCTCTATAACCCACTTCCCACTCTCTTGATTCGTCGCCCCCGGACGAACCTTTAGGGTCGCGACCGGGCTAACCCGATTATTGATGAGACTATGAGTGCAGAAGACAGGATTACGGCCGATGTGGCGATCGTCGGGGCCGGGCTCGCGGGTTTGGCGGCTGCTCGGGCGATCGCCGCCGCGGGCAAGCGGCCGGTGGTGCTCGAGGCCCGCGACCGGGTCGGCGGCCGCACCCTGAACGAGTCGGTCGGAGGGGGCAAGGTGGTCGAGATCGGCGGCCAGTGGGTCGGCCCTGGCCAGAAACGGGTGCTGGCGCTGATCGGGGAGCTGGGGCTGGAGACCTTCCCGACCTTCGGCGAGGGCCGCAACCTGTTCGAGCGACGCGGCCGGATCCGCGGTTACGAAGGGACGATCCCGCGGGTCAGCCCGCTGGCGCTGGCCGAGACCGCCGCCACGCTGCGCCGCGTCAACGCGATGGCCCGCACGATCGACCCCGAGCGCCCCTGGGCGGCGCCGAAGGCCGAGAGCTGGGACTCGCAGACCTTTGCCACCTGGATGCGGCGGCACGTTCGCACCCCGACGGCCCGCGACCTGATGCGACTGGCGATCTGGGCCGTGTGGGCGGCCGAGCCCGAGGACGTCTCACTGCTCAGCGTCCTCTTCTACATCCGCTCCGCAGGGTCGCTCGAGGCCCTGATCGATACCGAGGGTGGCGCGCAGGACTCGCGGGTGCTCGGCGGCTCGCAAAGGATCTCCCTGCGGATGGCGGAGGAGCTGGAGGACTCGGTCCTCCTCGACGCACCGGTGCGGCGAATCGAGCACGCCACGGGGATCGTCACTGTGAGCACCGCCGCCGGGGTGGCGGTCGAGGCATGGCGGGCGATCGTCGCGCTGCCGCCGGTGCTCGCCGGAAGGATCGAGTACGACCCGCCGATGCCGGCCGTCCGCGACGGCCTCACCCAGCGGATGGCGATGGGCAGCGTGGTCAAGTGCATGGCCGTCTACCCGGAGCCCTTCTGGCGCGCCGAGGGCCTCTCGGGCCAGGCGACCAGCACCGACGGTCCGGTCTCGGTGACCTACGACAACTCCCCCCCGGACGGCTCTCCGGGCGTCCTGCTCGCCTTCCTCGAGGGAGCCGCGGCTCGGGCGGCAGCGGACCTTCCGCATGCCGAGCGCAGGGCGATCGTCCTCGGCTGCCTGGAGCGATTCTTCGGACCGCGGGCTGCCGAGCCGGAGCGCTACATCGACAAGGCCTGGGCGGCGGACCCCTACTCGGCGGGCTGCTACGGCGGCTTCCTGCCGACCGGCGCCTGGCGGGCAAACGGAGCCGCGCTCCGCGCCCCCGTCGGCCCGATCCATTGGGCCGGCGCGGAGACGGCAACCGTCTGGAGCGGCTACATGGACGGCGCGATCACCTCCGGTGAGCGCGCCGCGGCCGAGGCGCTGGCAGCGATGGGGGCGTCAGCCGCGCAACCGTGATGGACGCCGTTCGCCTCATGGGCGTGGTCAACGTCACCCCCGATTCCTTCTCCGACGGCGGCCTCTACCTCAACGCGGAAACGGCGGTCGGCCACGGCCGCGAGCTGGCAAACCAGGGAGCGGAGATCCTCGATGTCGGCGGCGAGTCGACCCGGCCGGGGGCGAAGGGGGTTGACGCCGCCGAGGAGCTGGGCCGGACCGGGCCGGTGGTGCGAGGCCTGTCGGAGGCGCTGCGCGGAGAAGGGGTGTCGATCTCGATCGACACCTCGAAGCTGACCGTCGCCGAGGCTGCGCTCGACGCCGGCGCAACGATCGTCAACGACGTCACCGCGCTGCGCGCCGATCCGGAGATCGCCTCTCTGGTCGGGGAGCGCGGAGCCGGGCTCGTCCTCATGCACATGCTCGGCAACCCGCGGACCATGCAGGAGAACCCGGTCTACGAGGACGTCGTCACCGACGTCCGCGCCTTCCTCGCCGAGCGGGCCGAGACGGCGATCGCCGCGGGGGTGGCAGAAGAGAGGATCTGGCTCGATCCCGGCATCGGTTTCGGCAAGACCCTCGAGCACAACCTCGAGCTGCTGCGCCGGATCGGGGAGATCGCCTCGCTGGGCATGCCAGTCGTGGTCGGCGCCTCGCGCAAGCGCTTCATCGGCAAGATCGACGGCTCCGAGGTGGGGGAGAGGCTCGGCGGGACGATCGCAGCCTCGGTGCTGGCGGCGGCCAACGGCGCCGAGATCCTCCGAGTCCACGATGTCGCCGAGATGGCGCAGGCGCTGCGGGTCGCGGAGGCGATCGCCGAGCCAGTCGCCTGGCGCGGTCGGTAGGTAGTTTCCGCGCCGTGGATGCGCACCGCAGCGAAACCGAGTCGCGGGTCGAGGTCGAGCTCCGCGGCCTCTCGATCTACACCCACCACGGCGTCACCGAGGCGGAGCGGGAGATCGGGCAGCGGCTCGAGTTCGACCTCTCCTTCGACGTTCCCGACTGCGATGCGGTGCTCACCGATCGCCTCGAGGACACGGTCGACTACGCCGAGGCCTGCGACATCGTCGCCCTGGCGGCGACCGAGCGCAGCTACCGGACCCTGGAGCGGCTCTGCCAGGTGGTCGGCGAGAGGCTGATCGCGAGCTTCGGCTGCGAGTCGGTGCGGGTGCGGGCGGCGAAGCCGGAGCCGCCGATCCCGCTGGCGATCACCGAGGTTGCGGTCGAGGTGACCCATGAGCGCGCCGAGGAAGAGGATGGGGTCGAAGAGGACGAGTCCGGATAGCCGGCTCGGCTACCTCGGCCTCGGCTCCAACGTCGGCGACAGCGCCGCCCATCTGCGGGCCGCTGTCCGGCTGCTCGGCGAGAGCGGGGTTGAGGTCGAGGCGGTTTCCTCGACCTACGTCACCGAGCCGGTCGGCGAGGTGCTCGACCAGCCCGACTTCCTCAACGCTGCGGCGAGGATCCGCACGGCGCTGGAGCCTCTGGCGTTGCTCGACCTCTGCAAGCGGATCGAGGCCGAGCGGGGGCGGGAGACCGGCGGCCCCCGCCACGGTCCGCGGCCGCTCGACATCGACCTGCTGCTGCTCGGCGATCTCGAGCTCGATCACGAGTGGCTGCGCCTGCCGCATCCCGAGGTGACGAGCCGCCGCTTCGTCCTTGCGCCGCTGCTCGAGCTGGACTCCGAGCTCGCTCTCCCCGATGGCACCCGTCTCGCCGATGCCTGGGAGGAGCTGCCACCGGGCCAGCGGGTCGAGCGGGTCGCGCCGCCCTAGGCGGCGCTTCGAAGCGGCTCGAGCCAGGCCCCGGGCAGGGTAGGCGGCGCCTCGCCCGGATAGTCGGGGGCCACCCGCATCGCCAGCTTGCCGGCGGGACGCCCCTCGATCAGGGGACGGAGGTCGTCGAGGGTCATCGCCAGGCGGAGGCTGGGGGCGATCTGGAAGTCGGCGGCGTAGAGCTCCGGGCCGTCGAGCACCCCCGCGGCGATCCACTCGTCGACCCGCTCGAGCAGGCCCGGCAGCGCCGCGAGATCGCGGCGGACGTTGTCATCGCCGGCCTCGTTGAAGTGGGCCGAGAGGGCGACGATCGGCGCGGCCGTCCGCACCGCGAGATCGATCGGGACCCCGATCTTCGCCCCCTCCGAGTAGCTGCGCAGGGGGGCGGAGTCCTTACGGAGGCACCACCAGAGGATCTGGCGGACCGGGTGCTGGAGCTCCTCGTCGCCGAACCTCTCCGCCTCTTCGACCGCGGCCCGCTTCTCCGGGTCGGACGGGTAGAGCGGCGGCTCCGGCTTGACCAGGTCCAGCTCGCGGGCGATCTGTCGCGAGCCCTGAATCCTGCGCCCGTCGATGGTCAGCGCCGGGACGGTCACCCGTTCGAAGCGCAGCGCCTTCAGCGCGACCTTCGAGATCACCGGCAGCAGGTCGGTGCGCTTGTAGGGAATGCCCTTGAGCTCGAGCATCAGCCGCGCGGCCATGCCGGGGTGGGAGCCGGGAACCGTGTAGAGGCGTACCTTCACCGGCGCTAGGCGCTCGCCGAGCGGCGGCGCTCGCTGACCCCGTAGGAGCCGAGGTCGACGAAGAAGGCGAGGACGACGATGAACCACTCGAAGCCGACGACGCCGTCGGAGGAGCTCCACATCACCGCGTAGGCGAGCGTCGTCCAGGGCAGCAGGAAGAAGCCGAGGAAGGGGACGAACCAGCTCTCGAAGGCGCGGCTCAGCAGGTCGGAGAAGATCCACAGGCCGAATAGGGCCAAGCGGGGTGAGAGCAGCGCGAAGAGGACGATCAGGCAGCCGATCGGCCAACGCTAACCGATAATGGCGGCAATGCTCCTGGCGATAGACGTAGGAAACACGCAGACCCACATCGGCGCCTTCGACGGCGACGAGTTGCTCGAGCACTGGCGCTTCGCCACCGACGGCGAGGACACAGCCGACCAGCTCGCCGTCCGCGTTGCGAGCATGCTGGGGCTTCGCGGCAAGGAGCTGGAGGAGATCGATGCTTCGATCGTCTGCTCGGTGGTGCCGCGGCTCAACCCGGAGTACTCGAGGATGAGCAAGCGGTATCTGGGGGCCGCCTCGCTCATGGTCGGCCCGGGGGTGAAGACCGGGATGGCGGTCCGTCTCGACAACCCGCACGAGCTGGGCGCCGACCGGCTGGTCAACGCGGTCGCTGCCTTCGAGAAGCTGGGCGGCCCATGCACCGTGGTCGACTTCGGCACCGCGATCACCTTCGACGCGGTCTCCGAATCGGGGGAGTACCTGGGCGGGGTGATCGGCCCCGGGGTGCAGGTCTCGATGGAGGCCCTGACCGAGCGCGCCGCCCGGCTCCCCAAGGTCGACCTTGCCGAGCCCAGCGGGGTGATCGGGCGCACCACTCAGGCCAGCCTCCAGGCCGGGATGATCTTTGGCTTCGCCGGGGCGATCGACGCGATCGCCCGTCGCCTCGAGGCGGAGATGGGCGAGGATGTCTCCTTCCTCGCCACCGGCGGGATGGCGGAGGCGATCGTGCCCTTCTGCGAGACAGTTAGCGACGTCGACGACCTGCTCACCCTGACCGGCCTGCGGCTTATTCATGCCCTCAACAAATAACCAGGCCCCATCCTCCTCCGCTCCCGCGAGTGCGCGGTGGAATCAGAAATAGTCCCGCCCTCGCTCCCGCGTCCGGGGGTGGGAGCCATCCCACCTTGACGGAGCCGTTCTCGATCGGCGGGGTCGAGCTTGCCAACCGGGTTCTGCTGGCGCCGCTGGCCGGGATCGGCAACTGGTTCGTGCGCCTTCAGGCGCGCCGCCACGGCGCCGGGCTGGCCGTCTCGGAGATGGTCTCGAGCTTCGGGCTCCATCACCGCAACGAGCGGACCATGCGCGAGCTGATGCGGATCCACCCCGACGAACACCCGGTATCGGTGCAGCTGTTCGGCCAGGACCCGGAGGTGATGCGCTCCGGGGCGCGGATCGCGGCCGCATACGGCGCCGATCTGATCGACATCAACATGGGCTGCCCGGTGCGGAAGGTCTGCCGGACCGGGGCCGGAGCCGCGCTGCTCTCCGACCACGAGCTCGCCCTGGCGCTGGTCCGCGGCGCCGCGCGGGGCAGCGGCCTGCCGGTCACGGTAAAGCTCCGCTCGGGGCTGCGCCCGGGGGATCGCTCCGGCTTCGAGCTGGCTCAGCGCCTCGCGGGGGAGGGAGGAGTCGCGGCGATCGCCTTCCACCCGCGCAGCGTCAAGGCCGGGCACCGCGGCGAGCCCGATTACCAGCTCGCCCGCGAGCTGGCCGAGCGGATCGAGGTCCCGCTGATCATCTCCGGCGGCCTCAGCAGCGCCGAGGCCGCCCGCCGGGCCTACCGGCTCTCCGGGGCCGACGCGGTGATGGTCGCCCGTGGCGCCCTCGGGAACCCCTGGGTATTCGAGGAGCTGACAGGGCGCCGGACCGGCCAGCCGTCCCCGGCTGAGGTCGCGAATGAGCTGCTCTGGGTGATCGACGCCGCCGAGGAGCACCTCGGCGCCGGGCGGGCCGGGCGCTACCTCCGCAAGTTCTACCCGCACTACCTCGACCGCCTCGATGCCCCGCACCAGCTGAGCGATGAGATGCAGCGGAGCGCCGGGATCGACCGCGCCAGGGACCTGGTCCGCCAGCTCGCCGTCGAGCGCCGACCCGAGCTTTCCGGGGCGTCCAGATGAGCCTCACCGAGCGGGTCGAGGCCTGGGAGGCGAAGGGGCGGCGGGAGACCTTCCGCGAGCACGGGATCCACGTCACCCGCCTGGCCGGTGACGGCCCCCTGCTGCTCTTCCTTCACGGCTTTCCAAGCAGCTCGTACGACTGGCGCGAACTGCTCGAGCTCGAGCCGGGCCGGGCAGCGCTCGCCTTCGACTTCCTCGGATTCGGCCTTTCCGACAAGCCGCGGGACCACACCTACGGCCTCGCCTGGCAGGCGGACCTGACCGAGGAGCTGGTGGCCCGCCACGGCGAGGGCAGGCCGGTGTTCATCTGCGCTCACGACATGGGTACCTCGGTCGCCACCGAGCTGTTCGCCCGCGACATCGCCGGCGAGCTCGGGTTCGAGGCGATCGGGGCGCTGCTCTTCAACGGCTCGATGATCCTCGAGCTCTCCAGCCCCACCCTGGGTCAGCGCGTCCTCCGCAGCCGCTTCGGCCCGGTCGCGTCGCGGCTCACCTCAGAGCGCTTCTTTAAGGCGCAGTTCGGCTCGATCTTCTCGCCGGAGCATCCGCTCACCGACGCCGAGGAGGCCGACCAGTGGTCTCTGATCACCCACAACGACGGCCACCACCTCGGGCATCGGCTGGTCCGCTACATGGACGAGCGCGAGATCTACGCCGAGCGCTGGCACGGTGCGATCCGCGACTGGCAGCAGTCGCTGCGCTTTGCCTGGGGGATGCTCGACCCGGTGGCGACGCCCGACGTCCTCGGCGGGCTCCGCGAGCTTCGCCCTGCGGCGGAGGTGACGGAGTTCGCCGACCTCGGGCACTACCCTCAGATCGAGGACCCGTCCCGGCTGAGCGCCGCCCTGGACGATGGGATCGTCGCCGCGCAGGCTCCCTGAGCGGCGCGCCGGCCTCGCTATACTGCCGCGCTCGGTGCCCGCTGCAGTGACGGAGAAATCCCTGCACAGGGCGCTCTGTTTGCGGGTTGGGGGGCGATTGTTTCCTGACCGGATCCAAACCGAAGGAATGAACAATTGACTCGCCAGTCCGTGATCACGCCCGAGGGGCTCGAAAAGCTGAAGGAAGAGATCGAGGACCTCTCGACCACGAAGCGCCGTGAGGTGGCCGAGAGGATCAAGGAAGCGCGCGAGTTCGGCGATATCTCCGAGAACGCCGAGTACGACGACGCAAAGAACGAGCAGGCGCTGCTCGAGCAGAGGATCGCCCAGCTCGAGGAGCGGTTGCGCCGCGCCACCGTGATCGACGAGAAGGGCCTCGGCACCGACGAGGTCAAGTTCGGCTCGATCGTCCACGTCAAGGACCAGAAGTCCGGCAATTCGCAGAAGTTCCAGATCGTCGGCTCGACCGAGGCGGACCCGGCGCAGCAAAAGCTCTCCAACGAGTCGCCGGTCGGCAAGGCGCTGATCGGCCACAAGCGCAACGACGTGGTCACCGTCGATGTCCCGCGCGGACCGAGGAAGAAGCTGAAGATCACCAAGATCGAGTCCTCCTAGGCCGCCGCTTGCGGCGGCAACCCCGCCGTGGTCCAATTGGAGCAGTGTCATCTGAAGCCGAGGACAGCGAGCTGGCCGAGGCCGAGCGACGCGGGGACCCCTACCTGGTCTACCGCGACTCGGAGGAGCGCCAGCGCGTCCTCTCGCTGCCGGACTCGTGGTCGGAGGTAACGATCGGGCGCAGCCTCTCCGCTGACGTCGTCCTCTCCTGGGACGAGGACGTCTCCCGCATCCATACCGAGCTGCGCCGCATGGGCGTCGAGTGGGTGTTGGTCGACGAGGGGCTCTCCCGCAACGGCAGCTTCGTCAACGGCGAGCGGGTCGAGGGCAGGCGCCTGCTCGACGACGGCGACGAGCTGCGCCTCGGCCAGACCCTGCTGAGCTACCGCGCCCCGTTCCAGGTCGCCGAGCGCACCCGGGCGGCGACCGCGCCCGATCTCGGGGGTGGGTAGGCTCGGCCCGCGATGAGCGAGCCGAACGGACCCGAGCCCGCTGAGCAGGTTCCCGGCGACCTCCTCGAGGAGCGCCGGCGAAAGCTGGAGCGCCTGCGGGAAGCGGGCATCGAGCCGTTCCCGCACGAGTTCGCCGACCGTGAGGAGATCGGTGAGGTCCGCGCCGCCCACCAGGGCCTGGCGCCAGGGATCGAGACCGAGTCGCGCCACCGAGTCGCGGGCCGCCTGATCGCCCGCCGCGGTCACGGCAAGGCGGCCTTCCTCGACCTGCGCGACGCCACCGGCCAGATCCAGCTGCACGCGAGGGAGGACCTGCTCGGGCCGGAGGCCTTCGAGCTTCTCGTCCATCTCGACCTCGGCGACATCGTCGGGGTCGCGGGGGAGGCCTTCGCCACCCGGCGCGGGGAGCTTTCGCTGGCGGTCAGCCGCTGGCGCCTGCTGGCGAAGAGCCTGCGGCCGCTGCCAGACAAATTCCACGGCCTGGCGGACACCGAGACCCGCTACCGCCGTCGCGAGCTCGACCTGATCGCCAACCAGGAGACGAGGCGTCTGTTCGGGGTGCGGGCCGAGACGGTGCGCGAGGTGAGGCGCTGGCTCGACGAGCACGGCTTCGTCGAGGTCGAGACCCCCGTGCTGCAACCGCTCTACGGCGGCGCCCTGGCGCGCCCCTTCACCACCCACCACAACGCGCTTGACCGCGATCTCTACCTGCGGATCGCCACCGAGCTCTACCTGAAGCGCTGCGTGGTCGGCGGCATCGACAAGGTCTACGAGCTGGGCCGCGACTTCCGCAACGAGGGAATCTCCCCTAAGCACAACCCCGAGTTCACGATGCTCGAGTGGTACGAGGCCTACGCCGACTATGTGAAGACGGCCCACGACCTCGAGCTGCTGGTCGCAGAGGTCGCGGAGCGGGTCCTGGGGACGACGGTGATCGAGCGCGACGGCGCCAAGATCGACCTGGCGCCGCCCTGGAAGCGCGAGTCACTGCGCGAGGCGATCCTCGGGAGAACCGGCATCGAGATCGCCGACCACCCCACCCGCGAGGCGCTGGCCGAGGCGATGGGCACCGAGCCCGACCCCGAGGAGGGTTGGGGCAAGCTGGTTGACGGCCTGCTCTCGAAGCGGGTCGAGCCGGAGCTGATCGCGCCGACCTTTATCACCGACTACCCGGTCGAGCTCTCCCCGTTCGCCAAGGCCCACCGCAGCGAGGAGGGGCTGGTCGAGCGCTGGGAGGCCTTCGTCGGCGGGATGGAGATCGCCAACTCGTTCAGCGAGCTCAACGACCCCGACGAGCAGCGCCGCCGCTTCGAGATGCAGGCCGAGGAGATCCGCCGTGGCGACGAGGAGGCACAGCCCTTCGATGAGTCGTTCATCGAGGCGCTCGAGCAGGGGATGCCGCCGACCGGCGGCGTCGGCCTCGGGATCGACCGTCTGGTGATGGCCCTGACCGGGGCTGCCAGCCTGCGCGAGGTGCTGCTCTTCCCGGCGATGCGGACCTGAGGAAAGGGTGCTGCCGCTGGATCAGACCGGCGATGGGCCGGCGCTGGTCCTGCTCCACGCCGGTATCGCCGACCGGACGATGTGGGCCGAGCACCTGGGCCAGCTCGCCGATGCCGGCTACCGCGCGATCGCGGTCGATCTGCCCGGTTTCGGCGAGGCGCCGGTCGCCGAGGATGAGGGCGAGTGGACGGCGGTGATCGAGACGATGGACGGGCTCGGGATCGAGCGGGCGGCGCTCGCCGGCAACTCCTTCGGAGGTGCGGTCGCGCTGCGGGTCGCCGTCGTCGCTCCCCAGAGGGTGGAGGCGCTGGCCCTGTTCTCGGCGCCGCCTCCCGAACTCGATCCTTCGCCCGGGCTGACGGCAGTTTGGGAGGCTGAGGAGGCGGCGCTCGAAAGAGGTGACGTGGACGCTGCGGTGGAGGCGATCCTCGAGGCCTGGACCCTCCCCGGCGCACCCGAGGAGCTGCGCGAGCGGGTCGCGAGGATGCAGCGGCGCGCCTTCGAACTGCAGGCGGGGGCCGCCGCCGCGGAGGCCCCCGACCCGCTCGACGATCACCCGGAGCTGCTCGAGCGGCTCGACGTCCGCACCCTGGTTGCGGCCGGGGAGCACGACATGGTCGATTTCCGGGACGGCGCGGAGGCGATCGCGGAGGCGATCCCCGGCTCGCGACTGGTCCAGATCGAGGCCGCCGGCCACCTGGCACCGCTCGAGCAACCCGACGCCTTCAGCAGACTCCTCCTCGAGTTCCTCGACTACGCGCGCCGAACTCAACCCTAGGTCCGCACAGAGGCGGTTGGGTGAAGCCCGGATCGGGGCGGGGCGGTTCCGGCCGCCCCGCCCCGCCACTCCCAGGCCTCAGGACTTGATGAACGGCCTCACTGCCTTCAGCACCTGCGGCTTGCTGAGGCTTGGATCGAAGGCGAGCGGCGCCGGGGCGGCGTCGTTCTCGAGCCGGATCGCTGCCGCATGGCGGCTAGCCGTCGGGCAGCTCAGGCGCGCCGGGTCCGAAGTAGGCGAGCGAGCCGTAGACCCGCAGAAGCCGGCGGAGACTCGCCCTGAAGCCGCGAGCCGGGGCGACCAGCGCCAGGCTGCGGCGGTAGCAGTAGGTCGGGTCGGGCACCTGATAGTCGAGCGCGATCTGCCCGAGCAGCCGCCTGCCGTGAGCGCGCGAGGCGATGTCGAGGGTCTGGCGGAAGTAGTTCGGCCCGAGTCCGCGGACGCGGCGGATCCGGCTCTTCGAGACGATCCTGGTTCGGCCCCGGGAGATCACCTGCCGCATGCCCTTCAGGTAGCGCCGCACCGAGGCCCCGACGCTCGGCGCCGGGGTGCAGAGGATGCTGCTGAAGCCGAGGTCGAGGGTCTCGTCGTCGTTGCCGATCACCGTGATCCCGTTCTTTCCGTAGGCGGCGTGCCAGCTGCGGGGACCGGTCCAGGACCAGAAGTGGCCTCGGTGGACGACATTGGCGCTCGCCTGCGCCGTGGGAGCTGCCTCGGCCGCCGCCGGCCCGGCGAGCGCCGCCGACCCAAGGGCCACCGAGAGGACGACGGACATCAACCTCGCCCTTCGCATTTTCCTCGCTTTCGTCTGTTCTCTCATCGCTTCGGTCCGAAGATCACGCTCTGCACGGTTCGCAGCAGCCTCAGCGAGCGCCCGTTGCCGTTGGCGGGTGCGGAGCGGACCTGCTGGCGCTCGCCGCAGACGTTGCTGAGCGAGTCGACGGCGAACAGGTCGAGGACCATCTCCCCCTTGACCTGCCGGCCGTTGGGGCGGCGTCCCTGGAAGCGGGAGACCTGGCGGAAGTAGCCGTTGCGGATCTGCCTGGTCGCCCCGACATTGGTGAAGCGGGCGTTCGGCAGCGGGAAGGAGTGGAAGTCGAAGTTCTGGCCGCGCGCCCGTAGGTAGCTGGCGCGGGTGAAGGCGAAGTAGCCGTTGATCGTGGTCCAGTAGGGCGGGTAGCTGCAGGGCACGCCGCCGGCCCCGTAGTGCAGGTAAAGCGTCCCGGTGGGCGACCCGATGTAGATGTCGTTCGCCCCGAACGACGCCCCCCATCCCCGCGGCGCGTACCAGGTCCAGTGGCGGTTCTCGTGGCGCTTGAAGTTCCCCGGCGGGGTGGCAGCGCCAGCGCTCGCAGCGAGCACGGCGGCGGCGATGATGGCAACGGCGGACGAGACAATCCCCCTGCGCATGGCAAAGAAACTGGTGGGGCCGCCCGTTACTTTTGGGCGCAGGGGCCGGGATTTCGTGCTCGTTGGGTCGTTTCGGGGGCGATTGCCGGGCACGCTCCGCGGCTATACTGGCCCCTCGGGCGTACCCCACAACAGACCGGAGGTCAGATCCATCGGCGCACTTCAGCCGAATAGCTTGGATAGACCGCCGGCGCTGTGCCGTCCGTCCGAAACCTCTCGCACCTTCCGACCCAATCGTTAAGACCCCGCCTACCGAGCAGCGATACAAACCGCAGAAAGACTTGTTCAGCTAAGAGGGAAACCTTGTTCGAGAGATTCACAGAGCGCGCCCGACAGGTGGTCGTCCTGGCCCAGGAAGAGGCGCGCACGCTGAAGCACAACTACATCGGCACCGAGCACATCCTGCTCGGGCTGCTGCGCGAGGAGGAGGGCCTCGCCGCCCGGGTGCTCGAGTCTCTCGACATCACGGTCGAGCGGGTCCGCGCCCAGGTGGTGCGGATCGTCGGCTCCGGTGAGGAGGTCACCTCCGGCCAGATCCCCTTCACGCCGCGGGCCAAGAAGGTGCTCGAGCTGGCCCTTCGCGAGGCCCTCTCGCTCGGCCACAACTACATCGGCACCGAGCACATCCTGCTCGGTCTTGTGCGCGAGAACGAGGGGGTCGCGGCGCGCATCCTGCTCGACTTCGACGCAGACTCCGACAAGATCCGCAACGAGGTGATCCGGATGCTCTCCGGGCCCGGCGGACGCCGCCAGGGTCAGGGCGGCGGCGGCGGAGCCGGCGGCGAGGGCAAGAAGTCCTCGAAGCTGCTCGACCAGTTCGGCCGCAACCTGACCAAGCTCGCCGAGGAGGGCAAGCTCGACCCGGTGATTGGCCGCGAGACCGAGATCGAGCGGATCATGCAGATCCTCTCCCGCCGCCAGAAGAACAACCCGGTCCTGCTGGGCGAGCCCGGGGTCGGGAAGACCGCCGTGGTCGAGGGCCTGGCGGCGCGGATCATCAAGGGCGAGGTCCCGGAGCTGCTCAAGAACAAGCAGATCTACACCCTCGACCTGGCCGCGCTGGTCGCCGGCTCGAAGTACCGCGGCGAGTTCGAGGAGCGGCTGAAGAAGGTGATGAAGGAGATCACCCAGCGCGGCGACATCGTCCTGTTCATTGACGAGCTGCACAACCTGGTCGGGGCCGGCGCCGCCGAGGGCGCGATCGACGCCGCCTCGATCCTCAAGCCGGCCCTGGCCCGCGGCGAGCTGCAGACGATCGGGGCGACCACGCTCGACGAGTACCGCAAGTACCTGGAGCGCGACTCCGCGCTCGAGCGGCGCTTCCAGCAGATCAAGGTCGACCAGCCAAGCCCCGAGGAGACGGTGAAGATCCTCGAAGGCCTGCGCGAGCGCTACGAGCAGCATCACCGCGTGGCGATCACCGATGACGCCCTGGCGGCCGCGGCCGAGCTCGCCGATCGCTACATCTCCGACCGCTTCCTGCCCGACAAGGCGATCGACCTGATCGACGAGGCCGCCTCGCGGATGCGGATCAAGTCGATGACCGCCCCGCCGGTCTACCGCGATCTCGAGGAGGAGATCGAGACGACGCGGCGCGACAAGGAGGCCGCGATCGAGGCCCAGGAGTTCGAGAAGGCGGCGAACCTGCGCGACACCGAGCGCCAGCTGACCACCCGCAAGCGCCAGCTCGAGGACGAGTGGGCGGAGGGGGAGAGCGGCGACCGCCCCGAGGTCGGCGAGGAGGAGATCGCCGAAATCGTCGGGATGTGGACCGGGATCCCCGTGTTCAAGCTGACCGAGGCCGAGACCAAGAAGCTGATCCGGATGGAGGACGAGCTGCACAAGCGGGTGATCGGCCAGGAGGTCGCGATCACCGCCGTCTCCAAGGCGATCCGCCGCTCCCGGGCCGGGATCAAGGACCCGAAGCGCCCCGCCGGGTCGTTCATCTTCCTCGGGCCCTCCGGGGTCGGCAAGACGGAGCTCGCCCGCACCCTGGCCGAGTTCCTGTTCGGCGACGAGGAGGCGATGGTCCGGATCGACATGTCCGAGTACATGGAGAAGCACGCGGTCAGCCGCCTGGTCGGCTCACCGCCCGGCTACATCGGCTACGACGAGGGTGGCCAGCTGACCGAGGCCGTGCGGCGCAAGCCCTACTCGGTGCTGCTGCTCGACGAGATCGAGAAGGCGCATCCCGACGTCTTCAACATCCTCCTGCAGATCCTCGAGGACGGCCGGCTCACCGATGCCCAGGGCCGCACCGTCGACTTCCGCAACGCGATCGTGATCATGACCTCGAACATCGGGGCCTCGGAGATCGCCAAGAACACCTCGATCGGCTTCACCGTCGCCGATGAGACCGGGATGTCCTACGACGACATGAAGAACCGGATCATGAGCGACCTGAAGAAGGTCTTCCGGCCCGAGTTCCTCAACCGGATCGACGAGGTGATCGTCTTCCACAAGCTCTCCAAGGACGAGGTCAAGGAGATCGTCGACCTGATGATCAGCCGGGTCCAGGTCCAGGTGGCCGAGCACGAGCTGCAGCTCGAGCTGACCGAGGACGCCAAGGACCTGCTGGTCGAGAAGGGCTGGGACCCCTCGATGGGCGCCCGGCCGCTGCGCAGGGCGATCCAGCGCTATATCGAGGACCCGCTCGCCGACGAGGTGCTGAAGCAGGGCGACATGGTGCCCGGCTCGACCGTGATGGTCGACCGCGACACCGAGGGCGAGGACGAGGACCGCCCCCTCACCCTGTCGATCGTCAAGCCGCGCAAGCCCCGCAAGAAGGCCGAGCCGAAAGGCGAAGCCGGAGCCCGAGACGGTCGGCGTCGGCGCCGGCAAGAAGGGCAGCGGCGGGGAGGGCGATCGCAGCGACGAGGCCGACAGCCCCGCTCCCGACGACGGCAGCGCCTCCAGCGCCGGCGACGAGTAGCCCACCGGCCTAGTTCTCGCAACGGCGGATCGAGTCCCTGCCGGCGCCGCCCGTGCAGGTGTCGCGCCCGGGGCCGCCGTCGATGCGGTCGGGGCCGTTGCCGCCCCGCACCACGTCTGCGCCGGGGCCGCCGCAGAGCAGGTCCGGCCCGCCCCGGCCGACGATCGTGTCGCGACCACCGCGCGAAGAGATCACGTCCCGTCCAGGCGTCCCCTTGAGCCTGTCTCGGCCCGCGGTCCCGCTGATCGTCGCGGCCCGGCCGAAGCAGGGCGGGTCGCCGCGGAAGCGGCCGACCATCATCCGGCCGTCGACCGGCGAGAGGTTGGCATCGCCGGCGACGACGATGCGGCCATCGCGCTGCAGGGCCACGCCGTAGGCCTCATCAAAGCCGGGTACGGCGCCGGCTACGACCTGTCCCTTGCGACCAAAGGTCCGGTCGAGCCTGCCGCGAGCGGTAAGCCGCAGGAGCCACGTGTTTCCGATCGTGCTGTCACTCCCTCGGACTCCGGCGATCACAAGGCGGCCATCGGGCTGGGCCGCAACGGCAAATCCGGAGTCATCCTTGCGGGTCGGGTCGAGGCGGAAGATGCCGTTGTGGGCGAAGCTGCGGTCGGGCTTCCCGTTCGCCTTGAAGCGGGCCGCGACCAGCTCGTTGCCACCGCCTGCTCCCTCGGCATCGCCCACGACCACGAAACCGCCACCCCGGATGGCCGCGATGTCGCTGATAGAGCCGGACGGGTTGCTGCCCTGGCCGAGGTTCTCGACCGTGAACCCGCACTTCCGAACCCGGCCACCGGGTCGCCAGATGAGTCCAGCTTGCCGATGAAGCCGCCGCTCGCTGAGCTGCCGGCGATCACGATCGACCGGTTGGCGAGAACCTTGACCGCGTCCGCCTCCGCATTGCCGCTGCCCGCGAAGTCGACGAACTCAATCCCATTTCCCCCGGGTCCGAAGGTGGTGTCCGGCTGTCCGCGCGCAGTGAGGCGGACGACGGCGATCGTGTTGGTCAGCGTGATCATCTCCACGGCCCTGCCGACGGCCACCACCTTGTCCCCCGGTCCGGCATCGACCGCGGACGCGTCCCCGGCGTCAGAGGGCTGAACGATCCGGACCCCGCCATTTCCGAAGCTCCTGTCCGGCAGGCCGCCCGGCAGGTATCTGGCGAACCCGAAGGCGTCGAGGCCCGAGCCGGGCCCCGAGGCGAGGCCCGCGGCAACGATCCGCCCCTTCGAGTCGACGTCCAGCCGGGCCAGGCCCGCGCGGCTCGAGCGGGCCACCGTTGAACTTCTGCACGTTGAAACCGTCGCCGTCGAAGCTCCGGTCGGGCCTGCCATTGGGCCGGAAGCGGGCGACGAGGAAGCCAGCCGAGCCCCCGCGGTTGCCCACCGCGAGGATCTTTCCGCCCGGCAGCACCGTCAGGTCGGTGAGAAGCTCGCCCTGCCGGGCGGGATCGTCGAGGATCGTGAAGCCGTTCTTGCCGAACCCCCTGTCCCTGCCTCCCGCGCCCCAGGCTGCGCCGCCGACCAGCAACGCCGCGACCACTCCCAAAGCCAGCAGCCTCTTCATTCATCCCCATAGTCGAGACTACTCCGGATCCACTGAGATCGCAATTCCCTCGCCCGCTTTGGGTCGTCCGCGAGCCGCATCGCTAGCGTTCGGCTCGATGAAGAATCCCGGCATGACCGCGATCGGCACCTGGAGCGGCGGGCGCTTCATGCACTTCGGCGAGGAGATCGCCGAGGAGCGGCTGATCGATCTGCTGCGCCCCGGCGCCGGATCGACACCGTGATCAGCGCCGACGTCTACGGCCAGGGCGAGGCCGACCGCCTGCTCGGGCAGGCGCTGGCCGGCGTCGACCGGGACGGGTACTGCCTGGCGGGCGCCGTCGGGCACGACTTCTACGAGGGCGAGCGCGACGGCCCCCGGGGCTTCCCGCGCTTCACCGATCCGGGTCTGCGGGATGCGGACCAGTACGCCGGCTACCTGCGGATGGCGACCGAGCGAAGCCTCGAGCGGCTCGGCGCCGAGCGATTCGACCTGCTGATGCTCCACAACCCCGACCGCACCGGGTATGAGAGCGAGGCCGTCTGGGACGGGATGGAGGCGCTGCGCGAGGCCGGCCTGACGAGGCTGATCGGGGTCGCCCCCGGGCCGGCCAACGGCTTCACCCTCGACCTGATCTCCTGCCTGGAGCGCTTCGGCGAGCGGATCGACTGGGCGATGATCATCCTCAACCCGCTGGAGCCGTGGCCGGGCGAGCTCTGCCTCGACGCCGCCGCGCAGGCCGGGGTCGAGGTGATCACCCGCGTGGTCGACTACGGCGGGCTCTTCTGGGGCGACCTGCGGCGCCGGGGCGGAGCTGGGGCGGGGCGATCACCGCTCCTTCCGTCCCGAGGGCTGGATCGAGGCGGGCCTCGAGAAGCTGGAGCGGATGATGCCGCTCGCCGAGCGGGCCGGGCTGACCCCGATCCAGCTCGCCTGCCAGTGGAACCTCGCCCACCCGGCGGTCTCCTGCGTGGTGCCGACCCTGATCCAGGAGGCAGGCGAGGGGGCGCGGCCGATCGAGGAGAAGCGGGCCGAGCTGGCGGCGCTACCGGCCGAGCAGCGCCTCGGCGCCGAGGAGGTCGCCGCGATCCGCGAGATCGGCGACAACGCGGGCTGCATGGCGCTGAAGGGGGCCAGCCCCGAGCACCAGGGCGAGGAGCTCGCCGACCGCTGGGGCCTCAGCGACGAGCTTGCCGAGGCGGGACGGCGCTGGGGGATCGACCCCGGCGCCGACCTCACCGGCCACCGACTCGCCGCCTCGAGGCGGAGGGGGCGGGGGCGAAGGCGTCGGGGGGTCGGCCTAGGGTGAAGGGATGGCTCGAGCCGAAGCCCGCTACACCTGCCAGGAGTGCGGCCATGTCTCGCTGAGCTGGTCGGGGCGCTGCCCCGGGTGCTCGGAATGGAACACGCTGGTCGAGGCCGGTCCCGCGCGGCGGCCCGCCGCGGCCCGGGCGGCAGCGGCGGTGCGGCAGCGGCGCCGAGGCCGGTCCCGCTCGCCGATGTCGAGGCCTCGAGTGCCGCTCGGCTGAAGACCGGGATCGGCGAGCTCGACCGGGTGCTCGGCGGCGGCCTCGTCCCCGGCTCGCTGGTCCTGCTCGGCGGCTCGCCCGGGATCGGCAAGAGCACCCTGACCGGGATGGCCCTCGCCAACCTCGCCGCATCGGGGGCGAAGACGCTCTACGTCTCGGGCGAGGAGTCAGCGGCCCAGGTGCGCCTCCGGGCCGAGCGACTCGGCGAGGCGGCGCTGCGCGTCCCGGCGCTGGCCGAGACCTCGCTCGAGCGGGTCCTGGCGGCACTCGAGGCGGAACGCCCGGCCGCCTGCGTGATCGACTCGATCCAGACCATGCACAGCGCCGAGATGAGCGGCGCGCCGGGTTCGGTCGGCCAGGTTCGCGAGGCGGCAACGGCGCTGGCCGAGGTCGCCAAGCGGGCCGGGATCGCCCTGCTCCTGGTCGGCCACGTCACCAAGGAGGGGAGCCTCGCCGGCCCGCGGGTGCTCGAGCACCTGGTCGACTGCGTGCTTCAGTTCGAGGGAGAGCGGGAGCGCACCTATCGCACCCTGCGGGCGCTTAAGAACCGCTTCGGCGCGACCAGCGAGGTCGGGGTGTTCGAGATGCGCTCCGGCGGGCTCAGCGAGGTCGCCGATCCCTCGGCGCGGTTCGTCGAGGAGGCCACGATGGCGCCGGGGTCGGTCGTGCTGCCGGCGATGGAGGGCTCGCGGCCGGTCCTGGTCGAGGTCCAGGCGCTGGTCGCCCGCAGCGATCTCGATTCGCCGCGGCGGGTCGCCAACGGGGTCGATCGCAACAGGCTCAGCCTCATCCTCGCAGTCCTCACCCGCCACGCCGGGATGCCCCTCTCCGGCGCCGACGTCTTCGTCAGCGTCGCCGGCGGAGTCCGGGTCGAGGAGCCCGGCGCCGACCTCGCGGTGGCGATGGCGGTCGCCTCCGCGCACCGCTCCACGGCCCTGCTCGGTGAGGGCGGAAGCCCCTGGCGGCCTTCGGCGAGCTCGGCCTGACCGGGGAGCTGCGCTATGTCGGCCACCCCGATCGCCGGGTCGCCGAGGCCGCCAAGTTCGGCCTCGGGCCGGTGATCGGGCCGCGCTCCGCCGAGCGGGTCGAGGGTCTCGACGGCCGGCCCGATCTGGCGGCGGCGCTGCGGGCGGTGTCTCCTGCCCGTGGAGCGGCAGCAGAGGGCGAGCAGGCCGGGCTGCGCAACGCCGCCTGAAGATGCTCCGCCTCGACGAGAAGACCAGGCCGTGGTGGACCCTGGCGGGCGCCTGCTTCGGCCTCTTCCTGCTGATGCTCGACTCGACCGTGGTGGCGCTGGCGCTCTCCTCGATCAAGCACGACATCGGCGCCTCCTCGGCCGGCCTCCAGTGGGTGATGAACGCCTACCTGCTGGTGATCTCGGTCCTTCGTCGTCACCGCCGGGCGGCTCGGCGACATGTTCGGGCGCAAGGCGGTCTTCCTCGCCGGCACCGCCGCGTTCGCCGCCGGCTCGGCGCTCTCCGGAGCCGCCCAGGGCGAGGTGATGCTGGTCGCGGGCCGCGTCGTCCAGGGGGTCGGCGCCGCGGCGATGCTGCCGCTCTCCCTGGCGATCGTCTGCGACGCCTTTCCCCGCTCCGAGCAGCCGAGGGCGCTGGGGATCTGGGCCGGAGTCTCGGCCCTTGCCCTGGCGATCGGGCCGCTGCTCGGCGGGTTCCTGGTCTCCCTCGACTGGCGGGTGATCTTCTGGATCAACCTGCCGGTGGCGGCGATCGGCTTCCTGATCATGGCTCAGGGTCGCCCGCGAGTCCACCGACCCGGGCGCCGGCGACCGGATCGACTTCCCGGGGCTCGCCGCGCTCACCCTGGGCATGGTCGCCGCGGTGCTGGCCATCGTCGAGTCCCAGAACTGGGGCTGGGACTCCGCGGCGACCCTGGGCCTGCTCGGCGCCGGCCTCCTCTGCCTCGCCGCCTTCTGGGTGATCGAGCACCGGGTCGCGAACCCGATCGTCGACTTCTCGCTGTTCCGCAACGGCCCCTACTTCGGCGCCAGCGCCGCCGCCTTCGCCCTGGTCGGCGCCTACTGGACGGTGATGTTCTACCAGCCGCAGTACCTCCAGGACGTGCAGGGACGCTCGGCGATCGCCGCCGGCCTGCTGATCCTCCCGATCACCGTGCCGATGGTCTTCTTCTCACCGCTCTCCGGCCGGCTGATCGCCCGCTTCGGCGCCCGCGCGCTGATGAGCGTCGGCATGCTCTGCGGCCTCGGCGGAGTCCTCGTGCTCACCCAGGTCGAGGTCGACAGCCCCTATGCGCTGCTGCTCGCCGGCTACCTGCTGTTCGGGATCGCGCTGGGGCTGGTCTACGCGCCGATGTCGACCGCCGCGATGGCGGCGATGCCGGCCGAGAAGGCCGGGATCGCCTCCGGCGTGCTGGCGATGGACCGGGTCCTGGCCGGGGCGATCGGCCTCGCGATCAGCGGCGCCGTCTTCGCCTCGGTCGAAACGACCCGCCTCGACCAGGGGAAGGGCAGGGTGACCGCCTTCTCCGACGCCCTGGCCGGCTCGACCTGGGTGCTGGTCGGCCTGCTCGCGCTGGGCGCCATCCTCACCTGGGCCTATGTCCGCGACCCCGACGCGCCCGAGGCGCACGTCGCCGAGAAGCCCGAGCTGCACCAACATCACCGCAAATTCCATCTTCCTTGACAAACCTAATCCCGTGCTGTCCACACGGGATTCGGCGCAGCGCACCGCAAATCGCGGTTTGCCATCATCGTCGCGATGTCGTCGCTGCCCGGGGATGAGCTTCATGAGCTTTCCGAACGACAGGACCCTAGGCTGCTGCGGGCGCTCGACACGGTGGCGCCGGGCACGGCGCTGAGGGAGGGCATCGACAACATCGTCCACGCCCGCAGCGGCGGCCTGGTCGTGGTCGGCGACTCGGAGGAGATCTCCTTCATGTTCTCGGGCGGGATCAGGCTCGACGTCGACTACACCCCGGCGCTGCTCTACCAGGTGGCGAAGATGGACGGGGCGATCGTGCTCAACTCGGAGGCGACCCGGATCGCCTGGGCGAACGTGCAGCTGATGCCCGACCCGACCATCCTCTCGACCGAGACCGGCACCCGGCACCGCACCGCGGAGCGCGTCTCGAAGCAGACCACAGCGCTGGTGATCGCGATCTCCCAGCGCCGCGACGTCGTCTCGCTCTACGTCGAGGGCACCAAGTACATCCTCCAGGACATCCCGGCGGTGCTGGCGAAGGCCAACCAGGGCCTGGCGACGCTCGATAAGTACCGGGCTCGGCTCGACCAGGTCTCCTCGCGGTTGACCGTGCTCGAATTCGAGGGCGGCGGGGTGCTCTATGACGTGCTGGCCGTCCTGCAGCGCGCCGAGCTGGTGACCCGGATGGCGGTCGAGGTCGAGCGCTACATCGTCGAGCTCGGCACGGAGGGCCGGCTGATCGAGATGCAGCTCGAGGAGACGATGGTCGGGGTAGCCGCTGACAAGTCCGCCCTGGTCCGTGACTACTCCGCCGAGGACTCCGAGGAGAACCTCGCCACGGTGCAGCAGACCCTCGCCCACCTGCCCCATCAGGACGTGCTCGACTTCGGCCGCCTCGCCGAGCTGCTCGGCTACGACCGCAAGATGAACACGCTCGATTTCCCGGTCGCCCCCCGCGGCTACAGGGTGCTGGGGCGCATACCCCGCATCCCCAGGCTCGTCGTCCAGAAGATCATCCACGAGTTCGGCGGGCTGGAGGAGGTCCTGGCGGCCTCCGACGCCGACCTCGAGGCGGTCGACGGTGTCGGCCCGACGAGGGCAAAGGACATCCGCGAGGGCCTGCGGAGGCTTCAGGAGGTCGACCTGGTCGACAGATACCTGCAGAGCTGATGGCGATTGTCGCCTTCACGACGAAAGGAGAGAGCTATTCCTGAGCTAGAGGAAGCGATGGAGTGCCGGTTTCGAGGATGACGTCGAGTTCGTCTGCGATTTCGAGGAAGGCGACAACGTCGTCTACCCCCACCACGGGGCCGGCGTAGTGATGAAGAAGGAGAGCAGGGACCTGATGGGGGAGAAGCGCGACTACCTGACGATCAAGATCCTGCACAACGATCTGACCGTGATGGTTCCCTGCGAGAACGCAGGCGTAGCCGGCCTTCGGCGCGTCATCGACGAGGACGAGATCAAGAAGGTGATGGGCGTCCTCACCGACGAGGTGTCGGAGATGCCGAAGAACTGGAACCGGCGGTTCAAGTACAACCGCGAGAAGATCAAGACCGGCGATGTCTTCGAGCTGGCCGAGGTCGTCCGCAACCTCGCCCTGCGGGAGATGGAGAAGGGCCTCTCGACCGGCGAGAAGCAGATGTACACGCGGGCGAAGAAGATCCTCGCCTCCGAGTTCATGTACGCGCTCGACAAGGACGAGGACGGGGCGGAGGAGTTCCTCGACACACTGCTGGAGGAGCGCTTCGCCGCAAGCGCAACCGTCTGAAGCGACCGCATTGATCGCCGCCGCCGGCTCCGGGCAGAGACTCGGGGCCGGCGGGGCCAAGGCGTTCGCCCGCCTCGCGGGGAGGGAGATGATCGCCTGGTCGCTGGCCGCCTGCGAGGCAGCGGCTCGGTCGGGCCGGTCGTGGTCGCGGTCCCGCCCGGGGAGGAGGGCGACGGTGGGCGCTGGGGCCCCGGGGTGAGGGTGATCGCCGGCGGTGCGAGCCGCTCCGAGTCGGTGGCCGCGGCGCTCGGACTGGTCGAGACCGACCTGGTCGCCGTCCACGATGCGGCCCGCCCGCTGGTCACCGCGAAGCTGATCGACGATGTAGTCGGCGGGCTGGCGGCGCGGCCCGAGCTCGACGGGCTGATCGCCGCGGCTCCGGTCACCGACACGATCAAGCGGGCCGGCGAGGATCTGCTCGTCACAGGCACCGAGGAGCGGGCCGGGCTGTGGGCGGCGCAGACCCCGCAGGCCTTCCGGGCTGAAGCGCTTCAAGCGGGGCTGGAGCGGGGGGACCCCGCCTCGGCCACCGACGACGCGATGCTGGTCGAGCGCGCCGGGGGCAGGGTCGGGATCCATCCCGCGCCGCCCGAGAACCTCAAGGTGACCACGCCGGTCGACCTGCGACTCGCCGAGATCCTCCTCGCCGGTCGAGAGTAGTCTGGGCGCATGGCGGCCACCCCGAAGCTCGCCGAGGGCGTCGAAGCCCCCGCCAAGCTCGCCGAGGGCGTCGTGCGTCTCGGGACGCCGATGGTCAACTGGTACCTGGTCGCCGACGAGAGCGGGATCACCGTGGTCGACGCGGGATGCCCCAAGTACCGCCCCCAGCTCGAGCCCGGCCTGGAGCTGCTCGGCCGCCCGGCCTCGGATATCCGGGCGATCGTCCTCACCCACACCGACGGCGATCACATCGGCGTCGCCGAGCAGCTGCGCTCCGAGCGGGACGTCCCGGTGTTCGTCGATCCCGGGGACGAGGCGACGGCGCTGAAGCCGAAGCCGAAGAAGACCGACGGCCGTTTCTTCCCCCACCTGCTCCACCCGACGGCCTACCGCCTCTTCTGGCACCTCACCCTGAACGGGGTGAAGCCGAAGGCGATCGCCAAGGTGACCACCTACGAGCCCGGGGCCGAGGTGGACGTCCCCGGACACCCCACCGTCGTCCCGACCCCTGGGCACACCCCCGGCCACGTCGCCCTTCACTTCCCCGCGCACGGGACGCTGTTCGTCGGCGACGCGCTCTGCACCTGGAACCCGATGACCGGGCGCCGCGGCGCGCAGCTATTCCCGCGTGCGCTGAACACCAACTCGCGCCAGGCGCGCGAATCGCTGGCGGCGATCGAGCCGCTGGAGGCCGAGTTCGTCCTTCCCGGGCACGGCGAGCCCTGGACCGGCGGCCCGGGCGCCGCGGTGGCAGAGGCGATCGCAACCGGGCCCAGCTGAGCCGGATCCGGCTAGCGGCGCAGGATCAGCCAGACGGCGGTGGCTGCGAAGACGATCTGACCGACCCCGAACGCGACCCCGAGGTTGGCGGCGCCGAGCAGCTCGGCGACGCCGACGCCGGCGGCGAAGGCGAGCGGGAGCAGCAGTGCCTCACGCACGCGGCCCCGGCCTGGGGCGATCGGCCGTCCAATGCTCGTGGCGGCTGCGGCCAAGGGGGAGGCCGGCGACCTCGCGGGCCCCGTCTCGTAGGTGGCGCACCCGGCGCCGCTGGTAGAAGAGGCGCTGGACGTAGAGGGTGCTGACGGCGGCGAGGAAGATGCCGCTCAGGTTGACCGTCAGCTGGGCGATCGCGCCGCGCCACTCCCCCCAGTTGGCGTATGCGGCGGCAACCCCGATGTTGGCCGCCGCGGGGATCGTCGTCACCGAGATCAACACGCCGATCAACGCTCCCGACTTGGTCGAGGTCAGCGACAGCATCCCGGCGATCCCGGCGATGAAGGCGATGATGAAGGTGAGACCGTCGGGATGGGAGATGAACTCGGTCAGGGGGCGGTTGACGGTGGTCAGGGTGTCGGCGGTCAGGCCTGTGGACTTGGCGATCAGGGTAAAGAGGAAGGCGGCGGTGATCCCCACGGGGAAGCCGATCGCGAGCGCGGTGAAGGAGCGCAGGGCGAGCTTCCTGCGGCGCTGGACGATTGCTACGCAGAGACCCGCCAGGGGCCCGAACTCGGGCCCGACGACCATCGCGCCGATGATCAGGATCGGGCTATCGAGGAGGATGCCGATGCTGGCGATCAGGCAGGCCAGGATCATGAAGCCGACGAAGTTCGCGTTCAGCTCGACGTTCTCCGAGGTTCGCGCCTCGACCTCCTCCCAGACGACCGCGTCGCCGGCGAGGCCGTGGGCCGCCCGCTCGGCCGCGTCTGCAGCGACCGAGATTTGCGAGTCGATCTCTTCGAGCGAGATCGAGCCGTGCAGCGGGATATCGAACTCGCGCAGGTCGCTGATGATCACGCTGGCGTCCTCGCGGGCGACGTCGCAGAGGATCACGTCGCCCTCCGGCTTGTGTGCCGCCCGCGGCAGGAAGACGAGGTTGGTGACCGAGGGCGTGGCCTTCAGCAGCTCGATCACGTGGTCGCACTCGTGGCTGGGGGCGATGATCCGCAGGTGGATCATGGCGCTCCAGGGTATCCCCGCGGGACGCCGGTAGGCTCGCGGGCGTGCTCACCGATTACCACCTTCACCTGCGCCCCGACGAGGACGGCACCCCCCCGGAGCGCTACTTCACGGAGGCAAACGTCGATCGCTACCTGGAGGCGGCCGGGGCCGCCGGGATCGGGGAGATCGGCTGCTCAGAGCACATCCACCGCTTCACCGACGCGCTCACCCTGTGGGGCGAACATCCCTGGTGGCAGCGCTGGGCCACCGACGACCTCGGCGCCTACTGCGAGTTCGTCGCCGCCTCGCCGCTGAGGCTGGGGATCGAGTGCGACTTCGTCCCCGGGGCCGAGGACCGGACCGCCTCGCTGCTCGAGTCCCATCCCTTCGACTACGTGGTCGGGTCGGTTCACTTCATCGGAAACCATGCGCTCGACACCGAGGTCTACGGGGTCTGGAACGCGAAGGGGGACCCGGACGAGGTCTGGCGACTCTACTTCGAGGCGGTCGCCGAGAGCGCCCGCAGCGGGCTCTTCGACATCCTCGCCCACCCCGACCTGGTCAAGTACTGGGGCGACGCGCGGCCGCAGCCGCAGCGCGACCCGCGCTTCTACTACGAGCTCGCGGTCGAGGCGATCGCCGAGAGCGGGATCGCGGTCGAGGTCTCGACCGCCGGGCTGCGCAAGCCGGTCGAGGAGATCTATCCGGCGCCCGCCTTCGCCGAGATGTGCGTCGAGGCCGGAGCCGTCTTCGCCCTCTCCTCCGACGCCCACACCCCCGAGGAGGTCGGCTTCGGCTACAAGCGGGCTCTCGCCTTCCTGGACCAGCTCGGGGTGAAGGAGATCTCGGTCTTCGAGGGTCGCTCGCGGCGCCTCGAGCCGCTCGGCCCGGCGAGCGTGGAGGCGGCGCGGTGAGCCCGGTCGGGGTCGGCTATGACTCCCACCGCTTCGAGGAGGGACGGCCGCTGCGGCTCGGCGGGGTCGAGATCGACCATCCCCGCGGGCTGGCCGGGCACTCCGACGCCGATGTCCTCCTGCACGCGGTGATCGACGCCGTCCTCGGCGCCGCCGGGGAGGGCGACATCGGCAACCTCTTTCCCGACGACGATCCCGCCTGGGAGGGCGCAGACTCGCTCGACCTGCTGCGCACGGTGATCGGCCGGGTCTCGGGGCGCGTCGTCAACATCGACGCCACCGTCGTCTGCGAGGCGCCGCGGCTCAGCCCCCACCGGGCAGAGATCGAACGGCTGATCGCCGAGGCGACCTCGGCCCGGGTAAACGTCAAGGCGACGAGCAACGAGGGGATGGGCTGGATCGGCCGCGGCGAGGGGATCGCCTGCCTCGCCGTCGCGCAGGTCGAGGACGCCCAGGCGTAGCTCCGACGGCGCGCGAGCCGGCCTCCCGGCGCTGACGCCGCGGCGCGCCGCCGTCAGCGTCGAGTGGACGAAAACGGGAGCTATGGGCGTGTTTTCGGCGACTCGATCGGATGTAGGCTTCGGTCGTGGCCTCCGGAGGGCTTACATCCCGCGTCCCGAACCCGTGGAGCTGGGTCTCGGACGGCGCATTTCAGGTCAAGGTTCTGACCGAGGCGGGGATGCTGCGCCCGATCCGCCCCGACAAGCTGGCGCGGATGGCGCGGGTCCTCGCCCAGCACGGCGTCTCGCCCGCCGCCGGGGCGATCGCCGCGGCGATCGACCATCCCGCACGACACGGCGCTGATCGATGAGCGCGGGGCGCTCAGCTTCGAGCAGCTCGACCGGCGCTCCAACGCGCTCGCCAGCTCGCTCTCGCGGCTCGGTGTCCGTGAGGGAGACGGGATCGGGGTGATGTGCCGAAACCACCGCGGGTTTGTCGACGCGACGATCGCCGCGGCGAAGCTCGGGGCGAGCGCCCTCTATCTGAACACGATGTTCTCCGGGCCGCAGCTCGTCGACGTGATCGCCCGCGAGGGCCCCCGGTTGCTGATCCACGACGAGGAGTTCAGCGGGCTGCTCGAGGGCGTCGAGGGAGTCGAGCGGGTGATCGCCTGGACCGAGGGCGACGCGGGGGAGACCGGATCGACGCTGGAGGCGCTGATCGCCTCCGGCGACGAATCGAGCCTCGACCCGCCCAAGGAAGAGGCCCGCTTCGTCATTCTCACCTCGGGGACGACGGGGACGCCGAAGGGAGCTCAGCGGTCCAGCCCCGGCGGCCTCGGCGCGATCGCCGGGCTCTTCGACCGCATCCCCTACCGGAGCGGTGAGCGAATGATGATCGCCTCACCTCTGTTTCACTCCTGGGGCTTCACCCACTTCGCCCTCGGCCTGCCGCTGGGGTCGGCGATGGTGCTGCGCCGCCGGTTCGACCCCGAGGGCACCCTGCAGGCGGTCCAGGAGCACCGCACCCAGGTGCTCGCGGTGGTCCCGGTGATGGTCCAGCGGATCCTGGCGCTGCCGGAGGAGACCCTGGCCAGGTATGACCTCTCCTCGCTGAGGATCACCTCGGTCTCGGGCTCTGCCCTGCCGGGGGAGATGGCGCTGAAGTGGATGGACCACTTCGGCGACAACATCTACAACCTCTACGGCTCGACCGAGGTCGCCTACGCGACGATCGCCACCCCGGAGGAGCTGCGCGCCGCCCCCGGCACCGCCGGGCGGCCGCCGCGCGGGACGACCGTGAAGCTCTTCGACGATTCGGGGCGGGAGGTGCCCCGGGGGCAGGTGGGCCGGATCTTCGTCGGCAACGGGATGGCCTTCGAGGGATACACCGGCGGCGGCGGCAAGGAGGTGATCGGCGACCTGCTCTCCAGCGGCGACGTCGGGCACTTCGACTCCGAGGGCCGCCTGTTCATCGACGGCCGCGACGACGAGATGATCGTCTCCGGTGGCGAGAACGTCTTCCCCCGCGAGGTCGAGGACCTGCTCTCCGACCATGAGGCGGTCGCCGAGGCGGCGGTAATCGGGGTCCCCGACGAGGAGTTCGGGCAGCGGCTGAAGGCCTTCGTCGTCGTTCACCCGGAAAAGCAGCTGAGCGAGGAGGAGGCCAAGGCCCACGTGAAGACCAACCTCGCCGGCTATAAGACCCCGCGCGAGATCGTCTTCCTCGAGGAGCTTCCCCGCAACGCGACCGGCAAGATCCTCAAGCGCGACCTCAACTGAGCTCGGCGACGACGATCGAGGCGGTACGGCTGGCCGCGCCCGCGGAAGCGTGGCGGGAATGCGGATTCGTCTTCGCCGGCTCTGAGACGGTGGTCGGCTCGGTGCGGCTGCGCTTCGATCAGGGTGGCGGCGGGATCGCCGGATGGGTCCTGCGGGACGCATCACTTGCGGCGGCCTCGCCGCCTGACATGCCTCTGCCGGCGCTAACACCGCGCCGGCCCAACAGACCACTTGCGGCGGCCTCGCCGCCTGACATGCCTCTGCCGGCGCTAACACCGCGCGGCGCTCGCGCGGCTTCACCGGTCCCGCGGGCTCCGACCTTGACGGGCTGCCCACGGAGATCACCGGCGCGGCGCCACCGCCACCCGGCTCCCATCCGAACGGGGCGCTTCGGATCGACCACATCGTCGTCTTCACCGCGGACCTGGAGCGGACCGACGCGGCGCTCGAGCGGGCGGGGCTCTCGCTGAGGCGGGTCCGCGAGCCGGGAGAGCCAGGTCCGCCGGTCCGCCAGGCCTTCTTCAGGCTCGGCGAGGTGATCCTCGAGGTGGTCGAGGCGCCCCAGGCCAAGGAGCGGGGCGCCCGCTTCTGGGGGCTGACCCTCTGCGTCTCCGACATCGACGCCTGGGCCGAGCTGCTGGGTGAGCGATTGGGCGAGGTCCGCGACGCGGTGCAGCCGGGGCGGCGGATCGCCACCGTGCGGCGCGAGGCCGGACTCGGCCTGCCGGTGGCGCTGATCAGCGAGGAGCCGCGGTGAGGCCGCTGCTCGCCGCGCTATTCGGACCCGGGTCGCAGGCTTCGCAAATTGCGAGAAATACGGCTTCCGATGGCTCCGGTGACCTCTGCCCACCGTAGTAAGTTCCGGGCAGCGATGAGCGAGCCCGCCGTCTCTCCCGAGCCCGATCTCACCCCGCCCCCGGCCGCCGCCGACCCCCGACCCCACCTGCGGATCGTCGGGGAGGCGACCGAGGAGGTAGCGGCGAGCGCCAAGCGGCTGGCGATGGAGATGCGAAGCCGCGAAGCGCGGGCCCGGGAGGCGGAGACCGAGGCCCGAAGCGGGGAGCAGCGGGCGCTGGCGCTCGCCAAGCGGGCCGCCGATCGCGCCGCGGAGGCTGAAGAACGAGCCGAGCAGGCCGCGACCGAGGCGGAGCGCCGGATCGCCGAGGCGGAGCGTGCCGCCCGGGACGAGGTCGAAGCGGCCGAGCAGCGTGCCCAGGGTCTCGTCACCGCGGCCGAGAAGAGGGCCCAGGGACTGGTCAGCACGGCCGAGAGGGGCGCCGCCGAGGAGAAGCAGCGGCTGGAGCGCGAGCGGGTCGAGAACCGCGAGCAGGTGAAGGCAAAGGCGATGGAGACGATCCGCCGACTCGGCGAGGAGGGGCAGAAGAAGATCGCCAGCGCGCAGCGGGCCCGCAAGCAGGCGCAGGTCCGGGCGCAGAAGGCCGAGGCGCAGCTCGCCGACGCCGAGAGCGCGCGCACCCGAGCTGAGCGGGCCGCGAAGGAGATCGCCAAGAACTCGAAGGCCGAGCGGGCCAGGCTGGGCACCGAGCTCGCCGAAACCCGGGCGAGCGCCGAGCAGGCGCTGGCCGAGACGACCGGCAGGCTGGAGGAGGAGAGGACGAAGGAGGTCGCCCAGGTCCGCGACGAGATCGAGCGCAAGGCAGCCGACCGGGTTGCTCTCGCCGAGAAGCGAATCGGCGAGGCGCAGGCGCGGGCCGAGGAAGTCCGCCGCGAAGCTGAGGCACGGGTCGCCGAGGTCGAGGCTGAGATCGAGCGCCGGATCATGGAGGGCACCGAGAAGGTCCGCCGCGAGGCCGAGGAGCGGGTCGAGGAGCTGATCGCCAAGGTCGAGCGCGAGGCCGAGGAGGACGCGCGTCGCAAGGCCGAGCGCCAGCTCTCCGACGAGTCCGAGCGCATCCGCCGCGAGGCTGAGGAGCGCTCCGAGGTCGCCCGGATCGCGGCCGATGGAACGGTGAAGACCGCCGCCGAGCGGGCCCGGCGGCAGGCGGTCGCGGCCGCCGGCAGCACGGCGCCGGCCTGGGAGCGCCCGCGCCAGGGAGCCGGCTCGGTCGCCGCTCAGGCCCACGGCGGCCCCGCCAGCTACCGCACCTTCTGAATCCCGGCCGCGGCTCCGGCGGCGGCCCGGTCCCCAATAGCATCGGGCCCGTGCGCGAGGTGACGATCAAGGACACCCTGACCGGGGAGCCGGTCGCGCTCGACCCCTCGCTGGAGGTGGGGATCTACGCCTGCGGGCCGACCGTGTATGACCGCATCCACATCGGCAACGCACGGCCCTTCGTCGTCTTCAGCCTGCTGGCCCGCTTCCTGCGCTCGGAGGGATACGAGGTGCGGCTGGTGATCAACGTCACCGACATCAACGACAAGATCTACGATGCTGCCCGCGAGGCGGGGGAGGAGTCGGAGGTGCTTGCCCGGGCGATGACCGCTGCCTACCTCGCGGACACCGATCGTCTGGGGCTCGGCCGCCCCGATTCCGAGCCCCTGGCGACCGAGACGATCGCCCCGATCGTGTCGCTGATCGAGGAGCTGATCGAGGCCGGGCACGCCTACGAGTCGGGCGGAGACGTCTACTTCCGGGTGCGCAGCTTCGAGCCCTACGGGAAGCTCTCGAACCGGAGGCCCGAGGAGATGGACCAGGGCGAGGAGGCGGGCTCGGAGTCGCTGAAGGAGGACAGCCTCGACTTCGCCCTGTGGAAGGCGCAGAAGCCCGGCGAGGACACGAGCTGGGATTCGCCCTGGGGCCCGGGCCGGCCCGGTTGGCACATCGAGTGCTCGGCGATGGCGGAGGCCGAGCTTGGGCCCTCCTTTGCGATCCACGGCGGCGGCTCGGACCTGCTCTTCCCCCACCACGAGAACGAGATCGCCCAGTCGGAAGGAGCAGGCCGCCCCTTCGCCCGGGTCTGGATGCACAACGGGATGATCGAGGCCGACGCAGAGAAGATGTCGAAGTCGGAAGGCAACATCTTCCAGCTCTCCAAGGCGCTGGACCGGTTCGGCAGCGAGGCCGTGATCGCCTACATCCTCTCCGGCCACTACCGCCAGCCGCTGGCGTTCAGCGAGGAGGCGCTGAGCGAGGGGGCCGCCAGGGTCGAGCGCCTGCGGAACTTCCTCCGCGAGCATCCCCCGGGAGAGCCGGCCGGCGAGGCGGCCGGCGCCCGGCTGGAGCGCTTCCGCGGGGCTCTCGCCGATGACTTCAACACCCCCAGGGCGCTGGCGGAGGCGTTCGAGCTGGTCTCCGAGGCCAACCGGGGAGAGGTCGATGGGGCCGGGTCGGCGCTGGCTGAGATGCTGGTGACCCTGGGCCTTGGGTCGCTGGCCGGGGAGGGAGGCCCCGAGGAGGCCGGGGACGAGGTCCGGGCGCTGCTCGCCGAGCGCGAGGAGGCTCGCGCGGCGCGGGATTTCGAGCGCTCGGATCGGATCCGCGGCCAGCTCGCCGAGCTGGGCTGGGAGATACGCGACTCGACCGAGGGCGCGCGGTTGATCCGCCGGGGCTGAGGCTTGCCGGGGCGGCGCCAGCTGATCTACGGGCGGCGCCCGGTAGCCGAGGCCGAGCGGGGCCGCCGCGGAGTGCACCGAATCTGGCGGGCGCCGCAGACCGCGACCGAGGAGCTCGAGCGGCTGGCCGGATCTCCCGACCACCAGGGGGTGGTCGCGGAGGTCGATCCCTTCCCCTACGCCGACCCACAGAGCCTGCTGGAGGCGGAGGAGCCGCTGCTGGTGGCGCTCGACCAGGTCCAGGACCCGCGCAACCTCGGGGCCGTCTGCCGCTCGGCAGAGGTGGCCGGCGCCTCCGGGGTGGTGATCTGCGAACGACGCGCGGCCGCGGTGAGCGCGGCCGCCTGCAAGGCCTCGGCAGGAGCTCTCGAGCACCTGCCGGTGGCGCGGGTCCGCAATCTCGCCGACTGGCTCGGGCAGGCGAAGGGGGCGGGGCTGTGGATCTGGGGGTCGACGGCCGGTGGGGAGAAGCCGCCGTGGGACCTCGACCTCCGCGGCGGCACCGTGCTTGTGCTGGGCGGAGAGGGCAAGGGGATCCGGCCGCGGGTGGCCTCGGCCTGCGACGGGACGGTGGCCCTGCCGCAGGTCGGCAGGGTCGACTCCCTGAACGTCTCGGCCGCCGCCGCGGCGCTGCTGTTCGAGGCGTTCCGCCAGCGCCACGGCGCCTAACAAATGCAGCGGCGGTTGCAAGCCAGATTGCATCCGGCGCGGATCGGGGTTGACAGAAACCGGAAGCCGCGTAGACTTATCCGCGGATAAAGGGTGAACCTCAACTTGAGTCTGAGGAAGCATCCTTTTAAGACGGCGCCCCTGGGGAGGTAAGCGGCGCCACGGAACTTCTCGAAAAAGGAGAGAAGCTAAGTGGCCCTACCTACCGCTACGCACGAGATGCAGCTCCCGGCGCCGGCCCGCTCCAGCGCCCCGTTCTCGGACACTAACGCTCAACCTGAGCTTGATGATCATTACCTGGTCGCGCTCGCCAAGGAAGGGCGGTCCGACGCCTACGACGCGATCATCCGCCGCTACCGCGGCTTCGTCCGGCTCAAGGCCTCCTCATATTTCCTGCTCGGCGGGGAGTCCGACGACCTGATCCAGGAGGGCCTCCTCGGCCTCTACAAGGCGGTGCGCGATTACCGCACCGATCGCGAATCGAGCTTTCGCAACTTCGCCGAGCTCTGCATCACCCGCCAGATCATCACGGCGGTGAAGACCGCGACCCGCAACAAGCACACCCCGCTGAACCAGTACGTCTCCTTCAGCCAATCGCCCGCCGCGGCCGGCGATTCCGAGACCACCCTTGACGAGATCCTTCCCGGGCCCTCGGTCAGCGACCCCGTCAACCAGGTGATCGCGACAGAGGAGCTGGAGAGCCTGATCACCTGCCTCTCGGGTGTGCTTTCCGAGCTGGAGAGCAGGGTCCTCTCGCTCTACCTCGACGGCCACTCCTACGAGGTGATCGGCGAGCGGCTCGAGTGCGACACGAAGACCGTGGACAACGCCCTGCAGCGCGTCAAGCGCAAGGTCGGCGTCCACCTCAACTCGCGTGAGGTGCCGCTCTAGCCGGAGCCGTGGGTCGCTTCGAGGTCGGTGAGCACGTAGTCGAGCAGCTCGCGGCCGTGGTCCGAGATGACCGCGACGTCCCCGGTGCGGACGGTGACCCGGTTCAGCGACTGCATGCGCAGGACGTCCCCGTCGGCGCGGGTGTTGGGGAAGATCCCCGAATAGAAGACCCCCAGGGCCTCGAGGTGGTCGGCGACCAGCGCAGTCTCCGGCGTCTCCATCGGCATGTCGACGAAGAGCGCGTCCAGCCCGGCGGCGAACAGCTCCGCGCGCCGGGCCGCGACCCGCTGCTCGAGATCTGAACCGGGGCGGTGCACGGTGAGCACGGCGAGGTTGTGGTCCTCGCGCACCTCGACGTGTAGCTCGGTCCGCGGCGCCAGCGAGGCATGGCCGGGCGGATCCGTGATCGAGCCGCGCAGCTCGCAGCAGCGCAGGGTCTGCTCGACCATCTCGCGGTGGCGCTCCGGGGCGAAGACCGGGCGGTCGTCGCCGTCGTTGGTCTTGGTGTAGAAGAGCGCCGCGGATTGACGACTTCCGGCCTGCTCCGCGGCGGCGTTGTTGGACACCGTTCCGGGTATCCAGCCGAGCAGGAAGCCGGTCTCGTGCGCGCCCAGCTCGACGTTGGCCCGCTCGCTGTAGGGGTGGGCGGCGGTGGCCTCTCCGTACATCCCGGCGAGGCCCGCCTCGCGTGCCCACTCGATCAGCCGCCGCTTGGTCGCCGTGAACAGATGCTGTCCGCGTGCCACCGGCATCGTCACCGCCTGCCCGGAATGGCCAACCCGGTCGGCCGGGGTATGGCGTTCGAGACCGACATGACAGAGCAGCTCGCCCGCCGGGCCCTCGGCGACGCAGGAGACGTAGGTCCCTTCCCCGAGCCGCCGCCCGACTTCAGCTCTGTCATAGACCCAGGCGGCGTCATAGGAGTCGCCGTAGGCCGCGCGGATCGCCTCGCCCAGAACAGCACTCTCGCTCGGCTCGAGCATCCGGAAAATCACGCCCTCAGGTGGTTCGCCAGATTCCAAGGAGCCGGAGGTCGGATTCGAACCGACGCCCCCCTGATTACAAATCAGGCGCTCTGACCAACTGAGCTACTCCGGCCACTGCGGGAAGGGTAGTGGCGGTTCGCGGCGGGGTCGGCGCTATGCAATACTTGAGTAGTCAAGTATCTTGAGGAGAACAGAGGAGAGGCAGAACGATGAAGCTCGAGGGAATCCACCACATCACGGCGATCACCGAGAACGGCCAGAAGAACGTCGACTTCTACGTCGCGGTGTTGGGCCTGCGACTCGTCAAGAAGACCGTCAACCAGGACCAGCCGACCGTCTACCACCTGTTCTTCGCCGACGAGGAGGGCAGCGCGGGCTCCGATCTCACCTTCTTCGAGTTCCCAGGAGTCCCGAGGGCCGGGCCGGAGCCGGGATGGTCCACCGGATCGTCTGGCGGGTGGGCTCTCCCGAGGCGATCGACTTCTGGGAGCAGCGGCTGGGCGCCCACGGGATCGAGAGCTCCCGTGAGGGCGACCGGCTCCGCTTCGCCGATCCGGAGGGCCTCGGCCATGAGCTGGCGGTCGTCGACACCACCGACGCGCCGCTGAGCGCCGAGCACCCGGAGATCCCCCGCGAGCTGGCCCTGCAGGGCTTCGACTCGGTCCGCGCCTACAGCGCCGACCCCGAGGCGAGCCGCGGGCTGCTCGATGCGCTCGGCTTCGAGTCTTCAGGCGAAGGCTGGGAGGCACGCGGCGATCAGCGCGGCGGCGTCTACATCTACGACGAGCCGCCGGCCCAGAATGGGCTGGAGGGGGCGGGCACCGTCCACCACGTCGCCTGGGCTTCGAGCATCGACGAGCACGAGAGCTGGCGCGAGCAGGCGATCCGGGGCGGAGCCAGGCCCGACGCCCGTGATCGACCGCTTCTATTTCAAGTCGATCTATTTCCGCGAGCCCAGCGGTGTCCTCTTTGAGGTTGCCACCCTGGGTCCCGGTTTCACCGTCGACGAGCCGCTCGAGCACCTCGGCGAGAAGCTCTCCCTGCCGCCCGCCTACGAGCACATTCGCGAAGAGGTCGAGCCGAAGCTGCGGCCGATCGTCAACCCGCGGCTGGCCGCGACGAAGTAGTGGAGGACTTCCTCTGGCGTGACGGCGACCGGACCGTTGTCTTTCGCGCCGAGGGGCTCGGCTCGGCCGCAGCATTGCTCGAAGAGAACGGCTTCGACTCCTTCGAGTTGCTGACGACTGAGCGGGCGTTGACTGCAGACCCGGGGCTGGGCGACGCGGCCGCTGCGGTTCATGTGGTCGGCCCTGGCGGCGTCCCCGACGTCGCCGCCGCGATCCTCCCCGCGGCCGAGCGAGCCGACCACCTGGTCGCCCTCGGCGGCGGCCGGGTGATCGACGCTGCCAAGGCGGTCGCCGCGGTCAGCGGCGCCGCGGTGGCGGCGATCCCGACGACGATGTCCGGCGCCGAGATGACCGGGATCCACCGCCTCCCGACCGGAGCCGAGGACCGCTCCGGGGGTCTGGTGCGCCCCTCGGTCGTGATCGCCGACCCGGGCGCGATGACCTCGCAGCCGGAGCCCGAGCTGCGCGCCAGTTCGATCAACGCCCTCGCCCACGGTGCCGACTCCCTCTACACGCCGTTGGCCAACCCGGTCTCGCGAATGACCGCGCTGCGCGGCGCCGGAATGATCGCCGCGGCGCTCGATCAGGAGCGCGAGCAGCGCGACCGCGGCGTCCTGGCGCTGGGATCGATCCTCTGCGGCTACGCGATCGACTCGGCCCTGTTCGCCATCCACCACGTCATCTGCCAGACCCTGGTGCGGTTCTGCGGCAGCTCCCATGCGGAGACCAACGCGGCGATCCTCCCCCGGGCGATGGCGGCGATGCGAAACCGGGCACCTGAACAGATCGGCGCCCTCGCCGAGGCGATCGGCACCGATCCAGCCGGGCTCGAGCCCCGGATCCTGGCACTCGGAGGAGAGCCGGCCGGGCTCGGAGCCGCCGGCGCCGAGCGCTCCGAGCTGGAGGCCGCCCTGGACGCGATCGAGGCACGCCCGGAGCTCCGGTTCACCCCCGACCCGCCGGGCCGGGACGAGTTGAGGCAGATCATCGAAGCCGCCTGGTAGCGGGCGGCTTCCCGCGGCCTGTAACGCGGCGGAGCCGACCGTGTAGCGCTGTTAGTGAGCGAAGACCAGCTCCAGCGCTATCACGACTACACCCGCAAGCACGGGGTCAACTGGGCGATCTACCTGCTGGCGCGGGTGATTCTCCAGCCGGCGCTCCTGATCTACCTGCGGCTCTCCCGCCAGGGCCGCAAAAACGCCAGGGTGAAGGGCGGCCTGATCGTCGCCGCCAACCACCGCAGCTTCCTCGACCCCTTCGTGATCGGCGCCTCCCTGCCCTGGCGGCGGCCGATGAACTACGTGGCGAAGATCGAGCTGTTCTCGAAACGCTGGCAGGGGTGGATCCTCTGCCGGTGCGGTGCCTTCCCGATTCGCAGGGGAGAGTCGGACGAAGAGGCGATGAAGACGGCGCGGATGGTGCTCGAGCGCGGCGGCACCGTCTGCATCTTTCCCGAGGGGACGCGAATCCGCACCGGCTCGCTGGCCAGCCCCAAGCGAGGGGTCGGGCGCCTCGCCCTGCAGACCGGCGCCCAGGTGCTCCCGGTCGCCGTCCTCGGCAGCGAAGCGGTCCGCCGGGGATGGCGGATCCGCCCGCGCAAGGTGCGGCTGCGGATCGGCCGGGCGATCACCTTTCCCCGCTCCGAGAGCCCCTCCCCGGCGCTCGCCGCGACCGTCACCTCGCGCATCTGGCCCAACGTGGAACTCCAATGGGAGGACCTCGGCGGGCTGCCGCCGATGCGCCGCGCCGCTGTGATCGGAGCCGGCAGTTGGGGAACCGCGATGGCCGTGCTGCTGGCCCGGGGCGGGCTCGAGGTGCAGCTCGGGACGCGGACCGCCGAGCAGGCCGAGCTGATCTCCGCCGAGCGCCAGAACAGCCGCTACCTCGAGGGGGTCACCCTGCCCGACTCGGTCCGGGTCAAGCAGGCCTCCGGGATCGAGCTTGCCGGCCTCGACCTGATCTGCCTGGCGATCCCCTCCTCCTCGCTTCCCCAAGGGGTCGGCGCGATCGCCGACCGGATCGGAAGCCGGACCGCGATTCTGCTGCTCAGCAAGGGCCTGGTCGCGCCTCAGGGCCAGCTGCCCTCCGAGTACGTCGCCGAGCGGGTGCGGTCGCGGGCGATCGCCTGTCTCGGCGGACCGGCGCACTCCCGCGAGGCGGTTTCCGGCTCCGCCGCCCTGGTGCTCGGCTCAGACGACGCCGACCTTCGCTCCCAGGTCGGTGATGTCTTCGATCGCGCCGGCCTGGTCTGTGAGCGCTCCGCCGATGTGGTTGGGGTCGAAATGGCCGGGGCGGCGAAGAACGCCGCGGCGCTGGCCGCCGCCGCGGCGGCTCCCCACGGCCTCAACGCGGCCGGGATCGCCGCCGCCGAGGTCTGGAGCGAATGCGTCGACTACGCGATCCACCGCGGAGCAAGGCTCGAGACCTTCACCGGGCTCGCCGGAGTCGGCGACCTGACGGCGACCGTCCTGGCGCCCGACAGCCGCAACCGCCGGGCCGGCGAGCTGCTCGGCTCCGGACGCAGCCTGGAGGAGATCAGGGCGGAGATCGGCCAGGCCTCGGAGGGGCTCGACTCGGTTCCCCAGATAGCCGGGACAATTGCCGCTGCGGGCCTCGATGCGAGCGCGATCAGCGGCCTCGCGACCCTGATCGAGGGGGAGATCGGGCCCGAGGAATGGGTCGCCGGGTTGCGCCGTGCAGAGCGCTCGAAGCAGGCGGCCTAGCGATGAGGGCGCGGGTAACCTTGCCGCGTGGCCAAGAGCGAGACCGTCGAGCCGGCAAGCCTCGACCCCGCCGCGAAGGCGGAACTCGATCGCGCCTTCGAGGACCTCTACCGGGCGCACCTTCGCGACGTCTACTCCTACGCCTACTACCGGGTCGGCAACCACCACGACGCGGAGGATCTGACCGAGCAGGCCTTTCTGCAGGCCTACCGCCACTTCGACCGCGCCCGGCGGGAGTCGAACGGAAGGCCGCTGCGGCCCTGGCTGATCCGGATCGCCCACAACCTCGCCTCCAACTACTACCGAGACCGCGCGCGCCGGCCCCAGACCCCGCTGGAGAACGCCGGCCCGATCCCCGCCCAGCACGGGACGGAGGCGCTGGTCGAGGGCCGCGAGGAGCTGCGCCGCGTGATGGAGAACCTCGATCACCTTCCCGACGACCGCCGCGAGGCGCTGATCATGCGCTTCGCCCTCGGCATGGACAACCGCGAGATCGCCCGTGCCCTCGGCCGCACCGACGGCGCCACCAAGGTCCTCATCCACCGCGCGATCAAGCAGCTCCAAGAGGAGATGAGCCACGATGACTGAGCCCGGTCCCACCGAGTCGTCAGGTGCTTCCTTTGACGTCGAAGCGTTGCTCGGCGACGCGCTCCGCCCGATGGAGCCACCGGAGCGGCTCTCGCAGCGGGTCGAGAGCACCCTGGCGGCGGTGACTCAGGCGGCCGCCGACGAGCTCTCCAGCTGGGCCGACGAGCTCTCCGAGAGCGAGCTGCGGGCGCTGGGCGAGCCGCGCAACTGGGTGCGGCCGGTGGTCGCGGTCGCAGCCGGCGGGGTCGCGACCGGGGTTCTCGTCCTGTTCGAGGCCCGCCGTCGCGGCCGCCAGCAGACCGGCGGCCTGCGGAACGTCGCGGGACAGCTTCGCTCCCGCTTCTAGGTGGCGGGAGCCGGCGGCGGCGCGCCGCCGATCCGCTGCTTCGGCGTGGTGATTCCCGCCCCGACCCCGAGCAGCCCGAGGATCAGGTGCAGGAAGTTGTCGGCCGTGTTGACCGGGATGAACCCGAGGATGTTCTCGCCGCTGCCGATGATGAAGCCCCAGATCGCGATCGCGATGTAGACGAAGCCCAGCCCGAGCGCGTAGCCGCGGGCCGCATAGCCGGCGACCATAAGCCCGATCGCTCCGGTGAGGATGTGGAGGAGGTTGTGCCAGCCGTTTACGTCGAGGATTCCGAAAACGTCATCGACGCTGCCCGGAGAGCCGAAGCTCGAGCTGTAGAAGAAGCCGATGATCCCGGCGACCACGAGGACGCCGCCGACGAGCGTGGCGTAGAGCCGGGCGGGGCTTGACCCTTGCATTCGATCTCCTCTCGCTTTGCCGGGTTTCGGCGAATCGCGGGCGTGGACTGAACTCAGGCCTGATCTTGGTGCCCGGAGCGGACGCTTGCCGAGTGATCCACGGCCGCCCCCGGCGCGTAGCCTGATCCACGATGGCGCTATCCAGGGTAAAGGCCGAGCGCCTCGCCGACGAGGAGCTGATGCCGCTGATCGCCGAGCGCGACGCGGAGTCCTTCGAGGTCTTCTACGACCGCCACGGCGGCGTCGCCTACTCGCTCGCCTACCGGATCGTCGGCTCGCGCCAGGCCGCCGAGGACGTCACCCAGGAGGCCTTCATCTCGATCTGGCGCAGCGGGGCCCGGTTCGACCCCACCCGCGGCAGCGTCCGCTCCTGGACCCTGGGGATCGTCCGCAACCGCGCGATCGACGCCCTGCGCAGGGACTCCGGCAAGGCCCCGAAGCTCGACTTCGACGACGACGCCCTGCTCGAGCACGTACGGGGGACTCCGGCACCCTGGAGCTGACCGGGCTCCGCCAGCTGCCCTCGAAGCGGGTCTACCAGGCGTGGGTTCAGCGGGGCGGTGCGATGGAGCCTTCATCCCTGTTCGCCGCCCGTCGCGACGGCACCGCTAGCGCGGCCATTCCCCGGCACCTCGACGGGGCTCGGCGGGTGCTGGTCACGGTCGAGCCGCGCGGCGGCAGCATGGCGCCGACCTCGGCTCCGCTGGTTGGCGTCGGGGTCGGCAGCTCGCGGCCTCGCCCGGCCCATTCCCGACTCATCTAGGCTGCGGCGCCCATGGCCGAGACCTGCTACCGCCATCCCGACCGCGAGACCGCGGTCCGTTGCTCGAACTGCGGCAGGCCGATCTGCCCCGACTGCATGACGCCGTCCCCGGTCGGCATGCGCTGCCCCGAATGCTCACGGCAGACCACCAGGGTCAAGTCCGGCGCCGCCGCCTTCGAGGGCTCGCGGGCTACGAGCGCGACCTACGTCCTGATCGCGATCAACGTCGCCGCCTACCTCTACGAGCTGCTGCGGGGCGGCGGCGGGTTCGCGATCAGCCAGTCGAACCCTGTGGTCGTCCATTTCGGCTTGATCGCGCCGCCGGTCGCGGACGGACAGCTGTACCGGCTTCTCACCGCGGGCTTCCTCCACTACAGCATCCTCCATATCGCCTTCAACATGTACGCGCTGTACATCGTCGGCCGCCTGCTGGAGCCGGGGATCGGCACCCTGCGCTTCGTCTTCCTCTACTTCGCCTCGCTGCTGGCCGGGTCCTTCGGGGCGCTGCTGCTCTCGCCCGACAGTCTCACCGCGGGGGCATCTGGTGCGATCTTCGGGATCTTCGCCGCCGCCTTCGTCGTCGCTCGCGGCCGTCGCCTCGAGGGGATCGCCGCGCAACTCGGGATCCTCCTGATAATCAACTTCGCCTTCACTTTCGGCTACCCGGGGATCAGCATCGGCGGACACCTCTTCGGCGCTGCCGGGGGGGCGCTGGCGGCGCTGGCGATCGTCGCCGGTGAGCGGGGCAGGCTCGGGCCCAGGCATCTCACGGTCGAGCTGGTGGCGATGGCAGCGATCGGGATCGCCGCGATCGTCGGCTCGGTCGCCGTCGCCTGAGGGATCAGAGGGGCAGAGGCGAGGAGCCGACGCCGTCCGGGCGCCCGGCCGCGCCAGGATGAAGCAGATGCGCGAGCAGCTCGACCCCGTCGATCAGCCTCGGGCCCGGACGCGAGAAGGATGCGGCGGCATCGACCGCCCAGCCCCGCTCGGCGCCCAGGCCCCGCAGCGCGGCGAGATGCCCTCTCGCCTCGCGCTCCGACTCGGCCAGGCGGTAGCCGCAGGGCATGACGAGGAGGTCCACTGCGCCGCAGCCACGGAGCTGCTCCCAGCTCTGCTCAGCCGACTTCTCGCCGGCCCTGCCGATCACGTCGATCCCGCCGGCTGCCTCGATCATCTCGGGCACCCAGTGGCCGCCGACGAAGGGAGGGTCGAGCCACTCGAGCGCCATCACCCTGCGCCGCGGCCGCCCGGCGACGGAATCGCCAACCCGCGCGAGGCGCTCCTCGAGCCTTCGCCGCAGCCGCGCCGCTTCCCTGCCCCGCCCGGTCGACTCGCCCAGGCGGATGACGTCATCGAGGACGTCCGAGAGGCTCGCCGGGTCCTGGCTCAGCACCGGCGGTCGCCCCGGGATCCGAGCGGCGACCTCGAGCACGTCCTCGTAGGAGACGGCGCAGACTTCGCAGACCTGCTGGGCGACGATCAGGTCGGGGGCGAGCTCGCCGAGCCGGTCGGCGTCGAGCTCGTACAGAGGCCCGCCGTCTCCGACGATCTGCTTCACCGTCGCGTCGATCTCCCCGGCGCCGAGGCCGGCCGGGACGACCGTCCGGGTGAGTTGCGGGAGTGAGGCGGCCGCCTGTGGGTAGTCGCACTCGTGGGTGACGGCGACGACGCTGTCGCCGAGGCCGATCGCGAATAGCATCTCGGTCGCAGACGGCACCAGGCTGGCGATACGCATCGGAGGTCAATATGGCACTTCTCGAAGATTCCGAGATTGAGGACAGGCTCGCCTCGACGCCCGGCTGGGAGCGCCAGGACGGGGCGATCGTCAAGACGTTCAAGTCTGAGGACTTCGCCGGCTCTGTCTCATTCGTCAATTCGCTGCTCGCGCCGGCGGAGGAAATGAACCATCACCCCGACATCGCGATCTCCTGGGATCAGGTCACGGTGACCATTTCGACCCATTCCGAGGGCGGCCTCACGGCCGCCGATTTCGAGCTTGCCGGGCGGATCGACGCGCTCTGACGGAGGCGCAGAATCGGCCTTCGCCCCGTCTATGCTTACGGGGCCCGAGATGGCCGACGAAGACGACCGCCCTCGAAGTACGAGGCCACATAGGCAGATGAGCCTGAACCCGCCGGAGGCGGAGCGGTGACGGCCGTCCTTCTCGTCCTCCTCCTCCTGCTGGTCCTCGTCAACGGCTTCTTCGTCGCGGCCGAGTTCGCGATCGTCCGCTCTCGCCCGAGCCGCATAGAGCAGATGGCCGCCGATGGGGTGCGCTCGGCGAAGATCGCGGCGACTCAGATGGAGCACGTGGACGAGTTCGTCGCGACCTGCCAGGTGGGAATCACCCTCGCGTCCCTGGGCATCGGCTTCCTCGGCGAGCCGGCGATCGCGCAGCTGCTCGTCCCCGTCTTCGGTGGCGTCGTCGGCCACGGCGTGGCGCTGGCGATCTCGATCGCGATCGCGTTTACGATCGTCACCTTCCTCCACGTGATCGTCGGCGAGCAGTCCCCGAAGATGCTGGCGATCGCCCGGGCCGAGACGGTGATGCTGCGGGTGGCGAGGCCGCTGCGGTTCTTCCGCACTGCCCTGCACCCGCTGATTATCGCCACCAACGCTCCCGCGATCTTCCTCGTCAGCCGCCTCTTCAGGGTGGACGTGGGCAGTCTCGAGGAGGAGACCTCTCCCGAGGAGCTTCGCCTGCTGATCAATCGCGGCGCCCAGCGAGGCCGCCTCGACCAGGGCGAGGCGGTGATGCTCGGTGGCGTATTCCACCTGCACGAGCAGCAGGCGCGCGAGGTGATGACCCCGATCCCCGCGGTGGTCACCGTCGATGCCTCCGACGACGTCGAGACCGCCCTGCGGCGCTGCGTCACCTCGGGCCACACGCGGCTGGTCGTGATCGAGGACGACAACCCCGACCGGGTCAAGGGCATCGTCCACAACAACAGCCTCGCGAGGATCTACATGAGCGACGGGGCGGACGCCGCCGCTCGAACCGGCGATCCGCGACGCGCCGATCGTTCCCGAGACCCGGCCCCTCGACGACCTCCTTCAGGACCTCCAGCGGCAGCGCACCTCGCTCTCGATCGTCGTCGACGAGTACGGGCGGACAGTCGGCCTGGTCACGGTCGAGGACATCCTCGAGGAGGTGGTGGGGGAGATCGAGGACGAGACCGACCCCCGCGCCGCCGACCTGCGCCGGCTGACCAACGGCGACTGGTTCGTACGGGGCCACGTCCCGCTCGGAGACCTGAAGGACGCCGAGATCGAGCTCCCGGTGGATACCGACGCCTACAACTCGGTCGGCGGCTACGTCTTCGGCGAGCTAGGCCGCCTGCCCAAGCGGGGCGACGAGATCACGGCCGACGGCTACACGATCCGGGTCGAGTCGGTGCGCGAGAACCGGATCGAGGCGGTGCGCATCTCATCCCTGTAGCGCCCGCCGGGACGCCGCCCCGATCGAGTCGCCGAAAGTGTCCGCTAATTGGAGGGAAACGATCGCTCGTCCGGAGCTGAGCGGCCGGTTCCGTCCGTGAAGCGGACTACCTTGCACCTCCAACCTAAGCCCCGTTCGAGGGTTGGAGGTACTTCGATGTGGATGGTTCGCTTGAGTGACAAGCAGCTCGAGGTCCTGAGGGCGCTACTGCGCGCCGAGGAACATCTGGGCCCGGCTCTTCAGGGGTCGCTGGAGGCGCTCGATCTGGCCCGCTGGGACGAGCTACCCGAGGCCGAGCTTCCATGGGGGCAGGTCGCCGAGATCGCGCGGCGCCAGGGAATCTCCGAGGCCGACGTGATCTGGGACATCAGCGGCCGCCGCAAGGGCGCGGTCGGCTGAGGCCTCGGACCTCCTAGCCGGCACCGTCGGCTTCTCCGGCGGAGAGGAACTCCGCGACCCCGGCCGGCGGATGGTTGCTGAGGCGCTCGACATGGTCGGTGACGACGTCGAGCTCCCCGGCCGCGATCGCAGCGTACGAGGTGACCCAACCCTCGAGCTCCCAGGCGGGAGTCCCGGTGCCGGCACGCGACGCTCTTGCCTCCTCCAGGGTCTGGTCCTCGAAGCGCACCGTGTGTCCGGTCGCCGCTGTGATCTCGGCGGCCACCTCGGCCATTGTCACCGCGGCCGGCCCGGTGAGCTCGTAGGCCTGGCCCTCGTGGCCATCGCCGGTCACCATCTCGGCCAATGAGTCGGCGACGTCATCCCGCAGGACTGGCGCGAATCGGCCCTCGCCGGCGGGCCCACGGATTACCTGATCGGCGCCGGCCATGCCGGGGATGAAGTCGAGGTAGATGCTCTGGCGGGAGAAGGTGTGGGGGATGCCCGCGGCGCGGATGTGCTCCTCGGTGTGGAAGTGGTCGCGTGCGAAGGTGAAGGTGGCATCGGGCGCGGCGCCGAGGAAGGAGAGGTAGACGATCCGCCCAACCCCGGCGTCGACCGCGGCGTCCACCGCGGCCCGGTGCTGCTCGACCCGGTCCGGCGCCTCGTGGGCCGAGGCCAGGAAAAGGGTGGCGAGACCCCGGAAGGCGCGGCGCATCCCATCGCGATCACCGTATCCACCGAACACGGAGACCTCGGCAGCGGCGAGGCTTGGCGCCCCAGAGCGGTCGCGGACGATCAGCCGCTGCGGAACCCCCCGGCCGGCAAGGCGGCGGGCGAGGCGACTGCCCACTTCCCCGGTCGCTCCGGTGGTCCCGATCACACCAGCCCGCTGGCGGCCGTTCCGCTCATCCGGCCAAGGTAGCGGAGCCGGATTGCGGCCCTGGATCTCCAGCCGGGAGTCCTGAGTCCTCGAGGTCGAGCTCGCGTCCGATTTTGACCATCGCGCCGCCGCGCGCGGCGCCTCGGCGCCTCAGTCGTACTCGTAGAAGCCGGCGTCGCTCTTCCGCCCCAGCCGGCCCTTCCCGACCATCTCGACCAGCAGCCCGGGAGGCCGGTGCGCCGACTCGGAGGAGTCGGCGTAGAGTGCGTCGCCGATCGCCTCGGCGACATCGAGGCCGACGAAGTCGAGCAGCGCCAGCGGGCCCATCGGATGGCCTGCGCCGAGGGTCATGCAGGAGTCGACCTCGCCGGCGCTCATCCCGGTCCGCTCCATCATCCGGACCGCGTCGAAGAGGTAGGGGAAGAGCAGCCGGTTGACCACGAACCCGGACTGATCGGGGACCTCGACCGCGGTCTTGCCGAGCGCCCCACACCAGCCGAGTGCCCGCTCGCGGACGCCCTCCCGCGTGCCCTGCGGGAAGCAGAGCTCGACCAGCTTCATTCTCGGCACCGGGTTAAAGACATGGAGCCCGAAGACCCGCTCGCCATGGCCGCTGCGGGCGCCGATCTCCCCGACCGGGAGCGATGAGGTGGTGGTCGCCAGATCGGCCTCGGGGGCCGCCTCCCCGAGCCCCGCGAGCAGGCCGGCCTTTACTTCCAGGTCCTCGATCACCGACTCGACGATCAGGTCGCAATCGCCGAGGTCGCCGGCCGCCGTGGTCACCTGCAGGCGCTCCGGGTCGGCGGCCTCGATCCGGGCGCAGGCGGCGACCGCGTTTTCCTCAGCGCGCCAGGCGGAGGCCTCGCTGCGGGCGAGCAGCAGCGTGGCGGCGGTCGTGGTCGACGCGGCGGCCAGCCCGCAGGCGATCGCGCCGCTGCCGGCAATCGCTGGTCGCGAGTAGGTTGCTTTGCCGGGCATCGCCCGCTTACTATCACGCCCGGGCAGGGCCCAACCGGGCGGGAGTGGGTGCTGGCTGACTCGCCAGTCAATTTGAGTATCTTTCGATCCGCGGCCAACTGCGGACCGCCAAGCAGCCAAGAGATATCGATCGGAGGCACGTCCTGATGGAGAACGGCAAATTTGGTGGGCGCGAGGTGGTCATCGTCGAGGCGGTTCGCACCCCGATCGGGCGCGGCCACGAGGAGAAGGGCTACTACAAGGACGTCCACCCCTCGACACTGCTCGCCAAGGCCTACTCCGAGGTGATTGAGCGAGCCGGGGTCGAGCCGTCCGAGGTCGAGGACGTGGTCGCCGGATGCGTGCAGCAGTTCGGCGAGCAGGGAATGAACATCGCCCGCAACGCCTGGCTCGAGGCCGGGCTGCCGATCGAGACCCCGGCGACCACGGTCGATCGCCAGTGCGGCTCAGCTCAGCAGGCGGTCAACTTCGCCGCCGCGCTGATCGCCTCCGGCGTCCACGATGTCGCGATCGGCGGCGGCGTCGAGCACATGGGCCACATCTCCTTCGCCGACGGGATGCAGGTGATGTCCGAGCACGGATACGCCTTCTCCGGCCCGCTGATGGAGCGCTACAACCTCGTCCCCCAGGGGATCTCGGCGGAGATGATCGCCGATAAGTGGGAGATTCCCCGCTCCGAGCTCGACGAGATCGGCCTGCGCTCCCACCAGCTCGCCGCGAAGGCGACCGAGGAGGGGCGCTTCGAGCGCGAGATCGTCCCGATCGCCGTCAACGGTGACACCTACGCGACCGACCAGGGCATCCGTCCCGACACCACCCTGGAGAAGCTCTCCGAGCTGAAGCCGGCCTTCAAGGAGGACGGCAAGATCACCGCCGGCAACTCCTCGCAGATCTCTGACGGCGCCGCCGCCGTGCTGCTGATGAGCCGGGAGAAGGCGGACGCCCTCGGGCTGAAGGCGCGGGCGCGGATCTTCGACCAGACGACGGTGGGTGTCGACCCGGTGATCATGCTGACCGGCCCGATCCCCGCGACCCGGAAGCTGCTCGACCGCAACGGGATGTCGATCGGAGACATCGACCTGATCGAGATCAACGAGGCATTCGCCTCCGTGCTCGCCGCCTGGCGGCGCGAGCACGATCCCGATATGGACCGGGTCAACGTCAACGGCGGGGCGATCGCCCTCGGCCATCCCCTCGGCTCCACCGGGGCGCGCCTGATCACCACCCTCCTGCACGAGATGGAGCGCTCCGACAAGGAGGTCGGCCTGGTGACGATGTGCTGCGGCGGCGGGCTCGGCACCGGGACGCTGATCCAGCGGGTCTGAGACCTGGCCTCGCCCTCGCGGCACGGCCACGTGGCCGACGAAATTCCTGATATGCAGCCAAATGGTCGGCCACGACCGGGCGGTGAGCACGTGGCCGACGCTGACGATGCCATGCAGGCATGAGGTCGGCCGCGCCCAGCCGGCCTTATAGGGTTCCGGCATGGACCTGACCCTCTCGCCCTCCGAGCAGGAGCTGCGCGACCAGCTTCGCGCCTGGCTGGAGGCCAACGACCCCGGACCCGAGCCCGAGGAGCTCGACCAGGTGATCCCCTTCCGGGCGGAGTGGCAGCGGCGCCTGCACGAGGGCGGATGGGCCGGGATCTCCTGGCCGAAGGAGTACGGCGGGCGCGGGGCGACGATGATCGAGCAGGCGATCTTCGCCCAGGAGATGGCCCGGGCCGAGGTGCCGGCTCCGGCCAACGTCCTCGGCCTGGCGATGGGCGGCCCGGTGGTGATCGCACACGGCACCGAGGAGCAGAAGAAGCGCTACCTGGAGCCGATCCTCAGTGCCGAGGAGATCTGGTGCCAGGGCTTCTCCGAGCCCGAGTCGGGCTCCGACCTGGCCTCGCTGAAGACGAAGGCGATCAAGGATGGCGACGAATGGGTGGTCACCGGGCAGAAGGTCTGGACGACGCTGGCGCAGTTCGCCAAGTGGTGCATGCTGGTCGCCCGCACTGACCCCGACGCGCCCAAGCACAAGGGCCTCACCTACTTCCTGATGGACATGGAGCAGGAGGGCGTGCAGGTGCGCCCACTGGTCCAGATCACCGGCGAGGGCGAGTTCAACGAGCTGTTCATCGAGGAGGCGCGGATCCCGGAGGAGAACGTGATCGGCGGGGTCGGCAACGGCTGGCAGGTGGCGATCACGACCCTGATGAACGAACGCGCCGGGCTCGCCTTCAGCGCCGTGGTCGGCATCCAGAACAACCTCCGGCGCCTCTCCAAGCTGGCCCGGGAGACGAAGCTGAACGGCGGCTCGGTCGCCGACGACAGCTACTACCGCCAGCGGATCGCGCAGCTGAACATCGAGGCCGAGACGATGAGGATCAACGCCTACCGCGGCCTCACGAAGACGATGCAGACGGGCATCCCGGGCCCAGAGGGTTCGCTCGGGAAGTGGCAATGGGCCGACATCAACCAGGGGATCGCCGAGCTGGCACTGGAGATCGAGGGCGCCTACGCGCCACTCGGCCGCGGCGATCAGCACGCCGTCGACAACGGCAGCTGGCAGTACTCCTTCCTGCGCTCGCGGGCCAACTCGATCGAGGGCGGCACCACGGAGATCCTCAAGAACATCATCGCCGAGCGGGTGCTGGGCCTTCCGAAGCTTCGATGAGCAACTTCCGCCCGCGTACTCTGCTCTCGCGAGGGCGCACCAGCAGGCACCGAGAGCCTTGCGCTCTCGCTTCCGCGTCCGCCGCGGACGGAATGCGGGCAACACCGACGCCGGGGGTGCGCTGACGTGTATTTCGACCTAAACGACGAGCAGCGGGCGATCCAGGAGGCGGCGAAGCAGTTCCTCGCCGCCCGCTACAAGCCGGAGCGGATCCGCGAGCTGATCGAGCTTCCCGACGGGTTCGCAGAAGAGGACTGGAAGGAGATGACCGAGCTCGGCTGGCAGGGCCTGGCGCTGCCTGAGGAGTGGGGCGGCCAGGGGCTGGGGATGGTCGAGCTGGCGGTGGTGATGGATGAGATGGGCTATGCGCTGGCCCCCTCTCCGCTGTTCTCGAACACGGTTGCCGGGCTGGCGCTGGCGACCTGCGCCGACGACGATCAGAAGGAGCGCTACCTGCGGCCGCTGGCCGAAGGCGGGCGGCGCGGCACTCCGGCGCTGATCGACGCCGGAACGCCGGCGGCGATCGGCGAGTTTTCGATGGAGGCGGGGGGCAACGGGGATGCGGTCGTGCTCGACGGAGAGAAGGTGCTGGTGATGGACGCCGGGAGCGCCGATTTCTTCCTGGTCGCGACCAGCGACGGCCGCCGGCACATCGTCGATCGCGATTCCGATGGGGTCAGCGTCACCGGGGAGAGCTCGATCGACCTGACCCGGAAGCTGTTCACTGTCCGCTTCGAGGGGGTCGAGGTGCCGGCCGGCAACACGCTGATCGGCGCCGGCGCCGATTACCTGCCGGTCTTCCAGCGGGGCTGTGTGGCGCTCGCCGCCGAGCTCACCGGGATCGCCCAGCGAACCATGGAGATGGCCGTTTCCTACGCCAAGGATCGGAAGCAGTTCGGGCGGGCGATCGGCTCCTACCAGGCCGTCTCCCACAGCTGCGCTCAGATGCTGCTGGAGACGGAGAACTCGCGCTCCGCCGTCTACTACGCGGCCTGGGCCGCAGACGCGGAGCCGGAGACGCTCCCCCGGGCCGCCTCGATCGCCAAGGCCTACGCGTCCGACGCCGGCTGGCGGGTCGCAGCCGCGTCGCTACAGGTGCACGGCGGGATCGGCTTCACCTGGGAGCACGACCTGCATTTCTGGTTGAAGCGCGCCCGCGCGGACGCCTCGATGTTCGGCGACGCGAAGTGGCATCGCGAGCGGGTCGCCGAGGCCGTGCTCGCCGCCTGAGCGGCATGAGTTTGTCAGCCGGCGCGGTGTTAGCGCCGGCAGAGGCATGTCAGGCGGCGCAGCCGCCGCAAATACCGTTGTCAGCCGGCGCGGTGTTAGCGCCGGCAGAGGCATGTCAGGCGGCGCAGCCGCCGCAAATGACCCGTTGCCGGCGCGTCTAGTCGTCCGGCAGCGCTGCGACGAAGCGCTCGAACGCTGCCATGTCGGTGATCGCGGGGCCGTGGCCGGGGAGGATCAGCTTCGGGCCGAGCCCGGCCAGCTTGCGGATCGAGCGCCGGTTCTCGGCCGGGTCGTAGGTGAAGATCGACGGCGGCTCGCGCAACCCGGGGAGGGTTGTGGCGTAGCTCATGTTGCGCAGTACGTCGCCGCAGATCGCCACCCGATCGGCCTCGCGGAAGTAGACGACCTCGCCGCGGGCGTGCCCGGGAGCGTGGACCACCCGGAAGCCGCCGACCTCATCCCCGTCGCCGAGGACTCGGCCGACCTTGTGCGGGGGCCCCTCCCAGAGCTTCGCGATCAGCCGGTTGACCGGGTTGGAGGCGGCGGCCTCCTGGACCGGGCGCCGGCCCTCCATCGCGTCGACGTCGTCGGCGTGGCAGGCGAGCGGCACCCCGTGCTCCTCGCAGACATCCTTGGCGACGCCCTGATGGTCGGGATGGACGTGGGTCAGAGCGACCAGCGAGATCTTGCGGCGCTCGAGCTGCCCGAGGATCCGGCGCCGGTCCCAGCGGCGGCCCGCATCGAACAGCACGTCGTCGCCGAGGTAGACGTTGATCGCAGGCCGCGGGAACTCGTTGAGGCGCCAGATGCCGGGGGCGAGCTGCTTCATCGCCCCAACCTATTCGATGCCTACGCCCCGGCTCAGGCCGGGGCGAGGCGGGCGCCGACGAACTGGACCATGCCGCTGATCCGCTGGTGGATGTCGATGAAGCCGCGCTGCTCGAGCGCTTCGCCGATCTGCTCGCGGGTGAAGATGCGCATCCCGCTGAGCCGCTCGACCAGCGGCTTGGCCGGGCCTCGCGGGGCCAGGCGGCGCTGGGCCGAGGTCATCAGGGCGATCCTGCCGCCCGGGGTGAGCACCCGGGCCATCTCGTCCAGCCCGGCGAGGGGATCGTCGAGCAGGTGCAGGGCCGCGAAGCAGCAGACGGCGTCGAAGCTCGCCTCGACGAAGGGAAGTGCCGTCGCATCACCGCGGATCAGGCAGAGGTTGTCGAGCCCTGAGCGGCGCAGCTCGGAGGCGCCGCGCTCCAGCATCGTCTGCGAGGCGTCGATGCCGACGACCAGCCCCGAATCCCCGACGGTGGAGGCAAATGCGCGGGAGAAGTTGCCCGGGCCGCAGGCGACGTCGAGGACGCCATCTCCGGGCCGCAGCCCGAGGAGCAGCCGGGCGATGCGGATCTCGTCGGCCATCCCGGGGCCGGTCAGCCCCTTTGCCACCTGGCCCAGGGCGGGGCGCCAGTAGCGCTCGTAGATTCGCGGCACGATTCCGGTCAGCATCAGGTCCTGGGTCGCGCCGGTCGAAGGGAGGTCCTCGCCGAGCAGATCGAGGAACGACGCTCCCGGCACGGTCGCCTCCGCCCGGCTCCGCGCTTCGGGCTCCAGGAGCGGCAGGGTCCGCCGCAGCGCGCTATCGGTCTCAGCGGCCACGCGGATCGCCGCTGTGGCGAGCCAGCTCTTCCATCTCGGCGACCCTGCGCTCTCCCTCGATCCGGGCCGGGTGATCGGCCGGCAGCGCCTCGATCAGCCGCCGGATCCGGTTGCGGACCTGGAGCGCGAAGTGGGGCGTGGAGGCCCCCGCCAGAGCCCGGATGTCCTCGACGGTGACCCGTTGCGAGGCGGCCAGCAGCTCCGGGCGCTCCGCCTCGCTCACTCTCCGCTGCCCTTCGGCCCGACCTTGCCGAGCTCGGTGCTGTAGTCGATCGCCGCCTGCTGGTCGACGCTGATCGCATCCTGGTCCCCGATCACCCAGACGTGGTTGTAGAAGGCGCGGGTGGGGTCGCTGGTATAGCCGGGCTTCACGTCGAGAAGGTAGCTGTGAAGCGTCCCGGGAAGGGTCGCGGCGTTGTCGGTGAGGAGCAGCGGGCCCCAGGTGCCGGCGCCGGAGAGCGGCGCGGCGGCGACCGCGTCGAGTGGACGGTCGCTGCGGGCGATCACGAACCCGTGCCCCGGGTCGTTGAGATTCCAGCCGAAGCTGCCGTCGGAGTAGCGGGCGAAGTTGATCGCGTTGGCGACCGGCTCCTCGCCGGATATGCGCGCCACCTGGCCACTGATCTTGCTGATCTCGTTCTCCACCGACACGGGGATCGCCGAGGTCGGCCCGAGGATGTAGACGGGAACGCGCTTGAACTTGGCGAGAATCCTCGCTGTCGGCTTCGGCAGGCCCTGCTTCCCGGCGAACAGCACCGGGTCCCCGGAGCGCGCCGCCCATGCCCCCGCCGGCATCGCGATCCCGGGATCCTGCGAGGTGGTGACGACGATGTGCTCGGGCGGCCCCCCCGCGAGCTTGGCGCGCAGACCCGCCACGCGGGCGGCGACGTCGGCCGCGCCGCCGGCCTTCACCACCCTGGCCTCGTACCCGCTCGGGATTTCGGCTCCCGGCAGCGCGAACAGCTGGCTTCCGCCGGTTCCCTTCGAGCCCTGCGGGCGCATCGTGCCGAGCGCGTCGGTGGTCGCCGCGGGGATCCCGTCCGGGCCCGAGAAGAGGAGCGGGGCGTGGACCGGATCGGCGATCAGGGCTGCCGCGGCGATCCCCTCCTGCCAGCCCCCGTCGGGGACCAGGGTCACCGCCGGGGGCGAGTCGTCGGGAACGGTCGAGGGGAAGGTCGCGAGCGCAACGCCCGCGGCGGTCGCCGCCGGGGTCGAGCCGCCGACCCGGGTGGTGTTCTTGGTCGCGAATGCCGGGAAGCCGAGATCGGTTGCGTCGCTGGCCGCCGCGGGCCCGGTGCCGCGGGCACCCGTCCCCTCGATCTGCGGCGCGGGGCCGCTCGGCCCGGCGGCGTCGCCGCTGTCGAAGACCCCGAACAGGTAGAGCCCGAGCCCGACCAGGGCCAGCGGGATCACCATCACCATCACCTTCGAGAACAGCGAGAGTGGCGGAAGCGGCTCGAGCTCCGGCTCGTCGGGGGGCGGCGGAGGCGCCGGGGGCGGGGGTGGAGGAGCAAGGGTCGCCGTCCTTTGGGAATTGCCGTTCGAGCGCGCGGCCTCCTCCGGAGGGGCAGCGGATTCCGGGGGCGGCTGCCCCCGAGGCGTTGATCGGGCGCTCGCGCAGGCGGGGTAGCCGCAGCCGTGCCAAGGGAGGAACGCTACTGGTGGCGGTGCGGCGGCGCAGGGATCTCCCGCTCCGATGGCTATCGGCTGGCCGGTCAGCTAGGCTTTTCGCCATTGACTGACTGGTCAATCAATGAAAACGGACCGTCCGGGGCGGCCGGGCGAAGGGGGCAGACATGGATTTCGCACTGAACGACGAGCAGCAGGAGTTCCGTGCCTACTGCCGTCGCTTCGCCGCCGAGGTGATGCGCCCCGCCGCCGCCCGTCACGACCAGGACGAGAGCGTCCCCTGGGAGGTGATCGCCGAGGCGCGCCGCTGGGGGCTCCAGGGCCTCGAGCACATGCAGCGGATGGGCAGCGACAGCGACGGGCAGATGGGTGTGATCTACACAGAGGAGCTTCACTGGGGGTGCGCCGGGCTCGCCCTGGCGATCTCCGGCTCGGGGCTCGCAGCCGCCGGGATCGCGGCCACCGGGACCCCCGAGCAGATCGCCCGCTGGGTCCCCGATTGCTTCGGCACCGAGGAGGAAATCAAGCTCGGCGCCTATGCGGTTACCGAGCCCCAGGCCGGTTCCGATGTGAAGAGCCTGAAGACGACCGCGCGCCGCGACGGCGACGAGTGGGTCCTCAACGGCACCAAGGTCTTCATCACCAACGGCGGCATCGCCGACGTCCACGTGGTCGTCGCGACCGTCGATCCCTCGCTCGGCACCCGCGGCCAGGCCTCGTTCGTGGTCGCCAAGGGCACGCCGGGGATGAGCCAGGGAAAGAAGGAGTCGAAGCTGGGAATCCGGGCCTCACACACAGCGGAGGTGATCCTCGAGGATTGCCGCATCCCGGCCGACCAGTTGCTCGGCGGCGAAGAGAAGCTGGAGCGAAAGCTCGAGCGGGCCCGGTCCGGCCAAAAGTCACGCTCGGCCGACGCCCTGGCCACCTTCGAGATCACAAGGCCGATGGTCGGCGCATCGGCGATCGGGATCGCGCAGGCTGCATATGAATGGACCCTCTACTACCTGGACGGGCGCCAGGAGAACGGGGCTCCGCTGCTCGAGACGCAGCGCGTGCAGCAGGCTCTCGCCGACATCGCCACCGAGATCGAGGCGGCGCGGCTGCTGGTGCAGAGGGCCTCCTGGATGGGGCGCAACGGGATGCCGATGACCGGCGGTCAGGGCTCGATGTCGAAACTGAAGGCCGGCGACGTGACGATGTGGGCCACCACCCAGCTGATGGACTTGGTCGGCCCCCACGCCTGGAGCAGCGAGTGCCCGCTGGAGAAGTGGTTCCGCGACGCGAAGATCTACCAGCTGTTCGAGGGCACCGCAGAGATCCAGCGGCTGGTGATCTCCCGAATGCAGGCCCGGGAGTACCGTGAGCGCCTCGGCTTCGGCGCTGAGATCGCCGCCGCGGGGATCGCCTCGAGCAACGGCGCCTCCGCGGGCGACCGCCAGCCGGCGCCCGCCTGACGCCAGCCGCGGGTTCTAAGCTCGGGCCATGGCTCACGTCCACGGCCTCGCTCACGGGGATGCCCGCGGCGGCGCCCTCGAGCAGCGCCGCGGGGACAGCCGGCGCAGGATGCTGCTGGCGCTGGCGATCAACCTTGCGATGCTCGCGGTCGAGATCGCCGGCGGCATCATCACCGGCTCCCTGGCCGTGCTCGCCGACGCGGGGCACGTGCTGTCGGACGTCGGCGCGATCGCCCTGGCGCTGGCCGCGGCGAGGCTGGCCTCCCGCCCCGGGGGGGCACGGCAAACCTTCGGCTACCAGCGCTCCGAGGTGCTGGCGGCGCTCGCCAATGGCCTCACCCTGGTCGCGGTCGCGGTGCTGATCGCGATCGAGGCGATCGGCCGCTTCTCCGACCCCCCCTCGATCGAGGCCGGTGGTGTCCTCGCCCTCGGACTCTTCGGTGTGGCCGGCAACGCCGCGGCGACCCTGGTCCTGATCAGGGGCGACCGCAGCGACGTCAACCTCGAAGGAGTGCTTCGCCACAGCGCCGCTGACGCCCTGGGATCGCTCGGCGTGGTGATCGCCGGCGCCTTCGTCCTCGCCGGCGGCTCATCGCTGGTCGACCCGATCATCAGCCTCTTGATCGCAGTACTGATCCTCGCCTCCTCATGGCGGCTGATCCGCGAGCCCGTGGACGTCTTGATGGAGGCGGCGCCGCCGGGATTCGACATGGAGGAACTGCAGAGCGTCTTCGCCGCAGTCCCGGGGGTCTGCTCGGTCCACGATCTCCACGTCTGGACCCTGACAGCCGGGTTCGGGGCCCTCTCGGCACACGTCGTGGTCGGCGAGGGAGCCGATCGCGACCTGATCCGCCGCAACCTCGAGGTCGCGGTACAGGAGCGCTTCAACATCGACCACACCACCCTGCAGATGGAGGAGGAGGCGAGCGAAGAGTTGCTCGAGGTCGAGCCGCCGACTCCTCGTGCCTAACCGCACGATCACGCACGAATCGGCCGTCGATCGCAACCGAGGTTGCATCCTCGGGGAGCTGACTGAGTCGGGGAGCGGCCTTAGCTAGCCTCGGGCGCCTGCCCGGGTCGCAGTTGAACGGGCCCGGCCGCAGGCTCGACCAGTGCCGTGATCAATCGAATTCGACCTGCTCTGGCGCGCCCCAGCGCGATAGCCGCGACCGTCGTCGTGCTGGCCACCGCATGCCTGCTCGCCCTGCTCGGCGGCAGCGCCCCGGCGGACCTGCAATCCCGGCTCGACACAAAGCAGGCCAGCCTCGACAAGGTGCGCTCCCAAAAGGGCGTGCTGACCACGACGATCTCCCACTACGACGACCAGATCTCGGGTCTCGAGGCGGCGGTGGCGAGGCTCCGTCGCCAGGAGGCCGCGGTGCATGCGCAGCTGCTCGCCAAGCAGGCCGAGCTCGACCAGGCGATCGCCGACCTGCGGCGGGCTCGCGATCACCTGGTGGTCGTCCGCAGCCACCTGAAGGCGGCGCTGATCAACCTGCGCGAGCAGCTTGTCGCGGTCTATGAGTCCGGCACACCCGACGTGCTCACCGTGCTGCTCTCGGCCAAGGGCTTCGACGACATGGTTGCGCGGGCCGAGTACCTGAAGCGGATCCAAGGCTTCCAGGAGACGGTCGTCGGGCGGGTTCGCCAGCTCCGCAACGAGGCGAAGCGGACTGTGATCCGTCTGGCCGACGCACGGCGCCGGATCCAGGCGGCCCGCGACGCGATCGCCGCCCAGCAGCAGCAGCTGGCGTCCGCCAGGGCCGGGGTCGAGAGCCGCCAGGCCGACCTGGTCGCGGCCCGCGGGCGGCGCCAGGCGGCGCTCTCGCAGATCAAGGACTCCGAGCAGAAGCTGGAGGGCTCGGTCGCCGACATCCAGTCGAAGATCCAGGCGCAGCTTCAGGCCGCTGCCTCCGCTCCGCTGCCGGCCGGGCCCCTGCCGGCCGGGCCGCTGCCGGCGCCAAGTGGCGCCGGGTTCATCTGGCCGGTCAACGGCCCCGTCGTCTCCCCATTCGGCTGGCGCTTCGGGGGCTCCGAGATGCATCCGGGAATTGACATCGCGGTGCCGACCGGCACGCCGATCCGCGCCGCCGCAGCCGGCACGGTCGTCTTCACCGAGCCCGAGTCGGCAAGCGGCGGCTACGGCAACTTCACCTGCATCGACCACGGTGGGGGCCTGCAGACCTGCTACGCCCACCAGGAGTCCTTCGCCGTCTCGGCGGGCCAGCAGGTCTCCCAGGGTCAGGTGATCGGCTACTCGGACTGCACCGGTTACTGCTTCGGCCCGCACGTCCACTTCGAGGTGCGGGTGAACGGCACGCCGGTCGATCCGATGGGCTACCTCTAGAAATTACTTGCGGCGGCTTCGCCGCCTTACACGCCTGTGCCGGCGCTAACACCGCGCCGGCGGCCAAAAACCACTTGCGGCGGCTTCGCCGCCTTACACGCCTGTGCCGGCGCTAGCACCGCGCCGGCTGTTCAGGAAGCGTCCGCTCCAGCCAGCGCAGCGCCTCCCCCTGGAGCTCGGCGTCGTGTTGGACCGAGCGGTGGTGCCCGCCGGGAACGATGATGAGCCGCTTCGGCTCGGCGGCGCGCTCGTGTATCTCGCGGGATGAGTCGGCCGGGACCTGGTCATCGCCCGCGGCGTGCAGGAGGATCAGCGGCTTCGGGCCCATCTCGGCGGCCGCGCGGCGGATGTCGTGCCGTTGCAGCCAGGGGACGAGGGCAGCCTCGTCGCTCGCCATCTCGAGCCGGCCGCGCCGGAACCCCTCGAGCAGCAGCTCCTCCGGGGCGGGGCAGATCGCGATCGCGCCGGCGATTGCCTGCTCCGATGCGGCCGCGTGGATCGCGACGAAGCCGCCCATGCTCGATCCCCGCGCGCAGACCCGTCCCGGGTCGACCCCCTCGAGCGATCCGAGCAGTCGCGCCATCGCGCCCGCGTCGCCGATCGCGGCGGGCGACATCTCGCCCTCGCTGGCGCCGTGGCCGCGCTGGTCGTAGGAGAGCGCCGCCCAGCCCCGGTCCCGGGCCAGGCGGGCGAAGTCGGAGTGGTTCTGCCTGCGGGAGCCGGCGCCGTGGATCACCACGACGCCGGGCCAGGGGGGCCGGTCCTCGGGCAGCCAGAGGTCGTAGGCGAGGCCGTCGGCGCTGCCGCTCCTCTGCGGTCCGCTCGGTGATGGGAGTTCCATCGCGCTCATCCTGACTGACGGCGGCACGCGCCCGCGACCCGTCACAATGCCGATCCCGATGGCATCACCACGTTCAGAGAACGGCGTGACCGCTGCCGCCGACCCGATCGCGGGCTCGCCGGTCTATCCGATCGGCAGCCGCGTCAACGAGCTCGGCCACCTCGAGATCGCCGGATGCGACCTGCTCGAAGTGGCGGCTGAGTTCGGCACCCCGGCCTACGTCTACGCCGAGGAGGACATGCGGGCCAGGGCCCGCGCCTACCTGGACGCGCTGTCGCGGCGCGACGCGAATTCCGAGGTGCTTTTCGCCAGCAAGGCGATGCCCTGCAAGGCGACCTACCGCCTCTTCGCCGAAGAGGGGCTGTCGGTCGATGTCGCCTCGGGAGGCGAGCTGACCATGGCGCTTCGGGCCGGGGTCGATCCGGCGCGGATCCACATGCACGGAAACAACAAGTCCGAGGCGGAGATCGTGCTCGCGGCGCGCTCCGGGGTCGGCCAGCTGATCCTCGACTCCTTCGACGAGATCGCCCGCTGCGAGCACCTTTTCGACCGGCCCCAGGACGTTCTGGTCCGGATCACCCCGGGGGTGAGCGCCTCGACCCACGACTACATCCAGACCGGGCAGATCGACTCCAAGTTCGGCTTCGGGCTGGCCGATGGCCGGGCCGCCGAGGCGATCGCCCGGGTGCTCGCCTCCGACTCGCTCAACCTGGTCGGGCTCCACACCCACATCGGCTCGCAGATCCTCGAGCTGGAGCCCTACGCGGTGGCGATCCGCGCCCTCGGCGAGCTGGCCGGCGGATGGTGCCGGATGGTCAACGTGGGCGGCGGCCTCGGGATCGCCTACGGGGCGGGCGACGAGCCCCCCTCGATCGATGCCTACGCCAAGACCAAGGTGACCGCGGTGCGGGAGGTCTTCGGCGACGGGCCGCAAATCCTGATCGAGCCGGGACGCTCGCTGGTCGGCAACGCCGGGGTGACGGCCTACACGGTCGGCACGGTCAAGGAGATTCCCGGGGTTCGCACCTACGTCGCCGTCGACGGCGGCATGTCCGACAACCTGCGCCCGATGCTCTACGGGTCCCGCTACGAGGCCGTGATCGCCGACCGCGCCGCCGTTCCACCCGATACCGAGGCGACGATCGCCGGGATGCACTGCGAGTCGGGCGACATCATCGTCCGCGACGCGGTGCTTGCCTCGCCCAGCGTCGGCGACGTCCTGGTGACGCCGGCGACCGGCGCCTACGGCCACTCGCTGGCCAACAACTACAACGGCGTGCCGAGGCCGCCGGTCGTCTTCTGCCGGGATGGCGAGGCCAGGGCCGTGGTGCGGCGGGAGAGTTTCGAGGACCTGCTGGCGCGGGACGCCGTCTGAGCGATGGGGGCGCCTGAGAAAATGGGGGAGACGGTGCGAATCGGCCTGCTCGGACGCGGCACGGTGGGCTCAGCCTTCGCCGATCTGCTCGCCGAGCGCGCCGCCGCCGTGGAGGCCGCGACGGGGCGCCGGCCGAAGATCTGCGGGACCCTGACCCGGAGCAGCGGCGACGCCGAGGAGATCCTCGCCGAGGCCGAGCTGGTGATCGAGCTGATGGGCGGGCTTGAGCCCGCGCGCGAGCACGTCCTCGCGGCCCTGCGCGGTGGCACGCCGGTGGTCACGGCCAACAAGCAGCTGCTGGCACGGCACGGGGACGAGCTGTTCGAGGCCGCCCGGGAGGCCGGCGTTCAGCTTCGGTTCGAGGCCGCCGTGGCGGGGGTGATTCCGATCATCCGTGTGATCCAGGAGAGCCTCGGGGTCACCGAGGTCTCGAAGGTCTTCGGGATCGTCAACGGCACCACGAACTTCATCCTCAGCGAGATGGCCTCGACCGGCGCCGCCTACGCCGATGTCCTCTCCCGGGCACAGGAGCTCGGCTACGCCGAGGCCGACCCCACCGAAGACGTCAACGGCGCCGACGCCGCGGCGAAGATGGCGATCCTGGCGCGCCTCGCCTTCCACACCCCGGTGGCCTTGGAGCAGGTCCCGTTCGAGGGGATCGAGGGCGTCCAGCCCGACGACCTCTCCTACGCCAAGGAGTTCGGCCTCTCGCTGAAGCTGCTCGGGGTCGCCGAGCGCCTCGAGGGGGGAGTCAGCGTCCGCGTCTTTCCCTGCTTCCTCTACGAGGGCCACCCGCTCGCCCCGGTGGGCGGCCCCTTCAACGCGGTCATGGTCGAGGCCCCGGCGATCACCGAGGTGACGATGTCAGGGCCCGGAGCCGGCGGCATCCAGACCGCCTCGGCCGTGCTGGGGGACGTGGTTTCGATCATCAGCGGCGAGATGCCGGTCCACGAGACCCGCGAGGACCTGCCCGTGATCGCCGACGTACCGTCCTCCTTCTACTTGCATCTCGAGGTCGCCGATCGCCCCGGCGTGCTCGCCCAGATCGCAGCGATCCTCGGCGATCACGAGGTCTCGGTGAAGAGCGTCGTGCAGCGCGGCATGGGCGATGACGCCCGCTTGGTCATGGTCCTCCACGAGTGCCTGGAGTCGCGGTTTTTCGCCGCGCTGGAAGAGATCGCCGGGCTCGATTTCCTCCGCTCGGCACCGCGGTCGATCAGGGTGATCGAAGAAGAGTTCGTGTGAGGGTGACCTCCGAACGCTCGCGCGACCATGCCTGAGCCGCTGATCGAGAGATACCGGGACCGGTTGCCCCTCGAGGAGGGAGACCCGGTGGTCAGCCTGAACGAGGGATCGACGCCACTGATCCCCGCAGAGCGCCTCTCCGAGAAGGTGGGTGCCCGGGTCTATCTGAAGTTCGAAGGCGCCAACCCCACGGGGTCGTTCAAGGACCGGGGGATGACCGTGGCTGTATCGCGGGCCAAGGGCCGGGGGGTGGAGGCGGTGATCTGCGCCTCCACCGGGAACACGGCGGCGAGCGCCGCGGCCTATGCGGCCAGGGCCGGTCTGCGGGGCGCGGTTATCGTCCCCGAGGGCAAGATCGCGATCGGCAAGCTGGCCCAGGCGCTGATGCACGGGGCGCGGGTGATCGCCCTGCAGGGGAACTTCGACGATGCGCTGCGGATCGTCCGGGAGCTGGCCGACCGTCACCCGATCGAGCTTGTCAACTCGGTCAACCCCTACCGGATCGAGGGACAGAAGACGGGCGCCTTCGAGGTGATCGAGGACCTTGGCGAGGCGCCCGACGCGCTGGCGATCCCGGTCGGCAACGCCGGCAACGTCACCGCCTACTGGCGGGGATTCCGCGAGTCCTCCGCGTCGCCGGTCCTCTACGGATTCCAGGCCGAGGGGGCGGCTCCGCTGGTCAAGGGCGCCCCGGTGGAGAACCCGGAGACGGTCGCCTCGGCGATCCGGATCGGAAACCCAGCCCGCTGGGAAGAGGCGATGGACGCCTTCACCGGCTCGCGGGGACGGGTCGCCGCGGTCTCCGACGAGCAGATCCTCGACGCCTACCGCTGGCTGGCGAACAGCGAGGGGGTCTTCTGCGAACCCGCCTCGGCCGCCTCGGTCGCCGGCATCCTCGCCCACGGCCTCCCGGTCGCGGAGGGAAGCCCGGCGCCGCAGACCATTGTCTGCGTGCTCACCGGCCACGGCCTCAAGGACCCCGACTCAGCGCTCGGCAAAGCCCCCTCAGTGATCGGCTGCGAGAACGACCTGGCGGTGGTGGAGCGGGCGGTCTTCGACTGATCGGCTCTGTCCCGCCCAGCGTTTCGAACCGCTGGCCGGTAGTCATCCTGTCCTCCCCAGGGCCGGAGCCCGGGTGAACGCCGCCTGCATAGGCTCCGCGCCCCGTGCCGCCCGCAGGAGCGGCAGGCCGAATGCCCGCTCGAGCGTGGCGAGCAGTGAGTAATGCGTGTACGGCTGAGCGAGGCGGGCATTCCTGCGCACCGCTGGCCCGGCGAGGATCGTGCTCACGCGCCCGCCGCGGGCTCCGCAGCAACCCCGATCGCTCAGTCCTTCGTCGAAGGTCACCGCGAGGAATCCATCACGCCCTAGTCGGGGCAATAACGCCGGGACCAGTCGGGATAGGAAACGGTCACTGCGGGCGAGCGGGCAGTCATGCGCGTCATTGCACAGGTTGGGGGTGATCCAGCCGAAGCTCGGCAGGGAGCCGCTGTGGAGGTCGGCCCATATTCTTCCCCCCGGCACAACCCGGTTGCATGAGGCCGGATCGGAGACGATCGCGGGGAAGTAATAGAAGGGGTTGTGCTTCTTCGCATAGAGGCCGCTGTAGCCGCCGAGGTAGCAGCTCCGCGGCATCCCCTGCATGTAGGCGCGCCAGTCCACGCCGGCCTCCCCGAGTTGCTGGGGAAGGCTCGGGCCCGAGGCGCTGCATGAGGTGCAATCGCTGCGGATGCCGAAGGTGGTCCCGCCGATGATCGCCAGGTAGTTGGGGAGCGAGGGGTGGGAGATCGCGTAGTAATGGGTCGCGAGCGCGCCACGACGAGCGAGGCGGTTCAGATACGGGGCTTCGGATGCTCCGATCACCTGCCGGTACTCGCGGTTCTCGAGAACGATCACGAAGGCCCGGGAGCCCTCGTCGCCGGTAGCGGCGTCGGTCGTTGCGCCGCTAGTTGAAGGCTCCCCGTCGCCACCACAGCCTGTCGCCCAGAGAGCGATCAGGGCCACGGCGAAAGCCGCGGCCCGAAGCGTCCGGGGCGACATCGGTCCAGTATGGCGCGCCCCGGTGCGGGCCATCCCGAGGCCAGACCTCCTCTTGGCAGACGAGAATGCCGTTCATGCCCTCTGAGATCCGATTCCTCTGGTGGCAGGGGTGCCCCTCCTGGGAGCGGGCGCTGGCGACGCTGCGGGAGGAGATGGCGGCGCAGGGGCTCGATCCGGAGCGGGTCGAGGTGGTCGAAGTGGTCGACGAGGAGCACGCCGAGAGCCTCGGGTTCCCGGGGTCCCCGACGATCCTCGTCGACGGCGTCGATATCCAGCCGCCGGACCCCGAGCGGCCGATCGGCCTAACCTGCCGGGTCTACCGCCGCCGGGACGGGAGGGTTTCGCCCCTGCCGGACCCGGAGGACATCAGGGAAGCAATCTCCGCGGCGAGAAGGAGAGGATGAGCGACAACGGGATCGAGATCGGCGACGCCGCCCCGCCCCTGGCGCTGCCCGGGGTCGACGGGGAGCGCCACGAGCTCGGCCCGGCCGGCGAGCCGCCGGCGAGCGTCGTCTACTGGACCTGCAACCACTGCCCCTACGCGCTCGCATGGCAAGAGCGCCTCGATGACGTCGCTGCCGACTACGCGGATAGGGGCGTGCGGGTCCTGGCCGTCAACTCCAACGACCCCGAGCGCTACCCGGCCGACTCGTTCGAGGCGATGAGCGCCAGGGTCGAGGACGAGGGCGGCTGGTCCCATCCCTACCTCCACGACGCCGACCAGAGCGTCGCGCGCGCCTTCGGCGCGCAGACCACGCCCGACGTGTTCGTCTTCGACTCCGATCTGCGGTTGCGCTACCGGGGCGCCCCGGACGCCGATCACGACGACCCGGGCGAGGACGCGTCCTGGCTGCGCGGGGCGCTCGACGCCGTGCTGGAGGGTCGCCGGCCGGACCCGTCCGAGACCAAGCCGGTGGGCTGCGGAGTCAAGTGGAGGAGATGAACCAGGCGCGCCCGCGGCGGCGCGGCGGATCCCGATGACCGAGCGGCGGCGGGTGGTCAGGGTGCCGGCGAGCTCGGCCAACCTTGGCCCCGGCTACGACGTGATGGCCGCGGCCCTCTCGCTCTTCCTCGAGCTGGAGGTCAGAGAAGCCGAGGAGTTCTCGCTCGACCCCGGCGGGCCCGACGTGCCCAGGGGCCGCGACAACCTCGTCGTCCGCGCCTTCGAGACCCTCCATCCCGCCGATCGCCTCTCGTTCGTGATCCGCAGCGAGATCCCGCTGGCCCGCGGCCTCGGCTCGAGCGCCGCGGCGATCGTCGCCGGGCTCGCCGCCGCCGATCACCTCTTCGAGCTCGCCCTGAGCCGCGAGGAGATGCTCGCTCGCGCCGCCGAGATCGAGGGACACCCGGACAACGTCGCCGCGGCGATCCACGGCGGTTTCGTCATCTGCGGCTCCGAGGACGGCGCCCCCGTGGCCGCCCGCTTCGACCCCCCCGAGGGTCTCGAGGCGGTGGTGGTGATCCCCGCCGAGGAGGTCGCGACGGAGCGGGCGCGGGAGGCGATCCCAGCAGAGGTTCCGATCGCCGACGCGGTTGCCAACGTCGGCGCTGCCTCACTGCTGGTACTAGGCCTGCAGCAGGCGGACCTGGCGCTGGTCTCGCGGGGCCTGCTTGATCGCATCCACCAGCCGCGCCGGCGTGAGCTCTATCCGCGCTCGATGGAGATCGTCGCGGCGGCTGGCGAGATCGGCGCCCTCGGGGCGACGATCTCGGGAGCCGGCCCGGCGGTCCTCGTCTGGACCACCTGGCAGGACACCGGCGGGGTCGTCGCCGAACTGGAGAGCCGCTGCGATGGCTGGGCCGAGGTGCGAAGGCTGCCGTTCACGCCCCACGGCGCCGATGTGCCTGAACTGTAGGCACCAGGTCACTTCTCACTAGTCGTTAGCCGCTGGGCCACAGCGGCCGTGCCGAAGCCAAAAGCAGACGTAGATGTCGCCTTCCAGCACCACACCGCTCGCCGTTCCCTCGGCCGATATGCGGCCGTGTGCAAGCACCCGATCTTCACCGACTGCTTCCCTGTCCTCAACTCATGGACCCAGACGGCTTGGGCGTCGAACGGAGCCCCGCTCCCCTTGCCTTGCCCGCGCATCGCGATCACCGCCACCACAACGTCGTCGCCGCCATCGATGAACTCGACCGGCTCCTGGACAAACTCGCCCCACATTTCCAGAAAGTGCACGGCGTGATCGGGAAGATCGGGAAAAGCTTCCATGACGCAGTCCTCGGCGAACAAGTCGAGAACAGCTTCGGGACCCCCGCCTACACGGGCCTCCCAGGCGCGACGCACGACCTCCACTTCTCCTCTGACATCGCCTACTCCCGCAGCCCGGCGGCTTCGAGGGCCTTGTCTTTCGATCCGAAGTCCTCCCAGCGCACGATTCGCCCCTCCCGAAACTCGAACAGCCCCCCGATTTCGATGTCGGTCTCAATGCCGCTGCCGCCTCCGTTACTTCATCCGGGGTTCTAGGCCACTGGCGTCATGGCCGAGGTATAGAGGTCAGAGAGCTATGTGCCTCGCCGGCGTCCCAGATACTCCGATTCGAGCATCAGGTCCTTGAGCAAAGACTGGTACTCGACGTGGGTTTCATGCCCGATGGTCCGCCAAACGCGGCCTTCCTCACCCTGCATGAACTCCCGGTAGTCGGGCACCCCAGGCCGCTTGATGTTGTCGGCGAGGACCGCCGAGCCGGGATGAAGCCAGCCCCGGTCCAGGATCCGCCTCAGGTCGGGCAGATAGGCAGACTTGTCGTGGTCGATGAAGACGAAGTCCAGCGATCCACTGGCGAAGCCATGCTCAGACTCGAGCTCTGCGATCGTGGCACCGCCATCGCCGAGTGTCCCGACGAGCACCGTCAACTCCTCACCGATGCCGGCGTGGTCCCAGATGCGGCGTGCGATCGCCGCGTTCTCGGCGTTGAACTCGATTGACACGAGCCGCGCCCCTTCTGGCATCACCCGCGCGATACGCAGGGCGCTGTAGCCACAGTAGGTGCCCAGCTCGAGCAATTGGCGCGGCTGGGCCCGCCGGATCGCGGCGTCAAGGATCTCGCCTTTCTCGTCGCCCACATTGATCAGGAAGCTGCGGTGGTACGCGAACTCATCGACGCCGCGAATCACGTCGTCGAGGTCGCCCCGCTGGGCCTCGGCCTCGACGTATCGGGCAAGTGCCAGCTCCCGCCCGTCGCCCACCTGCCAGTCGGTCGTCAGGCGCCGCATGCCCAGCAGCATGCGCAACATCGACCAGCGCAGGAACGGCAGTCGCTTTCCGCCAAGCTCCGATAGAGGCGACATCGCTCCCAGCCTGACAGACATTGCACGCCGGCTGGCCTAAGCGATCGAACAAGCGGTGCGACCTTTGGGTGATGCACCCACGGCGCTGAGGTGACGACGGTGAGGCCAGCGTCGGCCGCCAGCTCCATCGCCTCGAAGCTCGGTTCCGGATCGCCGACGACCGGGTGGCTGGCGTGAAAAGCGGACGTCGTCGCGCCACGGAGGCACCGAGCGGGAAGCTGTTGAGCCCTACTTCGAGTTGCTGACCGACTTCGCGCCGTACTCGGCCTGTTCCGGTGGCCCGACCGTAGGCCGGGATCCGGGCGTCAGCCTTCGGGGGGCAGTTTCATGCCCCGAAAGGGGGCAGCGGCCGATCCTTGCCCGATAGTGGGTTGACCAAGGTCCTACCGGCGCCACTCAGGCACGGGGATAGGCCTAAGCAAAAGACGCTGGGGGACCTCCTGACGTTTATGTTTTCAGCTTGTTCAAGCGGTTCGCGGCGAAGGATCGGACGGAGGCTCTCGCCGCGACCGGCAATCGCGGTTTCGCGGATGACGGGCTCGATCCAGGTTTCCCCGAGCAGCTCGACGTGGACGCGGTCAGTGGCTTGAGCGTCTAGGTCGAGACTCGCTCGCGGCCGGCGCGTTGGCGAGGTTGGCCGTGGCCCCGGGGGATGAGATGGCACGCCAAGCACATCACCACCCCTAGAGAGACTGGCGGCCTAGTGGCCGTTCTCGCGGTCGAGTTCCTCGGGCAATCTCAGAGCGGGGGACTAGCGATCATCAGCGCCCTCGAAGTGCTGGACGAACATGTCCGAGCCGGGAAAGACCTCGGACTCATGGCCGTCTTCCCAGCGCACCAGATAGGGTGGCGCTCCGTCGTCGCCCAGCACCTTGAGGATCTCCCCATCCCGCGTCGGCTCACCCTGATGGTGTCCTCTGACGACCAAGCGATCGCCGACGCTTGCGCGTAGCACGGACTCTTCTTCTGATGCCATCTGGTCCTCTCTTATCCGTTGGGGCAGTGGCCGCCTCCGCCGCACCTCGCTGACTCGGCGGCGGCAGCGCTCCTAGGACTCAGTCTCCCGGAAAGTGTCGCGTCGTGAGGCATCGCCGGCGGGCCAGGCGAGGCTCTCACACCGCGAGCACCACGGGCGAGGGCTGAACAGATCGGCCACTTCGCTGACCATCCGACGCCGAACCCGGACCGTCGTTACTCGATCTTGGGTTCGAGGAAATCGAAGTCGGAAGTCCGCGTTCTGCGAGCGCCTCACAGCCCACGACGGACTATCTCCACATTCTCCTGCGACATCGCGCTACTCCGACAGCCCGGCGGCTTGCAGGGCATCGGCTCGATCGGCGAACCATTCCCAACGAACCTGCTTCCCCGCGCGGAACGTGATCACGACCCAGAAGTCATAGACGATGACTGCGCCACTTGCCTTGCCCCGCATCTCTCGGCGCTGGTTCGCCACGACCTTGTCGGCACCGGCGTCGAAGATTTCCGCCAGTTCAAAGGAGCCCTCATCGAACGCCCCGGCATTCTCGACGTAGAAGTCCCAACTGGCTTCGGCTCCCCGGATCGGGCGTTCTCGGGCCACTCCTTCGGGGGAAAGACTTCGTTCCCCGCATCAACGTCGGCGAGCCACGCAGCCTTGTCGCGCCGGTTGAAGGCATCGTTGGACTTCCGCACGACCTCCACGTTCTCCTGCGACATCGCCTACACGCCCCACCCTTCGAATGCGCTGGCGTGTCCCTCCTCGTCGAACCAGTATTCGCGGAAGCTGGCACATCGCCCGTCCGACGCAAGTCGAGCTATAAGGCATCCAGTGATCGTCGCCGGCTGACCTTCACTCGTCGCCGTAACCCAAAACTCGGCGGCGACGCGATCACCTTCGATCACAGGCTCGCCCATGCGCACGCTCACCTCGCCTTGCTCGACTGCCTCTTTCCGAAGGTAGCGTTCGAGCGCCTCCTTCCCCACCACCGTTTCCCGTGTTGGGTGGGCGACGTAGACGACCTGGTCGCTGAACAGATCCGCGAACCCCGAAAAATCCCAACTCTCCCAGGCGCGTCCATAAGCCTCAACAAACGCCGCCGCTGTTTCTCGGTCCATGGTCATCGCGCCCCCTTGCAGAAAGGATCGCCTCGAGCCGCCACTCGGACATCGTCCTGCCCAGTATCGCTGAGGTCGAAGCCGAGGACGAGGCCGACCCTGGCGCCCTTGCGCACCTTCTCCGCCGGGCGTAAGGTCGCTGAACGGACCAGCTCAACCCATCGGGGGGCTTATGGCAGGGAAGCTACGCGGGAAGCTCACCTACGCGAACGTGATGGCAACCGTCGCAGTCTTCATCGCTCTTGGAGGGGCGTCATACGCGGCCACCCACCTCTCCAAGAACAGCGTCGGGACGAGGCAGATCAAGAAGAACGCGGTGACGAGCCCGAAGATCAGGAACGGTGCGGTGACCCAGCGGAAGATCAGCACCAGTGCCCAGGCCGCACTCAAGACCATTCCCAACGGCAGCGTCACGGCTGCCGACCTTTCCCCGGAGCTGAAGGCGTCCCTGACGCTGCGCTGCCCGTCGGGGATGCGCAGGGCAGCCGACCTCTGCTTCGATGCCAATTTGCGTAACTCAGCCCAATACGACAAGGCGCTCAAGGCCTGCGCCAGCGCGGGGTTGCGTCTGCCCAGCGACGCTGAGCTCGTACTTGCCTTCGAGCATCTCGGGGCACCCCAAACTTACGAATGGGTATCGACGCAGTACACGGACGTGCGCGATCCGGGATCGGGTCCCGTCTTCTTGGCTTCCTATGTCAGTGAAGACGCGTCTCGCCAGCTGTCATTCGGATATGCGGGTCTGCCCGGAAGCTCCATTCCCTTTCGCTGCGTGACCACGGCGACGAACTGAGCCGGCGGGCGGTTCTCCTGATGATGCCTCTGACCGGCACAGCCCGAGGCGCGTTTGTTTGGGGACTTGCGGCTGGCGGGCTTATCTAAGTAGTGGCTACCAGCCAGGCGTGGGGCTCCCCTCCCCGCCCCCACAGCCGAGAGCGATCTCCCTGACCATGGCCCGGGCCCGATCCGCCCGGCGGCGGTTGCAAGGTCAGGATTCGGACGGGATCGTGGTCAGGGCATTGACAGGCGCTGGAGAGCGCCTAGCCTGCGGAGTCGGAGGCGATCGTCCGTCCTCGCGTCGGACTCGCAACGGGAAGTGGCAGTGAATCTACGCCAGAGCAGGGTCAAGGACCGTTCACCCAGACGCCCGCCTCGTCGTGCCCGAGCCTCGTCTGCGGCTTCCCGCGCGGCTGGCTTAAGCACGGGGGTCGCGGTCTTGGTCTCGCTCCTCGGCGTCGCAGCACTTGCCCCCGCTCCGGCCGCCGCGGCGCGGCCCGCCCGCTCGCGAGCCCGACGCCCCCGTCCCACGCCGGTCGACCCGATCCCGACCGAGGTCGCGGCCCGCAAGTATCTCGACAACGAGGGCAACATGATCAATCGCGGCGGGCCGGTGATGCACAGCGAGACCACCTACCCGATCTTCTGGGACCCCGGTGGCAAGCTCCAGGCGAAGACGAAGAGCCTGATCACCCGCTACCTGAAGGACGTCGCTCACGACAGCGGCAGCCGGAGCAACGTCTACAGCGTCTTAAGCCAGTACACCGACTCCAGCGGCCACGCCGCCTATAGGCAGCGCTTCGGCGGCGCCTTCACCGACACCCACGCCTACCCGGCGAACGACCCCAACTGCCTGGCGCAGGCTTACACCTTTCCCCAATGGCCGGCCGGCACCCACTGTCTGGAGGATGCCCAGACAACGACCGAGCTATCGCGCTTCATCTCCTCCCATCACCTGCCCACCGGGATGTCGAGCGTCTATTTCATCATCACGCCGGACGGCGTCCCCGTCTGTGGTCCAACTGGCACCTGCAACACGATCTGGTGCGCTTATCACAACCACGTCGGGGCGGGCAAGCAGGCGAAGCTCTACGCGGTGATTCCGACCAGCGGCACGCCGAGCCGGAGCTTTGCCGAGCACTGCGGCCACAACGACGGCGGCACCCGCGTCCAGGAGCCAAACGGCGACCTCGCCGACGTCGCGATCAACATGATCAGCCACGAGCTGAGCGAGACAATCACCGACCCGCTGGTCGGCTCGCCCTTCACCGACCCGAGCAGCCACCAGGCATGGCTGAGCGGCTACAGCGAAGTATCCGACAAGTGCCAGGACGCTGGACCCGCTGGCCTGAACCACGACCCCAAAGCCTTCCTGCCGGTGCTGGGTGGAAGCGCCACCAAGGGAACCCTCTATGACCAGCTGATCAACGGCCACCGCTACTACACCCAGAGCAACTGGAGCAACAAGGACGGGGCCTGCAAGATGCGCGAGGGGAGCGCCCGGCCCCCCAACAACTCGTTCTCCTTCAAAGGCAGGCCAAGGCTCAACAGGCGCCGGGGCACGGCGACCCTGAGGGTGACGGTGCCGGGCCCGGGGAGGCTCGCCCTGAAGGGCAGGGGCGTGGCCAGCGTGCGGTCCTCGGTTGCGAGGCCAGCAGGCTCGCTGGCTCGGTTGGCGATCAGGCCGATCGGCGCGACCAAGCGCAAGCTCTCCAAGCACGGCAAGGCCAAGGTCAAGGTGAGCGTCACCTACACCCCGAGCGGCGGGGCGGCGCACTCAAAGAGCGAATCGGTGCATCTGGTCAAACACAAGCCGAAGCGCGGACACTGAGGGCGGCGGGTGCGGGTCCCTGACTGCAGGCCGCTCGGGCTATCCGGCGGCGTCCTGGTCGGGCTCACCGCCGCTTTGCTCCTGCCCTCGGGCGGAGCCGCGACGGCCCACGCCTCCCAGCTCGCCCGAACGCCCTCTCGCCGGCCCAGGACGATCAGAAGCTGTCAGACCTTCCGCGAGAAGAAGGTGAGGCACGGCCAGATCGTCCGCCGCCACGGCCGCGTCGTCCACGTCCGGGTCAGGAGGTGCACCCCGGTCCCCTCGTCCAAGTGCAAGGTCACCTGGCAGAAGAAGCGGGCAAACGGCCCTGCGGCGGGTGATCAGCCGCGGCCACCTGCTGGAGCGGCGAGGACCGGACCGGCGCACATAGGTTGCGCCAGCCGCAAAAGGCTCCTCTGCTAGGGAGCCCAAGCCCTGGGCTGCAGGATGGTCTGCACCGGTACAACCAGGCGATTGGCGCCGCAAGTCCGTCGCCGGTGATGGAACTGTACGTGTGCTCTGGTCACCTCCACGATGAACGCCGTCGGCATAAAGGACGCCCTTCCGAAGACTCCCCACTCTCCGCTTCGACTCGACCTGTCGACATCGACGAGCCTCCTGGCGCCGCCCGCGGTCCTGAAGAAGAGCTTCACCGTCCTCCCGGCCTCGCACTTCGCGACCCGAGACTGCAGTGGCCCCGAGGCCGACAGCACGAACTCGTTTGGCCCGTTAGTGCTGCCGTGAAAATCGCTAAGGACCTTCGTGGGGATCGGCGCTGGCCCACGTCCGGCCGCGCCTGCCGCTCCGAGCAGTGCCACCGCCGCGACTCCGACGCTTGCCAAGCCTGCGTGCCTCATCCGTCCGCTCCTTTCCTCGGTCGAGCCAACCCTATTAGGCCGACGGCCCGATTTCACCCGATTCGCTGATCGCCCGTTCGGGGGATGACGTGTCCGCGGTATACCCCTCCGCCCGCCGTGAGCAGGATTGGAAGCGCCGACTGCCACTCCACATCCGGGTCGAGTTCCGCCCAGCCACGCCTCGAAGTCTCGGCGGTTATACGCGTCGGTTCCACGGTTGAAGGCGTCCCTGTTGTCCTGCGACATCGCCTGCGCAGTATCTCGCTCTGGCCCGTGATCTAGCCGAGTAGGAGCTACGGATTGGTCAGAACGCCCTACTCCTCAAGCCCGTCGGCTTCGAGAGCTTCACCCCTGAGGCCGAGCGCGTGAAGCGCACCCTTGGCGGTCAGATGATCCTCGACCCGGATGAATCGTCCATGCCGGAGCCAGAAGCACTGGTAGATATCGCCTTCCAGCGCCAGGCCGCTTGCGGTCCCCTCTGCTGATATGCGCCCCCTCACAAGAACACGATCATCGGCAATCGCCCTCGCGTCCTCGATGACGTATCGATAATGCCATGCCGCTCGGTACTCGGTGAAGAATCGCGCGATCTCCTCGCGTCCGTGGCATGGCCTCGCCTCCGGGAACTTCCGAACCGGGTAATAGTCGCCGTCGGACTCCCAGAACCCGGTGATCCACGCCAGGTTCTGCTCAAGAGGCTGCCCTTCGGGAGGCAACTCCTCCAAGAAACGCCGCACGGTCTCCACGTTCTCCTGCGACATCGCCTGCGGAGTATCGCTCAGGTGGGACAAGGGGCAGGCGTCTATGGCTCGATTTCTCGGTCCTGGCCCAAGCTCTCACGGACGGCAGCCGGTGCCTGGTTCACCCGTTGGGCTTGGAGACAGATTCGGCGGACGCTTCCGGGACCGCGTCGGACTCTGAAACGACTTCCGCCTCCGAGGGCTCGATGTCTACTGCCTCGTCCTTTCCTTCGAGCGCATCCTTAAACCCGCGGAGGCTCTTGCCCAAGGAAGCGCCGACGTCGGGGGCAAGCGGGGTGGTAGCTGGGGGCGAATCGGTAGCAATCTCTAAGGGAGGCGGGGCCTCAATTCGTAACCGAGGTGACGCAGCGAAAGGGCTGCGGATGGGGTATCGCGCTGTCGGCGCTGTCGTAGCCAAACCCGATTTCGCGAGATGCATTCTCCGAAAGCAGGGTTCCCAGGAATGAGGTGTTGGCCCCGTTGCTATCGACGTACTGCGTTGCGACCCACTGGGAGCCCTGGGGTGCCCCAAGATGGTCGAACACAAGAACGAGCTCGCCGAGACTCGGCATCCAGCGCCCCGCTGAGGCGCATGCCTGAAGCGCGCTTGCGAAGGTGGCGGCCGGGCGAAGTGAGTCCTCGAAGCAGATGCCCCCGGCCCGACGCAGGTCTGACGGACAATGCGCGGTCAGGGAGGCCGTCAGGTCGGGGGAAAGGTTGGCGGCCGTGACGCTGCCGTTGGGAGTGGCCTTGAGCGCCGCCTGGGCTCTGGCGTTGAGCTTCGTCTGGGTCACCGCACCGTTCATGATCTTCGAGCTCGTCACGGCGTTCTTCTTGATCTGCCTCGTACCGACGCTGTTCTTCTTCAGGTGGATGGCGGCGTAGGCGCCGCCCCCAAGAGCTATGAACAGCGCGAGGGTCGCGACCACGTTCGCGTAGGTGAGCTTCCCGCGCAGCTTCCCTGCCATCTGTTCCCAGTCGTTGAGGTGGTCCGGACTGGATCAGCCTACGCCCGACGCACTGGAGGCGCAAGGTGGCTGGCCTGTCTGCTCATCGCTCCTTTATGCCCGCTCCCTAGCCTGCGAGTCCACCCCACCCGAAGAGGAGCCTTGCCATGAGCATTCTCGTCCGGTTCACGCCGACCACCGCGACTGTCCAGCAATACGACGAAACCATTCGCCTGCTCGAGCAGGGTGGCGACTGGCCCCCGGATGGGCTGGAGTTCCACGTCTGCTTTTCCGGATCCGGGGACAACATTCGGGTCAGCGAGATCTGGGAATCGCCTGAGAAGTTCCAAGCGTTTGGCGGGCGCCTCATGCCGGTGCTTGCCGAGGTCGGGATAGAAGCGGGCGAGCCGGAGATTGTGGAAGTTCACAACGTCATCAATCCCTAGGCCCACAGGCCGCCCTCGAAGCCGTCGGGCTCTTGGAGTAGTCGGAGGTTTCTGGAGAGGTGACCGCCTACCGGGGGGCGAGCGCCCGCCGCGGGGTTCAAAGAACGCCTCGAACGGTTGGCCTCGAACGGTTGGAAGAGTTCAACCTTCGCAGCCCACCCCGTCTCCGTCGGAGTCAAAGCGATGCGGGTCGGCTCCAACGACCTTGAAGCTCAGGGCTTCTTTTATGAGTAATGGCTCCCAACAGGGCGCGGGGCTCCCCCCTCCCCCCGGGGAATGCCGGCCCGCTCCCACCTCGGTCCCCGCTCCCGCTCGCCCGCCTCGCAGCCCGCGAGCCGATCTAAGCCCGTCTCGGTGGTAGCGAACCCACCTTCCGGACCTCCCCTGATTCGCTTTCACAACGACTAGCAGAGTGTCAAGGCCGATTGAAAACTGACCCCTTTGCGCCGGTTCAAAATTGACCCCCCTGAAGCTCGATAGCCCGCCTGCGAAGCGGAGCCCGTAGGGCGAAGCGCAGCAGGCGGGACGGCTCACTCGGCGGCGGGCGGTGAGCCCAGGTCCTTGTCGCGAAGCCGGTAGCTGTCGCCCTTCAGGGCGAGGATCTCCGCGTGGTGGTCGAACCGGTCGATCATCGCCGCCGCGGAAGCAAGTCGGGAGATCGGCTGAGTAGCGGCCCTGCGAAGATGTAGCCTCGGCAGAGTGAGCGACCCCGGGGGGATCAATGGAACGCATCCGAAGCCGACTGACCTATGCCAACGTGGTGGCCACGCTAGCCCTGTTCGTCGCACTGGGGGGCACCTCCTACGCGGTGGCGACAGGTTCGATCGGCAGCCGTGAGATCGCAAACAACTCGGTTCGAAGCAAGGACATTCGCAACGACGACATTCGCAGCGCAGACGTACGGAACCGTTCGCTGGTCGCGAAGGACTTCAGGCCCGGCCAACTCCGGCGGGGACCGCGCGGCCCGGAGGGGACGCCCGGGATCAGCGGCCTGGAGCGGGTCTTCGCCTCGAGCGCGATCGACTCCACGTCCTCCAAGACGGCGAACGCAGTTTGCCCACCCGGCAAGCGCGTGATCGGAGCAGGTGGCCAGCACGTCGGCGGCACGACCGGCAGCGACCCGAACCAGCTGACCGACGTCGTGATCGACCAGATCTCGCCCAGCGACGAGAATGCGGTGCCGGGAAATGTCCTCGTGTCTGCGTTCGAGGAGGAGCCGACCCCCGCCAGCTGGTCAGTGAACGCGTTCGCGCTCTGCGCGAACGCGAAGTAGTTCGGCCAGCCGCAGGCCCAACCTGAGCAGATCGAACCCGAGCCGAAGGCCGTGAGGTCGAAGCTCCAGCTGCAGACAGGCCGTTCGCCGACTGCAGGCCTGCCGAGTGGGAGCGTCTCACGCCAACTACGCCGAGCGGATCGAGCGGCACTGGGAGACCGAACGCCGAGCCGGGCACATGCAGGGAGCAGCGGCTGGTCGAGCACATCGCGCGATTCAAAGCCGATACAGATCAGGCGGGTGTCGGAATGGTTGCGGTGACGGCTGCGCTACTCCGACAGCAGGGCGGCTTGGAGCGCTTCCTACTTCGTCTGGTGGAGCGTTGGCGAGGTCTGTTTCCCGCCCCGGATCGTCGCCAACCAGGCGCTTCGAGCCTGAACTTCGATGCCGTCTCGTCCTCAATCGACGATCGTCGCGGGGCATAGGTCGTCGTCTGCTCGCCTCCTGCCTCTGCATCTCCATGCCCACCCATTGCCACTTGTTGCTCACCATCATCGAGCGCGAGCGTCCGATTCGAGTAGATCGCTCCGGCAATCTGCCGGTTCAGAGGAGATCGTGGAGGAAGCCATCGGAGGCGGCATGCCCGCCGTTGGCCGCTGACGCCATGATGGCGTAGCGGCCGCGCCGCGCCGCGTTCGCGTCGAGGTCGGGGCGACACGGCAATTTGTGGGCCTCGCAGGCATGCGCTTCCTTCTTGTGCACGAGACTCGACCTCATGATTTATGCTCCCGCAATGAGGAGGGGGTGGATTTCTCTGGCTTGCTTCGCCCTGGTCGGGATTGGCTGCGGCTCTGACTCGGGTGACTCCACCAAAGTCACCGCCAGCGGCGACCAACTGGCGCTGTCGAAGGCCGAATACATCAAGCAGGCCGACGCAATCTGCGAGGAAGGTTTGGCTAAGACAAAGCAGTTCCAGGACGAGTTCAAAACAGCAGTCAAGGCAAATGACTCGCAGAAGGCCGCTGACTCCCTGGAAGGCTTGCTTCAAACATCCAGGCCGCTCGTTGAGAAATTGCGGAACTTGAAGCCGCCCCCCGCGGACCAAGACGAGATCTCGCATTACACCGAAACGCGCGAAGCTAATTTTGCTCTCAGCCAAGCCCTCGCAGAGGCCCTTAGAGCGGGGGACATTTCGAAGCAAAATACGTTGGTCGCCAAAATCAACTCGAACGACAATGAAGTCGACGCGTTTGCCCAGGAGTACGGGTTCAAGGTCTGTGGCTCAGGCACGAAGTAGCAATTCGCAGGTCCCACCGCCCGCTTCCGTGCACGATTGGCTCGCTTGTGGGCCCCTCGGTGAGCAAACCCTCGCCGTCAACGCGACGAGGGTTTCGCTGCAGACACCCACCTGCGCGGGGTCGGCTCGCGCCTCGGCTTGCGGCGATGATCAGCAACCAGTGGTGGTGGGGGAGGCTTGAAGTAGGCAGCGCATGCAGGTGATTTCGAGCCGCCGATATCCCCGTGAGGGTTCAGGTGAGCAGAATCGGCGGATGGTGACGGCGATCGTCGCGACCCTCATGACACTCTTCCTCGGGAGCGGCTGCGGTGGTGGTGGTGGCGCCGCGTCGGGAGGTGGGCTCGAGGCTCGCCTTTTCGACACCCCCGCCGACGCCGTCAGCTCCGGGCCCGCCGGGGTGTTCGCCTCTGACGACGCCGACCTCGTGCCGATCGACAGCCGGAGCGGCGACCCGGCCGGCGACCCGATCGAGTTCGGTGCGACGCTAAACGGACGCTTGGCGGTCGGAACCGAGTCCGCTTGGGTGACCGACGTGAACGAGCACGCGGCCTCCAGGATCGATCTGGGCAGTGGCTCGAGACAGGTGCTGGAGGTGCCCGGCGGCGATCCCGGCGCGGTCGCGGCTGAGGGTAACGGCGCCTTGATCGTGTCGGGCCGCACGCTAATCCCCTACGCGGCTGACGGCACCCTGGGCCCGACCCTGAGACTGCCGTGCAGGATCTACGAGTTGGTCGGCTCGGATGGCATCGTCGCAGGCGGTTGCGCACGTGGGCTGCTTCGAATTGACCCTGCGCGTGGAACGGCGGAGGTCTTCGACGTCGGGGGTGAGCCCGACGACGTCGCCGTCAACGCCGGGTCGGCCTGGGCGCTCGTCAGCGGCCGCCTGGTGCGGGTAGGCGCCGACGGGAGACGCGGGCGGACGCTCAAAGCCCCCGCCGGTGCGGTTTCGATCGCCGGCGAAGGCCACGACCTGTGGGTCATCTCCGCACCGAAGGGAGACGATGCGCCTGAGCGGGTGACCCGTCACGATTCGCGAACGGGGAGGCGGAACGCCGGGCCGGTCCAGCTGCCAGGCAGCACCAGCGACGTTGCGGCGACGGTGGCCGCGGTCGCTCCCTTCCAGGGCTCCCTGTGGTTTGCGCTCTCGTTCTACGGTGGTCCGCTCGGGATTATCGAACCGGCAGAGGGCTGACCCGCACCGATCCCGAGGAATTCGAAGCGTCAATTGGGTCCGGTGGACGGCAAGACCTCCGGCTACGTCAGGGTTTCGCGGATCGCCGGCCGAGTGACCGAGCATCAAGTGACGACAACACGAGCGGGGCTCTCTATCACGCCGGCCGCCGCTACATGCGCAGGCTGGGGCTGGCGGGCCTTCACCAAGTAGCGGATCGGCCTCGTCATGTGCCTGGGAGGAGGCCTTGCGACCCCCGGCACGGGCGAGCTACTAATCCACCGGAATCGGGCCAAACAGAAGACGTTGGGGCACTGGCTACGAGTGACTAGCGACTAGCGACCAGCGCCTAAGCCAATAGCCCCACCTGCCGCAGGATCGAGACGCTGTCGGAGTACACGTCCTTGCGCTTCACCAGGCCGTTCTCGAAGGGGATCACGTCCATGCCCACCCACTCGATCGTCTTCCCGGTCGGCTCGGCGACCAGGTCGCCGCGCTGCATCTCGTTGGCGTGGGTCGCGGTCGCCGTCCACTCCTGGGCGACCAGCCCGTCGCGGACGTAGAGGCGGCGGGCCTCGAAGTTGATGTCGGGCCAGGTCTCGAAGATCGCGCCGATGTGGCGGCGAGCGGCCTCGCCCTGCGCGGACTCTCCCGCGGTGTGGTTCTCGAAGACCATGTCGGGGGCGTGCATCGCCATGATCGCGTCGAGGTCGTGGGCATTCCAGGCGTCGTTGTAGCGGGCGATCGTCTCCTCCAGCGCCGCGGTGCAGTCCTTCTCCGATCCCATCGTTTCTCCTCGTCTGGGGGTGGCCGCGAGGCGATATCGTCGCAGCCAATCGAGCCGAGAGGAGAGCGATGGTTAACGGTGACGGTTACACGCTGAAGAGCTGGGACGACTTCGAGCAGATGGAGGGCTCCGGTGAGGCGAGCTGGCGACTGGCCCGCAAGTCGCTGGGGATCTCCTCGTTCGGGATCAACGTGGTCGACATCGGAGCCGGTGGCGGCATTCCCGAGCACGACGAGCGCAGCCGCGATCAGGAGGAGGTGTTCATCGTCATCGACGGGGAGGCGACGGCCGTGATCGATGGCGTCGAGCACACCGCGCCTCGCGGCACCTTCGTCCGGGTCGCCCCCGAGGTGCGGCGGACGATTCACAACCGCGGTTCCGGGTCGGCCCGGGTGATGATCATCTCGGCCCCGCGCAGCAGCGGCTACGAGCCGATGGGCTGGGGCTAGAACGCCGGCTCAGGCAGCGGCCAGCTCGCTGGCCATCGCCTCGGCGGCGTCACGATGCTCGGGCATCCCGAGGCGCTCGAAGATCTCAGTCGCCAGCCTCAGGTAGTCGACCCCGCGGTCGGCGCGGTAGCGCAATATCGGGATCGCCCTCTCGGCCGACTCCGCGTAGGCGATAGAGCGCCTGATCACCGTCTCGAAGACCTTCTCACCGAAGTGCTCCTGGAGGGTCTCGAGGGTCTGCCGGGCGTGGTTTGTACGCATGTTGGCCATGTTGAGGACCACCCCGAGGACGTCGAGCTCGGGATTGAGATTGTCGCGGGCGAGTGCGATCACCTCGAGGGCCTGCTCGACCCCCTGCAGCGAGAAGTACTCGGCCTCGGTCGAGAGCAGGGCGTGGTCGGCGGCACAGAGGGCGTTCACGGTCAGCAGCCCCAGGGTCGGCGGGCAGTCGATCAGGACGACGTCGTAGCGGCGCTTCGGCTCGCGCAGCGCGTTTCGCAGGGTCAGCTCCCGTCCCATCTTGCCGGAGAGGATCAGCTCCGCCTCGGCGAGCCCGAGGTTGGCAGGGATCACCGACCCGTGGATCGCCTCGGTCGCCCGTGCCTGGCCGGCGAGAACCTCGCCGAGGGTCGGCTGGGCGGCCGGGTCGATGTCGAAGTAGTCGGAGAGATTCCCCTGTGGATCGGCGTCGACCGCGAGCGTCTGCAAACCGATTCGCTCGAAGACGTCGGCGAGCGAGCGGGTCATCGTCGTCTTCCCGGTGCCGCCCTTCTGCGAGAGGACCGCGATCGTGATCGCCATGGCGACGATCCTATCCCGCCCGAGCGAGCCTGCCGCCGGCCGCAACCGCATCTATAATCGAGCCGTTCGATACCCGGCTCCGCCAATCCCGCTGCCAACGGGAGGACCGGTCCCCGGGGGAAACCCGTCGCGCGCCCGCTCGAAGAAGGCGCGGAATCCGGGAGGCAAGATGAGAGAGGACCAGTCAACGGCCCGGCGAGTGGCGCGCCATCGAAGCCAGCGCTATTCACCCGAGCTTCCCTACCGGCCGCTGGTTTCACCGCCGAGCGTCGAGGACAGAGACGCCTGCGCGATCTATGCCGCGGTGCGACGGGATGCGACGCCATCGCACGACCCGATCGGCCGGGCGATCGGGTCGCTTCAGAAAATGCTCCACCGGGCCGGCAACGTCGACGGGGAGGGCGACGGCTGCGGCCTGATGATCGACATCCCCCGGAAGATCTGGGCCGAGGAGGTCCGCGCCGGGGGTCACGATCCATCGCTCGCCCTCGACCACGCCTTCGCCGTCACGCATGTCTTCGTCGAGCGCTCCCAGGACCTCGCGCGGGTACAGCACGATGCCCGGGCGATCCTCGGCCGCGGCGGCTTCCGCGTCCTCGCCGAGCGCTCCGGCGCCGTCAACTCGGCGGCGCTCGGCGCGACCGCCCGCGAGGAGGAGCCCCACTTCTGGCAGCTCGGTGGGCTGCTCGCCGACGCCGGCCGCCGGGACCGGGTCCTCTTCGAGCTGCTGATCGAGCTGGAGGGCCGTCTCGACGTGCACGTGCCCTCGCTTTCGGCGACGACCTGCGTCTACAAGGTGATGGGGGCTCCCAAGGTCCTCGGCGACTACTACCCGGACCTTCGTGACGAGCGCGCCGAGACGATCGGGGCGCTCGGCCACAACCGCTACTCGACCAACACCTGGCCCTCCTTCAAGCGGGTGCAGCCGTTCTCGGTCCTCGGCCACAACGGTGAGATCAACACGATCGAGCAGCTCCGGCAGGAGGCGCGGATGCTCGGCGTCCCGATCCAGGCGGGCTCCTCCGATTCACAGGATCTGAACCGAACGGTCGACACCCTGATCCGCCGCGACGGACTCAGCCTCGCCGAGGCGATGGAGATGGTGGTCCCCCCGATCGTCAACGAGATCCGCACCCTGCCCCCGGACCGCCACCGCTTCTTCATGTACCTGCGCCAGGCGATGGGGCCGTTCGCGCAGGGCCCGGTGGCGCTGATCGCCCGTCACGAGGACGAGTGCGTGTTCTCCGCCGACGCGCTCGGCCTGCGGCCGCTGTGGCAGGTCGAGACGGCCGAGGACTTCGTCTTCAGCTCCGAGCCCGGAGTGGTTCCGGTCTCGGCGATGACCGGCGAGCCGAAGCCGCTGGCGCCCGGTGAGAAGGCGCTGGTTCTGATCGACAGGGAGCGCAAGCACTCGACCCTGTACCCGCACGACGAGATGCTGGCGATGGTCCGGGAGCGCTGGCTGCGGCGCGCCGGCGCTGAGGACGCGGGGCCGTATGACCGGGCGCTGGAGACGGGCGGGCCGCTCAAGGGCGAGGGCGTCCCCGGCTACTCGGACGCCGGGCCCGAAGACCCGGTCCAGGTCTCTGACCGGATCCTCTCGGGGTTCGGCTGGCAGCGTGACGACGTCAAGCTGGTGCAGCAGATGGCCTCGAACGGGGCCGAGCCGATCGGCTCGCTGGGCTACGACGGGCCGCTCGCCGCGCTCTCCCCGGAGCGCCAGAACCTCGCCGACTATTTCAAGGAGACGGTCGCAGTGGTCACCAACCCGGCGATCGACCGCGAGCGGGAGATGGAGCACTTCTCCACCCGCTCGGTGTTCGGCCGCCGGCCTTCTCCGACCCGGCCCGACCAGGACACCGGCACGATCGAGGTCTCCTTCCCGGTGATCCTCGGCGGCCACCACGATTTGGCGCCGCTCTCCGACAAGACCTATCGCAGGATCGCCCGCGAGCACCAGACCTACCTGCTCGAGGACCTCTGGGAGGAGTTCCGCGGCCGCGCCGGCGCCCTCGATATCTCTCTGCTCGAGTCGGAGACCGCCCAGGGGGCGATCGAGCGGCTCAAGCAGGAGGCGGTGAAGAAGGTCCGGGACGGCGCCGAGCTGATCGTCCTCACCGACCGCACCGCCTATGACGGCGAGCGCCGCTACCTCGACCCCCACCTCGCCCTCTCCGCGGTGGACCAGGCGCTGAAGCAGTTCCGGCTCGAGCCCGGCGAGGAGAACCTGCGCCGGCGCTGCGGGATCGTCCTGCGCTCGGCGGCGATCCGCAACGTTCATGACGTGATGCTGGCGCTCGGCCTCGGCGCCAACGGGGTCTGCCCCTACGTGATGCTCGAGGTGATCTGCGTCGAGGACTACCAGGCCGACGTCGGCAACCTCTGCGAGGCGCTCTCGAAGGGGATCGAGAAGGTGATCTCGACGATCGGGATCCACGAGGTGCGCGGCTACGCTCGCCAGTTCTCCTCGATCGGGGTCAAGCCGGAGCTCGCCGAGATCTTCCAGACCGAGGCCTTTGCCGCATCGGATCGGGCCGGGGTCGGGTTCGCCGACCTCGACGTGGACACCAACGAGCGCTCCCAGATCCTCGCCGCCGAGGAGGAGTCGAAGCCGGCGAAGACCTTCCGTTTCTACCCCAAGGTCTACAAGGCGGCGATCGCCACCGCCAACGGCTCGGGCAGCTACGCCGAGTATTCGCAGAAGGTCCGCGACCTCGAGGCAAAGAGCCCGATCTCGATGCGCCACGTGATCGGGCTGCGCTCCGACCGGGAGCCGATCAGCCCGGACGACGTCGACACCGGCGTCGGGCACCACGACTACCCGATCGTGATCAGCTCGATGAGCTTCGGGTCACAGTCGGAGCCGGCCTTCCGCTCCTACGCGGAGGCGGCGAAGCGGATCAACGTCCTCTGCATCAACGGCGAGGGAGGGGAGATCCGCGACATGTACGGGCGCTACCGCAAGTGGCGCGGCCAGCAGGTCGCCTCCGGGCGCTTCGGGGTCTCGGCCGAGATGCTCAACGCCTCCTACGTCGCCGAGATCAAGATCGGCCAGGGCGCGAAGCCGGGCGAGGGCGGGCACCTACCCGGCAAGAAGGTCTCCGAGAAGGTCGCCGCGGCGCGCAACGCCTCCGCCGGAACCGACCTGATCTCTCCCTCCAACAACCACGACCTCTACTCGATCGAGGACCTGGCGGAGCTGATCGACGAGCTGAAGACGGTCAACCCCGACGTGCGGGTCTCGGTCAAGGTCCCGGTCGTCCCGAACATCGGGACGATCGGGCTGGGGATCGCCAAGGCCGGGGCGGACATCATCACCCTCTCCGGGTTCGAGGGCGGCACCGGGGCCGCCCGCCAGCACGCCCTTCGCCATGTCGGCCTTCCCTCGGACATCGGCACCCGCGCGGTGCACCGGGCGCTGATGGAGGCCGGGATCCGCAACCGGGTCGAGATCTGGGCCGACGGCGGCTACCGCCACGGCCACGACATCGTCAAGCTCCACTGCCTGGGCGCCAACCGGGTCGGGTTCGGCACCCTGGCGATGGTCTCGCTCGGCTGCACGATCTGCCGGGGCTGCCAGCTCGACACCTGTCACGTCGGCATCGCCACCCAGATCGAGACGATCGCCGAGGCCCAGGAGCACGGGCTGAAGAAGTTCACCCCGCAGGAGATCGAGCGCTCCTCGGAGAGCTGCGCGCGCTTCTTCGGCGCGATGGGGGAGGAGGTCAAGGAGGTGGTCGCGTCGCTCGGCTACGAGCGCGCCCAGGACCTGGTCGGCCGCTACGACCTGCTCGAGCAGGTCGGCCACGCCGACCGTCTCGACCTGGCGAAGCTGATCACCCCCCTGGAGGAGTACCTCGACCTCGAGCCGCTCGACCTCCCGGTGGCCGAGGAGGCAGCCGAGCAGCGAGCCGAGGCGGGGCTGGTCGTCGCCCGCCCGATCCGCATGGAGCCGAAGCAGGCCTCCGCGGAGATCGCATCGCTCGCCGGCGATGTCTGCGCGGGCAAGCCGGTTCGCGAGGCAATACCGACGCCCCACCGACGCCAACGACCGGGTCCTCGGCACCGAGCTCGTCGGGCGCGCTGGCCCGGGGCCGCCTCTACGGCGAGGCGCCTGCGCCGACCGATGACCTGCTCGCCGAACTGAGCTTCGACGGTGGCTCGGTCGCGGGCCAGGGGCTCGGCGCCTTCAACGCCTACGGTGTCTCGATCCGGGTCGAGGGCGGCGCCCAGGACGGGGTCGGAAAGGGGATGTTGGGCGGCTCGATCGCGATCCTCAAGGGCAAGGGCGCCGGCGGCCGGCGGTTGAACGGGTCGGTCGGAAAGTCGTTCGCCTACGGCGCCCAGCGGGGCCGTCTCTTCGTCCAGGGCTCCGCCGACTCGCGCTTCTGCATCCGGCTCTCGGGCGCCGACGTCGTCCTCGGGGGCGAGCCCGCCGGGCGAGGTCGACGACAACCGTGGCTGCATCGTCGATCGCGCCAACGCCAAGGGCTTCGCCTTCGAGTACATGACCTCGGGCCGGGCGGTGGTGCTCGGCGACATCGGGCCGTGGGCCTGCGCCGGGATGACCGGCGGCCGCGTCTACGTCCGGGTCGGCGCCTTCGGCCTCGACCGCGAGCTGGTGCAGCGGCGCCTCGGCGAGGGCGCCAAGGTCGAGCTGGCCGAGATCGACCCCGAGGGAATGCTCGACATCGAGGACCTGCTCGGCCACTACGCGGCCGAGCTGCGCAGCTCAGGCCAGGAGGAGGAGGCGGAGCGCGTCCTGGCGCTTGCCGCCGGCGCCGTGGAGAGCTTCCTGATGGTCGTCCCGCACAGGGTCCAGGCGGACCCAAGCATCTCGACGGAGTAGGCGCCCGGCTCAGGCCGGGTCGGGGTCCGCGCCGATCTTGCGGATCTCCTGCAGAAGCTCGTCGAGCATCCGCTCCAGGTCCTCGCGCATCTTCGTCTGGGCGAAAAGCCGGGTCTGCTCGGCGGCCTCGGCGAGGCTCCGATGGGCGGTGCGCAGGGCCTCGCCGGCCTCGGCGCGCTGGCGCTCGGCTTCCACCCGCATCTCGCTGAGAGCCTGAGCGGTGCTATCTGCGATCCGCTGCTGGGCGTCGTAGGCGGCCCGCTCTGCCTGCTCACCCGCCGCCAGCAGCTTCCGAGTGACCTGGGATCGCTCGTCGCGCGCCATCCGGCGGTCGCGACGAATCCCCCTGGCCGAGAGCCTCTCGGTGAGCTCGCGCTCCTGCTCGGCGAGCGCCCTGACCAGCTTCTCGGCCTCGGCCGAGATCGCCGTCCTCGCCCGCTCGGCTTCGGTATTGAGCGCGCCCCGAGCCTGCTCGACGTCGGTCACCAGGCGGGATCGGACCTCTGCTCCCTTACGGTGAAGCTGCTCGCCCATCTCCTCCTCCGCCGCCTGGGCCTGATGCTCGATCGAGCGCGCCAGCCTCTCGGCATGCTCTCTGTTGGCCGCATCCACCGATCTCGCGACCTTCTTCTGAATTTTCCGCCCTCGCTTCTTCGCCTCCGAGCGGGCCACCTTGCGCGCCTCGGCCGCGATCCGCTCCTGCTCGGCGGGTGAGCTGCGCAGCTCACTCGCTTTACCGACCAGGCGCTCGTGGATCTCCTCCTCGGCTGCCTGCACCTGTGCTCGAGCCGGCGCACGGCCTCGGCGATCCTCGCCTCGAGACCGGCCTCGATCTCGGCGCGAACCCGGGCCGCCAGCCGCTGCTCGAGACGGCGCTCGAGCTCCGGGAGCTCCTCGGCAAGCACCGCAGCCGTCGCCGCAGCCGTCGCCGCGGCCTCCGGAGCAGGCGGAGGGGCATGCCGGAGGCTCCGGCGGCGAAGGGGGGGGCTCTTCCGCGGGAGGAGGCACCGGCGGGAGGACGCCGATCCCGGACCGCAACCTTTGCAGCTCCTCGCTGAGCGCCTCGCGCGCCCTGTCCGCGGCGGCGCCGAGCGAGTCCTCGGCAGCCTCCGGTGGAGGCGCCGGCGGGGGCCGGGCCGGGGCGCTGTCGCGCGCTCGCCGCTCCGCGAGGCGGCGGCGCCACTCGCCCGGGAGGATCTTGATCCCCTCTCGTCCGCCGCCCTCGGATCCTGGGTTCTTTTCGTCCGCCATTCGCCTGGTCCGCGCTAGGGCACCATGCTACGGCCGCCGGGGGCGGCAATAACTCGCCGGCCTCCTCTGCTCTCGCTCGCAGAACAATTTTCCGCTGACCTCCTCACTCGCGCTCACTCGCATCATCAAGCACTGGAAGCCTTGCTCGCTCGCTTCCGCGTCCGGGGGCCAGCGGGTCGCTGCCTGGCAGCCTTGCTCGCTCGCTTCCGCGTCCGCGGGGCCGGCCCCGCGACCAGTGCTCAGGCGGCGAGCAGGAAGAGCCGGTAGCGCCCGATCAGCAGCTCGTCCCCGTCGCAGATCGTGCCCCAGTCGAGCAGGGCGCCGTTCAGCCAGATGCCGTTGAGGCTGCGATCGTCCAGCACCCGCAGCTCCTCGCCAGGCTCCCAGACGATCAGGGCGTGCCTGCGCGACACCGAGGGGTCGTCGAAGCGGATGTCGGCGCTGGCGCTGCGCCCGATCCGCGTCCATCCCTCCTCGAGCTCGAATGTCTCAATCTCGCCGTCCATGCAGGCCAGATAGCGGCCGCTCCCGGGCAGGCGGTCGCGTGCCTGATCGAGCCAATCGGGCGGGGCGGGCCGGCCCTCGGTCGCGAGAAACTCCTCCGTGCCGCTGTGCTGCTCGCCGGAAACTGACGGCGCGTCGAAGATCGAGGATCGGCTGGAAGCGGGCTGTCCCGCAGCGAGGGCACTCGGGGAGCGGGTCGAGGTGGTCGAGCGAGACCTGCGAGCCGCAGCCGGTGCAGGAGTATGTCCCGGTTCCGGGCGAGGACACCGGTCTCGTGGACCTCGGAAACAGCGCCGATCACCGCCTGGCTCCTCCTTTTCTCCGACTATCCAATAGTACCCGTCCGCACAAAAAGGAGGCCACGAGTTGGCCAAATTGGCCGACAAGGCCTGCAAATTGCGTGAAATTTGACGGAATTCCCGCGATTATTTTCGGCGGGGCGGCGCTAGGCGGCGGTTCCGGCCCGGCTCGGTGCGCTGCGGGGAGGCCGGCACGACCGGCCTCGGGAAGATCCGCTCGACGTTGGCCGCGCCGGCGGCGCTGCGGATCCGCTCCCGTCCCGTCACCTCGCCCAGCGCCCGCGCGCGTGGCGTCCTCAGGCACTGATCGCAGACGATCGCCTCTCGGCGACCCTTCTGCATCGACGCTCACCTGCTCACCGACAAGCGGCGTGCGGGCGCATACCGAACAGGGCGCGAACTCGTCCATGGACTCCTGCTTCTACGGTCGGTGCGCCCTTCCTCCCCGCACCCGAGGGCGGCGAATCCGCTCACCGTGAGCATAGAATCGCGCCGGATGGGTCCCGTGAGCGCCGAGGTCGACCTGGACGTGCCTCGCGAGGTCGCGTATCGAGTTCGTCGCCGACCTCGCCAATCGTCCCGCCTTCACCGACCATTTCATCTCCGACACTGCGCCTCTCGCGGGTCGAGTCGACCGGCGTCGGCGCCGGGGCGCGTTACCGCATCTTTGCGCCTCCTCAGGCGATCTGGGTCGACACGACGATCACCGCGCTGGCTCCCCCGCGGCGGATATCGGAACGGGGCAGCGGCGGGCGCACCAACCGCATCCCGACCGCCACCGAGTGGGAGTTCGAGCAGGGGACCGGGTCGCTGATCACCGCTCGCGTCACCTACTGGACCGAGCCAAGCCACCCGCTCGACCGCGCGAAGGAGGTGCTGGGCGGCGCCTCTATCTGGTACGAGCGCGACTGGAAGATCGCGATGCGGCGGCTGCGGGATCTGCTCGAGTCCCCGGGCCGGGAGGGGCCAAGCGTTGGGGTGGCCGGAGGCAACCGCTACGCCACCGGCGTCCCCTGAGAGGCTGCCTCACAACCCCCCACGCACGCACGCGCGGTGTTGCGAACCAGCCTCTATAGAATCGCCCGCCGATGACCGCCCGTCGCCGATCCGCCTGTCTGCTCGGCGCTGCCCTCCTCGGCGCGCTGATCTCGCTCTCCATCGCCGCCTGCGGCTCCTCCTCCAACGAGAAGACGAACCTCTCAGAGGGCGAGCCGGTGACGCTCGGCAACCTCCAGTACAACGTCGTCTTCTCGCGCTTCCTCAATCCCCACGACATCGAGGACCACGAGTACCTGGTCGGCCAGGCGCCGCCGCCGGACGATGGCGCCTACCTGGGGGTGTTCGTGCAGATCATCAACAAGTCACACGATCGCCCGGAGCCGATCCCGGGGCAGTTCAAGGTCGTCGACACCCAGGAGCAGGAGTTCACCTCGCTGGCCAGTGACAGCATCTACGCGCTGCCGCTCGGGGGCTCGATCGGCGCCGAGGACGTCGCACCGGCACTCGACTCGACGCCCCAGGTCGGCCCGATCGGGGCTTCGCTGGTCCTGTTCGAGATCCCGGATGGCGCCGCGGAGAACCGCCCTCTGCAATTGGTGATCCCGGGGACCGGTGGCCCCGCCAGCATCGATCTCGACATCTGAGCGGACCCAGCGGTTTGGTCTGGCGCTCGCCGGCCTCGGCGCGGTGCTGGTGCTCGTCAACCTGTTCGGCCTGCCGGGCAGGCTCGCCGGTCTCGGGGCGATGGTCGCCGGGGTGGTGCTCTCGGCGCCCGGCGCGGAGGGCAGCCGGCGCTGGTGGGAGGTGCTCGCCGCCGGCGCCCTTCTGACCCTGGCCGGGATCGCCGCCTCCTTCGCGGTCGCCAGCCTCGGCGGCCTGCTCGCTGTCGCAGGCGGGGTCCTCGTGGCGATCGCCGTTGCGCTCGGCTTCCCCGCCTCCTAGGCCGAGCCTCGCGACCGGGTCAGAGACCGGCCGAGAGGATCTGGGCGGCGGCCGGGGCGGCGACCGTGCCCCCGTCGGCACCGGCGTCGATCAGCATCACCGCGACCGCGAGCTTCGCCTTCTTCGACGGCGCGAACGCGGTGAACCATGCGTCGACGATCTGCTCCGGGTTGGGCAGCCCCTCCTGCCCGGGCTGGGGGCCAAGCTCTGCGGTTCCCGTCTTGCCCGCGACCTGCGCCCCGGGGATCGCCCCGGCGGTCCCGGTGCCGCCGGTGACCACGCCGACCATCAACTCGTTCATCTGGTCGGAGATCTTCTTCGACATCACCCGGGTCGGCTCGGCATCCGAGCGCAGCTGCTTCTTCACGACCAGCGGGTTCGGCAGCCTCACTCCTCCGTTGGCGACCGTCTGCGAGACGCTGGCCATCTCCAGCGGGGTCGCCAGTACCTCTCCCTGGCCGATCGCGCTCACCCCGAGGTCGAGGTCGTCGCCGACGTCGGCAGGAATGCTCGGCTCGGCCGGATCAACCGCGGCGGTCGCCTCGGCGTCATAGAGGCTCGGCTTCTGGTTGAAGCCGTAGCGCTCGGCGGTGCCGACCAGCGCGTCGTTTCCGACCTTCGGCCCGAGCGGCGCGAACACCGCGTTGCAGGACTCGGCGAAGGCCGTGCGAAAGTCCCCGCCGCAGACTTCACCGTGAGCATTGGAGATGAAACGCCCCCCGACGTTGACGCCGCTGGTGTAGGGAAAGGTGTCATCGAGGGAAACAGCGTCCGCCTGCAGCGCGGCGGTGGTGGTGATCACCTTGAAGGTCGACCCCGGGGGCTGAGGTGCCGAGAACGCCTGCCCGGCCAGCGCTCGGACGGCTCCGTTGCGGGCATCGAGGACGGCGACCCCGCCCGAGCGCCCGGCGAGCGCCGTCACCGACGCGCTCTGCAGGTCCGGGTCGATCGTCGTCTTCACCGCCTTTCCGCGGCGCGGGTCCGAGCTGGCCAGCACCCGTGGCTGCTCGCCGTCACCCTCGGCCAGCAGCTTGCCGCCGGGCTTGCCCGCGAGGCGGGAGTTGAAGGCCTGCTCGAGGCCGCTGATCCCGACCGGGGTGCCGGGCGGGTAGCCCTGGGCGGAGAGCTGATCCTGGTGGTCCGGATCAGCGGCGCCGACCTCGCCGGTGACGTCGATCGCCGCGCTGCCGAGCGGATGGCTTCGGGCCTCGGCGGGGCCGTCGGCGAGGGCGGAGCCGTCGCGGGCGAAGATCGGCGCCCGTGGGGCGAGCTCCACGGAACTCCGCAGCCGCTCCCCCTTGCTCAGCCCGGGGAAGACGAGGCTCGGATCCCAGGCGATGCCCCCGTCGGCGAACGGCAGCGACAGCTCCTGGTCGGCGTTGCCGAAGGCGATCGTGTGCACCCTGATCGGGACCCGCACCACGGTGCTCCCGTCCTCCGAGGAGGGATCGTCCGGGCTCCCGGCCTCGATCGAGCGCAGGGTCGCCGTTTGCTGGGCCATCCGGTAGTCGTCGACGAACTCCTTCTCCGGCACCGCCCTGCGGGAGGCCGGGTTGAGCTCGGCTCGCATCGCCGCGTAGTCCCCGCGCGTCCATGCCTCGGTGAAGCGCTTCGCGGCGTCCTTCTCGGGGGTCGGGGGGATCCCGGTGGCGGCACCAGCGATGAACGAGGCGGAGGCGAGGACAGCGAGGGGGAGGGCGCGGGTGATGAGACGGTGCCGGCGCGCTACCTCGGGCGGGAGGCGGTTCACGGGTGGCAAAAAATAGTGGCCGGAGGGGCGGCGTGGTTTCATTTCACCCCGTGACCATCCTGGACTGGGGGATAGTCGCTTTCATCCTGGCTCTTGCCGTCTGGGGGTATCAGCAGGGACTGATCGTCGGGGCGCTCACCCTGGTCGGGTTCGGTCTCGGCGCATTTCTCGGAAGCAGAATCGGCCCCTGGGTCCTCAACCAGGGCTCGGAGTCCCCCTACGCGCCACTCTGCGCGGCGATGGGGGCGCTGCTGATCGGATCGTTCATCGCCGTCACCCTGGAGGCCTTCGCTCACGGGTTGCGCTCGAGGGTGATCCGTGGTCCCGCCTCGCACCTCGCGGATGGCGCCGGTGGGGCACTGCTGATCGCCGCTGCGGCGCTCGGGCTGATCTGGGTGTTCGGGGCGGTTGCGCTCCACGCCCCGGGGGCGGCTCAGCTGCGCGGCGACGTACAGCGCTCGTTGATCCTGCGCAGCCTCAACGGGGTGCTGCCGCCCTCCGGGCCGATCCTGCGGGCGCTGAACCGGGTTGACCCGGCGCCGGCGATCAGCGGCCCCTCGACCGCGGTCAACCCGCCGAACTCCTCGGTCTCGGGCGATCCCCAGGTGCGCAGGGCGGGCAACTCCGTGTTCAAGGTGCTGGGCACCGCCTGCGGCCTGGGGATCGAGGGCTCCGGTTGGATGGCCGCGCCCGGGCTGATCGTCACCAACGCCCACGTGGTGGCCGGCGAGAGCGACACCTCGGTCGTCACCCAATCAGGCGCCACCGTCGACGCGACCCCGGTCCACTACGACCCAGCAAACGACCTCGCGGTGCTCCAGGTCGGCCTCGACGTTCCGGGGCTGCGATTCGCGTCCAGCGCCGAGCCCGGGACGGAGGCTGCGGTGCTCGGCTACCCCGAGAACGGCTCGTTCACGATCTCCCCGGCGCGCCTCGGTGAGACCAGCGAGGTGATCAGCCAGGACGCCTACGGGCACGGCCCGCTGCGCCGCCAGATCACCTCCCTGCGGGGAGAGATCCGCAGCGGGAACTCCGGCGGCCCGGTGATCGACACCCGCGGCCGGGTGCTCGGCACCGTCTTCGCCGCGACGACCAGCGGGCCGCAGGGCGGTTTCGCCGTGCCCAACGACGTCGTCCGGTCCGCGCTCGCCGACCGGCACGGACCGGTGGACACCGGCCCCTGCACCGGCTGACCCGCCCCCAACCCGCCGAACCCAACCTTTCGTGCCCATTGGGGCCCTAACCTTGCGTTCGGCGGGAGCGGCGAGAGGTATGGGACGGCACTTACGATTGGTAAGGTGGCGGAGGCGATGGGGAGATCGGTCAGCCGAGATCGTCTTGGCGTGCCCGGAGCAGCCGGGGGGGACGGCGTCTGCCCGCGCTTTCACGCCGCGATCGAGCTTGTAGGAAGGCGCTGGACCGGAGCCATCCTCGACGCCCTCGGCGAGGGCCCGATGCGTTTTTGCGAGCTGGGCCGCGCCGTCCCCGGCCTCTCCGATCGGCTGCTCTCACAGCGCCTGCGGGAGCTCGAGGAGAAGGGATTGCTGCAGCGCTCGGTCGAGCCGGGGGGCCCCGTCCGGGTCAGCTACGAGCTCACCCCGAAAGGTGCAGAGCTGAAGCCGGCGATGGCCGAGCTGAAGAGCTGGGCGCGGCGCTGGGACTGCTGAGCCGGCAGGGCCGGGACCTCACCAACGGCGCGGGTTGCCCGACGGGATCTCGTCGCGGATCAGGACGGCGTCGACGACGCTGACCGGATGGGGGTCGGTGGTCTCCAGATATGCCTCGAGCTGATCCTCCCCGAGTGCGGCAAAGCCATCCGCCACCGTGCTCGCGTAGTGGTTGAGGATCACGGCGCCTCGGGGCGCCTCAGAGCAGAAGTGCTCCGGCTTGGCGACGTAGGTGACGATCGTCTCGAAGCCGTGGTCGCCGATCACCGATCCGGTCACCTCGAGCCGGTCGTAGCGCATCTCCCGCAGGTCGAGGCGCTCCAGCTCCGACTCGTCGACCTCGATCAGAACGCCATTCGCCGCCGCGGTGTTCGCGACGGGCTCGAGGTTGAGCCCGAGGACGTAGGGCGGGACCTCGCCGCCGGGGTCGATCGCGAAGGTCTTCTCCGAGCGAAGGTTGTCACGCAGCAGCGACCAGCGGCGCCGCCAGCCGGGCAGCCTGGCCGGAGCTGCGCGCACCGGGCGCCCCAGAGTTGCGCCGGCGCTCCGGGGGTCGACCAGCGAGGCGTATCCGAACACCGCGATCGGGGTCATCGTCTGCTGTCATTCTCTCGCCGTGGCCGAGGAGACGACAAGCGGAGCGCCCGGCGAGGGCGGAGCGCCCGAGCCGCCGCCCCCGGCCACTCCCGAGCTGCCCGGCCCCTTCGCGGTCGGCGACTACGCCCGGGTGCTGCAGCGTGAGCTGCGAAAGCGCGCCCGGGTGCTGCTGATCGGCGAGGTCACCGGCTTCAACCTGAGCCGGGTGCAGGCCTATTTCGACCTTCGCGACGGCGACGGCGCGGTCAACTGCTCGATCTGGCTCTCCGACCTGGAGAAGCTCGGCCTGCCCGAGGGGGCGCTGCGCGACGGCGTCTCGGTGGTGGTCGGCGGCGGGCCCGACTACTACCCGGGCAGCGCGCAGTCCTCGCCGAGCTTCTCCTTCCGTGCCACCCACATCCACCTGGCCGGGGAAGGCGACCTGATCGCCCGGCTGGCGGCGCTGCGGCGCAAGCTCGAGTCCGAGGGCGCCTTCGAGCCCCAGAAGAGCCTGCCCCGGCCCTTGCTGCCGAAGACGATCGGCGTGGTCACCGCGGAGGGCGGCGCCGCCCGCCAGGACGTGCTCGCCGGGCTGGAGCGCAGGGGCTGGCGGGGGACGATCGTCTGGGCCTTCGCGCCGGTCCAGGACCGCCGCGCTGCGCCGGCGATCACCACCGCGATCAGCGGCCTCGCCGCGGTCCCGGAGGTCGAGGTGATCGTCGTCTCCAGGGGCGGCGGCAGCCTTGCCGACCTATGGGCGTTCTGCGACGAGACCCTCTGCCGCACCGTCTCGATGCTCCGGATACCGGTGATCAGCGCTGTCGGGCACCAGCGCGACTCGACCCTGATCGACGACGTCGCCGCCGTCTGCTGCTCGACCCCGACCCATGCGGCAGAGGAGGCGGTGCCGCTCGACTGCGAGGAAGCGAGGCGCTCGCTGCAGAGGAACGCGGCGATCCTGCGTCGCTGCGGGCAGGCCGCGGTCGCCGGAAGGGCGCGACACCTCGCCGGGTTGGCCCGGGGGCCCGAGCGGGCGCTGCGCCGCGAGCGCGGGGCGCTCAACCAGAAGACCCGGGAGATCCGGGCGGCAGCCGACCGTGGCCTGCGGGAGCGGGCGGCAACGCAACGGCGGATCGCGCTCGTCGTGCTGCGGCGGGCAGCGGATCGCGCCGCCGCCTCGCTGGTCGGCGAGCAGCGGGCGCAGCTGCGGCGGGCCGGAGGCGTCGGGCGCTCCGCCGCCGCCGGGCTGCGCCGGCGTCGCGAAGCGCTGGAGCGCACCCGGGTCGCCCTGCGCGCCCACGACCCCGAGCGCACCCTGGAGCGTGGCTACGCTTTGGCCGAGACCGGGGACGGCGAGCCGGTGACCAGCGCCGCCGAGGCCCGGGCCGCCGAGCGACTGCGCCTACGCTTCGCCGACGGGCGGCTCGGGGTGAGAATCGAAGAGCAGCCGAGAGATCGGGGGGAAGGGAAGTGAGCGAAACACCGGAGAGCTACGAGGCCGCAGTGGAGAGGCTGGAGGGGATCATCGAGCGGCTCGACTCGGGCCAGGCCGGCCTGCGGGAGACGCTCGACCTCTGCCGGGAGGGCCAGGAGCTGGTCAGCTACTGCGCCGGCGAGCTCGACGCTGTCGGCGCGGGTCTGAAGGAGCTGCGGCTCGACGAGTTGGCGGCACGCCTCGAAGCCGACCCCGCAGCACCGGCCGGGCCTGAGGTTGATTCCTAGGCTGCGGCCGAGGCCTCCGGCTCGCGGGCGGGCCCGCTGCAGAGGCGCCGGCGGGCCGGGCAGTCGTGGCAGAGCGACCAGTCGGGCTCCGGGGTGACCTCGAAGCGCCCGGCGACGATCTCGGCCACCCGCCGCTCCAGCTCGGCGCGGGCCCGGTGCAGCTCGTCGCCGCCGAGCTCGGTGAGCACGGGGTCCTGCGGCTGCTCGAGGAAGACGTAGCCGACCCGGACCGAGGCGGCGCCCGTCGCCTCGGAGGCGGCGAGTGCGTAGAGCAGCCGTTGCGTCTCATAGCCGCCCGCCCGCTCGGCCGGCGCGGACCCGGCCAGCCGGTCGGTCTTGTAGTCGATCACGGTCGGTGGACCGCCCGCCGGCTCGGCCATCAGGTCGATCGAGCCGCGGATCACCGCTCCTCCCAGCTCGAGCAGCAGCGGCAGCTCGGGCCTGATCGCCGTGCCCCGGGCGCCCAGCTCGGAGCACAGCTCCGAGGCTGTCCAGCCGCGGACCTGCTCGATCGCGGCCGCCACCAGCTCCCCGGTCGGCTCGAGGCCCTCCGCGGCGAGTGTGCGGTGAGCCAGCTCGGCGGAGGGATCGATCCAGCGGCGCCGGGCCGAGTACTCCAGCAGCGAGTGAACGGCGCTGCCGAAGCCGAAGCGCTCGCCGCGGCTGGCGGCGCGCTCGCCTTCTGCGGAGGGCGGGGGCTCCATCCCCAGCACCCGCTCAGCGTAGAAGCGGAAGCCGCAGCGCTCATGCGCGGAGAGGGCCGAGTAGGAGAGGGGCCGAATCGACGCCGGCGGGGCGCCCGGCGGCAGGATCGGCGGCCTCCCGGCGGCCTCGCTCGGAGGTGGGTCCGGCGAAGAGGCGGAGGCGACCAGCGCCGCAGCCTGCTCGGCGCTGGGGGCGCTCACCCGCACCGTCAGGTCCGCATCGGGATAGGTCTCCCTCAGCCCCGGCCTCGGCCCGGGGGCCGCCAGGCGGACGCAGTCGCCGTCCTTCAGCTCGCCGAAGCCGGGGCTCGCGAGCAGGCGGCTGAGGACCGGCGTCCCGGCGGCCGGCCCCGGCGGGCGCTCCGGGTTGATCCCGCTGAGGATCAACCGCTGCCTGGCCCGCGTCACGGCGACGTAGAAGAGCCGGCGCTCCTCCTCGGAGTCGAGCGCCTCGGTGCGCTCCTTGATCCGGTCGAAATCGAACAACCGCAGCGACTCGCCGCCGAGGCGCGCCAACCGTAGCCCGACCGGGCGCGGTTCATCGCTGGGGGGGCCGAGCATCAGCGCCGGGGGGGTGCCCGCGAGCAGGCGTCGGTCGAGCGAAGGCACCGCGACCACCTCGAACTCGAGGCCCTTGGCGTTGTGGATGGTCATCACCCGGACGCCGTCGTGGCCCTCCGCCTCGGTGGCGGCCACCGCCTCGTCGTCGAGGCCGGCGCGCAGCTCGGCGAACTCGAGGAAGCCGCGAAGGTCCCGGCCCTCGGCCGCCTCGTAGGTGCGGGCCATCCGCATCAGCTTGCGGACGTTGGCCATCCGCATCCGACCCGGCCGTCGCATCAGCACGGCCAGGTCGTAGCCGCTGGCGCTCAGCGCCCGCTCGATCAGCCGCTCCAGCGCCAGCCGCGTGCCGGCCTCGCGCAGCTCGGCGACGATCCGCTCCATCGAGGCGAGCGCCTCGCGATCCGAGGCCGGCAGGTGCTCGAGCCAGATCGGCTCATCCAGCTCCAGATCCGCCGCCCCGGCCCCAACCAGCAGCGCCGAGTGCAGGGAGCGCCCGCCCGCGGCGCGGCGCAGCAGCCAGAGGGCGTCGGGGGAGACGCCGAAGGCGGGGGAGGAGAGGGCGCCCAGAAGCGCCTCCTCGTCGAGCGGGTTGGCGATCACCCGCAGAAGCGCCAGCACGTCACCGACCTGCTGCGCCGACCAGTAGCCGCGCCCGCCGACCACGTAGGGGCGAAGGCCGGCCCGCTCGAGAGCCTCCTCGTAGGCGTCGACGTGGGTGAAGGCGCGCAGCAGGACGACGATCTCGCCGCGGCCGACGCCAGCCTCTGTCAGCTGCCGCAGGCGAGCCGCGAGGAAGCGCGCCTCGGCGACCCGCTTCACCGGTGTGCGGTCGTCTACCGGCAGCTTCAGGTCGAGCTCCTCCCAGCCCTTCTCCTCGGTCAGCAACAGCTCCACGGCGCTGCCGCCACCGGGCGGATCGCCCTCCGCCTGCGCGGCGGCGCCCACGGTCAACGGCCGGAACCCCGGCAGCATCAGCTCACCGATGCGGTTGGCGGTCGCGATCACCTCCGGACGGGAGCGGAAGTTGCCGCTCAGCGGGAGAACCGCGGCGGCCTCGCGCGAGCGAAGCGCCTCGCGCTCGCGGCGAAAGACCCCGACGTCGGCGTGGCGAAAGCCGTAGATCGACTGGAACTCGTCGCCGACGAAGAAGACGCTGGCCCCCTGGCAGCGCAGCAGCTCGACCAGCTCCAGCTGCAGGGCGTTGGTGTCCTGGAACTCGTCGACGAGAATGTGGCGGAAGCGCCCCGCGTAGGACTCCCTCACCGCGGTGCTCTCGCGCAGGAGCCGCACCGCCTCCAGCTGGAGGTCTTCGAAGTCGAGGCCGGAGCGCTCCCCCTTGGCCTCCGCGAAGCTCTCGCCGAAGAGCCGCAGGAGCTGGGCCAGGTGCGAGTAGGCGACCCGCCCCCCGGCGTGCTCGGCGACGACCCTCTTCGCTTCGCCGATCGCGTCGAGGAAGTCCTCGAACTCGCTCTTGCTGGAGCCGAAGCAGGCCGCCTGAAGCTCCTCCACGGTGGGGATCCGATCACCGCGGGCCGCGGCGAGCGCGGCCGCGGCGGCGACCTTCTCCCGCTGGGCGCTGTTGCCGACCTCCTTGACCACTGCGGCTTCGCGCCCGAGCCGCTCCAGGGCCCCGAGCAGGTCGGACTCGGGCGGATCGGGCAGCTTCGGCCTGGCTTCGCCGGAGCTGCGCAGCTCCTCGTGGGCGCCGAGGACGGCGGCCCGAAGCCCGTCGATGCTGTAAGCGGCCACCGTCGTTTCGCGCGCTTCGTCGAGATCGGCGAGGAATAGCTCCAAGGCGGCGTCGAAGGCGGCACGGGCGGCGCGCTGGGACTGGGCCCGGTCGAGCACTCGGAAGGAGGGGTCGACCCCTGCCGCCACCGGGTGGGAAGCGAGGAGGCGGCGGCAGAAGCCGTGGATGGTCGTGATCCAGGCGCCGCCGAGGTCGTCGATGACGGCGGCCAGTCGCGCAGCGAGGTCGCCGTCGCCCGTCGAGCGGGCGCGGCGGCCCAGCTCGGTCCGGATCCGCTCCCGCAACTGCGCTCCGGCCCGGTCGGTGAAGGTGAAGGCGAGGATCGCCTCCGGCCCGGCGTCCTGGCCCTCGATCAGGTCGCAGTAGCGGTTGACCAGGACCCCCGTCTTGCCGGTGCCGGCGCCCGCTTCGAGCAGCACCTCCGGCGCCCGGGTTCGGATCGCCTCGCCCTGCTCCGGTGTCGGCGCCGGCGTCAGGCCGTCACCTCCGCGGGGTCCTCCTCATCGGTGGGATCGGGCACGCCGCGCTCGCGGCGGCAGATCGGCGCATAGCCGCAGTGGCGCGGGCACTCGCCGCCGATCGGGTCGCGGCCGATGTCGCCTGCGCGCATACGGGCGACGGCGCCGGAGCCGGCGCTGCGGGCCTGCTCCAGCAGGGCGTCGAAATCCTCGTCGTCGAGGCGGTCGGTCGATACCAGTGGGTAGCCGGCGAGGAGGCCGTCGCTGCCAGCGCGCACCATCCCTCGCGGTTTCGGGTCCTTGGTTGCGCGCAGTGGCTGGTAGATGCCCCCAGCCGGGTCGAGACCCCAGAGGTCGCGCAGGGCGAGCAGGTAGAGGGGGAGCTGAAGTTTTCCCTTCTCCTCGAATTTGGCGCATGGGGTCACCTCGCGCGCGACCTTGTAGTCGTGGACGAGCCCGGTGCGGCCGCCCGAGTCGATGTCGACCCGGTCGATGCGGCCGTGCAGGAGCCACCCGCCGAGGTCGAGCGCGGGCTTCTCGTCCCCCGCGGCGCTTCCGAAGGTCGCCTCCAGCAGTTGCGGGGAGAGGAGGACGGGGTCGCGGTCGGCCTCCCGCCGCAGGAAGGCGGCGAGCAGCCGCTCGATCCTCCTGCGGATCGCCCGCTCCGCCGGGCTTCCCCCGGAGAGCCCCAGCTGCCGCGCCTGCTCGGCGAGCAGCTCGTCGCCGCGCTCGAGCCAGGCGTCGAGCGAGCCTGGCCGCGGGACCGGGTCGCCGCCGGGCCGCTCGCGGTAGAGCGCTTCGAGAGCGCCGTGCATCAGGTTCCCTTGCTCGATCGGCTCCGCGACCGGTCCCAGCGGTTTCGGCCGCAGCTCGCGATCGACAAACCAGCGATAGGAGCAGACGGCGAAGGTCTCGAGCGTCGTCCCCCCGTATTCCTCGCGGGCGCGGAGCTCCTCGATCACCGCCGGCACCACCAGCGGGCCCGGCTTCAGCGTGCGCGCTTCCAGGGCCGCGGCCGCCGCCAGCCGCTTGCCGACCCTCGCGGCCAGGTCCGGGTCGACCTCGAGGCTGGCGAGGACGCCCTCGCGCTCGCCGGAGGAGCGAAGCGCCAGGGAGCGGGCCAGCTCGTCCTCGCTCGGCGCCTCAGCAGGGGCGAAGGTGACCTGGCCCAGGCTGCGGCCGCGAACCAGGTCCGGCTCCAGCGGGTCGACCTCGTCGGGGTGCCCGGGCGGCGGCGGCTCGAGCAGGCAGCGGACCTCGGCGAGCAGTGGTGAGGGCTGTTCGGAACCGCCGCTCTCGTCGCTGTCCCGGCAGGAGAGCCAGAGGCCCTCCCTGGGCAGCGTCAGGCAGACGTAGAAGAGGTAGCGCTCCTCGGCCTCGGTCTCGGCCCGGGCGGGGAGGCCAAGCTGGCCGCGCTGCTCGTCGGAGAGGAAGGGGCTGCCGCCATCGCGGCGGGGGAACTCGCCGTCCTGGAGCGAGGCGACGAAGAGGTGGCCGAAGCGCCCGGCACGCAGGCGGTAGGGGCTGGCGATCCGGACCCGGCCCTCGGCCGGGCCGCGCCAGATGCGCATGGAGAGGGCTCGGATCGCGTCGATCAGCTCCTGCGGCCCCGGCTCGAGGCCGCCGAGGGCGCCCAGATCGCCCAGCGCCTTGACGATCTCGGCGCTGGCCCGCAGCTCCTCGGCCCCCGTCGTGTCGGGAACGCGGCCGCGGGTCTCGTCGGTCGAAAGCGGCCATTCGGCGATGTCGCGTGCGATCTCGCCGACGACCGCGAGCAGGCGCCCGGGGTCCTCGGCAGCGTCCTGCAGCCTCCGCAGCTCGGTCAGCTCGCGCCCCGACTGCTCCTCCCAGATGGCGGCCGCTTCTCCGGCGCTGCGAACGCGCCCGCGCAGGATTGCCCGCTCGAGCCGGTCAACGGCGACCGGCCAGCCGCGCCGCGGCCCCCGCAGGTAGGCGAGGAGATCGGCTGCCGCGCGGCTGGTGAAGGCGGCGGCAAGCAGAGAGAGGAGGGCGCCGCCGGTCGCGGTTCCGGCGACCGGGATGTCGGCCTCGAGCGCGACCGGAACGCCGCAGGACTCGAGGACCGCCGCCAGCAGCCGGCCGCGCCCGGCCGGGTCGCGGACGGCGATCGCGATCTCCCCCGGGTGCGTCCCGGCCGAGATCAGCCGCGCCACCTCGGCTGCGATCGCCTCCGCCTCGGCCCGCTCCCCGGCAGAGCGCAGCAAAACCAGGGTGCCGTCGGGCTTCGCGGTCGCCGCATCGTGATCGCCGAAGCCGCGTTCGATCGCGAACAGCAGAGCGCTCTCGGTGTTGGCCGGGTCAGGCTCCGTCGTCTCCTCGGCCGCGGGTTCTAGCGCCCGCAGCTGCTCGAGCAGGGTGGCGCGCGCCGCCAGCGCCGGCCGCTCCTCGTAGGTGAGCGCGACCGTGACCGGGGCGGCGGCCGAGAGTGCGGCGATCAGCTCGAGCTGCTCTCGGGTGAGGTCGTCGAAGCCGTAGAGGAAGACCGGGCGGCCCTTCCAGCAATCGGGGTGGGCCCTGACTCCGGCGATCGCCTCGGCGGCGATCAGGTGCCGGTCGGAAAGGCCGGCGGAGTCGCGCAGGTCGGTATAGGCGCGGTAGATCGCCGCCAGCTCTCCCAGATAGGCGGAGTCCTCGAGCCCGTCGGCTGCCGCCTCGACCGAGGAGGGGTCGAGCATCGCCGCCTGCAGCTCGGCCACCAGGTCGGCCGCCGCCGCGGCGAAACCGGGGCGCGAGGCCGAGCGGGCAAGGATCCGCGGCTTCGTTCGGGCGGCGGCGACCCTCAGCAGCCGCTCGCGCTGCTCGCGACGGATCCGCGGCGGGCAGACGACGCCGGCCGCAGCCGCCACTCCCTCGAAAAGGCCCTCGAAAGTCTGCACGGTGCCGCCGAGCAGCGCCCCCTCCTCGCGGCAGAGTTCGCGCTCGAAGGCGAAGACGTCGTCGAGGGTGGGAAGGACCAGTACCGGCGAGCGGGTCAGCTCCTCGGTGAAGCGGCGGCGGACGACTCCCGCCCGCCCCGAGTTGGGGGGTCCGTGGATCAGGTTGAGCGGCATCTGGCTTCGTCTCTGAGCTTATGGTCGGCCGCGGCGCCCCCGGCATGACGCCGAGCGCCATCGGGCCGCTCAATCGCGCTCCGGGAAGGGCCGCAAACTGGGCCGCTCTTGCGCACCTTTGGCGTCGTATGGCGCCTCTATCTTGGCCGGGACCGATCGACTCCGAGAGGACGGGATCAAGCCAGATGGCTCTTTGCTTCGTCGACCCAGCAGATGCGATCCGAGCGATCGCCGACTCGATCGGCCGCGAGGCCCGACGGCAGCTGCTCGGCGAGGCGGTCCGTGCCTGGGTCGACGAGATCCCCGACGACGAGCTGGAGACCCACTACGCCAAGGCGCTGGCCGAGCTCGACGAGCACGATCTCTCGATGCTGGCCGCCTGGCACGGCTCCCTCGACGTCGCCCACCCGGTCCCCAACCGCGACTTCCTGATGGGCGCCTTCGGCTCGCTCGGCGAGAACCGCCGCGAGGCGCTGAAGCTCGCCGCAGGGTTCCGCGGCGAGGACGCCGTCGACGCCGGGGTGACCGAGGAGCGCGCCCTGGAGACGGTCCTCGACTGGCTCTCCCCGCCGCGACTGATGGAGCTGGCAGTGGAAGCAGTCGACCTCTACGTCTGGGACAGAGCGGGCTCGGACAACTGAGGACCTCGAGGCGCCCCGGCCGGCGGGTCCTGTCATGGGATGGGACCCACCATTGCCTGCGCTCCACGGCGGGTGCTCGGCAATGGGTCCTCCCATCCCATGCCACCCGCCGGAGGGGCGCTCCCGATTCACAGCGGGCCAGGCGCAAAGCTCCCTGCGCGAGTTCGGGCCTCGTCGCTACCCGACCGCCGCGCGGATCTCCAGAATCGCCTGCTCGTTGTGCTGGAAATGAACGGCTGCCATCCCCAGGTCGCGGGCGGTTGCGCAGTTGTCGGGCACGTCGTCGACGAACAGGCAGTCTTCGGCCTCGAGGCCGATCCGCTCCAGGGTGATCCCGTAGATCTCGGGGTCGGGCTTGCGGCAGCCGACGAAGGCCGAGTCGACCACCGTGTCGAAGATCTCGTCCACCGGCAGCATCGAGCGCCAGCGTGGCTCCCACTCGCGCACGTTGTTGGTCAGCATCGCCATCGTGCGGCCGGTGGCGCCCAGCTCCCGCATCAGCCCGATCATCGGCCAGTTCGGCTCCAGCGCCTCGAAGTAGATCTCGCTGAAGCGGTGCATCTCGGGCCGGTGACCGAGGTCGGCCTCGAGCTCGTCGGCGAGCTCCTCGAGGAAATCCGCTTCGCGGACCCTTCCAGTCTCCAGCTCGAACAGGGGATGTCGCCCGGTTCGCTCGGCGATTCTTCCCATGGCGACACCGAGCGACTCCATCGGGATCCCGGTGCGATCCTGGACTGCCGCGAAGGACTGCACCAGGGGAGTGGTCAGCACGCCGCCGAAGTCCGAGACGATCGCCTTGACGCTCATGTCGGGGTGACGATCTCGTAGCTGCCGAGCCCGGGCCGGCCGTCGATCGACCAGCGGAAGAATGCCGTGTCGATTCGCCTTTCCTCCAGCTCCAGCGTCGCGCCGCAGATCAAGCTTCCGGCGCCGCGCAGGGGAGGCTCACCGGAGTCGAGCTGCGGCGAGAGCTCCAGGGTGGCCCGCCGCTGGCGGCCTTCGGAGTCGTACTCGGTCGAGAGCAGGGTCTCGGCGAAGGGGCCATCCCGCCGGGCCTCGGAGTTCTCGGAGTCCTCGGAGTCGCCTTCTGTGCCCTCGGGGGGCTCAGGCTCGGCGAGCAGGGCCGCGACCTCCTCGGCGCCGTGACCGTCGGCGCCGGGCGGGGCCAGCGCGGAGAGCGCGAACAGCCCGCCGTCGGCGAGAAGGACGGAGATCGATCGCAGGGTCTGCTCGGGCAGAGCACCGCTGGAGGCGATCTCGACCGCCGGGCCGGAGAGCCGGGTCTCCTCGTCCCCCTGACGCAGGGTCGCCGTGGCGTGGGCCCCGGTCAGGGTTTCCTCGCGCAGCCGCGCCCCCGCCGAGGGTCGCGGTCGGCCCGGCGCCGTCCAGCTCGAGGCTGAGCGCGACGTCGTCCCCGAAGCGAAGCGAGCGCAGCTCCTCCCCCAAGGAATTCACCGCGGCGGCGGCCGCAAGCACCTCGGAGCCGTCGAAGACGAAGGCTCCGCGACCGTCACGGGCGCTGACGAAGATCCCGCGATCCGGATCGAGGAGGTCGAACCCGCTCACTTCGGCGGCAGCGCCGGTCGCTCGCCCTCGCCGCCCTCGCCCCGGGCCGACGCGGGAGCTGCGCCGTTCGACGGAACCTCCTCGGCGGAGCCCTCGAAGTCATAAGGGGCGCCGGTGGGTGGGGAGGGACCGCCGCTCGCGGAGTCCGGAGCGGCCCCTCCGGAGCCGCGCCGCATCCGCTCATATCCCCAGCCGGCGGCACCGCCGACCACCCTGTAGCGCCAGCCGATCAGCGACCACCCGAGCTTCCGCACGATCGCCCTGGTCGGCGGGATCAGCAGGATCAGCCCGAAGACGTCAGTGATGAAGCCCGGGGTGAGTAGCAGCGTTGCCCCAGCTGTGATCGCGACGCCGTCTGCGACCTCGCGGCCGGGGAAGCGGCGCTCCTCCAGCGCCCGGTTGAAGCGGCGCCAGGCGGATCGGCCCTGATGGCGCAGCAGCAGCGAGCCGAGCAGGGCGTCGGCGAGCAGGAGCGCCAGGGTCAGAGGTACCCCGATCGCCTCGCCCACCTTGATGATCACGTAGAGCTCGGCGATCGGCACGACGATGAAGATGAGAATCAGGAAGATCGCCACGCGGAAAGCCTAGAGAAGCACGTTCGAGCGCCCCGGCTACCATGTCGGCATGGCCGAGAACGAAGCCGCGACGCTGAGTGAGGACGAGGTTATGGAGGCGCTTGAGGAGGTGATCGACCCCGAGCTGGGGCTCGATTTCGTCTCCCTGGGGCTCGTCTACGACGTCGAGATCGAGAACACCGACGTCTACGTCACCTTCACCCTGACAACCCCCGCCTGCCCGATCGGCCCCCAGGTCTCCGAGCAGATGAAGGAGTTCGTCGGCGACCTCGAGGGGGTCACCGGAGTCCACCCGAAGATGGTCTTCGACCCGGCCTGGTCCCCGGAGATGATGTCGGAGGACGCGAAGTTCGCGCTGGGGTTTTAAACCGCTCTAGCAAGGCGTTTCTGCGCCCGACCCGCCTAGAATTTGGGGCTGATCTGTGCCGGGGTCGCGGCCCCTGAGCATCGCGCGCACCACCTCCCATGTCTTTGGAACGGGCCAATTGCCTCATCTGCTTCACCGCGGTGATACTGCGTTAGGGGGTGAGGGGTTGGGCGAGGGGGCACAGGACTTGAAGCCCGGCTAGCACCTGCAGCGAACATGCGGCGCCGATCCTAAGCCGAATCTCACTCTTTCCTTAGAAGCACTTCAGATGACCGCGCGAACGTCGAGGTGTGCAGGATGCCTCATCCGTGGCGCGCCGCCGAAGCCTGCGACAGTTGCGCCGGGCACGCCAGCGCCGCCGGGGCTTACTGCGGCTGGGATGCGCCATGGCAGCCGCACTGGTCGTTGTACTTCTCATCTTCAACTCTGGCGGCATTGGCCCCGGTGGTTCTGCCGCGACGAGCCCACCGCGGCTCGCGGCAAGCTTGGCCCACCCGCTGCCAGTACCGATCTCGGGTGAGGTTGTCGTGCCTCAAGCGGGGAAGCTTTTGGTTGTCGGCGGTCTTGACGGCGGGGGCGCTTCGGCTAGCGGGATCTTCCGCCTGGATCCCCAGACCGGCCAGCTCGGATCTGCAGGAGTGCTGGCTCAGCCGCTCCACGATGCCGCCGGCGCCACCCTCGGTAGCCGCGTGCTCGTCTTCGGCGGCGGGGCTGTCAGGAGCACAGACGCCGTCGAGTCGTTTGGTCCCGGCCAGGCCGCGTTGCCCGTTGGGCACCTACCGACGGCCCGATCCGACTTAAATGCCCTGGCTTTCGGCGGACGCGCGTACGTGTTTGGTGGCTATGACGGTCACACGGCGAGTCCGGCAGTGCTTGAGACCAGCGATGGCCAGCACTTTTCCGAACTGACTCGACTGCCGGTTCCGGTCCGCTACCCGGCCGCGGCAGCTCTGGGCAACACGATTTATGTCTTCGGGGGCGAGCTCGCCAACGGCCAGGGAACGACCGACATCCAGGCCATCGACGTTGCAACCGGTCGGGCCAAGGTAATCGGCCATCTTCCGAGGGCCCTTGCGCATGCCTCGGCCGTCGTCCTCGACCGGCGCATTTACGTACTTGGCGGCAGCGTGCGCGGCACCGCGACCGATGCGATCGTCGGATTCGATCCCGCGAGCATGTCCACCACCCCGGCAGGGCATCTGCCGATTACCGTGTCTAACGCAGCAGCGGCTACCCTCGGCGGAGTCTCATATCTGGTCGGTGGAATTGGGCTCCACGGCGCTCCGCTCGCGGACGTTGTCAGCTTGCGCTTGGCGAAGCCGGCAAAGCCCCGACCGCCGACGTCGACCGCCGGAGCAGGCGCAGGGGTCTTCCCCGGCGAACTGCTAATTGCCGATCGCGGAAACAACCGTCTCTTGCTGGTTAACCCTGAGAAGAAACTCCTATGGAGCTATCCGGGGCCGGGGCGACCCGCGCCCATGGGCGGCTTCTATTTTCCTGACGATGCCTTCTTCACCCACCACGGATCAAGCATCATCTCCAACGAGGAACAGAATGAGACGATCGTCCAGATCGCCTTCCCATCCGGCAAGGTGACCTGGTCCTACGGCCACCCACGTACTGCCGGATCAGCTCCGGGCTTCCTGCACGAGCCCGACGATGCATACCTACTCAAGGACGGGACGATCACCGTTGCCGATGCCCAGAACTGCCGCATCCTCTTTCTCGGCCCCCACGATAGGCCGATATCGCAGATCGGGACTACCGGCAGCTGCGTCCACAATCCACCCCAGAGTCTCGGCTCCCCAAACGGCGACACGCCGCTGGCCAACGGCGACGTGCTGGTCTCCGAGGTCAACGGCTCCTACGTCGATGAGCTCACTCGTAACGGCAAGCTGATATGGAGCCTCCAGCTACCGATCGCCTATCCCTCTGATCCGCAACAGCTCGGCCCTGACCGATACTTGATTGCTGACTATTCCCGGCCTGGTGGGATCTACGAGTTCGACCGCTCGGGAAAGATCCTTTGGTCCTATCACCCAGCTTCCGGCAATGGGATGCTCGATCATCCCAGCCTCGCCGAACAGCTCCCCAACGGCCTGATCGCCACCAACGATGATTACCGTGACCGGGTTGTCTTGATAAATCCGAAGACCAAACGCATCGTCTGGCAGTACGGTCGAACCGACCAACCCGGAACCGGTCCCGACCATCTCAACACGCCCGATGGCTTCGACCTACTAGAGCCCGGCGGGGTGACTCCGACTCATCCGTTCACCGGCTAGTGGACCGGAGGAGATGACGCCGGCTAATCCCGTCCGAGGCCTCGAGGACGAAGTTCTTTATGAGCGTTCATGTCCTTGCTCGCCTATCGAATGTTCCGCGCTTGACGATCGCTGACTTGAGCTGAAGCCGGGCAGCGAAATGGAGACGCGCGCCCCGACCAGTGGCGATTCGTCCACCCATATGCGGCCGCTGTGAAGTTCGACGATTGACCGAGCAATTGCCAGCCCGAAACCGCTTCCGCGAAAGCCGCGGACGCGCGACGTATCGAGGCGGTGAAGGCGATCAATGACGCGATCGCGCTCGGAGGCTGGTTTGGGCGATTCGATCCGAATCAGCGCGCAGCCTGCCGCTAGGGAGCTGTCCAAGCTCCACTTCGCCTTTTGTGAGCTGATCGCTGAGCAGCTGCCGCACATACTCGTCGAGCCCGAGGTCTTGAACCTGGAGCTCGACGCCCTCGTCTGGGCGGTCAAGCTGTGAGCTGGGTGCCGATGTAGGTCGGCGCTCCCCGATGCAGGAAGCCAGGGTCGCTGAGCTTCTGGATCCCCGCGTAGACGAAGTGACCCCGAGGAAAAGCCGCAGGGGAAACAACGCCAACGCAGGCGAGATCGAACGGTCTGGGGATGGCGGCCGCGAGCGCCGCTCGGACGTCCGCCGCCGCGGAGCCTCGAGCGCCGGGGAGTCAAGGTAGTCACTCACGGCAGAGAAATGTCAAGCGATCACCTAAGGGCCGCCTCACGGCTTCATGAGAACTCTCTCATGAGGAGCCTACGCGCTCTTTATCGATCGAGCCTAGGGTGTCGCGGATGGACCGCGTGGGGCAGTCTGGCGCCGGTCCGGGCGTGGGTGATCCGCCCGATGCGGCTGACTCACCGTCCGTTTCGGCGCCGCTCGCCTGGGTTGCGGCGCGCCGAGAGCAGCGGCGGCGCGAGGCTGCGGCCAGACGCAGGCGGCGGCGCCGGCGAATCTTGGTCGTGGCCGCCGTCGTCTTCCTGTCGCCGGCGATCTACTCCTATACGGCCTGGATGCTGCGGCCTTCGAGCCTGCCCTTTGGCGTGAGAAGCGTCGAATGGGTGAGAGCCGACGTGCCTTTCGGAAACCAGCTGGTCGATGAGATCGAGCACACCTACTACAGCTGGAACGCGCCGACGAAGGGCGGGCCGCAGCTGAAGAGCCTGCCGCCGACCGGGCGGGCCGCGAAGGCGCCTAAGAAGGCGGCTGCCTGGCCGCCGCGGATCAAGCCGGTCTTCGCGCACCCGCTACCCGGCGAAGGGATCTGGAAGCCGACCGGCCCGCCGGTCGAGGGTGGCCCACCGGTGCTGGTGACGACCTTTCGCCCGGAGCTCGACTATCCGAGCATCGTTGCCTACGTGGCCTGGTTCGACCACACGCGCACCGCGTCCGCGTTCTATCCGGGCCGCTACGAGCCGCCGAACGCGGCCGTACGCGGGCCAACGATGGTCCCCTACGACCAGCGCCGGCGGCTGCTTGCGACCTTCAACAGCGGCTTCATCTACACAGACGTCAACAACGGCTCGACCGACAACGGTCGCGTGAACGAGCCGCTCGCGAAAGGCAACGCCACGCTCCTCGGCTATCGCGACGGTCGCGTCGCGATCGTGAAGTGGACCGGCGGCCCGAACGCGGGGCCGAACGTCGCCTGGGCCCGCCAGAGCCTGCCGCCAATCGTCTGGAACGGACGCCTCAACCCCGCGCTGAACGACAGCTCGCAGTGGGGCTACACGCTCGGCAACGCCGTCCGCGTCTGGCGCAGCGGCGTCGGCATCGACCGTCGCGGCAACCTGATCTATGCGGCTGCGGACGGCCAGACCGTGGTCACGATGGCCCGAATCCTGCGGCGTGCTGGCGCGGTTCGCGCGATGCAATTCGACATCAATCCCGAATGGCACACCCTGATCACCTATACCCACCACCACGGCATCGTCCCGACCGAGGTCGGGCCGAACCCGATGCAGCCCGCGACCCGCTACCTCGCCCCCGACGACCGCGACTTCTTCGCCATCTATCGACGCCTGCCTGGTCCCGTCACTGTCCCCTTCAAATAGGGATCCCGCCGGCTTCGGCAGAGAAGTCGCCACCAGCACCGCGACCGGTGCGGCCGGATGGCCTTCTCGCGAGGCTTTTCCGGCTTCAGAGTCCCGACCGCCCGCGGGACTTGCCGTCAGCTCGGCATTCCGCCGCCGGCGAGCCGATCTTGACCGCGGATCGATCCTGGTGACCGAAAGCGTGTCCCGAAATATGTCCCCGACTCCAACGAACTCCGCGGAACGTGTCGGACGGATTTCGCTTCAGCGAGCGAGGAATGAGCTCAATTGACCCGGCAGCGAGGAGATGATGTCAGAGGATGCGAAGTTCGCGCTCGGCTTCTAGCCTGCAAATTGGCAGGTTCCGTGAAAACGGGGTCCCAGATGGGTCCCAAGTTGATGGCTCAGGCGCCAGGGCCCCCGACCATTACCTCCAGTCATCGACGAGCCGAACCAGCCCAGCCCGCACCTCGCCGCGATCATCCGCTGCGTCGAGGCGATCGAGGCCAAGGTCTAAAAGAGCGGGCCTGCGATCGACACCTCGCGGGGACCGCCAGCACCCCCAACCGCTGAGGCAGGGGGAGGCTCCCCCTGGCGGGGAACCTCCCTTCCCGGCACACCCCAGCCATGGAAGGCCAGCCGGGGTGCGGCGCCCTGCAAACGCGGCCAGCTCAGGGTCGCTTTTGCCGGTTTGGCTGATCTTCAGCCTCTCCGGATCCAGCGGCGATGCGGCCCAGCTCGGCGGCGAGCTTGTCTGCCCCATGGGAGTAGCAGAGGGTCGAAAGGTGCTCGGAGTCGGTGCCGATCCGTTCCCTCGCCTCCTCGCCCTTCTCGACCAGCCTCAGACAACTGCCGTGCGGCTTTCTGGGGAAGACCGTGGGCAATGCGGCCTTCTTCGAGCCCGCCGACGGTGCCGTGGAACTCAACCTCAGGATCGACCAGCCGAGTTGTCGTTTTCTGATCCCCAGACTGGAACGACTCGACGGCCTCCCGCACTATCTCCACGTTCTCCTGCGACATCGCCTACTCCGACAGCCCTGCGGCTTCGAGGGCCTCCTGACGGTCCTGAAAGAGGCAGGCACGCACAATCGAGCCGTTGCGAATCGTCCAGACCCAGATGCCGCGAGCCTGGACGTCGATTCCATCGCGGCCCCGCGCCACATTCGTAAACGGCATTACCACGCCCTCTTCTGCGTCGATCAGCTCGTCGGCGTGGATCGTGAAGGACTCCCAGCTGTCGGTGAACGTGGTCAGCAAGCTTCGGAACTGTTCGAGGTTGAACACGCCACGGTCAATGCCGACGGCCCGCGTCTGGTCGTATTCGAAATCTGGAATCACAGTCCTTGAACGCGGCGTCGACATCTCCCCGATTGAATGCGTCGATTGCGGCCCGCACGATCTCCACGTTCTCCTGCGACATCGTCTGCGCAGTATCGCTGAGGTTGGGCCGAGGGACGGGCGTCTTGTTTGCTGGACGCCACTGACGGGCAAGGCCTAAGGCGCGTTTGTCGGGGGAGTTGCCGCTGACGGGCCAGATATCCAAGTAATGGCTCCCATCCGGGCGTGGGGCTCCCCTCCCCGCCCCACAGCCGAGAGCGATCTCCCTGACCATGGCCCGGCCCCCAAACCGCCCGGATGATGTCCGAGGACGCGAAGTTCGCTTTGGGCTTCTAAACGGCTCTAGGAAGCAGGCCGCCTCAGCCGCGAGGGGAACGGGAAACGCCGAGCGGCCAACTTTCTGGCGCGCGTCGTCAAGCGGGGCGTCCGTGGGGCCTAGTGAGAAACGGCTGTTCAATCGGGGGGCCTGCCGACGTATGCTGCCGCCGTGCGGGCGCTCCTGGAGGACGGGCCTATGCAAGGCAAGACGGTCGAGGTCGAGGCCGTGGAGGGCCGGCCACCCAAGACGATTGACGTCCCAGATGAGAAGGGGGGCACCTGCCGTTATTGCCTGGCCCAGTGGACCCAGGAGGGCATGACGGCGGCCTACACGTTTCTCTACCCCGTCTAGATGATTGATTCCTAATTCCTCGCCCGCAGGCAAGGAGCAAGCACGAAGGGCGCCGAAGTCAGGCGCCCGCATAGCTTGGTGTGAGATAGTCGGCAGGTGAGCACTTCCGAGCAGTCCGCCACCCGCCTCGTAGGCGTCTCCGAGCTCGGAGACTCACGGGTCGCCGTGGTCGATCCGACACCGCACGGTGCCCTGGCCGTAGGCATCAGCGACGGCAAGCCGTTTGCGGTCTCCAACCGCTGCCGCCACCTCTTTGCGTCCCTGGGCGAGGGGCAAGTAACCGAGGATGGATGCCTTGAGTGCCCTCGGCACGCCGCCCGCTATGACGTCGGCAGCGGCAAGATGGTGCGCGGTCCTCAGGGCGCGTTTAAGCCTCTGGCGGGCACCGTCAAGGCGACTGCCGGCGCCATATCACTGAAGACGTTCCCGGTCGAGCTTCGCGACGGCGAAATCTGGCTGGTCGGCTGATAAGGGGGACGCTCAGCTCGGCCCCTGCGGACTGAAGCTCACGCAGGGCCAATCCGGGTTCACAGAGCCGAAACATCTACGTTGCAGGCCATTAACAGGTCGCGGTGGATCCGCCACTTGAATTGAGCCCGCTCACAGATGGCTTCCGCCTTACCCCCGCTATACGCGCACAGGCTCGGCCGCCACTACGGCCCGGACTCCTCGGCCGCCGCGCTCGAGCACACCCTGTGCGGACCTTTCGAGGGGCTCGAGACCGATGTCTGCCTGACCGCCGACGGCGGCCTTGTGCTCCTGCACGACCCTTTGCTGGCGCTGGGCACCACCCTCGAGGGTTGGGCGCACGGGCGAAGCGTTGCGGAGATCCGGTCGGCGTGGATCCGAGACTCTGCTGGTGAGCCGACGGGGGAGCGCCCACTCGAGCTCGAAGACCTGCTCCAGCTCGTGCCGGGCGGGGTCGGCCTCCAGTTCGACGTCAAGGCGCACGCGGATCCCTTGCTCGCCGCTCGCACCGCCGAGGCCCTTTGCAGGCGCCTAATGGGGCAGCCGGGCCTCGACCGCGTCGAGGTGATCAGCTTTCACGGCGAGGCTTGCGCCGTGGCTGCTGCGCACGGAATCGCGACCCGTCTCGTGATCTGGGCCGACTACGCCCCCGAGTCGCTGGCCGCATGGGCTCTCCAGACCGGTGTCGGCGGAGTCTCGATCGAGCACTTCATGCTCACCGAACCACTGGTAGGAGTGCTCCGCGACGCAGGATTGAGCGTCAACGTCGGCACTGTGAACCATCATCAGTTCCTCCCCCGTGTGCTTGAGTTTTCTCCCGACGCGATCGGCACCGACAGACCTCACGAGCTGCGTGCCGAGGCCGAGGATCTGTTCGGCCCCGGCAGGGGGCTGACGATCCCGGGGAGACCGCGAGTTCGGCCTCGCCGCCTTGCTTATTCCGCCAGACCAACGGCCTTGAGGGCCGACTCCCAATCGTGATAGACGCAGAGTTGGGCTGGCTGGCTAGGCTCGAACGTCCACAGGTGTGCTATCCGCGTTTCGATTTCGCGGCCTGTCTTACTTCCGCGGCCGGAGAGCCTGACTCGAACGAGCACCCGCTCTTGAAGGTCAAAGAAACGCTCAGGCTTCCACCGTGGCAGGTCGACTGACTCCCCGATCACGGCATCGGGCGAGGAACGAAGACGCGACGGAACTCGCTCGTCCAGCCATTGCGAACCAGACGAATTACCGTCGGCAGCTTCGCGATATACACGCTGCACAACCCCGACGCTCCGCTGAGACATATCTAGGGAGTATGACCCCTGCCCTCCAATCGGGTTCTGACCCTCGAGTGCCAGGCGTCACTACATCAGCATGGTCGCGGGAGGTCGAGATCGGATCGGTTGGCATAAGGCCGCTCGGTTCGCCGCCGCGCACCGTTTGTCCGCGCACCGCTACGAGGATCGCTCGCTTGAGGAGGAGCGGCTCGCTTTTGGCCCTAACCGGAGGAGAAGGCCTACATCGCCCGCAGCCTCCGCGACCCGACCAGACGCGGGGGCGCTAGCGAGCTCGCGGCGAAGGCGGGGCGGTAGACGATTCGTCCAGCCCTGTTGGCCGTCGACGCCTAATGTCCGGCTCCTTCCGACGCAAGATGGGTTGCAGGGTCCGGAACCTCGACGCATGTTCGAGCGGGTTACCGACTATGTGGTATTGATGGGCGCGATCGATGACCGGAAGGAGGCTCCTTGATGATGTCCTTGCGGGAGGCTCCTCGGCGAAGGGGCCGGCCCTGTACTCCGAAATGACCCTTTGCCGGCCCCAGGGCGGGTGGAGCCCACGATGAGCGGGGGGAACGCTCGCGGCCCCGAGGAGCCTCTCGGGATGGCGGTGGTCGGCCTCGGCTACTGGGGGCCGAACCTGATGCGGATCCTGGTCGAGATCGGCGGTGTGCAGGTCAAATGGGCCTGCGACCTCGACAGCGATCGCCTTGCGCGCTACCGGCGCCGCTATCCGAATGTCAGCTTCACCACCGACTTCGGGGAGGTGTTGGATGACCCCGACGTCGACGCCGTGCTGATCGCCACCCCGGTTGGGACGCATTACGAGCTCGGCCGCCGGGCTCTGGAGGCCGGTAAGCACACATTCATCGAGAAGCCGCTGGCGTCCTCCGCCCGGATGGTGGACTCGCTTGTCTCCCTGGCGCATCAGGTTGATCGCATCCTGATGCCGGGTCACACCTTCATCTACAGCCCCGCGGTGCGGACCACCAAGGACCTGCTCGCTCGCCGTGAGCTTGGTGACATCTACTTCATCTCTTCGAGCCGGGTCAACCTCGGGCTCCACCAGCGCGACGTGAGTGTTGTCTGGGACTTGGGCCCGCACGACTTCTCGATCCTCCTCTACTGGCTCGGAGAGCTGCCGAGGAAGGTTCAGGCGGTCGGTCGCGACTCGATCGTCAAGGGCATCCCCGACGTTGCCTTCGTCGCCCTGGAGTTCAGCTCCGGGATAGTCGCGAACATCGAGCTGAGCTGGCTCTCGCCGAGCAAGCTGCGGCGGACCGTGATCGTCGGCAGCGAGAAGATGATCGTCTACGACGACGGCAGCGCCGAGCCGATCAAGCTGTATGACCAGGGGGTCGTCTACCGCGATCCGGAGACCTTCGGCGAGTACAACCTCTCCTATCGCACCGGCGACATCCTGGCGCCGAAATTGGAGACTTACGAGCCGCTCGGAGCCGAGATCGAGGCCTTCCTGGACGCGATACGCTCGGGCGAGCAGATGACCGCCGAAACATCGCTCGCCCGTGACGTTGTCTCGCTCACCGAAGCCGCGGACCGCTCACTGCGAGAGGGGGGATCGTCGGTATTGGTCGAGAGGCGCCGGGCCTTCAGGCGGGCCGAGGAGGCGAACGAGCTGGCTCTCCTGCAGGTCCTCGGATCGCTCGATCCGGATGACATCACGGTGAAGGAACCCCGCGAGGAGCGCCGACAGCGGGCGGCGCTGCTCGTCCATGGCCCCGGCAACGGGCACGCCGCGATGCGCGGCTTGCTCGAGGAATCCCTTCCCTTCGATGAGGTGGTCGAGGCCGAGTGCGGGGCGTCCACGATCGTCGCCGCCGACAGAAACAGCGACCGGCTCAGTCTGATCCTCCTCGCCTGCGATTCGGAGGAGGTCGACGTGGACGAGATGTCCGAGGCGCTGGCCGCGGTCTGTCCAGGGGTGCCGATCCTGCTCTGCTCCAACTCGCTCGAGTCGGCCGATGTCCGCAGCGCGCTCGATGCCGGGGTGCGCGGGGAGGTGGTCAAGGCGAGCGATGGGGCCGGGCTGAGGGCGGCGATAGCCACAGTCGTCGATCCTGGGGCAGACGCCGTCGGCAACCTGCCGACGGACGAGCCCGAGGGCCTTCGTCGCGTCCTGGTCGTGACGTGAGCGCCGCCGGTCAAACCGCGGTGCGAACGGTGGTCGGGACGAGGCCGCTGGATTCGCCCGCTGTCGTCCCGCGGCGGCGAGACCACATCACCAGGCGAGCCCTCGCCGCATCCGACGCCGCCGCGATCGCGGCGGCGATTGCGATCGCCCTGCTGCTGGTGACTCCGTCGCCACATGCCGGAGCCGACCTCGCCCTCGGCCTGATCTCTCTGCCGTTCTGGGTTGCCCTGTTCAAGGTCTACCGGCTGTATGACCGCGATTCGAAGCGGGTCAGCCACTCGACCGTCGACGACATACCCTGGCTCTTCCACGCGCTGCTGGTCGGCTCCCTGGGGCTCTGGGCCTACTCGAAGGTCGCCTGGCCCGACCGCATCCAGCTCGCGCAGGAAGCCACCTTCTTCGTCGTCGCATTCGTCGGGATCCTCCTGGCCCGGGTCGCCGCGCGCGGCGCGATCACTCGCTGGAGCCCACGCGAACGCGTCCTGCTGGTCGGCGACGGGCCGACCGCCGCGCTGCTGGTGCGCAAGATGAGGATCCATCCCGAGTACGGCCTCGACCCGATCGGCTACCTGAAGGCGGGAGACGGCCCCGAGGACCCGATCGAAGGGGTTCGCTGCGTCGGCAGCACGGAGGCCGGGCTCGAGACCGCCGGCCAGCTGGCCGGCGTCGACAGGGTGATCCTCCACCAGGACCTCGACAGTGACGTCCTCCTCGGGATCGCGAGGCGCTGCTCGGACCTGGAGATCAAGATCAGCCTGGTTCCCAACCTGGTCGAGATCCTCGGCTCCTCGGTCGAGGTCGATGACGTCGAGGGGGTGACGCTGCTCGGCATCAACCCTCCCGCCCTGACCCGCTCCTCCCGGGCGATGAAGCGCTGCCTCGACATCGTGATTGCGGCCGGGGTGCTGCTGGTGACCCTGCCGCTGATGCTGGTCGCGGCGCTGGCGATCAAGCTGACCTCGCGGGGCCCGGTCTTCTTCGCCCAGGAGCGGATCGGCCGGGGCGAGCGGCGCTTCCGCCTCTTCAAGTTCAGGACGATGGCCGAGGACGCGGAGGAGCGGGAGGCGGAGCTTCGCTCGCAGAGCTCCCACCCCGCCTGGCTCCTGCTGGAGCGCGATCCGCGGGTCACCCGGGTGGGGCGCGTCCTGCGCCAGACCAGCATCGACGAGCTGCCGCAGCTGGTCAACGTGCTGAAGGGCGACATGAGCCTGGTCGGCCCCCGGCCGATGCCGCCGGCGGTCGACGAGCAGATCGACGGCTGGGGGCGGCGCCGGCTCGATCTGACGCCGGGGATAACCGGGCTGTGGCAGGTGCTCGGCCGGACCAGCATCCCCTTCGAAGAGATGATCGGGCTCGATTACCTCTACGTCACGAACTGGTCTCTGTGGCAGGACATCAGGCTCCTGGTCCGGACGCTTCCGGCGATAACCGGTGGCAGGGGCGCGAACTAGACGAAAGGTGGTGGCTGGCTGATGAGAATCGCATCGAAGCGAGTTGTCGTCACGGGCGGCGCCGGGTTCATCGGCAGCCATGTGGTCGACCGACTGGTCGAGGGCGGGGCGCAGGTCGTCGCGATCGACGACCTCAGCGTCGGCCGGCCGGAGAACCTCTCGGCCGCAATCGCGGCCGGGGCCGAGCTCGAGGTCGGGGACATCTTCGACAGGCCCTTCATGCAGCCGCTGCTCTCCGGCGCCGACATCGTCATCCACATGGCCTGCGACAACCTGCGGGCCTCGCTCAGCGACCCCGAGCGCACCCACGAGATCAACGCCACCGGCACACTGCTCACCGCGCTCGCGGCGGTGAAGGCGGGGGTGAAGCGGTTCGCCTACGTCTCCTCCTCGGAGGCCTACGGGTCGGCGATCGACGGTCGCATGGCGGAGACCCATCCACTCGAGCCGACCACCGTCTATGGCGCGAGCAAGGCGGCCGGGGAGCTCAACGCCCAGGCATGCATGCGAACCTACGGCCTGCCGGTGATCGTGATCCGCCCGTTCAACGCCTACGGTCCCCGCGAGCACGCCGAGGGCACCAGCGCCGAGGTGATCCCGAAGTTCGTCTCCCGGATCAGAGCGGGCGAGAGGCCGGTGATCTTCGGCGACGGCACCCAGACCCGTGATTTCACCTGGGTCGAGGAGAGCGCCGCTGGAATCGTCCTCGCGGCGGCCCGCGACGAGCTGGTCGGGGAGGCTGTGAACATCGCCCACGGCTCCGGCGTCAGCGTCCGGGAGGTCTGCGAGTCGCTGCTGGAGATCCTCGACGCCGGTCAGCTCGAACCCGAGTACGTGAACGGCCGCCCGGGCGACGTCATGCATCACTGTGCGGAAACCACCAAGGCCTGGGAGGCGACCGGCTTCCGCGCGATGGTCCCGATCCGCGAGGGCCTCGAGCGCTATGTGGCCTGGGAGCGGGAGCAGGGCAAGCGAGCGGCGGTGGGCAATTCCGAGCCCGTTCGCAGCCCGCAGCCGGTCCGCAGCCCGCAGCCCGTTCGCAACTGGTAACCCGGTGACCCCATCCGTCGACATCGCTGCCGGGCGCCGGTTGCTCGTGATCGGCGCCGACGGCTTCATCGGCAGCGCCGTGGTCCGCGCCGGGCTCGGCGCCGGGGCGGCGGTGACCGCCTGCTGCGCCAAGCAGCCGTGGCGGCTCGCCGAGGTCGAGGGCGACCCACAGCTCTCGATCGTCGACCTCAGCCGCTGGTGGGAGCAGAGCCGGATCGAGTCGCTCGAGCCGCTGATCGCCGCTGCGGACGCGGTCGCGCTGCTCGCCTACCAGCCGCCGCCTGACCGCTCCTCGGCCCGCCGTCACGAGCTCGAGGTGAACACCGCGGCGGCGGTCGCGATCGGTGAGCTCGCGGCCGGCGCGGGGGCGCGGCTGGTGTTCACCAGCTCGGTCGACGTCTACGGCCCCTGGCACGAGGAATCGGTGACCGAGGAGACCGCCACGCAGCCGCAGACCCCCTACTCGGAGGCGAAGCTCGAGGCGGAGCGCCGCCTCGCGCGCGGCCCGGGATCGGTCGTCACCCTGCGCCTCTCGACCGTCTACGGGCCGGGCGAGGACGGCCCTCGGGCGGTCCCCTCCTTCATCAACGCCTTCCTTCGCTCCGAGGCGCCGATCCTCCACGGGGACGGGTCCGATGTCAGGGACTACGTCCACGTCGAGGACGTCGCCGCCGCGATCGTCAACGCCGGCCTGCGGTCCTCGCTTCCGCCGACGATCAACCTGGGGACGGGGGTGGGGCGCAGCACCGAGGAAGTTCTGCGGGCGGTCGCCGCGGCGATGGAGGTGGAGCCGGACCACCAGAAGGTGCCGAGCCGCGGGCCGAGCTCGCGGTTCGTGGTCGACCCGGCCCTCGCGGTCCGTGTGCTCGACTTCGACCCCGGCCGGGAGTTCGGGCCGGCGCTTCGCGAGGAGGCGAGCTGGCTGCGGGAGCGGCGCGCCTCGAAGGTGGCGGCATGAAGGTCGCGATGCTGCTGGAGAACAACCCCTATCCGCAGGACGTGCGGGTCCGAAACGAGGCCGAGTCGCTCTGCCTCGGCCGGTCATGAGGTCACCGTGATCGCCCCGCGCTCCCGCGGACAGGCCGCCGCCGAGCGGATCGCCGGGGTGACGGTCCGCCGCTACTGGCTGCCCGACTCCTCCGGCGGGCTGGGCGGCTTCATCCTCGAGTACGCGGTGGCACATGCGCAGCTCTTCGCCCGGGGCCTGCGCGAGCTGCTGCGCGGCGCAGACGTGATCCACCTCCACAACCCCCCGGACACCCTGTTCCCGGTCGGCCTCCTGGCCAGGGCGCTGGGCCGGAAGGTCGTCTTCGACCACCACGACCCCTTCCCGGAGCTGTTGGCGCAGAAGTTCGGCCCATCCAGGCTGATGGTGATCGCCGACGCCAGCCAGCGGGCCAGCCTGCGGACCGCGACCGCCGTCCTCTGCACCAACCGCTCCCAGGCGGAGACGGCCCTGGCCCGGGGCATCGGATGCCCGGAGAGGCTGACCGTGGTTCGCAACGGGCCGAGGCGCTCGACCCTGGCGGGGGCCGAGCAGCGGCGGACCGGGGAGCTGAGCGATCCCCACCTCGTCTTCGTCGGCGAGCTGGCGGCGCACCGACGGCGTCATGGAGCTTCCCGAGCTGCTGGCGAAGCCCGGCCTCGAGGCGGCGACGCTCACCCTGGTCGGCGACGGTGGCATCCGCCCCGAGCTGAGCTCGGCCTTCGCCCGGCTGGGGGTCGCGGATCGGGTCGAGTTCACCGGTCAGGTCGAGCACCGCCGGGTCCCGGAGCTGATCGCCGCGGCGGACATCTGCATCGACCCCGCCCCCTGCTCGGAGCTCAACCACCGCTCGACGATGATCAAGGTGACCGAGTACCTGGCGGCCGGGCGCCCGGTGGTGGCATTCGAGCTGACCGAGACCCGGCGCACCGCCGAAGATGCGGCGCTCTATGCGCCGTGCGGTGATCTCGAAGGGTTCGCTTGGCTGATTGTCCGGCTGGCGCAGAGCGGCGACCTTCGCCGGGAGCTGGCGGAGCGGGCTGTGGCCAGAGCCGAGGAGCTGGTCTGGGAGCGCTCCGAGGAGGAGCTGCTGGGAGCCTATGAGCGACTCTAGCCTGCATGCCGCTCCGATCTCGGCGCCCGACCGCGACGACACCCCCGAATCCCGGGTCCTGCTGGTCTCCCCCGTCCACAACGAGGCCGAGCACATCGCCGAGGTGGCCCGGGCGGTCGCCGCCCAGACCCGTCCGCCCGACCTCTGGCTGGTCGTCGACGATGATTCCGATGACCGGACCCTGGAGCGGCTTCGCGATTTGGAGCCGGAGATCGGGTTCATGCGGGTTCTCTCCGTCCCCGCCGGGCTCACCGCGGCGGTGGGGACCGCCTCGCGGCGGCCGCGGTCGAGCGCGCCTTCGACTGGGCGCTGGGAACCGTCGATTGGCGTTCCTTCAGCCACATCGGCAAGCTCGACGGCGACACCGTGCTGCCGCCGGACTACCTGGAGGAGATCCTGGAGCGCTTCGAGGCGGACCCCGGCCTCGGCGTCGCCGGCGGGGCGCTGACCGAGCGGTCCGAGGGCGCCTGGAGGGTCGTTCCCACCCCTGCCGACCAGGCGACTGGCCTGGCCCGCATCTACCGTCGCCAGTGCTTCGAGGAGATCGGCGGCATTCCCGAGCGGCTCGGCTCCGATCCGATCACGGTCACCTACGCGCGGATGCGCGGCTACGGCGCCCGCACATTCGACGATCTGCCGGTGCGCCACCTGCGGCCGATGGGAACCAGGCAGGGGGCGCTGCGCGGCCGCGCCCGCCACGGGGCCACCCACTACATCGTCGGCTACGGATTCCCCTGGGCGGTGCTGAGATCGCTGCTGCTCGCGGTGCGCAGCCGCCCGCCGCTGCTGGGTGGCGCCGCCTTCCTCTTCGGCTACCTTCGCGCCGCTCTCGGCCCGACCGAGCGGGTCGACGACGAGGCCTTCCGGGCCTTCGTCAGCGGCGAGCAGCGCCGGCGCCTGCGCGGCGTCCTCGGGCCGCGCCGAGCCTCGGCTCCGGCGGAGCCTCGGACGACCACGGATGAGCAGCGCCGCGAGCAGATCGTCGAGGTCCTGCGGACGATCGAGGCCTACGGTGATCGCAACGGCTGGATCGGCAGCGACCCCTACGAAGGGCTGAACGCGACCCGCCTCACGAAGCTGCAGAGCACCTTCCGCGGCAGGCAGCTGATCATCCAGGCCGTGAAGCGTTCTCCGGTTGATCTGCGACCGCTGCTCGGGATTGAGCCCACCCTGAACTCGGCGACGATCGCCTGGGCCGTGTCCAGCTATGCCCTCGACGGCTTCCTCGATGAGGGCCACGGATAGCCAATTGGCCAAGTCACTCGAGCGCGCTGCGGCGGCTGCGCTGCAAGGGCTTCGAGGAGCCGTGCTGGGGCTATCCCTTCGACACCCAGTCCCGGGTCTTCTTCTACTCGAAGACCGCCCCGAACACGATCGCCACAGCCTTCGCGGCCAATGCCCTGCTCGACGCCTACGAGCGAACCGGAGAGGAGGAGCTCCTCGAAGAGGCCCGGGGCGCGGGGCGCTTCTTCCTTCGCCACATCCTGCAGACCGAGGCCGACCGGGGCGCCTACTTCGGCTACATCGTCGGGGACCGCGCGCCGATCCAGAACGCCAACACGCACGTCTGCGCGGTGCTGGCGCGCCTCACCCGCTACGGAGACGAGGACGGGTTCGGTCCCGCTGCGAAGGCCGGGATCGAGTACGCGCTCTCAAAGCAGCACCCCGACGGGTCCTGGCTCTACGGTGAGCGCCCCGACCTCGCCTGGGTCGACGGCTACCACCACGGATACGTGCTCGACGCGCTGCGGGTCTGCGCCGACGCCGGGCTCGACGACCGCCTGCCCGAGGCGTTCCACCGGGGCCTGGAGTACTACCGCCGCGAGCTGATCCTCCCCGACGGCACGCCCAGGTACTTCTCCCACGAGACCTACCCGATCGACTCCCAGTCGGTCGCCCAGGCGATCCAGACCTTTTCGATCGCCGCGCTCGAGGACCCCTCCTACATCGAGCCGGCCCGCAGGGTGTTCGACTGGTCCCTGTGCCACATGCGCCGCCCGGATGGTCTCTTCATGTTCCAGCGGCGCCCGCACTGGAGCAACCCGCTACCCCACATCCGCTGGGCGCTGGCGGCCATGCTGCTCGCCTGCACCCACATGTGGCGGGCGGAGCGGGTGCTTGCCGGGGAGCTGGAGATCCGCCGCTGAGCGAGCGTGGCACTTGAGTGAGCGTGCCCTATGCGCCGATCTGCTGCGAGAAGAGCTCCTGGAGCTGCCCGGTCGAGCGTTCGATCCCGTATTGCTCGACGACCTTCTGCCGGCCGGCCTGCCCGAGGCGCCGGCGCTGATCAGGGTCGGTAGCAAGTTGTTCGAGGACAGTCGTCAGCTCCTCGAGGTTCCCGGGAGCGATCAGCCTGCCGCTCACCCCGTCCTCGATCAGCTCCGGGATCCCCATGATCCGCGAGCTGACCACCGGGAGCTCCATCGCCATCGCCTCCATCAGGGATACCGGGACCCCCTCGGCGAAGCTGGGCAGACAGAAGGCGTCGGCGGATTCGAGATGGCGGCGGATCTCCTCCTGCCCGATCGCGCCCGTGAAGTCGACCCGCTCGCGACGCCGAGATCCGCCGCGAGAGCCTCGAGCCCTTCGCGGTTCTCGCCCCAGCCGACGACTGTGGCCCGGGCGTCTATGCCCCGCTCGGCCAGCGCCGCGATCGCCTCGATCAACAGGCCCTGGCCCTTGAAGGGGACGAGACGGCCGACACTGAGAACCTCGAAGGTCGCCGTTGTCGTCTCGCTCGGCCGGAGGCGCGAACACCGCCGGATCGATCCCGCAGTGGATCACGCGCAGCTTCCCCCAGTGCTCCTCGGAGACCAGTGCCATCAGCTGGCTGCGGGCGAAGTCGCTGATGCAGACGACGAAGTCGGCGCTCTCGACCTTGGCCCGGAGGTTGAAGCGGGAGACCTCGTAGAACTCGTCCGGGCCATGGACGGTGAAGCTCCAGCGTCCACCGCGGGTTCGCGCCGGACTCATAGTGGGTGGCGAGCAGCGCGATGTCGGTCACCTGGTTGGTGAACTGGGCGTGGAGGTGGCGAAACCCGCGCGCCTCGCAACGCTTCCAAACGACCATCGCCTCGGCGAAGTAGAACAGCTGCCAGAGCCGGCCCCGGAGCCCGGGCCGGCTGAGGCGGAGCGACAGGCCGAGGGTCGAGAGGTAGGCGGAGGGCGCGCGCAAGAGGGCGGAGAGATGGGCGCGGACCAGGTCTCCCCAGCGCGGGGGAAGAATCGTGTAGGTGCTGGCGTGCTCTCGCCGCTCCGCCTCGTTCAGAAGTTGATCCTCGGCCACCCGATGGACCGAGATCGTCTCGATCTCCACCCCCCGAGCGCGCAGACCCTCAACCTCGCGCAGAATGAAGGTATGCGAAATGGCCGGATAGTGACCGACGAGGTAGGCGATCTTCACGGTCTCACCGAGCCCCTCGTTAACGCCCGCGGAGGCAGCGTTCTCGTGAGCGGCCGCGCATCGTATCGGGAGGGGGCGGCCTTCGCCGCGCTTGGGCTTGTCTCGGCCGGCGGTCCTCGGGATCGTCAGCAGCATTGCCGTCGCTCGACTTTACGGCGTAACCGTGCTTGGCCAATTCGCGCTTGTGATTTCGCCGGTTGGGATTGCCTGGTCTCTTTCCACGGTGAGCGAGCAGGCGGCACTGATCCGAAGGCTCTCCCTTCTCGCCCCGCGGGACCCACGAGTGACCGGTCTATTCGGTGCCGTATTCACGTTCTCCTTCGCCCTGACATTTGTCGTTGCGAGCCCTTGTGATGGCCGTGACGCTGATCGCCTTCAACGGTCCGATTGATCACCCCGATTTGTTCGAGCCTGCTCTGGTCAGCATGGTGGGATATTTGTTCATAACGAACACAGGTTGGAACCTGGATGCCGTGCTCGCGGCGTTTCGTGCCGGACGTGCTCTCTTTTGGATCCGACTCGCGCAGGGCATCAGTTATTTCCTTCTGGCGGTGGTGGGCGCCTTGGTGTCGCCAACGGTCTGGATGTTGGTGATGGCCACGATTGGTTCGTATTTTGTATGTCTCATCGGCAGGTGCATCGCGGTCCGGGCATTCATGAGGTACTCGGTCTCTCGGGCGGACTTGCGGGACGGCTTTTCAGTACTTCCCGAACTGATCAGGTTTGGGTTGAAGATTGTCCCTGGCACCATCGCTGATGGGGTGGCCAACCAGGCCGGCGTGTGGATCCTGGGTGCGTCGGGAACCCTCCCCTTGCTCGGAGCGTATAACCGCGCGTGGCAGCTTGGCTACCGATTCGTGGAATCCAAGGACCGCATCACGGACATGCTCTTTCCGACGCTCGTCGAACGGAACTATCTACGCGACCATGAAGGGCTTCGATAGGGCACTGGTCGACTCGCTTCGATACACCGCAGTCGGGCTCCTACTGCCGGCCGCCGCAGGTGCCGGTGCCGCGTACGGGATCATGGATCTGTTTGGTCCGGGATTCTCCGCGGCCTCGGTTGCACTTGGCGCTGCTCCTCCTGATGCCTGCTCTCGCGACGATGAGCAGCATCCAGCGTCACGCCTTATTCGCGGTGGATCGTCCTCTGATGGGATCGGCCGGAGCATTTGCCAGGGCGGTAGCCACGATCGGGGCGACGATTCCATTGGTCCTGTGGTTGGGAGTGACCGGCGCGGCGGTCGCGATGGTTCTCGGCTTCGCAGTCGATCTGGGGATCATGATCCACACGAGCCGGCGTCACATGGTGAGCGGATTCCTTGCTCTCTGGCCGTTGCGAGAGCTCGCTGTCCTCGCGCTCGCCTACGTGGTCGGCGTGGTCTCGGCTCGCGCCGGCGACGTGTTCCTGTCCGGGGCGCTCGGCACATTCATTGCGATCGTGTTGGGCGCGGCTGTCTACGCAGCCGTCTTCGTGCTGGCGGGGGAGTTAACGGACGCGACCGAGAGCGCGTTCGATCTGTCTGGGCTGCGGTTCGTCGTCGCAGCTCGGTCGCATCGCGGATTGCTTTCCCCAACCGGCCCCGCTCCACGACATGAGTCTGAATCAAGAGCGGACGTCTGTCGCGGCAGCAATCGATGAAGAGCCGTGTCCACTGTTTCTCTTTTCGGTGACTCGAAGTGGGTCGACTCTGGTACAGCGCGTGCTCGCATCTCACGATGAAATCGCAACCCGTTCAGAGCCCTGGCTTCTGCTACCGCAGATCTACGCGCTACGCGATCAAGGAGTGTCAGGAGACTATACGCCCGCCTTGCTTGCTCGCGCTCTGCACGAATTTGCCTCTCAGCTTCCGCGAGGACTTGATGACTATCTCGACGAAGTGCGGGCGTTTGCTCTCAACCTCTATGCGAGAGCCAGCGAGCCGGGAGCGACATACTTCCTCGACAAGTCTCCGCCCTATGCACTGATTGTCGAAGACATTATCCGGCTCTTCCCAAATGGAAAATTCATCTTTCTTTGGCGGAATCCATTGAGTGTCGTGGCCTCGATCATTGAGACTTGGCAGGGCGGCAGATGGAAGCCCGAGACGTTCAGATCGGATTTGTTCATCGGAATACAGAATCTCACGGCGGCTTACGAGCGGCACGCCGCCGAAGCGGTGAGCGTCAGATACGAGGATCTCATCGTTAGCGAGGACGCCTGGCGCAAGGTGGCTGACTACCTCGAAATTGAGTTCGATCGGACCTCGCTTACGCGATTCGCCGATCTGACCTTTGAGGGGAGTATGGGTGACCAAGTTGGAACCCGAGATTATTCGGCGATCGAGGAATCTGTTGCCGCCAAGTGGAGGCGGACGATCTGTAACCCACTGCGGAAGACGTGGTGCATACGCTACCTCCGCTGGGTCGGGGCCCGTCGATTGGGCACTATGGGGTACGACATGGACGATCTGATGGCTCAACTGACGGACCTGCCTGCTGGGAGCAAGCACCTGACTGGGGACGCCCTGCGGTTGGCGAATGCGCTGCTCCGTGAGCCAATACGTCAACGCGCGCGGAAGACAGTGGATCTAAGGGGACCGAGCGTGTTGCGCCTCTTGATGACTGAGCCTTCGGCGCCCGCGGAGCCGGCAGGGTCATGACGGAATCAATCGACACACTGCGATTTGTGCTCCGGAGGGCATTGCAGGAGCCGCTACGACCTCTGGCGCCCCTCCCGGATTCCGGAAAACCAATGGAGAAAGCGCCGTTGCCAGTTTCCGTAGTCATTCCTGCCTACAACCGCGCGGGGATGTTGAGACGGGCGCTCGAGAGCGTTGCAACACAAAGACCGCGGCTCCCAGCGGAAGTCATCGTAGTGGACGACGGCTCGGATGACGGTACCTCGGAGGCCGCCCGCGACGCTGGTGCAAGGCTCGTCCGGCATCCGACGAATCTCGGATTGAGTGCCGCGCGGAACACGGGGGTCGAGGCCGCATCACAGCAATGGATCGCTCTGCTCGATTCGGACGACGAGTGGCTGCCGCACCACCTTGCGACCCTGTGGCCGTATCGCAACGGCCATGTCTTGCTGGCGAGTGCTGCGCTCCGATGCCGTGCAGGCTCGCATTCCGGCAGGTTCCAAGGCCCCGTTGGTCGCAAGGTCGAACTGCACCGCGCACCGAACGCGCTCGTCTTCCCGGGGAACTTCGTCTGCGTGAGTACAGTGATGGTTCTCCGCTCGGCCGTCCGTGCAGAAGGTGGTTTTCGGTCACACGGTGGACTTGTCGAGGATCTGGATCTCTGGATCAGACTGCTCGGGTCTGGTACAGGGCTGTTCCTCCCGATAGTGACCATCAATTATGGCCTGCACGACGAGCAGATGTCGGTTCAGGACCTTCGCGCAATGCAGGATGCTCATCTAACAGCCGCTCTGTCATATGAAGGGCGTGCATGGTACTCGCGACGTGATGTAGAACGCTGGAGGGCTACCGCGGATTGGGACAATGCAAGAACTGCACTGAAAGAGCGCCGGTACCGTGATGCCGCGCAAGAGGGTCGGTCGATTCTGACGCATAGACACCGTGTTGTCGGGCTCGGAGGCATGCTGCTCTGGCGCTTTCTTATCCGCAGGCGAAGCTCTGAGGTGGACCGCGACGGTTGGCCCTCGATCGCCGTCTTTCCCAATGATTGGTCGAATGGAGCCCTGACGAGCATTTCTGCAGATCGCTGCTTGCGGGTACGGCGTCATCGTACGGTGGTCGGCGGTGTTCTGGGGTTGATACGGCGTCCATCGGGGGTCGCGTTCGTGGGCTCCACCTGGCAAGCGCGAATGGTGCACCTGCTCCGGATTCGGGCCTGTGGGAGCGCCTATGAGGCGCATGAGTTGTTTCCTCCCCGCTCGGCCGAGCGTCAAGTCGAGACCTGCCCAATGACCTCCGGTGCGGACGGCGCGGCTTCCGGGCACGTGCCGTCTCGAGGTTGAAGCGAACCGATGGACCGGAAGCTCATCGGGTTGTTCCCGCCCGGAGTCCGACGGCATCGGCCACGGTTTTTTGCCGCATTAGAGCAGGCCTACCCGGTGGCGTTTGAGGAGCGTCAAGGCCTCGATCTCGGTCAACTTGACGGTGCGGTGGCCTTCGGTGAATCCACGGAATTGACAAGCGAGCTGTGGAAGAGGGAAATCCCCTGCCTTGCAGTACCGGAGCTTGAGAAGACGCCGGTGCAATCGGCGAATGGGAAGGTTGGGCTCAGATTGACTGAGTCCCCGCTCATCCACCCGATTCTCCGCGGTCGAGATGTGGATGATGGACGCACCGGGCAGCTTCCTCCTCTGGCGATCGCCGCTGGTGAAGAGACGTTGGCTTCCCGCGACGGCGCACCCCTATGGGTAGCCCGCGCCGAGGGCCGTTCAAGGCTGGATCGCGCCGCGGTCAGCCCGCTTCTTCCTCTTGAAGGGCAGCCCCTCCGAGATCAGCTGCGACAGGGTCAATTCCTGTCTTTGCTCCCTCTCGTGCATTTTCTTCGTGCGGTAACGGCGGATCAGGCGTGGTCGTACCCTCCAGTTCGAGCCGCGTTCGTACTAGATGACCCGAACCTCCACTGGCCCTCATATGGATATCTGAACTACGCAACTCTCCTACGAGAGGCTCGTCGCTACGGCTACCACGTGGCCATTGCAATGGTGCCTCTCGATAGTGGTCTAGCGCGCAGAAGTGTGACCGATCTGTTCAAGAGTGCCCCCGATGTTCTCTCACTGCTGATGCATGGCAATGATCACCTGCGAAACGAACTCGGGGAACTCCGATCGGAAGACAACGCACTTACTGTGATGACTCAGGCCCTGCGCCGAGTTGAAGCATTTGAGCGGCGGTCAACGATTCCGGTGTCCCGCGTGATGGCCGCGCCACATGAGCGGTGCTCCGAGGAGGCAATGCGGGCGATGTTTCGTCTGGGTTTCGAGGGGATCTGCATCGATTGGCGATACCCGTGGCGGTTCCGGCCAGATGCGGAGCACCTACTCGCTGGGTTCGATCAGGCGGAGCTTCTCGCTGGCGGCCTCCCTCTCATGGCGCGTGATTATCTCGCTGCATCGAAGAGAGATCTCGTCTTCCGGGCCTACCTCAATCAGCCCCTGCTCTTGTATGGCCATCATCGAGATCTGCGTGAGGGACTCGACGTGCTGCGGTTCGGGGCGGAAGAGGTAAATCGCCTTGGCGCCGTCGAATGGTCGTCGCTTTCTTCAATAGCGCGAACGAACTTCAGTACCCGAAATGAGGGGACATCGTTGGCTGTGCGAATGTTGTCGAGGCGAATAGTTCTCGACGTACCCGAAGGCGTTGACTCACTCCGAATAGAGACGCCCGTTGTTCATGGGGGCACCGGGCGCTCTAGCCAGCGTGGCGGGACATCCGCACTCCCTATCCAGCACCGAGCGAGGCTGGCGCTCGGATCCCTTGCCAATAGCTCCCGGAAGGCCTCGAGATCAGGATCGACTCGAAGCTGCAGGTCGATCCGGGATCAGTGCCTGCTCGTCCAAGACGCGTCTGGCCCGTAATCCGAAGGGTCATGGGCGAGGGTCGGGACCGACTTCAGCCAATAGCCACATCTCGGTCGCGGCCGAAGGGATCGGACCCGTCCGGGCGTCTCGGAGCCTCGCGATGAGGCGCTATCTCGAGCAAATCGCAATGCGCTTGCGTGGTTACCCAACGGTAAATCCAAGTCGCCCGAGGCTTGCGGCTGGGGAAGAATGTGTACTCGGCGACAGGGTCTTGCTCGACCAAGGCTTCATATCCCAGATCGCGATTGGTGACGTCTCCGTCATCTGTTATGGTCCAGGATTGTCGCCCACGATCGATCCCAAACGCCATACGGGATATACGGCGGTCAAACCGGTGGCGATCGGAAAGCGAGTCTACGTCGGGGTCGATTCAATCATCTTGCCGGGCGTGACCATCGGTGACGACGCAATTGTTGGTGCGGGGAGTGTCGTGACTCACAACGTGCGGCCGGGTAAGTCGTTGCGGGCAACCCGGCGCGGGTATCGGGAACCACCGAGGCTCACACCGCCGCCATCGGGATCAGATGGGCTCCGAGAGCGTCTCAGGCTCTGAAATCCAGCGCGATGGATCCGACGGGGGTATTGGCCCCTGGGACGCTCGAATAGATCATGAGCGTGAGGACACGGACTTCGAAATGACGTCGAGGATGGATGACGAGGAGTTGGTCCCATACCGCCAGAATGGCGAGGATGAACTCGTCGCCTACCACCCAGGTGAGGAGGAGGGGGAGGGGGCTGTCCCTACCGCGCGAACCCGTCCGCCTCGATATGTCCGACTACCGGGTGGGCGTTGTGGATGCGGTGAGTTGGCACTGGATCACGGCCGTCGTTCCGGTGATCCTGCTCGTCGGATTGGCGGTGGCGGTCGGGCTCTTGCGTCAGCCACATTACACGGCTGAAGCGACTCTCACCGTCAGACAGACCTGGTACCAATGCCAGCGGATTGATCGGGTTCGCCGACGCCAGCGCGTCGCTTGCATCGGGCTACAGCCGGGCCATCGAGGCCAACCGAGTGATCTATCCAGTAGCGCGCGCAATGGGTCTATCAGCGACATCTGTGGCGTCTGACGTCTCCGCTTCGCCCGTTCCCTCGAGCCCGATAATTCGCGTTCAAGCCAAGGCTGATCGGATTCTGATGCGGTGCGACTGGCGAACCGGTCCAGCATTGCCCTCGTTGCCTATGTTGGTCACTTGGCGCGCTCCGGCAGCGCATCGAGCAGCTTGCTCAGGGAGTATGAAAAAGCGCTGAACCGAGCCAGCCAGCGAGAGGCAAGGTTGGCGGATCTTCAGAGAGCTGGCGCCAGCAGTACTGCGCTGAATAGCGCTCACGCCCAGCGAGATTCGGCGAAGTTGGAGGCTCAAGCCCTTGGCAACGCCTACCAGCGGACCCGGGAAAATCAGGTGGCCGGAGCCCTCTTCAGGTGCTCACGCTGGCCCGCCAAGGGAGCAGCGATCGGATTCCAAGTTTGAGCTGCTGGTGCTGATTGGACTTCTTGGGGGCGGCTGCTGGCGCTGCTTGGCAATGTGGCGCGCGAATCGGTGAGCGATCAGGCTGTGCATGGACCCAGCCAAGGGCCATAGCTGGGCATCACCGAGCATCGTCCTCCTGATTGCCGGGGCCTGCCTGGCTGTGGGGGGTGCAGCGGTGTCCCCACAGCGGGGCCCACTGCCGTTCTTGGTCGTTGCCGCCGTTATCGGTCTTGTTGGACTCGCATATCTCCTTTGTGGGTACCCCGATCCGGCTTGGACTCTCACTGCGTCGATTTATGCCCTCTCTGTGCTGGGCGGGAACTGGCAACAACTTGGCCTTCCGCGGAGGATCTGCATACCGCCGGATCGGCTCCTCCTTGGTGCAGGGATTGCCGCGCTCCTCCTCCGGGCGCCGGGAGCCCGTAATCGTGAAGACATTCGTGTCCAGCCGATCCATTTGCTTATGGCAGCAACCATCTTGTACGCGGCGGCCTCTGCCTTCTCCGCCGGGACGCTCTTCAGCAACGCCGGCTTCTTTCGGCTGTTGGATCGTTTCGGCGTAGCTCCCTTTTCCATGTTCCTGCTAGCGCCGATTGCCTTTAACGACGAACGCCGACGCAAGATATTCCTTGGCGCTCTGGTCATCCTTGGCGGCTATTTAGGTCTAACCGCTCTGTTTGAGACTGTCGGACCGAGCGCGTTTGTGTTTCCGAAGTTCATTCTCAACCCAGCCCTCGGAATCCACGCCGATAGGGCGAGGGGTCCATTCCTGGAGGCGGAAGCCAATGGCATCGCCCTCTACTCCTGCGCTCTTGCAGCAATGGTCGCCTTTGTGACCTGGCGGCAGCAGCCCTGGGTGCGCTGTGCTGCTGTCGCCGTTGCGTTGCTTTGTGTGTTGGGTTGTCTGTTCACCTTGAGCCGTGGTGTGTGGCTCGCAGCGGTGGCGGCAACGATCGTAACTATGCTTGGATTTCGCGGCCTTCGGCGCTTCGTGATTCCAGCCGCGGGCACAATCGCGGCGTTGGTGATTGCAGCTTTTCTGCTTGTTCCCGGGTTCGCCGGAAAAGCGGACCAGCGAGCGAGCGATCGGGAATCGTTATGGGATCGCACCAACCTCTCATCGGCAGCGGTGAACATGGTTGAGATGCGCGACCTTGTTTGGCTTTGGCTGGGGCCGCTTCCCGGGATCTGGCGCCCCTGTCGAGCAGAAGGCGGACATCCCTCTGACCGCCGTCGGGCCGGATAGCTGCAGCACTACCTTGCGGTCGAATGAGGGCTTTGCGCCCCCCTGTACCCAGGTGGTCCACAACTCATATCTCTCCAACGCTGCCGAGTTGGGGCTAGTGGGATCAATCTTGTGGGTGCTTTGCCTGCTCCTGGCGATCGGCGGGGCGATCATCAGGCGGTCGCCGCCATGGTGGGAGCCCTGGCGCGCTGGGCTTCTGGCAATCGCCCTTATGTGGACCATTGTGGTCTATTTTACGCCGCTTGAGGGTCCCTTTTCGCCCGTCGTGCTTTGGACATGGGCGGGAATTGTCTGGTCAGCGTCGGAACGGTGGAGAGCAGTGCCAGTCTGATTCGAATGTCCCGGCGAGGTGCGAATCCTATAGCGGCCGTAGACGCTTCTTCGTCTGCGCTTGGAGCTCCCTGACCATCCGCCTCGGAAACGATGGGGATTGGATAGGGGGCCGGTCGCTAGATTGGCGGTTGCGGGACAGCAACCTGGGAAGCACGGCCGGATCGGTCGCCAAAACGTACCAGCGCTGACGAGGGTGGTACCACCGGAGTCGCCGCGCATGGAGACCAGCGTCGCGGGCGGCCCGGTAGATCGTGCGCGGACGATACGAGACGCATCCCGGGTATATCCATCCGCGCTTCTGGGAATCGCTGGCTGGCCAGCCGGACTCTTGAAATGTCGCGAGAATGACTCCTCTCGGCTCGAGCGCTCTGGCCATTGAAGCTAAGCACGGGATCACAAGCTCAAGACCCGCGTGAGAAAAGATCGACTGCGCCAGGATGTAGTCGAAGCTCGTGCCGAGAGCATCGACCCGAAACGTGTTGTTATCGTAGAAGGCCGGCTGCTTGATGCGGATCTGGTCCGCGCCGACCTCCTCTCTTATCGCCTCTTCGATGAGCCACGAGTTGGGCTCAAGACCGTGGTAGCAGCCCGGATCGAGGTAGGGGATGAGGAGGCGACCGGCGCGCAATGACCCACAACCGAAGTCAAGGAGTCGGTGATGAGCTCTGAGACCAAACGCTGTGAGAATTCGAAACTGGATTGAGGCGATGAGATCGAACTCAAGAGGCGGCCCAACGTAGGCTTTGTAGTGCCTGTCCCCGATGCGCAATGAGCTCAGGCTCTTGGACGTGCTAGCAGCGCTCCTCATCACCTTTGTGCCCTCGGCATCATCGGCATCTCGGCTGATGGCGGACTCTTCATCGTCTTCTCGGCTCAGCTCCATCGGGTTTCAGTCACCTCGGCCTCGGCCCTCTCCTGTCGTTAGCGTCGCCAAGCGGGCGGCCGATGTCAACATTGCGTTCGGGCACCGCGCCGCTTCTGCCCCGCTTCTCAACGAATGGCGTAGTCAGGATCAAGCACTCATCTCTGGGAGATCCTCGATCGTGCCCAGGCTCACAGACCCAATCAAGTCCCGCCAATCAGACGACATGAGGAAATGAAACTCGTCGACCCAACCTGGGTGGGTCATCAGTTCCACGGTGGATGTCTGGGCTCGCGAAACCCACTCGGCGAGGCGGTCGTCCTCGATGCTGTAATCCACCGCCCGAAGTGATCCGGACCAGCGGGTCGACCTGAAGCGCCGCGCAAAACCCAATTCGAGATCGAGCGGATCGTCCAATTTACCCATCCTTTCTCGGCCGGGGAGAAAGTGAATGTCGAGCGCACCGCCTCGACCTCTCCGAGCGACCGCGACAGTAGGACGTTGGCGCAGGTTTGCACGTGCTGGTGGCCGTCAAGCGCCGTCGGTTGTCGGCCGTAGAGCCGCTCGAATTCCCGCATCTGGTCCTCGATTGCGGCCTCTATCTTCGCCTGGAGTCCGCGGGTCGCAGAACCAGTAGGCGAATCGAGCGCTGGCGAAATACTGAGCCAGGGCTGCCTGTCGCTGCCGAACGTCTCCGCGGAACCGAATGGGCGGTGAAGGGCTCCGTCAGGTTCAGGTGCAGCCTGGTCGGCATCCCGGAGCTCCGGGCAAGCTCGGCCGCTCGCTCGGAGTCGCTCATCCAGACCATCGCGCTGGCGCTGCTGATCCTCCCCGCCTCGAAGCAGGTCAGGATCGCGTCGGTCGTGGCCCGGTCGAAGCCCGAGGTCGTCGGCGTTGACAATCAGCAGCCCCAAGGCGCTGACTCTAGTTAGCGGCGGCGGTTCTGCGAGGGTTTGATGCCTGATCGCCGACCGAGAGACAAGCGATGCGGCGCGGCAGCGGTCGGCGCGTCCTGATCGGCTTCGCCGACGCCCTGGCCGCGATCGAGAGCGCCTGGAGCCTGCTCGACTCGGGGTTCTCGGTGTGCGCGTTCAGTCGACGAGGTTCAGCGCCGCCCTTGCGCAGGGTCGAGCCGGTCGGAGGTGAGCCCGATCACCGCCCCGGAGGAAGACGTCGATCGCTCGCTCGATGATCTTCGCGCGCTCTGTCGCGCCTGGGATGCCGAGGCCCTGATGCCGCTGGACGATGTCTCCCTGTGGCTCTCTCGACGGGTGGCAACGGGGTGGGGCCGGCGATCGTCGGTCCGGGAGCGGCACAGACGGAGGTCGCCCTCGACAAGCGGCTCCAGGGTGCTGCCGCTGAGCGAGCCGGCTTTTCGATCCCGCCGACCCGGCTGATCGAGGGCGGAACCCCGCCCCGGGCGACGTCGATCTTCGATTTCCGATTGTCGTCAAGCCGGCATTGGCCGCTTCCGAACGAGGGGGGCCGTCTGATCTGGCGGGGCGCGGCGATTACATGTGAGGACGAGGACGAACTCGACCGAATGATCGGGCGGGCGCCGCAGGGATCTCCGCTGATCGCTCAACCCCGCCTCGAGGGACCGGGGAGGGCATATTCGGTCTGGCAACCGCCGCAGGCATTCGGGCCTGGAGCGCGACATCGCACGGATCCGGATGATGAATCCGGCCGGCTCGGGATCGAGCGCCTGCATGTCGATTCCACTGGAGGACTCGATTCGCGAAACGGCCCGACGGATGATCACCGGACCTCGATTGGTCGGGGATCTTCATGATCGAGATGCTTCGCGACACCGAAGGGAAGCCAGTGGTTCATCGAGTTGAACGGCCGAGCCTGGGGGAGCATGGCGCTATCGAGGGCATCAGTCGCTCGAATATCCGGCTTGGGCAGTCTCGCAGGCGCTGGGCGAAGGAACCGACGGTTCCCCGAAAGCGGCGCGCGCTGACCGGAGATCCACGCCCGCCACCTCGGCCGCGAGGCCGTACACCTGCTGGCCGTGCTCCGGGGTCCGCAGTCGGCCGGGGTGAAATGGCCTCCCCGCGCGCGAACCGTACGAGAGGTCCTCAGCTGGCGGCGCGGCGATCGCGCCTACAACTGGCGCCGAGGAGAGCTTCGGGGTTCCTGTCGACGACACCGTCTCGACCATCCGTCGGAGCGGTTCGGCGCAGCCGCCGGAGAGAGACATGAGCGTGAAGAGCAGCCGTCCACGTTCACTCGAATTGGTCCTATGACGGAAGCTGGTCGCTCGAGGACATTGCTCGGGAATTCAGGCGGCGCGACTACGCCGCCGTTCTGATGGCGGAGCACGATCGGGGCTTCGATGAGGATCGCTGGGCTGCCTATCGAGAGGCCTGTAGGGAAGCCAGCGCCCAGGGGGCGCTGCTGGTTCCCGGCATCGAATACTCGGATCGAGCAAACCATCTCCATATCGCGGTTTGGGGTGATCTCCCATTCCTTGGTGAAGCGCGGGAAACCGATCAGCTACTCACGGATGCCGTCGAAGAGGGGGGGCGGCCGTTCTTCGCCCACCCGGGGCGAAGGGACGCATGGCAGGCGCTGGGCGACGATCGAGATCTCTCGACTCGTCGGCATCGAGGTCTGGAATCGCAAATACGACGGCTGGGCGCCCGGGCTGGACGGGATTCATCTCTCACGGCATCATCCCAGGCTCATTCCCTTCTTCGGGCTCGATTTTCATAGCAGCCATCAGTTTCATCCGATCGGCATGTTGATCGATCTGGAGGAAACCGAGTCCACCGGATCGATTGTGGAAGCGCTGCTGGCCGGACGGTGTTGCCCGGTTGCTTTCGGTACCGACGGCAGCAGATTCCTGCGGGAACCGGGCCTCTCGCTCTGCCGGGTAGCGGAAGCATCGCGACGATCGGTTCGTCCGGCCGTGCGTCGCTGGCGTCGATTTCGCGCCAAGGCGGCAAATCAACGGACGACAAAAAGGACCTGAGAGCCGCGCTTCGCATCTTCGCCGGACCTTGACATTTGGTCTTGCGCAGGAGATGCTCGTTGCAATGGCGTTCTCCGATGCACCGGTGTCGAAGCGGCACCCTCCAGCGACTGCGTTGTCGAGTGGCGCCGATGGCGTCAAAGACGCATTGGCAAAGCCTGAGGTGCATGAACGGTGGGAACAGACGTATCGGACCGACGAGAACGGGGCGTTTTTCGAGACCACAATTGATCATCTGAGTCGCTATCTGCCTGCAGCCCAAGGAGCAAGGTTGCTCGACGCGGGATGTGGCGGCGGTGCATACGCAGTTCGGCTTGCACGCCGGGGCTTCGACGTCGAGGCGGTCGATTTCTCGGAGTATGTACTGAACAATGCGAAGAGACGTGTCGCAAACGAGCGTCTCGCTAGCTCGATCACAGTAAGGCCAGGAGATGTGACCAGCTTGTCATACGCTGACTGGTCATTTGACTGTGTGTTGTGCTGGGGGGTCTTGATGCACGTTCCAGATGTAAGCGGCGCCGTCGCAGAGCTGTGTCGGGTAACGAAGCCAACCGGAACGCTAGTTGTGTGCGAGGTTAATATGAGGTCCCCTGAGACGTGGGTCGATCGACTCGCAGCAAAACTGGGGAAGCACCGGGTCGAAATGAGACGGACTGCCGCCGGAATCGAGACCTGGGTCGAATATGGAAGCGGCCCAATCGTCCGTCGCCACGCAAACATCAAATGGCTGAAATCCGAGCTGCAAAGCAACGGTTTCGACGAGATAAGCCGGGTATCAGGACAGTTCACGCATATGTACAAGTGGCTCCCGCCAGGACCTCCAGCAAACGCTGCGCACATCCTCAACCGTTTCTGGCTTACTCGGGTGAAGCTTCCCTATCTGGCCGTCACTAATGTGATTGTTGCGAGAAGAAATCAGGGAAGGCGAGATAACACGAGCGAGGTTTCGGCCGCGAGCAGCGAGGGCAATGGAATCGCTATTGCGCCCGGTTCAGCTTGAGCCTTAGCACCCGCAGCCGGCGCCACGGGAATTTGGCGAGCAGCTCGCTGGGGGAGCGATTCCGGAAGATCGAGGGGTAGGGGTTCTCCCGGTTGGGGTCGGATCCTGGCCGTAGAAGGCGACCACTCCGGAGCGGTCGCGGATCACGATGCCGTAGCGCTGTGCGGCCTCGGCCATCATCCGGGTCATGCGGCGGCAGGCGAAGCTTGCTCGAGGTCGAGGCTCGGGTCCAAACGCAGTCGGGCGCCTTCGGGAAGGGCGTCTCGCCGCGCCACGTTGCCGTCGCCGTGGGTCGCCGGGCGCGCCCAGACGCCGGCTTCGGGAATCGGGGATCGCCATCGCCAGGGCATGGTCGATGTGTCCCTGCTTCAGCTCGCGAATCGTCATCAGGCCGCCGAGCAGCGGCAGGCCGGTTGCGGTCGCACCCCACCACGGCTGTGCCCCGGGCCAGGCGCGGGGGCCGAACCGGCCCGGGTTGGTGGAGACGTGGCGCATCGCGCCGGCGGCCCCCGCGTGCCAGTGGCCATGGACCTTGCGCATCCGCCAGAACTCCCACATCCGGTCGGTGGAGGGCTGCAGGATGACCATGTGGCGGTCGCTGCCGGCAGCCGGCCGGGCCCGAGCGGGGATCGGCACGGCGTCGACTGCCCGCTGGAGGGCCGGAAGATGGCGGTCGAGGGCGACTTTGACCTTCCGTTGTCGTCGTCCGACCGTGTAGACGGGCACGCTGTATTCCCTGGTGTTGATCCAGGGGCCGTAGTCGCGAGCCAGCTCGGAGTTGACCTCGCCCACCAAGCCGCTGACCATCGCTGCTGAGCTGGGGTCGATCGGCGCGGACCTGCGGAGGGGCCGATTCCAGAAGCTCCTGCGGGGAGAAGATCTGGCCGAAGCCGTGTGGGGTCGTTCGGTCGCGACTGGGCTCTCCGGCGTTCGCGCAGCCGGTCAGCACCAGCGCCAGCAGCGACCCGAAGGCGGCCACCGCGACGCCGAGTCGCGCGCAGATCCGGGCGACGCCGCGCGGCTCGAGGGGTGGACGGTGCGGCTGCGGACCCAAGGGGTCCAGGCTAGCCCGAACCGCGGAGATCGAGGCGCAGGACCTGGAGGGAGCGCCAGGGGAAGCTCGCCAGCAGCTGATCGGGGTACTTCTTGCCGAAGATCGCTGGATAGGGGTTCGTGGCGAGCCGGGAGGGGTCTTCCCCGTAGAAGGCGACAACTCCGGCGCGATCGCGGATCACGATCCCGTAGCGCTGGGCCGCCTCGGCCATCATCCGGGTCATCGGCGGCAGGTTGAGCTTCTTCAGGTTGAGCGCAGGGTTGAGCCGCAGCCGCGCCCCCTCGGGCAGCGAGGCGGGGTCCTTGCTGTCGCCGTCGCTGTGCGTCGCCGGCCACGACCACACCTTCGCTCGGGCGTGGGGCACGGCCATCGCCAGAGCGTGATCGATGCGCCCTCGCTGCAGCTCGGCGATGGTCATCATCCCCCCGAGGAGCGGCAGCCCGGTCGCCGTCGCCCCCCACCAGGACTGAGCGCCGGACCAGGCGTCGGGGGTGTAGTAGCCCGGGCTGGTCGAGACGTTGCGCATGGCGCCCGCTCCGCCGGCGTGCCAGCCGTCGGAGCGCTTCTGGAGCCGCCAGAACTCCCACATGCTGTCCGTGGCCGGCTGCCGGACGATCATGTGGGCGTCGCTGCCGGCCGCCGGCTTGGCGCCGGCCGGGATCGGGACGGCGTTGAGCGCGCTCTGCAGCTCGGGATTGCCGCCGTCCAGCGCCACCTTGACCGTGGGCTGGCCGGCCCCGACGGTGTAGATCGGTGAGCTGCACTGCTTGGTGTTTATGCCCGGGCCGTAGTGGCGAGCCAGCTCGGAGTTGACCTCGCCGAGCAGCCCGGCGACCATCGCCTCCGAGTTGGGATCGATCGGGGCGCCGGCTGCCAGCGGGGCGTTCCAGAAGCTCTGGGGGGAGAACGCCTGGGTCGGCGCCGGCGGCAGGGCTCCCGGCCGACGGCGGAATCGCCGGGGAGGAGCGCGATCGCGGCAGCGAGGAGGAGGGCGGAAAGGGGCTTCGAACCTGGGAGGCGCCAGAGGCGATCGCGGCATCAAGGTGCTATCGGCGCCAAGGCGCCAAACTGGACCGCCACCCCCTATTTTCGGGAGGACGAGCGGCCACCCGCCCGCCGGGCCTTGTGTAAACCTCCCGCCGATGCCTTCAGAGCCAGCCAACAGCGCCCCCAATCGCCTCATCGTCGAGGTCGAGTTCGGAGATGACGTCGTGGTGCGCTCCTTCACCAACATCTACGGGTGCCGGATCGGCTCGAGGACCCAGATCGGGACGTTCGTGGAGATCCAGCGCGGGGCCGAGATCGGCGACGACTGCAAGATCCAGAGCCACTCGTTCATCTGCGAGGGCGTGAAGATCGGCGACGGGGCGTTCATCGGCCACGGCGTCGTCTTCATCAACGACAAGCTCCCCCGGGCGACGACGGCCGATGGCGTGCTGAAGGACGACGAGGACTGGGAGCTGCTGCAGACCGAGGTCGGGGAAGGCGCCGCGGTGGGCTCCGCTGCCGTGATCCTCGGCGGGGTGCGGATCGGGAATGGGGCGATGGTCGGCGCCGGCTCGGTCGTCACCCGGGACGTGGCGGCGGGAGCCACTGTGGTCGGAAATCCGGCTCGTCGAGATCGAGCCCGCCGCCTGAGGCCGATGGCGGGCGAGAACCCGATCTCGTTTGCCGGTCTCGATCGGCAGCACGCGGCGATCGAGGAAGAGCTGCGGCAAGCCCTGGACCGGGTGATCGGCAGCAGCGCCTTCATCCTCGGCGAGGAGGTGGCCGCGTTCGAGGCGGAGTTCGCCGAATACGTCGGCGTTCGAGCACTGCGTCGGGGTCTCCTCGGGCACGGCCGCCCTGACGATCGCGCTGCTCGCCGCCGGCATCGGCCCCGGCGACGAGGTGATCGTTCCCGGCGATGACCTTCGTCGCCTCGGCGCTCGCCGTGATCCACGCCGGGGCGACGCCTGTCCTCTGCGACGTGCTCGAAGAGGACGGCCTGATCGACCTCGAGTCCGCCGAGGCACGGGTGAGCGAGCGGACCGCGGCGATCATGCCGGTCCACCTCTACGGCCAGCTCTGCGAGATGGAGGCGGTCGGGAGGCTTGCCTCCACGGCATGGACTGGCGGTGATCGAGGACGCGGCCCAGGCTCACGGCGCCGGCCCCCCCGGCGCACGGGCGGGCTCGTTCGGGCTGGCCGCCGGGTTCAGCTTCTATCCGAGCAAGAACCTCGGCGCCCTCGGCGACGGCGGGGCGATCTGCACAGATGACGCACAGCTCGCCGACCGCGCCAGGGCGCTGCGCGATCTGGGCCGCGGCGGGGACGGCGTCCACCGCGAGCCCGGGTTCAACGAGCGCCTCGACGGTCTCCAGGCTGCGGTGCTCCGGCTGAAGCTGGGTGATCTCGACGCCGCCAACGATGCCCGCCGGCGCCACGCGACCCGCTACCGGGAGCTGCTGCCCTGTCCGAATCGCACCCTGGAAGGCCGCGACTCTTCCGTATTTCACCTCTTCCCGGTTCGCTGCGAGGATCGCGATTCTCTCCGCGACCATCTCGCCGCCGCGGGAATCCCCACCGGGGTCCACTACTGCGCCCGCCCTCGATGCCCAGCCTGCGCTTTCAGGGATCGAATTCGAAGGCCCGTTCCCGGCGGCGTCTGCTTGGGCGACGCGAGGAGATCTCCCTGCCGATCTTCCCGGAGCTGCGAGACGACGAGCTGGTCCGGGTTGCCGAGGCCGTGTTGGCCGGGTCCGATCTTGCTCGTCCGCCTGCCTGACCGGACTAAGCTTTCTCGCCTGACTCAACGGATGTTCGAGTTGAGGTCTGACCTACTCAATCGATGGCCGGCGGAGCGGTAGTTTGCTCCTTTCCAGCTGCAGGGTCCGGGTCAAATGGCCCTGGGGATTTCGGAGACTTAGGCGGAAAGGCAACATGGTCTGGAAGAAGCTCGTTCCCATAGCCGTGATCTGCGCGCTCGGCCTGGTCGCTGGGTCGGTGGCGCAGGGCTCGGGGGGAACCAAGCATCACCACAAGCACCATCATGCGCGCCTGCCCGCGAAATTCTTCGGAATCAACCCGAACTCCGGCACGCCGACTCCGGCGCAGTACGCGAGGATGCGGCGCGGGGGGATCCGCACCTTCAGGACCCCCGTCTACTGGCGGGGGATCAACTACCTCCCCGGCGTCTACAACTGGTCCTCGGTCGATCACGTGATGAGGCTCGCCCCGAAGGCCGGTCTTGACGTGCTTCCCTTCATCGTACTCCACCCCTTACTGGGTCAACCACGGCGACGGGCGGCGATGCCGGTCGGCTCCCCCGCCCAGGAGCGCGCTTGGACGACGTTCCTGGCGGCCCTGGTCGCTCGATACGGACCGCACGGCACTTTTTGGAAGCTCAACCCGGACGGTCCCCTACTCACCGGTCCGCTTCTGGCAGATCTGGAACGAGATGAACCTGGACTCGTTCACCAAGCCGATCTCGCCGGTCGGCTATGCGCGGATGCTGAAGATCTCCCGCCAGACCCTGAACAAGGTCGATCGGGGGGCGAAGATAGTGATCGGCGGCCTCTTCGGAGAGCCCTACCAGCCGAAGCTCCACGGGGACATGAACGACATCGCCTTCATGAGGCGGCTCTACAAGGTCAAGGGGGTCAAGTCCGCCTTCGATGCCTACGCCCTGCACCCCTACGGGGCCACTGTGAGGGTGATGAAGAGGCAGATCGTCAACACCCGCGGCGCTGATGAAGCGGTACGGGAGACAAGAAAACGCCGCTCTGGATCGATGAGTTCGGCTGGGGCTCCGGGCACGATCCGTCGCTGCCCTCGGCGAGGGGACCCAAGGGGCAGAAGAAGCAGCTGCAGCTTGCCTACACGATGTTGAGGAGGAACCGGGCCCGGTGGAGGATCGGCCGCACCTACTGGTTCTCCTGGGACGACGATCCGGACAGCAACTGCGCGATCTGCGGCGGATCCGGCCTCTTCACCTTCGCCGGCAAGCCGAAGCCCGCTTGGTACGCCTTCGTCAAGCAGACGGGTGGAAAGCCGTAGCCACGGTTCGAGACGATCGTCCTCGCTCTTGTTCGCCGTTGCTAGTCGAGAACGCGTTCGGGGCCGGTGTAGACGTTGACCCGCCCTCGCGGGCGAAGCCGCCGAGGGTGATCCCCCGATCGGCGGCCAGCTCGATCGCCAGTGAGCTGGGGGCGCCTTCCCGACCAGGATTGGGGCGCCGGCCTCGCCGGGATTCGGGATCAGCCGCCTGGGAGGGAGGAGAGCCACGGAGCGGCGAGAGAGATTGTCGCCGCCGCGAGGACGAAGCCGGCGAGGATTGAGCTGCCCAGGAGCATGAGCCGCAGCCCGGAGCCGGCGATTTCGGCTTCGCGACCCCCTCTGCTCCGCCAGTCGGCGAAGGCGAGCCTCGGGACATCGAGCACGTGGCCGAGCACGTGGAGGGTCATCAGCACGAACCAGGCGATGAAGCTGGCCTTGTGCAGGACCGTCAGCGAGCCCGTGGGACCGGTGATCAGCAGCGCGACCCCGGTCCCGAACAACGCCAGGGTGGTCAGGACCACCCCGGGCGCGAGCACCCGCAGGGCAAGGGGCGGGGGGCCGTTGCGGCGGTAACTCGGCGCGCCGGAGTAGTAGCGGGTAAAGCGATAGCCGGTGCTGGCGAGCTTCAGCAGGACCGGCGGAATGAGCAGCATTCCAATGAAGATGTGAGGCCCGACGAGAGGGCCGATGAAGGGGATCGTCGCCCCCTCGATCGCCAGAAGGATGAGCAGCATCGCCGCTGCGCCGCCGGTCACGCGCGCGTTTCCCACCACCCCGTCGCGGGCGAGAACGTCGGTCTCTCGGTACATCGAACGTCGATCCTGGCCGCAGAGGCTTAGGCCGGGCTAAGGAGAAGATGAGAGAACTCTCACATAGGGGAGGCGGATGGAGTGGCGACCCCTGCCGGTCAGACCAGGTCCCGGCTGAGATGGCCGCCGGGCTCAGGCGAGGCGGTGAGCGCCCGAGTAGACATTGATGCTGCCCTTGCGGGCGAAGCCGCCGAGCGTGATGTTGCGGTCGGCGGCGAGGTCGATTGCCAGTGAGCTGGGGGCGCCGACCCCAACGAGGATCGGGCCGCCGGCCACCGCGGTCTTCTGCACCAGCTCATAGGAGAGCCGGCCGCTGACGCAGAGCATTCGGTCCGCCAATGGGAGCAGCCCCTCGCCCAGCGCCCACCCGATCACCTTGTCGAGAGCGTTGTGGCGGCCTACGTCCTCGCGCACGATCACGGGCTCGCCGCCGGCATCGAAGAGGCCCGCGGCGTGGAGCCCGCCGGTGCGGGAGAAGGCCGGCTGTCGCAGGCGATCGGGGAGATCCGCCAGCAGTTCTCGTGAGACCCGCGGGCCCTCGGCCGCGACCGGGGCGATCACCGCGACCTCCTCCAGCGCCCCCCGTCCGCAGATCCCGCACGAGGAGGTCGTGTAGAAGCGGCGGGCGCCGGGGTGGCGCAGCAGCGGCCCGGCGACCTCGACGATGTTGGAGGCGAAGTCCTCGGTCGGGCCGGTCTCGTGGGGTTTGTCGATCAGCCCCTCCCCGTAGAGGAACCCGAGGGCCAGCTCCTCGTCGTGGCCGGGGGTGCGCATGGTCACCGCCAGCGGCTCCCCGTCGACGCGAATCTCGAGCGGGTCCTCGACCGCCACCTCGTCGGTGCGGCCGTCGTGCTCGACCGTGGCGACCGGCGGTCGCTCAACGACGGGAGGAGATTCCTGCGAGGGGCGGGCCACACCCCGTGCCAAGCCGCGGCGGTGTTCGCGCTGATCGCTTTATGCGCGGGGAGCGGAAACCTTTCGGATCGCCGTGCACCGGTTTCGTGGCGTCAGCATTGGTTCGGGCTGCTTCATCGGAACCGGGGTGATGGTCGAGACTGCATACCCGCGTTCCCCTCGGGGGTTCCACCTCGCTTCGCAAGTTCTACGGAGGTTTGAGACCGGTCGAACACGCGTGAGAGTCGGGTCGTCAACTATCGCCAGAAAGCGAAGCTAGTGGGGCCTGGGCGCGCAGGTCGGTTCTAGCGGACTCACCCACCTCCAGTGGGGTGAGCAGCAGAAGCAGCCGATATCTCGTCAGGTCCTCGCGACTGTAGCCGGTCTCTTTGACAATCTCCTCCGTGGCGAGATCCTCGCCTTGTGTCAGGTATTGGAGAGACTCAACCGTGAAGTAGCGACGAAATACTTCAAGGTAGTCGGAAGCCGAGAGCTCGTTCAAATATGTATCAGCGGGCTGTGTTCGGGCGCGCAGGTGGTCCCAGGGAGGGGGAGTGCGAGGTGGGTGCGATGGCTCTCTCCAGCTGAGGACATGCCCTCCAGACAGACATGGAAAGAGATGGATGTCCAGCCACGCTTTGCCAGAAGGTTTCAGCACTCTGGCAATTTCACGTGCTGCTTCATCGATCCCGTCAATGTGCTCAAAAACCCAGTTGCTATAGACAAGGTCGAACTCGTCATCGGGTAAAGCTAGCTTGCGGGCATCCATCCGGCGGAGGTCTGCATCGAACCTCAAAGGCCGACCAAGAAGGTTGGCCAGTTCGTCGTAGTAAGCGCGGTCGAAGGCAAATTGGCGAAGCAGGGTCTTGGCCGCTCGTTCAACGCCATTCTCGCGCAGCTCGGCAAACCGAGTCCGGAATCCAAAGCCGACAATGTCGAAGTCGATCCCGGTAATGCGAGCACCGCACGTGTGGTGAAGCAAGGTTGCACCGGCACGTCCGCCGCAGCCGATCTCGAGCAGTCGACTGCCGCCAAGCGCCTGCGTGTCACGGAAGAGGTCGAAGGTCTCCCGTGCAAAGGTCTTGGTACCGCGGCGGTGGAAGCGGACGAGGTCCGCGTAGTAGCGGGGGGATCGGTGGTAGCCGCCGGTAAAGGTCTTCATCCGGAAGTTGAACGTGAGGCTCAGCGTTTTTCTTCCGCAGGCGCGCGATTCTCGGGGACAATCGGGCGAACACGCTAGCCGGCACGACCGGGGGCGACGTAATCGGCGGCAGAGGCGGGAATGACCGGATCAACGGCCGTGGCGGCGGCGACCTGGTACGCGGCGAGGCCGGCAACGACGTAATCGGCGGCGACAAAAGACACGCTCTCCGGCGGCGCAGCCGACAACAAGATCAAGCCGGACGATGGCGCCGCCGACGTTGTCAACGGCGGCGCTGGCAACCACGAAATCGCCATCGTCGACCGCCGCAGCGACCGGGTCCGCGGGGTCGAGATTGCGCTACCCAGGAGCATCAGCCGCAGTTCCGAGCCCGCGATTTCGGCTTCGCGACCCCCTGTCGTCCGCCAGTCGTCCGAAGGCGAGCCTTGGGACTCGAGCATGTGGCCGAGTACGTGGAGGGTTATCAGCGCGATCCAGACGATGAAGCTGGCATTGTGCAGAACCGTCAGCAAACCAGTGCCGGCCTAAGTACGGGATGAGAGAACTCTCACGGAAGTGAGACGGATTGAATGGCGACTCGCCAGTCAGACCAGGCCCCAACCGAGATGGCCGGCCATCGGGCTCAGGCGAGCCGGTGAGCGCCCGGTGTAGACGTTGACGCTGCCCTCGCGGGCGAACCCGCCGAGGGTGATCCCCCGATCGGCGGCGAGCTCGATCGCCAGTGAGCTGGGGGCGCCAACCCCGACCAGGATCGGAGCGCCGGCGACGGCGGCCTTCTGGACCAGCTCGTAGGAGAGCCGGCCGCTGACGCAGAGCGATCCGGCCCTCCAGCGGCAGCTCGCTCGCCCATTAGCGCCCAGCCGACCAGCTTGTCGAGGGCGTTGTGGCGCCCGACATCCTCGCGCACCTCGAGCAGCTCGGCCGCTCGGGGTCGAACAGCCCGGCCGCGTGCAGCCCCCCGGTGCGATCGAAGCTCGGCTGCCGCAACCGCTCCGGCAGATCGGCGAGCAGGCGGCGCGAGACCGCGCGGGCCCTCGGCCGCGACCGAGGCGCCATCACCGCGACCTCCTCCAGCGCCCCCCGTCCGCAGATCCCGCACGAGGAGGTCGTGTAGAAGCGGCGGGCCCCCGGATCGCGCAGTAGGGGCCCCGCCACCTCGACGATGTTGGAGGCGAAGTCCTCGGTCGGGCCGGTCTCGTGGGGTTTGTCGATCAGGCCCTCCCCGTAGAGGAACCCGAGGGCCAGCTCCTCGTCGTGGCCGGGGGTGCGCATGGTCACCGCCAGCGGCTCCCCGTCGACGCGGATCTCGAGCGGGTCCTCGACCGCCACCTCGTCGGTGCGGCCGTCGTGCTCGACCGTGGCGACCATGCGGTCGCTCAACCGGCGACTCCGATCGCCGGCTTGTCGGACGGCCGCTCGGCGACCGGCCGCACATCCACCGCCACCACCTTGTACTCGGGGCAGGAGGTGTTGACGTCGGCGGAGCTGCCCACCAGAAGGTTGGTCCTCGCCTCCGGGAAGTGGAAGCTGGTGAAGACGTGCCCGGGCTCGATCCGCTCGGTCACCTTCGCGTCCAGCTCGATCCGGCCGACCCGGCTGCGCACCGAGACCTTGTCCCCGTCGCCGATCCAGAGCCGCTCGGCGTCGTCGGGGTGCACCTCGAGCCAATCGCGATCGACCAGCTCGAGGTTGCCGGTGCGCCTGGTCATCGTCCCGGCGTTGTAGTGCTGAAGCACCCGGCCGGTGACCAGGATCAGCGGGAAGTCGGAGTCGGCAGCGTCGCCGGGTGGCTTGTAGGGGATCGGCGCGAAGCGTCCCAGGCCGTCGGGCTTCTCGAAGCGCTCCGCGTAGAGGATCGGCGCGTCGGTCCCGTCCGCCGCCACCGGCCACTGCAAGGTCCGGCCCTGGAGGCGGGCGAAGCTGACCCCGGCGAAGTGCGGGGTCAGCGCTGCGATCTCGTCCATCACCGCGGCGGGGTCCGGATAGCCCATCTCGTGCCCCAGGGCCCGCGAGACCTCGGTGATGATCTCGAAGTCGGTGCGCGCCTCGCCGGGGGGGTCGAGCGCCGGCCGGACCAGCTGGATCCGCCGCTCCGCGTTGGTGAAGGTCCCGTTCTTCTCGAGGAAGGAGGAGGCGGGGAGGACGACGTCGGCGTACTTGCTGGTCTCGGTCTCGAAGATGTCCTGGCAGACCAGGAACTCGAGCGACTCGAGCGCCGCGATCACGTGGGCGCTGTTGGGATCGGTCTGGGCGACGTCCTCGCCGAAGATGTACATCGCCTTCAACCGGCCATCGACCGCGGCGTCGAACATCTGCGGGATCGTGAAGCCCTTCTGGCGCGAGAGCGGGACCCCCCAGGCCTGCTCGAACGAACTCGCGACCTCCTCGTCGCCGACCGGGCGGTAGGCGGTGTAGGTGTCGGGGAGCGCCCCCATGTCCGAGGACCCCTGGACGTTGTTCTGCCCGCGCAGCGGCAGCAGGGCGGAGCCGGGCCGGCCGATCTTGCCGGTCATCATCGCCAGGTTGCAGATCAGCCGCACGACCTCGGAGCCGTACTTGTGCTCGGTCACGCCCAGCCCCCAGAGGATGCTGGCCTCGCCGGCCTCGGCGTAGATGTGCGCGGCCCGCTCGAGGTCGGCGGCCGGTATCCCGGTGATCTCCTCGACCGCCTCCGGCGAGTACTGCCCGAGCAGCTCCTCGACCGCCCCGTAGCCGTCGGTGCGCGCCTCGACGAAGCCCTCGTCGAGGAAGCCGTCGCGGGCCGCGACGTGCGCCAGGCCGAGCATCACCGCGGCGTTTGTTCCCGGCCTCGGGGCGAGGTGCAGGGCGCCGTAGTCGGCCAGCTCGATCCGCCGTGGGTCGATCGTCACCAGGCGGCAGCCGCGCAGCGCCGCCTGCTTCAGCCGCGCCCCGACCACGGGGTGCCCGGCGGTCGGGTTGACACCGATCAGGATCGCGGCGTCGGCGAAGTCGATGTCGTCGAAGGCCCCGGTCGCGCCGGAGAGCCCCAGCGACTTTCGCAGCGCCCAGGAGGTGGGGGAGTGGCAGACCCGCGAGCAGTTGTCGATGTTGTTGGTTCCGATCGCCGCCCGCATCAGCCGCGACATCACGTAGCAGTCCTCGTTGGTGGCGCGCGAGGAGGCGAGGCCGGCGATCGCGTCGGGGCCGTCGGCTCCCTTGATCCGGCCGAGCTCGGCGGAGATCAGCTCGATCGCCTCCTCCCAGCTCGCCTCGCGAAACTCTCCGCGCTCACGGATCAGCGGCGTCGTAAGCCGCTCACGATGGCGGGAGAAGCGGTGGGCGAAGCGGCCCTTGAGACAGGTGTGGCCGTGGTTGGCCGGCCCGTCGCCAGGGGCGATCGAGCGAATCGAGTCCGCCATCGACCCGCGCCTCGAGGCTGCAGCCCACGCCGCAGTAGCCGCAGGTCGTGATCACGTTCTTCTCGAAGCGGTCGTCGTTCACCTGAACACCTCCTCGAGCAGGGTCTGCTCGGTGATCGCGTCGGTCGGACAAGTATCGGCGCAGGCGCCGCAGGAGACGCAAGCGGAGTCCCGGAACCCGTGGTCGAGCCCGGCCGCGGTGTTTGAGGAGAATCCACGCCCGGTGGCGGTCAGGGCGAAGGTCCCCTGGACCTCATCGCAGGCCCGCACGCAGCGCCCGCAGGAGATGCAGAGCTCGTGGCGGAAGACGAGGTAGGGGTGCTTGGTGTCGTGGCGCAGCGCGTGGGTCTCGCCGCGCCAGCGCGGCTCGCCGGCCTCGAGCTGGCGGGCGACGCCGGCAAGCTCGGTGTGGGGCTCCGGCGGCTCGGGAAGCTCGGAGAGGACCAGCTCGACCACGCCCCTGGCGATCCGGCGCACACGCTCGTCGGTGGTCTCGACCGCCATGCCCTCGCGGCACTGGGTCGTGCAGGCGGGGACGATCGCGTCGTCGGCGAGCACCAGGCAGACCCGGCAGGCGCCGAATGGCGCCTGGCGTTCGTCGAAGCAGAGGGTCGGCACTGTGGCGCCCCGTGCGCGTGCAACCTCGAGCAGGGTCGCGCCGCTCTCGAACTCTGCCGGCTGCCCGTCGATCGGTGAGCCCGCTCATGCCAGCCCCAGCTCCTCGGGGAAGTGGACGAGGAGGCTGCGCATCGGAGCGGGGATGCCGCCGCCGTGGGCGCAGAGGCTGGAGACCTCGAGCACTTCGAGCAGGTCCTCCAGCGCCTCGCGGTCGACCGGCTGATCGCGGGCGAAAGCCTCATGGGCCCGCCGCAGCCCAATGCGGCAGGGGAAGCACTTGCCGCAACTCTCGTGGGCGCCGAAGCGAAGCAGATGCGTTGCGAGGTCCCTCATCGCGGTGCGGTCGTCAAACCCCAAGATACTCCCGTGGCCGACCATGCAGCCCTGCTCGGCCAGCTGATCGAAGTCGAACGGCGTGTCGAGCAGGTGCGCGGGCAGGATCCCGCCGAGGGGCCCGCCGATCTGCACCGCCTTGATCTCGCGTCCCTCGACCAGGCCCCCGGCGAGCTCCTCGCAGAGCTCGCGCACCGGCCTGCCGAAGCTGACCTCATAGACGCCGGGCCGGGCGAAGCGCTCGTTGAAGCAGACGAGCTTCGAGCCGGGCGTCGCCCCCGGGCTGAGCTCGGCGTAGGCCGCGGCCCCCTGTGCCACGACAAAGGGGATGTTGCAGAGCGTTTCGATGTTGTTGACGACCGTGGGCAGCCCGAAGAGCCCGCGCTGGGCCGGAAACGGCGGGCGCGCCGAGACCGTTCCCCGTAGGCCCTGCAGGCAGGCCAGCAGGGCGGTCTCCTCGCCGACCACGTAGGAGCCGGCGCCCTCGAGCACGGTGATCTCGAAGCCCTCCAGGTCGCCCGCCTCGCGGGCCTCCTCGACGGCGGCCTCGATCAGCGGCTTCGAGCGCGGGTACTCCGAGCGGGTGAGGACGAAGCCGTGGGCGGCGCCGACCGCGTGGGCGGCGATCGCCATCCCCTCGATCAGCAGGCCTGGGTTGCGCTCCATCAGGTACTTGTCGATGTAGGAGCCCGGGTCGCCCTCGTCGCCGTTGGCGACGATGAACTTCTCCTCCCCCGGCGCCTTGGCGGCGAACTCCCATTTCGGCCCGGCCGGGAACCCGGCGCCGCCGCGGCCGCGGACGTTCGCCGCCTTCACCTCCTCGAGCAGCTCTGCCGGGGTCATCTCCTCCCGCGCCCGGCGCAGCCCCGAGTAGTCGCCGGGGCGCAGCAGGACGGGCTCGGGCAGGGTGCTCTGCCAGGGGGGCTCGGGTGCGGCGACCTCCTCCCCGGAGGCGACCCGCTCGACCACGCCGCTGCCGGCGTCGACGGTGTCGCCGATGCGGACCGCGGGCGAGGAGTGGCAGAAGCCGAGGCAGACGGTTTCCGCCAGCGAGACATTCCCGTCGGCACTTCGCTCCCCAAGCCCCAGCCCGAGGCGCTCGCGCAGCTCCCGCACGTGCTCGTCACCGGTGGCGGCGAAGCAGGCGGTCCCGGTGCAGACCCGCACGTGGCGGCCGCCACGTGGCTGCAGCAGATCGTCATAGAAGGTGGAGACGCCGTGCACGGCGGCCTCGGGAAGCCCGGAGAGCTCTGCGGCGCGGCTTCGGTCCTCGTCGGTGATCTCGCCGCGCTCGTCCATCGCCCGCTTCAGGACGTCGAGTGCGGTGGGGGCCTGCTCCGCGTGGTGGCGGCGGACCAGCTCTACCAGGTTGCGGCTCAGCTGCGGCCGTCCTTTCCCGGAATCCAGTCGGTGCCGGCGAGCGGCACCTTGGCCATCGCCGCCGCCTCCAGGGTCAGCGCCACCATGTCCTCGGGCTCGAGGTTGTGGACGTGCGACTTGCCGCAGGCGCGGGCCAGGGTCTGGGCCTCGAGCACCATCGCCCGCAGGTAGTTGGCGAGCCGTCGCCCGCCCATCTCGGGGTCGAAACGCCGCGCCAGCTGCTCGTCCTGGGTCGAGATGCCGACCGGGTCGCGGCCCTCGTGCCAGTCGTCGTAGTAGCCGGCCGAGGTGCCGATCTCCTCGTAGTCGGCCTCGAACTCGTGCGAGTTGTCGCCGAGCGCGATCACCGCGGCGACGCCGACCGAGACGGCGTCGGCCCCGAGGGCGAGCGCCTTGGCCGCGTCGGCCCCGGAGCGGATCCCCCCGGAGACGATCAGCTGCACCTTGCGGTGCATTCCGAGCTCCTGCAGCGAGCGCACCGCCTCCGGGATCGCCGCCAGGATCGGGATGCCGACGTGCTCGATGAACACCTCCTGGCTGGCGGCGGTCCCACCCTCCATCCCGTCGAGGACGATCACGTCGGCGCCGGCCTTGACGGCCAGCGCTACGTCGAAGTAGGTCCGGGTGGCGCCGATCTTGACGTAGATCGGCTTGCGCCAATCGGTGATCTCGCGCAGCTCCCCGATCTTGATCTCGAGGTCGTCGGGGCCGGTCCAGTCGGGATGCCGGCAGGCGCTGCGTTGGTCGATGCCCTTCGGCAGGTCGCGCATCTCCGCGACCCGGTCGGAGATCTTCTGCCCCAGCAGCATCCCGCCGCCCCCCGGCTTCGCACCCTGGCCGACGACGACCTCGATCGCGTCAGCGCGGCGCAGGTCGTCGGGGTTCATCCCGTATCGGGAGGGGAGGATCTGGTAGATCAGCTTCTCGGAGTGATCGCGCTCCTCGGGAAGCATGCCGCCGTCTCCGGTGGTGGTGCTGGTGCCGACCGCGGTGGCGCCTCTCCCGAGCGCCTCCTTGGCCGGCGCCGAGAGTGCGCCGAAGCTCATCCCGGCGATCGTGATCGGGATCTCCAGGTGGATCGGCTCGGAGGCGAAGCGGGTCCCCAGGGTGACGTCGGTGGCGCAGCGCTCCCGGTAGCCCTCCAGCGGATAGCGCGAGACACTGGCGCCGAGGAAGAGGAGGTCGTCGAAGTGGGGGACGCGCCGCTTGGCGCCGAAGCCGCGGATGTCGTAGATCCCCTCCCGCGCCATCCGGTGGATCTCGTGGATCGCGTTGCGGTCGAACAGCGCCGACTCCCGCAGGCCCGGGCGCCAGCGCCCGGTCTGCTCGGGCCGGAACCCCTCCTCCTTGGCAAGGGCGTCGAACTCGGCCATCAGTAGGCCCCCGCGTTGTCTATCTGGAAGTTGTAGAGCTTTCGCTCCGAGCCGTAGCGCCGGAAGTCGGCAGGATCCGCGTCGGCCTCGGCCCGCTTCAGCAGCTCGGCAAGCTCGGCGCGATGCTCGTCGCGCATCTCCTTCTCGATGCAGTCGGCGCCGAGGCCCGCCGCATCCCCTCGCACGTAGATCCTCGCCTCGTAGATCGAGTCGCCGAGGCCATCGCCGGCGTCGCCGCAGACGACCAGCTTGCCCCGCTGGGCCATGAAGGCGCCGGCGTGGCCGATCGAGCCGTGGACGACGATCTCGATCCCCTTCATCGAGATCCCGCAGCGGGCAGAGGCGCTGCCCTCGATCACCAGCAGGCCGCCGCGGCCGCTCGCCCCGGCCGACTGGCTGGCGTCGCCGGCGACCACGACCGTCCCCGACATCATGTTCTCGGCGACGCCGACCCCGCAGTTGCCGGCGATCCGCAGGCTCGCCAGCTTGTTCATCCCGGCGCAGTAGTAGCCGACGTGCCCATCGATCTCGACCTCGGCCTCGGTGTCGAGGCCGACCGCGATCGCGTGGGCACCGCCGGGGTTCTCGACCAGCCAGCGGCTCGGCCCGGCGTCCGGCAGATCGTGGAGGCGCTGGTTCAGCTCGCGGACGCTGCTGGACGAGAGGTCGACGGACTCGGCGGCGACCCCGGTCGCGCTCACGCCACCCTCGCCCGCTGCCAGGAGTAGACGCGCCCCGGCTCGGGCTCCCACAGCTCGGCGTCCTCGGCCCCCGGCAGGGCGGCGATCGCCCGGTACTCGGAGGCCATTGCGACCCAATCCTCGCTCTCCGCCATCACCGCCGGCTTGCAGGCGATCGGGTCGCGCAGCACCGCGAACCCGTCGGCGGTGCCGACGGCGAAGGTGTAGAAGCCGTCGAGGTCGGTGAGGCAGCCCTCCAGCGCCGTCGAGAGTTCGTCGCCCTCGCGCAGACGCCAGGTGAGGTACCCGGCGGCCACCTCGGAGTCGTTGTCGGTCTGGAACTCGATCCCCTCGCCGCGCAGGAAGGCGCGCAGCCGGTTGTGATTGGAGAGGGAGCCGTTGTGGACCAGGCAGAGGTCGAGCCCGGTCGAGAACGGATGCGAGTGCTCGGTCGTCACCCTGCTCTCGGTCGCCATCCGGGTGTGGCCGAGCGCGTGGCTGGCCGAGACGCCGGCGAGGCCGAAGCGCTCGATGAACTCCCTCGGGTCCCCGGCCTCCTTGTAGATCTCGATCCGCTCCCCGACGCTCATCACCCGCAGCTCGGGATGGCGCTCGCCGATCCAGCGCTGCACCTCGCCGGGCTCCCCCTCGACGATCAGCAGGGCGTGGGAGGCGACCACCTCGGCCTCGCCGACCGCCGCGAAGCTGCCCGGCCATCTCCATCGCCAGCTCCGGCCAGGGGAAGCCCGGCTGCGGCGAGAACAGCGACACCTTGCACGATCCCGCCGGAGCGGGGTCCCGGTAGAGGGCGACCCCGGCGCTGTCGGGGCCCCGCTCGGCGAGCTGGGCGAGCATCGCGCTCAGGTGGGCGCCGAGCCTCTCCTCGACGCCGCTCGATTTAGAGAAGAGGCCTGCGATTCCGCACATCGACGAGCCTCGTTCTCAGGAGAGCTGGAGGTAGCGGTCGATTTCCCATTTGGTGATCTGCTCGTGGGCCTGCTGCCACTCGCGCCGCTTGCACTTGATGAAGTAGTCGACGTAGTCGCCGTCGCGGACCTTGCCGAGCGCCTTGCGCAGCACCTCGTCCTCCTCGAGCTGGCGGGTCGCGTCGAGCAGGTTCTCCGGGAGGGTCTCGACCCCCATCTTCTCGCGGTCCTCGGCGCTGGTCTCATACATGCTCCCGGTGCTCGGATCGCCGGGGTCGATCCCGTTCTCGATCCCGTCGAGCCCCGCGGCGAGCACAACCGTCGCGGCCAGATAGGGATTGCAGGCGCCGTCCACGGTGCGGTCCTCGATCCGCCCATGGTCGGGAATGCGCAGCATCATCGTGCGGTTGTTCCAACCGTAGGTGACGTAGGCCGGGGCCCAGGTCGCGCCGCTGGTGGGCGCACCGATCACCAGCCGCTTGTAGGAGCCGACGGTGGGGGCGGTGAGGGCGATGTAGGCCTTGGCGTGCTTCTTCAGGCCGCCGAGGAAGTGGTAGCCCTTCTCGCTCAGCCCGAGGCCGCGCTTGTCGTCCTTGGGGTCGGCGAGCAGGACGTTGGTGTCGCCGTCCCAGAGGCTCATGTGCATGTGACAGCCGTTTCCGGTGAGATGGGCGAACGGCTTCGGCATGAAGGTCGCGATCAGACCCCGTTCCTGGGCCATCGCTTCGACCATGTAGCGGTAGAAGACGGCGCGATCGCTCGAGATCAGGGGATCGGCGGGGGACCAGTTCTGCTCGAACTGGCCGTTCGCGTCCTCGTGGTCGGTGGCGTAGAGGCCCCAACCCAGCGAGTTGACGTTGCGGATCACGTCGGTGACGAAGTCGAAGGAACGGGTGAGCGCGCGGATGTCGTAGCACGGCTGCTCGAGATCGTCGAGCTGGTCGGCGATCTCGATCCCGCCGTCCTCCGTCTTTCGGACCAGGAAGTACTCGAGCTCGTAGCCGATCATGAACTGGTAGCCGGCCTCCTCGCAGCGCTCGATCTGATGGCGGAGGATCGTCCGCGGGCAGTAGGGCCACTCCTCTCCCTCCACGGTGACGTCGGAGGCGAACCAGCCGACGTTCGGCTTCCAGGGGAGCCTGGTGAAGGAGCCGGCATCGGGCATCGCGATCATGTCCGGATCGTTGGGCTGCTGCCCGATGTCGCCGGCCGCGTACCCGGCGAACCCGGCGCCGTCGCTGAACAGGCCGTCGATCTCCTCGGCCGGGATCAGCTTGGCGCTCGGTCTTGCGTGCATGTCGACGAAGTTGGCGAAAAGGAACTCGATTCCCTCGTCGGCGACCAGCTTGCGTACATCGTCTTCAGTGGGGCGGCTTGTCTCGCTCATGTTGGGTGTATCTCACATACCGACCCGGGAGGCAATGGCTCGCCAAGCCAACATTTGGCATCCGCTATGTGATGGCTCAACATAGATTTGCCTGCGAGCGAGCTTTGCCCTCCATCGCATGGCGTCCTGGCCCCGGGGGGTCTGTCTTGCGCCTCTGTACCAATTTGTCTAGTGTAGGCGACCGGAGCCCTAGGCCCATGTCTTTCTTGCTCACCTGTCCGAACTGCGGCGCGCGCGAGGTGACCGACTTCGCCTACGGCGGCGAGGTCGTGCCGCGGCCGACCAGCAAGCCGACCGAGCGCGAGCTCGGCGCCTACAACTACTTCCGCCGCAACGTCGCCGGCGTCCAGCGCGAGTGGTGGTATCACCGCTCGGGATGCCGCGCCTGGTTCCTTGCCGAGCGCGACACCACGACCAACGAGGTCAGCTGGGTGGGTCTGCCCGGGGGCGAGGAGCGGTGAGCAGGCTGCCGCCGCAGGCGGGAGAGCGGATCGACCGCGGGCGCGAGATCGAGTTCAGCTTCGACGGGCGCACGGTCAGCGCGTTCGAGGGCGACACGATCGGCTCCGCTCTCCACGCTTCCGGTCAGCAGGTCATCTCGCGCAGCTTCAAGTACCACCGCCCCCGGGGGCTGCTCTGCTGCGCCGGCCAGTGCCCCAACTGCCTGGTCGAGGTCGACGGCTCGCCCGGTGTCCGGGCCTGCACCGAGCCGGCCCGCGAGGGGATGGAGGTCTCGCACATGAACGCCAGCCCCTCGCTGCGCTTCGACGCGATGCGCGCCACCGACATCTTCGGCAGCAGGCTCACCCCGCCCGGCTTCTACTACAAGACCTTCATCAGGCCACGCCGGCTCTGGCCCCTCTACGAGAAGGTCCTGAGGAACGCCGCCGGCCTCGGCAGGCTGCGCCGGCGCCAGGCCGAGCGCGAATGGCGGACCGAGTACCGCCGCCGCCACGCCGACCTGCTGGTGATCGGCGGCGGCGTCGCCGGGATGGCGGCGGCGCTGCGGGCTGCAGAGCTGGGCGCCGACGTCGTCCTGGTCGATGACGGCCCCGAGCTGGGCGGCAGCCTGCTCGCCGGTTCCGGCGCCGCCGCCGCCCGGGGGCTGGGCGAGCGCCTCGCCGAGACGGAGGTCGAGGTCCTTGCGCCGGCGGCTGCGCTCGGCTTCTTCGACGGGATCGTCCCGGTCTGGTGCGGCAGCACGCTTCATCAGATTCGCGCCGAGCGCCACGTCGCCGCCACGGGCTCGATCGAGCAGCCGCTGATGTTCGAGGGAAACGACCTGCCCGGGGTGATGCTCTGCTCCGGCGCCGAGCGTCTCGCCGGCCTCTACGGGGTGCGCCCTGGGAGCACCGCCGTGATCGCCACGACTTCGCGACCGCGGCCTTGCCTCGGCGCTTTCCCTGCACGCCGCCGGGGTCGAGATCGTCGCCGTTGCCGACTCCCGCCCCGGCGGCGCCGAGGAGCCGCTCTCCGCCGGGCTGAGGGAGGCCGGGATCCCCCACCTGCGGGGCCGCACCGTCGCCCGCGCGGTCGGGCGGGGCGAAGTGAAGGCCGCGGTGATCGCCGAGCTCGACGGCGAGGGGCGGGTGGTCCCCGACACCGAGCGCGGGTTCAACTGCGACCTGATCGCGGTCTCCGGGGGCACCGTCCCTGCGTCCTCGCTGCTGCTCCAGGCGGGGACCAAGGCGCATTGGGATCCCGAGAGCGGTGCCCACATCCCCGAGGATCCCCCCGCGGGGATCGCGCGCGGCCGGCGCGGTCGCCGGGCACTCCTCCGCCGAGCAGGCGGAGATCTCGGGCGCGGTCGCGGGCGCCGAGGCGGCGCTCGCGCTCGGCTTCGGCGACGAGGACGCGCGGGGGCGGCTAGCCGCGGAGCGCGAGGCGCTCGAGCGCGGCGGGGAGACCGCCGTCGAGCTCGCGCCCGCTGGCGGCGACCGGAGCACGCGGCCGCGGCGACAAGTGCTTCGCCTGCCTCTGCGAGGACGTCACCAGCAAGGACATCGACTACGCGATCGACGAGGGCTTCGACTCGCTCGAGCTGCTGAAGCGCTACACGACGGTGACCATGGGCCCCTGCCAGGGGCGGATGTGCCAGCTGGCGTCGATCCGCCAGATGTCCGACCACACCGGCGCCCCGGAGGCGGAGATCGGCCTGACGACGGCGCGCCCGCCCTGGTCGACCGTCCCGATGGGTGCCCTCGCCGGTCGGCCCTTCGAGCCGGCGAAGCGCTCGGCCGTGCACGGGCGCCATCGCGAGCTCGGAGGCAACGTCCTCTGGGCCGGGGACTGGAGGCGCCCCTACGACTACGGCGACCCCGAGGGCGAGACGATGGCGGTGCACGACTCCGCCGGGCTGATCGACGTCTCCACCCTCGGCAAGCTGATCGTCAGCGGGCCAGACGCCGGTGCCTTCCTCAACCGCCTCTACCCGAACCGCTTCGACAACCTGAAGCCGGGCCGGATCCGCTACGGGGTGCTCGGCGACGACGCCGGGAGGATCACCGACGACGGGACGATCTGCCGGCTCGACGAGAGCTCCTATTACGTGACGACGACCTCGAGCGGCGCCGACGCGGTCGAGAGCTGGTTCGCCTGGTGGCTGGCCGAGTGGGGGATGGAGGTGCAGCTGACCGACGTCAGCCAGGGGCTCTCCGCCTTCAACCTCGCCGGTCCGCGCTCGCGGGAGATCCTCTCCGGGCTGACCGAGCTCGACTGCTCGAACGAGTCCTTCGCCTACCTCGACGGAAAGCGCGCCCAGGTCGGCGGGAGTGCCCTGCCTGCTGCTGAGGATCGGCTTCGTCGGCGAGCTCGGCTACGAGCTCCACTGCCCCGGCCCGCTCGCCGAGCACCTCTGGGACGCGATCATCGCCGCCGGAGAGGAGCACTCGATCCGCCCCTTCGGCCTCGAGCCGCAGAGGGTGCTGCGGCTGCAGAAGCTGCACATCCTGGTCGGCCAGGACACCGACGCCGAGTCGAACCCCCTGGAGGCGGCGATGCCGTGGATCGTCAAGTTCGACAAGGAGGAGGACTTCATCGGCCGCTGGGCGCTGGAGTCGGTCTCCGAGCGGGGCGAGCGCAACAAGCTGGTCGGCTTCACGATCGCCAACGGGGCGGTGCCGACCGAGGGCGCGGCGGTGGTGCGCGACGGCAAGCCGGTCGGCCGGGTCACCTCCTCGCGCTTCTCGCCGAAGCTGCAGCGCTCGATCGGGATGGCCTGGGTGCCGGCCGAGCTGGCCTCCGACGGCGCCGCCCTGACCTTCGCCGATGACGGGCAGCGGATCAGCGCCGAGGTGCAGACGGCGCCGTTCTACGACCCCGACCAGGAGCGGCTGCGGGGATGAGCTTCGAGTTCCTCGCCCCCGACGCGGCCTCCCCGGTGCAGGGCGAGGCGCTGATGCGCAGCCCGATCGAGTGGATGCACCGCGACGCCGGCGCCCGCTTCGCCGAGCGGGCCGGCTGGAGGGTCGTCGCCGGCTACGGCTCGGCGGCGAGCGAGCTCGCCGCCTGCCGCGACACGGTCGGGCCTCGCCGACCTCTCCCATCTCGGCAAGCTCGAGCTGCAGGCCGAGCCCGGCGGTGGTCGAGTCGATCGTCTCCGGCCTGACCGGCGGCGGAGCGCTGCCGCCCGGCCGGGCGCTGCGCCAGGACGGCGTCTGGTGGTGTCCGATCAGCCCCGGCAAGGTGCTGGCGCTGACCCCTCCGGAAGCGACCGGCCGGCTGCGCGAGGAGCTCGAGGCGGCGGCCGACGGCGCCGGCTCATTCGCCGCGGTGATCGAGCTGACCGCGGCTCTCGGCTCCAACGCCGTGGTCGGGCCCACTGGCCCGTGAGACCTTCGCCCGGACCACGGCGCTCGACCTGCGGGCCGAGCAGTTTCGGCGAGGGCGCCTTTGCGCCGGTCTCGGTCGCCCGCACCCCGGCGATGATCCTGCGCACCGACGGCGATCGCTTCCTGCACCTGTTCGGCGCCGGCTACGCCGCTTACGTCTGGACCGTGTTCGCCGACGCGGCCGCGCGACCTCGGCGGCTCCCCGGTCGGCGCCGACGCCCTCGGCGACCGCTTCGCGGAAGGAGCTCGGGCCGGTGCGTGACCTGTTCAGAAAGCGCCGCATGTGGCGCCCCGCCGGGGAGCTTCGCGACAGCTACGAGGTGGTGATCATCGGCGGCGGCTCGCACGGGCTGGCGATCGCCTACTACCTTGCCCGCGACCACGGGATCACCGACGTCTGCGTCCTCGAGCAGTCCTACATCGGCTCCGGGGCGGCCGGGCGGAACACGACGATCCTGCGCTCCAACTACAAGACCCCGGAGGGGGCGCGTTTCTACGACGCTTCGGTGAAGCTCTACGAGGGCCTCGGGGCGGAGCTCGACTTCAACCTGCTCTTCTCCCAGCTGGGCCACCTGACGCTCGCCCATACCGACCGGGCGATGTTCGTGATGAACGAGCGCGCCGAGGTCAACCGCCTCGCCGGGATCGACTCGAGGGTGATCGGCCCGGAGGAGATCGGCAAGCTCGCCCCGGCGATGTCGATCGAGCCCGACGCCGTCTATCCGGTGATGGGGGCGCTCTACCACCCTCCGGGCGGGATCATCCGCCACGACGCCGTCGTCTGGGGGCTGGCGAGGGCAGCCGACGCAGCCGGGGCCGAGATCCACCCCAACACGAAGGTCACCGAGGTCGAGCGGGCGGGCTCGGGGAACGGCGACGGCGGCCGCGCCGACGGGGTGCGCCTCGCCGATGGTCGCCGCCTCTCGGCCGGCACCGTGATCAGCGCCACCGCCGGCTGGAGCTCGACCACGGCGGCGATGGCCGGGGTCGAGCTGCCGATCACCACCCACATCCTCCAGGCCTTCGTCACCGAGCCGCTGAAGCCGCTGCTCGACGTGGTGATCGTCTCCTCGCAGATGCACGTCTACATCTCCCAGACCGATCGCGGCGAGTTCCTGATCGGGGCCGAGATCGAGCCCTGGACCACATACCGCCAGCAGGGCACGCTCAACTTCCTGCAGGAGTCCTCCCGGCACACCCTGGAGCTCTTTCCGCAGCTCGAGCGGGCCCGGATCCTGCGCAGCTGGGCGGGGCTGTGCGACATCAGCCCCGACTTCAGCCCGATCCTCGGCGCCACCGAGGTCGAGGGCTTCCTGATCAGCGCCGGCTGGGGCACCTACGGCTTCAAGGCCGCGCCGATCGTCGGCAAGATGCTGGCCGAGCAGACGGCGACGGGCCGCCCGCCCGAGCTGATCGAGCCATTCGCGCTGGAACGCTTCTACCGCGACCGCCTGGTCTCCGAGCTGGGGGCGGCGGCGGTCTCCCACTGAGCCCGAAGCCGAGGAGGACCACGAGATGAAGAGCAGCCTCGAGATCGCACAGGAAGCCGAGCTGGAGCCGATCGACGCGATCGGCGAGGGCCTCGGCCTGCTGCCGGAGGAGATCGAGCCCTACGGCCGCTTCAAGGCAAAGATCTCGCTGGACGCGATCGAGCGCCTCTCCGACCGCCCCGACGCGAAGCTGATCTGCGTCGCCGGGATGACCCCGACGAAGGCGGGGGAGGGGAAGACGACGACCTCGGTGGCGCTGACCGAGGGGATGGGCTACATCGGCCGCAAGCCGGTCCTCTGCCTGCGCGAGCCCTCGCTCGGCCCGGTGTTCGGGATCAAGGGCGGCGCCGCCGGCGGCGGCTTCGCCCAGGTGGTGCCGATGGAGGACCTCAACCTCCACTTCACCGGCGACATCCACGCGATCGGCGCCGCCAACAACCTGCTGGCGGCGCTGCTCGACGCCTCGATGCTGCACGGCAACCCGCACCACATCGACGCCCTGCGGGTCACCTGGAAGCGCGCCGTCGACATGAACGACCGGGCGCTGCGCCAGGTCGCCCTGGGGCTGGGCGGGCCGGCCAACGGCTATCCGCGGGAGTCGGGCTTCGACATCACCGCCGCCTCCGAGGTGATGGCGGTGCTCGCCGTCGCCCGCGACCTCCAGGACCTGCGAGCGCGCCTCGGGAAGATCACCGCTGCCTACTCGCGCGACGGCGAGCCGGTGACCGCCGAGGACCTCGGCGCGGCCGGGGCGATGGCGGTGCTGCTCAAGGACGCGATCAAGCCGAACCTGATCCAGACGCTGGAGGGCCAGCCGTGCCTGATGCACGCCGGCCCCTTCGCCAACATCGCCCACGGCAACTCCTCGCTGATCGCCGACCTGCTCGGGCTGAAGCTGGGCGAGTACGTGATCACCGAGTCCGGGTTCGGCTCCGACATGGGCATGGAGAAGTTCTGCGACATCGTCTGCCGGGCGGGCGGGATCAAGCCGAGCGCCGTCGTCCTGGTCGCCACCGTGCGGGCGCTGAAGCACCACGGTGGGATCGACTCGGAGGCAGACGGGGGCGGCGTGGACGGGATGAAGGCGATCGAGAGCGGCATGGCCAACCTCCACCGCCACCTCGGGATCGTCTCCGAGTTCGGCGTGCCGGCGGTGGTCGCCGTCAACCGCCGTCCCGAGGACACCGACGAGGAGGTCGAGCTGGTGCGGCGGCTGGCGACCGAGGGCGGCGCCTTCGCCGCCGCCGTCAGCAGCGGCTTTGCCGAGGGCGGCAAGGGGGTCGCCGAGCTGGCCGAGGCGGTAGTCGCCGCGGCCGAGGAGCCCAACCAGTTCCGTTTTCTCTACGAGGACGGGGAGTCGATCAAGGAGAAGATCGAGACGGTCGCCGAGCGCGTCTACGGTGCCTCCGAGGTCGTCTACTACCTCGAGGCGGAGAGAAAGATCGCCCAGTTCACCGAGCAGGGCCTGGCCGGGCTCCCGGTCTGCATGGCGAAGACGCCGCTCTCGCTCTCCGCCGATCCCGAGCTGCTGGGCGCCCCCACGGGGTTCCAGCTCCCGGTCCGTGACGTGCGCGCCTACACCGGCGCGGGTTGGCTGGTGCCGCTCTGCGGGGCGATCCAGCAGATGCCCGGGCTCGGGCGAACCCCCGCCGCCTTCGACGTCGACGTGGACGCCGAGGGTCGCACCGTCGGGCTGTTCTGAGCGGTGTCTGACCTTGCCGACAGCGCCGTCGGCGATCTGCTCTCCGGCCTCGCCTCGACCGAGGACGGCCGAGCTGCGGGGGTCGCCTCGGCGCTGAGCTGCGCGCTCGCCGCCTCGCTGCTCGAGCTGACCGCCTCCCTCGCGGCGGGCCGGTTCGAGCGTGATGGAGGCGACGGCGCGCGCCGCATGCGGGAGATAGCCGAGCGCGCCGGGCAGCTGCGGCGGCGGCTGCCGGCGGTCGCCGACGAGGACGTCGCCGCATACTCGGAGGTCGCCGCGGACCCCGCCGGACCGGAGAGCAGAGCCGCCTTGGAGCGGGCCAGCGGCCCGCCGCGGGAGGTCGCCGAGTCCGCCGCGGAGCTCTCGCGGCTGGCGGGGGAGGTGGTGGGCGCCGGGGACTGGCCCTTCACTCCCGGACGCGGCGGTCGCCGCTCAGCTGGCCGAGGCGGCCGCCTCGGCTGCTTCGGCGCTGATCCGCGCCAACCAGGGAGGCGGATGACGGAGGCACTCGATGCCGAGCTCGAGCCGACCCTGGTCGACACCGCCGAGGAGGCGCTGCGCGAGCGGCTCGCCCCGGGGCGAGCCCGCCCGGGCGACCGGCTGCCCCCGGAGAAGCAGCTGGCCGAGGGCCTCGGCATCTCTCGGGGCACGCTGCGGCTGGCCCTGGAGCGACTGGAGGCCAACGGCGAGATCGTCCGCCGCCAGGGCAGCGGCACCTTCGTCGGCCGGGTCGCATCCCCACCGGCCTTCAGCGAGGGGCTCGAGGTGCTCGAGTCCTACGCCTCGCTGGCCCGGCGCCAGGGCAAGCGACTCAGCGTCCGCAACCTGCAGATCGAGCAGGCGCCGGTGCCGGGCTTCGTCGCCGAGGCGCTCGGCCTGCGGCGCAAGGCGCGGGCCACCCTGGTCCACCGCACCCTGCTCGCCGACGGCAGCGTCGCCGCCTACATGCGCGACGTCGTCCACCCGGAGGCTCGAGCTGGGCCCGCTCGAGGAGCTTGGGGCGGCGCTGGAGGGGGGGCGGATGGTGCTCGACGTGCTGGTCGAACACGGCGCGTCGATCTCCTTCGGGCGGACCACGGTGCGTCCGCGCCTGATAGAGCCCGGCAGTCGTCTGGGGGAGGCGATCGGGGCCAGCCGGGTGACCGCCGCGCTGGAGCTGGTCGAGCTGATCCACGGGACCGGGGGAGGGACGATCCAACACTCGGCGAGCGTCTTCACCCCCGGCTCGATCGACCTGCACGTGATCCGCAGCTTCCACCCTTCCGTGGAGGGCTAGAGGCGGACGGGCGGGGATTCGGTCAGCCGGCGCGGACTATGTAGGCGCCGTCGCCTCGATTGTCCGTGAACCACAGCGCCCCGTCGGGCCCGGCGGTGATCGCGCCGGGATGACCGTTGGGAAGGGCGGACACGGGGTACTCGGTGACCGTTCCGCTGGTGGTGATCCGCCCCAGTTGTTGGCCGAGCCCTCTGTGAACCACAGCGCACCGTCGGGCCCTGCGGTGATGTCTCCGGGGGTGACGTTCGGTTCGCTGGGGACTGTGAAGTACCTGACGTCCCCGCCGGTGGTCAGACGGCCGACCTTGCCCAGCACGGTGAACCAGAGGGCGCCGTCCGGACCGGCGGTGATCGCGCGCGGGATAGTGCCCGGCGCCAGCGGGAACTCGGTGGCCGACTGGCCGTCAGTCGTGAGCCGCCATATCTTGCTGTAGGTGGTGACCCAGAGAGCCCCGTCGGGGCCTGTGGTGATCCCTGCCCCCCCTGAAGTGGCCGGGTCGATGTCGGTCAAGCCATACCCCAAGCCGAGGATCGGCGACCCGTCGGTCCTCCAGGCGCTGACGCCCGTTTCCCCCCGATTCAGGATCACCCAGAGCGCCCCGTCGGCGGCCGTGACGGCGGCCGGGGGGCTCCTGCCGAAGTTCACACTGTCCGGCAGCGTTTCGAGGTTCAGGCCGAAGTGGGTGAGCGCGCCGCCGGGGCCGAGGTCGATAAATCCAGCGGTCAAGACCCAGGGGTCACCGTCCGGGCCTCGAGTGATCGCCGCCACCGGACCATCAGGAGCGTCAACCTGCTTCTTCGTTCCGTCCAGAGCAAGGCTGCCGACGAACGAGCACTGTGACGCTGGAGGCGGCTCCGCATCCGGGCAGGGCTCCCCGGCGACGTAGAGCCGCGAGCCGATCGCGGTGATGTCATCGAGCCGGGGAGTGAGCTGCTGGCCGGATGCCGCGAACAGGTGCGGTGAGAACTGCGGGGTCGACGCCGTCGTGAATTGCTGCGTCCGCCCGCAGACCGCAGGGTTGATTTGCAGGTCCCTGCCGCACACCCGATAGTAGTACGTAGTGCCCGGCGTCAGCCCGCCGACGAACTCGCGGAAGGCAACGGTCCCACCGTTGCCAGGGACGTTGGGTGGAATCGGGCCTCGCGTCGGTGTCCTGTGCCCGGGCTGGTTGTCCAGGTCGGCCGCCCGTGTCGCGTACTGGAAGAAGTAGTGCGTCCCATCAGTACCGGTGGTGAGCCCGTGGGCGTTGAGCGTCGCGGTCAGGGCGCCGACGTTCGACGCCGGATCCGTTTGGGCCGCACAGGCCGAAAACGCCAGACAAGAAACTGCCGCCAATACCGCCGCGCCGATCAGGCGCATCGCATCTCCTTCTGCTCTCAGCCCCCCGAGCTGGTGAGCCGACACTAACTCAGGGTTCGCCCTGTTGCAACCGGGCGCCGAACGCGCCTAGCGACTGGTCGCCGCTGCGGCTTACGTCGATGCCGCTGATCGAGAGGTTCGCGTTGCTTGGCCCGGCGCTCCATTGGCGGATCGGCGACGGCGCGACGAAGGCAGCGCTCGCCGGCGGGGCCATTGGCCCGAGGAAGCAGGCGAGTCCCAGCGCCGCGACCGCCGCGACCGCTCGGGGTGATCGGGCTGGGCCATCGGCCTCAGCCCGGGTAATGCGCGGCGGCCGCGTGCGGCAGCCTGACCACGTCGCCGGCGAAGGTGACCGCGTAGAGATCGCCGGCATGGAAGCGGAGGAATCCGTGGCCGAATGCGACCGCGCTCGGGTTGCGCAGCCCGCGGGCGAGGACGCAGATCCTGCCGCGGCGGTCGACCCTCCAGATCTGGCCACCGACGTTGGCTGCGACGTAGAGGTTGCCCCAGCGGTCGCGGGTCATCCCGTCGAGGACTGCGTTCCCGTCCTCGGGGGTGCCGGCGGCGAAGGTGGTGACCTGAGTCGGGTTGGCGATCGAGATCCGGGAGATCTGCGGGGGCCCGAAGGTCTGGGCCGCGTACAGGTAGCGGCCGGAGGGGTCGACCACCAGCCCGTTGGCGAAGTTGACCTGCGCCCAGCCGTGATCGACCGCGCCGCGGAATACCCGGTCGAGCTTCATCCCGAAGTCGTTGGAGGCATAGATCGCCCCGTCCGGACCGCGGGCGACGCCATTGGCCATCCCGAGGCCGGTGGCGAACACCCGCTTGGCGCCGCTGAACGGGTTGACGCTGTAGAGGCCGGCCGTCGGGTTCGCGTCGCCGGCGATCCCGTTGGCGGCGGTGTCGCCATAGCCGAGCAGCAGCCGGAAACGGTCGAACACCAACCCGCCGGGACCGGTCACCCCGTCGGTCAGCACCCTCGGAGACGCGCCGGGCCGGTCGACCTTCATCAGCCTGCCGCTCTGACCGGCCGGGGTCGAGGTGAAGTAGAGACGCCCCGACGGGGCCGACGATCACCGACTCGAGCACCCCCTGGCCGGAGTAGATCACCTTGGGCGTGGGCGCGTTCGCGCAATCAGGCGAGGGTGCGGCCGCCGCCGGAGCAGCGGCCCCGATCAGCCCGAGCCCGATTCCCGCCAGGGTCGCGCAGAAACGCCTCATGCGCCGCCAACTCTATTCGACCTCAGACGCCGGAGCCGGGGCGGCTCAGTCGAGCCAGGCGGAGAGGTGGGTATAGCGGGGATCGGCGCCGCCGACCTCGTCGCCGTTGATCCACGCCCGCCCTGGCCGGGGCGGCGCCCAGCTGCGACGGGTTTCGGGAGCCCGATCGGTCTCGCGACGGCGACTGCTCCCAATTCCTGCGTGTCTCGCTCGGCGGCTCGGGGGTCTTCTTGCTCGTCATCGCTTCCTCCCCTGTCATGGTCCGGAGGGGAGGTGTATTTGGGGCTGGTGATATTGAGTACCGCGACGGTACACGCCGGGCCTGCCGCCCGGGAGCCGGCGCCGCAGGAAAGTAGCGGACCCAGCGGGATCTTCCAGACCGCCGGACGGATGTTTCAGCGCAAGCTGCGCCCACCTCTCCCTCCGGGCCGGGGTGAGGCCGGCCTCGGGGCCGCGGCCGGGGCTCAGGTCCACGGGTAGGGGCCGGCCGAGGCGGTGTGGGTATCGCCGCGGGCGAAGCGGCCGAGGCGGAATGGGTCGAGGCGCGGCTCGCCGCCGAGCAGATCGGCGGCGGCGAGTTTCCCCAGGGCGAGCATCTTGAAGCCGTGGCCGGAGTCGATCATCGCGTAGGCGTTCTCCAGGACCCAGTCGCAGATCGGGTAGTTGTCGGGAGTGTGGTTGACGATGCCGCCGCCCGGGGTCGCTCTCCAGTCGGCGGCGCGCCCGCGGAAGCGGCGGAAGGCCGTGGCCAGGCCGGATACGAAGAACTCGGTGAAGCCCGGCTCGGCGGCATGGACGGGGTTGGCGGATTCGTAGGGATCGAGCGCCGGGTCCGGGACGGCGACCGGCAGCCCGCCCCCGGTGACTGCGGTCCCGGTCCGCCCGAAGCGGAAGTAGATCCCCCAGGCGCCCTCGGCGATCACACGGCCGTCGCGGTCGGAGAGAAGCGGCCCCGGTTGGTCGAGGTGGACGACCGGCGGCTCGCGGCCCGCCCGGTCCCCGAGCCCGACGCCGGGGAGCTGGAACTCGCCCTCCTGCGCCTTCCAGTAGGCGCTCAGCGGCCGCCTCTCGCTCGATCCGTTCGCGGCCACCTCGAGCTCAGGCGGCAGGCCGAGCATCTCCCAGAGGCCGGCGGCCCACGGCCCGGGGGCGATGATCACGGTCTCGCAGCGGATCGGCCCGGCGGAGGTCAGCACCGCCTCGACCCCACCCTCGCCCGAGCTCGAAGCCGGTGACCTCGACCCCCTCGCGGATCGAGGCGCCGGCTGCCCTCGCCCGGGAGGCCAGGTGGCGCACCGTCTGCATCGCGTCGGCCCAGCCGCCGCGGGGCTCGCTGAGCACCCCGGCGGCCTCCGCCTCCCAGTCGGGGAAGAGCCAGGTGAGGTACTCGCGGCAGCTCTCGGCGCCGGTCAGCAGCTCCGATTGATAGCCGGCGTCCTCATGCTGGGCGCGGATCGCGACCAGGTCGGGAACCTGCAGCTCGGGGACCGCCGCGACGTAGCCGACCTGGCGGAAGCCGTAGGCCTCGGGCTCGGCCTCGAAGATCTCGATCGAGTCGCGGATCACCTCGGTGATCGCGGCTGAGCGGTAGTAGTTGCGGACGATGCCGCCCGCCAGGCCGGAAGCGCCGGCGCCGACCCGGTCCTTCTCCAGCACGACGACATCGCCGTCGGCGCCCGAGCCGCTCGGCCAGGTGCCAGGCGAGAGAGAGCCCGTGGACGCCGCCGCCGACGATCAGGTGGCTGGGTGCCGCCGCCACGCCCGGCGGCCTAGCCGAACGAGTCGAGCGCCTCGCGGCTCTCGGCGATCGTCGCGAACTCCGAGAGCCCTGCGAGGAAGGCGGCGTGGACGTCCGGGGCCTCGACCTCGCGCTCGCCCCATGCCAGCGGGCTGGCCGCGCAGGCATCGGAGACGAGGACGACCTCGTGGCCGAGGTCGCCGGCAGCGCGCACGGTGGAGTCGACGCAGAGGTTGGTCATCATCCCGCAGACGATCAGCGGGTCCGAGCCGGGCGTGCCGAGCGCGGCGGCGAACTCGGTGTCGAGCATGGCGTTGGGGGTGTGCTTGACAAACACCTGCTCCCCAGGCTCGGGCGCGACGCTGGGGTGAGGCTCGGCCCCGATGCTCCCGGGCACGAAGCCGTACTCGTCGGTCTCGACCTCGTGGTGCTGGCTGTGGATCACCGTCGCGCCCGCCCCGCGGGCTGCGGCGAGCAGGGCTGCCGCGGCCGCTGCGGCTTCCTCGGCCTGGGGTAGCGGGCTCGCACCGCCCTCGAAGAAGTCGCGTTGGATGTCGATCAGCACCAGCTTCGGCATGCCGCTCGCGCCCTAGGGCGCCCGGTCGTCCTCCAGGTAACGGGGTTCGGCGAAGACCCGGCGGACGATCGGCGCGAAATGCTCGAGCGGCAGCGAGTCGTAGGCGGGGTCGAAGCAGTTCTGGTCATAGAGCTCGCAGAACTCGGCGCAGTCGTCGAACCACTCGTGCCCGCGGAAGCGCTCGCGGGCATCGGGGTCGTCGCCGGAGGCGCGGCCGTAGTGGAACTGCTGGAAGACCCCGTGGTGCTTGACGATCCAGCAGATCCGCGGCTCGACGTAGGGCTTGAGGATCGCCGCGACCATCTCGCCGTGCGTGTGGGGCGCGAGCTCGTCGCCGATGTCGTGCAGCAGGGCCGCCGCGACGTACTCCTCGCCGCGCTCGTCGCGCAGCGCCCGGGTCGCCGACTGCAGCGAGTGCTCGCGGCGGGAGACCTGGTAGCCGGCGAAGGAGTGCTCGAGCGCGTCGACGGCCGCCAGCAGACGGTCGGGGAGCTCGCCGCAGGTAGCCCTCCTCTGCCCGGGCGAGCAGCGCGTAGTCCTCCGGGGTGCCGTCGGACATGCTTGTGAAGCCGACCGTCGCCATCAGCTCCACGGATAGGGGCTCTGCGAGACCGGGTGAAGGTCGCCGGTCGAGAAGCGCTTGTAGCGGAAGGGGTGCAGCAGGGTCGAGTGCTCGCCGCCGAGCTCGCGGGCGATCTCGCGCCCGACCGCGATCATCTTGTAGCCGTGGTTGGAGTCGGCGGCGACGTAGACGTTGTCGACCATCCGGTCGAAGACGGGGAAGTTGTCGGCGGTGAAGGCGCCGGCGCCGCCGGAGCGGGCCTGAACGTACTTCGACCGGCATCCCTGGAAGCGCTCCATGCAGTGCGAGAGAGCCGCGCACCAGAGGTCGGGGAAGCCGTCGGCGACGCTGCCGGTGGGGTAGGGGTCGACCTCGAAGCTCTCCCCGACGGTGAGCGGCTGGGCGCCGCCCTGGACCGATTCGCGGTCGGGCTTGACGTAGATGCCCCACGGCTCCTCGGTCAGCAGGCGCCCCTGGTCGTCGCGAAGCGGCTCCGTCGGAGTCGACGTGGAGGACCGGCGAGGTGCCCCCGCCGGCGAGGTCGAGGGTCGAGGGCGGCAGCGCCACCTCGCCCTCCTGCAGGTACCAGTAGGTCCACATCGGCACGCCGGGCTCGACGCTGCCGTCCGGCTGGCGCACGTCGAGGCGGTCGGGCAGCCCGAGCATCTCCCACAGCCGGGGGATCCAGGGGCCGGCCGCGATCACGACCTGCTCGACCTCGATCCGGCCGCCCGAGGTCAGTACTGCGCTGACCGCGCCCGACTCATCCCGCTCGAACCCGGTCACCTCGACCCCCTCGGCGATCTCCGCGCCCGCCGACCGGGCGTTTGCGGCCAGTCCCTGCATCGACTCGAGGTTGAAGGCAAACCCGCCGGCGTGTTCGTGCAGGCAGGCGGTCAGCCCCTCCGCTCGCCAGTCGGGATAGAGCTCGCGCATGTGCGCCGCCACCGCGGCGGTGCCGGTGTGCAGCTCCGACGGGTAGCCGATCCGCTGCTGGCGCTCGAAGATCTCGGCGAGCTCCGGCTCCTGGGCCTCGGGGCCGAGTGCGATGTAGCCGCTGCCGGTGGTAGTGGAGCGCCTCGGAATCGGACTCCCAGATCTCCACGCAGGCCGCCATCAGCTCCGACATCGCCGGCTGGAAGTAGTTGTTGCGGATCACCCCGCAGGCGATCCCCGACGCGCCTGCACCGACCGTCGCCTTGTCGAGCACCAGCGCCTCCTCGCCGGCCAGAGCCAGATGCCAGGCTGTCGAGAGCCCGTGGACCCCGGCGCCGACGATCAGGTTGGGAGCGGATTGCGGGAGCTCCGCCATCTCTCAGTGCTCGGGCGGCTCCCAGCCCTCGAGGACCGGCCGCCGCCAGTCCTCGCCGACGACCTCTGAGCCCTCGACCCAGGGCCCGAGCTCGGGTTGGGAGAACTTGGCGTGGGCCCGCTTCAGACGGATGCCGTAGGAGTTGCCGGCGGTCAGGTGGGCGATCAGCACCTTGCGGGCGATCTCGTTCTCGCGACCCTCCGGGATCGGGAAGTAGATCCGCAGGAAGGAGTTCGAGTAGCGGTCGAAGACGGCCGGAGTGCCCTCCTCCTCGAGCAGCTCGACGTCCTCGAGCCAGTTGAGGTCCTTGCCCGGAGTCGCCGCCTCGAGGTCGATGTCCTCGACCAGCGAGATGTCCTCCTGGTAGGGAAAGCGCTTTCCCGAGAGGTACTCGGCGTCGATCGAGACGATCTTCTCGGGCTCGCGGACCTCGTCGGCACGGGTCAACTTGACTCCTCCGCTGCCGAGCCGGCGGGTTCCGGCAGGTAGTCGACCGGGTTCTCGAGGTAATTGTCGAGCAGGGTGCGGATCTCGGCCAGAGCCCGCTCCTCGCTGACCCCGGGCGTGTATTCGGTGCCGGCCAGCGGCACGCGGGCCATCGCCGAGGCCTCGACGGTGAGCGCCGCAAGGTCCTCGGGCTCGAGGTTGTGGACGCTGGTCTTGCCACAGGCCCTGGCCAGCATCTGCACCTCCAGGGTCAGGGTGTGGAGGAAGTTGAAGACCCGCTGGGCCGCCTCGTCGACGTCGAGGCGCTTGCGCAGCTCGGCGTCCTGGGTGGTGATCCCGACCGGGCAGCGGCCGGTGTGGCAGTGATAGCACTGGCCTGCGGGCACCCCCACCGTGCCCTCGTAGTCGGTGACCCCTGGGATCTCCTTGTTGCAGTTGAGCGCCATCAGCGCCGAGTGGCCGATCGCCACCGCGTCGGCGCCTAGCGCCAGGCACTTGGCGATGTCGCCCCCGTTGCGGATCCCGCCGGCGACGACCAGGTCGACGTCGTCGGCGAGCCCGACGTCTTCGAGCGCCCGGCGGGCCTCGGGGATCGCCGCCATCAGCGGGATCCCGGTCTCCTCCGCGGCGACGTGGGGCCCGGCCCCGGTTCCGCCCTCGGCGCCGTCGAGGTAGATGATGTCGGGCCCGCACTTGGCGGCCATGCGGACGTCGTCATAGACCCGGGCGGCACCGAGCTTCAGCTGGATCGGGACCTCGTAGTTGGTCGCCTCGCGGGTCTCCTGGACCTTCAGCGAGAGGTCGTCGGGCCCGAGCCAGTCAGGATGGCGGGCCGGCGAGCGCTGGTCGATCCCGGCGGGCAGCGATCGCATCTCCGCCACCTGCTCGGTCACCTTCTGCCCCATCAGGTGGCCGCCGAGCCCGACCTTGCAACCCTGCCCGATGAAGAACTCGATTCCGTCGGCGAGCATCAGGTGATGGGGGTTGAAGCCGTAGCGGCTCTGGATCACCTGGTAGTACCACTTGGTCGAGAGGTCGCGCTCGGGCGGGATCATCCCGCCCTCCCCCGAGCAGGTCGCGCTGCCCGCCATCGAGGCGCCCTTGGCGAGCGCCATCTTCGCCTCCAGTGAGAGCGCCCCGAAGCTCATCCCGGTGATGTAGACGGGGATGTCGAGCTCCAGCGGCTTCTTCGCGAAGCGCGAGCCGAGCACCGTCTTCGTCTCGCATTTCTCCCGGTAGCCCTCGATCACGAACCGGGTCAGCGTCCCCGGGAGGAAGATCAGCTCGTCCCAGTGCGGGATCTTCTTGAACATCGAGAAGCCCCGCATCCGGTAGCGGCCGAGCTCGGCCTTCATGTGGATGTCGTCTATGACCTCCGGGGTGAAGATCCGGCTGCGGCCGAGCGTCGTGCGGCTGTTCGGTGCGTTCTCGTCGGCCATCGTCGTTCCTCTTCGCTCAGAGCACCAGCTTGCGCTCGCTGGGCTCGAGGCTGTCGTAGTTGTAGAGCTTCTTGCCGCAGACGAACTTGCGCAGCTCCGGGGGGCTGCCCAGCCCGTGGATCTCGAACTTGCGCTCGACCAGCTCGGTGTCGGCGTCCGTCCACTCGCCCTCGACGCAGTCGATCCCCAGCGAGGCGACCTTGCCGCCGACGTAGATCGTGCCGTCGTACATCGAGTCCCCGAGGCCCGGGCCGACGTCGCCGCAGATGATCTGGCGGCCGCGCTGCATCATGAAGCCGGTCATCGAGGCGGCGTTGCCGCCGACGATGATCGTGCCGCCCTTCTGGTCGATCCCGGTGCGCGCCCCGACGTCTCCCTTGACCACGAGGTCGCCGCCGCGCAGCGCCGCCCCGGCCAGCGAGCCGGCGTTGTTCTCGACCACGACCACGCCGGACATCATGTTCTCGGCGACCGACCAGCCGACCCGGCCGGTGATCTCCACCTCCGGGCCGTCGATCAGCCCGCAGCCGAAGTACCCGAGGCTGCCCTCGAAGCGGATCCGGCAGCGGGCCAGGATCGCCACCCCGAGGGAGTGGCGGGCGCTGGGCTCGAGCACGGTGACCCGGCTCGATTCCCTGCTCGTAGATCAGCCAGCGAAGCTCGGCGTTGATCTTGCGTGTGGTCAGGTCGGCCGCGTCGAGGACGGCGATCCCGCCGTCGATCTTCGAGGTCTTGGGGACCGAGTCGTCGAGCTCGACCAGGCCGCGCTCGTCCATCCTCGGGGCCTGCGTCTCCCTCACCTGCTCCATACCCGCACCTCGCCCTCGTAGGGGTCGTGGGTCGTGATCTCGCGGTCGAGCACCTGGCGGATCGCGATCTCCTCCGAGGCTAGCGCGACCAGCTCGTCGCCTTCGTAGAGGACGAGCGGCTTCGCCCCCAGCTCGTCCTTGGCGACCCCGAGCGCGTCCTCCGTGACGCAGATGTAGGTGAAGACGCCGTCGAGGTCGTCGAGGCTCTGGTGCATCGCCTCCTCCAGCGTGCGCCCCCTGCTCATCTGCTCGGCCAGGTAGACGGCGATGATCTCCGAGTCGCACTCCGACTGGAAGCGGTGGCCGGAGCGCTGCAGCCGCCGGCGCCAGTCGTGGAAGTTGGTCAGCTGTCCGTTGTGGACGACGGCGACGTCCGGGAAGGGGTAGGCCCAGTAGGGATGGGCGTTGGCGATGTCGACGTCGGACTCGGTCGCCATCCGCGCGTGGCCGATCGCGTGGGTGCCGGTGTAGCCCGTCGAGCCCGTAGGCGGCGGAGACCGTCTCGGCGTCACCGAGGTCCTTGACGATCTCCAGCGAGCGCCCGAGCGAGAGCACCTCGGTGTGGCGGACCCGCTCGACCGCGTCGACGAGCTGCTTCAGGTCGCCGTCGAAGCCGAAGCTCGATCGTCATCGTCCGCGGGGTCCAGGAGATCGAGCCGATCTCGGCGCCCGCCGCCCGCAGCCGCGCCTCGACCTGGCCGCGCTGGCGTTCGACCCGCGCCGCCAGATCGGGATCGTGCTGGGTCGACTCGCTCAGCTTGACGTGCATGACGTTGCCGTCTGCCTCGCCCCGGTAGAGCGCGAAGCCGGTCGAGTCGGGGCCACGGTGCTTCATCGCCTGCAGCATCCGGGTCATGTCGCGACCGACCTGGTGCTCGCCGGCCCCGCCGCACCGTTCCGGTAGATGATCCCGGCGATCCCGCACATGCCGGCCTCCACCTGCCCTAGGGCAGCACCTCCAGGTACTCGTCGCGCTCCCAGTCGGTGACCGCCGAGAGGTAGCGCTCCCACTCGTCGCGCTTGTAGTGCTCGAAGACCTTGTAGAGGCGACCGGGCATCGCCCCCCGCACGACGTCGTCGGCGGCCAGCGCTTCGAGCGCATCGCCGAGGCTGTCGGGCACGCGCTCCAGCTCCGCTCCCTCGGTGAGCAGGTCGTAGGTGTTCTCCTGCTGGGGCGGTCCCGGGTCGAGCTTGCGGTTGATCCCGTCGAGGCCGGCGCGCAGCAGGGTGGCGACGGTCAGGTATGGGTTGCAGGAGGAGTCGACGCCCCGGTACTCGAAGCGTCCGCCGCAGGCGACCCGGACCGTGCAGGTGCGGTTCTGCCAGCCCCAGTTGCGGTAGATCGGCGCCCAGAAGCCCGTGTCCCACATCCGGCAGTAGGAGTTGACGGTTGGGTTGCCGATGCACATCAGCGCCCCGAAGTGGTCGAGCATGCCGCCGAGGAAATGGCGGGCGGTCTCGGAGAGCTGTGCGGGGCCGTCGGGGTCATGGAAGACGTTTTTGCCGGCGTCGTCGACCAGGGTGAAGTGGTGGTGGTGGCCGTTGGCCGAGACCCCGGTGAAGGGCTTCGGCATGAACGTCCCAAGCAGTCCGTGCTTTCGGCCCACCGCGGCGATGATCTGCCGGTAGGTGGTGATGTTGTCGGCGGTGCGCATGGGGTCGGTCGTAACGGAAGTTGAGCTCGAGCTGGCCCGGGGCGTCCTCGTGGTCGCCGTAGCTCATCGTCGAGGCCCAGCGCCTTGCCGTAGGAGACGACGTCGAGCAGCACCGGACGGAGCTCCTCGAACTGATGGATGTGGTAGCAGTAGGGCTTGGTGACGCCTTCGGCGTCGCCCTCCTCGGTGCGGCGCATCCACATCATCTCGGGCTCGATCCCGATCAGGAAGTTGAGGCCGAGCTCGGACTCGAATTCCTCGACGATTGCCTTCAGGTTCTGGCGCGGGTCGGCGTCGAGCAGATCGCCGGTCTCGGTGTCATAGCAGTCGCAGTAGACCCGGGCGACGCGCTCATCCCAGGGCAGCACTGCGAAGGTGTCGAGGTCGGCGATCGCCGCCAGCTCGGACTCCTCGGGCCCGAAGCCGATGTAGTTGCCGAGGCGATCGGTGAAGAGGTTGGCGGTCGCGCCGTAGACGAGCTGATAGCCACGCTCGCGCCACCTGGGGGAAGAAGTCGGCGACCACGCCCTTGCCCATGACCCGCCCGGTGATCGATACCTGCTGGAAGAAGACGTACTCGATCCCCTCGCGCTCGATCCGCTCCGCGATCTCGGCGATCTTCTCCGCCCGGCCGGGAGCCTCGCGGGCCTCGGCGAGGGTCTTCGGAGGGCAGGTCGCGGGTGCTGTCTCGAGCACCTTCTGGACCTCGCCTGGCGCGCCTTGCTTCTTCGAATCGGGCACTTCCGGCTCCTCTCCTTGGTCCGCCCAGCAGATCGATATCCACTATATGCAAGCTCTGGACAAAAAGGTACAAAGGTCCCCACCTCGATCAGCGAGCCGTCGCGGCGAGATCGAGCCAGTTGGCGAAGAGGCGGCGGGCGGCGGGATGGATCTCGGCCGATCGCAGCTCGGCCTCGTCGAGGAAGGCCCGACCTCCCTCTTCCCCCAGGGTCTCGGAGAGTGAGTCGCGGTACGCCGGGATCTCGGCCCACTCGCCTGATCATCTCGGCGGTGACCTCGAGATGGAATTGGACCCCGTATGCGCACTCGCCGCAGCGGAAGGCCTGATTCGGGGCGAGGCGGGAGGATGCAAGCCGCACCGCCCCCGAGGGAAGCTCGAAGGTGTCGCCGTGCCACTGCAACGAAACCAGGCGGCTCGTCGATCCCTGCGAACAGCGGGTCGGCGCGCCCCTCGGCGGTCAGCTCGACCGGAAGCAGGCCGACCTCGGCCCGCTCGAGCGAATAGACCCGGGCCCCCAGCGACGCGGCGAGGAGCTGGACGCCGAGGCAGACACCGAGAAAGGGACGGCCCGCCTCGACCGCATCGCGAACCAGTCGCTTTTCCAGGGCCAGCCAGCCGTGCTCCGCGTCGTCGCCCGCCCCCATCGGCCCGCCCATCGCCAGCACCCCGTCGAACTCGCGCCAGTCGAGAAGCGCCTCACCCTCGTCCAGCTCCACGGCGACCGCCTCGACCCCCCGCTCGCCAATCACCTCGGAGAAGACGCCCGGGTGCTCGCAGGCGATGTGCTGGAGGACGAGTATTCGCATCGGCTCGGAAGCCGGTCAGCTCACCCAGGTCACGGTTCGGCCTGTTTGCCCCTGTCTCGGGGATCCGGCCCTTCGTCACCTGCGTCACCTCCCCGGTCTTGGCGTCGATATGGACCTGGGCGCGCGGGACGAGGTCGCCGTCCCTCCTCGTGTAGAGGACGACGATCCAGAACGGCTTGGTTGAGAGCCCCTGCCGGAGCAGGCGGATCGCCGTGTCGGTCGGCTTGAAGTCGACCTGCGCCTTGGCGGTGGCCAGGGCCTCGCTCTGGCTGACCCTGATCTGCGACTGCTGGCAGCCGCGGGAGACGAAGAAGATGAGGCCCAGCAGGGCGACGAGCGCCGCGACCCGAGGCCAGGTCGGTGCGAACTTCGCGGGATCGCGGAGGGGATGCCGTCCGGCCTCATCCGACTGCTGGTAGAGCAGCTCAGGATCGGGATGTTGCTCGTGCTCAGACTGTCGGACGGAACTCGACCCCGATGTTGGTAGCGAAGACGACGATCAGGACCACGATTATGCAGATGATCGAGAAGACGATCATCCCGTATTCGAAGCCCCTTACGTGCGCCTGCTTCTCGGGGAACTCGATCTGCTTTCCGTTACTCATGGCCTCAGCTCCGCTCCTCCGGCGTCGGCCGAGGCGGCCTCCTCGCTGCCGCCTCGGGCTCGGGTCGCCGCGTAGGCGATCAGCCGCCGGTTCTCGTAGACCATCCAGCCGACCAGGACCAGGACCGTGACCACGATCCCGAGCCAGGTGAGGACGTAATAGGCGGTGGTGGCCGACTGGCCGCCGTCGCCATAGGTTGAGCCCGGACCGAAGGTCATGAACCCGGCGCAATGCTCGAAGCGAGCGCCGACGATGAAGTCGGCGACGTCGCTCGCCGGTGTTGCCCCGCCCCCGTGCTGGATGCAGTTGGGGGCGCTGTCGATTATCGCCGGCATCGGGTCACCTTGCCTTTCGCTGTCGCGCTCGCCCCGTGGGTCATCTTCTCACCAGCTCCTTCAGCTCCGCGGCCTGGATGCCTTCGGATGGCACCCGCCTGCCGTCGGGCTCGATCATCATGTCCTCGGCCTGGGCGAACTCGGGCACGTGGATGTCGGAGTCGTACTCGGCCGGGTCGAGCCCGTCGAGCTCGACTTCGACCGGGACCCGCAGCAGGTTGAACTTCTTCAGGATCCATCCGGCGATCCAGCCGGACAGGAAGCCGAGCGGGACGAACGTCGCCAGACCGATCAGCTGTCCCCAGATCGAGCTGTCGACATTGTTGAGCCCGGTCGGATAGCCGGCGGCGAAGATCCCGACCCAGATGATTCCCAGGAAGCCGGAAAACCCGTGCACCGCGACCGCGCCGACGACGTCGTCGACCCGCATCTTCGTCTCGATCCAGTTGCCGACCCAGACCGCCATCACCGCGGTCGCCATCGAGAGCAGATAGCCCAGGGTCGGGGCGTAGATGTCGGCCCCGGCGGAAACGCCGATCACCCCCGCCAAGCCCCCTGAGACGGTCCAGAACGGGTCTCCGCGGGATGCGAAGTAGCCGCCGGTGAAGCCGCCGGCGAAGCCCATGGTGATGATCATCGCAATCGAGCCGAGCGTGGTCGGGCTGAGGTAGATGTTGGCCCAGCCGGGAACGGCGGTGGAGGCGATCACCAGGCAGGCGGCGTAGAAGCCGTAGAAGCCGGTGAAGATCAGCATCAACCCCATCAGGGTCATGTGGATGTTGTGCGGTCTGAAGACTCGCGCCAAGCCATCCTTCGTGTACTTCCCGATCCGCGGCCCGAGGTTGAACAGCACACCGAGCGTGAAGGCACCGGAGACACCGTGGACCACAGCCGAGGCGATCGAGTCGTGGAACCCGAACCGCAGCGTCAGCCACCCGCCGGCGCTCCAGCCCCAGGCTGCGTCGAGCATCCAGACGACCGATCCGAGCAGGCAGGCGAGGACAAGGTAGGCCGAGAGCCGGACCCGCTCCAGCAGCGCCCCGGACATGATCGAGGCCGTCGTCCAGGAGAACAGCAGGAAGGCCAGGAAGAAGATCAGGTTGATGTTGTTGGTCAGGTTCGGCCCGAAGGTGTCCGACCAGGGGATGCCGCCCTGGCAGGCGGCGCTGGTGAAGTCGCTGGAGTTGGGGCCGATCGGCAGGCCGGGCTGGTTGCAGTTGTAGACCCACCAGCCGAGGTAGTACATGGTCGGCGTGACGACGGCGATCGTGAGGATGTTCTTCAGCGCCGTCGCGAGGGCGTTCTTGCGGCGCGCTACCCCGGTCTCATAGGTCATGAAGCCGACGTGGATCAGCCACATCAGGACGACCGTGAAGAAGTAGAACTGCTCGCCGAGGATTGCGCTGTCGAGCGCCTGGGAGTCCGTGACCGTCTTCACGGCATCCCTCAACTCACCCACCTGAGCGACCAACGCGTGGATCATTCTCTCTCCCTCCTCGCCCCCCGGCGGGTGCGGGCCGTCATCGCAGTGAGTTGGTCTCGCTTGCCGGCAACGGTCGGCAACATATCCCCGCCGCCGACCGCCACACAATGGGCAATACGCACACACTTGCATGGATTCAGGCGTGTGATTTCCACATTGGGCAAACATCGCTGGGCCGGATACGATGAGCCCCACCAGTCCCGGCGAACCGAGGAGGGAGGTGGAGCTGCAACCGGTGGAGACGCTGCGGCCGGCGGCCGATGAGGCGGATGACCTGCGCCGCGCTCAGCGGGAGAACGAGACGCTCTACGCGGTCATCAAGACCGTCTCCTCATCGCTGGACCTCGACCGGGTCCTGGGCGCGATCGTCGAGATCGCCACCGACGCGACCGGCTGCCACGCCGCCTTCATCTACTTCCTCGAGGGGGATCGGCTGTCCTGCGGGCCGCCTCGCCGCGCTACTCGCGCGTTCGTCGGCGAGGCTCGAGCTTCGGGGTCGAGGAGGGGCTTGCCGGGTTGGGTCGCGCGAACCAAGACGCCGAGTTCATTCCCGAGAACGCGATGGCCGATCCCGCGGATGAAGTTCGTGCCCGAGCTGGAGGAGGAGCGCTTCCAGTCAATGGTGGCGGTGCCGATCCTCGCCAAGTCGGGAGACGTGATCGGGGTCGCGGTGCTGCACACCGCCGCGCCGCGCGAGTTCGACGACGAGGTCCTCAACTTCCTGGTGCACACCGCCTCGCTTGGTCGCCGGCGCGATCGAGAACGCCCAGCTCTACGAGGAGACCCGGCGGCGGGTGCAGGCGCTGACGACTCTCACCGGGCTGAGCCAGGCGCTGGCCGCTGTGACCGACCGTGATGACCTCTACGAGGTCGTCACCCGCGGGGCTCGCGAGCTGCTCGACGCCGACGCCTGCCAGATCTACCGGCTCGACTCGAGTCCGACGAGCTCGTCCTCGCCGGCGCCGAGCCCAGGATGGCGCCGGCCCCGAGCCCGCGACCGGGCGGCGCCGGCCTTGTTCTCGACCTGATGCGCAGGGCAAACGGCCGGGCCCCCGAGCGCCGAAGGGTGGCGCACGAGCTCTGGCCCGGCGTGGACGAGAACGCTCTGCTGGTCGCGCCCCTGATCGCCGGCGACGAGCAGCTGGGGATCCTCTGCTGCCTCGCCCACGGGCGCCAGTTCGGCGACGAGGATGCCGAGCTGCTGGGCGCGGTCGCCAACCAGACCGCGGTCGGCCTGAAGAAGGCCGAGCTGATCGAGCGGCTCACCGCCGAGAACCTCGTCAAGGACATGTTCGACGCGCTCGCCGCGGGCTCGGTCGAGGCCGGCGAGGCGAAGGCCCGGGATGCGGGATGCGACCTCTCGCTGCCCCACGTCTTCCTCCATCTCGAGCCCGCCCCCGGGGCGCCGAACGGCTTTCCCGGTCGGCCAGAGGTGGCGAGCCGGCTGGAGGCCCAGCTGCGGCGGCTCAGCCTGCGGAGCTTCATCGAGTTGCGCCATGACCGGGTCCGGGCGCTCGCGTCCCTTCCCGCTGACGGCGCCGTGACGATCGAGCAGCTGCGATCCGCGTGCGACCCCCTGCTTCGCGATGAGGGGCTCGTGGCCGGCCTCAGCGACGTGGATCGCGGTTCGGCCAGCGCCCGGCGCCGTATGCGCGAGGCCGGCGACGCGGCGCGCATCGGGCGCTCGCTGGCGGCCGAGGGGGGCGCCGTCTCCTACGAGCAGCTCGGCGCCTATCGCTACCTCGTCCACCTAGAGCTCGAGGACGCCCCGCGCGACCGCTATCGCCAATCGGTCCAGGAGCTGATCTCCTACGACCAGCGCCGCGGCTCACGGCTGGTCGAGACCCTGGAGCAGTTCCTCGCCGATCGGGGCAGCGTTACCGCCAGCGCTCGCGCTCTCTACGTGCACCCCAACACCGTCCGCCAGCGGCTCGAGCGGATCGAGCGGGTCGCCGATCTCGATCTCGGCAGCGAGGACCTGCTCTCCCTGGAGCTGGCGCTGAAACTGGTCCGGCTCCACAATCTGCGCGCCGAGAAGGAGTAGGCGATGACCCTACGCGTGCCGTCGCCGGCGCCGGGCTGCCAGCCAGACCCAGAAGATGCCGAAGCCGAGGATGTTGAAGAGCACCACGAAGAGGACCCACCAGGCCTTGATCATGAACGGCAGGTCGCTCTCCTTCTTCAGCTCGTAACCGGTCAGGTAGGCCATTACCACCAGGGTCATCAGCAGGATCGGCGGGACCTGGCCGGTGAGGACGAAGAGGATCATTCGCCACCGCCATCCTAATCGCAGAACGCGCGCCCTGCGCCACCGCTGGAGCGCCGGGCGTGAGCATCAGGGCGAAGCTCTACGCGGCGATCGTCCTGACGATTCTCGGGCCGCTGGCGACGACGGCGGTGGCGCTGCACGGAATGTCGGAGATGGGAGATCGCTTCGACCAGGCCAGCGAGCGGGGGGCGGACGAGCGGCTCGCCCGGGAGATCAAGTTCGCGGTCACCGACATGAACGGATGGCAGACCGCCTATGGCTACGACGGCGGTCGCTCCCGTCCCATCTTCCTGCGCTCGGTCGCCACCCTGCGCCGCGATCTCCGTGAGGCCTCCGACTCGCTCAGCGACACAGCCGAGCAGGATCTCCTTGCCAGTCTCGACCGCGAGTTCCGGAGCTTCATGGCCCTTGACAGCGTCGCCTTCCAGCGCCTGCAGCAAGGCCGCCCCGAGGTCACGAAGAAGATCTTCCTCGGGCCCGAGATCGTTCGCTTCAAGGCGATGGCGGCGACGGCCGAGCGACTCGCCTCCCTGGAGACGAAGCGGGCCGAAGACGCCAGGCAGGAGGCCGACGACGCCCGGGACACCGCCCGCAAGCGGCTGATCGCGGTGGCGCTCGGCGCGGCGCTGGTCATCGTCCTGCTGCTGGTCACGGCGAACGACGTCGCGCGCATGGCCCTGGAGGGAGAGCGCCGAAGGCGGGGCGGGGTGGCGGACAGCAGCGAGACGACGTGACCCGGGACGTCCTGCTGACGCTGAGCCTGCTGCTCAGCGGGGCGCTTGCCGCCCGCTTCCTGGCAAGCCTGCTGCGGGTGCCGGAGATGCTGATGCTGGTCGCGGTCGGCGCCCTGCTCGGGCCCTCCGTCCTCGACGTGATCGACGTTCCGCTGCGCTCGATCGGCGCGCAGCTGATCTTCACCCTCGGCGTCTCCCTGATCCTCTTCTATGGCGGCCTCAACCTCTCGGTGACCGTGTTGCGCCGGGTCTGGGTCGGGCTCGGGATGCTGGTCATCCCGGGGGTGGTGCTGACCGCCCTGGTGACCGGCGCCGCCGCCCACTTCGTCTTCGGCCTCTCCTGGACCGCGTCGCTGCTGATGGGGGCGGTGCTCGCGCCCACCGATCCCGCGATCCTGATCCCGCTGTTCATCCGCTCGCGGCTACGGCCGAAGGTCGCCCAGACCGTGGTCGCCGAGTCGGCCTTCAACGACCCGACCGGAGCGGTGCTCGCCCTCGCCTTTGCCGGGGTTCTGATCAGCGGCGACTCATCGATCACCACCCCGGCGGTGGATTTCGCCGGCAACCTCGCGATCAGCACCGTGCTCGGGATCGTCGCCGGGGTGCTGCTGGCCGCGACGATCTCCAGCCGGCGGACCGGGATCTGGCGCGAGTCGGCGGCCGCGGCGGTGCTGATGGTGGTGACGATCAGCTACTTCTCGCTCGACTCCGCCGGCGGCAGCGGCTACCTGGGTTCATTTCTGGCCGGCCTGATCGTCGGCAACATGGAGCAGCTGGGCCTGGCGATGCACTCCGAGCACGAGCGCGACATGCGCCAGTTCGCCTTCAACACGGCCGACCTCGTGACCTTCTTCGTTTTCATCGTGCTCGGCGCCAACATCCCGTTCGACAAGCTCGGGGAGAACCTGCTGCCGGCGCTGGCGGTTGTCGCGGTGCTGCTGCTGATCGCCCGGCCGCTGACCGTGCTCGCCTGCGTCGTCCCGGACAAGGGTGGCAAGTGGACCAAGCAGGAGCTGGCCTTCCTCTGCTGGACCCGGGAGACGGGGGTGGTCCCGGCCGCCCTGGTCGGCGTGCTCGCCGGCCTCGGCGTGCCCCACGTCGACCTCTACGCCAGCGTCGTCGCGCTGGCGATCATTCTCACCCTGCTGCTCCAGGCGCTGCCGGCGGCACGGCTGGCGGACAGGCTCGGCCTGCTCGACGCAGAGGCGGAGCCGGCGGCCGCCTCGGCCGAGCTGGGCTGACGACCGACCGCCGAGCGCCGCTTCCTCCTTGACGTGGGACCTTTCAGCCGCCATATAGACGGTTCAAAGGTCCCACCCCCGGGATTTGGTGACCGGATGCGCCAACATGTGAGCTTGTGAGCGGCGGATCTACTGACAGATGGCCACGGGCGCCGCATCTCCGACCTGCGGGTTTCGGTCACCGACCGCTGCAACTTCCGCTGCCAGTACTGCATGCCGGCCGACGGCCTGCCCTGGCTGGAGCGCTCCGAGATCCTCAGCTTCGAGGAGATCGAGCGCCTGGTCCGGATCTTCTCCTCGATCGGGATCGAGGAGGTGCGGCTGACCGGTGGCGAGCCGCTGGTGCGCCGTGACTTCCCCCGCCTGGTGGCGATGCTCGCTGGGGTCGACGGGATCCGCGACCTCTCCCTGACCACCAACGGCTACCTGCTCGAGCGCGACGCCGCGGCGCTGGTCGATGCCGGGATCGACCGGGTCAACGTCTCGATCGACTCGCTGGCCCGCGACCGCTTCTTCCAGATCACCCGCCGCGACTCGCTCGACCAGGTGCTGCGGGGGCTCGACGCGATCGCCGCCTTCCCGCAGATCCGGCCGGTCAAGGTCAACGCGGTGGCGATGCGCGGCTTCACCGAGGCCGAGGCGATCCGCTTCGCCGAGTTCGCCCGCTCGACCGCCTTCCAGGTGCGCTTCATCGAGTTCATGCCGCTCGACGGCGACCACGCCTGGACGCCGGACTCGGTCCTCACCGGCGAGGAGCTGCGGGCGATGATCGACGAGGTCCACCCGCTGGAGGAGGTGCCGCGCGAGCCCTCGGCGACCGCGCGGGTCTTCCGCTTCCGCGACGGCTGCGGTGAGATCGGCTTCATCAACCCGGTCTCCGAGCCCTTCTGCGCCGACTGCAACCGGATCCGCCTCACCGCCGAGGGCAAGCTGCGGACCTGCCTCTTCTCGCTGCACGAGACCGACCTGCGCGGCCCCCTGCGCGAGGGCGCCGGCGACGCCGAGATCGAGCAGCTGATCCGCGACGCGGTCTGGCGCAAGGAGCTGAAGCACCACGTCGGCGAGCCCGGCTTCCGCCAGCCGCCGCGGACGATGAGCGCGATCGGCGGCTAAACCCGCCGCACTCCAGATCTCGACGCTGCCTATGCAATGCTTAGGCAGATGGCGGATCTCTCGATCGGCGAGGCGGCCAAGGCGCTCGGCGTCAGCGCCGACACCCTGCGCCGCTGGGACCGCTCCGGAAAGCTGCGCACGACCCGCGATGAGCGCAACCGCCGACGCGTCCCCGCCTCGGAGATCGAGCGGCTGAGCACGGCGCCGGCTAGGCACTCCACCGGCGACTCGTTCTCGGCGCGAAACCGCTTCCCCGGGGTCGTCCGCTCGGTCGAGGTCGACGGGGTGATGGCGCTGGTCGAGATCGAGGCCGGCCCGCATCGGGTCACCGCGGCGATCACCCGCGACGCGGTCGAGGAGCTCGGCCTCGCCGAGGGGGTCGAGGCGACCGCCACGGTGAAGGCGACCTCGGTGATGGTCGAGAGGGGAGGGTGATGCGACGGTCGGATGCTCGCGGCCCTCGCGGTCGCGATCCTCGCGGTGCTCGGGGGCTGCGGCAGCAGCGATGACACCACCGGGTCGGGTGGCGGTGGCGGGAAGCTGGTGGTCTCGGCCGCCTCCTCGCTCCAGGACGCCTTCACCGCTTACGCGAAATCCTTCCCCGACGATGAGATCAAGCAGTCGTTCGCCGGCTCCGACACGCTGGCCGCGCAGATCGAGCAGGGCGCCCGCCCGGACGTCTTCGCCGCGGCCGACACCGAGTACCCCCAGCAGCTCTACAAGCAGGGGCTGGTCGAGAAGCCCCGGGTCTTCGCCGGGAACCGGCTGACGATCGCGGTCCCCGCCGGCAGCGAGATCTCCTCGATCGACGACCTGGCCAAGCCGGGGACGAAGATCGTGATCGGCGCGAAGAGCGTCCCGGTCGGCTCCTACACGCTCGAGGTGCTCGGCCGGCTCCCGGCGCAGCAGCGCAAGGCGATCCTCGAGAACGTCGTCTCCGAGGAGCCCGAGGTCAGCGCCGTCGTCGGCAAGCTCACCCAGGGAGCGGCGGACGCCGGCTTCGTCTACGTCACCGACGCGAAGGCGGCGGGCGGGCAGCTGAAGACGATCAGGATCCCGGCCTCGCTGCAACCGGACGTCGCCTACGGCGTCGCGATCGTCAAGGACGCTCCGAACCCGTCGCTGGCGAAGAAGTTCGTCGCCGGCCTGTTCGCCCCGGGGGCCGGCGCGACCGACCTGCGCGAGGCCGGCTTCCTGCCGCCACCGTGACGCGCGGGGCCGGGTTCAGGGCGCTGACCGTCCTCGCCCTCGCCCTGGCGCTCACCTTCCTCACCCTGCCGCTGGTCGCGGTCTTCACCGACAGCGGACCGGGCCGGCTGCTCGACAGCCTCTCCGAGCCGGCGGCCCGCGAGGCGCTCTGGCTCAGCCTGCGGACCTCGTTCGCGGCGCTGGTCGATCATCATCGTCGTCGGCACCCCGGCCGCCTACCTGCTGGCGACCCGGGATTTCCGCGGCCGGTCGGTGGCGATCACCCTGATCGAGCTGCCGCTCGTCGTTCCCCCGGCAGTCGCCGGGATCGCCCTGCTCGCCGCGCTCGGTCCGAACGGGATCCTCGGAGGGGCGATCGACGATGCCGGGATCGAGCTTGTCTTCCAGACCGCGGGGGTGGTGGTGGCGCTGACCTTCGTCGCGGCCCCCTTCTACCTGCGCCAGGCGATCGCCGCCTTCGAGTCGCTCGATCCGTCCTGGCTGGAGGCCTCGCGCACCCTCGGCGCCGGCCCGGCCAGGACCTTCCTCTTCGTCGCGGTGCCGAGCGCCCGGCCGGGGCTCGCCTCGGGCACGGCCCTCGCCTGGGGGCGGGCGCTGGGCGAGTTCGGGGCGACGCTGATGTTCGCCGGCTCCTTCCCGGGGGTCACCCAGACGGCGCCGCTGGCGATCTTCGCCCGCTTTGCGACCGACTTCACCGCCGCGCTGGCGCTCTCCGCCGTGCTGATCGCGGTGGCCGGCGCGATCCTCCTCTCGGTCAAGCTTCTCTCCGGGGGCCGCGGGCTCGAGAGGCGTGGGCTGTGAGCGGGCTCGAGGCGTCGATGCGGCTGGGTTTGCGGAGCTTCGACCTCGACGTCGAGCTGTCGATCGAACCCGGCGGAGCGACTCGCCCTGGTCGGGCCATCGGGCGCCGGCAAGACGACCGTGATGAGGTTGATCGCCGGCCTGCAGGCGCCGCTCGGGGGTCGCATCGCCCTCGACGGCGAGGTCTGGCTCGACACCGGCGACGGGGTCGACCTGGCGCCGGAGGAGCGCCGCTGCGGCTACCTGTTCCAGGACTATGCGCTGTTCCCCAGGATGAGCGCCTGGCGGAACGTCGCCTACGGGATCCGCGGCGGCGAGCGGGCGGAGCGGCGGAAGCGGGCGATCGAGCTGCTCGAGCGCTTCGGCTGCGGTGAGCTCGCCGATGCGGTCCCCGGCGCCCTCTCCGGCGGCGAGCGGCAGCGCGTGGCGCTGGCCCGGGCGCTGGCGCCGCGCCCGGCCGTTCTCCTGCTCGACGAGCCGCTCTCCGCGCTCGACCCGAGCAGCCGCTCCGGCTCGCTGCGCGAGCTCGATTCGCTCCTGTCCGGGCTGGGGATCCCGATCCTGATCGTCACCCACTCCTTCGACGAGGCGGCGCTGCTGGGGGGTCGGATCGCGGTTCTCGACCGTGGGCGGGTGGTCCAGGAGGGCGCCGCGGCGGTGGTCTCCGCGGAGCCGGCCTCCGCCTTCGTCGCCGACTTCACCGGCGCGGTCGTCCTCCGCGGCCGGGCTTCGTCCGACCCCGACGGGCTCACGGCGATCGCCCTCGACGGAGGGGGGACGGTGCGCTCGACCGACGGCGCCGACGGCCCGGTCGCGGTCAGCGTCTTCCCCTGGGAGATCTCGCTGGAGCCTCCCGGAGCGGCGCACAGCGACTCGGCCCTGAACCGGGTCGGCGGCGAGGTGCGATCGCTGACCGAGATCGGCAACCGCGTCCGGGTCGGGATCGCGCTCCCCCAGGCGCTCACCGCAGAGGTGACGGCACGCTCGGTAGCGGCGCTCGAGCTGCGCCCGGGATCCGCCGTGACGGCCGCCTGGAAGGCGACCGCGACGCGGGTCGTCAGCGCCGGTTGAGCAGGGGCCCCGCGCTAGGATCAGCTGCCGATGCCCGGCGAGGCAACCGAGAGGGTCACCTACTGCCGCGTCTGTGAGCCGCTCTGCGGGATGGTCGCCACCGTCGAGGACGGCCGTCTGACCAAGCTCCGTCCCGATCCCGACAATCCCCTCTCCGCCGGGTTCGCCTGTCCGAAGGGGATCGCGATGAGCGACGTGCAGAACGATCCCGACCGCGTCCTTCATCCGCTGCGGCGGACCCCCTCCGGCGATTTCGAGCAGGTCACCTGGGAGGTGGCGCTGACCGAGATCGCCACCAGGCTGGCGCGGATCCGCTCCCGCCACGGCGGCGATGCGGTCGGTTGGTACATGGGCAACCCGGGAGCCTTCTCCTACTCGCAGCCGCTCTGGGCGAAGGGCTTCACCGACGCGCTCGGCTCCCCCCACTTCTACAGCGCCGTCATCGCAGGACGTCAGCAACCGCTTCGCCGCCAGCCAGATGCTCTACGGCTCGCCATTCCAGGTTCCGATCCCCGACCTGGCCCGCACCGACCTGCTGCTGATCGTCGGCGCCAACCCGCTGGTATCGCACGGCAGCGTGATGAGCGCTCCGCGGGTCAAGGACCTGCTGCGGGCGATCCCCGCCCGCGGTGGCCGGGTCGTGGTCGTCGATCCGCGGCGCTCGGAGACCGCGCGCGTCTTCGAGCACCTGGCGATCACCCCGGATGCCGACGCCTGGTGGCTGCTCTCGCTTCTGGCCGTGATCTTCGAGGAGGGCCTCGAGGACTCCGAGGCGATCGGGCGCCAGGCGGTAGGGGTCGACGGCCTGCGCAGGCTGGTCACCTCGCATCCGCCCGAGGAGACCGAGGCCCGGACCGGGATCTCATCGGAGGCCACCCGCGACCTGGCCCGCGACCTGGCCGCGGCTCCCCGCGCCGCCATCTACGGGCGGACCGGCTCCTGCCTCGGCCGTAGCGGCACCCTGGTCTCCTTCCTGCTCGACGCGCTCAATGTGGTCACCGGCAACCTCGACCGCGAGGGGGGCGCGATGTTCGGGGACCCGCCGCTCGACTTCGAGGGCATCGCCCACCGGCTCGGGCTCGCCACCTACGACAAGGTCCGCTCACGGGTTGGCGACCTCCCCGAGGTGCTCGGCAGCCTGCCGGCCTCGCTGATGGCGAAGGAGATCACCACCCCCGGGCCGGGTCAGATCAGGGCGCTCTTCGTCTCCGCCGGCAACCCGGTCCTCTCGGTGCCGAACGGGGCCGAGCTGGAGGCGGCGATCGAGCAGCTCGACCTCTGCGTTGCGATCGACCTCTACATCAGCGACACCGCCCGGCACGCCGACATCGTCCTGCCGGCTACGACGATGTACGAGCGCGAGGACCTCCCGCTGCCCTTCCTCGGGCTCTTCACCACCCCCTACATCACGATGACCGACGCCGTCGTCGAGCCGGCCGGGGAGGCGAGGCAGGAGTGGGAGATCATCGAGGAGATCTCGAAGCGGATCGGGATCGTCCCCTCGAGCATCCGGCTGGCACGCCTGCTGGGCCGCGCCGGGGTCCGGCTCTCTCCCGAGCGCCTCGTCGACCTGCTGCTGCGGATCGGGCCGGCCGGGGACCTGTTCGGGCTGCGGCGGGGCGGCCTCAGCCTCGCGGAGCTGCGCCGCAACCCCCACGGCATCGTCCTCGCCGAGCACCTGCGCGCCGGCCTTCTCGCCAAGAAGATCCGGCACCGCGACCACCGCGTCCATCTCGACGTGGCTGAGATCAGCACCGAGGCGGAGCGGCTGGCGGCGCGGAACGGAGCCGACCCCGATTTCCCGCTGAGGTTGATCGGCCTGCGCGAGTTGCGCTCCCACAACTCCTGGATGCACAACGCGGCGCTGCTGATGCGCGGTGGCCGCGAGCACGCGGCGAGGATCCACCCCGACGACGCCGCCGCGGTCGGGGTCGAGGACGGCGCGCCCTGCCGGCTCGGCTCGGCCCACGGCGAGATCGAGCTGACCGCGAGAGTCACCGACGAGGTCTCCCCGGGCACGGTCGCCGTCCCACACGGCTGGGGGCACAACGGCGGCTGGCGCACCGCGAACGCCGCAGGCGGAGCGAACGTCAACCAGCTCGCCTCCTCCGAGCCCGAGGACCTCGAGCGGCTCGCCGGGATGGCCTTCCTCAATGGCATCCCGGTTCGCCTGGAGGCGGTAGCCGGCCGCGGCGAGGCCGGGCGCAACGAGCCGGTCGCTGCAGCGGTCGGCTGAGAGCAAGACGCCGCCCGGGCGGCCCGGCGGCCCCGGGCGAGCGTCCCGCTAGACCTCTCCGTCGAAGTAGGGGACGTCGCTGGAGCGGTGGACCATGAGATGATCACGGTCGTTTCCCGCGAAGACGCCGATCTTGTCGCTGTCGGGATAGACCGCGACTGCTGGGTCGCTGATGGTCGAGATCATCAGCACCCGCGAGACCTCCCCGCCCCTGTTGGTCACCTTGTGGGCGCCCTCCGGGCCGGCCGGGAAGCAGACGACGTCGCCGGGCCCGAGCACCTCCTCGCCCTGCGGGTGGCGCAGCGTCGGGGCGCCGCTGAGGACCACCAGCCACTCCTCCTCCGGGTACTCGTAGTGGTAGGGGCAGATGCTCTGCGCCTGGGGAAGCTCGTAGACGGACCCGCCGATCTTCGATGCTCCGATCCGCTTTCCGAAGCGGTCCATCGCGGAGCGGTATCCCTCGGGGTCGGTGTCGTCGTACTCGGGCTCGGCCCGGCCGAGGTTGAAGATCCGCATCGGAGCCGATTCTCGCAGGCGCTCAGGCGCGCAGGCCGGCGAAGATCCTCTCCGCCTCCTCGACGTCGGCCGCGGTGTTGGCGTTGAAGCAGATCCGGGCGGGGTCGCCGAAGCGGGCGACGTCGGATTCGGGGACGACCTTTGGCTCGAGCGCGGCGGCCGCGTCGCGCATCGAGTCGCCACGCTCGAGCGCCTCCTCGAGCAGCTGCAGCGAGCCGTAGTCGTAGCGAGCGAGCAGGGGCTGGAGCCGACCGCCGGCCTCGATCACGGTGGTGTCGATGTGGGAGGCGAGCCAGGCGAGCAGCTTGTCGTCGATGAACACCATGTCGCAGGCGAGGGCGAGCACCGGGCCGCGCTGGTGGCGCAGGGCCGCGATCAGGCCGCAGAGGGGATGGCGCGGCTGGTCGGGCTCGAGCACGACCGGGCAGTAGATCTCCGGAAGCTCGGTGTCGCGCTTGGCGACGACGAAGCGCTCCAGTCCTGCCGCCTGGGCCGCGGCTATCGGGTAGGAGATCAGCGCATGCCCGGCGATCCGCACCCCGGGCTTCGGGCGCCCCATGCGGGTCGAACGGCCTCCGGCAAGAATGGCGACGGTGGCGTCCACCGCGCAAGTCTCGCACCGCGGGGGCAGCCGGGCCCGGCCATCGCACCGAGGGCGCGACGAGCATCTAGGCTCGCGGTATGGCCGATCTGACCGGAATCGCCGAGGCCCGCAGCCTGGTCCTGGAGCGGGCGGCGCCGTTGGGGGCCGAGCAGGTGGCGCTGGAGGACGCCCTCGGACGCGTCCTCGCCGAGGACGTGGTCGCCGCCGAGGCAGTGCCCGGGTTCGACAACTCGGCGATGGACGGCTATGCGATCAGGGCCGCGGACGTCACCGGGGCGGAGGCCGATCGGCCCGCCTCCCTCCGCCTGGCCGGCGAGTCCCGCGCCGGCCACCCGGCCGAAAGCGCCATCGCTGAGGGCGAGGCGATCGCGATCTCCACCGGGGCGATGGTCCCCGAGGGCGCCGACGCGGTGGTCCGGCTCGAGGACACCGAGCGTGGCGATGGCCGGGTCGAGGTCCGCGTCGCGGTGCCCGAGGGCAGCAACATCCGCCGCTCGGGGGAGGACATCGAGGCGGGTGCACGGGTCATCGGCCCCGGGCGGCTGATCGGTCCGGCGGAGCTCGGCGTGATCTCCTCGGCGGCGCGACCGCGGGTCGAGTGCGCGCTGGCGCCCCGGGTCCGGGTGCTGGCCACCGGCGATGAGCTGATCGGGCCTGCCGCGCCGATGCGCCCCGGGGCTGTGCGCAACTCCAACGCCCACTCGGTGCCGGCGCTGGCCCGCGACGCGGGGGCCGAGGTGGCCGGGATCGGGCACGCGGGCGACGATCGCGCCGGGACGCGCGAGGCGGTGCAGGGAGCGCTCGACGCCGATCTCACGGTGATCTGCGGCGGCGTCTCGGTCGGCGATCACGACCACGTCCGGCCCTGCCTGGAGGAGCTCGGCGCCGAGCAGGTCTTCTGGGGCGTCTCGCTGCGTCCCGGAAAGCCGACCTGGTTCGGCCTCGCCCCGAACGGCGGCCTCGTCTTCGGCCTCCCCGGCAACCCGGTCTCGGCGATGGTCACCTTCATCCTCTTCGCCCGGCCGGCGCTGCTGGCGATGCAGGGACTCGACCCCGATGCGCCTCGGGCGAGCGCCGTGCTCGAGGCCGACTACCCGAAGAAGCCCGGGCGCGCCCATGCGTTGCGCTGCCGGGTGCGGGCCGGAGCCGAGGGGCTGGTGGCGTCCACGACCGGCGCCCAGCAGTCGCACGTCCTCACCTCGATGCTCGATGCTGATGCGCTTGCCCTGATCCCCGCCGACTCCGAGGGGGTGGCGGCGGGGGAGAGGGTCGAGCTGGAGCTGCTCCCCGGATCTAGGATTGGAGGGTGACGCCGACGATGCGAGTCGAGGTCCGCCTCTACGCGATCCTGCGCGAGCGCGCCGGGGCCGAGAGGGTCGAGATCGATCTCGACGAGGGCGCCACCGCCGCCGACGCGCTGGCCGCGCTGCGGCGGCTGCCGGGCCTGGAGCTGCTCGAGCGGTTGCCGGTGCGGATCGCGGTCAACCGCGAGTACGCCGAACCGGGGCAGCCCCTGGAGGCGAACGACGAGCTGGCCCTGATCCCGCCGGTCAGTGGCGGCGCCGAGGTCCACGCCCGGGTCACCGCCGAGCCGCTCTCCCCGGCCACGCTCACCGAAGCGGTCGGTCGGCCCGGCGCGGGGGCGATCGTCGCCTTCCAGGGCACCACCCGCGAGGTCGAGCAGCTCGAGTACGAGGCCTACACGGAGATGGCGGGGGAGAGGATCGCCGCGATCCTCCGCGATTGCGTCGAGCGCCACGGCCTCGAGGCGGCGGCGGCCGAGCACCGGGTTGGCACGGTCCCCCTGGGTGAGCCGAGCGTCGTCGTCGCGGTCTCCGCGGCTCACCGCCCCGAGGCCTTCGCGGGCGCCCGGGAGGCGATCGACCGGATCAAGGCGGAGGCGCCGGTCTGGAAGAAAGAGGTCGATGCGGGCGAGGGACGCTGGGTCGAGGGGACGAGGCCATGAGCGAAGAGCGCCTCACCCATCTCGACCGGCAGGGTTCGGCTCGGATGGTCGACGTCGGCTCGAAGGACGAGAGCGAGCGGCGGGCCGTGGCCGAGGCCCGCGTTCTGATGGCGCCTGCGACCGCGGCGGCGGTCGAGCGCGGCGACGGACCGAAAGGCGAGGTCCTTGGGACCGCCCGGTTGGCAGGGATCGGGGCGGCGAAACGCGCCGGAGAGCTGATCCCCCTCGCCCATCCCCTGCCGCTTACCTTCGTCGACGTCGAGGCGAGCGTCGACTCGGAGCGCGGCGAGGTGCTGCTCACGGCCGAGGCGAGGACGGTCGCCCGCACCGGGGTCGAGATGGAGGCGATGACCGCCGCGGCGGTGGCGGCGCTGACCGTCTACGACATGGTCAAGGGGATCGAGCGCGGGGTGGAGATCCGCAGCGTCGGCCTGGTCTCGAAGAGCGGCGGGCGCCACGACTGGCGCCGGGAGAATCCCTCCTGAGCTCGATGCGGGCGGCGATCATCACGGTCAGCGACTCCCGGGCGGGGGGAGAGGCGGAGGATCGAAGCGGCCCCGAGCTCGCCGCGTTCGCCGAGCGGCTCGGCTTCGAGATCGCCGCGGCAGAGGTGGTGCCCGACGAGCAGGGCCTGATCGAGGAGCGACTTCGCCACCTCAGTGACGGGGCGGTCTGCGAGGCGATCCTGACGACCGGCGGCACCGGTTTCGCACCTCGCGACGTCACCCCTGAGGCGACCCGGGCCGTGATCGATCGCGAAGCCCCCGGGATGGCCGAGGCGATGCGGGCCGCCTCTCGCGATCACACCTCACTGTGGATGGTCTCGAGGGGCGTCTGCGGGGTCCGCGGCACCACCCTGATCGTCAACTTCCCCGGCAACCCGAAGGCGATCGCCGAGGCCGGCGAGGGAATCCGCGAGGCGCTTCCCCACGCGATCGGCCTGCTGCAGGGCTGACCCTTCACCCGGCGGGCTGGAGCTGCTCCTCGACCCCCGACTTCTCCTCGACCTCGGCGGCGCGGATCGGGGCGGGGGTGAGCGCGGCGGCGCCGATCACCATGGCGAAGGCGAGCACCCTCGAGGCAACACCGAGCGGGGTGGAGGGCATCGGGTCGCCGAAGACGATCGGGCCGGAGGCGATCGTCGCGGCATTGGCGGCGACACTGGTCACGGCGATCACCGGGACGGCCTCTCCGACCTGAAGGCTCTTGGCGGAGATCAGCAGCCCGGTCAGTGAGGCGATCAGGATGACGCCGGCCAGCGGCTCGAAGGCCACCGCGAGGCCGTGGTCGGCGAGGTTGCCGCTCGAGCCCTTGATCGCGACGTCGGAGGCGGCCCAGATCAGCCCGGCCGAGGCGCCGAAGATGACACCGGCGTTCGGGCGACCGCGGGCGAAGGCCGCGACCGCGAGGCCGCTGCCCGAGAGCACCGCGATGTAGATCGCGATCGTCAGCGGCTCGTAATCGCCGTGGGCGCTGTCGGCCGAGCCCTCGATCGTCGCCGCGAGAAAGGCGAGGCCGGCGGCGGCGAGTCCCACCCCGAGCCATTCGCGGCGGGTCACGGTGAAGCCGAAGACGCGGTCGGCGAGCACCGTGAGGAAGACGAGCCCGCCCGCGATCACCGCCTGAACCAGCGAGATCGGCGCCAGCCCGAGCGCTCCGACGTGCAGGCTCCAGGAGAGCAGCGCGATCCCGATTCCCAGCGTGTACCACCCGGAGTAGAACAGCACCAGGGTGCTTCGCACCGGCCTTCGGAAATCAACCTCCGGCGCCTGCACCGCGCCGCGATGCTTGTAGAGAAAGCTGACGACCGAGGTCAGCGCTGTCGCCACGGCGAGCAGCAGGCCGAGCTGCACAGAGAAGCTCATCGGCGAGAGCTGCTGGGTCAGCCCGCCGCGCGGCTCAGCCGGCGGCCACCTTCCTGCGCGGCTTCGACTCGGACTCGCGTTGCCTGGCCGCCTCGGTCAGCTCCTGCAAGCGAGCGCTCGATGCCCTCGGCGATCACCCCGACGTCCTCCATCGAGTCGTAGTCGGCGAGCAGGCCGAAGTTGATGCCGCCGTTGTAGCTCATGATCGCGATCGCCAGGGCATGGTTCTCGGGCAGGAAGGCGACCGGGAAGACGTCCTGGAGCTCGCGGCCAAGCAGATAGAGGGGGATCTGAGGCCCCGGCACGTTGGTGACGATCAGGTTGAAAAGGCGAGTCGAGAAGTTGATCCGCGAGGCCTGGGCCAGCAGGGTCGGGGGGGCGAAGTCGTTGAAGCGGGAGATCACCTCGGCGCCGAGCGCCTGTTTCGACTGCTTCAGCCCGTCCATCGATTCGCGCACGATCCCCAGCCTGCTCACCGGGTCGGCGACGTAGACCGGCAGCGGCGCGCGCATCGCGGCGATCCGGTTGCCGAGCTGGCCGCGCTCGTCCTCGGCGCGGATCGAGACCGGCACCAGGCCGCGCAGCTCCAGGCCCTCGGTGCGGATCCCGCGTCGGTCCAGCCACTCGCGCAGGGCGCCGGCGACGGCGGTGATACGACGTCGTTGATCGTGCCGCCGAGCGCGTCCTTGATCCGCTTGTAGGTCTTCAGCTCTCCCCGAACCCAGACGTAGCGGCGGTGCGAGCCGATCGGCACGTTCAGAGGGACGTCCGGTGCCGGGTCGGCGAAGCCCCAGGCGACCTCGCCGAGACCCTCGAGCCCCTCCGCCACCCGGCGCAGCACGGCGTCCGGATGCTGGACGATCCCGGCGACTCGCTCGGCGAGCTTGACCGGCGCGACCGCGGCGTCGACAAGCCCCTTGCCGATCAGGTCCGCGGTCGAGGGCTCCGGGCTCGGCACCCAGCCGTCGTCCTCGGGGGCGGGGTCGGGCACCGGCTTGACGTCGAAGAGGACGGTTGAGATGTCGACCCCCGACACGCCGTCGACCATCGCGTGGTGGGTCTTGGAGAGCAGCGCGAAGCGGTTCTGGTCGAGGCCCTGGACCAGCCACAGCTCCCAAAGCGGCTTGGAGCGGTCCAGCTGCTGGGAGAAGACGCGGCCGGCGAGCCGCAGGAGCTGGTCCTCGTTCCCGGGATCGGGAAGCGCGGTGTGGCGGACGTGGTAGCTGAGGTTGAAGCTGGGGTCGTCGACCCAGAACGGCCTACCGGCCTCGAACCGCGGCATCGCCAGCTTCTGGCGGTAGCGGGGCACCAGCGAGAGCCGCCCGCGGACGTGCTCGAGCAGATCGTCGTAAGCAGGCGGCGGGCCCTCGAAGACGAGCACCGCGCCGACGTGCATGTGGCCGTCCGCGGTCTCGTTGGTCAAGAACGATGCATCGATCGCGGTCAGGCGGTCCATGTGGCTCTGGGATCCCATCTGTCAGGTCCCTCCTCTCACCGGCCGAAATCCTAGCCGTCTCGGTACCCTCTGGGGCATGGCGACGACGGTTGACGGGGCCCCGGCGCGGGGTCCGAGAAAGGTCCTGCTCGCGGCTCCGCGCGGCTACTGCGCCGGTGTCGACCGCGCCGTGCAGACGGTCGAGCGCGCCCTCGAGATGCACGGCGCGCCGATCTACGTCCGCAAGGAGATCGTCCACAACAAGCACGTGGTCGAGGAGCTCAGCGAACGGGGGGCGATCTTCGTCGAGGAGGAGACCGAGGTCCCGGAGGGCGAGATCGTCGTCTTCTCGGCGCATGGGGTGTCCCCGGCGGTCCACCGCAACGCCGCGGCCAGGCAGCTGCAGACGATCGACGCGACCTGCCCGCTGGTCACCAAGGTCCACGTCGAGGCCCGCAAGTTCGCGGCCGACGGCTACACGATGATCCTGATCGGCCACGAGGGTCACGAGGAGGTCGAGGGAACGACCGGCGAGGCGCCCGACAGCATCATCCTCGTGCAGACGGTCGAGGAGGTGGACGCGATCGAAGTGCCCGACCCCGAGCGGGTCGCCTTCATCACCCAGACGACCCTCTCGGTCGACGAGACCGCCGAGATCATCGCCCGGCTCCGCGCCCGCTTCCCCTCGATCGTCAGCCCGAAGAGCGACGACATCTGTTACGCGACCACCAACCGCCAGATCGCCGTCAAGCAGCTCGCCAGCGAGTGCGACCTGGTGCTGGTGATCGGCTCGACCAATTCGTCGAACTCGAACCGCCTGGTCGAGGTGGCCCGCGAGCACGGCGCCGGCTCGCACCTGATCGACAACCACACCCAGGTCCGCGAGAGCTGGCTGCAGGGGGTCGAGACGGTCGGGATCACCTCCGGCGCCAGCGCCCCCGAGGAGCTGGTCGAGCGGCTGGTCGAGTTCTTCCGCGAGCGCGGAGCCGCCGAGGTCTCCGAGCTGCGCACCGTCGACGAGAACGTCCGCTTCATGCTGCCCAAGGAGATCCGGGAAGAGCAGCCGGCCGGCGCCTAGAGGCGGGGCGCCCTACTCGCGGGGCGCGTAGCGGTGGTGCAGCATCAGGTCGTTGCCGTCGGGGTCGGTGAAGAAGGCCATGTGGCAGACCCCGGTGTCGAGGATCTCACCGGCGAACTCCACGCCCTTGGCCTCGAGCTCGGCCCGGGTTGCCGCGACGTCGTCGACGTGGAGCGCCGGGTGGGCGTTCTTCTGCGGCGCGAACTCGAGCCCGAAGCTGGCCGGCTCCCAGATCCCGAAGCAGGTGTCTCCCGCCCAGACCTCGAAGCGGGCCTGCTCGTCGGGGCGCAGCCCGAGCGTCTCGACATAGAAGCTTCGCGACCGCTCGCTGTCGGTCGACGGAATCCCGACGAAATCGAGCCTGCTGATCATCGCTCGTCCTTCCTTCTGAGGCGGGTCGTTCCGTTGCCGGAAGATATGGCAATGCCGTGCTCACTCCCCGGCCGGTCCCGGCGCGAAGCTGATCGACCAGATCGCGACCCCGGGGCTGATCTCCATCCTCAGCGAGTGGCTGCCGCTCGATCCGTGGTCCGCCAGGCGGATAGAGGCCGGCGCCGCCGATCCGCGACCCTCCGCGGCGTGCCGCCGTCGACGCTGACCGTCATCTCGCCCTCTCCCTCGATCGTCGCCCAGGCCTCCGCCGCCTCGTATTCCTCGCCGTGAGCGGCTCCGTCCTCGCGGGTCCACGGCCGGCCGTCGGCGGCGATCCGCTCAGGGGTCGGCGCGATCACCGCCGCGCCGGGCGCGATCGCTCGGGCGGATCGCCGCCATCGGCTCGGGCAGCGGCCGCAGCGCGTCCAGCTCGCGCAGCTCCTCCTGGATCGCCTCCTCGGTCTGCCGGTACTCCCCCTCGCCGAAATGGAACCAGCGCAGCACCCCGCCCTGCCCCCAGAGGAAGAGGCTGGGCCACCCTTCGCAGCCGTAGTCGAGCCAGAGCTCGCGGCCGGCGTCGAGCGCAACCGGGAAACTCGATCCCGAGCCGCTCGAGCGCCGGCCTCGACGAGCGCCGGGTCCCGGCGCCGAACTCGAAGCGCGGCGCCTGCACCCCGATCGTCCCCAGCCCCAGGTCACGGTAGCGGCGGTCCCACTCGCCGAGGTATGGCAGCGTCCGGACGCTGTTCAGCTGGGCGAAGTCGAAGAAGTGGACGAGCGCCGGGCCCGCCGATGCTGAGCGCCGCCATCGAGGCCGGGGGCCGGCCGGGGCCGACCCAGCGGATCCCCGGCGGCAGCTCCGGCGCGGCGATGTCGGGACGCGGAGGGCGCACCGCCGGATCGAATCACTATTCTGATGGCGCTGCCGGCACCGAAGAGGGGAGAAGTCGTGAGCGACGAGATTTTGTGGAATCGAATCGAGGCCGCCCGCCTCAAGTGGAACGTCCTCGAGCATCCGTTCTACCAGCGCTGGTCCGCTGGGGAGCTGACCCGCGAGGAGCTGGCGCGCTACGCCGGCCAGTATCGCCACGCGGCCTCCGCGGTCGCCCAGCTCAGCGCCAGCGTCGCCGAGGCCGCACCCGAGGCGGAGCGCGCCGAGCTGCGCCGCCACGCCGAGGAGGAGGCCCAGCACATCGAGCTCTGGGACGGCTTCGTCGACGCGGTCGGCGGTGAGGCCGGCGCCGAGCCGACGGCCGAGACGCGCGGATGCGTCGAGACCTGGACCGGCGAGGACGGCCTGCTGCCGGAGCTGGTGCGCCTCTACGCGATCGAGAGCAGCCAGCCGGCGATCTCGAGGACGAAGCGCGAGGGGCTCGCCGAGCACTACGGGATCGGGGACGGCCCGGGCAACGAGTACTTCCGCGTCCACGAGACCGCCGACGTCAGCCATGCGGCCGAGGGTCGCTCGCTGATCGAGCGTCACCTCGATGGCGCCGACCAGGATCGTCTGGTCGCCGCCGCAGAAGCGGCGTTCGAGGCCAACTGGCGACTGCTCGACGGCGTCTAGACGAGAAGGGCCGGGCCCCGCAGAGTTGACGGAGGGGCCCGGTCACGATCGACCGGCGGCGGCGTCGCCGGGCACGGCGGGGACGACCCGGCGCCCCCACCGGGGGCTCGATCGGACGATCGGGATCGTCCTCGGCATCCTGCTCGGCGTCGGCGTAGTCACCGCCTTCGTCTTCCTCGGCAGCGAGGGGACGATCGACGCGCCACGGATCGACCGCGGCACCGGGCCGGGCGGTCACGCGCAATCGGGGAAGGGAGAGCTCGAGCACACGCCGAAACCGAAGCCGAAGCCGGTTCCGGTGGTCCGCGTGATCGGCGGGGCGCCGCCCCCGAGCGGGCCGCCCCGACTCGACTTCAAGAGGGGCCGGACGATTCGCTTCCGGGTCGTCACCGACACCGCCTTGGGGATCGAGGTCCCCGGTTACGGGGTCCACCGGACGGTCGAGTCCTCCGCGACGCTCTCCTTTCCGGCCCGCAGGATTGGTCAGTTCCCGGTGATCGTCGACTTCTCGCACATAGCGGTCGCGACGCTGAGGATCCAGCGATGACGCCTTGCCGGCAATCAGGATAGGTTCCAGGTAATGAGCGCCGGCCGAGCCGAGAGGTCGAAGTGGGCGATGGCCGCGGTCGGCGCCTCGCTTGCCGCCTGCTTGACCTTGGCGGCCCTGCTGGCCGCGCCCGGTGGAGCGGCCGGCCGGGGGTCACCGAGGGCGAGGATCGACGGAGCTGTGCCGCCCTGGGCCAAACCCGGGAACGCGCTCCGGGACGCCCATGGAGAGGTCGAATTCTCGGTCGTTCTCGGCTGGCGCCACCGTGCCGCGCTGGACCGGATCGGGCGGGAGGTATCCGACCCCGCCGGCCCGCGCTACGCCGAATATCTCTCGCCCCGCCGCTTCCGTGCCCGCTTCTCGCCGACCCGCCGGCAGGTGGCTGCGGTGCGCTCATGGATGCGGCGGAATGGCCTCGTCGTCACCGGGACCTCGGCGAGCAGGATGTTGGTCGACGGGAGCGCCACGACTTCCGCCGCGGAGCGCGCCTTCGGGACCTCCCTGCGCGTCTACCGGCACGCGGGGAGCGCCGTGAGGGCCCCGGCGGACGGCGTCAGCGTCCCTTCCGGGCTGCCGATAGTCGGGGTGATCGGGCTCGATGGCGGCTACCAGCAACCAGCCCGGATCCCACCGCCCCCGATCTACCGCAACATGGTCAAGCCCTGCTCGAAGTACTGGGGCCAGAAGTTCGCAAAGAAGAAGAAGGCCCCGTTCGCCTACGGCCAGAAGCAGCCCTACGTTCCCTGCGGCTACGTCCCGAAGCAGATCCAGGGCGCCTACGGGGTCGGCAGGGCGATCCGCCACGGCAACGACGGCAGCGGCGAGAAGGTGGCGGTGATCGACGCCTTCGCCTCGCCGACGATCCGGCGGGACCTGCGGATCTACAGCCACCGCCACGGGCTGCCGCGACTGCGCCTGCGCCAGAAGATCATCCCCGGAAATTGCAAGCAGAACTGCCCCCCGGACCTGCGGCAAGGATGGTGGGGAGAGGAGACCCTTGACCTCGACGCAGTGCACACGATGGCGCCCAGAGCCAAGGTCGTCTACGTGGCTGCGCCGAACCCGGGCCCGGGGCTGACCAAGTCCCTGGCCCGGGTGGTCGACCACCGCGCCGCCCGGATCGTCACCAACTCGTGGGGCAGCGTCGGCGAGTACGGAGTCGGGGTGCAGGCCTTCGAGCAGATCTTCGCCGAGGCGATGGCCGAGGGCATCGGCATTTACTTCTCATCGGGCGACGACGGCGACGAGCGCGACACGATCGGGCACGTCTCTCCCGACTATCCCGGGTCCAGCCCCAGGGTGACCTCGGTGGGCGGCACCACCCTGGCGGTTGGGCCGCTCAACAACTACCGCTTCGAGCTCGGCTGGGGCACCTACGTCGCGACCCAGCAGGGCAAGCGCTGGACCCCGAAGCCGCCCGGTGATTTCTACTACGGCGGCGGGGGCGGGACCAGCCGCTTCTTCGCGGAGCCGCGCTACCAGCGCGGCGTCGTGCCGCGCCACCTGGCCGCCCGCTATGGAGGTCGCGGGCGTGTCTCCCCCGATATCTCGATGCTCGGAGACCCGACGACCGGCTTCGCGGTCGGCCAGACCCAGACCCTGCCGAGCAAGAAGACCACCTACGCCGAGGCTCGCTACGGCGGCACCAGCCTCTCCTCGCCGCTGATGGCGGGCTTTATGGCGCTTGCCGACCAGCGTGCCGGCTTCGCCCACGGGTTCGTCAACCCGGCGCTCTACGGGCTCGAGGGCCGCAACGCGCTGCACGACGTCAAGCCGCCCCGGGTGAAGATCGCGATGGTCCGCAACGACTACACGAACGGGATCAACAATGCGGCCGGGATCACGATCTCACTGCGCAGCGTCGGGCCTGCCGGCACTCTGCGGACCCGGCGGGGCTTCGACAACCTCACCGGGCTCGGCAGCCCGCGCGGCGGGCGGATGCTGCGGGCGCTGTCGCGACGCTGAGCGGCGCCGGCCCATAGGATCGCTTCGATGCGTCGGAGCTCAGCCGAATCCCTGGGTCGCACCGCGGCGCTGATCGCCCTCGGCGCCTTCGCCGTGCATCAGCTGCGCTACCTGGCGGGCTACGGCGATGCGGCAGGGTCCGAGCTCTCGCGGCAGGGCCATGGTTACCTGGTGGGTGCGCTGCCGATCCTCGGGGCGTTCCTGATCTCCGTGGTGGCCGCCGGTCTGCTGCGAGCAGCGCTCGGCCGCCGGTCCGGGTCCTTCGCCGAGCTCCACCGGGCGGGCCGGGATACGTTCGGCCGCCGCGCCGGCCTCTTCGCCGCCGCCATCTTGGTCGTCTTCTGCAGCCAGGAATCACTGGAGGGCGCGCTCTGCGCGGGCCACCCCGGCGGTCTCGGCGCGGTGCTCGCCAACGGCGGCTGGGCCGCCCTACCCCTGGCGTTGCTGGTTGGGCTGTTCTGCGCGCTGCTCGACCGCGGAATCTCCACACTCGAAGCGGCGATCGCGGCAGACGGCGCGGCTTCGCCCGAGCGCCGCGGTGCGGCCGATGCTCCGGTCCCCCGCCAGGCCTTCCTCGTCCCGCTGAGCGCCGCACCACTCGCCTTCGGGATCGCCCGCCGACCGCCGCCGGCCCAGCCGAACTGCTGAAGGCAAGCAGGCGGGATCGCGCCCGGGAGGGCGCCGGTCCGAGGAGGCGCGGCGCTTCGGCTCGCGCCTGAGCAAGGAGGGAAAAATGCAATCGAACACCGCCAGAGCGGTCGCCGGCGGCCTGATCGTCGCCGCGGCGGTTGTCCTCTTCATCGTCCTCAGGGGCGGTGGTGGCAGCGACGACACCACCACGGAGGTCACGACCAGCGCCAAGGACGCCGGTTCGGCGGCGGGCACGAAGCCCTCCGAGCCGGTGATCGTCGTCAAGAACGGCAAGCCGGTCGGAGGGATCGCCGACCTGACCTACAGCCAGGGCGACCGGATCCGTTTCAAGGTGGACTCCGACGTCAGCGACGAGGTCCATATGCACGGCTACGACATCATGAAGGACGTCGAGGCCGGGGGCTCGGTCAGCTTCGACTTCAAGGCGAACATCGAGGGGATCTTCGAGGCCGAGCTGGAGAGCCGCAAGGAGCAGATCATCCAGCTCACGGTCAATCCCTGATGCTGCTGCTGCCCCTCGCCCACGCCCTGGTCGCCAGGCAGGACCTCCCGGTCCCTGCCTGGCTGTTCGCGTGGGGGGCGTCGATCGTCCTGATCGTCTCCTTCTTCGCGCTCTCGGTCGGTTGGCGGCGCCCCCGCTTCGAAGAGGACGGCTGGCGGCCCCTCGGAGCGGGGGTCTCCCGGGTCCTGCTCGCCGCCCCGGCTCAGATCCTCTGCGGCCTGGTCGGCGTGTTCCTGCTCGGAGCCGCTATCTACGCGGGGCTGCGGGGGACCGAGGCGCCGGACCGCAACTTCGCCCTCACCTTCATCTACGTCACCGCGTGGCTGGGCTTCCCGCTGTTCAGCGTCTTCCTCGGCGACGTCTTCAGGCCGTTCAACCCCTGGCGAGCGCTGGGGCGCGCCGCCGGAGCCGCCTTCAGCGTCCTCGCCGGGCAGGGCGCGGCCCATCTGCCCTATCCGCGGCGGCTGGGTCGCTGGCCGGCCGCGGTGGGGCTGGTCGCGGTCGTCTGGCTGGAGATCGTCTACGGCTCGAGCGGGGGTGTGGCGGTGGGCCTCTCGCCGCATGCGGCCGCGATCGCGGCGATCTTCTACAGCGCCTACACGCTGGCGATGATGGCCGTCTTCGGCACCGAGGAGTGGTGCCGCAACGGGGAGGTCTTCTCCGTCTACTTCGGGATGTTCTCGCAGCTGGGCGCCTTCGAGGCGCGGCAAGGCCGGCTGGGGGTGAGGCGCCCGCTCGCTGCCTCGACCGTCTGGGCGGCGGTGCCGGGCTCGGTTGCCGTGGTGATCGCCTCGATCGGCACCACCAGCTTCGACGGAGCCCAGGAGGGGGCTCTGAAGCAGCCGCTGCTCGACACCTTCAACTGGCTGGCCGACCGCGGCCTCGACCTGACCTGGGCGCTGCGCGGCGCCGACACCATCTTCCTGATCGTCTGCATCGCCGGGATCGCGATCGTCTACCTGCTGGGGGTGCAGGGGATGCGGACCGTGCGCGGGGCGCCGCCGGTCGCCACCCTGCGAACCGGCTTCGCCCACACGCTGATCCCGATCGCCTTCGCCTACCTGGTCGCCCACTACTTCAGCCTCTTCGTCTTCCAGGAGCAGGCGCAGTTCACCTACCTGCTCTCGGACCCGCTGGGGACGACGACGACCGACCTCTTCGGGACCGCGTCGAGCGGCGTCGACTACACGGTGGTCAGCGCCAATGCCATCTGGTACGTCCAGGTCGGAGCCCTGGTGGTCGGCCACGTGCTCGGGCTCACCCTCGCCCACGACCGGGCGGTCTCCTACTGGCGCGACTACCGGCAGGCATCCCGCTCCCAGTACTGGATGCTGGCGGTGATGGTCGCCTTCACCTGCTTCGGCCTCTACCTGCTCTCCTCCGGCAACGGATGAGGGGCGGCGCGTTGATTCTGCCGCTCGCCCACGTCGGGCATTGGCTCTGGTTGCTCTACGTGCCCCCGGTGGCGATCGTCGTCTTCGCGATCGTCCGCACGACGATCGCCGAGAGGCGAAAGGAGCGCCGGGAGCGCGAGGAGGCGAGCCGCCGCCCGGGCTCGAAAGGGGGCCCCGGTCAGTCGCCCGACTGAGCGAGGACCTGCGCCAGTCGCTCGGCGAGGGCGGCGGAGACCCGCTCTCGCACCGACCCCACCGGGAGGCGCTCGACCAGCGACTCGAGGAAGCCCTCGACGATCAGCGCCTTCGCCTGGGCCGGCTCCAGCCCGCGGGAGGTGAGGTAGAAGAGCTGATCGCGGTCGATCTGGGCGACCGCGGCGGCGTGGGTGCAGCGGACGTCGTTGGCGAGGATCTCCAGCCCCGGGATGGCGTCGGCGTGCGCCTCGGTCGAGAGCAGCAGGTTGCGGCTCTCCTGGAAGGCGTCGGTCTGCTGCGCCCCGGGATCGACCTTGATCATCCCCCGCCATACCGCGGTCGCGCCGGCCCCCAGGACGCCCCGGAAGGCGAGGTCGGAGGTCGTGTTCGGAGCGGCGTGCTCCTGGGTGGTGTCGTAGTCGAGGTGCTGCCCGGCTGCGCCCGCGTAGCCCCCGGTCACCCGCGCCTCCGAGCCGGGTCCGGCAAGCTTCGTCTCCATCCGCACCTTGCCGCGGGCGGAGCCGAAACCGAGGGCGGTCCAGTCGAGCCTGGCGTCGCGCTCGACCTCGGCTCTCTGGGTGGAGAAGATCCAGGCGGCTTCAGAGATGTCCTGGCTGGAGACGTAGCGCAGGCTGGCGCCCTCGCCGACGGCGAGCTCGACCACCGAGTTGAGCAGTCCCTCGGTGGCGTCGTCGGGAGACTCGTGGTGCTCCCAGACCTCGGCCTCGGCCCCCGGCTCGAGGACGATCAGGGTCCGCCAGCTAAGCGCGGAGCCGGGCTCTGAGAGGCCGAGCACGACCTCGATCGGCTGCTCGACCCGGACGCCCTCGGGCACGAGGATCAGCACCCCGTCGCTCCAGGCGGCGTCGTTGCGGGCGACGAAGGGATCCTCCATCGGGACCAGGGAGCCGAGGCGTCGGTGCAGGAGCTCGCCGTGCGACTCGACGGCCTCGCGCAAGGATCTGACCACGACGCCCGGTTCGGAGGACTCCGATGCCCGATGCCCGAAGTCCGATGCCTGGACGTAGCCGTCGAGGTCGAGGCCGCCCAGGTCGGTGAACTCCCAGCCCTTCGCCTTCTGGTCGGGAAGCGGCAGCTCCTCGGAGAGAGAGGCGCCCTTGCGGCGCCTCTCCTGAAGCCAAGCGGGTTCCGTCGCCGCGGCGCTAACCAATGCTGCCCTCCATCTGCAGCTCGATCAGCCGGTTGAGCTCGACCGCGTACTCCATCGGAAGCTCCTTGGTCACCGGCTCGATGAAACCGTTGACGATCATCTTCGAAGCCTCTTCCTCGTCGAGGCCGTGGCTTTGCAGGTAGAAGATCTGCTCGTCGCCGATCTTTGAGACGGTCGCCTCGTGCCCGACGTCGGCGTCGTTCTCGTCGATCCGGATCGTCGGGTATGTGTCGGAGCGCGAGTCTTCGTCGAGGAGCAGAGCGTCGCAGACGACCTTGGAACGTGCCTCGGTGGCCCCGCCGGCGACCTCGAGCAGGCCGCGGTAGGTGCTGCGGCCGCCGTCCTTTGAGATCGACTTGGAGAAGATCGAGGATGAGGTCCGCGGCGCGGCATGGATGATCTTGCCGCCGGCGTCCTGGTGCTGGCCGTTGCCGGCGAAGGCGATCGAAAGGAGCTCGCCGTGGGCCTCGGGGCCGAGTAGGTAGATCGAGGGGTACTTCATGGTCAGCTTCGAGCCGAGGTTGCAGTCGACCCACTCCATCGTCGCCCGCTCCTGGGCGACGGCACGCTTGGTGACCAGGTTGTAGACGTTCTGGGACCAGTTCTGGACCGTCGTATAGCGCACCCGGGAGTCGGGCTTGGCGATGATCTCCACCACCGCGGAGTGCAGCGAGTCGGTCGAGTAGACCGGGGCGGTGCAGCCCTCGATGTAGTGGACGTCGGCGCCCTCCTCGGCGATGATCAGGGTTCGCTCGAACTGGCCCATGTTCTCGGTGTTGATCCGGAAGTAGGCCTGCAGCGGCATCTCGACCTTGACCCCGGCAGGGACGTAGACGAAAGAGCCGCCGGACCAGACGGCCGAGTTGAGTGCCGCCAGCTTGTTGTCATTTGGCGGGATCACGGTCGCCCAGTGCTCGCGGATCAGTTCTTCATGCTCCCGCAGGGCGGTGTCCATGTCGGTGAAGATCACGCCCTGGGCCTCGAGCTTCTCGTTGACCTGGTGGTAGACGACCTCCGATTCGTACTGGGCACCGACGCCGGAGAGGAACTTGCGCTCGGCCTCGGGTATGCCGAGCCGGTCGAAGGTCTTCTTGATGTCCTCGGGCACCTCGCTCCAGTCACGGCTGTTGCGATCCGAGGCGCGGACGAAGTAGTGGATGTCGTCGAAATCGATCTGGTCGAGGTCGCCGCCCCACTGCGGGGTCGGCCGCTGCTCGAAATGCTCGAGAGCCTTCAGCCGGAAGTCGCGCATCCACTGCGGCTCGTCCTTGTATTCGGAGATCGACTCGACCACCTCGCGGGAAAGCCCCTTTGGAGCCTTGTAGGCGTAGCCGCCCTCGGGGTCGTGGAAGCCGAACTTCTCCTTGTAGTCGGCGTTGATCCCGGCAACTTCCTGCTGCTCTGCGATGACCTCGGGTGTTGCCATGGGGCTAGTCGACCTCCAGGATGATGGTGTCGCCGCTGATCGCGACCGGGAAAGTCTGCACCGGAGCATAGGCGGGGAGGGTCTTCGGCCTGCCGGTGGCCAGGTCGAAGAGCGAGCCGTGGCGGGGACACTCGACCGTGCAGGCCTCGGCGTCGAACTCGCCCTCGGCCAGTGGGCCGTCGTCGTGGGAGCAGCGATCCTCGATCGCCTGCAGGGTGCCGCCGCAGTTGAAGACGCCGATCTTGCGGCCGTCGGCCTCGACCAGGCGCGTCTCGCCGGGAGCGAGTTCGCTCGCCGGACAGACTTCGATCCTCTTGCTCATCTCGGGCGTGTCCATGTGGGTTGTGCTGGTCGTCACGTAAAACCTAGCTCCGTAGTCGGATTTTAGCGGCCGGACCCGTCGGTGTGGTGATCTGGATCAAGCTCGGGCCGCCCGGGTAGGGGATTCTGAAAGAGTCGGAGTTCCCCCACGCGAAGGAGCGAGTCAGATGCCCGAGATCAGCAGCTATGAGCCCGGCACCCCGTCCTGGGTGGATCTAGCAACACCCGACGTCGATGCGACAGTGAGCTTCTACGAGAGCCTCTTCGGCTGGTCGATCCCGGAAGGTCCGAACACCGAGCAGACCGGCGGGTACCGGCAGGCGATGAGAGAAGGAAGGGCGGTCGCCGGTGTGTTCCCCCTGATGCAGGAGGGCCAGCCACCTGCCTGGTCGAGCTACGTCGCGGTTGCCGACGCCGAGGCGACCAGTGCTTCGGTCACGGAGGCCGGGGGCACGGCGCTCGCCGGGCCGATGGACGTCCTCGATCTCGGCCGGATGGCGATCTTCGCCGATCCGGGAGGCGCTGTTTTCGGGATTTGGCAGGCGGGCACGTTCAACGGCGCCGGCGTCGTCAACGAACCGGTTTCGCTCTCCTGGAACGAGCTCAACACTCGTGACCCCGACGGCGCGAAGGAGTTCTACGGCGCCGTTTTTGGTTGGACGGCGGAGGAGACGGAGATGCCCGACGGGGGCACCTACAATCAGTGGCACCGGGATGGGGGCGATGCGGTGGTCGGCGGGATGCTCGACGTCCGCGGCCGCCTGCCCGATGAGATCCCGGCCCACTGGCTGGTCTACTTCGCGGTTGCCGATAGCGACGCGACGGTCGAGAAGGTGAAGGAACTGGGTGGCGAGCTTTCCCTCGGCCCGATGGACCTCCCGGTCGGCCGCTTCGCGGTGGTCAGCGATCCCCACGGCGCCCACTTCGCGGTGATCGCGCTGAGCGGCGAGACCGGCTAGGCGCTCCTCCGCACCGGTGCAGTGAGACCGCCGGCCGGGCCGGAGCGGCCGCTGCGGGCGAGCCTGCCGGCCAGCAGCACCGCCGCCGGGATCACGGCGCAGCCGATCGCGACAAGGAACCAGATCTGGCCGGCATCGGTCCCGGCCCCGATCGAGTGGGCGATGCCGAGGATCCAGAACAGCGCGGTGAAGCGGTGGAGCCGTTTCCAGCGGGCGGGGCCGATCCTGGCACGCAGATAGTAGGAGAGGCCGAGCGCGCCGAGCCCGTAGGCGGCAATGATCCCGAGCCCAGTCCAAAGTGGCCTATAGGGCGTCGCGAAGGGAAGCGCGATCCCGGCAAGACCGGGGGCGAGGTAGGAGTCCCCGAGCAGGGAGGCGCCATGCAACCCGACAAGCCCGAGGGTCGCGAGCGAGAGCGTCTCATGTGCCGCCCGCAGGGGGAAACGATCGACTCCGGGGCGGGACATCAACAGCCCGACCGCGACGGCGACGCTGGCGCTGATCAGCGCGGCGGTACCGGCCGCCCTGCTGGTGATCCAGAAAAGATGGTGCTCGACAATCACGCAACCGCCTCCACCACGGCGCCGAGCCGGGCGACCCTCGGGGGGAGCTGCTCGACGACGCCCTCGTCATCGACGATGACCCCGCCGAAGCGGAGCTGGGCCCACGCCTTCCCGGGGCCTGAGAGCAGGGCCGTCTTGGCAAGCACCTCCGCCAGCCTCGCGGTGGGCGCCATGGCGGTGACCTGGACCAGCCCGGTGAAGGCGGGCCTGCCGCTGCCGGGATCGAGCAGATGGTGGCCGATGCTGCCATCGCGGTTGCGCCAGGCCCTTCGCCCGATGCCGCTGGTGGCGACGCCGCCCTCGGCGATCTCGAGCTCGCAGATCACCCCCTCGCCAAACGGCCCGTCGACGCGCACGATGCGGGGGGCTCCCGCGACGCCGCCGATGCGCATGTCCCCGCAGCAGTCGACGACGAACTGGGGGAAGTCCCGCAACCGGGTGGCGATCAAGTCGGCGAGCAGGCCCTTGGCGATTCCGCCGCTGTCGAGGCGCAGGCCGGGCGGCCTGCTGACCGTGCCGGCGTCGTCGTCGACGAACACCTGGCGCCAGCTCCGGGCGGTGCTTGCTGTGGCCGGGCGCCGCCCCGGGGCCTGGGCGAGCGCCTCGCGCAGAGGGATCGAGCCGGCGGTCTGCTCAAGCGAGAAGCGATACCCCGCATCCTCGATCGGGCCGAGAAGGGTGGCGTCGACAAGGCCGCCGCTTCGCAGCCCGGCTTCCGCGGCGGCGGCGACGAGTCGGCGCATCAGCGCGCTCGCCGGGACGGTCGGCTCCGGATCGCGGTTGAGCCTCGACAGCTCGCTGTCTGGGAGGAACCGGGACAGCCGCAGATGGGCCTCGAGCAGCCGGCTGCGGGCGAGCGCGATGGCTGCCTCGGGATCCTCGCCGCCGCCGACGATCACCGTCGTGGTTCCGCCGAAGCAGCGGAAGCTGTCCCCCGACTCGCCGCCGCTCATGATTGCGAGGTGGTGACAGGAGCTGGTGCTGGCACAGAGGCCGGGGCGGGCGCCGTGCCCTGCGCTTGGGTGGCGGGTATCTCGACGATCGTCCCCGTTACGGGGTCGTAGGCGAGCTCGGTGGCGGGAGATTTCCGGCGGGGCGGCGCGGAGCTCCTGAGATGGCTTGCCGTCTTTTTCGAGTTGGTGTGCGGCCGATGGGTGCTGCCCGTCACCTTGCCCCCACCCACCGCGGGGTCATTCCCGGTCGCCATCTGGGCGAAGACCGCCAGCCAGAGGACTCCGAAGAGCGCTATGGGGAGCGCGAGCGCTCGTGCCCGCGCCCGTGCGGCCCGGGCGCGGCCGCGCTCGAGCTTGCGCATCGCGGCATGGCGCCGCTGATCGAGGCTTGCCGGTTCCATCCGGAGAAGATCGCGCGGAAGCCGAAGCGGGCCCTAAGGATTTGGTGAGATTCCTCTTAGCCTTCCGGCGCGACCCGTGTCGCAGCGGGCTCTGTGTCTAGCATCGGCTCGGTGCGGATCCTGATCGTCGAGGACGAGTCCGCGATCGCGGACTTCATTCGTCGCGGTCTCGAGGCCGACGGATACGAGGTCCGTGTGGCCGCCGACGGAATCGAGGGCCAGCGGCTTGCACTCGAGGGGGGATGGGATCTGGTAATCCTCGACCGGATGCTCCCAGGCCGAGACGGCCTCGACGTGCTCGCGGCGATTCGCGGCGCCGACCCCGCCCTGCCGGTGATCCTCCTCACCGCCCGCACCCAGGTCGAGGACCGGATCGAGGGACTCGACCGCGGCGCCACCGACTACCTGACCAAGCCCTTCTCCTTCGAGGAGCTGGAGGCGCGCGTGCGGGCCCACCTGCGCACGCCGAGGCCGGAGTCCACGATGGCTGAGGGCGGCCGGGATCGAGCTCGACCTGATCCGGCGCACCGCACGGCTCTCGGGGGAGACGATCCGCCTTTCGGCCCGGGAGGCCGAGCTGCTCGCGTTGTTGATGCGCCATCCTGGTGAGATCGTCTCCCGTCAGCGCATCCTCGCCGCTGTTTGGGGTTACGACCACGACCCGGGGACGAACGTCGTCTCCGTCTATATCGGCTACCTGCGGCGCCGCCTCGCGGTCGGCGGCGAGAAGCCGCCGATCGAGACGATCCGCTCGGTCGGCTACCGGCTCGCAGCGCCTTGAGCCGCTCCAAGACAGCCGCGCTTCGGCCTCCGCGGCCGCCTCGCCGTCTCGATTGCGGCGATCGTGATCGTCGCGCTGGCGGCGACTTTTATCGCCGTCTACCGCGCCACAGGCTCGGAGTTGCGTTCGCGAATCGACCGAGACCTCGAGGCCCAGACGGCCGCCGTCGAGACGAGGCTCGCCGCGGTTTCGCCCCTGCCGGGGGCGGTCGAGGCCGCTGCCCGCTCCTTCGTCAGCGCCCAGACGTTCGGCGCCACCACGAGCCTGCTCGTGATCACCGTCCCGGGGGCCGGATCGGTCACCAACCAACCGGAGCTGCTCCGCCGGGGGCTGGAGGCCGACGAGCCGGCGGGTGCCGCCGAGGAAGAGGGAAGGCAGGCGGCAGCGCTGCTCACCGCACCGAGCGGATACTCGAACATCGAGTTCATCGATGCGGGAAAGGTCCGGGTGCTGACGACGCGAGTGTCCGGGCCGAGCGGCGGGCCGCTCGTGGTGATCCGGGCAGCGGAGCCGCTGGAGTCAGTCGAGCGGGCCCAGGCGGAGGTCTCCCGGATCTTCCTCCTCGCCGGCGCGCTCACCCTGGCCGCCGCGCTGCTCGCCGGATACCTGGTCGCCGCCCGAACCGCGGCGCCGCTGCGGCGGATGGCGCGGATCGCCGCCGACGTGGATGCGGGCGAGCTCGACCAGCGGGTGGGGGCAGAGGGGCCCGGGGACGAGGTCCGCCGGCTGGCGGAGTCCTTCGACCACATGCTCGACCGGCTCGAGGACGCCTTCGCCCGCCAGCGAGGCTTCGTCTCCGACGCCTCGCACGAACTGCGAACGCCCTTGACAGCGATCCGGGGTCAGCTCGAGGTTCTGGCGCGAGAGCCCGATCCCTCGCCGGAGCGGGTCCGCGAGACCGAGTTCTCGGTCAGCCGTGAGGTCGAGCGTATGGATCGCCTCGTCGACGATCTTCTGACCCTGGCCCGGATCGACGAGGAGGGTGGTCTGAGACGCGAGCCGGTCGCGATCGGGCCGTTGCTGGAGGAGCTGGTCGAGGCGGCCGAGCCGGACGAAGGGCCCTCAATCGAGCTCACCCCGGCGCCGCCGGGACGAATCACGGCCGACCCCGACCGGATCGCCCAGGTGATCCGCAACCTGATCGGCAATGCGGTCGAGCATGCGGGAGCGGGAGGCCGGTTGATCGTCAGCGCCCGCGTCCTCGGATCGGATCTCGAAATCGCCGTCGACGACGACGGCCCGGGTATCCCGGCCGCCGAGCGCGAGCGGGTCTTCGACCGATTCCACCGGGCCGAGAGGTCGCGCTCCCGCCGCACCGGCGGCAGCGGCCTCGGGTTGGCGATCGCCAAGGCGATGGTCGAGGCGCACGGAGGTGAGATCGCCGCGACGGAGTCGTCCCTGGGAGGGGCCAGGCTCGCCTTCACGCTGCCCGGGTTCGAGCCGGGCTAGGAGAGGTCCAGCCCGGCCTCGGCCGGGTCGCCCCGCTCGCCCTCGTCCTCCCAGTCGGCGCTCTGGCCGAGGCTGGCGCCCTTCAGCACCTTGAGCCCGAGCAGGGCGCATTTCATCCGTGTGGCGGAGATCTCGATCCCGAGCAGGTCGAGGACGAACTCCTTCGGTAGTCGGAGGATCTCCTCCCTGCTCATCCCTCCGAGCTCGTCGGTGAGCAGCGAGGTGGCCGCGGTCGAGATCGCGCATCCCTTGCCGTCGAAGGCGATCTCGGCCACCCTTCCCTCCTCGTCGAGCCGGATCGTCAAGTGCTGCTCGTCGCCGCAGAGCGGGTTGGTGTCCTCGAAGGACAGGTCGGGGTGCTCGAGCCGGCCGAAGTTGTGCGGCCGTTTGTAGTGCTCGAGGATCTGGTCGCGGTAGAGCTCGTCCATACGTCCAAGGGTACGCAGCCGCCGGCGGGTCGTCCTAGAGTCGCGGTCAGAACTTCGATTGGAGGCCCACCATGACCGCGCGATGGAATCGCCGCATCCGCCTCGCCGCAGCCCTCGTCCCCCTCGCCCTGCTTGGCGCCCTCGCCGCGCCCGCCGGCGCCGGCAAGACCTTCAACACCCACCTCTACATGAGCAAGAAGTTCCCGGCCTTCCACGGCAAGATCCACTCCCGGAACGCCTTCTGCATCGCCCACCGCAAGGTGAGGCTCTACCGGATTCGCAGCGGACCCGACAAGCTGATCGGAGCCGACCGCAGCGAGGACAGCGGCGCCTGGAAGGTGAAGGTCCAGGCGCTCTCCTCGGGCGCCTATTACTCGCGCACCCGGCGCTACGGGAGTGCTGCTCTCGGGATCATCTGCCGCGCCGACCGCTCCCGGATCGCCGCGGTCGACTGACCCCGGCGCCGCCGCTGAGACTGCAATTTCCTCCACAGTGAGATCAAACTTCACTTGGTGGAAACCAACCAAAACGGTCTCCGTGGAACTCGGTCCGGCAAAGAACCCGGGCTGGTTCAAGGGTTGCATTCCGAATTGGGCGTGGCCTAATGTGGCCCGAGTACGAGCGTCAGGGAGGACGATGAGAGGGACGTTCGCAGCCGCCGTCGGCGGGTTCTGCACGATGATCCTGCTGGCCGCGGCCCAGGGTTTTGCGGCCCCAAATCCCGTCCGCGTCGGTGACCTCGTCTTCCGCGGCTGCCTCTCCGCCGACGACGGGGTGCTGACGGGGTCCGGCAACGGCGCCTGCGAACGGGCCGGGGTGAGCGGGCCGAACGGCGACGCGAGCGGGCTCGAGCAGCCGCGGGGGATCGTCGCCGGACCGGAGGGCCGCACGGTCTACGTGGCCGCGACCCAGAGCTCGGCAGTGGTCCGCTTCGTCCGCGATCGCCGCACCGGCGCCCTGCGCCGGGCTGGCTGCATCACGGGCGAGACCGAGAGCGGCCCATTCCCCGGCGGCTCGGGTGCCTGCATTGCGATCTCCACCAACCACGGGGGCGGAGACGACTCCGGGCTGCACCTGCCGAAGGGGCTGGCGATCAGCCCGAACGGCCGACAGCTCTACGCGACCCTCGCCGGCGATAGTGGAATCGCGATCTTCAACCGCAACCCGAAGACCGGCCAGCTCGGCTTCCGCACCTGCCTTTCCTCCGACTCGATCACCGGCCCGGGCGGCTCGAACGCCTGCCGGCAGCTCCCGACCAGCCTCCCCGGCGGGGCTGACACCGGGATCTCCGACCCGAGCGGAATCCTGCTCACCCCGGACGGGCGCCACCTCTACGTCGCCTCCGGCGACGACGCCTCGGTCGTCCGCATGTTCCGCAACCGCCGGACCGGCGCCTTGAGCTGGGGCGGTTGCCTCGCCGGCAACGCCGACCTCGGGCCGGCCGGCCTCAACAACTGCACGCGGCTGGTCCCGGCCGCCGCCTCGGGAGGCGACGGCTCGGGCCTGGCGGGCGCGGAATCGTTCGCGCTAAGCCCAGACGGGCGCCAGCTCTACGTCTCGGCAGTATCCGACGACGCAATCGTGCGGCTCTTCCGCAACCGCCGCACGGGGCGCCTCACCTGGGGAGGCTGCGTCGCCGGCGACCTCGACGCGACGCCGCCTCCCGCCGGCGCCGGGGTCTGCTCGCCGCTCCCCAAGGCGAACGCGACCGGTGCTGAATCCGGTCTCGACCTGCCATTCTCGCTGGCCGCAGACCCGCGCGGGCGCTGGATCTACGCCGTCTCCCGCGACGACGACGCGATCAGCCGCTTCCGCCGCACCGCCCCCGGCGGCAAGCTGGTCTTCTCCGGCTGCGTGACCGGCGAGCAGGCCACCAGCTTCTTCGGGGGCAGCGGTGCCTGCGCGGCGCTGCCGGTGGTGACCGGTGGCGGCAGCGGCACGCCCCTCAACTCGCCGTTCGAGATCGTCGCGGCCCCGGACGGACGCAGCCTCTACGTCGCCAACCAGTACGCGACGCTGACCGCCTTCGGGCTGAACCGGGCCGGAGCGCCCTTCGTGCGCGGCTGCTGGAGCGGCGACGTCGCCGCGGGCCCGAGCGGTACCAGGGCCTGCGAGGCGGCTGGGATCCCCGGCTTCGCCGGCCAGAGCTCCGGCCTCGCCGGACTCGAGGCGGTCGCGGTCAGTCCCGACGGCCGCTCGGTCTACGCCGCCTCTCGCTCAGATCACGGCGTGGTCAGCTTCAGGCGCGGGCTCGGCCGCTGCCACGGGGTCGCGGTGACGATCGCCGGCACGCCTGGCGCCGACCGGATCGTCGGCACCAACCGCCGCGACGTGATCGACGCCCTGTCCGGACGCGACACGGCATTCGGCCGGGGCGGCAACGACATGCTCTGCGGGAACGGCTGGGCCGACCGACTCTTCGGCGGCCCGGGAAGCGACTTTCTGCGCGGCGGGGCGGGCCCCGACCGCCTCTTCGGCAATGCCGGCTCGGACCGCCTCTTCGGCAACAGCGGCGCCGACCGGCTCTTCGGCGGCCGCGGCCGGGACCGCTGCCGGCCCGGCCCGGGGCGCGACCTCGGCCCCCGCGGCTGCGAGCTCTGAGCGCCCATCCGCGGCTCGGAACTGCTGCACCTCGCGTGCCCGCAAGCCGCCTCTCAGAGGCGGAAGACGCGGCGGGCGTCGAACAGGCCTTCGACCAGGCGGTCGATCTCCTCACGGGTGGTGTGGACAGCGAAGGAGGCGCGGGTGGTGGCGGCGACCCCGAGGCGTTCCATCAGTGGCTGGGCGCAGTGGTGTCCGGCGCGAACCGCGATCCCGTGGCGGTCGAGGATCTCGGCGACGTCGTGGGGGTGCAGACCCTCGATCTCGAAGGAGACGGGGCCGGTTCGCTCCTCCGAGCGGGGCGGACCGAATACCCGCAGGCCCGGGACCGTGGCGACCCGCTCCAGAGCGTAGTCGGAGATCTCGCGCTCGTGGGCGAGGACCGCCTCCATTCCTAGCCCGTCGAGCCAGCGCAGCGCCGCCGCCATCCCGATCGCCTGGGCGATTGCCGGGGTTCCCGCCTCGAAGCGCGCCGGGGGATCCGCATAGGTCGTCCCCGTTCTGGTCACCTTGCGGATCATCGATCCCCCGCCCAGGAACGGCGGCATCGCCTCGAGCAGCTCGAACCGCCCCCAGAGGGCGCCGATCCCAGTCGGCCCGTAGAGCTTGTGACCGGTGACCGCGTAGAAGTCGGCCCCCAGCGCCGAGACGTCGAGCGGGTGCTTCGGCGCCGCCTGGGCGCCGTCGACCAGGAGCAGGGCGCCGGCGTCGTGGGCGAGGCGGGCGATCTCGGCGATCGGGTTCTCAGTCCCGAGCACGTTGGAGACGTGGGTCACCGCGACAAGCTTCGGTCCGCGCTCGAGCAGCTCGACGAAGGCGCCGAGCTCGAGCCGTCCCTCGTCGCTGACCGGGGCCCAGTCGATCCCGGCGCCGCTACGCTCCGCCAGCTGCTGCCAGGGGATGACGTTGGAGTGATGCTCCATCTCGGTCAGCAGGATCCGGTCGCCCTCGCGGATGTTTGCGTCGCCCCAGGCGCGGGCGACAAGGTTGATCGCCTCGGTCGCGTTGCGGACGAAGACGACCTCCCGCCGGTCGGCGGCTCCGAGGTGGTCGGCGACAGTGGCCCTCGCTCCCTCGTACGCGGAGGTCGCCTCAGCGGAGAGCGTGTGGGAGCCGCGGTGGACGTTGGAGTGGTGGCGGCGCTCGTAGCGGTCCACCGCCTGGATCGAGGCGAGCACCCGCTGGGCACTGGCGCCGCTGTCCAGATAGGCGAGCGGGTGGCCGTGGACCTTGCGCGAGAGCGCCGGGAAGGAGTCCCGCAGCTTGGCGACGTCGAGCGCCGCTTGGGTGCCCGTTGCCGCCGGCTCCATCTGGCAGCGAGGCGGGCGGCTCAGGCCGCCGCCTCGACCTCCTCCCTGATCCAGCCGTAGCCCCGCTCCTCCAGCTCGGAGACCAGCTCGGGGCCGCCCTCCTTGACGATCCTGCCCTCGTACATGACGTGCACGAAGTCGGGCTCCACCAAGTGGAGGATTCGCTGGTAATGGGTGATGATCAGCACCCCCATCTCGGGGCCAGTGAAGCGGTTGACGCCCTCGGCGACCGTCCGCAGGGCGTCGATGTCGAGGCCCGAGTCGGTCTCGTCGAGGACGGCGATCTGGGGACGGAGCAGGGCAAGCTGGAGGATCTCCATCCGCTTTTTCTCGCCACCGGAGAAGCCATCGTTGAGGTAGCGGCTGGAGAAGTCGCGGGGGATGTTGGCCAGCTCCATCGCCTCCTGGGCCTGTCTGGCGAACTCCTTGATCTTGATCGGATCCTCGCCATGCGCCTCGCGGTGGGCGTTGACGACCATCCGCAGGTACTTGCTCACCGAGACGCCGGGGATCGCGACCGGGTACTGGAAAGCCATGAAAAGCCCGGCGCGGGAGCGCTCGTCGGGAGCCGAACCGGTGATCTCCTCGCCCTTGAAGGTGATCGTCCCTCGCCCCACCGCCAGCGCGGGGTGGCCCATGATCGCGTTGGCCAGGGTCGACTTCCCGGACCCGTTGGGGCCCATCAGGGCGTGGACCTTTCCCTTCTCCACGTCGAGGTCGAGGCCGCGAAGGATTTCCTTCTCCTCGACGCTCACGTGCAGGTCTCTTATCTCGAGGTCAGCCATTCGTCTCCGTTGTTTGGGTTGGTGGTGGGCTAGGCCGCGCTGCCGACCGGCTCCTCGGCACGGGCGGCGGCGGCGCCGAAATCGACCAGCTCGGCCAGCGTCGTCTTCGCCAGGGCACGGTTGACACCGCCCTGGACCCTGGTCCACAGAAGCTTGGTCGAACAGGCGTGATCGCCGTCGCTCTCGTGCGAGCACAGAACCTTGCCCTCGGGGCGCTCGTGGAAGCACTCCATCGGGGCGATCCGCCCCTCGAGGGCCTCGACCACCTCGTCCATGGTGATCTCGGTGGCCGGCTTGGCGAGGCGGTAGCCGCCGTGGGCACCGCGAGTCGAGGTGACCAGCCCGGCCTTGCGCAGCTTCGCGACCAGGTGCTCGAGGTAGGAGAGCGGCAGTCGCTCGGCTTCCGCCACGGCGCTCAGCGAAACCGGCTCGGAGCTGGGCTGGCGCCCCAGCTCGACCATCAGGCGCACCCCATACTCGGCTTTGGTCGAGAACAGCATCTACCAGAAATCCTAGCGAAACGGTCGGTTATCGCTCCGGCAGCTTCATCTCCTCGGTCGGGCGCCTGAGGATCGCCCGGCGCAGCACGGTCCAGGGATTGACCCTCGGCCCCTCGCGAGCAACCGTGCTCAGCACCCGGCCGAGCCGGGACCCGGCGAGGTCGCCGGCCTCCGGCAGTTCAATCAGCATCTCGCTCTGCCCGAAGCCGGCCCGGCGGATCCATGACCCGTCGGGAGCGAGGCCGCGAAACATCTCCAGCGCCTCCTCATTCTCGCTGAGGACGATCGCCACGAACTGGCGGATCCCCTCTCCCCGGGCGCGCTCGACCAGCCTTTCGAGCAGTGCGGAGCCGACTCCCAGACCCTGCCACGGATCGGCGACGACGACCGCGACCTCGGCCTCGGCCGGGTCATCGGAGCGCACGTAGCGGGCGACCCCGACGATCCACTCGCTGCCCTGGTCGACCGCGACCAGAGCCTCGTGATCGTGGTGATCGACCTCCGTCAGGTAGACCAGGTCCCTGCTGCTCAGCCTCTCCAGCGGGGCGAAGAAGCGCCGGTAGCGCGACTCGGGGCTGAGCCGCTCGAAGGCGGCCGCGAGCGCCGGTTTGTCATCGGAGGAGATCGGCCGGATCAGCACCTCACGCGTGTCCCCGACCTCGACCCGCTCGCTCACGGGTCGATCAACCCCTTGCGGATCGCGTAGCGCACCAACTCCACCCGGTCCCGCATCCCCAGCTTCCGCATCGCGTTGGCACGGTGGTTCTCGACCGTCTTCTCGGAGAGGTGGAGGATCTCGGCGATCTGGCGGGTCGTGTTGGCCTCGGCGACGAGCTTGACGATCTCCTCCTCGCGGGGGGTGAGCTGATCGGCCCCGTCCGGCCCGCGCTCGAGCATTTCCTTGATCACCGCCCGCTGCGCCTCCGGGGTGAGGAAAGGCTCGCCGCGCTCGACCGCCCGCACCGCGTCGAGCAGGTCGGTGTCGGCCTGAGTCTTCAGCACGTAGCCCGCCGCCCCCGCCTTCAGCGCCTCGAACAGGTAGCGCTCGTCGTCATGCATGGAGAGGATCAGCACCGCCACCTCAGGGGCCTGCTGCTTGATCTCGCGGGTGACCTGCAGCCCGGTCAGCTTCGGCATCCGCACGTCGAGGATCGCCAGGTCGGGGCGCTCGCGCACGGCGAGCTCACGCGCCTCGGCGCCGTCTGCGGCCTCGCCGACCACCTCGATGTCGCTCTGGCGCTCGAGCAGCAGTCGCAACCCCGAGCGGACGATCCCGTGGTCGTCGGCGATCAGGATGCGCATCCCCTTATGCTCGCAGCATGGAGCTGGGCGAGCCGGCCTCGTATCTGACCTTGCCAAGGGGATGACCGTCTACGCCTCCGGCGGTGAGAGGGTCGGGACGGTGGCCGAGGTCGTCGCCGCGGTCGAGCAGGACATCTTCGAGGGGATCGCGATCTCGCCGCACCTCGGAGTCGGGCACCGTCGCTACGCCGAGGCCGATCTGATCGCCGAGATCGGCACCAGCGGCGTCCAGCTATCGCTCGGCGAGAGCGCCTGCGAGAATCTCCCGCAGCCTCCCTAGACGCTCAGCCGCACGGTGGTGCCACGGCCGGGGCCGGACTCGATCACCACCTCTCCTCCAACCAGGAGCGCCCGCTCGCGCATCCCCGGAAGGCCGAGCCCGCCCTCCGCCTCGGAGAAGGCGAACCCGGCGCCGTCGTCGGAGACCTCCAGCTCGACGCGTGGACCCATTCCGTCGCAGCGAGACCTCGATTTGGGAGGCGCCGCTGTGCCGCGTGGCGTTCGTGAGCGCCTCCTGGGCGACGCGATAAACGACCAGCTGTACGTCGCCGGAGAGATCGGAGAAGTCACCCTCCGCGGATAGTGAGGCGCGAACGTCGCCGCCCGCGATCTGATCTACCTGCCCGGCGATCGCCGCCTTCAGCCCCAGATCGTCGAGCGCTGTCGGCCGCAGCTGCCTGGCCAGGGAGAGGAGCTCCTCCATCGCCTGGTTGGCGAGCGCCCTTGTCTCGGAAAGCTCAGCCTCGAGCTCGGGCGGCGCAGCCTCGCGGGCCGCTTCCAGCCGCAGCAGGACCCCGGTCAGGGACTGGTTTACCTCATCGTGGAGATCTCGCGCGACCCTGGCGCGCTCCTCCTCCTGGGCGCGCAGCGCGGCGCTGCCGGCGCGGCGCCGCTCGGCCTCGAGCCGGCGCATCATGCGGATGAAGGCGAGCTCGATCCGCTCGACCTCCTCGGTCTCGCCCCTGCCGTCGATCGTCGGCGGCAGATTCGAGCCGGGCCGGCTCAGGTCGACCTTCTCCATCTCCTCGATCAGGTGCTCGAGCGGAGCGAAGCGGGCCCGCAGCAGCGCCATGTTGACGAGCAGGCTGAGGCTTGCCGCGGTGCCGACGAGCAGGGCGACCTCGGCCGTATCGGAGATCTCCAACCCGACCAGGATCGCCGCGAGCAGCGCGGCGACGCAGACCAGAGCGGCGTTGAGCGCGATCACCTGGGTGAAGAGGGCGCGTCGGCGCACCGCCCAAGCGTAGAGCCGCCGACCGTCCCCAGCGCCCGGCTGGGGGGCGCCGCGCCGGCCTTTAGGGGACTCCCCCTATGGTCAATCTCCGCCCCTCCGGGCACAATGTCGGTCGCATTCAATGGCTACCAACGCTTTCGGAAACAGGAGCTAGAGACAGTCATGACCACCACCAAGCAATCGACCTTCGGCGCGACCCTGCGGACGACGATCCTGCTGGCGACCCTCTCCGGGCTGCTGGTCGCGATCGGCTTCGCGATCGGCGGCGCCAGCACGGCGCTGATCTTCCTCGCCTTTGCCGTGCTGATGAACTTCGGCTCGTACTTCTTCAGCGACCGGCTGGCGCTGGCGATGAGCGGCGCCAAGCCGATCGACGAGTCCGAGGCGCCGCGGCTCTATCAGATCGTCCGCGAGCTGACGACCCGAGCCGGCCTGCCGATGCCGCGCCTCTACATGATCCCCCAGGACCAGCCCAACGCATTCGCCACGGGCCGCAGCCCCAAGCACTCCGCGGTGGCGGTGACCCGGGGGATCACCCAGTTGCTCTCCGAGGACGAGCTGCGCGGCGTGCTCGCCCACGAGCTCGCCCACGTCAAGCACCGCGACATCCTGATCCAGTCGGTTGCGGCGACAATCGGCGCCTGCATCACCTACCTCGGCTACGCGCTGCTCTGGTTCGGCGGTGACGACGAGTCACCGCTGAGCCTGGTCGCCTCGCTCGCCCTGGTCCTCCTTGCGCCGCTCGCAGCGACGATCATCCAGCTCTCGATCTCGCGCCAGCGCGAGTTCGCGGCCGACGCCGGAGGCGCCGAGATCTGCGGTAACCCGGAGTCGTTGGCCAGCGCACTGCTGCGTCTCGAGGAGGGAGCCAAGGCGATGCCGATGAAGGTCAACCAGGCTGCGGAGCCGCTCTACATCGTCAAGCCCTTCTCGAGCAAGGGCCTTGCCGGGCTGTTCTCGACCCATCCGCCGATCGAGGAGCGGGTCCGCCGCCTGCGGCAGATGCGCCCCAGCCTCGGCTGAGGTCGGTTCCAACGGACGCCCTCGGCTGATTGGAGGACGGGCCGCCCTCGAGCGGCCCGTCCTCATTTCAGACGGTGAGCCGGTAGAGCAGCCCGACGATCGCCGCGGCGATCAGCAGCGCCAGTAGGACGTATCCCGCGAGCCGGGCCGGGCCCGGGCTCGCGGCGGTCAGCCCCGCTTCGCCCTCGAGCTCGGAGGCTGACTCCGCCTCGCTCTCGGTCTCGGTGCCGGCGAGCAACTCGCGCGCCGCCTCGGCTCCTGCTTCGGGGACGAGCACGTCGCGTGGCCCCGCGGCGAGGAAATCGGGAACGTCGAAACCCCGACTTCGCTTCAGAAAGCTCGGGATGCCCTCTTCGAGCAGCAGTCCCTGGATCAGCTCGGCCTCCGCCTGGTTGCGTGCGAAGCCGACCTTGACCGGCTCGCCCCTCGTGTACTGGGGCTTGACCTTGCGCAGGCGCTCGTGGGTCTCGGTCACCGGGCCCTCCCCGGCGGTCCCGGCGTAGACCAGCGGCATCTGGCACCTCGGGCAGAAGCGCTCCGAGAGGGGGTAGGAGAGCGCGCAGCGCGGGCAGACCAGCGGCCCGCCGCCGCTAGCCGCGGACCAGGAGCCCGGCATCACTGATCTCCCCGTCGCGGATCCAGAAACCGCGGACATCCGGGCTCTCGGAGTCTTGGAGCGAGACGATCACATAGACCGCGTCCGGCCAGCCGGAGAGGTTGACGTCGGTCTGGGAGGGGTAGGCGGCCGACTTGGGGTGCGAGTGGTAGATCGCCACCAGCTCGTCGCCCGCGTCCTCGATCTCGCGCATCAGGCGAAACTGCTCGTCCGGGGCGATCGAGTAGCGCAGCGGGCTGGCCTCGGCGTTGGCGGCGCGGTAGACCGCGACCGGGACGCCCTCCCGCCCACCAACCATCCCGCAGCACTCATTCGGCGCCTCGGAGCGGGCGTGGGCGACCATCTCGTCGATCAGCTCGGGGCTGAAGTTCATCGAGGCGGCGAGGCTAGCAGCGGCGCAGTCGGCCTCCGGCGGCCTACCACCAAACAGTCGAGTCGATCCCCTCCAGCTCCTCGATCGGCTTCGAATAGACGCCGGAGGAGAGGTACTTCCAGCCGTCATCGGGGATCAGGGTGACGACGTTGCCGCTGTCGAGCTCGCCGGCTATGCGGGCGGCGATCGCCGCGATCGCGCCGGAGGAAACGCCGGCGAAGATCCCCTCGTCAGCCAGCAGGCGCTTGGTCCAGACGATCGCGTCGTGGTTGGAGACCATGATCTTGCGGTCGAGGATGGAGAGATCGATGATCGGTGGGATGAAGCCGTCCTCGAGCGAGCGCAGACCCTGGACCAGCTCGCCCTGCATCGGCTCGGCGGCGACGATCAGCGTCTCCGGGTCCTCCTCCTTCAGCCGCCGGCCGTTGCCCATCAGGGTGCCTCCCGTGCCCAGCCCCGCGACGAAGGCTGCCACCTCGTCGAGCTCCTCGAGAATCTCGACCGCGGTGCCCTCGTAGTGGGCGCGCGGGTTGGCCTCGTTTCCGTACTGGTAGGGCATGTAGTAACGGGGGTCGGCCGACATCTCCAAGGCCATCTCGACTGCTCCGTTGGAGCCCTTCGCTCCCTCGGAGTAGACGATCTCCGCTCCGTACATGCGCAGCAGCTGGGTGCGCTCCTCGGTGACGTTGTCGGGCATCACCACCTTCAGCGGATAGCCCTTGCGGCGACAGATCATCGCCAGCGAGATCCCGGTGTTGCCGGAGGTGGGCTCGAGGATCGTCTGCCCCGGTTCGATCGCGCCCATCTCCTCGGCGGCGTCGATCATCGCCCGGGCGACCCGGTCCTTGACCGAGCCGGTCGGGTTGCGGCCCTCGAGCTTGGCGTAGATCCGCACTCCCGGCTTCGGCGAGAGGCGCTGCATCTCTACCAGCGGCGTGTGCCCGATTGACTCGACGATGTCGCCGAAGCGCCCGCCGCAAGGCCTGTTGAGGAGTTCGTCTTGAAGCATCGTCTCGTCCCTTAGGGGCTTTCGGGTTCGCCTTGCAGGACTCTACTTCAAAAAGTGTAGTACCTAGGTTCGCCCCGGGTCCCGCCTGACGCGATAGATTCGTAACACCCAGTCAATCCTGGATCGGAGGAATCCCGTGAGGCAAAAGTCCCGGCTGTGGGCCGTCCCGCTGGCGGCAATCTTCTTGGCCCTCGTCGCGCTGGTCGCGGCCGGCTGCGGCAGCAGCTCTGATACGACCTCGTCTGCGACGAGCTCGGCGAGCATCCCGACCAACAAGGCGGATCCAAAGGTCGTCGCCCTGGTCCCGTCGAAGTACAAGAACGGCTCGATCACGGTCGGCACCGATGCCAGCTACCCGCCGATGGAGTCCTTCGCCTCGGACGGCTCGACGATCGTCGGAGCCGATCCCGACATCGGCAAGGCGCTGGGCGATGTGATGGGCGTCAAGGTCAACTTCGTCAACGCCAACTTCGACAGCATCCTGCCCGGATTGAGCTCGGACAAGTATGACCTCGGGATGTCGGCCTTCACCGACACGAAGGAGCGCCAGCAGGTGGTCGACTTCGTCACCTACCTGACCGCCGGCACCGGCTTCTATACGAAGGCCGACGGCGGCGTTTCGGTCAGCGGGCTGAGCGATCTCTGCGGCCACAGCATCGCGGCCGAGAAGGGCACCACCCAGCAGATCGACGCCACCGCGCAGGACAAGAAGTGCAAGGCGGCGAGCAAGCCGGGCGTCGACGTCCAGGTCTTCCCCGACCAGAACGGCGCCAACCTGGCGATATCGAGCGGCCGGGCGGAGATCGGCATGGCCGACTCCCCGGTCGCCGAGTACATCGTCGAGCAGTCCAACGGGCAGTTCAAGGTGACCGGCAACGTCTACAACACCGCCCCCTACGGGATCGCGATGGCGAAGGGGAGCGGCCTGACCAAGCCGATCCAAGCGGCCCTCAAGGCGATCATCGCCAACGGCACCTACGAGAAGATCCTGAAGAAATACGGGATCGAGAAGGGCGCGCTCGACAACCCGCAGATCAACGGAGCGATCAGCTAGCCCTGAGCGGATCAGGCCCGGGGAGAGCCTGAGCGATGGAATCGACGGCCCAGGCGTCGGACGCGGGGCGGCCGGAGGAAATCACGGCCGTCCCTGTCCGGCACCCGGGCCGCTGGGTGACGGCCGGGATCGTCGCCCTGCTCGGCGTCATCATCATCCATTCCGTAGCGACCAATCCGCGCTTCGGCTGGAGCGTCGTCGGCGACTACCTGTTCGACGGCCGGATCACCGACGGCGTGGTGCTGACGATCGAGCTGACGGTGATCTCGATGGTGATCGGGATCATCCTGGGCACGATCCTGGCGGTGTTGCGGATTTCGCCGAACCCTTTGGTGAGCGGGGGAAGCTGGGTCTACATCTGGATCTTCCGCGGCACGCCGTTGCTGGTGCAGATCCTCTTCTGGAACTTCATCTCGGCGCTCTACCCGACTATCTCGCTGGGGATCCCCTTCGGCGGGCCGGTGTTCGTCTCGGGCAGCGCCAACGACCTGATCACCCCCTTTGTCGCCGCGATTCTGGCCCTCGGCCTCAATGAAGGCGCCTACATGGCGGAGATCGTCCGGGCTGGGATCATCTCGGTCGAGGAAGGCCAGACCGAGGCCGCGCAGGCGCTCGGGATGTCTCGGATGCAGACGATGCGGCGGATCGTCCTTCCGCAGGCGATGCGGGTGATCATCCCGCCGACCGGCAACGAGACGATCTCGATGCTCAAGAACACTGCGCTGGTCTCCTTCATCGCCGTCTCCGACCTGCTCTACTCGGCGACCCTGATCTACTCGGTCAACTTCCAGCAGATACCGCTTCTGATCGTGGCCAGCATTTGGTACCTGGCGATGACCAGCATCCTCACCGTGGGCCAGTACTACATCGAGCGCTACTACGGCCGGGGCGGGACCCGCGAGCAGGCGCCGACGCCGCTACAGCGGTTACGCCGGAACCTGTTCAGCTTCGGGCACGCGAAGGTCGAGCCGCGGCCGGCATCCGACCCGGACTCCGAGATCCCACCGGGAGTCGTCCGCATGGCTGAGCCGATGCTGAAGGCCGAGGCGGTCCACAAGCGTTTCGGGGCGCTCGAGGTGCTGAAGGGGATCTCGCTGACGGTGCAGCCGGGCGACGTGATGTGCCTGCTCGGCCCCTCCGGTTCGGGCAAGTCGACCTTCCTGCGCTGCATCAACCACCTGGAGAAGATCAACGCCGGCCGCCTCTTCGTCGATGGGCAGCTGGTCGGCTACGAGCAGCGGGGGGACAAGCTCCATGAGCTCCGCGACAACGCCGTCTGCTCCGAGCGCGCCCAGATCGGGATGGTCTTCCAGCGCTTCAACCTCTTCCCCCACATGACCGCGCTGGACAACGTCTGCGAGGCGCCGGTACTGGTCAAGGGCGTGGCGAGGAAGCGAGGCCGCGCAGAAGGCGAAGGAGCTGCTGGCCAGCGTCGGCCTCGAGGACAAGGTCGACGCCTACCCGGCGCAGCTCTCCGGAGGCCAGCAACAGCGGGTCGCGATCGCCCGGGCGCTGGCGATGGACCCGAAGCTGATGCTGTTCGACGAGCCCACCTCGGCGCTGGACCCGGAGCTGGTCGGTGAGGTGCTGGACGCGATGCGCCGGCTGGCGGAGCGCAGGGATGACGATGGTCGTCGTCACCCACGAGATCGGCTTCGCTCGCGAGGTCGGGGACACCCTGGTCTTCATGGACGCCGGGGTCGTGGTCGAGTCGGGCGATCCGGCCGAGGTGATCGCCAACCCGCAGCACGCGCGGACCAAGGACTTCCTCAGCAAGGTGCTCTGAGCGCCGATCACGATGCGACTTGGAAGCCTGATCCGCGACATCGTGCTGATCCCGCTGCCGCTGGGGGCTCTCGGGGCCGCCTTCTTCATCGCCGGGATCGCCGAGGCCGGTCTCCTGATGCTGCTGTTCACGCTCGGGGCGGCCTGGTTCATCCGGCCGCGAGACTGAGCGCCGCAGCCGTCCGGTGCCGGAATCCGGGCACCGGCAGATCCCCCGGCCCCTGCTGCCGGGGGCGCCGGAACAACCCCTGGCTACGTTGCGCGTGACTCCGAAGCCGCGTGGCCGAGGATGAACTGCTCCTGCGGCGCGCGGACGTTGAACTGGACACCGCTCTGCAGTGAGACCCTGACGTTCTCGATCAGGATCAGCAGGTCGAAATAGACCGAGCGGTGCTTCAGGTAGAAGAGGTCGTGGCAGAGCTTCCAGCCGGTTCCCTCCTCCGAGCCGCCATAACCGCAACGGGCCTGGGCCCAGCCGGCGATCCCCGGCTTGACCAGGTGGCGACGGTCGTAGTAGGGAAGGCTGCGCTCGAGCTCGGCGATCAGCTCGGGGCGCTCTGGCCGCGGGCCGACGATCGTCATCTCTCCGCGGATCACGTTCCAGAGCTGGGGGACCTCGTCGAGGTGGGTGCGTCGCATGGCGCGGCCGACCGCGGTGACGCGATCATCATCTGCCTGGGCCCAGCGGGCTCCGCGGTCTTCGGCGGCAACCCGCATCGAACGAAGCTTGATCATCTCGTAGTCCTCGCCGCTCTCGCCCATGCGGCGCTGGCGGTAGAAGACCGGGCCGCCGTCGGTGAGCTTCACCAGCAGGGCCAGGACCGCGATGACCGGGGCAAGCAGAACCAGCATCAGGCTGCCGACGATTACGTCGAAAGTCCGCTTCGAGCCCGGCAGGCCGGGGCGGTAGCGCGGGTGCAGCAGGTACTGGAACCAGGCCGAGTTGGACTGGCCGAGCGGGACATGGCCGAGCAGCTGCTCGTACAGCTGGCTCGCCTCGATCAGCCGCACCGGAAGGTCGAGGCAGCTGGCGGCGACCCGCTCGAAGACCTCGAGGCGGGAGTGCCGGGGCTCGTCCCCGGACGCCTGCACGCTCGGCGTGCACGAGAAGGTCGATCGAATGCATGGAGACGACGTCGCGGACCTGCCCCAGAGAGCCGAGCCGGCGAGGCCCATGACCCCCGGGCTCGGTGGTCGGAGCGTCGCCGGCGATCCAGCCGACGACCGAGTAGGCGCGGATGCCGGCGCTTCGCAGCTCCTCGTGGAGGCCGCGGGCCAGCCCTGCTGAGCCGATCACCGCGACGCGGACCTGCCTGGAGGACTCGAAGCGGATCTTGCTCCAGCCGGCGAAGGCCATCACGGCCCAGGCGCTGATCACGGCCGCGATCATCGCCGAGGCCGGCTCCGGCTGCCCGGCGAGGGCGAAGGTCGCCAGCGCGATGCCGGCTCCGAGGACGGGAACGAAGGCTCGCAGAAGGCCTCCCGCGAGCGGCATCAGGTGAATCGGGTAGCTGTCGCGGTCGAGCGCCAAGCTGGCGAGCACGACCGCGACGAAGACCAGGATGCCGTGGCCGACGCTGTGCAGGTGGTTACCTGCAACCAAGCCAGCCACGGCAGCCGGGGCGAGACGGAATGCGGCCGCGCCCAAGAGGCGCTGCGCACGCAACGCCGTCAGGTACGGGGCCGCTGTCTCGCCCGCCTTGCTCACGAGCTGCGCTCGCCTCCGCCGATCGTCAGGCGGCGCAGCACCAGGCCCGCGCCGGTGAGAGCCGCGGCAATCGCCAACAGGGAGATCACATCGAGGCCGGTGAAGGGCAGCGAGCTTGAGCTGCTCGTCCCCTGCACGCTCGCCGAGCCCGAGGCACTGCCGTTGCCGATCACCTTGGTCGGCGGGCAGTACTGCGAGGCGGTCGGGTCGGTGGTGGAGCAATTGTCACTTGCAATGGCCTGCGCGGGCAGCGCGAGCACGGCGGAGACCGCCACAGTCAACATCGCCATGCGCAGACCGGTTCGCTTCTTCATCGTCTCTCCTTTTCCTCTGCCATGGCCAGAATCAGGTCTGCCGGCATCTCCGCGCCGAGGTCCGGGTGGAACTCGGCGAAATGGAGACGTGCCAGCTCGACCAGACGGTCTTCTCCGTATGCGATCACGATTGCTCCGCATTCACATCGGAGAATCAACTCCGGCCCTTGAGTGTCGAGGGTCAAGCTGCTGTTCATTGTGGCCGATCTTGGTGGAAGCGTGTTGTCATCCCGTCTTGACAGCGTTTCCAAATCGTTTCCATCGATGCCGCCCACGGATCCCGGGGCGACCCGCATCCAGCTGTGCGGTCGCCTGAAGGCCGACGTCGAAGGCCGGCACGTGACGCCCGCTCTGCGCGGCCGGCAGGGACGCATCCTGCTCGCATACCTGGTCATAAACCGGGGCCGGCCGGTAAGTCGCGACGAGCTGATCGCGGCGATCTGGCCAGGCTCCCCTCCCACCGACCCGGCGGCGGCGCTGCGCACGCAGCTCTCGCGCCTGCGCAGCGCTCTCGGACCCGGCGCCCTAGTCGGCCGCGATGCGGTCGAGCTGAACCTGCCCGAGAACACCTGGATAGACATCGAGGCGGCCGAGCGGGCGATCGTCGCCGCCGGATCGGCGGTCAGGTCCGCCGACTGGAAGGACGCTTGGGTTCATGCCCACATCGCGCTCAACATCTCCGGCCGTCCGTTCCTCGCCGGGTTCGACGCTCCGTGGGTAGACGAAGCACGACGCGAGCTCGAGGAGATGAACCTGCGCACCAGGGAGATCATTGCAAGGGCCGGGATCGGTCTCGGGGGCTCCGAGCTGGCCGGCGCCGAGCGGGCGGCGCGGGCGCTGATCCGAGAGGCCCCCTTCAGGGAGTCTGGCTACTTACTGCTGATGCGGGCCCTGGTCGGGGCGGGGAACACCGCCGAGGCGCTGCGGGCCTACGATGAGCTGAGGAACCTGCTCGCCGAGGAGCTCGGCAGCGCACCCGGGGCGGAGGCCCAGACCCTGCACCGCAAGCTACTCGGCGGCAGCGTGGGGGAGGAGCTGGAGGCCGAGAGCGGCGCCGAGACACCCGGCACGGACCCGGCAGTGCCCGGCGGCGAAGGGCAGGCAGAGCTTCCCCTGCCGACCTGGCTGGTACCGAGACGGCGTAGTCCCTTCGTCGGCCGCACGGCCGAGCTCGAGCGCCTCGCCGGTCTGTGGAGCGAGACGCGCGACGAGGGGGCGCGCAATATCGTCTTCCTCGGCGGCGACCCGGGTGTCGGCAAGACCCGGCTGGCGACCGAGTTCGCCGCCCGCGTCCACGAGGAGGGAGGGGGCGTCCTCTACGGCCGCGCCGACGAGCAGGCAAGCGCCCTTTTCGGGCCCTTCGTCGAGGCCCTCCGGCACTGGGTGCTCAACTCCCCCGCCGAGGAGCTCGAGCAAGACCTCGGGCCGCACGCCGGCGTGCTGACCCGCCTGATCCCCGAGATAACGGTGCGGGTCGCCAACGCGCAGCCGCCCGAATCGGAGCCGGGCAGGGAGCGGCTGTTCGAAGCGGTCAACGGGTGCCTCGCCGCTCTCACCGCCCACCGCCCCCTGATGCTGGTGCTCGACGACGTTCACTGGGCGGACCCCGGCTCGCTGATGATGCTGCGGCAGATCGCCCGCTCGCCCCACCGCACCGCGTTGATGGTCCTCGCCGCCTATCGCGAGACCGAGCCGAGCCAGGATCTGGCCGAGACGCTCGCTGACCTGGGGCGAGAGGGTCTGTTCGAGCGACAGCATCTCTCCGGCCTGGGCGTCGATGACGTCAGGGAGATGATCGCCTCGATCCGGAGCGACGCCCGCGAGCCGATGATCGACGCCCAGGCGATCCAGGCGGAAACCGGCGGGAACCCGTTCCTGGTCGAGGCGCTGGTCAACCACATCGCCTCTGCCGGCGAGGGGCGAGCGATCGGCCGGCGGGCCGGAGCGATCTACGCCACCGGTGTCCCGGAGCTGGTCCGCGAGGCCGTCGGTCATCGAATCGGAGAGCTGGACGAGGCTGCAGCAAACGTCCTCGAGGTCGCATCGGTGATCGGCAGCGAGTTCGGCTCGGACCTGGTGACCGAGGTCTCGAAGATGCCCGGCGAGGACGTGATCGCCTCGCTGGAGACGGCGGTCGCCGCCGGCCTGCTGGCGGACGTCCCTGGCACCCTCGACCGCTACGCGTTCTCCCACGCGCTGTTCCGCCAGGCGGTCTACGCCGGGGTACCGCGCGTCCGCAGGGCCGGGCTCCACCGACGCTTGGCCGAGATCCTCGAGCGGCAGCACGCCAGCGACCCGAGGCACGTCGCCGAGCTGGCGCGACATTACGCCGGCGCCGGCCCGGCGGTCGCGGCGAAGGCACTCGAATACGGGGTTCGCGCCGGAGCCGGAGCGCTCGGTTCGCTCTCATTCGAAATGGCGATCGAGCACTACAGCGAGGCCCTGACGGCACTCGATGCCTCCGGCGCGGATGACCCGAAGCTGCGGCTCGAGCTGCTCCTCGCCCTGGGGGAGGCCGAGTGGCGCGGCGGGGAGGTGGAGCCCTCGCGCGAGAGCTTCGCCTCGGCCTCCCGGATCGCCCGCTCGATCGGGGACGCCGAGGCGCTCGCCCGAGCGGCCCTCGGCTTCTGCGGCTTCGGCTCGGAGCCGGGCGGGAGGCGGGCCGATGCCGAGGAGCTGCTGAAGAACGCGCTCGACGCCTCGCCCACCGCGACGATGCTGCGGGTTCGCCTCGGTCTGCGCCTCGCCCAGATCGCGCGGGCCGAGGGCGAACCCGATCGGGCCGCCCGCCTCTCCGCCGAGGCACTCGAGCTGGCGGAGCAAGGCGGCGATCCGGACACCCTTGCCCTGGCCCTGATCGGGCGGTGGAGCGCCGAGGCCGGCGCGGACGGGCTCGAGCCGCGGCTCGCCATCTCGGCCCGGCTCAGGTCGAGCATCTCGGAACTGCACGACCCCGACGTCGTCGTCCAGGCCCGGTTCCTGCTGGTGCTGGCGGCACTACGGTCGGCGGACTTCGCCGAGCTTGACGTCGCGATCGCGGAGCACGCGAGGATCGCCGAGCGGATGAAGCTCTCGGCGGGACGCTTGCACAGCCGCGCCCTGATGACCACGCGCTCGCTGATGGAGGGCCAGTTCGCGGACGCCGAGCGGCTCACCGCCGAGGTGCTCGAGCTGGGCGCCTGGGCCGAGGTTCCCGACGCGCTCGAGTACACGAGCTTCGAGCTGGCGGTGCTGCGCTGGGAGCAGGGGAGGATCGAGGAGACCGAGGATCTGCTCCGCGACCTGATCGGCCGCCGCGGCCAGGGGCCGGTCTGGCGAGCCTTCCTGGCCCTGTTGCTGAGCGAGACCGGGAGGACGGCGGATGCTCGGGAAGAGATCGACGCTGCGGGCGCCGCGGAGGGCGAGAGGGACGCCCCGGCGGCCGCAGCGATCGCGGCGATCGCCGCCGCGACACTCGGCGATCGTGAGCGCTCGGCGAAACTTCACCGCGAGCTCCTCCCCTTCGCGCAGTGCATTGTCGTCGGCGGTTCTGGCGCCGCCTATCTGGGGCCGACCTCGCACCATCTCGGGGTGCTGGCCGCGATCGCGGGACGGAACGATGAGGCGATCGAGCGGCTCACCGAGGCGGTCGCCATCAATCAGCGGGCCGGCGCGCTCCCCTGGCTGGCCAGGTCGCGCTTCGAGCTTGCCAAGGCTCTGGCGGAGCGGGCGGCGGAGGGCGACTCGGACCGGGCCGGCGCCCTGCTCGCCGATGCCAGCCGCACCGCCGAGGAGCTGGGCATGGCGTCGCTGCTGCACAGGATCGGCGGAGACTGCGGCCCCCTTGGACTGAGTGCCTCGCAACCGGCCTGAGCCAGCCCGGTTCAGGCGCCGCCGGCCATCGCCGGCAGGATGACGATCACGTCTTCCTCGGCGAGAGGAGTCTCGAGGCCATCGAGCACGCGCACGTCCTCGTCGTTGAGATAGACGTTGACGTAGCGGTTGAGCTCACCCTCGGACCCGAACAGCTGGCCCTCCGTGTCGGGGTGGGCCGCAGTCAGCGCCCGCAGCGCCTCGCCGACGGTGCCGCCGTCGGCGCTGACCTCGGAGGCGCCCCCGGCCTGGGCGCGCAGCACGGGCGGGATCCTGATCGTCGACATCTGGCCAAGCAGCCTATTGAGATGGCCGGGGACGGGCGGCTCAGGCGGCGCAGAACAATTCGTAGTCGGGAAACTTGCCCATCTCCGACTCGGGGATCTCCGGGGCGTTCTCCCCACAGACCGGGCAGTCGGGGTCGCGCCTCACCTTGAGCTCGGTGAACCGGGTGCCGAGCGACTCGAACAGCAGCAGCCGCCCGATCAGCGGCTCGCCGATCCCGGCGGTGAGCTTGACCACCTCGTTCGCCTGCAGCAGGCCCATGATCCCGGCCATCACACCGAGGACGCCGGCAGCGCCGCAGCTCGGCGCCAGCTCAGGCGGTGGGGGAGTCGGGTAGAGGCAGCGGTAGCAGGGCCCCTCGAACGGCACGAAGGTCGAGATCTGCCCGTCGAAGGCGAGGATTGAGGCCGATACAACCGGCTTGCGAAGCCGCACCGAGGCGTCGTTGAGCAGATAGCGGGTGGGGAAGTTGTCGACGCCGTCGACGATCACGTCGTAGTCGGAGATCACCTCGAGGATGTTCTCGGCGCTGATCCGCTCGCGGTACTCGACCACCTCGACATCGGGGTTGAGGGCCTGGATCTGGATCCGGGCCGACTCGGTCTTCGGCATCCCGACCCGCTCGGTGGTGTGGATCACCTGGCGCTGCAGGTTGGACTCGTCGACGACGTCGTCGTCGACGATCCCGAGCGTGCCGATCCCGGCGGCCGCCAGGTAGAGCGCCGTGGGGGAGCCAAGGCCCCCGGCCCCGATCAGCAGCACCTTCGAATTGAGCATCTTCACCTGGCCCTCGACGCCGACTTCGGGCAGCAGGGTGTGGCGGGAATAACGCACTCGCTGCTCGCGGTCCAGCCCCTCGGGCTCGACCACCGGCAGGCCCTGCTCCTGCCATTCGAGGATGCCCCCCGAGACCGAGGCGACGTTGTCGTAGCCCAGCTCCGAGGCCAGCTCGAGCGCGGCATGGGCCGAGCGGTTGCCGGAGCGGCAGTAGAGCAGCACCCGCTGGTCGGTGTCCGGTGCGACCTCCCCGATCCGATCGGCGAGCGTTCCCTGGGGGATCAGCACATCGCCCTCGAGGTGGGCCTCCTGATGCTCATGGGGCTCGCGGACGTCGATCAGCAGGGGCTCTCCGGAGCTGATCTCCATGCTGGCCCCGGCCGGGTCGACCTCCTCGATCCTCTCTCTCACCTGCTCAAGGTCAAGCGGGGTGCTCGTCGCCATCAGCGTCTCAATCTCCTAAATTCGGGTCGGAATTCAAGGTCAGGCTACTACTTCAGAAAGTATAGTAGGTGCCGTCCTGGCTGGTGATCCGGGTCAGGGGGAGGCCGGTCATCTTCTCGCCCGGGTTGCGCGGGTCGACGAGCGGGTCCGGGCCGAGGCGGCCGGTCCGCAGGTCGAAGGATCTCAGCCCGTAGTGATCCGAGTGGTGCCGCCCCCGGTACTTCACCAGGTAGAGCACGCGCCCGTCGGCGGAGATCCCCGTCGAGGGGGCGTGCTTTCAGGCGGTGGTCGGCCGGGAGATCTCGCGCAGATAGTCGCGCCAGCCCGACTCGATCTCGCGCATGCGGGCGTCGAAGGCCGCCTCGAGGTTGGCGGCCGGCCCCTCGCGGCGTAGCCGCGAGACCAGCAACTCGCAGGCCCCGCTGCCGCGATCTTCCTCGAGCATGTCGAAGATCGTCCCGCCGAGGATCACCGCGTCGCGTCGCGAGGGCGGGAAGGAGGGCCGGGATCCCTCCCGCAGGCGGCGGATCACCGCGGCCCGGTAGAGGCCGACCTGGCGGGCGAAGTACTGGGCGCCGCCTTCGACCAGCCAGGCCCAGCGCAGGTAGCGGACGAACCTCCGGGGCGTCCAGGACGGCGGCAGCGCCGTGTTGTTGGCGGCGACGACCAGCTGGGCGTAGAGGCGCTCAGCGGTGCCCCGCAGCGCCTCGCGCGAGTCCTCCCCCGCGGCACGCCGATCGATATGAGGGTCGTTGAGGACGTGCAGCTCGGTCGCCATCGGCCAGCCGGCGAGGTAGCGCCGCCCGGCGGGGGCGGCCGACCAGCGCGCCGCCGGGAGGAAAGGGTGGGCCATCGAGAGCCAGGCGGGATTGGTGTGGACAACGACGGTGATCTCCCCGGGGACCGCATCGAAGCGGTCCTCGAGGCGCAGCCGCAGGTCCTCGAGCCGGTCAAGGGTGCGCTCCGCGTAGGCGGCATCGCCGCTGTCGTGGCGGGCCGTGAAGCTGAGCGACTCTGTCTCGACCCATGGCACCGGTTGGAGGCTAGCCCCCGGCGCCCCTGGTGCCGAGTGCAACCTTAGGGGCCCAATGGGCACGTAACGTGCAGTTCGGCGGGTCAGTAGGGCGGCAGCTCGCCGCGGGCCCGGGCCTGCTCGAGGTCGAGCTCGGTGCTGATCCCCAGCGCGGCGAGTGCGTCGCGCGCCGCGGAGATGCTGCCGGCGCCTCGCACGGCGCCCGCCAGCGGAACCTGACCGCCGCCGGCCGCCGCCCGCGGGTCGAAGTAATAGGTCTGCCCCCCCGACTCGGTCAGCTCCACGGTGCGCCGCCCGCTGCGGATCTGCACCCGCCCGCGCTCCCCGCGGGCGCAGCGGACGCCGAGAGCGCTGGCCTCGGTGGGGACGATCCGGCAGGCGGCCTCGATTTGCTCGCAATCCGCCGGGGTGAGCCCCCTGCTCCCGAGCAGCGCCCCGGCCCGCGACAGCGCCGCGATCAGGGCGAGCACCTCTGCCGGGCTCAGCTCCCCGTCGCAGCCGGGGGCGTGGACCGCGCAGAGAACCGCGAGCTCGTCCGCCAGCTCGATTCCGGCGGCGAGCATCACCGCGTCGCAAAGAGGGCTGGCGAGGCCGGGCTCATGACCGTGGGCGAGGACATCGCCGCCGACGTCGACAAGGACCAGGAGGTCGCAGCCGAGTCCGGCAGCGGCGTCGCGGAGCCCGGCGGCGACGGCGGAGGGGCCGCCGGTGATGTCCACGAGCACCGTCTCGGCGCCGAGGAACTCGGCCATTCCGGACTCGGCGAAGCGGCCCCCGAGCGGGGTGGCGGTACGCGGGCCGGCGAGGACCGCCGCGGCGCTCAGCGGCCGGCCGCCGACCACCTCGGCCAGCGAGCGGGGACCAGGGTGGGGATCGATCGGCCAGCGCTCCCAGGCGACACCCCCCAGCACGAACTCCGCCCCGAACGACTCACACAGCCGTGCTGAGCCGAGGGCTCCGACCACGTCACCGCCCCCGCCCATACCGAGGACCAGCGCCTTCGGGGCGCCGGAGAGGACCCGCTCGAGAGAGGGGGAGGGTTCAGCCGGTCAGGCGAGCGCCGGCTCGGCGTCGGCGCAGAGGGACTCGATCGCCTCGCGGGCGCGATCGAACTCCTCGTCGGCCATCACCGGGGTGCCCTCGAACGGGAGGTCGCGATCGATCTCCACCCAGGAGCGGCAACCGTGATACTCGTCCCGGACCCGGACGGTGACCGGCCGCGGAATCCGGTGCACCCGCAGCAGGAGGACGTGCAGCGGATGGCGGCGCTTCCAACTGAGCCGCTTCTCGGCGTAGTCGGGGGTCCAGATGTAGAAGGGGGAGAGGCCGTCAACGACGCGGCGCTCGGTGACCGTGAAGTGACCGGTGACCTCCGCCCATGCCCGGATCCGGACCCGGTCGGGCTGGGAGATCCCGCCGTCCTGGATCAGCGCCCTCGGGGGTGGCTCCTCGTCGGGCCAGACGCCCTCTTCGAGGGCGCGCCTCAGCTCGGGGTGGTGGGACTCGCGGACCAGATCGTTGCGCTGGTGGTCGAACGTCGGGTAGAGGAAGAAGCGCTCATGTTCGAGCTCGAAGTGCTTGTTCTCCTCGCGGATGCCGCCCTTGCGAAGCGTTACCAGCTGCTCGCCCTCGGCGAGCGCACGCACCGTGACGGCCCATTCCTTGAAAGCGATCGGCATTGGTGGTCTTACCTGTTCAGGTCGATGTTCGGGCTGGTTGGGGCGGTGGAGAGGCCGTGCGACCGCTGGAACCACCCTCGAGGCGCCCGATTGTAGACGAGAGGCCGCTGATCCTCAAATAAGTGAAAGCTGTTACAAAGTCGACGCTGACTTAGCTGTAAGTACCTCGAACCGCTTCACAGTGGGAAATTGGCCGTTTAGCCAATGCCATCCAGAAAGCTGAAGAGGACCCGATTCGTGGCCTCTGGGTCCTCGATCTGACACCAGTGCGCGGCGCCTTCAACGATCCCAGTGCGGCCGTCGCCGACCGCGGCGATGATCGCCTTGGCCGCGGCCGGCGGGGTCACCGGGTCGGCGGAACCGCAGAAGGCCAGGACCGGGCATGCCACCTGCTCCGTGCCCTCCATCGTCGCCACGGCGGTCGCTGCCGAGCATTCCGCATAAGCGGAGGGGTCGTTGGAGGCGATCAGTTCTCGCATCAGACCGAGCAGGCGCGGGTCCTCGGTCCGGCAGTGCTCTGAGAGCCCTGTCCTCGCCACCACCTCGGCGATCTCATCCATGCGCCCGGCGCGGGCCTGGCGAACGCGCTCCTCAAACACCGGCGCCGCTTCCGGACGCCAGGTGAGCGCGCCGCCGCAGACCGCGAGGGCTCGGGCCCGCCGCCCGAGATCGACCGCGGCCCGCTGAGAGACCATGCACCCGACCGAGTGTCCGACGAGGGCGGCGCGCTCTATCCCTAGGCCGTCGAGAACCCCGACCATGTCCTCGGCCCAGATATCGACCGAGTACGGACCCTGTGGCTTGTCCGAGCGCCCGGCCCCGCGCTGGTCGTATGCGACGCCCCGCCATCCTCGCGCACGGCAGGCCTCGAGCTGGGCCAGCCAGGCGTTCGCCGAGCCGCCGAGGCCGTGGGCGAATACCACGGCCGGGCCGTCGCCGCCGGTGTCCTCGAAGGAGAGGGTGATGCCGTTGATGTCGATTCGCTGAGCCAAGGTCAAGAAGGTCAGTCGCCGACCTCTTTTCTACCGTACCCTCCGCCGCCCGGCGTCTCGATTCGCAACCTGTCACCGGGTTCGAGCCGGCCCTCGCACTTGGAGGGCAGCTCGCGCCCGTTCAGCAGGTTACGCCCGGGGCTGCCGTCGTCGCCGCCGCAGCGCCCCCGGGGCGGGTGGCGGCGACGTTCGGTGATCAGCGTGTAGCGCATCGGCTCGAGGGCCTCGATCTCGCGGACGATCCCCTCCCCGCCGGGGTGCTCGCCGCTTCCGCCGCTGCCGCGGCGCAGGCTGAGCTCACGGACCCGCAGAGGGAACTCGGACTCGAGCGCCTCGATCGGGGTGTTGAGCGTGTTCGACATCGCCACGTGGATTGCATTCGGCCCCTCTGCCTCCGGGCAGCCGCCCTGCCCGCCGCCGACCGTCTCGTAGTAGGTGAACCGGTTCCCCGAGAGGGTGAGGTTGTTCATCGTCCCCTGGCCCTGCGCGGGCCCGCCGCGCGCCTCCCCGAGTGCCGCCAGCACCAGGTCGGCGACCCGGCTTGAGGTCTCGACGTTGCCGGCGGCGACCGCGGCGGGTGGGCGCGCGTTCAGCAGGCAGGCTTCCGGCGCGGCGATCTCCACCGGCCGGTAGGCGCCGGCCGAGGGGGGCGCGTCGGGATCGGTGAGGACCCGCACCGCGAACAGGGCAGCCGATCTGGTCACCGAGAGCGGGCAGTTGAGGTTCCCGGCCGTCTGGGGGTCGGTGCCCGAGAAGTCGAGCCGCAGACGCTGGCCGCTGACCGTCGCCCTCAACCGCAGCAGCAGGTCCCTGGCCTCTCCGCCGGCGTCGTCCTCGAGCACGTCCTCCGACTCGTAGGCGCCGTCCGGAAGCTCGGCCAGGGCGGCGCGGGTGCGGCGCTCGGAGTAGGCGAGGATCTCGGCCATCCCGCGCTCGAGCGTCTCCACTCCGAGCTTCTCGGCCAGCTCGGCCAGCCGCGTCGCCCCGACCCGGTTGGCCGCAGCCTGAGCCCGCAGGTCGGCGAGCCGCTGACCGGGCTCCCGCATCTGCGAAGCGAGCTCGCTGAGGGTTTCCGCGTCGGCGGCGGTGGGAGGGATCACCACCCCTTCCTCGGAGAGCTCGGTTGAGGCGGCCGGCATGCCGCCCGGGGTGGGGCCACCGACGTCGGCGTGATGGGCCCGGGCAGCGGCGAAGCCGATCGGCCGCGTTCCGGCGAAGACCGGGGCGATCAGGGTGATGTCGGGAAGGTGCGTTCCGCCGCGGTAGGGGTCGTTGAGGACCCAGGAGGCGCCCGGCGTCTGCTCGAAGCCGATCACCGCCGCCACCGCCTCGGGCATCGAGCCGAGGTGGACCGGGATGTGCTCCGCCTGCATGACCATCTCTCCGGCGGCATCGAAGAGCGCCGTCGAGCAGTCGCGGCGCTCCTTGATGTTGGCCGAGTGCGAGGCCCGGATCAGCACCGCTCCCATCTCCTCGCAGGCGGCGTGCAGCGAGCCGATCAGCACCTGCAGGGTGATCGGGTCGAGGCTCATCGGCGGGAGGCGGCGATCGTCCCGGCGCGATCGACCCGGGCGCTCCAGCCCACGGGAAGGACGAAGGTCGTCTCGGGAAGCTCGAAGATCGCCGGGCCATCGGCCGCGGTCCCGGCGGGAGGCTCGCCGCGAAGCACCCGGGCCTCCACCCACTCGCCGCCGAAGCGCACACGCCGGGCGCGTCGCCGGAGCCCTGCCTCCGGGTCCGCCGCCACCGGCCTCGGCCCGGGACCCGGTTCGACCATCGCAAGGCTGATGTCGACCAGCTCGACGGCCGCCCGAGGTTCGCGGTAGCCGTATCGCTGCTCATGGGCGGCCTCGAAGTGCTCGCGCAGCTCCGCCGGGTCGGGGCGGGGCGGCCCCGGCACCGATAGCTCGAACGCCTGGCCGCGGTAGCGCAGCTCGTAGGCGACCCGGGGCTCCGCGCCCTCGCGCCCCGCGCGCTGCGAGGAGATCAGCTCGCCGGTCTCGGCCGCGACCCGTTCGGAGGTGAGCTCCTCGCCGCTGAGCATCACCGTCCGCGCCGTGTCCCTGCGCCGCTCCGACGCGCAGAGCCCGAGCGCTGAGAGCACCCCCCCAGCGCGCGGACATAGAACCCGGTCGATCTCGAGCTCATCGGCGATTGCCGCGGCGTGCATCGGCCCGGCTCCACCGAAGGGCAGCAGCGCGTAGCCGCGCGGATCGACCCCGCGCTCGACGGTCATCACGCGCAGGGCCCGGATCATCTCCTGGTTGGCGACCCGGACGATCCCCTCAGCGCACTCGAGCCCGGAGAGACCGAGGGTGCCGCCGAGCCGGGAGACAGCCGCCTCCGCCGCGCCGGCGTTGAGGGCGACGTCGCCGGCCAGCCGCGAGTCCGCGGCCAGATAGCCGAGGGCGAGGTTGGCGTCGGTCACCGTCGGCTGATCGCCGCCCCTCCCGTAGCAGGCAGGCCCGGGATCGGCGCCGGCCGAGCGGGGACCGACCCGTAGGGCGCCGCCGGGGTCGCTCCAGCCGATCGAACCGCCGCCGGCGCCGACCGTGTGGACGTCGACCATGGGCAGCTGGATCACCCTGCCGGCGAGGAGGCGGGCATCGGTGCGGCGCACCTGGCCCTCGTCGATCACGCAGACGTCGCAGGAGGTGCCGCCCATGTCGAAGCCGAGCGCGTTGGAATCACCCGAGATCCTCGCCAGCAGGCCGGCCCCGACGGCGCCGCCGGCGGGGCCCGAAAGGACGCTCCAGGCGCCGGCGCGAGCCGCCTCCCCGGCGGGGGCGACCCCGCCGGAGGACTGCATCACCAGCGGCTCCGGCAACCCGGCCTCGGTGGCGGCGCCGGCCAGCGCCGTCAGATAGCGGTCGAGAAGCGGGGAGAGGTAGGCGTCGATCACCGTGGTCGAGCAGCGCTCGAACTCGCGGAACCGGGGCAGCACCCCGCTCGAGGTGGAGACGTGCACTCCGGGGATCGCGTCCCGCAGGGCGGCGGCGAGGCGTTGCTCGTGGCTCGGGTCGAGATAGGAGAAGAGCAGGCAGACCGCCACCGACTCGGGCTCCACCCCGGCGACCTCCGCGACGACCCGCTCGAGCTGATCTTCGCCCAAGGGCTGCAACTCGCCGGCCGGCCCGATCCGCCCCGGCGCCTCGAAGCGCATCCCGGCCTCGACCAGCGGTCTCGGCTTCGGCGCGCACAGCCGGTAGAGCTCGGGGCGGTCCTGGCGGCCGATCTCGAGCAGGTCGCCGAACCCGGCGCTTGCCACCAGGGCGGTGCGGGCGCCGCGCTCCTCGAGCAACGCGTTGGTGCCGACCGTCATCCCGTGGGAGAAGGTCTCGACCGCCCCGGGCTCGGCCCCGGCGCGCGCCAGGACCTCGGTCACCGACTCCATCACCCCGACCGACTGGTCCGCCGGCGTGCTGGGCACCTTGGCGGTGTGGATGCGCTCCCCGTCGATCAGCACCGCGTCGGTGAACGTCCCGCCTACGTCGACTCCGAGGAGCACGCTCGGGACGCTACCCGGACCGCTACCTCGCGGGTCCTGTCACGGGATGGGACCCACCATTCCCTGCGCTCCACGGCGGGTGCTCGGGAATGGGTCCTCCCATCCCGTGCCACCCGCGGCAAGCGGTTCGGGCAAGCGTCGAGCTCAGAGCCAGGTCTCGGCTCGGAGCTCGCCGTCCGCACCGAGCACGAAGTGGGTGCCGTCGAGCCCGGGATCGGTATCGGGGAAGTCGACGCGGCGATGGCCGCCCCTCGACTCGCGCCGCTCCAGGGCGCAGCCGGCGATAGCGGCGGCCAGCGGGTAGGGGTCCGCGAGCAGCTCGGTCAGCTCCTCGGTGCGGCGCAGCGGGCCGGCCAACCGCCAGACGGACTCGCGGGTCTGCTCGGTCGGGGGATCGAAGCGCCATCGCGGAGCTTCCCCCGGATCGGGCTGGGCGGGCTCGCGGAGGGCGGCGAGGGCCGCCCGCCTGCCGAACACGAAGCACTCGCTGAGCGAGTTCGACGCCAGCCGGTTGGCGCCGTGCAGGCCGGTGCAGCTGCACTCGCCCACCGCGTAGAGGCCGGCGACCGAGGAGCGCCCGTCGAGATCGACGGCGATGCCGCCCATCACGTAGTGGGCCGCGGGGGCGACCGGGACGGGCTCGCGCTCCGGGTCCAGGCCGGCCTCGAGGAGCAAGGCGAAGACGTTCGGGAAGCGGCCGGGATCGACCCCGCGCAGGTCGAGGTACACGTGCTCGGATCCCTCGGCCCGCATCCGCTCGAGGATGTCCGCCGTGACTGCGTCGCGCGGCTCGAGCTCGGCCGTGAAGCGCTGCCCCGATGCGTCCAGCAGGGTCGCGCCCTCGCCGCGCACCGCCTCGGTGATCAGGCGGCCGTCGAAGGGTGTGCCCGGCATCGCCAGCGCGGTGGGATGGAACTGGCAGAACTCGAGGTCGGCGAGATCGGCTCCGGCGGCGCCTGCCAGGACCGGCCCGGCCCCGATCGCACCCCAGGGGTTGGTGGTGCGGCTCCACAGCGCCGCGGCGCCGCCGGTGGCCATCACCGTCGCTCCGGCGGCGATCTCTCCGGCATCGGTGAGCACTCCCGAGCAGCGCCGGCCGTCGCTCCAAAGGGCCAGCGCAGAGGTCTCCTCGCGAACCTCGATCCTCGGCTCGGCGGCGACCATGCCCGCCAGCCTCGCGGTCAGCTCGCGACCGGTCTCGCTGCCCCCGGCGTGGACGATGCGGCGGTGGGTGTGACCGCCCTCGAGGCCGAGCGCCGGCTCGACCGCCCGGGTCGAGGTCGAAGCGGACCCCGCGCGAGCGCAGCTCGGCGACCAGGCCCGGCGCCTCGGCGACCAGCACCTCGACCGCCGAGGGGCGGCAGAGACCGCGGCCGGCGGCGATCGTGTCGGCTGCGTGCTGCTCGGCGCTGTCGCCGGACTCGAGCACCGCGGCCAGGCCTCCCTGGGCCCAGAAGCTGGCGCTCTCGGCGAGCGGCTTTCGCGAAACCAGGCTGACCGACCCGCCGGCCTCGGCGGCGCAGAGGGCGGTCCAGAGCCCGGCGGCGCCGCCACCGACCACGGCGACGTCGAAGCGGGCGATGTCGTCCGGGGCCGCGGCCAAGTAAGGCGGTTACGGTATCTGGCGGTGCCTCTCTATTACCGCCACCCTCTCTCGCTCGAGCACGACACCGGCGCCCACCCCGAGAACGCCGGACGGATAAGGGCGATCGAGGCCCTGCTGGAGGCGGAGGACTGGCACGGGCTCGAGCTCGTCGAGGCGCCGGCGGCGAGCCTCGCGCAGGTCGAGCGGGTCCATCCGAGCTCCCACGTCGAGGCGATCAGGGCCCTCTCGGATCGTGGCGGCGGCAACATCGACCTCGACACGATCGCCAGCCCCGCCTCCTACGAGGCGGCGCTGCGCGCCGCCGGCGCGGCCGCCGACGCCGCCGAGCGCTGCTCGCCGGAGCGAGAAGCGCTTCGCCTTCTGCGGGACCCGGCCCCCGGGCACCACGCAGAGCGCCACAGGGCGATGGGCTTCTGCCTCTTCAACAACGTCGCGATCGCCGCCGCGCACGCCCTGGCCGAATGCGGCGCGGAGCGGGTGATGGTGATCGACTGGGACGTCCATCACGGCAACGGGACCCAGGAGGTCTTCTACGACTCCGATCGGGTGCTGTTCGCGAGCATCCACCAGAGCCCCCTCTATCCCGGGACCGGCGACCCGGGCGAGACCGGCGACGGCACCGGCGAGGGCTACACGGTCAACTGCCCGGTGCCGCCCGGGGCCGGGCCGGACGAGTTCCTGGCGATCGTGCAGACCGTGCTGGCGCCGATCGCCCGCGACTACCGCCCGGACCTGCTCGCCGTCTCGGCCGGCTACGACGCTCATCGCGACGATCCGCTGGCCGAGTGCATGCTCGACGAGTCCGCCTACGCGGAGATGTCGGCGACGGTCCGCGACCTCGCAGCTGAGCTGGGGGTCGGGGTCCTCGTCTGCCTGGAGGGCGGATACGCGCCGGAGGCGCTGGCGGCCTCGGTCAGCGCCACCCTGCGCGGCTTCACCGACCCCTCGCTCGCCCCGCGCCGTGCCCCCGCCGAGGCGGCAGCCGATCAGCGCCGCGCCCTAGGAGGCCGCTGGAGCCTCGTCTGATTTCTGCTCGGCCGCCGCTTCCTCCGGGGCGGCGGACTCGCCGCGGGCCAGCTGCTCGAGCTGGCCGATCGTCAGCTTCTCCTTCAGGCCGCGGTGCACCAGCTCGGCCTCGTCCTCGACCGAAGCCGCCTCGGCCGCCTTCTCCCAGAGCCCGGCGCGGTCGATCTTCCCGGCGGCCTGCATCCCGGCCGCCACCTCGCCCAGCTCGCGCAGCTTCTCCTCGCGCAGCTCGCCGAGCTCGCGGAGGTGACTGCGGAGCTCGCTGCGCTCGCGCGAGCGTCTGCTTCTCCTTGTCGCGGCTGAACAGGCCCACCTAGAGTCTCCAGTCTCTCGCGCAGGTCGGCGACCAGGGCGTCCGGCATCCCGGGCACCTGCCGGAGGTCGTCGACCGCCTTGTAGCCGCCGAGCCGCTCCCGGTAGGCGATCACCCGATTCGCCTGGGTGGGCGAGAGGCCCAGCTCGCGCAGCTGATCGAAGGTCGCCAGGTTGAGGCTGGTGCGCCCGCCCTGAGCCGGCGGACGCCGCGGGGGCGCTGCCCTCGGCGCTCTCCGCCGCGGCCGCGCGGCGCTCGGCCTCGGCGACATGGGCCTCGATCTCGGAGAGCCGCTTCTCCGCCGCCTCCAGGGCCCGGGCCTTGGCCTGCGCGCTCCTGCTGGAGCTCCTCCTCCCGGGCCCGCAGCTCCTTCGAGAGCCGCCGCTCCGTCTCGCGGCGGCCGCGCTCCTCGGCCTCCGCGGTCGCCTCGGCGAGCCTGCGCTCGGCCTCCTGGGCGCGGGCATTCGCCTCGTTGGAGCGCTCGGTCATCTCGGCCAGGGCCGTCTCCGCCGCGGCGCTCGATTTCGACGGGCGGTCGCGCGGGCTCGGCCGGGCGGGAGGCGGGAGCCGTGGAGGCGGCCAGCTCCTCGCGGACCTGGCGCTCGGCCTCGCGGCGCATCGCCTCTGCCTGGCCCCGCAGCCACTCGGCCGCCGCGGTGCGGTTCTCCGCCTGCTGGAGCCTCGATCGCTCCTCGGCATCCTCGGCGCGGGCCTGCGCCTGCTCGAGCTGGTCCCTGAGCGCCTCGAGGGCCTGGCCGGCGCGCTCCTGCGCCCGCTCGAGGTCGTGCTCGAGGGCGATCATCGCCGCCGCAGAGCGCTCGTCGGCCTCCGCCGGTCTGCCGGGGGCGGGGCGGTTGGCTCGGGCGACTCGGCCTCCGCAGCCGGAGCCGGCTCCGGTTCCGGCTCCGCCGCCTCCGCCGCGGCCTCCGGCGCCTCGGGCTCGGACGCCGCGACGGCGGCGGTGGCGGAGGAGTGGGGGCGACCTCGGTCTGCGGCTCGGGCGGCGGCGGTGGAGGGCGAGTCCCCGTCCGCCTCGACCCGCTCCTCGTCCTCGGACTTCTCGTCGCCGGGCGCCCCCGCCTGATCGGCGGACTCTGTCCGCGGGCCGAGAGCCTCCTCGCGTCTCGGTGATCTCGGCCGCCGTCTGCTTCAGCTTCTCGGCGCCCGCCTCGATCGCCGCCTGGTCGAGCTCGTCGGCCCGGTACATCCCCAGCACCGCGACGCCGAGGTCGCGGCGCTCCTGCGCCTGGCGCTCGGAGAGCGTCCGCAGCTTGCGCTTCAGGGATCCCTTCCTAGCCATTTCTCAACTCCTCAGAGAGCATCATTACCGAGGATCTCCTCGTAGGCGATCACCACCCTCTCGGCCATCCGCGCGGCAGAGAACTTCCGGGCCCGGCCAGCGCCGTCGACCCGGGGGTCAGAGGCGGCGAGATGAGGCGCCGCGGCCTCCTTCCAGAGCCGCTTGTCGTAGTCGGCGCAGAGGCAGCCGCCGATCCCGGCGAGAGCGTGGGGGCGACCCCAACCCTGGTCGAAAGCACCGGCACGTCGCAGGCCAGCCCCTCCAGGCAGGCGAGGCCGAAGCCCTCGTTGTCGGAGGTGATCAGGACCGCATTGGCGGCATTCAGCCAGAGCGGCATCCGCTCCGGGTCGATGTCGCCGCCGACGAGCAGGGTGGCGCCGACGGCGGCCGCCAGCTCGGCGGCGCGATCTTGGCGCTTCTCCGGCCGGGTCGGATTGGCGGGGAAGAGCAGGTACCGGCCCTCGGGGTCGAGGCCGAGCTCGTGCCGCGCCTCGGAGCGGGGAACCGGCTACGAAGCGCGACAGGTCGAGGCCGCAGGGGAGAACGGCGCTTGCGCCCGGGACGTGCGGCAGCCCGGGACGCCCACCCTCCGGCGCGAACAGGGCGCGCGAGACGCCCGCGACGAGATCTACGCGCTGGGCCAGCCGGCGGGAATCCGCCCCGACAACCGGGTGGCGCACGTCGGTGCCGTGGAAGGTGACGAGCAGCGGCCGCGCCCCGGCGAGCTTCGCGCACCAGCCGGCGAGGCCGTAGTGGGCGTGGACGAGGTCGAAGCTCTGGCGGCGGAGCAGGCCGCGCAGGCGCCGGGTCGCCGGCGCGTACTCGCGCCGGCCCATCGGGAAGCTGAACAGCTCGACCTCGACTCCTTGCCCTCGCACCTCCTCGACCTGGTCGGTGACCCAGCGGCCTCGCTGCGGGGCGCTCGGGTCGGGCACGAAGTTGGTGACGACGAGGACCCGCATCGCGCGCCAGCGTATCCGCGTCCGAGGGCGCCGTTGACTACACGGTTCTGGGATGATCGCTCTTGACGCCGAGAGCGCCACGCGGAGTCGCGAAAAAACCCCGGGGGCCGCCGAATGGAGTGGCCAGGCAGCGAAGTAGACGATCGATCGGCCGCCTCAACCGTTGGGCGCTGAACGGCCATCCACCGTGACCGGAGCACCGCCGCTACGTCGCGGCTCCTTCTCAGCAGAGCGCTGCCAGATGGAACGAGCGATCGGCTTCTGTGCCGTTGCTGTCGAGGGTCTTCACGTAGACGCCCTTCGAGGCTCCATGTCTGTAGGCAACCCCGATCTCTCCAGGGGATGGATCGAGTGGCGCGGAGTTGGTGCGACCTAGGGTTGCGATCAACGCGCATTTGGTGACGTTCCGATTGAAGACGACCTGATACGAGCCCTGAATCCCTGGGGTGAACAGATGTTTCGTCGAGACGACCCTGCTCCCCCGCACCAAGCTTCCGTTGGCTCCTACGACCGCCCAAAGCCCCTTGGCCGGCCTGCGGACCGGGCGAGCGGAAAGCTGACCGAAGGCGAAGTCAACGTTCCCCAGCGAACCGTTCTTGACCTTCGCGCCATTGACCGAGCCGTTCTTCAACTGCTCGGCCCCGACGCTGTTCTTCTCGAGATGTGATGCCGCGTAGGCCCCGCCCCCGAGAGTGATGAAAACCGCGACCGTCGCCATCACGTTCGCGTAGGTGAGCTTCTCGCGCAGTCTGCCTGCCATCAGATCTCCTGTCGGTTTAGTGCGGGCGGAGCGACCCTAAGGGATTCAACAAGCATTGGTGCGTGCCCGTTTTGTAAGTGATGACCAAGTAGGCACCGGGCGGTCTGGATCGGTGACATCGGGCTCGCCACGATCGGTCCGAATCGATCAAGGAGGGTTTCATGTTCTATGCAGCTCTAGGGTGGATTCACGCCAAGATCCACCAGCGCCTACAGGCCGTTCGCGTCCTCATCGAAGGCGAGGGCGGCCAGGGAACGGTTGAATATGTCGGCCTGATCCTGCTGGTCTCGCTGCTCATGGTGGGGATGGTCGCCGCGATGAAGGGGTTCAATGGCAAGCAGGGCACCGAGCTAGCCGACGTGATCGTCAACAAGATCAAGGAGGCGGTGAACAAGGTCTCTTTCAAATAGGAGACCCGAGTGGCCCGGCAAGCCCGTGCCGGGCCACTCTTGCCTCTGAGAGACTGCGGCGATGCCCGACGCCCGCAGCTATGACCGAGGGCCCGCCGATCTTCGCCCGGTGTCGATTGAGCCCGGCTACGTCGCCACCGCCGACGGTTCGGCGCTGATCGCGGCGGGTGAGACCAAGGTGATCTGCACCGCCTCGGTCAGCTCCAGGGTGCCGCGCTGGATGGAGGGGCGGGGCAGGGGCTGGGTGACGGCGGAGTACGCGATGCTGCCGGCCTCAACCGGCGATCGCAAGGCCCGAGACATCTCCCGCGGCAAGCAGGATGGGCGCGCGGTCGAGATCCAGAGGCTGATAGGCCGCTCGCTGAGGGTGGTGGTCGACTTCGAGGCGCTCGGGGAACGCAGCGTCTACGTCGATTGCGACGTGCTGCAGGCCGATGGGGGCACCCGCTGCGCGGCGATCACCGGGGGTCACGTTGCGCTGCATCTGGCTCTTCAGGGCCTGCTCAACGCGGGCGAGATCGAGACGATGCCGTTGAACGGGTCGGTCGCCGCGGTCAGTGTCGGGATGGTCGACGGGCGGGCGCTCTGCGACCTCGACTACGCCGAGGACTCGGGGGCGGAAGTGGACGCCAACGTGGTGATGACCTCCGATGGCGGACTGGTCGAGGTGCAGGCGACTGCCGAGCGGATGCCGCTCTCTCGCGCCTCGCTCGACGAGCTGTTGGGGCTGGCCGAGGGCGGTATCGCCCGGCTGCGGGAAGCGCAGGAGCGCGCCACGGCGACTTGATCCTCGCCACCCGCAACGAGCACAAGTTGCGCGAGCTGGCCGAGATCCTGCCCGCTGCGGGGCTGCGGCCGCTGCCGCCCGAGATCGAGCTGCCCCCCGAGGACGGCGAGAGCTTCGCCGACAACGCCCTGGTCAAGGCGCGGGCCGCACGGGAGGCAACCGGAGAGGCGGCGATCGCCGATGACTCGGGGATCGAGGCGGCGGCGCTCGGCGGACGACCCGGGGTGCGCTCGGCCCGCTACGCCGGCCCCGGGGCCTCGGACGGGGAGAACCTGGCGAAGCTGCTTGCCGAGGTCGGGGCGGCGGGCGGGGACCGCCGGGTCCGGTACGTCTGCGTGATCGCTCTGGTCGACGCCGACGGAGAGGAGCACCTCTTCGAAGGGCGATGCACCGGGTTGCTGACAGACGAGGGGCGGGGGGAGGGCGGTTTCGGCTATGACCCGGCCTTTGTACCCGACGACACCGGCCCCGACGACTTTCGAACGATGGCCGAGCTGGCCCCGGAGGAGAAACACGCGATCAGCCACCGGGGTCGCGCCGCCCGCGCCCTTGCCTCCCACCTGAACGGCGGAGGAGGCAGGGCGTGATTCGCACCAAGTCCGGGGCCGCCGGCCTGTCGATCGCCTCGAACGCCGTGCTGATCGCGCTGAAGCTGGCCGCCGGCGCGATCACCGGCTCGATCGCGATCGTCACCGAGGCGGTCCACTCGCTGATCGACCTGGTCGCCTCGGTGGTCGCCTTCGTCTCGGTGCGCAAGGCGGACGAGCCGGCCGACGTCGAGCACCCCTATGGCCACGAGAAGGTCGAGAGCCTGGCGGCGACCATCGAGGGGATGCTGATCCTGGTGGGCGCCGGGATCATCATCTACGAGGCGACCCACCGGCTGGTGGTGGGCGCCGGGGTTGAGCGGCTCGGGATCGGGATGGCTGTAATGGGGATCTCGGTGGTTGCCAATCTGGCGGTCTCGGGCGTCCTCTCGCGCCAGGCCCGGGCTCACGAGTCGCTCGCCCTCGAAGGCGATGCTGCCCATCTCCGGACCGACGCGATGACCTCGGCCGGCGTCCTCTTCGGTCTCGCGCTGGTCCAGATCACCGGTTTGGACCAGTTCGACTCGATCACCGCGCTGATCGTCGCGGTGGTGATCGTCTTTGCCGGGATCAGGATCATCCGGCGCTCCTCCGGGGTGCTGGTCGACGAGGCGCTGCCGGCGGAGGAGATGGACCTGATCGAGGCGGCTATCGCCTCTGCCCGCACCTCCGAGGTCGCCGGCTATCACAAGCTCCGCGCCCGCAGGGCGGGCCGCCGCCGCTACGTCGACTTCCACGTCCAGTACCGCAAGGGCACCAGCCTGGAGCACGCCCACCACCTCGCCCACGAGATGCGCGACGCGATCGCCGCCGAGATCCCGGCGGTGGAGGTGCTGATCCACGTCGAGCCGGAGACCTCGCTGATCGATCCGGCGGACAGGCCCGGTCCGTTCCGGGCCGGGTGAGCCCGCCCCGCGGTGCTAGCGGGGCGGCAGCAGGTTGACGGCGGCGGCCAGCCCCACGGCGGCGACGGTGATCGCGTAGCCGGTGTAGTCGCTCAGCTCGAAGAGGACCGCGGCGATCGCGCAGACGACGACGACGACTATCCACGATGCTCTTGCGAGGGGCACGGCGCGGTATTTTCACGCAGATGGCCGATGGCACAGCCCCGATAGCGGTTTCGGAAGAGGAGGCGGGCCGGGCGCTCGCCTATCTTGCCGAGATGTCACCCGAGCTTCGCGGCGGAGTCATCCTCGGCCGCGGCGGTGAGGTCCTCGCCGCCGACGGCGATCCCGCCGAGTGGCATGACGCCGCGACCGCGCTGCTCGAGGCCGCCGACCGCGCCGGGGATGAGCCGGCCGGCCAGGTCCACATCGCCACCGAGCAGGGCGAGGTATTCGCCCTCCGCCATGGCGGCCTGACCGCGGTCGCGGTGACCGAGCGCTTCGTCCTCTCGTCGCTGATGTCGTTCGACATGCGCTCCGTGCTGCGCGATCTCTGCTCAGGCAACCGGGCCGCGGAGAACAGCTGATGCCGAAAGCCCACCGGGTCCTGCTCGACCGGGTCTCCGGCTATGCCGACGAGGCGGCGGCATTCATGAGGCGCCGGCGCCACACCCGCGCGCCCTTCGCCCGAATCCACTACCCCGGCGGGCGCAGCCGCGACCACGCCTCCGACAGCGTCGCCGGGGCGGAGCTGTTCACCGCAGCCGGGCGGGTAATCGAGGCCGCCTCGAGGCCCAGGGACTGATGGAGGCGGCCGCGCCGATCCCGCTGATCGAGCCGGCGCTCGCCGAGAGGGTGCTCGGACGGGCGCTGGAGTCCGGCGGGGAGTTCGCCGAGATCTACTGTGAAAGCCGCTCCGGCCTGACCATGGCGATCGACGAGTCGCGGGTCGAGTCGGTGCAGTCGGGGGCCGAGGAAGGGGCGGGCATCCGGGTGATCAGCGGCGCGACCACCTACTTCGCTCACGTTGACGGCCTCGCTGAGCCGGACCTCGAGCGCGCCGCCGGCGAGGCCGCGGCAGCGCTCCGGGGAGAGCGTCGCGAGCCCCGCCCGCTGCGGGCCGTCTACCACGAGCCGCAGCGAATCGAGGAGCGCCCCGAGGACGTGCCGGCAGCGAGGAAGGCCGACCTGCTGCGCGAGCTCGACGATCGGGCCCGAGCGCAGGGTGCCGAGATCGCGCAGTTCATGGCCAACTACGGCGAGGCGCGGCGCCGGGTCACGGTGGTCAACTCGGAAGGGCTGCTGGTCGGGGACGATCGCACCCGGGTGCGGCTCGCCGCCCAGGTGGTGGCTCGCCGCGGCGAGGCGGTTGAGACGGGGCTGGAGACGCTCGGCGCCCACCGCGGCTTCGAGCTGCTCTCCGGCGATTCGGCGCTGATCGCCGAGCTGGCGGCGGGCAAGGCGCTGACCTTGCTCGACGCCGAGCCGGCGCCGGCCGGGTCGATGCCGGTCGTCGTCGGCGGCGGCTTCGGAGGGGTGCTCTTCCATGAGATGACCGGCCACGGGCTGGAGGCTGACCACATCCAGAAGCAGGCGAGCGTCTACGTGGGCAAGCTCGGGCACCGGGTGGCCGAGCCTCTGCTCACCGCCTTCGACGACGGCCGCATGCCCGGGGAGTGGGGGACCGACTCGATCGACGACGAGGGAACGCCGACCCAGAAGACGCCGGTGATCGAGGAGGGGAGGATCGTCTCCTACCTCTACGATCGTCTCCGGGCCGAGGCCGACTCGGTCCCCTCGACCGGCAACGGGCGCCGGGAGAGCTTCCGGCACCTGCCGATCCCGCGGATGACCAATACCTACATCGCCCCGGGCGACGCCGACCCCGAGGCGATGATCGCCGAGCTGCCGAGGGGCTTCTACGCGGCGTCCTTCGCCGGGGGCCAGGTCGAGCCGGCCACCGGCGACTTCGTCTTCGGCGTGTCGGAGGGCTACCTGATCGAGGACGGCAAGGTGACCCGCCCGTGCCGCGGTGCCACCCTGATCGGCAACTGCCTCGACGCCCTCGCCGCAATCGAGGTCGTCGGAAATGACTTCGAGATGAAGACCGGGATCTGCGGAAAGGGCGGTCAGCGGGTGCCGGTCGGCACCGGCCAGGGCCACGTGCGGCTCCACGAGATGACCGTCGGGGGGACTGCGGTCTGATGGACCTCGAGGTCGCAGCCGAGCGCGCGCTGGATGCGGCGCTTGCCGCAGGCGCCGCCGAGGCCGAGGCCTACGTGGTCGAGGATGCCGGCCGGGAGGTCAGGGTTCACGGCGGCGAGGTCGAGAGCCTGACCGCGGCCACCGAGCGCGGCGCCGGCGTCCGGGCCTGGAACCAGGGCCGCGTCGGCTACGCCTATGGCACCGACCTGACCGAGGGGGGCCTTGAGCAGGTCGCGGCGCGCGCCGCCGAGGCCTCTCGGACCGCGGATGCCGACGAATTCGCGGCCCCTCCCCGGCCACAGCGCCCGGCCGGGGCGATCGAGGGTCTCAGCGATCCCGGGATCGCGACGGCCGACGCAGGAGACGTGGCGAAAATCGCCCTCGCGGTCGAGCGCGCCGCGCTCGATGCCGACCGGCGGGTTGTCGGTGTCGAGCAGGCGGTCTATGCGGACAGCTTCGAGCGGGTGGCCATCCGCTCCTCGACAGGGATCGGGGGCGGGTACGAGGCCTCGAGTTGCTACGCCTTCCTCCAGGCGATGGCCGAGGGTGAAAGCAGCAGGGAGACCGGGCTCGGCTTCGGCCTGGCGCGGGGTCCGGGGAGCCTCGAGCCCGAGGAGATCGGCCGCGAGGCCGCACAGCGGGCGGTGTCGATGATCGGTGCCCGCAAGCCGGACTCCCGCGCCTGCCCGGTCCTCCTCGACCCGACCGTCGCGGCCAGCTTCGCCGGGCTGATCGGCTCGACCCTGGGCGCCGACTCGGTGCAGCGAGGACGCTCGCCGTTCGCCGACCGTCTCGACGAGGAGGTGGCCAGCGAGACGCTTCGCCTCGAGGACGACGGCCTCGACCCCTCGGGCCTCGCCTCGTCCCCGTTCGACGGCGAGGGCGTCCCCCGTCGGCGGATCGCGTTGATAGAGGACGGCCGCCTGCGCACCTTCCTCCACGACACCTACACGGCCCGTCGGGGAGGCACCGAGTCAACCGCGAGCGCCGGGCGGGGCGGCTATCGCTCGACCCCGTCGGTGGCCGCTTCCAACCTGCTGATCGGCGAGGGAGAGGCGAGCTTCGAGCAGCTGCTCGCATCCGCCTCGGACGGCGTCTACGTCAGCGACGTAGCCGGTCTTCACTCTGGGGTGAACCCGGTCTCGGGCGTCTTCTCGGTGGGCGCGTCGGGCCGCCTGATCTCCTCCGGGGAGCTCGCCGACCCGGTGCGCGAGTTCACTATCGCAAGCGACCTGGTGGGCATGCTGCGCGCCGTCTGGTCAGCCGGGGATGAGGCGAGGTGGGTGCCGTTCGGCGGATCGGTGAGGACGCCGCACCTGCTGATCGGCGAGATGACTGTGAGCGGTGCGTGAGACCTGCCTGTAGGCGCATCCGCGCCCACTGTTAGATTGCGCCGCGTTCTCAACTTTGAGGAGGATTCCCGACGTGACCAAGGCTGAGTTTCTCGATCAACTGGCGAGCGACGACCGGATCGGCTCGAAGAAGGCTGCTGCCGACGCCGTCGACTCGGTGCTCGACACGATCTCCGACGTCCTCGGCGGCGGCGGGGACGTCAACTTCACCGGCTTCGGCAAGTTCCACGTCGCCGAGCGCGGCCCCCGCCAGGGGGTCAACCCGCGTACCGGCGAGCGGATCACGATCCCCGGCGGCAAGGTCCCGCGCTTCTCCGCCGGCTCTGCCCTGAAGTCCAAGGTCAAGGGCTGAGCGAAAGCCCGAAGCCGTTCGCGGACCGGCTTGCGGCACTCGTCGATGAGCGCCGCAGCCAGGTCTGCCTCGGCCTCGACCCCGACCCCGCAGGACTCGCAGCCCAGCCGTCCTCGGAGCAGGGCCGCGGTGGGGCTCAGCGGCCCGCCGCGGAGGCAGCCGCTGCGGCGGTCTCCACGCACTGCCGGGGGTTGATCGAGCGGGCCGCGGCAGCCTGCGTCGCGGCAAAGCCCCAGCTGGCCTGCTTCGAGCGACTCGGAGCCCCCGGCTGGGCGGCGCTCGCAGAGGTCTGCGGGGCCGCCCGCGAGGCGGGTCTTCTGGTGATCGCCGACGGCAAGCGCGGCGACGTCCCGGTCAGCGCCCGCGCCTACGCCGAAGCGCTGCTCGGCCGGACCGAGACAGCTTGGGGCACGGTCGAAGGGTTGGGCGCGGATGCGATCACCGCCAATCCGCTGCTCGGCCGCGATTCGCTCGAGCCGCTGATCGAGGCGGCCGCCGAGGCCGGCGCCGGGATCTTCGCGCTGGTTCGGACCAGCAATCCCGGCGCCTCGGAGATCCAGGACCTCGACAGCGGCGGCGTCCCGCTTCACGAGCGCCTCGCCGCTCTCGTCGATGCTCTTGCGCCGCGCCTCTCCGGGGCCGGCGGCCTCAGCGGGATGGGCGCCGTGGTCGGCGCCACCGAGCCCCGGCACATCGCCCGCCTGCGTGAGTTGATGCCGCGTTCGATCTTCCTGATCCCCGGTGTCGGGGCGCAGGGCGGGACCGTCGAGGAACTGGGACCCGCGTTCGCCGCGGGCCGCGCGGCCGCACTGGTCTCCGCCTCGCGGAGCATTGCATCCGACCCCGACCCGGGCGCCGCCGCGGAGCGCCTGCGCGAGGCTGTTTGGGAAGTTTCGGCCGCCTGATCGCGACCGGGCCGTCTATACCATCACCCGCTCCCATCAGCCGAGCAGCCCCAAGCGATGAAAAGACGCAGCAAAGCCCCGGCGCGGGTGCTCGCCCTTCTGGCCCTGATCGGCGCCGCCGCAGCGATCGTCCTGGTGGTCGGTTCGACGACCGGCGACGACGGGCACTCGAAGCGAAACCACCACGCCAAGCACCAGGGGAACGGCAAGCAGGGCACCAAGCAGAAGCCCCCGCCGAAGGCCTACACCGTGCAGGGCGGCGACACCCTGAGCGCGATCGCTCACAAGACCGGTGTCCCACTGGCCCGGATCGAGCGGCTCAACCCCGACATCGACCCGCAGATCCTGGTCGCCGGGCAGCAGCTGAAGCTGCGCTGAGAGCGCGGCGCCCTCGCCGCATCGCGACGGCGCTGCTCGCCGCGCTGGCGCTGTTCGCCCTGCCGGCATCGGCGGCAGGTCGCGAACCGGGCAAGGGCGACGACGCCCGCGGCGGCCCGCCCCAGCTCGATGCTCGCGCCTGGACCCTGATCGACGCCCGCACCGGCGAGACCCTGGTCGCCCACGCGGCTTCGGAACGGCTGCCGATCGCCAGCACGACGAAGCTGATGACCGCTTACCTGGCGATGCAGGAGCTGCCGCCGGCGAAGCGGGTGCGGGCGGTTCCCTACGCGGCGATCCCCGGCGAGTCGCTGCTCGGCCTCAGCGCCGGCGAGCGGATCAGTGTCCGTGACCTCCTCTACGGCCTGATCCTGCGCAGCGGCAACGACGCCGCCGAGACGCTTGCAGTCGCCGCCGCCGGGAGCAAGTCGAGGTTCGTCGCGCCAGATGAACCTGCGGGCTGCCGCCCTCGGCCTCGCCGACACGCATTACGCCAACCCGATCGGCCTCGACCAGCCGGGGAACTACTCGAGTGCCGCCGACCTGGTGGCGCTGGGCCGCCGCCTGCTCGAGATCCCCCGTTTCGCCCGGATCGCCGCCTCCCGCACGGCGTTGCTGCGCAGCCTGCGGCCGGAGGAGAGGATCTACACCCGCAACACGCTGCTGGACCGGGCGGCCTGGGCGAACGGGGTGAAGACGGGCCACACGATCGGCGCCCGCTACGTCCTCGTCGGCTCCGGCCGCCGCGGAGGAGTCGAGCTGATCTCCGCGGTGCTCGGAGCGCCGAACGAGAGCCAGCGCGACGCCGAGACCCTCGACCTTCTCGACTACGGGTTCTCGCTCTACCGGCGCCGCCGGCCCCTGCGGGCGGGCAGCGGGTGGCCAGTCCTTCGATCCGCTACGCGCGGCGGCGAGCTGCCGCTGCTCGCCGCCCGCACGGTCGCCGTCGGGCTTCGCCGGGAGCAGCGGCTGAGCGTCGAGGTGCGCGCCCCCTCCGAGGTCGAGGGCCCGATCCGGCGGCGGGCGAGGATAGGCTCGGCGATCGTCCGTGTCGATGGTCGCCGCGCGGCGCGCATCCCGCTGCTCGCCTCGCGGGCCATCCCGAGGGCGAGCGACTTCGACCGGGCGAGGAGCTTCGTCTCGGAGCATCCGGCGACGCTCGCGGCGGCCGCGTTCGTGATACTGATGGGAGCGGTGTCCCTGCGGTGGCTGGTCCGCCGCCGCCGCCGAAGCCAGTGATCCTCACAGTCACACTCAACGCTGCGCTCGACCGCACCGTCGCGGTCCCGAACTTCCACCAGGGCCACCGACACAGGGCGGTCGAGAGCCGCTCTGCTGCCGGTGGAAAGGGGGTCAACGTGTCCCGCGCCCTCGGCCTGCTCGGTCGACCGGTGATCGCCACCGGGCTCGGCGGCGGCCCCACCGGCGCCCAGCTGCTCGGGCAGCTCGCCGAGGAGTCGGTGCTCACCGACTTCACCCCGATCGCCGCCGAGACCCGGATCAACCTGGCGGTGATCGATCCGACCTCGGGCGAGCAGACCGAGATCAACGAGCGGGGCCCGGAGGTCAGCGCAGCGGAGATCGGGGCCTTCCAGGAGCGGCTCAGTTACCTCGCCGCCGGGGCCACGCTCTGCGTCCTCGCGGGCAGCCTGCCGCCGGGCGCCCAGCCCGACCTTTACGCGCGCCTGGTCAAGGACCTTCGCGGCCGCGGCGTCACCGTGATCCTCGACGCGGAGGGCGAGCCGATGAACGCCGGGCTGCGTGCCGGGCCGTCGGTCGTCACCCCGAACGAGCGCGAGGCGGAGGAGCTGGTCGGGCACGAGTTCGAGGGCGCCGGCGACGTCGCCCTCAGCCTCGCCGAACTGGTCGAGCTCGGCGCTGAAGAGGCAATCATCACCCGTGCCGACGGCTGCGTAGCGATCGTCGGCGAGGGCTCCGAGCGCGGCTTCTTCGAGGTCTCGACCGAGCCGCTCGACCCGGTCTCGGCTGTCGGATCCGGCGACGCCTTCCTGGCCGGCTACGTCGCCGCACGCTACGACCGCAGCGATCCTGCGGCCTGCCTTGCCTACGGGGTCGCCTGCGGGGCGGAGTCGACCCAGCACTTCGGGGCCGGCACGATCGACCGCGACCAGGTCGAGCGGATCCTTCCCGGAGTCGAGATCAGGTCGCTCGAGGTGCCGGCGGAGGTGAGTTGACGGCTACTATCGTGGAGGTAGTGGAATTTCGCCACGGAAAGCCGCAAACAGGGATCTTCCGGCCCCGCGACGGCGGGGCTTTCTTGTCCGCGGCGCTGCATACGCTGCCCCCTCAACGCCACCCTCGGAGGATCTGAATGGAGATCGACATCGGTCGAGGCAAGAAGGGTAGGCGCGCCTACGGGTTCGACGACATCGCGATCGTCCCCTCGCGCCGCACCCGCGACCCCGACGACATAGACATCAGCTGGACGCTCGGCCCGTACCGGTTCGAGCTGCCGCTGATGGCCTCGGCCATGGACGGCGTCGTCAGCCCGGAGACGGCGGTGCTGGCCAACAAGCTCGGCGGCCTCGGGGTGCTCAACCTCGAGGGGATCTGGGCGAGGTTCGAGGACGCCGAGGAGCAACTCGAGAAGATCGCCGCGGCACCCGGGCACCTGGCGACGCGGTTGATGCAGGAGATCTACGCCGAGCCCGTGAAGGCCGAGCTGATCGCCCGCCGGATCGCCGAGATCAAGGAGCAGGGCGCGGTCGCCTGCGGGTCGCTGACCCCGCAGCGGGTGCGGGACTTCTGCGACACGGCGGTCGAGGCCGGGATCGACATCCTGGTGATCCAGGGCACGGTGATCTCCGCCGAGCACGTCTCGACCAGCGTTGAGCCCCTCAACCTGAAGGAGTTCATCGCCGAGCTGCCGGTGCCGACCGTGGTAGGCGGCTGCGCCTCCTACTCGACCGGCCTGCACCTGATGCGGACCGGGGCGGTCGGCGTCCTCGTCGGGGTCGGCCCCGGCGCCGCCTGCACCACTCGGGGTGTGCTGGGGATCGGCGTGCCCCAGGCGACCGCGATCGCCGACGTAGCCGCGGCCCGCTCCCAGCACATGCTGGAGACGGGCGAGTACGTCAACGTGGTCGCCGACGGCGGGATGCGGACCGGGGGCGACGTATCAAAGGCGATCGCCTGCGGCGCCGACGCGGTGATGGTCGGCTCCCCGCTGGCGCGGGCCAAGGAGGCGCCGGGGCGCGGCTTCCATTGGGGGATGGCGACCTTCCATCCCTCGCTGCCGCGCGGAACCCGGGTCTCGACAACGACGGACGGCTCGATGGAGGAGATCCTGCTCGGCCCCGCACAGGAGAACGACGGCACCTTCAACCTGATGGGCGCCCTGCGAACTTCGATGGCCACCTGCGGTTACGAGGACATCCGTTCCTTCCAGAGGGCCGAGGTGATGGTCGCTCCGGCGCTGCAGAGCGAGGGCAAGAAGCTCCAGCAGGAGCAGTCGGTCGGGATGGGCTCCAACGGCCGCGCGGCGGTCAGCGCGGGAGTCGCCGTCAGCGATGACTGAGGCCTCCACGGGGGGCGGGGTGCGTGACCACGCACCCGAGATCTCCGTCGAGAAGGCGGCGGGGGTCAATGCTCCGGGGGCCGAGGAGATCCCCGCACACGAGGAGGTACTCGTGCTCGACTTCGGCGGGCAGTACTCGCAGCTGATCGCCCGGCGGATTCGTGAGTGCGGGGTGTTCGCCGAGCTGCTGCCATCGAGCGTCGCGGTCTCGGAGATCGAGCGTCGCCGCCCGCGGGGCCTGGTTCTCTCCGGCGGGCCCGCGTCCGTGTATGAGCCGGGCGCCCCGAGGTTCCCGACTGAGCTGCTCGACCTGGGCATCCCTCTGCTCGGCATCTGCTACGGGATGCAGGCGATGGTGGCGGCGCTCGGGGGCAGGGTGGAGGCCGCCGAATCCGGGGAGTTCGGTCGCACCGAGCTGGCAGTGCTCGACGACGGCGGCCGGCTGCTTGCCGGACTCCCGGCCGAGCAGCATTGCTGGATGAGCCACCGCGACACGGTCTTCGAGCCACCGGAGGGTTTCGTGGCGCTTGCCTCCAGTCCCGGCTCGCCGGTGGCGGCATGCGAGGCGCCCGAACGTGGCCTCTACGGGATCCAGTTCCATCCGGAGGTCGCCCACACTCCCTACGGGACCGAGATCCTCACCCGTTTCTTGCGTGAGGTCGCGGGGTGCAGGGAGCAGTGGTCTCCGGAATCGGTGATCTCCGAGCAGGTCACCGCGATCCGCGCCCAGGTTGGGGAGGGCCGGGTGATCTGCGGGCTCTCGGGCGGTGTCGACTCCTCGGTGGCGGCGCTGCTCGTCCACCGGGCGGTCGGGGAGAGACTGACCTGCGTTTTCGTCGACCACGGGCTGATGCGCCAGAACGAGGCCGAGCAGGTGGTCGAGGCGTTCGGCCAATTCGGTATTCCATTGATTCATGTCGAGGCCGAGGAGCGCTTCCTCTCCCGCCTGGCGGGAATCGAGGATCCCGAACGGAAGCGGAAGATCATCGGTGAGGAGTTCATCCGCGTCTTCGAGGAGGAGGCCGACAAGCTCGAGGACGTCGGCTACCTGGTCCAGGGGACCCTCTACTCGGACGTGATCGAGTCCGGCGGGGGCACCGGCACCGAGACGATCAAATCCCATCACAACGTCGGCGGGCTCCCCGAGGATTTCGACTTCGAACTGGTCGAGCCGCTGCGGATGCTGTTCAAGGACGAGGTGCGGGCCGTGGGGGCGGAGCTGGGCCTCCCGGATCGGATGGTCTGGCGCCAGCCGTTCCCCGGTCCGGGCCTGGCGATCAGGATCGTCGGCGGCGAGGTGAATCGCGAGCGGTTGCGGATCGTTCGCGCCGCCGACGCGATCCTCCAGGAGGAGGTGCGCGCCGCGGGGCTATATCGCGAGCTCTGGCAGTCGTTCTGCGTCCTGCCGGTCGTTCGCTCCGTAGGTGTGCAGGGCGACGGTCGCACCTACGCGTACCCGATCGTGATCCGCGCCGTCACCTCGGAGGATGCGATGACAGCCGACTGGGCCCGGCTTCCATACGACTTGCTGGAGCGCGTCTCGGGGCGGATCATCAACGAGATCGCCGAGGTCAACCGGGTGACGCTCGACATCTCCTCGAAGCCGCCGGCGACGATCGAATGGGAATGAGCCTGGGGCGCCTGGGCGCGCTCAGGCTCCGGCGACCCGGGTGATCGCGAATATCCCGGCAAAGCCCGAGGTGGTCAGCGCGACCCGGGCCCAGGAGGCGTGGGCGTGGGCCTCGGGCAGCAGGTCAATGCTCCGGGGGGCCGAGGAGATCCCCGCACACGAGGAGGTACTCGTGCTCGACTTCGGCGGGCAGTACTCGCAGCTGATCGCCCGGCGGATTCGTGAGTGCGGGGTGTTCGCCGAGCTGCTGCCATCGAGCGTCGCGGTCTCGAGCGCCGCCGCCCGCGGGGCCTGGTTCTCTCCGGCGGGCCCGCGTCCGTGTATGAGCCGGGCGCCAGGGAGTTCGGTCGCACCGAGCTGGCAGTGCTCGACGACGGCAGCCGGCTGCTTGCCGGACTCCCGGCCGAGCAGCATTGCTGGATGAGCCACCGCGACACGGTCTTCGAGCCACCGGAGGGTTTCGTGGCGCTTGCCTCCAGTCCCGGCTCCCCGGTGTACACGATTGGGGTCGGGGTCAGCTGTAGTGGTCCCAGCGCTTCAGCGAGGGGGTCGGGTTGAGAAAGTGACCTCCCTCGTACCAGCCCGGCGCGGACCACATCTCGAAATGCAGATGGCATCCGGTTGCGTCCCCGGTCTCGCCGACGTTGCCGATCTTCTGACCGGTGTGGACGACCTGGCCCTCCCGGAGGGGCGAGGGCCGGACCATGTGCATGTAGACGAAGTCCTTGCCGGTGCTCTTGCCATCGATCACGATGTAGTTGCCCGCGGCGCTCTGGTAGCCGGCGTACTGGACCCGGCCGCCGCGGGCGGCGACGATCCTCGGGCCACAGGCGGAGAGGATGTCCTGCCCCTCGTGGGTGTGTCCGGCGCGCGGGGCGCCGACCCCATCGCCGTAGGTATGCCTGCCTCGCAGTGGGAAGATGTAGCCGAAGAGCTTGAAGCCGGTGGCTGCCGAGGCGCCGGAGGCCCGGCGGGCGCGGGCGCCGCTCTGGGCGCGGATCTGGAAGGAGTAGGCGCCGTTGGGGGCCGGTCGCCCGGACGAGGCCCTGCCGTTCCACCGGACCTGCTGGGTGGAGTTGGCGGCGACGTTGTCCCGGAAGTAGCTGCGGACGACCGAGCCGCCCCGGCCGACGACGTCGATGCGGAGGTCATTGAGGCGCTTGTCGCTGCGGATCACGTAGGTGAGGTGGGGGTAGTGAACCCCGAAGTAGTAGGCCCGTCGAGGGCTCGTCTCGGCCTCCGCGACCTCGAGGTCACCGGCGCTCCCCAGCTCGCTCCTCGGCTCGATCGCCAGCTTGGCGCGGGAGAGATCGGAGGAGTTGCCGAAGTTGTCCTTGACCCTGACCTTGCCGTCGAACGCGCCTGCCGGGACCTCCGCCACCGCGGTTGTCGCCGTCGAGTCGGAGGCCTCGGCAACGACTCTCTTCCTGCGGCCGGCGAAGGTCATCTTGCTGACCCGCTCGAGGTGGGTTCCGGTCACCTGCACGGTGCCGCCGATGGTCGCCTCCCGCAACCCGACGCAGTCGGTCATGCAGATCACGTCGCGCACCACGGGCTCGCTGGGGGCGACGGCGCCGCCGCCGGAGCCGGTTGCCGCGGAGGCGACGCCCGCGACGCCGGCAAGGGCCATGATCAGGCTCGCGGTTACTGCTGTTGCCACCGGCCTGCGCCGGGCGCCCTCGCTGCGGGCCAAGCTCGTTGCCTCTCTTTCTTCGGCCTGCGGAGTTAGCTGTCGGGCTCGCGCTGAAAGAGCTGCGCTACGGCACTTGCTTCGGCCGATTCGCCCCTGAGACCTGCAAAGGCCTCTACGGTTCCTCCGCTCCCGACCGGCCGACCGGTCGGGATTCGGCACAACTGGCGCGGCAGTATAACCTCGCCGCAGGTCAGAGGTTGCACCTCTGCGGGCGCGGTGCGCGGGCGCGCTGCGGCGGCTATCATCCGCGGGCCGCGCCGGGGCCGGACCTGCCTACCCGCGCGGCTTTTGATCTAGATGACGAAGACCTTCGTTGCAACCCCGAGCAACCGCCAGCGCGACTGGTACGTCGTTGACGCCGAGGGCCAGACCCTGGGGCGCCTGGCGACCCGGATCGCCGACGCCCTGCGCGGAAAGCGCAAGCCCGAGTACACCCCGCACATCGACACCGGCGACTTCGTCATCGTCGTCAACGCGGAGAAGATCCACGTCACCGGCAACAAGCTCGAGACCAAGACCTACTGGCGCCACACCGGCTACCCGGGCGGGATCAAGTCGCGGACCCTGGGCGCGATGCTCCAGCGCCGCCCCGAGGAGGTAATCCGCAAGGCGGTCAAAGGCATGCTGCCGAGGAATCGCCTGGCCCGCCAGCAGCTCCGCAAGCTGAAGATCTACGCCGGCCCCGATCACCCGCATCAAGCGCAGACCCCCCAACAGATGGAGATCGAGAAGTAGTGGCCGACGAAGAGAACGCCGAGCGTCCCGAGCAGCAGGCCGAGGAAACCGACGCCGCCGAGGCGACCCCCGAGGAGCTTCCTCCCGAGGAGGCCCTGGCCGAGGACGCCGCAACCGAGGCCGACGAGCCGGAGTCCGGTGCACCCGAGGCCGACGAGCCGGAGCCTGATACACCCAGCGCCGACGAAACTGAAGCACAGCCTGCCGCTAGCCCCGACACCCCCGGACGCGAAGCGGAGGAGGCATCGGGCAGTGATTCCGAGGCCGATCCGGAAGTCGCCTTGGCCGGCGACGCCGCCGCCGAGGGGGAAGCGCCGGCAGCACAACCAGCCGCGAGCCCCGAGAAGCCGGGCGCTTCTTCCGACCTGCCCCCAGGGGCAGACCTGGAGCCAATCGCGGTTGAGCCCGACGCCCGGCTCAGCGCCGAGGAGAAGGCGCGGATCGAGGCGGAGGCGGAGGAGCGCGCCAGTCGCGAGGCCGAGCTCAACACCGACGGCACGGAGGAGGATGCGACCGCCAGGGCGCCGGCCCAGATGGAGAGCGGCTCGCGCTACGTGGCGACCGGCAAGCGAAAGCGCTCGATCGCCCGGGTCATCCTCACCCCCGGCGAGGGCAAGATCGAGATCAACGAGCGCAAGCTCGAGGAGTACTTCCCCCGCCCCTTGCACCAGACGATGGCGCGCCAGCCGCTGGCCTCGGCCGGCTACGAGGACAACGTTGATGTGCGGGTGCGGGTCCATGGCGGCGGGATCAGCGGCCAGGCCGGCGCGGTGCGCCACGGGATCGCGCGGGCGCTGACCGAGATCGACCCGGAGTTGCGGGGGGATCTCAAGCGAAGGGGCTTCCTCACGCGCGACGCCCGGGTCAAGGAGCGCCGCAAGGCGGGGCTGAAGAAGGCCCGCAAGAAGCCGCAGTTCTCGAAGCGCTGACCACGGAACGCAGATACTTCGGCACCGACGGGGTCCGCGGCGAGGCCGGGAGGGCGATCACCGCCGAGCTGGCGATGTCACTCGGCCGCGCCGCGACGGCGGCGAGCGCGGCGGAGCGGCCCGGGGTGCTGATCGTCCGCGACACTCGCGAGTCGGGGCCGATGTTGGAGGCGGCTCTGGCCGCGGGAATCGCCGCAGCGGGCGGCGACGCGCTGATGGCCGGGGTCCTTCCGACCCCGGCGGCGGCGGTCCTGGCCCGCCGTCATGGCCTCGACCTGGCGGCGGTCGTCTCGGCCTCCCACAACCCGTTCGGCGACAATGGGATCAAGTTCTTCTCCGGCGACGGTTACAAGCTTGACGACGAGACCGAGGTCCGGATCGAGGAGCTGCTCGACGGCGCGGCCGCGGCCGGGGCTCGCTTCGGCCGGGTGCGGGAGCTGAACGGGGGCCTCGGTGACTACCTGCGAGCCCTGGAGGAGGCCTTCCCGCTTGACCTCTCGGGAGCCAGCGTGATGCTCGACTGCGCAAACGGCTCGACCTACGATGCCGCCCCGGCGATCTTCGAGCGGCTCGGCGCCCGGGTCGAAACGATCGCCGCAGAGCCCGACGGGCGCAACATCAACGAGGGCTGTGGCTCCACCCACCTCGGGCACCTCAGTGACGCGATCGCCGGCTCGGAGGCGACGATCGGCTTCGCCTTCGACGGCGACGGGGATCGGGTGCTGGCGGTGGACGGGTCCGGCGCCGCCTACGACGGCGACGAGCTGATCGCGCTCGGAGCCGGGCACCTGGCGAAGCGGGGCGATCTCGGCGGAGGGGTCGCGGTGACCGTGATGACCAACTACGGCTTCCACCGGGCGATGGAGGATGCGGGGGTGGAGGTGGCGACGACGCCGGTCGGCGATCGTCACGTGCTCGAGCAGCTTCGCGCCCGCGGGTGGAAGCTTGGCGGGGAGCAATCCGGCCACATCATCGCAATGGACTACGCCCCGACCGGGGACGGCATCGGCGCTGCGCTGCTGACCATGCAGGCCCTGGCCGGGCGCGATCTCGCCTCGGTCGCGGTGATGGAGAAGCTCCCCCAGACCCTCGTCAACGTCGGGGTCTCCGACCTCGAGTCCGTCGCCGGCGCGGCCGCGGTCTGGGAGGCCGCAGAGGTCGAGGCCCGAGACCTGCAGGGACGCGGCCGGGTCCTCGTCCGTCCCTCCGGGACCGAGCCGCTGATCAGGGTGATGGTCGAGGCGCCTGAGGCCGAGGAGGCGGAGCGAGTCGCCGAGCGGCTGGTCGAAGTGGTGCGACGCGAGCTGGCCTGACGGCTGGGCCTCCGACTTCACCGGACGGGCGCCCGCTCGCGAACGCTCTACCCTTAGCCGACCTCTCCTCATGTGCGGAATCGTCGGATACGTGGGCTCCCGGCCGTGTCGCGAACTGCTGGTCGCCGGCCTCGAGAAGCTCGAATACCGCGGCTATGACTCCGCGGGCGTCTCGGTGATCTCTGACGGGCGGATCGAGACGATCCGCGCCGTCGGCAACCTCTCCAACCTGCGCGCGGCCGTCGAGGCCGCCTCCAACGGAGGGGCGGTCGCCGTCGCAGAGCGCCCTCCGACCACAGGGGTGGCCCACACTCGCTGGGCGACCCACGGCCGGGTGACCGAGGAGAACGCCCACCCGCACAGCGATTGCACCGACCGCATTCACATCGTGTTGAACGGGATCGTTGAGAACCACGCCGCGTTGCGCCGCCAGCTGCAGGACGAGGGCCACCGGTTCAGTTCGGAGACCGACGCCGAGATCGTCGCCCATCTGATCGAGCGCAACTACGAAGGCGACATCACGGAGGCGGTCAGGGTGTCGTTCGGCGAGCTGCGCGGCCACTACGCCTTCGTCGCAGCATGCGCCGATCAGCCCGAGCTGCTGGTCGGCGCCCGCGAGGAGTGCCCGCTGATCGCCGGGATCGGCGACGGCGAGACCTTCCTCGCCTCGGCGATTCCGGCCTTCCTGGCCGAGACCAGGCGGGTGATGATGATCGAGAACGGTGAGATCGTCACCGTCGACGCTTCTGGGATCAGCATCACTGACGCCGAGGGGGCTCCGGTGGAGCGGGATGTTGAGGAAGTCACCTGGGACGAGGACGCGGCCGAGAAGGGCGGCTACCCGACATTCATGATGAAGGAGATTCACGAGCAGGCCGAGGCGGTCGCCGAGACGATCGGCGACCGACTTCCAACCGACAACGGGGTCGATCTCTCCGAGGTCGAGCTCGATCACGAGTTCCTGCGCAGCCTCAACCGGATCGTGATCGTCGCCTGCGGTACCTCCTACCACGCGGGCCTGGTCGGCCGGTACGCGATCGAGGAATGGGCCCGGGTGCCGGTGGAGATGGATATAGCCTCTGAGTACCGCTACCGCAACCCGGTGATCGGAAAGGGCGATCTGGTGGTTGGGATCACCCAGTCAGGGGAGACCGCCGACACCCTGGCGGCGATGCGGCTCGCCCGCGAGAACGGGGCCACCGTGCTGGCGATAACCAACATCATGGGAAGCCAGGCGACCAGGGACGCCGACTCGGTCCTCTACACCCGCGCCGGCCTCGAGATCGGCGTCGCTGCGACGAAGACCTTCGTCGCACAGGTGGCGGCGATGTACCTGCTCGGCCTGCGCCTGGCGCAGCTGCGCGGAACGCTCCCGCCGGAGCGGGTCTCCGAGCTGGTGGTCGAGCTGAAGGCTATCCCGTCGAAGATCACGCAGACAATCGACAGTGTCGAGAAACGGGTGCAGGCGATTGCCCGCAGCCATTACCAGCAGCGGTTCTTCCTCTATCTCGGTCGCCACATCGGGCTACCCGTCTGCCTCGAAGGGGCCCTGAAACTGAAGGAGATCTCCTACATCCCCACCGACGCCTATGCCGCCGGGGAGATGAAGCACGGGCCGATCGCGCTTCTCGACACCTCGACCCCTGTGGTCTGCGTCGCGACCGACAGCCCGGTACTGGACAAGATGCTGTCGAACGTCGAGGAGGTCCGCGCCCGGGGTGCCGACACGATCGGGATCGCCACGGCCGGCAGCGGCCGGGTGGAGGAAGTCGCCGACCAGACGATCGAGGTCCAGCGCACCGACTGGATCCTGCAGCCGATCCTCGCCATCCTGCCACTGCAACTGCTCGCCTACCACATCGCCCGGCTCAACGAGCTCAACGTCGACCAGCCCCGGAACCTGGCGAAGACAGTCACGGTCGAGTGACCGCGGCGCCGGCAGGTTGACGTCTGACCCGTCGCTACGATGCGCGGCCTATGAATACTCGAAACCGTGTCTCTCTCGTCCTGTCCAGCGCCGCTCTGGCGGTATTCGCGATCGCCGGGTGCGGCGGCTCCAGCAGCAGCGGAAGCAGTGACCCGGCCAGCCTGGCCCCCCCCGACTCGCCCCTGTTCGTGGAGGCGACGGTGAAGCCGGAAGGGGACATGAAGACCAACATCGAGCAGCTCTCCAAGAACCTGGCGGGGATCAGCGATCCCGGCACCCTGATCGTCGACCAGATCGATTCGGGGATCTCCCAGTCGGGCGGCAAGATGAGCTTCGAGGACGACATCGAGCCGTGGCTGGGTGAGAAGGCGGGGGTCTTCTTTAACCACTACAACGGCTCGGACTTCTCAGGCGTCGGCGCGGTCTTCCAGAGCACCGACGAGAATGCGGCCAAGTCCTTCGTCGACAAGTTGGCGCAGACCTCCGACTCCCCCGTGACCCAGGGCTCCTACCAGGGCGTCGACTATTCCACCGCCACCGACGACGGCACCACGGTCGGCGTGGTCGACGACTTCGTCGTCCTCGGCGAGGACAAGCGGACCTTCGAGTCGGCAGTCGACGCCTCCAAGGGCGACTCGCTGGCGGACGAGAGCAAGTACACCGACGCGGTCTCCAAGGCCCCCGATGACAGCCTCGCCGACGCCTACGTGGACATCGGTGCGCTGATCAACTCGGCCGGGGGTCAGGTCGACCGGCAAGTGCTCGACTTCTACAGCTCGCTGGGCTTCAACGTCAGCGACTCGACCGCGCTGGCAAGCGTCGTCGCGGCCTCCGACCAGGTCGAGATAGACGTCAGCACCAACGCCGGCGGAGGCATCGACGCCGCCGGGCTGACCGACTTCATCGGCTCCTTCCCGGCGGGCTCGTGGGCGGCATTCGCGAGCCCGGACGTCGGCGAGCAGGCGCAGAAGATCGTCAACGGCATCGACAAGAACGGGATCCCGGGCAGCATTCCCCCGGGCCAGTTCAAGAGCGCGCTCGCCCAGCAGGGCATCGACATCGACAAGATAGCCTCCTCGATCGGCGACGTCGGGCTGTTCATCGAGGGCACCGGCCGATCCGACCTCGGGGGCGCCCTGGTGATCGGGGCAAAGGACCCGCAGGCGGCCTCCGAGAATCTCGGCAAGCTCACCGACCTGCTGCGCGCCGCGGGCGCGACCGGCTTCAGACAGATCCCTGGAGGGTTCTCGATCAGCGATCCGCAGGATCTCGGGCAGCAGCCGGTCGAGGTCGTCCTCAAGGGTGACCGGATCGTCATCGGCTACGGTCAGAAGGCCACCAGGGAGGCGCTCTCTGGAGGCTCGGGCCAGACGCTCGACTCGAGCTCCGCCTTCACGGACGCCGCCAAGTCGCTCGACGGGACCGACCTCGCCGGGTTCGTCGACATCCCCACCGTGCTGCAGCTGGCGGAGTCGATGGGGGTGGGATCGGATTCCGGCTACCTACAGGCCAGGCCCTACCTGCAGAAGCTCGACTTCGCCGCGATCGGGGCCGGCAGCTCCGGCGACCTGACGACAGCGAAGATCGTGCTCAAAGTCGGGGACTGAGCTGGCCCGGATGGGCGCCGGGGTGGGAATCGACCTGCTCGAGGTCGACCGCCTCGAGCGGGCCCTGGACCGGCACCCCGGCCTTGCACCACGCGTGTTCACCGATGCCGAGCTCGACTACGCCCGTGCCCGCAGCCGCCCGGCCCGTCATCTGGCGGCCCGCTTCGCCGCCAAGGAGGCGGTATTCAAGGCCCTCGGGTTGCGGGGAGCCCTCGGCCTGCGCGAGATCGAGGTGGTCGCGGGTCAGCCCCCTTCGATCCGGCTGCACGGGCGAGCAGCGGAGACCGCGGCGAAACTGGGGATCTCGGAGGTAAGCATCTCGCTCACCCACTCGGGGGAGATGGCGGCGGCGGTGGCAATGGCCCAGACCAACAAGTAGTTCCATGCCGGCGCGGTGTTAGCGCCGGCACAGGCATGTCAGGCGGCGCAGCCGCCGCAAGTCATTCCGCGTTTGCCGGCGCGGTGTTAGCGCCGGCACAGGCATGTCAGGCGGCGCAGCCGCCGCAAGTCATTCCGCGTTTGCCGGCGCGGTGTTAGCGCCGGCACAGGCATGTCAGGCGGCGCAGCCGCCGCAAGTAGTTCCATGCCGGCTCTCAGTTTCTGAGTGGCGCCAGCGAATCCGCCCGGTAGGCGCCGTGCTCGTAGAGCATCCCGAGCTGCATCCGCTGCCCCACGGAATCTCCCCCGCGGGGGACGATCGTCGCCAGCGCGTAGACGCCGTCGATCCCGCGGAGGTCGCCGATCTCGACCGAGCGGGCGGCGCTTTGCGGCTGCCTCTGGCGGTGGCGGCACCCGCCAGGATCACCGAACCGGGAGCGGACGAAGGCCGCAGTGAACAGCTCGCTGCAGAGTGACGGGTCGGGACTGGTTGCGATCCGGTTGATCGCGGCCCGTACCGCCCGAGCCGCCCCTCGCGAGAGCCGTTCGGCGCAGGCGAGCAGCCCGGCACGGGAAGCGCGGGCGTCGGCTTCCGCGACGATCCGCTCGCGACGGGCGCCGATCGCCGCATAGGCGGCGCCGGCGCGCCGGCGCGCGGCCCGAGCCCGGCCCCCGCTGAGCCGCAGGGCGAGCCTGCGGGCGGCGAGGAAGCCCCGGTAGGCGTCGCCGTCCCTTCCCTGCGGAGGATCGAGGTCCCCCAGACGGGTGACCGCCTCGCGCTCGATTGGCAGCAACTCGGAGTCCCGGGCCGCCGCCTCGGTGGCGGTTCGCGGCGTGCGGCCGTCAGCGAGGACGCGGTTGACCCGGAGAGCCTGGTCGGTGCAGATGCCATCGGCCTGGGCGACGAAGTCCTCGCCACTGCCGCCGCAGCCGGAAACCAGCAATGCCAGGACGAGCGGGAGGGCTGCCGCGGCAGCGCCCAGGGGCTGCGGCGAGGTCGGTTTCCTCATCGGCGTCGGGCCCAGACTAGGCGCCGTGGCGGTCGCCGGGACGCGTCCGGCCCGTCGGTACGCTGGCGGCGATGGAACCGTGGCTGCATCCTCTCTATGACGCTGGCGCTATGCGCGAGATCGATCGCTGGGCGATCGAGGAGCGCGGCGTCCCCTCGCTGGAGCTGATGGAGACCGCGGGCGCCGCGCTCGCCTCCGCCGTCACCGAACTCTCCCCGCAGGGCCCGGTGCGGGTGATCTGCGGCAAGGGCAATAACGGCGGCGATGGCCTGGTCGCCGCCCGCCTCCTGGCCGAGACCGGCTTCGAGGTCGAGGCGCTGCTGCTCTGGCCGGGGGAGGAGATGCAAGGGGATGCCGCTGTCAATCTGGAGCGGTTCGCCTCCGTCGAGACGGTCGATGCCGGCTCGCTCCCCCACCGGTTGGAGGGATCCGGCGCGGTCGTCGACGCGATCTTCGGCACCGGTTTCAGCGGCGCGGCGCGTCCGCCCGCAGCAGGCGCGATCGCGGCGATCAACGACTGCGACGCCCCGGTCATCGCCGCCGACATCGCCTCCGGGGTCGATGCCTCCAGCGGGGAGATAGAGGGCGCCGCCATCAGTGCAGCGGTCACAGTCACCTTCCACGCCGCCAAGGTCGGGCACCTGATCGCCCCCGGAAAGCACGCCGGCGGGGAGCTGCGGATCGCCCCGATCGGGATCCCTGACGGGGCGCCGGCGGAGCCCGCAGCCGGGGTGATCGACCCACGGGTGCTGAGGCTGACTCCCCGCCGCGGGTCGGACTCGAACAAGTTCACCTCCGGGCAGGTTGTGCTGGCGGGAGGGTCCCGCGGCCTCACCGGCTCGATTTGCATGGCGGCCGAGGCGGCGATCCGCAGCGGCGCCGGCTACGCGACGGTCGCCGTCCCCGACGAGCTGGAGTCGATCTTCGAACAGAAGCTGACCGAGGTGATGTCGGTCGGCTGCACCAGCGAGGACGGGCGCCTGGTCGCCGCCTCGGCCGAGAGCGTGGTGGCAGCCTTCGAGCGCGCCGCCGCCGGGGTCCTCGGCCCGGGCCTCGGTCGTCACCCCTCTGCCGCTGGGATGGCCCGGGAGATCGCCGGGGCGATCGACGCGCCCCTGGTGATCGACGCCGACGGCCTCAACGCCTTCTCGGGAGATCTCGGGAGGATCGCTGCGCGCAGCCGGCCGACCGTCCTCACCCCCCATGCGGGCGAGCTGGGGCGGCTGCTAGAGCGCTCCTCGGAGGAGATATCCGGGCGCCGCCTCGACTCGGCGAGGGAGGCGGCGGTCGCCGCCGCGCGCCGTCGTCGTGCTCAAGGGGGACGACACGATCGTCACCGATGGCGAGAGAGTCGGGGTGAACGCGATCTCGGCTCCCGGGCTGGCGACCGCGGGAACCGGTGACGTCCTCTCGGGGATGACGGCGGCACTGCTCGCCCGGGGGCTGCAGCCCTTCGCCGCCGCCTGCGCCGCGGTCGTCGCCCACTCCCGGGCGGGGGCCGACGCGGCGGGAAGGATCGGGGCGGCCGAGTCGGTGATCGCCAGCGACGTGATCGATTCGATCCCGGCCGGGCTGGCGACGGATGCCTGAGCGCGCCCTGGCGCGGATTGACCTCGCCGCAGTAGAGCGAAACTGCGCTCTGCTCGCCGGCCGGTTGAGCGGCGGCACGCGGCTCTGCGCGGTGGTCAAGGCCGACGGCTACGGTCATGGCGCCACCGCCTGCGCCGACGCGGCCCTGAAGGGCGGCGCGAGCTGGCTGGGGGTCGCCACGGCCGCCGAGGCGGGCAGCCTGGTCGCGCGGAACCCCGTCGTCCCCCTGCTGACGATGGGCGCGCTGACGCCGGGCGAGGTCGACATCGCGCTCGGGGCGGGGTCGGAGATCAACGTTTGGAGCGAGGGGTTCCGGGCCCTGCTCGCGGACCGGGCGCGTGCGCTCGGCCGGCCCGCCAGGGTCCACGTCAAGCACGACAGTGGCATGGGCCGGCTCGGGAACCCGGACCCGGCCGAGGTGCTCCGCCTGGCCCGGGCCTGCGCCGCCGATCCCGACCTCGAGCTGGCCGGGGTCTGGACTCATTTCGCCACCGCCGATGAGACCGAAAATGGGTTCTTCGAAGAGCAGCTGGTGCGGTTCGAGGCCGTCGCGGGGGCGGTGCGAGCCGAGTTCGCCGGGGTGCTTGTTCACGCTGCCAACAGCGCCGCAACTCTGCGCGAGGCGCGCTCCCACTTCGACATGGCCCGCTGTGGGGTCGCGATCTACGGCCTCGATCCGTTTCAGGGCGACCCGCGCCGGCGTGGCCTCAAGCCGGCGATGGAGCTGCACTCCTACGTCGCCGACGTGAAGCGGTTCAGGGTCGGCGACAGCGCAGGGTACGGGCGCACCTGGGTCGCGACCGCCGACACCTGGGTCGGGGTGCTCCCGATCGGCTACGGCGACGGGGTGCGGCGGGGGCTCTCGAACAATGCGGAGGTCCTGGTCGCTGAGCGACGCAGGCCGCTGATCGGGACGATCTCCATGGACAATCTGACCGTCGACCTCGGGCCTGAGACCGAGGTCAGCCCGGGTGCCCCGGCGGTCCTGATCGGCGCCCAGGGGGCTGAGGCGATCCTCGCCGAGGAAGTGGCACGCCGTCTGGGGACGATCAACTACGAGGTCGTCTGCGGGGTCTCGCCCCGGGTTCGGAGAGAGGCCGGATGAGCGCCGCAGAGCGGCTGCGAGGTTCCCCCCTGGCGACCGCGGTCCGCGACGCCCTCGGAGAGGGTCCCGCCGGGCGCGCCTGGGTAGTCGGCGGCGCGGTCCGCGACGCCGCGCTGGGCCGTCCGGTCACCGACCTCGACCTGGCGGTGGCGGGTGACCCCAGAGAGGCCGCTGCCGCGATCGCCCGCGGGGCCGGAGGCGGGTCCTTCGAGCTCTCGGCCGAGTTCGATACCTGGCGCGCACGCGCCCGGGACGGCAGCTGGCAGGTCGACGTCACGCCGCTGCGCGGCGGCGCGATCGAGGCCGACCTCGCCGCCCGCGACTTCACGATCGGCGCGATCGCCGTGCCGCTGGTGGCCGGAGACGAGGTGGACCCCTTCGCCGGCCTCGCCGATCTCGATCGCCGCACCCTGAGGATGGTCTCCGAGCGGAGCTTCTCCGAGGATCCGCTGAGGCTGCTGCGAGCCGCCCGGCTCGCCGCGGAGCTCGGGCTGGAGATCGACCCTGCCACGATCAGCTCGGCGCAGGCCCTGGCGGAGCGGGCCTCCGAGCCGGCGGGGGAGCGAGTGCTCGGGGAGCTGCGGCTGCTGATCGCCGGCCCCGACCCGCGCCGTGGCGTGGAGCTGATCGAAGGGCTCGAGATCATGGGCCCGCTGCTGCCCGAGGTCGAGGCCCTGCGAGGCGTCGATCAGACCGCCAACCACCACCTCGACGTCTATGACCACACCATGGCGGTGCTCGACCGGGTCCTCGAGGTCGAGGCCGACCTGGAGCGGTTCGCGGGCCAGCGTGCAGATCAGGCGCGTCAGTTGCTCGAGGAGCCGCTGGCCGACCAGCTGACCCGCGGTGATGCGCTTCGCCTCGGCGCCCTGGTGCACGATCTCGGCAAGCCGGTGACGAGGCGGGAGTCGGCGGGGCGCGTCACCTTCATGGGTCACGACACCGCCGGAGCGGAGATCATCGGCGGGATGCTCGCCAGACTGCGCGGCAGCCGTTCCCTGACCCGCCACCTCCAGACCCTCACCGTGCACCATCTGCGGCTCGGCTTCATGGTGCGCGAGGCGCCGTTGCCACCACGCCGCGTTCACGACTACCTGCGGGCGACCGAGCCGGCCGGCGCCGACGTCACCCTGCTCACGGTCGCCGACCGCCTCGCCGCCCGAGGCAGCGGCCCGCTGGCCAGCGAGGAGATGGTCGAGGCGCACCTGAAGCTCGCCCGGGAGATGCTCGCCGCCGCTCTCGACTGGCGCCGCGACGGGCCCCCGCAGAGGCTGATCGCCGGCGACGAGCTTGCGGCCGAGCTGGGCATCCCGGCGGGTCCCGAGCTCGGCCGGCTGCTCACCGAGCTGGAGGCGGCGCAGTTTGCCGGCGAGGTCCGAACCAGGGCGGAGGCCGTGGCCCATGCGAAGGCCGGCATATAAGCTGGCGCCGCGATGGCGAGCGCCGAGGACTGCCTCTTCTGCGGGATCGTCGCCGGCACGATCCCCGGCGAGATCGTCGACTCCGACGAGCACACGGTGGCCTTCATGGACATCAACCCGGCGACCCCCGGCCACGCCCTGGTCGTCCCCCGGGATCACGCGGCCGACCTGCTTGACGTCTCCGACGCCGATCTCGAGCGGACGATCGTCGCTGCACGCCGTCTTGCTCTCCGCATGGAGGAGGTTCTCGAGCCTGATGGCTTCAACGTCCTCAACTCCTGCCGGCCGGCGGCATGGCAGACGGTCTTCCACTTTCATGTGCACGTGATCCCCCGCTACGCCGACGATCCGCTGAAGCTGCCGTGGGTTCCGGGGCCCGGAGACACCTCAGAGATCGCCGAGGTCGCCGGGAGGCTGCGCCGGGATGGCTGACCCGGTCCGGCTGGAACGCGACGGGGCGTTGGCCGTACTCGTCCTCGAGGACCCGCCGCTCAACCTGTTCGGCGCGGCGACCTTCGACGCCCTCGCATCCCACATCACCGAGGTGGGAGCCTCCGATGCACGGGCGCTGGTCTGGCGCGCCGAGGGCGAGGTATTCAGCGGCGGAGTTGACGTCCACAACTTCGAGGGGATCGGTCTCCGCGACGCCGAGCACATGTTCAGCGGCCTGGTGACCACGGTGCGCAAGATCGAGGCGCTGCCGATGCCGACCCTCGCACTGATCCACGGCCTCTGCCTGACGGCGGCCTGGGAGGTGGCGCTCGGCTGCGACCTGATCTGGGCGGGCGTATCCGCAAGGTTCGGTCTGGTCGAGGCCGTCGTCGGGCTGACCCCCGGCGCCGGCGGCACACAGCGGATGGCGGAGCGGGCCGGCCCCTCGCGCGCCCGCGAATTCGTGATGACCGGCGGCCTCTATGACTCGCCGACCATGGAGCACTGGGGCGTGGTCAACCGCGTGGTAGGGGACGAGGAGCTGCTCGAGAAGGGGATGCGCTTCGCCCACCGTTTGGCGGCCGGGCCGACCAAGGCGCATGCGGCTACCAAGAAGCTGGTCCGCGCCCAGCTCGTGGGGGGCGTGGACAAAGCTGACCGCGAGACGCCCAAGGTCGCCGGAGCGCTGTTCGGCACCGAGGACCTGCAGGGCGCGGTGCGCTCCTTCCTCGAGGAGGGTCCCGGCAACGCCACCTTCGAGGGGCGCTGAGGCCGCGGCCCCTTCCGCTACCCTTCCGGCCGAATGGGCAAAGAGGAAAAGATCGAGATGGAGGGCGAGATAACCGAGGCCCTCCCCAACACGATGTTCAGGGTGAAGCTCGACAACGACCACGACGTCCTCGGCCACATCTCGGGCAAGATGCGCCGACACTACATCCGCATCCTCCCGGGCGACCGGGTCAAGATCGAGCTCTCGCCGTACGACCTCGACCGCGGCCGGATCACCTACCGATACAAGTAGCCCAGCCACATGTGGGACCTTTCAGCCGCGAATAGCGCGGTTCAAAGGTCCCACCTCCCGGCGAGCCTCTCAGAGGTGGCTGAGCTCGGCGGCCGGGTCGGGTTCGGCCATCTCGGCGATCAGCGCCGACCAGGCGAAATCGACGGCGCCGAGACCGCTGCCGTCCCGCGGGTCGTAGTACTCGCGCAGGCCCTCGCGGCCGATCGCCCCAACCAGGCCGGCGACCATCCGGTCGGCCTGCCGGTGATAGCCGAGGCGGCGCATCCCCAGCCAGATCAACCAGGCCGAGTTGATCCAGGTCGGCCCCCGCCAGTACTGGCGAAGCAGGCCACCGCTGCCCCCGGGCTGATAGCTCGGCTCGGCCGCTGAGACCGAGGGAGGCGCGACCATCGTCCAGAACTGCCCGGGGTCGAGCAGGTGCTCCTCGACCAGCCGGCGGCCTATTTCCTCAGGCAGGTCGGGCAGGGCGAGAGGCGCCAGCGAGGTCCAGGTCGCGATCGGCGGCAGGCGCCCTCCGGGCTTTGCCTCGTCGAAGAAGAGGCCGCGGTTCTCGTCGTAGAGTCGCTCGACCAGCGCCGGGGTGATCGAGGTCCGCCCCAGGGCCTGGAGCGAGAGACACCAGAGGACGTTGACGATCAGCTCACAGAGCAGCGGCCCACCACGCTTCAGGACGCGGCAGGCGTCGAAGGCCAGCCGGCGGTTGTGGTGAACCAGCAGCGGGAACCCGAGCCGGCCGCCGATCTTCCAACCCCATACCGGGTCGAACTTCGGAGAGGCGTCGAGCCCCGATTCGTCCGGCTGGATGATCCACAGCAGGCCGTCCCCGTCGAAGTCGCGGTTCGCCGCCAACCAGTCAGCCTGCGCGGCGATCCGCGGCTCGGCGGACGGGTCACCGACTGCGATCCGCCAGGCCCAGGCGAGCAGCGGGGGCTGGATCGTCTCGGTCTGCATCGCGCTGCGCGAGCTGACGTTGTAGAAGGGAAGCCGCGTCCAGGAGACGGGTCGCTCCCAGAAGATCGTGTGGCCGATGAAGCCGTCTGGGCGCTGGGCGCCGAGCAGGGTCTCCAGCTCGGCTCGCGCGCGGGCCGGCTCGAAGCGGCGCCAGACGATCGCCGCGAAGCAGGAGTCCCAGTACCACTGCCACGGATAGCGGCCCGGGCTGGGCTTCGTGTAGGAGAAGCGGCGACCGTGGCCGGAGCCCTCGGTCCAGTTGCGGCGCAGGGTGCGCTCGGCGATCTCGACCGCGGCGGCCGCCCTCACAAGGCGGTGCGCCGCATCCCGCGCAGCGAGAGCGCCCCGAGCACCGCGAGCAGGCCGGCCAGCGCCAGGATTCCCGGCCAGGTCCCGCCCCAGGTGACGCTGCCGACGAACGCCTGGCGGGTGGCGTCGATCACCTGGGTCACCGGATTGATCCTGGCGATCGCCCGCAGCCACGGCTGAAGCAGGGCGAGCGGCGCGTAGGCGGTGGTCAGCAGGACGGCGGCCAGCATCCCGGACTGCATCAGCGGGGCCGCCGACTGGCTGCGGAACCTCAGCGCCAGCATCGAGCCCCAGCAGGCGGCGACCGCGGCCATCGCGGCGACCATCCCGAAGGTGATCACGAACCCGAGCGGGGTTGGGATGTGGGCGCCGAGCGCGATCGCCACCGTGAAGACGACGGTCGCCGGGATCATCGCCCGAGCGCTCGCGGAAAGCACCGTCCCGGTCAGCAGCACCCAACGGGGCGATGGGGAGACCAGGAGCCGGTCGAGCCACCCCTGTTCGATGTCACGGGCCAGGTTGACGCCTGTTGCGGCACCGGTGAAGCCCGCTCCCTGGAGCATGCTGACCGGGATGATGAAGCTCAGGTAGCTGCTGGTGTCGAAGCCGCGCAGGCGGGTGAGGGCACCGAAGACCCCGTTCAGCCCGAGAAAGAATATGGTCGGCGCCAGCACGCCGGGAATGGCCGCGCCGGGGACCCTGAACAATTCGTTCTTCGAACGCGCCATCAGCGCCTTGATCGTTTCCCAGTTCGCCCTCCAGCCGGGCCTGGCGGCGGCGCTCATCCGCCCGTCCTCAGCCGGTGGCGAAGCGCCGAGGCGCTCATCGCCAGGCCAATCAGGCCGATCCCGATGATCGCCACAACCGCCTTGACTATGTCGGCACTCGAGAGCCCGGTGACGATCGGGTCGCGGATCCCGTTGACGACGAAGCTCAGCGGGTTGTAGGCCGCGATCGTCTTCGCCGGCTCGATCATCAGGTCCTTAGGGAAGAACGCGGTCGAGACGAAGAGGACGACGAAGACTAGCGGGAAGAAACCCTGAACAACGCTGGCGCTGCCGGTTCGAAGGGCGACCGCCGAGCCGAGGCTGCCGATTGCCATCGCTGCGGCCGTCACCAACGCCAGGGCGATCAGCGCTCCGAGGACCCCGCCCTCGATCGTAACTCCGAAGATCAGGCCGAGCGCCAGGAACCAGACCCCTGCGAAGAGTCCGAGGGCGGCGGTTCCGGCGAGACGTCCGGCGACGATCGTGAAGCGCGAGATCGGTGCCGCGAAGAGGCGGTCGGTGAACCCCATCTCGATGTCGACGGCGAGTGCGATGCCGCCGCTGTTACCCGCAAGCATCAGCGACTGCATCATCGCCCCTGCGAGCATGAACTGAAGAAAGCTCTGGACCGGCGGGAAGCCCGGGAGGTTGACGGCAGCTCCCGCGCCGCCGGTCTGGATCGCCAGCAGCAGCGTCGGGAAGACGACGATCGGCGCGATCAGCTGCGGCCGGCGAAAGGTTTGGCGGATCGAGCGCATTCCGAGCGCGCGGACGACCCGGAGATTCGTCGCCGCGGTGCTCAAGCCCCGGCCACTCCCTCGGTTTCCGCTTCCGGCGACGGCGCTCCGTCGTCGTCGCCCTCCAGGTGGTAGCCGGTCTTCTCGACGAAGACGTCGTCCAGGGTCGGCTGGACCAGCTCCAGCGACTCGACCCCGATCCCGGCCTCGTCGAGTGCGACGACCACGCGGGCGATGTCGGACGGGCCGTGCTCGACCTCGACCAGGACCTTGCCGTCCTTTGAAGGCAGCAGCTTGCCGAGCTTCTCGCATGCTCGCTCGGCGCGCTGCATCGAGCCTTCGGCGATGACCAACTCGATGTGGGGGTTGCCGAGGTCTGCCTTGAGCGAGCTCGGCGTTCCCTCGGCGACGATCCTGCCGCTGTCGATGATCCCGACCCGGTTGGCGAGCTGGTCGGCCTCCTCCAGGTACTGGGTCGTGAGGAACACGGTGGTGCCCTCGCGGTTGAGGCTCGAGACCTCCTCCCAGATCGACTTGCGGCTGACCGGGTCGAGTCCGGTGGTGGGCTCGTCGAGGAACAGGACCCGAGGCTCGTGGACGAGCGCCGCGGCGAGGTCGAGCCGCCGCTTCATCCCCCCCGAGTAGGTGCCGACGCGGCGGTTGGCAGCGTGGACCAGGCCGACCCGGTCGAGCAGATCGTCGGCGCGGCGCTTTCCCTCGTCCGTGGGGATCCCCTGCAGCGTCGCCTGCAGCCGGATCAGCTCGCGGCCGGTCATCAGCGGGTCCAGCGCCGCCTCCTGCAGGGCGACCCCGATCGTCCGGCGCACCGCCTGCGCGTCGGCGACCACGTCATAGCCGGCGACGGTTGCCCTGCCGCCGGTCGGCAGCAGCAGGGTGGTCAGCATCCGCACCGTGGTCGTCTTGCCGGCGCCGTTCGGACCGAGAAAGCCGTAGATCTCGCCCTCGTCGACTGCGAGATCGACGCCCTGAACCGCCAGCACCTCCCCGAAGACGCGCTCCAGACCCTCCACGACGATCGCCGGCATAGCCGCTGATCCTAGTTGGGGACCGGGATCCGCTCCGTGACGCCGGGCACCCATGCCGGAGCCGGTTCGGCTGGCGGGGATCGTGCAGGCGGCGGAGGAGGGCGGCATCAGGCGCCCGCTATCGGCAGAATCCAGGCCGCAACACTGGCACTTCGGCGGTGTTGGTAGCTGAGATCGTGATCCACGGATCCCGCATTCGCACACCCAGTCGCGTCCAGGCGCTGATCGTCGCCGCCCTTGGCGCCTGCCTGCTCGGCGCCCTCGCGGTCGTCGCCTGGCCCGGGAGCGCCGATTCGGCGCCGCTTCACAAGGTGGTGCTCGGCAAGACGTCGGGCAGCCCGGACCCAGCCTGCCCGGCGCGGACGAAGCCCGTGGTCAAGGAGTGCCAGGCGGTCGGCAAGGCGACCATCTTCCAATCGCTCGCCGGCAGGTCGGTAAAGCCGTACCAGGTCCCGTTCGCAGGCAAGATCGTCTCCTGGTCGATCACGCTGGCAAGGCCGACCCAAAAGGAGCGGAAGTTCTTCAACGACTTCTACGGCTCTCCCTCCGAAGCACGCATCGCGGTCCTCCGCAAGGTGAAGAAGAGGAAGCCCCCGGTCTACAGGCTGGTCCGGCAGAGCCCTCTGGAGCAGCTCAACGGCTATTTTGGCCAGACGCCCATCTTCACCCTCGATCACCCGCTGAACGTGATCCCGGGTCAGATAGTCGCCCTCTCCCTGCCGACCTGGGCGCCGAACTGGGCGATCAACCTCTCCGACAACAACACCTGGCGGTCCAGCCGCAAGTCCGACCGCTGCTCCGACAACGAGATCAAGAAGTTCAGCCATGCCCAGATGAAGGTCGGAACAAAGCGCCAGTACGGCTGCTACTTCACCAACTCGCGGTTGCTCTACACCGCGACCGTGGTGAAGAAGCCGCGAAACCGCTAAGACCTCGGGCGCTCGCCCGCGCTCTCCCGCCGACGGGAGGGTTCCGTCCCACTAATTCGTCGTTTTCCACCAGTCGGCGACGGCAGGAGAGGGGGCTCAGCCGCAGGCGCCGGGGTGCTGGTTGCAGTACTGCTCGAACTTCGCCTGCGGGGTCCCCGGCTGGGGGGGAAGGTCGTTGCCGGCCGAGTCCGGCTTGCCGGGATCGGGCTTCCCCGGAGCCCGATCCTCCCGAGGCCGAGTTGCCGCCGGGCGAGACGCCGCCATTGTCCTCCCCGGTCGAGGCAGGTGGTTGGGTGGTGGTCTCCGATTCGGTCGGGCCGACGCCGCCGCTGTCCTCGCTCGTCGTGGTTGCCGTCGTTGTCGGCTCGGTGGTGGAGGTCGGCGCCGACGTGCTGGCCGGCGCCGTCTCGGTCACGGTAGTCGTCTCGTGGTCCCCGCCGCAGCCGGCGAGGGCCAGGAGCAGGACGGCCGCGAAGCCCGCGGCCAGGCCGCGGGCGGCGAGTCGTGGGCGCCGCATCAGGTGTTTCCGTCCAGGGCCGGCTGGCGAAGGCCGCAGTAGGGGCAGTCGCTGACGTCGAGGCCGATCAGCTGCTCGCAGCGACGGCAGACCCGGAGGTTGTCGGGAGTCCTGGGCAGCGCCGACTCCGAGGGCGCGAGCGGCAGGGTCCGGGCGACCGGCTCCAGCTCCTCGCCGGTCTCCCGGTCGACGTAGACCGCACCGGGTTCGACGGCGGCAATCGCCTCGCGGCCGGAGGCGGGAGCGCGGAGCCGGTAGGTCTGCTCGGAGTTCATCGCCGCACAGACTAATAGCTTGCCGGGCAGCGATGCGGGTCCTGATCTTCCACGGCTACTTGCTGCGGGGCACCGGCAGCAACATCTACAACGCCAACCTGGCCCGGGCTCTGGGCGGGCTCGGGCACGAGGTTCACCTGCTCTGCCAGGACCTCGACGCGGACCGGTCGGAGTGGGTGGACGCGGTCGGGCGCTGGGACGGCGGCGGGCTCGAGGTCGAGCGGCTGCGGGAGCCCTCCGGTGCCGGGTCGCTGACCGCCTACCTACCGGAGATCGGCGGGCTCCTGCCCCTCTACGTCCACGACTCCTACGAGGGCTTCCAGGCGCGGGTCTTCGCCGAGCTGACCGATGTCGAGCTCGAGCGCTACGTCGAGGCCAACGTCTCTGCGGTCCGCGACGTCGCCGCCGCCGCGGGCCGGATCGACGCGGCGCTCGCCAACCACCTGGTGATGGGGCCGGCGATCCTGGCGCGCTCCGGCCTGCGCTTCGCCGCCAAGGTCCACGGCTCGGCCCTCGAGTACACGGTGAAACCCGACCTGGAGCGCTTCGGCCCCTACGCCCGCGAGGGGGTGGAGGCTGCTGCTGCGATCCTGGTCGGCTCCCGGCACACGGCCGAGAGCCTCTGGGCGGCCCTGCCGGGCATCGGGCTCGAGGCACGGACCCGGCTCGGGCCGCCGGGCGTCGATGTTCGGCGCTTCCGGCCGCTCTCCGGGGTCGAGGCGGAGAAGGCGCCGGCAGCGCTGGAGGCCCGGGCGCAGGAGATCGAGGCGGAGCCGGGCGAAGGCGCCTTCGGGCGCGACCCGGCGCTCGCCGACCGGGCAATCCGCGAGTACGCGGGTGCTGCAGGCCCGAGGGTGATCTTCGTCGGCAAGCTGATCGTCTCCAAGGGCGTCGACCTGCTGCTCGCCGGCTGGCCGCTCGTGCACGCCGAGAACCCCGGCGCGCGGCTGCTGATCGCCGGCTTCGGCGAGTTCGACGCGGGGCTGCGGCGGCTGTTCGGTGCGCTCGCCGCGGGTGACCTCGACGGAGCCCGGCAGGTCGCACGGCTGGGGCGCGGCCTGGAGGGCGGCGAGGCGGCGCCGCTCCCGATCCTCTCCGCATTCCTGGCAGACCCCGGAGGGGAGTACCTCGCGGCCGCCGCGGCCGCCGCCGGCTCGGTCTCCTTCGCCGGCCGCGTCGAGCACGACGAGGTCGCCGAGCTGATCCCCCTGGCCGAGGCCCTGGTGATGCCGAGCACCTTCCCCGAGGCGTTCGGGATGGTCGCGGTCGAGGCGGCCGCCTGCGGGGTGCTGCCGGTCTCCGCCGCCCACTCCGGGATGCAGGAGGTCTCCCGCCAGCTCGCCCCGGCGCTGCCCGCCGAGGTGGCGCCGCTGATCTCCTTCCCGGTCACGGAGGGCGCGGTTGAGGGCATCGCGGCCCGCCTCAACGCCTGGCTCGGTCTCGACGCCGACACCCGGGAGCAAGCCCGCGAGGCGCTGGTCCGCACGACCCGGGACCTGTGGAGCTGGGAGGGGGTCGCCCGCGGGGTGATTGCAGCCTCGGAGGGACGGCTCGAGGAGCTCCCCGAGCCATGATCGGAGCTTGTGCGATCGGTCACGCGAAGCTAAAGGCCTGACGCCGCGGGATCAATAGAATCCCGCTCGCCAGATGGGCCGTCTGCCGATAGCGAAGATGATCGCCGCCACGCTTGCCCTCACCGCCGTGATGTCGGCCGTGATGGTCAGCATCAACTGGGACGGCCAGCAGGGCTCCACCGCGGCGCCCAAAATCGACACCCTGCTCGACGTGATGATCGTGCTCTCCTGCCTGGTCTTCTCGCTGGTCATGGTGATGCTGATCTATGCCCTATACAAGTTCAGAGCGAAGCCGGGTGATGAGTCCGACGGCGAGCCGATCCACGGCAACACCCGGCTCGAGGTCGCCTGGACGCTGATCCCGACCGTGATCGTGCTGTTCGGCGCCGGCTACAGCTGGGACGTCCTCCACAGCATCGAGAAGCACGACTCGAACGCGCTGACCGTCGACGTCTTCTCCCAGCAGTACGCCTGGAGCTTCGGCTACCCCGGCAAGGGCGACAAATGGTCCCAGGGCGAGCTGCACGTCCCGGTCAACCGGCAGGTGCAGTTCAAGATGCACGCCCAGGACGTGATCCATTCCTTCTGGGTGCCGGAATGGCGGATCAAGAAGGACAACGTCCCGGGGATCACCACCACGGCGGTGATCACCCCCGACAGGATCGGGACCTACCAGCTCGTCTGCACCGAGCTCTGCGGCTACGGGCACTCGACGATGCGGGCCAAGGTCGTGGTCGAGCCGCCCGCGAAGTTCCGCAAGTGGGTCACCAAGCTCCCGGAGAAGGTGCCCTCGGGGCTGGCCCAGTCGATCACCGAAGCCAACAGCGACAACCTGCCGGACCTCGGCGCCGGCGGGGCATAATGGGGCCCCGGACCTAGATGGCAGCGGCAATCAAGCAACCCGGCTGGTACCGGGGCGCCCTCGGCGCCCTTCTCGCCGCCGCCTTCGGCTTCGGCCTGGTCGTCGCCCTGCGCAAGCTCTCCGGGCTGCCCGCTTACCAGACGGAGCAGACGGGCTACCCGCAGGTCATGGTCCCGGTGATCCTCGCCCCGCTCGGCTTCCTGGTCGGCTTCGGCTGCTTCGACTACTGGTTCCGCTGGGCCGCCGGCCGCCCGACGCGGCCCGAGGACCACTCCCAGCACGGGGCGACCAGCTGGAGGGACTACTTCCGCTTCAACACCGATCACAAGGTGATCGGCATCCAGTACATCTGCACCACCTTCTTCTTCTTCTTCGTGGGCGGCCTGATGGCGATGCTGATCCGCGCCGAGCTCGCCCAACCCGGCACCCAGATCGTCGACGCCAGCACCTACAACGGGCTCTTCTCCACCCACGCGACACTGATGATCTTCGTCTTCGTGATCCCGGTCTTCGCGGGGATCGCGAACTACGTCCTGCCGCTGATGATCGGCGCCCCCGACATGGCCTTCCCTCGGCTCAACGCGCTCAGCTTCTGGATGCTGCCGCTTGCCGGGCTGCTGTTCATCGCCAGCTTCCTGGCGCCGGGCGGCGCCTTCGACGCCGGCTGGACCGGCTACGCGCCGCTCTCCACCGGGGCTCCTCTGGGGCAGTCATTCTTCAACGTCGGAGTCCAGTTCGCCGGCGCCTCGTCGATCGCCACGGCGCTCAACTTCGTGGTCACGATCGTCACCATGCGGGCGCCCGGGATGAACTTCTGGCGGATGCCGCTGCTCGTCTGGGCGAACCTCTCGACCTCGCTGCTGGTGATCGCCGCGACCCCGTTCATCGCCGGGGTCCAGTTCATGGTCTTCTTCGACCGCATCCTCCACACCAACTTCTTCCAGTGGGCGATGGGCGGCGACGTGATCTCCTACCAGCACATCTTCTGGTTCTACTCACACCCGGCCGTCTACATCATGATGCTGCCCGGGTTCGGGATCATCTCGGAAGTCATCTCCACGCACTCCCGCAAGCCGATCTTCGGCTACCGGCTGATGGCCCTGGCGCTGCTCGGGATCGTCGTCCTCAGCTACTCGGTCTGGGCCCACCACATGTTCGTCGCCGGGATGTTCAGCTGGCTGCGGGTGCCGATGATGATCACCACGCTGCTGATCGCCGTTCCCACCGGGATCAAGATCTTCTCCTGGCTGGGCACCCTCTACTTCGGCAAGATCCACACCTACTCGACCGCGATGCTGTTCGCGCTCGCCTTCATCGTCACCTTCACGATCGGCGGGATCAGCGGGGTGATGCTCGGCATGGTCCCGCTGGACATCCACGTCTCGGACACCTACTTCATCGTCGCCCACATCCACTTCGTCCTCTTCGGGGGCTCGGTGTTCACGATCTTCGCCGGCATCTACCACTGGTTCCCGAAGATGACCGGGCGCATGTACGATGAGAAGCTCGGGCGGGTCCACTTCTGGGGGACCCTGGTCGGGACCTGGGGGACGTTCATCCCGATGCACTGGATCGGCATGGACGGGATGCCGCGGCGGGTCGCCGACTACGCCAGCCAGTTCGGCGATTGGAACCTGCTGATCTCGATCTTCGCCTTCCTGCTCGGCGCCGTGCAGCTCGTCTTCCTCTACAACATGATCGTCAGCTGGCGCTTCGGCCCGCGAGCCGAGGCCAACCCCTGGCGGGCGAAGACGATCGAGTGGCAGGTCTCCTCGCCGCCGCCGATCTTCAACTTCGACGAGATTCCCCGGGTGGTCGGCGGGCCCTACGAGTACGGCGTCCCGGGAGCACGGCACGCAATCATGGCGGGCGAAGGAGCCGAGGTGCCGGCGCCGCAGCCGACCGTGGCGGGCAGCACGTGACCGAGTCTCCGAGCACGCCGGCCGCGCCGGTGGCTCCCGACGAGCCGGATTCGCCGGGAGCCGCCCCGGATGCGCCGAGGCCCCCCGAGGACCTGCCGCGGACCAGCGAGGGCGGTATCCAGCCCGATCCCGGCCTCCAGGACCCGGCCGAGTCCGAACAGCCCGGGACCGCCGCCTCTCCGGAGGCGCCCGATCAGCCGCCCCCCGATCCGGACGGGCGCCCGCTGCTGATCTTCCTCAACGAGGTCGCCGGCGGGCGGAAGCTGCTGCGCGCCGCGCGCCAGCGTGCCCCCGGAGTTCCATACATTGCAGTCGTCGCCCCCCAGAATCAGCCCGCGGCCGGGCAGCTGATCGACACCGGCGAGCTGCGCGACGCGGCCCGAAGCCGGGTCGACGTGACCATGGCCGTGCTGGCAGAGTTCGGGCTGGAGTCGCTCGGCGAAGTGATGGACCCCGATCCGTCGCTTGCGCTCGACGACGCGGTGCGGGCACACGAGCCGGGGGAGGTGCTGCTCTCCTGCCTTTATGACACTCGCTTCGGCCTGACCCGCAAGGACCTTGTCGAGTGGGCCCGGGAGCGCTTTGAGCCTGAGACCGCGGTCACCCACATCCCGGTGCGGATCGAGGACGACTCGATTCGCTGGGACGTGATCCACACCCTGGTCGTCGCCACCCAGACGGTCGCCACCTCCGACCTGGTGAAGCGGCTCAAGGACCGCGCCGCCGAGCGGCCGCACCGTTACACGATCGTCTGCCCGCGCTCCGATCAGATCGAGCGCGAGCAGGTCTGCCATGACCTCGCCTCCACCCTGGCCGAGCTCTACCGCAGTGACGTCGACGCGACCGGGCAGCCGATGAGCCCCGATCCCTTCCGCGCCGTGCAGAACGCGATCCAGCACTATCGGATCGACGAGGTGCTGATCTCGACCCTTGCCGGGGAGACCTCACGGTGGCTCGAGCAGGACCTGGTCGGCAGGGTGCGGGAGATCACCGAGAAGCCGGTCGAGCACGTCGAGGCGGGGCGCCCGGCCGAGAAGGTGGCGGCCGCCGTCGCCAAGGGCGCCGAGGGCTAGGGAGCGAAGGAGATGGAGAGCGCCAGCATCGCAGTGGGTCACGCCGACGAGCACGAGCACCACAGCCCGCCCGAGGCGAACCAGAGCTCCAGGGTCGACCGCCAGACGCTCGGCATCCTGATCTTCATCGTCTCCGAGGTGATGCTGTTCGGCGCCTTCTTCGCGGCCTATTTCTTCCTCCGGATCGTCGTCAACCCGCCCTCCTGGCCGCCGGCGGGGATCCATCTCCCCGTGGCGATCGCCGGAGTTAACACCGCGATCCTCGTCTCCTCCAGCTTCACGGTCCATTACGCGCTCGAGGGGATCCGCCGCAACAACCGCCGGGCGATGAAGCTGGGCCTGATTGCCACCTGGCTGCTGGGGGCGACCTTCCTATTCATCCAGCTGAACGAGTACGTCCACCTCGGCTTCAGCGGCCGCGACGGATCCTTCGGGACGATCTTCTACAGCCTCACCGGGCTGCACGGCGCCCATGTCTTCGTCGGCCTACTGCTCCTCACCTTCGCAAACATCCGCGCCTGGCGCGGCCACTTCGGGCCGGCCTCCGAGGATCACCTCGGGGTCGAGGTGGCGGGGATCTACTGGCACTTCGTCGACGTGATGTGGATCATCGTCTTCACCACGGTCTACATCCTCTGAGGCCTGGGCTGCGGGCTGGTCTAGGCAGCGGGCCGTGGTCAACGCCGTACTCCCAGCGCGGGCCGGCTGCGAATCTCGACAGGCGGGGCCGGTCGTTTCCAGCCCTTGCGCCCCGGGCTCTGTCGCCGATAGACCCGAGCCGCTTCACCAGCCCTGGATGGCAGCGCCAGCCGCCGAGGTCGCCGAGGAAGCCAGGCAGGAGTCGGGATCCAGGTCGCCGCTGACGAAAGCCAGCGGGGCCTCCGCCGCCGACAAGGCCGGGTCCCGCCGTTCCGAAATCCGAGCAGGATCCCGAGCGCGCCAGCGGGGATCACCGGCGCGACCAGCATCATGCCGGTCATCCGAACCAGGTCGCCGCGGCAGCGAGACGCCGATGCGACGCCGCACGCGAAGAGGACCAGATCGTCACAGGGCCATCAATAGAGGTCAGACCGCGACCTACCGCGGACCTTGGGTCACGGGATGGCCCGCAGCTGGCGTCCAGCCGACCGCCCGTCGCTGAGATCCGCGCGCCGGTCGAGAGCATCGCGGTCATCGTCCGAATGCGCGAAGCTACATGAAGCAGAGCGGTGCGGAGATGCCCGCCGAGAGCAAGTCCGCTCGTGCCGGTTCGAGACCGACGATCAGGAAGTAGAGGGCGGCGGGAATGGTCCACGATAGCATGAAGAGATGAGAGGCGCGGTTGCACAACATCCGAGGTCTCGAACCGAAATAGAGGCCCGGCTCGGCGCACTGACGCCTTGGTGGCGTGTCCGCGTTTCCGGGAAGGTTCGTCATGCGAGCCCCCGAGACAGCTCGACGGAAGTTAGGATCGGCGAGGCCCGCCCCGGAGATCGCCAGGTCGCTCGCCTGCCGGCACGTCGCCAGCAGGTTGCCCGCATGGTCGCGATCCGAGTCCCGTCGCCAGCTGAGAATGGCCACCTGGCCGTGCAGCTCGGCCCGGGCAACGCCGGGCAGCGCCGAGAGTGCCGAGAGGTCGGCATCGGGGATCGTCGCCGTGATCGTGCGGGTGCCCACCCGCCCCCTGATCTCGGTCGGAGGCCCGTCGGCGATGATCCGGCCGCGGGCCATCAGGATCGCCCGGTCGGCGTTGGTGTTCGCCTCCTCGAGGTAGTGGGTCGCGAAGAGGATCGTCTTGCCCCGCCGGGCCATCTCGCGCATCGTCTCCCAGAACGCCCGCCTTCCCTCGACGTCCATCCCCACGGTGGGCTCGTCCAGCACCAGCAGTTCCGGGTTGCTGACCAGGGCCAGCGCGAAGCGCGCGCGCTGCGTCTCGCCGCCCGAGAGCTTCTGGGTGCGGCGTCCCGCGAGCGAGCCGATGCCGGTCAGCTCCAGCACCTCTTCGACGTCGAGCGGCGAGGGGTAGAGCGCGGCGATCATCTCCACCAGCTCCCTTACGGCCAGGTCGGGGATCAGCGACCCGGTCTGGAGCATCGCCCCGATCCGTCCGTCCGCAACCGCCTCGGCCGGGTCTTCGCCGAACAGCCGGACCTCGCCGCGGTCGGGATGGTTGAGACCCAGCAGCATGTCGATCGTCGTCGATTTCCCCGCGCCGTTCGGCCCCAGCAGCGCGACGGTCTCGCCGGGTGCGATCGAGAGGTCGACGTCGGTGACTGCGTCCACGCGACCGTCGGGCGAACGGAAGGACTTGGCTATGCCGCGCGCGACGATGCCCTTCTTGCGGGGCGCGCTCATCCGATTGCAAATACCCGGGGCCAGCGCTCGCCAAACCCCGCCGCCCGGCGCTCCCGAGCGTCGCGGCAAGGCCCGGAAGATGCGGCCCTGCACCCGCGCGCGAAGCGCAATAATCGGCTTGAGGAGGCCACGTGCACAACCCGCTCCGATCCGAAGCAGACGCGTTTCGCTGGGTGATCGTGGTCGGCGCCGGCGCCGCCTCGGTGATCGCCCTCGCCCTTCTCACCCGGCCCGCGGTCGGCGCGGTCTGGGGCGCAGTGCTGATCGGTTTCGGGCTCGGTGTCGCCTACCGCAGCTCGCGCAGCTCGCTGCCGCGAAGCGTCGATTTCACCCGCGGCGGCGATGGCACCTACCGGCTGCTGGCAGTCGCCAACGAGACGGTCACGGGACGGGCCCTGCTGGAGGAGATCGGCAGCCGCTGCCGCGGGCGGGAGGCGGAGATCCTCGTCCTCACCCCGGCGCTGGCCGGCTCACGCGCCGCCCACTGGGCCTCGGACGTCGACGAGGCGAGCGAGCTGGCGCGCCAGCGGATGGAGTTGTCGCTGATCGCCATCCGGGAGACCGGGCTGAAGGCAAGGGGCGAAGTGGGGGATTCGGATCCGAACGTCGCGATCGAGGATGCGCTGAGCTCCTTTGCGGCGGACGAGATCATCATCTCGACCCATCCGCCCGAGCGCTCGTACTGGCTCGAGCACCGAGTCGTTCAGCGTACCCGCGAGGAGATCGACTTGCCGGTCACCCACGTGGTCGTCGACCTCGAGGCGGAGCGCGCCTCAGCCTGACGCGGCGCGAGGCGCCCGGCGACTGCGACCGTCCACAGCGTCGCCAGCCAGGTCACCGTGGCAACGGCGATGTGCAGCCAGACGATCTCGCCGGGCAACTTCAGGCTCCACTGGACCGCGCCGATCAGGCCCTGGAGGGCGAGCAGACCGAGCACGATGCCGAGCGGCCGTGTCGCGCGGCGATCGCCGCCCTGGCGGCGCAGCAGCAGCCAGACGACGATCGCGCCTACCCCGAACAGGGCGGCGATCGCGGCGTGGCGCTGAACGACCCATTCCAGGGTTCCGGTGCCCTCGAAATCGAAGCGCTTGACCAGCTGGTTGCCGTTTGCCCCGGCGTGCGGGCCGGAGGCGGTCGAGATCGTCCCGGCGAGGATGGTCAGTTGCCCGAGCGGGATCAACCCGCGGACCGCCCAGACCCCGAGCCAGTCGGTCGACGCCCGTCGCTCGCCTGGCTCGAAGCTCGAGCACCAGGCGAGGGCGAAGGCCGCGTCGAGCAGGATCATCGAGAGGATGAAGTGGCTCATCACCAGCCCCGGCGCGAGGTGGTGCTCGACGACCAGCGCGCCGAGCACCGCCTGGCCGATCACCCCGATCGGCAGCAGCGCCCCGAACAGGGCGAGGTGCCAGCGGTAGGGCCGCCGGAAGAAGGCGAGCAGGCTGGCCGCGATCACGGCCAGGCCGACGAATCCGGTGAAGACCCGGTTGCCGTACTCGATCACGGCGTGGGTGTCCAGCGGCGGGACCGTTCCCCCGTAGCACTTGGGCCAGTCCGGGCAGCCGAGACCGGAGCCGGTGAGGCGCACCCCGGCGCCGGTGAGGACGACTAGGGAGAGGGAGAAGAGTGCGACGATCGCCACCCTCTGGTACTGCTGTGGAGAGATCTCGAGGCGCTTCCGCATCAAGCCGATCTTGCCAAGCCGCGCGGGGCGGCCCGGCGCTGTGGGCCTAGCCGCCCTTGCCGGTGGAGCTGATCAGGTACTGGACAAGCTGGTTGATCTCCTCCGAGCTGATCGTGGTCGCGTAGTTCTGCGGCATCACGTTTGGGGGATAGCCCTTGGCGATCGTCTTGTTCGGGTTGACGATCGCCTCGTGAACCTCGGCCTTGCTGAGCGTGGGAACGACCTTGTCGAGGTCCGGCCCGGTCACCCCGCCTGATTTGGCAGCGGCCAGCGTGTGACAGCCGCCGCAGCCGTTGCTTGCAAATACCTGGGCCCCGGGGCCGCCGGGGACCTTCGGCGGGGCGGCCCCGGGTACGCCGGCGTACTTTCCGACATAGGCGGCGACGTCCTCGAGGTCCTGGCCGCCCAGGATGTCGGCGGGCATCGAGACGACGGGGTCGCCGTTGTTGGGTCGCGGGTTCTCAACCTGCGCCTTGACGACACCCTCGATCGTGGAGCCCCCCTCACCCGCCGCACGGGCCGCGGCGAAGGCGGCGTCGAGGTTCGGCCCGACCTGGGCCGTCGTCCCTGCCTGGGCCAACTGGTGACAAGTGCCGCAGTTCTGGATGAACAGCACACGGCCCCGATCGACGCTGGCGGTGGTCGTCCCACAACCCGAGGCGACGGCCGCGAGCGCCCCGAGGAGGGCGAGGACGAAGAGCGGGCGAATGGGGTTTAGCGACTTGGACATCGGGTGCGCGGTGCGCGAGCGATTCTATATATCGCGATAGCGGGCGAAGCCGTCTATCGGCCGCTCAAGTTTGGATAAGCTTGCGCTGATCGCCACGAAATCGACAACGACCTCGATGGAGGACGCCGGATGCAGGTGAAGGAGGGGATGTCGGAGGTGGTGCTCTCGATCGGCACCTCCCACACGTTGCGCCAGGCCGCGACCCGGATGACCGAGCGGGGCACCGGGGCGGCGCTCGTGATCGACGACGAGTCCCCGGCGCCGCGGATCATCACCGAGCGCGACATTCTGCTCTCGGTCGGCGCCGGCGAGGATCCCGATACTGAGTTCGTTCGCGACCACATGAGCGAGAGCGTGATCGCCGCAGCGCCTGACTGGAGCCTCGAGCGCGCCGCGGCGGAGATGTCACGGCGTGGCATCCGCCACCTGGTGATCTACGACGGCCCCGAGCTTGTCGGGGTGCTTTCGATGCGCGACATCGTCCGGGTCTGGACCAGCGAGGGCGCCACCTCGGGCATGACCCCCGACTGAGGATTCCTAGGGGGGCTGAGACCCGGTATCAGCCCCTCTTCGCCGAGCGAAGTGAGGCAGCCGGCAGGGGGGCGCCGCGGACCCGCTGCTTGCGCGGCAGGCTGAAGAAGGAGCGGATCGAGCCGCGGACGATCGCTGCGAAGGCGAAGACGAAGAAGACCGCGCCGATGATCGAGTAGATCCAGCCTCGGACGAGGAAGCCCTCGGCGTAGATGCCGCAGACGATCGCCGCCACACCGAAGGCGAGGAACGCCGGCGCCCAGGAGGGTTTCGGCTCGTAGATCGTCTCGGTCGGGGCGGGGATCTCCTGGGGCTCGCTCATCTTTCGAGGGCTAGGGGGCGATGTAGAGGACCGCTGCGAGGAAGGCGAGTGCGAACATCGCGGCGGCGAAGGCCCCGACTACGAGCCCGCCGCCGATGCTTCGCTTTGCCGATTCGCGGTCCACTCGGGTGGTTTCTATCAGGGCCGGCGGGCTCTCAGGTCGCGGATCGGCTCAAAGGACGCTGTCGAGGGCCATGGCGACGAACAGCAGCGCCAGGTAGGCGAGCGAAGAGAGGTAGAGGCGCAGCGCGGCTCGGCGGCTCGGCTCGGCCCGGAGGCGCAGCGACAGGGCGCAGAAGCCGCCGCCGAGCAGCACGGCGGGGACCAGATAGATCACCCCGAACAAGCCGGTGAGCACCGGCGCGATGGTCACCGCCGCCAGGATCACCGAGTAGATGACGATCTGGCGCCTCGTCTCGGCCTCGCCGCGGACCACCGGGAGCATCGGCACCCCGGTGCGGGCATAGTCCTCCTTGATCAGCAGCGAGAGCGCCCAGAAGTGGGGGGGGGTCCAGAGGAAGACAATCGCGAAAGGCCAGATTGCCTCGACGCTGAGGCCGCCGGTCGCCGCCGCCCAGCCGACCAGCGGCGGCACCGCCCCGGCGGAGCCGCCGATCACGATGTTCTGCGGGGTCAGCGGCTTCAGCCAGAGCGTGTAGACGAAGACGTAGCCGAGCAGCCCCGCCATCGCCAGGGCGGCGGCCGCCGGATTGACGGTGAGCCAGAGCTGCACGAAGGCGATTGCGCCCAGGGCGATCCCGAAGATCAGCCCGTGGACCGGCTCGATCCGGCCGCTGACCAGGGGCCTCGAACGGGTGCGCGCCATCCGCGCGTCCCGCTCGCGGTCGATGTAGTGGTTTATTGCGCCGGCGCCACCGGCCGCGAGGTAGCCGCCGAGCATCGTCCAGAGAATGGTCGACAAGGGCGGGCCTGCCGGATCGGCGACGAACATCGTCGCCACCGTGGTCAGCAGCAGCAACGAGATGATCCGCGGCTTCGTCAGGGTGATGTAGTCGCGCAGCAGGGCCAGCGTCAGCGAGCCGTCGACGTTTGGCGCCGCCGAGCGGGGGCGGGTGCGGGTTCCCGCGGCCCCTAACCCCCCCTCAAGCGGGTGGGACTCGAAGGCTCTGCTCTCGGCTTCCAATGTCGTTGCTTCCGGTCTCAGGGAGGGTCGAGGGCGCCGGTGGCCGGCCGCCTGCCGCGCGCCGGGTCGCCGTGCCTGCTCTCGGTCAGGCTACCGATTGCGGCTCGCCTTCAGTCGCGGGAGCGGCTCCGTCGCGATCGGCGATCGCGTCACGAATGTCGAGTAGCGGCTGGTGGCTGCGCACGTCGGGCAGGACGTCGAAGTTGTGCGGCGGAGGGGGAGAGAGGGCGAACCACTCGAGCGTCTCCGCCCGCCAGGGATCGTGCCCGGCCGGGGGGCCGCCCCGAAGGCTGGTCAAGGCGTTGACAAGGGTGAGGATGATCCCGACCGCGAGGATGAAGGCACCGATCGTGGCGATCAGGTTGTCGGCGCTCACACCGGTCCCGGCGAAGTACTTGTAGCCGTCGACCACCTGCCCCTTCAGCCCCGCGAGGAAGAGCGGGAAGAAGGTGACGTTGACACCGACGAACATGGTCCAGAACGAGAGCCGCGAAAGGCTCTCGCCCATCGTCCGTCCGGTCATCTTCGGGTACCAGAAATGCAGTGCCGCGAAGCCGCCGAAAACTGCCCCGCCGATCAGGGCGTAGTGGGTCGCGGCCGTGGCGTCGGTTGTGTTCTTCAGCTGCCAGGCGACCGCGACCATCGAGTGGAGGATCTCGGAGGCGAGGCCGATCGAGGCGATCGAGATCGCTCCCAACGCGAATCTCAGCGGCCCGCGCATGCGAAGCGCTCCGCCGATCATCGTCGCGACCAGGTTGAAGATGATCAGGCCGAAGGGGACGATCAGCGCCAGCGACATCAGCATCGCGAAGTACATCCAGCCGACCCCGATCGGCGCGGTCATCATGTTCTGCATCCAGGCCAGGGTTCCGAGCACGGCGACCGCGACAAGAGAGGTGATCACCGTGGTGCGGTTGAACAGGGGCCGGCGGGAGAGCGCCGGGACGATCTCTGCGATCGCTCCCAGGGCGGTGATCAGGATCAGCATGTAGACGCCGCTGTAGAAGATCCAGCTGAGGTGCTGCCAGAGGAGCGGCGCCCCGCCGTTGCCGTCGCTGAAGAAGACGCCGTCGAAGTTGCGGTCGATCATCAGCATGGTGATGGCAGCCAGCATCACCGGGCCGATCACCAGAATCAGCCAGGAGCTGATCGCCCCCGCCCAGGAGAAGACGGGCATTCGCCTCCAGGCCATCCCCGGGGCCCGCAGGTTGCGCATGGTCGTCACGAGGTTGACCGCCAGGAAGACAAAGCCAAGCACCGCCATCCCGGTCCCGGTCAGCCAGGCGTCGACCCCGTTGTTGGGGAGGAAGGCGACCTCGGAGAGCGGCGGCAGCGGGTTGACCCCCGCCTCAGGCGGAGTGAACAGGTAGCCGGAGTAGATCACTGCGGCGCCGAAGATGAACAGCCAGAGGCCGCACTGGCCGAGGCGCGGAAGGGCGGTGCCCCGGGCCCCGATCTGCAGCGGGACCACGTAGTAAAAGAGCCCGACGCAGAGCGGCAGGGCGAAGAGGAAGATCGCGGTCACCCCGTAGAGGGAGAGCATCCGGTTGAAGGCAACCGGGCTGAGGAAGGTGTTTTCGGGGATCGCCAGCTGCAGGCGCATCAGCAGGAACTCTGTGAGCGCGACCAGGAGGAAGCCGAGCGCCGCTCCGATCAGGATGCGGGCGACGTCCTTGTGCTCGGCGCTGGTCGCGAGCTCGCTCCACCGGGGGCGGCTCGACGGGAAGCCGTCAACGACCAGTTCGGGGCGTGTGGGAGCGATGGGCGCCGGCGGAGGGCTCATGGGGTCGCGGGCGTGGCGTCGATCAGGTACGTGACGAGGGCGTTGAGCTGGGTCTTGCTGAGGCTCTTGCCGTAGTTCTGGGGCATCACGTTGGGCGGATATCCCGGGACGATCTCGGCGTTCGCGTCGGTGATCATCTTCTCGACGTCGGCGGCATGGTCGTCGGGGGCCAGCGACTTGTCGAGGTTGGGCCCGACTGCGCCGGTGGATCCGGCGGCGGCGAGCGCGTGGCAGCCGCCGCAGCCGTTGGCGGCGAACACCTGGGCTCCGGCGTCGGAGGTCGGGGAGGGCTCGTTGGTCGGCTTCGGTGCGGCTTGCGCGGCCGTCTCGTTCGACTTCGGGGTCGAGCCCGGCGGATGCGCCGCCTGCTTGACGACGATGTCCTGGGCCGCCTGGATATCGTCGCGCTGGCGCGAGATGAACGCCTGGTACTGGGCCGGGCTGACCACCTCGACCTCGGTCCGCATCGCCGCGTAGCCCTGCCCGGAGAGCTGGGCCGAGTCACCGTCGTAGCTGCCGGCTTGATCGGCGCGGAAATACAGCGTGTTCACCTTGCCGGGGACGGCGTCCACCTTGCCGCCGAGCTCCGGGACGTACCAGCTGTGAATCACGTCGGTCGATTCGACCTCGAGCCGGACCGTCGTGTCGACCGGGACGACCAGCTTGTAGTAGGAGAAGGCGTTGTTTGGGTAGCCGTAGCGCCATAGCCATTGCTGACCGGTGGCCGAGATCACCAGTGGGTTGGCGCCGGTCGGGTTGGAGCCGCTGCGGGCCAGCTTCAGGCCGTCGGGTCCGGTGGGGGGCACATTCCGGGCCTGCTCGGTGAAGACGATCCCGACGACGAACAGCAGCAGCGCCAGGGCACCGAGGCCGAGCCCGACCCGGACCTGGATCCCGGGACCGCTGCGCACCTGCCGCGGCTCCGTCCCCCGTTCCGAGCGGAAGCGCCTCACCGCGTAGATCAGGGCGACGTTGACCGCGACGATCACGATCACGGCGACCGCCAGGCCGATCCAGTAAAGCGTCGTCGCGTCCTCTGCTCCCGGAGAATGCGCGGGCTGGGGCGAGATCACATTCGCGCAGGCGGTTGCCGGGAGGGAGAGCGCCGCCAGCGCCGCCCCGGCTGCGAGGACGAGACTCCGGCTCATGGGGCGTTTCCGCGGCGGCGCCAAGGCGCGGCCATTCTAATCGGGGATTCAGAGCCGGCGCGGTGTTAGCGCCGGCAGAGGCATGTAAGGCGGCGGAGCCGCCGCAAGTAATTCCGCAAGAGCCGGCGCGGTGTTAGCGCCGGCAGAGGCATGTAAGGCGGCGGAGCCGCCGCAAGTAATTCCGCAAGAGCCGGCGCGGTTCGGCCGCCCATCGTGGAAGAATTGGCCGGCTGGCCAAAAGCGAGGAGGAGAGAGATGGCGACGCGTGTCGAGAACGGGCAGCAGACCGGGTGGGGCAATGGGACGATGGCTGAAGCGCTGCGGCGGATGGCCGACGCCGAGCCCGAGCTGGCGGCGAGGCTGATCGTGCAGTCGCTCCCGGTCGCAGCGGCTCCCCTGCCGCCAGACCTCAGCTGGCGGCTCGACGTCGACGGTATTGGTGCCTGGGAGGTGACCGGCAGTGGCAACGGCGGCGCAGCCCGGGTCGAGCCGGTCAACGGGGAGGGCGGTCCAGAGGACTTCTCGATCGCCACCGACCCCGCCGGCCTCGCCAGCCTCGCCGCGGGCTCGAGCCCCCTGGGGCTGATCCTGCGCCGCAGGCTGCGGCTGCGCGGGAAGCGGCGGAAGGCGATTCACCTGCGCGCCATGGACTCCGAGGCCGGCCCCGACGAGCTGGCCAGGCTCGGGCTGCCGATCGACCCCGATCTGCTCTACCGCTCCCTCGCCTACGGGTTCAAGCCCGAGTGGACCCGGGGGCACCGATTCGCGATCGCCTTCGAGCTCTACGGAGAGGGCGGTGGGCGCTGGATCGTCGAGGTGGACGACGGCGAGGTCGCCGTCCAAACGCAGGAGCTCGGAGCGGTGGGCCAGGCTCCGGAGTCGGGCACAAACGGGGCGGGGCCGGGGGTGGACACGACCGTGCGGGTCTCGGTCGACACGTGGCGCCGGCTGCTCAGCGGCGAGCTGTCCCCGACCACCGCCGCTGAGATGGGGTTGACCCAGATCGAGGGCGAGCTGCACCCGGCGACCCTGTTCGGCCGCTGGGCCGACCGCGCCGCCGGGGTCGACGTCCCCGAGATCGAGCGCGAGAACCGTCAGCGGGAGATCCAGCAGCGGCGTGCCGGAGCCTGGGGTTCGGCCGGCAACGGCAGGCAGGCGCCGGGCGACTCGCTGATGTCATATGAGCAGCTCTATGCGCTCTGGGAGCAACGCAACTGGCGCGCCCACGAGCTCGACTTCTCGGTCGACCAGGAGCAGTGGCTGGCGGCGAGCACCGAGTCCCAGCGAGAGACCGCATGGTCGATGTCGAACTTCTACGTGGGGGAGGAGAGGGTCGCCGCCGACCTGGCGCCCTTCGTGCTCGCCGCTCCCAGTGGCGAGGCTGAGGCCTTCCTCGCAACCCAGCTCGCCGACGAGATCCGGCACGCCGTCTTCTTCGACCGCTGGGGCGCCGAGGTGATGGCCCTCTCGGGCGAGGACATGCGGTCACGCCTGGCGGAAGCCGAGGCGGCCATGGTCGGTGCCTGGCACTTCGTCTTCGACGACGGCCTCCGCGATGTCGCAAAGCGCTTGCAGCGGTGCCCCGACGACCTCGGCCTCTTCGTCGAGGGGATCGTCATCTACCACATGGTCACCGAGGGGGTGCTGGCGATGACCGGGCAGCGCAGCATCCTCGACTACCTCGGCAAGCACTCCCTGTATCCGGGCTTCCAGCAGGGGTTCACTCTGGTCGAGCAGGACGAGCACCGTCACATCGCCTTCGGCGTGCGGTTCCTGCGCGACGTGGTGCGCGAACGGCCGGAGATGGAAGAGGTGATCGTCTCCACCCTGACCCGGCTCCTGCCCGAGGCCGCAAAGGTCTTCTGCCCGGTGGGGCAGGACCCGGCGAGCTTCATGTCCTATGACTACAGCTCCAGGCAGATCTACGGGTTCGCCTACACGGCGCTGAAGCGACGGATGGACATCGTCGGGGTCGAGATCCCCCCCGCGGAGGAGCTGATGCCGGGGCCCATTGACCCGCGTGGATTCGAGCAGCCCTTCGTTCTGCCGGTGGACGTTCCGGCGGCCGTCTCGGTTTCAATGGCCAGCGGCTGACGGTCTAGCTGCTGGGCAGCAGGCCTTCGGCGCGAAACCAGGCCTCCGTCCGTCGCATCCCCTCCTCGAAGGAAACCTTCGGCTCCCATCCGAGCGCCCGCAGCTTCGCCGCGGAGACGCTGCCCCGGCGACCGATCAGGACGACGGAATGCCTGGTCATCGACGGCGGCCGGCCGCTGAGCGCGGCGACGCCCTCCATCGCCCGGCCCAGCGAGCGGATCACCGCCCTCGGCAGCCGCCTCGCCCGCCTCCCGCCGCTGATCTCGGCGAAGCGGTTAAAGAATTCCTCGAAGCTGACCTCCTCGGCGTCATTCCAGGCTGTGTAGGCCTGGCCCGGCTCGCCCCGGGCCAGCGCCAGCAGCACAGCATCGGCGAGATCGTCGATGTAGACCGGGAGCATCCTGGTCTTCCCCTCGGAAGGCACCGCCAGCTGCCCGGCCTTGGCCAGCTCCAAGGGGCGCAGCGCCCAGGGAACCGAGCGCGGACCGTAGACGTCCCCGGGGCGGACGACGACCGCGCCGCGGCTTCGTGCCAGACGGTCGGAGGCGCTCTTCGTATCGATATAGGGCACGCCGCAGTTGCGCAGGTGGGCGGTCTCGTCCTGGGTCGAGGGGTCGTCGTAGCCGTAGACGACGACCGAGCTGATCTGGACGCAGCGCTCGACGCCCGCAGCGGAGGCGGCGCCGAGCATGTTCGCGGTGCCGCCGACGTTGACCCGAACGTGCTCGGCCATCGAGCCGGCGTCGCTGACGATCGCCGCCGCGTGCACCGCCAGGTCGGCGCCCTCGAGGGCTTTGCGGATCGCGCCGGGGTCGGTGACGTCGGCGATCCGGGCTTCGGCTCCGGCAGCCTCGATTCGCGTCGCGGTCCCGGGTACGGCGTCGATCCCGACGACCTCGGCGCCGGCGTCCCGGAGGCTTCGGATCAGCGCTCCCCCGATGAAGCCCCCAGCACCGGTGACCGCGACCCGCTTGCCGTCGGTCTCGATCGCTGTGCTGCCGGCCATCCAGGCGAGCCTATACTCGCCGCCTTCATGCGTCGTTCGCGATCCCGGCCCTCCCCGGCGCTGCGCGTGACGGTTCGCGCCGGCGCCGCAGCCTGCGTCGCGGCCGCCGTCGCGGTGCCCATACTGCGCCGTCGACTCCGTATCCCGGCTCCCGTAACGATCGCCGCGTGCGTCTCGGGCCCGCTGGCGCTGGCGGTGCTGCGGCCGCGCTCGAAGGGCCGCGACATCGCCCTGTTCGCGATGCAGATGTGGGCGTTCACCGTGGTCCACGAGCTTCCCTACGACGATCCAGAAGCACTGCGGGCGCGGCTGAAGATCCACTACCCGATCAGGATTGACCGCCTGCTCGGCGGGGATCGCCTGCCGAACACCCGCCTGCAGAAGGGGCTTGAGTCGCGGCGCGGGGTGGGGGTGTTGGACCGTTGGCTCTCTTGGGTGCACTGGATTTGGTTCTTCGAGCCCTACATCACTCTGCTGGCGATCCTCACTCGTGACAGCGACCGCTTCCCCCGCGCCGCACGTCAGATGGCGGCGGTCTTCGACCTGGGCTGCGTGACCTACATCCTCGCGCCCACCGCGCCACCGTGGTGGGCGGCCGAGCACGGCCAGACGGACTGCGAGGAGGTGCGACGGATCATGGTCGAGGTCGGCGAGGAAACCTGGGGGCCCGCCTGGGAGCGGATGTACGGTGCCCTCGGCGGCAATCCCTGGGCGGCGATGCCCTCGCTTCATTTCGCGAGCTCGCTGCTCGCCGCGCTGCTGCTCGCCGAAGCGCGCCCCGGGCAGGGCGCGCTCGGCTGGGCTTACGCGCTCAACCTCGGGTTCGCGCTGGTCTATCTCGGCGAGCACTACGTCACCGATCTGCTCGCCGGGGCCGCCCTGGTGGCCCTGGTCCGCCGGGGCGAACCGGTCGCCGGGCCCGCGGTCAACCGGGTCAACGGGCTTCTGCGCCGGCTGGAGCGGATCGCCTCCGGTTAGGTCGTATGGGCTCACGGGTAGCATGAGCCGCCGGAGGTAGTCCTGGCCTCGGTGGACAAATCCTTTGTGGAGGAGCCGGTCTCCGACACCGGCAAGGAGCCCACCCCGTCCCGCGGTGGTGGCGGCGAGTTCCTGCCCGTCTTCACCCGTCGCAGTGTGATCCAGACTGTCCTCGTCGTCGCGCTGTTGATCGCGGCGATCTACTTCCTCCTCCCGAAGCTGGTCGGCCTCGGAGAGGTGACCAGCAAGCTCGGGGACGCCGAGCCGGTCTGGGTCGGCGTCGCGGCCGCCTTCGAGATCGTCGCCTTCGCCACCTACGTGGGACTGTTCCGCGGGGTGGTCGGCGGAGATGTGCTGCCGCTCACCTGGCGCGAGGCCTACGAGATCAACATGGCGGGCCTGGCGGCGACCCGTTTCTTCTCCGCGGGCGGCGCAGGCGGCGTCGCCCTCACCTACTGGGCCCTGCGAAAAGCGGGGATGCCGAGGCGCGAATCTGCCACCAGGATGGTCGCCTTCCTGGCGCTTCAGTACATCTGGTACCCGCTGGCGCTGATCGTCTGCGGGGTGCTGCTCCGGACCGGCGTTCTATCCGGAGAGACCTCGGTTGAGGTGACGATCATTCCGGCGGCGATCGCGGCGATCGTGATCGTCCTGGCGATCGCAATCGCGCTGATCCCGCACGACATCGAGCGCCGCATCGCACGCTTTGCCCAGGGCCACAGGCGCGCCGGTCTGGCCCGCCGGCTGGCGTCGGTTCCAGCGACAGCCTCCCACGGGATGAGGACCGCTTTCGACCTGGTCGGCCATCCCTCGCGTGGGGGGCTGGCGGTCGCCGGCGCGATCGGCTTCTGGGGGGCCAACATCGCGATCCTGTGGGCCAGCTTCCGGGCCTTCGGCGTCAGCGTTCCGGTGGGGGTCGTGATCCAGGGCTTCTTTCTCGGGATGATCGCCAACCTGATCCCCTTCGCGCCTGGGGGTGTAGGCGCCGTGGATGCGGGGATGATCGGCGCCTTTCTGCTGTTCGGGGTCCACGAGGACGAGGTCTTCCCTGCCGTCCTCACCTACCGGGCGATCGCCTTCTGGCTGCCGATCCCACCCGGGATCGTCGCCTTCTTCCAACTGCGACGCACGGTCGCCCGCTGGGAGCAGGAGGGACGCCCTGCGGAGACGGACGAGGAGGTCGCCGTGCCTGCCAGGCAGCGTGTGGACGCCTATACTTCATAAAGTGAAGTAACATCTGGGACAGCCGTGAGACTGAAGGGCAGTGTCAGAAATGAGTGAGAGCGAGAGCTGATGTCAGAGTCGAAGGTCGAAAACGTGATCATCATCGGCGGCGGGCCGGCCGGCTACGCGGCCGCGCTCTACGCCGCTCGTGCCAACCTCGAGCCGCTCGTCTTCGAGGGCTTCCAGTGGGGGGGCCAGCTGCAGAACACGACCGACGTCGAGAACTACCCGGGCTACCCCGAGGGGATCATGGGGCCGGAGATGATGACCCAGTTCCGCGCCCAGGCCGAGCGCTTCGGAACGCGTTTCGTCACAGATGATGTCGACAAGGTTGAGCTCTCCGACGGGGCCCTGCAGCGGGTCTTCATCGGCGACGAGGAGCATCTGGCCCGCACCGTGATCCTCGCGATGGGAGCCGAGCCGCGGCGCCTGGGGATCTCGGGCGAGCTCGAGCTGGGCGGCCGCGGGGTCTCGACCTGCGGGGTCTGCGACGGCGCCTTCTTCAAGGACCACAAGGTGATCGTGATCGGCGGCGGAGACTCCGCCATGGAGGACTCGATCTTCATCTCCAAGTACGCCAGCGAGCTGACGATCGTCCACCGCCGCGACGATTTCCGCGCCTCGAAGATCATGTTGGAACGCGCCATCGAGCGGCCCAACATCAGGCTCAAGACCCCCTTCATCCCGGAGGAGTTCATCGCCGGGGCGGACGGGAAGCTGGCGCGGGTGCGGCTGCGCCACGCCGAGACCGGCGAGACCGAGGAGATCGATGCCGGCGGCGCCTTCGTCGCGATCGGTCACATCCCCCGCTCGGAGGTCGTCGCCGGAGCGGTGGAGACCGACGAGAACGGCTACGTGGTCACCGAGCCCGGCTCGACTCGGACGAACCTCGGTGGGGTGTTCGCGGTCGGCGACCTCGTCGATCACACCTACCGTCAGGCCGTCACCGCCGCCGGCACCGGCTGCATGGGAGCGCTCGACGCCGAGTGGTACCTGCGCGACACGCCTCCCTCGCCCGAGGCCCACTGGTTGAAGGGCGGCGAGCCGGTCGAGGTCGCGCCGACGCCCAACGCCTGAGCCCGGCGCCACCCTTCTGCGATGCGGGCGCGGTGTCAGCGCCGGCACAGGCTGGTCAGGCGGCAAAGCCGCCGCAAGTGGTTCCGGGGGTAGAGTTGCTCGCGGCAAGCTGCGATCAATGGAGGAATTGACATGGCCGCGATCGAGAGCCCCGAGAAGGTCGGGCTGAGGCCCTTTCACGAGTTCGACGAGGCGAACCAGACCTGGCCGAGGGGAGAACGGCCGGCGGCGATCCGCGAAGCTGCCACGGCCTTCCGGGAGCGATTCGCGGTCCCCGAGAACCGGGTCCGCGGGATCCGCACGGTCGACATTGCATCCGCCGGGTACCCGCTGAAGTTCGCCTTCGGCGGTGCAGCGGTCGGGCCCAACCCCTACATCAACATCATCAACCGCCTCCAGGTCGTCCAGTACGAGGACTTCGAGGGCGAGATGCGCACCCTGGCGTACGAGCCGACGGTCACCGAGGGGCCGCAGGAGGCGCCCTTCTATCAGCAGATGATCGAGCGTACCCAGCGTCTGCCCGGTGGGGCCGGCGACTTCCTCACCTACAAGGTGCTTTCGACGATCTGGAACACGGTCCCCACCGCCCTGGCCGAGACGGGGCTGCGGCCCGAGGACGTCGATTTCGTCAGCTTCGACCACCTGCACGTCCAGGATGTCCGCTTCATCCTCGGCTCGAGCGTGCCCCCGCCGGACCACCCGGAGGCGGTCGCCCCGCTGTTCCCCAACGCCAAGCTGCTGGCCCAGCGGCGCGAGTGGGACACCTTCTCCTCGATCCACCCGATGCAGTGGGCCTGGTACGTGGAGGATGGGATCGCCGGCGTCGACGAGGACAACGTCGTCCTCCTCGACGGTGACGTCGAGCTCGGCAAGGGGGTCGCCCTGGTCTGGACCCCCGGCCACACCGACGGCAACCATTCGCTTTGCGTCAACACCGAGGACGGTGTCTGGGTCAGCTCCGAAAATGGGGTCAGCGCCGACTCCTGGCATCCGCACCTCTCGAAGATCCCCGGGGTCCGCCGCACCGCGGAGTTCTTCGGCCGCGAGGTGATCCTCAACTCCAACACCCTCGAGGATTCGATCGACCAGTACGACTCGATGGTCAAGGAGAAGGCGCTCGCCGACCCCAACCCCCGCGACCCCCATTTCCTCAACGTCCTGCCCTCCTCGGAGATGGCGAACTGGAAGCGCCAGTGGCCGGTGCTGCCGACCTTCTTCTACGGGGGCATGCGATACGGGCGGATCGAGCCGCCGAATTCGGCCGGCGTTCCGGGCTAGTCAAATCGCGGCGGCGCGGCGCAGCGCCGGGGCGGCGCGGTAGCGCTCCTCGCCGAGCTCCGAGTGCAGGGCATCGAGGATCGCCAGCACCCTCGGCGCGCCGATCGCCTCACACCACTCGAAAGGCCCTCGCGGGTAGTTGAAGCCGAGCCGCATCGCGGTGTCGATGTCGGGCGCGCTCGCCACCCCGGCCCCGAGGGCGAAATGGGCCTCGTTGACGAGCTGGGAGACGATCCGCCCGAGGACGAGGCCGGGGGCGTCGCCGACCCACTCCACGTGCTTGCCGAGCGAGGCGAAAAAGGCCCCGGCCGCCTCGGCGGCCCCCGCGCTCGTCGCCTCTCCGCGGGTCAACTCGACCAGCGGGGCCGACTCGAGGTCGGGAAGACCCAGGAAGCCGACCGCGTCGACCCCGGGGGCGAGCGCGTTGAGGCTGCCACGCTCGAGGCGCAGCGCCCTGAAGCCGGGTCCCGCGATCTCCTCGGCGCCGAGATCGTGGCCGGAGCCGGCCCCATATTCGGCCTCCGGGCGGGGAGGGTCGTCGGGGCGGTGGGGAGGGGCGGAGTAGTCGTAGTAGCCGCGCCCGGACTTCCGCCCGAACCGGCCCGAGGCGACCATCCGCGCCTGGATCGGGTGCGGCTGCCAGCGTGGCTCGTGGAAGCTCTGCTCCCAGAAGGAGGTGGCGACGTCGAGGTTGACGTCGACGCCGACCAGGTCGGTCAGCTCGAACGGCCCCATCCTGAAGCCGCCGCCGAGGCGGCAGATGCGGTCGATCTGATCGTGCCCGGCGATCCGGGCTCCGAGCAGTCGCAGCCCCTCCAGCGAGAAGGGCCGCGCGCAGCGGTTGCCGACGAAGCCGACCTGATCGGCGGCCCGCACCGGGGTGCGGCCCATCCGCTCGGCGACCTCGGCCGTCTGGGCCAGCGCCTCCTCGGAGGATTCGTCGCCCGCGACCACCTCGACCAGCCGCATCAACGCCGGCGGATTGAAGAAGTGCATGCCGACCACGCGCCCGGGCTCCGGGACGGCGGCAGCGATCGCGGTCACCGAGAGCGAGGAGGTGTTGGTGGCGAGGATCGCCTCCGGGCTGCAGATCGCCGCCAGCTGTCCGAACAGCTCCCGCTTCAGTCCCAGCCTCTCCGGAGCCGCCTCGATCACCAACTCGCACCCCGCCAGATCCGCCGCCTCGCGGGTCGGCTGGAGGTGCTCCGCAGCGGCCTCGGCCTCGACGCCGCTCCAGCGCCCCCTCGCCGATCCCTTCTCCAAAGCCGAGCGAAGGCGGTCCGGGGCCGAGTCGACCACCTCGGCAACCGGGTCATGCAGGAGCGTCTCGAAGCCGCCGAGGCATGCGAGCTGAGCGATCCCGGCTCCCATCGTCCCCGCCCCGACCACCCCGATCCGCTCGATCATCGAACGGCTAGCGCCCGCGGAACTCCGGCCGCCGCTTCTCGGTGAAGGCCTGCATGCCCTCAACCCGGTCCTCGGTCGCCATCGCCAGCTCGTAGAGGCGGCGCTCCGTCTCCAGCCCCGAGGAGAGCGAGCCCTCTTCGGCGGCTATCACCGCCTGCTTGGCGAGCCGGGCAGCGAGCGGTGGGCGGCGGGCGACGGTCTGCGCCAGCTCGATCGCCGCCTCGAGCCAATCCTTCTTCTTCGTCACCCTGTTGACGAGCCCCAGCTGCTCGGCCTCGAGCGCGTCGAACCGCCTGCCGGTGAGCACCAGCTCCATCGCCCGCTGCTTCCCGAGGACGCGGGCGAGGCGCTGGGTGCCGCCTCCGCCGGGGATGATCCCCAGGGTGATCTCGGGCTGACCGAACTCGGCGGTCTCCGAGGCGACGATCAGGTCGCAGGCCAGAGCGAGCTCGCAGCCGCCGCCCAATGCCCACCCTGAGACCGCGGCGATCATCGGCGTCTTCACCGCCCCGAGCCGCTTCCAGAAGGCCGCCGCCGGGTGGTAGAGGGCCTCGGAGAAGGTGCGCTCGCCCATCGCCTTGATGTCGGCGCCGGCTGCAAAGACGTCATCGCTGCCGGCGATCACAACGCAGCGGATCTCGGGGTCGGGATCGAGCTGCTCCAGAGAGCCGGCGATCTGCTCCATCATCTCCGGCGAGAGCGCGTTGCGAGCCTCCGGGCGGTTCAGCCGCAGCAGCGCGACATGCCCGTCGACGGAGGTCTCGACGAAATCGCCGACGGCTAGCCCTCACCCTCTGTCATGGGTGTCATCGCGTTGATCCCCGTCGCCGCCCTGCCGATGATCAGCTTCTGGATCTGCGATGTCCCCTCGTAGAGGGTCGTCACCCTGGCGTCGCGCAGGTAGCGCTCGACCGGGTAGTCGTCGACGTAACCCGAGCCGCCGTGAACCTGGATCGCCAGGTTGGCGCACTCCACCGCAGACTCGGTTGCGTAGTACTTGGCGACCGAGGTCTCGGTCGTGTTCGGCAGCCCGCGATCCTTGAGGTCCGCGGCGCGGCAGACCAGCATCCGGGCGGCGTCGCGCTTGACGATCATCTCGGCGATCATCTCCTGAACCAGCTGGAAGCGGGCAAGGGGAACCCCGAACTGCTTGCGCTCGGTCGAGTAGGCGACCGAGGCGTCGACGCATCCGTCGCAGATGCCGACGCAGCCGGCGGCGACGCTGTAGCGGCCGGCGTCGAGGGCGCTCATCGCGACCTTGAACCCGTCGCCGATCTCGCCGAGCAACGCGTCCTCCGGCACCTCGACCTCGTCGAGCGCCAGCGAGGCGGTGTCGGAGGCGCGCAGCCCGAGCTTGCCGTGGATCTCCTGGTGGCTGAAGCCGTCGCTTTCGGTCGGCACCAGGAAGCAGGCCAGACCGCGGTGCTTCTTGGCCGGATCGGTCTGGGCGAAGATCAACGCGACCTCGGCGACGTTTCCTAGCGAGATCCACATCTTCTGGCCGCTGATCGACCAGCCGCCGTCGGTCCGGGTGGCCCTGGTGCGCAGGTTGGCGGCATCCGAGCCCGTGTCGGGCTCGGTCAGCCCGAAGCAGCCGAAGGCCTCGCCCGAGCAAAGCCGCGGCAGCAGGCTGCGCTTCTGCTCCTCGCTTCCCCAGCGCTCGATAGAGCCGCAGACCAGTGAGGTCTGTACCGAGATCACGGTTCGCGCGGCTGAGTCGGCGCGGCCGATCTGCTCGACGATCAGTCCGTAGCCCATGTAGTCGAGGCCCCGTCCGCCGTACTCCTCGGAGACCGGGGCTCCCAGGTAGCCGACCTCGCCGATCTTGCGGGCCAGGTCGATGTCGAAGCGACCGGCTCGGTCGTTGTCGCGCACCCGAGGGAGGATCTCGCGGTCGGAGAACTCACGCGCCGACTCCGAGATCAGGCGCTGCTCGTCGGTCAGCTCGAAATCCATCGGCCGCGAGGCTATCCGACAGGGGGCGCCCGCAGGAATCCGGGGGCGGCTCAGGTCCCGAGCTGGCGCTCCAGGACCCTGCCGAAGGCGCTTGCCGCCTCCCCGGTCCGCGGGCCGGGGACCGCCAGGAAGGGGCTGCCGTCGAGCGAGGACACCGATTGCACCTCGCGCACCGTGGAGGCCAGGAAGGCCTCACTGGCGGCCCGCAGATCGTCGAGCCCGAAGGCGCCCTCCTCGACATGGAGCTCTTCGATCAACCGTTCCCGGGTGATCGACTGCAGCACGCCGGCGCCCAGCTCGGTGGTGCGGAGGGTCCCGTCCTCTGCCGAGACCCAGAACAGGGCCGATGTGGGTGCCTCGAGCACCGTTTCTCCGGGCGTGACCAGCACCGCCTCATCGGCGCCCTGCTCCTTGGCCAGGCGTGTCGCCTGCATGTTGGCGGCGTAGGAGAGCGACTTGACGCCGTTGAGGATCACCGTCGGGTTGTAGGTGACGACGGCGAGAGTGACGGTCTCGGCGCGTTCGGGGAGCGGCTCGGTGAGCGCGATCCGCCTGCCGCCGCGGGTCACGATCAGGCGCAGCTGGGCCTCGCCACTGCCATGCTCCGCCAGCAGCGCGGAGATCTCCCGCTCCAGGGCGGCGCGATCGAATGAGAGTCTGATCGCGGCCGCCGAGCGCTCAATCCGGTCGAGGTGCTCCCCGAGCGCGTAGGGGGTTCCGGCGTAAAGGCGGATTACCTCGAAGGCGCCGTCCCCGCGGTAGAGACCGTCGTCCTTGAGCGGGACGGTGGCCTCCTCGGTCGGCCCGATCTCGCCGTCGACGCTCGATAGCTCGCACACTGGCATCGCCCGGGCGAGGCTAACCCATCACTGTCTGCCGGCGCGGTGTTAGCGCCGGCACAGGAACGTCAGGCGGCGAAGCCGCCGCAAGTTATTCGGCGCCCCCGTAACGCCCTATCCTGAGCCCGTGGGGTTCATTCTGGCGACCCTTGCGATCCTCGCATTCCTGATCGGCGTGCTGCTCCTGGTTGGCCACTTCTATCCCGGAAGCGGAGCCGACCTGGTCGATTGGAAGCCGACCCGCTCGCCCGAGGTCGAGGCAGAGCTCGAGATAGACGACATCCAGCAGATGATCGACGCTCAGAACGAGATGCGAAGGCGACGGGGTGCCCCCGAACTGACCGAGCAGGAGCTGCGGCGCAAAGTCGCCGAGGACGAGCTCAACCGCCTCCGCGGGCGCGGCCCCTTCGGAGCCGCCTGATTCGCCCTTGGCCCGGGCGCTGATCGTCGGCTGCGGATGTCGCGGCAGGCTGCTCGGGGCGGGCCTGCTCGGCCAGGGCTGGGCAGTCCGCGGCACCTCGCGCTCGTCCGCCCAGTCGGCGGACCTGACCGCGGTCGGGATCGAGCCCGCCCTCGCCGATCCGGATCGGCCGGGCTCAGTCCTCGACCTGGTCGGTGATGTCGCCGTCGTCCACTGGCTGCTGGGCTCGGCGGATGGCGACCCGGAGGAAATTGCGGCGATTCATGGGCCCCGCCTCGAGCGCCTCCTCGAGCGCCTGGTCGACACCCCGGTTCGCGGCTTCATCTACGAGGCGGCCGGCACCGTGGCGTCCGACCTGCTGAACGGCGGGTCGGAGATCGTGCGGGCGGCGTCTCATCGCTGGCGGATCCCGGTCGAGATAATCACCGCCGACCCGGCCGATCCCCGCCGATGGACGGAAGAGGTGAGCGCCGCGACTGCTCGGCTCACCAGATAGGCGATCGCTCTACGCTTATCCCCCAGCGCGGCGGCCAACCTGGCGTTGTAATCCGCGAGGGTGTCGCGGAAGGTGACCCCACTGGGCCGCAGGTCTCCAGCCCCGAGGCCGGATCGAAGAGCCCATGTGCGGGGATGCCGTCGGTGTCGAACCAGAGCACGAAGGGCAGATTCTCCTGGTCGAGCACGACATGGAGGTTGCCTCTTGATCGCGTCGATCGTGTCGGTCAGCGCCTGGGCGTCGGTGTAGCCGGTGGTCTCCTACCCCCCGAAGTCGTCGAGCACATGCCAGTGGAAGTTGACGAAGGTGAGCGGCACATCGCCGGGGTCGGTGCCGAACTGGGACAGCAGGTACTCGGCGTCCTTCCGGTTCTGGCGGGGTGCGGCGCGGCTCAAGTGGGAGTAGGGGTCCGGGTCGTCGGCGGCGACCCCGGTCAGGTCGTTGCGGATCCAGGCGGTTGAGCCACCGCGAAATACGGTGGCGACGTAGGCGCCTGCCGCCGGGGTGCCCCGAGTTTGCGGATGTGGTTCCAGGCGACCAGGGAGATCGTCACCCAGGGGATGCCCCCGTCGGTGACGCGCGTTGTCTTGTCCTTCTCATGGTTGGCCCCCCTGGCCCAAACACCCGATCGGGCAATGACTGCGGTGCCATCCCGGTTCCCGATCAAGGGACCTTCAAGCCTCCAGCCGCTCCAGGAAGTCACCGAGGATGCGGGCCGTCGCGCCCCAGATCAGATGCTCCTCGACCGTGTAGGTCGGGGTGCGGATCGGGACGCCGCGGCGGACCAGGCGGCGCATCCCGAAGCCCTCGCGCAGCACTTCGAGCGAGAAGGTGAGCACGGTCTCAACCTCGGCTGGGCTCGGCTCGAGATTCAGCTTGCCTGGATGGTCGACCAGGCCGACGAATGGATGCACTTTGTAGGAGGTGACGAAGGTGCCGATCGGCGGCAGCGCGCCGGCCACATCGACCGCTGCCGGCTTCAGGCCGATCTCCTCCTCGGCCTCGCGCAGGGCGGTCTCGAGCAGGGCTTCCCGTGGATGGTCCTGGCGGCCCCCCGGGAAGGAGATCTCGCCGGCGTGGCGGCGGAGGTCGGCGCGGCGCTCGGTGAAGATCAGACCGGGCTCCTCCGGCCAACCGTAGAGCGCCAGGAGTACCGCGGCGTCGGTCGCGCCGTGTGCCTCCATCGCCTCGGCTTCCTCGGATGAGAGGAGCAGGCGGCGGAGGTCGTGACTCAGATGATCACCTGCACAGTGCCGCCGTCGACGCTCCAGGCGGCGCCCGCGACGTAGGAGGCGCGCTCCGAGCAGAGGAAGACGATCGCCGCGGCAATCTCCCCGACCTCGGCGAGCCGGCCGATCGGGCGCTTGGCGCCGGCCTGCTCGAGCGCCTGCTCGCGGTTGGCGGCTCCAGACATCTCCCGGGATTGGTCGAGCAGGCCTCCCGGCTCCATCCACATCTCCGAGCTCGTCGGGCCCGGGCAGACCGCGTTGACCAGAACTCCCTGGTCGGCATAGCGGTCGGCGAAAAGGCGCGAGAGCGAGAGCTCGGCGGCCTTCGCCACCGAGTACTCGGGCATCGCCGCCGAGGGGCGCTTGCCGGCGGTCGAGCAGACGTTGACGATCCTTCCCCAGCCGCGCTCGGCCATTCCCGGCACGGCGGCCCGCATCGCGCGCAGCGGGGCGATCACGTTGAGCTCGTACTGGAGCCGCCAGTCCTCCTCGGGCACCTCCTCGAGCCGCCGCCACTTGGCGACGCCGGCGTTGTTGACGAGGACGTCGAGCCGGCCGAACTGCTCGCTCGCGGCCGCCAGCATGCGCTCGCCGGAGTCTGGCGCGGTTATGTCGAGGGCCAGGGTCGCCGCATCTCCTCCGACGGCGGCCGCCTCCGTTGCGGCCTCGGCGAGCGCCTTGGGATCGCGGGCGACGAGCAGCACCCTGGCTCCCTCGGCGCAGAGCTGGCGGGCGGTCTCACGACCGATCCCCCGGCTGGCACCGGTGACGACGCAGCTGCGGTCGGCGAGGCCGAGATCCATCCCGACTAGACGAGCTCGATCCGGTCCCGGATCTCGACCTCGGTCTCGCTTGCCAGGGCGCGGTGGACGGGGCACTTGCCGGCGATCACCCTGATCCGCTCCTGCTGCTCGGAGCTGAGCTCTTTCGGCAGGCGGAGGGTGACGGTGAATCCGCTTGGCGTCGGTCCGGTGTATTCCATCCCGACCTCGACCTCGACGTCCCCGACCGGCCAATCCTTGCGGTCCGCGTACATCTCCAGGGTGATCGCGGTGCAGGCGGCGAGCGAGGCGGCGAGGACCCTGGACGGCGAGGGGCCATGGTCGGCGCCGCCCGATGCCTGCGGCTCATCGATCACCAGGGAATGTCCGCCCTCGATCTCGACGTCGTGGGTGAATCCTTCGCGACGACGGGCGACGACGGTGACCATCTCAGCCCTTGCCACGCCCCTCGAAGAGGACGGGGTCGTCGGTGTCGGAGGCGCGGGCCATTGCGAAGACGAGATCGGATGCCCGGTTGACGAAACGGATCACGGCGTCGATCGGCGAGCCGGTCCTGCTCGGCCAGGGCTGCGACTCGCCGCTCGGCCCGGCGGATCGTCGTGCGGGCGAGGTCGAGCGCCGCCGAGAGCCGGGTACCGCCCGGGATCACGAACTTCGGCGGCAGATCGACCTTCGCCATGTACTTGTCGATCAGCTCCTCGAGCTCGGAGACCATCGGGTCGGTGACCCTGCTGACACCGTCCTCGAGCCGCTCCGCCGCTTCGGGCGCTGTCGCCAGCTCCGCCCCGGCGACGAACAGGGCGCTCTGCAGGCCGAGGATGTCCGCCGCCAGCTCCTCCTCGCCGGCGCCGCAGAGCGCGCGGGCAGCGCCAAGTGTTGCGGTCGCCTCGTCGAGCGTCCCGTAGGCCTCGGTTCGGGCGTCCGACTTCGGCACCCGGCCGCCGTACCAGAGCGAGGTGGTCCCGTCGTCTCCCTTGCGGGTGTAGATCTTCACCACGCGCCCATCCTATTCCGGGTGCGGGGCGGGCTCGGCAGCCGCGCAGCCCACCGAGTTGCTCAGTCGAGCGGGTTGAAGACCAGGCCGGAGAGCAGCTTGGGAAAGAAGTAAGTGGACTTCGGTGGCATCGTCTCGCCCGAGTCGGCGACCTCGCGGACCTGCTCGACCGGGGTCGGGCGGAGGATGAAGGCGACGTCGTAGGCGCCGTCCTCGAGCTGGTCGAGAGATTCGGGGATGCCCTTCGCGTAGCCGATCCCCCGCTTCGCTGCGATGTCCTCCTCGCTCATCCCGAGGATCCCTTTGAGAACGAGGGTCTCGAGGATCACCGCGTCGAGCTCACGGTAGGCCTGCGGCTTGCCGGGCAGCAGCCGCTCCAGCTCCGCGGTGTCCTTCAGCCGGAGCCGGAAGCCGCGCCGGTGATGGGAGTCGTAGGAGCCGAACACGCCGATCCCGGATTCGCCGGCAGGGTCGATCTCCTCGATCGGAACCTCCTCGGCCTCGAACAGCTCGCGCAGGCCGCCGCCGAGGCGCTGCTGGCGCTCCGGATCGTCGGCAAGCCCGGAGATCAGCCGGTGGGTGGGGAACACCGTGAGCCCGGGATCGTCGAGCCCGGTGAGTGCCATCAGGGTGTAGCGGTGCGGCCCTTCGCCGCCGACCTCCTCCATGAATGCCCGGGCCGTTTCGTAGCGGTGATGGCCGTCGGCGATCAAAAGCTCGGCTTCGGCGAGCCGGTCAGCGACCGCCTCGTGGATATCGGGGTCAGTGACCCGCCAGACACGGTGGACGGTGCCGTCGCCGTCGCGCACCTCGCCCCAGGCCGCCTCCCCCGTGGCGGGCTCGACCAGCGGCCAGGCGTCGGCGCTCGACAGCGAGAAGATCGGCGAGAGGTTGAAGTGGGTGGCCCGGGTCAGCTTGAGGCGATCGAGCTTCGGCCCCGGCTGGGTGCGCTCGTGCGGGCGGACCCGCCCCGCGCCGTAGTCCTCGACCGCAACCCGGGCGAGGATCCCGTGCCGGGTGTGGGCGGCTCCGTCTGGTGCGGTGTAGTCCTGGGTAAGCGCCCAAAGCGAGGGCTCACGGTCCTGGGTCAGGACCCCCTGCAGTGTCCACTCCTCGAGCGTCTCGGCCGCGTGCTCGTAGGGATCACCGTCCTCACCGGCCTTTGGCAGGTCCGCCTCGACAACATTGAACGGCGAGCTCGCGCAACAGATCCTCCCGCTGTGCGGCGTCGATCACGTCATAGGGGGGAGCGGTGACTTCGCCGAGCGAGCCGACCGCCTCGAGGTTGTAGTGCAGCGCGGGAAAGGGACGGACGTCGGCCATCGCCGCGAAACCTACCGGCCGCGCCCTAGCCGGACCGTAAACTCGGAGTCGTTCGGGGCGTAGCGAAGCCTGGTTATCGCGCGGCTTTTGGGGAGCCGAGATCGCTGGTTCGAATCCAGCCGCCCCGACTCGAACGAGTTCCAAATACTTTCCTCTAAGTTCTCCCGTAGACCAGTCCCCAAGGAGGAAAACGAATGGCACTGAAGATTGGCGACACCGCCCCGGACTTCGAGGCTGAGACGACCGAGGGCCCGATCAGCTTCCATGACTGGATCGGCGACAGCTGGGCGGTTCTCTTCTCGCACCCCAAGGACTTCACTCCCGTCTGCACGACCGAGCTCGGCTACATGGCGAAGATCAAGCCGGACTTCGAGTCGCGCAACGTGAAGATCATCGGCCTCTCGGTCGACCCGTCCGATCGTCACGCCGATTGGGCGAAGGACATCGAGGAGACCCAGGGGACGGCGCCCAACTACCCGCTGATCGCCGACAGCGACTTCAAGGTCTCGAAGCTCTACGACATGCTCCCGGCCGAGACCGAGGGCGACCCGCTGGAGCGCACACCGGCCGACAACCAGACCGTCCGCAACGTCATCGTCATCGGCCCCGACAAGAAGGTGAAGCTGATCCTCGTCTATCCGATGACCACGGGCCGGAACTTCGACGAGGTCCTGCGGGTGATCGACTCGCTGCAGCTGACGGCCAAGCACAAGGTCGCGACTCCGGTCAACTGGAAGCAGGGCGAGGACGTGATCATCTCCGGCTCGGTTTCCGACGACGAGGCCAAGGAGACCTATCCGGACGGCTGGGAGTCGCCCAAGCCCTACATCCGGATCGTCCCCCAGCCGAGCTGAGTCGCCGGCGGCTCCGCGAGCGCGACCCGGCTCAGGCGCTGGCGCCGCGGTCGCGCCGCAGCCAGCGCGGGCGCAGGTCGCGCCCGAAGAGGAGCGCGGCCGATCATCGCGAAGAGCGCGATGATGCCGATCGCGATCGCCCCTGCGATTGCCCCGAGGACGAGCAGCGCGACGATTCCGGCGGCGACGACCACCGGCAGCAGCAGCGTCTTCAGCAGCGAGGCGAGGGCGAGGAGGGCGGCCAGGGCCAGGAGCACAGGATCCCGAAACTAGCGGCTCTGTAACGTCGGAGGGGAACCGAGGACCATTTGACATGAGCCGAGTCGGAAAGCTGATGATGATGCTGAGCCCACAGAAGACCCAGATGCCGGATCCCGAGGACGCCCTGCCGGGGCGTGATCAGCCCGCCTTCGACGTGCCCAAGCGCCACGCCGTCCTAGGCACGCCGCTGCAGCCCCCCTTCCCGGACGGGATCGAGACCGCCTACTTCGCGCTCGGCTGCTTCTGGGGCGCCGAGCAGCTGTTCTGGGAGCTCGACGGCGTCTATGTGACCGCCGTCGGCTACATGAACGGGATCACGCCGAACCCCACCTACGAGGAGGTCTGCACCGCCCGCACCGGCCATGCGGAGGCGGTCCTGGTCGCCTACGACCCCTCGAAGATCTCCTACGGCGAGCTGCTCAAGACCTTCTTCGAAGAGCACGATCCCACCCAGGGGATGCGCCAGGGCAATGACGTCGGCACCCAGTACCGCTCCGGCATCTACTACGTGGACGAGCAGCAGAAGGCGATCGCCGAGATGGCGCTGCGCGCCTATGACGAGGCGCTGAGCGCCGCGGGCAAGGACCCGGCGACGACCGAGATCGAACCCGCCGGGCCCTTCTATTACGCCGAGGACTACCACCAGCAGTACCTGCACAAGGTCCCCAACGGCTACTGCGGGCTCGCCGGCACCGGCGTCGCCTGCCAGATCCCCACCGGCGTCTCCGCCGAGACGAGCTAGCTCCGCCGCTCCGCCGGTTCCCGGGGAAGGCTTGGCGGCGCCGTTCGGGGCGCCCCCTCGTCTAGAGTTCCGCCGCTGTGACGCCGACCCTGGGCTCCTACATAGGCGGCTGCCTCGCGGTCGTGGGAATAGCCGCCTCGCTCGGGCTCGGCGGCTACTGGCTGCGCCGCTGGATCGTCCCGGAGTTCTCAGGCGCGCTGGCCCGGCTCGCGGACGCGACGATCGCCGTGGCGCTGCTGATCGTCTCGCTGGAGCTGTTGGGCACGCTGAGCATTCTGCGGCTCGGCTGGATCGTCGTCGTCTGCATCGCCTTCGGCCTTGCTCGCGGCCCTGCTCGGCCGGCGGCTCGCACCCGCCGAGACCCGAGCCGTCGAGGCGCCGAAGGTGCAGAAGCTTGCCCTGCTGATCGCCGTCGGCGTCGCCTCTTTCACCGTCGCCGAGTGGACCTTCCCGTCGCTGCTCAGCCTCGACCAGGGGATGTTCGGTGGCGACACGACCTGGTACCACATGCCGTTCGCGGCTCGGTTCGCCCAGGAGGGCTCGATCTGGCACCTCTACCTGACCGATCCGCTGCGTCTCGCCGCCTGGTTCTACCCGCAGAGCTCCGAGCTGATCCACGGCAGCGCGATCGTCCTGATGAAGAGCGACTGGCTCTCGCCGCTGATCAACATGTTCTGGCTGGCGATCGCCCTGCTCGCCGCCTACTGCATCGGGCGCCCGTACCGGGTCGGCCCGGCGACCCTGGTTGCGACCGCGATCGTCCTCGACTCCGGGGTGATGATCGAGACCCAGCCGGGCGAGGCGCGCAACGACATCATGGGCCTCGCGTTCCTGATCGTTTTCGTCGCCTTCCTGATCAACGGTCACCAGCGCCGCGCACCGGAGGCGGGGGCTGTGGAGGAGGCGCCCGACCCGCACGCGGCACTGCTCGACAAGGGCCCGCTGGTCATGGCCGGGATAGCCGCCGGCCTCTCGATCTCGGTCAAGCTCACCTTCCTGGCCCCGGTCGGCGTGATCGCCGCCGGGGTGGTCATCTTCAGCGGTCGAGGCCGGCGGCTGACCACAGCCTGGGTGATGGGTCTGGCGATGTTCGTGGTCGGTGGCTACTGGTATGTGCGCGCCGCGATCAAGACCGGCGGCAACCCGCTCCCGCAGATCGGCTGGGGGCCGCTGCACCTACCGCGACCCGATCAGATGCCGCTCGACCCGCGGCCACGGTTCAGCGTCGCCCACTACCTGACCGAGCCGGCGATCTACCGCAAGTGGTTCTTCCCCGAGCTCGACAACGCCCTCGGCCCGCTCTTCCCGCTGATCCTGGTGATCGCCTTCGCCGCCGCCGTCTACCTGCTTTTCCGGTCGAGGAACAGGATCCTGCGGGTGATCGGGGCGGCGGCGCTGCTGACCGCGGTCGTCTACGTGTTCACTCCGCTCACCGCCGCCGGCCAGGAGGGATCGCCGACCGGCTTCTTCACCAACACCCGCTACCTGATCCCCGGCCTGGCGCTGGCGCTTGGGCTGCTGCCGATCGTCCGGCCGCTGCGGGCGCCGGAGAATCGCGCACGCACCACCCTGTTCTTGCTGACGCTGATCTACGCGATCACGGTGCTGACCACGCCGAAGTGGTACCCGAGCTACATCGCCGGGACCGTCTTCCTGACGCTGGCGCTGGTCTGGGCGCCGGGGGTGCTCGAGTACCTGCGCGGCGACGGCAGGATCGGCAGGGTTGCGATCGGCGCCACGATCGCCGGCGTGGTCGCCTTGGGGATCGTCCTCGGCCGCGCCCAGGAGGTCCAGTACTTCGACCACCACTACACCAACTCGAAGCTCTTCCTCCAGGACGGGGGGCCGCAGAAGGCATACGACTTCGCCCGCAAGCAGCGTGACCGCCGAATCGGGATCTCCGGCTCGGGCGAGATCTTCTTCGGCCAGTACGGCTTCTTCGGCGCCGACCTCTCCAACCGGGTCAACTTCATCGCCGTCCCGGGCCCGGACGGCCAGTACCGGCTGGCGGCGAGCTGTCGCGCCTTCCGCCGCCAGATCAACGCCGGCCATTACGACTTCCTGGTGATCAGCCAGTACACCCAGGATTCACCCGAATCCCCCTACCGCTACCCGATCCGCGCCTGGATCAAGACCGACCCCGCCGTGAAGGAGATCATCTCCGAGGACGACATCACCCCCCAGCCCGACTACGTCTACAAGGTGACGGGGAAGCTCTCTCTGGCGGGCTGCAAGAAGCTCGGCAGCGCCGGCAATTCCTAGCGTCGGGGTCGTAGAGTGACCCACGGCCCCCGTAGCTCAGCCGGATAGAGCGCCGGCCTTCTAAGCCGGATGTCGCAGGTTCGAATCCTGCCGGGGGCGCTGCGTTTTGGGCGTGGTCCGTCGGTGATCGAGTTCAAGAAGCCAAGGAGGATGAGATGTCCAGGATCGACCCGCCCCGTAGGCCCGGATTGCTCACGCGCCTTAGCTGGCGGTTGGCGAAGCGACGGGCCGGCGGCAAGCTCCCCGAGCCGGTCTTGGTGCTGGGCCACCACCTGCGCCTGATGAGCGGCTACGGAGCCCTTGAGCTGGCCTTCGGAGGTGCCAGCGAGGCGCCCGAGAAGCTGAAATTGCTGATGGAGCTCAAGGCCGGCGCGATCGTCGGTTGCGAATGGTGCCTCGATTACGGATCCTGGCTCGCATCCGACGCCGGCATCAGCGAGCAGCAGCTTCGCGCGATCCCTGCCTTCCGCGAGTCGGAGCTGTTCGACGCCGACGAGAAGCTCGTGCTCGAGTACGCGGAGGCGATCAGCAGCACCCCTGTATCGGTCTCGGACCATCTGTTCGCGCGCCTGCGGGCTCGCTTCGACGAAGCCCAGATCATCGAACTGACCTACGCGGCGGCGATCGAGAACCTGCGTGCCCGCTCTAACTGGGCTCTGGGCATCGGCTCACAGGGGTACGCGGAGGGCAGCTACTGCATTCGGCCCGAACCTGGGGTAGGGGCGGCACAGGCGGCAAGCGGGCCTCAAACTTCCTCATGAATTTCTGGCACGCGGCGGTCTGATCTGCGAGTCTGAAACGGCAGCGAAAAGAGAAATACGCCATCCCGGTTGGGTGATCGATTTCAAGACGAGCCAGGACGGGCCCTGAATGGATGCTGGCAGCCGCGAAGCGATTCGGACGACCTGTCCCCGCGACTGCTACGACGCCTGCGGGGTGCTCGTCACCAGCCGGGAGAATGGTCGAACTCAGGTTCGAGGCGATCCCGATCATCGTGTCAGTCGCGGCAAGCTCTGCCGAAAATGCGCTGTCGGCTACAACGGGGCGTTTCTTGATCCGGGCATACGGCTGACTTCACCGCTTCGTCGGATCGGAGCGAAGGGAAAGGGCGAGTTCGAAGCGATCTCCTGGGATGACGCTCTGGCGGAAATCGCTGAACGCCTGAGTCGGATCGCGGCTTCCCCGGGACCCGAGGCAATCCTCAACGCGCACTACACCGGCACCTTCTCGGTCATCGGGTACCACTTCGGCCTTCGCCTCTTCAACCGGTTGGGAGCGACCGAGGTCGAGCCGGACACGATCTGCAACAACGCGGGCCATGTCGCCCTCGACTACACCTACGGCACCTCGATGGTCGGGTTCGACCCGCGCTCAGCCGATGACTCCGACTGCATCATGGTCTGGGGGGCCAACCCGTCGGCCTCGGCTCCGCACGCCCACGAGCAATGGCTGCCCGAGAGCGGCGCGCGGATCATCGTCGTCGACCCCATCCGGACTCCCACTGCCGAGATTGCCGACCTTCACCTCCAGCCTTACCCGGGTAGCGATGCGGCGCTGGCGTTTGGACTTCTCCATGTCGTCCAACGCGATCGGCTTGTGGACATCGACTTCGTCCAGAACCACACGGTCGGATTCGATGAGCTCGAGGCCACGGTCGCAACCTGCACACCCGATTGGGCAGAGGGGAAGACCGGCGTCACTGCGGGGCTGATCGAGGAAGCAGCACACGCATATGGAGAGGGGCCGTCGCTCCTTTGGCTTGGTCAGGGCTTCCAGCGCCAGGCACGGGGGGGCAATGCGATGCGCAGTTGCGCCATGTTGCCCGCCGTGACCGGCAACATCGGCAAGCCCGGCACCGGCTTCCTCTACCTGAACGGGCTCGGTCAGCGCCGGATCGACGAGGCTTATCTCTGCGCGGACCATCTTCGTCGCGCGGCCACCAAGCTCGGTCAGCCACATGGACCTCGCGGCCCGATTGGAGAATCGAGAGCGTGCCCAGGCGCTCGTCTGCTGGAACATCAACATCGCGGCCTCCAATCCCCAACAGGCACGCTTGCGTCACGCTCTCGAGCGGGAGGATCTGCTGACGGTGGCGATCGACCTGTTCGAGACCGACACGACGGACCTCGCCGACTTCGTGCTGCCGGCGGCGAGCTTTCTCGAGTTCGACGACCTGGTGGCGTCCTACTTCGCCCTTTCGCTCTCGGCCCAGGTCCAGGCGATCCCTCCGCTTGGCGATTCACTCCCCAATCAGGAGATCTTCCGGAGGCTGGCGGCGAGCATGGGCTTCACCGACCCGGAGCTGTTTGAGGGTGACCGCGAGATCATCTCTGCGGTGCTCCGCCAGACGGGGCTCGAGGAGGACTTCGAATCTTTGGCGGCCAAGGGCACGGTCCCGATCTCGAGCGCGAGCCCGTCATCCAGTTCGCGAATCTGGAGTTCCCGACGCACAGCGGAAAGATCGAGCTTGCGTCCGCCCAAACGGAGGCCGCCGGCCTTCCCCGGATCCCGCAGCCCCACTTCGACGCTCGTCCGGAAAATGGCCGGCTGAGGCTTCTTTCCCCCGCCTCGCCATGGACGCTGAACACCACCTTTGCGAACGACAGGAAGATCACCGCACGTCTGGACGAGGCAACCGTCACCCTGCATCCTCTTGACGCGGCGGATCGGGGCCTGACGGACGGCGAGGAGGTCGTGCTCGAGAACGAAACGGGGCGGCTGCGGCTCGTGCTGAGCGTCTCTGAGACGGTACAGCGTGGAGTCGCCCTCTCTCACAAGGGGCGGTGGCCGAGGCGGGAGCTGGTTGGTGCCAACGTGAATGTGCTGAACCCGGGCTACAAGGCCGACATGGGCGAGAGCACCTCGGTGCACGGTGTCGAGGTTTCCGTCAGCAAGTCCGCGGTGGCGGCGAAGCGCTGAACACGTGCACCTTCAGTCGCGCCACCCCCGCACGGTCACCGACGCAGCGGAGCTAAACCTCAGGTTGAGGTCCGCACTCGCCGCCGCGGCAGGCTCGGTTGGCAGAGGTCGAGGCACACCACGGAATCCTGCTTGGAAGAACGCAAGATGGGGGGGTGCCCCACCGTTCGCTTGGTTGTGTCTCCCCGTCGCCTGCTTGCGATCGACGACCGAGGTCCATCGCCTCACCCGCGGGGCGCTCCCGGCGCTGATCGCCCTGAGCTGGGCGCTGGCGGGGCTGTTCGCGACCCACGCCTCCGCGGCACCCTGCGACCCGCCGATCGCCAACCAGATCGTCTGCGAGAACTCCAAGCCGGGCAACCCCCAGAGCGAATGGGACATCGCCGATCCCGCCGGGGACCCCTCGATCCAGGGCTTCGCCACCGACATCAGCGTCGATCAGGGCCAGACGGTCCAGTTCAAGATCAATACCGACTCGACCGCCTATCACCTCGACATCTACCGGATGGGCTACTACGGCGGCGACGGCGCGCGCCGGGTCGCCACCGTCACCCCCTCGGCCTCCCTGCCCCAGAACCAACCTGGCTGTCTCAACGATGCCGCCACCGGGCTGGTGGATTGCGGCAACTGGGCCGTATCCGCTTCCTGGGCGGTTCCCGCCGACGCGGTCTCCGGGATCTACTTCGCCAAGCTGGTTCGCGACGACGCCCCCTCGGGCGGCAGCCACATCCTCTTCGTGGTGCGCGACGACGGCAGTCACTCCGACCTGCTGTTTCAGACCTCCGACACCACCTGGCAGGCCTACAACCGCTACGGCGGCAACAGCCTCTACACCGGCGGGCCGGGGACTGATCCCGGACGCGCCTACAAGGTCTCCTACAACCGCCCCCTGACGACCCGCGGGTACGACCCCGGAGGACTCGCCGTTTAACGCCGAGTACCCGATGGTCCGCTGGCTGGAGCGAAACGGCTATGACGTCAGCTACTTCACCGGCGTCGACGCCGACCGCCGCGGCGCGGAGATCCTCGACCACAAGGCCTACCTCTCGGTCGGCCACGACGAGTACTGGTCCGCCGCCCAGCGGGCCAACGTCGAAGCGGCCCGCGCCGCCGGCGTCAACCTCGCCTTCTTCAGCGGCAACGAGATCTTCTGGAAGACCCGCTGGGAGAACAGCATCGACGGTTCGGGCACGCGATCACCGCACCCTGGTCTCCTACAAGGAGACCCACGCCAACGCCAAGATCGACCCGAGCCCGGAGTGGACCGGAACCTGGCGCGACCCGCGTTTCAGTCCCCCGGCCGACGGCGGGCGCCCCGAGAACGCTCTCAGCGGGACGATCTTCACCGTCAACGCAGGGCACCACGGCGATCGAGGTGCCGGCGGCCGACGGCAAGCTGCGCTTCTGGCGAAACACCTCGGTCGCCAACCTGCCGCCGGGCCAGACCGCGACCCTGGCGGCAGACACCCTGGGTTATGAGTGGGACGAGGACCTCGACAACGGCTCCGCGCCCGCCGGGGCTGATCGATCTCTCCTCGACCACGCGTCGACGTGCCCTCGAGGCTGCACCGACTACGGCTCCAACTACGCCCCCGGCACCGCGACCCACCACCTCACCCTCTACCGCGCCCCGAGCGGCGCCCTGGTCTTCGGCGCCGGCACGGTGCAGTGGTCCTGGGGGCTCGACGGCAGAGCACGACCGCGGCAGCTCGACCCCCGACCCGCGCATGCAGCAGGCGACCGTCAACCTGCTCGCCGACATGGGCGCCCAGCCCGCGACCCTGCAGGGGGATCTGGTCGCGGCCAGCGCCTCGACCGACACCCAGGCGCCGAGCGCGACGATCGGCTCCCCGGGCGGAGGCGATCAGCTGCAGAGCGGCGTACCGGTGACGATCAGCGGAACCGCGACCGACGCCGGCGGGGGACAGGTCGGGGGAGTCGAGGTCTCAACCGACAACGGCGACACCTGGCACCCCGCCCAGGGGCGCGACACCTGGACCTATCATTGGACCCCGGGAGCGACCGGGGCGGCGACGATCAAGGCCCGCGCGGTCGATGACAGCGGCAACCTTCAGGCCACCGGAGACCAGGTCTCGGTGAGCGTCGTCCCCCGCAGCTGCCCCTGCTCGATCTGGGACGACTCGGCCTCGGGCCCTGAGGCAAACGACCCCTCGGCAGTCGAGCTCGGGGTCAAGTTCCGCTCCGACGAGCCCGGCTACATCACCGGGCTGCGCTTCTATAAGACCTCGGGCAACACCGGCACCCACGTCGGCCACCTCTGGACGGCGGATGGGACCCAGCTGGCCGAGGCGACCTTCACCAACGAGAGCGCCAGCGGCTGGCAGCAGGTCGACTTCGACAACCCGGTGGCGATCGACGCCGACACCACCTACGTCGCCTCCTACCACGCCCCCAACGGTGACTACGCCGCCACCAACGGCTATTTCTCCTCGGCCGGCGTCGACTCCGCTCCGCTGCACGCCCTGGGCGGCCCGCAGGGCCCGAACGGCGTCTACAAATACGGCCCCTCCGGCGGGCTGTTCGCGGGTGGCGGCCCTGACAGCTTCGCCGACACCAACTACTGGGTCGACGTGGTCTTCGCCGACACCGTCGCCCCCGACACTACGCCGCCGACGATCAGTTCCCACTCGCCCGCCGACGGCGCCGGCGCAGTCAGCACCGGCAGCCAACGTGACGGCCACCTTCAGCGAGCCGATGGACCCCACCACGATCGACGGCAACCGGGTCGAGCTGCGCGGCCCCGGCAACGCCCTCGTCCCGGCCACGGTCAGCTACTCCGCGGCCAAGCGCCGGGTCGTGCTCGAGCCCGACCAGCCCGCTGCAGAGCTCGACCACCTACACCGCGACGATCAAGGGCGGACGCCGGCGGGGTCACCGACCAGGCCGGGAACCCGCTGGCCGCCGACTCAGAGTTGGTCCTTCACCACGGCGGCGCGCCGCCGCCGCCGCCCGACGAAGGGCCCGGCGGCCCGATCCTGGTGATCTCCAACTCGGCCGACCCGTTCAGCCGCTACTACGCGGAGATCCTGCGCGCCGAGGGCTTAAACGAGTTCAACGTCACCGACCTCTCCAATGTCAACGCGTCGATGCTCGCCGACTACGACGTCGCCATCCTCGCCGAGAACGATCTCAGCGCCGGCCAGGTGAGCACCCTGACCGACTGGGTCCAGGGAGGGGGCAACCTGATCGCGATGCGCCCCGACCCCCAGCTCGCCGGGCTGCTCGGCCTCAACGACGCCTCCGGGACGCTTGCCGACGCCTATCTGAAGGTCGACACCACCACCGGTCCGGGCGCCGGGATCGTCGACCAGACGATCCAGTTCCACGGCAGCGCCGATCGCTACACGCCCTCCGGCGCGCAGACGATCGCCAGCCTCTACTCAGACGCGAACACCGCCACCCCCAACCCGGCGGTGACGCATGCGCAGCGTCGGGCCGAACGGCGGCCAGGCGGCGGCATTCTCCTATGACCTGGCCCGCTCGGTCATCTACACGCGCCAAGGCAACCCCGCCTGGTCCGGGGACGAGCGCGACGGTTCGGCGCCGATCCGCTCCGATGACCTCTTCTTCGGCGCCAAGCCGGGCGACCTCCAGCCCGACTGGGTCGACCTGAGCAAGGTCGCGATCCCGCAGGCCGACGAGCAGCAGCGGCTGCTCGCCAACCTGATCGAGCAGATGAACGTCGACCGCAAGCCGCTGCCGCAGTTCTGGTTCCTGCCGCGTGACGCCAAGGCGGCGGTGGTGATGACCGGGGATGATCACGGCAACGGCGGCACTGTCGGGCGCTTCACCGAGTTCGCCGCGCTGGGCCCCAACGGCTGCTCGGTCGCCGATTGGCAGTGCGTGCGAGCCACCTCCTACATCTACCCCGACACCCCGGGGCTGAGCGACTCGCAGGCGGCTGCCTTCCAGGGCGCAGGCTTCGAGATCGCCCTGCACCCGGTGACCGGCTGCGCCGACTGGAGCGACCGCGCCCAGCTCGAGGACTTCTACAGCAGCCAGCTCGGTCAGTTCGCCACCAACTACCCAAGCCTCGACCCCCCCGCGTCCAGCCGCACCCACTGCATCACCTGGTCAGACTGGGCGACCCAGCCCAAGGTCGAGCTCGAGAACGGGATCCGCTTCGACACGAACTACTACTACTGGCCGCCGGACTGGGTCGCCGACCGTCCCGGGATGTTCACCGGCTCGGGAATGCCGATGCGCTTCGCCGACCTTGATGGCTCGATGATCGACGTCTACCAGGCGGCGACCCAGATGACCGACGAGTCCGGGCAGTCCTACCCGTTCACGATCGACACCCTGCTCGACAACGCGCTCGGCCCGAAGGGCTACTACGGCGTCTTCACCGCCAACATGCACAACGACGATCCTTCCTCCGGCGGCGCCGATGCGATCGTCGCCTCGGCCCTGGCCCGAGGGGTGCCGGTCGTCTCCTCGCGCCAGATGCTCGACTGGCTCGATGGCCGCAACAACTCCTCCTTCGGCCAGATCTCCTGGGCCGGTAACAAGCTCAGTTTCACGATCGATCACGCCGCCGGCGCCAACGGCCTGCGGGCGATGGTCCCGATCAGCTCCGCGGTCGGCGACCTGACCTCGGTGAAGCTGGGCTCGACCCCCGTAGCGACCACCACCCAGACGATCAAGGGCCGCCAGTACGCCTTCTTCGACGCCGCCCCGGGCAGCTACCTGGCCTCCTACGGCAACGAGCCGCCGACCGCGGTCAACGACCAAAAGACCGTCGATGAGGACTCCGGGGCGACGACGATCGACGTCCTCGCCAACGACACCGACCCCGACGGCGGGCCGAAGACGATCACCTCGGCCACCCAGCCCGCCCACGGCACGGTCACGGTTGCCGGCGACGGCTCCGACCTCTGCTACACCCCGAACCCCGACTACTGCAACAGCGCCGGCCCCAGCGACGACTTCACCTACACCCTGAACGGCGGCTCCACCGCGACCGTCGCGGTGAGCGTCAACTGCGTCGATGACCCGCCGACCGCGGTCAACGACCAAAAGACCGTCGATGAGGACTCCGCGGCGACGACGATCGACGTCCTCGCCAACGACACCGACCCCGACGGCGGGCCGAAGACGATCACCTCGGCCACCCAGCCCGCCCACGGCACGGTCACGGTTGCCCCCGACGGCTCCGAGCTCTCGCTACACCCCGAACCCCGACTACTGCAACAGCGCCGGCCCGAGCGACGACTTCACCTACACCCTGAACGGCGGCTCCACCGCGACCGTCGCGGTGAGCGTGACATGCGAGCCCGACGTGGTCGATGCGCCGCAGATCACCGCCACCGACCCCGCGAGCCCCTCGAACAATGCCAGCCCCAAGGTGATCGGGACGCTGGGCGCCGGTCGTCCCAGCCTGGTTGAGATCTTCACCAACGCCAACTGCTCGGGCGCCGCGGCGATAAGCGGCGACGCGACGCAGTTCACCGGGGCCGGGATCGCCGTCACGGTGCCCTCCGACTCCACAACGGCGCTCAGCGCCCGGGCCAAGAACGTCGACGGGGACACCTCGGATTGCTCCAACTCGATCTCCTACACCGAGGACTCCCAAGCACCCTCGATCCCCTGGGTCAGCCCGATCGTGGGCGCGACCGGGGTCTCCCGCACCGCCCCGATCGTCGTCGGCTTCGACCAGGCGATGGACAAGCCCTCCGCCGAGGCAGCCTTCTCGCTGAAGCGCACCAGCAACGGCGCCGCGGTCCCCGGCAGCCTCGGGTGGTACGGCAACGCGCTGATCTTCCTCCCCACCAAGCCGCTGGACAGCGCCACCAGCTACACGGCGAGCGAGGGCGTCGGGGCAAAGGACCCGGCCGGCAACCCGCTATCGGCCCCCAAGAGCTGGCAGTTCACCACCGCCACCCAGCCGCTGATCACCACCGTCGTCCCGGCCGAGAGCGCCACCGAGGTCCTGCCCAACGGCTACGTCGTCGTCGCCTTCGACACGGCGATGGCCAAGGCCTCGGCGCAGGCCGCCTTCAGCCTGAAACGGAGCAGTGACGGGGCCCCGGTCAGCGGCACCTTCAGTTGGTACGGCGGCGGCGCCTACGTCTTGATCTTCGACCCGGCCAGCGACCTCGCCCCCGCGACCCAGTACACGGCGACGGTCTCCACCGCCGCCAAGGACGCCGCCGGCCATCCCCTGCCCGCCGCGAAGAGCTGGAAGTTCACGACCACCAATCGCCCGATCGTCAACTACCTCTACCCGGCCGACGGGGCGACCGGAGTCTCACGAGCCTCTTTTGTCATCCCCTTCTTTAACAAGGCGATGGATAAGCCCTCGGCCGAGGCAGCCTTCACGCTGAAGCGCACCATTGGCGGGGCCACCGTCCCGGGGACCTTCGGCTGGTACGGCAACGCGCTGATCTTCGTGCCCAGCTCGCCGCTGGCGGCCAACACCCAATACACCGCCTCGGTCTCCGGCAGCGCCAAGGACCTGGCCGCCAACACCCTCGCCAATCCGACGAGCTGGCGGTTTACGACGGGCCCCTGAGGGCGAGCAGCGCTCGGCCTGCCTCCCAGCTGTAGACCGGCTCAGCAGCTGTGGCCGGACGCTCCACGCCCGGAGCAGGCATGGCTGGCGAGGCGCTCGAGCTTCACCAGGAACTCTCCGCGTTCCGCCGGGTCAAGCGGTGCGAGCAGGTCCGCCTCGGCCTCGGCGGTCGCCCGCTTGGCGCTCTCCAGTCGCCGGTGGCCGGCGTCGGTCAGCCCGACAAGATGGCGGCGGCGGTCGGCGGCGTCGCGTGCCCGGACGACGAAACCGTCGCTCTGCAGGGCGTCGAGGAGCCCGACCAGGTTGCTGGGGTCGATCCGCAACGCTGCTCCCAGCTCCTGCTGGGAGATCGGACCGGCCCGGTCCAGGTGGTCGAGGACGCCGAACTCATGGGTCCGCATCTTCAGCTCGGCCAGGGCGCGCCCGATCCGGTAGCCGGTCATCCGCGCCAGGCGAATGATCGTCAGGGCGCATCCACCCGCCGCATCTCCAGCTCGGGAATCGGGCTTCTCGGCGATCGCCTCGGGCGTTGTGGCACTCCTCACGAAGTGAAGTTTAGCCGGTTCGTGGGCAGAACAAACCATTGGTGAATACCATCATTGTTCGCTATAGTTATTCCAGGCTTAGAACTCGATGAAAGAGACCAAGATGGAAACCCTGCTCCTCGTCCCCCTCGACGACGCCCTGATCTTCCCCGGGATGACTGCGACCCTCGCCCTCGACCTCGGTGAGGAGGAGCGCGTCCTGCTGGTGCCGCGCAGCGATGGCGAGTTCGCATCGGTCGGTGTCGTCGCCGAGGTGCTCGAGCGGATGCGTGTTCCCGGCGGTGGCCACGCGGTCACCCTCCAGGGCCTTTACCGCGGCACGCCGGATAACGCCCGCACCGATGGTGGCGGCGACCTGCGGGTGGAGGTCACGGCTCATCCCGATCAGGCGCTCGCCGGGGAGCGGATCGAGGAGCTGCAGCGGGAGTACCGCGCAGTCGTCGAGGAGATCCTCGACCTGCGCGGGGCCGATGACCGCATCCGGGCCTTCCTGCGCTCGATCTCAGAGCCCGGAGAGCTGGCGGACACCTCCGCCTACTCGCCCGACCTCGGCCAGGCCGAGAAGATCGAGCTGCTGCAGACTCTCGACGTCGCCGAGCGGCTCGAGCTGGCGGTGAAGCTGCAGCGGGAGCGCCTTGCCGAGCTGCAGGTTCGCGCCCGGATCCGCGACGATGTCCAGTCGGGGGCCGAGAAGCAGCAGCGCGAGTACTTCCTGCGCAAGCAGATGGAGTCGATCCGCAAGGAGCTGGGCGAGGACGACGCCTCGGTCGCCGATGAGTACCGCGCCAAGATCGAAGAGGCCGGGATGCCCGAGGCGGTGCGCGAGCAGGCTGAGAAGGAGCTTTCCCGCCTGGAGCGGATGGGCGATGCCACCGGCGAGTCCTCGATGATCCGCACCTACCTCGACTGGCTGATCGCCGTCCCCTGGTCGGAGCGCTCCGAGGAGCGCCTCGACCCCGCCGGCGCCCGCGAGGTGCTCGACGCCGATCACGCCGGCCTCGAGGATGTCAAAGACCGAATCACCGAGTACATCGCGGTGCGAAAGCTGAGGCAGGAGCGCGGCGCCGCCGAGGACGCCAAGGGCGCGGGCGCCATCCTCACCCTGATCGGCCCGCCCGGCACGGGCAAGACCTCGATCGGTGAGTCGATCGCCCGCGCCACCGGGCGCGAGTTCGTCCGCATGTCGCTCGGCGGCGTCAGCGACGAAGCCGAGATCCGCGGCCACCGCCGCACCTACATCGGCGCCCTGCCGGGTCGCCTGGTGCGGGCCCTGCGCGACGCCGGGACGATGAACCCGGTGATCCTCCTTGACGAGGTCGACAAGGTGGGCGCAGATTGGCGCGGCGACCCCAGTGCCGCGCTGCTCGAGGTGCTCGACCCAGCCCAGAACCACAGCTTCCGAGATCACTACCTCGACGTCGACCTCGATCTCTCCGGGGTGCTCTTCATCGCCACCGCCAACGTCGCCGAAACCATCCCAGGCCCGCTTTTGGACCGGATGGAGGTGGTGGACTTCGACGGCTACACGACCGAGGAGAAGGTCGCGATCGCCCGCGGCTACCTGTTGCCCCGTCAGATCGAGCGAAACGGCCTGCGCGGGGAGGAGGTCGAGGTTCCCGACGAGGTGATCAGGGCGATCGTCACCGATTACACCCGTGAGGCCGGGGTACGGAACCTGGAACGAGAGCTCGGCAAGCTGCTGCGGAAGAGCGCCACCCGGATCGCCTCAGGAGATGCCGAGGCCCCGCTGGTAATCGACCTCGAGGCGGTCCGCTCCGATCTCGGCCGCCAGCGCTTCTTCCAGGAGTCAGTCGAGCGGACCGCGGTCCCCGGCGTCGCCACCGGCCTTTCGGTCACCGGCGCCGGAGGCGACGTCCTCTTCGTCGAGGCGACCTCGATGCCCGGCAAGGAGGGCTTCGTCCTCACCGGACAGCTCGGTGACGTGATGAAGGAGTCGGCGCGGATCGCGCTCTCCTACGTCCGCGGTCATGCCGAGGCTCTGGGAATTGACGAGAGCGCCTTCATCGATCGAGAGTTCCATCTCCACGTCCCCGCCGGCGCGATCCCCAAGGACGGGCCGAGCGCCGGGATCACGATGACCACCGCGATCGCCTCGCTGATCAGCGGGCGCCCCGTCAAGCACAACGTCGGCATGACCGGCGAGCTCACCCTGCAGGGCAGGGTGCTGCCGATCGGGGGGCTGAAGCAGAAGGTGCTGGCCGCCCACGCCGCAGGCCTCACCGAGGTGGTGATCCCCGAGAGAAACCGCGGCGACCTCGACGACGTTCCCGAAGAGGTGCGCGAGCAGATGCGCTTTCACCCGGTGATGACGATCGACGAGGTGCTCGAGCTTTCGCTGGAGCCGGCCCCGCTGGCCGCCGCCCAGGCCGCCTGATCGCGCAAACCGGGCGCCGCCCTGAGTACGTAGTCCTTGGAGCGATGAGCGAGAAGGGCTACTTCGACGAGGGCGCGATGATCCGGCGGGTCAACTCGGAGCCGGCGGTGGCCTTCTCGGGGGACCGGGCGCTGCTGATGCAGGGCGCCCACCCGGTCGCCTTCGCCGGCCGGGTTCTTCGCCTCGACCAGATCGCTTCAGGACCCCCTACGAGCGGCTGCGCCGCACCGCGATCGCCATGGACACGATCACCTTCGGCTCCAGGGGGACGCCGATCGCGCCGTCGCCCGGGTGCGCGCGATCCACTCGCGGATCGGTGGCGAGTTGGAGCGGGGGGGCGGGCGCGTATCCCGCCGGCACCGCCTACCGCGCCGATGATCCCGAGCTTCTGCTCTGGTCCTCGCAACCCTGATCGACTCGGGCTCCGGGTGCGCGAGCGCTACGTCGCCTCGACCGCGAGCAGCGAAACGCCTACTGGCAGGATCACCGGGTCGTCGGTCGGCTTTCGGGCCCCAGTCCGGGGAGATGCCGGAGGCGATCGAGGATTTCGAGCGCTACATCGAGGGCATGGTCGACGGTCGGCTCTCGGTGGTGCCCGAGGCCCGCCGGCTGGGATGTGAGATCGTCCTCAACCCTCCCGCGCCGGCCCTGGCGAGGCCGCTGGTCGAGGTGGTCAAACTTCATCACGATCGGGATGCTGCCGGCTCGGATCCGCCGGCGGCTACGGGCTCTCCTGGGGCCCGATCCGCGGCCTGGCGCTCGACGGCGGAGCCGCCTAAACCCGCTGGCTGATAGGGCCGCTGGTGCCGAGCGTCCTGCGGCGCAGGACGATCGCGGCGCTGCGGCCGACCTAGACTGCCGCCGCGCCCTCGGATAGGTAGGGCTCTAGGCCGGCGCGGATCGGATCGGGGATCGGCACCTTCTCACCGGAGCCGACCGCCACGAAAACGTGGCGCAGATCGCCTTCGCTGCGCAGCTCGCCGTCCTCGGAGATCGTCAGATGGGAGGACATTCCCGTGTTCCCGAGGCGGGTCACGGCGACGGTCACGTCCACCTCGGAGTCGAAGCGAACCGGGGAGAGGTAGCGGATCCCCGCCTCGGCGACGACGATGTCGACCCCGCCCTCGGTCATCGCGTCGTATGGCTCGGTCGCCTCCCGCCAGAGCTCTGTGATCGCCACGTCGAAATACTCGAGGTGGTTGGCATAGAAGAGGACGTTCTGCGGGTCGCAATCGGAAAACCGGACCCGGATCCGGTGGCTGAACTCCTTCGCCATGGCGGCGAGTCTAGATTCGGCGGGCGATGAACGGCAACGGGCACAGAGGCACGGCGTTCCCCGTCGCACTGGTGCTCGGGGCGATCGTCACGGTGCAGTCGGGCGCCGCCCTCGCGACGACCCTTTTTGACCAGCTCGGTCCGGACGGAGCGGTGCTGTTGCGATCGCTGTTCGCCGCCACCATCCTGATGGCGATCTGGCGGCCGTCGCTGCGAGGCCACTCGGGCGCTGCGCTTCGAGCCATTCTGCTGTTCGGAATCGCCCTGGCGGGAATGAACCTCTGCTTCTACGAGGCGCTGGACCGGCTCCCACTCGGGATCACCGTCACCCTCGAGTTCGTCGGCCCGCTGGGCGTCGCCGTGCTCAGCACGCGCAGGTCGATCGATCTCATCTGGGCGATGCTCGCGGCGGCCGGCATCGTCCTTCTCTCCGGGGGCCTCGGGGGCTCCGGGATCGATGCCACCGGTGCCGCCCTGGCGCTAGTCGCCGGTTTCTTCTGGGGCGCCTACATCCTGATCGGCGGGGTTTTGGGGAGGATCTATGAGGGCGGGACCGGTCTAGCGCTTGGGATGTCGATCTCAGCCGCGCTGCTCGCCCCGATCGGAATCGCCAAGGGCGGGGGAGATCTGCTCGACCCGCATCTGCTCGCCGTCGGAGTAGCGGTGGCGATCCTCAGCTCGGTGATCCCCTACTCGTTCGAATTCGAGGCCCTGCGTCGGCTCCCCGCCGGGGTCTTCGGCGTCCTGATGAGCCTCGAGCCGGCGGTCGCGGCGCTGATCGGCCTTATCGCCCTCGGCCAGGAGCTGGCGCCGCGGGAGATCGTCGCCATCGCCCTGGTCGTCGCCGCCAGCGCCGGAGCACTGCGAACCGGCACCGGCCCGCCGCCGATCGAGCAGTGAGCCGCGGCTCCCGACCGCTAGATTTGAGCTGCGCGGTGGGCGTAGCTCAGCTGGTAGAGCTCCTGGTTGTGGTCCAGGCGGTCGCGGGTTCGAGTCCCGTCGCTCACCTTCAGCGGAATGGCTCTGCGAAGCCGATCTCAAAGTGGACCCGAGCCCAGGGGTCTGAGACCTTGGTTCCAATCTAGTTCCAATTCGTTCCAAAAGATCTCGGTTGGCAGGCACCTGAAATACGCCACTGGAGAAGCCTCGGTTGGAATTTCCGAGGGCTGGGGACTAGGCGGTGGCCGGTTAAGAACCAGGCTGCCCTAGAACTCATTCAGTCTTCCCGTCAGACCTCGACAAACCGCGACATATGGGCCGAACCCCGCCTCTGGCGCGGATCGCCCAGCATGGCGACTCACGCTTGGGGAAGCCCGCCCCGCTGACAATCGGTAGCTGATCGGTAGCAAGCGAGGGAGACGGGGCGGCGGCTGAGGGCGCTACCCCGACAGCCCGGCGGCTTCGAGGGCCGCGTCCCGGTCCAGGTACTCGCGCAGTCGAAGGATCCTGCTCCCGCGCATCTCGAAGACGTGAAAGAACCGCTGGCGTATCTCGACGCCGCTGGTGCGCCCACGACCGCTGATGCTGACCGCAGCGACAACAATCTCGCCCCCGTCGATGATCTCCTCGACCTGGTCGCTATAGCTGCTCCAAGCCTCGATCCAGCGCTCGGTCCATTCGATCAGCGCCTCGTGACCGCGAATCGCGTCGACCTCCTCGACCGGCCGGTACTCGCAGTTCGGGTCGAAGTACCCGAGAACCCACGGGTGGACCTCGCCGCCCTCGGTGATCTGACCAAACGAGGCGTACTGCGCTCGCACGATCTCCACGTTCTCCTGCGACATCGCCTGCGCAGTATCTCGCTCTGGCCGTGACCTAGCTGAGGAGGTATTACGTCAAGGGCAGAAGGCCGTCGGCTTGGCCTACTCCGACAGCCCGGCGGCTTCGAGGGCCTCGTCGCGATCCATGCATTCGACCGCTCGTGCCGCCTTGCCGTCACGCATCGTGTAGAGGTGGGCCAGTTCCATATCGAGCGGGATGCCGCTGGCTGCTCCGTGCCCAATGAAGCGGACCCAAAGGAGAACCTTGTCTTCGTTCGTCTGGGCATCCAGGACCTCGACATTCAGGTCGGGATATGCCTCCAACCAGCTGGCGAACTGCCGCCTAATGGCGTCGATCCCGCGATGCACGGCGGAGTCCGGGTCCTCACGGGCGGCGTGATACTCGGCGTCCTCATGCCAGAACCACAACTCCGGGACCTTCTCGCCTGCGTTGAAGCGGGCATAGGCGTCGAGAACGATCTCTCGGTTCTCCTGCGACATCGCCTGCGCATTATCTCCTGCCTGACTGGCGCTGTCGAGACCCGCGTTTGCCGCGCTGGATGTCTGAACAGGCCGCTCCTCCTACGCGACGTGGATTACACCAGGTCCGGCCCGACTACACGGAAACCGGAAGGAATTTCAGCTCACGGGCTGGCGCCAAGAAGGTCCTGGCGCCGCTCGGCGCCTCTCAGCTCTTGCTCTGCCGCTAATACGGGCTCGACGCCGGCCCCACCATCATCCCGACGACGCTTGTGCTGGCCGGCTGGGCCGTAACTTCGTTCGAGGCGTGTCGGGGTACTACAGGGGTACTAACGTCCCCGGCCACCCCTATCTGCAGCCACGCCGCGTCACGGCTCCCATATCTACGGGACTTAGGAGTGCAGATACGTCCCGTGAGCGGTCTCCGAGACCGCCCGTGCCAGATCCTGAGCGATACTGCGCAGACGATGTCCCAGGAGAACGTGCAGGTCGTGCGGCGAATCTATGAGGAACAAATGATGGACAGAGGTCAGGAGCGGCTTCGCGAACTCTTTACGCCAGATGTCGAGTACGTCAATCCCCCCGAAGCAATCGAGCCCGGCACTCGTCACGGTCCGGTGGCGGTCGAGAAGGCCTTCCGAAGCAGTGCCGACCACTTTGACTTGCCCTGGAACGAGGTTCGCGAACTGTTCGACTGCGGAGATGGCGTCGTCGCCGCGGTCAACTTTCGCACCCGGGGGCGGGGGAGTCAGAGCGAGGTTCTCCAAGAAGAGGCGCACACTTGGACCCTGCGCGACGGCAGGATTGCCCGCTTCGAGTGGGGCAGGGATCTGGGAGCCGCCCTCCAAGCCGCGGGATACCCGGAATAACCGATGTCGGAGGAGAACGTGGAGATCGTTCGGACGCTGGCGGAGGGGTTCCAGCGCCGGCAGCACGAGTTGGCGTTCGAGTTCTATGACCCGGAGATCGAATGGGACGCCTCGGCGTTCGCGGACACCTACCCGGATATCGCCGGCGTCTACCACGGCCACGAGGGCGTTAGAACCTACTGGCGGAACTGGCTCTCGGCGTGGAGCGATCTCCAGTTCGAGATCCAGGACGTGGTGGAGGCGGGCGACGAGGTGGTGCTGCTGATCCGCAACCAGTGGCAATGGGGACGGCACACCGGCCTCAAGACGGAGTTCGCGCCCTACGGGATGGTGTTCACGGTTCGCAGCGGCAAGGTCGTTCGGTGGCAAGCCTTCCCCGACAGAAATCTCGCCTGCCCTCGAAGCCGCCGGGTTGTCGGATTAGGCGATGTCGCAGGTATCCGCCGGGCTCCGACGAGAATCCCTGGTCGTCTCGACACCAGGAGCTTTTGCATTCCCTGCCCCCTCCTCGTCTGCCAATCTCGCGTTTGTGAGCCGGGGTCGTTGGGTGGTCAGCCCTGGTGCGCATCAGGTCTCCGTTCTCCATCGCTTCAACCCCTTCCCGATCTCCGTCGGCGAAGAACCACCCCCCCTAGCGTGACACCCATGATCGCCGCCGCTACAGCGAACCACGGGGGTCCCATACCGTCCGCGTCATCACCACCAACGTTGCCTCGACCGACTCGAAGCAGCTTGGAACCGTCCTTGCCGTAGTCGACGATGAGCCCGGCCCTGGGCCCTGGGTAGGAGCCGGGACTGTAGATCACGAAGCTGTAGCGGCCGGGCGTAACTGCCGGGACCTGGAAGTGAAGGCGGAACTCCTCCAAGTATCGCTTGCCCTGGTTCCTTACGCGGGTCGCCTGTCCTAAATAGACGAAAGGTGCCTTCCTGGGCGGGCCAAGGACCACCGGAAGGCAAGTGGCCTCGGCGTTTGAGTCGCACCGGTGAGGTTTCGGCGTGTGGGCGAGAGGAACGAGCGAAACAGGAAACGGTCCGTCGCCTCTGGGGGAGCTGATTGAGATGCCCGAGCCAATGGAGACGTTGACCTTCTCTCCCGGATTGGCGTGCCGAGGACTCACCCCAACCACGGCGATGTCCCCCGTTGCGGGCGGGGCGGTCAGCGCCAGCCAAGAGACTGCCATCACCATTACACCTGCAGCCCGCAGGTTCCCGCGCACACCGATTTGCGCCAGTTCTTGAGCGACCGCCTCATTCATTGGCGTCCAAAACGCTGAACGATTGACGAATGACCGCTGAACCCGCTTCCGCGCTTCGGCCTCATTTCTCTGACGGAAAGCGCAAGCCATCGAGGATCCGTTCAAGCCGCTTACGAAGAACCACTGAGGCAGGTTGTGCTGTAGCGACCATTGCCGTGAAGGTTCGTCCGTGGTCTCGGAAGAAGATGTTGGTGGTGACGTAGCCCATCACCCTGGTGATGCGAATGGTGCTCGGTGCAGGGCGGAGGGCTCGAAGATTGAAATGGGTCGGTCGAGCCGGAAATCCCCGCCACGATCTCGCTGTGGGGTGGCTGGGAATCTTTCGCTCTTGGATCGAGATGATCGCGTCCAGTGGGCCCATGGCCTCGATTGCCTTGATGGGATAGGCACCGCAGTTGCCTCCCCCGCCGATCGGCAGGGGTCCCGTTCCGAGTGAGAGGACTTCGTGCGGATCGAGCAACCCTGGGACGAGAGTCTTCTTGGCCAAATGCCATCCCGGCGGGATCTTGCCGCTAACGCCCTGCTCAGCAACCGAGAAGGTCCGCCACTGCGGCCGGGACGCCGGAGCGGTGGATCCCCAGATCAGCGCCAGGGTTCCAGCTACGAGACCCAAGGCGCCGATCGTGAGCATTCGAATACGGGTCATCTCTCTCCACTACGGCTCCGACACGCTGAAAGGTCCCGAAACGAGAATCCGAATATTTCGGGACCTCTGGTCCTTCGCTGGGCGTATTGAGTTCATGCGCTGGGTTGACCGTGGCCACATCTGCCTGGAGGCTGGGTCTATGGCCGCCGACGGGGATCTGAGGCAACGACTCCTTGGTTGGGGGCTCGCCTCGTCAGAGGAAAGCTCTCCGAAAACCGGACCGGGCAGAAGATCCCGGCTATTGATCGCTGATCCTCAGGAGCACCAGAGCGAAGGCCAGCTACTCAGAGCCGCCCAAGACGGCTCAGAAGAGGCCCTGGAGGTTCTGTTTCGCCGACACTGGCGAGACGCTCACCGCGCCGCCTTTCTGATCGTTCGCGACGCTCAAGCGGCGGAGGACATCGCCCAGGAGGCTTTCCTCTCCGCGATCAGGGCTTTGGGTCGCTTCGATCGCAGTCGGCGCTTTAGGCCGTGGCTTTACCGCATCGTCGTAAACCGGGCAATCGATTGGAGCCGCACCCGAACGCTGAGGGCCGAGGTGAGCATTGAGACATTGCCCGTAGCTGCTTTGGGAAGGGATTCAGGAAAGGACGAATCGATTGCCGGTTTCGATGACCTTTTGGCCGGACTCTCCGCTGAGCATCGAGGGGTGATCGTCCTGCGCTTCCTCCTTGACTACACCCCTGGCGAGATCGCGAAGATGCTCGGACTCCCTCGGGGCACCGTCAACTCCAGGCTCAGGCGGGCACTAGATCGCCTGGGCGAGCGGATCGATCGGCAAGAGGGATGAGAGAGACCGAGGAAAGTGTTCGCCGGGCGCTTCGAGATCAAAGCCCTCCCGATGCTGCCAACGCTGAGGAGAGAGCATGGAGGGTGATCCAGGCCGCCTACGCCGAGACCGATCAGGAGCGTCCGCGGAAGCCATGGCGCCGACGGGCTGTGCAGGTGGCGATTGCGGTCGGGCTGATTGGCATCCTCGTCAGCCCCGCCGGTGCGACGGTGCGCCACTGGGTCAAGGACGCCGTCAACCCGGGACGCGAGCACGCCAGCCCTGCGCTGACCTCCCTGCCTGCTCCCGGAAGGGTGCTGGTCGAATCAAGAGAAGGTGCGTGGGTCGTCCATCGCGACGGGTCAAAGCGACTGCTCGGCGAGTTCCGCAATGCCACCTGGTCTCCCCGCGGCCTCTTCGTTGCCGCGACCACGAAGCACCAGCTGCTCGCACTCGACTCCGACGGTGGAGTGAGATGGACGCTCGCCCGATCCAGGTCCGTGAGCCTGCCGAGCTGGAACAGCCCCGACGGCTTCCGGATCGTCTACCTGAGCGGCGGCTCGCTACGGGTAGTGAATGGAGATGGCAGCGGCGATCATCTGCTTGCGAAGAGCGTTGCCAATGTCGCCCCCGCTTGGATGCCTGGGCCCGCCTACGTTCTCGCCTACGTCAGGAAAGGCGGCGGGGTCACGGCGGTGGCCGCGGACAGCGGTCGAAGGGTGTTCACGATCCGGCGGGGTTCCGCTCCGATCGGCCTTCATTGGTCGACAGATGGCAAGAGGCTCTTGGTCGTGCGATCGAGCGCTGTGGAGGACTACAACCCCAAGGGGCGCCTGCTATGGCGACGTTCGGCCCCCTCCCATGCAGTGATCACCGATGCCCGGCTTTCGCCCGATGGGCATTCGGTCGCGCTCCTCACCCGGGCCAACCCTCCTACAGAACGCAGCCAGCTTCTTCTCTCGGGAACCACCGGCACTCGGAGTCTCTTCGCTGGACCTGGCCGCTTCAGCGACCTCGCCTGGTCGCCCAACGGTCGTTGGTTGCTTCTCGGTTGGCAAAGCGCGGACCAGTGGCTCTTCCTTAGTCCAAAGCAGCCGAAGCGGATCGTCGCGGTCTCGAATATTTCGAGCCAGTTCGCGCCCGGGGCCGAACGCAATGGCGGGGCCTTTCCCCGAGTTCAGGGTTGGTGCTGCACTTCGCTGAATCGGTAGCTGGGACCGCTGAGAGGTCCGGAGACGTATGAAGATCAGTGAGGCGATCCATAACGAGATCCGAGCGGGCAGGGCTGATCATGCTCGTGGCAGCCGCGCTTGTGGTCCCTGGCTGTTCTGATAGTGGTGGGCGAACCAATAAGTCGGCCTCCGGCACTGCCACCGAGTACTACAGCCCAACCAGCGATGTCTCGGCGAGGATTCCGGCGGGATGGCATCAGGTCGGTGTTGCCAATCTCCCGGGTGCGACGGTAACCCTCCAGGTCTCCTCGTTCGGCGTGTACGGCCCGGTGACCTCGATCTGCCTCCCGAATCGCGTCTTGGATCAGATGCCGAGAGGTGGGGCGATGTTTGCAGATCCTCGACGAGATCTCGTCCATGCCGAATGGGGCTCATTTCCTGGCGCCGCGACGTGAGAGTTCCGAGCCTCCTTTCTGAGACTGCTGCGCCCTGTCTCCCTTAGCTATTCCGGTGGGCACGAATGCGGAGAGGCCGGTTTGTTGGCGTTTCGCCTCGGGCGAAGGGATTCTGGGCCAGGATCTGGTCGAGCCCGACCGGACCGAGCACCTCGGTCAAGCGTGACATCGAGCAGATTCTTGACAGCCTTCGCCGCGGCCCACCGCGAGGGTCGCGGCAACCAAGTCTCAAGACCGGAACGCCGGAGGCAGCGTTGATGGGAGTCCGCCAAGCGGTAGTCGATGGGGCCTCCAAAGATCTCGCTGTCGTGTTTCCGCCCTTTACTCGGTGCTTTCTTCCGAAGCTTCGGGGCTCGCTCACCAATCGCCAACTAGAGAGGCTGATCGGGCTCTTCCGCGGGCCAAGCGGGGCTGCCTATGCGTCGCAGGCCCTGGTTGGCCACTCTTTGCGGTTGGCCGACCGCTGCGGCGGGCGACGCAATCTCCCGGAGTTCCCGCGGGCCTCGCAGGCTCTGCACTCGGCAAGAAGGATCCCGGTCAGGACGCATCCCATTCCTCTGGCCTATGGCCCATTTATCGGGGTCTCCTGTCCTTCGGCTTCAAACTCAGTTGCCTGCGACAGGGTCGGGCTCGACCTGGTTCTCAAGAAGCCAGCGGCTTAGGTCTCCGTGTCAATCGACGGCATCCGGATCGAAGTGAGGACTCCAGGACCGGTGCCCCACGACGCATCAGCAAAGGGCCGCGATTGGGGTGGGTTCCTGCTAGGTGCCGGGTTGCGATCACCGCATGGGCCGCTGTATGTCGGTGGAAGGGGTTGGAGCGGCGATCCGCCGGTCTATGCGGATGTCAGGGTCAACGTTGGTTATGAGACGGGGGGCAATTGCTGTAAGCCCGCACCAGGACTCTTCCGCCACGTTCGACTCCAACCCGGGTTTGGCTAAGTGTCGCGTTCATTGAAGGTCGTCGGTTCGACCTTGGCAGCAAGCAATCCGAGGGGCCAATCTCTAGACGTTCCTAAGGGCCCGAGGGCGAGTTCGTACTCATTCCACAGCGCTTTCCTAACGCCCTCTCGGTCGATATTGATGAGATTCCTTGGGAAGACGGGAACCGGCGTCATAGGCGCACATGAGCTGTCTGATTGGTCTTTCAATCGGGTAACCGGTCTCGAACTTGGTCATGGCGTTCCCAGGAGGGATCCACCCCCCTCTGACTGAAGTAAGGAATTCCTTTTTGGGTCCTCCGGATTTGAGACCCCTACCCCCTTATCCGTCAGTAGCAAGCGGGGTGGTAGCTGGGGTGGATCGGTCGCGACAACTTGCACGGACTGCTGATCGAGAAAATAGGGCTGCGACGGGTCAGGGCGCTACTCCTGAAGCCCGGCGGCTTCGAGGGCCTTGTCTTTCGATCCGAAGTCCTCCCAGCGCACGATTCGCCCCTCCCGAAACTCGAACAGCCCCCCGATTTCGATGTCGGTCTCGATGCCGCTGCTTCTCGCCCGGACATGGAGGGTGCCCCATGCGAGGACCCGGTCGCCCAGGTCCTTATAGTCGGAGTGCAGTTCGAATTTGTCGAACACCTCGAAGGTGTCGGTGATGAATTCCTCGATGCCCGACAGGCCCCGGTATCCGCCCTGGGTGGCGGCCCGACGCGGCAGGAAGACGACATCCGGGTCATAGGCGCTCGCGTCGACGGTGGGTTCGCCGTCATTCCAGTCGCTCTGGAGGCGCTGCAGAAGCTCGACGTTCTCCTGCGACATCGCCTACTTCTCAAGCCCAGCGGTTTCGAGGGCCTCCTGAAATTCGGGGCCAGCGCCGAGCATTTCGAGCCGGATGACTTTCCCATCGCGGAATCTCCACGACTGCAGGATGGGGTTGTCGATGCGAGCATCACTTCCAGGCATAGCCCGAGAAACACAGCCCACGCTGATCACCTCGTCGCCGCGATCGAGAAGTCGATCGATCTCCCAAACGGCACCGGGCAGGCTCTCCCACTGAGTTCTAGCCACGGCGACGATCTCGTCGTGCCCTCGCCTGGTGCCGGGCTCAACCGCCGTTGCGGCATTGATGTACTCGGCCTCAGCATCGATCAGGGCGAGTATCCCTTCGATGTCCTGGCGGTTCCAAGCGTCGATCACGCGACGCACGATCTCCACGTTCTCCCGCGACATCGCCTACTCCTGAAGCCCGGCGGCTTTGAGGGCTTCCTGGCGGTCCTGATAGAGACAGGCACGCACAATCGAGCCGTCGCGGATCGTCCAGACCCAGATGCCGCGAGCCTGGACCTCGATTCCATCGCGGCCTCGCGCGACGTTCGTAAACGGCATTACCACGCCCTCTTCTGCGTCGATCAGCTCGTCGGCGTCGATCGTAAAGGACTCCCAGCTGTCAGTGAACGTGACCAGCAAGCTACGGAACTGTTCGAGGTTGAACACGCCACGGTCAATGCCGACGGCCCGCGTCTGGTCGTACTCGAAATCCGGAATCACGTCCTTGAACGCGGCGTCCACATCTCCGCGGTTGAAGGCGTCGATTGCGGCGCGAACGATCTCCACGTTCTCCTGCGACATCGCCTACTCCGAAAGCCCGGCGGCTTTGAGGGCCTCGGCGTGGTTGAGCCAGGCGCGGGCTTCGACGCACTTTCCCGTTGCGCCACGTGTTAAGGAACGCGACCTCCTGATCAAGCTCGACGCCGCTGGCAAATCTGAAGTGGGCGGCGCAAGGCCGAGTACCGGTGTGACTTCGGCAGGGTTCCGTAAGGCGATTCGGTCTTGAGGGGAAGTGAGATTCGCGGGCGGTGTTCGCTCCGATCCGACCCGCGCCCAGACGGGAGTTGGACGGGGGGCGGGGCAGAGGGGGTCGGCGCTCTCTCTGCTCTTTAGGTTCGCGCCCTATCACGAACCACCAACCAGCCGACCAGGACCAGCGCGACGATAAACCCAGCTGTTTCCTGAGTGGGACGAGCGTGCTACGTGACCACCCGGTAGCGGATGTGGATCGTGCCGGGAGCCTCGAGCACGCGCACCAGCTCGAGCTCCGGCTCTCCCGGCTCGAAGCCGTCGAGGAGCCGCTCCCCCGCGCCGAGGATCACCGGGGACACCTGGAGGTCGACCTCGTCGACCAGCCCGGCCTTGAGGGCCTGCTGGGCGCATGAGGCGCCGCCGGCGATGGAGATGTTCTGGCCTCCGGCGACCGCCTTCGCCTGCTCGTAGGCGGACTCGATCCCTTCGGTGACGAAGTGGAAGGTCGTGCCTCCCTCCATCTCGATCGGATCGTGGGCGTGGTGGGTGAGGACGTAGGTCGGAGCGTGGTACGGCGGATCGTCTCCCCACCAGCCCTTCCAGTCCGAGTCGCCCCATTCGCCGCGGATCGGGCCGAACATGTTCCGCCCCATGATGAAGGCGCCCATCCCGTCCATCATCTCCGACATCACCTGCTTGTTGACGGGGTGTCCGCCGCTCTCGGGGCCCTCATCGATGTGCCACCTGTGCAGCTCGATCCCGCCGACGCCGAGCGGATTGTCCTCGTCCTGGTTGGGTCCGGCGACGAAGCCGTCGGCGGACACGGACATCGAGAGATTCACTTTGTTGCCGGCTTGCGTGCTCATGCGGCACTCCTGTCAGTGGTTGCGATCCGGTAGCCGAGGTGCGTCACCTCGGGAGTCTCGATTGTCCGGATTCTCCACCATCCGGCGCAGCGGGGCGCCGTCCTCCCGCCAGACCCGGCTCTCCTGTCTTCAGCACGCCCGCGGGAACCTAACGCGAGAAGTGTCGCTTTCCATGCAAAGCGAAACGTTGTGCTCTGGACGAAAAGCGATACCGGGTGTCGTGGTCCCGTCGGTGGTCCCGAACTAAGCGAACCCGGGCTATCTGAGGTGACCTGAGAGCACCTCACCTGGCACGGCAAGCCCTGCATGGCCTCGAACTTCGGAGTTGTGGTCCAGTCGGTCGCGGGTTCGAGTCCCGTCGCTCACCTTCAGCGGAATGGCTCTGTGAAGCCGATCTCAAAGTGGACCCGAGCCCGGGGGTCTGAGACCTTGGTTCCAATCTAGTTCCAATTCGTTCGAAAAGATCTCGGTTGGCAGGCACCTGCAATACGCCACTGGAGAAGCCTCGGCTGGAATTTCCGAGGGCTGGGGACTAGGCGGTGGCCGGTTAAGAACCAGGCCGCCACCCGAGCGGTTGGTCACCAACACCCAGTCCCCGGCGTCGATCAACTCACCCGGCTGGACCCAGTAGTCCTCGAAGCTTGCGACGAAGTCGGTCCACCAGGCGATGACAGCCGTGCGCCCACGGAACTCACCGGCCTCCGGGTTGGTCCGGGGGTCGACCCAAAGCTCGACCTCCTCATCAAGGGCCGCGATCGATGGCTGGTAGTCGCCACGGACAAGTGCATTCTGGATGCGGCGCTGGGCTTCCACGTTCTCCTGCGACATTTCCTACTCCTCAAGCCCGGCGGCTTCGAGGGCCTCGGCTTCGGTCTCAAAGGTGTGCCACGAGATCAGCTTCCGCTCCCGCCACTGCGCCGCGATGTAGATCGCTCGCTCAAACGACGCGCCGCTGGTCACGCCCTGACCGCGAAGACACCCGCACAAGAATGTCATCTCCCCGCAATCTCTGACCCCGTAGACCTCGGGCCTGACATCCGGGAGCACGGAGAACGTCTCCTCCCATCACCTGCGGATGCCGTTATGACCCCGGTACGGCCTGCCCTGCACCGCCACCTCATACGGCGTGAACTCAACCTTCGGGTCCGTGAGCGCGAGATAGGCATCGAGGTCGCGACGGGTGAAGGCGTCCATCACCTGGCGGGTGAGTTCGACGTTCTCCTGCGACATCGCCTACTCCGACAGCCCGGCGGCTTCGAGGGCTTCGTCCTTCGTCCGGAAGACCCGGAGGAAAACGGCCTTTCCGTCAAGGACCGTCCAAAGATGCACCAGGTCTCGTTCCAAGGGCACCCCCGCGTCTCGCATGGTCGCCGTCTCGTCAAGACCAGGATGACCTGCTCTCCCGCCTCGGAAACCTCCTTGATGTTGGCGGAGTAGTCGTTCCAGCCGCCCATGTAGGTGCCGAGCATGTCGGTGATGAACGCTTCACGGCCTCGGCCCCGGTTCGGAACGTCCGGAAGCGGGTGGGTCGAGAAGTCCCACCCGACCTCGGGGTCGATCGTCTCGACCCAGGCTTCGAAGTTCCCGCCCAGCCACAACTCGGTGCTACGCCGTATGAGGTCCACGTTCTCCTGCGACATCGCCTGCGGAGTATCGCCCCTGCACGACGGCTTGCCAATACGGGGGTCAGACTTCCGGCGAAAGACCCAGTTGCAAAGGTGGCCCGTCGGTCATGCTTGGCGGCAGGCACCCCGGTTGGCGCTGCAGATCCACCACCCGCTCCCAAGGTCGACGCCGCTGCCACCCGAGCCAAGAAGGCCAGAGGTTGCCCCGTACGGAAGCCAGGCGTCTCAGAGCCCTCCTAAGCGGCCGGTCTTAGAGCCAAATTGTTGATACAACTCATATATCAGGTGACTGCCCGCGGCGAATACTATCCTCGACGCCGATGAGCCTACGGCGGACCGCGCTCCACAGTGAGCACGTCAAGGCGGGAGCGAAACTGGTCCCGTTCGCGAGGTGGGAGATGCCGGTCAGCTACCAGGGCGTGCGCCAAGAGCACGTGGACGAGACCCGCAACCCGATCGAGGCCGGACTCGGCTGGTGCTGCAAGGAGGCGACGGGCTTCATCGGCGCCGAGGCGGTCGCATCGGCCGGCGAGGCCGGCACGGAGCAGAAGCTCGCCCCGTTCGTCCTCACCGGCCCCGGGATCCCGCGCGAGGGAAACCCGGTCATGGACGGCGACCGGGAGGTCGGTGTGGTCACGAGTGGAACCCTGTCTCCCTGCCTGGAGCAGGGGATCGGGATGGGCTACGTCGCCGCCGAGCTCGCGGAGCCTGGATCCGAGCTCGAGATCGACGTCCGCGGCAAGCGCAAGCACGCGCAAATCGAATCGAAACCCCTGTACCGAAAGGAGACCTAGACCGCCCATGGCAGAGGAGAGCTATCCCGAGGACCTGCGATACCACGCGGAGCACGACTGGGCGCGCGTGGATGGGGAGGAGGCGACCTTCGGCATCACCTGGTACGCGCAGGACGCGCTGGGCGAGGTCGTGTTCTATGAGCCGCCCGAGGCCGGCTCGGACGTGACCAAGGACCAGGCCTACGCCGAGGTCGAGTCCGTGAAGGCGGTGTCGGACGTCTACGCGCCCCTCTCGGGAGAGATCCTCGCCGTCAACGAGGCGGTCTCCGACAAGCCCGAGCTCATCATCGAGGATCCGTACGGCGACGGCTGGCTCGTGCGGGTCAGGCTCGTCTGATACCGCGGAGCCGAGATCAGTTGCTCGATGCTGATGGCTACCGGAAGCTGCTGGAGAAATGCCTGACCAGGTACACGTCAGCCACCGACGCCGACCGCGCAGGCGATGCTCGACGCCATCGGCGTCGGGTCGGTCGACGAGCTCTTCGCGCACATCCCGCCGAGCTGTACGGCTCGACCGCGATCTGGACCTTCCCGACCGGGCTCTACGGAGACCGAGTGTCTTCGACCACCTGGCCTCCTCGCCGCGCGCAACGCCGACGCGGACGCCGAGACCTGCTTCCTCGGCGCCGGCATGTACGACCACTACGTCCCGGCGATCGTCGAACGCGATCACTCAGCGCTCCGAGTTCCTGACGCCGTACACGCCGTACCAGCCAGAGGTCTCCCAGGGCGGCCTCCAGGTGATGTTCGAGTTCCAGACCGCGATCTCCGAGCTGACCGGGCTGCCGGTCGCCAACGCCTCGCTGTACGAGGGCCCATCCTCGGTCGCGTCCGCCGCCTACCTGGCGCTCGGCGCGAAGAAGGGCCGGCGCAAGCTGGTCGTCTCGCGCGGCCTGCACCCGCACTGCCGCGAGACGCTCGCGACCTACGCGCGGGGCTTCGGCGCCGAGGTCGTCGAGGTGCGGGCTCGACGGCGGACTCACCGACGCCGGCGAGCTCGCCGGCGCCCTCGACGACCGGACACCGCCGCCGTCTTCGTCCAGAACCCGAACTTCCTCGGCGCGGTCGAGGATCTGGAGGCGCTCGCGGCGCGCCGGCGCACGAGGCGGGCGCCCTCTGCGTCGCCGTCGGTCGACGCGATCACCCTCGGCGTCCTGCGCCCCCCGGGCGAGTGCGGCGTTCGACGTCGCGGTCGGCGAGGGCCAGCCGCTCGGCAACCGGCTCGACTTCGGCGGCCCCTCGTTCGGCTTCTTCGCCGCCACCTACCGAGCACCTGCGCCGCATGCCCGGCCGGATCGCCGGCGAGACCACCGACGCCGACGGCCGCCGCGGCTTCGTGCTCGCGCTGCAGACCCGCGAGCAGCACATCCGCCGCGAGAAGGCCACCCACAACATCTGCACCTCCCAGGCGCTCAACGCGCTCGCCGGGACGATCTACCTCGCCTGGCTCGGGCAGCGCGGCATCGTCGAGCTCGGCGAGCTGCTGGTCCGTCGCACCGCCTACGCGCGCGAGCGCCTCGCGCCGGTCGCGGGGATCGAGCTACTGCACGACGCCCCGTGGCCCGCGAGTTCGCCGTGAGGCTCGAGGCGCCGGTGGCCGAAGTCCTGGACCGTGTGAGCCGAGGACGGGATCGCCGCCGGCTACCCGCTCGCTCGCGAGTACCCCGAGTACGCGACGGGCTCCTGGTCGCGATCACCGAGCGCCGCTCCAAGGGCGACATCGATCGGCTGGCCGATCGCTGGACGGGCGCTCGGGCAGTAGCGATCTGGCGGGAGGTGATCCCCGCGGATATCGGATTTGAAGCCTGCCGATAACGGAGGAGGTCCATAGCGTATGACCCCCTCCACCCGGCGCCGTTCCCCCGCCCTCACCGCCGAAATCCCCACCCCGCAGCAGCGGGACACGCGCCACCACGATCTACGAGCGCTGGTCTACGGCCGCCGCGCCGCCACCGTCCCGGCCCGCGACGTGCCGGAGAAGTCCGCTCACGAGCTGATCCCGCAGAGCCTGCTGCGCGAGCGTGGACCGCGAGCTGCCCGAGGTCTCCGAGCCCGAGATCGTCCGGCACTACAACCGCCTCTCGCGGCGCAACTTCGACCTCGACACGGGGCCCTATCCGCTCGGCTCGTGCACGATGAAGCACAACCCGCGCCTGAACGAGAAGGTCGCGGCGCTGCCCGGCCACGCGCGGCTTCATCCGGCTCAGGATCCCGAAGCGCGCGCAGGGGGCGCTCGAGCTGATGTGGCGTCTCGAGCGCGTCGCTCGCCGAGATCTGCGGCCTGCCCGCACGTCTCGCTGCAGCCCTCGGCCGGGTCGCACGGCGAGTTCGCGGGCTGCTCCTCACGCGCGCCTACCACGACCGACCGCGGCGAGGAGCGGACGCGGGTGCTGACGCCCGACACTGTCACATGGCACCAATCCCGCCTCGGTGACGATGGCCGGCTACGAGGTCGTGAAGATCGCCACCGACGAGCGCGGCGGCGTCGACGTCGACGACCTGCGCTCAAAGGTCGACGACGACGTCGCCTGTCTCATGCTCACCAACCCGAACACGCTGGGCGTGTTCGACGAGAACATCGCGCGAGATCGCCGTCGATCGTCCACGCAGGTGGCGCGACGCTCTACTACGACGGCGCGAACCTGAACGCGATCATGGGCCGCAGCCGGCCCGGCGACATGGGGTTCGACATCGTCCACGTCAACCTCCACAAGTCCTTCTCCCAGCCCCACGGCGGCGGCGGGCCGGCGCCGGGCCGATCGCGGTCTCCGACCGCATCGAGCCCTACCTGCCGGTTCCGCGCGTCGTCCGCTCGACGGCGGCAACGGCGCGGCTCCGGCGTTCGACTTCGACTACGACCAAGCCGAAGTCGATCGGGCGGCTGCGCGGCTTCGCCGGGCAACTTCGGCGTCTTCGTCCGCTCCTACGCCTACATCCGCAGCCTCGGCGGCGACGGCCTGCGCGAGGCCTCCGAGACGGCGGTGCTGAACGCCAACTACCTGCTCGCGAGGCTGCGGGAGGGGCGCGACGGGCAAGTACCTGCCGCTCGCATTCGACCGCACCTGCATGCACGAGTTCGTCCTCTCCGGTGCGCCGGCCAAGCGCGAGCTCGACGTGCAGGACGCTCGACATCGCCAAGCGCCTGCTGGACTTCGGCTTCCACCCGCCGACGATCTACTTCCCGCTGCTGGTCGACGAGGCGCTGATGGTCGAGCCCACCGAGACCGAGACCAGCGAGGGCCTCGACTCCCTCGCCGATGCCTTCGAGGAGATCCTCGCGGAGGCCGAGCGCGACCCGGAGATCGCTCGCGGCGCGCCCTATACGACGCCCGTGCGGCGGCTCGACGAGGCGAGCGCAAGCCGCCGACCCGTTGTCCGGCAACCGAACCGGTCAACGCTGGATGGCAAACGAAGCCGACGGCCAAGATACGATCGTCCAACGATCTCAGACCGGCCGACTTAGCTGTCATGGCGTCCACCCAGCGGAACACTCGAGCCTCGTCACGTCCTACCCGTGGCCATCGATCACCTTCGGCGCCGGTGGCCGAGGAGATGTCGCTTAGTGAACGCGCCTACGTGAGGATCCGCGACCGCATTATCTCGCTGGAGCTTCGACCTGGAACACCGATCGACGAGGATGAGCTTATGCGTGACCTCAAGGTGGGTCGAACGCCGGTCCGTGAAGCGATCAAGCGACTAGAGCTCGAGACGCTGGTCGATATCTATCCGCGTCGAGGCACGTTCGTTTCGGAGGTCCAGATCACCGATCTCGCCGCGATCTCCGAGGTTCGGGTCCAGCTTGAGGGATTTGCCGCGGCGTTGGCCGCGGAACGTTTCCGTCCCGAGGATGAGCGGGCGTTCTCCGCCCTTATCAGCAAGATTCAGGACGCAACCGCGAGCAGCGGACCCCGCTTGATGGCACTTGATGCGAACGCGCATCGCCTGATCTACAGTACGGCCCGCAACGCCTACCTGCAGGACACACTTGAGCGGTACTTCAATCTGTCCTACCGGATCTGGCACCTCGCGAGGCAGCGCCTGCCGGATTTCACGGCGAACATCGCTCAGCACCGCGAGCTTCTGAACGCCATCACCAAGCATGATGCTCGGCGTGCGAGGCAAGTCGCATCGGACCATGTCGAAGCATTCGAACGAATGATGCGGACGATCCTCTAGCCACCGATGTCGATCGCCCGTAGCACCCGTTCGGCTTGCTGAATCCGGTCGACTCCCTTCTCAACTCAGCCCGATGACGACGTAGGGGAGAGGCTAGATGTCCGACGAGACCACCGTTCCCGCCGCGCGGCTCCAGCCTTCGGCTTCCTACAGCTTCACGATGCGGTTGCATCTGCCCCAAGGGGCGGCGCGTTCGCTCGTGTCGCTCGTGCCATCGCCGAGGCGGAGGCGCTCTTGGCGCGATCGACCTCGTGCGGGTGGAGCCCCACGAGGTCCTTCGCGACGTGACGGTGGCCTGCGTGGACGCCGATCACGCCGCCACGGTCGTGCAAGTCGTGCGCGAGCTCGACGGCGTGCGCGTCGACAGCGTCTCCGATCGGGACCTTCCTGATACAAGGGGGGGCAAGATCAGGGTAAACCCAAAGCTGCCCGTCAAGACCCGCGACGACCTCTCTATGGCCTACACACCGGGCGTCGGGCGTGTCTCGATCGCCATCCAGGAGGATGCCGCCAAGGCCTGGGCGCTGACGATCAAGGGCAGCACGGTGGCGGTCGTCTCCGCGGCACCGCGGTGCTCGGCCTCGGCGACATTGGACCGGCGACGGCAGTGCCGGTGATGGAGGGCAAGGCGATGCTTTTCAAGGAGTTCGCTGGCGTCGACGCCCTCCCGCTGTGTCTCGACACCAGGAACGTCGACGACATCGTCACGGTCGTCAAGGGCATCGCGCCCGTCTTCGGCGGGATCAATCTCGAGAACATAGCCGCGCCGCGCTGCTTCGAGATCGAACGGCGGCTGCGCGCCGCGCTCGACATCCCCGTGTTCCACGACGACCAGCACGGCACCGCCATCGTCGTCTTGGCCGCGCTGGTCAACGCGCTGCGCATCGTCGGCAAGCGGGCGGAGGACGTAACGGTGGTGATCGTCGGCGCCGGCGCGGGTGGCATCTCCTGCACGGAGATGCTGCTCGCCCACGGCGTCGGCGACGTGGTCGTGTGCAACCGTCGCGGAGCCCTGTACGCGGGTGCTGACGGCCTCGACACCGAGCGGGCGGCGCTCGCCGAGCGCACGAACAGGCGCGGAGTACGCGGCACGCCCGATGAGGTGCTCGCTGGCGCCGACGTGCTGATCGGCGTATCCGGGCCCGAGGCAGTATCACCTGTCGGGGCCCGGGGAATGGCCCCGGAAGCGATCGTCTTCGCGATGGCCAATCCGGTGCCCGAGGTTCACCCGGAGGAGGTCCGCGACGACTTGCCATTATGGCGACCGGGCGCTCTGACTATCCCAACCAGATCAACAACGTGCTCGCCTTCCCCGGCGTCTTTAAGGGCGCGCTCGAGGTGCGGGCGAGCACGATCAACGAGGAGATGAAGCTCGCCGCTGCGCACGCGATCGCCCGCGTCATTCCCTCGGACGAGTTGCACGCCGACTACATCATCCCCAGCGTGTTCAACCGCCGTGTCGCCGAGTCGGTAGGCGAGGCCGTCGCAGCCTCGGCGGTGGAAAGTGGGGTGGCGCGGCGGACGCGGCGCGCCCGGGCACACGAGGCCCGCGACGACGGTGAAGCAACGGTAGGAGATGGTTCGCCGGCTAGGTCATCTGCCGGGCTCCGACCACAGTCTGAGACGACGTGTGATCACTCCCGAGGATGTCCCGCAGCCGTTGCACGGGTCGGGCCAATGGCCCTGCGCTCAGCGCCGGCTACGGTTTCGCTTTTGCCGTCGGATCCGTTCGTTGTCGACCGTTCTCCAATGCGGGCGATGACGTGGCCGACCGCCGCGCATCACGGATCCACCAGATCAAGGGCCGCGCCGATGATCGACTCGGAATCGATCCCGTAGTGTTCATACAGGTCTGGCTGATCCCCAGATTGACCGAAATCCGCGACGCCAAGACATGTCGCCGAAACCCCCAACGCGGCGCCCAGGAAGGCCAACGCCGAAGGATGACCATCCAGCACGGCGACGATCGGCCAACCCCGGGGCAGGATTTCACGCAGAAATCCGGCTCCCTGGGAACCGAATCCCCGGTCGGCCCGCGCTGCGCGAAACAAGAGATCCGCGCTGGTGGCGCAAACTGCGTCGACCGGGATGCCACCGGCCTCGAGAGCATCAGCGGCATCGATGATTTCGGGCATAACCGCGCCCATTCCCACCAGCGCGACCCCCGGCCCCGATGACTGCGATTCGCAGAGTCGATACCCGCCGGCTAGGACCTGAGCTCGCCGACGACCTCGGCTGGCCTCGTCCGAAGGAAGGTTCGCGAGGTCTTGCGGGATCGGTCGTGTGGAGAGTCGGAAGTAGCTCGACGTTCCGTCCGCGCGCCCCAGACGCGAAAGGGCATGTAGAAAGGCCCACTCGAAGTCTTGGGCAAATGCCGGCTCCCAGAACACGCACCCGGGTTGGGCCACTCCGATCGTGGGTGTGACGATTGACTGATGCGCCCCGCCTTCCGAGGCGAGGGTGATTCCGGACGGGGTCCCTACGAGAATTGATTGCCCGCCCCCGTAGATTCCGAACGACCACGGCTCAAGAGCTCGGCCAACGAAAGGGTCATAGAGCGTGCCCACGGGCAAGAGCGGCTTGCCCTCCACCCGCCATGCCACGCCAAGCTCACCAAGCAGTCCTACTAGGTTGGTTTCCGCTATCCCAAGCTCGATGTGTTGTCCGTGCGTGATCTCGCGCCACCGCACCAAGGTCTCGGTGTCATCGGCAAACCAGTCAATGCGGTCTCCGATAGACCAGATCCCGACCCTGTTGATCCAGCCTCCGAGATTGGTAGAGCTCGCAACGTCCGGGCTCACGGTCACTACCCGCCGCGATACCTCCTCGGCCTCGTGATGCAGGTCGGAGAAGAACCGTCCGAATGCCTGCTGGGTTGATTCCTTTCCGCTGTGCTGGCGCCCGAATTCGATAGGCACGGCGGGTGGCGCGGTTTGAGAAGGGGGTTTTCGCTGAAGTTGATCAGCGCGTTCGCGGCACCACTTCGCTGCTTTACTGTCCGCGGGAAACGGCGCCCAAGGCTCGGACGGGTCGGCACCGAGGCTGAGGCCAAGTTCGTGGAACTGCGCTGGGCTGAGTAGGGCGGAATGGTTGGCAGGGTGGCCTTCGATCGGTAGCCGCCAGCCCTTGATCGTGTAGGCGAAGATCACCGAAGGCTGATCCTTCGCCGCATCCGCCTCCCAAAGACCTTGCAGGAGAGCGCCTAAATCGTGGCCACCGAGATCGCGAATGGCGACAGACAGATCTGGATCGCCTAAGTCCGCGACCAGCTTTGCCAGCCGTCGCGATCCTCGGCCCTCCCCGGGAAGACGCTCACGCAGGTCGGAGGGCTTGGCTCGCAGGAGACTCTGGAATTCCTCATTCGACATTTCATCGATACGGCGGCGAAGCTCTGCACCACCGGATTGGGCGAAGAGCTTCTGGAGCCGGCGGCCGTACTTGACTGTGCTCGTGTGCCATCCGGCGGCTTCGAACATCGAGCGCAAACGGTCGGCGGCGATCTGGGGGACGACTCGGTCAAGGCTTTGGCGGTTGAGATCAATGATCCAAAGCACCTCGCCGAGTTCGCGGGTCATTGGATCAAGTAACGCCTCCCAGCACGCCCCTTCGTCTAGTTCCGCGTCGCCGACCAGAGCGATGTGGCGACCCCCAACCGGAACCTCAAAGTGTCCGGCGACATAGCGATGGGTCAGTGCACCCCAGATTGTCGCCGTCGCTCCGATTCCCACCGATCCCGTCGAATAGTCGACGTCATCTGGATCCTTGGTTCGGCTCGGATAGCTCTGGAGCCCACCGAGTTCCCGCAACCTCGTCAGATACTCGGCAGGTAGCCCGCCGAGGAGGTAATTGATCGCGTGGAGGACCGGGGACGCGTGCGGCTTTACCGACACCCGGTCCTGCCCGTCGAGAAACGCGAACCAGAGGGCCGTCATGATGCTGACGATCGATGCGCTAGAGGCTTGGTGGCCCCCGACCTTGATACCCGACGGGTTCTCGCGCACCTTGTTCGCGTGGTGAACGATCGCCGTTGATAGCCAGAGCACGCGGCTCTCGATCTCCCGCAGGACTCCTAGATTCGTCCGTGCAGCGTCGGATGCGGCGCCCGCCCTTGCCGCCGTCAAAGCCGCTCCTTCTCGCCCATCGGCTCGATGATTTGATAAATTTAATAGATAGATGGATTCGCCGCAGGGCGGTGTCGCCGTCTCGACCAGACCGGAGGCTCGCGTGACTACGCGAGCCGGTGATGCGCGGCCACGTGTGCGCGCTTCGGCCGCTCACTTCCCTGAGATAGAACTCCCACGTGCCGCAGATGTGGTAACCACAGCCCTTGTCGACGGGATCCGCGCTGGGGTTGCGCCGGTTGGGTCGCTACTCCCGAGGGATACAGAGCTCGCGCAGCACTTCGGGGTCAGCCGGCTCGTGGTTCGCGATGCCCTCAATCGGCTACGACGAGCTGGGGTGGTGGATATTCGCAGTGGCCCAGGTGGCGGCACCGTAGTCAAGTCGTTGTCGATCCCGACCCGACTCTTGACCTCGCTCGACCAGCCAGAAGCCGGAGAGATCCGAGCATTACTCGAAGCAAGGCGGGCCATCGAGTCGGCAACGGTTCCGCTGGCGGCCATCGGCAGGACGCCCGCGGACATGGACGCGCTTCAGCAACTCGTGGACGAACTTACTGCTCATCATGACGATCCGGAATCGTTCATCGAGCTCGACGTCCGATTTCACCTGCGAATTGCTTCCCTTTCCGACAACCCACGACTCGAGCGTTTTCTCGGAAGCGTCTTTAGAGATCTCGCAGCTGTCCGATCGCGCTATCCGGTCGAATTCGGGAGCATGCGCGCGGCAGAGGAGTACCAGCAAGACACACTTGAAGCGCTGCGTTCCGGTGATCCCGAGAGCGCGGTAGCGAGCATCGACCGTCACCTCGGCGGCCTCGAGGAGCATTTCTTCGCTGACGACGAGCCACCAGAATAGGAGCCGATAAATGCCGAACGTAGGACCCTCGAGTTGGCCGTGCTGTTAATCGCCCTGCTCCCGTTCGGTGCCCCTTGATAGGGGCGAAGCAACTTCCAGCGGTCGCGAAATCGCTCGGGTCATGCTTAAGAGAATTCAAGGACTCCGTGCGCGGCGACCAAGGCGAGGCTGAGGCGACCGCTCACGCCCAGCTTGAACCTCCCGCCGCTCGCAACGGACCAAAGCAACGGTCCCTAAAGCCGGTCCCCGCGAGCCAAGAACCGCAACACAAGTGGTCCTTGGTCTCGACGGCTGGCTTTCAGCGCACCAGAAAGCGCATCTTGTCGGCCTCGGGATTGCCACGAAAAGAGCGCTGGCTTGCCTACGGGGACCGGTCGCCCGCGGCCTTCGCCGGCCGCTGCTCGTCGAAGCCGAGCAGACTCGATGGAGATCTGATATATCAGGTTGTCCTCTTCAGATGTCACAGCTCGCACAGACAGCCGCCGGTCCAGCGAATCTCGGGGCCCACCTCTCGGAAGTCGACCCGGAAGTCGCTTCTGCACTTGCCGCGGAGGTCTCAAGGCAGCAGCGCACGCTGGGAATGATCGCCTCCGAGAACTACGCGCCCTTGGCCGTTCTTGAGTGCCAAGGCTCAGTTATGACCAACAAATATGCCGAGGGTTATCCAGGGCGGCGGTATTACGCCGGATGCGAGAATGTTGACGTCGTCGAGCGCCTCGCCATCAGTCGGGCCCAGCTCTATTCGGGGCCGATCATGTGAACGTTCAGCCTCATTCGGGCGCCCAGGCCAATGCCGCCGTCTATCACGCGCTGCTCAGGCCCGGGGACGCGATCCTCGGCCTTGAGCTCGCCCACGGTGATGTCGACGAGATAAAGGCGGTCGGTGAGGGCACATAGCTGAGGCAATGACCATGATGCTTGAGAGGGCCAAGTTAGTCGTTGAGGGTGCTGGCACTGTAGGGGTAGCGGCCTTGCTTTCAGAAACCATTTCCCCAGCGTCCGGGCCGACAGTCGTTTGTCCTTTCGGGCGGAAATATCGACCTTGGAACCTTGTCTTCGGTGACGCGTCGCCCCGGTTCATCTCACCCGCGGGATGAAGCCGAACGTATCTGGCCGCTTGTACAATGCCCTCTCGTATCACGTTGGGCGCGAGAGCGGCCTGATCGATATGGGCGAGTTCGCCGAACTGACCAGGCGGCACCGACCTCAATTGATTCTGGCGGGCCTCCGTTCGTTCTGGGTCACACGAGTGCGACAAGCGACACCCTGGCGATGGGATCGCCATCAAGCGGCCCGGACAACTGACCTCACCCTTGGTCGACCGCTCAGGAGACCCTCCGTGGCCGACGGATGCGCTTGCTGACACGGGTGCCGGACAGGCGCTGGCCTGGACCCCATCCCCGTGTTGACACTCAACTGATCTGAGTCTTTAGAGATCGAGGAGGGGCGAAGCCCCGACCAAGACATCCGGGACGAAGCTCAGAGTGGCCGCTCGACCAAAGGAGAATCGAGTGGCAGAGCAACGCAAGTACCGCAAGTTCACGACCCAGCAGAAGCTGGAGATCGTCCTCGCAGGCCTGCGGGGAGACAAGTCGGTCCGCGACGTCTGCAGAGAGCACGAGATCGCCGAGACCCTCTACTACGGCTGGCGCGACAAGCTGTTGGAGGGCGGCAAGCTCGCCCTCACCGGCCGCGACGAGCGCCAAGGCGAGAAGGAGCTGCGCAAGCGGATCCGCGAGCTGGAGCGAACCCTCGGCAAGAAGGCCTATGAGCTCGAGATCGCGGGGGAAGCATTGCGGGGCTGGGAGTGAGAGAGCGCGTCGCCCGGTCCCGCCAGCTGGTCGCACGCGGGCGAGCGCCCGCGGCGGTGGCGCGCGTCATGCAGGTCAGCCGTCAGGCGATCTACCGCCGACCAAAGCCCCGGATTGCGCCGGGGCCACGGCCGGCAACCGGCACAGTCGACCGGGCGATCGTCGAGGTGGCCAAGGCCAATCCGACCGATGGCACCCGGATGGTCGCTGCCCTGGCGAGCAGGGAGATCGGCCGCCCGATCTCGCGCAAGCGAGCCCAGCGGGTGATGCGAGCCGAGCGCCTGTTGCAACGCCACCGGCCGCTTCGCCGGCGCCGCCGCCCGGGCTACTTCCGCGTCAGAAGACCGGACGAGCTCTGGCACATGGACATGACCTCGGTCTGGGTCGCCGAGCACGGCTGGTGCTATCTGAATGCGGCGATCGACTGCTGCACCCGGGAGATCACCGGCTGGGCGCTTGACCTGCGCTGCCGGGCTCAGGAGGCCCTGGCGGTGCTCGAGCGGGCAAGTTTTCAGCGAGTGATCACCGCCGACCAGCTGACCCTCGGCACCGACAACGGCACCGCCTACACCTCCCGGCCCTTCCGGGCCCGGCTCTCCGAGCTGGGAATCGCCCACCGCCGCGGCGGTTACCGCGACCCCGAGTCCCAGGCGTTCATCGAGTCCTGGTTCTCAAAGCTCAAGGAGCGCGAGGTCTGGCGCTCTGAATACGAGACGCTCGATGCAGCCCGGGCCGGGATCGGCGCCTACGTCGAGCGCTACCACCACCGACCGCATCAGTTCCTCAGCTACAAGACACCGAAGGAGGTTGCAGCCACCTGGGAAGATGGCCTGGCGCTACAAAAACACGCGGCCTGAGTGACAACGTTGGAGGGGTCCAGGCCAGGCGCTGCGGGCTGGCGAACCTGCTGAGAACGGTCGCGGATGCTAACGCAAATCTGCTTAGCGTCGAGCATCTGCGCGATGCAGTCGACATCGACGTTGGTGAGACCGAGATTGGAACTCGTTTTTGGAGTGCATAACCCAGAGCATTCAGAGGCGGTAATAGCGGCCCTCAGGCGGGCCGGATACGCGACGGACTAGCCCCAAAAGCCAGTAACGGGCCGATTTCGTTTCCTTACGGCTGGGCGTTAGACGATCCCCCGGCGACTGGAGGAACGCCGCGGTGGCCCTAAGCCACGCGACCTCGCCGTTGGGAACGCCGAGGAAGTTGAGGCGGACGCAGGCTCGGATTTGAAGCGACTCGGCGCCTTGTGGGCGGGCGACAGCGCTCCATCGCTGCGCGACGAGGGCCCCCGTCACTGATCGGCGGCTGGACGTTTCGCGACCGTTCCATCGCTGAGTGCGGCGGACAACTCCGCAGCATGTAGGCTCAGCATCCGGCCGAGTCCGCCGGTGTCGGCGTGAACGATCCGCGTAGTGGGAGCGGAGATGCTGATCGCCGCGAACGCGACGTCGCCACCGAACACGGCGGCGCCTACGCAGGTGACCCCGTCCTCGTGCTCCTCGTTGTCGATTGCATAGCCGCGGCGGCGGATGCGCGCGAAATCGGTGCGCAAGGACGCCAACGTTGTCTGCGTCCGCGGCGTCAGGCGCTCGAGTGGCTCCCGCTCGGGCGGATAGAGCTGCGAGATTTCCTCGGCCGAGCGGCAGGCGAGTATCGCCTTTCCAACTGCGGTCGTATGGGCCAGGGCGGAGCTTCCAACCTGAGTGAACATGCGCACGTTGTGGAGGCCGGGCACCTGGTCCACGTACACAACGCGGTCGCGGTCGAGGATCACTAGGTTGGTCGTCTCGCTCGAGGCTTGTCGAATATCTTCAAGATGAGGTCGGGCGACTGCACGGAGGGCGGCGGTGCGTGCCTGAACTCCGCCCGCGAGCTCGAGCACCTTGAAGCCGAGCGTGTAGCGGCCGCGCGCGGCGGCCTGACGCACATAGCCGCGGTCGGCCAGGCCCGCCAGCAGTCGGTGTGCGGTGCTCACAACCAGGCCGGTCCGGGCCGCGAGCTCCGAGACACCAACGTCGTCACCAGCCTCTCCGAGCGCTTCGATCAGGTCGAGTGCGCGGTCGAGCGACTGCACGCGGTCGCGGCGTGGAGGCGTCATCGGACCAATGGTAGAGTGTTCGGAAGGTGTTTTCCACATCCCGGAACGATCATAAACGCACCAGGAAGCGGGAGGAGGGGTTTGCTACCTCTGAGGATGGAGTCGACCTGTACTACGAGGAGATAGGGACAGGGGAGCCGATTCTGTTCATCCACGAGTTTGCTGGAGACCATCGCAGCTGGGAACCCCAGATCGACTTCTTCGCCCAGAGGCGCCGATGCATCGTGTACGACGCTCGTGGATACCCACCATCGGACGTACCGACGGAGCCCGCCGCGTATTCGCAGGACCTAGCCGTGGCCGATGCTGTCGCGGTGCTGAACCATCTCGAAATAGAGCGGACGCACGTGGTCGGTCTGTCAATGGGAGGGTTCACCGCCCTTCACTTTGGCCTTCGCTATCCGAGCCGGGCGGCTTCGCTCGTGCTTGCGGGATGTGGCTACGGCGCAAAGCCGCAAGCACGCACCGCTTTCCGCGCGGAGAGCGAAGCCATCGCCCGGGCATTCGAGGCGGAAGGCACTTCCGGAATAGCACGCAAATACGGGTCGGGCCCGGCACGCGTTCAGTTCATGAACAAGGACCCGCGCGGATGGCAAAAGTTTGTCGACTTGCTATCCGAGCACTCCACCGTTGGCTCGAAGCTGACGATGTTGGGCGTACAGCGGGAGCGACCTTCGCTCTACGATCTCACGGACGACTTGGGCGCCCTCACCGTCCCGACGCTGCTCGTAGTGGGTGACGAGGACACCGGGTGCCTTGAGGCCAACCTCATGCTCAAGGAGTCGATCCGGTCATCAGGCCTCTGGATCCTGCCACGGACAGGCCACACCTCAAACCTCGAGGAACCCGACCTGTTCAATACGTTCGTTTCCGAGTTCCTGACGGCTGTGGAAGCCGGCCGCTGGGGGCTGCGCGACCCTCGCTCGGAGTCCAGTAGCTTGACGGGTATATCTGGATGAGCGCCCTGTGCGATGACCCCTAGAGGAATTCGTATAGGCACAGGGTTACTTAACGTCGAAGATGGGAGGAGGAACCCCTGGCAGACACCAGCCCTCGTCTGACCCTCACACACGAGGGAGCCCTGCGAGTCCTGCAGTCCGCCGTCGAGCGAGCTTCGGCGATGCAGAGACCGCAGTGCATTGCGGTCGTTGACGGTTCGGGACACCTCCTCGCTTTCGTCCGGATGGACGGGGCGAAGTTCCTGTCCATCCAGACGGCACAGCGTAAGGCGGTCACGGCGGCCGACCGTCGCTCGGCGACGGGTGACATTGAACCTTGGCACGGGGTAAACCTCGGGATTGTCACGGAGGGTCGCTTGGCGAACCTCAAAGGGGGAGTACCCATAGAGGTAGATGGGCAAGTGCTCGGCGCGGTAGGTGTGAGCTCGGGATCCGGTGAGGAAGATCTCGAAGTAGCAAAGGCCGGGGTCGGCACGATCCCCGGAGCCAAGACCGACTGGTAAGTGATGAGCTACGATCGCATCGGCACCTAGGGGATTGCTCCCTCCGAAACAGGTCGCGGTGCGGTGAGCGAAGCAGAGTGACGACAGTACGAGAGTCCGACGCGAAGGAGGTCGAGCGCTTCTACCAGACGCTCTCGACGTGGATCCGACTGCACGGTGCTGAGCACATGGCGCGCCGGTACGTGGTGATACGGCTGGCACGGATCGAAGCGACGGGACCTCTGGACTTCAGCGACATACAGCGCGTGCTCAACCGTGTGGTTGACGCACGCGCCTGGTACCCAGCTTGGCACGACGAAGCCCAGCAAGCGGAGGATGCCGCCGAGCGGCTCTTGACTGAGGGGAGGATGGTCTCCGCGGCGGACATGTTCCACAGAGCTTCCGCATGTCACCACTGGTCCCAATACCTCGCCCGGGTGGGGAGCGAAGAGAAGGCCGAAGGGCGTCGTGGCCGGGTTCGCTGCTACCGCCGGGCCGTGGAGTGCTTCCCCGCCCAGATCGAGCCTGTGACCGCTCCGTTCGATGGCGCCGCGCTACCCGGGTATCTACACCTGCCCGAGCAGGCGAAAGCAGCAGGGCCGCCGCCTCCGTGCGTGATCATGGTCAACGGCGCCGATTCGGTGAAGGAGGAGTACCACAACTGGGCACGGCAATTCGTTCGGCGCGGCGTGGCCGTGCTGACCATCGATGGTCCGGGCCAGGGCGAGATGGTGGGGGTGATCCCGATGAATCCGGACGCATGGGAGAGACCGATGGGCGCAGCTATCGATGAGCTGTCGGTAGGCGGGAAGGTCGATGCCCGCCGCATCGGCATCTGGGGGAGCAGTATGGGGGGATTCTTGGCCCTCCGGGCCGCGGCGTACGAACCGCGTCTCCGTGCCGCGATCTCATCGGGGGGCTTCTACGACTTCCGGGATTACCTGTACTGGCCGATCTCGACCCAATTGAATGTCATGGAGGACCTGATGGCGGAATCCCTGTCGGCGGCCCGCGAATACATCGCGCAGAACTGCACCCTGGATCGGGTGGTCGAGAGAATCGAGGTGCCCTACCTGGTGATCCACGGCGCCCGCGACGACCTGGTAGGCGTCGAGGAAGGCCGGCAGATGGCTAACGGCCCGCTTGGAGAGTTCGTCAATTTCGAAGACGGTTTCCATACGTGCACCAACTACAATGCGGCACTCGTAACTCTGATGTGTGACTGGATGGCCGCAAAGCTCCACGCCGACGGGCCAAAGTCTTAGGCACCGGCCATATCGACCGTCTCACGGCTGACGGAGGATCAACCGCTGGCTAGGCAAAGACGCCTAGAGGGAGTTGCGCCGTCACGACGAAGTTCGGCGCGTCCACTATCTCGCTGATCTTCAGGTCGACGGCGACGCTGCAGATCGCATAGGCCTGCCGCCGGGTATATCCGTACTCGTCCGACAGGTGGTCGACCATGTTCCTGAGGGCGCTACGTGCCGCCCCATTCAGATTCTCGGCCTTCCCCCCGGAGTCGGCGTACACGGACAGGCCCGTCGTGGCGACGTAATCGCCGCATGCACCTGTCTCGTTCCCGTAGAGCGTCACATCACGGATTCCCCGGTCCGCGGCCCCTCCTTTGACGATGTCAAAGCGGACGTGGAGGGTGGCGGTGGTCTCGATGGCCGTCCCACACACCTCCCCATCTCCCTGAGCGAAGTGCCCGTCGCCCGCGGAGAACAAGGCGCCCTCGCTCCACACTGGGAACAGGACGCGCGTACCCGCGACCATGTCCTTCACATCGAGGTTTCCGCCATTTTCGCGGGGCGGCTTGGTTCGAAGGGCCTCGCTCGCTATCGAGGAGTCTTCCGGAACCGCACCGCGTGGCTCCGGCAGCGCGACATCCGCGCCGCTGGCGGCGAGCTCCCGCTCGCGCACGGAGATCTGATCGAGGAGGTCTCGCGACGGGGCAAGCCCCATGATTCCCATGAACGGTCGGCCGGGGATACGGATGCCCGGCAAGTCCGGCGAGGTGGCCCAATCGTCGGCGATCTCCCAGCGCGCGAGGAACGGGGCGGGGAACTCGTCGCGCAGGAAGCCGAAGCCGGGAATCTGGGCTGTGTATCCGAACGCGCCGGGTTGGACGGCCAATATCTCGACGATCAGCAGGTCACCAGGCTCTGCGCCCTCGACGAAGATCGGGCCGGTGAGCGGATGCACGATGGTCCGATCGGCCCGTGGGACGTCCGCGTGTGTGGAGCTCATCGAGAACTGCCCGTCCACGGCGTCACGAGTGGTCACGAGGACGTCGTCTCCCGGTTGGCATGTGAGCGCCGGCGGGATGTCAGGGTGCCAGCGGTTGTGACACCGGGACGCCTCCCGGCGAACCGGAATCGAAGTGTCGATGTGAAGTTCGTGGGTGGCCATGGTCTGGTACCTCCTCGTCACTGCTCCGTGCGTTTTCCGGTTCGGCAGGATTCTCACCGACCGGCAGGGACCGTGCAATCCGAAGGCCCTTCACCTCTCGACGGTGAGCCGGGGACTGCCGGCCTCGCCAGCCGCGTTCGCCTCGGCCGGGACCCGGTCTGGGGGCCCAGCACGGGCGACCAGGATGGCAATTACGACAAGCGCTGGCAGGATCATCGCCAGTGCGCTTGCGCGCGGGCTGGCGGCGCTCGCGAGCGCGCCGTCGATGAGGCTCGAGAGCGGGCGCACACCCAAGAACGCCACCGTCCAGAGCGCCATGATGCGCCCTCGGTGGGCGGCGTCGATGCTCAGCTGAAGCTCCTTGATCGTGGTAGTACTCACCGAGAGGAACCCGAACCCGGCGATCGCGAGGGCACCGAGACCGAGCTCCAGGGTCGGCGCTATCGAGAAGGCGACCATCCCCCCGACCAGCAGCGAGAGGCGGCCAACCAGCTGGCGACGTAGTGGGCCTGGTCGGCCCGCAACCGTCAGCACGGCCGTCAAGGCACCAGCGCTGAACGCCCCGAGGAGGACGCCCGCAAATGCGTCCGAGTGGTTCCACACGCCGGCGGCGAAGGCCGGTGAGAGCGTGTTCACGGGATCGACCGCGATCGCGGCGGCCGACGAGACGAGCATCAACCCTGCGAGGCGGGGCCGCCCGCGTACCAGGGCGATGCCGTCGCGAAATCTGGGACGCAATGGCCGCCGGGGTGGAGCCTGCGGGTGAATCGCGAGGAGGCCTGCTATGAGGGCCAGATAGGCAAGGGCGTTGACGACGAAGGCCTGGCCGAGGCCGGCCGTGGCGACCACGAGCGCGGCCGTCAGGGGACCTATTCCCCGCGCGAGGTTGAAGGTCAAGGCCATGAGCGCGATGGCCGACCCGAGGCGATCGGGCGGCACCAGGTCCGGCAAGATCGCCTGGAGCGCTGGGAACGTGAACGCCTGCACGAGGCCTATCGCGAACACGAACCCGATCACGAGCGCCGCGTTGGCCTCATCCAACAAGACAAGCACTGCCAGCATGCCCGCTAGGACGCTGGCGGCCCCCTGGGTGGCGAAGAGAAGTCGGCGCCTATCGAAGCGGTCCGCCGCCGTGCCGGTCCAGGGAACGAGCAGGAGTACTCCGGCGAACTGCGAGAAGCCGACCGCCCCGAGCATGAAGGCCGACCCTGTCCTGCGGTACACGAAGATCCCCGCCGCGAGCACGAGGAACCACGTCCCGCTGTTGGCTACCAGGTTCCCGAGGAAGAACGGACCGAGGTTCCCATGGGCGAGCAGCTGCAGGTTCTCCCTGGCGCGCGACGGCTGGTCCGATGGTGCGACGTCAGCCTTATCGATGGGCGGCGCGCGAAGGTTCAGGACTATGCCCGCCTCCGGGGGCTCCGGAGACCGACGGAGGGCAGTCCTCCGAACACCACATGCGGGCGCCTTCGCGGGCAACGGACGTCAACACGCGTGCCCGTTGCAGCGGGGTCCCCCGGGTGCAGGTGCGATGGGCTCGAACAGTAGATTCCACAATCTGGAAAATGCCTATTGCGGTACGGCAAGGCCTAGAGTAGAGTCACCGGCGTCATTCTGCATTTCTCCGCCAGAGACGTGTCGATGCCGTTGCGCGAGCGGCCGTTGCTCCACCGGCCTGGCTGCGCACGGGGTCGACCTCGGCGCTATCGAGCTATCGGTGCGGAGCCGCTTGCATGTCGTCCCAGTCTCGGGCAACGCACGTGACTAGGCTTTCGAGAGGACGTCTGTCAACTGTCCCATGCTGCTTGAGCTGCGTCGATGTCGCCATCGCTCGTTGCAGCCCTGGAGGGCCGGGTGTATGGTCCCCGTATCCCGGCGCAGCACCAGCAATTGGACGGGGTGACGACTAGATGGGGGTTAGCTCGCCGGCGGTCAGCGGCTCAGGTAACGGAGCGGTAGTAGTCCACGGCGTCAACAAGGCCTTTCGTAATCAGGCAGAGGGCGGAGACCTAAAAGTCCTGGACGACATCTCCATCTCCTTCGAGCGAGGGACCTTCACCTGTGTCGTAGGTCCCAGCGGCTGCGGGAAGTCGACGTTGTTACGGATCATCGACGGCCTGATCCCGCCAGACTCGGGAGGTGTGATGATAGGCGGGGAGAATGTGCGAGAGCCCTCGCTCGACCGGGGATTCGTCTTCCAACAGTTCAACCTGCTCCCGTGGCGCACAGTCCAAGGGAATATCGAGTTCGGACTGGAGAACCTTGGCGTCAAGAAGGATGAGCGCCGGCAACGGGCTGAGCATGTGATCAAGGCCGTCGGTCTCGAGGGCTTCGAACGCTACTTCCCCGGGCAGCTGTCCGGTGGGATGCAACAACGAGTCGGTCTTGCCAGGGCTCTGGCTGTCGACCCTTCCATCCTTCTCATGGATGAGCCCTTCGGCTCCGTCGATGACCAAACAAGAATGCTGCTCCAAGACGAGCTCCTCGGGATCTGGGAGCGAAACCAGAAGACGGTCATCTTCGTTACGCACGACATCGAGGAAGCGATCTACCTTGGCGATCATGTCGTCGTGATGCGCGCTCGGCCGTCCCGTATCACTCGCACCATCGACGTCCCGTTCGAGCGTCCACGCGACGAGGGCATTCGGGGCTCCCCTGAGATGGGCCGTCTCAAGCAGGAGATCTGGAACGAACTCAAGGCGGGGGCAACAGTGGAAGGATGACCGAGGGGCCCGACATCGCGGATGCCTCCCGAGGGGGAGGAGTGCTGCCGCAGGGAGACGCATCTCAGCAGGTCACCGCAGGCCGGACTGAGCAGCGCGAGTGGCGCAGCCTCTTCAGCAACAAGTGGGTGCTCCGGTTGATTTTCTACGGGGCCATCCTGATCGGGTGGCAAGTAACCGCGATGGTCAAGGGGGAGTTCTTTCTTCCCACTGTCCCTCAGACGATCACGGGCTTCGTCGACCTGTTCACGGAGGGTTATGCGAGCATGCTGCTCGGGACCCTGCGCCAGCTCGTCGTCGGTTTCCTCATCGCGCTTGTGATCGCGATTCCTGTAGGAGCTCTGATGGGGCGTTCGAAATTCGCCAGTGACATCATCTCGCCGTACGTATACACCCTGTTTGTGACACCCAAGCAAACACTGCTCCCTGTATTAATTATTGCGTTCGGGATTGGATTCTGGTACCGGGCATGGGTGGTCATACTCTTTGCGGTGTTTTTCCCGATCATCAATACTGCGGCCGGGATTCGCTACGTCGACAAGGAACTCCGCGAAGCAGCGCGGGCTTTCGACACGAATTGGTGGCGCATGTTGACCAGGGTCTACCTTCCGGCGGCGGCGCCGTTCATCGTGGCTGGGATCCGCTTGGGCTTTGGGATGGCCATGAAGGGAATGGTGATTGCGGAGCTCTGGATTCTTGCCGGCACCGGGGAGCTCCTTGAGACTTTTTCGCAGTCCCCCTCGCGGCTCGATCTCTATTACGCGCTGGCGCTCCTGATTATCGGGTTTGCCGTCCTGGTTAACGTCGTGCTCATGTGGGCGGAGCGGAAGCTTCGCCCGGCTGCGCAGATCGCGGGGCAGGTGTAGCGTCGATGGCAACGGTCGCGGCGAGACTCCAGGCGAGGCGACGACCGCGCGCCTCGGCACGTCGCGTCTACGCCGGCACGCTCAGCCGCTGGCTCCTTTCGATTGCGCTGTTCTTCGTCATATGGCAGGTCATAGGCAAGAGCGGGCTAACGATTGCCATCGTTCCGCCCACGGAGGTCCTGCCCGATCTCGCTCGCGAGATCACTAAGGGCGACCTTCTCGACGCAACGCTCGGAACCCTTGAGCTCGCAGGCGTCGGCTTCGCGATTTCAGCCGTCCTTGGGCTCCTGATTGGGCTGCTCATCGGGCTATCAAAGCCCTGGGCAGACGTTCTCGATCCATTGGTGAACGCACTGTTGTCGGCACCGATCGCAATGTTCATCCCGGTGATCGCGCTCTATCTCGGTCTGGAATTCAAGGCCAAGGTAGTGGGTGTAGTTCTGTTCACGGTTTTTATCGTCATCGTGAACACCGCGACGGGGATCCGGGAGATACCGCCATCAGGTATTGAGACGGCGAGAGCCTTCAGGACAAGTCGCCTCAGGCTGTACACGAGAGTCATCTTTCCGTGGGCGAGCCCGTACATCATCACAGGCCTTAGGCTCGCCGTCGGGCGAGCGGTCGAGGGAGCGATCCTGTTCGAGCTCTTTTTCAGGGCCCAGAACCTGGGCCTCCTGATCAGGAATGCGGCCGGCTCTTTCGACCTCAGCGAGCTTCTGGGCGCGGTGTTCTTTGTCACGATCATTGCCGCGGGCGCGATGGGGCTTGCGCGAATTGTCGAGTGGCGCCTGATGCGGTGGAAGCGCGACTAGGGGAATGTCTGCCGAATGAAAGGCTTTAACGCATGAATGAAAGGCTTTAACGCATGAGTGAGGATCGACGTCAATGAGATCAATCAGGGGCCGATGCGCTATTACGCACCGATGCCCTGCGGGAATGAAGGGGTGCGTGAGGATGAAGAGATTTATGAGTGCGGCCGGTCTCGCAAGCATGATTGTGATCATCGCGGCTGGATGCGGTGGCAGTGGCGCGAGCTCCGGGGGCGCGAGCTCCGGGAGCGGTGCCAACCCGGTGCATTTGGTCACTACTGTTCCGCCTAGCACGGAGGCATACATCGGGCAATACCACGCCGCCGATCTCTTCGGCGACAAGTTTGGGCTTGCGTCAGACAATCCGGTGACGGGGTTCGAAGACGAGAACACCGCGACTCAGGTGCTCCTGTCCGGGGGTGCCGATGTGGAGGGCGGAGCGCTGACGCAGGTGATTCAACTCAACGAGCATGGCCAGAGCGTAAAGGCGTTCTGCCCGGTCCAGCAAGACAGCACTGAGCAGCTCGTAGGAAGAACCGACAAGATAACGTCGCTCGACCAAATCACCAATCCAGACGTTCGAGTCGCGGTGGACAGTCCTGGCGGCCTCGTCAACTTCATTATGAACTTGGTATTCCGCGAGAAGGGCCTTGGGATCACTGTGAATGATCTAAAGAATGTGACTGTCCTAGGCGACGGGAGCCAGCGTCTCGCCGCCTTGGCTGCCAACCAGGTGGACGTGGGCTCCGTGGACCTGTTTGAACTCCCGGATTTGGTGAAACAGGTTGGGCCGGAAGCGGTAACGACGCTGAGCGTAACAGCCGCCGACTCAGATTTTCTAGCCGACGTCTACTTCGCACCAACGAAGTGGCTCGACGAGAACAAAGAGCTCGCTGGACGTTTCTGCGCGACAACGCTTTACTCCAATCGAGCCCTCGCGGCGAATTTTGGCACGTACAAGGCATCGGTGGACAAGTACGTCAAGGGAGGCGCGGACGAATCGGTCCTCAAGAAGAACTGGGCTTTCTCACGGAAGTACCAGGTCTGGCCATACAACACCGACGTGATGTCGCCAAAGGCTGTGAAAACGATCATCAACGTCGGCGTGCCCTCCGGTCTTCTCGACGCAAGCGCCCGCGACTACACGTTCAATGACATCGTCGACACCCGGCCGGGGGAGATCGCTATGAACCTGGTCGGAGGTCCCGCTAGTGCGAAGGAGATCAATGCCGGGAACGTACCAACACCTAAGGGGGACTGATCATCCGCTCAACTACCGTTGGAGGGAGATAAACCATGAGGGAGACCGACATGTCTCCGGCCAAGCTGCCGCTTGCGCGGATTGACCCCGCGACGACACGGTTGGTGGTGGTGGATGTTCAGAACGATTTCCTGGCGGATGGCGGCTGGTTCGCGAACCACCCCGGACATGACCTCGAAGGAATGCGGAGAGCCGTGGATAACGCTGATCGGCTGATCGGGTTAGCCCGCTCCGCCGGGGTGCGGCCAATCTTCATCAGGGCGATCTACGATGAGAAGTGGCTGTCGAACGCGATGTTGGAGCGGCACGAGCTCGTTGGCCTCGGCATCGATCATTGCCAGGAAGGCACATGGGGCGCTGAGTTTTACGTCGTCGAGCCGGCCGAGGGCGAGGAGGTCATCGTCAAGCATCGGTACAGCGCCTTTATCGGTACGGAGTTGGACGTACTGCTCCGGAGCCGTGGCGTCGAGAACCTCATCTTCGTCGGGGTCACGACGAACGTGTGCGTGGAGTCCACCGCGCGCGATGGGTACATGCTCGACTACCACATCGTCGTGGTCGAGGACTGTACCGCGAGCTACACCGAGGAATCGCATCAGGCGACGCTCTCCAACATCCGAAGGGCGTTCGGGCGCGTCGTCAGTTCCGACGAGATCGCCTCCGTCTGGCGCGAGTCAGGACTTCTGCCTAGCGCTACTAGCGCCGCTTGACGGGCCGGACCGGACCGGACCGGACCGAATCTGGATCCCTGCTCGATTGCCACGAAACGCCGGGATACGAAGCGCGGTCGTGTACCCAAGGTGATCGCTGGAAGAGGATCGTACTCCCGCGCTGGGAGCGCTGATCTGACGGCCGTGAAAATCCGTGGCTGCGAAGCATTTACCGTGACGCTGCCGTGGCGGCGTCTTCACAAGATGGCGTTCCCTGGCGGTGGCACGCTTGGCAACTACGTGATAGTTCGGCTGTTCACGGACGATGGAATCGAGGGCCTAGGAGAAGCAACGGTGCTCAAGGAATGGGGTGGCGACCACGGACGGTATTTCGGAGAATCGCCGCGCTGACCGTCGACCTCATCGAATCCACGCTGGCGCCCGCCCTGGAGGAAAGCGACCCGCTCGACCTCGAAGCTGCCCATCAGCGGATGGACACGGCGGTCAAGGGCTATCCCTACGCCAAGGCGGCGTTAGACGAGGCCCTCCACGACATCAAGGGTAAGGCGCTCGGGGTCCCCGTCTATCAGTTCCTCGGTGGGCAGGTCCGCGAGGAGATTCCGATCGCGCACAGCCTCGGCTGGCTGGAATACGAAGCGGCGACCACTGAGGCAGCGGCCGCCGTCTCCGAAGGCATCAAGACCATCAAGATCAAGGTGGGACGCGATGCGACCTACGACCTCCGGATCGTCAAGGAGGTTCGCGAGGCGATCGGCCCCGAGCCCGACATCGTCGTTGATGCGAACCAGGGCTGGCCGACTCCGAAGTACGCCATCGAGATCGTAGAGCGGATGCGTGAGTACCGGATCCGGTACGCGGAGCAACCGGTGGAAGGCCTCAGACAAATGGCCGAGGTACGGCCCGGACGGTTGTGCCGATTATGGCCGACGAGAGCGCCTGGACGCCACAGGACGTGCTGGAGATCGTCGAGCGACGGGCGGCGGACATGATTTCCCTCTATACGACGAAGCCGGGAGGGCTGTTCAAGGCGAAAAAGGTCGCGGCCGTTGCCGAGGCGGCCGGGCTGCCGCTGAACGTGAACGGGTCGCACGAGACGGGGGTCGGCAATGCGGCAAATCTCCACCTCGTCGCTTCGACTGCGGCGGTGACCGAGGCGGGCGTATTCCCTGTCACCTCCCTGCGGGATGATCAGCCCACGACGCTCGCGGGGAAGATGTATCTCGACGACATCGTGACCCGTGCCTTCGAGTACCCGGATGGATGCCTTCTCGTACCGAACCGACCCGGGCTCGGTGTGGAGCTCGACATGAGCAAAGTCGCCGAGTACCGGGTTCAGGAGTAGCTGGCGGTGACCGTCCGCTCCGTCGCCATCCTCGGAGCCGGAAACGGTGGGTGCGCGGCAGCAGCTGATCTTGCCGCCCGCGGCTTCGACGTCCGGCTGTACAACCGGTCCTTGGAGAGGCTCAAGCCACTGATCGAGCGAGGCGGCCTGGAGTGGAACGGACCCGCCGGCGAGGGATTCGTCGAGCTCCCGGTCGTGACCGACGACATCAGGGAGGCCGTGTGGGGCTCCGAGTTGGTCATGCTCGCCGTCCCAACCTCCGCGCACCCGTTCTTCGCCCGGGAGCTCGGCGCAGTGCTCCCACCGGACGGGCTCGTGTTCCTGAACCCAGGTCACATGGGCGGCGGCCTGTTCCTAGCCCATGAGATCTATCGAGCGACGGGGCGAACCGACGTTCGGACGTGCGAGGTAAGCACACTTGCTTACGCGTGTCGTATGACCGGGCCGACAGCGGTCAGGATCATGCAAGTGACGCCCCACCTGCCCTTTGCAGCATTTCCGGGCAAGTGGCAGGCGGAACTCTTTGAGCTTCTCCAGGACCTGTATCCCGCCATCGGTGAGGCCGGTGACGTGTTGGAGACCGGGTTCATGGACATCAATGCGGTGGAGCATCCCCCGCAGATCATCTGCAACGCCGGCTGGGTCGAGCACACGAGTGGCGATTACCTCTTCTACTACGAGGGAACCACGCCGGCCGTCGGCCGGGTAATCGATGCCCTTGACAAGGAGCGTCGCACCGTGGCCAGCGCTGCTGGCGTGCCCACAAAACCCTTCGTCCAACTGTTTTACGACATGGGTTACACCACAGAGGCGGCGGCAGCAAGCGGTACGGCTCATGCGGCGCTACAGGCAAGCGCCCCTAACCGTTGGATCAAGGCTCCGCCGACCCTCGATCACCGGTATCTCCACGAGGACGTGGGGTGGGGGCTCGTCCCATGGGCGGAGCTGGGCCGGTCGCTGGGAGTGCGGACGCCGCTAATGGATGCCCTGATCACCGTCGGATCGATTCTGACCGGCCGTGACTATCGCTCCGAGGGTCTGACGCTCAGTCGCTTGGGGCTGCTCGGGCTGGCCGGTGCGGAGGTTCCGACGTACCTGTGGGAGGGGATCGCGAGCCGGGAAAGTGCCCCAGCGGTCTGAGTTCGTGGAGGCTGGGATAGATCCGAGTGGCAACCGAGCAAACAAGGTCAGTAGTGCACGAAAGGGGTGATGTCATGCCGAACGTAACGATCGAGTGGCTGGAAGGGCGCACGCTGGAGCAGAGGCAAGCGGTTATCGCGGGGGTGACCGACCTTCTCGTGGAGGCCGCCGACGCTCGCCGCGAGGCCGTGCAGGTCACGTTCCGCGAGATGACCAAGGAGAGCTGGGGCCGAGGCGGACTGCTCGGCATCGATCGCACAGACCTGAAGCCATGAGTGAGACCGCCGGTTCGCGAGGCCTCCATCACCTGCTCCTACAGAGCACCGACCTCGAGCGGTCCGAGCGCTTCTTCCTCGATTTCCTCGGATTCACCGTCCGCAGCCGTGGGGAGTTCACCGATGGGCGTCCGTTGACTGTCACGAACGAGGGCCTCGGACTCACCAGCGGCGGACCCGGTACGGCCGGCGCCGTTGAGCACATCGCCTTCCGTACTTCCAATATCCGGGAGATCGCCCGCCGCGCTCTCGAGGAAGGGGTCACCGTCTACAAGGACGTGGGCCCCGGCGTCTACGGGCTCACGGTGTATCTGGGCGATCCCGACGGCAACCGGATCGAGCTGTTCGCGGAGGACGAGACTTGATCGGTACCGAGCAGGAGGCCGGCGTGGCGTGGGAGCGACTCCGGATCGCCGTCGTGGGTGGCGATGAGCGTGACCCGGAGATCGCTCGCCGGGCCGCCGCGACGGGCGCCGCCGTGCGCGTGTTCGGGGTGCCGTGGCCGGCCGAGGGGATCCCCCGCGTAGGGCTGGCGGATGACCCCCTGGACGCCGTCACCGGGGCGAACTATCTCTTCCTTCCGATCCCGGTGGGTGTTGGACTTGAGGTGTATGCCCCTCACGCTGAGCGCCGGATCACAGCGGACGCTCAATTGCTAGGCGTCCTGGCCCCCGGGGCACACGTGTTCCTCGGCAGGGCAACCCCAGAGTTCCGGGAAGCGGCGGAGAAGGCCGGGGTCAGCATCCACGAGTACGACCCGGATCGTGAGCTCATGCTGCTGCGCGCGCCGGCGGTCGTAGAGGGCGCGATCCAGCTCGCGATCGAGAACACGGACATCACGATCAACGGCGCGAGCATCGTCGTGGTCGGCTACGGCAACATCGGATCGTTGCTGGCGCGCCGCCTTCTCGCGCTGGGAGCCCGGGTACACGTTGCGGCGCGGAACCCGATTCAGCGGGCGGCCGCCTACGCCGACGGCGCGATTCACCATCCTCTCGAGGAGCTGCCGCCGCTGGCCGTGAGGCTTCACATGGTGTTCTCCACCGTTCCCGCGCAAGTGGTCGGTCGCGAGATCCTCGAGGCGCTTCCCCCGGGGAGCCTCATCCTCGATATCGCCCCTCCCCCTGACCACGCCGATATCGACCTCGCCGCCGAGCTCGGGCACCGGGCGGTGTGGGCCAGGGGCTGGGTCGGCGTGCTCCTGTGACCGTAGGCGAGAGCCAGTGGATCGGGTCTTCGCCGCTACATCGAGGAGATCGAAGACGAACGGCGCCGCGGCGCCGCGGCGAGGACGAGCGCGACTCAGGTGGGGCAATGAGCTCCGACTGGCGGACTCCCGACGTCGCCATCGTGGGCGGGGGTTCGATCGGGCTGGTAGCGGCGCTCGAGTTGGCCAGGCGCGGCCTCAAGCCCGTGGTCTTCGAACGCGCTGGCGACCTGCTGGCAAGCTGTTCGGCGGGGAGCGCCGGGCTGCTCTCGCCTGCCCACAGCACGCCCCTGCCCACGCCGAGTGCCGTCCGAGAGGGGTTGCGTTACATGGCGCGAAGCGACAGCCCGTTCTCGATGCGGCTGCGGCCGGCGCTGATCCCGTGGCTGCTTCGATTTATGGTTGCGGCGCGGTCGAGCAGGGTCCGTGCTGGAACCCATGCCCTTCGCGAGCTCAGTCTCAGCAGTCTCGTCCTACATGAGCAGTACGCCTCCGACGGCTTGGATACGGGCCTACGCGCACACGGGGCACTGAACATCTATGAAACTGATCGGGGCTTCGAAGCTGGCAAGACCGAGGCGGAGGCCCTCGCCGCGCAGGGGAGCAAATCGGACGTCCTGACCGGAGAGCAGGCAAGGGAGCTCGAACCCGCGCTGTCCGACCGGGTTGTGGGCGGAGTGTTCTATCCCGGCGAGGCGCAGTGCGATCCGGAGCGCTTCCTGCGAGCCATCGCGGAGGCGGCGGTAGACACCGGAGCCCTGATACGGACGAGAGCCGAGGTCTTCGGCGTGCGGCTGAACGGAACTCGGGTCGAGGCCCTGGAGACCGCACATGGGGATGTGACGCCGCGCCACGTCGTGGTCGCGAACGGAGCCTGGGCCGCGGAGATGAGCCGCCATGTAGGGCGGCCCGTTCCGATCGAGGGCGCGAAGGGGTACCACGTCGATCTCGAGCGAGCGAGCTCCGATCCATCGGTTCCCGTGTACATGCAGGAGGCGCGAGTCATCGCGACTCCGTTCGAGGATCGGCTTCGCCTCTCGGGGACCCTGCAGCTCACCGGTCTCGACATGCGCTTGGACCGGGGTCGGGCAATGGCCACCCTCGAGGCGGGAAACCGGACGCTCCGCGAGATCAGCCGGAGCCGGGTAACCGAGGTGTGGCGGGGAATCCGCCCTTGCGCCCCCGATGGGCTCCCCGTGATCGGCCGCTCGGGCCGCATCGAGAACATGATCTTCGCGACCGGTCACGCGATGAAGGGGCTGCACCTGGCGCCGATCACCGCTTGCCTCGTGGCGGATCTCCTGACGGGAGCGGAACCGGCTATCACATGAAGCCATTCAGGCCCGATCGGTTCCGGGCGCTGTCCGGACGCAGGAACGGGCGGGCCGGCAACGCCGGATCGAGGGCGGAGCCGGTGAACCAGGACATCCTGGAGAAGTGCGTCGGGCGATGGAGGCCGAGGACCTCGATGGCTTGATCGCGATGTCCCCCGAGAACTTTGCGTACGTGGCCGGCTTTGTCGTTCCTTCCCAACCGATTCTGCGGTGGCGCCACGCAGCGGTGGTGATGACGCGTGACGCCGAGCTCCCTGTACGCGGTCGATATGGAGGCCTCCACTGTTCGGGCGCTCGAGGCGCAGACCGAGGTGCGGGTCTGGGAGGAGTTCGCCGAGGACGCGATGCCGGTGCTCGCCGGTCTCCTCGAGGATCTGGGCCTGGAGGCCGCAAGGGTGGGGATCGAGACCGACTACCTGCCGGCTCGCGACATGGAGCAGCTCACGGGGCTGCTCCCCGAGGTGCACGATGGCACCCCGCGCACACGATCTTCAACCGACTCAGGCTGATAAAGACACCGCGCGAGCTCGAGCTCATGCGGCGGCTGCGCCCGCATCACCGATCGTGCCATCAAGGAGGCGATCGAGACTGTTCGCCCCGGCGACAACGAGAGGGACCTGGCTGCTGCGGCCACGACGAAGCTACTCACCCTGGGCGCCGACAGCTTCAAGTGGCTGATTCTGGGGAGCGGCGAGCGCAGCCAGTTTCCCAACGTGGGCCCGACCACGCGGGAGCTCCAGCGGGGAGATGTCGTCCGCCTTGAAGTGTTCGGGACACTCAACGGCTACCACACCGGCATCTGCCGGACGGCTGTAGTACAGGAAGCAGCGCCCGAGGTCCGCGACATCTGGTCCAACATCGTGGTTTGCCGCGATCTCATCTTCGACTCGATCCGTGACGGAGCGAGCGGAGCGGAGGTTTATCGCACGGTCTCCGATCGCTTTCGGAGTCTCGGGTGGGAGTCGCTGAGCTTTGTAGGTCATGGCATCGGACTCTTCGTTCACGAGGAGCCGTACATCGGGAGCTATGGAGACACCCATATTGAGGCGGGGATGGTGCTTGGCACGGAGCCCGTGGTCTCTGCTCCCGGGCGCCTATCGGCTTTCAGGTCAAGGACATCGTCGCAGTAGACCAGGAGGGACTTCTGACGTACGATACGAACTCCTGTCCGACGTGACGAACACCGACGAGCTACTTGTAATCGAGTAGGATCGAGAACAGACGGCGAATTCGAGGATCTAGGGTCTGGCTCGGTTTGAAGGCGATCGTGACCGGAGGCAGCAAGGGCATTGGTTGCGAGACCGCCCGACTTCTCGCCGAGGATGGGCTGCGAACTGGCCGTCACGGCTCGAGATGAAGGCCGTCTCACCCAGGCGGCCGAGGAGTTGAGCAGCGCCACCGGCAGCACCGTCTTCCCTTTCCGGGCGACATGAGCGTCCAGGCCGACGTCCACCGAACTCATGAATCGGCGATCGAGGCTTTCGGACGACATCGACATCCTGTCACCTGCGCGGGCAGCACCCCGGGTGGCCTGCTCGAGGAGCTGACGGAGGACCAGTGGATGAGCAGTCTTCAGTCAAGTTCATGGGCTACGTCCGATGCTGCAGCGTGATCCTGCCGCATATGAGAGAGCGAGAGTCAGGGAGTGTCGTGCTCGTCGTTGGGAACGACGGTATGAAGTCCTCATACTGGGAGCTCACCGCTGGTGTAGCGAACGCCGCTGATAACAACTTCGCCGCTGCGATGGCTGAGCAGTATGGACGTCATGGCGTTCGGGTCAACACCGTCAACCCTGGGCCCGTGAACACCGATCGCTGGGACGGACTCGAGAAGCGCTTCGCCCTTGACAGAGACTCGAGTCAATAGGCCGCACGGGGCATCGTGCTTGGCACCCTTCCGCTTGGCCGAATCTGCGAGCCGGAGGAGGTCGCCAGCCTCGCGAGTTCCTCGCGTCGCCACGCGCAAGCTACGTCTGCGGGACTCACGTCCTGTCGACGGCGCCCAGGTGAAGGGACTCCTGGACGTGGGGCTACATGGCTGACACAAGGAACGCATGCCATTACGCGTCGACACAGAGAGGGAGCTGTGCTCGGTCTCATCGATGTGCATTCCCACCACTATCCTGACTCGTACCTCGACGCATGCAGACGAGATGACAGCGGGTTCACTCACTATTACCGCGACGACGGGCGGCTGGTCGTCCTGCAGGATGGCGGCGTCGCGCTCGCCGTGCCCCAGCCTCTTCCTCCTCCTGAGCATCGCATACGAGCTGATGGATGAGGCTGGCGTCGACGTTCAGGTCCTGTCGGTGTCCGCGCCGAACGTGTTCCGGTTCCCGGAGGACATCCGCGTGCCCCTCACCCGGGACCTGAACGACGAGTTCTCCGATTTCGCGGCGGGTCTAATGGGCGGCTGCGAATATTCATCGAGCCTTCCGTTGCCTGCCGTCGATGAGGCCCTGAAGGAGTTGAACGGGAGCTCGCGCTGCCAATGTCGTCGGCGTGGCACTCTGCACGAACATCGACGCGCATCACCTCGACGATGAGCATTTCGCGCCGCTGTGGGAGGAGCTTGCGCGGCACCGGACGACGGTGTTCGTGCACCGACGGTGCCGTGCTCCACAGACTGTCATCCGCGACTATGCGATGGCGCTCGCCATGGGCTTCATGGCAGATCCGCTGTTCGCCTCGGACGCCTTGCGTACTCCGGAACGTTCGACCGCTTTGCGGGCATCAACTGGATCTTCACGCATCTCGGTGGGACCTTGCCGTTCGTGGCTCCGCGTTACGACAACTACTACCGGCAGTTCCCGGAATGCCGCGAGAATATCGAACGCCCGCCGTCGGAGATCATCGGCGAGCTCTACTTCGACAGCGTGACGATGCACGGGCCAGCGCTCAAGCTGCGCGTTGGACACGTTCGGGGCCCGGGCAGCTTGTTTTTGGATCAGACTATCCACATGTTCCGGGCGGTATCGATCGCTTCGTGACGTGCTGACGTCGGTCGGTCTTGTTCGGAAGAGCACCTGGCGATGGTCGGCCGAGGGACCGCCACCAGTCTCATCGACCTCGAGGACGCCACGCCGGTGGGGCGGTGACACGATGAGGACCATAATCAGCGGCGGCCGAGTCATCACCTCGACGAGCAACTCGTCGCCGACGATGTCCTGATCGAGGACGAGACAGATCGAGGCTGTCGGCACATTCGCTGAAATCGACGGACGAACGTCATTGATGCGACTGGGAAGCTCGTGCTTCCCGGGGGGCGTCGACCCGCATACGCACCTCGACACCCCCTTGAAGGGCACCGTGACGGCGGACGACTTCTACTCCGGCACGGTCGCCGCAGCGATTGGCGGCACGACGTCCATCATCGACTTCCCAGTCCAGCAGAAGGGCCAGGACCCGCGTGAGTCACACGCGCGTGGGCGAGCCGCGCAGATGAGAAGGCCGTCGTCGACTGGAGCCTGCATCAGATCATCATCGACCTGCCCGATCCTTCTTCCCGGCTATCGATGAGTTGATCCGCGAGGGCTCTCCAAGCTTCAAGATGTTCATGGCCTATCCGGGAGCCCGCATGGTCGACGACGCCATCATCTTCAAGGCGATGCGTCGCAGCGCGGACAATGGCGGCTTCGTGCTGATGCACTGCGAGAACGGCCGGGTCATCGACTTCTTGGAGGAGGAAGCGATCGCCGCGGGACATACGGGCCCCGCGGTTCAACGCGATAACGAGGCCACCGGTAACGGAATCGGAGGCGACGGCAAGTGCGTCGCGCTCGCTGAACTGGCTGGGGTGCCGGTCTACGTCGTCCACCTGGCCGCGGCGCTGGCACTGGAGGCGGTTGTCGCGGCGCACGAGCGGGGGCTGCCTGCATACGCGGAGACGTGCCCCCAGTACCTGCTGCTCACCGAGGAGCAGCTGGAGGAGCCCGACTTCGGCGGCTCGAAATACGTGATGTGCCCTCCGCTTCGCACTCCGATGGATCAGGATCGGCTGTGGAAGGGCCTTCGAACGAATGAATTGCAGGTCGTCTCGACCGACCACACGCCATTCAGGTTCAAGGACCAGAAGCAGATGGGTCGGGAGAACTTCCCCAAGATCCCCAACGGAGTACCGGGGATCGAGTGGCGAACCACCCTGATCTACCACTTCGGTGTCGATCAGGGACGCATGACCCTGAACCGCTTCGTCGAGGTCATCTCCACCAACCCGGCCAAGCTATTCGGGTGCTATCCGCGCAAGGGTGAGATCCCGCCGGGCTCCGACGCTGATCTCGTCGTCTTCGATCCGGAGCAGAGACGTTGCTGACGCGGAGACGCAGGCGACGCTTGAGCGATTACAACCCGTACGAAGGGCAGGTCGTTCGGGGGCGCCCGACATCGTGCTGTTTCGGGGCAGGTGATCGTGGCTGACGGTTCCTTCGTGGGTCGCAAGGGCAGGGCAAGTTCCTTCGGCGTGGCGAGTCGATCCCGGTGCTATGAGCCGCCGCAAGCGCATCTTCGTGAAGGGCTCGAGTTCGCCATCACGTTCGACTCCGAGATCGTGTGATCCACGACGCCGCTCTCGTGGTCGAGGGGGACCAGCTGCTCGATGTCGGTCCGGCGAGGAGGTGGCCCGATCGCTTCGACCCGATCGTTCGACGTGACGTTGGACGGCGACCGGACTCGGGGCGAGCCCCGGCTTCATCGACACGCACGTTCACCTTTCCGAGACGTTGTCGCGAGCCGCCTTCCCGGACTCGGCTCGATACCGGACCTGGGTGTTCCACTGGATCATGCCGTTCTACGGCAGCTCGACGCCAGAGGACGAGGCCTCGCCGTATGCCTGCGGCGGCATGAGATGCTTCAGGCTCGGGCACCACATGCTTCCTCGACATGGGGGCGATGCAACGATCCTCGGATTACGGTGTCCGGTCGCTGGCCGAGGTCGGCATCCGCGGTGTCACTGGCCGACATGCGGCCGACGTCGCTCCGGCGACGTCCATCCCGAAGCGATGGACGCGAGCGATGATTGACCATCATTTCTTTCCGACCGCCAGCGCGCGCATTGACAGAGCTGGAGGCGTGCGTGCGGGACCTCGACGGCAGCGGCGACGGCCGGATCCGCTGCTGGGTGAACATCCAGGGCAAGGAGCCGTGCAGCGCCGAGCTTCACGTCGGCGCGCGTGAGCTCTCTGAGCGGCTCGGTGTTGGCACGACCTATCACGTCGCCTCCACTCGTCGAGGAGTCTCGGCTCCGCCGAGCAGCAGATACGGAGGCACACCGATGACAAGGATGGATCGCGCTTGGACGGCGCTTGGATCGAGGCTTGTGCTTGCGCACGCGATCGCTGTGACGGATGACGAGATTGCGATCCTCGCTTCCCACGATGCCAAGGTGGCGTTTTGCCCGGGTGACATCGCTGAAGTTCGCCAAGGGTGCGACCAGCATCGGCCGTTATCCGGAGATGATGGAGGTCGAGGTAACTGTCGGCCTCGGCACTGATGGTGTATCGGCCTCCGGGAACCTCGACCTGAAGCGTCAGATGCATATCATGGCACGGGGCTGTTTAAGGATTGCCGCCGCGACCCGAGAGCCATCGGGGCGACCGCGCGCTGCGCATGGCCACAATCGACGCAGCCAAAGCCCTCGGGATGAACTCGGAGATCGGTTCGCTCGAACCGGGCAAGAAGGCAGATTTCGTCCTTTTCGACTCCATCACTCGAGTGGGTGCCGTGTCGAGATCCGATACAGGCGCTCGTGTGGTCCGCTTCGCCGGCGAGCATCAAGCAGACCTGGGTCGGCGGGCGAGCGCTGTTCCGCGAAGGCGTCGTCACCACCGCGCCGGATGAATCGGAGCTGCGAGAGGAAGCACGTGAGCGGGCCGCTCGGTTGATCCAGGCCGCGGGCCTGGACCGGGAAGACGTCCCCTTGGAGTCCGCGGTCTACGAGCCAAGTCCGGCTGAAAGTGCACCCATCTGATGCTTGGGCGAAAGGAGAGTGCTGGAATGACGGTAGCCGGAGTCGACATCCGCGCTCCCATCGAGGAGCGCTTCGACGAGGTCTTGACCGCCGGGGCGCTGGAGCTGCTGGCGCGCCTTCACCGTGAGCTCGACGAGCGCCGGCACGAGCTTCTCCGGGCACGTCAGTCGAGGCAGGCCGACCTCGATGCCGGTGGGACGCTCGACTTCCTCCCCGAGACTCGAGACATTCGGGAGGGCACGTGGGAGGTCGCGCCTCCGCCGGCCGACCTCACCGATCGCCGCTGCGAGATCACCGGACCGACAGACCGGAAGATGGTGATCAACGCTCTTGGGTCGGGCGCGCGAAGCTATATGGCGGACTTCGAGGATTCAAATTCCCCGTACTGGACCAACTTGGTCCGTGGGCAGGTGAATCTCTCCGACGCGGTGCGCCGCACGATCTCGCACGTTGCGGCTGATGGCACCGAGTACCGTCTCGCCGACGAGCCGGCGACCCTGATCGTGCGGCCTCGCGGCCTTCATCTGCCGGAGAAGCACATCACGGTGGATGGGGAAGCGGTGGCTGGCGCGTTCTTCGATTTCGCACTGTTCGTCCATCGAAACGCGACGGAACTGGTTGAACGTGGCTCCGGGCCTTACTTCTACCTCCCGAAGCTTGAAAGCCATCGCGAGGCACGCCTGTGGAACGATGCCTTTTGCATCGCGCAGGACGCCCTCGGGATGCCGCGCGGATCGATTAGAGCCACCGTGCTCGTCGAAACGATCCCAGCAGCGTTCGAGATGGAGGAGATCCTGTATGAGCTCCGCGACCACTCCGCCGGGCTCAATGCCGGGCGTTGGGACTACATCTTCTCGATGATCAAGCGCTTCCGTTCGCATGAGGACTTCGTCCTTCCGGACCGCGCGCAGGTGACCATGACGGTCCCGTTCATGCGCGCCTACACCGAGCAGCTCGTACGAACCTGTCACCGCCGCGGTGCGCACGCGATCGGAGGCATGGCCGCCTTCATCCCGAGCCGCCGCCGCCCGGAGATCAACGAGCAGGCGATCGCAAAGGTGCGTGAGGACAAGCGACGCGAGGCAAGCGACGGGTTCGACGGGACCTGGGTTGCCCACCCCGACCTGGTAGCGGTGGCCACGGGCGAATTCGACCGGGTCTTCGGACAGCGGCCAAACCAGATCGAACCTCGACGGGACGAGGACGCCGTCGCCGCTGACGGTCTGCTCGACGTTCCGTCGACTCCAGGGACAATCAGCGAGCACGGGCTTCGCAACAACGTCAATGTCGGCATCCAGTACATCTCCTCCTGGCTGCGCGGTAATGGCGCAGCCGCCATCCATAACCTGATGGAGGACGCGGCGACCGCGGAGATCGCCCGCGCGCAGGTGTGGCAGTGGGTGCGCCACGGCGTCCGTCTTGAGGACGGGCTGCAGGTTACGCGGCAGTTGGTGCGCGAGCTCGTCACGGAGGAGCTTGAGCAGATCCGTTCCGAGGTAGGCGACGAGTTCTTCTATGCCGAGGGGCGGCCAGAGGAGTCGCGCGAACTATTCGAACAAGTCGCATTGTCCAATGACTTCGTCGAGTTCCTAACGCTGCCGGCGTACGAGCACATTGACTAGCTCTCAAGCACCATCAGGATCCATTTGGCATAGTCGGCGTTCCTGAGTCCGGGCTCGGTCCGGCCTGACCTAGAAAAAGTCCCTGGAAATAGGTATCGATTCGGCCGTCCAGTCATGCAACCAAGAGGCCAAGCAGCTGGGTGGCACAGCCGCAAGCACCCTGCAGGGCGCCTGCAAGCTGGTCGGAACCTCGGCCAAGCAGGCGCTGAACGAGGCGGGTGCGAATGCGAAGCAGGCGCTCTCACAGGCCGCCACCTCCTGCCGCACCGCCGTTTCGCAGATCCCCTCGAGCCAGGCCCAGGACGCCCTCTCGAATCTCTGTGATGCGATAGCCGCAGCCGAGTAGCGCCGAGGCCGCTCAGCCTGGCGCGCCGCAGATCCGCAGCACGGCGGGGTCCACTTCGCTCTCGGGTGGAGCCGAAGCCCCTCCCGCCCCCGTTGGCGCTGGCGTTGCCGCCGTTGCCCCCGGTCGCGTTGTCGCTGGACGCCGAGGTGTTTCCACCTGTGGCGCTGGTGCCCTCATCGCCGACTGAGATCGCTACCGAGTTGCCGTTGGCGATCTGGTTGTTGGAGGTGCTGGCGTCGCCTCCCGAGCCTCCGGTCGCAGTGGCGCTTCCACCGCTGGCGGAGGGGTCACCCTGGGTGACCGAGGAGACGTTGCTCTGTACCTGCCCCCCACCGGCGGTGGCGGTGTCGAGGCTCCCGCGGGGGCCGCCGAACTGCCATGGGGGCGTGGCTGCGAGAACAGCCGCTAGGCGCTAACCAGGGCGCTCGAGCGCGCCGCCGGGAGGGCGCCGTTCACCGGCGCCAGGGACTTGTCGAGCGCCGATCCGGCGGCGCCGGTCAGGGCGCCCACAACCGGGACGATCGAGTCAGTCGGCGGAACGATCGAGTTGACCGCCGGGAGGATCGAGCCGGCGAGTTGGGTCGGGTCGTCGATGCCCGCGCTCGGGAGGTTGGCGCCGATGACCGGCAGCCTCGGGAACGCCTGATCGGCGGCGCCGGTGACGCTGCCGATCACGGAGGGAAGGGCCTGGTAGGGCTGCTTCGGCGGCGGGGTCGGCGGCAGGCCAATGGTCGGCGCGGCATCCGGCCGGCCGTCGATGCCACCTGGGAGGCGGCTGAGTTGACCGTTCGGCCGGCCGCGGATGTGACCTGCTCGACCGCCGCCGGGAGCCTGGGTGCCGGAGCCTGAGCAGAGGGAGGCCCGGTCTGGGGCGAGTCGGGCGTGGAAGGTGGCGGGCTCGGAGGGGTCGCCTCACTCTCGACCTGAGCGAGAGCGTTGACGACCGGGGCGACCGCCTCGGCCGGAGCCGGAGCCAGCGTTGCGGTCGTTGAGGGCGCCGGCGGCGTCGCTGCGGGTGCGGGAGGCGCCTGCGCCCGCCAGCTCAACCGCAGAGAACAGGCCCCTGAACGTATGTGCCGCCGCTACCCACCAGGCCCGAGTTCACACCCGGCGATCAGACTTTTTTGGGTCTCCCCTCAGCTGGGTGGCGAACCTCTGATCACGAAGTAGCAACGAGCGGGATTTGGGCTGATCTAGGGTGGGTACAGACCGAGTGCAAAGCGAGAGGAGAACCGATGCCCGAGCGAGACGGCTACATCCCAGGAGTTCCCTGCTGGGCCGACACCAGCCAGCCCGACCCGGAGGCCGCGGTCGACTTCTACGGCGGGGCTGTTCGGATGGCAGCTCGAGGACGTGATGCCACCCGAGTCAGACGGCAAGTACTTCATGGCCCGGATTCGCGGCGGCGCCGTCGCGGCGGTCGGTTCGATCCCCGAATCTGCTCCGCTGATGGCGACATGGAACAGCTACATCGCCGTCGAGAACGCCGACGACGCTGCATCGAAGGTCGGCGACGCCGGGGGGAACGTCGTGATGGAGCCGTTCGACGTCATGGACGCGGGACGAATGGCTGTCTGCGCCGACCCCGAGGGCGCCGTCTTCTGCGTCTGGCAGGCCAAGGAGTCGATTGGCGCGGAGATCGTCAACGAGCACGGCGCGGTCAACTTCAATGGCCTGGCGACGCGTGACGCCGGCGCCGCCAGAGAGTTCTACGGCTCGGTCTTCGGCTGGACCACGCTCACCCTCCCGGGCGGGGCGGAGATGTGGACCCTGCCGGGCTACGGTGATTACCTCGAGCGCGACAACCCCGGGATCCGCAAGATGATCGCTGACGTGGGCGGGCCGGAGGGATTCGAGGACGTGGTCGCCAGCATCAACCCGATCCCCGATCAGGAGCCCGATACGCCGCCCCACTGGAGCGTCACCTTCGCCACCGATGACGCCGACGCGACGGCGGCGAAGGCGAGCGAGCTGGGCGGCACGGTGATCGCGGACCCCTTCGACGCACCCTGGGTGCGGATGACGGTGATCCAGGATCCGCAGGGAGCAATCTTCATCGCCAGCAAGTTCGTGCCGGAAAACCGCGGCTAGCGCTCAGCATACGTGCGTCCTGGCGGCGCTCCGGACCACCTCGAAGGCCCTCCCGGGGATCCGCTTCAGCTGGTCCAGGTTGCGGTCGTTCCAGCGGCGGTCGCTGGTGCCGCCGAAGAACCAGTTCTGACCGTTGTCGGCGACGATTGCCCCGTAGTGCTTGAGCGCACGGGCGATCGCCCTGGCGGGACCGCTTAAGTGGCCGAGGCCGTAGCCGCGGCGCAGACGGAGGCGCAACCCCATTGGCGGCGCGTTGGGGCTGGAGGAGTCGCCGGCACAATGCGAGGCGGGATGGATCCAGGCGTTTCGGGTGAGGTCGAAGGTGATCCTGATCGCATGGTTGATGCGGCCGCGGCGAGCCTCGTCGTAGCGGGTCAGGCCGGGGAGGATCGGCAACCCGGCGGCGTCGGCCGAGGTGTCGCCGTCGCGCCGCAGCGCCCGCGAGCGAAGGTTCCACTCGACTCCGGAAGCGGCGTTCCAGTGATCGTGACCGCTGCGTTTGAAGAAGGCGCGATAGAGCTCGTAGAGGCGGCAGCGGGAGCGGTCCACGACGAGCACGTGGCGATCATCGTTGCTTCGCCTCCCGCCCTCCACTGGCGCCCAGCCAGGGATCGGAAACGGCCCCCGGTCGCTCTCGCCGCCGTAGGCGGTGTAGTGAATGGGCAGCCGCGGCTGGCGACGGCCGACCACCGCGTAGGGGAACCCGTAGGCGCGCGGGGAGCCGAAGTCCGGATGCAGGTGATCGCCCCCGTGGGAATCGATGAAGCCGATGATCGCTTCCGAGCGCCGGGCGACCGGTGCCCCGGAGATGTCCTGATTCCAGGCCCGCTGGTCGGGAAGCGACCGCGACCGCGGGGAAAGGGAACCGGGCGGAGCGGGGAAGACCGGGCAGCCGCCGAGCGACGGGTACGGGCCGCGTGCGCTTGCCCCGGCGGCTCCTTCACCGGCGAGTGCGGTCGACCCGAGCCCCGCCGCGAGCGCCAGCGCGACGACGACGGATACTGCCCTGATGGCAAGCTTTGGCATCGGGGGATTGAACCAGCGAACCGAGCAAAGGAGGACAGATGACCCAGACGATCTTCCCGTCGTTGCGCTATCGCGACGCCCAGGCGGCGATCGAATGGCTCGAGCAGGCGTTCGGCCTCGAGCAGCACGAGGTCCACACCGACGGCGACGTCGTCGTCCACGCCGAGCTGGCCTACCGCGGCAGCCTGGTGATGATGGGCTCCGTCAAGGAGGACGATTTCGGGTCCCACGAGGGCGAGGGCTGGCTCTACCTGGTCACCGAGGACCCCGACGAGCTGTTCGCGCGGGCCACCGCGGCCGGCGCCGAGGTGGTCCGCGGGCTCAGCGACCAGGATTACGGCTCACGCGACTTCTCCGTTCGCGACCCGGAGGGCAATCTCTGGAGTTTCGGCACCTACCAACCGCAAAGGTGACAGGCCGGCGCGGTTAGCGCCGGCACAGGCATGTCAGGCGGCGCAGCCGCCGCAATTTGTTCATGCAGGCCGGCGCGGTTAGCGCCGGCACAGGCATGTCAGGCGGCGCAGCCGCCGCAAGTCATTCGTCCCTCAGGCGTCCTCGCGGACCCCGCCCATCTCGCTGAACACCGCGGTCACCTGGCCGGGGGCTCCATCGCGCTCCTCGTCGGCGATCACGTGGGAAACCGCGTTGATCAGCGCCAGGTGGGTGAACGCCTGGGGGAAGTTGCCCAGGTGCCGGCCGGATACCGGGTCGAGCTCCTCGGCGTAGAGGTCGAGCCAGCCGGCCGCTTCGAGGAGCCGTTCGCAGAGCATCCGGGCCCGTTCTGACTCGCCGATCTCCGAGAGCGCCGAGACCAGCCAGAAGGAGCAGATCAGGAAAGTGCCCTCCTCGCCGTGGAGACCGTCGTCGGTCTCGTCGGTCACGTAGCGAAGCACCAATCCGTGCGCGGTCAGGTCACGCTCGATCGCCAGCACCGTCGCCTGGATCCGCTCGTCGTCGGGCGGCAGGAAGCGGAGCAGCGGGATCAGCAGGGTCGAAGCGTCGAGGGCGTCGGTCTCGTAGTGCTGACGAAACACCTTGTCCCTGACCCCGCGTTCGAGGATCTCGGCCTTGATCTGATCTGCGATCCCCGCCCAGTGCTCGGCCAGCTCGGCTTCGCCGCGATCGCTCGCCAGCCGCCTGCCACGATCCACGGCGACCCAGATCATCAGCTTTGAGGAGACGTAGTGCTTGGCCTCTCCGCGAGCCTCCCAGATCCCCTGGTCGGGCTCGTGCCAGGCCTCGATCGCGGACTCGACGGTCCGCACCAGCATCTCCCAGAGCCGGTCCGGGACGGTGCGGATCGCCTTTGCATGAAGGTAGATCGAGTCCATGATCGCGCCCCAGACATCGTTCTGGCGCTGACTGTAGGCGCCGTTTCCGATCCGCACCGGTCGCGATCCCTGATAACCGGAAAGGTGGTCGAGGGTGCTCTCGGTCAGGTCCGTGCGTCCGTCCACCCCGTACATGATCTGCAGCCCCGGCTCCTTGAGCAGGATGCGGACCAGGAACTCCATGTAGTCACGAGCCTCCTGGTCGAATCCGAGGGTGTGCATGGCCCAGAGGGAGAAGGTCGAGTCGCGGATCCAGGAATAGCGGTAGTCCCAATTCCGCTCGCCACCAGGGGTCTCGGGCAGCGAGGTGGTCGCGGCGGCGACGATCGCCCCGGTCGGGGCATGGGAGAGGCCTTTGAGGACAAGGGCCGAGCGCTGCAGGTGTATCCGCCAGGGATGGTCCGGGAAGTCGCCGTGGCGCAGCCACTCGCGCCAGAACTCGCGGGTCGACTCGAGCCGCTCGAGGGCCTCGGGGGCGCTGCGCGGCCCCCCCAGCTCCGGATCCCAGTCGATCGCGCAGAAGGCCGACTCGTCCTCGCGAAGGTGGATTGCGCCGTGGACCGCCTCGCCGGAGACGCTCAGCTCGAAGTCGGTGTTTACCGTGATCTGCGCCCCGTCCCCCTCGGCGGTCGCGATGCCGAGATCGCCGCCGCTCCAGGTAGGCGGGTCGGCGCCGTAGTTGAAACGCGGCAGGCACTCGAGCTGCAGGTCGACCTCGCCGTCTATGCAGTGCGCGACCCGCAGCAGGGAGCTGTCTGACTCGTGCCCGGTCTGGGGACGACCGCTATCGCCCCCCTCGGGCGCCCACTCGCCGATCGAGAGCGAGTCGATCACCAACACCCAGCCGGTCTCGGTCACCCAGGTGGTCTCGATGATCAGGGTCCCGGGCTCGTAGCGGCGGCTGATCGGGACCACGATCCCCTTCGGCCAGATCCTGAAATGCCCCGCGCCGCGGTCGAGCAGCGCCGCGAAGACGCTCGGGGAGTCGAAGCAGGGCAGGCATAGCCACTCGACCGAGCCGTCGTAGGAGACCAGGGCGCTGGTGTGGCAGTCGGAGAGGAATCCGTAGCCGCCAATGCCGGGAAAGCCGCCGCTGTTCTCGTCCCCCATCAGCCGGTGGCCGCGTGGCCCTGCTAGGCGAGCCCCTCGGCCTCGTACTCGCGCAGAAAGCCCTCGAACAGGCGCTTGTGGCCCTGCTCGTCGCGGAGGATCGCGATCACCATGTCCTGGGTGACCGGGTCGCTCTGGTCGGTCTCCTCGACGATCCGCGTATAGAACTCGATCGCACCGGACTCGGCCGCGATCACGCCCTTGATCACGTGGACGATGTCGGTCTGGTGCTCGGGCGGTTGCAGGTAGTCCTGCTCGGCGCTGAATTGCATCGATCCCGGAACGACGCCGTACAGCTCCTTGATCCGGTCCGCGAACTTCTGCGCGTGGCCGAGCTCTTCGGTGATGTCCGCCTTCAGCGACTCGATGATCTCCTGGGCTCGCACCCCGTCCGGGTTGACCGAGTTGGCGATGTAGCTCATCACCGTCTCGATCTCCATCCAGTAGGCCTTCGAGAGCATCTCGATGATCTGCTCCCGCTTCTCCTGATTATCCTCGGCGAGGATGCCCGCGCCGGCAGTCGTCTGGCTCACTGAAGCTCCTTTGCTCGGTGTCGGCAGAAACTACCAGCGCCCTACCCCGGCGCCGCTACGCTGAAAACCGTGACCCTGCCGCTCGCCCACGTCAGTGGCGCCTTCGCGCCCCTCGAGGTGGTCCCGATCACGATAGCCGCCGCGCTCTACGCGAAGCGGGCGCTCACCCTGGCGGCGAAGGGGCGGCCGATGCCGGTCTGGCGCCAGGTCTGTTTCGCCTCCGGACTGCTGGTGATCGGCGTCGCACTGTTCTCGCCGATCGGCCATATCGCCGACGAGCTGGTCATCGCGCACATGTCCGAGCATCTGCTGATCGGCGACATCGCAACCCTGCTGATCGTCCTCGGGCTGACCGGTCCGCTGCTGCAGCCGATCCTCGCTATCCGCTTCTTCGACCGGCTCAGGGTGCTCGCGCATCCCGCGGTGGCATTTCCGCTGTGGGCGCTCAACCTGTTCTTCTGGCACCTTCCGGCGATCTATCAGGACGCCTACGGCGCGGCTCCGCTGCACGCGCTCGAGCACGCCTCCTTCCTCTTCTTCGGCTGCCTGATGTGGATGCCTTTGTTCGGGCCGCTGCCGAAGCCCGACTGGTTCGGTGCCGGCTGGAAGGTCGGCTACGTGATCGCCGTCCGCTTCACCGGCGCCATCCTCGGGAACGTGCTGATGTGGTCGGGGACGGTCCTCTACCCGGTCTACGCTCCGGGCGAGCGCTACTGGGGGATCTCACCGATCGCCGATCAGAGCACAGCTGGGGTGATCATGATGGTCGAAGGCACCTTTCTGGCGCTCGGCGTCCTCGCCTGGACTTTCTTCGAGGTCGCTCGCGAGGGCACCGAGAAACAGCGCCTGCTCGACCTCGCCGCAGATCGTGGCTACCCGCTGGAGGAGGCGCGGGCCGGCCGAGCGGTCGCCGCGGGGCACGCCGAGCTCCTCGAGAAGCGGTTGACGGCCAGCGGTCGTGAGCGTGAGCCCGAGGCGGGTTGACCCGCGGGCCTGGCTGGTCACGGGCCCGCCGGGGCGGGTGGTCGCCTTCCTGATCGACCTCGGCGCCCTGCTGTGGCAGGGAGCCACGGGGCGTAGCTAGGCCCGGTCAGCGATTGCTCTAGATTCACCCGCCGATGCAGACCACCGTCTCCGAGCTAGAGGACTCGCGCGCACAGGTCGAGGCCGAGGTGCCCGCCACCGATGTCGACCGGCGCGTCCAGCGGGCCGCGCGCGCCCTCGGCCGCGAGATGCGGCTGCCGGGTTTTCGCAAGGGCAAGGTGCCCCCCAAGCTGGTTCTACAGCAGCTCGGCTTCGGGCCGGTTTTCGAGCAGGCCCTGCGCGACGCGCTGCCCGAGTGGTATGAGCAGGCGGTGCTTGACTCCGGGGTCAGCACGGTCGGTGACCCGGAGATCGAGATCACCTCGGCACCCGAGGAGGAGGGGCAGCCGCTCGGCTTCAAGTTCGAAGTCCGGGTGCTGCCGCAGGCGGGGCTCGGGACCTACAAGGGCCTCGAGGTGGGTAAGGCGGCCCCCGAGGTTCCCGGCGACGTCATCGACCGTGAGCTGGAGCGAATCCGCGAGAGCATGGCGCGGCTGGAGCCGGTCGAGCGGGCCGGCGCCGACGGCGATGTGCTGCTGATCGATTTCGCGGGCACGATCGACGGCGAGCTGTTCGAAGGGGGCGAGGGGCACGATCAGCTGCTCGAGCTAGGACGCGGGCAGTTCATCGAGGGGTTCGAGCAGCAGCTCACCGGCGCCGAGCCCGGCAGCGAGCACCAGGTCGAGGTGACCTTCCCGGAGGATTACCGGGTCGAGCAGCTTGCCGGCAAGGATGCGAGCTTCGCGGTCACCGTGAAGGAGGTCCGGGAGAAGGTCCTTCCTGATCCCGACGACGACTTTGCCGCCGAGGCCTCCGAGTTCGACACCGTCGCAGAACTGCGCGCCGACATCGCCGAGAAGCTCTCCGGGGCCGCAGAGGAGCGAATCGAGCAGGACTTCCGAATGGCGGCGATCGATGCCGCCGCGGACGCCGCGACGGTCGAGATCCCCGAGGAGATAGTCGACGCCCGGGCCGAGGAGCGCTGGCAGGGCGTCGAGCGCCAACTCGCGAGCAGGGGTATTGACCCCGCTACCTACCTGCAGATGCAGACCCGCACCCGGGAGCAGCTGATCGAGGAGTCGAAGCCCGACGCCGAGCGCGACCTGCGCCGCGAGGCGGTGCTGGCGGCGGTTGCAGACGCGGAGGGGATCGAGGTCTCCGACGAGGAGATGGTGGAGGCGCTGGAACACACCGCCGAACATGAGCGCACCACCCCGGCGAAGCTTCTCGAGCGGCTTCGCCGCGAGGGCCGCGACGCCATGGTCAGCGGGGACCTCCGCACCCGCAAGGCGATCGAGGTGATCGTCGACTCGGCCAAGCCGATTCCGATGGCCCAGGCTGAGGCGCGCGAGAAGCTCTGGACCCCGGAGGACGAGCCCGAGCAGGCGGGCTCGCTCTGGACCCCCGGGGATTAGCGCCGGGATCCCGGTGGTAGGTTCACCTCGCCGGGGCGAAGCTCATTGGCCGGCGACCACGAGGGCCGCGAGGCGGCCTTTGCCCAATTCGGCCGCTATGGGGGCGGACCTTCAAGGCCGAGCTCCAAGAGGTGCTTGCAGACGATGACGGCCGCGTGGTCGGCATTCATCACAACAGCGCGGACCGAGACGGCAAGCACCTTGGATCTCGATTGCTGCCTCGTCCTCCAGGTCGAGGACGGCCGGATCACCGACGGTCGGGAGCACTTCTACGACGTCCACGCCTGGGACGAGTTCTGGTCCTAGGTCATCGGAGATCGGGCACCTGACCCTGGTTGCCCTTGCACGCTAGGCCGGCGTGAGTTCCACCGGGATCCCGTTCAGAACCGCGTTACCCGAGAGCGGGTCGATCAGGTCCGAGCGGGCGAGGACATTGCTGTTCGAGCCGGGGTGATCGCGGGCGACGGAGAGCTCGACCCCCTCGCGGTCGTGGCCCCATCCGTGGGGGATGCTGAGCACTCCCGGCATGACCGCGTCGGTGACCTCGACCGGGACCTCAATCGACCCCGCCTCAGAGCTGACCCGCGCCTGCCCTCCGTCGACCAGGCCGAGGCGCTCGGCGTCATCAGGGTTGACGTGCGCCGTGCACTGGGGCGGGCCGCTGACCAGCCGGGGGACGTTGTGCATCCAGGAGTTGTTCGAGCGCAGGTTGCGCCTGCCGACCAGCACCATCTGTCCGTTTACCCGGCGCCGCAGCGCCTGCTCGAGCCGGGGCAGGTCGGCGAGGATCGGTTCTGGGGCAAGCTCGACCTTGCCGCTGGCGGTGCGCAGCGAGCCCGGTAGCCGCGGCCGCAGCGGGCCGAGATCCACGCCGTGGGGGGAGTCCTCCAGACGTGCCAGGGTCAATCCGCCGGGGTCTTCGCCGAAGCGGTCGCCGTAGGGGCCGGCGCGCAGCATCAGGTCGAGCAGGCGCTCGGGGCCGGTGCGCGGCTCGAGCGCCTCGAGAAGCTCTGTCGCTTGGCGCCCCGCCAGCCTGGACCCCGGCGTCCCGACCTCACGCTTCACCGCTTCGGCGGCGATGAAGTCGTCGATCGCGTCGACATCCGCCGCCGGGCCCTGACCGGTGACGATCCCCGTGAGACGCAGGAGGTTGCGCCATTCGTCGGGCAGCGCCGGGTCCGGCGGCAGCACCGCCGGGGAGTAGTTGGCGACGTTGCGGATCGCCAGCTGGTAGAGGGCGACGTCGTAGTGGGGGCGCCTCAGCGAGGACGGTCCCGGAAGGATGACGTCGGCGTGACGGGTGGTCTCATTGACGTAGACGTCGAGGCAGACCATGAAGTCGAGTGAATCCAGCGCCCGGTCGAGGCGGCCGGAGTCGGGCGTGGAGAGCGCCGGGTTCCCGGCCATCGTCAGCATCGCCCTGATCTGGCCCTCGCCGGGAGTCTCGATCTCCTCCGCCATGCAGGCGACCGGGAGCTCGCCGAAGGCCTCGGGCAGTCCCCGCACCCGGCTCGACCAGCGCCCGGGCAGGAATTCGCGGCCGCGCCCCGGCTCTCCGCTGGAGTTGCTCTGGCCGGCGGCAGCCTCGGTGAACATCGCCCCGCCCTCACGGTCGAGATTGCCGGTGAGGGCGTTGAGGATGTCGACAAGCCAGCTGGCGAGCGTGCCGAACTCCTGGGTGCAGGTGCCGATCCGCCCGTAGACGGCGGCGCGCTCCGCCGCGGCCAACTCCCGCGCGATGCGGACGATCTCCTCGGCCGGAATCCCGGTCTGCCCGGCAGCCGCCTCGGGTGTGAACGGCTCCACCGCCGCACGGACCTGCTCGAGCCCGTTCAGGTGTTCGGCGAGAGCACCGACCTCGACCAGGTGCTCGGCGAACAGCAGGTTGGCGATCGCCGCCAGCAGCAGGGCGTCGGTGCCGGGCCGGATGAAATGGTGCTCGTCGGCCTCCTCGGCGGTGCGGGTGCGCCGTGGGTCGATGACCACGACCGTGCCGCCGCGCTCGCGGATCCGTCGCAGCCGCCCCCGCACATCCGGGGCGGTCATCAGGCTGCCGTTCGAGGCCAGCGGGTTGGCGCCGAGGATGAGCAGGTGCTCGGTGCGGTCGAGGTCCGGGATCGGGACGCTGAGGGCGCCCCCGAACATGTGGGCACAGGAGACCTGCTTCGGCATCTGGTCGACGGTCGTCGCGGTGAAGATGTTGCGCGTCCCGAGGGCCTTGTACAGGACCCGCCCGTAGAGGAGTGCGGCCATGTTGTGAGCCGCCGGGTTGCCGACGTAGACGCCGATCGAGTTGCGGCCGTACCGCTCGAGGAGCGGCGGCAGGCGGCGGTCGATCTCGGCGAACGCCTCGTCCCAGCTTGCCTTCTCGAAGCTTCCGTTGCGCTTGATCAGCGGGGTGCGGATCCGGTCGGGGTCGGACTCGAGCGCGGCGACGCTGGCGCCCTTGGGGCAGATGAATCCCTGGCTGAAGACGTCGGCGGCATCGCCGCGCACCGCGGTCACCTGCTCGCCGGAGAGGGTCAGCTCCAACCCGCAGGTCGCTTCGCAAAGCGGGCAGGTCGCATGGGCGGTCGTGACTTCGGGCACGAGGCGAGGAGTCTAATGGCCGCGGGGGCCGCCGTCGGCCTTCTATACACTCGCCCACCGATGAGTCCCCTGGTTCCAATGGTCGTCGAGCAGACCTCGCGTGGTGAGCGGGCCTTCGACATCTATTCGCGCCTTCTCAACGAGCGGATCGTCTTCCTCGGCACTCCGGTCACCGAGGACATCGCCAACCTGATCGTCGCCCAACTCCTCCACCTCGAGTCGGAGGACCCCGACAAGGACATCAGCCTCTATGTCAACTCGCCGGGGGGGTCGGTTTACGCCGGGCTGGCGATCTACGACACGATCCAGTTCATCAAGCCCGACGTGCAGACGATCTGCGTCGGGATCGCGATGAGCATGGGCGCCCTGTTGCTGGCCGGCGGTGCCGAAGGCAAGCGGATGTCGCTGCCCAACTCGAAGATCCTCATCCACCAGGTCTCATCGAGCTTCCAGGGCCAGGCGACCGACATCGAGATCCACGCAAAAGAGATCATCGACGTCCGCCGCCGCCTCGACGAGATCCTCGCCAAGCACACCGGCCAGCCTCTGGACAAGGTCGCCAAGGACACCGAGCGCGACTACTTCATGAGCGCGGAGGAGGCGAAGGAGTACAACCTCGTCGACCGCGTCATCGAGCACCACTGAAGTACCGCGGCGATTGCTCCGCTCCCGCGGCGGCGTGAGGAATACATGACGGAAACGCCGCCGCTTCGCGTCCGCATCGCCTTGGCGGTGGTGGCGGGATGCTGCTTCGGGTTGCTCTTCCCTGCTCCCGGGGGCGCCGCCGATCCGGGGGTTCCTCATTTCCGGCTGATCGCGGGGTCGGCTCGGCCGCATCACGCCTACTTCGCCGGGGCGCCGGTTCGGATCCGCTTCACCTTCAATGCGGCTCGCGCGGTTGACTTGGAGGTGCGGATCGTCCAGCGCCGCGGCCGTCGGGCCGTCCGCCGGTTCGTCCTGAGCGGGTTGGAGCCCGGGCACCACCAACTGCTCTGGGCGGGCCGGACCGGGAGCGGTGCGGAAGCTCCGGGCGGGCACTACCTGGTCCTGGTCGGGCGCCCGGGACACAACCTGAAGCGCGCCGGGGGCTTCGCCTTCCATCGCCACGTCTTCCCGGTGCGCGGCCCGCACGGCGTCCGCGGGGCGATCGGGCGCTTCGGGGCGCCGCGCTCCGGCGGCCGCGCCCACGAGGGCTTCGACGTGGTCGCAGCCTGCGGGACCAGGCTCGACGCCGCCAGGGGCGGCAGGGTGCTGCGACGCGGCTACGACCCGGCGCTCTATGGCAACTACGTGCTGATCCACGGCCGCGGCGAGCACCGCAGCTACTTCTACGCGCACATGCCGCGACCCTCGCCGCTTCGCCGCGGCGAGACGGTCCGCACCGGGCAACGGGTGGGGGCGGTGGGGGAGACCGGCAATGCGATCACGGTCGGATGCCATCTGCACTTCGAGATCCACGTCCACGGGGTGCCGGTCGATCCCGAGCCCTCGCTGCGGCGCTGGGATCGGTTCAGCTGATTGACTGCCGCCGGTGGTCCGGCGCGAGGACATCACCTTCGACTCGGGGGACGGCCGCTGTTGCGGCTGGCTCTACCGAGTCGAGGCGACGGGGCCTGTTCCCTGCATGGTCATGGCACACGGTTTCGGCGCCCGCAAGGAGGCCGGGCTGGACGCCTTCGCGCAGCGCTTCGCGGCAGACGGGCTCGCGGTGCTGGTCTTCGACTACCGGCACTTCGGAGAGTCCACCGGGGCGCCACGCCAGCTGATCGACATCGACCGCCAGCACGAGGACTGGCAGGCGGCCGTCGCATTCGCCCGGGGGCTGGATGGGGTCGATCCGACCCGGATCGCGCTGTGGGGATCCTCATTCAGCGGCGGGCACGTGATCTGGGTTGCGGCCCGTGACGAGCAGATCGCCTCGGTGGTCTCCCAGGTCCCGCACACCAGCGGGCCGGCCACCCTGACCGAGGCGGGGCCAATACGGCTCGCGAGGATGACCCTCGCGGGGCTCCGGGACGCGATCGGCTCCTGGTTCGGGCGTGTCCATCGGATGCCGATCGTCGGCCCTCCCGGCACGCTGGCGGCGATGACCGGCGATGACGCCGCCACCGCCTACCCTGGGATGTACCCGCGCGGGATCGAGTTCGACAACTCGATCCCGGCCAGGATCCTGTTGCGCTTCGGCAGCTACAGCCCAGGCCGGGAGGCGCAGCGGGTGGTCTGCCCGATGCTGGTGATCGTCGGCTCGGATGACACGATCACCCCGCCGGGGCCGGCCCGCAAGGCGGCTGCGGCCGCGCCGCGCGGTGAGCTGCTGAGCTTCGGCGGGCGCCACTTCGACATCTACAGCGGCACCGACTTCGAGTGGGCGGTTGAGCGGGAGCGGGACTTCCTCTCCCGCCATCTGGCCTGATCCCCGTCGAGTGGCCGAATTCCGGAGATATGGACCGGTTTTCGTCCACTCGATGAGGGGGTGTGGTGGCGGTGGTCAGGTGCCGAGCTCGTAGTTGATCCAGGTCGAGCGCTCCGCCCCGGTCGAGTCGTAGAGCCGCTGGGCGGCGTGGTTGTCGGGGGCGGTGTTCCACTCCAGATGCCGGGCGCCCCGCGCCCGCGCGACCTCGAGGCTGGCGTCGATCAGGGCGCGGCCGATCCCGCCGCCTCGCCTCGAGGGATCGACGAAGAGGTCGTTCATCAGCACCGTCTCGGCCGCCTGGGTCGAGCTGAAGAACCAGTACAGGCAGGCGTAGCCGATCAGCCGGTCGCCGTCCCAGGCCCCGAGCAGCAGGCCGTCCTCGCTGGGGGCGATGAAGCGCCGGAAGAAGTCCCGGTTGCGATCACTGTCGATCCCGGTGACCTCATAGAAGCGCTGGTAGGCGTCGATCATCGGCAGTAGCGTTTCGTACTGCCCCACGGTGATCGGCTCGACCCGAAATTCGTCCGCCATCGGCCGCAACCGTATTACCCTGTAGAGGATGGGTGCCAGGGAGAAGCTCACACTCATGGGTACCGTCGCGGCGACAGCCGCAGCCCAGCTGATCGCGGCGCCTGGCGTATCGGCGGGCGGCAGCAGGATCCTCCAGGTCCACCCGGGCCAGCTGAAGACGAAGCTCGCAGCGGCGCGTGGCGGCGACACCCTGGTCGTCCACCGCGGTCACTACCGGGGCAGCTTCGTGATCACCAAGAGGATCAGGCTCGTCGGGGCGAAGGGGGAGCCGCGCCCGCTGATCGACGCCGGCTGCAGGGCGCGCGCTGCGATCGCGATCCGGGTCGGCGGAGTCGTGGTGCGCCGTCTCTGGGTGACTGGCGCCGACGAGGGTCACGGCTCCTTTCCATCCGAGGTGGACTTCAGCGGAGTTCCCAGCGGCCGGGCGGTCGGTCTGGTCGTCCACGACACCTGTGACGCGGAGTACGGGATCAACGTCTTCGGCAGCCGCAAGATCGATGTGGTCGACAACCGCGGCAGCGGGTTCAGCGACTCGGTCATCTACATCGGCGGGATCAGCACGACCGGCAACGGCGTCCTCCGGGTCAACCGCAACAGAGCCACGGGCAGCAACCGGGGGATCATCATCGAGGACTCCGCCGGGGGCGACATCCGCGTCAAGGACAACGAGGCGCACGACAACGTGCTTAACGGCGAGGGGACGCCGAGCGGGATCTTCGTCCGCAACTCCGACGGCGTCCTCTTCTCCGGGAACACGACCAAGGACAACGGCCAGTACGGAGTCCACATCGACTCGAACTCCGATGGCAACCGCTTCTTCAACAACACGGCGGGCGGCAATCCCGGCGGCAACTTCTTCGACGAAGGCAGTGGCAACTGCGGTTCCGGAAATCACCCCAATCCATTCCCACCCTGCCTCTGAGAGAGGCGATGGGCGGGTCGCGGCGGCGGAAAGTTTGCGCCCGGCGGCAGGGTCGCGGCGGCGGGCGGCGTAATTGCGAGGCCACAGGGCCGGCGTGGCACTGTCTCTAAGCTTGAAGCGCCGGCGAGCCGATCACCACAGCACTTAGGAGGGGAGACCCCTGGCACGCCCGACAGACTCCAACGAGCAGCTCCTTTGCAGCTTCTGCGGGAAGTCGCAGCGTCAGGTCAAGAAGCTGATTGCCGGCCCAGGCGTCTACATCTGCGACGAGTGCATCGACCTCTGCAACGAGATCATCGACGAGGAGCTCACCGCCCCGCAGAACTTCGAGCTCGAGAAGCTGCCGAAGCCGCGCGAGATCCACGAGGTGCTCGAGGAGTACGTGGTCGGGCAGGAGCACGCCAAGCGCGCCCTCTCGGTCGCCGTCTACAACCACTACAAGCGTGTCCAGATGAGTCAGTCCGAGGACGCCGAGATCGAGCTGGAGAAGTCGAACATCCTCCTGCTCGGCCCCACGGGCTGCGGGAAGACGCTGCTCGCGCAGACCCTGGCCCGGATCCTCAACGTCCCCTTCGCGATCGCCGACGCGACCGCCCTCACCGAGGCCGGCTATGTCGGCGAGGACGTCGAGAACATCCTGCTGAAGCTGATCCAGGCGGCCGACTTCGACGTGAAGCGGGCCGAGACCGGGATCATCTACATCGACGAGATAGACAAGATCGCCCGCAAGGCGGACAACCCTTCGATTACCCGCGACGTCTCCGGCGAGGGAGTGCAGCAGGCGCTGCTGAAGATCCTCGAGGGCACCACGGCCTCGGTCCCGCCGCAGGGGGGGCGAAAGCACCCCCACCAGGAGTTCCTGACGATCGACACCACCAACATCCTGTTCATCTGCGGCGGATCCTTCGCCGAGCTCGACAAGGTGATCGAGCGGCGGATCGGCGATCACGGGATCGGCTTCGGCGCTGCGATCCAATCCCGCGAGCACCGCGACACCGGCGAATGGTTCGAGCAATGCCTGCCCGAGGACCTGATCGAGTACGGCCTGATCCCCGAGTTCATCGGCCGGCTGCCGGTGGTCGCGGCGATCCATCAGCTGAGCCGCGGCGACCTGATCACGATCCTCACCGAGCCCCGCAACGCGCTCACACGGCAGTTCCAGCGCTTCTTCGAGTTCGATGACATCGAGCTCGTCTTCGCCGAGGATTCGCTGTCGGCGATCGCCGACAAGGCGTTGGAGCGGGAAACCGGCGCCCGTGGGCTGCGCTCGATCCTCGAACAGACACTCCAGGACGTCCAGTTCGAATTGCCCTCGAGGCGCGACGTGACCAAATGCGTGGTCACCCGGGAGACGATCGAGAGCTCGCGCCAGCCGACCCTGGTCACCGAGGCGGCGCCCGAGGAGATCTCGCCCGGCGACGAGCTGACCGAGGAATCCGCCTAGAGGGGCGGCTCCCTAGCGGCCGACCATCCGGTCCTCGAGCACCTCGGCGGGCATCGGGACCGAGAGCAGGAAGCCCTGCGCGTAGCGGCAGCCCAGGTCGCGCAGGCTGGCCAGCTGCCCGGGAGACTCGACCCCGCTGGCGATCGTCGCCAGGCCCAGCTCGCGGCCGAGCTCGATCGTCGCCGAAGCGAGGCTGACCCGCTGTTCGTCGTCGGGTATCCCCTCGACCACCCACCTGCTGATCTTCAGCGCCGTGGTCGGCAGCTCCCGGACGAGCTCGGCGGATTCATTGCCGCTGCAGTCGTCGATCGTCAGGGAGACACCGAGGTCGGAGAGGTCGCGGAGCTTGCCGAGGCTTCGCCCCCCGGCGTCGACCAGGGCCTGCTCGGTGATCTCGAAGCCGATCCTGTGGGTCGAGGCGCCGCTGGCGGCGGCGGAACCCCGCACGGCCTCGGCCAAGTCGGTCTCGTAAACGTGCTCCTCGGAGAGATTGAGCGAGATGGTCAGCTCCGAGGCGACCCCGCTGCGCCAGGCCGCGAGCTGGTCGAAGGCCGCCTCGATCGCCCAGCGCTCGAGCTCGCCGAGCAGGTCGCTCTCCTCCGCAACCCCGATGAAGTCGGCGGGTGCGAGGATGCCCCGCTCGGGATGCGGCCAGCGCGGCAGCGCCTCGAGCATCGTCGCCGAGCGGTCCTGCAGGGAGACGATCGGCTGGAAGTAGAGGTTGAGGCGCCGCTCGCCGATCGCGACCGCCAGCTCCCGCGCGATCAGCCCGTTCCCGCTCCCGTTCCCTTCGGCCGCTCCACCCATCGCAGACGATCGTAAAACTAAACTCGCGCTCCGTGCCAGACGACCGCCGCCGCAGACTGGAGCAGACGACGCGCTACGACCCCTCGGCGGTCGAGCAGCGGGTCTTCGCCGATTGGGAGAGCGGCGGCTACTTCCATCCTCCCGCCGAGGGCTCGCCGAAGGAGAATTACTCGGTCGCGATCCCGCCCCCCAACGTCACCGGGGCACTGCACATGGGCCATGCGCTGAACGGCTCGATGCAGGACGCCATGGTGCGGATGCAGCGGATGCGCGGCCGCAACACGCTCTGGATCCTCGGCACCGACCACGCCGGGATCGCAACCCAGGCGGTGGTCGAGAAGGAGCTCCGCGCCGAGGGCACCGATCGCCACGAGATCGGCCGGGAGGCATTCCTTGAGCGGGTCTGGGAATGGAAAGAGCGCTTCGGATCGAGGATCGTCGAGCAGTACAAGCGCATCGGCGCCTCCTGCGACTACCAGCGGGAGCGATTCACCCTCGACGAGGCCTACGTCGAGGCGGTGCACCGCATCTTCGTCTCGCTCTACGAGAAGGGCTACATCTACCGTGACCACTATCTGGTCAATTGGGACCCCGGCTCAGGCTCGGCGATCTCCGACCTCGAGGTCGAGAACCGGGAGGTCAGCGACACGCTGTTCTCGATCGACTACCCGGTGCAGGACTCCGACCGGGTGCTGACCGTGGCGACGGTGCGTCCGGAGACGATGCTGGCCGACACCGCCGTCGCCGTGCATCCCGATGACGATCGTTACCGCGAGCTGGTCGGGGGCCACTGCGTGCTGCCGCTGGTCGGCCGGCGGCTGCCGATCATCGCCGACGAGCATGTCGATCCTGAGTTCGGCACCGGGGCGCTGAAGATCACCCCCGGCCACGACCCCAACGACTTCGAGATCGGCCGCGCCCACGGGCTCGAGGAGATCGGCGTGATCGGCGAGGACGGGAGAATGACCGCCGGGGCGGGGGAGAGATTCGAGGGGATGCCGGTAGCGGAGGCGCAGGCCGCCGTGGTAGCGGCCCTGCGCGAGCAGGGCTCGCTGCACGACGAGGAGACCTACACCCACTCGGTCCCCTTCTCCCACCGCTCCGGAGAGAGGATTGAGCCGCTGATCTCGCTGCAGTGGTTCTGCCGTATGGACGAGCTGGCGCGGCCGGCGATAGAGGTCGTCGAGCGCGACGAGGTGCGGATCACGCCCTCGCAATGGAAGCGCGTCTACCTCGACTGGATGCGCAAGATCCGTCCCTGGTGCATCTCGCGCCAGCTCTGGTGGGGCCACCGCATCCCCGTCTGGTACTGCGAGGCCTGCGGCGAGACGATCGTCGCCGAGGCCGAGCCGGAGTCTTGTCCGCAGTGCGGCGGGACCGAGCTGCGCCGGGATCCCGACGTCCTCGACACCTGGTTCAGCTCGGCGATCTGGCCGTTCGCGACCCTCGGCTGGCCCGAGGACACGCCTGAGCTTCGCGCCTTCTACCCGACCGACTTCCTCACCACCGCCCGGGAGATCCTCTTCCTCTGGGTCGCACGGATGATCATGACCGGGATCGAGTTCGCCGGTGACATTCCCTTCGATGACGTCTACGTGCACTCGGTGATCCAGGCCCGCGACGGGCGCCGGATGTCGAAGAGCCTCGGCACCGGGGTCGACCCCCTGGATGAGATCGACGTGCACGGGGCAGACGCCCTGCGCTTCGGCCTGCTGGCGATGTCCTCCACCCAGGACGTCCGCTACTCCGACGCCAAGGTCGAGCAGGGTCGCGACCTCGCAAACAAGCTCTGGAACGCGAGCCGCCTGATACTGCTGAACATAAATGCGCCGCAGGACCAAGGTCCTGCGGCGGCTGCGGGCAACCTCGAGCCGTCGCAAAGCTCGTCCCGTCAGTCACCGCGGCAGGGGCTTGACCCTGCCGTGTTGTGTTTGGAGGACCGGTGGATCGTTTCGAGGCTGGAGCGAACGATCGATTCGGTCACGGCGAAGCTCGAGGCCTACGACTTCGCCCACGCGGCGCTCGACGCCTACGCATTCCTCTGGTCGGAGTTCTGCGACTGGTACCTGGAGATCGTCAAGCTGCGCCTCTATGAGGGCGAGCCGGATGTCTCGGCCGTTCTGCTGCGGGCTCTGGAGCGTCTCCTCGCGCTGTTGCATCCGATCATGCCGTTCGTCACCGAGGAGATCTGGAGCTATCACCCCTGGCGGCAGGGCCCTCTGGTGGTGCACGCCTTCCCGCGGGCCGAGGAGTCGCTGCTCGATCCGGCGGCTGAGGCAGAGCTCGCCGAGGGGATCCGCCTGACCCGGCGGCTACGGGCCTGGCGCGACCTTGCCGGCGTTCCGGCTGCGGCGGTGCTCGAGGCGAGGATCGAGGGCGAGCCTCCCGCCGAGTTCGTCGGGCGCCTCTCGCGCTTCGAGTTCGGCGACGGCGACGGCGACACGGTCGCCTCGGTCGGGCCGGTCGAGGTGCTCGGCTCGGACCAGCTCGATGCCGGGGCGGTCGAAGGCCCGGATCGAAGCCAGGCGTGAGGAGCTACGAGCCGAGGTGTCCCGGGCCGAGGGCAAGCTCGCAAACCGCGGGTTCGTCGAGAAGGCCCCGCAGGAGGTCGTCGAGGAGGAGCGGGCGAAGCTGGAACTCTACCGGGCCGAGCTGGAGGAGCTGGGGGAATAGAGGAACCGCACAGAGCAGGCGGGTTCGATCCCGAGGCCTACCTGGGCTCGTTGCAGCCGATCGGCTGGAAGCTCGGGCTGGAACGCATGCACCGGCTGACCAGCCTTCTGGGAATGCCCCAGCACCGCTTCGGCTCGGTGCACGTGGTCGGGACAAACGGCAAATCCTCCGTCGCCCAGATGACCGCCGCCCTGCTCGACGCACACGGGGTCGGCGCCGGTGCCTGCGTCTCCCCCCACTTCTCGCGTTGGGCCGAGCGGGTCCGCATCCACGGCAAGGAGATCGCGCCAGACGCCTTCAGCGCATCGGTGGCGCGCACGGCCGAGGCCGCCAAGGTGGTCAACCGCTCGCTCCCCGACGGCGAGGAGGTGACTCAGTTCGAGGTGGCGACCGCCGCCGCCTTCGTCGCCCTGGCCGCTGCCGGGGTCGAGGCCGCGGTGATCGAGGCGGGGCTCGGGGGGCGGCTCGATGCCACCAACGTGATCCCCTCCCGGGTCACGGTGCTCACCTCGGTGGGCCTTGACCACACCGAATGGCTCGGCGACACCGAGGTCGAGATCGCGGCCGAGAAGCTGGCGGTGCTCCGCGATCAGTCGATCCTCGTGGTCGGCCGGCTCGGCGAGGAGGTATCGGTTCTCGCCGAGCGATTCGCGGCGGAGCGGGGCGCGAAGCTGGTGCGGGCGCCCGAGGATCCCGGCGCCGGGATCCCGATCCGCGCGGCCGGCTCATTCCAGCGCCGCAACTTCTCGATCGCGTCGGCCGCGGCCGGGGCCTACCTGGGCCGGCTCGATCCCGAGCTGGTCCGCGAGGTCGGCTCGAGGCTGATCATCCCCGGCAGGCTGGAGCAGATCGCCGACCACCCACCGACCCTGATCGACGCCGCCCACAACCCCGACGGCGCCGCCGCTCTCGCAGAGGCGCTGGCGGCGGTCGGCGGCGGTCGGCCGATTGTCGCCTGCATGGCGATCCTCGCCGACAAGGATGCGGAAGGGATGATGCGGGAACTGGCGGGGGTCACCGATCTGATCTTCGGCACGGAGCTGGACCAGGAGCAGCTCAGGGCCTCGGGAAGACCCGGATCGATGCCGTGGCCGGCCGCTGAGCTGGCCGCGATCGCCCGCAGCGCCGGAGTTGAGTCGGTGGCCGAGCCCGATCCCGCTACGGCGTTGGGGGCCGCCAGGACAGAGGCCCTGCGCCGCGGTGGCCTGCTATTGGCGGCCGGCTCGCACTATCTCCTGACGACCGCTCGCAGCCTGCTCGAGACGACTTCGAGGTGAACCGGAAGAGCCGGTTGACAACCGCCGGCGCCTGGGCGCCGGCGATCGCCGGCGAGGCCGCGAAGGGTCAAGTTTCCTCGCACCATGAGAGGAAGCTGAGGTCTCGGCGAAGGCCACCGGGCGGGAGGCGCCCGGCCCGGGCCCTGTGCGACGATTCGCCGATGGATCGCGAGGCCCGCTCGGAGCTGCTCTCGATGATGGGGCTGGTCGCGGCGGTGGTCGCGATCGTGATCCTCGTCTTCTTCGGGATCGGCTACCTGTTCGGAAGGCTGTTCCTCTAAGGGGCGGCGAAGCCGCCGCACAGGTTCTGATCCGCCGGCGCGGTGTTAGCGCCGGCAGAGGCATGTCAGGCGGCAAAGCCGCGGCACAGGTTTCCTGACCGACGCGACGAAGTAGACTGCCCCTCCCGCGTACGCGGTTTCCCCATGCCAGCAGCCATATTCGGGATCACCAACAACGGGCTCAACCTCGCTGTGAGCCTCTTCGTGCTGATGCTGGGGATCGTCTGGCTGGCGCTGATCGTCTACACGTTCCTCGACGCCCGCCGGCGGATCTCGGACCCGGTTCTCGTCGCCTGCGCCACCGCGGCCTCGCTGTTCCCCTACATCGGAACGATCGTCTACGTGATCGTGCGACCGCCGGAGTTCATCGAGGACGCCCGCGAGCGCGAGCTGGAGATGAAGGCGTCGGCGCTGCGGGTGCGCCAGCTCGCCGAGCTCTCCTGCCCCAACTGCGAGTACCCGGTCGAGAAGAACTTCCTCCGCTGCCCGCATTGCCAGCGCCGGCTCAAGGACCCCTGTCCGACCTGCGGCAAGCCCGTCGATCCCCGCTGGGCGCTCTGCCCCTATTGCGAGTCGGAGCTTCCGGGCCGTGCCCGGCCGCAGCGTGGCGGGGGGCAGAAGAAGGCGGCCTCTTCCGAGCAGCCCCGCGAGCAATCCCGGCGCCAGGAGCGGGCTGCGAAGGCGGATACCCGCGCCGAGCCGAAGGCCCAGCAGCGGGCCCGGCGCAAGGAGAAGGGCGCCCGCCCCGAGGACGGGGCCGACGCCGCGCCGAAGCCGGCGAAGGCGAGCGAGCCGCGGCCGCCGTCGCGCCGCTCGAAGTCAGAGAGCGGGGCCTCGCGCCCGTCGGGCGACCGAAGCTCCTGATGTCGCGGACGCTCGCCCTGGTCAAGCCGGATGCCTTCGGCCGGGCCCTCACCGGGGAGATCCTGGCGCGCTTCGAACGCAAGGGGCTGCGGATCGCCGCGCTGAAGCTGCTCACGGCCGACGAGTCAATTGCAAACGAGCATTACGCAGAGCATGCCGAGAAGCCCTTCTTCGACGAGCTGGTCTCGTTCATCACCGGAGGGCCGCTGGTCGCGACCGTGCTCGAGGGCACCGAGGCGGTGAGCGCGGCGCGGCAGCTGATCGGCGCGACCAACCCGATCGAGGCGGCGCCCGGGTCGATCCGCGGAGACTTCGCGCTCGAGGTGACCTTCAACATGGTCCACGGCTCGGACTCGGATGAGTCGGCCGAGCGCGAAATCGCAATCTGGTTTCCCGAGCTGGCCTGAGTCGGCGCTGAATGAGGGTTGTCCTCGCCTCCCGGTCGCCCCAGCGTCGGGAGATCCTCTCCCGGCTGGGGATCGAATTCGAGGTGATGCCGGCCGAGGTCGAGGAGCTGCGGGGCGGCGATCCCCTGCTCCAGATCCCCGAGAACGCGCGGACCAAGGCCCGAGCCGTCGGCGAGCCCGGGTCGCTGGTGATCGGCTGCGACACCGATGTGGTGATCGATGGACGGGCTCTCGGAAAACCTCGCGGCGCAGAGGAGGCGGGCGCCTTCCTCGAGCTGCTCGCCTGCCGCAGCCACCAGGTGCTCAGCGGGCTGGCGCTGGTCGGGCCGGGAGAGGGGGAGGAGCGCAGCGGAACCTGCGCGTCGACGGTCACCTTCGGCGAGATCGCGGACGCAGAGGTCGAGCGGTACCTCGCCTCGGGTGAATGGCGCGAGCGGGCAGGCGGGTACGCGATCCAGGGTCTGGGCTCGACCCTGGTCGCAGCCGTCGAGGGCGATATCGCAAACGTCATCGGCCTGCCGGTCGGGCTGCTACTGGAGCTCGCGCCGGAGCTCGGGCCCTAGTGCCGATCGGCACCCGAAAATCCGCAAATTGGGCATCGTCGATGGTTCGCTAAACTGGGCCGCGCTTTCGCCCCTGATACCCGCAACACCCGGTGATCCGACGGCGGCCTCCCGCCTGGAAGGAGCCGGGACCTCACCTATCGCAGTGACCTAACCCAACCATGGGCGTACTCAGTTACCTGACAGGACTCGGCGGCCGCGACATGGCGGTCGATCTCGGCACCGCCAATACGCTCGTTTACGTCCGCGGTCGCGGCATCGTCCTCTCCGAGCCCTCGGTGGTGGCGATCGACTCGCGGAGCGGCCAGGTGCACGCCGTCGGGGTCGAGGCGAAGCGGATGCTCGGTCGCACCCCCGGCACGATCACTGCGATCAGGCCGCTGAAGGACGGGGTGATCGCCGATTTCGACGTCACCGAGCAGATGCTTCGCCATTTCATCAACAAGGTCCATCAGAATCGGTTCGCCCACCCGCGGGTCGTCGTCTGCGTGCCCTCGGGCGTCACCGGCGTGGAGAAGCGAGCGGTCGAGGAAGCCTGCCTCTCGGCCGGGGCCCGCAACGCCTACCTGATCGAGGAGCCGATGGCAGCGGCGATCGGGGCCGGGCTGCCGGTGGGAGAGCCGACCGGCTCGATGGTCGTCGACATCGGCGGAGGTACGAGCGAGGTGGCGGTGATCTCGCTGGGCGGGATCGTCGTCTCCCAGTCGATCCGGATCGGCGGCGACGAGCTCGACGAGGCGATCATCAATCACTGCAAGCACACCTACAAGCTGATGATCGGCACCCAGACCGCGGAAGAAGTGAAGCTGGAGGCGGGGTCGGCCTCCACGCTGGCCGAGGAGGTACGCGCCGAGATCCGCGGCCGCGATCTGGTCTCCGGCCTGCCGAAGACGATCACCCTGACCTCGGAGGAGATCCGCGAGGCCCTCGACGAGCCCGTGGGACAGATCGTCGCCGCAGTCAAGGACACCCTGGACCGCACCCCGCCGGAGCTTGCCGGGGACATCATGGACCGAGGAATAACCCTGGCGGGCGGGGGATCGCTGCTGCAAGGGCTCGAGCAGCGCCTCCGCGACGAATGCGAGATGCCCTGCCAACTGGCAGAGTCACCGTTGACGTGCGTGGCAGTCGGATCGGGGATCTCCCTCGAGGAGTTCGAAACGATCCACCGTGCGAGCAAGAATTCGGGGCCGAGGCAATTTGCTTAGCTCGCCTTCAACCCGAGCCACCAATTTAGGTCTTAACCGTGTACCGAAAGCAAGTTCGCCGCCGTAGGGCGGTCCTGGCGCTTCTGGTCATCAGCTCCTTCGTGCTGCTGACCGTCACCTACGCTCAGACCTCGGGTGGCTTCCAGCGCGGCGTCAGCACCGTGTTCGGGCCACTTCAGGGCGTCTCCGACCGGGCGCTGAAGCCCGCCCGGGACACTGGTCAACTGGGTCGATGAGACCTTCGACGCCCGCGGCGAGAACGATCGCCTGCGCAGCGAGGTCCAGCAGCTGCGCCGCCAGGCGGCCGGGAACGAGGCGGCGCTTCAGGAGAATGCGCAGCTGCGAAAGCTGGTCGGGCTGCGAGCCGACATCCCCTCCGGCTACGACACCGCCACCGGACGGGTGATCGCCCGCTCGCCGACGATCTGGTACTCGAGCGTGACCGTCGACGTCGGCACCGGAGACGGCGTCCACGCCGACGACCCGGTGATCAATGGCGACGGCCTGGTCGGATCGGTCGCCTCTGCGACCGCCTCGACCGCCCAGGTGAGGCTGATCACCGACCCCTCGAGCGCGGTGACCGGGAAGATCGTCCCCAGCGGCGTCGAGGGTGTGATCCGGCCCGAGGTCGGCGATCCCGAGGACCTCTCGATCGACTTCCTCGATTCCTCGAAGCGGGTCGGCAAGGGGCAGACCGTGGTCACCGCCGGTTGGCGCGGAGCGGGCCTCTCCTCCCGCTTCCCGCCAAACATCCCGATCGGCCGCATCACCGAGGCCTCGATCGCCGAGCAGGAGGCGAGCCAGACGGTCCACATGCGGCCCTTCGCCGACATGCGGGAGCTCGATCTGCTCCAGGTGCTGACCGGCGGGAGCCGCTGATGATCGTCACCCCGAAGATCCTCGTTCGCCTGGTGTTGATCATCCTCGCCGCGGTCCTCCTGCAGCTCTCCTTCTTCTCCCAGGTCGAGCTGCTGCACACCAACCCCGACATCCTCCCAGCCCTAGTCGTCTCGCTCGGCCTGCTGGGCGGCAGCATGACCGGGGCGGTGAGCGGATTCTCGGTCGGGCTGTTGATCGACTGCCTCCTGGTCGCGCCGCTCGGGGCGACCTCGCTGGTGCTGCTCTCCGTGGGCTACCTCGCGGGGCTCTACCGGGAGCGCTTCGACATCACCAGCTCGCTGACGGCCCCGCTGCTCTGCATGGGCCTGACGATGCTCGCCGAGCTCGGCTTCGGCGCCGTGCAGCTGCTGCTCGGCGTCGACGCCCCGCTCAGCCCGCTGGTGATCCGCGACGTCCTAGTGAAGAGCATCTACGCGTTCTTCCTCGGCTGGCCGATCTTCCTGGGGATCCGCCGGGTGCTGCGGCCGGCGCTGATCACCGAGCGGGCGGTGCGCAGGCGCACTCCCGGTCCGACCGTGCTGGGAGCGTAGGGACGGCGATGTACATCCGCTCAGACGAACGCCGGCCACAGCTCAACACTGGGCTCGCCCTTCGGGTGGCGATCATGGGCGGGGTCGGGCTGGTCCTGTTCGCGGTGATCTTCTTCCGCCTCTGGTTCCTGCAGGTCCTCTCCGGCGACAAGTACCTCGCCGAGGCGAACAACAACCGCACCCGTGAGGTCCGCGTCCCGGCTCCCCGCGGGGAGATCCTCGACCGGAGCGGCGGGGTGCTGGTCGACAACCGCACCTCCCTGGCTCTGCAGGTCAACCCGCAGAAGCTCCCCACCGACCCGGGCGAGCGCCGCCGCGAGCTGGCCCGCCTCGGCCAGCTCACCCACAGCTCGCTTCGCAAGGTCCGAAGGACGTTGCGCGAGGGCATCAAGGTCTCCGGAACCGCCCCGGTGACCCTGCGCCAGGACGTCGGCCATACCCTCGTCTACTACCTGCAGGAGAACCGCACCGAGTTCCCCGGGGTCGAGATCGCCTCCGTCTACATCCGCCGCTACCCGAAGCGGACGCTGGCGGCCCACCTGGTCGGAAGCGTCGGCGAGATCGACTCGAAGCAGCTGAAGGAGCCCCGCTACCGCGGGTTGAAGCCCGGCGACGTGGTCGGCAAGGGCGGGGTCGAGTACTCCTATGACCGCTACCTGCGCGGCCTCCCCGGGCTGATCAAGAACCAGGTCGACTCGCTCGGGGTACCGACCCCGGGCGGGCAGATCAGCAACACGCCGCCGCAGCCCGGCGAGAACCTGAAGCTGACGATCGACCCGACGGTGCAGGCCGCCGGAGAGGCGGCGCTGGCCGCCAGGGGCCTCCCGGGGGGCTTCGTGACGATGAACGTGCACAACGGCCAGATCCTCGGCATGGGCTCCTACCCGACCTTCGACCCGACCGTATTCACCCACCCGATGACCCAGAGCCAGGTGAACACGCTGTTCCGTGACCCGGTCTCCGCGCCGCTCACCGACCGGGCCTCGCAGGGGCTCTACCCGACGGGCTCGACCTTCAAGCTGATCACCTCGATGGCTGCGCTGAACAGCGGCGTCATCACCCCCTCGACCACGATTGTCGACGGCGGCGTGCTGACCGTGGGGGGAGAGTCCTTCCAGAACGCCGGCGGCGCCTCCTACGGGGCCCTCACACTGGTGCCGGCGCTGCAGGTCTCCTCAGACGTCTTCTTCTACACCCTGGGGCTGAAGATGTGGGACACCGGGGCCCTGCAGCGGTGGGCGCACATGCTTGGGATCGGGCGCCCCACCGGGCTCGACCTCCCCGAACAGGCGGTCGGGCTGCTGCCGACCCAGAAGTGGCGAAACCGGCTCTACAAGAAGGGGCTGACGGACCGGCCATGGTCTGCCGGGGACAACATCCAGCTCGCCACCGGGCAGACCGACCTGCAGACCAACCCGCTGCAGATGGCGATCGCCTACGCCACCGTCGGCAACGGCGGCACCGTGGTCACGCCCCACGTCGGCATGGAGGTCGACGACGCGGCGGGCCGCGTCGTGCAGGAGATCGACCCCGGGCCGCGGCGCCACGTCAACGTCAAGCCCGAGTACCGCTCGGTGATCCTCGAGGGTCTGCACGAGGCCGCCCAGGCTCCGGGCGGCACCTCCTACGGCGTCTTCGGCGGCTTCCCGATCCCCGTCGCCGGCAAGACCGGCACCGCCCAGCGGCCACCCAACCCCGACCAGTCGTGGTACATCGTGCTCTCGCCCTACCCGAACCCGAAGATCGTCACCGCGGTGACGATCGAGCGCGGTGGCTTCGGCGCCGACTCGGCCGCGCCGGCGGCGCTGCAGATCCTCTCCGCCTACTACGGCAAGCACTCCACCGGGGCGGCCGGGCCGAACGGGGGAAGCCCCGGCTGATGTACGCGACCCGCGCAGCCCGATCCCGCCCCGAGCCGTTCACGACCCGGCCGAGCATCGCCGAGCGGCTCGGCCTGCCCTACCTCGACGGGCTGATGGCCGTCGCCGCCGTCGCCCTGGTCGGGTTCAGCGTCTTCACCCTCTCCCAGGCGACCCTGGGCGACGTTGCGGGCGACCGCTACTACTACGTCGAGCGCCAGGCGATCTACGCCGGGCTGGGAATCATCGGGATGGCGCTGCTCGCCCGGATCGACTACTCGCGGTTTCGCGAGCTGCGGGTCGGCATCTATACGTTCCTCTGCGTCAGCGTCTCGATGGTCTTCGTGTTCGGCTTCGCAGCCCGGGGCTCGCGGCGCTCCTTCGACCTCCCGTTCTTCAGCTTCCAGCCTTCCGAGCTCGGCAAGGTGCTGCTGGCCCTGGCCCTGGCCGGGTTCGTGATCGACGGCGCCAGGAGAGGCTCCGAGGTCCAGCGAACGGCCCGCTACCTTTTCCTCGGGCTCGCCCCGGCGGCCCTCGTTTTCCTGCAGCCGGACCTCGGTACCTCGCTTGTCTACGGGGTGATCACCCTGGCCGTCATGTACTTCGCGGGGGTCCGCTGGACGCACTTTGCGGCCATCGGCGCCGGCTTCCTCGCTATCGTCACTGTTGTACTCGTGGTCGCCCCGATGATCGGCACACCCGTGCTGAAGGGCTACCAGGAGGAAAGGCTTACATCTTTTTTGCATCCCAGCGCGGACCCAAGCGACGCCGGATACCAACAGAATCAGGCCAAGATCGCGATCGGCTCCGGTCAGAAGACCGGCCGTGGCGACAAGGCCACCCAGACCCGGCTCGACTTCGTGCCCGAGCGCCACACCGACTTCATCTTCGCGGTGATCGGGGAGCGCTACGGGTTCATGGGGGCCGCGTTCGTCCTGTCCCTCTACGCCCTGCTCATCTGGCGGGCGCTGCGGATCGTGACGCTCTCAAAGAACTTGTACGGAACCCTGGTCGCGGGCGGCCTTGCCGCCATGCTGATGTTCCAGGTCTTCGTCAATGTCGGGATGAGCCTCGGAATCATGCCCATCACCGGCATCCCATTGCCGCTGATGAGCTACGGAGGCTCGTCGGTCATCGCCACATTCCTGGCGGTGGGCATCTTGCAGAGCATCCACATGCAAGCGCGACTCAGCCAGAAGAGCCGGTGGGCGTACTGACCCATCAACTGAGCTGAGGTAAATGAAGAAGAAAATCCTGGTTTCCGCGGACCGCGGCGAAACGCGCGTGGCCGTGCTCGAAGCCAAAAAGCAGGGATCGAAGCACGAGGTGGCGGAGCTCTACATCGAGCGCCGCGGCCGCCGCTCGATCGTAGGCAACATCTACAAGGGCAAGGTCGACAACGTCCTTCCGGGGATGGAGGCGGCCTTCGTCGACATCGGCTTGGAGCGAAACGGCTTCCTCCACGTCGACGAGATCCTCCTACCCGGGGGCGAGCAGGCTCCGCGGCGAGGCCGCGGCAAGGGCCGGCGGATCGACGAGCTGATCAAGCCCGGGCAGGAGATAGTCGTCCAGGTGGTCAAGGACCCGCTGAAGACCAAGGGCGCGCGCCTGACGATGAACGTCTCGATCGCTGGGCGCTACCTGGTCTACGCGCCCCAGGGCAGCGGCGTCGGCGTCAGCCGCCGGCTGGGCGACAAGGAGCGCGACCGCCTCCGCAAGATGGTCGATCGCACCTACAAGGGCCCCGGCGGGCTGATCGTCCGCACCGCCGCACACGGCGCCAAGAAGGCCGACTTCGTGCGCGAGGTCGGCTACCTGCACAAGCTCAATGAGGTGCTGGAGCGCCGCACCGAGGAGGTGAAGGCGCCGGCCCTGGTCTTCCAGGAGGCCGACCTCTCGGTCCGGGTCCTGCGCGACGTCTTCCTCAGCGACTTCGAGAAGGCGATCATCGACTCCCCGAAGCAGCGCGACCGGGTGACCAGCTTCTTCCAGCGCACCGCGCCGGAGCTGGTCTCGGGGGTGGAGCTCTACGAGGACCCGAAGCCGCTGTTCGAGCGCTACGGGATCGAGGAGGAGATCAACTCCACCCTGAGCCGGCGGATCGACCTCCCCTCCGGCGGCTACCTGGTGATCGACTACGCCGAGGCGCTGACCGTGATCGACGTCAACAGCGGCAGCTTCACCGGCCGCGGCAAGGGCGGGCTCGAGGAGACGATCACCAGGGTCAACACCGAGGCCGCCGACGAGGTGGTGCGCCAGCTGAGGCTGCGGGACATCGGCGGGATCATCGTCATCGATTTCATCGACATGGCCCGAGCCCGCAACCGCGACAAGGTCCTGCAGGTGCTGCGCAAGGCGCTCGACGCGGACAAGTCGAAGAGCTACGTGGTCGAGGTCTCGCCCGCTCGGGCTGGTCGAGATGACCCGCCAGAACGTCACCGACGGGGTGCGCGAGATCCTCACGGTCCGCTGCCCGACCTGCGAGGGCGAGGGCGTGGTGCTCTCGGCTGAGACGGTGGCGCTCGAGGGGCTGCGCAAGCTGCACGACATCGTCGCCGAGAACCCCGAGCCGGAGGCTTTCCTGATCCGGGTGCAGCCGAAGGTCGCGGCGGAGCTGATCGACCCCGAGAGTGGACTTGCCGAGTTCGAGGCCGAGGCCGGCAAGCAGTTCCACTTCGAGGGCGGCGAGGCGTTGCCGATCGACACCTTCGAGCTGGTCGAGTCGGGCAGCCAGGGAGAAGATCGAGGAGCGGGCGCTGCCGTTCAAGGTCGGCGAGGAGGTCCTGGTCAGCATCGAGGAGCCTCACATGTACAACGCCGACGACGCGGTCGCCCGGGTCGACTCCTACATCGTCAGCGTCAGCGGCGGCGCGCCGTTCGTCGGCGAGCGCAAGCTGGTGCGGATCGAGCGGGTCGAGCGGGCGGCGGCGGTGGCCTCGTTGCCGGGGGTCGAGTCGAGCAACGGTGGCGGTGCCTCCGGGTCGCGCTGGAAACGGCTCCGAGCAGCTAGAATCATCCGGCTCTGGCAGGCGCCGCCGCGGCCGCCGAGGTGGTAGCGGCCGTTCGCGCGCCGCGAAATCGGACGACTGAGGACCAGTAGCGGGCAAGCATGTACGCAGTGATCGAAAGCGGAGGCAAGCAGTACAAGGTCGAGAAGGGCACCGCCCTGCTCGTCGACCGGCTGCCCGAGGACGAGGGCGCCAAGGTCAGCCTGCGCCCGGTGATGTTCCGCGACTCCGACGTCGTCGCCGACGCCTCCGGACTGGAGAAGGTCAAGGTTGAAGCGACCGTCGCCGAGCACCTGCGTGGTCCGAAGATCAAGGTCTTCAAGTACAAGGCGAAGAAGGGCTACAAGCGGCGCGCCGGGCACCGCTCGGAGCTGACCCGGCTGGAGGTCACCGAGGTGAAGATGCTGACCCGAAAGCCGGCCGCGAAGAAGACGGAGGCGAAGCCGAAGGCCTCCGCCGCCGAGGTGAAGACCGAGGCGGAGAGGGAGGCGCCGGCGAAGAAGCCGGCGACGCGCAAGCCGGCGGCGAAGAAGCCCGCCGCCAAGGCGAAACCGGCGGCGAAGAAATCGGCGGCGAAGAAACCGGCGGCGAAAAAGCCCGCGGCCCGCAAGCCCGCCCCGAAGAAGGAGGTCGGCGATGGCTCATAAGAAGGGACTCGGCTCCAGCCGCAACGGCCGCGACTCCAACCCGAAGATGCTCGGCGTGAAGATCTTCGCCGGCCAGCGCGTCAACGGCGGCGAGATCATCGTCCGCCAGCGCGGCACCCGCTTTTGGCCAGGCCAGGGCACCGGCCTCGGCCGCGACCACACGATCTTCGCCACCCGCGCCGGGGTGGTCGACTTCACTCCCGCCCGGCGGGGGCGGACGATCTCGGTGCTCGCTGACGACTGAGCGCCCGGCGTTCCAACCGGCGGGTCCTGTCATGGGATGGGACCCACCATTGCTGCGCTCCACGGCGGGTGCTCGGCAATGGGTCCTCCCATCCCATGCCACCCGCCGGAGGATCGGTGGAGCCTCGTCATCATCTAGCGGATGCTCCACGACGGCGCCAAGATCTACGTTGAGGGCGGGCGCGGGGGAGACGGATGCGTCTCGTTCCGGCGGGAAGCGCACGTGCCAAGGGGGGGGCCCGATGGCGGTGACGGCGGCCACGGCGGCAATGTCGTGCTCCTCTGCGACCCCTCTCGGCGCGATCTCGGGGCGCTGCGGGGGAGCAAGCACTTCCGGGCGGGGCGGGGCAGGCACGGCGAGGGGTCCAACCGCCACGGCGCCCGCGGCGAGGACCGGGTAATCCCCGTCGCCCCCGGGACTTCGGTAGTCGGCCTCGACGGAACCGCTACCGACCTGACCGAGCCGGGCCAGCGGGTGGTCGTCGCCCGGGGCGGCCGCGGCGGGCACGGGAACAAGCGCTTCGCCACCTCGACCCGCCAGGCTCCGCGGTTCGCCGAGCGGGGAGAGCGGGGAGAGTCCGGTTGGATCGAGACAGCGCCTGAGGCTGCTCGCCGACGCCGGCCTGATCGGCCTCCCGAACGCCGGCAAATCGACCCTGATCTCCCGCCTCACCCGGGCCGCGCCGAAGATCGCCGACTACCCGTTCACCACCGTGGAGCCGGTTCTGGGGACGATCGAGACCTCCGAGCGCCAGGCGGTGGTCGCCGACATCCCGGGGCTGATCGAGGGCGCCGCAGCGGGGGCCGGCCTGGGCCACGAGTTCCTCGCCCACGTGGAGCGCTGCGCGGTTCTGGTCCACCTCGTCGAGATCGCCCCGGACCCGGGTGACCCGGTCGCGGCGTACGAGACGGTCCGCCGGGAGCTTTCATCACACGGCGCCGGGCTCGACCAGGTTCCCGAGATCGTCGTCCTCTCGAAGTCGGATCTGCTTCCCGCCGAGGAGGCGGAGCGGATCGCCACGGATTGGCGGGCCCGGTTCGGCGAGGCGACGATCGGCGTGCTGCCAGCCTCCTCGGCAACTGGTGATGGCCTTGAAGAGCTGAGCCGGCTGATCGTCGCCTCGATCCCGGAGGAGCCGGCCCCCGCCCCGGCGGCCGGCCCGACCGACGGCTTCGAGGCCGAGCATCGCGTCTATCGTCCCGCCGGAGAGGGGGGCTACGACGTCGTCGCCGAGGGCGAGGGCGCTTTCCGCGTCAACGGCCGGGGGGTGGAGTTGCTGGTCGAGCGCCACGACCTCGGCAACGAGGAGGCGCTCTCCTATCTCGAGCAGCGCCTGACCGAGATCGGAGTGGTCGCCGCGCTGCGCTCGGCGGGGTTCGAGCCCGGCGACGAGGTCAGGATCGGTGAGCACGAGTTCGAGCTGCACCCCGGCTGAGCGACGCATGCCTGCTGCGAGCCCCGGCCCGCCAGGCGCAGCATCGCTTCCTAGACTTGGGCGCCGATGACCCTGGTCGTCAAGCTCGGCTCCTCGATCGTCGCCGCTGATGACGGCGAGCTGCGCGCCGACGTCCTCGACTGCATCTGCGAACAGGTCGCAGGGCTGGAGGCGGACGGCGAGCGGGTGGTGATGGTCACGTCCGGCGCGATCGCCCGTGGGATCCGGCTGATGAGCCTCCCTTCACGCCCCGGGGCGATGGACGAGCTGCAGGCCGCCTCGGCGGTCGGCCAGGGCGACCTTTTCCGCGCCTACGAGTCGCGACTCGACACAAAGGGGGTCCACGCCGCACAGGTGCTGCTTACCGCCTCCGACATCGCCGCGCGCACCAACTACCTGAACGCCCGCCAGACGCTGCTGCGGCTGCTGGAGTGGGGGGTGGTTCCGGTGGTCAACGAGAACGACACCACGGCGACCGATGAGATCAGCTTCGGCGACAACGACTTCCTCGCCGCCCAGGTGGCGATCCTGCTCGACGCGGGGCTACTGGTGTTGCTGACCGACATCGACGGCCTGCACAGCGCTGACCCGCGGATCGAGCCGGACGCCGAGCTGGTCCGCAACGTGGGCGGCCCCGAGCAGCTCGAGGGCTTGGAGATCGGGGACCGCACCTCCGCCTTCGGCTCGGGTGGGATGCGCAGCAAAGTGGCGGCCGCGGTGATGGCCGCGGAGGCGGGGATCGGGGCCGTGATCTGTAACGGGACCCTGCGAGGCACCCTGCGCGAAGCTGCCGCCGGCGAATCGGTTGGCACCGCCTTCGCGGCCCGCGGAGGACGGGGCTCGAGCTTCAAGCTTTGGCTCAAGCACGCAAAACCCGCGCACGGGCGGATCGCGGTGGACGAGGGGGCGGCCCGGATGCTTCGCGAGGGCGGCTCCAGCCTCCTCCCGGTCGGGATCGTCGCAGTCGAGGGCCGCTTCGGAGCCGGCGACGCCGTCGAGATCACCTCGGGCGCCGAGCTGATCGGCAAGGGGATCGCCAACTACTCATCGGACGAGGTCGAGCGGATCAAGGGCCTGAAGAGCTCGCAGGTGCGGGAGCTGATGCCGCACGCCGCCGAGGAGGCCGTTCACCGCGACTACTTCGTCCTCGCCTGAGCGGGCGGCGGCTACCCTTTGCCGCTGATGGTCACGACCACGACCAGCGTCGCCGACGCCTGTGCTGCCGCGAAGGCCGCCTCGCTGGAGCTGACCCGCGCTCCGACGGAACTGAAGGATGCGGCCCTGGCCGGGGCCGCGACCCTGCTCGAGGAGCGCGCCGCGGCGATCCTCGAGGCCAACGCCGCCGATCTCGCCGACCCGCGCGCCGAGAGCCTCACAGCGGCGCTCCGCGACCGGCTGACCCTGACCGCCGAGCGGGTCGCGGCGATGGCGGCGGGGGTGCGGGCTATCGCCGCCCTGCCCGATCCGGTCGGCGAGGAGATCGAAAGGCGGGAGCTCGAGAGCGGTATCGAGCTGCGCAAGGTGCGAGTTCCGCTGGGGGTCGTCGCCGTCGTCTACGAGGCGCGACCCAACGTCACCGTCGATTGCGCGGCGCTGACGATCAAGAGCGGCAACGCGATCGTGCTGCGGGGCTCCTCATACGCCGAGCGCTCCAACGGCGCCCTGGCCGCGATCGTCCGCGAGGCGCTGGCCGAGACGGGGCTCCCCGGGGACGCCGTCGTCCTCCTCCCGACGGCCGAGCGCGACGCCCTGGCGGAGCTGGCCTCCCAGGATGGCCTTGTCGACCTGTTGATCCCGCGAGGCGGCGAGGGCCTCAAGGAGACGCTGAAGGAAGTCGCAACCGTTCCGGTGATGTACGCGGCGGCGGGCAACTGTCACGTCTACGTGCACTCCGAGGCCGACCTGGAGATGGCTCGGTCGATCGCCTACAACGCCAAGGTGGACCGCCCCGGGGTCTGCAACGCGGCCGAGACGTTACTGGTCGACCGCGAGCTGGCGTCCGCCTTCCTGCCGGCGGTGCTGGCCGATCTCGCCTCGGCCGGAGTCGAGCTTCTCGGCGACGCCGAGACCCGCGAGAACGCGGCCGGGACCGAGGTGGGGGAGGCAGGCGCCGAGGATTGGGACACCGAGTACCTCGACATGAAGATGGCGGTCGGGGTGGTCGACGGGCTGGAGGCTGCGATCGAGCATGTCAACCGGCACGGCAGCGGCCATTCGGAGGCGATCGTCACCTCCTCCGAGCAGGCGGCCGACCTTTTCACCGCCGGGGTGGACGCCGCCGCCGTCTACGTCAACGCATCGACCCGGTTCACGGACGGCTTCGAGTACGGGATGGGCGCCGAGATCGGCAACTCGACCCAGAAGCTGCACGCGCGCGGCCCGATCGGCCTGCGGGAGCTGACGACCTTCAAGTACGTCGGCCGCGGCCAGGGCCAGGTGCGTGGCTAGCGGGCCGGGTGCCGGAATCGGCGTCCTCGGCTCGGCCTTCAACCCTCCGCATCTGGGCCACCTGGCGCTGGCCCAGGAGGCGCTCTGGCAGCTCGGACTCTCCGAGGTGGTTCTCGTCCCGACCGGGCAGGCGCCCCACAAGCGGATCGCCGATGACCCCGGGAAGGAGATCAGGCTGGCTATGACCCGGCTCGCCGCCTCCGAAGATGCCCGCTTCACCGTGTCCACGGTGGAGGTCGAGCGAGACGGGCCGTCCTACACGTCTGAGACCTTGGAGAAGCTTGCCGAGGAGAGGGGAAACACCGACCTGGTGTTCGTGATGGGCGCCGACGCTGCTGTCGGGCTCGAGAGCTGGCACCAGCCCGAGCGGGTGGTCCAGGGGGCGCGTCTCGCGGTCGCCCGCCGGGCCGGAGTCTCGGACGCTGAGGTTGCGGCGGTCCTGCGAAGCCTCGACGCGCTCGACCGGGCGACGATGCTGGAGATGCCCCAGTTCGGCGTCTCTTCCTCCGCGGTCCGCGAGCGGGCGGCGTCCGGGCGGCCGCTGCGCTACCTGGTTGCCCAGCCGGTTGCGCGATTCATCGAGGAGCGAGGGGTCTATTCGGGATGAGCAGACCGTCATCGGAGATGCTGGCGCTGCGCCTGGCCGAGCTGGCCGACTCGAAGAAGGCCGCTGAGATCGTCGCCCTCGACATGCGCGAGCTGGTCTCCTACACCGACTACCTGGTGATCTGCACAGCCGGGAACGAGCGCCAGGCGAAGGCGATCACCGACGAGGTCCGGGTTCGGCTGAAGAAGGACGAGGAGCTGATCCCGGGCCAGGTCGAGGGCGACGGGGCCGCTGGATGGGTCGTTCTCGACTATCTCGATTGCGTCCTGCACGTGCTGACGACGGATGCACGGGAGCGCTACCGGCTGGAGGAGCTGTGGCGCGATGCTCCACGGGTAGAGCTGGAGCTGCCGGGCCGGCGGCCGCGGGCTGCCAGCGCCTGATTCGAACAGGCGTTCGCCGGGCTCAAGGGGTGGTGCGAATTGCCGTCCGGAGGCCCACCTACGGTGTCGCCCATGGGTAGCTTCCAGAGGGCGCTCCTCGGCTACCGCCGCAGCGAAGTCGATGCGGCCGTCGCTGCTTGGAACGAGAAGGTCGGCGAGCTCGATCGCCAGCTCGCCTACATGTCGGGCCTGATCGTCGAGCGCGAGCGCGAGATCCGCGACCTCCAGGAGGCGCTCCGCCTCGCCAATGACCGCCATCACCGCAGCCTGGCGTCGATCGAGTCGATTTCCCTGCGGCTCGAGGAGGTCCAAGCACAGGCGCGGGGCCAGGCGACCCGGATCCGGATGAAGGCCCTGCGGGAGGCCGTCGAGGTGAGCAAGAAGGTCCAGGACCTTGCAGGCCGGATCGGTGTAGAGGCCGAGACCGGAAGCGGGTCCGCGGGGTTCTCCCAGGTGGCGACTGCCCCCAACGGGAACGGCCACGCCTCCGGGGTCGAGGCTCACGAGCTGTTCGAGGGCCTGGTCAAGGTCCAGATCGGCCCGCTGGGAGACTTCTCGCAGCTGGTCTCCTTCGAGGATGCGGCGGCCCAGATCGATGCCACCTCGGAGATCTCGGTCGAGCGCTTCTCCGAAGGCCGCGCGACCCTCTCGGTGCGCCTGGACGAGCCCGTCGAGCTGCTCCGCGAGCTGGGGGAACGCTCGCCCCTGGAGTTCAGGGTGCGCCACAGCGCCGGCGACAGCGTCGTCCTTGACGTGGACGATGAGCAGGATCCGCAGCAGCGCGCGGCCTAGGTTCGGCTCGATCGCCATCTCCGCGCCAGGGGCCGCTATAACTTCGTCCATCGCCGCACCACGCTTGGGGCTGTAGCTCAGCTGGAAGAGCGACGCGCTGGCAGCGCGTAGGTCACGGGTTCGAGTCCCGTCAGCTCCACTCAGGTTGGGCCGGTTTCCACTCTCCGTGAAGTTGCGCGAGGATCGGTCGCAGGCTACGCTGGTCCCTCTCGGAACGGAGGATTTGAGGTGTGGGGGAAGCAGATGGCAGGGAGATTTCGTCCGCGCCTTACCTACGCGAACGTGATGGCGACGATTGCCGTCTTCATCGCCTTGGGCGGCGCCTCGTATGCGGCGCTGAAGATTCCTGCGCGCAGCGTCGGCACCCACCAGCTCAAATTCAACAGCGTCGGCTCGAACCAACTGAAGCCGCACAGCGTAGGCCAGCAGAAGCTGAAGCCCGGCTCGGTCGGACCTGAGGAGATCCAGGCCAACGCGGTCAACTCGGATCACATCTTCCCCGGGGCCGTGGGCAGCCGGGAGCTGAAGGACTTCTCGGTGGAGTCCGAGGATCTCGACCCAACCGCCGCGATGCCGCGGCTGTTCGCGCATGTCAGCTCGAGCGGAACCCTGTATGAGTCAGCGGGAGTTACAAGCGCGGGGAGATCGGGCACCGGCCAGTACTACGTCAAGTTCAATCGCAGCCTCAAGGGATGCGTGGCCGTGGCGAGCGTCGGCTTCGGATTCGGGCCGGGCGTGATCGGCGCCGGCGCGACCGCGCAGGCACGGATGAACTACAGCAACAACGACCAAGAGGTCGGTGTGACGATCTATCGCAAGGGCTACACCTTCGATGACGTCGAGGACAACGACTTCCACCTGATCGTCGCCTGCTGAGCCTGCCGCCGGCTCAAACCCCCGCGCCGGGTTGCCGATGAACCCCCGGTGAGCGCCAACCAGTACGTATTCACCGAAGGGGTCCGGGCGACGCGCTCGACCTTCGAGCGTTGGAGCGATGACCCCTGGCCGGTCCTGCGCGGATGGCTCGCCCTCAGCCTGGCGATCGCGCTCACCCTGCTGGGCGCGGTCTGGGTCGTATCCGGCCTGCTCACCCCGGACCTGACGCCGATCCACCTCGCTGGCCTCACCGAGCCGGCCGAGCCCGGGGATCTGGCGCCGATCCTGTTCCGCAACTCGCTCGTCCTGGCTCTGCACGCGACGGCCTGTGTCGCCGGGTTCATCGCCGGCGCCTCGATGCCGATCGCCGCAGCGCGGCGGAGCGGATTCTCCCGCTGGGTCCACGTCAAGGCGGGCGAGCTGGCGATCGTCTTCGTCGCGGCCGTCACCCTCTTCTCGCTCACCACCCAGGCCTTCTACCTCGGCTTCCAGGGCGCGACCATCTCCTCCCAGCTCGATATCTCCCGCGGGCAGCTGATCCTCAGCGTGATACCGCACGCTGTGCCCGAGCTGATGGCGCTCTTCCTGCCCCTCGCCGCCTGGCTGATCGCAAGCCGCCGCGGAGAGTGGAACCAGCTGCTCGCCGCGACAGTTATCACGGTCCTGATCGCGGTCCCCGTCCTGCTGGCCTGTTCCCTGGTCGAGGTCTACGTCTGGCCCCACATCCTCGAGGCGATGTCGCCGAACGGCCCGCATACACTCGACATGTGGGGTCCCTGAGCGACGGCTACATCCGCCTGGTCCAGGCGAGGTGCGTGCGATCGCGCTCGGCGCCGGCCTCGTCGACAGCAAAGTCTGCGCGATCGACGAGGATTGGTCGGGCCTGCGGTTGACGCAACGACGTGCCTGAGCCCATGGTTGGGCTCTGTAACTTGACACTTACGTAAGTATCTGCTTACCTATGGGCCATGATGGAGCTCACCGAACGGGACGCGCAGATGACGGATCTGGTCGCCCGGGCGATCGCCGAGCCGCGGCGGCGGCAGATCCTCTCGCTGACCCGTGATGCAGAGCTGAGCGCCGGTGAGATCGCCGCCGGCTTCGAGATCAGCCGCCCGGCGGTCTCCCAGCACATCGCGGTCCTCCGCGACGCCGGTCTGCTGGCCGAGCGCCGCGAGGGAACCCGTCGCCTCTACCGCGCCCGGCCCGAGGCGATGGTGGGCCTCCGCGACTTCATCGAGAATTTCTGGACAGATCGTCTCGAGCGGCTGAAGCTCGCCGCCGAGCTCGAACAGCAAAGGAGGAACAGGAATGCCAAGCACAGGGACAACCGCCGTGGTCGAGATGGAGACAAGGGTCGAGGCAAGCCCTGAGGCCATCTTCGGCTTCTTCACCGAGCCCGACAAGATGATTCAGTGGATGGGGCGCAAGGCCCAGCTCGATCCCAAGCCGGGCGGTCTCTTTCACTGCGACGTCAATGGGCGGAGCATCGCCTCCGGCTCGTTCCTCGAGGTGGATCCTCCACGAAGGGTCGTCTTCAGCTTCGGCTGGGAAAGGGGGGAGAGCGTCGTCGAGCCCGGCAGCAGCACCGTGGAGGTGACGCTCGAGCCGGACGGCGACGCGACAACGGTCCGCCTCGTTCACCGCGACCTGCCGAACGAGGACTCGGCCAGCTCGCATCGCGAGGGGTGGAGGCACTACATCGATCGGCTCTGCATCGTCGCCGCCGGCGGGGACCCCGGCGGGGACCCCTGGGCGGACCCCGAGCGGGCGGGCAGCTAGTCGGCCACGAAGGAACAACGAAAGGAGAATCGAGATGGCAAGCGGAGTCACCTGGTTCGAGGTCGCGGGCAAGGACCGCGACGCGCTGAAGGGCTTTTACTCGCAGCTCTTCGAATGGAAGCTAAACGACATGGAGGGGATGCCATATACCGGCGTCGAGGCGGCGGAGGGCGGCATACCGGGCGGTATCGGCCAAGCCCCCGACGGCCACCCCGGCCACGTCATCTTCTACGTCTCGGTAGAAGACATCGACGCCGCCCTGTCGAAGGCCGAGTCCCTCGGCGGCAAGCGGGAGATGGGCCCGATGGAGCTACCGGCCGCGGGCAAGATCGCCCACTTCAGCGACCCGGAGGGCCACGTAGTCGGCGTCTGGCAGCGGGCTGAGTCCTAGGGATCAACGCCTCCGCCGGCGGGTCCTGTCATGGATGGGACCCACCATTGCCTGCGCTCCACGGCGGGTGCTCGGCAATGGGTCCTCCCATCCATGCCACCCGCCGGAGGAGGCGTCGGTCCTTCCGGGTTCAGCAGCCTCGTAAGATCGCCGCCGTGGAGCGATACGACGCAGGCGCGATCGAGGCCAAGTGGCAGCGGATCTGGGCTGACGAGGGCACCTGGGAGGTGGCCAATCCCGGCCAGCCGGGCTTCGAGGCGGACCGGCCCAAGGCTTATGTGCTCGAGATGCTGCCCTACCCCTCGGGAGAGCCGCACGTCGGGCATCTGAAGACTTACGCGGTCGGAGATGCGATCGCCCATTTCCGCCGCCGCCACGGTTTCGAGGTGATCCACCCGATGGGCTACGACTCATTCGGGCTGCCGGCCGAGAACAACGCGATCAAGACCGGAGAGCACCCCCGCGCCGCGACCGAGTCATCGATCGAGTCCTTCCGGCGGCAGTTCCGGGAGTGGGGCATCTCGCTCGACTGGAACCGCGAGATCTCCACCCACTCCCCGGACTACTACCGCTGGACCCAGTGGATATTCCTGCGGCTGTTTGAGCAGGGCCTCGCATACCGGGCGATGGCGCCGGTGCAGTGGTGCCCCAAGGACGCCACCGTGCTCGCCCACGAGCAGGTGATCGAAGGACGCTGCGAGCGCTGCGGCACGCCGGTGGAGCAGCGAAACCTGGAGCAGTGGTTCTTCCGGATCACCGATTATGCGGAGCGCCTGCTGGCCGACTTCGACCGCCTGGAGAGCTGGCCCGAGCACGTGATCACCATGCAGCGCAACTGGATCGGGCGCTCCGAGGGCGCCGAGGTGACCTTTCGCTGCGAGGAGCTGGGGATCGATTTCCCCGTCTTCACAACCCGCCCGGACACGCTGTTCGGCGCGACCTTCTTCGTCCTCGCCCCCGAGCACCCCGAGCTGGAGGCGATGGCCGCCGGCAGCGCCGCCGAGGGCGCCGTTCGCGACTACGTCAACCAGGTCGCCCGGGAGGCCGTGGAGGAGCGCGGCGACGAGGGCCGGCCGAAGACCGGAGTGGCGGTCGGGCGCACCGTGACCAACCCCGTCAACGGCGGGGAGATCCCGGTGTTCGTCTCCGACTACGTGCTGATGGATTACGGCACGGGCGCCTTGATGGCGGTGCCCGCTCACGACCAGCGCGATTACGACTTCGCCCAGGCGTATGACCTGCCTGTGAGGCAGGTCATACGCCAATCAAGGCGCGGCAGCGCCGAGAGCGCCGCCGCGGATTCAGGAGGGACCCGACCCGTGCAGGATGATGCCGAGCTCCCCTACGTCGGCGACGGTCAGATGGTCAACTCCGGGCAGTTCGACGGGATGGGCAACCGCGAAGCGTTCGAGGAGATCGTCGGCTGGCTCGAGGATCAGGGCCGCGGCTCCGAAGCGGTCAACTACCGGCTGCGCGATTGGCTGGTGTCACGCCAGCGCTACTGGGGGGCTCCGATCCCGGTCGTCTACTGCGAGAAGTGCGGCGCCGTTCCGGTCCCTGACGAGCAGCTGCCGGTGCTCCTGCCCGACGTCGATGACTACTCGCCGCAGGGGCGCAGCCCGCTGGCGGCGGCGGAGGATTGGGTGGCCACGGATTGCCCGGAATGCGGCGGGCCGGCCCGCCGCGAGACCGACACCATGGACACCTTCGTTGACTCCTCCTGGTACTTCCTGCGCTACCTCGACCCTCGCAACGAGAAGGCCCCCTGGGACGGCGAGGTAGCCGGTTACTGGATGCCCGTCGACCAGTACATCGGCGGGGTCGAGCACGCGATCCTGCACCTGATGTACGCGAGGTTCTTCACCAAGGCGCTCACCGACATGGGCCACCTCGACCTCGAGGAGCCGTTCGCGAACCTCTTCGCCCAGGGGATGATCACCCGTGACGGGGCGAAGATGTCAAAGTCGCGTGGCAACACGGTCAGCCCAGCCGAGATCGTCGAGCGCTACGGCGCCGACAGCGCCCGCACCTACATCTGCTTCATGGGCCCACCCGAGCGTGGCGGCGACTGGACCGATGAGGGAGTCGAGGGCGTCCACCGCTTCCTGGCGAGGCTGTGGCGGTTGGGCGCCGAAGTCGCGGAGGCAGCCGAGGGCCGGGAGCACGGCGGCGAGAGCGCCGAAGGCGATGCGCTGGCGCTGAGGCGCAAAGCGCACTGGGCGATTGACAAGGCGACCCGCGACTTCGAGCGCGGCTTCCAGTTCAACACGGTGATCGCCGCCGTGATGGAGTTGGTCAACGATGCCTACCGGCTCAAACAGAGCCTGCTCGGCGAACCCGCCGGAGTCGCGTCCCTGGTCTTCGCCGCTCGCACCGCCGCCTCGCTGATCCAGCCGTTCGCCCCCCATCTCGGCAGCGAGGTCTACGAACGCCTCGGCGGCGGCGAGCGCCTCAACGAGCAGCCCTGGCCGCAGGCCGACCCGGCCCTGCTGGTCAGCGAGACGGTGACCGTGGCCGTCCAGGTGAACGGCAAGCTCCGCGACCGGGTCGAGGCGCCCGCGGAGGCATCCGAGGCGGCCCTGATCGAGCTCGCCAACGCCAGCCCCAATGTCCGCCGCCACCTCGACGGCAAACAGGTCGTCAAGCGAGTCGTGGTCCCGGGCAAGCTGGTCAACCTGGTCGTTCGCTGATGGCGCAAGACCCTTCCCTCTGGTAGAAGTCGCGCAGTGCTTGTCAGGAGACTTGACGAGGCGGCCGTCGAGGAGTGGAACCGGCTTCGCTCGCGCATCCTCATGGACGCAGGCGAGATGGGCTCCCGCAACATGTCGGTCACCTGGCTGGAGGTTCCGCGGGGAGCGGAGCAGACCCTGCACTCCGACGAGCAGGCCGAGCAGGTCTACGTCGTCGTCCGCGGGTCGGGGCGAATGTCCGTCGCCGGGGACGATCAGGAGGTCGCGGAGGGCGATCTGATCCTGGTCCCGCCGGCCACCGATCACGCCGTCAACAACAACGGCGACGCCGATCTCGCCCTGCTCTCGATCCAGTCGCCACCGGTCGCCGCCGCCGAGCTCTACGGGGCCCGGCTCGCCGAGTCGGCTGGCTACGACGACGAGGACGAATTCCACTAACCGGCGTCTTCGGTCACCGATTAGGCGCATCGCGCGCGCGACGGGCCGGACCTCGCGCGCGACCCTGGCGCCATGCCGGAGATCTCTCGCTCACAGGTAGCCGTCTACGGCGCGGTCGCGATCGCCGTGCTGCTGATCGGCGTCCGGGCGATCCGCACCGAGGGTGATGGCGAGAGCCCCGGGGGCGCCGCGTCCTGGGGCCAGGGGCAGAGTTCCGAGAGCGGCACATTTGACCTCGCCTCCGAGGGTTCAGGCGACATCGTCGTCGACGTCGCCGGGGCGGTTGCCGACCCAGGCGTCTACCGGCTGCCGTCGGGAGCACGCGTCGTCGATGCGGTGCGCAGGGCGGGGGGGCCGCTTCGCTCGGCTCTGCTCGGCGTCGTCAACCGTGCTGCCCGTTTGGCCGACGGCCAGCAGGTAGTGATCCCCATGCGCGGTCCAGGGGGTGCCTCGGCCACCTCCGTACCGGGCTCGCCCGATCAGGGGCCGATCTCGCTGGGAACGGCGACCCCTGAACAGCTGGAGACGATCGAGGGGATCGGCCCGGTCACCGCCGCCGAGATCATCGACTTCCGCGACGAGCACGGCGGGTTGGCTTCGGTCGAGCAGCTCAATCAGGTCAGCGGGATCGGGCCGGCGACCATGGAGGCCTTGCGAGACGGCCTGCAGCCCTGAGGGTCGCGAATGAGGGGCGGCTGGAGAAGCGCCGCACTCCTCGGGCTGAGCTGTGGCCTGGCGCTCTCGCCGCTGGCGCCATCGGCCGGGGCCGGCGGCGCCGCGGCGGCGCTCGGGGCGCTGTTCCTGGCGTTGTGCCTGCTGCGGCCGCGCCGGTGGCCCGGAGTCCTCGTCTGGCTGGCACTGATCGTCCTCGGCTCCGCGGTCGCCGGGCTGCTGGCCGGCGCCGCCCGGCTGAGGGCGATCGACGCGGGAGCCTTCAGCGGCAAGGCCCGGCTCGCAGCTGGAGGTGACGGGCTATGTGGCCGCCGTCCCGCGGCGGGCCGGGGGAGAGGTGCGGGTGGCGGTCGAGACTCCGCGGGGCCGGCTTCTGCTCTGGGCCCCGGAGCCCGTGCCCGAACTCGAGATCGGAGCCGGGGTGCGGGCAAGCGGGCGGTTGTCCCGCCCACCCGACTACTACCGGGCCACGCTTCGGCGCCAGGGGATATCGACGCTCCTGCGAACCGGGCGGATCGAGGCGACAGGCGACGCCCGAGGCGGGCTGGCCGGGCGTCTCGACGCGATCCGCAGCCGTGCCGAGCACGCCCTGGGGGAGGGAACGCCCGAGCGCGAGGCGGCGCTGGCGCGCGGTTTCGTCCTCGGCCAGGACGACCGGATCGACCCGGTGACGGTCGATGATTTCCGCCGCTCCGGGCTTGCCCACCTCCTCGCGGTGTCCGGGCAGAACGTCGTCCTCCTGGCCCTACTCGCCGCCCCGCTGCTCGCGATGCTCGGGATTCCCCTGCGGGCGCGGATGCTCTGGACCTGCGCGCTGATCGCCGTCTACGTCCCGCTGGCAGGCGGCGGACCATCGATCCAGCGGGCCGGAGTGATGGGCGCGGCAGGGATCGTCGCCACCCTTGCCGGTCGCCCCGGGTCGCGGGCTTACGCTCTGCTGCTCGCCGTCGCAGCGACCCTGGGGCTCAATCCCCGGGCCAGCGGCGATGTGGGGTGGCAGCTGAGCTTCGCCGCGGTCGCCGGGATCTTCCTGCTCTCCTCGCCGATCCGAAGTCGGCTCGGGGAGCTCCTCGGCACCGAAGGTTGGCGACGCGCGCTCTGCGAAGGCGCCGCCGTGACGATCGCGGCGACGATCGCCACCGCACCGCTGATGTCCCATCACTTCGGAACCCTTTCGGTCGGCTCGCTTCCCGCCAACCTGCTGGCGCTCCCCGCTGTCGCTCCGGCCATGTGGGTGGGCATGATCACTGCTGCCGCCGCCCAGGTGCCGGGTCTGCCGCTGGCGCCGTTGGGAGCTCTCGACTCGCTGCTGCTCGGCTTCGTCGCCCAGATAGCCGCCTGGTTCGGCCGCCCACGCTGGGCCGTTCTGGAGCTCACCCTGGGCGGACCCCTGGAGGTCGCGGCGGCCTACGCGCTGCTGCTCGCCGGGACCGGGCTCGCTCTAAGCGGCCTGGGGCGGCTTGCGTGTCGCTCGAAGGGACCACCCGGCCCTTCACGCGCGGCCCTGATCGGCGCCGCCATCCTGCTGCTGATCGCGGGGCTGTGGCCGGGTGGCGGTGCCGCCGTCGGGGCACCGACCCGCGGGCTGAAGGTGGAGGTCCTCGATGTCGGCCAGGGAGACGCGATCCTCCTGCAACCGGCCGGAGCGCCGCCGATCCTCGTCGACGGCGGCCCGCACGGCGATCAGATCGCCGAGAAGCTGCGCTCGGCCGGTGTCGCTGGGCTCGGCGCGGCGGTCGTCACCCACGATCAGTCCGATCACGCCGGCGGGGTCCGCGAACTGCTCGGCTCCCTCCCGATTCACCGCCTGGTCTACGGGTCGGCCCGGCCGGGCCTGCTGCACCGGGCGGCGCGCGCCGGAGCGCTTCCCTACCGCGTCGGCGAGGGGACCGAGATCCGCTCCGGCGACCTGCGTCTGGAGGTTCTCTGGCCTCCCCGCTCGCCCCTCGACCGCCCGCCACCCGGAAGCGATCCGAACTTCAGCTCGCTCGTCATCCTCGCCCGTTGGCACTCCTTCTCGATGCTGCTCACCGGCGACGCCGAGGCCGAAGCGGTGCCGATCGACCCGGGGCCGGTAGACGTGCTCAAGGTCTCCCACCACGGCAGCGACGACGCCGGCCTCGGCGCCTTGCTGGGGCGGACGGTGCCGCGCATCGCGGTGATCTCGGTTGGCGAGGGAAACCCCTTCGGGCACCCGACCTCGCAGACCCTGAAGACCCTGGCCGCGCACCGGATCAGGGTGATGCGCACCGATCGCGACGGCACCGTGGTGATCGAGGCGGGCCGTTGGGGCCTGACTGCCTCAGGTGACCGATAGAGCGGCGGCCGCCGCCTCTAGACTCGGGCCGTGGCCGACGAGATGCTTCCCGCCTATCTGATCGCCGGGACCGACACGGCGAAGATCGATTCGACCCGCGCCCGCCTGCGCGCCCGAGCCGAGACGGAGGGGGGAGCGGCGGCGCTGGAGGTGTTCGACTCCGGAGCGGGGCGCGGTGGCCCCGATTCCGACGCCCTGGTGGCGGCGATCCCGGCAATGTCCCTGGCAGTCTCGCGCCGCTACCTGCTGGTCGATGGCGCCGAGCGCTGGCGCGAGGCGCAACAGCGCGACGTCATCGCGGCGCTGACGGCGATGCCCCCCGATCTGACCGTCGTCCTGATCGCCCGCGGCAAGCCGCCGGCTCCGCTCTCGAAGGCGGTGACCTCGGCCGGCGGCGAGGTGCTGGAGTTCGAGGCGCCGCGGGCGCGGGAGCTGCCTCGGAGGCTGGTTGACGGGGCTCGCAGCCGCGGCTTTAGGCTGGATCCGGCCGCCGCCAGGGTCCTGATCGAGCGCATGGGGTCGAGCCAGGTCCGGCTCGAGAACGAGCTCGACCGCCTGGCGCTCTGGGCCGGTCCCGACGGCGAGGTGGGGGAGGGCGATCTCGAATCGATGATCGCCGACACCTCCGAGACGGCGGCCTGGTCGCTCTCCGACGCGCTGCTCGAGCGCGACGCCGCTCGCGCCCTGGAGATCGGCGAGCGCCTCGTCTCGCAGGGGGAGAACGTCACCGGGCTCGTCTATGCGCTCGCCTCGCGTCTTCGCAAGGCAAACCTCGCCCTCGCTCAGCTCGAGAGCGGGGTGGCGCCGAAGAAGGTCGAATCGAGCCTTGGCATGCACCCCTACGCGGCCAAGCAGCTGACCGCCCGACTTCGCCACGCCTCTTCGGAGGAGCTCCGCGAGGCGACGATCGTGCTCGCCGATCTCGAGGTCTGGTGTCGCGGGGGATCCGAGTACGGCGAGGAGCTGGCCCTGACGATGGCCCTGCGCCGCGCCGCGGGCGCTCCCCTGGCGGCCTGAGTCAGCCTCGGATGCGGCGCGCCGCGAACCATCTGGCCGCGGCGCCGAGCCCGAAGAAGAGCAAGATGGGCGTGAATCAGGCTCCGGAGGCGATGCGGGCGGCGCGCGACTTCTTGCGGGCACCGTTGCGGGGGTGCAGGGCCCCGCGCTGCACCGCCTTGTCGATGCGCGAGACCAGTGAGCGGTGCTCGCTTTCCAGCACCTCGTCGTCGCCGCCTTCGGCCGCCTGCTCGAGCCGCCGAAAATGGGTCTTCACGGCGCTGGTCAGCCGCCGGTTCTCGGTGCGCTCCCGCTCGCTGCGTAGGATCCGCTTCTTCTGTGAGGCTATGTTGGCCATGGTCGTGTGCCTGAGCGGGCAGGTCTCCCCACGCGACCAGGCGATCGCCGACTATAGCGAGTGAAGCCGATCCAGCTTGGAGACTCCCCGGGCAGACGAAACACCCGAGCGCGAAGGGGCCGCAACCGCGGATCGCGACGGCGCAGACGGCGCCGCGGGGGAGGATGCCGCGCTTGCCTCCGACGCGGCGGTTCGGGCAGCCGAGGCCTTCGAGCCCGGTGAGGAGCCTGCCGCCGAGCCGGCGCCGGGACGCCAGGCGGGCCGCATCGCCCGATCGACCGCCTTCTTCTCCGTCGCCACCGCTGCCTCGCGTGTGGCGGGACTGGTGCGCGAGATCTTCGCCGCCAGCTACTTCGGCATCAGCGGGCCGATGTCGGCGTTCACGATCGCCTTTCAGGTTCCGAATCTGATCCGCAGCCTGTTCGCCGACGCCGCGCTGCAGCCCGCCTTCGTCCCGATATTCACCGAGCAGCTGGAGAAGCGCAACTACCGCGAGGCGTTCCGGCTCGCCTCGACCCTGCTGCTCCTGGTGACAATGGTCCTCGGCGCGATCACCGCGGTGTTCGTCGTCTTCGCCCCGCTGATCATGCCGCTGTTCGCCCCGGGGTTCACCGGTGAGGTCAAGGACCTGACGATCACTCTCTCGCAGCTGCTCTTCCCGATCCTCGTCCTGCTCGGGCTGAGCGGCGTCGTCGTCGGAATCCTCAACAGCTATGACCGCTTCGGCGCCTTCGCGATCTCCCCCTTCTTCTGGAACGTGACGATCATCGTCGTCACCGTGGCGCTCGTCCCCCAGTTCCATGGCAACGACCGCATCTACGCTTACGCGATCGCGATCGTCGCCGGCACCCTGGTGCAGCTGCTGATCCCTGCGTTCGACCTGCGCAACACCCCGTTTCAGTTCAAGTGGAGCTTCGCCTGGCGCAACCGCGACGTCCGCCGCGTCCTGCTGCTGATGCTGCCGGTGACGATCAGCCTCGGCCTGATCAACTTCAACCTGCTGATCAACAGCTTCTTCGGCAGCCTGGTCCACGGCGAGGGGGACCTGGCGCCGGCAGCGATCGACAAGGCGTTCCGGATCTACCAGCTGCCGCAGGGAATCTTCTCGGTGGCGATCGCGACGGTGCTCTTCCCGACCCTGGCCCGCTTCGCGGCGCGGGGCGCGACCGACGACCTGAGGGCGACGATGGCCAACGGGATGCGGCAGATCGTCTTCGTCCTGCTGCCTGCGGCGGCCGCCGTCCTGGTCCTCTCCGAGCCGATGATCCGCCTCGTCTACCAGCGCGGAGAGTTCACTCCCTCGCAGACCACCCTGGTGGCCACGGCGCTCTTCTGGTTCGCGTTCTCGCTGCCCACCAACGGCCTCTTCCTGCTGCTCACCCGGACCTTCTTCAGCCTCCAGAGGCCGTGGATCCCGACCGGGATCGCCGCCGCCAACCTCGCCGTCACGGCGCTCGCCGCGGCTCTGCTCTACAAGCCCTACGGGGTCGGCGGGATAGTCGCCTCGACCGGGATCGCGACCGCGGCCAGCGTCATCGCCCAGTGCGCGATCCTGCGCCGGGAGCTGCACGGTCTCGAGCTGGGCCGGCTCGCCTTCTCCACCGTCCGCGTCGCGCTCGCCGCGGCGGCGCTGGCGGTGGTGAGCTACGCGGTCTGGGACGTCCTCGACCGGCAGCTGGGGCGCTCGGTCGGACACCAGGCGATCTCGCTGGTAGGCGGGTTGGCCGCGGGCGCCGCGGTCTACCTGGCGGCGACCTGGGTCATGCGGGTCCCCGAGCTGGCGCAGATCCGACGGCTGCTGCGCGGCGGTTGATCGGAGCCGGGCAGCGGTGCTGAGTGCCACCAGGTACCTGCTCGGCGCCGCCGAGATAACCCTGCTGGTCACAGCGGCGGCGCTCGGCGCCGCCCGGGTACGCGATCGCCTCCTGCCGGGCTTCGCCGGGGCGCCGGCTTGGCTCGCCACCGCCGTTGTCGCGATCGCGATCCTGGTCGGCGCGGCCGAGCTGCTCGGCGCCGGCGGCCTGTTCGAGCCGGTCCCCTACCTGCTCGCGGTGATCGGGCTGGGCATCGGGCTGCGCCTCGCTCTCTCCCCCGGCGATCCCGGCGCTCAGCCCCGTCCGGTCCCCGAACCAGGCCTGGCGATGCGGGTCTGCGCCCTCGCGGTCGCCGGGGTGGTGATTGCCCACTTCTGCATCGGGATGCGGCTGCGCCTGAGCACCGGCATGACCGGCTTCGACACCACCTGGTACCACGGGCCCTTCGCCGCCGGATTCGCGCAGAGCGGGCGGACCTTCGACATCCAGTTCATCGCGCCGCAGTTCCTCGCCTGGTTCTACCCGCAGAACTCGGAGCTGCTGCACGGCATCGGGATCCTCGCCTTCTCAAGGGACCTGCTCTCGCCGCTGCTCAACCTCGGCTGGCTCGGCGGCTGCATGATCGCCGCCTGGTCCATCGGGCGCCCCTGGGGCGCGGCCCCGGTCTCGCTCGCCGGCGTCGCCCTCCTGCTCGGAAGCGGCGCCTTCGCCGACCAGGCCGGAGAGGCCCGCAACGACGTAGTCGCCCTCTTCTTCGTTCTTGCGGCGGTCGCGATCGTGCTGAACGCAGCCACGACGGACCGTGGGGATCGGTTCCCGGCCGCCACCCTGCCGGCCGGCGCGATGATCCTGGCCGGCCTCTCGGCCGGGCTCGCCGCCGGGACCAAGATCAACTACCTGGCGCCGGCACTGGCGCTGGTCATCTCGCTGGCGCTGATCGCCCCTCGCGGCGGGCGCCTCCGCGCCCTGGCGCTGAGCGGACTGCCGGCACTCGCGGGATGCGGGTTCTGGTACATGCGGAACCTCGTCCATGCCGGCAACCCGCTTCCCTGGGTCAGGCACCTCGGCCCGCTCGCCCTGCCCTCGCCCGATCAGCAGATAGGCGGCCGCGAGGGATTCGGGGTGCTCCACTACCTCACCGACCCGGGGGTCTGGTCGGATTGGTTCGCGCCGGGCCTGCACCAGGGCCTCGGCGTGCTCTGGCCGCCGATCCTCGCTGCCGCCCTCTCCGGGGCGCTGCTCTGCCTGGGCCGGCGCTCGGAGCCCGCCCTGCGGGGCTGCGCAGTCGTCGCTCTGGCGCTGGTCGCGGCCTGGCTCGTCGCCCCCGCCTCGGCCTCCGGGCCCGACGGAGCGCCGCTGGGCTTCCTCTCAGGTCTGCGCTACCTGGTGCCGGCGCTCGCCCTCGGCCTGGCGCTGCTGCCGCTCGCGCCGTCGCTTCGATCCCCCGCGGCGCGCTGGGCGACGCTGGGCGGAATCGGGCTCGCGCTGCCTTTCACGGTCGCCTCCGGGAGCCCCTGGTATTCGGGGTACCTCTTCGCGGCAGTGCTCGCCGGGGCCCTGGCGGTCGGCCTGGCGGCCCTGATCGGATCCGGCTGGCCGGCTGCCCACCGAAGGTCGGCGGCCGCAGCGGCGGCCGCGGCCGCGATCCTCCTGGTCGCCGCCGGGGAACGCGGTCAGCGAACCTATCTGCAGAACCGCTACGCCGACCCCGGGTTCACGGCTCCGGGCCTCGACGCCGCCTTCAAGTGGGCCCGCTCGCTCTCCGATCGGCGGATTGCGACGACGAGCACGCGCCAGTACCCGCTGTTCGGCACCGACCTCTCCAACCGGGTCAGGTTCGTCGGCCTGCACCGGCCCGAGGCCGGCTTCGTGCGCCCCAGCACCTGCCGCTCCTGGCGGCGGGCCCTGAACGATGGCGGCTACGACTACGTCGTCGCCAGCCTCGACCGGAACGAGCCGGGCGGACCGAGGTTTCCTCCCGAGGCCCGCTGGACCGCCTCCGACCCCGCCGCCCACTTGGTGCTGCGAAAGCCGCCGAGCGCCGTCTTCCGCCTCGACGGCCGTCTCGACCCCGACGCCTGTCCCTAACGCCATACTGATCGCTCCCTTGGAGCGGATCCGCAACTTCTCGATCATCGCCCACATCGACCACGGCAAGTCGACCCTGGCCGACCGCATCCTCGAGGTCACCGGGGCGATCGACCCCGCGAAGATGCGCGCCCAGGTGCTCGACTCGATGGACCTCGAGCGGGAGCGGGGGATCACGATCAAGGCCCAGGCCGTGCGGGTGGAATACGCCGCCTCGGACGGCCACACCTATCACCTCCACCTGATCGACACCCCGGGGCACGTCGACTTCTCCTACGAGGTCTCGCGCAGTCTCGCCGCCTGCGAAGGGGCCCTGCTCGTGGTCGACGCCGCCCAGGGTGTGGAGGCGCAGACGGTCGCCAACACCTATCTGGCGGTGGAGAACGGATTGGAGCTGGTGCCGTTGATCAACAAGGTGGACCTGCCGGGCGCAGAGCCGGAGCGGGTGGCCGGGGAAATCGCCGACCTGCTCGGCGGCGACCCGGGCCAGATCCTGCGGATCTCCGCGAAGACCGGGGAGGGGGTGCGGGACGTGCTCGAGGCGATCGTCGAGCGGATCCCGCCTCCCGGGGGCGAGCCGAAGGCTGCCGCGAGGGCGCTGATCTTCGACTCTGAGTTCGACCAGTACCGCGGGGTGGTCGCCTACGTGCGGATGGTGGATGGCAGCTTCGAGAGGCGCGAGCAGATCGTCGCCATGCAGACCGGCACAGAGGCAGACATAGACGACATCGGCTTCTTCCGGCCTCAGATGACCCCGGCGGAGGGGATGGCAGCGGGCGAGGTCGGTTACGTGATCACCGGGGTCAAGGACGTCGCCAGGCTGCGGGTCGGGGACACCCTGACCAGTCGCGCCAAGCAGTCGATCGAGCCGTTGGAGGGCTACCGCGAAGTCAAGCCGATGGTCTTCTGCGGCCTCTACCCGATCGACACCGACCGCTACGAGGATCTGCGCGACGCCCTCGACAAGCTGGCCCTCAACGACGCGGCGCTCTCCTACGAGCCGGAGACCTCCGACGCGCTCGGCTTCGGCTTCCGCTGCGGCTTCCTCGGCCTCCTGCACATGGAGATCGTGCGCGAGCGGCTGGAGCGCGAGTACGACCTCGACCTGCTGGCGACCACCCCCAACGTGCGCTACCAGGTCCACCTGATCGACGGGGAGAGCTTCGACGTCCACAGCCCGACCGGGATGCCTGATCCGGCCTCGATCGAGGCGATAGACGAGCCCTATATCCGGGCGACGATCATCACCCCCTCCGAGTACGTCGGCCCTGTGATGGAGCTCTGCCAGAGCCGGCGCGGGAACCATGTCGACTTGCACTACCTGAGCCCGCAGCGAGTGCAGATCCGCTACGACCTGCCGCTGGCCGAGATCGTCCTCGACTTCTTCGACCTCCTGAAGTCCTCCACCCGGGGTTACGCCTCGCTCGATTACGAGCCGATCGGCAACCGTCCCTCGGACCTGGTCAAGCTCGACATCCTGCTCGCCGGGGACAAGGTGGACGCGCTCTCGATCATCGTCCACCGCGACTCCGCGTATGCGGTCGGCAAGACCCTGGTCGAGCGCCTCCGCAAGACGATCCCCCGCCAGCTCTTCGACATCCCGGTGCAGGCGGCGATCGGCTCGCGGGTGCTGGCGCGGGAGACCGTCAAGGCGCTTCGCAAGGACGTCACTGCGAAGCTCTACGGTGGGGACGTGACCCGCAAGCGCAAGTTGCTGGAAAAGCAGAAGTCGGGCAAGAAGCGGATGAAGCAAGTTGGCCGCGTCGAGATCCCCCAGGAGGCCTTCCTCGCGGTGCTCGAGATCGATGAATAGCGGTGGCGAGATAGGCAGCGAGGGCGCCAATGAGCTTGTCTCGCTGGCCGCCGCCGCCTTCTCCGCTTTTGCAGAGCGGGGGCCGTCCGCCGCCGTCGAGTTCCTCGATCCCGAGGTCGAGGTCCACTCCACCCAGACCCTGGCAAACGCCGGCACCTTCAAGGGGACCCCGGGATACCTGCGCTGGTCGGATCGCTGGTTCGACGCCTGGGAGGAGTTCGAGATCAAGGTCGAGATGATCGAACCGGTTGGCGAGCACCACGTCGTGGTCAGCGGCATCCAGTCCGCCCGGGGCATATCAAGCGGCATCCCCGTCGAGATGGACGTGATCTACATGTTCGAGATGTGGGATGGCCGGGCGCGGCGCTTCCACCTCTACGACACCCGCGAGCAAGCCCTAGCCGAGGCCCGGCGCGGCGAGGCCGGCAAGCCGACCGTCTTCGACTAGGGGTTGGGCGTGACCTTGACCGCGGTGCCGTAGGCGCAGATCTCGGTCCAGGTGGTTCCCAGCTCGGAGGTGTCGAAGCGGAAGGCGATGATCGCGTTGGCGCCCTTCGACTCAGCCTCCTCGATGAGGCGCTCGGTGGCGTGCTCGCGCCCCTCGGCGAGCATCTTCGTCATCCCCTTCAGCTCGCCGCCGGCCAGCGACTTCAGCGATGCCCCGATCTGGGACCCGACGTTGCGCGAGCGCACGGTGAGTCCGAAGACCTCGCCGAAAACCGCGTCGATTTGGTGGCCCGGCAGGTCGTTCATAGTCGAGATCAGCATGCCCGTGACCCTACCAATAGAGTCCGGCGCGATGGCCGTGAAAAGTGAGGCCGTGGGCAAGCAGTGGCCGCCGGCGACCTACGAGGTGGGCCGCGAGAAGATCCGCGAGTACGCGAACGCGATCGGCGCCGAGAACCCGGTCCATTTCGACCGCGAGGCGGCGCTCGCCGCCGGCTACCGCGAGGTGGTCGCGCCGCCGATGTTCTGCGTCGTCTACGCCGCCCCGGCGATGGGGCCGGCGATCCTCGACCCCGAGGTGGGGATCAACCTGGCGACGATGGTGCATGGGGGCCAGGAGTTCGCCTGGGGCGAGCCGGTCTGCTCCGGGGACATGATCACCACCACCGCCAGCTGCGCCGAGATCTCCGAGAAGGGCGGCATGGGCTTCTACGTGTTCGAATCGATCTCGGTCAACCAGGACGGCGAGATGACGGTGCGCGGCACCTGGACCAACATCGTCAGGGGGGTATGAGATGACAGAGCTGAGCGCCGGAGAGCAGATTCCCGAGCTGCGGGTTACCCCAGACAAGTACCTGCCCCATCGCTACGCGGGCGCCTCGGGGGACTTCAACCCGATCCACATCGATCCCGAGTTCGCCAAGGCGGTCGGTCTCCCCGGCAACATCCTCCACGGCCTCTACATGATGGGCCTCGTCGCCCGCGCCAACCTCGCCCTCGCCGACGGCGACCCGAAGGCGCTGAAGCGGCTCTCGGTCCAGTTCCGCGGCATGGGCGCCCCCGAGCAGGAGATCGCCGTCAAAGGCGTCGTCCGCGAGGCCGAGGACGGCCACGTCCTCATCGACACCGAGGCGGCCCAGGGCGAGAACCGGGTGATCCGCAACGCCGAGGCCGAGCTGCAGCTGTAGCTCCACTGGCCTCGCAACAGCCCGATCTGGGCTGGGCGGCGGATTCCTGCGTCTGAGAGATTTCTCCCAGACGGGCGCCGCCGAGGTGAGATCTGCCTGCTCAGACCTACCTTTTCCCCATGCGACGGGGGGTCAGTCCGATGGCCGTGGCCGGGTTCTGCGCCGCCTTGTGCCTCTTTCTGGCCCTGGCCCTTGCCGGCTTCTCCGCGGCGTCCGGGCTGGCGGGGGACGGCTGTCAGGGGCACGGAATCGGTCGCAGCTACCACCAGAGCTTCTCCCTGGTGCCCACCGGCACCCACTGCGATTACTTCGAACGCTCCACCGGGGAGACATCCAACGCGGTCGTCGTTCCCTGGTCGCCGATCGCCTGGCTCGTCCCGACCTTGATCCTCAGCGCGATTGCCTTCCTGACGATGGGGATCCTGGGTCGGCTCCTGCACCGCCACGGCGACGCCGACACGATCCCCAGCCAGGGGACCTGAGCCCTGCCGCCGATCCGGCGGCGTCCCCGGTTTCTAGGATGTAGGCATGCCCACCGAGCGTCAAGAGCTGATCCTGCGCCTGGTCGTCGACGCCAACCTGGAATCGGGCAAGCCGGTCGGGTCGAAGATCATCTCCGAGCAGTCGGGGGTCGAGTGGGGGCCGTCCACGGTGCGGGCCGAGCTGGCGGCGCTCGAGGAGGGCGGCTACCTGACCCATCCCCACACTTCCGCCGGGCGGGTGCCCACCGATGCCGGCTACCGGAGCTATGTGGAATTCCTGATCGAATCCGGCTCCCTCCCGGCCCGCGGCTCCGGGGTCGAGCTGGAGCTGTCCGAGCTGCGTCGCGAGGTCGACGAGGCGATGCGGGAGACGACCACGGCGCTGGCCCAGGTCACCGATCTGATGGCCCTGGTGACGGCGCCGACGATCGAGTCGGCGACGATCCACCGGGTCGAGGTTCTGCGCCTGCAGCCGAACCTGTTGATGGTCGTCGTGATCACCTCTACCGGCTCCGTGACGAAACGTGCCTTCAGCTTCGAGGAGAGCATCGACCCGGGCCTCGTCGAGTGGGCCGGGAGCTATCTGAACGAGTCGCTGACCGGGACGGCCGTGGGCTCGCGGATGGTGGCCGGCAGGCTCGCCGACGACGATCTGGGCACCAGCGAGGCGAGCTTCATCGCCAGCCTCTCGCCGGCGTTCACCCAGCTCGACCTGAATCGCGGCGACACCCTCTACGTGGACGGCGCCGCGCGGCTGCTCTCGGAGGCTCATTTCGCCGATCTTCCCCGGGTGGACAAGCTGATGACCGCATTGGAGGGACGCGCCAACGTCCTCGGGATGCTCCGCTCTGCTCTCGATCAGCGCTCCGTGTTCTTCTGGATCGGCGCCGAGAACCCCCAGCCAGAGCTGCGCTCGGTCAGCGTCGTCGGGGCGAACTACGGCCTCGGCCACCGCAACCTTGGCTCGGTCGGAATCGTCGGTCCGCTGCGGATGGACTACGCGAACGCGATCTCCTCGGTGCGCGAGGCCGCCCGGGAGCTCTCGCACTACTTCGAAGACGTCTACGAGAGCTAGAGGCCAAGGGCCCGATGCCGCGCGACTACTACGAGGTCCTTGGGGTCGAACGGGACGCCCCCCCGCAGGAGGTGAAGAGGGCCTTTCGCCGGCTGGCCCGCGAGCTCCATCCTGATGTCAACGCCCACGACCCCGAGGCCGAGGAGAAGTTCAAGGAGGCGGCGGAGGCCTACGAGGTCCTCTCCGACGCCGAGCAGCGCCGTACCTATGACGCCTACGGCGACGAGGGGCTGCGATCCGGAGGCTGGGCGCCGCGAAGCGCCGGCTTCGGCTCGATCGAGGACATCTTCCAGGCCTTCTTCGGCGGCGACGCCTTCGGGTTCGGCGGCGCTGGACCGGCGGAGGGCGGCGACATCGGCGCCGCGGTCGAGATCTCGCTCGAGGATGTGCTCGGCGGGGCGCAGCGTGAGATCGAATTCGAGGCGGTGGCCGCCTGCGAGCACTGCAAGGGCAACGGGGCTGAGCCGGGGACACCGATCCACACCTGCGAGCGCTGCAGCGGCGCCGGGCAACTGCGCCAGGTCACCCGGACGGCCTTCGGCCAGATGGTCCGCGCGGTGGTCTGCAGCGAGTGCGGCGGTGACGGCAAGGTCGCCGAGACTCCCTGCGAGGAGTGCTCCGGTCACGGGCGTGTCGCCCGGGCTCGCCGCTGGGACGTGGACATCCCGGCGGGTATCCAGGACGGGCAGCGGGTGCGGATCACCGGCGCGGGCCATGCCGGAGAGACCGGTGGGCGGGCCGGTGACCTCTACGTCGAGGTCCGGGTGGCGGAGGACGAGCGCTTCCAGCGCGACGGCGACGACCTGGTCAGCCTCGTCGATCTCGCCGCGACCGCGGCGATGCTCGGCACGACGATCAGCGTCGAGACCCTCGACGGCCCCGAGCAGGTCGAGGTGGAGCCGGGGACCCAACCGGGCTCCGAGAGGGTCCTCCGCGGTCGCGGGCTTCCCCGGCTGGGCGGCGGCAGGCGGGGCGACCAGCGGCTGCTCTTCCACGTGATCGTCCCTACCAACCTGACCGATGAGCAGCGCCGGATCGCCGCCCAGCTCGAGCAGACGATCGGCCCAGAGAACCTCGAGCCCGAGGACGGGGGCGGAATCTTCTCTCGGGTGCGCCGGGCCTTCGGTTGATCAGACTCGCGGTCAGGTGCCGGCCCCGGCAGGCCGACACCGTGCTCGCGGAGCTGACGGTGCTCGCGCCCAACGGGGTCGAGGAGGAGCGGGGCCCCGGTTACGTCGAGTACGCGATCTACGGCGGCGAGGGGGAGCTTCCGGACCTCGGCCTGCTCGAGGCCGTTGCCGGAGAGGGCCTGGTCGAGGTCAGCGCCGCGGAGGTCCCCGACGACTGGGCCGACCGCTGGCAGGACTTCCACAAGCCGCTGCTGGTGGGCGGCGCGCTGTGGCTTCGTCCCTCCTGGGAGCAACCACGCGATGACGCGATCGACATCGTCGTCGACCCCGGCCAGGCGTTCGGGACCGGCGCCCACCCGACCACCAGGCTCTGCCTCGAGCTGCTGGTCGAGCACGATCGCGCCGGCGAGCCGAAGGGCGGGCTGACCGACCTCGGCACCGGCTCGGGCGTGCTGGCGATCGCCGGCGCCAAGCTGGGATGGAGCCCGGTCAGGGGCTACGAGCACGAGCGGGCGGCGCTCGACTCAGCGGCGGCGAACGCCGCCGCCAACCGGGTCGAGCTCGACCTCGAGCTCGTCAACCTGCGCCGGCGCCTACCCGAGCTGGAGGGGACGACCGTCGCCAACCTGACGGCGCCGGTGCTGCTCGCGGTGGCGCAAGGCCTCAGCGAGGAAACGGCCCCGCGGACCCTGATCTGCTCGGGTCTGCTCCCGGGAGAGTGCGACCGGGTCGGCACGGCCTTCTCTGCTGCGGGCCTGGCCGAGGCGGAGCGGCGCCAAGAGGGCGATTGGGCTGTTCTGCTGATGCGAAGCCCGGGATGAGTGGCCCGCCGAGCGACTATCTTTCGCAGCCATGAGCGCCCTGCCGCTTGCGGTGACCACCTATCAGCTGTCGGTGTTCGTCCACGTCACCGCGGTCATGGTCGGGTTCGGCGCGACCTTCGCCGAGTCGATCACATTCCCGGTGGCGATGAAGCTCGACCCCCGGCACCTGCCCTACGTGCACCGGCTCCAGCTCGCGATCAACCGCTACCTGGTGACGCCGGCCCTGGTGATCGTCCTGCTGACCGGCATCTACCAGGTGAACAAGCTCGATTGGGGGTTCGATTCGGCCTGGGTCAGCGGCGGCTTCCTGATCGTGATCGTCATAGGAGGGCTGCTCGGCGGCTACTTCATCCCGACCGACCGCCGCCTCGGCTCGATGGTCGAGAGCGAGATCAAGGCTGCCGGCGACGGCGAAGTCGTGCTCTCCGATGAGTATCAGCGCCAGGCCAGGATCGAGGGGATCGTCGGCACCGTGACCGGCGTCCTGCTGGTCGTCGCCGTTTACCTGATGGTGGTTAAGCCTGGGGCCTGAGGACACCGAAGCCGATCGGGATCCGCGGGAGCTGCCGATCGCGGTCTTCGACTCCGGGGTCGGTGGCCTCACGGTCCTGCACGAGTGCCTGGTCTCGCTGCCGGCCGAGGACTTCCTCTACTTGGGAGACAGCGCCCGCTTTCCCTACGGCACGAAGCAGGCGGCGGAGCTGCGCGAGCGGGTCCGCGAGGTCTCGGCCTACCTTCTCGAGAGAGGTTCGAAGCTGCTGGTGATCGCCTGCAACTCGGCAACCGCCGCGGGCAGCGGCGCGGCGCGGGAAGTGGCGGCCGAGCACGGCGTGGAGGTGGTCACCGTGGTCGATCCCGAGGCGGAGATCGCTGCGGCGATCTCCGAGAACGGTCGGGTCGGTGTGCTGGCGACGCCGGCCACAGTCGAGGGCGGTGCCTACCATCGCGCCCTGGAGCGCCAGGGCCGTGCCCTCGAGGTGACCGAGGTCGCCGCTCCCGACCTGGCGCCGATCATCCAGCACGGCTTTCCCTTCGATCAGAGCGTGATCGAGACGGTGCGGTCCTACTGCCGCCCGCTGAAGCGCGCAGAGGTCGACACCTTGATCCTCGGCTGCACCCACTATCCGCTGGTCGCGCCGATGCTGCAGCGGATGCTAGGCCGCGACGTCCGCCTGGTCACCGCGGGCCACGCGGTCGCCGGCGCCGTGCAGCGACACCTCGAGGCGGCGGGGCTCGAGGGCCATGCCACCGAGGAAGGCGACTACCGCTTCCTCTGCACCGGCGACATCGTCTCCTTCAGTGAGCTCGGCACTCGTTTCCTGCAAATGCCGCTCGCGGGGCGAATCGAACAGGTCGAAGTTGCCTAGAGAGGAGATAATCGCGCTCGATGTCGGAGGCGAACATCGAGATCGTGCGGGGCTTATGGGACTCGATAAAGGCGGTGGATGGAGCTACGGTCGATTGGGATTCGGAGCCGATCCGCGACCTGTTCGAGGCGCCTTTCGCGCCGGACGTAGAGCTTCGCTGGGCCGCGGGCGGTCCTGACCTCACCGTCTATCGGGGCAGCGAAGGGGTGATCAGGGCGTTCAAGGAGTGGGTGGAGCCGTTCACCGAGTACTACGCGGAGGCTCTCGACTACATCGCCCACAAAGACCGCGTGATCGTCCCGACCCGGCAACGGGGTATCGGCAAGACCAGCGGCGCCCCGGTCGAGATCGAGGTCACCCACAACTACTACTTCCGTGACGGCAGGATCAACCGGGTCGATGAGTATGAGACCGTGGAGGCGGCCCTGAGAGCCGCCGGATTCTCGGAGTAGGCGATCTCGACGAGAGGAGGTTCGAGATCGGTCCACCCGTGGCCCAACCGATGGGAGATACCAATTTGACGAGTTCTACGACGAGGCCGACGCCCTCGAGGCCGCGGGGATCTCCAAGGAGGAGGAGTGATCAAAGACCGAGCTCGGTCCAGATCCGTTCCAGACTTCTCAGCTCGGAGGTGTCGGCTCGCGGCCAGTCGATCAGGCCCAAAACGCACAGCGGGACCTCGGGGGAGTGGCCGTTGTAGCCACAGCTCCAGATCGCCGAGGCGACGTCGATGGTGCGCTCGATGCGGTTTGCATCCCCCTAGTCGACGATCCCCGACTAGCGGCCCGTCGAGAGGTCGCCGAGGATGTTCGGCACGCACGTGTCCCCGCGCCTGAGGTGATTGCATAGGCGTTGTCGCTGTCGGAGCCAGTCGCGCGGAAAACCGCGTCGTGCATGCCCATGCGCTGCCAATTCCGCAGCTCGGGAAAATGCGACACGGAGGTGGCGTAGAGGCCTCGATAGGCGAGATACTGCCGGGAGCGATGTCGGAGGAGTATCTAGGCTTTCTCCATGGGCAACGGGTCGATTCTCGAACAGGTCCAGGCGGACGCACGCGCTGCGTTGAAGGCGGGCGAGCGTGAGCGCGCCAGCGCCTTGCGTATGGTCGTCGACGCATTGCAGCAGGACGCAAAGCTTGGCGAGGGCGATGAGATCGCCGTGCTCCAGCGGGAGCGAAAGAAGCGGCTGGAGGCGGGAGATGCCTTCGATAAGGGCGGGCGCTCCGACCGGGCGACGGCCGAGCGCCTCGAGGCGGAGATGATCGAGGCCTACCTGCCGGAGCAGCTCTCCGACGAGGAGCTGGGGGAGATAGCACAGAAGGCGATCGACGAGGCTGGGGCGAGCGAGCAGCGCGACATCGGCAAAGTGATGGCGCTGGTGATGCCGGCGGTCGGAGGCCGGGCCGACGGCAAGCGGGTCAGCGAGGCGGTGCGGGAGCGGCTTGGCTCGTAGGCAGCTGACCCTGGAGAACACGGTCGCCGCCGAGCTGGCGGGGTCGGAGGATGCGGTGATCCGCGCGCTGCGCGGGCACCTGGGCTGCGATCTGCACCTGCGCGGCAACATCCTCACTCTGGACGGCGGCGACAACGACGTTCAGAGCGCGGCGACGGTTGTCGACGAGCTGGTAGAGCTGATCGAGCAGGGGCACGAGATCGCTCCCGGGACGATCGAGGCCGTGACCGGGGCGCTCGATGCGCACGAGAGCCCGGTGGCGATCCTCGAGGACGTCGTCTGGCGGCACCGCAACACCAAGGTGGCGCCGAAGACGCTCAATCAGAAGCGCTACGTCGACTCGATCCGCGACCACACGATCACCTTCGGCATCGGGCCCGCCGGAACCGGAAAGACATTCCTTGCGGTCGCGATGGCGGCGGCGGCCCTCGCCGAGCGCGAGGTGCAGCGGATCATCCTCACCCGGCCTGCCGTGGAGGCGGGGGAGAGGCTGGGCTTCCTGCCCGGCGACATCCAGGCGAAGGTCGACCCCTACCTGCGGCCGCTGTTCGACGCCCTCTACGACATGCTCGACCCGGATCGCGTCAACGGTTACTTCGATCGCGGGGTGATCGAGGTGGCGCCGCTGGCGTTCATGCGCGGCCGAACGCTGAATGACTCCTTCGTCATCCTCGACGAGGCGCAGAACACCAGCCCCGAGCAGATGAAGATGTTTCTCACCCGGCTTGGCTTCAACTCGCGGATGGTGGTCACCGGCGACATCACCCAGATCGATCTGCCCGCCGAGCAGCGCTCCGGGCTGGTCGTCGTTCGCGAGATCCTCGAGCAGGTGCAGGACATCTCCTTCGTCCACTTCGGCGGCGAGGACGTCGTCCGCCACAAGCTGGTGCAGCGAATCGTCGCCGCCTACGGCGAGCACGCCGAGCGCGAGCGCCCGGACGGCGGTTGAGCGCCGACCTCGCCGACGTCCCGGTGCAGCTGCGCGAAGCGGTCGCAGCGGCGCTCGTGGCGGCCGGCGTGGCGGACGGCCACATCGCGGTCGAGATCGCCGACGCCGAGCGGATCGCGGCGCTGAACCGCGAACACCGGGGGGTCGAAGGCCCCACCGACGTGCTCGCCTTCCCGCTCGATCCGGACACCCCTGTCGCCGGCCCGCGCGAGCTCGGGGACGTGATCATCTGCCCCCAGCAATGCGAGGACGTGGTCGAGTCTGCGGTCCACGGGACTCTCCACCTGTGCGGATTCGACCACGAGGCCGACGATGGGGAGATGCTGGCGCTCCAGGCCGAGGTGATGAGGCGGCTGGCGGAGGGCGAAGCCGGAGGGAAGAGGTGACCCGCTCGGGATTCGTCGGGCTGGCTGGGCGGCCGAATGTCGGCAAGTCGACCCTGGTCAACGCGATCGTCGGGGGACACGTCGCGATCGTCTCCGACCGTCCCCAGACGACTCGCCGGGCGGCACGCGGGGTCGCCACCGAGGTCGGCGCCGGCTGGCAGCTGATCCTGGTCGACCTGCCCGGGGTTCAAAGACCCCGTGACGTGCTCACCGAGCGGATGCAGCGTCGGGTCGAGCATGAGCTGGCCGCCTCCGATGTCGCCCTGCTGGTCATCGACGGCGAGCAGGGGGTGGGCCCGGGAGACCGCTTCATCGCCCGTGCCCTGCTCGCCGCCAACGCGGAGGTGCCGGTGGTCTGCGCGGTCAACAAGGCCGACCGTCTCAGCCCGCAGCAGACCGTCTCCGTGCTCAGCGAGGCCGCGGAGCTCGAGGTTGTCAACGAGGTCTTCCCGGTCAGTGCCCGCACCCGAGCAGGACTCGACGGCTTGATCTCCAGGCTGGCCGAGCTGATGCCCGAGGGTCCCTACCTCTACCCGCCGGGGGAGCGCAGCGACCAGCCGAGCGAGCTCCTCCTGGCCGAGCTGATTCGGGAGCAGGTGCTGAATCGCACCCGAGACGAGGTTCCGCACTCGGTCGAGGTCTCGGTCACCGATGTCTCCTCCCGTGATGACGGCCTGGTCACGGTGCGGGCGGAGATCTGGGCGGATTCCGAGTCCCAGAAGGGAATCTTGATCGGCGCGCGCGGCCGCAAGGTCGGCGAGATCGGAACCGCAGCCCGGCGTGAGCTGGAAGCCGAACTTGGGGCCCGGGTCCACCTCGACCTCCAGGTCAAGGTGCGCCGCCACTGGCGTCGCGACTCCGCGCTGCTCGACCGGCTCGGCATCGAGTAGCGCGCGGACCCGCCCGTATCCTTGGCCGCATGCTCGAGGGACTCGAATTTTCCGACGATGGCCTGATCCCCTGCGTCGCCCAGGACGAGGCAACCGGGGAGGTACTCAACCTCGCCTACATGAGCGAGGAATCGCTGCGACTGACCGTGGAGACGGGCGAGGTCCATTACTTCAGCCGCTCTCGCGAGGAGATCTGGCGAAAGGGGGCGACCTCCGGCAACACCCAGCTGGTTCGCGCTCTCCGCTACGACTGCGACGGGGACGCGATCCTCGCCCTGGTCGAGCCGGCGGGGCCGGCCTGTCACACCGGAGAGCAAAGCTGCTTCTATCGCGACCTCGGCGGCTCCGCCTCCACCGCGCCCGACGCCGAGCCGCGCGGCGGGTGAGCCGGTCCGTGCGGCCTTCGAGGCGCCGACGCTTCTCGAGCGCACCCTTCGCTCCCGGGCGGAGGAGCGCCCGGCCGGCAGCTATACGGTCGAGCTGCTCGACGATCCCGGCCGGATCGGCGAGAAGGTCGCCGAGGAGGCGGAGGAAGTGGTTCGCGCCGCCCGCTCGGAGAGCGGGCAGCGCGTCGCCGAGGAGGCTGCCGACCTCCTTTACCACCTCGCTGTGCTGTTGGCCTCCCGCGGAGTTCCGGGGCGAGCTGTCTTGGGGGTGCTGAATGCCCGTCGGGACTGAGCCGGAGCTACGGCTGGAACCGAGCCTCGAGCAGGCCCGCGAGCTCGCGTCCGAGGGCAACGTGATCCCGGTCCGGCTCACGGTGGTCGACGACTGCGAGACCCCGGTCTCGGCGTTCCTGAAGCTTGCCGATGGTGCCGGGGCGGGTCCGTGCTTTCTGCTCGAATCCGCCGAGCAGGGTCAGGTCGGCCGCTTCTCCTTCCTTGGGTTCCGGCCGCGGGCGATGCTGCGCTGGAGCGAAGGGGTGCTCTCCGAGTGGAGCGCCGCGGCGGCGAACGGGGGACCGCCGAGCCGATCTCACCAGGCCGCCGATCCCTACGGCGCCCTGACTGAGTACATGTCGCGCTTCAGCCCGGCGCCGGTCGAGGGCCTGCCGCCGTTCGCCGGCGGCGCAGTCGGCTTCTTCGGCTACGACCTGGTGCGCGCCGTCGAGCCTCTCGGCGAGCCGAATCCGGACCCCCTCGGACTCCCTGACATGGCCCTGATGATCACCGACGTGATCCTCGCTTTCGACCATCTCCGTCACGAGCTGACGATCCTCGCCTGCGCCTTCTCCGACGACGACGGCGGAATCGACGCCGCCTATGCGCGCGCCGCCGAGGAGATCGCCGACGTCCGCCGCCTGCTTCGGGGCCCGGTGCCGGCGCCGGCGCAGGCCGTTGTCGCCGAGCCGCCGCGCTTCGTCTCCAACATGGAGCGTGAGGAGTTCGAGGCGGCCGTGGAGAGGATCATCCGCTACATCCACGCCGGGGATGCCTTCCAGGTGGTCCCCTCGCAGCGCTTCTCGGCGCAGGTCCCGGTTGAGCCGTTCTCGATCTACCGCGGGCTGCGGGCCGTCAACCCGTCGCCATACATGTACTTCCTCGAGTTCGGCGACTGTCAACTCGCCGGGGCCTCACCGGAGCCCCTGGTCAAGGTCGGCGGGCGCCGGGTGGAGACGCGACCGATCGCCGGGACCTACCCGCGGGGAGACAGTGAGGAGGCCGATCGGCGACTCGCCGAGCAGCTGATAAACGATCCCAAGGAGCGGGCGGAGCACGTGATGCTGGTCGACCTGAGCCGCAACGACCTCGGCAGGGTCTGCGAGTTCGGCAGCGTCGGGGTCGACGAGCTGATGGTGGTCGAGACCTACTCCCACGTACTCCACATCGTCAGCCAGGTCTCGGGCAGGCTCCGTGAGGGGATCGGGGCGATGGACGTGCTGCGTTCAGCGCTCCCGGCCGGGACTCTCTCGGGAGCACCGAAGGTGAGGGCGATGCAGATCATCGACGAGTTGGAGAAGCACAAGCGCTGCTCCTACGGTGGCGCGATCGGATACCTCTCGTGGGGCGGTGACCTCGACACCGCGATCCACATCCGCACCGTGGTGGTCAAGGACGGCCGGGTCCACGTCCAGGCGGGCGGCGGCACCGTGGCCGACGCCGAGCCCGCCTACGAGTACAACGAGTCGGTGAACAAGGCGAAGGCCGTGTTCAGGGCGGTGGAGATGGCCTGCGAGCAACCCGACTGGCCGTGAACAAACACCCCGCCCACGTACTCTGCTCACGCTCGCTCGCACCAGCAAGCACCGGCGGCCTTGCTCGCTCGCTTCCGCGTCCGCCGCGAGCGGGGGAAGGGTGATCCAGTGCGCGTCCTGGTGATCGACAACTACGACTCCTTCACCTACAACCTGGTCCAGTACCTCGGGGAGCTGGGGGCCGAACCGGAGGCGGTGCGAAACGACCGGGCCACGGTGGAGGAGCTGCTCTCCCGCAGGCCAGACCGCCTGGTCGTCTCCCCGGGGCCGTGCACGCCGGCCGAGGCGGGGATCTCGGTAGAGGCGGTGCGGGCATTCGCCGAGGCGGGGACGCCGGTCCTCGGAGTCTGCCTCGGGCACCAGTCGCTGGTCGTGGCGTTCGGCGGCAGGGTGATCCTAGGCGAGCCGATTCACGGCAAGGACGCCGAGGTCACGCATGATGGCCGCGCCGTCTACCGGGGGCTGCCAAGCCCCTTCGTCGCCGGGCGCTACCACTCGCTCGTCGCCGATCCCGAGGGGATCCCCGAATCCCTGCAGGTGACGGCAACTCACGAGGACGTGGTGATGGGCGTGCGCCACCGGGAGCTCCCGGCAGAGGGGGTGCAGTTCCATCCCGAGTCGGTGCTCACCCCGATCGGCAAGGAGCTGCTGGCCAACTTCCTCTCCAAGGACACGTGAGCCGGTTTCGCAGCTCAGCCCGTAGCATCGCCGCCGTGCCGAACGAGATCCTCACCCGTGCCATCGACGCAGTCTGCGACGGTGATCACCTGACCGCCGATCACGCCTCGGCGGTGCTGGCGGAGGTCATGGAGGGCCGCGCCGAGGAGGTGCAGACGGGCGCCTTCCTGGTGGCGCTCAGGGCAAAGGGGGAGACCGTGCCGGAGCTGGTCGGCCTGGCGCGGACGATGCGCTCCCTTGCGGAGCCGGTGAGCGCCGCCCGCGACGATCTCCTCGACACGGCCGGCACCGGCGGAGGCCCGTCCACCTTCAATGTCTCGACCGCGGCGGCGCTGGTCGCGGCCGGCGCCGGCTGCGCTGTGGCCAAGCACGGCAACCGGTCCAGTACCAGCCGCTGCGGCTCGGCTGATCTGCTCGAGGCGCTCGGCGTCTCGATCGAGCTGACGCCGGAGCAGGTGAGGCGCTGCATCGACGAGATCGGTTTCGGTTTCATGTTCGCTCCGCGGCACCATCGCTCGATGGCGCACGTCGTAGGGGTCCGCAAGGACCTCGGCGTTCGGACGATCTTCAACTTTCTCGGCCCCCTGACCAACCCGGCGGGGGCGAGCCGGCAGCTTCTCGGGGTGTCCGATCGCCGCTATCAGGAGACGATCGCCGAGGCACTGGTCGGCCTCGGCAGCGAGCGAGCCCTCGTGGTCGCGGCTGAGGACGGTCTCGACGAGATCTCCGTCTCCTCGCCGACCAGGATGATCGAGGTCAGCGAGGGGGGTACGGAGGAGTGGTTTGCGGAGCCGGAGGCCTTCGGGCTGAGGCGGGCGCCTCTGGCGGAGGTCGCGGGAGGATCGCCGCAGGAGAACGCCGCCGCCGTCCGCGCGGTCCTGGAGGGCAGGGAGGGGCCCGGCGCCGATCTCGTCCTGCTCAACGCCGGCGCCGCGATCTATCTCGGTGGAGGCGCCGGTCGGATCGAGGACGGCGTCGTTGGGGCCCGCGATGCGATCACCTCAGGCGCTGCGGTGGCGGTTCTGGACCAGCTGGTCTCGACCACTGCCGAGATGGCCCGGAGCAAATAGGGTTCCGCCGTCAAGTGGGAATCATCGAGCAGCTCATCTCCGCAGCCCGCGAGGGAGTCGAGCGCCGGCGCGAGCAGGTGCCGGAGGCCCAGCTGGAGGCCCAGGTGCGGAGCCGCGCCGAGGACGATCGGCCCTTCGGGGAGGCGCTGGTCCGACCCGGCCTCTCGCTAATCGCTGAATTCAAGCGGCGCTCGCCGAGCGCTGGGGACATCGCACCCGCGACCGACCTCTCCGCGCAGGTCGGCGCCTACGAGCGCGGCGGCGCCACGGCGCTCTCGATCCTCACCGACGAGGCACATTTCGGCGGATCGCTCGATGACCTGCGGACAGCGAGGTCAGCCTCGGGCCTGCCGATCTTGCGCAAGGACTTCGTCGTAGACAGCTACCAGCTCTACGAGGCGGCAGCCGGGGGCGCCGACGCAGTGCTGCTGATCGCCAGAGTGCTCGAGGACGATGCTCTCGGTCGACTGCAGGCCACGGCCGAGACGCTCGACCTCGATTGCCTTGTCGAGGTGCACGACCCCGACGAGCTCGAGCGTGCCCTCGAGCAGGGTGCCGAGCTGATCGGCATCAACAACCGCGACCTCGACTCGGGGGTGGTCGACGTCGGCACCACCTACGAGCTGATGCCCGATGTCCCCGCGGGAACGGCCGTGGTCGCCGAGAGCGGCATCTCGGATCGGGCCCAGCTCGACGATCTCGAACGCGTCGGGGTCGACGCCGTGCTGATCGGGGAGGCCCTGATGCGGGCCGGCGACGCCGAGTCGAAGACCCGCGAGCTGACCGGCAGCGACGAGGGAACGCGGGAGCAGCCGCTTCCCTGAGCCACGGTGAGTGTTTGCCGGCGCGGTGTTAGCAGACGGACCTCTTTAGAAACTCTTTCGGGGTCGTTTAGGAAAGCTGCAGCGCCGTCACCGATCATCTGCCGCCATGAGCAGGGTCAGAGCCTTCTTTCGCACCTCTTTCGGATCCGCCTTCCTCGGCGGCGGGATCGCCGCCGCCTTCGGGCTGCTGGCGATCTCCGCAGGCTGGGTCGACGCCGACGGAGGAGGCACGACGATCTCCGCGGCGCCCCTCGCGGCCCCGGCGGTCGACACCCACGGCGCCAGCCCCTCGGACACCGTCCACCAGATCTACGAGCGCGACGGCCAGGGGGTCGCCTTCATCCAGGCGCAACAGCCGGCGCGGCCGGCTTCCCCTTTCGACCCCTTCGGCGGGTCGGGAGGCGGCGTCGCCACCGGCTCGGGGTTCGTGATCGACACCGATGGGCACGTGCTCACCAACAACCACGTCGTCTCCGGCGCCAAGCAGATTCAGGTGAAGCTCGGCGACTCCGACACCACCTACGACGCGAACGTGGTTGGCACCGACCCGGCCACCGACCTGGCGCTGCTGAAGATCGACGCCCCCTCCGACCAGTTGCACCCGCTGGCGCTCGGCGACTCATCGAAGGTCGAGGTCGGCGACCCGGTCGTGGCGATCGGCAACCCCTTCGGGCTCGACCGCACCGTGACCAGCGGCATAGTCTCCGCCCTGCAGCGCCAGATACAGGCGCCCAACGGGTTCGCGATCTCCAACGTGATCCAGACCGACGCCGCGATCAACCCGGGCAACTCGGGCGGCCCGCTGATCGACGCCGCCGGGCAGGTGGTCGGGATCAACTCGCAGATCGAGACGGGCGGCAGCGGTCACGGCAACGTCGGGATCGGCTTCGCGATCCCGATCAACACCGCCCGCGACGTGGTCAGCCAGCTCGAGTCCAGCGGCAAGGTGAAGCACGCCTTCCTCGGGATCACCGGGGCAACGATCGACTCCACCCTGGCCCAGGCGGTCAACCTGCCGGTCGACAGCGGTGTCCTGGTTCAGGACGTGGTCCAGGGTGGCCCCGCCGACAACGCCGGGATCAAGGGCGGCGACACTTCGGCGACGATCGACGGCGCCAGCCTCAGCCTCGGCGGCGACATCATTACCGCGATCAACGGCAAGAAGGTCTCCTCGATGGACGAGGTGGTCAACATCGTCAACGCCGCCAAGCCGGGCGACACGATCGACGTCACCGTGCTTCGCGGCGGTTCGACCAAGACGGTGACGGTCACACTCGGGGACCGCCCGAACTCGGTCAAGGACTCCTCGACGCCGAGCGGCCCCTTCGGGAATTAGGACTCGAGCGCTTCCAGCCGCTCCCGCGCCGCCGTGGCGCCCACAGCGTTGCCCTTCGCCAGATGGACCGACTCGGCCTCGCGCGCCGCGGCGATCGCATCTTTCTGGCTCCCCCCGAGGGCGTGCACGTCGGATAGAGCGATGAGTCCCTCGCCGTGGACTAGGGCGAACTCGCTCCCACCGGCGATGGAGACAGCCTCGGCTGCCAGATCCGAGGCCCCCCGACAATCGCCGGCTTGGGCGAGCAGCAGTGCGCGGACGGTCCTGCGCTTGATCTGCCACTCAGTGTCGGCCGGGACCGGCCATCGGTCTATCTCATCGGTCAGTGCCCAGGCGTCGTCATGGCGTCCCTGGTCGTAGACGGCACGCGCCAGGTCGACCGCCACAGTCGAGAGGAACCATTGGTCCCCGATCTCGACGAAGGCCTGTTTGGCTTTCAGCAGATGCCGCTCAGCGCTGCCGGGATCGCCGCCGAGGGACTCCACGTAGGCGCTGAGCAGGCTGTGAATTCCGGTCTGCCAATTGAGGCCGAGATCATGGGTGTGGCGAAGGCTGTCGGCGACGCGCGCTCTTGCCTGCTCGATTTGCCCAGCAAGCGCCTCCTGGAGAGCCAGGAAGCCGTTGACGTTGGCAGCCATGATCTGGTTGCCGCGGGCATCTTCGAGGACGGTGGTCAGGCGCGCGATCGAATCCTCCACCCGTGCCGGGCCTTCGAAAAGGCAGAGGCCGTACTCGCCCATGGCCCACGCCTCTTCCCGCTTACTGCCGGCAACGCGGGCGTGTTCGGCAGCCCGCAGCGCCGCCTCCCCGCCCCTCACGAGCAACCCCCTGAGATAGAGCACCTCGGAGAGCGCCGTCCAGGCGCGCGTCAGCCCCTGGTCGTCGCCCTCTCGGCCCAGCGCCTCGATCGCCTCGCCCGCGTCCTCGGCGAGCGCCTCGAGGTCGGCGGCACCGGGATCGGTGTAAAGGCCGACGTTGCTCCGCTTGACCTTGGCACTCAACGCAACGGCCCGGTCGCCGATCGCCGATGCACGCCTCTCCGCCTCGGCAAGCGCCCGCTCGGCGGCGCCGAACTCGCCGACCTCGAAGAGCGCGTAGCCGAGGTCCGAGAAGTGCTGAGGCGCTTCGGAGTCGCGGCCGCCGAGAAGGGAGCAGGCCCGTTCGAGCAGCGCGGCCGCGGCGGGCATGTCGCCGCGCCCGAAGGCTCGCCGGCCAGCCATAGCCAGATGATCGGATGCGCGGGATGCAAGCTCGGCGACGGCCCCCAGGTCGGATCCGGTTTCGCGCCCGTGGTGATGCGCCCTTTCGAGGTGGTGGCCGACGATCTCGGGGAACTCGCCCGCCGAGAAGTGGCCCTCGACCCAATCGGCGAACCGCTCGTGCAGCTCCGCCCGCAGCGCGCCGGGCACGGCTCGGTATGCGGCCTGCTGGATCAGGATGTGGTGAAAGCGATAGCCCTCGCCACCGCCCGGCAAGGAGCGCGCAGGCATCAGGAGCTGCCTGCGAATCAGCGTCGCCAGGTGCCGGTGGGTGAAGGGCTGGGCTTGCTCGGGCAACAGTTTTTCGACCGCCGCTTCCCAGAACTCCTTGCCGATCACCGCGGCGCGGTCGATCAAGGCCCGCTCCCCGGGTCCGAGGCGGTCAAGGCGCGCGTTGAGAAGCGCCTGGATCGTCGGCGGGATCAGAACCTCCCCGGCGGCCAGGCCTCCCTCGGAGAGCATCGCCAGGATCTGACTGAGGTACAGGGGATTCCCCTCGGCCGCGGCCAACGCCCGCCGCCGGGTCGGCGCGTCGAGATCGGGAGCCAGCGCGACGATCATCTGTTCCGCCTCAGCGTCGGTGAGCTCCTCGAGGAGGATCGAGTCGACGTTCTGCTTTCCGATCGCCCAGGTGGGCCGCTGCTCGAGGAGCTCGAGGCGAGCCAGGCAGAGAAGCAGCAACGGAGCCTCCCGGCCCGGTACGGACAGGTACTCGATCAGGTCGAGCAGGGTGGGCTCCGCCCAGTGGACATCCTCGAATACCGCCACCACCGGCCGCCGCTCGGCCGCCGCCTCCAGAAGGCGGCGGAACCCGAGAAACACTTCCTCGCGGCTGCTTGGGCCCTCGCCCTGCACCAAGGCCTCGCCGACGGCTTCGGCCAGGCGCCCGGTCTCGTCGCTCGCCCCAAGGATCTTCCGGAGGGGCTGCTCCGAGGTGAGTTGCTCGACCATCTCGCGCAGCGGCCAGAAGGTGATCCCGTCGCCGTAGGGGAGACAGCGCCCGGCGACGACGGTTGCCTCGCCGGCGACTCGGGATGCAAGCTCCTGGACCAACCTCGACTTGCCTATCCCGGCCGCGCCGAGGACGGTGACCAGATGTATGGCGCGCTTGTCCGCGACGTCCTGCAGTGATTGCAGGAGCTGCAGCAGCTCCCCTTCGCGGCCGATTATCGGGACAGCGGAAGGGCCTGAGAGGGGTCCCGGCTGAACGGTGAGCTCGATCAACCTCCAGGACCCGGGTGCGCCCTGTACCGGCTCGAATTGCCCGGCGCCGCGCAGCAGCTCGTGGATCTGCTCCGAGACCAGCACCTCGCCCGCGGACGCGGCTTCGACCAGGTCTGAGGCGACCATGACGGGCCCCTCGGCGGAGATCGGCAGCGGTCCGCCAGGGAGGATCTCCCCGGCGGCGATGCCGATGCGGGGCAGGAGGGAGCCCTTCTCGCCGGACGGCGATCGTCGCGCCAGTTCCGCTGAGGCCCGCAGCGCCCTGACCGCGTCGTCCTCGTGCGCGAGCGGCACGCCGAAGACTGCCATCATCCGGTTGCCGAGGACACTCTCGATGCTGCCGCCGTGCCGCTCGACCACCGCCTGTGTCGCGTCCAGGTCGTGCCCGTCGATTCCACGCGGCGCATCGGGGTCGGCGCCCGCACCCGCGGACCTCTCGATCACCAGGACGGTGACGGTCTTGTGGCTCCCCGGGGCGGCCGCCGCGCCCTCTGCCTTGGTCGAGTCCACCGCCTCGGCCTTCGCGATCCCGGATGTGGACGTGGTGGCCGAGGCCCGGCTTTCGAGCTTCGGGTCATGGTTGAGAATCGAGTGCTGCAGGTCCTGGAGGGGCGGAGCGGGTGGAATTCCCAGCTCGTCGACCATCGCAGCGTGGATCTGGGCGTAGGCCTCCAGGGCCTCGGCTTGGCGACCGCTCCGGTAGAGGCAGAACATCAGTTGGCCCCGGAGCGTCTCGCGCAACGGGTTGGCGGCGACCAACCCCTCCAGCTCTGCAATCAGCGCAGCCTCCCGTCCCAGGGCCAAGTCGGCCTCGATTCGCTCCTCGAATGCGGCCAGACGCAGCTCTTCGAGCCGGGCGATCTCGGCCTGTGCGAAGGGTGCATAGGTGAAGTCCGCGAGGGCCGATCCACGCCAGATACCGAGCGCCTGGCGCATCACCTCGGCCGCGGCCGCGGCCTCGCCGCGCTGAAGGGCGTCCTTCGCGGCCTCCATCTGGCGCTCGAATCGGTCCGCGTCGAGCGCCTCCGGCTCGACCATCAGGGAGTATCCGCCGGCGTGGCCGGGAAGCACCCGGCTGGCCGCGCGCCTGGGGCGCTCCGGCTCGAGTACCCCGCGCAGGCCGTTGACGTAGACCTGCAGGGCGTTTGCAGCCGTCTGCGGCGGACTTCCTCCCCAAACCTCGTCGATCAGCAGATCGCTCGAGACGACCTGATTGGCGTGCACCAAAAGGATTCCAAGCAGGGTTCGCTGCTTGGCGGCGGTGATGCCGAGGGGGCGTCCTTGCTCACGGACCTCCAGCGGGCCGAGTATGCGGAACTCCATCTCTCCTCCGGGGAAGCTACAGCAAGCAGGATCCTGCTTAAGTCGCTCTTAAGCCAGGTTTTCGAGCTGTTCTCGAACCTCTACCTCGCAAGCAACTCGATCGGAGAAGGAGATCATGAGGAATGCAACCAGGCTGAAGTTGGGATTCTCGGTCCTCGGCGTCTGCGGGGCGCTGGCGCCGGTGACTCCTGCATCCGCCGATGTCACCCTCCACCGTGACCCGGCCGCCGCCGTTCCATTCGTCGCCGACGTCGGTGGTTCGGACGGCCCTTCTGTTCTGCGTCGTGACGGGACCGCCGCAGTTCCTTTCGTCGCCCAGGTTGGGCCCGGTCAGGTTTCCGCGGATGACAGCTTCGATTGGGGAGACGCCGCATTGGGAGCCCTGGCGGGCGGGGCCCTGGTCCTGCTCGGAGCTCTCGCCGCCCTGGCCCTGCGGGGACGCTCGCCGCGGCGGCGGGCCGCGGGGGTGCCCAGCGGCTGAGCCGATCGGCGGCCGACGTGCGACCAGGGTCGATGGTCGGTCGCATTCGGTCGCTCGCGTACCCTTGACCGGGTGCGGGTGAAGATCTGCGGAATCACGAATTTCGCCGATGCGACCGCTGCGGTCGACCTCGGCGCCTGGGCGATCGGGCTGATCCATCACGGGGCGAGCCCACGCTTCTGCGGGCGGGCTGAGGCGGCGGAGATCGGCGCAGCCTTCCGCCGCCGATGCGAGGTCGCCGGTGTGTTCGTCAATCCCACCCTGGACGAGGTCGTCGATGCCGTCGAGAACGCAGGGCTGACGATCGTCCAGCTGAACGGCGAGGAGGGGCCGTCGCTGTGCGCGGAGATCGGGCGCCGCACCGGGGCGAAGGTGATCAAGGCGATCCACCTCTCCAGCGGCGCCGACCTGCAGGCGGCGGAGGCGTATGCGACCGACTTCCATCTTTTCGACTCCCGCCGAGATGGGCTCCGCGGCGGCACCGGCCGGGTGTTCGACTGGGAACTTCTCCGCGGCCGCCGCTTCCAGGTTCCGACCATCGTCGCCGGCGGCCTGCGTCCGGAGAACGTCGGCGAGGCGATCGAGGTGATCCATCCCTTCGCCGTCGACGTCGCCACCGGGGTTGAGGCTGAGCCGGGACGCAAGGACCCGGGTTTGCTCAGCGCATTCTTCGAGGCCGCCAAGGCGGCCAGTCCCGCGACGGCATGACCGGAGGCACCGAGGTCGAGGCGAGGTTCGGCCCCTACGGGGGCCGCTACGTTCCCGAGACGCTGATCCCAGCGCTCGACCAGCTCACCGACGCCTGGGCAGAGGCGCGAGCTGACCCCCCCTTCCGCGACAGGCTGGCGCAGCTGCGGCGCGATTTCATCGGCCGCCCGACGCCGCTCTATCGCGCCGAGCGGCTCTCCGGCCGGCTCGGGAGGACCGTCTACCTGAAGCGTGAGGATCTCGCCCACACCGGCGCCCACAAGATCAACAACGCGGTCGGTCAGGCACTGCTGGCCGAGCGGATGGGCAAGCCGCGCGTGATCGCCGAGACCGGCGCCGGCCAGCACGGGGTCGCCACCGCGACCGCCTGCGCGCTGCTCGGCCTCGAGTGCGTCGTCTACATGGGCTCGAAGGACATCCGTCGCCAGGCGCCGAACGTCGAGCGGATGGCGCTGCTGGGCGCCGAGGTCGTCCCGGTCGAGGCCGGCGCCAGGACGCTGAAGGAAGCGGTCAGCGCGGCGATCCGCGACTGGGTGGCAAACGTCGCCACAACGCACTACGTGATCGGTTCGGCGGTCGGGCCTGCTCCCTTCCCGGCGCTGGTCCGCGACCTGCAGAGGGTGATCGGCGACGAGGCCCGTGAGCAGGCGCTGGCCGCCGAGGGCCGCCTCCCGGAGCGGGTGATCGCCTGCGTCGGCGGCGGCTCCAACTCGATCGGCATCTTCACCGCCTTCCTCGACGACCAGGTCGAGCTGATCGGCGTCGAGGCTGCCGGAGAGGGGATCGACAGCGGCCGTCACGGGGCGTCGCTCGGCGCCGGGCGCACGGGCGTCCTCCACGGCTCGCTCTCCTCGGTGATCTCCGACTCCGAGGGCCAGATCCTCGAGGCGCACTCGGTCTCCGCCGGGCTCGACTACCCCGGGGTCGGCCCCGAGCACGCCGCACTGCGCGACAGCGGCCGCGCCAGCTACTTCTCGGTCACCGACGAGCAGGCGATCGCAGCCTTCCACGAGCTCTCCCGGCTGGAGGGGATAATCCCCGCGCTCGAGTCCTCACACGCGATCGCCTGGCTGCTGGAGAATTCCAATCCCCATCCCTCCGGCCACCCCGGCATCCCCGGACGCGAAGCGGGGGAGATGCCGGGCAGTGGTTCTGGCGGTCGCGGAGGGGAGGAGGCGGCGGGCTTTGATGTCCTGAGCCTGTCCGGGCGAGGGGACAAGGACCTGGCCGAGGTCTCGGAGCGCAGTGGGGGTTGAGGCGATCGCCGCCGCCTTCGCTGCGGCCGGCGAGCAGGAACGGGCGGCGCTGATGCCCTACATGATGGGCGGCTTTCCCGACAGCGACGGCTCGGCGGCGATCGCCGCCGCGTATGCCGATTCGGGAGCCGATCTGATCGAGCTCGGCGTCCCCTTCTCGGACCCGCTCGCCGACGGGCCGGTGATCCAGGCGGCGGCGACCTCGGCCTTGGCGGCCGGGGCGGACCTGGCGTCGGTGCTCGAGGTCTGCTCGACCGTCGCCGCGCGGGTCCCGGTTGTGCTGATGGCCTACGCGAACATGATCCTGGCCGCGGGCGCCGAGGAATTCGCCGGCCGGGCGGCGGCGGCCGGGGCGGCCGGGGCGATCGTCCCCGATCTGCCCTTCGGCGAAGCCGAGGAGATCGGCGCGGCGCTGGCCTCCGCGGGGCTCGCGAACGTTCCCTTGGTGGCCCCCACCACCCCTGAGGGCCGCCGCTCCCGGATCTGCGAGGCGGCGAGCGGATTCGTCTACGTCGTCTCCGACGTGGGCACCACCGGTGAGCGGGCCGAGCTGCCCGCCGAGCTTTCGGCGCTGATCGCCACGGTGAAGCGCGAGGCGGAGGTGCCGGTCGCTGTCGGGTTCGGGATCGGCTCGCCGGAGCAGGCCGCCGAGGTCGGGACGGTTGCCGACGGAGTGATCATCGGCAGTCGCCTGGTGCGCATCGTCGCCGAGGCAGAGGGGATCGAGGCGGCCAGCTCGGCGGTCTCCGCATTCCTCACCCGCACACGCGACGCCCTCGGAGGCTAGGATTGCCGCGCAATGGGACTGGTTGTCACCCTATTCTTGGCGCTGATCGCGATGACCCTCTCTTACACGATCGGCCAGGGAGGCCCGGTCGCGGGGGTCGTTTTCCTCACCGTGCTGTTCATCGGCGCGGCGCTGCGGGTCTCGAAGCCGCTGCTCGAGAAGCTCAAGCCTTAGTGGCGATCACCTCGAGGTAGTCGGCGTCGGTGACCAGGGCGCGATCGCCGGCGATGTTGTGGCGCTCGAGGAGCTCCGTCAGGTCCGCCTTCAGCGCATCTTCGCCGTCCGCCCCGACCCGCTCGAAGGCCACCTTGATCGGGCCGAAGTAGGTGCGGAAGACGTCAAACCAGTGATCGACGGAGTAATAGTGCTGGCGCAATGAGCGTCGCGTGACCTGCAGGTCTGAGATCGCCTCGCCGAACAGCTCCCTGAGACGCTCCTCCGTTCCCCAAAGGATCGGAGGATTGACCCCTGGCGGCGGGGGGGCGTGCTTGGCCGAGGTCATGAACATCTCTCCAACTAAGCCGTCCGGAACCCAGTTGGCCATCCCGATTCGCCCGCCCGGCGTGCAGACCCGCAGCAGTTCGGACGCGGCCTGCACCTGGTCCGGAGCAAACATCGCCCCGTAGATCGACATCACCACCTCGAAGCTGCCGTCATCGAAGGGCAGCCCCTCCGCGTCCCCTTCGACGAACTCGATCTCGAGGCGCTCCGCCGCGGCCCGCTCGCGGCCACGCTCCAGGAGGGCGGGGACGAAGTCGGCGCCGGTCGTGTTGCCCCAGGCCCGGCGTGCGGCGGCGATCGCGCCGTTGCCGCTGCCGCAGGCCACGTCGAGGACCTTCTCGCCGGGAAAGATCTCGAGCGACTCTGCGAGGCGCTCGGCGGTTGGCACAACCCCGGTAGCGATCACTGAGAAGTCCCCCTCGGACCAGACCTTTTGCTGGACTTGCTTGACGGCGCCCAAATCGGGCTCTGCGCTCATCTGACTCTCCTTCGCGTCGGGGTCTCGAAGATTCTGACGGCTCTGCGCAGGTGGCGTTACGCTCCAGCGCAACGTGATTGAGGCCTCGGGATGCGCATCGGCGTACTGACCGGCGGCGGCGATTGCCCGGGGCTGAACGCCGTGATCCGGGCGATTGTCCGCAAGGGTGTCGGCGAGTACGGGCACGAGTTCGTCGGCTACCGCGACGGATGGCGGGGCCCCCTCGAGGGGGAGAGCCGCCCCCTGGGGATTCCCGAGGTTCGGGGCATCCTTCCTCGGGGCGGGACGATCCTCGGATCGTCGCGGACCAACCCAATCGGCGAGCCGGACGGGATCGAGCGGCTGCGGGCGAACCTCTCAGAGGACGGGGTGGACGGCCTGATCGCGATCGGAGGCGAGGACACGCTAGGCGTGGCGAGCAGCCTCGGGGACGCCGGTTTCAACGTCGTCGGCGTGCCGAAGACGATCGACAACGATCTCGGAGCAACCGACTACACCTTCGGCTTCGACACGGCAGTCAACATTGCGATGGAGGCGATCGACCGCCTCCACACGACCGCCGAGAGCCACCACCGGGTGCTGATCGTCGAGGTCATGGGCCGTCACGCGGGGTGGATCGCCTTCCACGCCGGCCTCGCCGGTGGCGCCAACGTGATCCTCATCCCAGAGCAGAAATTCGATATCGGGCGCGTCTGCGACTACATCGAGCAGCGCTTCAAGAGTCAGTACGCGCCGATCATCGTCGTCTCCGAAGGCGCCGAGCCGATCGGCGGTATCCCGGAGGCCGCTGAGGCGCCGACCGACGCCTTCGGACACGCTCGCCTCGGCGGCATCGCACACTGGCTCGAGGTGGAGATCGCCCGGCGCACCGGGGAGGATGCGAGGGCGACGGTCCTTGGCCACGTGCAGCGAGGCGGCACTCCGACGGCCTTCGACCGCGTCCTCGCCACCCGCTTCGGGCTGCACGCGATCGACGCGGCCCACGACGGCGCCTGGGCGAAGATGACCGCGCTGCGCGCCACCGCGATAGAGCTGGTCGACCTATCCGAGGCCACCGCCGAGCTGAAGCTCGTCCCGGAGTCGCTCTACCGTGAGGCGGAGGTGTTCTTCGGCTGAGCCGCTCGGGCGCCCTCCTCGGTGTCCTCGGCACCGCCCTTCTCGCGCTGATCGGCGGTTGCGGCGAGGACGCCGGGCACGGCCCGGCGAGGTTGACCGTCTACGTCAGCCTGCCCCTACACGGGGAACGCGCCGCTGAGGGTCGTGCCGCCGCCGACGGCGCCCGGCTGGCGCTGGCCGGCGCCGGCGGCAGGATCGGGCGCTTCCGGCTGATGGCGCGCTTCCTCGACGACACCGGTGGCGGCGCGCGCTGGGACCCGGTGGCGAGCGCGGCCAACGCCCGCCGGGCCGCCCAGGACTCGACCGCGATCGGTTTCATCGGCGATCTCGATTCCGGCGCCACCCGGGTTTCGCTTCCGATCACCAACCAGGCCGAGATTCCGCAGATCTCGCCGGGAGCGATCGCGCTCGACCTGACCGCGGAGCGCTATCGCCCGAGCGACCACCAGACCTTCGCCAGGGTGATACCGGACGCCGCCGTGCTCGATCGAGCCGACGCCCGCCTGGCGCAGAGGGCAGGAGTCCCTGAGCGGCGGGTTGTGGTCAGCGCCGGGCCGACGCCGCTGCGCGGCTGCCAGGTGGGCAATCCCGGCGGTTATCTGATCTCCCCCTACCGCGAGCCTTCCCGGCTCGGCCCTCGGGGCCGAGCTTTCGTCCGGGCCTACCGGAGGCGCTTCGGCCGCCCCTTGCCGGCTTCGGCCTACGGCTTCGAGGCGACGTCCCTGCTGCTCAGCGCGATCCGGCGGGCGGGCGGCGACGCCGCCGACCGCGACGCGGTCGGCGGTCAGGTGCTCGCCACCCGGGACCGTCGCTCCGTGATCGGCGAGTACTCGATCAAACCCTCGGGCGACACCACCCTCGCCACCGTCACCGCCTACTCGCTCCAGGGCTGCCGCATCGCCTTCTCCGGCGAAATTCGCGTGCCGTCGGCCTGACGCTCAGCTCAGCAGGTCGCGCAGAGCCTGCTCGAGCTCGGGGTGCTCGAAGGAGTAGCCGAGGTCGAGGGTGCGGCGCGGGATCACTCGCTGCCCGCCCCGGATCGTCTCGGCGAACTCTCCGCCGTAGATGAGGTTGAGCACGAATCCGGGCACCGGGATCGCCGCCGGGCGCCTCAGGACCCGGCCCAGCGTCTTCGACAGGTCGCGATTGCTGACCGGGTTGGGAGCGGTGGCATTGATCACGCCGCTGACGCCCTCGCCGTCCAGGGCCCAGAGCAGGATGCCCGTCTCGTCGTCGAGGTGGATCCACGACATGTACTGGTTGCCGCCGGCCACAGGACCGCCGAGACCGAGCCGGAACGGCGTCAGCAGCTGCTTCAACAGGCCATGCGAGGGGTCGAGGACGAGGCCGGTTCGGACTATCACCAGGCGGACGCCCGTGCCGCTTACCTCGTCCGCCGCCCGCTCCCACTCCTTGACGACCTCGGCGCCGAAGTCGTTCCCGGGCGCCGTTGATTCATCGACCAGGCTCTCGCCCCGATCGCCGTAGTAGCCGATCGCCGACTGGCTGACCAGGACACGGGGCCTTCGCTCGAGGGCGGTGATCGCCTGCACCAGGTTGCGGGTACCGGTGCGACGACTCTCCATGATCGCCGTCTTGGCTTCCTCGGTCCAACGCTGGTCGATCGGCTCGCCGACAAGGTTGATCACCCCCTCGACCTGGTCGAAGGCTTCGGCGGGCGGGCGCTCCATCCGGGGTTGCCAGCCGAACCAGCTCACCGTGGGGTTGGTCTTGCGGACGCGCTCGGGGTCGCGGGTCAGCCCGATCACCTCGTCGCCGCGGGCCAGCAGCGCGTCGCAGACGGCCGAGCCGAGGGCGCCGCTCGCCCCGGTGACGAGTACCCTCACGCCGGCACCGTCTGGAAGGTTCCCGTCTGCTCGCTGAACCGGGCGATCCCGGCGCTCTTTGCCTCTTCGACCACTGCGGCGGCGACGGCGGGCGCGACGTCACGGTTGAACACCGAGGGAATGATGTAGTCCTCGGAGAGGTCGTCCTCGGTCACGGTCTCGGCGATTCCCTTTGCCGCCGCCAGCTTCATCTCCTCGGTGATCCGCGGAGCGCCCGCATCAAGCGCTCCGCGAAAGATCCCCGGGAAGCAGAGGACGTTGTTGATCTGGTTGGGGTAGTCGGAGCGACCGGTGGCCATGATCCGCACGTAGGGTGCCGCGTCCTCCGGCATCACCTCCGGGTTCGGGTTGGCCATCGCGAAGACGATCGCATCCCCGGCCATTCTCCCCAGCGAGTCCGGGGTGATGATCCCCGGCCCCGAGAGGCCGACGAAGAGGTCCATTCCCTCGATCACCTCGCCCGGCTCTCCGAGCAGGTGGTCCGGGTTCGAGTTCTCCGCGTACCAGCGTTTGATGCCGGACATCTCGCCCGACTCATAATCGGGGCGGGTGGTCGAGAGCGCCCCCTGGCGGTCGCAGCCGACGATGTGGGTGACGCCGGAGGCGAGCATCATCTTGGTCACCGCGACCCCGGCGGCGCCGAGCCCGACCATCAGCACCCGCAGGCTGTCGATCGGCTTGCCGACGATCTTCAGCGAGTTGAACAGCGCAGCCATGGTCACCACCGCGGTGCCGTGCTGGTCGTCGTGGAAGACCGGGATGTCGAGGGACTCCTTCAGCCGTTCCTCGATCTCGAAGCAGCGTGGCGCCGAGATGTCCTCGAGGTTGACTCCGCCGAAGGTCGGGGAGATCAGTTCGACCACGCGGACGATCTCGTCGGCGTCCTGGCTGGAGACGCAGATCGGGAAGGCGTCGACCTCGGCGAACTCCTTGAAGAGCATCGCCTTTCCCTCCATCACCGGCATCGCGGCCTCCGGCCCGATGTTTCCCAGCCCCAGCACCGCGCTGCCATCGGAGACGATCGCGACCGTGTTCTTCTTGATCGTGTACTGGAACGCCTTGGAGCGATCGGCGTGGATCTCCTGGCAGACCCGCGCCACACCCGGGGTGTAGGCCATCGAGAGGTCGTCGCGGGTCTTCAGCGGGTACTTGTTGCGCTGCTCGATCTTCCCGCCGCGATGCATCTGCATCGTGCGGTCGGTGTAATCGAGGACGGTCGCCCCCCTGGTCGAGCCGATCGAGCGCAGGATCTGCTCCCAGTGCTGTTGGTCCCGAGCGTCGATCGTGAATTCCCGCACCCGCTTGCCCTCGCCGCCGGCCCCGGGGACCAGATCAACTCCCTGCAGCTGCCCGCCGGCCTCGGCGATCGCCGCCGTCAGCTTGCCCAGCGGCTCCTGCCTCGCGTCGAGCTCGACCCGGATGGTGACGCTGTATTGCGCGCTGACAGCCATGGCGGCGGATTCTATGCGGGCGCGAGCCGCCCGCCGGGAGGGCGAACCGGTCCCTGGGCGGCTTAGCGCCGCAACGCGAGAGGAAGTCGCCCCGGATGTGCTGATCGCCGCCGTCGCGGCACGGCATTTCGGAGTCGTGACCTTTCGGCAGCTGACTGCCGCCGGCCTCGATGCTCAGGGAGTCGCTCGGCGGACCCGCGCCGGCCGGCTCCATCGCCTTCATCGCGGGGTCTATGCGGTGGGCCACGGCGGCGTCGGTCGCGAGGGCAGGTGGCTGGCAGCCGTCCTCGCGTGCGGCCGTGGCGCGGCGCTCAGCCACACCAACGCAGCCGCGCACGGGGGCTGCTGCCTCCGGTGGGGGGCCGGTCCAGATCACCGTGGGGGCCGGTCACGGCGACCGGGGATCCGGATTCATCGCCCGAGAAGGCTGACCAGAGGCGACCTCACCCGGCATCGGGGCATCTCGATCACCGCCCCCGCCCGCACCATCGCCGACCTGTGCTGCGCCCTGGCCCCGGCGAAGCTCCGGGATGCCATCAGGCAGGCGGAGGTGCTCGGCTATCGCCTCGATGAGGCAGTCGAAACCGACCGCACGCCCAGCGAGCTGGAGCGATCGTTCCTCAACCTCTGCCGACGCCACGGCCTACCGGCGTCTGAAGCTCCTTCCGCTGGCCACTGACTAGAGTCAGCGCGTGGGCTCCAACGGCGACAAGGACCGCAGGGAGCTTTTCCTGCTCGACGGAAACAGCCTCGCCTACAGGGCCTTCTTCGCCCTGCCGGACTCGATCGCCACCTCCGACGGCCGGCCGACGAATGCGATCTTCGGGCTCGCCTCGATGCTGGTGAAAATCCTCACCGACCACCATCCAGGGGGGCTGGTCGTCGCCTGGGACGCCGGGATGTCCGGGCGGGACGTCACTTACGCCGATTACAAGGCCCAGCGCTCCTCCCGGCCCGACCTGCTTCGCGAGCAGTGGCCCCACCTGCTCGAAGCGGTCGAGGCCTTCGGCTACGCCAACGTCAAGGCAGAGGGCTTCGAGGCTGACGACGTGATCGCCTCGCTGACCAGGAAGGCGGTCGAGCTGGGGATCCCGGTGATGGTCGTCTCCGGCGATCGCGACGCCTATCAGCTGGTCTCCGACGGGGTGCGCGTGATGACCACCTCCCGCGGGGTCACCGACACCAAGGTCTACGACCGCGAGGCGGTGATCGAGCGCTACGGCGTCGCCCCCGAACTCGTCCCCGATCTGATCGGGCTGAAGGGAGACACCTCGGACAACATCCCGGGAGTGCCGGGCATCGGCGACAAGACCGCCGCGCAGCTGCTGCAGCAGTTCGGTTCGCTCGAGGAAGTCCTGGATAACGCCGATCAGGTCTCCGGCGCGAAACGCAAGCAGAACCTGGTCGAGCATGCAGACGACGCCCGCATCTCGAAGCAGCTGGCGACGATGAAGTTCGAGGTCGAGACCGCGGTCGATCTGGGCGCGGTGATGGCGGCCGATCCGGACCGGAGCTCGCTGCGCGAATTTGCTCGCGAGTTCGAGCTGCGGGCGATTCTCGAGCGGCTCGAGGAGGGACTGCCCGACCATGAGCCGGTCCCTGGGCGCCGGGTCGAGCGCGAGATCGAGGTCGAGCCCGTCGAGGGCTCGCCACAGGAGATCGCCTCGCCCGACTCCCCCGTCGGGATCTCGATCTCCGCCGGTCACTGGGCCGCGGCTGATCCGGAGCGGGTGATCATCGGCGAGGCGAGCCTCGACGTGCTCGCGAACGCCTTCGACGGCTGCCCCCTGGTGACCCACGACGCGAAATCGCTTGGCGGGGGCCGCCACGGACTGCTGGCAGCAGCGTCCCGCGAGGGGACCCAGATCGTCATCGACCACGACACGATGCTCGGCGCCTACCTGCTTGAGCCTCAGCGGCGCAGCTACGAGCTGCTCGAGCTGGCCGCGGATGCGGGCATCGGCGTCAGGGGGGCTGACCCGGGCAAGAAGGACGACGCGGGAGAAGGCCAGCTCGAGCTCGGCGAGGATGCCGATCAGGGGCTGGACCCCGCTGAGGAGGCCCGGATCGTGGTCGAGCTGGCCGGGTGGCAGCGGGGCAGGCTCGAGGAGTGGGGGTTGGAGCAGCTCCTGCGGGAGGTCGAGCTGCCGCTGGTGCACGTGTTGGCGGCGATGGAGCGGGAGGGTCTGAAGCTCGACGTCGAGCGTCTTGCCGAGATCGGCTCGGGGATCGAAGAGCAGATCGAGCAGCTCGAGTCCGAGATCCACGATCTTGCCGGGCATCCGTTCACGATCGGCTCGCCGCAGCAGGTCGGCATGGTTCTCTTCGAGGAGCTCGGCCTGACCCGGAAGCGCCGTGGCAAGACCGGGTTCTCGACCGACGCCCGGGTCCTCGCCCAGATCCGCAAGGAGCACCCGATCGTCGAGAAGATCGAGACTTGGCGGGAGCTGACCAAGCTGAAGAGCACCTACCTGGACACGTTGCCCGATCTGGTCGACCCCGACAGCGGCCGCGTCCACACCACCTTCAACCAGGCCGCGACCACCACCGGACGGCTCTCCAGCACCAATCCGAATCTGCAGAACATCCCGATCCGGACCGAGATCGGGCGCCCGGTTCGCGGCTGCTTCGTCGCCGAGCGCGGGTCACGGCTGCTTTCGGCCGACTACAGCCAGGTCGAGCTGCGGGTCCTCGCCCACGTCGCTGAGGAGGAGGTGCTGAAGGCGATTTTCCGGGCCGGCGACGACGTTCATGCGGCGACCGCGGCCGAGGTGTTCAACATCCCCCGAGACGATGTCGACATAGGGCAGCGCTCGAAGGCGAAAATGGTCAACTTCGGCATCGTCTACGGGCTCACAGGCTTCGGGCTCGCCGACCGGCTCAACATCCCGCGCGGCGAGGGTGAGGAGTTCGTGGCCCGGTACCTGGAGCGCTTTCCGGCGGTGGCGGCGTTCCGCGAGGAGACGGTCGAGCGGGCCCAGGCCCACGGCTACGTCACCACCCTGATGGGCCGTCGCCGGCTGATCCCCGAGCTGCGCTCCCCGAACCCCAATACCCGCCGGTTGGGCGAGCGTCTGGCGGTGAACACGGTGATCCAGGGGACCGCCGCGGACATCATCAAGGTCGCGATGGTCCGCTGCCACCTGGCCCTGCGCGAGTCCGGAGCCAAGACGCGGCTCGTCCTCCAGATTCACGACGAGCTCCTGTTCGAGGGGCCGCCGGGGGAGATGGAGGCGGCCACCGAGACCGTGAGCCGCGAAATGTGCGCCGCGCAGCCCCTCGACCCGCCCCTCGAGGTAGATGTCGGGGTGGGCAGGGACTGGCTGGCAGTCAAATAGAAGAGGCGCCCGCTGTAGGGCATAACGCCCGATCCGACGGCGGCGGAACCGCTCAGGGCGAAGCGAGGCCGGCGGGCACAGCCGCCGCCGGCGGCCGCCCCCCGCCATCGCGGGCCGAGCCGACGAAGTCCGGCGACGCGATCTGCAGGTAGTGCCCGAAGGACCAGTCGACGAACCGCTTGCTCTGCATCCCGTCCAGGAGGCGCGCCAGGAGGCGCGGCGGCACCCTCGGGACGACCTGCTGGACCCGCAGCATCGACTCGAACTTCCAGCGGTGCGATCCGCAGAACGCCTCGTAATCGGCGAGCGCCAGGCCGCGCGGCTTGTGGCCGTCGAATGCTGCCCGCAGCTCCCGGCCGCAGGCGATCGCAAAATAGAAAGCGGTGCGGATCCCCTCCGCAGTCAGCGGCAGGCAATGCCCGGCCGAGTCGCCGGCGAAGAAGACCCCGGTGTCGGTCGCCGGGCGCAGCCGATGGGGAATCCAGTTGCCCTGGTAGCGGACGCTCTCGACCCCGAGCTGATCTGCCAGCTCGACGGTCGGCTGCTTGACGTGGAAGCGGGGATCGAAGGAGCCCACCCCGACCCGGACCTCGTCGCCGGCCGGAAAGCTCCAGCCGTAGCCCGCCGGAACGACCGCCCGCTCGATCCAGATCTCGAGCTCCTCGGAGGCGCTCCAGGGATGGACCTCCAGCCCGCGAGAGAGCCTCGCCTCCGGCGGCTGGACGTTCTCGCCGCTGCCGAGGACGCGGCGCCAGCCGAGGCAATCAACGACCAGCGGCGCCGAGATCACGCCGCGATCGGTGGCGACGGCGATCGCCCCGTCGCCGTTCGCCGCGGCGACTCGCCCCTCGACCTTCGCCGTCTCGAATTCGGCCTCGCAGCCCTCCCAGAGGATCTCGCAGAGGGTGCGGTAGTCGAAGGTGGAGAAGGTCCAGGGGAGGTCCATGCGGGCGGTCGTATGGGGGGTGTGGATGACCAGCTCCCCGAACGTCTGCCTGATCGAGTCCTCGAGGCCGAGGGCGGTGAGCCAGGCGGTCGGCGCAGCGCAAGCTGAGGTCTGGCGCTCGCCGATCTCGTAGCGGTCGCAGACCAGCACATCCGCGCCGGAGCCGGCCAGCTCCCGCGCCACGGCCAGCCCGGCGAAACTGGCCCCGCAGACGAGCACGTCGCGGGAGCCGTCGATTGGCGTGCGCTCGGCACCTCGCTTGGTCTCGCGCCGGGGCATTGGAGCAGAGTAGAGGCTGGTCCAGCCCGCCCGGGCCTCCCCGAGCCTGGTTCTGCCACAATCTCCGCCGTGTCCCCACCCGACACATTGGCTGCGCCTGCCCACGAGGGCACCCCCGTGGAGGGTTCGAACGGCCTGCTGCTGGAGATCGACGGCCAGATCGTGCCCAACTACGCCGCCACGATGGTCACCTTCGACGAGGGCGACGTGGTCACCGGCAAGGTGGTGCGGATCGACAAGGACGAGGTCCTGGTCGACATCGGCTACAAGTCGGAGGGGGTCATCCCTTCGAACGAGCTGTCGATCCGCAAGTCGGTCGATCCCTCCGACGAGGTCGAGCTCGGCGAGGAGGTCGACGCGCTCGTCCTCACCAAGGAGGACCAGGAGGGTCGTCTCATACTCTCCAAGAAGCGGGCCCGGTTCGAGAAGGCCTGGCGGAGGATCGAGGCAGCCGCCGAGTCGGGGGAGCCGGTCGAGGGGACGGTGATCGAGGTGGTCAAGGGCGGTCTGATCCTCGACCTCGGGGTTCGCGGCTTCCTGCCCGCTTCGCTGGTCGACATTCGCCGCGTCCACAACCTCGACGAGTTCATGAGCGAGAAGCTCGAGTGCAAGGTGATCGAGCTGAATCGCAGCCGCAACAACGTCGTCCTCTCGCGCCGCGCCGTGCTCGAGGAGGAGCGCAAGGAGGTCCGCGAGCAGATCCTCGGGCGGCTGCAGCCGGGACAGGTCGTCGAGGGCAAGATCTCCAACATCGTCGACTTTGGAGCCTTCGTCGACCTCGACGGAATCGACGGGCTGATCCATATCTCCGAGCTTTCCTGGAGTCACGTCAACCATCCCTCCGAGGTGGTCGCGATCGGCGACACCGTGCGCATCAAGGTGCTCGACATCGACCGCGACCGGCAGCGAATCTCACTCGGGCTCAAGCAGACCCAGGAGGACCCCTGGCAGCGGGTCGTCAGCACCCATCGCCCGGGTGATGTCCTCGAAGGCAAGGTGACCAAGGTCGTCGCCTTCGGCGCCTTCGTCGAGATTCTCCCCGGGGTCGAGGGGCTGGTTCACATCTCCGAGCTCGCCGACCATCACGTCGAGAACCCGAGCGAGGTGGTCGAGTCCGGGGCGGTGCTCAACGTGAAGATCCTCGAGATCGACGAGGAGCGCCGTCGACTCTCACTCAGCATCAAGCGGGTCGAGGGCCAGAACATGCCGCTCAAGGATCTCGGGGCAGCCGTCCAGGAGGCCCAGGCCGCCGCGATCGAGGCAGCGCCCTCGGAGACCCCCGATCTCGACCTCTCCGAAGAAGTCTTCGCCGAGCCTCCCCCTGAGCCGGTCGAGGAGGCGCCCGCCGGTGACTCGGCCGCGGGTCCTGTCGCGGGGGACGACTCCTCGCAGGCTGCGGACGAGGAGCCCACCCCCGCACCACCCGCGGACGAGGAGCCCGAGGTGGCCGAAGTGGCTGCCGAGGAGCCTGAGCCCGAGGCTGTCGAGAGCCCCGACACGCCCGGACCCGAAGCGGAGGACGTGTCGGGCAGTAATTCCTGAGCGGCAGCGATGGCCCCGCTGAAGATCGGGCTTACCGGGGGAATCGCCGCCGGCAAGTCAGAGGCCCTGGCGGCTTTTGGGCGCCTCGGGGCGGCGACCGCTTCGAGTGACTCGATCGTCCACGAGCTGCTCGACGACGAGCCGATGATAAGCGCGATCGCCGAGCGGTGGGGGGATGGCGCAGTCGTCGACGGCGCGGTCGACCGCTCCCGGGTCGGTGAGATCGTCTTCGCCGACCCCGGGGAGCTCCGCTGGCTGGAGGCGCAGGTCCACCCGCTGGTCGGCTCCCGGATCGCCTCCTGGCTGGAGGGGCTTCCCGCCGGCACGGCCGCCGCGGTGATCGAGGTGCCGCTCCTTTTCGAGACCGAGATGGAGGGCCTGTTCGACGCGACCGTAAGCATCCACACCTCGGACGAGGTGAGGCGCCGGAGGGCGGCGGAGCGTGGGCACACCCTGGTCGAGGAGCGGGAGGTCCGCCATCTGCACCCGGAGGAGAAGGCGCGCCGCGCCGACCACGTTGTCTTCAACGACGGCACGATCGAGGAGCTGGAAGCGAAGCTGTCCGCCCTGATCGAGAGCCTCACCGGGTCCGGGCAGGCCGCCGGACCAGACCAGCTACAACAGTAGGCCCAATGGCCGCATCCAGCACCCAACGCCGGCCGGCGCGCAGCCGGCCCCACTCCCGTTCCAGCGCCCGCCGCCGGCGGGTCCGGCTGCGGCGCGCGTTGCTGCTCGGCGGGGTGGGGCTGGCGGGCCTGTTCACCGCCTTCCTACTGTTCAGGGGGAGCGTCGACAAGGTGATCGAGGAGTTGACCCTTCCCCTGCGCCACGAGGACATCATCCGCCAGCAGGCTGCGGAGAAGGACGTTGACGCCTCTCTGATCGCGGCGGTGATCTATGCCGAGTCGCGATTCAGGGACCAGACCTCCTCGGCGGGGGCAAGGGGCCTGATGCAGATCACTCCGGCAACCGCCAAGGACATCGAGCGCAGGAGCGGTGGGACGACGTTCACCGTCAAGGACCTCTCCGACCCCCAGATCAATATCTCCTACGGGACCTACCACCTGCGCAGCCTGCTCGATCGCTATTCCGGCAACGAGATCGCCGCGCTCGCCGCCTACAACGCCGGTCCTGAGGAGGCGGACGCGTGGGGTGGCTCCGAGATGACCCTCGACGACATCGGCTATCCCGAGACGCGCGCCTATGTCGAGGACGTCCTCGACAAGCGGGACGCCTACCGTCACAAGTACGCCAAGGAGCTGGGCTACTGAGGCGCTGGGCCCTGGCGCTGGCCGTCGGGCTGGTGCTCGCAGACTCCTCGGTGGTCGTCCTGGCGCTCCCGGACATCTACCGGGAGCTGGACACATCGGTCGCCGGGGTCACCTGGGTGCTGGTCTCCTTCAACCTGGTTCTCGCGCTGGCCGCCGTGCCGGCGGCGGTCATCGCGCGGCGCTTCGGCCCCGGCCGCGTGGCGGCGGCCGGGCTCGCCGTCTTCGCCGGAGCCTCTGCCGCCTGCGCCGCCGCATCCGGCCTGGACGGGCTGATCGTCGCTCGCTGCGTGCAGGCGCTCGGCGGCGCGGCGGCGGTCACCGCCGCCCTGGAGCTGATGCCGGGCGTGGTCGGCTCGGAGAGAAGCGCCGCCGCGTCCTGGGCCGCGGCGGGGGCGACCGGTGCCGCCCTCGGGCCGGGAATCGGCGGCCTGTTGACCGAGTTGGTCTCCTGGCAGTCGATCTTCGTCGCCGCCGTACCACTGGCTCTGCTGGCCGGGGTGCCGCTGCTAGCCATCGCCCGGGAGGAGGCGGCCCCCGGGGACCGTGGAGCGGGAGCTGGGCCGGACCGGGCGCCCCCATCTGGCCGCCAACGTCGCTCTGGCGCTGGTCTCGGCGGCGATCGCCGCGGCCCTGTTCCTCCTCGTCCTGCTGCTGATCGAGGGCTGGCGCCTCACCCCGATCGCCGCTGCCGTCGTGGTCACCGCGATGCCGCTGGCGGCGCTGGCGGGGACCCGGCTCTCGCCGCTGGTCCCTAGCTCGCGCGCCCGGGCCGCCGCCGGAGCGATCCTGGTGGCAGGCGGGCTTGCCGGTTTGGGCTGGCTGCCGAAGGCCGACGGTGCTGCTCACCCTGCCGCCCCAGATCCTGGTCGGAGTCGGCCTCTCCCTTGTCTTCTCGGCGCTGACCGAGTCGGCCCTGGAGGGGCGCTCGCCGCAGGCGATCCACGGCGGCTGGACGATCTCTGCGCGACACGCCGGGGTAGTGATCGGGCTGCTCGCCCTGACCCCGGTGTTCACCGCCGACCTGGCGGAGCAGCGCCGCAACGCGATAGACGCCGGCACCGCCGTGCTTCTCGACGCGAAGCTAGACCCGGTGCTGAAGATCGGGCTGGCTCAGCGGATCTCCCAGCGACTCGACAGAGAGCGGGGCAAGGTGCCGATGATCGACCCGGCGTTCGAGCCACTTCCAACGGATCCGGGGGACCGCGCCGATGTGCTGACCCTGAAGGCCGACCTCCAGGACCAGCTCGACCGCGCGGCCACCCACGCCTTCAGCGCCTCCTTCCTGATCGCCGCGCTGATCGGACTCGCGGCGCTGGTCCCGATCGGTCTCTCGCGCGAGGTGGAGCTGTGAGCACGACGGGGCGCTCGAGGATTCTGCTCTGCTCGGCGATCGCCGCGGCGGCACTTCTCGCCGGCGGCTACCTCGCCGCCGGCGGAGCCTCCTACGAGCCGGCGAAGACCCAGGACCCCTGCAAGCCGCGAGAGTGGCGCTCTCCGGACGGAATCAAGGAGATCGTCGAGCAGTTCTCCCTCTCGGCGCTCGACGGAGCGGCCTGCGAGCTCGGGGTGAGCCGGGAGATCCTGGCGCGGGCGCTGAGCAGCCAGGAGGCCCGCAAACGGTTCGCCGAGCGCTACGGGATCGACGATGCGAAGCTCGTGGACGCGGTCCACGCCGGCCTGGTGCGCGGGGTCGACGATGCAGAGCGCGCGGGCGCGCTCAGTCCGATTGTCGCGGTGCCGCTGCGCGAGCTCGCTAAGCGCGTCCCGGTCGAGGAGGGGATCAAGCTGATCAACGACGCCAGCCCGCTGTTCGATGACGCCCAGGGGCTGCTCGACTTGCTCGGTGGGCAGGACCTTGGAGGTCTAGGCCAGTTGACCCGCTAGCGGCTAAGCGTCTAGTCCCTGGTCGCGCGCCAGACCCAGAGCATCGCCAGGGGCTGGAGCGGCAGGCGCGCCCACAGCAGCCAGGCCGGGATCCCCTCCAGCCCCCTGATCCGCTCCCGGTGGACAGCCATGTGGATGTTGGCGGGGAAGACGGCGATCAAAAGCCCGATCAGCCACCAGCGGGCCAGGGGACGGGTGCGCTCCGACGTGACTGCCGCGGCCCCGGCGATCTCCGCCAGGCCGCTGATCACCACGGATTCGCCGTGGGCGGGAAAGCTGGGGGGCATCATCGCCTGATAGCGCCGCGGAGCGATGAAGTGCATCGCCCCGGCGAAGGTGAAGAAGCCGGCCAGCAGTCGCTGCGAGCGGGTCACGCGGAGGATTCTGCCAGCCGGCCGGCGGACGGATGGTTGCCCTTCGGACCCGGCCGCCCTACAGTGGGAGGTAAGTGGGAGACGGCGCTCGACCCGGCCCCACGCCTGCGCGACCGGCGCGGCCGCCGGTCTCAAGGGACTCCTTGAGGTTGTGATCGAGGTCGAAATGATCGAGCTTGGCGTCCGCGGCGGTCTGGCCGCGATGCTGAACTCAACGGCACGACCATGCCGCTGGAGTTCTTTACCGCGATTTTCGACACGGGCTACGGCCCTGATGCATCCACCTCCGCCGACGGACTCCGGTAACGAGGGGAGCGGTTCCTCGCCCGGCGGAGCGAGCTGGACCTGGTCGCTGCACGGCGAGACCTCCTGAGCCGGCGCCGGCCCCGCTATCTTCGGCGGGTGCCCGATTTCAAGCTCAATCCCGCCTACACGCCGACCGCCGACCAGCCGCAGGCGATCGCCGGGCTGAGCCGAGGGGCTCGAGGCCGGGGAACGCTTCCAGACGCTGCTCGGGGCCACCGGCACCGGCAAGACGTTCACGATGGCGGCGTCGATCGAGCAGGTACAGCGTCCCAGCCTGGTGATCGCCCACAACAAGACCCTGGCGGCGCAGCTCTGCAACGAGTTCCGCGAGTTCTTCCCCGAGAACGCGGTCGAGTACTTCGTCTCCTACTACGACTACTACCAGCCCGAGGCCTACGTCCCGGCGCAGGACCTCTACATCGAGAAGGACTCCTCGATCAACGACGAGATCGACCGCCTCCGCCACGCGGCGACGGCGGCGCTGTTCGCCCGCCGCGACGTGATCATCGTCGCCTCGGTCTCCTGCATCTACGGGATCGGCTCGCCGCAGGTCTACAACGAAAAAATGCAGCTGTTCAAGGTCGGAGGCGAGATCGACCGCGACGAGGTGCTGCGCAAGCTGGTCAAGATGCAGTACCAGCGCAACGACTCCAACCTCGGCCGCGGCACCTTCCGGGTGCGCGGCGAGGTGCTGGAGATCATGCCCTCCTACGCGGAGTCCGCCTACCGGATCTCGCTGTTCGGCGACGAGATCGAGGCGATCCAGCATTTCGACCCGCTGACCGGCGAGATCCTCGACGAGATCGACCACGTCTCGGTCTGGCCCGCCTCCCATTACGTGACCGCGGACGAGACGATCGAGCGGGCGGTCGAGCGAGATCCGGGCCGAACTGGAGAGCCGCACCGGCCGAGCTCGAGGCGGAGGGCAAGCAGCTCGAGGCCCACCGGCTGCGCCAGCGCACCGCCTACGACATCGAGATGATCAAGGAGCTCGGCTTCACCTCGGGGATCGAGAACTACTCGCGGATCCTCGACGGCCGGCCCGCCGGCAGCCCCCCGCACACCCTGATCGACTACTTCCCCGACGACTTCGTCGTCTTCGTCGACGAGTCCCACCAGACGATCCCCCAGATCGGCGGCATGTACGAGGGCGACCGCTCGCGCAAGCAGACCCTGGTCGACTACGGCTTCCGGCTGCCCTCGGCGATCGACAACCGGCCGCTGAAGTTCGACGAGTTCCTCGACCGGGTCAACCAGCTGGTGATGGTCTCGGCGACCCCGGGGCCCTTCGAGCGGGCCGAGTCGACGCGGACCGTCGAGCAGATCGTCCGGCCGACCGGGATCGTCGACCCCGAGATCGAGGTGCGCGAGACGCGCAACCAGATCGACGACCTGATGAACGAGATCCGGCGCCGGGCCGAGGGCGGCGACCGCGTGCTGGTCACGACCCTGACCAAGAAGATGGCCGAGGACCTGACCGGCTACCTGCTCGAGTACGGGATCAAGGTTCGCTACCTGCACTCCGAGATCGACACCCTGGAGCGGATCCAGATCGTCCGCGACCTGCGGCTTGGCGAGTACGACGTCCTGGTCGGGGTCAACCTGCTGCGCGAGGGGCTCGACCTGCCCGAGGTCTCGCTGGTGGCGATCCTCGACGCCGACAAGGAGGGCTTCCTGCGGGGCGAGACCAGCCTGGTGCAGACGATCGGCCGGGCGGCGCGCAACGTCGAGGGCAAGGTGCTGATGTACGCCGACAAGGAGACCGAAGCGATGCGGGCGGCGATCGGCGAGACCGACCGCCGCCGCGCGATCCAGGTCGCCTACAACGACGAGCACGGGATCACCCCGGAGACGGTGCAGAAGGGGATCTCGGAGATGACCGAGTTCCTGGCGATGGAGGACCGGGCGCCACGCAAGCGCCGCGGCAGGCGCAGCGAGGACTTCGCCGGGCCGGAGGAGCTGGAGCGGACGATCGTCGAGCTCGAGGAGGAGATGATCGCCGCCGCCGAGGACCTCCGCTTCGAGGAGGCGGCGCGGATCCGCGACGAGCTGCGCGAGCTGCGCCGCGACCTCGAGGGAATGCGAGCCGGAGCCTAATAGCGTCCGGCCGGCGCGGTGTTAGCGCCGGCAGAGGCATGTCAGGCGGCACAGCCGCCGCATTTAGCGTCCGGCCGGCGCGGTGTTAGCGCCGGCAGAGGCATGTCAGGCGGCACAGCCGCCGCATTTAACTTCCGGCCCTCCGCTAGGCTCGGGAGCGATGGCCCTCTCGCGGGAAGAGATCCTCAACCAGGTTTCCGGCGCGATCGACGCCGCCGAGGGGAGGGCGGCGGAGATCGAGCAGGAGGCTCGCGAGAAGGCCGAGGCGATTCTCGCCGATGCCCGCGCAGAGGCGAAGCGCATCCTCGATCGCGCCCAGTCGGCGGTCGCCGGGCTCGCCGCCGAGATCAGCGGTGAAGTTCCCGAGCCGCCGGCCCCTGCGCCGCAGCCGGGGCCCGACCCTGTGCCCGAGCCGGAGCCCCCCGGCGATCCGGAGCCGGCGCCGGACTCCGTCCCGGAGCCGACGCCGCTGCCCGAGCCTCCCTCCGAGGAGCCGCCTCCTGCCGCGGCCGAGAACGGGAACGGGAACATCGATGGCGCCCGGCTGGTGGCGATGAAGATGGCGCTCGAGGGCGCTTCACGTGAGGAGGTGGCGGAGCAACTAGCCGACGCCCACGGTCTCAACGACAGCGACGCCCTGCTCGACGATGTCTTCACCCGCGCCGGCAGCAGCTGAGGGGCGACGGCCCCCGGTTTTCGGACCTTTACGCCAGCTCCGCGGTCGTCTAGGCCGATGACCAAGCGACGAGTATGGAAGCGAACGCGATAACAGGAGAATAAATAGACCGGGCCAGCCCCATTACCCGGGCAAGGCTGTCTACACCTCCACCAAGCCCGAGGGGGGCGCTGCGGCCATGGCACCTACGGCCCCGCAGCAAGATCCAGACCTTAGCCTGCGATGTAAGGCACCTTGCCCCGGGAAAGAGCCAGAAGGCCGTGGTCAAGATCAAGCACATCAAGGGGCCGCTGCTGCTCGACGCGCGGTTGACGATCGTCGATGGCACCATCGGCGTGTATGACGACCGCAGGGCGAACGACGCGGCACAGGCAATAATCCGCATACGGCGACGATGAGCTGATTGGGTGCGGCGGGGCGGGGAGAGTCCGGCCGCTCACGATGGGAACAGCCGTTCGCCCCCGTAAACTGGCGGGCATGCCCCGTTCCGAACGAATCGTCGTCTCCGGCGCGCGCGAGCACAACCTCAAGGACGTCGAAGTCGAGATGCCCCGGGACGCACTGATCGTGGTCACCGGGCTCTCGGGCTCGGGAAAGTCGAGCCTCGCATTCGACACGATCTACGCCGAGGGGCAGCGGCGCTACGTCGAATCGCTCTCGGCCTACGCCCGGCAGTTCCTCGGCCTGATGGAGAAGCCGGACGTGGACTCGATCGACGGGCTCTCGCCGGCGATCTCGATCGACCAGAAGACCACTTCGCGGAACCCCCGCTCAACCGTCGGCACGGTGACCGAGATCTACGACTACCTGCGGCTGCTCTGGGCGCGGATCGGCACCCCCCATTGCCCCAACTGCAGCGAGCCGATCACCGGGCAGTCGCTGGAGCAGATCACCGATCGGCTGATGACCCTGGAGGAGGGCCGGCGTTTCATGCTTATGGCTCCCGTCGTCCGCGGGCGCAAGGGCGAGTACGGGAAGCTGCTCGAGCAGATGCGGCTCGAGGGCTACTCGCGGGTCAAGGTCGACGGCGAGCTTCGCCGGCTGGACGAGGAGATCAAGCTCGACAAGAAGTACAAGCACGACGTCTCCGTGGTCGTCGACCGGCTGGTGATGAAGTCCGACCTCCGCCGCCGCCTCTCGGAGTCGGTCGAGGCCGCCGCGGCGCTCTCCGGGGGCTTGGTCGAGGCCGAGCTGGTCTCCGAGAACGGTGCAGTCGACGAGGAATTGGTGTTTTCGGAGCAGTTCGCCTGCCTCAACTGCGGCACCTCAATCCCCGAGCTCGAGCCGAGGATCTTCTCCTTCAACTCGCCCCACGGGGCCTGCGAGCGCTGCCACGGACTCGGCTTCCAGCGGGTGATCGATCCCGAGCTGGTGGTGCCCGACCCGACCCTCTCGCTCTCCGAGGGCGCTCTGCAGCCCTGGCGGCTCGGCCACTCGCGCTACTGGAAGCGGGTGGTGGAGGCGGTTGCCGAGAGCAACGAGGTCGGCACGCACACGCCCTGGCAGGACCTGCCACAGGAGGAGCGCGAGATCTTCCTCTACGGGACCGGCTCCGAGCGGCACAAGGTCAGCTACCGCAACCGCTTCGGCCGCAGCCGCTCCTACAGCGTCCGCTACGAGGGAATCGTCAACAACCTCGAGCGCCGCTACGGGGAGACCGACTCCGAGCGCGTCCGCGAGAGGATCGAGGGCTACATGGCCGAGCAGCCCTGCCCCGGGTGCGGCGGCGCCCGCCTCCGACCCGAGAGCCTCGCGGTGAAGGTCGGTGGGGCGAGCATCGCCGAGTTCAGTGCGCTGTCGGCTCGAGCAGCGGGGGAGTGGATCGAGTCGCTGAAGATGAACGACACCGAGCGGGCGATCGCCCGCCTGATCGTGCGTGAGATCACCGAGCGACTCTCCTTCTTGGAGAACGTCGGCATCGGCTACCTCTCCCTGTCCCGCTCGGCCCGCACTCTCTCAGGCGGCGAGGCGCAGCGGATCAGGCTGGCGACACAGATCGGCTCCAGCCTGGTCGGGGTGATGTACATCCTCGACGAGCCCTCGATCGGCCTGCATCAGCGGGACAACGAGAAGCTGATCGCCACCCTGGACCGCCTCCGCGATCTCGGCAACACGGTGATCGTGGTCGAGCACGACGAGGGGACGATGCGGGCGGCCGACCACCTGATCGACCTCGGCCCCGGCGCCGGTGAGCACGGCGGATACGTGGTCGCCGAGGGGACGCCAGCCGAGGTGGAGGCAAACCCGGCCTCGCTGACCGGCCAGTTCCTCGCCGGGGAAAGGCGGATCGAGGTGCCGGCACGGCGGCGCAAGCCGACCGGCGAGCTGACAATCCGCGGGGCTCGCCAGCACAACCTGAATCGGGTCACGGTCGACCTGCCGCTGGGCGTGTTCTGCTGCGTCACGGGCGTCTCGGGGTCCGGCAAGTCCACCCTGGTAAACGAGACCCTCCACCACGCGGTCGCCAACCGGCTGCACCAGGCAAAGCTGCGCCCGGGCTCGCACGACGGCATCGACGGACTCGAGCAGATCGACAAGATCATCAACATCGACCAGTCGCCGATCGGTCGCACGCCGCGCTCTAACCCGGCGACCTACACCAACATCTTCGACCACATCCGCCAGCTATTCGCGCAGACCCAGGAGGCGCGCGCCCGCGGCTACAAGCCGGGCCGGTTCAGCTTCAACGTCAAGGGGGGCCGGTGCGAGGTCTGCAAGGGCGACGGCCAGATCAAGATCGAGATGCACTTCCTGCCCGACGTCTACGTTCCCTGCGAGCAGTGCCACGGTAAGCGCTACAACCGCGAGACCCTCGAGGTCCGCTTCAAGGGCAAGAGCATCGCTGACGTGCTGGAGATGTCGGTCGCCGACGCGGTCGAGTTCTTCGAGAACGTGCCGAAGATCGCCCGGCGCCTGCGCACCCTCAACGATGTCGGACTCGACTACATCCGCCTCGGACAGCCGGCGACAACCCTTTCCGGCGGCGAGGCCCAGCGGGTCAAGCTTGCGACCGAGCTCTCAAAGGTCGCGACGGGCGACACCCTCTACATCCTCGACGAGCCAACCACCGGACTGCATTTCGCCGATGTGCAGCGGCTGCTGGACGTCCTTGGCCGCCTGGTCGACGCCGGCAACACAGTGGTCGTGATCGAGCACAACCTCGACGTGATCAAGACCGCCGATTGGCTGATCGACCTCGGTCCGGAGGGAGGCGACGAGGGGGGAGAGGTGGTCGCGACCGGCACCCCGGAGGACGTCGCCGCGATCGCCGGCTCCTACACCGGTCGCTTCCTCGCCGACCTGGTCGAGCCGAGGGTGAAGCGGACCCGCCGCCGCAGGCGGGTGCCGGTCGCCGCTTGAGGGGCGGTCAGCTGCGGAACAGCAGCGAGGCGCCGATCGCGCCGCCCAGGTCGCCGAGCTCGGCGACCAGGACCTTCGGGGGGCGGTCGTCCGAGAACAGGTGCTTGCCCATCTCCCGCTCGATCTGCTCGGCGAAACGCTCGCCGAAACGCACCCCGAGACCGCCGCCGATGATCACGCACTCGACGTCGAGCAGGTTGACCGCGGAGGCGATCCCGGTCCCGAGGTAGCGGATCGCGCGCCTGATCAGGCTCTCGGCGAGGTGGTCCTTGTCGCGCAGGGCGTGCTCCCAGACGGCGCTGGTCAGCCGGTCCCTGCCGCGGTGCTTCATGATCTTGAACAGGTCCGTCTCGACACCGGCCTCCTCCTCGCGCCGGGCCTTGGCTTCCATCGCTGCCCGTCCTGCATAGGCCTCCAGGCAGCCCCGCCGCCCGCAGGGGCAGCGCGCCCCGTTTCGCTTCACCACCGTGTGGCCGATCTCGCCCGCCGCGCCCCGGCCCAGCCATGGCTTGCCGTCGAGGACCAGGCCGCCGCCGACACCGGTTCCCCAGAAGACCCCGATCAGCGAGTCGTAGGGCTGCCCGGCGCCGAGGTGGAACTCCGCCTCGGTCGCCACCTGGACGTCGTTGCCGACCCGGATGTCGGTGCCGAGCGCATCCGAGAGGTTCTCGGCAAGGGGAAAGCTGCCGTCCCAGCCGGGCAGGTTCTTCGCCGCGCTGACCACTCCGGTCTTCTCGTCTGCATCGCCGGGGGAGCCGACTCCGACGCCGGCCAGGTCGGAGGTCGCGATGCCGGCCTGCTCTGCCGCCTCGCGCAGCGCTTCGGCCATCTCCCGCGCGACGTCCTCCGGTCCGCCCTCGGTGGGCGTGGGGCGGCGGGCCTGTCCCGATATACCTCCACGGGGGCCGACGATCGCGGTCTGGATCTTCGTCCCGCCGAGGTCGATGCCTCCCCGGAGGGTGTCTGCAGCATTCATCGCTCCACCTTCTCGGGCCGTCCCACGCGCGGACCTCCTATCGCTTGCCCGCGGACCCTACTGCCGCCACCTCTGGAAAGCTAGGCCGATGGCCGAGCTTCGGGGTTGGAGGTTGTGGTGGGTAAAGCGCCGCTGGTACGAGCGAAACCGGCGACCGCTGCGGCGCTGGCGGATCAACCGCCACATGGCCCGGGCCGGCGCTTTCATCCGATTTCCGGTCGAGGGAGAGGTCCTTGAGGCGCTTGACGAGGGCAGGCTGACGATCGGCAACGCGACCCTGCTCGAGCCGGGATGCTGGATCACGATGTCACCGCAGGCCTCGATCGCTATCGGAGAGGGTTGCTTTCTCAACCGCCAGACGATGCTGGCGGCCCAGGAGCGAATCGAGATAGGCGACCACGTGATGTTCGCCAACGGCTGCTTCGTCGGCGACGCAGCCCACCGATTCGACGATCCGGAGCTGCCGATCACCTGGCAGGGGTTCACCTCCAAGGGGCCGGTGCGGATCGGATCCAATTGCTGGTTCGGGGTCAACTGCGTTGTCACCGCCGGGGTCAGCATCGGTGAGCGCTGCGTGATCGGGGCCAACTCAGTGGTCACCGAAGACCTCCCGGCCCGGACGATCGCCGCCGGCGCCCCGGCGAAGCTGATCCGCGAGATCGAGTTCCAGCGTTCTGACGGGGGCGCGTGAGGGGGACATCTTGCGGGTCGTGAGTCGACATCAGCTCGGGATCGCGGTCGGAGTGCTGGTTCTTGCGGCAGGATCGGCGGGGTGCGGGGGAGGGGGCGGGGCCTCAGTGGCCAGCGGCCCCAAGTCGGCGGCAACGGCGACCGAGAGCACGGCGCCGACGACCACCCGGAAGGAGACGACCCCGAGCCATCCCGCCACCCCCTCGATCTCGGTTCCAGCAGACCCGGAGAAAGCAATAAGGGACTCGATCCTGGCCGTCCTGGCCCCGCGCCCACCCGGCCCGGCCAGCTCCTTCACCGCCTGCGGGTTCTTTGTCACCGATCGCTACGTCGAGACCACCTACGGCACCCGGCAGGGCTGCATCCGGGCTCTGGTCCCGGGTAGCGCCGCCGACTCGGTGAAGGTCTCGGCCGTCGTTGTGCGCGGGCGCGATGCCACGGCCCGCGCCGTGCCAAACGGGGGTCCCTCCAGCGGGGAGACGATCACGGTGCGGCTGGTGCGGTACAGGTCCTTCTGGAAGATCGACTCGCTCCGCTCCAACGCCCCGGTTGGCCCATAGCCACCTTCCGGCGTGGCCGACCAAATGGCTGCATATGCGCGGTTTCGTCGGCCACGCCCCCCAGCTTGATCGACTTGGCCACCGCCAATGGCCCTGGGGGTCAGGTCAGGACCTGAACCATGACGGTGCGCTCGCGCGGCCGGTCGTCGAAGTCGACCAGGACCAGCTGCTGCCAGGTCCCCAGGATGAGGCGGCCGTCGTCGACCGGCAGCGTCTCCGATGGCCCGATCACCGAGGCGCGCTGGTGGGCGTGTGAGTTGCTGTCGTGGTTTAGCCGGTTGTGCTCGTAGTCGCCCGCCGCCGGAATCAGGCGCTCGAGCATCGCGCCGAGGTCGTGGACCCCGCCGGGCTCGTACTCCATAGTCGTGATCGCCGCGGTCGAGCCGCGAACGAAGGCGAGCGCCTGCGCAACATCCACCCCGGCCCCATCAACCACCCGCTGCACCCCGGAGGTAATGTCGACCACGTCCCCGTCGCCCTGGGTGGACAACCGAATCTCACCTGCGTGAACCGTCATCCATTGAAGCTAGCCAATTCTTTCTGTCGTCGCGGTGTCTGCCACGGGTGGCGTCGAATGGGAGGACCACCCGAGCGCGCTTCAGCGAGCGCAGAGTGGTGGGCCCCGGTCGGCGACAGGACCCGTGGCCCTGAAGCACCTACGGCAGTGGTTCCCAGTCCCAGCTGGCCGAGGAGCTGAGAGCCTCCTGGTCAAGGTACCGGGCCAACTCCGAGAGCTCTCCCGGCTCGACCGCGTAGGCATGCTCCGGCCCGGGGAAGGCACCGGCGCGAACATCGCCGACGTAGTCGCGCAGCCCGCTCACCATCACCTGCCTGGTCTCGGAGTAGCGCTTCACGAACTTCGGCAGGTGACCTTCAGTGATCCCCAGGAGGTCGTGGAAGACGAGGACCTGTCCGGCGGTGGAGGGGCCGGCGCCGATCCCGATCGTCGGCACCTCCAGCCGCTTGACGATCTCCTCGGTGACGGCCGCCGGAACCGCCTCGAAGACGATCGCGAAGCAGCCGACGGCTTGCAGCGCCATCGCCTCGGCGGCGAGCCTCGCGGCGCGCTCGGCAGTGCGGCCCTGGGTCTTGTAGCCGCCCAGGGCCGTGGCGCTTTGGGGGGTGAGACCAACATGGCCCATGACCGGGATTCCCGCTCTGACGATCGCCCGTGCTCGGTCCACCGAGGTACCGCCGCCCTCAAGCTTGACCACCTGGCATCCGGTCTCCTTGACCAGCCGCTGGGCGCTCTCGATCGCCTGCTCGTTGCTCACCTCGTATGAGCCCATTGGCATGTCGCCGACCATCAGCGGCGTTTTCAGGCCGCGTCGCACGGCCCTGCCCAGCATCGACATCTCGTCCATCGAGACCGGTTCGGTCCCCGGGTAGCCGAGCACGGTGACCGCGGCGGTATCGCCGACCAGGACGATGTCCACCCCGGCCTCCTCGGCGATCTGAGCCGAGGGGAAGTCGTACGCGGTGACCATCACGATCGGCTCACCGGCGGCCTTCATCTCGGCCAGGCAGGGGAGGGTGATCGGCCGTCGCTGAGTTTCGTCTTGGTTCGTTCTCATCCGGTCCTCCGTTTCATCTTGTTCAGGGTTCCACGACGATGTTGTCTATGAGGCGGGTCCCACCGACCCGGGCCGCCACGGCGATCAGCACGGGACGCCCATTCAGCTCGGTGGCGGGGCTGAGGTCCAGGGGATCGCGGGCCTCGAGGTATTCCGGCTCGATCCCTGCGGCTTGGAGCTCGCTCCGAGCCGCCTCCAACCCCGCCTCGAGCGAATTCCTCCGGGCGCCGTCCTCGGCGGCACGCAGGGCGCGGAAGATCGCGGTGGCCCGCTCGCGTGCGGCCGGGTCGAGGTAGGAGTTGCGCGAGCTCAGCGCCAGGCCGTCGGGCTCACGGACCGTGGGCAGCATCTCGATCCGGACCGGGAAGTCGAGATCGGCGGCCATCCGGCGGATCACCGCCGCCTGCTGAGCATCCTTCTGCCCGAAGTAGGCGACGTCGGGATCGACGCTGTTGAACAGCTTCGCGACGACGGTCGTGACCCCGCGGAAGTGCTCCGGCCCGCGGCTCGCCGGATCGCCGCAGAGAATCTCGGAGAGACCGCCGACCTCGACCTGGGTGGCGAAACCTGGTGGATAGACCTCCTCGACGTCCGGGGCGTAGACGACGTCGACTCCCTCGGCCCGCGCCTGGTCGAGGTCGCGCGCCTCGTCGCGCGGGTAGCGCTCGAGGTCCTCGCCGGGGCCGAACTGGGCGGGATTGACGAACAGGCTCATCACAACCACCTCGCACTCCTGGCGAGCGTGGCGCAGCAGCGAGAGGTGCCCCTCGTGCAGGGAGCCCATGGTCGGCACCAAGCCGGTGGCCTCGGCCCCATCGCGCGAGCTCCGCGAGCTCGCGCCTCAGGTCGGCCCGTTTCCGCGACCACCTTCATCCGACGCTCTCCTCGCTGCGGCGCCCGGCCAGCGCGACGGTCCGCTCCGCCATGGCCCGGTAGAGGTCGAGCAGCTCCGGATCGGTCTCCGCGAGCGCCTCCAGATGCCGGGCCACAGTCGCTTCGTCGCCGCGAGCGATCGGCCCGGTGAGGGCCGCTCGGCCGTGCTCTGCCCAGTTGGCCGCGGTGCGCAGCACGATCGGGGCAAGCAGCTCGCGGGACTCCGGGACTCCGGCGCTCCTCGAGCAGTTCAGCGGCGGACTCCTCCAGCGCGACGAGGAAGTTCGAGGCGATCACAGCGGCGGCGTGGTAGGCAGCCCGCTGCTCCTCGGAGACTCGGAATGGGCTCATCCCCAGGGAGCCCGCCAGGGCCTCGGCGAGGTCGAGCGCGGCGTCGTCGTAGCCGGATACCGCGCAAAAGGCCCCTGCGAGATCGGACGCCTCACCGCGGATCGTCTGCAGCGGGTGGATCGAGAAGACCGACGCGCCCGCCTCAACCGCGGTCGATAGCGGGTCGAGACCGTCGCTCCGCTGGTGTGGCCGACGAACTGGGCGGCGCCGAGGTTCCCGGAGAGAGCGCCGCAGGCAGCCTCGATCGCCGAGTCGGGCACGCAGAGCAGGACGACCTCGGTCTCCGGGATGCCTTCCCCGGTCTGCTCCCTGCCGACCAGCGTCGTCTCGATACCGCCTGCTCCGGCGGCGGCTGCGATCGCTCTGCCCACCCGTCCCGGGCCGACGATGGTGAGCGCGGTTGGCGCTCGCTGATTTCGGTCCTTGTCCCGTTCCAGTTCCCGCATCCGAGATACCAGACGGAGCTAGCTCAGCTCAGTTGACGACTCTTGCCGGACGAGCCGGGGTCCACGCCACTTGGGTCGCGGCCGGTGCAAATTATAGATGCGCGGCGCCGGACCCGGCGACTACGATGAGCGGCGAAGGGTCGACGATGCCGATCTACGAGTTTCAGTGCGAGCGCTGCGGGGCCCGCTTCGAGGAGCTGGTCTCGGGCGAATCAGGCCAGATCCCGTGCGCCGAGTGCGGCTCGCCGGAGACTCGACGCGCCTTCCCCTCGGCGATCTCCCCTCCGGGCCGGCTGCCTCGGGGCGCCTCGGTGCGCGACAGCGAGTCGCGGCGTCGCGAGCGCGAAGCGGCGCGATCCGAGCGGCTCGCCGAGACCCGCAAGATGCGGGAGGCAGGCGGCGTCCCACCGCCGCGCTCGAAGGGGAATCGGTCGTGAGCGCCGGGGCCGCGGCGCCGCAGCGGCGGGAGAAGCTGGTCGAGGTCTTCAACGAGGCCTCCGGCTGCCTGCGCTGCCCGCTCTCAGAGACGCGGACCAAGGTTGTCTTCGGCGCCGGCAACGCCGACGCCGACCTGATGTTCGTCGGGGAGGCGCCGGGGGCGGAGGAGGATCGCCGCGGCCTGCCGTTCGTCGGGCGCGCCGGGGGGCTCCTCAACGAGATGCTGGCCGGAATCGGGCTGTCGCGCGACGACGTCTTCATCGCCAACGTGCTGAAGTGCCGCCCACCCGGCAACCGCGACCCCCAGCCGGTCGAGATCGAGTCCTGCAGGCCCTACCTGTTCGAGCAGGTGAGGCTGATCGAGCCGCGGGTCGTCGCCACCCTGGGCAACTTCGCGACCAAGCTGCTGAGCGGCAACCCCACCGGGATCACCAAGGTCCGCGGTACCCCGCAGGTGCACGATCTCGGGCGGCCGCACCGTGTTCCTGCTGCCGCTCTTCCATCCGGCGGCCGCGCTTCGCACGCCCGCGGTCGCCGAGACCCTGCGCGGCGACTTCGAGACGATCCCGGATCTCCTCGCCGAGCCGCTGCCGGGCCTCGGCGAGGAGGAGCAGCCGTCGGAGCCGACCGAGAGCCTCGAGATCGCCGATCAGAGCGCTCCCGAGCCCGACCAGCTCGGGTTCTTCGGTTGAGCCCTGCCGCCGAGACGCTGACGACCTCCTCTGCGGAAGAGACCGAGCAGCTCGGCGCCCGGATCGCGGGCGGCCTCGCGCCCGGGTGACGTGGTCCTGGTCAGCGGAGAGGTCGGGGCCGGAAAGACGACCCTGATCCGCGGCGCCTGCCGCGCCCTCGGGGTCGAGGGGCCGGTGACCTCGCCGACCTTCACCATCGGCCGCCGCTACCGCGGCGCCCGGGCCCTCGTCTCCCACCTCGACCTCTACCGGCTCGAGAGCCTCGGCGGGGAGGACCCGGCCCTGCTCGACGACTACCTCAGACCTGACTCGATCGCCTTCATCGAGTGGTCGGCGTCCTGCCGAGCGAGCACCTGCACGGGCAGGTGGTGCGGGTCGGGCTCCAGCCACGCCGGCGGCGATCGCCGCGAGGTCGAGATCGGAGCGCCTTCCCGCGCCGATCAGTAGCCGGCGTTGTCGATCGCCTTCTGAGCGTCCTTGCTGGCCTTATTCAGCTTCTTCTGAGCCTCGGGGACCTTCTTGTTGATCTTCTTCTGCGCCTTGTTCAGCTGCTTCTGCGCCTCGTTCAGCGTCTTGTTCCCCTGCTTCTGGGCCTTGTTGAGCGCCTTGTTGCCCTGCTTTTGAATCTCCTTGGTCGCCTTGTTGAGCTGCTTGCTCGTCTCCTTGGTCGCCTTTTTGATCTGTTTGCCCGCGTCGGTGATCGCGTTGCTGACGTCGTTGCTGCTTCCGCAGCCGGCCAGCGACCAGCGCGCCGCCCACCGCTGCGAGGGAAAGCAGCGTCGCGGACCTGCTCTGCCTGATGCGATTTCATCGGAGTCGACCTTTCGGATCGGTTTCGCCGGAACTCGGCCCCGGCTTGGGAACGCGCCCAGCGTACACGGGCCGCCGGGCGCACCTTTGCGCCCAGCGCTGTGTTCGATCAGGTGCCGGTAGGATCGGCCACCGGCGCCCGAAGACCGCCATGCAGCGAAGGAGCCAGGCAATCAAGCGAGCCACGACGATAGCCGCCGCCCTGCTCCTGGCCGCCGCCATGCTTGCGACAGCCGGCCCGGCGGGGGCCCGGCCGAGGCCCGCCTTCAGGATCTACGTGGTCTGCCCGAACCTGCCGCCGCAGCCGACGCCCGAGCAGATCAGGCGGAAGATGGGGAAGGCGCGCCCCAAGCACCGCTGCACCGCCGCCAGCACCAAGGCGGCGATGTTCCGGAGCAACCTCCGCGACGTCACCTACAAGATCTGCATCAAGTTCCCCCGGCGTGCGCGCCGAGACGCTCGTGCGAGCGAGCAGGGCCACCAAGGGCGTCCTCTACTACAACCTCATCAACTCGAACGTGGCGGGGCTGCACAGGGTGACCTGGTTCGTCAAGGGCAAGCGGATCGGGCGCAGGAGCTTCCGGGTGCTCGCTCCCCGTTGAGCCCGCGCCGGCGGCGCACACCGGATCGAGCGCCGGGCGGCCGGGCGCCGATGCTCGTGGTCGGATTCGACACCGCCACCGACGACACGGCGGTCTGCGCGTGGGAGGACGGCGAGGTCGTCGACGAAGCCGTGATCGGCCCCGGCCCGCCGGGCGAGAGGCCCGCCCACGCCACCGCCCTGCTCCCGGCGATCGAGCGGCGTCGCCGCCGCCGCCGGGGGATGGTCGGCGGTCGGGAGGATCGCCGCCGGCACCGGGCCGGGGTCCTTCACCGGCCTGCGGATCGGGATCGCGACCGCGCGGGCGCTCGCCGCGGCGCTGGGGAAGCCCGCGGTCGGTGTCGGGACCCTCGACGCGCTGGCGCTCGGCATGCGGGAGGCAGGGGGCGGCGGACGGGAGCTGCTGGCGGCGCTCGACGCCCGGCGCGGCCAGCTCTTCGCCGGCCTCTACGATGCCGACGGCTCGGCCCTCGGGGAGCCGTTCCTGACCGACCCCGGCGAGCTCGCGGCTTTCGTCTCTGGGCTCTCGCGGCCGCCGCTGGCAGCGGGTTCGGGAGCGCTACGATTTCGGCGCGAGCTCTCCGGCAGCGGCGCCGAGATCCCGGGCGAGTCCGATCCCGTTCATCGAATCGCCGCCCGGCACATCTGTGCCCTGGGCGCGGCAGGTGCCGCGGACGGGGCGTCTCGAACCGAGATACCTGAGACCACCCGACGCGGAACGCTGGCGTGAGCGAGACACTTCACCAAGATCCAAGGGCTGATGCCGGCGCCGAGCTGACAGGGCTGCGCCGGCTCTCCTACAGCGACCTGCCCGCCGTGATCGCGATCGAGCGTCGCTCCTTCCCGACCGCCTGGTCGCTGGCGATGTTCGTGCTCGAGCTCTCCAAGCCCTCGGGGATCTGCCTCGCCGCGACCGCCGGCGACCGCCTGCTCGGCTACCTGGTCTGCTCGCGCTACGACCAGGTCTGGCACCTGATGAACGTCGCCGTCGCCCCGGAGGAGCGCCGCACCGGGGTCGCGACCCGGCTGATCCACCGGCTGTTCGAGGACGCCGGCGAGGGTCTGCCGTTCACGCTCGAGGTGCGGATCTCGAACCGCGAGGCGATCGCGATGTACGAGGGCCTCGGGTTCCGCTCGGCCGGCGTCCGCCGCCGCTACTACCACGACAACGGCGAGGACGCGATCATCATGTGGCTGGACTCTCCTGAGCCCGGTGGACGGGCTGCGACTTGCAGCTGCCTCGAGACGCGGATCTGTTTCTCGCTCTGGAGACTTCCTGCGACGACACCTGCGCCGCCGTCGTCGACGGCCCGCGGATCCTCTCCAACGTGATCTCCTCGCAGGCCGCGGCCCACGCCGGCTTCGGCGGGGTGGTGCCCGAGATCGCCGCCCGCCACCACCTCGATCTGGCTGTGCCGGTGGTCGAGGCGGCGCTGGGCGAGGCCGGGGTCGGGATCGAGGCGGTCGAGTCGGTCGCGGTCACCGCGGGCCCGGGCCTGATCGGCGCGCTGCTGGTCGGCCTCAGCACCGCGAAGTCGATCGCCGCCGCCCGCCGCCTGCCGCTCATCCCGGTCGACCACATGCAGGGCCACGTCGCCGCGAACTTCCTCGAGCCGGAGCCGCTGGAGCCCCCCTTCCTCTGCCTGCTGGCGAGCGGCGGTCACACCCTGCTTGCCGCCGTCCGCGACCACCGCGGCCACGAGGTCCTCGGGCAGACGCTCGACGACGCCGCCGGCGAGGCGCTCGACAAGGGGGCCCGGATGCTCGGGCTCGGCTATCCGGGCGGCCCCGCGCTGGAGCGGCTGGCGGCTGAAGGGGACGAGGCGGCGGTCAACTTCCCGGTGGCGATGAGCCGCGAGCCGGGCCTCGACTTCAGCTTCAGCGGGCTGAAGACGGCGCTCGCCTACCGCTGCCGCGACCTCGGCCCCGAGGGCGTCGCAGGAGCAGCGCGCCGACCTCGCCGCCGGCTTCCAGGCCGCCGTCGTCGGCCAGCTGGTCGCCAAGCTCGAGCGGGCCCTCGCCGGCGGCGATTGGCAGGCGGTGGCGCTCGGCGGCGGGGTCGCCGCCAACGGCCCGCTGCGGCGGCGGGTCGCCGAGCTCTGCCGTGCGCAGCGGCCTGCGGCTCAAGCTGCCCGCTCCCGAGCTCTGCACCGACAACGCCGCGATGATCGGATCGGCCGCCCGCTTCGGGACGCCGATGCCCTATCCCGAGTACCTCGGCTATGACGCCTTCGCCTGCGGATCGGGAGAAGGTCGCGGCGTGATCCTCACCGTCTACTCGCGCCCGGCTGCCACCTCTGCGAGGAGGCGCTCGAGACGATCCGCGGCCTGCGGGCGGAGGGGTACCGGTTCGAGCTCCGCGAGGTCGACATCGAGACCGACGAGCGACTGCTGCGACGGTTTCTCGAGCGCATTCCCGTCGTCCTCCTGGACGGCGAGGTCGTCTCCGAGCTGGTCCTCGATCCGGCCGCCCTGCGGGCCAGTCTCGATACTGTGACGGCATGATCGAACCGGGCACGATCGAAACGGACGGGACCGGCTCCGGGCTCGCGGCCGATGGTGAGCGGCTCTCGCTCGGGGTCGCCGCGCGCCTCTCCAGATACCTCCAGGTGCTCACCCAGGCGCGCAAGATGGGCCGGGAGACGATCTCCTCGCAGGAGCTCTCCGAGTACACCCACATCAACCCGACCCAGATCCGCCGCGACCTCTCCGGGTTCGGGAAGTTCGGCAAGCGCGGCGTCGGCTACAACGTCGACTCGCTGGTCTCCGAGATCCGCAAGATCCTGCGGACCTCCGGGCAAGCACAACATCGCCCTGTTCGGCGCCGGGAACTCTGGGGCAGGCGATCGCCAGCTCCGACATCTTCGCCGACCACGGCTTCCAGATCGTCGCGATCTTCGACGTCGACCCGGAGCTCGTCGGCATGCGGGTGGGGGAGATGGAGGTTCGTGACTTCAGCGAGATCGACGGCGTCGTCTCCGAGGAGGAGATCGTCGTCGGCGTCCTCGCCGTACCCGCGGACGCGGCCCAGGCCGTCGCCGACCGCCTGGTCGAGGCCGGGGTGAAGATCATCTTCAACTACTCCGAGCAGCTGCTGCACGTGCCGCCCGAGGTGACGGTCCATACCTCCAGCCCCGCCGTGGACCTCCTCTACGCGCTCTACTTCTACCTCGCCTGACAACGTTGGCCGACGCTGGCCTCGACCTCGACCGTGCCCGCGAGACCTTCGAGAGCTCGACCGACTTCACGATCGGCCTCGAGGAGGAGTTCGCGATCGTCGATCCGCAGACGCTCGAGCTCCAGAACCGCTTCGAGGACCTCCATGCGGCCTGCCTGGCCGACGAGGTGCTTGCCGATTCGGCCGCCGGCGAGCTGATCTCCTCGGAGATCGAGATCCGCTCGGGCCGCTCCGAGACCTTCTCCGAGGCGCTCGAGCGCCAGCGCGAGCGGCGGGCCCGGCTGTTCGGGTTGAGCGCCGGGATGGGGCTCGGCCTGGCGGCCACCGGCACGCACCCCTGGGCCGACTACCTCGACCAGGTGATCATCGACACGCCCCACTACGAGCGGCTGCGCCACGAGCTCGGCTGGGTGGCGCAGCGCAACAACACCTGGAGCATGCACGTCCACATGGGCATCCGCGGCGCGGACCGCGCGATCGCCGTCTGCGACTGGCTGCGGGAGCTGCTGCCGCTGCTGCTCGCCGTCTCCGCCAACTCGCCTTTCCTCGACCGCCGCGACACCGGCCTGCACTCGGTCCGCACCGAGATCTTCACCCGCACCTTCCCCCGCTGCGGAATCCCCAGCTGCTTCCGCAGGCTGGGAGGAGTACGCGCGCTTCGTCGAGATGCTGAAGCGGACCGGCTCGGTGGTCGAGTCCACCCAGCTCTGGTGGAGCGTGCGGCCCCACCACGCCTTCGGCACGGTCGAGGTGAGGATCTGCGACGCGCCAGACCCGGGGGGAGGAGTCGTTCGGACTCGCCGCGCTGATCGCCGCCTGCGTCGCGCAGACGGCGCTCGACTACGACGAGCACGGCTACGACGGGGCCGGTTCGCCGCTCCACGACCGCGAGATCGAGGAGAACCTCTGGCGCGCGATCCGCTACGGGATGGACGGCGAGATGATCGACTTCCGCGCTGCGCGGACGAAGCCGGCCCGCTCGGTGCTCGAGGAGCTGCTCGCCTGGACCTCGCCCGCCCGCGAGCGCCTCGGTCTCGAGGTCGCCCTTCCCGAGGCAAACGGCGCCCAGCGAGCCCGGGCGGCGCTCGCCGAGGGGGCGACGATCGAGGAGATCTACCGCGAGGCGGTCGCCGAGACCGGAGCGACCTACGGGCTAGGATCGGCGGTCAGATGAGTCCCAGCGATCCAGGCGGTGACCGCGGAGATGCGAGGCTCCGGAGAGAGCATGGCGCCCGGCGCAGGGCGATGCGCCGACCGAGGAGGAGATGCGGGCCGCCCTCGAGGAGCAGATGCGCCAGGTGCGGGTCGAGGACCTGCTGCTGCAAAGCGTCGCCAGCATCATCAACCTGACCGCGCGCCGGATCGCCAAGCCCGACGAGCGCGACCTCGATCAGGCGAAGACGGGGATCGACGCGGTGACCGCGCTCGCCGATCTGCTCCCCGAGGAGGCATCCAAGCAGGTCCGCAACGCGCTCTCCGAGCTCCAGGTCCTCTACGCACAGGCGGCCGGGGACGAGGGTGGCGAAGGCGGCGCCGAGGGCGGCGGCAGCGGTGGGGAGGGCCCCCCCGGGGCGGGCCGCAGGCCCCACCCGCACCAGGCCCCCGTCAGGAACCGCCGCCGCGGCTCTGGACGCCGGGCTCCTGAGCGGACCGCAGGGCGCGACGACCCCCCTCGCAGATAAACTCCCGCGCCGCCTGACCCGGGTCCCTGCCCCGGGATAACCCACCTAGGAGCCGAACTTGACCGATTTTCTCACCGATTACGGAGTCGTCGTCGCGCTTGTCTGCGCAGCGGCCGCGGTCGTCTACGGACTGCTGATCACCCAGCGCCTGCTCACCCGCTCGCCCGGCAACGAGCGGATGCAGGAGATCTCGCATGCCGTGCAGGAGGGCGCCAGCGCCTATCTGCGCCGCCAGTACCAGATCATCGGCCTGGTCGCGATCCCGCTGGCGATCCTGCTCTGGATCGTCCAGGGAGACGTGCTCCCGGCGATCGGGTTCGTGATCGGCGGCGCGCTCTCCGGCGCGACCGGCTTCATCGGCATGAACCTCTCGGTCCGCGCCAACGCCAGGGTCGCCGAGGCGGCGCGGGGCGGCGTGCCGCCGGCGCTCGACGTCGCCTTCAAGGGCGGCTCGGTGACCGGCCTGCTGGTCGTCGGCCTCGCCCTGCTCGGCGTCGCCGGCTACTTCGGCATCCTCGTTCTCACCGACCACACCGACAAGGAGGCCGTCGACGCGCTGATCGGGCTCGGCTTCGGCGGCTCGCTGATCTCGGTCTTCGCCCGGCTCGGCGGCGGGATCTTCACCAAGGCCGCCGACGTCGGCGCCGACCTGGTCGGCAAGGTCGAGGCGGGGATCCCCGAGGATGACCCGCGCAACCCGGCCGTGATCGCCGACAACGTCGGCGACAACGTCGGCGACTGCGCCGGCATGGCGGCCGACCTGTTCGAGACCTACGCGGTCACCTCGGTCGCGGTGATGCTGCTCGGCGTCCTCACCTTCACCGGCGAGTTCTCGCGCGAGGTCGCGATCTTCCCGCTGGTGATCGGCGGGGTCGCGATCATCGCCTCGATCATCGGCGCCCTCTCGGTGCGGACCAAGTCCGACCGGGTCGAGGGCGCCCTCTACCAGGGGCTGATCGTCTCCGGAGTGCTCTCGATCGCCGCCTTCTACCCGGTCACCGACTGGCTGATGAGCGACCCGCTGCGGCTCGGCTTCGCCAGCGCCGCCGCCGAGGCGGTCAGCGTCACCGACCTCTGGCTCTGCGCCGTGATCGGGGTCGCGGTGACCGCGCTGCTGTTCGTGATCACCGACTACTACACCTCGACCCGGTTCCGCCCGGTGAAGACGATCGCCGCCGCCTCGGAGACCGGGCACGCGACCAACATCATCCAGGGACTCGCCCAGGGCTTGCAGTCGACCGCCGCTCCCGCACTGGTGCTCGCGCTGGCGATCCTCGCCGCCAACGAGCTGGCCGGGATCTACGGAATCGGCGTCGCGGTGATGGCGCAGCTCTCGCTGACCGGGCTGATCGTCGCCCTCGACGCCTTCGGGCCGATCACCGACAACGCCGGCGGCATCGCCGAGATGGCCGATCTGCCCGAGGAGGTCCGCAACGTCACCGACCCGCTCGACGCGGTCGGCAACACGACCAAGGCGGTCACCAAGGGCTACGCGATCGGCTCCGCCGCGCTGGCGGCGCTGGTTCTCTTCGCCGCCTTCAAGAGCGAGCTGAGGAGCGAGGCGCCCGCCAGTTTCGACCTCAACGGCCTCTTTCACCTGACCTCGCCCGACGTCCTGATCGGCCTGATCATCGGCGGGATGATGGTCTACCTGTTCACCGCCCTGGCGATCGAGGCGGTCGGCCGTGCCGGCGGCCAGGTGGTCGAGGAGGTGCGCAAGCAGTTCCGCGAGCACCCGGGGATCATGGAGGGGACCGAGAAGCCCGAGTACGGCAAGACGGTCAGCATCGTCACCCTGGCGGCGCAGAAGGAGATGATCCTGCCGTCGCTGATCCCGATCGCGGTCCCCGTGGTGGTCGGGCTGCTCAGCGTCGACGCCCTCGGCGGGCTGCTGATCGGGGTGATCATCGTCGGCCTGTTCGCGGCGATCTCGATGACCGCCGGAGGCGGCGCCTGGGACAACGCCAAGAAGCTGATCGAGGACGGCGCCTACGGCGGCAAGGGCTCCGAGGCCCACGCCGCCTCGGTGACCGGCGACACGGTCGGCGACCCCTACAAGGACACCGCCGGCCCGGCGATCAACCCGATGATCAAGGTCGCCAACATCGTCGCGATCCTGATCATCCCGATCGTGCACTTCTAGATGGCGATACTCCGCGGCCGCCGTCGGAGGCGGCCTCGCTCAAATCTCGAATGCCGCCTAGACCCCCGGCATTCTCGATTACAAGCCGCTCCGGCCCCCACCGACGACGACCGGTGCCATCCCCGGGTCCAAGAGGTGTGGGAGGGGATGGTCGGATCGCGCCTGTCCGCAGGGGTAGGGTGCTGGCGTGAGCGAGGCCTGGGAGACGGCGGTCAACCTGGCCGACTTCGAGCGGATCGCCTCGGAGCGGCTCGACGCCGGCACGCTCGGCTACTTCGCCGGCGGCGCGGCCGACGAGGTCACCCTGGCCGACAACGTCGCGGCCTGGCGGCGCTGGCGGCTGCGGCCGCGGGTGCTGGTCGACGTCAGCGAGGTCAACACCGGCGCCGAGCTGCTCGGCGGGCCGGTCTCGATGCCGGTCTGCGTCGCCCCGGTCGCCTTCCAGCGCCTGGTCGACCCCGAGGGCGAGGTGGCGATGGCGCGGGCCGCGGCGGCGGCCGGAACCGTGATGTCGCTCTCGACGCTCGCCACCGCCCGCCCCAGCGAGGTCGCGGCGGGCGCGCCCGGAGGGAGGCGCTTCTTCCAGCTCTACTGCTTCCGCGACGAGGCCGTCACCCGGGCGCTGATGGACGAGGCGATCGAGTCCGGGTTCGAGGCGATCCTGCTGACCGTCGACGCCCCGGTCGGCGGTCCGCGCGAGCGCGACAAGCGGACCGGGTTCGCGGTTCCCGCCGAGCTCGGCGTGCCCAGCCTCGACGCCGCTCTCGGCGGGCGCACCGCCTTCGTGCCGGAGGTCTTCGACCAGGTGGACGCGGCGCTCGACTGGGCCGACCTCGAGGACCTCGCCTCCGATTGCGCGGTCCCGGTGCTCGTCAAGGGTGTGCTCACCGCCGAGGATGCCGCGCTCGCGATCGAGCACGGCGCCGCCGGCGTGGTCGTCTCCAACCACGGCGGCCGCCAGCTCGATTGCGTCTCGGCCACCGCCGACGCCCTGCCCGAGATCGTCGAGGCGGTCGAGGGGCGAGGGGCCGTGATCGTCGACGGCGGCATCCGCCGGGGCACCGACGTCGCGATCGCCCTCGCCCTCGGCGCCGATGCGGTGCTGGTCGGCCGGCCGGCGCTCTGGGGGCTCGCCGCCGGCGGCGAGGCCGGAGCGCGGCGGGCCCTGGAGATGCTGCGCGACGAGCTGGAGCTGGCCCTGACCCTCTGCGGCTGCCCCTCGCCGGCCGACCTCAGCCGCAGGCACGTTTGGAGGGGACCCGGCTTCGCCTGAGGAGGAGCCGCCCGGCGCCGTATATTCGGTTCGGATGTCAGACCATTTCACTAATCCCGATGGCTAGGCGGATCCCCAGGACGAGTCGCTCAGCCGGGTCCACGGCGTCGGCGCCCTGTTCGCGGCCGCCTACGGGAACGTCGGCTCCTCGATCTACTACGCGCTCGGCGTCACCGCCGCCTTCGCCCTCGGGCTGACCCCGATCGCCTTCGTCATCTCCGGGCTGATCTTCATGTGCACCGCCGCCACCTACGCCGAGGCGACGGTGATGTACCCGGAGGCCGGCGGCTCCTCGAGCTTCGCCCGCCACGCCTTCAACGAGGTGGTCAGCTTCTTCGCCGCCTGGGGGCAGATGCTCAACTACATGATCACGGTCGCGATCTCGGCCTTCTTCGTCCCCCACTACCTGGCGGTCTTCTGGGACCCGCTCGGGCACGGCCCGGGAGACATCATCGGCGGCGCGATCCTGATCGCCGGCCTCGCCGCGCTCAACATGAACGGCACGCAGGAGTCGGCCAAATTCAACCTGGTCCTGGCGGTCGCCGACCTCGCGACCCAGGTGGTGCTCGTCCTGATCGGGCTGTTCCTCGTCTTCAGCCCCCAGGTGCTGGTCGACAACGTCCATCTCGGCGTCGCCCCGACCTGGAGCGACTTCGCGCTCGGGATCGCGGTCGGGATGATCGCCTACACCGGGATCGAGACGATCTCCAACATGGCCGAGGAGGCGAAGGACGCCTCGAGGACGATCCCGCGCAGCGTCGGCCTCGTCGTCCTCGCGGTGCTCGGCCTCTACCTGCTGATCCCGATGGTCGCCCTCTCGGCGATGCCGGTCACCCACGACGCCGCCGGCGACTACACGACCCAGCTCGGCACGACCTTCGCCGACGACCCGATCCTCGGGATCGTCGAGAACCTCGGCCTCGGCGCCGGGCTCACCGACATCCTTCGCGTTTACGTCGGCATCCTCGCCGCGGTGATCCTCCTGATCGCCACCAACGCCGGCCTGATCGGGGTCTCGCGGCTGACCTACTCGATGGGCCAGCACCGCCAGCTGCCCGAGGGGCTGCGCCAGGTCCACCCGACCTTCCGCACCCCCTACATCGCGATCATCATCTTCGCCGGGATCGCGATCGTCACCCTGCTGCCGGGCCAGACCGACTTCCTGGCGACGATGTACTCGTTCGGGGCGATGCTCTCCTTCACGATCGCCCACGTCTCGGTGATCCAGCTGCGCCGGGAGCAGGCGGCACGGGAGCGCCCCTGGAAGCCGCCGCTCGAACTTCCGCGCCTTCGGCTTCGAGGTGCCGCTGACCGCGGTGCTCGGCGGGCTCGGCACCTTCGCCGCCTGGATCGTCGTGATGGCGCTCAACCCGAAGACGCTGGTCGTCGGCTCGGGCTGGATGGTCTTCGGGATCGTCCTCTACGTCCTCTACCGCAAGCGCCAGAAGCTGCCGCTGACGAAGACGGTCAAGGTCAAGCTGAAGGCGCCGCTCGGGGTCGAGGAGATCGAGTACCGCAGCGTCCTCGTCGCCTTCGAGGACGGGCAGCCGTTCTCCGAGGAGATGGTCGCGACCGCGGTCAAGCTCGCCTCCAACCGCCGCCGCGGGATCCACATCCACTCGATGCTCGAGGTCCCCAGCCACCTGCCGCTGAACGCCGAGATGAGGCGCGAGGAAGCCGAGGCGCAGAGCAAGGTCGAGCAGGCGAAGCTGATCGGCGGCAAGCGGGTCACCGGCCACGTCGAGCGGGTGCGGCCCGGGCAGGCCGGCTACTCGATCGCCAAGGAGGCCGAGATGATCAAGGCCGTCGCGGTCGTCGTCGGGCTGCGCTACCGCAACGGCACCCCGCTCTACGACAAGACCCTGCAGACGGTGCTCGGCGAGCGCCCCTGCCGGGTGATCGTCGTCTCCGAGGGCAGCGGCAGGCCAGAGCCGGGGCCCTCGCCGGTCCTCGTCGGCGCCTGAAGCCGAAGCCTTTCTAGAATCGCCACGATGGCTTCGCCCGAGGGGATCTACCACGGCTCGGTCCGGGCCTTCTCGGTCGTCTTCATCGCGATCGGCCTGGTTGTCCTGATCGTCACCCTGGGCGCCGGCGGCGGCCCGCTCTCGGTCGGCGTCCTGATGGGGGTCGCCTTCCTCGCCGTCGGCGCCGGCCGCCTCTGGGCGGCCTCGCGGATGCGCCGGTGAACGGGCCGGGCGCCGGAGACGGCGACCGCGGCGATCCCGGCGGACCCACGCCGGGGGCGGAGGTCCCGGCCCTGCTGCGCCGCAGCCGCGGCGTCCCCTGGCTGTTCGCGGCGATCTACTCCGCGGTCGGCTTCTCGATCTACTTCGCGCTCGGCGTGGTCGCCGACCGCGGCCTCGGGCTGACCCCGCTGATCTTCCTCGTCTCCGGGCTGCTCTTCGTGCTCACCACGCTCAGCTACGTCGAGGGCGGGGCGATGTTCCGCGAGCGCGGCGGCTCCTCGACCTTCGCCCGCCACGCCTTCAACGAGCTGATCGCGTTCATCGCCGGCTGGGCGATCCTGATCGACTACCTGATCGTCATCGCCCTGGCGGCGATCTCGGTGCCCCACTACCTCGAGCCGGTATCGGCGCAGTTTCAGCGAGCCCGGCTGGGAGATGGCGATCGCCGCGGCGGTGATCGTCGCCGCCTGCCTGCTCAACGTCCGCGACATCACCGGCCGCCATCGCCAGCGGGCCCTCGCCGGGCTGGCGCTCGCCGACGTGCTGCTGCAGCTGGCGGTGATCGTCGTCGGCGTGTTCGCCGTCTTGCACCCCGACCGCCTGACCGCCCAGCTCGACCTCTTCTCGAGCCCGGACTTCGTCGACATCGTCTACGCGGCGGTGCTGGCGATGCTCGCCTACGCGGGGATCGAGGCCGCCTCCGACCTGGCGCCGGACATCGACGTCCGCAGCCGCGACCTGAAGCGGATCGTCTCGGTCGGGGCGGTCGCGGTCCCGCTGATCTACGCCGGGATGGCGGCGATCGCGCTGATGGCGGTCCCGGTCGTCGCCGGCCCCGCTGGCCCCGAGACGGCGCTCGGCACGAAGTTCGTCGAGGAGCCGGTCCTCGGGGTGGTCTCCGCCTTCCACCCGAGCTGGGTCGCCGACGCGATGCGCTGGATCGTCGCCATGGTCGCCGCGCCGGTCCTCTTCTCGGCGGCGACGACCTCGATGCTCGGCGTCTCCCGCCACATCTACACGCTGGCGATCAACCGCCAGATCCCCAGCTGGCTGGGCAAGCTGAACGGCCGCTACGCGACCCCGCACGTCGCGATCGCGATCTCCGGCGTGATCGCGATCGGCCTGGTGGTCCCGACCGACGTCAAGCTGCTGGCCGGGATCTACGCCTTCGGCGCGACCCTGGCGATCACGATCGCCCATCTCTCGATCATCCGCCTGCGGGTCAGCGACCCCGACCGCGACCGGCCGTTCCGGATCCCGCTGGGGATGCCCTGGAGGGGGCATGAGCTGCCGATCCCGGCGATCGTCGCCGCGGTGGCCAGCGGCCTCGCCTTCGTCAGCGTCCTCGCCTACCACGACAGCGCCCGCTGGGTCGGCGGCGGCTGGATGGTGTTCGGGCTCCTCTTCTACGTCGTCTACCGGAGGTTCTTCGAGGGGACGAGCCTGACCCGGCGGGTCTCGGTCAGCCCCGAGGCGCTGACCAAGCAGGTCCCCGAGGTCGAGTTCCGCAACATCCTCGTGCCGGTCTTCGGGACCGAGCTCGACGACGACATCGTCGCCACCGCCGGCCGCCTCGCCGCGGCCGAGGACGACGAGCAGGGGCTGAAGATCCCGCAGGGCTTCGGCCGGCGCGGCAAGGAGCGAATCGGCGCCTCGCTCACCGTCATCCACGTGATCAAGGTGCCGCTGACCCTGCCGCAGGACGCCGAGCTGGCCGACGAAGACGGGAGGCGGAGCGGGTCCTCGAGCGGGCCCGCGAGGTCGGCGAGGAGTACGAGGACGTCAGGGTGCAGAAGCTCGACGTGCGCGGCCGCAAGGTCGGCCCGGGATCGTCGAGGCGGCCCGCGAGCTCGGGGTCGAGGCGATCGTCATCGGCGGCGAGCCGCCGACCAAGATCCGCGGCGGCGCGATCTTCGGCGGGATCGGCGCGGCGAAGCCGGCCGAGATCGGCGCGGCGACCGAGTACGTGCTGAAGAAGGCCCCCTGCCGGGTCCTGCTCACGGCGCCGCCCGCAGCGCGATCGAGGAGGTGGAAGCCGAAGGCGAGGAGGACGGCGGCGGAGCTGGGCGAGGACGGGGCCGGTGCCGAAGGGGGACGCAAGGACGATTCCGGCGCCGAATAGCCCCGACCCGGTCTAGTATCCGCGCCATGTTCATCCTGATCGTCGGCTGCGGCCGGGTCGGCTCGACCGTCGCCCGCAAGATGCTGAGCGAGGGCCACGAAGTCTCCTGCCTCGACGAGGACCCCGAGTCCCACGCCCGGCTCGAGGTCGGCCTCGAGAAGAGCTGGGAGGACTCGGCGGCCAGTTCACGGTCGGCGCCGGGCTGGAGACCGACGCCCTGGTCGCCGCCGGGATCGAGAAGGCCGACGCCTTCATCGCCTCGACCGACGGCGACAACACCAACATCGTGATCGCCCAGATCGCCCAGCGCCGCTACGAGGTGCCGACCGTGATCGCCCGCATCCTCGACCCGCTGCGGGCCGAGTGGTACCAGCGCCAGGGCCTGCACACGGTCTGCCCGACCCGGGTCGCGATCGAGATGCTGGGGACGCGAGGTCCGGGCGGCAGCGGAGAAGGCGGAGGGCGCCACGGGCGCCGGCGAGGCGGCCTGAGGGCGGGGGGAGGCTGGGGTGTACATCATCGTCGTCGGCGCCGGCAAGGTCGGCTGGAACCTGGCCCGCGAGCTGCTCGAAAAGGAGCACGAGGTGACGGTGATCGAGAGCAACCGCCGCCGCTACCTGACCGTCGAGCAGGAGCTCGAGCACAACGTCCCCTACGGCGACGCCTCCGAGCTCTGGGTGCTCGAGCGGGCCGGGCGTCCAGCGCGCCGACATGGTGATCGCGGTGACCGGCGACGACGAGGACAACATGCTGATCTGCCAGGTCGCGCGGGAGAAGTACGTGGTCGAGCAGATCATCGCCCGCGTCAACAACCCGCGCAACCGCCCCCACTTCGACCTGCTCGGGATCAAGCCGTCGGTCTCGGCGACCGACCTGATCCTGCGCCTGCTCGAGCACGAGGTGCCCGAGTACGGCCTCGTCCACCTGCTCGACCTGCAGGAGGAGCAGCTGGAGATCATCGAGATGCTGCTCGGCAAGGACTCCGGCGTCACCGGCGCCGGGTCGGCGACCTGCAGATGCCCGAGGGCAGCCTGCTGATCTCGGTCCTGCGCGACGGCAAGGGCTTCGTCCCCGGCCCCGACACCGTGCTGGAGGCGGGCGACGAGGTGCTCGCCGTGCTCGACCCGGGCAAGGAGGACGAGCTGAAGGCGCTCTTCGGTCCGGACGGCGACTCGGCGGAGGGCTGAGCGGGCCGTGGCCGACCGCGAGGTCGACTTCCTGCTGATCGGCGGCGGCATGGCCGCGGCCCACTGCGCCGCGGAGCTGCGCAGGCGCGGCGCCGAGGGCTGGTGCTGCTGGTCGGCCGCGAGCCCGAGCCGCCCTACGAACGGCCGCCGCTCTCGAAGGAGTACCTGCGCGGCGAGGCCGAGCCGCGAGGACGCCTACGTCAACCCGCCCGCCTGGTACGAGGAGAACGGGGTCGAGCTGCTCAGCGGGCGCAACGTGATGTCGCTCGACCCCGAGGCGCGGACGGCGAAGCTCCAGGGCGGGGAGGAGGTCGCCTTCGGCAAGGCGCTGATCGCCACCGGCGCGATGGTCAACATCCTCCGCGTCGAGGGCGCCGAGAACGAGGGCATCCACTACCTGCGGGCCTTCGGCAACTCCGACGCGATCCGCGCCGACGCCGAGGCGGCCGAGCACGTCGTCCTGATCGGCGGCAGCTACATCGGCACCGAGGTCGCCGCCTCGCTGACCGCGAAGGGCACGCAGTGCACGATCGTGTGCATGGAGGACGTCGTCCTCTCGCGGACCTTCGGCGAGGACGCCGGGCGCTGGTTCCAGGAGCCGGTCGAGTCGCAAGGGGGTCGACGATCCACGGCGGCGAGGAGCTGGAGGCCTTCGAGGGCGACGGCCGGGTCCGGGCGGTGCTCACCAAGAGCGGCCTCGCGATCGAGTGCGACGCGGTCGTCGTCGGCGCCGGCGTGCGCCCCGACGCGATGCTGGCCGAGCGCGCCGGCCTCGAGGTCGACGACGGGATCGTCTGCGACTCCAAGCTGCAGACCTCGGTCGCGGGCGATCTACGCGGCCGGCGACTGCTGCTCCTACGAGAGCGTCGTCCACGGCCGCCGGATCCGGGTCGAGCACTGGGACGTGGCGATGCAGCAGGGGATGCACGCCGCCGGCAACATGCTCGGCGACGACCGCGACTACGACGTCGTCCCCTACTTCTTCAGCGACCTCGCCGACTGGGCCAGCCTCGAGTACGTCGGGCCCGGCCTACGAGTGGGACGAGGAGATCTGGCGCGGCGACCGCGACGCGGCGAGTTCTCGGTCTGGTACCTGAAGGACGGCCGGGTCGCCGGCGCGCTCAGCGTCGAGCGCTCCGAGGACCTCGCCGAGGCGCGCCGGATGCTCGCCGACGGCGTCGACGTCTCTGGCGACAAAGAGGCGCTGGCAGATCCGGGCAGCGATCTGGCACG